>OZ271919.1:0-3281116 GCA_965602035.1 Natronospirillum sp. | reverse complement strand
GGTGACGGTGTCGACGGTCAGATCGCCCGCGGTCGCATCCAGCGCGGCGCTGTTGTCCTGGGCCGTGACGGCGTCGCCGTTGTTGTCGGTGGCAGCCGCATCGATGGTCAGCGGACCGTCGGTCAGGGTGCTCACGTCCACGCCGGTCACGCTGTACTCGCCGTTGGCATCCACGGTGGCCGTGGCGGTCACGGTGTTTCCGTTCTGGTCGGTGATCGTCAGGTTGACGGTCTCACCGTCACCCACGTCGGTGCTGCTACCGCTGAGGGCCACGGTTTGTGCCGCGTCATCCACGGTGACGGTGTCGACGGTCAGATCGCCCGCGGTCGCATCCAGCGCGGCGCTGTTGTCCTGGGCCGTGACGGCGTCGCCGTTGTTGTCGGTGGCAGCCGCATCGATGGTCAGCGGACCGTCGGTCAGGGTGCTCACGTCCACGCCGGTCACGCTGTACTCGCCGTTGGCATCCACGGTGGCCGTGGCGGTCACGGTGTTTCCGTTCTGGTCGGTGATCGTCAGGTTGACGGTCTCACCGTCACCCACGTCGGTGCTGCTACCGCTGAGGGCCACGGTTTGTGCCGCGTCATCCACGGTGACGGTGTCGACGGTCAGATCGCCCGCGGTCGCATCCAGCGCGGCGCTGTTGTCCTGGGCCGTGACGGCGTCGCCGTTGTTGTCGGTGGCAGCCGCATCGATGGTCAGCGGACCGTCGGTCAGGGTGCTCACGTCCACGCCGGTCACGCTGTACTCGCCGTTGGCATCCACGGTGGCCGTGGCGGTCACGGTGTTTCCGTTCTGGTCGGTGATCGTCAGGTTGACGGTCTCACCGTCACCCACGTCGGTGCTGCTACCGCTGAGGGCCACGGTTTGTGCCGCGTCATCCACGGTGACGGTGTCGACGGTCAGATCGCCCGCGGTCGCATCCAGCGCAAAGGAATTCACTGAGCTTTCATTACCAGCGCCATCAATCGCTACCGCCTGATAGTTCTCACCATCCGCCAGCGGCTGCTCGGTAACGATTGTGAACTCGCCGTTGCCGTCGGCATCGGCCGAGCCGACGACGTTACCGTCGGCATCACGCAGCTCCACGGTGGAGCCGGGTTCTGCTGTGCCGGTAACTTCAGTACCGGTCGGGTTGCCATCGCCCTCGAACTGGTTGGTCGTTGATTCAACCAAAGGTGCATCCGGTGCTGTTGTATCCACCGTCAACGCCCCCAGTTGGGCCGGGTGGCTGACGTTGCCTACCGGATCAATCTGGCGAACCTGAATATCGCCGGCGTCATAGCCGCCTTCCGGAATCTGGAAGCTGCTACCAGTTCCGGTTGTCCAGGTACCTCCGCCGTCAATGGAGTACTCCCAGGTGGCTGCCGGCAGCACACCCGATACTTCAATTTCTCCCGTATTGGAAACACCGCCTTCGGGACCAGTCAGGGTCACATCTGCCGGTGGACCGGCATAGATAGGCACGGTGGTCACTGCACTGACATTGCCGGCTGCATCCTGCGCCGTGACCTGGAGCTCTGAATCGCCAAATCGTTGCAGGCCCGGACTTCTGACCGACCAGTCCCCATCGCTGTCGGCACTGGCCGCAACCACCTCACCGTTGGGCAGTGTTATCTGGATACTCGAGCCAGGCTCCGCCGTACCGCTGATGTTGCCATTGACCGATACCGGGTTGACTACCGGCGCATCCGGCGCTTCAGCATCAACCGGAACATTGTCCTCCCCGATTACGTTGCCATCGGGATCAGTTGCGACAACGGTGATATCTTCACCATGCAGATCGCCGAGGCCCGGGTTGTCTACCTGCCATTGGTGATCGTCGTTCGCACCCGTGCTTAACTGCTCGCCGTTGGGAAACGTTACGGTAATACGGGTGCCCTGCGGAGCGGTCCCGGTGATAGGCCCTGTACCATTGATCGGGTTTACACTGAACGGCAGGGCATTGGCGTCAGCTCCGGAAGATGTGCTGAACAATGCATCCTCCAGCACATCACCCCCGCGATTCAGCAGGCTTTCAACCTGACCGGTGTCATCGCCACCATTCGCCAGGTCGTCAAAAGAAAACGTTTCGGACTCTTCCGCAACACGCTGAATACGGCTGAAACGGGCGCCGGTGCTTTGCCCTGCAGTGCCGGGGGCCTCACTACCGTCTCCGCCGCCCTCACCGCCAGAGCCAGCCGCGGTGCTATCAACGTTTTCGAGGACATCCCCTTCGTTCTCGAGCGCGTTGAGCACACTCGCCAGGGTCTCCTCATAAATGGCGGCCTCTTCCGGCGACATGAAACCGCCCAGCCCCATTTCGTCGGTCATCAGTACCGACTGATTGCCCGCCATGAAGCCGATCTGATTGTTGCCGAAGTCGAGTTCAACCAATGCACCTTCGGCCGAGATCAGAACCTGCCCTGCCTCCAGCACGTCACCTACTTCGGCTTCCCGCATTGTGCCATCGGGATCACGAATCCAGGCGGTACCTTCAAGGGAGACTATGGTTGCTACGCTCATGACAGACTCTGCAAACAGTTTTCGAATGATGTTCACAGAATAGCGGACTGTCAGGAGGGGAATCTATTGTACCGATGGCCAATAGGAGGGGTTTGATCAGCCGGGTGCCATCATTCAGGCCTGACCGGTCATCTTGAGAACCAGCTGCAGCCGGTCACGAACGTCCATTTTGCGGAAAATCGCGCTGATGTGTGCTTTGACGGTGCGCTCAGTTATGTCCAGTTCCCGGGCTATCTGCTTGTTGGACATACCACCGGCGACAAGCTGTGCCACCGACCGCTCACGCTCGCTGAGTGTGTCGGGCACCTGGTCAGCGGATCTGCCGCTGGCGGTAACCAGCTGTGTCAGCATCCGGACCAGCGCATCCCCGACCCAGAGGCCTCCGTTCTCGACTACCATGGCGATCTGGTGCAGCAGTTCGGGGCCGGAAAACACATGGCAGACTCCCCTGGCACCTGCCTGCAGTGCCGCAAAAGTTTCGCGATTTGTCGGCATAGGGGTCATGACGACGACTGGCACTCCTTTCTCAGTCAGCGAGCGAGTCAGGTCTTCCCAGCCCCCGAAACCGGTATGTATCCAGACCGACGATTCGGCTTCCACCTGATCTTCCGCAATCGCCTCCACAATGGTTACTGGCGCGAGAGCCGGCGCCCAGAGCGCAGGCTGGGCCATTTCCTTTGGCGCCACAATGAGTCGCTGCGACATGATGGATCAGCGCTCCCTTAAAGCAATGTCGCGCGCACGGAGAATAGGTTTCAGAAGATAGTCCAGCACGGTGCGTTTACCGGTCAGGATGTCCACCGTCGCTGTCATGCCGGGGATGATCTCTACGTCC
This sequence comes from Natronospirillum sp., assembly GCA_965602035.1. Lineage (GTDB taxonomy): Bacteria > Pseudomonadota > Gammaproteobacteria > Pseudomonadales > Natronospirillaceae > Natronospirillum. The sequence goes on along the minus strand of OZ271919.1, from coordinate 3,277,779 downwards.
TGATTGGTCGCGCCGGCAACCTCTTCCTCAAGCTCTCCGCGCTGCAGCCCGACCCGGACCAGATAGAACGTATTGTCGTCCTGGTCTGTAATCGTATCAGCGCTGATCTGCTCGACGGTGCCTTCAACCCCTCCGTACTGGGCGAAGTCATAGGCAGACAGCCGCACAATAGCCGGAAGCCCGGGCCGTAGAAAACCGATGTCCTGCGGTGCGATACGGACTTCCAGCAGGAGCCGGTCATTCAGAGGAACCAACTCCATGGTCTCCTGACCGGGCTGGACCACGCCACCCTGGGTGGTGACAAAAAGTTGCTGCACGATGCCACGCACGGGCGCCCGCAGCTCGGTGTAACGCACGCGGTCTTCCAGACCTTCAATATTGGCTTCCAGCGAGGAAAGGCGGCTTTCAGTCTCGGACAACTGTTCCTGCCACTGCACGGCGGCATTCAGCTCAATCTCACTCAGATTTCGTTCCGCTTCCTGCACGGCAGAACGGGATTGACGGACCTGCGACTGGACCTGTTCCAGTTCGCCCTCCGCGTTGGCCACGTCCCGCTCCAGCCGCAGTACCTCGACTTCGGCGACGGCCCCCGACTCGAGCAGGGGCCTGGTGAGATTAAGCTCTTCCCGGGTCAGTTCGAGGCTCCGCTGCAGTTGGTTCTGGCGCGCAAGTGCTTCATCCAGTTGTTCCTGACGCTGGTTCAACTGTTCAATAGCGACGCTGCGCCGCGCAGCGATCTCGCTACGCGCGTCCTGATACAGCCTCGCTTCGCGTTCTGCCAGGCCTGGCGCTTCCTCATTGATCACGTCCGGCAACTCCAGTGGTTGACCACTGGCAAGGGATTCAAGCCGCGCTGCACGGGCAAGCAAAGACAGATACTCGGCTCTGCCCTCACGGACATCAGCCTGATAGCGGGTGGCGTCAATCCGCATCAGCAAGGAACCGGCCTCGACGATGTCACCCTCCTCCACAAGAATTTCTGATACGACGCCACCGTCAAAGGCCTGCACCAGTTGTCGCTGGCTGGAAGGAACAACACGGGCCTCGCCCCGTGTCACCTCATCCAGCTCCGCCCAGGATGCCCACCAGATCAATCCGGCCAATGCCACGAGCACGGCATAGAGAAGCAACCGAGCTCTGGCGGTTCGCGCCTGATCAATGGTTTCGTCGGCCCGGTCTGCCCAGGAGCCTCTCAGGAAGAGCGTGTCCTGGTCGCCTTTTGAAAGCGACGGCCCACCCGGGCCCTCGTCGAGCGAGTGCAGTGCACGGCGCGCACGCTCTTCATCACTCATTTTCGGTTGCCGCCAGAGTTTCATGACGACCTCCTGATCTGACCGCTGCGCAACGCTGCAATCACCTCGTCTTTCGGCCCATCCGCCAGCACCGCCCCATTGTCGAGCACGATTATACGATCCACCAGCTCAAGCAGAGATGTCCGGTGTGTTACCAATAACACGGTCTTCCCGGCACTGTACTGCTTCAATTGCTTTTTGATGTCTTCTTCTGCGGCGTGATCCATGGCCGCAGTTGGCTCATCCAGTAACAGGATCCCGGGCTCATGCACCAACGCGCGGGCCAGGCCCACACTCTGTCGTTGACCTCCGGAGAGCAGCCGACCACTCTCCCCAACCGGCAGCTCGTACCCCTTCGGATGTTTCTTGAGCAGGTTGGCCAGGCCGCTCCGTTCCGCTGCCCGATGCAAGGCTTCGGTGGAAACGTTGTGTCCCATCACGATGTTTTCATAGACCGAGCCATAGAACAGAGAGACGTCCTGTGGCACATACCCCAACTGCCGGCGCAACTCAGAAGGGTCGAACTGTCGGATATCCACGCCGTCCACCTGCACCGATCCCTCCTGGGCTTCGTAGAAACCCATCAGCAAGCGATGCAATGTCGATTTCCCGGAGCCATTCCGCCCCAGAACCGCGACATGTTCTCCGGCTTTGATTCGAAAGGAGATGTTGTTGAGCGCCGCGTCCGATTCATCCGGATACCGGAACGTTACGCTGCGAAATTCGATATCGCCGCGCAATGCCGGGCGGCTCACAAACTTCCGACCGGGAGGGCGTTCCACCGGGAGCGACATTAACTTGTTCAGCATGGAGAGTGCCGAGGAAGCCTGATGATACTGGCCGATCAGGGCCGCTGCCTGGCTGACCGGCCCCATCGCCCTCGACGACAGCATATAAGCGGCAATGAGCCCGCCCTGTGTGAGGTCGCCATTGCTGAGCAGGTAGACACCGATAATCACCACACTGACGGCGACGGTATGCTGGGCCCACTGGGCGAAATGGCCAATACTGCCAGCAAAAAGGCGGTTGCGGGCATTCAACCGGGCCAGAAAGGCGGTCGTGCGCTCCCACAGGTTCTGAACCCGGTTTTCTGCCTGGAAGCCACGCACATCTTCAATACCCACCAGACTCTCGACCAGCGAGGCATTCCGTTGCGCACTGGCCCGCATCGTCTGCTCGGAAATTGCCCGCATCCGGCGCTGCATTATGAACCCGAACACCAGCGCCACACCTATGCCGATGACGACAGGCACAGCCAGCGGCATGCCGATCAGAAAAATCACGAAGGTGAACAGCACGACGAAAGGAAGATCCACCAGCGCCACGACAACCGCCGAGCCGATAAAGCCGCGAACGGATTCGAAGGCCTGTACCGTTGCCGCAAATGACCCTGCAGACGCCGGACGGTACTCCATTCGCAGCCCCATGATCTGAGTCATTATCCGCGAGGAGAGTTCGTTATCGGCCCGCAATGCCGCACGATCGACGAACCAGGTTCGCATGGTGCGCAAAGCGAAGTCCGCCACCAGCACAAAACCGATACCGGCTGCGAGCACCCAGAGTGTCTCCAGGGCCTGATTCGGCACTACCCGGTCGTAGACGTTCATGACAAATAAGGGCATCGCCACGGCAAACAGATTGATCAGTAGCGCTGCGACCAGAACATCCAGATACAGGCGACGATTCTTGCGGATGACACTCCAGAACCAGTGACCGCGCCACTGGCGCGACGGCTCAGTCCGATCGTCAAAGCGGAATTCAGGTTTGAGGTAAAATAATCGACCGGTATAAACGCTTTGCAGATCGCTCAGAGCCACAGTGACCGGACGGCTGCCACTCTCCGGGTAAAGCACCTGAGCCCGGTGCCGTTTTCGATCAATACTGATCAGCAGGCACGCAGACTCTTCCTCCAGCACCAGCAACGCAGGAAGCAGCCCCGGCTTGATGCGAGCCAGCGAACGACGCTCTGGCAGCGCCTCAATATCGGCGCGAGCCGCGGCCCGCGGCACGGATGCGGGGCTCAGGCACCCGTTTTCCAGTGGCAGGGCGGACGTGAGACTGGCGAGCGTCACGGGTGACGTCAACAGACTGGCTGCCAGCACCAGGCATTCACCCAGCTCGTCGACCACTGCCTCTTCGTCAAAGGGTGTCGTATCCTGATCTGCCATTATCGCATCCTGTCAGTCCCGGCCCACGACCGATATTTCGATCCGGCGATTTGCCTGGCGCCCTTCTTCTGTTTCGTTGTCCGCTACAGGCTCCTCGGAGCCACGACCTTCCGCCTGGATCAACTCAGGGTTGATCCCCTGCGCGATCAGGTAATTTCGTGCCGCCTCAGCGCGAGCCTGAGACAACCGCTGATTCAATGCCGCCGGCCCGGTGCTGTCGGTATGCCCGACGATAGTAACCGATTCCAGTTCAGACATGCTCGACAGTTGCGCGGCAAAATTATCCAGTACGCGCTGCCCTGCGGGAGAGAGCTCGGTACTGCCGACCGGGAACGACGTGGAAGACTCCAGCACGAGGTCCGGTTGTGGCGGCGGCGGAGGCGGCGCTGGCTCAGGTTCCGGCTCCTCAACCTGCAACTGTGGTGGCAACTCGAATTCCAGCCCCTCCGTCAGAGACTCCAGGCTGTAGTCTCTGGATTCGGCCAGACCACGACAGGCCGATATACCCTCGAGCGGTGGCACATTCAGATCAAGCTCTCCGAGCGACGGCAGGAGGTAATGGTCAACATTCAGTTCCTCCAGCAAAAGGCCCATACGATGCAGCGTTTCAGCCCGGGCGAGATTCAGGTCATGCTCGCCGTTGATGCGCGCTCTGGAAGCATCGAGGTATTCCGATTCAATATCCAGTATTTCAATGAGGGTTCGCTGCCCGATGTCAAACTGATCCCGGTAGGCATTTCGCACCTGGTCAGTCGCCCGCTCGTGCCGGATCAGGTAGGGCTCCTGATCCAGCAGCCGCCGTCGGTCATTGAATGATACCAGAGCCTCACGGCGCACCCGGAGACAGGCGTCGAGGCGCAGGTGGCGGGCCTCTTCGGCGCGGGCGGCGGAAGACCGCTGCTGTGCCTGCGCACGACCACCCTGAAACAGGTTATAGGTCAACACAAGTTCGACGGTGGAGCGACTGCCAATCGCGTTCTCCCGGCTATCGAATCCGCCGATATTGTGGTTCAGACTCTGTCGGCCACGCGCAATCAATTGCGGCATCTGTGCCGCGTGGTCAACACGCGCCCGGGCATCCGCCACCGACACGTTGGCCAATGCCGATTTCAACTGGGGGCTGTGCTGATACGTGCTCTCAAGAAGCTGCGCTCGGTCAGCCGGCATCAACCGTTCATGAAAAACGGCCCGTTCAAGGATTTCAGGCGGCAGTTCTCCGACCAGTCTCTGAAAGCGCTGCGTCACGTCATGGAGGTTTGCTGCTTCTACCAGAAGATTGGATTCTGCCAAGGCCAGCCGGCCATCCATCTGCTCCAGCTCAACCCGCGCCGCTGTGCCGTTTTCCACCCGGCGGGAAATCTGCTCATGAACCCGGCGGTTCAGCAAATAGGTTTCCTGAGCCAACTCGACGAGCCGTCGATACCGCTCAACGTCCTCATAGGCGGAAATCACGTTTAACGCAATCTGGCTGGTGGCCTGCTCCAGCTCATAATAGCGAACCAGTGCCACATTGTTTCTGTTGTCCACCTCGTTGCGTGTCCGGTTCCCGTCATAAAGTGTCTGGGAAATGGATATTTCACCCTGGCCAATCGTATAGGGGCCGCGCTCGTCCGGTGCCTGCAGCTCGGCCCCGAGGCTGCCCGTGAGGTCGACACTGGGCAGAAAGCCAGACTGCGCTGCTTCGCGCTCCTCCAACGCAGATTCCAGTGCTTCACGGCGCGCGGAGACCTCCGGATGAAACCGCAATGCCCGGCGGATGGTATGCGCCAATGCCTGATAGTTTTCGGGAACGTTGATGGGCATGGGCTCGCCCACGGCTGAAAGCTCACGCTGGGGGGAGACCTGCCGAAGCGATTGTGCGGCGAGCGGTGATGCAACCAACAGAAGACCGGAAGCCAAGACGGTGATTGCCACTAGCGGATTGTATTTCCGGGGGAAGCCACCGGTCCAGACCACGAACGTCTCCCTACTCGTGTGATATCGCATCCACCATCGAGTCAATAATTCGACACACAAAGGTTACGGCAGTTTATAGTGCCTAACACTGCTCAAGTCAACAAAACAGCTGTAAAAGGAAGGTTCAGGTGATATTTGTCATATTAGAAAAGACTGGAATTTGACCGGCAGCTCAGCGTCAAATTTTTATAATTTTTCCGGCATTTTTTTGACAGCATCCGGCCCATCCGCCGGGACATGGGCACCCCAGGGGTTGGGGTGCCTGGATAGACGACTATCAATCGCCCAGTTTCAGCGGGCTGCGGCCTTTGCTCGCGGCAATACGCAGACGCAACGCGTTCAGTTTGATGAAGCCTTCCGCGTCTTTCTGGTCGTAGGCACCGGCGTCATCCTCAAACGTTGCTATGCTCTCATCGAACAGGCTGTCTTTTGAGCGACGGCCGGCCACAATCACATTGCCCTTGTACAGCTTCAGCCGAACGTCGCCGTTTACCGTATGCTGCGAGGCATCAATGGCCTCCTGCAGCATCAAACGCTCAGGGCTCCACCAGTATCCGTTATATATTACTTCTGCATAACGCGGCATCAGCTCGTCTTTCAGGTGTGCGGCTTCGCGGTCCAGCGTGATGGATTCTATCGCGCGGTGAGCCCGCAGCATGATCGTACCACCCGGAGTTTCATAGCAGCCGCGCGATTTCATACCAACGTAGCGGTTCTCGACGATATCCAGCCGGCCGATGCCGTGTTTTCCGCCCAGTCGGTTGAGAGTCGAGAGTACTTCAGCCGGCGTCAGGCGCTGGCCGTCAATGGCAACGATGTCGCCCTTTTCATAGGTCAGTTCGATGTATTCCGGCTCATCGGGCGCTGCCTCGGGGGACACGGACCAGCGCCACATATCTTCTTCCGCCTCAGACCACGGATCTTCCAGGATTCCGCCTTCGTAGGAAATATGAAGCAGGTTCGCATCCATTGAATAGGGCGATTTCTTGCCCTGCTTGTTGAAGTCCACCGGGATACTGTGCTGCTCGCAATAGGCCATCAGCTTTTCACGGCTGGTCAGGTCCCATTCACGCCATGGTGCGATGACTTTGACACCCGGTTTCAGCGCATAGGCGCCCAGCTCGAACCGGACCTGGTCGTTGCCCTTGCCGGTCGCGCCGTGGGCGATGGCATCAGCGCCGGTTTCATTGGCGATCTCGATCAGGCGGCGTGCGATCAGGGGTCGGGCGATGGACGTACCGAGCAGGTACTCCCCTTCATAGATCGTATTGGCCCGGAACATCGGGTAGACGTAGTCACGAACGAACTCTTCCCGGAGATCCTCGATGTAGATCTCCTTGATACCCAGCGCCTCAGCCTTGGCTCTTGCCGGGGCCACTTCCTCACCCTGGCCAATGTCAGCCGTGAACGTGACTACCTCGCAGTCGTAGGTTTCCTGTATCCACTTTGCTATCACCGAGGTATCTAGCCCACCGGAATAGGCAAGTACCACCTTTTTCACGTCTGACATCCGGAATTCCCCCGCAGTTGGCGTTCAGAAACGGGGTATTGTACGGAGGCTACTGATCCAACTCAACGCGCTCCAGGCGAATGGTCGTCCGCCGGTTCTGTGCCCGGCCCTCCGGTGTCTCGTTGCTGGCGACCGGATATCGGTCACCGTGGTAGTCCACGAGCATTATCTGCGGGTCGAGCCCGCGCTCCACCAGGTAGTCGCGGACACGCAACGCACGTCGCTCTGAACGGCGCCGGCTGTCATAGCGGCTGGACTGGTTATCGGCATGGCCCTCTATGTAGATCGCAACCACGTCCGGGTCGTTGGACACGTAGGTTACGATGTCATCAAGAATGCGGCGGTTTTCGTCGTCCAGTCTGTCCACACCGGGTTCATAGAGCAGCCGACGTTCACGCACCTGGTCAAAATTCACCGGCAACAGCTGTGCAACGCAATTGCGGTAATCCGGATAAAAGCTCCGGAACTGCACGGGTGACAGTTTCAGCCGAATCGGCTCAGCCATACCCCGGCCCTGGCGGCTGAATGCAGGCGCCATGCCTCGCTCCAGCGCCGCCAACATGGAAAGCGCCCGATCCGAATCCACGGGCAGCAGGCGGTTCCCGGATGCCACCGGGACGGTACCCAGATCCTGAACCAATGCAGAGGACTGCCAGGCCGGCGCCTCTATCGCGAGGCTGGCCTGTCCGTCCTGCATGCGGTTGATGCGCGTGTCCAGATAGAACTCCACATCTTCGCCGGCACGATGATAGAACACCGCATCCCCGTAGAAGGGAATTGGCTGGCGAAAATGGCAGGCGAAAATATCGCCTTCCACTTCCCAGGTCGTATCAGACAGGCCGGCACCAAACTCGACCGCCGCGACGCTTCCGACCAGCATGGCGGCCGCCGACGCACACAACAGGCCGCGTCTGACACAAGTCAGTCGGACAGTTCTCCCGCCATGCTGTTGAACCGGGTTGTACATGAGACGATGCCATTGGTGCCCTATCACTACCCGATTATAGCGTCCGTTGTGTCAATTTCTTTATGGCCGTTCCTTCGGGCAAAGGACCGGAACGAGATTGTCCGACACCGGTTGGACGCATTTATTCCCCGGTATCCTTGTCATTTTCCCCTGTGCCACTACCATGTGGCATTCAGTTCAACGGGTTCAATTGTGATCGACCACGATGCGCAGCACCGAATAGCCGACCGTTTCAGAGGGTTCCTGCCGGTCGTCGTTGACGTCGAAACGGCCGGTTTCAATGCCGGGACCGATGCACTGCTGGAAATATCCGCCGTGCTGGTGACAATGGATGAGCATGGCTATCTGTCGCCGGGCAAGCAGCTTTCATTTGACGTTCATCCATTCCCGGGCGCAAACCTGGAGAAGGCAGCTCTCGATTTCACTGGCATTGATCCGGACCATCCGGAACGGGAGGCCGTGGATGAGGCGGAAGCGATCACTGAAGTCTTCCGCATGATCCGACGCGAAATCAAGGCACAGGGATGCACAAGAGCGATATTGGTCGGGCATAACGCCACCTTCGACCACGGGTTCGTGAAAGCGGCAGCGCAGCGGATCGACGCTAAACGAGACCCGTTCCACCCCTTCTCGAGCTTCGATACGGCGTCCATGGCCGGCCTGATTTACGGCCAGACCGTTCTGGCAAAAGCCTGCGCCATGGCGGGTGTCGAGTTTCACAACTCGGAAGCACACAGCGCGGCCTATGACGCGCTCAGAACCGCCGAGCTGTTTTCAGCCATGGTCAACCGACTGCGTGACCATGATGTGTGGCCTCTGCACGGCGACTGACCATTGAAAGCCGCTGACAGCCCTGGTGTGTTGTCTGGCCAACAGGCATTCCAGAGCTGGACTTTCCCACCGGGCGAGTTGCATACTTCGCGCGGTTTTCAGACGGGACAGGCATTGCGTATGACCGAGCAACGCACCATTCATGAACGGCTTTATGACGGTTACGCCCAGTCATTCACGGCCGACGACCTATTGTTCGAAGCCAGAACCGATCATCAACACCTGCAGATATTCGCCACGCCATTTCTTGGTCGTGTAATGATGCTGGACGGCATTGTCCAGACAACAGAACGCGACGAGTTTATCTACCACGAGATGATGGTTCATGTGCCTCTGTTCGCTCATCCCGATGCGCGACGAGTTCTGATCATTGGTGGCGGCGACGGGGGCATTCTCCGTGAAGTATTGCGCCATCCGGGCGTTGAACATGTGACCCAGGTGGAAATTGACCAGAGTGTCATCGACCTCTGCAAGCACTGGTTCCCCCGACATTCCAACGGTGCGTTCGAAGACCCCAGAGTCAACATTGTGATCTCGGACGGGCGGGAATATGTAGCAAACTCGAATGAACGGTTCGACGTCATTATCTCCGACTCAACAGACCCCATCGGCCCGGGAGAATCCCTGTTCACATCGGATTTCTATCAGCAGGAGAAAACGTGCCTGAACCCCGGCGGCATCATGGTCGCCCAGAACGGGGTCCCGTTCCTGCAGGGAGATGAGATCACCACAACCTATCGGCGCCTGTCGCCGCTCTACGGTGACGTCAGCTTTTATGTCGCACCGGTACCGACCTATGTCGGTGGCTTCATGACGCTGGCCTGGGCAACCGATGACCCGGCACTGCGGCAGCTCACGCCCGAAGAGCTACAACAGCGGGTCGGACGGTTGAACCTGGATACCGGCTATTACAATGCCGATATTCACGCAGCCGCATTCGCATTACCCAACTACGTCAGGCGGCTGCTGCGTTAGGCGGCCTCTGGCATGCTGCGGATAAGCCCCAAAAACTGAAAGGGCAGCGACAAAGCGCTGCCCTTTTTTCATGATCATCCGTCGCCGTTGACGGCAGTTACGCAATCACGCGGCCTTTGACGGCTCCGCCTGGTGTTCCAGAGCCTCGGACTCGACATCAATGGCAATGGATTTCGGTTTCATTTCCTCGGGAATCTCCCGCACGAGATCGATTGTCAGTAACCCATTGACCAGCCTTGCGCCGCGCACTTCCACATGGTCTGCCAGGCTGAACTTGCGCTCAAACGCCCGGGTCGCTATGCCCTGATAAAGAAACTCGCGCTGTTCCTGGTCAGATTCTTTCCGACCGCTCACGGTCAGCACGCCTTTGTCCACCTGGATGTCGAGCTCACTGCGGTCAAATCCGGCAACTGCCAGAGTCACTGCATACCGGTTTTCATCAGTTACCTCGATGTTGTAGGGCGGGTAACCGGCTGAAGCCTGGTCATTGCGCAGCGCCGAGTTAAGCAGCGAGCCGAACCGGTCGAAGCCTACAGAGCTGCGATACAGGGGAGTCAGATCTATCGTATTCATGGTAATACCCTCCATTGAGAAGCGATATGTTGTGTTGCCCCCAGCCTCTCTGCGAGACAACCGGGGTCAGCTGTATAAATGAGGGCCATCGATCCCGCCCCAAGCTACATTACTTTTTTCTTACATACGATTGACACTCATTGACAATGGGAGCCGGCTCAGTGCCGGCAACAGATCGGCGCACGTACACACTCCCTCCAGGCAACCGGGTATACCCAGGAATAGAAAGGCTCGGCGTTTTCAGGAAACCAATGCACCCATCCGTCGCGATCAGCAGGCTGGTGTGTCGCAACATGCCACAGTTCGCGCACGCTCGGGAGCGTCACTGTACCGGCCTGATAGAGGCTGCATTCGAAACGGTGAAGGCGCCAGTGTCCGTTCAGAAGCAGTTGCCGACGCCATCGTTGACAGGAACGCACTGCCTGCGTCCAGTCTGTCCGGCTGGCCAGGCTATCACCAAACACCCGCTCCAGTCGCAGCGCATGTTTTTCGGCCGTCAGTGGTGAGACCGGCCCACGCATGCCATCGCGTTGTCGCGCCAGAAAGTGGAGACCGTGCCCGATTTCATGCCCGAGTATCAGCCAGAACGCCGCGCATGGAGTGAGCGATGGAAGGAATACCAACGGCCCGCAGGGTGTGTTTTCGCATCGGGCAAGGTCCGCCCCGAAACGAAGGCGATTCTCCTGAATCAATTGGTCGAGTAATGTGGTGCTCCAGAGCCCGCTCTCGTGCAGAGCTACTCTAAGCAGCGCCATGCCCTCGCGCAGACGACATGCCGGCACCGGAAACCGAACAGAGCTTGCACACAGACCACCCACCCTCGACTCAGCCGCCGAAATGGCACCCGGTCGACGTTGCGACCTGTCCAGCGGACGCCAGAGTCGTTGCATCCTGGAGGGCTGCGCATAATGGCTGAACCGGCAGGCTTGCACCAACGCCAGGGGCAACCCGTCGCGATGCCACCGAACATCGGCAAGCCGGCGATTCAGAGCGGTTATACGGCGCTCAATGTCGTAAACGGTCACAGATCACCTGGGTGAGCCACCACTGCCATCGGTTGTCGCTGTCGGTTGAGCAACACCTGACAAGGCCCGGACGCTACTCTGCATGCCGCACGCTCCCAGGCTTCTGCTACTGACACATCGGCCCCGAACGATGCCAACTCCATGCAGACACCAACCAGCGTCCAGCGGTCAACCCCGGGCAGTCCTGCCTCATCGTTCCACTCAGAAAGTGGCGGAATCAGAATCCATTCCATCGTCGAAATACCTGTTTATCCGATATTGCGGAACAGTAATCCCGGAGTGTCGGCCTCTCAATCACCGATAGTTCAGTTTCAGGCCACTCACACCGCCTGTGTCGATTTTTATCGACTCCGGATGCCGGTCATACTGGACCTATGGCTGGCCCGGAAAGTATGGAAGAATGCGTTCACCAACGTTCAACGTCGGCGCGACCCTCTGATGAGCAACCCACATGATGCAGCCAGACTGTTCTCTGCCCGTGCCATTGCCAACGGCCTGCTGGTAATCGCGACGGCGCTGACTTCGGCGTGCGCCACCTACGGTGATCAGCAGGAAGCCGCATGGGAAGCCATGCGTTCCGGCGCCTATGAGGAAGCAGAGCAGCTTCTCGACGCCAACCTTCGAAGCGACGATCTCAGGCTGCTGCGTGCCATGGAGCTGGGGATGCTTCACCACCAGGCCGGCCGCTACGAATTGAGCAATCAGTTTCTGGAACAGGCAGACCGGCTGCGCGATACGTTGTCTCCGGTGGCCGGATCAGTCGATGTGGAATCCCTGTTGGTGAACCCGGCGTCCGGCCCCTATCGAGGTGCCAGCCACGAGTACGCGTACGTAAACTACTTCAAGGCGCTGAATTTCCTGATGCTGGCCCAGGAAACCGGCGACCCGCGCTGGCTGGACGCCGCGCGGGTGGAAGCGCGGCGGCTGGATATCATATTGGACGAGTTTGCGGCAACGGTGGGTGACTACCCAGACCTCGCCAGTGCTTCTGACGACGAAGGAGCGCTGAGGTCAGTCGCCAACGCTCTGCGTGGCAACGAGATTTCTGCTGAAAACCTGCAATTTCGCGATGACGCCTGGGCCCGGTTTCTGGCGGGCGTAACCTACGAGCGGAATCAGGAATGGGACAATGCCCGAATCTCCTATCGATCGGCAGCCGAGGCTTATGACGCCGGCTACGCCGAGCAGTATCAACTCGGCCCGCAGGCAGCAAAGCTGGCCTGGGCCGGAGTGGTCCGCATGATGCGAGCCGCCGGTGGCTGGGAGTCAACCTGGCCCGCTATTGTAGCGGAACAGGCTCTGGATGAACGGCTTATCGAACCATTGTCACCGGGCGAGGGTCTCCTCCTGCTGGTCGAACATGTGGACAGGGTTGCACCGGTCGGCGAACTCAACATGATTCTTTACGGGCGTCCCAGAATTCAGTCGATCGAGATCCAGCCTTTGCCGGCAGGTTCTGAAGAAGATGCGGACGATCAGTTGCTGTGGTTCCACTTGCACTACAGCGATCGCGGTATTGCCGACCTCGCCAGCCGGTACATGGCGGGCGGTGTCTGGGAGGTGGTGAATCAGCCGCTGACCAGTCAGCAGATTTTTCTGGGTCCATTATGGGACGTCGCGGACCAGACCGGGCTGTTGAGCGGGATCGGTCCAATCGGGCTGCGTATTGCCGTGCCCTGGTATCCGCCACTGGCGACTGAACCGGCCGCACGCGTTGCCGACGTTGCAGGTGCGCCAACGGAGCTTGTGCCAGTGGCACACCCGGAGGCCATCAAACGTCAGGAACTGCTGCTGGGCGCCCAGGGTGAACTGTATCGCTCGATCGTGCGGGAACTGATTCGAAATACGGCCGTTGCTGCCGGAAGGGAAGTCGCTGACCAGCTCACGGACAGTTCCCAGCTGGGGATATTGCTGGAATTGAGTGGCCGCATCACATCGGCCGCCTGGTCGCGCGCCGAGACCCGCTATTGGTCCACGCTCCCGAGGCTGACCCGGGCTCAGGTTGTGCGCACCCGAAGCGGCCCGGTTTCGGTGCCGGCATCCACTACCGGTGAATCCTCTCATTCGACTATTGACGTCCGCGACCAATCCATTACTGTCCATGTGTACCGGCAGTTTTCCGAGCCACCCACGCAACAGGCAAACGAATGAACACACTGAAACCGCTGAAAACGCTGCTTATCCCGCTGGCCACTATCGCTGTTCTGGCAGGGTGCGCCGGCCCATCCGTCGAAGTGTCTCGCGTCGACCCCAATGAAGAAATCGCGCTGACCGACCGATGGAACGCCACCGATTCCCGTCTGGTTTCGGAAACCATGATCGAGGACATGGTAGCTTTTCCATGGTATGACCAGTTTGTGGAAGAGCACGACCGTCGGCCCGTAGTCATTGTGCACAGCGTCCGCAACCGGTCGCATGAGCATATTGAGGTGAATACCTTCATCAACGATATTCGGCGCGCCATGCTGAGAACCGGCCAGATCGAATTCGTCGCATCCGGCGACGTGCGTGAAGAACTGCGCGAGGAACGCGCGGACCAGGAACTCAATGCTCGCCCCGATACCATTGCCGCCATGGGTCAGGAGCTGGGGGCCGATTTCGCGCTCACCGGGGAGATCAACTCGTTTGTTGATACCCTCGACGGCGACCGGGTAACCACTTACCAGGTCGATATGCGTCTGGTCGATATCGAAACCACTCGTGACGTCTGGCTGGGCACGGAGCGAATCCAGAAATTCCAGGAGCGGCGCTGACAACGCGTTGTCTGCGCGAAGGCCGGACATGGGAGGCAGGCCAATGAAAGCCGCCGTTTTACGCGGGCTTACAATCGCCGTGTTGGTCATTGTGTCCGGTTGTACCACAGTGAGCAACGATTCCGGCGACCCGCCGCAGCGCGCCGAACCAGGCTGGCTGCTGAACCCGCCTTCGAGCAGCGATGTGATTTACGGCGTCGGCGGTTCGGCGATCAATGACAATAAAGCACGCGCACTTCAGAGCGCGAGAACCGCTGCCACGGTCAATCTTATGGCAAACCTCAGAGTCACTATCCGGGCGGAGCAACAAAGCTCCTCACGAATCAATAGTGAAGGCGACATCAGTGAAACGTTCTCACAGGACATAACAAGCGTTATTCCGGAGCTGGAGCTCAATGATACCCGCCTCGTCGACACCTGGGAGAGTCCTGACGGGCAGTTATACGCACTGGTTTCCTATGACCGGGCCGCTGCCGCCAGTCGGGTGGGCAATGAGTTCCGGCAAAAACGCGGAAATCTGTTGCCACCGGAGTCGGCATCCGACGCCTTATGGCAAACCTACGAGCGTTGGGAACAGACCTTGTCCCGGGCTGAGGAGCTCAATGCACTCTACGAACTCTACACGCTTCTCACGTCCGGTGAGCGTTTAACCGCAGAGTGGCCAGCCACTGTAAACGGCCTCACCGAAGCCTATAACGGGTTTCTGGAACAGATCGTATTGATGGTGGAACCGGGCGATGAGGCCAGCGGAGAGTTCGACTCGCTGGCGCGTGAATATTTCAGTGGACTCGGCCCGGCGATCATTCACGCGATGGCGCCACCGAACAGCCAACCGGTGTGGACGCTGCGATACCGCGTTGAGTCAGACCACCGTACCCAGGGTGATCGCCATTACCAGTTTGTCACCGTCAGCGCCAGTCTGCTCGATGAAAACAACGAAGAACGCCGGCAGGCCAGCATTACACGCCGGGGCATATCCACCAGTGAAGCGGAAGCCCGCAGACGCGGTGCTGATGAGGCGTTTTCTGCCGTAGCCGGGCAGTTGATCCGCTGATCAAATCGGTACGCAGTACCCGTCCCCCGCTACCAGGGCAGTAACCGCTCGCCGTGGTCTGTGAACTCTTCCCAGAACGCTTCCAGCCGCGACCGGTCTTCGGCTGACAGTCTGAGGCCCGAGGCCCCCAGATTGCTGTCGAGCTGGTCCAGGGACCGCACACCGGGGATCACGCAACTGACTTCCTCATAGCTCAGAAGATAAGCCAGCGCTTGCCGGGCCAGGGAATCGCCACGCCCGGCAAGCCAGTCCAGTTGGCGAACCAGCCGGGCCCGAGTCTGAATATCCTCCGGGGTCCAGCGCGCCCGGACACCGTCAAACTGGCTCGCTGCCGAATACTTTCCGCTCAGCCAGCCGCTGTCGAGTGGCACCTTCGTGATAACACCGACGTCGTCGCGACGCACGCGGTCAAATGCCAGCCGCACGTCCTGATGCAGAACGTTGAAGAGCAACTCCAGCACTTGCGAGTCCGTCGTATCGAGGCATTCGCGAACCTGGAATGCATAGTCCGTGCTGGCACCATAGAACCGGACTTTGCCCTGCTGCCGGGCGTCTTTCATGGCTGGCCATATTTCATGGCGTCCATTGAGCACCTCCAGCGGCGGACTGTGTACCAGTACCGCATCCAGATAATCCGTCTGCAGGCGACGCAGCGACTCATGCAGACTCTGCCAGAACCAGTCCGCGGAAAAATCGTTTTCACCATCGTGGCGGTGGCCGAATTTGCTCACCAGAACAACCTGATCCCGCCGACCGGCCAGTGCCTCACCGAGCAGTCGCTCGCTGTTCGTCTGCGCGTAGTTGGGAGCCGTGTCAAACAGGTTACAACCCTTATCCATAGCCGCATGAACCAACCGGTGAGCGGTCGCGTCGTCCATGCCGCCCCATTGATCGTAGTTACCCAGTTGCCAGGCTCCGAAACCGATCTCGGATACCATCAGTTCGGTCTTTCCAAGTCTGCGTTTCTGCATAAACGCCCTCCTCTGCAATCAGTGACCCAGGGCCAACGCCAGGCCATAGCGGAATTCGCCGGGCGCTACCCGGTATTCATTGTGAACGCTGGGACTCCATGAATCGTCACCGCCAACCCCCTGATGCCAGCCATCGAGGCGCAGGTAAACGCCCTGATCCGGCGTAAGCTCTACCGGATGTTTCGCCGATGCGAGCGTCTCCAGGCTGTATCGGCTGGCAACAAAATGGAATCTTCCCCGTACGGTCATGGTGCCCACCGCCAGCTCGCGTGTATCGCAACGCAACCCGTTGTCGGAGGGGAATATGTAATCCGTATGCAATGCCTCCAGCGGCAGTTCATACCGGCCCAGATCGGCCGAACGTTTGCGATCCGGATAATTCTCATGCGGCCCACGGCCATGCCAGCAAACCGTCTGAGGCGTCTGTGACAGCGCCCACTCCATACCGACTCGCGGCAGGGGCGGCAAACCAGCCGCCGCGCGTACCTGCACATCCAGGTCTATGTCGCCGTCACTGTCGATGGCAAACCGCCATACAGTCCGGAATCGACATTCCGCATTCACCCAGTAGCTCTGGTGAGTTTCAATACACAGGCGATCGGCCGTCTGCCATACATCCAGCCGATCACCACGACGCTCCAGACGGTCCAGGCCGGCCTTCTGCCAGCGTGCTTTCCAGGCATTGGGGTCCACCTGCGTGGCTTCACTGGCCCCGATATCATTGTCCAGCGGTGCTCGCCAGAAGTTGTCCCGCGGAGGCAACCGCAACTGGTTCTGCCCGTCAAACGACCATTCCACGAGACTCGCTGACTCGCGGTCGAAGACCAGCCGATTCTTGCCCGCGGTAACCAAGACCGATGTATCGGTATCCTCCCACGCCGGAAGGAGGCCACTGACCGGGCCGGACTCGGGCAAAGCCTCAGCAGCCGGCAACACGAACTGCGCCCCCGCACTGATATGGCCCGCACCGGACCAGTCTGTTGCCTCTGGCTGAGCCACCCAGACCGTGAGTGTGCGCTCACATTCTGTGCTTATTCCCGGCGCTCGGGCAGCGAGGTGATAAGTGCGACGCTCGCCGGGCTGCAGGTTCAGCAGGAACGAGCCTTCCTCGATCCGGTGTCCGTCATCTTCCAGCGACCAGCACAGACGTTCATTGTCGGTGTGACGGAACAGGTATTCGCTGACAACCGTCAGTTCAGACCCATCCGGACTGGCCAGGTCGAACTGCAGAAATTGCTGCGCGCGCTTGGCTTCATACAGAGTCGGATGAACCGTTCGATCAGGGAAAATCAGGCCATTGATGCAGAACTGACGGTCATTGGGTTCATCACCGAAGTCGCCGCCATAAGCCCAGTATCGGCGGCCGTCTTCGGTGGTTCGGGTGAGCCCCTGATCGACCCAGTCCCAGATAAAGCCACCCTGCAGGCGTGGATACTGTCGAAAGGTATCCCAGTATGACGCGAAATTTCCCAGGCTGTTGCCCATGGCATGCGCGTATTCACAGAGGATGAGCGGTCGATCTTCACCCGGTAGCCCAACCCATTTGCGTATTGCCCATTTCGGCACCGATTCCGGAGTCGTCAGATCGTTGTCGATTCGCGCGTACATCGGGCAGATGATATCGGTTGCCGGCGTATCGGCGCCGCCGCCTTCATACTGAACCGGACGCCCCGGATCGGTCTGTTTCACCCACTGGTACATGGCATGCAGGTTACTTCCCAGACCCGACTCATTGCCGAGCGACCAGATGATAATGCTGGGGTGGTTCCGGTCGCGGAACACCATGCGCGAGACCCGTTCGCTGTAAGCCGTCAGCCAGTCCGGGTGGTCCGAAAGCTGCGAAGAGGGCTCGCCACCATGCGTTTCCACATTGGCTTCATCGACCACGTACAGCCCGTAACGATCACAGAGGTCGTAGAACGCCGGGTGGTTCGGGTAGTGCGACGTACGCACCGCGTTGAAATTGAACTGCTTCATCAGCCGTACATCGGCTTCCATATCCTCCATGGTCACCGAGTGGCCGCGCTCCGGGTGATGTTCATGTCGGTTCACCCCGCGGATCAACACGGGCTTTCCGTTTACGCGCAGCAAACCGCCGGCAATCTCGACGGCGCGAAAGCCCACCTGACAGGCTTCAACATCCAATAGATCGCCTTCATTGCTTCTCAGGGTGACCACGGCCCGATACAGCGTGGGCAGCTCGGCCGACCAGAGTTCCGGTGACGCGACCGCCATCTCAGCGTATGCCCGGTCGCGGAACCCGCCCCGCTCGTCGACTTCCCGATTACCCGGCCGGCAGGAAACCGGCTCGGCCACCTCCTCTCCGCGGGCATTGAACAGGCGCATCTCGACTTCCGTCTCAGGGTCGGACACCCGTGCCATCAGCGTTAGCGTAGCATCGCGATACAGAGCGTCGAGGTGCGGCGTAACCGAGAAATCCTCGATGCACTGATAGGGTTTCCTGACCAGCCAGACATCGCGGAAAATACCACTCAACCACCACATATCCTGGTCTTCCAGGTAGGATCCGTCCGACCAGCGGAGCACCATGACCGACAACCGGTTCTCACCGCGTTGGACATAGGACGTCAGGTCAAACTCCGCAGGCAGGCGGCTGTCCTGGCTGTAACCCACCCAGCGCCCGTTGCACCAGAGGTGGAAAGCGGAATTGACGCCTTCAAAAAGTACCCTGATCCGATCATTCAGGTCGGATTCGCCCAGCTCAAACAACCGCTGATAGCAGCCGGTGGGGTTATCGACCGGAACGTGCGGTGGATCGTTCGGAAACGGATACTGCACATTGGTATAGATGGGTCGATCAAACCCGGCACACTGCCAGTTGAGAGGTACCTCTATAGTACCGGGCGCCCAGTCCGGGCGTTCAATGAACTCCGGAGTTACCGCCTCAGGCCGGTCGAACAGCGTGAACGACCACTGGCCATTGAGTGAGCGACACCGATGATCCTGCTCGTTCAATGCATCGCTGACGGAACGAAAACTTCGGAGCGGTGTGTGCGCGCGCAGCCGGCCTACCTGGACGACGCCCGGATTCTCCCAGTCACGACGTGCCAGAATCTGTGCCAGGTCGGTCATATTCCCTGTTCTCCCGCGAAGTAACGGCCACCGGTCAGTGCCGGGGGATCTGTTGTTGTGGAAACGTTTTCATACTAGGCTAGTCCAGTGTAGCCAACACAACTGGATTCGTCACCCCGGAGGCACTCATGACAACAGACGCGTTCGGCGCGACACGGAACGGCACACCCGTTACCCGGATCAGACTCGCCAATGACCGGTTGCAGGTAGATCTGCTGACCCTCGGGGCGCGGATTCAGGACGTTCGCATACCGGGTGTTCCCTGGTCGCTGACGGCCGGGAGCGACGATCTGACGGCTTACGATGGCGGACCGATGGGATACTTCGGTGCTCTCGTTGGCCCGGTAGCCGGCCGCATCTCAGGCGCTCGGGCACCACTGGGTGACCGCCGGTTGCAGTTCACGCCCAATAACGGACCCAACCTGCTTCATGGCGGTGATCCGCCGGGCGGCGGCTTTCATGAACAGGTCTGGGATATTGCGCACAGTGACGACGCATCGGTGGTGCTCACGATGGAGCGTCGACCGGAAGATGACGGATTCCCCGGCCACCGTCGCTTTACTGCCACCTTCGAGATACAGGGCAATAGCCTGAAACTCACTCTGGAGGCGATCAGCTCCGCCGACACGCTGCTGAACCCGGCGAATCACAGCTACTGGACGCTGGACGGCCCCGCCGGTACCAACGACGTATCGCTGCAACTGGCGGCAGCGAACTACCTGCCGATTCGAGAGGATGTGACACCGATTGCACCGCCTCAATCAGTCGCCGACACGGTATTCGATTTCCGGAAACCGACACGCCTCCCACCTCCGGGAACACTGGATCACTGTTTCTGCCTGAACGGAGAACCCGGGGTGCTGCGGCCAGTCGCCTGGTTGCGGGGTCAGCACGGTGTCAGCATGACCCTATCAACCGCTGAAGCCGGTATCGTCATCTTTGACGGCGGTGGCCTCGACAATACCGGGTTCGCCGGGCATGACGGCATGAACTACACCAGTTCAACGGCGCTGGCCATGGAGCCGCAGCAATGGCCCGATGCGCCCAATCTGCCCGGTGCCGGCTCCATTGTATACGGCCCCGAACGCCCCTACTGCCAGACCACGGAGTGGCGATTCGAGACATAATCTTACCCGGCTGACCCCGCAGCCGCCCGGTGGTCACACCCGGTAAAGGGGATTTACACCACGGCACCGAATGATTATTATTGCCCGGCAACATTTGAAAACGTTTGCATATATAAAAAGAGTCACTGACAACAATAACGATCAGGAGACATCCCTTGACCACCGCCCGACAGTACTCACTGCTGGCGCCAGCGCTGTTTCTGTTGCCCGCAGCCATCATGTTCTCCATCTACGTGATCTACCCGATCATACAGAGTATGTCCCTGAGCTTTTATGAATGGGACGGCATCTCCCCGGCCAAGACGTTTATCGGGCTGGACAACTACCGTGAGCTGATGGAAGACGAACGGTTCTGGACATCGCTGTTCAATAACATTCGCTGGCTTATCTTCTTCATGCTTGCCCCGGTATTCGGGCTCGCCATTGCCCTGTTCCTGAATCAGAGCGTGTTCGGAATCCGGCTGATCAAATCGCTGTTCTTCTTCCCGTTCGTAATTTCTCAGGTTGTCGTCGGGCTCGTTTTCACCTGGTTCTACGACCCGAGCTTCGGTCTGCTCAATGACATCCTGAACTTCTTCGGCTTTCCCGGCGTCAACCTGCTCGGCGACGAGGACATGGCCACCTACGGCATCATTGCGGCTGGCCTGTGGCCGCAGATCGCGTACTGCATGATTCTCTATCTAACCGGGCTCAACAACCTGGACCCCGAACAACTCGAAGCGGCGCGCATGGAAGGGGCGCGTGGGCTGACAATGCTCACAAAAATCGTGCTGCCGCAACTGCGTCCAGCCACCTTCATTGCGGTGGTCGTTACGGTAATCGGTGCCCTGCGCAGCTTCGACCTGATCGCCACCATGACCGGCGGCGGGCCCTACGGAAGCAGCAATGTACTGGCCTACTTCATGTACCAGCAGAGCATCTTCAGCTACCGGGCAGGCTACGGTGCCGCGATCGCGGTCGTTCTGTTCGCCATCATGATGATCTACATCGCCTTTTTCCTCTGGCGCATGCTGCGGAAGGAGAAATAGTCATGTTTCCAACCGACATCCGAACCCGCACGCCGGTTGCCCGGGGCGTTTACCGAATCAGTCTGATCGTTGCCATCCTGATCTGGCTGCTGCCGTTACTGGCGGTCATGATGACGTCCATTCGCGGCATGGCTGACATCAACGCCGGCAACTACTGGGGCGTCCCGACACAGTGGATGCTGGTCGAGAATTACACCGAAGTGTTCCAGCGAACCAGCATGGCACAATACATGTGGAACTCGGTGAAAATCACACTGCCTGCGATGGCCGGCGCAGTCGCCCTGTCAGCTCTGGCCGGGTTTGCGCTGGCAAAGTACAGCTTCAAAGGAAATCTGATCGTATTTGCCATCTTTATTGCGGGTAACTTTGTACCGTTCCAGATTCTCATGATTCCAGTGCGCGATCTCACCATCAGTACCGGTCTGTATGACACCATTACCGGGCTGGTGCTCTTTCATATCGCGTTTCAGACCGGTTTCTGCACGCTGTTTATGCGCAATTTCATGGTGGGCGTACCGGATGAAATCATTGAGTCTGCCCGACTGGAAGGCGCCAGTGAGTTCCGCATCTTTCTCACCGTCGTTTTACCACTCGTGCGGCCCGCGCTGGCCGCTCTGGCGGTCCTGGTATTCACCTTTATCTGGAACGATTACTTCTGGGCGCTGGTTCTGGTGCAGAGTGATTCTGCCCGGCCGATAACCGCCGGGCTTGCCGCACTGAGCGGTCAGTGGATTTCCTCCTGGCAACTGATCTCGGCGGGTAGCATTGTAGCTGCACTGCCACCGGTCATGCTGTTTTTCCTGATGCAGAAACACTTTATAGCCGGTCTGACACTCGGGGCGACCAAGGGCTGAGCGCGAGGCAATGGCCGGCATCTCGTGCGCGCCGCCATACGGGCAGAACCAGTCACTGCCCGTTCGCCCAGCGGCAATGAAAAAGTAGTTTGAAAACGTTGCCAAAAACGGATCAAGCGACTAAGGTTGAGCTCAGGAGTTCAATTCAAATAACAGTAATTTCTGAGCTCTGCTCTGAAACGTCTTCCGGTTTCTGTAGTTGCAGCACCGGATATTTTCGGCCTGGCTAGAAAACGTTTTCAGAGTATATCGGTAAAACCGGTCAGCTCCGGATGAGCAGGCTGCCCTGCCCCCGGGATGACCAGACAGCAGTCCATCTGGCAACAGTGCGACTGCGCTATTAAAAACTCCCTGACAAGAGGGCATTACCATGAAAAAAACAATAGGAGCCATCGCCGCCGCCATCGGCGCCACGTCAATGTTAGTCAGTGGTGCTCTGGCCGATACGCTGGTGATCAATTCCAACCAATCCGACCCGGCACCCAAAGCGGCCTTCAATGATCTCGTAGACAAGTTCCAGGAAGAGAACCCGGACATCGATGTGGTGTTCAATGAATACGACCACGAAGGTTACAAAACCGTGATACGCAACTGGCTGGTGACAAATCCACCGGATGTTGCTTTCTGGTTTGCCGGGGATCGCATGCGGTTCTTTGTTGAGCGTGGCCTGTTTGAAGATGTATCGGACGTGTGGGATGAGAACAACCTGCATGAGCATATGTCATCCACCCGCGCCTCCATGACCGTGGACGGCGCCCAGTACGGCGTGCCGTTCACCTATTACCAATGGGGTGTGTACTACAATCAGGATGTCTTTGACGAATATGGACTGAGCGAGCCGGAAACCTGGGATGAGTTTCTTGAGCTGGGTGAAACGCTGAAAAGCAATGGCGTGACTCCCATCACCATTGGCACACGCTTCCTCTGGACCACCGCCGGTTGGTTCGATTATCTGAACCTGCGCCTCAACGGACTGGACTACCATATCGACCTGATGGACGGCAATGTCGCCTATACCGATGAAGGTGTCCGCAACGTCTTCAACCACTGGAAAGAGTTGATCGATCGCGACTTCTTCATCGAGAACCATGCGTCGTACTCCTGGCAGGAGGCCCAGCCGTTCCTGTTCAATGGTGAAGCCGCGATGTACCTGATGGGTAACTTCATCACGCCGAACTTCCCGGAAGATACGAACTTCGGTTTCTTCCGCTTCCCGCAGATGAACCCCGAAGTCGGCATGTATGAAGACGCGCCTACGGACACGCTGCATATACCAGCGCGGGCCAATAACAAGGAAGACGCGCGGCGCTTCCTGTCCTTCATTGCCCGCCCGGAGAATCAGACCCAGCTCAACCGTGCGCTGAATCAGTTGCCACCGCATGCCCAGGCAGAGGTCGCCGATGATCCCTTCCTGGAAGAAGGGCTCGAGACACTGAGCAATGCCGATGGCACCGCCCAGTTCTATGACCGTGATACCATTCCCGATATGCATTCGGTCGGTATGGAAGGGTTCCAGGAATTCATGGTGAACCCGGACCGCATGGACCAGATTCTGGAACGGCTCGAGCGCACTCGACAGCGCGCATTCCAGGACTGAAACCACTGAGTTGACCTGGAATAAAAAGGGCGCCACCGGCGCCCTTTTTTTCCGTTGCGAAAACGGTCATTGTAATGCGCGATTCAGAACATCACCAAGCGGAGGCTCAGACAGCGACTATGACAGTATTGGTAACCGGCGGTGCCGGCTATATCGGCAGCCACACCTGTATTGCGCTGGTAGCGGCGGGGTACGATATTCTCGTCTATGACAACCTGTCCAATGCCAGTGAAGAGGCGCTCCGCCGCGCTGGTGCGCTCTGCGATACCGAGATTCCTCTGGTGCGTGGCGATATCCGGGACAGGGACGCCCTCGCTGAGGTATTCGGTCAATATGCAATTGAATCCGTTGTTCACTTTGCCGGCCTGAAAGCCGTCGGTGAGTCAGTAGCCAAGCCACTGGCCTATTACGAGAATAACGTCGCCGGCACACTGAACCTGCTGCAGGTCATGGCGGAATATGGCGTCCACAAACTGGTGTTCAGCAGCTCGGCGACCGTATACGGCGATCCGGACACCGTGCCGATCCCCGAGACAGCCGCACTGCGGGCCACGAACCCCTACGGCCAGACCAAGCTCACGATTGAACACATGCTGCGTGATCTGGCGACTTCGGACCCGAAGTGGACCCTGTCAATACTGCGGTACTTCAACCCGGTCGGCGCACACGAATCCGGGTCAATCGGCGAGGACCCGAGTGGCATTCCCAACAATCTTATGCCGTACATTACTCAGGTGGCCGTTGGCAAGCTACCGCAGCTATCCGTGTTTGGCAGCGATTATGATACGCCGGACGGTACCGGTGTTCGTGATTACATTCATGTTATGGATCTGGCCGAAGGGCATGTCAGCGCGCTGGCCTACCTTCCACGGCAGTCGGGCTGTGAAGCGTTCAATCTTGGCACGGGTCGCGGTTACAGCGTGTTGGAACTGGTGCACGCCTTCCGTGATACCAACGAGGTCGACATCCCCTACAAGCTGGCTGACCGCCGCCCGGGCGACATCGGGCGCTGTTACGCCGACCCGACCAGAGCCGAGCAGGTCCTGGGGTGGCGTGCCCGGCGGGGTATCGACGAGATGGTCCGCGATGCCTGGCGGTGGCAGGTCAACAACCCTAACGGGTACCGCGAGGGTATCCAGGGATCATCACCCCAATAGCCGTTCAGACGCGCAGCGTCCGCACCGAGTTGCGGACGACCAGTCGGGGAGTGAACCGCAGTTGCTCAGTGGTCAGGGTCACACGATTCTCCAGTATTTCGTTGGCAAGCCGAGCCGCTGTTCTCCCCATTTCGCCAATGGGGTAGTGAATCGTCGTCAGCCGGGGCCGAAGATACTTGGTGATAACCACATCGTCGAAACCAACCACTGACATATCGTTCGGCACTTCGAACCCACTGTCGAGCAGCAGCCCGATCGCGCCCGCCGCCATTACGTCGTTGTAGGCCATAACGGCCGTAAAATCCTGGTGGTTTTCCAGCAACCGGCTCATCGCTTCGTTGCCACCGTCCTCATTCGGAAACGCCCAGGCAACGTAGCGTTCGTCGTAATCCACGCCAAACTCTTCCAACGCCCGCCGATACCCCGCCAGCCGCTCGGCGCCATCGGCAACCTGGCGCATATTCGAGCAGATAAACGCCACCTTTCGATGACCACGCCCGAGCAGATGGCGTGTTGCCAGATACGCACCATGTACGTTGTCCAGATAAATGCTGCGATCCTCGTACCCCGGCACCAGGCGGTTTACAAAAATAACCGGTGTCGAGCCCGCCGCCACCTCCTGGAGGCGCTTATCGCTCAGACCCTTGGCATGCAGAATAAGGGCATCACACTGGCGCTGCTGAAGCAGATCCAGCGCCACTTCTTCCCGGGTTGCGTCGTTGAAACCGGACATCATCATGAGGTTGCGGCCGCCGGCAACAACCACCTCGTCCACACCGGACATCAATTGTGCGAAAAACGGCGACCCCAGCTCCCCGACCATGAGGCCAACGGTATTCGAGCGCCGATTGACCAAAGCACGCGCAAGGCTGTTCGGCTGGTAGTTCAGCGCCTGCATCGCACCCAGCACGGCGTCACGTTTTTCCGGTGCCACACGGGCCGAACCGTTCACAACACGAGATACGGTCGACACGGAAACCCGCGCTTCCCGTGCAACGTCTTTGATATTGGCCAAACCGGATTCACCCGCCCATTAAACTGGCTCAAGTCTAGTGCGCAAACGTTTTCCGGGCAACATCTGACAGGTTCCTGCAACTCCTGATTGCGGTGACTCCATATAACCAGCCATGAGCTTGAAAACGTTTTCTAGCTCATCCATAATGATTCCCATAATGCTAACAACCTGTCAGGACCCTGGAGCACTCATGGCCGGATCCGCACCCGTTTTTTCCTTTTCCGATCATCCACACCGTCGCTATAACCCCCTTACGGGAGACTGGGTATTGGTATCCCCGCACCGGTCGAAACGGCCCTGGCAGGGCATGGTGGAAGACAGCCAGTGGGAAGCCAGGCCCAGCCATGATCCGGGCTGCTACCTGTGCCCGGGCAATGACCGGGTCAATGGCGATCGGAACCCGGATTACGACTCTACCTATGTGTTCACGAATGACTTCGCTGCCCTGAGCCCCGATACGCCGGAGGCGGAGCAGGAAGACCCCCTGTTCCGGTTTTCAGCCGAGCGCGGAACCTGCCGTGTCATCTGTTTTTCGCCCGATCATGCCAAGACGTTGCCTCTGCTGAGTCAGGCTGAGGCGGAGTCTGTCGTTCAGACCTGGCAAGCCCAACTGACATCGCTTGGCCAGCAGTACGCGTGGGTGCAGATCTTTGAGAACAAGGGTGCCATGATGGGCTGCTCCAACCCGCACCCGCATGGGCAGATATGGGCGCAACCACAATTGCCGACACTGGCTGCTCGAGAGCACGAAAGCCAGACGCAGTACGAAAGCCGGCACGGCACACCGTTGCTGGTGGACTATCTGGCGCGGGAACTGGCTGATGGTTCGCGTCTTGTCGACACCAACGAGCACTGGGTAGCGCTCGTGCCATACTGGGCTGCCTGGCCATTCGAGACCCTGTTGTTGCCGCGGGCTCACCGCCCGAGGCTCAATGACCTCACGGGGGCGGAATCCCGCTCGCTGGCGGCAATACTTCGCCAATTGACCAGCCGCTACGATAATCTCTTTCAGTGTTCTTTCCCCTACTCAATGGGCTGGCACGGGGCCCCCTTCGACGGCTCAGACACCGGGCCCTGGCAGGTACATGCGCATTTCTTCCCACCGCTGTTACGCAGCGCCAATGTGCGCAAGTTCATGGTCGGCTATGAAATGATGGCGGAAAGTCAGCGCGACCTGACGGCGGAACAGGCTGCTGAGCGTCTGCGGCAACAGCCAACCACTCACTTCCGGCTCAGTGCCGGCGCGCCGGAGGTATGATCAATGGCCGATAATTCACTGATCGAGGTAACCACCGCATTCAGAAACCAGTTCGACGCAGCACCGGATGGCATTGCCTTTGCGCCCGGGCGGGTGAACCTGATCGGCGAGCATACAGACTACAACGCCGGGTTCGTGCTGCCAGCCGCTATTGACCTCGGCACCTGGGTTGCCTTCCGCACCGTACCCGGATCAACCCGCCTTGTGACCGTTGCCGCGGATGTCGACCATCAACGGGCCAGTGTACCGATTTCTGCGAGCCAGCAACGAGACAACGCCATGCCCTGGACCGATTACCTGCGGGGCGTTGTCATAGAGCTGAAAAAGCGCGGCTACGAACTGGTCGGAGGCGAGTTGCTGATCACCGGGAACATCCCGTCCGGCGCTGGCCTGAGCAGTTCCGCAAGCCTTGAACTGGCGCTGATTCGTACGCTGCTCGCCATGAGCGGTGAAACCATTGATCCCACCGAGGCTGCTCTGGTGGGCCAGGCGGCCGAGAACGATTTTGTTGGCTGCGCCTGCGGCATCATGGACCAACTGATATCGGCCCGCGGAGAAGCCAACAGCGCGCTGTTGATCGACTGTCGCGATCTGAGTACCACAGCGGTTGCAATGCCACAGGACTGGCGGATTCTGATCGTCCACAGCGGCGTTCGACGGGGCCTCGTGGACAGCGAATACAACCAGCGGCGTGAACAATGCGAGGCAGCCGCACGGCATTTCGGGATCAGTACGCTGAGAGAGCTGCAATTGTCCACCTTGCTCGAGGCACAGGACGAGCTTTCGGAGCTCGTCTTCCGAAGAGCCCGTCATGTTCTGACAGAAAATGCCCGAACGGTGAAGGCGGCTGCGGCCATTCGCGAGGGCAAACTGCACCGCCTGATTCCGGCCATGGTCGAGTCGCACGCCAGCATGCGAGACGACTTCGAGATTACAACGCCAGAGATTGACCGGCTTGTCGACATTCTCAACGACGCCGGCAACGGCCAGACCGGTGCACGAATGACCGGAGGCGGCTTCGGCGGCTGTGTGGTTGCCGTGGCACCGGCGCATGTCATACCCGGCCTGATCGAAGCCGTTAATCAACGTTATGAAGCGGAGACGGGTTGCCATCCCATGGTGATTGAGGCCAGGGCAACGGCTGGGGCCTTTTCCACCCCCGTTGCAGAGTGCAACAGGAGCGGAGCGTCTGTATGAACCGGCAGGTCATCGCTCTGCATGGCAAGCGCTCCAGCGCAATACTGGCGTGCCCGGCTCATGGGGTACCCGCACTCCTCTACTGGGGCCGGAAACTACCGACGGATACCGACCCCGCTGCGCTTGATACTCTGCACAGCAAACCGGCTCATGCCGGCACGCTCGACAACCACCCACCGCTGAGCCTGGTGCCGGAAGCCGGGCGCGGTTTTCTCGGTTCAGCGGGACTGGAGGGCCATAGTGCGCAGATGCGCTGGGCGCCTCAGTTTCAGTGCCAGCGCTTTGCCTCGCCCTCCCCCGAAATCATGCAGTACATCGGGGACGACACCGAGGCCGGACTGACACTGGAAATTCGGCTGAAACTGGACCCCTCTACCGATATGCTGACCGCGTCGGCGACACTGGAGAATCACGGAGATACGCCCTACACGCTCCAGAAACTGGGTTTGTCATTTCTCCTGCCCGCACGAGCCGATGAGCTGCTTACATTTCACGGGCGCTGGATTCAGGAGTTTCTCGCCGAACGCAAGCGCTGGCCCAAAGACCGACTGATTCAGGAAAACCGCCGCGGCCGCACGTCACACGATACGTTCCCGGGCGTGATCGCCGGCGTCCCCGGGTTCCGAGAAACCGCAGGGGAAGTCTGGGGGCTGCACCTTGGCTGGAGCGGCAATCACCAGCTCGTTGCCGAAAAAACCTCTCATGGCGATCGTCACCTCCAACTCAGCGAGTGGTTGTATCCGGGGGAGGTCAGCCTCGCGCCCGGCGAACGCTACGACACGCCGACTGTCTATGGCGCGTGGTCCGACGCCGGGCTTAATGGCCTGTCATCCGTGTACCACCAATACCTTCGCAGCCAGGTACTTGCCCCTCAGATCTACGAAAAACCCCGGCCCGTTCACCTCAACACCTGGGAAGGTGTCTATTTCAACCACGAGCCCAAACAGTTACTGGCGATGGTGAAAGAAGCTGCCGCTGTCGGCGTGGAGCGATTTATTCTGGACGATGGCTGGTTCGGCGAACGCCATGACGATACGGCGGGGCTTGGCGACTGGTGGGTGAACGAGAGCAAGCATCCCGGTGGCCTGCATTATCTGGTGGATGCGGTAAATGCAGCCGGCATGGAATTCGGGCTCTGGTTTGAACCCGAAATGGTCAATGCGAATTCCGACCTGTACCGGGCGCACCCGGACTGGGTGCTGGCTCTGCCGGCATACGAGCAACCGCTCGGCCGCCATCAGTATGTTCTGGATCTTTCCCGGGCTGAGGTCAGCGACTTTCTGTTTGACCGCATCGATGGGCTGCTGCGGCAATACAACATTCAGTACATCAAATGGGATATGAACCGGGATCTGACGCAACCCGGCAACAAGGACGGTATCGCCAGCGTGCATGCGCAGACGAATGCTGTTTACACACTGATCGCTCGTATCCGTGCCGCACACCCTCAGGTAGAAATTGAAAGCTGTGCCTCAGGGGGCGGCCGGATAGACTTCGGTATTCTGCGCCACACCCAGCGCGTCTGGACGTCGGATTGCATCGACGCTCTGGAGCGACAGCGCATGCAGCGGAACTTTTCCTATTTTTTCCCACCCGAAATCAACGGGTCACACATCAGCGACAACCCGAACCACACCACAGGCCGGCAACACAGTCTCGGTTTCCGCCTGATCACCGCGTTGTTCGGTCACATGGGTCTGGAGCTGAATGTCGTTTCAATGACCGACCGGGAAAAGGCACAGACGCGGGAACTGGTCGACATTTATAAACGGCACCGTGCACTGCTTCATTCCGGCAACATGGTTCGTCTGGACACCGCCGACAACGCGTTACAGGCCTATGGTGTCGTCTCTGAGGACCAGACGCAGGCCCTCTTCGCCGCAGTGACACTCGCACTGCCGGAGCAAATGCTGACGCCGCCGCTGCTGTTCAGCGGGCTGGACCCCCGGCGTGTTTACAACGTCAGGTTATGGCTGCCGGAGGGTGCTCGGGGCCCGAGCCCTGTGCCTTCCGAGCTCGAGAAACAGGGCGGTGGGCGGTTTTCCGGCGCTCTGTTGATGGAAGCCGGATTGCAGTTGCCTGTACTCCATCCGGAGTCGGCCTGCCTGCTCGAACTGGACGCCCTCCCTTAGAGGAGCCGACCCAGCCGGGAGACCGCGTTGCCAAGACTCTGTAACAGACTCAATACGCAGGGAATTACCAGCAGCACCAGAATGGCGCCATAGCCCAGGCCGAACGCCAGCGACGTCGCCATGCTGCGAATCAATTGTGCCTGCACTGAGGTTTCCAGCAACACTGGCACCAGACCCATGACAGTCGTCAGAGTGGTAAGGGTCACCGGGCGGAAACGCTGACAGCTCGCCTCGATCAATGCCGATTCAAGGCCCATGCCTTCTGCCAGCAACTCCCGGTAACGCGAGATCAGAATAATCGAACCGTTGATCACAATACCGGCCAGCCCGAACAGCCCGAACAAGGACAGGAAATTCAGGTCGAGTCCCAGCAGCCAGTGGCCGGCAACCGCGCCGGTCATCGCAAACGGAATGGCGGTCATAACGGCAATCGGCCACGAGTAGGACTGAAACATCCAGGCCAGAATAATGAAGATCAGCAGTAAGGCAGCCCAGGCCGCCACCACCAGGTTATTCAGCAGTTCAGCAGCGTCCTCACCGGTCTGATAGTCGGTGCTCACGCTGTATCGAGCCTCGATCTGCGGCATGATATTGCGCTGAATTTCCCGCTGGATCGCCCGGGTATCGACCTCGTCGTTTGCCGGATCCGCAGTGAGCGAGGCGGCCTGACGGCCTTCGTCCCGAACAATGGACGTCGGAACCTGGCGCTCCTCAACACTGGCCAGGTTACGCAACGGTAGCCAGCTACCGTTGGGCAACCGGATCGGCAGATCATCGATCATACCAGGACGGCTGCGCGTCTCTTCGTCGAGCCGCAACCGGATTTCTGCATCCGTGCCAAACTCATTATACGACTGAATGGCCACGCCGGAGGCAAGCGGCTGTAACTGCCCCGCCAGACCCTGAGCGGTCATCCCCTGGGCCCTGGCTTCCGGCGACAGTGTCAGCCGACGCTCGGTATTGGTCGCAGGCAGCGTATTGTCGAAATTTCGCAGGTCAGGGAATTCGGCAATCAGCCGATTTTCCAGCTCAGCAATGGCATTGCGCAATGACACACTGTCCGGGCCCGACAGACGCAGCGTGAGCTGACTTGAATCAGCGCCACCACCGCCCTGGCCGCTGATGCTCAGCCGGTCAATGCTCTGGTCCCGCGGCACGGCATTATCCCAGGCCGTCAGGAAATCATCGTTGCTGAATGGCCGGTCATCCGGTGAAGGCAACCGGGCAAGAAAGAACGTTGATTTGGCATCAAGGTCGTACTCGTAATAAAAGTCTCTGACCAGAGGGGTTTCCAGGCCGTACTCCTGAGCGATCTGCTGCTCCGCCACTGACAACCCCTCTCTCATACTGGCAACCACCTGCTCGATGTCCTCATCGGTCGCGCTTTCGAGAAAGGAGGCGTCGGCAAAGACTTCTTCCGCCTCAACCTGCAGGTTCATGGAAAACGGCACATGACCACCGGCCACCATTGCACCACTTATAATCAGCAGAGAGGTTGCCACCGATACCGTAATCATCCGGTTGTGCAGGGTGAAGCGCATCAGCGGGCGGTACAGCTGCTCTCGGAGAAATTCCACGGCGCGATTGACACCGTTGCGGAATCGGGTAGGCGCACGTTGTTTGCCGCGCGTGAAACTGCCGTGCAGGTGACCGGGCAGGATAAAGAAGCACTCGATCAGCGCTGCCACCAGAACAAAGATAATAACCAGAGGAATGGGTCTTAGCAGCTCACCGAACACGCCAGGTACGACCAGCAATGGAAAGAAGGCGGCCATCGTCGTCAGTGACGAGGCGATAATGGGCGCATAGAGTCGGCTGACAGCCATACTGGCGGCATTTTCATTGGCCACGCCGCGTTCCGTCATCGACTGGGTTTCCTCACCAATCACGATGGCGTTGTCGACAATAATCCCGAGCGCCATAAGCATGGCAAACATTGAAAAGAAGTTGAGCGAACCGCCGGTGGCGTAAAGCAACGCCATGGTCGCCAGAATCGCTACAGGAATTCCCATGGCTGTCCAGAAAGCGACTCTCAGGTTCAGAAAAACGAAGAGCGTGATCAGTACCAGTGCCAGCCCCATGAGACCGTTGCTGACCAGCAGTTCAATGTTATCGCTCACAAACTCCGAGCCGTCCGAGAAAATATATACGTCAACGGTATCGGGCAGGGTGGGGATAAACTCGTTGTGCCATTCCCGGTAGATGTCGGAGGTCTCGATGGCGTCCATGCCCCGCGACCGACCAACTTCCAGCAACAGGGCACTGCGACCGTCGAATCGGAGAATGCGGCGTGGGTCATTGCCACGCCCCTCTATGGTGGCGATCTGGCCAAGGGTGCGGTTATCGCTGAGCGCAAGCTCACGGAGTCCGGGTACACGGATGATGCGATCACCAACGATCAGTGTCCTGCGGTTCTCATCCAGGCCCGCCTGCCCCGCCGAGTACTGCTCACTCGCGCCACGAATTTCGCCGGCCAGTTCCTGCAGCGTCCAACCCTGTGAAACCAGTGTTTCCGGCGTCACCTCTATATGGGTTATGGGTGCCTGCAGACC
The DNA here is from genome assembly GCA_965602035.1 of Natronospirillum sp. Classification (GTDB taxonomy): domain Bacteria; phylum Pseudomonadota; class Gammaproteobacteria; order Pseudomonadales; family Natronospirillaceae; genus Natronospirillum. The sequence goes on along the minus strand of OZ271919.1, from coordinate 3,244,694 downwards.
CTGCGTGGACACCTCCGGAATGCCGCGCTGTTCCAGCGCGTCTTCCACAGAACTCATGAGTGGCCGGAGGTCTTCGGTATTGCCGTCGTAGGAGAAAATGACGAACAAAATGGTTTCAGAGAACGTCTGTGCCTCAACCCGCGGGGTATCTGCATCACCGGGCAGCGACACCGACTCCACCGCCGAGCGCACCCGGGTGCGGGTCTGTTCTATATCGGCGCCCACTTCAAAAGTGACCCGAAGCGATGCGTTGCCATCGCGGGTGTTCGAACGGATTCGCTCCACACCGTCGACATTCTCAAGTTGTCGCTCAAGCGGCTGCGTTACCTGCTCGAGCACCGCATTGGCATCAGCGCCACTCCAGGTCACTGACACTGTGGAGATACCGGGCGACACATCGGGAAATATCTGTGTATTGAGTTCAGTCGCGCTCCAGCCGCCCAACAGAATGCTGAACACCATCAACAGATTGGCCGCAACACGGTGCCTTGCAAAATAGGACAACAGGGCGTTCTCACGCAGCCGGGACATCATAGCGGCCATATCACTGCGCTCCGTTAGCTGCCGGCTGGCTCATCCGGTTGGTCACCGTAACAGCGAGCCCGGTCAGCGCATCCGGCAATCGTGTCGTGAGTATTCGACCGTTGTCAGGGAGTGCCGCCGCGTCAATCATCAGGTAACTCACGCCGTTAACGCGTGTGGTGCCAAGCTGGGAAACCATCTGCTCTTCCAGCCGGTCCTGCTCGTTTACCAGGAATACTCGGTCCCCCTCGAACAGTGCGCCGGAAGGGATCAATTGTACGTTGTCGAGCGCTTCCTGACGCACCCGCGCTGATACCGTCTCTCCGGGCACCCAATCCATGGTGTCAGGCAATAAAAAATCACCCTGCGGGCGGCCGCTACTCTGCCCTGTCGTGGCGAGACGGCGATCGAGCGGAACCCACCTGCCGTCGAGGAACGCCTCCAGGCCGTCCGCTCCGGCCGGTATGGTGACTCGCCAAGCTCTCGAAGCCCGGGCATACAGTTCGACCAGTGGCGCTCCTGCCGCCACGCTCTCGTCCGCGGTCACATGGACGGCCGACACCCGCCCCGCAAACGGAGCCTCCGGTGTCAGCCGGTCACCCTGATCCTCCAGCCGTGCAAGCTGACGCCGGGCACGTTCCAGTTGCAGTTCAAGCTGCGCCCGCTCCTGATCAAATCGCCGCACCCGGGCCTCCACTTCCAGCATTGCCTGTCGCTGCTGCGTCACCCGTGATTGTGCGTCTTCCAGAGCAGCCTGTGTGGACGCGCCCCGGGCACCGAGATTTCTCTCACGCTCAAGCGCCCGTTCCGCCTGCGCGAGCAGTTCCCGTTGCAGCGCCAGTGCGGATTGATTTGTGTCATGTTGATCTTCCGCCAGCTCGATACTCAGCCGGATATCATCAATATCGGCGCGGGCCTGGGCCAGTTCGCGCTCCCAGTCATCGCGTTGCAACGAGAGCAGCCGGACTCCGCCCCCGACCGATTCACCTGTACTGACATCTACCGACAGGACCTCGGTCGAGCGCGGTGCGGTTATCGTGACCCGGTCACGTGCCACCACTTCTCCGGTCCAGACCGTTTCCGGGTGCCACTGGCCGGCAGACACGGGCAGCACCGTCACTTCAACGGCCGGTTCGGCATCCGCTTCAGACGTCGGCGGCGGTCCGTTCTCGATCAATTGGCCAGACAGAAAGACAGCCGCTACCAGAATCAACAGAGCGAGCAATGCACGTATCAGGAATCGGAGCATTTTGGGAAATCCCGTATCAGGTTTCAGCGATTAGCACTTGGGCGATGAACACTAGGTGTAAGTGCTACCAATCTGACAGTGACACTTGTCTGCCTTACACAATCCTTACAAACATCTGGCGGGCCAGCGCGTGTGGCCGAGGCAATCCAAACCCGGTATCATGCCGCGTCTGAACCGGTCGGCTCACACGGGAGTTCAACGGCTTATGATGGAAACGCTCGCAGTCGCGGTTACCCTCTTTCTGATCATGGATCCGCTGGGCAACACGCCGATTTTCATGTCGGTGCTGAAGAAAGTCGCTCCCGAGCGGCGCCTGCGCGTGATGGTGCGGGAACTGATCATCGCACTCGGCATTATGCTGTTGTTCCTCTTTACCGGCCCCTCGCTGCTGAACGTTCTCGGCCTGACACAGGAAGCGGTCGCCATTGGTGGCGGTCTGGTCCTGCTGATTATCGCACTGCGCATGATCTTCCCGTCGCGCGGCGGCATCATTGGCGACGAGGATGACAGCACCTCCGAGCCGTTGATTGTACCGCTCGCTACCCCACTGATTGCGGGTCCCTCGCTGATTGCCACGCTGGTGCTGCTGGCCGAAACCGGCCCGGACCGCAACGCCGACTGGCTTACTGCCGTCGGCCTCGCCTGGCTGGTTACAGCAATCATTCTTCTGGCCTCGAATTTCTTCTATCGCGTGCTCGGTGAAAGGGGGCTGAAAGCCGCGGAGCGGCTCATGGGCATGATCCTGATTTCCATTTCAGTACAGATGCTGCTGGACGGCGTTGAGTCCTATATCGGCCACCTCTGACCTCTTCAGAATCAGGGTTAGCGGCTGTTGACGTAGTCCACCAGACCGGTCAGGTTGGTATACAGTAGAATATGGCCCAGAAATTCGCCGTTCTGGTGGCGCGGCACTGCCCGAACCTGACACCAGGCCGGAGCTTCCGAGCCACCGAGGTATAACAACAGGTCAACACGGGCCCCATGGTGTTCACTCAGCGCCCGACGAAGTGTATCGAGTGCCCGGGAGTCCGTGCGCTCGCCGCTCAGACCTGCCACCGGGCCTTCGGCGACAAACGCCGAAAGCGGTTGCCCCGAAAAGGTCTGCAGCCCCTCGTTGCACCAGATAACGGTCCCCTCCCGATCTGTCAGCGCAATGCCCTCCGCCATCTTGCGCATACCGGCTGACCATACTTCGAGCTGTCGCCGCTGGGCGGCGATTGTCTGCAGTTCCTGTTCGAACTGACGGTTGACTTCCTGTTCGGCGATAGCGGCCAGGTCAAGCAGCGTCTCACGCTCGCTGTCAGTCAGTCGCCGTGGCGCACTGTCCAGTACACAGAGTGTACCCAGTCGATAGCCATCCGGCGTCGACAGTGGCACCCCCGCGTAGAACCGGATTTTCGGCTCTTCGACCACAAAGGGGTTATCCGAGAACCGGGAGTCCTCCAGGGTATCCGGGATCTCGAACAGCGCGCCCTGCAGAATCGCGTGACCGCAGAACGATTCGTCGCGTCCGGTCTGCCTGGCATCCAACCCCTGTGCCGATTTGAACCACTGACGCTCCGTGTCAACGAGCGTCACCAGGGCGGTATCGACCGAAAAAATCCGGCGTGCCAGCCGGGTTATCCGGTCGAATCGCTCCTCCGGTTCACTGTCCAGCAGACCGGTTGCTCTGAGGGCTTCAATCCGGGCGCCCTCGTTAGCCGCTTTTGCTGGCGGTTGCATCTGCCGTCTCCTCTGCCAGACAGCACACTATTCATTAGGCTCTGGTACCAAGTTTAGCTGATAGGTGGTCTGTCCTGCGAGCAAAGGCGATGCAAATCCATGTACCCAGTCCCAGTGACCGGCCATGAAAAACGGAGACAACGGGTGCGCGCTCTGACCGGTTGCCATCTGGAACAGCCCCTCTTGCTCCCTGCCCGGGCTGACCACCAGGCGCTGAGACGCGCCGGCGCTCGGAAACTGCACATAGGGCATATTGTCATCACCCGACATAGGCGTATCCGGCATGCGCAGCCAACGGCCAACAAGAGGCAGGCTGTCGGCCAGCGGGTGGGCAATGTCGAGTCGGTTGGCTTCGCCCCAGGTCTGCTCAGACAGCGCCGCGCCGCCCTGCGTTAGCTCATTGAGGATATCGAGGGCGCGCGCCCCCAGAAATTCATGCCAGCTCTCGTAATCCGGGGGCACATGACGGGTCGGCTGCTCCGTTATCAGTCGCCATACCGGGTATTCCAGGCGTTCCTCAATTGAGGCCGGGGCATAGAGTTCATCGTTCGCCGGGGTCAATGCACCCAGCAGCCGACCGGCGACATGCTCGATGGTGTTCTTACGGAATGCGCGAACAACGCGGTAACCCACATCGTTACTGTCTGCATGCCCCGACCAGTTGCGGACCGACTCATGGAGTGCATCGAGTGCCGGGTTCTCGGTGTTCGACAGAACCGCCAAGAGCAGTTCCCGCCAGCGCGTCAGGAACAGGGCCCGGTGATCGCGCTGCAGTGCGAGCATGTCCGTTTCGGTGAAATTATCGCCGGCCCGCAATGCGTCCCGAATCTGTTGTTGCCGGGCACCCAGATCGTAACCGGCCCACCCGAGCGTATTCAGGTCTGTACCGTCGACCATGCGGGCATTGGCACTCCACAGGGCATCCTCCTCCGGGTTGTCCACTACCGGGTAATCCCCGGGCCCCCGGTAACCGCTCCAGCCCACCTGCCCATCTGCCCAGGAACGCGACTCTCGACCATCAAAGCCACCGAATCGGTTCGGTAAACGGCCCATAATGGTCCAGGCGATCTGCCCTGACCGGTCTGCCAGCATCAGATTCTGTCCGGAAATACCCGTCTGCGGGGCCAGCGCCAGGGCATCACTGACCGAATCGGCCGTCTCCATATGGACCAGGTTCAAATTGGCACTCTCAGTATCGTGCGCGGCCCAGCGCAATGCCACAAGCTCTCCGCCCGGCGCTCTGCCGATGATCGGCCCCCACCGGGTCAGTCTGACAACGTGCGTGGCAGGCGCTTCGCCCTTGATTCGGATCTGTTCCGTAACCCGCCGGATCGGGCGCCAGCCATCGGGTGTCAGGTATTCACTGTCGTTCCGGCGTGTTTCCAGCAGAATGGAGTCGTGGAAGTCGGCATTGCTGTTCGTGAAACCCCAGGCCACATGTTCGTTGCTGCCCACGACCATTACCGGCGTACCGGGCAAGGTTGCCCCGGTGATCATGCGATTCGAGCCAGGCACCGGCCAACTGGCCCGATACCAGATGTTGGGCACCCGCAAACCCAGGTGCATGTCATTGGCCAGCACTGCCCGGCCGTCGGCCGTGCGCGCACCAGTGACGGCCCAGTTGTTGGAACCGAACTGAGGCACCGCCGACAGCTCGGCTGCAGCACCACCAGAGCCTTCGGCCAGCAGGTCCCGCATCGGTGTTTCCGGTATGGAAGCCGGCGCGAAGGAGTCGCCATCGCCCGACAGTGGCGCATCCCAACGGCCGCCGTCGGGCAACAGGAAGCGGAACCAGTCGCCGGGTAGCACCGACTTCAGGTAAGTGCGCGTGATTTCCTGCTCGTTGCGCGACGGCTGCAGGTCGAGATAAATGTTGTAAAGTACCAGAAAGGTATCCGCCGGCTGCCATGGCTCCGGCTCGGCCCGTAGAACCCAGTATTCGAACGGTTTGCTGCCCAGCGCCGCCATGCCGCTGTTCACGCCATCACTGTAGGCCTGAAGCAGCCGCTTTTCGGACTCCGGGAGGGCGTTGAATGCGGCATTGGCGCGTCGACGGAACTGGTGCACCCGAACCGCACGATCTGCATTCAGCGCCGCACTGCCGACCAGCGCTGACAGCTCACCCGCTGAGGCACGGCGCATGAGATCCATCTGAAAGCCACGCTCCTGGGCGTGCAGAAACCCCAGCCCGAAAGCGATATCGCGTCGGTTCTCGCCGCTGATCGTCGGCAAACCCTGAGCGTCGCGTTGAATCTCCAACGGTGCCGATATACCGCTGACCGTCAGGTCACCGTCCAGTTGGGCGCGGCTGGCGAGCAGTTGCCAGACTACAAAGGCCGCAAGTGCAACCGCAATCAGGAACAGAAGAATAGAAAACCTGCGCAGCAATCGCAGTCTTCTCCCTCGGGCCATGGCTTTTCTCCCTTTGCCTGACAACGCCTGACTAGCGGTCTCTCCGGAATGCCTTGGGATCAATATGCCAGCGTTTCAGCCGTGACGCCAGCGTTGTGGGCTTTACCCCCAGTAGAGCGGCAGCACCGTCGCTGCCGAATACCTGGCCACTGCATGCCTCCAACGCGCGTCGTGCGTTTTCCTTCGCCTGCCTCTGCTGCTGATCCTCGCGCCAGATTTGTTGGCGTTCCGCAGCCCGTGCCTGACCCTCCTCCGCCGGTGGCGGTGCAGATTCACGGGATACCGGCAAATCGAACTGCAACCGCCCCCCGTTGGAAATGATCACCTGCCGTTCAATCACATTCTCCAGTTCACGCACATTGCCCGGCCAGTCGTACCGTGTGAGCTGCTCAATGTCGGCCATAGACAGGCTGAGCCCCGGCCGGTTCTGCAGCCGGGCGATCTGCTGCAGGAACTGTTGGGCCAGCAAGGGAATGTCCTCCGGACGATCACGTAACGGTACCGACTCAATCGGGAAAACATTGAGCCGAAAATACAGATCTTCACGGAACCGACGCTCCCTCGCCGCCGCACGCAGGTCCTGGTTGGTGGCCGCGATGACACGTACGTCGACCTCCCGTGTACGGCTGTCGCCGACGCGCTCGAACTGCTGTTCCTGAAGGACCCGAAGCAGCTTGCCCTGCAGATCCAGCGGGATTTCACCCACCTCATCCAGAAACAGTGTGCCGCCGTCAGCCAGCTCAAACCGACCGGTCCGGTCCGACACGGCACCGGTGAACGCGCCCTTGATGTGTCCGAAGAATTCACTTTCAAACAGATCACCGGGAATGGCTGCGCAATTGACCCGAATCAGAGGGCGTTGCGCCCGTCGGCTCGCCTGGTGAATGGCCCGGGCGATCAACTCCTTGCCTGTGCCTGATTCACCGGTTATCAGGACATTGGCGTCGGTAGGTGCTACCAGCTCGATTTTTCGGCGCACATCTCGAATGGCTTCACTGCGGCCCACAATATTGTGGCTGTCGTACTCGGCACTGAGCTCTTCCTGAAGGTACTGGTTTTCCATTTCCAGCCGTCGCTTCAGGGCTTCGACCTCGGCCAGAGCCGATTTAAGCTCACGATCGGCCTGCAGACGTTTGGTGATGTCCCGGAACACGACGACAGCGCCGACCGGTTTGTCATTCTCGATAATCGGCGTGCTCGTGTACTCGACATGGACCGGCGAACCATCCCGGTGCCAGAATACTTCGTCATCGACACGATGAACTTTGCCATCGAGAAACGCGGCGTAGATCGGACAGTCATGCAAAGGGTATTCGGAGCCATTCGCATGACGGTGATGGATCAGGTTGTGTATCACAGTTCCGGCCACTTCATCGGCACGCCAGCCCAGCATGCGCTCACCGGCCGGGTTGAGAAAGGTCGTTCGACCCTCGGAATCCACCCCGTATATGCCCTCTCCGGCGGCACGCAGTATCAGCTGGTTCTCACGCTCTATTTCACGGAACAGCCCTTCCACGCGTTGCCATTCCAGTAAGCCACCGCGCTGATAATTCAACAGCTCCTGGTGTCGATTCCGGGCTTCCTCCTGCTGAAGATCACGCAGAAGAAACACCAGCGCCGCGATGGACCTCCCCTCACGCAGGCAGCCCGCCTGCACCGAAACACGACGGCGGCTCCCGTCATCGGTAATACACCGTAGTTCGTGAGTCCAGGCCATGCCTTGATTGAGCGCCCGCTCGGTGAATGTCACCAATTGGGGCAGTTGGTCCGGGAACAATGCGGACAGCGACCGCAACTTCGATCCTCCGGGCATCAGCAAACGCCTCGCTTCTGCATTGGTGGCGAGCACACAATCGGCCCATGGATCGATCAGCATCGCTGCTTCCGGCAACGCCTGAAGCCACCCGTCAACGGCCCCCGTTTCGGAGTAAAACGATTGCTGCACTTCCATTGGTTCCGGAACCATTGGTTACCTCCATCTGGTCAACGTTTCCCCATTTCGGTCACCCATTCAAGATCGGGGCCAGACTACGATTTTTCGTAAAAACAAAAGCACGATACTTCGTAATTACGATTTTTCGTGACATCGCCAGTCAGCGAATTACAGCGTAAGTCGTTGTTATTTGGTCTCTTTATCAATCTACCCGCACTTGGCACAGCGCCTGCAATACCTGTCTCGCCCCATGGCAATGCACCCGCTTTTCTCGTGATCGCATCGGGGGCCTGCGTAGCCATTGCCATCACTCATCGTCAGACGCACTGATTCAGTGCACCGGGAGAGGAAAATGAGCAAGAGCCTGAACAACCCCTTCGACCCAGAAGCCAGCCTGATTCATGGACGCCAGTGTGATTGCCTCGACTGCCGCGTTGCTCGCGAGGCACCGCTGGCCGACGACGCTCAGCGCACCGCAAAAATGGAACAGGCACTGGAAAATCCCGAATTCAGCCAGCAGACAGCTGCACATACCGACCCGGCTGCCGGCGAGCGCAGGGAGGTGCTTGAAGACCGAGAGAAAATGATGGATCGGATGATCGAGAGCGCTGTCGTTCGGTCCGTGTTCGGACACAATGACTTCAGCCGACGGAGCTTTCTGAGCATGGTCGGCTCCGGCACCGCAGCCGCTGCCCTGGCGTCGATCTTCCCGCTGGACGCCGCGAAAGCAGCCATTCAGGAGAGCATGGGGCCACTGGAGCGCTCCAGCCTCGATATCGGGTTTATACCGATCACCTGTGCGACGCCCATTATTATGGCCGAGCCCATGGGTTTCTATGAGCGCTACGGACTGGATGTCAGTGTTCTGAAGGCCTCCAGTTGGGCGGCCGTTCGGGATGCGTCTCTGTCCGGCGAGTACGATGCGGCGCACATGCTCGCACCCATGCCGCTTGCCATTTCCATGGGCACAGGGTCAACCGCCGAGCCCTTTTATATGCCGGCAGTGGAGAACATCAACGGCCAGGCCATCGTGCTGGCGAACGAACACAAAGACAAGCGTGACCCCAGTCAGTGGAAGGGCTTCCGCTTCGGTGTTCCGTTTGAATTCTCAATGCACAACTTCCTGCTGCGTTACTACGTGGCCGAGTTCGGTCTTGACCCGGATCAGGACATTCAGATCCGCGTGGTACCCCCGCCGGAAATGGTGGCTAACTTGCGTGCCGGAAACCTGGATGGGTACCTGTCACCGGATCCGTTCAACCAGCGCGCAGTCTGGGAGGGTGTCGGCTTTATTCACGAACTCACCAAGAACATCTGGGAAGGCCACCCCTGCTGTGCGTTTGCCTGCAGCGAGCAGTTCGCCACCGAAAACCCGAATACCTACGGCGCTCTGATGCGCGCGATTCTGGATGCCACTCAGTATTCCTCGAACCCGAACAATCGCTCGGAAATCAGTGAAGCGATCGCACCGCGAAACTACCTCAACCAGCCGGTGCCGGTCATTGAACAGGTTCTAACAGGGCGCTTCGCAGATGGCCTGGGCAACATCGTCGATGATCCGACCCGTATCGACTTTGATCCCTTCCCCTGGCACTCCATGGGCATCTGGATTCTGACCCAGATGAAGCGATGGGGCTATATCAGCGGCGACGTCAACTACCGGGCAATCGCCGAGGAAGTATACCTGGCCACGGACACGGGTAATCGTATGCGGGAAATGGGCTTCGACGTTCCCACGGAGACCTACCGTTCGCACACGATCATGGGCAAGACCTTCAACCCGGATGAACCGGAGGCATACATCAACAGTTTTGATATACGGAGTAGCTGATGCTGAATTCGTTGCGCATACGTTCATTCCTGCTGTCGCTCGTGTTTCTGGCGCTCACCCTGGGCGCCTGGGAACTGGTGGTCAATCCGCCTGCGGCGAGCGACCAGCAGGAACTGACGGAGTATGAAATCCTTATGGGCGCGGCCAGCGAGCAGTCCCGAGTACCGCCTCCGTCAGAGGTGATCGGGTTTGCCGCCAGCCAATTGATGGACCCGTTCTACGACGCCGGGCCAAATGACAAGGGTATCGGTCTGCAACTGGCCTACTCACTGTCGCGCGTTCTGACCGGCTACATCGCGGCTGCATTGATTGCGATTCCGGTCGGGTTCGTGATCGGCATGTCGCCGTTGATGTACAACGCGTTAAATCCATTCATTCAGGTGCTGCGGCCCATATCGCCTCTGGCCTGGATGCCACTGGCGCTGTTCATTATTCAGGACGCCAACCGGTCAGCGGTATTCGTGATCTTCATCTGCGCCATCTGGCCGATGTTGCTGAATACCGCTTTCGGCGTGGCGGGCGTGCGCCGCGACTGGCTCAATGTGGCCAGAACCCATGAATTGAGCCGCATACGAACAGCTCTCACGGTTATTCTGCCCGCCGCTGCGCCAACCATTCTTACCGGTATGCGAATTTCCGTGGGTATCGCCTGGCTGGTCATTGTCGCTGCTGAAATGCTCGTGGGTGGCACAGGCATCGGCTACTACGTCTGGAACGAATGGAACAACCTCAACCTGACCAGCGTCATATTCTCCATTCTGATGATCGGCGTGACGGGGATGATTCTCGACATGGGACTCGGCCAGGTGGAACGCCTGATCCGGTTCCAGGAGTAAGGAGAGAAGCAATGAGTCGACCTTTTATTGAAATCGAACAACTGGCACAGCAGTTTCCGGATAACGCTGGAGGGACGCTGACCGTGTTTCAGGACATCAACCTGACGCTCGAAAAGGGAGAATTCGTCACCATTATCGGGCACTCCGGCTGCGGTAAATCCACCATACTCAACGTGCTTGCCGGGCTTGCCGAGCCCTCGGCCGGCACAGTCATCATGGGTGGAAAAGAAGTGGCGGGCCCCAGCCTGGAACGCGGCGTCGTTTTCCAGAACTACAGCCTTCTGCCGTGGCTGAGCGCGCTGTCCAACGTCATGTTCGGTGTTCGGGCACGCTGGCCTTCCTGGAGCAAGGAGAAAATCCGCACGCACAGCGCCCACTTTCTTGAGCTGGTGGGTCTGGGCGGCGCTCTGGACAAGAAACCGGCTGAACTGTCGGGAGGTATGCGCCAGCGCGTCAGTATAGCTCGCGCTTTTGCCACGCAACCGCAGTTGTTGTTGCTCGATGAACCGTTTGGTGCGCTGGACGCGCTCACGCGCGGTGTCATTCAGGAAGAACTGCTGAACATTTGGGCGGATACTAAACAGACCGTCTTCATGATCACCCACGATGTCGACGAGGCCATACTGCTGTCCGACCGTATTCTTCTGATGAGCAACGGGCCCGAAGCACGCATCGCCGAAAGTGTCCGCGTGGATATCGACCGGCCACGGGTGCGCGCTGACATTGTTAACCACCCGGACTACTACGCGCTGCGGAACCACCTGGTGGACTTCCTGGTCAACCGTGCAGGTGACTCGGTACCGGACAGCCAGCGTGCGCCCAGAGAAGTCACCACTGACACCATGAAACCCATCGACCCCCCGGCCGCTGCCAGCGCTTCAGCGGATCCGGGCCAGACGGCCACAGCGTGGTAAGGCCACGCTGCCCTGACACACTGCCACTACTGAGGAGTAAACCCATGTTAAGCAAAGATCTGATGACCGCCCGCATTCTGGAAGCCAAAGATGCCCAGGGGCTCAGTTGGGAATCCATTGCGGGCCGGATCGGCCTGTCACCTGTATTCACTACCTCTGCCTGCCTGGGCATGAACAGCATGACTGCCGATCAGGCCGACGCGCTGGTTGACCTGCTCGGACTCGACAAGGAAGTCAGCCAGGCACTCCAGGTATTCCCGACGAAAGTGTGGGAGCAGGCCGTGCCGACCGATCCTCTGATGTACCGCCTCTATGAAATCGTGGGCGTGTATGGAGGCACGATGAAGGAGCTTATTCAGGAGAAATTCGGCGACGGCATCATGAGCGCGATTGACTTCACCATGGACATCGACAAGGAAGAAAACCCGAAGGGCGACCGAGTCGTGGTCACCATGAGTGGAAAATTCCTTCCCTACCGGCGCTGGTAAACCAATCGCACGGGAAGACTCAACACGGCACGCCGGATGCCGGAAGCTTCGACCGGGGCGCGTCGAAAACAGGGCGTTTTCGTCGCAGGGCTACAGGGACGTATTGACGCCCGGTCCCCGGTCGAACTCCCGGCGGCCGGCCTCTCTGCTGATCAGAGACTAGAGCTATCTTCGGTGGCCAGAGTTATCCGGCCCGCAGTCAACGATTATCCAGCTCCACCGCATCGTAGATCTGCTCCAGAATATCCGGTACCGCGGCCTGTATCCGGTTCCAGCTGGGGATAAACGGTGTCGCCATCGGGTTTTCGAGATATTGCTTGCCGGCCTCCATCAATGTGCCGGCGAACATTTCAACTGCCTCTTCCTCGGCATGTCGGTCGACCTTCAGACCGTTAAAGGTCGCCGTGTCGTAATAGAGCCCCACGAAATCGAGCGCGATCCGGTAATAGGTGGCCTTGATGGTCCGGAAGTGCTCTTCTGTGAACACCTGTCCATTGGTGGCCAGCTTCCGGAATACCGCCATACTGATATCGGTACTCATTTTGGCCAGCCCCTTCGAGGCGTCTTCTTTCGACAACGGCTGATGCTTGTGATCGTAGACATCGGCAATATCGACCTGGCAGATGCTTCGATTGGAGTAATTCCGGTACAGCTCGCTCAGCACACCGACTTCCAGGCCCCAGTCACTCGGAATCCGCAGGTTCGGTATCACATCCGTGCGCAGAGAGAACTCACCCGACAGCGCATAACGGAAACTGTCCAGATACTCCAGAAACGGGTCTGGCCCGATCACCTTGCGCAGACTGCGGATAAGGGGCGACACCAGTAACCGGCACACCCTGCCATTGAGCTTGTTGTCGGCAACGCGGGCGTAATAGCCTTTGCAGAACTGGTAACGGAACTGTGGATTGGCCACCGGGTACATCAGTCGTGCCAGCATGTCCCGCGAATAGGTCTTTATATCGCAGTCATGCATGGCCACGGCTTTGGACTTACCGGACGCCAGAATATAGCCGTAGCAATACCAGACGTTGCGGCCCTTTCCGGGCTCCAGCGGAGCGAGCCCCAGATCGCTCAACTGCTGATCGATCTTGCGCAGCCTCGGGCCGTCTTGCCATAGAATCCGGAGTGGCTGCCCCATACGGGAGAAATAGGTTTTGGCATGCTCGAACTGGTCACGATCGGCCCGGTCCAGGCCAACGACCACTTCATTCAGGTAATCGACCGACTGCAGTTCACTGACCATACCCTCCAGCGCCGGCTGCTCAAGCTCTGAATACAACGAAGGCAATACCAGCGCCATCGGGTGGCTGCGGGCAAACCCTTTCAGCTCGGCTTCCAACTGTTCAACCGGACGGTCAACCAGATTGTGCAGGTTTGCGATGACGCCATTCTGAAAAAAATCGGCCATTGGAAGCCTCCTGAAAAAAACGTGCGGAACGCAACCGGCGGCAACCGAAAGGTACCAACAAGCCGGTTACGGCTGTTCAAGCCAGTGCTGTACCGCTTCGGCCCACCCATGCGGGCCGCTGGCTTTGGTATGGATTGCATCGGGCCGCTCCAGCGTCACCGGGCGGCCGTGATCATTTCGAACCACCACGGCCACATCGGCTGCTTCAAGCATCTCCCGATCGTTTTCACTGTCTCCCAATGCCAACACCATGCCAGGTTCCGGCAAATGCGATTCCAACCACTGCATCGCCGATGCTTTGCTGACCGCATCACCCACGTGCACAAAGCGGCCACCGCGTCGTGCCACCCAGTTGTCAGCGCGTGCAAGCCCCTGCAGGTGCTCCAGAGCCTGGTCCGTATCATCCCAGTGCAGGGCCTCACCGCTTTGGCGCTGCATGGCCTGCGCCGCCCCTTCCGCATCCAGACCGGTCCAGCCCATCACCGTGGTCACATCCACATCGTGAAACCCGGTACAGACGAACCCGTGGACGCGTCGAACCTGGTCGATCCATTGGCACACCGCGCCATAAGGCCGTGTCATGAGCAGGCCATAGCACAGGTCACCCTCCCAGTCCGGCGCGTGCGATCGCCAGTAGTCATGGGACTGGGGCAGCAGCAACATGCCGCCATTCTCCGCGATACCATAGCCCGGCAGTTGTAACCGACCGATCCAGTCCTCTACTTCGTCAGCGGTCTTGCTGGTGCTCGGAATGACCGGAATATCGCGTGCCCGGCACAGTGAGAGTGCCTCTGCTGCCGGCCGCCAGTCATAGGTGTGGTGATCCAGTAACGTGCCGTCGAGGTCGGTGTATATGCGGCGCCAGTACTCTGCCATGATCCAATGCTCCCAAAATCCCTGCACCGGTCACGCTACCACGATCGGCCGATTGCCGGAATCGTTACCGTTTGTCTCTTCCGTGGTGGCCTCGTCCGTGCACCACTATTGTGCAATCAGATGCCCGGCAAAGACGCGGCGCACCGATTTGTGGCGCCAGAGGTCGAGGAGGTCAAATCGAGGCGGTCGAAAGAAACCTCGAATGCATCGAGGGGCGAAACACTGACCCTCACCCCTGCCGCCGGACAGCGGGAATTGCATCACAGAGCCCCTAATATCGGTTTTTCTCGTGCCGATAAACCTTTACACTGCAAAGTTGTTGCCGACCGGACGCCTTCTGGATGGAACTCGCTTTTACTGCTTTTCTGATTGTGTCAATGGCACTGTTGCTGGGCGGGATGCTGTTTATGCAGGTCCGCTATAAGCAGCAGGCGCACGCGCGTGAAAAATTGCTTCATACCAGCACCGAAAACAAGAAGCTGCAGGCGCTCCTGCGCTCAATGCCGCCGCACTATTTGTCGTATGAACTGCTTGATTTCATCTACCGCACGCTGATCAGCAACCAGCAGCAGATGATTGAGCTGGACAAGAGCAACAGCAAGTTTCTTCAGTCGGATCTCAACGAGATGGTGGCACAGCGCCGGGCACTGCATGCGGGTGCCGCTCAGGAGCATGAGCCCATGGAAGGCTCTGATGTCGATCAGGCCAACGCGGCGCGTGCCGGTCTGAAAGCATTATATCAGTACATCAAGCACGCTTATGAAAGCCGTCAGTTGACACGGGCTGAGGCGCAGAAGCTGCTCGATGAAATAGAGCACCGCCTGATCGAAACCGGTGCCGGGTTCTACGCCGAAAAGGCAAAATTCGCGCAGCGGCAGAAGCGGTACAAGGAAGCCATCGCGTTCTGGCGCAAGGCCGCGGATACCTATAACCGCAGCCGGTTTTCAGGGCAGTACCAGCAACGGATCAGCGAGGCACGGAGCCGTATCCGCCAGGTTCAGAATGAATGGCGGGAAGCGAATCGTGAGCGGAATGATGCCCAGGCACAGGAACTGAACGAACAACTGGCGGAATGGGCGGAAGAACAGGATTCCTGGAAGAAGAAGCACCTCTACGACGACGATTGACAGGTTGGGATCGAACACACCATGGATTTCAAGAAATCCCTGAAACTGGCCAATGTCTTCTACGACATTCGTGGGCCAGTCATGCAGGAAGCAAAACGACTTGAGGAAGAAGGCCACCGCATACTGAAGCTGAATATCGGTAACCCCGCTCCGTTCGGCTTCAACGCGCCGGATGAAATCATCACCGACGTCATCCGCAACCTGCCCGAAGCCGAGGGCTACAGCGACAGCAAGGGCATCTATCCGGCCCGCAAGGCGGTAATGCAGTATTACCAGCAGAAGCGCATTCCCAACGTGGATGTCGAGGACATTATTCTTGGCAACGGCGTCAGTGAGCTCATTGTCATGGCCATGCAGGCCCTGCTGAACGACGGTGATCAGGTGCTCGTTCCCACACCGGACTACCCGCTCTGGACAGGCGCGGTGACGCTCTCGGGCGGCCAGGCCATTCACTACATGTGCGATGAACAGCAGGACTGGTTTCCCGACGTGGACGACATTCGTGCAAAGGTAACGGATCGCACCCGGGCCCTCGTGCTGATCAACCCCAATAACCCGACCGGTGCCGTGTACTCACGTGAGGTGCTGGAGGAGATCGTACAGATAGCGCGCGAGAATGACCTGTTGCTGCTGTCCGACGAAATCTACGACAAGATCACCTACGACAACACGCCCCATACCTCAACGGCGGAGCTGGCTGACGATGTGCTCTGTCTGACCTTCAATGGGCTTTCAAAGGTATATCGTCTGGCCGGCTTCCGGGCCGGCTGGATGGTGATGACCGGCCCGAAGCATCGGGCACGCGATCTGATGGAAGGGTTTACGATGCTGGCCAATATGCGCCTGTGCTCGAACGTGCCGGCACAGATGGCGATCCAGACATCGCTGGGCGGCTACCAGACGATCTATGACCTTACCGCCCCCGGCGGGCGCATGTACGAGCAGCGGAATCTGGCTTACGACATGCTGACCTCGATACCGGGTATCAGTTGCGTCAAACCGAAAGGGGCACTCTACCTGTTCCCGAAAATCGATACGCGCCGGTTCAATATTTCCAATGACGAGCAGTTCGTGCTCGACTTCCTGCGCCAGGAGAAAATTCTCACTGTGCACGGCCGTGGTTTTAACTGGCCGGAAGTCGATCATTTCCGGGTCGTGTTCCTGCCCAACCGGGAACTGCTGGCAGAAGCCATGGAAAAGCTGGAGCGTTTCCTGCGAGGGTATCGACAGCGGTAAGACTCGCTGCGACAGCGCGATTATTCTACCCGCAACCCCGCTTTTACAATCAGGGAGCGCGCAGCGTCCGAAGAACCGCTCAGAATCAACTGGGAAAACTCGCGCCGTTCCGGGTAGTTTTTTCGGTATGGATCAAACGCGCCCGGCCCTTCGGCATCCATCATGGCAACGAAGCGTTCATGATCACCACGCACGGAATACGCCCGGCACACCGCAGCGACCAGCTCAGACCAGACAGACAAGTGTTTCTGCGGCGGTACGGTTACCCTGTCCGGTGCCGGCAGAAACGCCGACAGAGGGGGTGCCTCGGGCCAGCCGGCCCAGTCACCGAGGGCTCTCAGCAGCATCCAGCTACCCCGTATACGCCCGTCCAGTGCATAACCCGCGATATGACCGGTTGCCAGACGGACACGATGCAGCAGATCTTCCGGAACCCCGGGTTCCGGATCCCACACATCCACGACCCATTGCACATCGGGCCGCTCCCGCATCGCCTGCCGGATCACAGGCGTTGGTGTTACCCGGCCGCGACCGGCGTTCAGCACCAGAGCTCCCTGAGGCAACCCCCGGATCAGTTCCGGCGTGACCAGTCCGTCCGTTCGATAGGGCCCCGAATCCGTGAGTGGGGTGTGACAGCACACGATGTCACATTCAAAGGCTGCTTTCAGTGACACAAAATCATCTGAGGAAAGTGAGACAGCAGGCCCGGTGCCTGCCATCTGGCGCGGCGGGTCATGCACCACAACAGAGAGACCGATTGCCCGTAACCGGCTGACAAGGCGCCCCCCGACCTCTCCGGCACCGACAACCGCAATTCGCTGCCTGATCAATTGCTCGGGCTGATCGGAGAAGCGTTCACAGAGGGCTGCCAGGACGTAGTCAACGACCGAATCGGCGTTACAGCCGGGTGCGTGGGCGAAGGAGACACCAGCGGCCGCCAGACCGTTGAGATCGACATGGTCGGTGCCGATTGTGGCGCTACCTACGAAGCGAACTGGGGTGCCTTTCAGCAACTGAGGCGTTACCGGCGTTATACTGCGAACGAGTAAGGCGTCGACCTGTTCCAGTTGCCGGGTAGTGATGGCTCGCCCCGGCGCGCGAACAATCGATGTCGCACGGTCGCCGAAGAGTTCGGCAACCGCCGGCATGTTTTCGTCAGCCAGTATGCGCATGCGGTCGAAGGTGTTCCGGCGGGTACTCGGTTTCCAGCGCCTGGCCGGTGTAGCGACGAAGGTCATCAATCAGGAAGGCGTCGTCTTCGCAGACAAAACTGTAAGAGCGCCCTTCCGCGCCGGCGCGACCCGTTCGGCCAATCCGGTGCACGTAGTCCTCGGGGTCTTCCGGCAGCGTGAAATTGATGACATGGCTGACGTCATCCACATGCAGGCCACGGCCGGCCACATCGGTAGCAACCAGTACATCAATGTCGCCGCTCTTGAACCGGTCCAGCGTTTTGAGCCGTTTGTCCTGAGTGATCTCACCCGACAGCATGGCCACCTTGTGCGGCCCCTTATTGAGACGCTCGTACAGATTGCGCACAATGTCCCGCCGGTTGGCGAAAATGATCGCTTTGGTCACCACTTCCTGAGCAAGAATCGCATCAAGCAACTCCGGCTTTTCCTGCGTGGTGGTCAGGTACAGGTACTGCTCAATACGCTCTGCCGTGGTGAATTCCGGCGCGATATCAATAAACTCGGGTTCCCGTGTCCAGCGACCGGACAGATTCAGAATGTCCTGCGAGAAGGTGGCACTGAACAGGAGCGTCTGGCGGTCTTTTTTCGGCGGCATGGCCCGCTCGATGTACTTGATGTCCGGGATGAAACCCATGTCGAGCATCCGGTCAGCTTCGTCGATTACGAACACTTCCGTCTGATCCAGGAAAACCGCCTTTTGCCGCATGAAATCCATAAGGCGACCGGGCGTTGCCACCAGCAAGTCGACCAACCGGCTCTGCAACCCTTTGCGTTGCTTCTGCATATCCATGCCGCCAACCAGCGTATGAACCTCCATCCCCGCCTGCTTCGCCAACGGTTCTGCGTCGGCTGCGATCTGCAAGGCCAGCTCACGGGTCGGTGCCAGAATGACGGCCCTCGGCTCACCCTGGTACTGGGCCGGCAGCGGGTGATAAATAAGATCACTCATCACCGCCAGCAGAAACGCCGCGGTCTTTCCGGTGCCCGTCTGCGCCTTGCCGATGCAATCAAGACCACGTAAAGCCACCGGCAATACGCCGGCCTGAATCGGCGTGCAGTGCGTGAACCGGAGTTCATCCAGCGCACGCTGCAATGGCTGAGGCAACGGCAGATCGGCAAAGGCGACTGACTGTTCCGGAGCGGTTTCGTCTACCATAATTCAGTGTTCTTCCTGTTTGGATCGCCTGTCAAGCCAGCGCTGATACCGTCAAAATCCAGTACGGCAGCTACGACCGGCCCACGAAACGGATCCAGTATTCGAAAAGCTCGCCGGCCTGTGTCGAGTGCAGCAGTTCATGCCCGAGAAACCGGCAGAACCGGGGGATATCCCGTTCGGTTGCCGGATCGGTTGCCACCACATGCACAACGGCTCCCGCGCCATGCCTGCGAACGGCCGCGTGCAGCATCATCACTGGTTCCGGGCAACGCAGGCCTGTTGTGTCGAGTTCATGGTACTCGCCAGGAGGTATGAACGAGGGTTCGGTCGAGTCCGTGCTCATAGCGGGCGGATGATAGCACAGAAAATGCGCTGGCTGAACGTTCAGCCGCGCACCAGCATAAGCGTCAGAATGACGGCCATAACAGCGCAGTAGAGCAGCGTCCAGCGCAAGCGGATACAGGTGGCGCACGGTTGCTCACCGGTGCGCCGGAAAAGCCCTTTCATGCGGCCAGCCTGAATCGGTTGCTGAGCGCATCAAAGAAGGTTTCACGCCACTCCGCAATGTCCTGTTTCAGTTGTTCGAGCCCCTGCATATCTTCTCCGCTGAAGGTTCGACGATCAGCATAAACCTGGCGACGCAGGTGAACAATCTTGGCGCCGTACACCCGCAGTGCGCGCTCAAGCTTTTTCTCTCCGAGCAGGAGGAGAGTCGCCTCGGCTTCCGTGAGATGCCGGAAAGCAGACACCAGGTCATCGGTCACCCGACGCAGTTCCTCTTTCCGGCTGGTCGGCCAGTCTGCCCCGTAACGCGCATAGTCCATAGCCAGCGACAGAAACTGCTGGTATACATGATGCACTTCACTGACGTTCTGAGCCACATTTTCCAGCAGCGCCCGGCGGGTCTGTTCAGGGGTTGCCCCGTTTACGGTCTGCTGGCGGCTGCGTGCCCAGAAAAGCGCCACGAGTATGGCCAAACCAAACGTCAGCACGCCGGCGCCAAACGCCGAGCCCAGCAACAGCATATCCTGATTCAGTGTGAGGTTTGCCATAGTCACTCCATCCTGTTGTTGAAGAATCATTGCTATGGCACAGACTATTCAAGAACCCTGCCAAGTCTGCTGAGCGAGCCAGACTGCGGACATCACAGGCACTTGCAGGCCCGGGTGGCCGGTATCAAGGCAAAAAAAAGCCGCCGATGAGGCAGCTTTTTTCCGCATAATCAACCGGCGCGGTTTCAGTTGCCGCTGTTCCCGCCGCTGTTGCCGCTATTATTTTCCGAGGGCAATACCTCCAGCAGCTCGACTTCAAAAATCAGGGTTGAGTAGGGGGGAATCTCGCCGACACTCTGGTCCCGATACGCCAGCTCAGCCGGAATATAGAAACGGTAAGTGTCGCCTTCGGTCATTAGTTGGACACCCTCGGTCCAGCCCGGAATCACACCGTCAAGCGGGAATTCCACAGGCTCACCGCGCTCGACCGAGCTGTCGAATACCGTGTCATCGATCAATGTGCCGTGGTAATGGACCCGAACAGTATCCTCGGCATCAGGCGATGCACCGTCATCGGTCTGCTCCACGATTTCATATTGAAGCCCGCTGTCCGTAACCACTACGCCTTCGCGCTCGGCGTTATCTCTCAGGAAATTTTCACCCGGTGCGCGCAATTCTTCAGCTTCTGCCTGCGCTTCCGCCTGAAGTTCCTGTTGCAGCGTCGTGACCGCCTGCTGGATCTGCTCCAGTGTCAGTTGCGGCTCGTTCTGCGCCAGGCCATCTTCCAGACCCATGATTACCGCATCGACGTCGATACGGTCAGAACCGACCTGCTGTGCCAGGTTGCTGCCCAGATCCAGCCCGAAATAATAGCTGGCCCGCTGGTCTACCGTCTCGAGTTCCTGGGCTACGGCGCCGGTTGCCGCCAAGCCGGCAATCGACAGGGTAAGCAGAGATTTTTTCATCGTCTTGACTACCTGTTGTGTAAAGAGTCAGCGCACCCTAGCAAGAGTAGAAGATCGCGACAAGCGCCGCGCTACCGGGGCGACCAACTTTTATTGCCTTTTACGCGCCGACAACACAGGCCGTGCAAGCAGCCGCAGCGGCCAGGTCAGCACGTCAATGGCGGCGACGAGCACAAGCTCAACACTGATCACCACGAACCGGACCAACTGTAGCATCAACGCTGTGGCAGCAAGCAGGGCGTCCAGCAGTGCCGACACCAGCCGCAGCGGCAGATCAACGAGCCGGGGGGCCGCACCCGACACCAGTGCAAGCCACCACGGAATGGCACCACCCAGCACTGCCTGGAGGGCCGGTACGAGCGACGGAACACCTGAACCGGGGTCGGGCAGTTGGCGGCTCTGGGCGAGTAATGCCAGCACGAACGTCCATGCCAGGAGCAGCATCCCCCCAACCACCTGCACCAGCCGACGCGATGGTGACTCCGCCCGAACCCCATGGAGAAAAGCCTGCACCGTGATCACCAGTGCAAACAGAAGCGCTACTTCCACACCGATCAGGTGAGTCACTGACAACCCCGGAGCAAGGGACGTAACCCCCGGCAGAAGCAGCCAGCCGGCCGCGACCAGAACCACGGCGATACTGGCGATCGAAATAATGCCCTGGGTGAGCGAAGGTGCCGCGGGGTCGAGGTGAACCGAGGCGCCGGAGCCGGGGAGCGCCCGGCGCAGGGTGGCCATTTCCCGCGTCAGCCGGGCTTCCGCGTCCGCCTCTTCGCGCAACAGGCGTCCCAGGTCCCCCTGCAGCCGAATCACCCGCCGCCAGCCGGTCAATGCCGTTTCTGCCTCTTCCCGGGACAGATAGTCCGGTTGATCTTCTCTGGCCTGCACCGTCCGGTGCGTGAGGTTCTCGACCAGTTTTTCCAGACGCTCCTCTGTTACCAGACCACGGGCGACCGATTCCGCCTCACGTTCATCAAACTCACGCAACTGCCGTATCAGGCCCTCGGCAAGCCGATAGCGCTCCCTCCTGGCCAGCCGGCGCAGATGACGCCCGCGCGCTGACTGGCGTAACTGCTGAATCGACAGTCCATAGCCGCGAAGTAGCGCAGACAACAGGCCCAGTACCCGGCGCAGAAGCCGCACGAGAATCCGGCGGACGAGAGTCAGCCAGATCAGGCCGAACAGCGTCAGGGCAGCAACGACACCTGAATATGAGCTCAGGCTGCTCCACTCGGTCGGCATTTCCATGATACTGCGACTCCTGTTAACCCCCGGTTGGACGCATCTGTAAACTGTAGCGGCCAGATGCCGATAACATTTTTACCAGAACCGCGAGTTAATGAATACGCCATGCGCCCTGAAAGGTTTTTCACCACCGCTGCTCTGTCGCTGTTTGTTCTTCTTGCGGGCTGCGACCGAAATAACGCCAGCACGGGCGACGGCGCCGATAGCGATCTGCCGTACGAGCGGGTCAATGGCCGGCTGATGGGTGACCTCACCCTGCTTGGTACCGTCGCCGGCACCGACCACCGGCCATTCGTCTCACTCTGCGCCCAGGATCAGCCTGAGGGCGACTATAACCCACTGTGCACGGCAACCGATTCCGATGCCGGCTATCGCATGCTGGGTCTGTTCAGCCGCAGCGGTCTGTTGGAAAGCCAGTTCACAGACCGTTTCGGCCGCGAGCGACAATTGTTCGGGCTGTACGATCTCACCAATGGCATGGGCGCGACGGATTCCCGGGCCAACATCAACCCATTGGCCAGTCTGATCAGCCACGCCTACGTGCACTCAGAGGCGGATCAGTCCGCGGACGACTGCTTTAATGGCGATGCGGCGCAGGCGTGCGCCGAGGCTCTTGATGGCGGGCTGGATCAGTCGGTCATTGATCGGATTCTGGCGAATCTGGAGGACTGGATAGCGCCAGTATGGCCAGAGGACGCCACCTCGTCTGTCCTTGCCGACGACTACTCAACCACCGTGTCATCGAACCCCTGGCTGGACCTGCATCGGCGCATCGACCTGACCGTCCGCTACGATGAACCGACCGACAGAATGATCGCCGAGGCCTATACCCTGCCGGTTACCGAGACCTGCGAGGATACGCTGGTCGCCACTGTCCCGATCGCCGAGCTGACACTCCTGAGGCTGCCCCAGACCGCAGACCTGCTGACCGATGCGGAAGCCGCGAACTCGGTGGCTGACTGCACGGTCACCAACGCCGGCAGCGAATCCGATTACATCGAGATTATTGCATCACCGCCAGCCGGTACCGCGCCGCTGACCACACGTGTCACTATCAACGCAGAAGCCAACGGAGAGAGTCTGCCATTCTCCGCGCAACTGCTTAACCCCAGAGGTCAGTTACTCGATGCCTGGACTACCACCGAAAACGACCTGGTTCTTGAGAACATCGGCACTTATCGTATCGCAGTGGATGCAGTGCTTGGCGAGCGGTCGGTAACGGGCGGCCTGGCAATTCCGGTGTCGGCGGCCAGCGGCCGTGACAGCCCCCTCACCTGGGGTCTGGCAGGCAGTTGTCGCACACCGGACAACCAGAACCAGCTCATCAACCTGCGCAACATCTGCCTGGAAAAAGCGGATGGTACCGTCGCCGCGCCACCCACTGGCTCCTCTCAGTGCGATGCGCTGACCGAGCGGCCGGAACTCAATTACAGTCAGGGCGTCTGCAGCCAGAGTGAACAATACGATGAGCCGCTTCTGGGGGTCTGCGCACAACCCGACAATGACACCCGGATTTTCCATTACCGTGACCCGGTTACCTCGGAAACCGGCCAGCAACAGCACGATCGACTGGAAAACCAGTGCACCGGCACGTTTGGCGGCACCTGGGATTCAAGGCTCTGACCCGGTATCGCCCGCATTGGTATGACTCTTGAACCCGAGTCGATTGAAGGTATCCGGGAGCCGGTCCAGAACCTCGGTTGCCCGCACCACCGGCTGGCTGCCGGCCATCGACAACCCGGACTTCATCAGAGCAAATGTTCCGGAGCAGGCTGCCTTGGAGGGCTCGAGTCCCTGGGCCATCAGAGCGCCGATCACACCACTGAGCACGTCGCCCAGGCCCGACGTTGCCAGGCTCCCCGAGGCACCCGGTACGATCGCCACACGCTCAGCGGACGCGATCACTGTCCCCGCGCCCTTCAATACTACGGTGCTTCGAAACCTTGATTGCAGCTCGCGCGCGGCAGAAAGCCGGTCGGATTCGACGCCGGCAACGTCGGTCCCCAGCAGACGAGCGGCTTCACCGGCGTGGGGAGT
This sequence comes from Natronospirillum sp., assembly GCA_965602035.1. Taxonomy (GTDB): domain Bacteria; phylum Pseudomonadota; class Gammaproteobacteria; order Pseudomonadales; family Natronospirillaceae; genus Natronospirillum. Next base: position 3,220,549 of record OZ271919.1, on the reverse strand, counting down.
CAGCACCGCCGGCCCCGTGGGCCGGAGCGAGCCACTTCCGATGTGCCAAAGGGCGTCGGCATCAAGCAACTGACATTGCCCCTCATAACGGGATAATGCCTCGGCAAGCCGCGTCTGCGCCTCGTCATCGCGGCCGAGTCCCGGACCCGCAATCAGAGTGGCCGGTCGGTCAGGTGACGGCGGCAAAATACTCTGAGGCACCAGCATCTCCGGGCAGCGGGTAGCCAGAACCGCACGGTTTTCAGACATCACATACGCGCTCACCCGACCGGCACCGGCAGCGAGTGCGGCCTCGCAGGCCAGTGCCGCTGCCCCCGGCATACCCGGGCCGCCACCCAGAAAGACGACCTGGCCCGCAGCCCCTTTGTGCATAACGGCGGACCGTGTCGGCCACCCGAGATCCTGTTCCTCGAGAAGGTACGCGCACGCCTGATCCACCGGTGGCGACGCATCAATGGCGGCGATTCTGACCTGACCCGAATAGCGCGGCCCCTGGGCCGTAAACAGCCCGGGTTTGGCGCCGATAAAGGTCACAGTCTGTGCGGCAGCCAGGGCCCGGGCCGTATGACCGGTATCGGCATCGAGGCCACTCGGGCAGTCCGCAGCCAGCACCTGTGGAGACACCCGCTCGGTGCACCAGGCCAGCGCATCGGCCACGAGCCCCTCAGGCTCTCCCCGGAACCCGGTACCCAGCAGCGCATCAATCACCTGAAGGTGAACATCCGTGGGGAGTGCAGCAAGGTTGGTTACAACGGGCACACCCGCCGCCTTTGCCGCGGCCCAGGCACGTTCGGCATCCGTATCGGGTTTCGGTGGCCCGGCAGTCCAGATCTGCACCGTGCGGCCTCCGGCCTGCAGGTAGCAGGCTGCCAGCACGCCATCACCGCCGTTATTCCCCCTCCCGGCCAATACAACAATGGGTCGCTCCGGGTCGAACAACTGCTCAGCGGCTCGGGCAAGCGCGCCGGCGGCACGCTCCATCAACAAATAGGTAGGTTGGGCCTGATCCCTGGCCCAGCGCTGTTCAGCAGCCCGGATGACCTGACTGTCAAACAGCGGAATCATCAGAAGCCGGCAGCGACGCCCACAAAGAAGCCGGACGTTTCAAGATTGATGATCAGTTCGTCTTCCGGAATCAACGCAGATTCACTGCCATCAACATCAATCAGCCAGCTACGGTAACCGGCTTCAACGCCGATATCCGCCACAGGAACAACGGGCAGGTTATAGCGTGCCTTCACTTCCCAGTCGGTATTGGTCAGGCCTTCGAGCGGCAGCGTATTGACCTTGCCGGACAGTTCCACATCCACAACCGGCAGTGTCACGCCGCCCGCGAGGTGCCCGCCCGGCAACGGAATTGCGCCGAAGTCGTAACTTTCCGTTTCACCCCCGACATCGGCTTCAAACCCCCCGAGCAACCAGCGGAGGTTCACACCGAAATCGACAAAATAGTCGATACCCGGGAACAGATCCGGCAGGCCGTAATGCAGCGTGGTGTCCAGGTGCGTCATATCCAGTTCGACTTCACCCTGGGCTGTGTAGGTCTGACCGAATGCCTCGAATGTCTCCGTCACATTGTCATTCGCGAAGACCATGGGCTGATACTGGAACTTGATCTTGGGCAGGATCGGCACACCGAGCTTCCCGCGCAGCTGCAGGCCTGAACCGCCGTCGAGGTCCAGCTGGTGGTCCTTGGACTGATCATTGACCAGAGAGACATCCTGCCCCAGCTGGCCGCCGTTCAGATTGTACGTGGCATAACCTCCGCCCACTTCAAGATCAATACCGGGCAACCCCTGAGCAGACGCGCCAGCGGCCAGCATGACCGCACCGGTAGCAAGCCATTTTTTCATTGTGAATCTCCTTGTGTGCAATTCCTGTCGAGTATAGACGCTTACTCGAAGTTGACGCCAATGCGGCGGCCCACTTCTTCGTACGATTCGATCACATTTCCGAGACTTTGCCGGAAACGATCCTTGTCCATCTTCTCACCGGTATCCTGGTCCCAGAGCCGGCAACCGTCAGGGGAGAACTCATCGCCGAGCACCACTCGCCCTTCATACACACCGAACTCCAGTTTGTAATCCACCAGGTCCAGCTTGCCGGCTGCAAACATGGCCTGCAGCACGGTATTGGCCGACAGCGTGAGGGCTTTCATCTGTGCCACCTGATCTTCCGTGGCCCAGCCAAAGGTCAGAATGTGCGACTCATTGATCATGGGATCGCCGAGCTCGTCGTTTTTCAGGAAAAACTCGAACACCGGCGGGTCCAGCGCCTGCCCTTCGGTCACGCCCAGACGCCGCACCAACCCACCGGCTGCCCGATTCCGGACTACACACTCCACCGGCAGCATTTTCAGGTTGAGCACGACTGACTCGGTGGCCGACAGGCGCTCCACGAAGTGCGTTTCGATACCGGCCGCCGCCAGGTGATTCATTACAAAGGCATTGAACTGGTTGTTCACCCGGCCCTTGCGCGCCAGAGCCTCTTTCTTCTTGCCGTCAAACGCCGACGTATCATCGCGGAACTCCAGAATCAGACGATCCGGATGGTCGGTGTAATAGACAGATTTCGCCTTACCCGAATACAACAGACTGGTCTTCTGCATACTGTCCTCGCTCGGTTCGGATGGAACACCAGGCATGCCCGCTGTCCTGAGTATTGAGTGTCAGACGGGTATTATAACCCGCCAGTGCATCAGCCAGTGTACGGATCGCCAGCTCCGGGTCATTATTCTGTTCACTGATATGCGACACCACGACCTGCTGCAGGCCTTCATGGACGACCGCACTCAGTAATTCCGCACTCTGTGCATTGCTCAGATGGCCCAGCGGTCCGGCCACCCGCCGTTTCAGCGATGCCGGGTAAGGCCCGGCGGCCAACAGGTCCGGGTCGTGATTGGCTTCGAGCAGCAGGGCGTCCAGTGCCCGATAACGCGATGCAACATGCGGCGTCACATGGCCGAGATCGGTCAGAATGCCAAAACGCCGGCCCGACCGCGTGCAGGTGAACACGAACTGGCAGTTCTCACGGGCGTCGTGCGGCACAGCGACCGGCGCCACCTGCATGCCACCGATTGTCAGCGGTTGCTCCGGCGTGATCAGGTTTACTACCGGATCATCAATGCATTTGAGCGCGATAGCCGTGCCGGCGGACATGTAGACCGGAACGCCAAGGCGACGACCAAGTGTCAGCACGCCCTTTGCGTGATCACCGTGCTCATGGGTGACCAGCACCGCCGTCAGTTGTTCTGCACGGCAACCGGCGTTCTCAAAACGGCTCATGGCTTCGCGCGCGGTAAACCCGCAGTCAACCAGAACCAGTGTGTCCCCGGTGCGCACCAGTGTCGCGTTTCCCTTGCTGCCACTGCCAAGAGATGCGAATTCCATGCCTTACTCCAGTTCTGAATACAGGCGCTGAAGAATGTCCCGCTGCTCGGTCACAGGGAATGCGAGCTCGGGGTCATCCCGCTCCAGATGGATCTGGGTGCCGTTACCCAGCGGGTAGAAGTAGATGTGAATCAATGGGCGGGACGGGAATAACTGATCCGTCCGCCGATCAAGCCACTGGCTGCCATCTATTTCTATCCGGCTTTCGTTGCGTCGCACCCGTTCCACTTCCCAGCCCAGGGCCGCGAGCGCGTCCTGAACACGCGCCATGGCATCGTCCGGTGACCCCGGCAGCTCGATGAGTGGGAGGCCGTTGGAATCCGTATACAGACGACGCTGCTCAATACGACGATCATCACCCCCACCCTCGATAGACAACTGTTTACGCGGGGCGCTCAGGGTAACGGCTGAGCCGGCCGGCACCGTGTCTTCCATGGCATACCGGTTGTCGGCCTCAGGCAGCACGGGGCTTTCTGTCGGCCATGCCAGTGGCCCTGTCTGTTCGGTTCTGACCGTCGGCGTGCCGCAGCCGGCAAGCATCAGCACCAGTACCGAGGAAACGACAGCCTGCCAACCGAAAATCGGGGTACGTCGCAAGTCAGAGTACCCCGGATTCCATCAGTGCCTGTCTGACCGGCTCATGGTATTGCTCGGCCAGCGGTACGAGGGGCAGCCGAATGCCCGGAGGAATCAGCCCCATCAGGTTCAGTGCCCATTTTACCGGCACCGGATTGCTCTCGAGAAACAGGTTTTTGTGCAGTGGCTGCAGCAGCGCGTCAAGACGCTCGGCCAGTTCCCTGTTCCCTTCAATGGCAGCCGCACACATGTTCTGCATAGCCTTGGGCGACACATTGGTGGTCACGGACACGACACCGTCACCGCCGGCGAGCAGGAACTCGAGGCTGGTAGCATCATCGCCCGAATACATCGCGAAGTCCTGCCCGGCGAGATTTTTTATGGCCTGAACGCGGGAGATGTCGGCACTGGCGTCCTTTATACCGATGACATTGTCGATACGGGCAAGTCGGGCGACCGTTTCATTGCTCATGTCAGTCACGGTGCGCCCCGGCACGTTATACAGCATCAACGGCAGATCCACCGCCCCGGCGATCGCCCGGAAATGCTGATACAGGCCCTCCTGGCTGGGCTTGTTGTAGTAGGGCACGACGGAAAGCGTCATGTCGGCGCCGGCCTCTGCAGCCGTCTTGGTGAGTTCGACAGCTTCCATTGTGTTGTTCGCACCGGTACCGGCCAGCACTGGGATGCGGCCATTGCAGTACTCGACAGTGAATTTGATCACGGCCTTGTGTTCCGCCATTGTCAGCGTGGCAGATTCCCCCGTGGTACCGACCGATACAATTCCCTGAGTTCCATTCTCGATATGGAACTCGAGAAGATGCTCGAGGCTCTCCCAACTGATGCTGCCGTCCTGGTTCATGGGGGTTACCAGGGCCACCATGCTACCCTTGATCATGCCGCGCCTCCCGTCTGATTTGGCCAGCAATGGTAATGCGGAACGGGGTCTGGCTCAACCGGAATCCGGCGCCGTCTGCAGCCGTACCGTTCGTGCTCACAGCGGATCGGTCGGCGGCGAATCTGGGTGTTTGGGCCAGGCGTTGTAGATTGCCTTCACCAGGGTGGCCAGCGGGATGGCGAAGAATACCCCCCAGAACCCCCACAGCCCGCCGAAAAAGATCACCGCCACAATGATAAAAATGGGGTGCAGGTTCACCGCCTCCGAAAACAGCAGTGGCACGAGTACATTACCATCGAGGATCTGTATCACTAGGTACACCAGAACGACGGTATAGAACTGTCCGGACAGCCCGAACTGAAACAGGGCAATCAGTGCTACCGGAATGGTCAGAACCGTAGCGCCGATATAGGGAATCAATACGGACAGGCCTACGCCCACAGCCAGCAGAACGGCATAATTCAACCCGAGCAATTCGAAGGCGACAAAGGCTACTGCCCCGACAATCAGGATCTCGAAGACCTTGCCGCGGATATAGTTGGCAATCTGCTGATTCATTTCGCGGCCGATGTCATTCAGGGCGCGCCGCTGAGTCGGCAGCAGCACGGACCAGGCCTGCCAGAGGTGGCTACGGTCTTTCAGCATGAAGAACACCATCAGCGGCAGAATCAGGGTATAGATAAGCAACGACACAAGATTCGGCAGGGTCGACAATGAGTAGGTCACCAGCCGCGGAATCTGCGAGGCTGCCTGATTGCCCAGAGACGAGAGGTTGAGCTGATTGATCCACTGGCGGACCTGGGCGTCATCCACCATTTCCGGGAATCGGTCCGACAGGGCGGCGAGAGCATTCTGAAGATCCGCCAGCATACTCGGCAGTTCTGTGGTCAGCGCCATCACCTGGGTCCAGATAAAGGGGAACAGGACCAGGCCCACGAGCAACAGCAGCCCCAGGAACAGGAGTGACAGCAGGCTGGCCGCAACGGCGGATGGCACATGCCAGGCCTGCAGACGGTCCATGGCGGGAGCCAGCACATACGCCACGATCAACGCAGCAATCACCGGAGTGAGAATGGCTCCGAAAAGCCAGATGACCAGCGCGGTCACCGCGATAGCCAGCACCAGTATTACGGCTTCTTCGTCGCCCAGATACCGGTCGTACAGTCGTCGCAGAACACTCTGCATCAATGCACCTCTATTTCAGCACAAAAAGCGGCCGGCGTATCGTTACGCACCGTCAGCCGGTGAGGCGTAGCGGCAAGAAATCGAGGAATATCCCGTGCCGAGCCCGGGTCCGACGCCCGAATCACCAGTTGATCGCCGGTGCTGGCCTGTGCCAGCCATTGCTTCACCTTGAGCAGCGGTAAAGGGCAGGTTAATCCGGTGGCATCTATCTGGTCATGCTTTATATTGTCAGGCATGGGATCTCGCCAGAAGAACAGAACATGCCGCCAGTCTATCCGCCGCCGACTGTACCGCCAAGGGTTTTTGCCGGCGGTATTCGGCCTCTGGATGGCGGCTTCACCCGCGGGCTCGGTGGTCAGCCAGCTTCCCGACCTCGGCCAGGCGCGCGGTGATCGCTCGGAGCAGGCCGCCGCCGGATTGCGCTATCTCGCGTACATGAATCGACAGGGCCTCACCACGCAGGATCCCGGCACAACCTACTACCTTGAACAGTCTCTACTGCCATTGTTACCGGCGTATGACCTCGACAACCCGGATGCACTGACGATATTCGGCGTATCAAACCGCAGTTTCAACGCGTTTGCGCTGCCGGGCGGTCTGATCGGGGTTCATGACGGATTGTTCGCCCAATTGTCCACCACCGCCGAGGTTCAGGCCATTCTGGCCCATGAGCTGGCACACCTGGCCCTGGACCACCATGCGCGCCTGGCCGTTGACGCGCAGCGGAGCTCTGCGGTAATCATCGCCAGCTTTCTGCTCGCCCCACTGGCCCTGCAGTTGGGCCCGGATGTCGCATTCGGCATGCTCTACGGCGCCCAGGGCCTGGCCGCACAGCAACAGCTTGCGTTCTCGCGACGTATGGAAGAGGAGGCAGACCGTGTTGCACTGTCGGCGCTGGAGTCCGGCAACCTGCCCCTTGGTGGCATAATCGGTGCCTACGAGTCGATGGCGCAACAACAGCGGATCCAGTCCGGACAGGCCGGTTCGGCCTACCCCGGAACCCACCCGGATGTACGTGCCCGCCTCAGTGACCTGCGCAACCGCCTTGACAACGCCGCGGTAGAAGGCGAAGAACTGTCAGCGCTCCCCCTGTGCTGGCTTCAGGCCGATCGTGGACTGCCGGTGCGCAATCGTGACAGTGACATCTGTGCCCGCTACCAACAACAGTCCGATGAAACCGAGTCAGAGCGCTGGTACCGCCTGCTCTCTGCGCAGCCAGCCCAGCCGTACCTGCTCTATCGTGCCGGAGACTGGGCCCGGCTGTCGGCACAGAACACCGCGGAGCTGCGCGGGCTGATTCTTTCCCAGGCCAGGCTGGTGCCTGATAGTTGGCTGTCGGCTCTCACGGTTATCCGGCTGGGCGATCTCAGGGACGCAGAGCTCAATGAATGGGTGGGGGTACTGTATGACGGCGCGCCGGCCAATGATCAGGGTGCCTGGAATCAGGTTCGCACGGCCTATGACCAGTTGGACAATCGCGCCAGAGCGTTCCGGGCCCAGGCGCAGAGCCGCTGGATTGCCGGTGAGCCGGAGGTCGCCGTACAGGAACTGAGGCGGGCCATCGGTCTGGCCAACCCGGATTCCCGGGATCAGCGTGAATGGCGTGCGGTGCTGCGGCGGTGGGAAGCAATGCAGTCGCGATAGATGCAGCCGGCGTTCACGCCCATCAACACTTAAGCCGGACGGAAAGACAGCATGCGTTTCAGCGGCACCAACGCCGCCTCACGCAATCCGGGGTCTACGGTTATCTCATTGTCACCGGTTCGAAGGCTGTGCTCGAGTGCGTCCAACTGGTTCATTGCCATCCACGGGCAATGGGCACAACTGCGGCACGTCGCACCGTTGCCCGCTGTCGGTGCTTCGATAAAGGTTTTATGCGGGCTGCTTTGCTGCATCTTGTAAAAAATGCCACGGTCAGTCGCCACGATGAATTGCTGCTCGGGCCGTTCCCGGGATGCCTTCAGCAACTGAGTGGTTGAACCCACCACATCTGCCAGCTCCAGTACGCTCTCAGGGCTTTCCGGATGCGCCAGAATGGCGGCTTCCGGGTAGACCGCCTGCATTCTCTGCAAACCCCTTGCCTTGAATTCCTCATGGACCACGCAGGCACCGTTCCAGAGCAGCATCTCCGCACCGGTGGTTTTGGCGATGTAACGACCAAGATGCTGATCCGGTGCCCACAGTATTTTCTTGCCCTGCTCATCGAGATGACGCACTACATCGAGCGCGATACTGGATGTCACCACCCAGTCAGCCTGCGCTTTCACCGCTGCCGACGTGTTGGCGTAGACCACCACCGTGTGATCCGGGTGCTGAGCCCGGAAGGCGGCGAACTGATCGGGCGGGCAGCCAAGGTCAAGTGAACACTCGGCATTGAGCGTAGGCATGAGCACCCGTTTCTCGGGGCTGAGAATCTTGGTGGTTTCTCCCATGAACCGCACACCGGCCACGACAACCGTCTTCTTGTCGGTATCCTGACCATATCGGGCCATTTCAAGCGAGTCCCCAATAAAGCCGCCGGAGCGCTCCGCCAGTGCCTGCATTTCAGGTGACGTATAATAATGAGCAACGAGCGTCGCATTGTTCTCTTCGAGCAATGCCTGAGCCGTTTCCAGCCGCTCTTCCCTCAGGGTATCACTGAGCTGTTCCGGCTGCGGGTGTTCAGGCACGCAGACGGTGGCAATGGCGTCAGGTTTGGGGCCGATACTATAGTTTACAGACATAGGCGATGTCGCTGATCAATCTCCGGATCCCGGGCTGTTGTACTATTGGGCCTCCGGCCTCCGGATTCAACCGGACAACGTTCCAGCCAGCTCTGGTGGGCCCGTTTATCGCGATTGGGACGTAAACCGGGAAAGTAATGGTGGGTCGTGCAGGATTCGAACCTGCGACCAATTGGTTAAAAGCCAACTGCTCTACCAACTGAGCTAACGACCCGGATGGCGGTAGATTGTGCCGTGTCGTCCGGCGCAAGTCAAAAGGGGGTTCCCCCCGAAAAGAAGAAAACTGGTGGGTCGTGCAGGATTCGAACCTGCGACCAATTGGTTAAAAGCCAACTGCTCTACCAACTGAGCTAACGACCCCTCAGCGAGGCGCATATGATAGGGATTTTTTGTGAGAAAGCAAGCGGTTACGCAGACTATTGGGCCTACATCGGCTCGCTGTAGAGAGTCGGGTCCGCGACACCTGCGTCTGCGAAGCCCTGCCGGCGTAACTGACAACTGTCGCAGCGTCCGCAGGCAAATCCCTCGGAATCGGCCTGATAACACGAGATGGTCATGCTGTAGTCCACACCCAGCCTGGTACCCCAGGTTATGATATCGGCCTTGCTCAGCGTGAGCAGCGGCGCCTCGAGTCGAACCGGCAGCCCGTTCACCGTGCGACGGGTCGCAACGTCAATCAGCCTCTGATAGGCCGCAACAAATTCCGGGCGGCAATCGGGATACCCCGAGTAGTCTACAGCGTTGATACCCAGAAGAATCGATTCAGCATCGAGCACTTCGGCCAGTGCCAGGCCGTAAGCAATAAAGACGGTATTACGGGCCGGAACATAGGTGTTCGGGATCTCACCCTCCCGGTCACCGACACTGTCCGTAGGCACCGCGAGCTCCGGATCGGTGAGCGACGAGCCGCCGAGCTGTGCCAGGTCCACGTCGACGATACGATGTTCTTTCAGCGCCAGCGCGGCCGCTACCCGCTCCGCCGCTCTGAGCTCCACGGTATGCCTCTGACCGTAGCGGAAACTCAAGCCCCAGACATCGTCAAAGCGCTCTTTCGCTGCCGCGGCCACGGTGGCGGAATCGAGCCCGCCCGAGAGGAGAACTACGGCTCGGCTCATGCCAGGTCAGCCACCAGACTGTAAGGCAGCAATACGATCTTCCGCGAGGTCCGCCAGACTGCTGTCCGGGGCAAGGTCGAGCACCTGCCGGTAATAGGATACGGCCTCGTCCCCCTGACCGACCCGCTCAGCAATGAAGCCAAGCTTGAAGAGTGCATCCGGGCGACGCTGGGAATCGGGGAAATCATTCAGCAACTGCTGATAAGCAGTGCGGGCATTGTCGTACTCACGCAACAGCGTGTGCACTTCACCGAGCCAGTAGAGGGCGTCGCCCGTCAGGCCGGAGTCAGGATACGCCGAGATAAAGTCGTTCAGAGCGTCGACAGCCTGCTCGTATTCGCGCTGGGCGATGAGATCACGCGCAAGGCGGTAGTCTTCCTCGGCCGCCCCCGGATCTTCCACTGTCTCCGACCGGGCCGGCTCCTGCACCAGAGCCGGGCCGCCACTGGCAACGGATGCCTGCAGGCTGGTCATTCGACGGTCAAGTTCCACATAGCGCTCACGGGATTGCTCCTCTGATCGGCGCAGCCGCTCATTGAGGACCTCAATATCCCCGCGCAATGTCTGCACTTCTCTTTCGAGCTGAAGCAGCCGATCCAGCAATTGAGTGAGGCCGTCCTGAGTCGCAAACTCGCCCGACAGTTCGTTCTGCAATGCAACGATACGTTGTCGCAACTGATCATCTGTCACGAGGTCCTCAGCCAGAACCCCGGATCCGGACCGATTGATCAGCGTGGGCCGGCCTTCTTCAATCGACGGCTGCGCACAAACAAAAGAGCTGCCCATCAGGACAGCTCCTCCGATTGCCAGCACACTGGCAGACTTTCTCAGCATAACCATCAGTTCTGGTACTGGATTTCCACCCGACGGTTCTGAGCCCAGGCTTCTTCGTTGGATTCATCAACAGCCGGGTTCATTTCACCGAATGATGTCGTGTACATCTGACGGTTCTCGATACCACGCAGGTTCATGTAATCCTGAACGGACTGGGCACGATTCTCGCCCAGAGCCAGGTTGTACTCGGCACTGCCGCGCTCATCGGTGTGGCCTTCCAGAACCACGGTGGTGTCCTGATTTTCCCGCAGGTAAGCCACATGCTGGTCCAACACCTGACGCGTTTCGGCGTTCAGTGCGAAACTGTCAAACGCGAAGTAGACGGTGGTTTCCTCAGGCATGGGGGCAGCCGGCACAGTCGGCTCTTCAGCCATCGGCTCATCCATCGGCATCATGGTGCCAGTGCCGCTGGACTCTTCTTCCGCCATAGGCTCGTCCATCGGCATCATTTCTGTCGTAGTCTGCTGGCTACCGGAGCTGCCTTCTGCCATTTCATCGTCAGTCGATACGGTTTCTTCCGTTGTCGACATTTCACCCGATGTGGCTGAGTCATCCGTCGGCGCGGAAGAACAACCCGCCAAGACCACCAGCGTCCCTGTAATCAGCGTCAATTGCAGCAGCTTGAATTTCGACATTGCTTTCAATCCCATTCTCAGTGGTTTTGTTCTCTCACCGTGCCACTATAGCACAGCGCGAAAAAAGTTAACTAGTATGTGTAGGGCGACCACGCTGGCTCCCGAACGTTACCGAATTCGCTCGGCATAACGTTTTCCACCATACCATCTATTGATACCCACGCAAGTTCGGAACGTCCGTTTTGTGATCTGGCATAAATTACCATGGTCCCATTGGGCGCCAGACTTGGCGATTCATCGTTATTGTTGGCAGTCAGAACCCGGAACTGGTCGGTTTCCAGGTTCAGCGTGCCAATGTTGTACCCCCCGCCGGCACTGTGCACCATCGTCAGCCGGCTGCCATCATCCGACACCCGGGGACGCGCATTGTACTGGCCTTCAAAAGTCAGCCGGCGGGCGTCGCTCTCGCCCAGCCGGAGCCGATATATCTGCGGCCGGCCACTGCGGTCGGATGTAAACACCAGCGTGCTGTCGTCCAACCAGGCCGGTTCAGTCTCTATCGCCCAATGCTCGGTTACCTGACGCAGGTTCCCGGACGCCAGGTCGAGTATATAGATATCCGCGTTGCCCCCGCGCGAGGACGTAAATGCCATCCGGCTGCCATCGGGCGAAAACGACGGTGCACTGTTGATGCTTCCACGCTGCGCTGCCAGTGTACTGATGCGCCGCGATTCGAGATCGAGCAGCCGGATTACCGAACTGCCATCAGGCTCGAAGCTCACAAATGCCAGCCTGTTTGCGTCCGGCCCCCAGGCCGGCGACATCAGCGGGCGCTCCGAACGGTACCACACCTGGCTGTTGGCACCATCGGCGTCTGCAATATGCAGGGCATGCTGGCGCTGGCCATTCTGCTCGGAGACGGCAACATAGGCGATTCGTGTCGAAAATACGCCTCTCACCCCCGTAATTTCTTCGTAAATCGCATCACTCACCCGGTGCGCCAGACCGCGCCAGTTGGACAGACTCCCTGTAACCGTCTGCCCCAGTACGCGGTTTTCACGATACGGGTCGTAGAGCTCTACTGCCACTCGCACCGTCGTGCTGTCTACCGGTTCGATCCGTCCGATGACCAGAAAATCCTGTTCCAGCAGCCGCCACTCCGAAAAGACAATGGACTCGCGCCGGGTCGGCCAGCTTCGCATCCGGGTTTCCGGTAATGCGGCGAACTGCCCCGTACGCTCCAGATCAGCAATCACGATGTCCGAGAACGACGACGGCGGGGCTCCATTGCCGTCCCACAGAAACGGCACCACCGCTATATCGGTTTTATCGGCATAGCCCTTGGTAATGGTAATGGTGCTTTGAGCCAGTGCTGACGGTACCGACAGCACCAGGCAGACCATCAGTACAGCTCTGACAATACGACTCGTGGCTGAGGTCGACCTCGCGCAGACTGATTGTTCGGTTGGGCCCATCATGCATCGTCCTCCGGCACAAAGTTCAGGTTGAATTCTCTGAATGATCGCTCAAACAACCGAATATCAGGCGGCACTGTAAACGGGCTCGCCCGGTTGACTGCCTGCAAGACGGACGCATCGAGTGCACTGTTGCCACTCGAACGCAGAATTTCCGCTTCCATGAGCTCGCCTGTCGGCAGCAACTCGATTCTGACACTGACCGACATGGAGCTGTCGACATTTGGCGGCAATGTCCAGCGCCGACGAATACTGTCGCCAATCAATTGCATATAGGTTACAGCGGCCTCGCGCCTTTCTTCGGCTTCGCGCGCTGCGCGCTCCCGGTTCTCCCGGTCTGCTTCCAGTTGCGCCATCAATTGCTGTTCCAGATCCAGAAACTCTGCATCGTCCGTCGGCTCTGGTGTCGCCGGAGCGGGTTCGGGCGCCGGTGCAGGTTCGGGCTCTGGTTCGGGCTCTGGTTGTGGTTCGGGTTCCGGTTCAGGCTCTGGCTCGGGGTCGGACTCCTCCGGTGCACCCCGGACTTCGGTTTCCGGTGCCGGCACCGGGTCCGGCTGAGGTTCCGGTTCCTGCTCTGGCTCGGGTTCCGGTTCAGGCTCTGGCTCTGGCTCGGGTTCAGGCTCCGGTTCGGGTTCCGGCTCAGGCCGCACGCTCGCCACCTCGGGCTGAGGTTGCGGCTCGGGCTCCGGCCTGGGCTCTGGCTGCGGCTCCGGCGACGTGCGCTCCTGCGTCCGGTTCAGGGTAACCAGCTCAGCATTGACCACATCCGGTACACGGATCTCTGGTCCGGAACTGAACGCCGGCAGACCGAAAACGAACAACACGATGACAGCCGCATGCAACAGGCCGGTATACAGCCCGGGAAACAACAGCTCACCGTCCCGCCACATCAGAGGGGCTCCGTGACCAGACCCACATTGGCCACACCGGACTGCTGCAACGCAACCATGAGATCAACGACCCGACCATAGGGCACCTGAGCATCACCGCGCACGAGCACCGATGTCTGAGGGTTTTCATTCAGCACATTGCGCACGAAGGCCTGCACCTCCTGAAGGCTCGACGCCTGCGGATTATCCTCGCCCAGTTCCATGAAATACGTCTGGTCTCGGGTTACTGACACGATCAGGTTTTCCGTCTGGTCATCAACGGGCAAGGGTTCCGTCGCGGCTCGCGGGAGTTCAACGTCCACACCCTGCGTCAGCATCGGCGCCGTCACCATGAAAATAACCAGCAGCACGAGCATGACGTCGATGTAGGGCACGACGTTGATTTCCGCCATGGGGCCCTTTTTCAGGTCATGCTTTCTCATATCGCAGGGCTCTCGGTGGACTCGGACGCTGCCGTTTTCTGCTGCTTCCGCGCCAGGGCATGAATCTGCCGGTGCAGTATGCTGGAAAACTCTTCTGCGAAGGTTTCATACAGGCTGGTCATGCCAGCCGACCGACTGGCAAAACGGTTATACGCAATAACAGCCGGGATAGCGGCGAACAGACCCATGGCTGTCGCGATCAGCGCCTCGGCAATGCCGGGTGCTACAGTCGCCAGAGTGGCCTGAGATGTGGTCGCGAGACCACGGAACGACCCCATAATTCCCCAGACCGTGCCGAACAGACCGATGTAGGGCGTGATCGAGCCGACGGTGGCGAGAAAGGAAAGCCGCTTGTCGAGTTTTTCTTCTTCCTTGTTCACCGCAACACGCATCGACCGCTGAATGGCGGTCATCGCCGCATCCGGGTCCATATCGCCCTGCTGGCGGGCGCGCGTGAATTCCTTGAAACCGGCACGGAATACCGATTCGGTGCCACTGTCAGGATCCGGGTTGGCATTGACCTGCCGGAACAGTTGCGTCAGATCCATACCCGACCAGAATCGCTCCTCAAAATTCTCACTGCCCCGGCGCAGGCGAGACAGTACCTGAACCCGCTCAAATATGAACAGCCATGAAAATACAGACGCCAGCAGCAGAATCAGCATGACGGCCTGAACGACAATGCTGGCATTGGCGATCAGAGCCATATACGACATTTCATTGGCCACAGCGCGGGGACTCCTTGTAGACCGAAATCAGTGGAAGTCAATGTAACGAAAAAGATTTCCCGGCTCCACCGATTTGCGCCGTTTTTTCGGGACGGCCTGTAAGGACGCAGTGTAACTGACGCCGTGTAACGGACGCTGACCTACTGCGGGTCTGCCGGCTTCTCCACACCAAAGTACTGATAGGCCTGCGGCGTCAGCATGCGCCCGCGGGCCGTGCGCACGATGTAGCCAAGCTGGATCAGGTAGGGTTCCACCACATCTTCCATCGTCTCACGCTCTTCACTCAGCGCTGCGGCAAGGCTCTCTATGCCGACCGGACCGCCATCGAACTTGTCCAGCAGCATGTGCAGGAACCGCCGGTCGAGCAGGTCGAACCCGAGCGGGTCGATATCCAGCATGCCGAGGGCTGCTTGCGCAATATCGAGCGTTACATTCCCGTCGGCTTTCACCTCGGCATAGTCCCTGACCCGGCGCAACAGCCGATTGGCAATTCGGGGCGTGCCGCGCGATCGCCGCGCAATTTCCCGTGCCCCGTCATCCGACATGGTCATTTGCATCAGCCCTGCGGAGCGCCGAACAATCTCTGTCAGGTCCTCGACCCGGTAGAACTCAAGGCGCTGGACGATGCCGAAACGGTCGCGCAACGGTGATGTCAGCAGCCCGGCCCGCGTCGTGGCGCCGACCAGCGTGAACGGTGGCAACTCAAGTTTGATCGAACGGGCGGCCGGCCCCTCACCAATGACGATGTCCAGTTGGTAGTCTTCCATGGCCGGGTAGAGAATTTCTTCAATATTGGGCGACAGACGGTGAATCTCGTCGATGAAGAGTACGTCCCCGGCTTCCAGATTGGTCAGCATGGCCGCCAGGTCACCGGCCTTTTCCAGCACCGGCCCCGACGTAGTGCGTATACTTGCGCCCATTTCATGGGCAACGATATTGGCCAGCGTTGTCTTGCCCAGCCCCGGCGGGCCGAACACCAGCAGGTGATCGAGCGGTTCACTGCGTTGGCGTGCCGCCGCAATGAAGATTTCCATCTGCTCCCGCACAGCCGGCTGGCCTGCGTAATCCTGCAGACGGGTGGGCCGGATCGCACGGTCAAACTGTTCCTCGCGCGGCGACTCCGGTTCCGGCGCGACAAAACGATCGGTCTCAATCATTCTCGCCTCTTGAGCAACGGTGATAGCGCATCGTCTTAAACCGCTGATTTCAGCGCGGCCCGAATAACGGCATCACTGGACATACCATCACTGTAGACCTGCTTCAGCATACGACTGATCTGGGCCGGTTTGTAGCCCAGAGTGGCGAGCGCGCTCTCAGCGTCAGCGAGAACGGTATCGACATCAGAGGCTGGAGCGCCCGCAGCGCCTCCCGGAAGCTCAGCCTGCGACACCGTGGTCACCAGTTTGCCCTGAAGCTCCAGCACCAGTCGCTCGGCCATTTTCTTGCCAACGCCGGGCACACGGGTCAACTGGCTGACCGCTTCCTGATCGATATATCGAATGAAGTCGCGGGCCGGAATGGCAGAGAGTATGGACAGTGCGACTTTCGGACCAACCCCGTTGACCCGGATCAGAGTACGAAACAGCTGGCGGTCACTGCGCTCGGCAAAACCATACAGGCTGTGGGCATCGTCCCGTATCACCAGATGCGTCCAGAGGGTCGTCGACTCGCCCACAGCCGGCAGCCGATCATAGGTGGTCATGGGCACCAGCAGCTCATAGCCAACACCGCCCACAGCAACGAGCACTTCCGGGGCCTGGGCCTCAACGAGAGTGCCTGTGAGTTGTCCGATCATAAGGCCTGGCTCCTGTCAGTCAGATCGCTGCGACGCCGGTACATCGACAAGCCGCCCACGCCGAGCCCGGGTAAGACCGCCCATACGGGCCCGCCCCTGGCGGTATTGGGCGTGGCACAGTGCGATAGCAAGCGCATCAGCGGCATCCTCCTGCGGGCGACCCGGCAGGCGCAACAGCGCCATCACCATATGCTGCACCTGTGCCTTGTCGGCACCACCGCGCCCCACTACCGACTGTTTGATCTGTCGCGCGGCGTACTCATAAACGGGCAACCCGGCCTGCATCGCCGCGACAATGGCGGCACCCCGGGCCTGGCCGAGCTTGAGCGCCGAATCGGCATTCCGGCCCATGAAGACCTGCTCGATGGCAAACTCCGTCGGGCTGACCTGTGCAGCGATCTCCTGGATATGGCTGAAGATCATGTCCAACCGGGCCGGCACACTGGGCTGACTCACCAGGTTGATACAACCGCTGGTCACGTACTCGTGGCGGCTGCCGCGCACCCGAACAACGCCGAAACCCGTGCGGCGAGAGCCCGGATCAATGGCCAGAATAACGGCGTCGGGCTGCATGGTTCCTGTCAGCCTGGCTCGTCGGGCATGGCCGCATTGGTATACACATTCTGCACGTCGTCGGAATCTTCCAGGGCGTCGATCAGGCGTTGCACTTTCTCCGCCGTCTCACCGTCCACCTCTACTTCGACGTCCGGAACCCAGGAGACCTCGCCTTCGACATCGTCATATCCTGCGTCTACCAGCGCCTGTTTAACATCCAGATAGTCGCCCGGCTCGGTCCGGATTTCCAGCGACCCGTCATCGTTGGTAATAACATCCTCGGCACCGGCCTCAAGTACCACTTCCATGACCTCGTCTTCATCGCCGGAGCCCAGAAACAATTGACCCTTATTCCGGAACAGATAGGCCACCGACCCATCCGTGCCCAGGTTGCCACCGTGCTTGCTGAACGCATGGCGCACTTCCGACACGGTGCGGTTCTTGTTGTCTGACAGGCACTTTACGAGCACCGCCACACCGTTGGCGGCATACCCTTCATAGGTCAGCGCCTCGAAATTGTCGTCGTCCTTGTTGCCAGCGCCGCGGGCGATCGCCTTGTCAATGGTGTCCTTTTTCATGTTGTTGCTGAGCGCTTTGTCCATGGCGGACCGCAGGGCGGGGTTATCCGCCGGCTCTGGCCCGCCGTTTTTCGCCGCAACAACCAGCTCTCTGATCAGCTTGGTGAAGACTTTACCGCGCTTCGCATCCTGCGCCGCCTTGCGGTGTTTTATGTTTGCCCATTTGGAGTGACCGGCCATAGGCGTGCACTACCTCCTGTTACGAAGATTCTTTGGCTGTCTGGCGCAGACGGATATTGAGGTCACGCAATTGGGCCGCGGATACCTCGCCTGGCGCCTGCGTCAGCAGACAGGCCGCCGTCTGTGTTTTCGGAAACGCAATCACGTCACGGATACTGTCGGCACCGGTCATCAGCATGATCAACCGGTCAAGCCCGAAGGCCAGGCCGCCATGTGGCGGGCAGCCGTACTGCAGTGCATCCAGCAGGAAGCCGAACTTCTCGCGCTGCTCTTCCGGCGGAATGTCGAGTACATCGAACACCGCGGCCTGCATGGCCGGGTCATGAATACGGATCGAACCACCACCCAGCTCCACGCCATTCAACACCATATCATAAGCGCGGCTCAGGGCTTTTTCCGGCGCTGCCCGCAGTTCTTCTGCTGAACAGGAAGGCGCCGTGAACGGATGGTGCAGCGCGCTCAGCGTGCCATCGTCTTCTTCCTCGAACATCGGGAAATCCACAACCCACAGTGCCGCCCACTCACGATTGAACAGGTCCAGGTCCTCGCCGAGGCGATTGCGCAGGTTACCCAAAGCATCGTTGACGATTCGGGCCTTGTCGGCACCGAAGAAAATCAGGTCGCCATTCTGCGCGTCGACACGTTCAAGCAATGCTTTTCGAACGGGCTCCGGCAGAAACTTCACAATCGGCGACTGCAGCCCTTCGGCTACGTCAGTTACATCGTTGACCTTGATGTAGGCCAGGCCTTTCGCCCCGAAAATCCCCACATACTTGGTGTAATCATCGATCTGCTTGCGGGTGAGGCCACCACCGTTGGGTACCCGAAGCGCGGCGACCCGGCCTTTCGGGTCTGCCGCGGGGCCGGCAAACACCTTGAATTCGACATCCGCCATCAGATCATCGACCGTCACCAGCTCCAGCGGGTTACGCAGGTCCGGTTTGTCACTGCCGTAACGTTCCATGGCGTCTGCCCAGGTCATGTGCGGCAGCGTACCGAGATCGACATCCAGTACTGTCTGGAAGCTGTCACGAATCATGGCCTCAGCGACGGCCATCACATCCGATTCCTCTACAAAAGAAGCCTCGATGTCTACCTGCGTAAACTCGGGCTGGCGATCCGCGCGCAGGTCTTCGTCGCGGAAACAGCGGGCAATCTGGTAGTAACGGTCGAAGCCCGAGACCATCAGAAGCTGTTTGAACAACTGGGGTGACTGCGGCAGTGCAAAAAACCGGTTCAGGTGCGTGCGGCTGGGCACCAGATAATCGCGGGCACCTTCCGGCGTGGCGCGGGTCAGAATGGGGGTCTCGATTTCCAGAAAACGCTGGTCATCCAGCGCTCGGCGCAACGCCTGAGTGATCCGGCTGCGCAGGATCAGCTTTTCCTGCATTTCCGGGCGCCGGAGATCCATGTAGCGGTGCCGGAGCCGCACATCCTCGCCCACCTCAACACGCTGATCCAGGGGAAACGGCGGCGTTTCTGCCCGATTCAGCACCTCAATGCCGGTGCCCAGCACTTCCACATCACCGGTGCCCATGTTGGGATTCACGGTGCCTTCAGGGCGGGCACGTACACGACCCGTGACCTGCACTACATACTCACTCCGGGCACGATCCGCTACGGCAAAACTGTCGGCGTTGTCAGGATCAAAAACAACCTGCACCAGACCGTCCCGATCGCGCATGTCCAGAAAGATGACGCCACCGTGGTCGCGCCGGCGGTGCACCCAACCGCAGATCGTTACCGTGTCGTCGATATTCGCGCGGCGCAGTGCACCGCAGTAATGAGTACGCATCATAATCAGCCGGGTTCCAAGGGTTGCCATTTCAGTCAATAAGGCCGGGGATTATAACGACTTTTGGCCATAACTTAAGGGGCCGCCTGCCTTTACTTGCATCAGGTTCAGTGTTAAAACCGCGCGCCAGAACCCCAAGCGAGCAACCTGCCGGACCATCATGAGCCAGAAGAGTCGATCCACGGTCGAGTTCAACAAGCTGCAGAAACGCCTGCGCCGTCACACCGGTCGTGCTATTGAAGACTATAACATGATCGAGGACGGCGACCGGATAATGGTGTGTCTGTCCGGCGGCAAGGACAGCTACACCATGCTCGATATTCTGCGCAACCTGCAGCGCAGTGCACCGGTTCGCTTTGAACTGGTCGCGGTCAATCTGGATCAGAAACAGCCCGGTTTCCCTGAGCATGTGTTGCCGGATTATCTTCGCGAGATTGGCGTACCGTTTCATATTCTGGAACGCGACACCTACAGCATCGTCAAAGACACGGTCCCCGAGGGCAAGACGACCTGTGGCATCTGTTCCCGCCTCAGGCGTGGCACACTGTACGCATTCGCCGACGAGATCGGTGCGGACAAGATTGCACTGGGGCACCACAAGGACGACATTCTGGAAACCTTTTTCCTGAACCTGTTCTTCGGCGGCACCCTGAAGGCCATGCCACCAAAGTTACTGGCAGACAGCCGCACGAATGTGCTTATCCGCCCTCTGGCCTATTGTCGGGAAAGCGATATAGCGGCCTATGCCACGGCTCGGGAATACCCGATTATCCCGTGCAACCTCTGTGGGTCGCAGGACAACCTGCAACGGCAAAATATCAAGCAGATGCTGCAGGCGTGGGATCGGGAGTTCCCCGGTCGGTCAGAAATCATGTTCAATGCGCTGCAGAATGTAGCGCCCTCCCAGCTCGCCGATACCGGGCTGTTTGACTTCCACTCCCTGAAAGCCGACGGTATACCAATGCAGCCAACGGACTCATCGAATCCGATGAGCCCGTTGGCACAGACGCGCGTTAGCAGCTATGATCCGGCAAATGGAAGCGCTCTCACTGACGTTTCCGACGGCACTGATGTGCTGATGCGTTGAGTCGGCAGTTGCGGCCGGTGATGACACCCCGGGGTGTTCCGTGAATACGTCGCCGCCGGTGTTCCCGGGAATTGCTGCCCGGCACGCGAAACAGGGAACTCAAGGAGGTCTGTATGCCGTCATTGCAACACCAGGCGGCCTGCCGCACATGCTCGCTGAATCCGCTCTGCCTGCCGGTCTCCCTGTCATTCTCTGAAATGGATCGGCTTGATGCGATCGTGCAACGCGGTCGTCCGCTGGCGAAAGGTGAATTTCTGTACCGTCAGGGGCAATCGCTTGACTACGTATATGCCGTGCGCAACGGCACGCTCAAAACGTTCACCCTGACCCGCCAGGGCGAAGAACAGATCACCGGGTTCCATATCCCGAGTGAGGTCGTCGGTCTGGCCAGTTTCGGCCTGGAGCACTATCAGACATCGGCCATGGCACTCGAAACCACGCATGTCTGCGCCATCCCTCTGGATCAGCTCGACGAGCTGAGCGAGCAACTGCCCGAGCTCAGGCGCCAGCTGATGCGCATGATGAGCCGCGAAATCCGGGACGATCAGCAGATGATGCTGCTGTTAAGCAGGAAAAACGCGGAAGAACGCCTCGCCTCTTTTCTTATCAGCCTGGCCCAACGCTTCAAACGCCGTGGCTATTCGGACCGACAGTTCCGCCTGACCATGCCCCGGTCGGATCTGGCCAATTTTCTGGGCCTCGCGGTGGAAACGGTCAGCCGTACGTTTACGCGATTCCAGCGCCAGGAGCTTATTCGGGTCGCCGGCACCGGGCGGGATATTCAGATAACCGACTATGAGGCCCTGTGCGAACTTGCCGCGCTCACGCGCACGGAACGCCAGGACCTCGGCCTGATCTCGGCGACCAATATTCACTGAACGACCCGGCATGGCGTGCTGCCCGCAGGCCGGTGGCCCGGTTCATCAGTCGCCGAGCTGCTCGCGACGATAGGTTTCGATCAGCCAGCCACTGATCGAATGCGCCGGAGGGTGAGGCGGCAGGTCCGTGAGTGGCCACCAATCGGCCGCGTCAATCTCATCTTCCTGCAGTACCAGTTCCCCGCTTTCATACTCGGCGGTAAAGCCCAGCATCAGCTGGTGCGGAAACGGCCAGGTCTGACTGTTCCGGTAGCGAACGTTGCGCAACCGGACTCCGACTTCTTCGAACACTTCACGGTGCACTGCCTGCTCGGCAGATTCCCCCGGCTCCATGAACCCTGCCAGTGTGCTGTAGCGGTTCCGGGTTCGGTGCCGTCGACCACGCGCCAGCAACACGTCATGGCCACGCGTGACCAGCACGATAATACAGGGGCTGATTCGCGGGTAGAACCGCAGGTCACAGCTTTCGCACCACCGGAAATGCTCGGTTCTGCTTCCCTGTGTCAACCCGCCGCACTGCCCGCAGTAGCGATGCTGACGCCGCCAATTGGTCAGTTGAACGGCGCGGCTCGCGAGTGCGAACTCCCGCTCTGACGCGGGCAGAATGTCGCGCAGTCCGAGTTCCTCCCATCCGGCCGTGTCGGCGCCGGCCAGCACAGCCGCGCGCTCATCCTCGCTCAAAGCGGGCCAATCAATGGCGACCCACCGCTGGTTATCAATGGCTCCAAGGTCGAGCAACCGCTCGGCGGGCAGAGAGCGCCAGGCATCCGCCAGACCGGGTATTTGCCACTGTCCGGAGCCGGCAGACAATACCGACTGGTGGCTTACCAGCACAGGGCGGGCAGTCTCCGGCGGTGGCAGCTCACCCAGCGTCAGGTCCCAGTCCAGATCATTCAGTTCGTACAGCATTCAACCTCTTTACTACAGTCAGTGACCCATCCGGCCCGGTGGATTCCTGATAACCGAGTCGTTGTGCCAGCCGGCGCATCGGCTGGTTTTCGGGCAGAATATCTGCCGACATACTGGCCAGGTGGCTCGCTGCCGCGTAGGCCTCGAGGTGGTTCAGCATTGTCCTGGCAAGGCCATGGCCACGCGCCTTCGCGTCGAGAAGAATAGCAAATTCCATGCTTTGTGCATCGACACGTGTCCACCCACGAACTTCGCCGTACAGGCGCCCGTTCGGCCCCGCCAGCACAAACGCCATTTCACGGCGGTAGTCCACCTGACAGAGTGTGGCCAGTTCACGGTGCTCAAACTGCAGTCGACTGCCGAAAAAACGAAGCCGGAGCGCCTCGGGCGGTTGGCGTTCATACAGGTCGCGCAGCCCGGGCTCGTCCTCAGCGCGTACCGGACGAAGCACCCACGACTCACCCCCTGATAGCTCGATCGTTCGCTCCCAGTCGGCCGGATAGGTCGCAATGACAGGCGGCATGTCTGAGCCGTGTACGGCCGCGGCACCCAGAACGATCAGTTCATCGTCGTTTTCCAGCACCAGATTCAGTTCAAGGCCGGCGAGCCAGTGGCACGACTCCGCCAGCTCCGACAGCCGCATCACGGCGTCCAGCAGGGCATCTTCCGCTGCAGCCGGCGCACTGCAACGTTCCTGCAGTAGCTGAAATACATGGGCGGACCCGATAAGCAATCGGGCCTGGGTTCGGTTCAGTGGCGGCAGGGCGAGCTGCCGATCCGCCAGCACATTGGCCCAACTACCGCCAAGGCCAAACAGTATCAGCGGCCCGAATGTCCGGTCGCGGGTTATACCAAGGCTGAACTGCAGAGAGTCCAGCCGGCGTCGCATCGGCTGCACAGTGAACCCCAGCAGCGGACTGTCGCTGAACCGGTCGACATGTTCAGACATCAAGCGGCTCGCGTGAGCGCGCAGTTCTTCCGGCGTTTTCACGTCTACCGCAACCCCGCGCCACCGCCGGCGGGGGTCAGAGCGATAGGCGAACGGCACCATGTAGTGCTCATGCAGCAGGCGCAGTGATACCGGATATCGGAATTCCGCTGCGGCCCGATTCAATGCTGACGGAGAGAGAATATCGCTGGCGGGGTTCAGCGTGAAATCAAACAATGCCAGCAGACTCCGGGTCTGATCCCAGCCCACCCAGGGCTTTTCCCCGTACCGGATTTCCTCAGCAAGCTTGTCCAGTACCCGCCGGTCAGGGCGCACCCGGCTGGTTGCCGCCGGCGTTGCGCGCAGATTCTGCTGAACCCGTTCATGGCGGATCAACGTGGCAAATGCATCAATGGCGGATTCAACGGATTCGAACTGCAGCACGTTGGCGGCATCCAGTGCCTGCCGTGATGCCTGCACCGTGGCCTCACCCAGCCAGACCACCATAAGTGTCCTCCGCGATCGCCGCTGGTGGTTGATCAGAGACCGGGTTACAGACGCCTGATCCACACCGATATTCGGTACCAGCAATACCAGGGATGCCCCGATGCCCGGAATACGGTCAATCTCCGTCAGCGTTTCATGCAGTCGCTCGCCAGTGACCCCGGCCGGAACAATCAGAAACCGGTCATGCGCCCGGTCCTGATGCAGGCTCTCTGCGCGCAGGCTCTCCGGCAGGCGGCCCAGGGCCACCAACTCCCCTTTGTGACGTTCAAATGCATAGCGTGCCAGCAGGGCCGGCCCGAGACCATTGCTCACCAACGCGAGCCGGTGAGCAAACAATTGGCGCGCCCTGACCAGAGTCTGAACCGTGCCGATCAGGTCCTGAAAGCTGTCCGTGCTCACTGCGCCGGTGCGTGCGAAATACGCGTCGATGACCGGCCTGCGATCCGGTAGTCCATCCGGCGCCGGTGTTTCTGTGTCCGTGTTCAACACCACCACTTTCTTGGTTTTGGACGCTGCCCGTAGCACCGTCATGAATCGTGCTGCATTCCGGATAACCTCCACATGCAGCAGAATGGCCTTGACACGCCGATCGTTCGCCAGATAGTCCACCACATCGCTGATACTGATATCCGCACGCGCGCCCACCGTGACAAAATGACTGAAGCCATAGCCTCTTCCAGTCGCCCAGTCGAGCAGCGCGGAACCCAGCGCTGAGGACATGCCGACATAGGCAATATTGCCCGGCAGCGGATCGACGTGTGAATAGGACAGGTTAAGGTGCGCCGCCGGGACAATCAGCCCCAGGCTGTTGGGACCCAGAAGCCGCACGCCGCGCCGCCTGGCTACGAGTTTCAGGCGGTGCATCGCCGTGTCGGTCAACTGATCACGTGCCATACCCCCGGTAAGTACCAGAGCGGCCCGAACACCGGCCGCCGCCGCGTCACGCAACGCCGTATACAGATTTTTTGCCGGCAGACAGAGCACGGCAAGGTCAACACGTGTATCGGCCGTCAGTTGGCGGACACAGGGAACACCGGCGACCGTGGCATAGCCTTTTCTGTTCACAGCAATAATGTGGCCCGGATAGCCGGCGCGCTGCAGGTTGGCCAGCACACGCCCGCCCATGCTCCCGGGCCGCTCGGAGGCTCCGACGATAGCGATCGATTCCGGTTGAAAAAAGTGATCAAGCTCTGCCATGATGCGTCGACCAGCCGTCAGGACGATTTCCGCGCGCTTTTCTCTGTTTCGGATCACTCAGTACAGCATGAAAACCGGATTTTTGCACCACCCCGCCTGCCTTGACCACCATATGGCACCTGATCACCCGGAGAGCCCGGCGCGACTCACCGCCATTATGGAAGCGCTACGTGGTTCGCCGCTCTGGTCGGAGCTGGATGTCTACGAGTCGCCTCCGGCAGACGACCGGCATATCAGAGCGGTACATTCGCCCGCCTATGTCGAACAACTGCAGCGTCTGGCACCGGAACACGGAATAGTGGATGTCGGTGACGATGCGGCACTGGGGCCGGGGTCGCTGCTGGCGGCAAGGCACTCTGCCGGCTGTGGTATTCAGGCAGCTGATGGCGTCATGGACCATCATTACCCGAGAGCGTTCTGCGCTACGCGGCCGCCGGGTCATCACGCGACCCGCTCCCGTGCCATGGGTTTCTGCTTTTTCAATAATATCGTGATTGCCGCAAGGCACCTGCGACACACGCATCATGTCCAGCGTGTCGCCATCGTGGATTTTGACGTCCACCACGGAAACGGTACGGAAGACCTGGTCAGGCATGACCCCGATATCCTGTTCCTGAGCGCTTTTCAGCACCCGTTTTACCCGTTTTCGGCGCCTGTAAGCGACAGCCCGCATTGCCTCTTCTCACCGCTGAAGGCCGGCACCAGCTTCGGCGATTTCTCGGAAACGCTGCACAATGAGTGGATTCCAGCCATAGAGCAGCACGCGCCGGAGGTGCTGTTACTGTCCGCCGGCTTTGACGCCCATCGCGGGGACCCGTTGGCCGACCTGTGCTGGGAATCGGAGGACTACTACACGCTCACCCGCGCACTCTGCGCAACGGCGAATCGATGTGGTGCCCAGGGCCGGGTTATCAGTTTTCTGGAAGGCGGTTACCATATACCGTCAGTTACAGAAAGCGTGATTGCACACATAAGCGCATTGACGGAGGAAGCCGTATGAGCAAAGGTGCCGGCACCTGGGTACCCACGCCGACAGACAGCAGACCGGACCCTGACCGCGTCAGTCGGTGGCTTGAACTCGCCTGGGATTCACCGAAATCACTGGGCAGTCTGGATGATCTGGACGTCGTGTGCATTCAGCGGTGGATTGGCCTGCCGGCCAGTGCCTGGGCAGACATTCTTGCCGGACTGGACCAGACACAGCTTGAGCGCTTCATGTGCCTGTTCACACTCGCGGAAGAGCACCTTCAGGGTTGCGACGCCGGTGAGAAGTCAGCCGTCATTCATGCGTTCCGGCATTATCGGGAACGCTTCGGCCGGCCGGACCGTGAATTGCTGCGCTGGATCAAGTCGACCAGCAGAAACCGGTTCCTGCCCTACGGGCCGGCGCTCTGAAAACGTCACTCACAACTCCGGCAGTTCGGGGTCCCGGTACATCGGCCAGTCTTCCGCCGACCGGTTTTCTATTCGCTCAATCGTTCCGTATTGTCGCTCTATGCCACGCATCAGGGCAAAGGCGAGCTCGGTCATCTCAACTTCATTCGCCTGACGCGCTGTGATCACAATGCAGATCGAACGCGTTGAGCGGGCGCGCGCATCAAAATGACGGGATTCGTTATTATACTGGCCGACGAATCGGTTGAGTGTGTAGGGGGAGTCGACCGGACGGCTCATGGTGATATTCCATACCACCTGCCACGTTGTCGCCGACAGGCGCCGCCGGTGCGGCAGCATGGGCAGGTCGGTGAGATCCCACACTTGGTCGGCTGTAGTAACAGTGCTGGCAGTCACGCTCGTCTCCTCAATTCCCTGGTATCGCGATACCGAACCGGGCTGATTAAATTTCAATCAATCCTGAGGTTAGGGAGAAGCACTGCGGCTGTCAACGGACAGCGTTAAGACCTGTGAACCGTGCCACGCTTTTGGCGGGCCGGTTCAGCGCCTGATCCACTAGCGGCAATACAGCTCATGCAGTGTCGCTATCAGCCGCATCACTTTCTCGCTCTTCAGGCTGTAATACACCATCTGCGCGTCCTTGCGAACCGCGACCAGCTCTTCATGGCGCAGTCGTGCCAGGTGCTGAGAAAGCGCCGACTGACTCAGCGGCACCTTTTCATTGAGCTGGGTAACGGTTTTTTCACCCTCCAGCAGATGGCAGAGAATCAGCAGCCGGCATTCATGCCCCAGCGTTTTCAGCAATGCCGCGGCTGCCCCGGCATTCTCAGCCATCTCCCTCAGCGGGATAGAGTCGTTTCTTGTTGCAATTGTGTCGGCCACGCTGCCTTCCTGTTCCGAACCAAAGGTTACAATAGGTGTCGAGTTTACCGGGTAATTCACGTTTGTACAGGGCGTGCGTCAGGACATTATTTACAGGCTGTTGGCGATACGGCACACTGCCCTGCTATGAATCGCCTTGATGTTCCTGCCACTCTGTCCGGACGGCTAAGCCTGTTGATGCGCCGTTTGGCCGCCATGGCATATGATGTAATCGTTCTCGCCGGGCTGCTCATTATTTTAACATTTCCTTATCTTGGCGCCACGGTCTGGTTGACGGACGCGGAAACTATTGCCACCGGCAACCTCCTGTTCCAGCTTTATCTGGGGGTGATTGTTGCCGGCTATTTCCTGGCCAGTTGGCGATTCGGTGGCCAGACGCTGGGCATGCGGGCCTGGCGACTCCACGCGATGGATGGCGATGGAAGGCCTCTGACCTGGAAACGCGGAGCCCTGCGGGCCGCTGTCAGCCTGCCGGGGCTGGTTCTGGGTGGCATTGGTTACTGGTGGTCGCTGATCGACCGGGAAGGCCGCACTCTGGGTGAGCGCTGGTCGTCCACGTACACATTCTATCGACCGGTGCCGGGAACCAGGGGCCGGGCAGCACTTTGACCTGGTTCAACGATAGCCCTATAACAAAGAGCGGGATTTCGTTCCCTGCGCGGCAGCATTAACGCTGGTGGGGGTGAGCACAGCACGGTAGCGGCGAGCACCGACAGGCCGCCGATGCCATGAAACAAGGAGAACAGCATGCCAATGACAATCGGCGTACCGAAGGAGACGGACCGACGGGAGAAGCGGGTTGCCGCCACCCCGGATTCCATTTCAAAACTGCAGTCTCTGGGCTACCGGGTGTTGGTTGAGTCCCGTGCCGGCACCGGGGCGCAATTCACGAATGATGCCTATCGTGAAGCGGGCGCCGAGGTCGTTTCTGCCGCAACGCTCTACGAGCAGGCCAATATACTCCTTAAGGTCAATGCACCCGCGGTACGTGACGATCTTGATGGCCAACAGGAAGTGGACCTCCTGCCGGAAGGGAGCACACTGATCGGTTTCCTGCAACCGGCACAGAACAGCGAGTTGCTGGACCACATGGCGGGTCGCCGGATCGACGCTCTGGCGATAGACAGTGTGCCCCGTATCTCGCGCGCCCAGAAAATGGATGCGCTGAGTTCCATGGCCAACATCGCAGGCTATCGGGCTATTGTTGAGGCATCCAATGTATTCGGCCGCTTCTTTACCGGCCAGATCACGGCCGCCGGTAAGGTGCCTCCGGCCAAGGTACTGGTCATCGGCGCCGGCGTTGCCGGCCTCGCAGCCATCGGTGCAGCCAGAGCGATGGGCGCCGTGGTTCGTGCCTTTGATACCCGCCCCGAGGTTCGGGAACAGGTCAAGAGCATGGGTGCGGAATTCCTGGAAGTGGCCATGGAAGAAGACGGCGCCGGCAGCGGGGGTTACGCCCGGGAAATGAGCCAGGCGTTTATCGATGCTGAAATGGCGCTGTTCCGGGAGCAGGCCAGCGATGTCGATATCATCGTGACTACGGCACTGATACCCGGAAAGCCGGCACCCAAGCTTATTCTGGAAGATATGGTCGAGGCCATGAAA
Organism: Natronospirillum sp.; assembly: GCA_965602035.1. Classification (GTDB taxonomy): domain Bacteria; phylum Pseudomonadota; class Gammaproteobacteria; order Pseudomonadales; family Natronospirillaceae; genus Natronospirillum. The sequence continues at coordinate 3,191,448 of OZ271919.1, read as the reverse complement.
CAGGGCAGCGTCATCGTTGACCTTGCCGCTGCCACTGGCGGCAATTGCGAGCTGACCCAGCCAGACAAGGCAGTGGTTCGTCATGGTGTCACCATAATCGGCTACACCAATCTGCCGAGTCGTCTGGCGACCCAGTCATCGCAACTCTACGCCACCAACCTGTTTCATCTGTTGGCCGATCTGACACCGGAAAAAGACGGTCAGCTGACCATTGATATGGACGATGAGGTTCAACGGGGCGCAACGGTTGTCAGGGAGGGCAAGGTTACCTGGCCACCGCCGCAACCGAAGCAACCGGAGACGCCGCCTCCGGCTGAAGATACGCCGGAGCCGGCTGCGTCTGCCGACACGGCCAGTGCCCCGGAAACGCCCCGTCGTCGTCTGCGCGACCAGGTGCCCGTGGTCATCGGGTTCTGGGTCGTTGCCGGCCTGTTACTGCTGGGGCTGGGCAGTGTGGCACCCCCCGATTTTCTGCAGCATTTCTTTGTATTCGTGCTGTCCATATTCGTGGGCTGGCAGGTTATCTGGAATGTGAAGCACAGTCTGCACACACCGCTGATGAGCGTGACCAATGCCATCAGCAGCATCGTCATTCTGGGCGCACTGTTGCAGGTCGGTACCCCCGGCAGCCTGCTGGTGACCATGCTGGCGGTGATTGCGGTGTTTCTGACCAGTATCAACATATTCGGCGGGTTCTATGTCACCCACCGAATGCTTCACATGTTCCGCAAATAAGGAGGTTCAGACATGACGGGAACCGCTTCCATGGCCTACTTGCTGGCCGCAATACTGTTCATTCTGAGCCTCGGCGGACTGAGTTCGCAGGAGTCCGCACGGCGCGGTAACTGGTTCGGGATTGCCGGGATGGCGATCGCCGTTATTGCCACCCTCTTTGCCGTCAGCGCCGGCAACTTCTGGCTGATCGGGCTGGTCATGATACCCGGTGCGATAATCGGCCTGGTGCTGGCTCACCGGGTGCAGATGACCTCAATGCCACAGCTGATTGCGATGCTGCATAGCTTCGTGGGTCTCGCAGCCGTGCTTATTGGCTGGGGTACCTACCTGGACCCGGATTACAGCTATACCGGTGCATCGCGCATCATCCACAACGCCGAAATCTATCTCGGCATCTTTATCGGCGCTGTCACGATGACCGGCTCCTGGGTCGCAGCCGGCAAACTGCATGGCGTGTTGTCCGGCAACCCGCTCACTCTGCCCTTCCGGCATTGGCTGAACCTTGCAGCTATCGTGGTCAGCGTGGTCATACTGCTGGCCGTAGCCGGCGCGTCACCCGATGGCGGCACCATCTTCTGGTTAGTGGTCATGACCGTCATCGCCTGTCTGCTCGGTGTGCATCTTATTGCCGCCATCGGAGGCGCTGACATGCCGGTAGTGGTTTCCATGCTGAACAGTTATTCCGGCTGGGCGGCGGCAGCGGCCGGGTTTATGCTGGGTAATGACCTGCTGATTGTGGTGGGGGCTCTGGTTGGCTCCAGCGGTGCTATTCTCTCGTACATCATGTGCCGGGGCATGAACCGGTCATTCATCAGTGTCATTGCCGGCGGCTTCGGCACGGATTCCGGGGGCGCCGCTACCGGTGACGGTGAAGGCGGCGATGTCGTTGCCATCAGTATCGACGAGCTCTCGGACCAGCTGAAACAGGCTGACTCGGTCGTCATCGTTCCGGGTTATGGTATGGCGGTAGCCAATGCCCAGAACGCGGTCAGCGAGCTGACCGAACATTTGCGGGAGCAGGGCAAACAGGTCCGTTTTGCCATACACCCGGTAGCCGGACGCCTGCCCGGCCATATGAATGTGCTGCTCGCCGAGGCCAATGTGCCCTACGACATTGTGCTCGAAATGGACGAAATCAATGACGATTTCCCCGAGACCGATGTGGTGCTGGTAATCGGCGCCAACGACATCGTCAACCCGGACGCGAAGGAAAAACCGAACAGCCCGATAGCAGGCATGCCGGTGCTGGAGGTCTGGAAGGCGCGCCAATGTGTTATTCTGAAACGTAGCATGGCAACCGGCTACGCCGGTGTGCAGAATCCGTTGTTCGTGAAGGAAGGGGCACGTATGCTGTTCGGCGATGCCCGCGACAGCGTGCAGAAGCTGGTTCAGGCGCTTCGCTGAAGCGCCCGGGAGAATTCGCACTATGGCACAGAAGATTCCACACTGGCTGACCCGACGCAGTGAGGCTCACCGGCTTATCAGCTGGCTACAGAACCTTCAGATTCGCTGGGCAGCCTGGAAAGACACACGCCGGGTCAACAAGAGCGCCCGGGCGCCGCAGAAAAAATCCGGTTAGCACCGGCACCGGTTCGAATACAAGCGTCGTGAGCGGCGGCCTGGCAAGGCAAAATTCAACGCAAGAGCGGAGTTTACTGGTAGTAAATGAGCACCTTGAGTTGAATTTTAACGCCGCAAGACTGTACGCAGCCCGAACGCGCAAAACAGCTTGTATTCGAACCGGTCACGCGCCGCCGTATATGGATTTCAGTTCCAGATACTCATGCAGCCCATACTCACCCCATTCCCGGCCATTTCCGGATTGCTTGAACCCGCCGAACGGTGCGCCGGAATCCAGCCCGGCACCATTGATATGGACCATGCCGGTTCGCATGCGATCCGCAATAGCGACCGCTTCGGCCTTGTCATCGCTCCAGACAAAACCCGACAGCCCATACGGTGATCCATTGGCCAGAGCGACGGCCTCGTCGACGGTGTCGTACTTCATGAGCACCAGTACCGGGCCGAATATCTCGTCCTGCGCAATACGCATATCGGCGCTCACATCGCCGAAAACGGTTGGACGCACATACCACCCGCCGGGCAATGACTCCGGCCTGCCCGGCCCTCCGACCAGCAACCGGGCACCCTCGGCAACGCCCTGTTCAATGTACCCCTGAACCTTGTCCCACTGTGCCTTGCTGGCCACCGGCCCCATATACACATCGGAATCGGGCGCACCGACGGAGAGCGAAGTAACCGCCGTGCAGATCGCTTCGGCGAACCGATCGTACTGATCAGCAGGCAGCAGCAGCCGGGTCAGTGCGTTGCACGATTGTCCGCTGTTCAGCATGGCGGCGCCTACTACGTCATCAGCAAGCTTGTTCGGGTCCACGCCACGGGCGACAATGCCGGCGGACTTGCCACCCAGCTCCAGAGCAACCCGCTTCACCGTGGGTGCCGCTGCATGACTGATCGCAACGCCGGCCCGGGTGGAACCGGTAAACGAGACCATATCAACGTCCGGGTGCGCTGTGAGGAAATCACCCATGTCTGCTCCGCGGCCCTGAATCAGGTTAAACACCCCCGGAGGCAGGCCCGCTTCATCAATGATCTCCGCGAGAATCGCGGCACTGAGCGGGGCATTCTCGGAGGGTTTGAGCACCATGGTGCAGCCCGCTGCGATGGCGGGCGCGACCTTGGTAGCAACCTGATTCATGGGCCAGTTCCAGGGCGAAATCAGCCCACAGACACCAACCGGTTCCTGACGGACCAGCGTGCCCCGCCGGGTGGTTGTCGAAAAATCATGATTCCTGAGTACCTCCAGGATTTCCGTGAAATGCTGCGTGCCCGAGGGTGCCTGAACATCGCGCGCCAGCCCCAGCGGCGCCCCCATTTCCAGCCGGATGGCTCGAGCCAGATCGTCATTGCGCCGGCGCAAGCCACTGTTGATGGCATCCAGATAGTCCAACCTCGTTGCGACGCTGCTCCGACTCCACTCGGGAAAAGCCTGTCGGGCGGCCATAACGGCCTGGTCCACATCAAGCTCTCCCGCATTCGGAATAACGGCCACTACTGATTCGTCGGCCGGATTTATAACCTCTATCGTATCTTTACTGATTGCCGGAACCCATTTTCCGCCAATATAAAATTTATTTTCAGCCATGATTAATATTCTCTATTTAATCCCGAAATTCCGCATTCGGCACATCTATAATTAACCCGTATTTTATCACCCGGACCGTAATATTTCTGCCTTTTTAAATGGCGAGTCTGGTAAAATGTGTGGCACAGCTACCCGGCTCTTTGTACCGGGAGGAACAGTATTTTGATTGGAGGCGTAAATGAAGCTCCTGATGATGGAGGGAAATACGCTTGCAGCCCAGAAAAAGGCCGCAGGTGTCGGCGTACGATCAGCCAGCGCGATTTACACGGACGTCATACGAACCCTGCAGCCGGACATCAGCATTGATACTGTGAACGCCGCCGAAGGAGAGCTCGTGCCCTCAGGCCGGCAGTACAGCGATTACGACGGCCTGGTTATTTCAGGCTCCAGCCTGCATGCCTATGACCAGACCCCGGAAGTGCTCAACCAGATCCGCGGGCTGCTCGAATTTGCCGAGACCGGCAAGCCCGTGCTTGGCAGTTGCTGGGGTCTGCAGGTAGCAACGGTTGCCGCCGGGGGGCGCGTGGCGCCGAGCCCCAACGGCCAGGAACTCGGCGTGGCAAGAAAGATACAGCTTACCGAGGCCGGGCAGGCACACCCTTTCCTTGCCGGCAAACCAATAGTGCACGACGCGCCCTGCATCCACTATGACGAAGTGGCTGAACTCCCGCCCGGAGCCACGCTACTGAGCTACAACCGGCACAGCCCGGCACAGGCTGCCATAATTCCGGTCGGGCAGTCCGAGTTCTGGGGGATTCAATATCACCCGGAATTCGATATCACACATATAAAACGCCTGTTTATACTTTATCAGAATGAATTGATAAAACAGGGCTTCGTAAATTCAGAATCGGAATTCAACGCGCATATCGAGCATTATTCAATTCTGGAAAAAGAACCCGGAAATTCAGCGGCTCGTTGGCAACTCGGAATTGACGACGACATTCTCGACATCAATATCCGTGCTGCTGAAATCAGAAACTGGCTTGACCACTTACGCGTTACCCGGAGCAGTTAACCGGTTCCACTCTTTGCCACGGGTAAGTGCCTACAGCCCGCCGACGAGGGCGTATTTCAGCTCCGTATACTCATCTATTCCATATTTTGAGCCCTCACGGCCGATACCGGATTGCTTCATACCACCGAAGGGGGCCGCCTCATTGGAGATAATCCCTTCGTTGATGCCGACAATGCCATAGTCGAGACCTTCCATCGTACGCCAGACGGTGCGGTGACTCTGTGTATAGAAATAGGCGGACAGTCCGAAGATGGTGTCATTGGCCAGCCTGATGGCGTCATCAATTTCCGGGAACCGGATCAGCGTTACCACAGGGCCGAATATTTCTTCGTTGGCAATGGACATGGTCGGCGAAACCTCTGTCAGCACCGTGGGGGCGAAAAAGTGTCCTGTGCGATCGAGCGCTTTGCCGCCCAGCGTGCAGCTTGCTCCCGCAGCAAGCGCATCGCCTACAAGCCGCTCCACCTTGTCGCTGGCGTCAGCATTGATCAGCGGCCCGATCGTCACACCCGCTGCGCGACCATCGCCCACTTTCAGGTCGGCTACCCGGGCGCTCAGCTTCTCAGCGAACTGATCATAGATACCGTCCTGAACCAGAAAGCGGTTCGCACAGACACAGGTCTGGCCCGCGTTCCGGAATTTCGAAGCGATGGCACCCTCAACAGCCGCGTCGAGGTCGGCATCGTCGAAAACGATGAACGGCGCATTGCCACCGAGCTCCAGACTCAGCTTTTTGACGTTGTCCGCGGACTGGCGCATCAGCAGTCGCCCTACCTCGGTTGAGCCTGTGAACGACAGCTTGCGGATAATCTCGCTGGTACAGAAGAATTCGCCCATGGCGGCGGGGTCCGTTGTCGGCAGCACCCGGAACGCATCGGCGGGAATACCGGCATCCCGGGCCAGCTTTTCCACCGCCAGCGCGGTCAGTGGTGTGGCCTCAGCTGGCTTCACCAGCATTGTGCAGCCAGCGGCCAATGCCGGGCCAGCCTTGCGCGTCAGCATGGCGAGCGGAAAATTCCAGGGCGTGATCGCCGCGCAGACGCCAACCGGCTGTCGAGTTACCAGAATACGTTTGTCCTCGGCCGGCCCGGGAATGACATCGCCATACACGCGCTTGGCTTCTTCACCGAACCACTCGATAAACGACGCACCATAAGCGACCTCTCCCCTGGCTTCAGCCAGGGGCTTACCGCTCTCGGCGGTGATCAGCGCGGCGATGTCGTCCTTGTGGGCCTCGATCAGTTCGAACCAGCGGCGCAGGTACTGGCTGCGCGACTTGGCCGGAAGCTTGGCCCAGTCCCTGCCCGCGGCTTGCGCGTTCTCGGCGGCGGTGCGGGCTTCTTCGACGCTGTAGGCTTTCACGGTTGCCAGCCGCTCTTCAGTCGCCGGATCAGTGACTTCCAGTCCACGCTCGGCAAACACCGTCGGGTCAAGAAGCGGATGTGCATCAATCATTGGGAGCCTCCATCAATGTCTCTGTGGCGCCTGGTGACAGCACCCGGTGAGCCCCGGCGACTGTTAATCGCCCGGGGTCCAGATAATGCCCGGCCCTTTTTCTTCACTGTAACTCTCCACGCACTCCCCGGCCACCGATAGCACGTAACGCATCATCTCGGCATCGACGCCGGTGTGGTAGGAGCCGATCACCTGCATCGGGTTCAGAGGCTTCTGCAGTTTCAGCGGGTACAGCGCACCCTGTTCGAGTTCCCGCAGGACGCTCACGGTGGGAATGGACGCAATACCATAACCGTTCAGCAGCAGACTGATCATGGCGAACAGAGAATTCGATGTGGTGACGTTGGCCGGCACCACGCCTTCATCGTAAAAATAGGGTGACAGCAGGTCAGAGGGCGGTGTGTTCTTCTGAAAGGTGACGATCGGCAGGCGCGCAATATCCCGCACGGAGTAGGTCTTTCGTGGATCGAACAACCGATCGTCACCCACCCAGATCATTTCCAGCATACAACTGATGTAATTGACAAAGCCGACCTTGAGCGGGGCGTCCAGCGAGAAAATCAGATCCAGCTCTCCCCGGTGCAGCATCTCGACCAGCACCTTGGTGCCCTCTACCGTCAGCTCGATGCTGATATTCTCGCCTTCGTTATGCAGCCGGTCGATAAAGCGCGGCATCCAGGTGGCGGTTACGGCATCGATACAGCCGATACGCAGTACGCGTGGGCGGGACTCCAGATCATTCAGGCTGCGCTGCAGACGGTTGAGCCGCTCGAGCACAGCCTCAAACTCGACCAGCACCCGCTCGCCATCCGAGGTGAGGGAGAACGTGCCACGTGAGGACTGAATCAGCCGCACGCCCAGGAACTCCTCCACCTTGCTGATCCGGGATGAGATAGCCGGCTGCGTGGTATTGAACTCGGCCGCCACACGGCCGTAGTGCTTTACCCGCGCCAGGCGCACATAGGTCTCGAGATCCCGGATTCTCATCGTCAGTCAACAGGCTCCAACAGCCGCAAACTTCCCGCTTCAAACTGCAGCTCGACCCGGTCACCGGTGCGAAAACTGCTGCGCGCATCCGCCAATACGGCCATTGTCAGATCCCCCACCTTCACCACATAGCGGTTTCTGGCGCCGAGGTAGACATGCGTGCGGACCGTGCCGGCCAATGCCTGGCCGCCTCCGGATCCAGGCTCAGCGAGGCGTATGTCCTCCTGGCGGAGCGATGCGTACCAGACACCGGGCGCCACAGAATCCGGAGCAGGCTCAGGCCACTCGGTACCATCGGGCAGCCGAATCCGATGCCCTTCGGTCACTTCGACCTGAAGCTCATTGGACGACCCCAGAAAGTCTGATGCGAACCGGGATTTCGGGGCGCTGTAGATGGCTTCCGGCGTACCGTCCTGCTCGATATGGCCATCACGCATCAGAATGACACGATCAGACAGGCTCAACGCCTCTTCCTGGTCGTGGGTAACGAACAGTGTGGTAAGACCCAGCCGCCGATGCAGCTCGATAAGCTCAACCTGCATTTCATCGCGTAACCGGGCATCCAGATTCGACAGCGGCTCATCCAGCAACAGTACTTTCGGGTTGTTCACGATCGCACGTGCCAGTGCCACACGCTGCTGTTGTCCACCGGACAATTCATTCGGGCGACGGTCCGCGAGGTGCTCGAGCTGCACCATCTCCAGCGCTGCCTCTATCCGTTCGTGCTGTTCACTGCGGGTACCGAGGCGCCGCATGCGCAGCGGGAACCGAATGTTGTCGTAAACCGACAGATGCGGCATCAGCGCATAGGACTGGAACATCATCGAAATATCGCGCTTCTCCGGTGGCAGGTCGGTCACGGTCTGGCCATCGATGGACACGCTGCCACCGCTGACGCTCTCCAGCCCGGCGACAATACGCAACAGGGTCGTTTTGCCACACCCGGACGGGCCGAGCAGACTGACAAACTCTCCGGGCGCAATGGTGAATGACAGGCCATGCAATATTTCGGTTCGCCCGAATGACTTGCGGATATTCTCGAGTACAACTTCTGACATAGAGACGTTCCTGAATGGGTTCAACTCTGGGCGAACCGGCCGATGCCGAGCACCCGGTCAATAATGATCATCAACCCGATGGTCAGCGCAATCATCAGCGTGGACACCGCGGCAATGGACGGGTCCGGACTGAACTCCAGCTGGCCGTAAATCTGGATGGGCAGTGTGGTCAGCTGCGGGGTGCGCAGGAACAGCGACAACACAGCTTCGTCAAAGGAGATATTGAAGGCGAAGAAACCACCGGCGAGCAGCCCCGGGGTCGTCTGCGGCAGCGTCACGAACACCAGACGCTGCAGACGACCGGCTCCCATGGTGCGCGCCGCTTCCTCCAGGAATGGGTCCGAATCGGCCAGTACCGCCAGGGTGGTACGCAGCACATAGGGGATGGTAATCACCGTATGTGCCAGCCATAGTGTGGCCAGGCTCACCGGCCCTACCACCGTGCTCCAGGTCAGCAGAGCACCGATGGCGAAAATAATGGTCGGCAGAATCAGTGGCGACAGGAACACGAACTGCAGCGGCTCGCTCCAGGCCAGCAGCCGCCGGTGAATCGCAACGGCCGCAAGGCCACCGATAACGACCGACGTGAATGTCACCAGTACCGCCAGACGCAGGCTCAACCAACCGGCATCGAGGTACCGGGAATCCGAAAAAACCTTGCCATACCAGCGAACGCTGAACTGCTCCGGCGGAAACGCGATGAACTGACTTTCCGAGAAGGACGTCATCACGATGACGAAAAGCGGTGCCAGCACATAGATCGCCACGGCGATCAGGAACAGTACGGCAAGCACGCGCACGTAGAGAGGAAACCGTCTGACCATTACTTCCTGCCTCCCGACTGACGTGACATCCAGCGCACATAAGGCACCAGTACCAGCAACACACCCGCGAACAGAATGACCGATTGCGCGGCCGCGAAATTCCAGTCGCGTGTCTGGGTAATGGATTCGTAGATCGCTCCAGCCAGCACCGGCAGGCGCACGCCACCCAGCAATGAGGGCGTGATGAACGAGCTGGCCGACAGCGTGAATACCAATAGTGAACCCGCCAGAATACCGGGAACGGATAATGGCAGTATCACCTTCAGAATGCTCTGCAGAAAGCTGCACCCCATGGAACGCGCGGCCTCTTCCAGCCGCGGGTCAATCTTCATGAGCACACTCAGAATCGACAGTGTCATGAAGGGAATCAGCACCTGTACCATGCCGATAACAATGGCCGACTCCGTGCCCATCAGGCTCCAGCCCCGCCCGACCAGATCGAGTGAACGCATCAACTCGGCAATCGGGCCACTGCGGTTAAGGATCACCACCCAGCCGAAGGTGCGAATGACCACGCTGGTCATCAAGGGCAACACGACGAGTGCAATCATCCACAAGCGCAGGCCGGGGCCCACACGCGCCATGATATAGGCCAGCGGAAAACCGATAAGTGTGCACAGCACGGTAATCAGCAGTGACAACCGTACGGTTCGCCACAGGACATTGGTGTAATAGGCATCCGCGAAGAAACGCTGGAAGTGCTGCAGGCCGTAACCGGAATCCGTTACCACGCTGAGTTGCAGCATCACGACAATGGGGATGAAAAACGCGATCGCCAGGAGCAGGATACCCGGCGTCAGCAGCAGTCTCGCTTCGTGTCGGTCATTCATGATCAGCTCCGAAAGTACGGCGGCGCCCGAAGGCGCCGCCGATCAGCGCGGTACAGCATCAACCCTGATTACTGGCTGATGGTCCGGCGCCACTGCTCTGTCCACTCTGAGCGGTTCGCTTCAATTTTCTGCGGATCGAAGCGAATCAGACCTTCCATGGCACTCGGCCCGTAGGCGACGCTCTCGGCGATGGCACCCGGCAGAGCGGTTTGCGCATTGGTCGGTGCATACCGGAGCGCTTCAGCGAAGCAGGCCTGAGATTCAGGGCGCAGCGTCATGTTGATGAACTGGTCCGCCAGATCATCGTTCGGACGCCCGGCGACCTTGTTCACCGTAATATAGGACGCCGGTGAGCCTTCGGAGGCCTGTGTAAACCGGATCGGCAGGCCGGCACTGGTCAGCGTGTAGGCATAGTCCTGCGCGTAGGGAGCGATCCAGGCATCGTTCTGTGCGAATTCCTGCTGAATCTCCGGTGAGGTCGACACCACAATCGCGCCGTCATCCAGCAACTGGCTGACAATGTCGAGCCCTGGCTGGATATTGTCGAGGTCACCGCCGTAGACCCGGTTCAGCATCAGGAAGCCGAGCATGCCGTAGCCGTTATTGATGTCCGTCAGTACCAGGTTCTCGCCCACACCTTCGCGTTCCAGATCGCGCCAGGACGTCGGTGTGAAATCGAGCGCCTCGGTGTTATGAAGCAGACCGATCGTGGTGATCTGGTAGGCCGGGCCTACACCGTTCTCTGTGCCTTCTTTTGCAAAGTCATAGAGGTCAGCGAGGTTCGGCACCTGCTCTTCGGTAATCGGGTCCAGCAGACCTTCTTCAGCACCCACAATTTCCTGACCACCGGAGAAGTGGATAACATCAAATTGCGGTGAATTGCGCTGTGCCCGAAGCTGGGCGAACGCATCCGCAGAGTACGCGGTCACGATATCGACCGTCGCCCCGGTCTGCGCTTCGAAATCATCGATAATACAGGCGCGGTGTGCTTCCTCGTAGGCGCCACCGAACGAGTTGATAACCAGCCGGTCCTGCGCCTGAGCCGCGCCGACTGTCGCAATGGCGGCTGCCAGTATCGTCATTGATTTTTTCATGGTTTTACCCTCGTGATTCGTTGTTGTTGCTTTGCCGGCCCACCCTCAGGTGAGGCGACCGATTTCCACGTTCTGCAGGCCGTGCGTACGCGTTTTCGCGCATTCTGCTGCGATGTCCGCCAGTCGTTCCGGATTGATACGCCCGAAATAGTTGCACGGTATCCAGCCGATCGGGCCAAAGGTCCGGCCACCGGGGCCGTAGAACATACCAATTTCCCAGAACTCATCGGTCATACCCTTGAAGTAATTCTTCGGCTGGTAGAACCACAGCAGTTCACCGGGCTGCGGCAGAATCGTCTGGTTCTCGGCTGGAATGGCCTGGGGGTCGAAATTCTGCGCGGACTCCGGCAGACCCATCATGATCTCCGGACCGGAGAAAATGGCGTGGGCTGCAGGTACCTGAATCGGCTTTTCGAGCGCGCCCCAGATCACCTTGCAGGTTTCCGGTGCGTCCTCCCAGTACATCTCGATATCTGACTGAACGCCTGAGTCCAGAAATTTTATGTACAACTTTTTTTCTGCCATAGGAACCTCGTTGATTGACGACGTCTTTTAAAATGGTCCACACACAAGACACTGTCCAATCAAAAATTCGACGCTCGCTAAATAAATTATTTTTATTTATAGCTCAATTTTCTATGCAATAAATAAATTTAACAAGCCCGTCATTCAGTCCGGATAAATGGGCCTTTCGCGCCCGACCGAACAGGTATCGCTGCTCCCGAAGCAAAAAAAAGCCGGAACAGCAACGCTGCCCGGCTTTTCTCTGTCAGGGTGTAATTGTCGGTCAGAAGGCAGAACCGCTTTCTCCACCTGTGCCCGAATCATTTCCTTCCTGCATCATGCTACCTTCGTCTTCCGGCATGTCTTCGAAATCCGCCGGATCTCCACAAGCCGTCAGGACAAGTGCGAACAGAGCCGCACTCAATACCGTCCACCATTTTTTCATTGCCTGATCCTCCTGTTCCAGTTTTTACCAGACATCGCAGGGCTCCAGCCTGCGTGTGTTATTGCTCCATCTGGCTCTGCACGCGCTCGCGCAGGTCTGCATCGGACTCCATCGCCACCGCAATGCTGTTGTATGTCCGGACGTCCAGACCCACATCTTCAACGGCTTCCACCATCAGTCGACTTGCCTCCTGCTGCAACTGAGCGGCTGCATCGGGATCTTCCACTTCCTGCAGTCGGCCGGAGTATTCCTGCGTGATTTCACGGATATCGGACTGCACATCGACAAACTGGTTAATCTGCTCATCGGAAATGTCACCCGGGCTGACTTCCTGCGCTCCCGCCATTCCGCCAAGACCCAGTGCCAGTGCGATTGACGCCAGAATTGTCATCATCGATTTCATACTAACTTCCGCTTACTCAATGGATTCAAGCTGAGGTCAGCAACCCTCGTGCCAGGACCGGGAATCTCCATAAGTTATTGATTTTTCAGTATATAGAGGAAATTCTGCGTCGCAGTCGGCAAGGTACATATTGACACAGCAGACTCTAAGGTGTGTCAATATGACGCATGTACCCGTAAGAGGCACAGATTAATGGAATTGAGAGGACGCAGCCTCCGCAGTTATCTGATCGTACAAGTGGGTCTGCCCGTTATTTTGATTCTGGGCATCGTGGTGGCGTTGGGTTTGTCCGTCGTCTCGTTTTATACAGAGGAGCGCCTGCAACGCAATCTGCGCATTCTGGCGCAGGCCATCAGCCTGCCGGTATCAGAAGCACTGGAGCAGAACAACACGCAGCAGATCGAGGCCAGCCTGGCGTCTGTCTTCGATATCAGCGAAGTCTACAGTGCCTACCTGTTCAATCAGGATGGAGACCGAATCGCCAGTTTTGGCAATGTTCGCCCGTCACAGAGTCAGTCCGATGAAGCGCTGCGCCAGACTGAGGACGGCGAATTTGCTCAATACGAAAGTATTGATGGTCGTAGCGTCTACTCCTATTTTCTGCCCCTGTTCCAGTCATCCGGGCAGCCCAATGGGCTGCTGCAGATTACCCGGCGGCGCAGTGACATCGAACAGGAGCTCAATCAGCTCCGTATCTGGTCATGGGCCGGGTTCGGGTTGGTGTCTCTACTCGTCCTCAGCACCATCGGCCTTGCCCACCAGCGCAGTATCGGCCGGCCCATCAAGCGGTTGCTGGGAAGCATGGAACGTGTTGAACGCGGTGACCGCGAGCATCGCGCCGCTACAGAGGGCCCCGATGAGATCAAAAGGCTCGCCGTCGGACTCAACGATATTCTGGATGCGATCGACCTGGCCGAGCGGAAGGTGAATCATCAGCGGGAGGAGAGAGAAATCATGGCGGAGCGTCTTCGCCAGACAGAGACGCTGGCCGCACTGGGGCAATTGTCGGCTGGCGTAGCCCATGAACTTGGCGCACCGCTCAGTGTAGTAAACGGCCGGGCTCAGCGCCTCGAACGCCGGGCAAGTGACGACGAAGAAAAACGTGAGCTGTCCGCGATACGGGATCAGGCGCAGCGCATGACCGCAATTGTGGAACAATTGCTGTCCTTCGGCAGGCGCTCACAGGCCGAACACCAGAGACTGGACCTCGGGCAATGGATGGCTGATGTCCTGACCCGGTTCCGGGATGAGTTTCCGGAAGCGGACGTTTATCTCACAACCGGGCCGGCGGCCACCATACAGGGTGACGCCCTCAGCCTCGAACAGGCGGTAATAAACCTGTTGCGCAATGCCGCACAGTCGTCCCGGGGAAGCAGGATTGATCTTGGCTGGTACTCACAGGAGGGTTCCATGGCGAACGGGCTTGTACTCTTCGTGCGGGATCGGGGGCCCGGGATCCCGGAAGCCATTGAAACAGAACTCTTCAAACCCTTTTTCAGTACCAAACAACCGGGCGAAGGCAGCGGGCTCGGTCTGGCCATCGTCAAGCGGGTGATGCGTGAACATCTTGGCGAAGTCCGGGTCAGGAACATGAAACCCGGGGTCAGATTTGAGCTGTATTTTCCTGCCAGCGTTATCTCCGGAGGGAACACCTATGAGTAAGCCGGGCTCGCTCTTGCTGCTGGAAGACGATCAGGCCCTGTCGGAGCTGATCACAGACGAAGTGGAGGCCCGGGGCTGGGTTGTTGAGGCTACCGGTCGACTGTCGGCCGCCCGCGACAGGCTCGCCAACACGGTACCTGACCTGATCGTGACAGACCTGCGGCTACCCGATGGTAACGGCATGGAGTTTGTTCGCGATGTGATTATGGCGTTCCCGGAAACCGGCGCAAGCGGTGTACGCCCCGGGATCATCGTGATCACGGCTTTCGGCAGTGTTCCACAGGCCGTTGAGGCGTTGCAGGCCGGGGCCGATGATTTTCTGACCAAACCACTGGACCTGAATCACTTCATGCTGACGGTTGATCGGGTACAGGAAAAGCGGCGGATGCAACATGAGTTGACCCGGTTCCGGGAACTGAGCGCCGTTAATGGCTTCCATGACCTGCTCGGGGATAGCCCGGCCATGCGCTCCCTGTTCGAACAGATCCAGGTGATCGGAAGAGCCGGCGGTCCGGTACTATTGCGCGGTGAGAGCGGCACCGGCAAGGAACTGGTGGCGCGAGCGCTCTGCCAGGAAAGCGAGCGCGCTGACAAACCCTTTGTTGCCGTCAACTGCGCCGGCATCCCGCAGGATCTAATGGAAAGTGAGTTATTCGGTCACGCTGCTGGCGCATTCACCGGCGCCAGTAGGGCGCGGCAGGGGATATTTCACCAGGCGGATGGCGGTACCTTGTTGCTGGATGAAATAGCGGAGTTACCGCTGCCCATGCAGGCAAAACTGCTGCGGGTACTGCAGGACGGCTCCATTCGTCGGGTCGGCGAAGACCTGGAAGAACAGGTCAACGTGCGCGTTATCGCTGCCAGTCATCAGAACCTGTATGAGCTGGCCCAACAGGGCGATTTCAGAGAGGACCTCTACTATCGGCTCGAAACATTTGCGATTCAATTACCACCACTGCGTGAGCGTGGTGAAGATATCGAGATACTCGCTGAGCGATTTCTGGCCAAAACTGCGCTGGCACACGGCCGATCAATACGCGGGTTCAGTCGCGCAGCGTTGAGACGGTTACGAGGGTATCCGTTCCCCGGGAATATCCGGGAACTCCAGAATATCGTGGAGCGGGCGGCTGCATTCTGTGACCAGGACTGGGTGGACATCGAACACCTGCCGGCCAGAGTTAACGAAACATCCGAAAGGAAGCCGGAGACGTCAACCCATATTGCGTCCGGTCTGCCCTCGCCGACCGGCGACACAACCGGCAACCCGGTCGGTGAACTGTTTAACGGAACGGTGTGGCCGTCCATGGAAGAGCTCCAGACGCGTTACGTGCGGCTGGTTCTGGATCAGGTCAACGGCAATAAGCGGCGCGCGGCTGCTCTGCTGGGGATCGGCAGAAAAACGCTTTATCGCTGGCTGGAACAGGCCGGAGAGCAGGAACACGACCAATGAACACCAACGAACTGATCGACCGCTGGTGCCAGTTGCGCCACCCGCATGTCTGGCTTGTCGACACCGGTGACACACACCTGGCAACGGCATGGCGCAACAGTGGCGCACAGCTCAGGCACACCCACCTGTTCGCCGGCGCTCATCAGGCGCACGAGGCACTGGGAATTCCCTCAACACGGCCACTGGACGGTGGCACCACCGGCCCGGAGGACAACCAGCCCTGGGATATTGTCTGGCAATGGCCGAAGTCAAAACCGCTGGCGTCGATGCTCGCCCACTGGCTTTCTACTCAGGTTGCGGCAGACTCACAGTTGTGGGTCGTGGGGCAGAATCGTGGTGGTGTACGCAGTGTGCCCGGGATGCTCGACCCAATCGGGTGGCAGGTTCAGAAAGTGGGCAGCATGCGCCGACAGAGTCTGTACCTGGCTACACGCACCAGGGAGACAATACCGGCTTTTAACCCGGCAGCGTATTGGTCTGCTTTCAGGCTCCCGGGCCTCGATGCAACCGTGAAGAGCCTGCCCGGCGTATTCAGCCACGGGCGTATCGACCCGGGTACCCGTTTGCTGTTGCCCTGGCTCGGGCAGCTCGGCCTGACCGGTCATGCGCTCGACTTTGGCTGCGGCGCCGGGGTCATCAGCCTGGCACTTGCAACGCAGTGCCCGGGAATCAGTGACATTACCGCACTTGATCATGACTGGCTCGCGGTATGCAGCACCGTTGAGACCGCTGCCACGAACAACAGCCAATGGCGCACACTCTGGTCGGATCACTGGTCCGGCCTCGACGGCGCCTTCGATGTCATTGTTACCAACCCGCCCTTTCATGAGGGTCTGGAGGTCCAGTACGACACGACCCGTCGTTTGCTGGCCGAGGCACGCGACCATTGCCGTCCGGGGGCGACATTTCTGGCCGTGGTCAACCAGCACTTGCCCTACGGTGACTGGCTGAATGCTTATCTGAACAACCTGACCTGTCTCGAAAAGGCCAACGGGTATGCCATCTGGCAGGGTATCATCCGGCCCTGACCGGGAGTGACACCAGCACGGTGCCAAGCCCGGAATATATGCCTGCGGGCAGACTTGCCACGGCCGGTACTACGCTGACCCCTGCATCGCGCGCCGCCTGAACCAACCGCTGGTAAGCGGGCGTGGACGTCAGTTCTGATAACGGTCCGGCGTACTGCACCACTGCCATAGACCCGGCTGCTCGCCCGGCCTCCAGCCACTGGATTACACCGTCGAACAACTGCGCCACGGCCTGTTCGTAGCCTCGCACATGTCCGACCGAACCGATGTCATCGCCCGCCACCTCAAGTATGGGGTAAAGCCCCAGAGCGTTGGTCATCAGCGCATCGGCCCAGGTCAGGGCCTTGCCGCCGCGCAGACGCACGCGGGCCAGTGACGTTGCCGGTGAGCCCGGCAGAAAACGCGTGACCAGGCTGCTGCGAACCGACTCGATGTGTCGTCGCAGGCTCTGGGAGTCGCCCCGGGTCTGCTGCAATCGGGTCACTGTCTCGGCGGCCAGCAGCGCCTGGCCACTGAACAGCGATTGTGTATCCGTGAGCACAAACTCGGGAGGGCTGGCATCCGCAGAGCGCGCCTTGACTGCCCGCTCCGCCTCCCGCCAGGTATTGCTGAAGGAGCCACTCACTGTCTGCACGATCATGCGCTGATAGCCGTTGCGTACGAGTTGCTCAAAGCACCGATCAAACGAGCCCATGGCAGGCCCCTGTGTCGATACTTCCTTGCGTTTTCTCAGCTCCTCACTGTTCAGCAAGCGAAGCGTGGCCCGGTCATCCATCGGGTCCAGATATACCTGGCTATCAATCGACAGTGTCACCGGAACCCGAAAAATATGATTATCGTGCATGTACTGAGCGGGCAACGCGCAGGCAGAGTCGACAACGAGTGCGGTTTTCGGCATGGTACACCTCCTCCAGTGTGCTGCGCGGGCAGTACACTGAGACTACCGGCATTCACCGGACGGGTACAGCCATCTCCACCCCTGCCCCCTCTGCCGGGGCTGACAGGAACAAGGAATGAAGGGAGGCACTGTGACATCGCAGGGGAAAAACCCACACAGTACCGGCCTGCTCATCGCTGCAGGTGGTGTCATAGTGCTGAGTTTTGACGCACTTCTGGTGAGGCTGGCTGATTCAGACCCGTGGACGGTCTCTTTCTGGCGCGGCCTGCTGATCAGCCTGAGCATGGCGATTCTGGTGACCATTCGCGGTGACTGGCGCTGGCGCCCTGCCGACACGAGAACAGCCGTTCTGGCTGCTCTGATTATGCTGATTTACGGTATCAACACCGGTCTGTTCGTTTTCTCCGTCAGCTATACACATGCTGCCAACACGGTGGTGATACTGGCCAGCGCACCCTTTTTTGCGGCACTGTTCTCCCGTTGGTTCCTGCGGGAACCGCTGGCTCGGCGTACCCGGATCGCCATAATCGTGTCGTTGGTCGGTGTAACGGCCGTATTCGGGGGGTCAATGGGAGCACCGAACTGGCGCGGTGATGCCATGGCACTGGTCCTGGCCATGTCCACCGGCGGTGTGCTGACCTTATTACGACACGGTCCCGATCTTCCCCGAACCTTGTTGGTATCAGGCGCCGGGCTGGTAACTGCGGCAATTTCCTGGCCTCTGGCAACCCCGCTCAGCCTGGAAATGAACCAGTTCGGGTGGCTGTTATTGATGGGATGCCTGCAGATGCCGATCGCCAGTTTCTGCCTGATGATGGCGCCTAAATACCTGCCATCCCCGGAAGTCAGCCTGTTTCTCCTGATCGAGACGGTTCTGGGCCCCATCTGGGTCTGGGCCGTGCTGCAGGAAGAGCCGGAGCTGGTCACCCTTATTGGCGGTGCACTCATTCTGGTAACCATTGCCGTGCACTCCTGGTTGGCTCTCCGCGCGTCCGATTACCGCGAGCCCTCCGACGTACCACCGCGCGGTTGATGGACGATCAGTCAGCCGACCGGTACCAGGCTGTCTCGCGAATGGCATGATTGATCCAGGTCCGGAAGGCCTGCACCTTGGGCCAGCGGAAATGGTGCTCGGGCGCCACGAGAAAATAGCCATAATCGGAGTCGTGGCGAATATCCAGTGGCCGGATCAACTG
Source organism: Natronospirillum sp. (assembly GCA_965602035.1). Taxonomy (GTDB): domain Bacteria; phylum Pseudomonadota; class Gammaproteobacteria; order Pseudomonadales; family Natronospirillaceae; genus Natronospirillum. Next base: position 3,172,695 of record OZ271919.1, on the reverse strand, counting down.
GCCCTTTTCCAGCGCATCGCTACAGATGCTGCGTCGCACAAGCGCCACGCCCTGCCCCGCCAGCGCCATTTCCGTCAGTGCCCAGGTATCCGAGACATGGAGGCGGCGCCGGAATTCCGCCGGATCCTGTCCGTAATCCTGCAGAAAATCGTTCCAGTGATAATCCATCGGATCCTGCCCGGCGAGCAGGTACTGTCGCTTCAGCCAGTCCCAGATTCCACCTTCCGGCACATCGTGGAACAGCAACGGGTGGCACACCAGCAGCAGGCTGTCGTAGCTGAGTAACTCGGTGTGCAGGCTCGGGTACTGGGCCGTTCCGTAACGAATTCCGAGATCGTTGCCGCTCTGGGTTGAAAACGCCTGAGAGCGGTCCATGTCAATCTGCAGATTAATGTCGGGGTGCTCCTCCTGAAACTCCGGAACTCTCGGCAGCAACCATGCACTGGCAAATGAGGGCAGTACGGACAGGCGAAGCACATTGGGTGCAGGTACACCCGAAATACGTTGCACACCCTCCGCCAGAGCGTCGAAACCCTGCTGCACAAAAGGCAACAATTCCTTACCCGTAGAGTTTAATTGAACTTGTCTGTGAGTCCGGTCGAACAAGGGGAATCCGAGCCAGTCCTCCAACTGCCGGATTTGTTGGCTGACCGCGGCTTGCGTGATGTGCAGCTCTTCAGCGGCACCCTTGAAGCTGCCCGCCTGAGCTACAACCCAGAAACAGCGCAGTGTGTTGAGAGGCGGAAATCTGACCATATACGTAAGATTATCTTAACTGTTATTAAAAAACTATCGCTTGTCCAAAACCATGCCAGTCAACACAATACGCGCATCCCGAAAACGGCCCCGAAAAGGCCATGGCAAACCCGGTAAGGAGGCAGCAATGACAGCACAAGTTCCAAACACCAATGTAGTACATTCCATTCGCTTCAACCTGCCTGTTCAGGCAATGAAGGCGATCGTTTTCCGTATGATCGAGCAGAAGCAGCGTCGTGCGTTCCGGGATATCCCGGTACACCTGCAGGCCCAGGCGCGCACTGCCGCCATGGCCGGCGAGGAAGTGGTCCAGCCGCTTTGATCAGCAGGCGTAGCCTTTCGGACTGCGCTCACGCAAGCACAAGAACAACCGGGTGAGCAGGTCAGGGATTGACCCGCCAGAAACAGCAAAGCCTTCGGTCGACTCAGCTCACCGAAGGCTTTTTTGTGCCCGCCCGCAAGTAGACACCGATTTTACGCGCTGTCACTATGCTCCGACGCTATCAAGATCCTATAGTCAACGTTGCACGTACCGCTGTATTGGGCGACCGGCTGCGGGCGACCGGCTTTGGGCGCCCGGCTGACCAGCCCGGTGCTATCGCGAATCCGGGGCGGCACTGGTTACCCAGATCAGCCGCATCGGCGAGGAGCCACAAGTGTTTGAAGATCCGCACGGCAGAGCATTTTATTACCTTCGGCTTTCCATTACCGAAGTGTGCAATTTCAGGTGTACCTACTGCCTGCCCAATGGCTACGATGGCCCGAAGGCATCGAGCTTTCTGGGGCGCGAGGAACTTCGACGTGTCATGGCGGCCTTTGCCCACCAGGGTACCCGCAAGATTCGACTGACCGGTGGGGAGCCGGTACTGCGCCCCGACCTGCCGGGCCTGATCGCGGATGCCCGTTCGCAACCCGGCATTGAACAGGTCGCAATAACCACTAACGGGTATCGGCTGCCCCGTGTACTGCCGGACTGGAAAGCGGCGGGGCTGGACCAGATCAATATCAGCATGGACAGTCTGGACCCAAAGCAATTCCACGCCATTACCGGGCATGATCGACTGCGCGAACTGCTGACCGGCCTGCACCGGGCGCTGGACATGGGTTTCGACGTCAAGGTCAACGCAGTCTGGATGCGTGGTGTGAACAACCGACTGGGCCCCTTTCTTGAATGGATTCGGGATCTTCCGATCACCCTCCGATTTATTGAAGTCATGGAGACCGGCGCACAACCGGATTTCCATGAACGGTACTTTGCACCACTGAACGATGTCCGCCAGCAGTTGCAGCTGGAAGGCTGGCAGCGTCTGAATCGACCCGTTCACGCCGGCCCGGCACAGGAGTTCCACCACCCGGACTACGCCGGGCGCATTGGCCTGATCATACCGTACAGCCCCGACTTCTGTACCACCTGCAACCGGCTCCGGGTAACCGCGCAGGGCCAGTTACATCTGTGTCTGTTCGGTGAAAACGGGTACGATCTCAGGCCCTGGCTGCAACGCGACAACCAGCAGCAGGAATTGATCGAAACCATTCGCGAGGCCGTCGGCCATAAGAAAGCCACTCACGGCCTGCATGAGCATAACCCCGGCCTGACCCGCACGCTGTCGATGCTGGGCGGCTGAAGCCTGCCGGAAAAGACCGGCACCGGAGGAAATTTTCCATGGCTGAACAGGCTTTCGAACCATTGAACGTCGCCGTGCTGACGGTCTCGGACACCCGAACTCCGGACACGGACAAATCCGGAAATTATCTGGTGGACGCACTGGAAGCAGCCGGGCACCGCGTGGTAGACCGTGCATTATTGCCGGATGACCGCTATCAGTTGCGTGCGAAGGTATCGGGCTGGATCGCGGACAGCGGAGTACAGGTAGTTCTGACCACCGGTGGCACCGGTTTTACCGCTCGTGACTCAACACCTGAGGCGCTGGCGCCACTCTTTGACAAGACCGTCGATGGCTTCGGTGAATTGTTCCGACACCTCTCGCTGGCCGATATCGGCACGGCAACGATACAGAGCCGGGCACTGGCCGGGCTCGCCAACCGCACGCTTATCTGCTGCCTGCCCGGCTCAACCGGTGCCTGCCGACTCGCCTGGACGGGAATTCTTCGGGAACAACTGGATTCAACGCACCGCCCCTGCAATTTTGCGCCTCATGTGCAGTGGCCGGGGGCACCGGTATGAGCACGGGCGACACGCTGACCCATCTGAACGACCGGGGTGAAGCCAGCATGGTGGACGTGTCGGAAAAGCCCGACACCGCCCGCACAGCCTGCGCTGAGGGGTTTGTGCACATGGCGCCCGAAACAGTCGAGCTGATTCGTGTGGGTGGACACAGCAAGGGCGATGTCATTGCAACAGCACGGATTGCCGGTATACAGGCCGCCAAGAAAACGGCTGACCTTATTCCACTGTGCCACCCGCTTCCCCTTACCCGGGTACAGGTAGATTTCACACTCCGGGATCAGCCCGCAGGCGTCCGCATCACAGCAACCTGCCGGACAACCGGGAAAACCGGCGTCGAAATGGAGGCGCTGACCGCCGTGTCGGTAGCCGGCCTGACCCTGTTCGATATGTGCAAGGCGGTTGACCGGACCATGCGCATCGACGAGGTCGCCGTGGTCAGCAAAACCGGCGGACGCAGTGGCGACTGGCAGCGACCCGAACCCGGACACAGCCCATGAACGAAACGACCGGAATTCAGATCCTGTTTTTTGCCGGCCTGAGGGAAAAACTGGGCACATCCGGCGAAGTGCTGGCCGGCGTGCCGGAACCCCTGACCGTATCTGACCTGCGGGCGCAACTGGTGGCTCGGGGCGGCAAGTGGCTCGCTCTGAACGATCAATCGCTGCTGGTTGCCATCAATCAGGAGCTCGCGGGGAGCCAGTCTGCGGTAGCGGCCGGGGATGAAGTCGCGTTCTTCCCGCCGGTGACCGGAGGCTGATTGCGCGATGGCCGAAGAGACGCTCGAGTGGACGACGCAACAGGGTGATCTGATTCGCGTCAGCGCCTCCCACGTTGATGTCAGCGCCAACCATGAACGCCTCATCGCCGACACGACGGATCAGGGGGCTGTGGTCACGTTCAGCGGTCGCATGCGCGGCACTGACGCCGGCGAACAGACCCGGGCCCTGTATCTGGAGCATTATCCGGCCATGACCCGACGGTGCCTGGAAGATCTCATACAGCGTGTGCGCGAGCGCTGGCCCGTCGGCCGGATCGTTCTGGAACACCGCGTCGGCTGGATCCAGCCCGAGGAAACCATCGTATTCGTCGGTACAACCTCGGCACACCGGGCGCCGGCATTTGACGCCTGTGATAGCCTGATGGACTGGCTGAAGACAGAAGCACCGTTCTGGAAAAAGGCCTTTACCGACAGCGGCGAGCATTGGGTCGCGAGCAAATCAACGGATGCGCAACGCGCGACCCGCTGGATGCGCTGACCCACTCCCTCGCCGCTCTGCCAACAGCGATCTGACAGGAGTACCCTATGAGCGCGCAACCACTTCGCATCGATCTTGTTTCCGACGTAGTCTGCCCGTGGTGCGTGATCGGGTACTATCACCTTGATCAGGCGCTGCAGGCCATGACCGACGAAGTTGCGGCGGAGATTCACTGGCATCCGTTCCAGTTGAACCCGGAAATGCCGGTAGAAGGCCAGAATCTGTTCGAACATATCCAGCAGAAATACGGCTCGTCCCGGGAAGACGCACAGGCCATGCGTGATCGTATCACCGCGCTGGGCGCTGAAGCCGGTTTCGAATTCAACTTCCGGGACGACCACCGTGCCTACAACACCTTCGATGCGCACCGGGGAATCTACTGGGCGGGCACACATAACCGCAGCACAGAAATGTCCGAGTCGCTGTTTCGGGCCTATTTCACACAGGCACGCAACCCCTCGGACCCGGAGGTACTGGCGGGCGCAGCGAATCAGATCGGGCTGGACGGCGAAGAACTGCTGGGCGTGCTGGCCAGCGACCGATCCACCCAGGAGGTCAATGCCGCGCTGAAAGAGGCACGGCAGTTGGGTATCTCGGGTGTGCCAACATTCATTATAAACCGGAAATATAGCCTGACAGGGGGCCAACCCGTGAGCGTCTTCCAGCAGGCCTTGCGCCAGATCGCCAACGAAACGCAGGCCTGAAGGGTTTCAGTAACGGCCGGTCAGTTCCGGCCCCAGTGGCATGGTTTCCACCCACTCTCCCGGCTCAGCGCCGGCACTGTCGGAGGGCAGATAACAGAACGCGGAGGCACGTGACAGGTCCGCCAACTGATGAGAACCCTGCCCGGGCAGGGGTGACACACGGTAGTGCCCGTCGCTGTCTCTTTTCAGTACCGCGCGTTGAAACTCTGCCCGTCCCGGCTCTTTGCGGAACACTTCACTGACCCGGGCCATTACCATGAAGGGTTGGTCAGGCCGCTGTGCTGCCAGCTTCTGAACGGCGGGAGCCAGGAACAGACGCGCTGTTACCAGCGCTGATACGGGGTTGCCGGGGAGCCCCAGAAACCAGGCGTCACCGAGCCGCCCGAATGCCAGCGGCTTGCCGGGCTTGACCGCCACCTTCCAGAAGTTGACGTCACCGTGCTGCTCCAGCACCCGGCGGGTGTAGTCACGCTCACCCACCGATACGCCACCCGTCGACACGATCAGGTCATGATCCGCCGCTGCCGCCATCATACTGGCGGCAAGCTGTTCCTCATTGTCGGGAAGCACGCCCAGATCCGTAACGGAGACGGGCAGACTCCGCAATAGCCCACTGACGATAATCCGATTGCTCTCATATATTTCTCCGGGGGCCAGTGGCTGGCCTCCGAGCTTCAGTTCGTCACCGGTGGCCAGCATCGCCACCCGGATACGCCGGATTACCGGCACCGTGACCATACCCTGGGCGGCCAGCAGTCCGGCCAGCGCGACCGACACCACATCGCCGGGCGATGCCAGACGTTCCCGGGTACGGATATCACTTCCCTTGCGGCGAATGCTCTCGCCGCCAGCGACATCACGGTCCAGCTGTATGGTACCGTCCGGCGCGGCCGTCACTATTTCCTGCATGGCAACGGATGTACCACCAGCCGGCACCAACGCGCCGGTCATTATGCGCACTGCTTCGCCGGGGGCAAGCGGGTCTCCCGGCGGGTCGCCCGCCATAACGGTTCGTACGACCCTGAACACGGTATCGGAACGAATCACCCCTTCGTTCCCAGCCGCCAGCGCATAACCGTCCATGGCGGAATTATCCGCCGGCGGCAGGTCTACCCTTGCCAGTACGTCCGTTGCCACGGTGCGCCCAATGGCCTCAGCCACCGGGATGTCCTCGTGCTCGCCAACCGCGCCGATACTGGCCAGCAGTTTCGCGCGGGCATCTTCAAGCGATAGCAGCGACGACATGGGCAACTCCTTCTCCGTTTCCGCAGAGGGTAGCTTACCGACGTCACAGGCGGAAGTGGAGCACGGTCAGGTCGCGGCGGTCGCCGGCAGAGGTCTGGCAAGCACCGCAGCAATCAGAATGAACAGGGAAGAAACCAGCAGACAGGCCACCAGCCCGAATGCCTGAAAAACCCAGCCCGACAATACCGTTCCGGTAAGCCGTCCGGCCGCATTGGCCATGTAGTAAAAGCCGACATCCAGCGATACGCCATCATGGCGGGCGTAGGCCACAATGAGGTAACTGTGCAGTGCCGAGTTCACTGCAAACAGCACCCCGAATATGGCCAACCCGCCCAACAGCAGCACAGGTACCGGCATCTGTCCGTTATCCAGGCCCACGGCCATGAGCAGAGGCGCGGCTGCCAGCGCCACGCCCCAGAGGGCAGCCGTGCGGCCCGACTGCGGGCGGTCATTCCGCGTACCGGTCAACCACGGCGCCCCGCCCTGAACAAAGCCATAGCCGATCACCCAGAGCGCCATGAACCCGCCGACCTGCCAGTGATCCCAGCCGAGTTGCTGCGCCATGAACACCGGCACGGCGACGACGAACCAGACGTCGCGCGCCGCAAACAGAAAGACTCGGGCCGCCGACAGCCGGTTGATGCGCGGATCCCTCGATAGGATCTGGTCAAACTTCGGCTTGTTGCTCGCACGCCCCAGATCGCCCTGGAGAAGGACCAGACTGAGCAACCCGGTTACCATCAGCAGCGCGATCATGGACCAGACCGCCCCGGCGAACCCGAACACCGTCAGCAACAAGGCCCCGAGGAAAAACCCGACCCCTTTCAGGGTATTCTTGGAACCGGTGAGTACGGCAACCAGCCGGTAGAGGCGCCCCTGCGCGTCGTCGGGGATCAACGTTTTAACCGCGCTCTTGGCGCTCATCTTGTTGAGGTCTTTGGCGATACCGGAAAACGCCTGTGCCGCCATGACCCAGGGCACAAGAAGCCATTCAGCGGGCACCGTCAGCATCAACAGGGCACCAATCTGCAGGAACAGCCCAATCTGCATGGTCCGGTTGAGCCCGATACGGGCCCCCAGCCAGCCCCCGACCAGGTTGGTTACTACGCCGAAGAACTCATAGAACAGGAACAACAACGCGATCTCGAGCGGGCTGTAACCGAGATTGTGGAAATGCAGCACGACCAGCATGCGCAGGGCGCCGTCGGTCAATGTGAACGCCCAGTAGTTGCCGGTAATCACGCCGTATTGTTGTACAGGGGACGCCAACATGCTGCTGTCCTTCGAGGGCCGGTAAACGGGCCCTTATCATAACCGAGCCGGATGACAGAACAATGACAGAAAATAGGGGTTGCAAATGAGATTGATTATTATTTAAATGATAAAGCAGCAACAAGAAGCGGCGGGAGTCCGGAACATGGTCCTTTTTCAAAACTGGTTCAGACGCACAGCAGCCACCCATGGCACTGTCGACAGCGAGCCTCAGCCCGACGCGTACTGGTGGGATCTCATGCAGGCCGGCAACGCAGCACTGTCGAGTGGCTGCACAAGCCAGGCGATCGAATACTACACACGTGCTCGCGTCTACTGTCAGATGCAATTGGACAATAACGTGCAGCCAGACCGGCTTTGGCTGGACGCCTATCAACGTGCGGTGGAAAACTGCGTGGATTGCTGGCGTTATGTCGGACTGTGCGAACGGGCGCGTGCGACCGAGGAGGCCGCACGCCGGTATCGGGAGCAGGCACTGTCACGGGACGGCCGTAGCCGCGTGGCAGCCCACTGCTCAACCTGAGCCGCCCGGGCTTCAGCCGACTTTCGGCCCGACCCAGACCTGTTGCGCATTGGCAAACTCATGAATGCCATGCGGGCCGAGCTCCCGCCCGATACCCGAGCGTTTGATACCGCCACTGGGCAGACGCGGGTCTGTTTTCACAATACCGTTGACGGCGACCTGACCGGTCTCGATACGGGGAGCCAGTTCCGCACCCCGCTCCGCGGTGGTCCATATCGCCGCGGCGAGGCCGTAGTTGGTGTCATTGGCGATTTCCAGCGCGTGTTCCGCGTCACGTGCCTTCATAACAACCGCAACCGGCCCGAACGTTTCTTCAACGGCCGCAACCATACCGGGCTCCACATCCGCCAGCAGCGTGACCGGGTAGAAATACCCGTCGCCTTCCGGCAGGTCACCGCCAAGCAGGCACCGCGCACCGGATTTCACCGTTTCCTGAACCTGACGGTGCAGATTGTCACGCAGGTCACCGCGGGCAATCGGACCGATGTCGGTACTCTCTTCACGGGGGTTGCCCATCTTCAGCTTGCCCAGTTGAGCCTGCAACAGCTCGACCATTCGGTCATAGACGGACTCTTCCACGATCACACGCTTCGCTGCAATGCAGGACTGGCCCGCGTTAATGATGCGGGACAATGTGATCACGGGCGCTGCCGCCTCCAGATCGGCATCGGCCAATACAATGGCCGGGTCGGAGCCACCCAGCTCGAGCACAACCGGCTTGATGGCACCGGTTGCGGTTGCCGCCACAATGCCGCCGGCTTTTTCCGAGCCGGTAAAGGAAACACCACGTACCCGGTTGTCTTCAATAACCCGGGCCGCCTGATTGTTTTCCAGCGGCAGATTCTGGAAAACGCCGTCGGGAGCGCCGGCTTTCTCGAACACTTCGGCGATGGCTGCCGCACAGGCCGGCACATGAGGATCGTGTTTCATCATGCAGGTATTTCCGGCCATCAGTGCCGGGGCACAGAACCGGAAAGCCAGCCAGAACGGCGCGTTCCAGGGCAGAATACCCAGTACCGGGCCCAGCGGCAGGTACTGAACATAGCTGCGAGTGGCATCGGAGCCGAGCTCTTCAGTGGCCAGGTAGCTCTCGGCGTGCTCCGCATAATGCTCGGCACACCAGGCGGCCTTGTCGACTTCACCACGGGCTTCCTTGATCGGTTTGCCCATCTCATCGGTCATGAGCAGCGCATAGCGCTCGCGGTCATCGCGCATGACCTGCGCGGCCTTTTTGAGCAATGCGGCGCGCTCGGCGAAGGAGGTATTCCGCCACGAGCGGAAACCGGCCCGGGCCCGCTCGACCGCCGCCTCCACTGCCTCATCCGACAGGGGTTCGAATTCGTGCAACAACTGACCATTGGTCGGGTTGATGGCCTGCAACATGATTTCCTCTCCTTTAACTGTTGGCTGCCTGCTTGCCACGGGCCGCTGTGCGGGCCGGCTTCTCACGGTTGGATGCGCTGGCGGTCACATCGGCATGCACGGGCTTTTCTGCAGGCTGCAGTTCAGCCGGAGCCTCTGCGGCGGGCTGTCGTGACAGATCACGGGCACCTTCTTCCGGTTTCACCACAAAGTCTTCATCGAGGGTAAAAAACGACTGACATCCACGCTCGGTAATATAAAGGGTATCGGAGATACCGGCTGTCTTGTTGCCGTCAATGCCCCACATCCAGGGAATGATATGGAACGTCATACCCTCTTCCAGGACCGTCGAATCCCCCTGCTTCAGGCTGACAATGTAGCCTTCGTCCCAGCTCGGCGGGAACGCAATGCCAATGGAGTAGCCAGAGCGGGTGATCAGGTGCGCGCCGACATCATTTTCGGTAATGATGTTACGTACCAGGTTGTCGGCGTCGGAAACCGTCATGCCCGGCCGCAGGGCGTCCTTGATGTGCTTCAGTGCCAGTTTCATGCGCTCCTGCGCCTCGAACATGGAGTCCGTCATTTCTCCCAGCAAAACGGTACGCATCATCGCCGTATGGTAACGCCGGTAACAGCCGCCGACTTCCAGGAACACATGTTCGCCCGGCTGGACCGTGCGGCCTTCCCAGGTGGCATGGCCGATCATGGTCCGCGGCCCGGAAGTGACGTACGGCATGACAGCTGGGAACTCGCCGCCCGCCCGGAACATGGCCGCACTGATTTCGGCCGCAATCTCGTTTTCCGTCACACCGGCACGGCAGGCGTCATAACCGGCCAGAACACCGGCTTCTGTGGCTCTGGCCGCCTTGTACATGACATCGATCTCGGCGCGGGACTTACAGATACGACCCTGCTCCACAATGCCGAAGCAATCCAGCAGCCGACCTTCGGTGAAGGTCGTGTGGATGGCATCCTGATGATACGCCGGGAAATAATAACTGTTCCGCTCGTAGCCGATGTCTTTCTTGCTGAGACCGAATTCCCGCAATGACTGAACCAGCATCTGGATGGCGTCACCCGTATCCGGATACGGCCGGGTGACCTCCACCCAGGTCCGCTCGATCACATTCGACTCTTCCATTTTCCGGGTGATCATGAACGGCTCACCCTCGAGTGGCACCACCAGACACTGAAAGAACGAATAGCCAGTGGTCTGATAATCGGTCAGATACATCAGATTTTCCGGGTCAACGATCACGACGGCATCGAGCAGCCGTCGCGCCATCCGTTCCCGCAGGCCCTGAATGCGCCGTTCATATTCCTCGAACGGAAAGGTCATGTCATCGCGTTGCCGCATCAGCTACCTCCGACTGCGTCTCCAACGGCCTTGCGCAGCACCTCAAGGCCCTGCTCCAGGTCGTCGTTCGGGATGGTCAGAGGTGGAATCAGCTTGACGGTCTTGCCACCGGTGCCGACCGCGCCACAGAGCATGCCGCCATTGAAGCAACGGCTGACCACGTCTTTCGCCAGGTCACCACTGCGCAGGTCCAGTGCCTGCATCATGCCTTTGCCGCGCACCTGGAACCCGTGGCTCGAATGCTCACTCACGATGCGCTCGAGAGCCTGCTCCATCACACGGCCCTTCTCCTTGACCTCGTTCATCAGGTCGTCGTTGTCGAAGTATGACAGGCCCACACGCCCCGCAACGAAGGAGAAGCCCTGGCCGCGGAAGGTGCCGGTATGCTCACCGGGTTTCCACAGCTTGTCGTACTCCGGCTTGACCAGGTTCATGGCAATCGGCGTACCAAAGCCACCCAGGCCTTTGGCCAGAGTAATGACATCCGGATCAAGACCCATGCCGTCGAAGCTGAAATAGCTACCTGTACGGCCGCAGCCCGCCTGAATGTCATCGAGAATGAACAGCGCGCCCAGGTCGTGAGCCAGCTTCTGAATTTCCAGCAACCACTCTTTGGCGGCCACGTTCACGCCGCCTTCCGCCTGGATCGGCTCGACAATGAAAGCCGCCGGTGCTTCCAGACCGCTGGAGGAATCTTCGTACATGGCCCGCAGCTCATGCACGGAATCCAGACCGCAGCCCAGTTTGCAGCCCGCGCAGGTTTTCTCGCACCCGAACGGCCGATGGATCACGTTATCCAGAGGCACGCCTGCCGCATTACGGAAATGCGCATTGGTGGTGCACGCCAGTGAGCCGAGTGTCATGCCATGAAAGGCATGGGTGAACGCCACGACATCGCGCCGCCCGGTGGCCTTGCGCGCCATCTTGAGCGCGAGCTCAACGGCGTTGGTACCGGTCGGGCCCATGAACTGCAGCTTGTGGTTCATGTTGCGCGGCTTCATGATCGTATTGACGAACTTTTCGATAAAGTCGCGTTTTGCCGTGGTGTAGGTGTCGAGGCTGTGCGCCACACCATCGGATTCAATGTATTCGATCAGCGCTTTTTTCATGTGCGGGTTGTTGTGCCCGAAATTCAGCACTCCGGCACCGGCGAAAAAGTCCACATAGGACTTTCCGTCTTCGTCCACCTGGCGCGCATTGGATGCGCTCTTGAACACGGTAGGGTAAACGCGGCAGTAACCCCGAATCTCCGATTCCCACTGCTCAAAAATATTCATCAGCTGTGTCTCCTGCTTGTTGACCGCGTCGGGTCCGTCGTGATTTAGGGCGAACGTTGTTGGAGGAATGATTGCCCTGTGCCAAAGCCTGCAAGTTAGGCGTTAGAGGCCGCTGTTGCAAGCGTTGTGGGGCAGAAAATAACGGGCTTTTTTTGCTCTTTGCGGTTTCCCGGGCAGCCACTGGTGTACCGTAAACAAACCGACAGGGGCATTGCCGCCAAGTTGCGCTGACTCGGCGGCTCCGATATCCTGCCGCACTGCGACTGCGGAATCACAAGGGGCGTCCGGACCACCATGCTATACGCCGTGCTTTCAGGTTTCATTCTGGCTGTGCTGGCGCCGACCCTGCATCGGCTGATCGGACATTATTCCGGCATTCTGATTGCGGCTCTGCCGGCCGCACTCACGTTCTATTTCCTGCAGCACCTGCCTGCCGTCAACGCGGCATCCCCTGTACTCCAGACCTGGAACTGGTACCCCGAACTGGGCATCCAGCTGTCGTTCATGCTGGACGGTCTGAGCCTGATGTTCGCGCTGCTGATATCCTTCATCGGCACATTCATCATGCTGTACGCCAGCGCCTACCTGAAAGGCCACACCGATCTCGGCCGGTTCTACGTCGTCATGCTGTCGTTCATGAGTTCCATGCTCGGGCTGGTCCTCTCCGATAACCTGGTGGCCCTGTTCGTATTCTGGGAGCTCACGAGTGTGACCTCCTACCTGCTGATCGGGTTTAACCATCAGGACGAATACGCCCGCAAATGCGCTCTGCAGGGGCTTATCGTGAGCGTGCTCGGTGGTTTCGCCCTCCTCAGTGGTATTGTCCTCATGGGCATCTACGGCGGTACCTACCAGATTTCTGAACTGCTGGCTTCTGCCCCGGATTGGACAGCTGCGGCGCCGGTGGCACTCATTATTCTCTGCGTGCTGGGCGGCACCTTCACCAAGTCCGCCCAGTTCCCGTTCCATTTCTGGCTGCCGAACGCCATGGCGGCACCGACACCGGTCTCCGCGTATCTGCACTCCGCCACCATGGTCAAGGCTGGTGTCTACCTGATGGCACGCCTGAACCCGGCGTTCGGCGATCAGGCACTCTGGACCATGATGCTGTCGGTTTTCGGTGGCGTCACCATGCTGCTTGGTGCCTGGCTGTCCTTCACGCATCAGGACGCCAAAAAAGTACTGGCCTACTCCACCATCATGGCGCTGGGAACGCTGACCATGCTCATCGGCATCGGCACCCGTTATGCCATGCTCGGCTTTGCCGCCTTCCTGGTGGCGCATTCGCTGTACAAGGGCGCACTGTTCATGGTGGCCGGTATTCTCGACCACGAAACCGGCACCAAGAAACTCCGTGAACTCGGCGGCCTGCGCCGAGCGCTGCCGGTTACCACGGTGGCGGCCGCCCTCGCCGGGCTTTCCCTGGCCGGCGTGCCACCACTGTTCGGTTTCATCGGCAAGGAACTGATGTTGGAAGGTGCGCTCTCCTCGGCAGAGCTGGCACTGCCGCTCGTGATCATGGCGGTTGCGACCGCCGCGCTCACCGCCGGTATGGCGGCTGCCGTTGCCTGGAAGCCGTTCTGGGGAAAGCGCATTGAGACACCGAAGCACCCACATGAGGCGCCCTGGCAAATGCTGGCCGGTCCGCTTGTACTCGCCGGCTTCTCCCTGCTGTTTGGTCTGCTGCCGGGCATCGCCGAGACTCTGTCTGTACTGGCTGCAGCGGGCGCAGTGGCGGGGGCACCCATCGATTACCATTTCGCACTCTGGCACGGCATCAATACGCCGCTGATGCTGTCGGCGACAGCGCTGGTGCTTGCCGTGCTGGTCTATCGCATCTGGCACCGCGGGCAACCCGGCATTCGAACCGCCATTGGATCCGTGGAAGAACGCATCGGGCCGGAGACCGGGTATTTCAAACTTATGGACGGCATGATGGCGCTGGCAACCTGGCAGACCGCGCGCCTCCAGAATGGTAATGTCGGCCGCTACATGATCACGCTGATCATGACCACCGTGTTGCTGGTCGGTTTCACCCTGCTCGGTCAGAATGCACTGATCGTGGAATTTGAGCTTGATGACGTCCGCCCGTACGAATGGTTTATCGCGCTGCTGCTGGCCACAACGGCCTTGTTTGCGATGTTCACCCGGTCGCGCCTTGCCGCCGTTGCCACCATGGGCGTGCTCGGTTTTTCGGTGGCGATGACCTTTCTGCTGTTCAGCGCACCTGACCTCGGGATCACGCAGGTACTGGTGGAAACCCTGACCGTGATACTTCTGGTGCTGGTGCTGTTCCGCCTGCCCGGTTTCTCGCGGTACTCCACCCGTTACGAAGTGATCCGGGACACCGTCGTTGCACTGTTGTTCGGCCTGCTGATGTTCGGGCTGATGATTACCGCCATCAACACCCGGCTGTTCGACACCATTTCCGGCTACTACATCGACAACAGCTACCTGCTGGCGCAGGGTAAGAATATCGTCAATGTCATACTGGTCGACTTCCGGGCGCTCGATACCCTGGGCGAGATCTTTGTGTTGTGTATCGCGGCGCTGGGCGTCTACTCCATGTTGAAGCTGCGCGCGGAGGCAAACCATGACTAAGCGGTCGACCATGAAGTCCCAGACGCTGATCCTGCACACCACGGCGCTGATTCTGCTGCCGCTGCAGCTTCTGTTTGCAATTTTCCTGCTTCTGCGCGGCCATAACGAACCCGGGGGTGGCTTCATCGCCGGGCTGGTCGCCGCGGGCGCGTTTGTGCTCTACCTGTTCGCACATGGCGTGCCCTCGACCCGTCGGATGATCCGCGTTGACCCGCGTGACCTGCTCAGCCTCGGGCTGCTGCTGGCGGTGGCTTCTGCCATTCCGGCGCTGTGGGTCGGTGAATCCCTGATGACCGGGCTATGGTGGGAGTTCGTTATCGCCGGCACCGAGATCAAGGTGTCCACCGTCACAGTCTTTGATATCGGCGTTTTCTTTGCCGTGATGGGTACCATTCTCACATTCGTTGTTCCCCTGGCGGAGGCCGAGGAATGACCCGACTCGTCCTCACAGCCGGTTCCGGCCTAAAGGAGCTGCCACCATGGAAACACTGATGGCATTGGTGATTGGCATCCTCTTTGCCAGCGCCATTTATATGATGCTGCGCCGCTCGATCGTAAAGCTCGTGATCGGGCTCATGCTGCTCAGCAATGCGGCCAATCTGCTGATTTTCGCCGTTTCCGGTATGACCCGCGGCGCGCCGCCACTGATCGGTGAAGATGAGGCGGTCATCTCCAGTATCGTCGCAGACCCGTTGCCTCAGGCGTTGATTCTGACGGCCATCGTTATCTCTTTCGGCGTGCTGGCATTTTCCGTGGTTCTGATCCACCGGGCATTTGAAGTGGTTGGAACAGACGATCTGGACCAGATGAAGGACACCGATACGTGAGCTGGCTGGTTGCGCTACCTATCTTTATACCGCTGTTCAGCGGGGCTCTGACGCTGGCATTCTGGCGTTCCAGACGGTACCAGCGACTGATTGCCCTGCTGGGCACGGCGGCCCTGCTGGCGTCCGGGCTCTACCTGCTCCAGATCGTAGTGGACAACGGCGGCTATATGGTGCTGCAAATGGGTAGTTGGCCCGCACCGCTGGGCATTACCCTGGTGCTGGATCTGCTCAGTGCCATCATGGTGGTGCTGACGGGCATAATTGCTCTGGCCATCGCCCTGTACTCAATGGGTGCGACGCCCAGGGGCCACGAGCGGTTCGGTTACTACCCGCTCATGCATATGTTGCTGGCCGGTGTGGCCGGGTCCTTCCTGACCGGCGACATCTTCAATCTGTTTGTCTGGTTCGAAGTGATGCTGCTGTCGTCGTTCGCCCTGCTCACGCTGGGCGGCGAGCGGGCACAGATGGAAGGCGCCATCAAGTATGTGACGCTGAACCTCTTCTCCTCGGCGCTGTTTCTTTCTGCGGTCGGCCTGCTCTACGGCACCGTCGGCACGCTCAATATGGCCGACCTGTCCACGAAGCTGGCAACGGTAGAGCACCAGGGTGTGGTCAATGTGCTCGCGGTCATGTTCATGATTTCCTTCGGTATCAAGGCTGCCGCGTTTCCGCTGTTTTTCTGGCTGCCGGCGTCCTACCACACGCCATTGGTGGCGGTTTCGGCGCTGTTTGCCGGCCTGCTCACCAAGGTCGGTGTCTATGCGCTCTACCGGGTATTCACGCTGATTTTCAACGCCGATACCGGGTACACGCACACTATTCTGCTGTGGGGTGGCACACTGACCATGGTTACCGGTGTACTGGGGGCGGCTGCCCAGTTCGAGTTCCGGCGCATACTGTCGTTCCACATCATCAGCCAGATCGGCTACATGATCATCGGGCTGGCGCTGTTCACGCCGCTGGCAATCATTGGCGGCGTGTTCTACATCATGCACCACATCATCGTGAAGACGAATCTGTTCCTGGTGAGTGGTCTGGTGTACCGGCTGCGCGGCACCTACGAGCTCAAACAGCTCGGTAACGTCTACCGGGCTCACCCGCTGCTTGCTCTCTGGTTCCTGGTGCCAGCCTTCTCGCTGGCCGGTATACCGCCGTTGTCCGGGTTCTTCGCCAAGTTCATCATTATCCGTTCCACCATCGAGGCGGAAGAGTGGGTGGTAACGGTAGCCGCCCTTCTGGTCGGGCTGCTGACCCTTTTCTCCATGGTCAAGATCTGGGCAGAGGTCTTCTGGAAAAAAGCGCCCGCACCGGCTGACCGTTCTGCCGCAGCCGCACCGGGCGGTGTGTTCTGGCTCTGGGTGCCGATCATACTGCTCGCACTGTGTACGCTGTATATCGGGTTTTTCGGGCAGGGCATCTACGCACTGGCCGAAGCGTCTGCTGAGCAACTGCTGAATCCGCAGGGCTACGTGGACGCCGTGCTGGGAGAACGACCATGATCGGCTTTTTCTGGAATATTGCACTGGCGCTGTCCTGGGTCGCGCTGTCAGGGAATCTGACCGGCCTCAATTTCATTTTCGGTTTTGTGCTGGGTTACCTGGCGCTGGCCATACTGCAGACGCAGTTGCCACTGCTGTCAGGCTATGCTCACCGTGTACCCCGGTTTCTCATGTTTGTGGTCTACTTCGCCAAGGAACTGATTCAGGCGAACCTCAAGGTGGCACACGATGTTCTGACACCGCCCTGGTACATGAAGCCCGGGGTGATCGCGCTGCCGCTCGAGGCGAAAACGGATCTTGAAATCACGCTGGTAGCGAACTTTATTTCCCTTACACCGGGCACTTTGAGCCTGGACGTTTCCGATGACCGACGCGTTCTGTTCATTCACGCCATGTTCCTGCACGATGAGCGGGCGCTGCGTGAGGATCTGCACGAGATTGAGCGTCGCATTCTGGAAATCATGCGCTGACAGGAAGACGGATCCATGGTGGTAAACAGCCTGATACTCAACCTGGTCTACCTGATGCTGGCGGGGGCCCTGCTTATGGGGTTCTATCGTCTTGCCAAGGGGCCATCACTGCCCGACCGGGTCGTGGCACTCGAACTGGTATCGTCACTGGTTGTGGGTATCGTCGGGGTGCATGCCATCGACACCGGGGTCGCCAGTTTTCTCGATGTGGCCATTGTGCTGGCCCTGACCGGCTTCCTGGCGACCATCGGATTTGCCCGTTTCCTGGAACGAGGAGGCCCGCGCGATGATTGAATGGGCGGTTTCCGCATTTCTGCTGGCCGGGGCGGTATTCATGTTGCTCGCGGCAATCGGCCTGATTCGCCTGCCGGATCTGCCAACCCGGATGCACGCCTCGACCAAGAGCGGTGTGCTGGGCTCGAGTCTGATCATGATCGGCGTGATGCTGAGTTTTCTCGACACCGTGGTAACCTTCCGGGCGCTGGCGATCATTATTTTTCTGATGATCACGACACCGGTCGCCGCTCATGTCATCGGCCGAGCCGGCTACTTTGTCGGAGTCAATCTCTGGGAAGGCACCGTAAAGGACATGCTGAAAGAAAGCTATGACCCGGTGTCACACCAACTGCGCAGTGGCTTTGAAGCAGACAGTAAAGACCAGGACGACGATACGGATGACACGCAGGACGGGCCGGATAACCGCTCTTCGGATTGACCGTTTGTGCCTCAATGATTTCCTGTTTTCTCTGTATCGCTGTACCGCCTGTGCATCCCCCGGCGTACGAGGTGATACAACAAGGGCAGCGGCATGAAGCGGATCAGCCGATTCAGGAAGCCGTAATGCCAGCCCGGTGAACTGATGATGCGTCGCCCCAGATCCTTCAGCGACCGCTCGGCAACCCATTCCGCCGGAAAGGCCTTCGCCGGCCCGTGCTTCTGGTAAAACGTATCAGGATTCAACCCCATACGGCTGTGAAAATCCGTCACCACAAAGCCGGGGCACAATGCCTGAAACCGCATGCCGGTATCCGCGTACGTCAGTGCCAGCGTCTCAGTGAACAGTCGAACGAATGCCTTGGTGGGCCCGTACAGTGGACTACCGGGGGTTGGCATCCAGGACGCCAGCGACGAGACATTGATCAGCCAGCCATCACGCTCAAGCAGCGCTGGTAACGCGGCCTGAGACAGCCGCACGGTGGCGTTCATATGAACCTGCATCAGACGGTGGTGACGCCCGGGTGACATGGTATGAAAGCGCCCGTCGTCAGCGTACCCGGCGTTATTGATCAGGCCTGAAAGCCGAGGTTCGGCCGCAACCTGTTCCTCGAGGGTCTTCAGATCATCGAGGCGGTCGAGCTCCGCACGTTGCGTTGATACGTCAACGCCATGCTCACCGCGCAACTGCTCCGCCAGTTGGTCAAGCTGCTGCATTCGCCTGCCGGTCAGCCAGAGGTTATACCCCCGCGCCGCCAGCAGCCGGGCATAGGCGGCACCCAGACCGCTGGTGGCCCCGGTGATCAGCACCACACCCTGTTCTCCCGACGCCATGCGTTCCCCTTGTTTTCAATCGTCCGATCGATTGCCATTCAGGCAATCGCTCTATGTAGCGGCTGTATTGTGCTCCGCTTGAGATCCGGCCACCACAGGCCCGGTTACCAGACTCCGGGAATGAACCGCGACACCGTCTGTTCATAGCGGGCGTAAGCGCTGTGCACCTGCCGCATCAGGCGTTCTTCGCGCCGCGCTTTGAGCCAGAGTGTGGCAACCATCCATGCCATGCCCAGTACATTCAGACTGTGCAGACTGTTCAGAACGCCCCCGAGCGCCACCAGCATCAGAGCACTGTACATCGGGTGTCGCACCCACCGATACGGGCCGGACACCACCAGATGCCCCCCGACCCGGGGCTCCGGGAGAATGCGGAAGTTTCCCGGCCGATTGTGCCACAGCGTCCAGACGAAAAGCGCGCCGGCACTCAGGAGGCACAGCGAGGGCCAGACCTGCGGCAGCCCCGGCGCCCATGGCCATAACGCGATTCCCAGGCCGACAAACTGGCTGACCACCAGCATCTGGCTTTCAATCCGCATGCACGTTCTCCTTCACCGATGGCCGTTCAAACGCAGCAGTTTATAGTGGTCCTCTGCATGCTACTATCGCGCCACTGATATTACACGCGGGAGATTGATCATGACCTTTCAGGCACTGGAGGCGGCCCCGGTCGGCGCCACTGCGGACCTTGATTCCGTTCTCGGCTCGATACCCTGGAACGCTGACGGGTTGATACCCGCTATTGCCCAGCAGAGCGATACGCGCGAGGTGCTCATGCTTGCCTGGATGAACCGCGACGCGCTGCGCGAGACACTCACGACTGGAAGAGTCTGCTACTGGAGCCGGTCCCGGCAGAGTTTCTGGCGCAAAGGGGAAACCTCGGGCAACCAGCAGCACCTGGTCAGTGCCTTCCTCGATTGCGACGGTGACACACTGTTGCTGGAAGTGAATCAATCCGGGCCGGCCTGTCATACGCTGCGCCGATCCTGTTTCTATCTGGCCCTGTCGGAAGACGGTGCCAGAGTCGTAACCAGCCCTGAGACCTGAATAGGCCGTCAGTCGCTGCACTGGACCCGCCGGCTGGCGCATTCGCGGTTTATTCCGCGTGCCGGCCTGTGCTATTGTGAGAGAATGCCAATTGCTTCATTCCGGTGAAGCAGACATTTTCATAAGACAGGACAGGTGCATGATAGCGCAAGACAAAGCGGTCGCCATTCAATATTCGGTGAAAGACGAGGATGGCACTCAGGTCGATTCGTCAGAAGGCCGGGGACCACTCTGGTATCTCCATGGTCACCGTAACATCATCCCGGGCCTTGAAAACGCTCTGGAAGGCCTGAAAGAAGGCGATGAATTCGAAGCTCAGGTAGAGCCGGGTGAAGCCTACGGCGAACACCGGGAAGAGCTGGTCCAGAGCGTGCCGAAAGAAGCGTTCCAGGGCGTTGAGAAGGTCGAAATCGGCATGGTATTCAATGCCCAGACTGAAGGCGGTCCGCTGCAGGTCGAGGTAACGGCCGTGGAAGATGAGTCAGTGACCGTCGATGGCAATCACCCGCTGGCCGGCAAGAAGCTCGCGTTCAATGGCAAGGTCGAGACGGTGCGCGATGCCAGTGCCGAAGAGCTCGAACATGGCCATATTCATGACGGCAGTGAAGAGCACTGAGCGAGTATGAGTGCGGTACGGCAGCCGTAACGGCGCAGGCCCGGGGCCTGGCCGCCTGACTGCAACATTACCGGACCAGACAGAGTAGAGAAAGCGGGCGTGGGCCCGCTTTTTTGTGGGTGCCGCCGCGCCCGGAGCACGACAGGTTAAATGACCCGGGCGGCTCGGGTTACCGGCGCGAACTTCAGGGGGATGCCATGCGAATTGCCGTTCTGACGCAGGAACCGGACAACTACACCAGCTCACGCCTCCGCGAGGAGGGTCTCCGGCGCGATCATGAGGTTGACATGATCGAGACGCTGCATTGCTATATGGACATCGCCACGGCCAATCCGTCGGTGCGTTACAAGGGCAACGAACTCTCGACCTACGACGCTGTCATCCCGCGCATCGGCGCGAGCATTACGTTCTACGGCACGGCGGTCGTGCGCCAGTTCGAGATGATGGGTACCTTCCCGCTGAACGGCTCGGAAGCCATCAACCGGTCCCGCGACAAATTGCGCTCCATGCAGTTGCTCTCAAGCATGGGCGTGGGTATGCCGAAAACGGGCTTTGCCAACAACCCGGACAACACGCGCGACCTGGTCCGCCGGGTGGGCGGTGTGCCGGTCGTTATCAAACTGCTCGAAGGGACCCAGGGCATCGGTGTCGTGCTGGCGGAAACCTGGAAAAGCGCCGAAAGCGTCATCGACGCGTTTTCGGGATTGCGCACCAACATACTGGTACAGGAGTTCATCAAGGAAGCCGAAGGCAGCGACCTGCGTTGCCTCGTGATCGACGGCGAGGTGGTTGCTGCCATGGTCCGGCGGGCCGCCGAAGGCGAATTCCGGTCAAACCTGCACCGGGGCGGCAATGCCCAGTTGGTGGATATTACGGAAGATGAGCGTATCACGGCCGTGCGTGCCGCCCGCGTCATGGGGCTCAACGTCGCCGGCGTGGACCTGCTCCGCTCGGAGCGTGGCCCACTGGTTATGGAAGTCAATTCCTCCCCCGGCCTCGAAGGTATTGAGCGTGCCACCGGCGACAACCTTGCCGGCCGGGTCATTGAATTCCTCGAACGACGGCATGTCCAGCATGCTGCGGGCAACGACGGGGAGCCGGGCTGAGCCATGGCCGATATGCTCGAAATTGCCGGGCACCGCATTGCCCGGGGCGAACGGCGGCTGATCGAGCTGCCTATTGCCAAACTCTATACCGACACCGATGTCAATCTGCCGGTACATGTGGTGCGTGGGCGCCGGGACGGCCCGACAGTATTTGTCTCCGCCGCCATCCACGGCGACGAACTCAACGGCATTGAAATTATCCGGCGCCTGCTGAAAGGCGACTATCGGGGTTTTCGGGGCACACTGATCGCTGTACCCATGGTCAATGTATACGGCGTGCTTGCCCAGACCCGGTATCTGCCCGACCGGCGCGACCTTAACCGGGCCTTCCCCGGATCAAGCAAGGGGTCACTGGCCGGCCGTCTGGCCGATCTGTTCACGCGCGAAATCGTTGCCCGGTGCGATTATGGCATCGACCTCCACACCGGTGCCATTCACCGCAGTAACCTGCCCCAGATTCGCGGCAACATGGACGACAACGAAACTCGACGCCTGGCCGAGACCTTCGGTGCACCGGTCATGCTCAACAGCGAATTACGCGACGGCTCCCTCCGGCAGGTCGCCGCGGACCACGGTGTCCGTGTGCTGCTCTACGAGGCCGGTGAAGCCCTCCGTTTTGACGAAGTCTGCATCCGGGCCGGCCTGCGTGGCGTGGAAAACGTCCTGCGGTATCTCGGCATGTTCGGTGCCCGGCGGAAACCCCGTAAAGTGCCCCGTCCCGTGCTGGCTCGGGACAGTGGCTGGGTGCGTGCCACCGGTTCCGGACTGGTGATTCATTACCGGCAACTGGGCGACGCGGTCGCGGTCGGCGACCGGCTGGCAACCATCACCTCTCCCTACAACACGGACCAGGTGGACGTTCTGGCGCCGCGCGCTGGCATCATAATCGGTAAACAGCAGATTCCGCTCGTACAGGATGGCGAGGCCATGTATCACATCGCGTACTTCCGCCAGATGGACTCCGCCACCGAGAGCGTTGAAGCATTCCAGAACGACATGGAAGACGCCAGCACCGAGCCGCTGCCGGACGATTGATTACACCATCAGGGTCGGCTCGTCCATCGCGGCCCGGTGCTCGCGCAACAGATTGATATGCTCTCCCCAGTAGCGCGCGTCTCCGAAATGCGGGAAGAAGCGCGGGAAGCTGGGGTCATCCCAGCGCCGGGCGAGCCAGCCCGTGTAGTGCAGCGAGCGCAGTGCCCGCAACGGTTCTATCAATGACAGTTGCCGGCGCGGGAACGGCTGGAACTGTTCATAACCTTCCAGCATGGTCGACAGAGCCAGCGTCTGATCCGCCCGGTCTCCGGTCGCCAGCATCCACAGATCCTGCACGACCGGCCCGTTGCGCGCATCATCCAGGTCCACGAAATGGCCGGCCCCGTCGCGCCAGAGCAGATTCCCCGGGTGGCAATCACCGTGCAGGCGTACCCGGGCAAACTCACATTCGGCAAACCGCTGGCTGACTGCCTCCAGCAGCGGGAATACCTGAGCTTCGTACGCCGGCCTGAGGTCTTCCGGTACCCAATCGTGCTCAAGCACATAATCGACCTGGGATACCCCGAACGTCTGTACCGTCAGCTCGGGGCGGTGGACAAAGCTGTGCTGACTGCCAACCGCATGCAGCCGGCCCAGCAGACGACCGATCACCAGCAGATCATCCTCATTCTCGAGGTCGGGCGCGCGACCACCGTAGCGGCGGTATACCGCCAGGCGGAAACCCTCATACTCAAACAGGGAACGGCCTTCGGCATCGCGCCAGGGCGCGACCACCGGGACATCCAGCTCGGCCAGTTCCCGGGCAAACTCATGCTCTTCCAGGATCTGCTCCGTGGTCCAGCGGCCGGGGCGGTAGAATTTCACCACCACCGGTTCGCTGTCTTCGATACCGACCTGATAAACCCGGTTTTCATAGCTGTTGAGCGGCAGAATGCGGGCATCGGTGTCCAGCCCGGTACTGTCAACGGCGGCCAGGACAATGTCCGGCGTCAGTGCCGCATAAGGGTGTTCGTCTGTCATATCGGTGTTCACACCGCCGGCAAAAGGAAGCAGGGTACGGCATTTGTGCCGGGGCGTGAACCGTCGGTGTGGACTGCGGTGAAAGACTGGCCAGCCGGGGATTTGGGCTTTATAGTGACACTACAGCGTCAGGACGGGAGTGTCTGCCATGAGCCATTGGACCGAAGAAAGCCTGGATTGGATCTGGGACCATGACCGGCAGCGGCCACATGTTCGACACTGGCCGGCGGTGACGTCAGGTGCCGTCCATATTCATGACGTATCTGATCTTTCCCAGGTGCGCGAGGCGGCCAAAGAAGCAGAAGACGTCGATGACTGGGCGGAGCGCTTTGACAAACTCATGCCGCCCGAGCTCTACGAAGTCGCCGTAGACACGCTCGGCGACATGCTGGATCACAACCGGGCGGATTGCCTCGGAGCCGCAACCAATCTGAAAGGACACAGCAGCGCGCTGTTCGCGCTCGCGCGGGGCGAAATCCTGCATACGCTGCCACTGTCAGCCCGTCTGGCACTGCTGGAAGACGGCCTCGCGACGATCGAAACGGCGGTCTACGACGAAGGCACCAAACGCGCTGAGCTTGATGCCCTCACCGTGGCAGACCTGAAGCTGCTGGCGCGCCAGTCCGACCAGATTCCCCAACGCCTGCGCAAGAAAGAGCTGGTAGAAGCACTGCTCAAGGCCGAGGACCGCGGCGAAATTGAGTTACCCCTGGGCGATATCGCACCGGCACCACCCCTGCACGGCTGGCTGGAAACGCGGGTCCAGCAGTATGTCTCGGCACTTCATGTTGCGCTCGGTGACCCGGTTTACCCACTGGCCTACCGCGAGGCCGTCTGGCGCAAGGCCATAGAACAGTCTTCTATTCCGGCCCTGAAACGGGCGCTCGAACTCGAGTATTGGGAAGTGCTGGAAGCCGAGGTAGACGAAATCGAACCAAATGACGACGACGAGAGCGACACAGTGCCCGGTGGTCCGGAGCCCCGCGCGGGCGACTGGCGCCCCGGCACTGGCGAACCCGGGCGCGACCGGTCGCTGGCATGGCTGGCGGTCGGGTTGTTGTTTGTCGCCTGGCTGTTCCTCTGACACCGCTCCGGCGGCTGCAACCGGCGCCACCGGGCCTGCCCGGTGGCCGGCCACAACCGGGTTTTGTGATAAACTGCACAGCCCGCTCAACGACATGAGGTAACCACATGAAAATCGTACGCGTTCAGGACATCATTGGCACCGAACGGGAAGTCGAAGGGCCGGGCTGGACGAGTCGCCGCCTGCTGCTGAAGAAAGACGGCATGGGCTTTTCCTTCCACGAGACCATTATACCGGCAGGCGCCGAGCTGAATCTGTGGTATAAGCACCACCTGGAAGCCGTCTACTGTGTTGCCGGCAACGGCACCATCGAGGACAAGGCGACGGGTGAAGTCCATCAGATTTCAGACGGTACGCTGTATGCGCTGGATAACAACGACCAGCACCGCCTGCGCGGCGGCACGGAAGACATGCGGCTCATCTGTGCGTTCAACCCGCCGGTAACCGGCCGGGAGACACACGACGCGGATGGCGCCTATAACCTGGTCGAAGACGACGATTAATACAGAATAACGGCGACCCGGTGGCCTTCGGACGGGTCCGAAGGCCACGACAATAATGCCGCGGGGCCACCACCACTATCAACTGAGGAGTATCGATCAATGACCAAGGCTGCGAAACGGCCTCTCTATATCCCGCATGCCGGGCCATCTTTGCTGGAAATGCCGCTGCTGAATAAAGGCAGTGCATTCTCATTGCGGGAGCGGCTGGATTTCAACCTTATCGGTCTGGTGCCCCAGAACGTGGAGTCCATCGAAGAACAGGCGGAGCGGGCGTACCGCCAGTATCAGCTCTGTCAGAACAACCTGGACCGGCATATTTACCTGCGCGCCATCCAGGATGACAACGAGACACTCTTTTTCTATCTGCTGGAACAGCACCTCGAAGAAATGCTGCCGATAATCTATACCCCGACGGTCGGTGAAGCGTGCGAAGAATTCTCCAACATCTACCGGAACCACCGCGGCCTGTTTATCAGCTACCCGGATCGGGACCACATGGACGATATCCTGCGCAGCGCCACCAAGGACAATGTGAAGGTTATCGTTGTCACCGACGGTGAACGTATTCTCGGGCTGGGTGACCAGGGCATAGGCGGCATGGGTATCCCCATTGGCAAACTGTCTCTCTATACCGCCTGCGGCGGTATCAGCCCCGCCTATACGCTGCCGATCACCCTGGATGTCGGCACGAACAACCAGGCCTTGCTGGACGACCCCATGTACATGGGCTGGCGGCACCAGCGTATAAGCCAGGCCGAATACGATGCATTCATCGCCGATTTCATCGCGGCCATCAAGCGTCGTTGGCCGAACGTATTGCTGCAGTTCGAGGATTTCGCCCAGACCAACGCCATGCCGCTCCTGGAAAAATACCGCGACGAGATCTGCTGCTTCAACGACGATATCCAGGGTACGGCCTCTGTCTGCGTCGGAACTCTTCTGGCTGCCTGCAAGGCAAAGAAAGAGAAAGTCTCTGACCAGACCGTGGCATTCGTGGGCGCCGGATCCGCCGGCTGCGGCATTGCCGAGCAGATCATTGTGGCCATGGTCAACGAAGGCCTGTCGGAGTCTGAAGCCCGCAAGCGTATCTACATGATTGATCGCCATGGCCTGATCACGGACGACATGGACGGCCTGTACGACTTCCAGGCCCGCCTGGCACAACCGGCCGACCGGATAGCAGACTGGAGTGGCAATGGTCTGCTCGATGTCGTCCGTGGCGCGAAACCGACCGTACTGATCGGTGTATCGGGCCAGCGGGGGCTGTTCACCGAAGACGTCATCCGCTCATTGCACGAGGGCTGCAAACACCCGTTGGTGATGCCATTGTCCAACCCGACCTCACGGGTCGAGGCCACACCGCAGGATGTGATTGCGTGGACTGACGGCGATGCGCTGGTTGCCACCGGCAGCCCCTTCCAGCCCGTGGAATACAATGGCCAACTGTACCCGATTGCGCAGTGCAATAATGCCTATATCTTCCCGGGCATCGGGCTTGGCGTTGTCGCCGTCAAGGCAAAGCGGGTGACGGACAATATGCTGATGGCGGCTTCCAACGCTCTGGCTCAGGGAGCGCCCATGGTGCGTGATGGCGAAGGCGCATTGCTGCCGGCGCTGTCCGACATTCAGCAGATCAGTCGTGAGATTGCGGTTGCCGTTGCCAAAACGGCACAGGAAGACGGCGTAGCTCTGGCCATGGACGACGATCAGTTGAGCCGCGCAATAGACCGGAACTTCTGGAGCCCGCAGTACCGGGAATACCGGCGTACCGCGTTCTGATATCGCGGCCGTTTATTGCCCACCGCGTCGGGAACGGGTCCGTCAGCAGACGGCAACCCGGTCCCGGCCGCCTTCCTTGGCTGAAAACAGGGCCCGGTCTGCCCGGGTAAACATGGCTTCAAACAGGTTCGGCAACTGAGCGTCAGCCGGCGTCACTACCGCGATGCCGGCACTGACCGATAAGCGGCCCTGCCCATCGGGTGTAATGAACTGCGAACGGACCCGGCGGCGCACAGCCTGCGCGTATTGTCGGGCGACCCCCGGCGCTCCCACGATCCATGCCGCAAATTCCTCTCCGCCCAGTCGGCCCACCGGACAGCCACGCGGCGCGAGGTTGACCATCGTCTCGGCCACCCGCTTCAGAGCGCGGTCACCGGCCTGGTGACCAAACTGATCATTGATCTGCTTGAACCAGTCCACATCAAAGATCACCAGTGCTCGCTCACGAATGCCCCACTGCTCGTCTGCGTCCAGTGTGCAGCCCTGCTGATCGACCCATTGAATAAGATATCGACGGTTGAAGAGGCGGGTCAGGTAATCGTGGTTGGCTTCCCAGTGCAGGCGTTCGCGCAGAATCACGTTGGAGAACAGGACCGCCGCCATTTCCAGCGCGGCCAGATAACTCGGCGGGTAATGCACCCGTCGTTCGCAGTGATCAAACCCGAGAATGCCCCACCAGTAGCCATCAACCTGAATGGGTACGGTCAGCATCGAACAGATGCCCTGGCGCCGAAACTCGTCCGCCAGGTGGGCGCCCACTTCATTCTGATGGTGCTGCAGCAGCTCGCCATTGCGCCGGGCGGCGTACAGCGCTTGCTTGTCCGGTGTATCCGCGTCCACACGCTGGCGGTCGAACCGGGTTTCATGGATATTGGAGAATTCGTCAGACTTGGCCCACTCGTGAATATAGCGAGTGACATAGTAGTCATCGCCACGCTCCACTACCTGGAATAGCCATACCCGGCTGGCATCTGTGGGCCTGCCCAGCGATTCGAGGAACTCGCCAACCCCGATACGCCAGTCCGTATGCTCACTCAAGGTCCGGGCAGCCCGGGAGACGGCAACAAACAGCTCGCTGTCGGTGATGGACTGAGACATTGGCGGGGTGCCGTGATCAGGTCGTTGTGGGTTTCACTCTACCGCCCGGCTGCCCGCAACTCAATAGCCCGGGAACAGAAATGAGCCTCACCGACGCAGAGCCAGCACCGGTCAGAGAAACCCCTCGTCGCGGGCAATGCGCGCCGCTTCAACACGATTCCGCGCACCCAGCTTGCTGATGGCCTCGCTCAGGTAATTACGCACGGTACCGTCGGAACGGTGAATACGCCGCGCAATCATTTCCGTGGTCAGCCCTTCAGCGGCCAGGCGAAGAACATCGCGCTCGCGCTGCGTCAACGGGTTCTGCATACCCTGAGCGGCACTGGCCAGCTCCGGGTCAAGCACGCGCTCACCACGCATTATCCGGCGTATCGCGCTCGCCAGGTCCTGAGCCGGCGTTTCTTTCAACAGATAACCCGCCACATTGGCGGCCAGTGCCTGTTGCAGATAACCGCGCCGGGCAAACGTGGTGACAATTGCCACACGCACGTCGGGCCGCGTTCGGCTGAGCGTGCGGGCCAGCTCCAGCCCACCCATACCCGGCATTTCAATGTCGGCCAGCACAATATCAACCGCCTGGCCTTCGATCAGGCGCAACGCCTGCTCGGCGTCCTCAGCCTGACCGACAACCGTCATGTCCTCTTCCATATCGAGCAGTGCTGACAGGGCGCCCAGAATCAGTGCCTGGTCCTCCACCAGCAGAATTCGCGTCTGCTCCGGCAGAGCAGGGCTCGGTCGGCTCATGTCGCCTCTTCCTCCCCGGCCGGCAACCAGACGCTCAGCCGGGTACCCGGGTTCGCCGGCTCCCACCGCGCGTTGCCTCCGGCCGCCCCGGCCCGCGAGCGGATACCGCGCATCCCCTGCCCCGCATTGCCGCTGACGCCCCGGCCGTTGTCTCTCAGCTCAAACAACAGTCGGTTCCCGGGCTGACCGGTCACCGACATGTCCACTTCGGTTGCTTCGGCGTGGCGCACAATATTGGTGACACCCTCACGCAGTACTGCTGCCAGTGTGGCCTGAGCGCGATCCGGTACCTGTGCATCCACCGACGCCCGGAAGCTCATGCCCGCACTTGAAAGCAGGCTGCGGGCCGAATTGATCTCCGCCGCCAGGCCACCCGCCTGATAACCGCTGACGGTCGCCCGCACCTGCTGCAGGCTCTGCCGGGCGGCCTGTTCGATTTCCGCCACCTCCTTTGCCGCCCGATCCGGCTGATCGTAGAGCAGCCTGCCCGCCAACTCAGCCTTGATGCGCACGCTCGACAGGGTGTGACCGAGCAGGTCGTGAAGGTCTCTGGCGATCCGCTCGCGCTCCGCCACCCGAGCAAGATGTTCCGCTTCGTCCTGCGAGCGCAACAGGTCGCTCTGTTGCTGCAGGAAACGGTAAAACAGGTGGTCGAACAGCGCACCGAACACAATCAGCAGCACGGCCACAATAATAAACAGCTCCGGATAACCGAGCTGGACACCCAGAAAAGCCGCAATTACGGTGAACAGAATCTGGAAGAAAATAGAACGACGCCAGTGGCCGTTCTGGCTCAGAAACAACTGACCATAGAACAGAAATACCACACCGGCGGCGGTATAGGGCAAGGTGGCATAGCACAACCCGGCCATCAGGGTTACGTACACATAGGCGCCCCAGCCTTTGTGCCACAGCCCGCGCAGCGCCGCCGGTACAAAGATAAGGGTAACCAGCAACCCAACGCTCACTCGTTCCGGGGTCGGCGACTCCCAGAGCAAGGCCAGCCAGAAAATACTCAGGTAGAGGCCGATCAACGCCAGAACCAGCCAACGGGGCAGCAGCGGGTGGCGTTCGGGTATGCAGTTGAGAATCCGATTGGCGAGTTGATGCATCATGGCACCATTCTGCTCAGGCGTGCGGCGGGTTCCAGTGAGCTTTGTCACCAATCATTCGTTCAGATACCGGGTTTCACCCCGTACCGAAAGCCGCGTCAGCAGTTCATAACCGATGGTACCACTCGCGCTGGCCACATCGTCCACGGATACCTGGCGGCCCCAGAGCTCGACGTTATCACCAAGACAGACATCCGGTATATGGGTGACATCGATGCTGAGCATATCCATGGAAACACGGCCAAGGGTGCCTGTTCGCTGCCCTCGCACGGCAACCGGTGTACCGGTGGGCGCATGACGCGGGTAGCCGTCGGCGTAACCAATTGCCACCGTGGCAACCCGCATGGGGCGCTCCGCCCGGAACGTCGCACCATAGCCGACCGTATCGCCGGCCGGTATATCCCGCAACGCGATGATGGGGGCCGTGAGTGTCATCACGGCGCGCAGATCCCACTCGGAAGCCGGCCTGTCTCCGCACGGAGAGGCGCCATAGAGCATGATTCCGGGGCGTACCCAGTTGCCCTGATGCCCGGGCCACAACAGGACACCCGCCGAATTCGCCAGGCTGGTATCGCCGTCCGGTAACGGTGCCAGTTGCTCGCTGAATTGCTTCGCCTGCGCCACCGTATTCGGACTGTCCGGCTCATCAGCGCACGCAAAGTGCGTCATGTAGCCCAGTCGACCGACCGTCGGCAAGCGGCGCACACAGTCGGGGACCTGTTCCGGCATGAGCCCGAGACGGTGCATGCCGGTGTCTATTTTAATCCAGAGCCTCGGCAATACGGCCCATTCGGGCAACCGCTCCAGAGCTTCATGCAGCCAGTCGACCTGTTCCGGTGTGTGAATCACCAGGTCCAGGTGCCGCTCAATAGCAGCGCGTGACTGCTCAGCATTGAGTACGCCCTCGAGCAGCAACACCGGGCACTCAAGCCCACCGTCGCGCACGGCCAGCCCTTCATCCAGCGTGGCCACCGCCAGGCCATCAGCCTGTTCGGCGAGCACCCGGGCCACAGGCAACAACCCGTGGCCATACCCATTGGCCTTTACCACCGCCCAGATACGGGCATCACTCGCATAATCGCGCACCACAGCCAGATTATGGCGCAGGTTGTCCAGATGCATGCTGACACAGGTTCCACGGCTCATTCGGCACCGGCCTCCATGCCATATTCCGGTGCCAGATTTTCAAAGCGCGTGTATTCGCCCTGAAACGACAGATAGCAGGTCCCGATGGGGCCATTACGCTGCTTGCCGATGATGATTTCAGCTACGTTCTGCTCGCTGGTATCGGGGTTGTAGACCACATCGCGGTAGATAAAGGCGATTACGTCCGCATCCTGCTCAATCGCGCCCGATTCCCGGAGATCGGAGTTCACGGGGCGCTTGTTGGGCCGCTGCTCCAGGCTCCGGTTAAGCTGTGACAGGGCGATGACCGGGCAGTCAAACTCCTTGGCCATACCCTTTAGCGAGCGCGATATCTCCGATATCTCATTGGTTCGGCCTTCGCTGAAGCCCTTGATGGACATCAACTGCAGATAGTCGACCATGATCACGGCCGGAGTCCCGTGCTCCCTCACGATCCGGCGAACGCGCGAGCGCATTTCCGAGGGCGAGATACCCGGTGTGTCGTCAATGAACAACGGTCGGTCGAACACCTTGTTCACGGCACCGGTGAGCCGCTGCCAGTCGTCAGGTTGCAGCTTACCGGTTCTCACTCGGGTCTGGTTGATACGTCCCAGCGACGAGAGCATACGCTGGATAAGTTGCTCACCCGGCATTTCCAGCGAGAAGACGATGACCGGCTGGTCACTGAACGACAGCGCGGTTTCGACCAGGTTCATGGCCAGGGCCGTCTTGCCCATACTCGGGCGGGCAGCCACCACGACCAGATCGCCCCGCTGCCAGCCGGACGTCATTTCATCCAGTTTATCGAAACCCGTGCTCAGCCCGGTTATGGCACTGTCCAGCCTGGACAGCTCGTCAATGCGCTCGAGGGTGCGTTTCAGCAATGGTTTGAGCGGTTCCAGCCCCCCTTCACTGGGGCGCTCTTCCGCGATGGACAGCACCGCCCGTTCTGCTTCGTCGACCAGTTCCTCGGCGCGCCGGCCGCCCGGCTCATACGCGCTGGACGCCACCTTGTTGGCTACCTCAACCAGACGTCGCAGGATCGCCCGCTCACGCACAATGGACGCATAGGCCTCCAGGTGGCCACCACCAGGCGCGTTTTCCACCAGCTCGGTCAGGTATTCGACACCGCCCGCGTCGTCAAGTTCACCGCGCTGTTCCAGCGACTCCGTAAGAGTTATGACATCGATCGGGTGCTGGCGCTCAAGCTGTGTCGCCATGGCGGCAAATATCAGGCGATGCTCGGGCCGGTAGTAGTCCCCGGGCTGCACCAGGTCGGCCACGCTGTCCCACGCACTGCTGTCCAGCATCAGGGCGCCCAACAGGCTCTGTTCGGCCTCCAGCGAGTGCGGAGGTGTCTTCAGGGTGGTCTCGTCGGTCATCAGTTCCATGTAATGTCTGTTGTCGTGAGCGCTTTTCGCTATGGTACCGGGGATGCAAAAAAAAACACCCTTCAAGCCGGACTCGAAGGGTGTTTTTCAGCGTGCCGTTGTTACCGGGATCCGGTACCGTGCACTAATACTCTTCCGGTACGACAATCACCGTGACCGTGGCACCCACTTCCGGGTGCAGCGTCAGGTCGATTTCGAATTCACCGGTCTGGCGCAGCGGGCCACTCGGCAGCAGCACTTCGCTCTTTTCTACCTCAACACCCGCCGAGGTAATCACGTCAGCCAGGTCGCGGGTACCGATGGAACCGAACAGCTTGCCTTCGTCACCGGCCTTCACGGCAATGGTGAGCTCCAGGTCCGCCAGTTGTGCCGCGCGCGCCTTGGCCGCTTCGAGGCGCTCGTTGGCTTCGCGCTCCAGCTCGGCACGGCGAGCTTCAAAGGTTTCCAGATTCTCTTTGGTGGCAGGTACTGCCTTACCCTGGGGGATAAGGTAGTTACGGCCATAGCCTGCCTTCACATTGACCTTGTCGCCAAGGCCGCCGATTTTGCCCACTTTATCGAGCAGAATAACTTCCATTGCATTGTCCTCTACACGTTGCGCCCTGATTTCCAGGCTATAACCGCTTACTCGTGGCGATCAGAATACGGCAGCAGAGCCAGGTACCGGGCCCGCTTGATGGCCGTGCTCAGCTGGCGCTGGTAACGGGCACGCGTGCCGGTGATACGGCTGGGTACAATCTTGCCGGTTTCAGTGATGTAGCTTTTCAGGGTATCAACGTCTTTGTAATCAATCTCTTTAACGCCTTCGGCGGTAAAGCGGCAGAACTTACGGCGACGGAAAAATCGAGCCATGATGGTATCTCCTGATTCGGCCTGCCTCAGGCTTCGTTGGTGGATGAATCGGTTTCAGTCGAGGCAGTGTCGCTGTCGTTACTGTCACTGCGGCTCGTGCGTGCACTGTCCTGTGCCTTGCGGGCTTCCTTGGCTTCCACCTCTTTCATCATGGGTGAAGCTTCGGTGTCTGCGCCCGGGCGACGTGTCACCAGATTGCGGATCACCGCATCATTGAAGCGGAACGTGGACTTGAGGTCTTCAATGGTTGCATCGTCACACTCGACGTTCATCAGAATGTAGTGCGCCTTGTGCACTTTCTGAATGGAGAACGCCAGTTGACGGCGACCCCAGTCTTCATGCCGGTGAACCTTGCCACCGCTCTCTGTGACGGTGCTGACGTAACGTTCCACCATGGCCGGCACCTGTTCGCTCTGGTCCGGGTGGAACAGCAATACTATTTCGTAATGACGCATATTTGCTCCTTCTGGGATAATGCCTCCGGTCAACACACGCTGGCTGATCAGTGCAGGGCGTGCGCCGTGAGGCAAGGAGAACGCGGACGTTCCTGATTTCCGGGCTGCCTGTCGTGCCGCAGACCGGGCGCCGGATTATAGGGGAAATTGACCCGGTACTCAAGCCTGCCGTGCACGGCGCTGTCGGACTGCCTCATACAGACAGACACCGGCGGCGACGGAGACATTGAGGCTCGACACCGTACCGGCCATCGGGATGCTGACCAGAAAATCGCACTGCTCACGGGTCAGCCGCCGGAGCCCTTCGCCCTCTGCGCCAAGCACGAGCGCGCTGGGCCCGGCAAGATCGGCGTCGTACAGCACCGAATCTTCGGTATCGGCCAGGCCGGTCAACCAGACACCGGCCGCTTTCAGCGTCTTGAGCGTCCGTGACAGATTAGTCACCTGAATCAGCGGCACCGTTTCGGCTGCGCCACTGGCCACGCGGGCGACAGTCGCAGTCAGGCCGGCCGATCGCTTCTGAGGCACAATGACCGCGGTAACGCCGGTGGCATCCGCGGTACGCAGACACGCCCCGAGATTGTGCGGGTCGGTGACGCCATCAAGTATCAGAAAGAGCGGGCGCTCGGATTCGACCACCAGGCGCTCAAGGTCTGATTCGTTTCCCGGAACCAGTGCCTGCACCTCGGCGATAACCCCCTGATGGCGCACCTCACCGAGACCAAGCCGGGTAAGGCGCTGCTGGAAGGCAGAGTTGTCCAGCCGTTCGGAGGGAATGCCATTGTTTCTGGCCAGCTCGATGAGCCGACGAATCCGCTGGTCCTGGCGACCGCTCAGCAGCCACAGCCGCCGCAAACGGCCGGGCCGTTCGTTCAGTGCGGACTCTACTGCATGGATGCCGGCCAGTGCCTGATCAGCGTCGGCCATTACCTGCCTTCCCCGATCTTCTCTGACGGCGCCGACGACTCTTGGGCCCGCGGGTTTCGTGTGGCAGGAAACTGTCACCGCCGGGCTGCCGTGACTTGTCGGGCACCAGCTCGAAATCGATCTTGCGCTCATCCAGCGACACCCGCACCAGGCGCACCGTGACGGCATCGCCCAGATTATGTGCGACGCGTGTGCGCTCACCGACCAGGCGCTGCCGCGCGGCATCGAATACATAGTAGTCTCGGGACAATGCCGTTACATGCACCAGTCCGTCCACCCAGTAATCGTCAAGCTGCACGAACAGGCCGAACCCGGTCACGGCCGTGATGTGCCCTGCAAATACGTCACCGATGCGGTCCTGCATGAACTCGCACTTTAGCCAGGCGATCACATCGCGCGTGGCATCATCGGCCCGCCGCTCGCAATGCGAGCAGTGCTCGCCGAGACTCTGGATTGCGGTTTCGTCATACGGATACCAGCGGGTGAATGGCTCTTTTTTCTGGCCCTTCGGCCGCGTCAGGTGCTTCAGGCGCCGACCGCTGCGCAGCAGCCCCTTGATGGCACGGTGCACGAGCAGATCCGGGTAACGGCGGATGGGCGATGTGAAATGCGCATACGCGTCGTAGGCCAGACCGAAGTGACCCAGGTTTTCCGGCTGGTAAACCGCCTGCGACAGACTGCGCAGGATCATCGCCTGAATGGCGTCACTGTCTTTACGCTCACTGATCTGTTCCATGAGCAACCGGTAATCCTGCGGCTCCGGATCATCGCCACCGCCCAGGCTGAGACCCAGCTCACTCAGGTACCCGCGCAGGGTTTCAAGCTTTTCCAGCGGCGGTGAGTCGTGCACTCGATACAGCGCCGGCAACTCCGAATACTCCAGAAAATCACCGACACAGGTATTCGCCGCCAACATGCATTCTTCAATGATGCGGTGCGCATCATTGCGCTGATAGGGCACTATTCGCTCTATCTTCTTGTCGTCACCAAATTCAAAGCGTGGTTCAATGGTTTCAATGTCCATGGCGCCCCGCCGCTTCCGCGCGCTTCGGAACGCCTGATACGCCTTGTTGAGCTGGGTCAGTGACTTGGCAACCCGCGAACTGTCCCCCGTACAGTGTGCCTCGATAATATCCTTGTCGCCCTGCAGCCACTGCCACACATGGTCGTAGGTCAGCCGTGCCTGGCTGTGAATCACCGCCTCATAAAAATGGTAGCCTTCCAGCTCACCGCGCCGGTCTACCTCCATTTCGCACACCATGACAAGCCGGTCCTGATGCGGGTTCAGCGAGCAGATGCCGTTCGACAGCGCCTCCGGCAACATCGGGATTACGCGCTCCGGGAAATAGACGGAGGTCGCCCGCTCGCTGGCTTCTTCATCCAGCGGTGTGCCGGGGCGCACATAATGCGACACATCGGCGATGGCAACCCACAGTTTCCAGCCACCGCGAAGACGCTTCGAAGCGCAGACCGCATCATCAAAATCCCTGGCATCAGCGCCGTCTATCGTGACAAAGGGACGGTCGCGCAGATCAAAGCGTTGTTTCGCCTCCTCCGCAGAGACCTTCGAGGGAATACGGGCCAGCTCCGGCTCGATGTCGTCCGGCCACACCCAGGGTATATCGTGGGTACGCAATGCCACGTCGATTTCCATCCCGGGCGCCATGGACTGGCCGAGTACTTCCACGACCTGCCCGACCGGCTGGCGCCGACGCCCCGGCTGCACGATAATCTCGGCGGCCACAATGTCTCCGACCTGTGCCCCGTCGGCTTTGCCATCCGGGATCATGATGTCGTGAGAAATCCGGGTGTTCTCCGGTATCACAAACGCAATGCCGGACTCGCTGTGAAACCGGCCGACCACCTGTTCGGTGTTGCGCTCCAGCACTTCGACAATCTTGCCTTCAACGCGGCCACGCCGGTCAACGCCCATTTCACTGGCAAGCACACGATCACCGTGAAAGCACAGGCGCATCTGTTTGTGCGACAGCGACAGCGCATCACGGCCGTCGTCGGGAATCAGCAGCCCGTGGCCGTCCGGGTGCCCCTGTACCCGGCCGCGAATCAGACTCATTCGGTCGACCAGCGCATAGGCGCCCTGACGCGACTGAAGCACCTGCCCATCACGTGCCATGGCAATAAGCCGCCGGCGCAGGCCTTCTATTTCATCATCGGACTGGAGGTCCAGCTCCACCACAAGCTCTTCATGGGTGGCGGGTGCCTGACGGTCTTTCAGGTACTGCAGCAGGAATTCCCGACTGGGTACGGGCTTCTCGTATTTGCGTGCTTCACGATCGGCGTGAGGATCATTGATTGGTTTTTTTCTGGATCTGGCCACGATGGGCTCCTGTCAATTCGGGCCAGGCATACCCCCTTATCCGGGGGCAAATGCATGGCGTAAAATAATGGTTTCCTCCCGGTCCGGGCCGGTGGAAATCACGTCGACCGGTGCCTCGACGTGCTGTTCAAGAAATTCTATGTAACGGCGCGCATTGGCCGGCAGATCGGCCAGAGACTTTGCACCGAACGTACTCTCGGACCAGCCTGGAAGTGTCTCGTAGACCGGTTGCACACGCTCAAAGCCTTCTGCCTCAGCGGGTACACTGGCCGGCTCACCGTTTTCATCCAGATAACCCACACAGACATTCACTGAATCCATGCCATCGAGTACGTCCAGCTTGGTAAGGCACAGACCGGAAATGGAGTTGATCTGGATGGCATGGCGCACGCTGACCGCATCGAACCAGCCGCACCGGCGCGGGCGACCGGTGGTTGAGCCGAATTCATTACCCCGGCTGGCCAGCCCGGCGCCCACATCGTCGAACAGTTCGGTCGGGAAAGGCCCGGCGCCGACGCGGGTCGTGTAGGCCTTGGTGATACCCATCACGTAGTCCAGATAGAGCGGTCCAACGCCGGAACCGGTCGCAACACCACCCGCTGTGGTATTCGACGAGGTCACGTAGGGATACGTACCGTGGTCAATATCCAGCAGTGACCCCTGCGCGCCCTCGAACATGATATGGCCTCCGGCTTTGCGGACACTGTGAATAAACCCCACAGCATCGGTCGCCAGATCAGCAATCTGCTGGCCCTGGCGCATCACCTGGTCGTAGACCGTGTCCAGAGCCAGCTCCGGCTCGCCGTAGTAGTCACGAAGAATAAAGTTGTGATAGTCGAGCAGGTCGGCCAGCTTTTCACGGAACACATCGGGCCGATACAGGTCACCGAGTTTCACGGCACGCCGTGCCACCTTGTCTTCATAGGCCGGGCCAATGCCACGCCCGGTGGTGCCGATGGCCTTTTTACCACGGCGAACTTCACGGGCCTTATCGAGCGCCACGTGGTTGGGCAGAATCAGCGGGCAGGCCAGGCTGACCTTTAGCCGATCGCGCACCGGCACGTTTCGGTGCTCCAGCATGGCAATCTCGGTCAGCAGCGCGTCCGGCGCCAGCACGACACCGTTGCCAATCACACAGGTTACCCCGGCGCGAAGAATGCCGGACGGAATCAGATGAAGCACCGTTTTCTCGCCGTTTATCACCAGCGTATGGCCGGCATTGTGGCCACCCTGAAACCGAACAACCGCCGATGCTTCTTCAGTCAGCAGGTCGACGATCTTGCCCTTGCCCTCGTCGCCCCATTGGGTGCCCAGCACCACCACATTCTTACCCATGTGTTTCGTCACGCCCCTCAATCTGGTTCGCGTTGCTCTGAAGGCTGACAATATGCCAGCCACCTGCTTCCCGCGCCAGTGTATGCGTACACTGCATCTGCACGGGTTCGTTCCCGTCGTCGGTGAATCCCTGCACCAGAATTTCGCCTTCACCGCGCAACTGGTCCACGCGTGTTACCAGCGCCGCGTCATCGGATACGGGAATGTAGACCCGACGCCCCGACGCCATATCCGATGGTTCGGTCAGACCCGCCAGTGTCTTCAGGTCTGCCGAAAAGCCGGTGGCCGGCCGGCTTCGGCCATACGCCCGCCCGGTATCATCGTAGCGCCCGCCCTTGGCAATAGCATGGCCGTGATCGCTGTGGAAGAGCGAGAACACCAGGCCGGTGTGATAATTGAAATCACGCAATTCGGCCAGGTCGATATGCACGCGCAGTTCGGGCCGACGCTCGCGGACCATGTCCGTCAACCGGCGCAGCTCTTCAATCGGGCCGGACACCGGAAACCGCTGCAGTCGGTCTGCGACCGTATCGAGCAACTCCGGGCTACCGGACCACCCCGGCAATGACTGCAGTATCGAGCGCAGATCGTCGTCTTCCACATGCTCATTGAGCCAGTCGTTAAGCTCGGGCAGGGCCCGCTGGCGCATCAGGCTGAACAGCTCCGTCCGGTCGTCCTGTGGCAGATTCAGCTCCGAAGTCAGCGCACGGAACAGCCCGACGTGCCCGATATCGAGGGTCAGATCACCCAGGCCAATATCACTGGCCAGACCCGCCATCAGGCAGATGATCTCAAGGTCCGCCTCGAGCGCGGTGGAACCATAGACTTCGGCCCCGATCTGGAGCGGATTGCGGGAGCTGAGCAGTGATGCCTTGCGCGCGTGCAATACGGGGGCACAGTAGCAATAACGGGCCACGCCCGGGTGCGGCATGCTGTGGGCATCCATGCGGGCGACCTGCTGCGTGAGATCCGGCGTAATGCCGAGCATGCGGCCCGACAACTGGTCGGTTACCTTGCAGGTCAGCAGATCGAGGTCACCACCCATGCCGGCGTGCAGACTCTCCAGAAATTCCGCCTGCGGGGGAATCACCTGCTGGTATCCCCAGCGGGCAAAACGGTCCAGGCCCTGACGACGCAACTGTTCCACGTGCATGGCCAGTGGCGGCAGTACTTCTTCAATAGCGTCGGGCAGCAACCAACGGTCTGTCTGGTTCATATCGTCTCTGATTCGCTTCTTGTCAGGCGTTCAGCCACCGGGCGGCGGCTGGCCGGGCTACAGTAACACAACAAAAAGCCGGGCCCATGGCCCGGCAGTTGCGAAGTATACCTGTTTTGAGGCGTTGCCTCACCCGGTCTGATCAACGCAGTGACAATGCACCCTCAAGCTCGACCGGTCCGGCGTTCATGTCCTGCATGTAGCGGAAGAACGGGCTGTCCGGCTCGATCACGAACAGGTCCTGCTCGCTGAAGGTGTCCTCGTAGGCACGGAGACTCCGCCAGAACGAATAGAAGTTGTCGTCCTGCTGGAAAGCATTGGCGTAGATCGCCGCTGCCTGGGCATCCCCTTCACCGCGAATGGTCTGCGCCTGTCGATACGCATTGGCCAGAATCTCGGTACGCTGGCGGTCCGCATTGGCGCGAATACCCTCGGCCTGCTCCTCACCGCGGGCACGGATTTCCCGTGCTTCCTTTTCCCGGTCAGAACGCATGCGGGTGAATACCGTGGAGCTCACGGAATCCGGCAGGTCGATCCGCTTGATGCGCACATCCACCACCCGGACCCCGAGGGCATTACGACCCTCTGAGTCAACCAACTGGGTGATTTCATCGATCAGCACATCGCGCTCACCGGACACCACTTCATAGATGGTCCGTACACCGAACGCGTTACGCAGTGCGTCGTTGGCAATGGCCGTCAGACGTTCAGACGCGGCAAACTCATTACCGGCCGTTGCGCGGTAGAACTGCAGCGGGTCCACCACCTGCCACTTCACGAACGAATCCACCAGCAGGTTTTCCCGACCGACCGTCAGGATACGCTCCGGCTGGGAATTGTTGGTAAGCACCCGGCCATCAAACCGTGACACGGTGTCGATGAACGGCACCTTCACGTGCAGACCCGGCTGCACATCCGGGCGTACCACTTCACCGAAGCGCAGTTGAATGGCGCGCTCACGCTCCGTGACTATGTAGAGGCTCTGACTCCCGACCAGTACAACCAGGACGGCGAGTACGATGATAAATATGTTGCGTGTACTCATTTCAGATTCTCCTAGTTGCCGGACTGCTGGCGCTGGCGGATACGTTCACTGAGACGATCGACATCCTCGTCGCTGAGACGCTCCACATTACCCGACAGTCGATCCAGCGGCAGGTACATCAGATTATTGCTGCCCTCGCTGACATCGAGCATGACCTTGTTGGCTTCACCGTAGATGCTGCTCATGGTCTCAAGGTAGAGCCGCTCTCGGGTGATTTCCGGCGCCTGCTGATACTCGGTCGCCAGTGAGGTAAAGCGGTTGGCATCACCCTCTGCATTGGCAATCAGCTCGGCGCGGTAGGCCTCCGCTTCTTCCAGTTGCCGCTGGGCCTGGCCCCGGGCTTCCGGAATCACCTGGTTGGCGTAGGACTGCGCTTCGTTGATGACGCGCTGTTCGTCTTCACGTGCCCGGATTACGTCGTCATAGGCTTCCTGCACTTCCGACGGTGCACTGGCTTCCAGAATGTTGACCACGCTCACCCGGATACCGGAGCCGTAATTGTCCAGATAACCCTGCAGACGGCTCTGTACATTGCGCGCGAGCTGCGCACGACCCGCGGTGAGAACCTGGTCCATGATGACGCCACCCATTTCGTGGCGCAGTGCGGCATCCGCCGCATCCTCCATGCTGCTCACCGGGTTACGTACGTTGAGCGCAAACGCTTCCGCGTCTTCGGCCAGGTACTGGACCGTCATGGACACATCGACAATGTTCTCGTCTTCGGTCAGCATGAGCTGCTGGTAATTGTAGGAACGCAGGTTGGTAACATTGACCGTCTCCACCTGATCAACGATCGGCAGTTTGAAGCGCAGACCCGGCG
The DNA here is from genome assembly GCA_965602035.1 of Natronospirillum sp. GTDB lineage: Bacteria > Pseudomonadota > Gammaproteobacteria > Pseudomonadales > Natronospirillaceae > Natronospirillum. The sequence goes on along the minus strand of OZ271919.1, from coordinate 3,131,201 downwards.
TTACCAGTTTTTGAAAGTTACCCAGCCGGAGCACGACACCACGCTCCTGCTCGTCCACGGTATAGAACGAGTTGTACAGCCCCAGGCCGCCCAGCACGATCACGGCTGCAAGCAGCAGCCCCTTGATGTTCTGTGGACCGGACGAGTCGCCCCCGGAGCCACCGCTGCCGCCTTTGCGGCCGCCCAGAAAGCGGTTCAGTTTACGGCTCAGGTCTTTCAGGATCTTGTCCAGATCCGGCGGGCCACCGTTGCCGCCGCCTCCGCCGGAGCCCCTGCCCCAGGGATCCTGATCCCGGTTCCGATTATCAGGCGGTTCATTCCACGCCATGTCGTTCTCCAGTTTTCAAATGGTTTTTATCGGTTAGGCCAATAACTGATTACCAGCTCTCTTCCGTTACCGACAGGTAATGTTCCGGCGCCACGCCGCACTGGTGCAGCAACTGACGAAGGTCTTTCGTCTGCAGGCGGATTTCCATTTCGGCCCGCCCGCGGTCATCAAACTGTTCGCCGTAAACAGCGCCCTGGTCGTGCAGGCGCGCGCGCAGTTCTGCCCACTCAGGCGGCACCACGATGGTCCGGGCAAACAGATCGCCGCCCAACCGCTCGGCAATACAGGCTTTGAGTTCCGCAAAACCGGTTCGCTCGGTGGCCGACAACCAGACCTTTTCCGCCGTGCCGTCTTCGCTGCGATCAATCTGCGCGCTGCGATTCAGCAAATCTGCCTTATTGAACACGAGCAACTGCGGTTTTTCAGCAATCGACAGGTCACTTAACACTTCATTTACCTGCTCGATGTTCGCCTCGCGCTCATCGGCCGCGCAATCCACAATATGCAGCAGCAAATCGGCTTCTGCAGTCTCCTGCAGCGTTGCCTTGAAGGCTTTTACCAGATGGTGCGGCAGATGCCGAATGAATCCGACCGTATCGGCCAGAACGACCTGCCCGAGATCGTCGATAAACAGTTGGCGCAGTGTCGGGTCGAGCGTGGCGAACAGTTGGTCCGCTGCATATACCGAGGATTCCGTCAGGGCATTGAACAAGGTGCTCTTGCCCGCGTTGGTGTAACCCACGAGTGCGATGGTCGGAGTATCTGACCGCCGCCGATAGCGCCGCCCCTGATCACGCTGCTTTTCCACCTTGGCTAGCCGGCGCTGGATACGGGTTATCCGCTCGCCCAGCAGGCGGCGGTCGGTTTCCAGCTGGGTTTCACCCGGGCCGCGCAGCCCGATACCGCCCTTCTGACGCTCCAGGTGAGTCCAGCCGCGCACCAGGCGCGTTGCCTGGTGCTGTAACTGGGCCAGCTCAACCTGTAATTTACCCTCATGGGTTCGGGCGCGTTGGGCAAAGATATCGAGAATAAGGCCGGTACGGTCAAGGACGCGGCATTGCAGTGCCTGCTCCAGATTCCGCTCCTGGCTGGGCGACAGCGAATGGTTGAACAGCACCACATCCGCATCATCCGCCTCAGCCGCAGCCCGAATCTCCTCGACCTTGCCGCCACCAATAAATGTCTTCGGGTGCGGTGCACGGCGCCTGGCCGTGATCAGTGCAAGAGGTTCGGCACCCGCGGAGGACACCAGATCGATGAATTCGTCCACGTCTTCCCGGGCGTCTTCGTCCGGGAAGTCAACATGAACAAGAAGCGCACGATCGCCACCCTGGGCGCGTTCAAAGAACAACCACACACCCCCGTTCTGACATTGCGCTCATTCCGGCCGCTGGTCTGTTCTCTGGTTCAGCTCGCTTCCGCGTCATCTTCCTCACTATGGGGCAGCCGGACTGGCCGCGATGGCACTACGGTTGAAATGGCGTGCTTGTAGACCATCTGCGACACCGTGTTCTTCAACAGGATCACAAACTGGTCGAAGGATTCAATCTGCCCCTGCAGTTTGATGCCATTCACCAGAAAGATGGATACTGGTATTCTTTCCTTGCGCAAAAAATTCAAGTACGGATCCTGAAGGCTTTGCCCTTTGGACATGACTCACTCCTCGTTTTTCTAGTCGTTATCCGATCCCGACGATCCGGTCTCCCCTGTACTATAGCAAAGAGCATCGCCGCACTGACACCATTTTCAGAGGCATGACAACCATGCCCCATGCCGGCCAGAAAACAACGTTCAGAGCGTCGACGGGAATTCGTATTTCAGGAACCGTATCACGTGATCGGACAGATTGGGCTCGAGAGTATCAAAGGTGGTCAGGTTACGCCAGCCCCGAAGCCAGGTAAGCTGGCGCTTTGCCAGTTGCCGGCTGGCCGCCTGCGCCCGGGCCACCATCTGCTCATAGGCGACGGCGCTGTCGTCGCCTGACGCCAGCCACTGCCATACCTGCCGATAGCCGACCGAGCGCATGGCCGGATGATCGGCGGTCAGGCCCGATAAGCGCTGCAGCCCGCGTACCTCTTCGACCAGACCATCGGATAACATGGCCCGGAAACGTTGGTTGATCCGCTCGTGCAGCACGGAGCGATCAGCGGGTGATACCGCCAGTTGAATCACAGACCAGGGCAGGTCCGCACTCACGCTGCCCGGCGCCGGCCATTCTCCCTGCGCCGCCCAACAGGCACTGATCGGTTTGCCGGAAACCCGATAGACCTCCAACGCCCGCATGACCCGCTGGCGGTTGTTCGGGTGCATGCTCGCAGCCGCTTCGGGGTCAACCTCGGCCAGCCATTCATGCAAACGGGCCACACCGAGCCGGTCCGCTTCTTCCGCCAGTTGCGCCCGTACAACGGGGTCCGACGGTGGCAATTCAGCCATGGGCGCGAACAACGCCCGAAAATAGAGCATGGTGCCGCCGGCCAGCACCGGCACACGCCCCCGCGCCAGGATATCGCGGATCGCGACATGGGCGTCCTGCACGAACTCATCCACCGAATAGGATTCCAGCGGTGAACACAGGTCGAGAAGGTGGTGGGGTATCCGTTGTTGTTCGGCGGCTGAAGGCTTTGCCGTGCCAATGTCCATGCCCTGATACACCTGCGCCGAGTCAACGGTGACAATCTCACCGTCAAGCTGCTCGGCCAGCGCCAGTGCCAGTGCGCTCTTGCCTGATGCCGTCGGCCCCATGACGGCGATCACCGGCGGTGCAGGCATCACTGACCCCGCAGAAACAGTCGGTCGAGCTGCTGCATCGACAATCGCGTCCAGGTCGGTCGCCCATGGTTGCACTGGCCGCTGCGCTCGGTCTCTTCCATATCGCGCAGCAGGGCGTTCATTTCCGGCACACTGAGCTGACGGTTGGCGCGCACCGAGCCATGGCAACTCATGGTGGCGAGTATTTCATCGCGCGCTGCGCGAATACCGTCGCTGCTGTCATACTGCACCAGCTCCGCCAGCACATCGCGCACCAGCGCTTCCACCTGACGCGCCGGGAAAAACACCGGCACGGCATGCACCGTGACCTGCTCCGGCCCGGAGCGGCGCAAATCGAAACCGAACTGGGCGAACCACTCACCGTGCTGCTCGGTGGCATCCGCTTCCAGGGCACTCACAGCGAGGTTTTCCGGCACCAACACCGGCTGGCTGGGCAACCCGGCCTGATCGAACGCGACTTTCATGCGCTCATAGGTAATACGCTCGTGTGCCGCATGCATGTCGACCAGCACGAGGCCTTCCTCGTTCTGGGCCAGAATGTACACGCCATGCAGTTGTGCCAACGCAAAACCCAGCGGCGGCACCTCTTCAGAGCCACCCTCACCCGGTTGCGCCAGCGCCCGGTAGCCTTCCATGGTCTGGCGCACGGCATCCGTCGATACCGGCTGCCGGAACGCCCGTTGCCAGCTCCGACCGGCGGCACTGGCGTCGGCGAGTGGTTCGGCGGAAGCAACCCCGGCGTTGCCGAACATGGACCCGGCCGCACCGGCATCCGGGCGCAGCGACATGGACACCTGCCCTCGCGGCGCGGACCAGCCCGGCTGGCCCGATTCCGGCAGTGAACCAGCGGGCAGCGACGCCGGTGACGGTTGCTCCGACGGCGTCACCGAGCCCAGCGCCCGGTGCAGCGCCCGGAACAGGAAGTCATGGACTTCGCGACTGTTGCGGAAGCGTACCTCGTGCTTGGTCGGGTGCACGTTTACGTCCACACCGCCGGCATCGAGGTCGAGATACAGCACATAGACCGGGTGACGGCCATGGAACAGGACATCCCGGTAGGCCTGCTTTACTGCGTGCGTCACCACCTTGTCGCGCACCGGGCGGCCGTTCACAAAGAAATACTGCTGATCCGCCTGCGGACGGCTGTAGGTCGGCAGGCCCAGCCAGCCCCAGAGCCGCATGCCGCCATGGTCAAGCTCTATAAAGACGCTCTCTTCCGCCAGCCGCTTGCCACAGAGCTGCCCCATGCGCTGGGTGCGCTCTGCCACGGAATGACAGGCGGGCAGGTTATGCACCACCTTGCCGTTGTGTCGCAGGCTGAAGTGGCGGTCCCAGTGGCTCAGTGCCAGACGGCGGAACGTGGCATCCACGTGGTTGAATTCGGTTTTTTCCGTCTTGAGAAAGCGCCGCCGCGCCGGGGTGTTGAAAAACAGGTCCTGGACATCCACCGACGTACCGGTCGGGTGGGCGGCCGGTGCCGTTTCCGGGGCCATGTCGCGGCCTTCGGCCACTACCTGCCAGGCGTGTTCCACATCGACATGGCGGCTGGTGAGCGTAAGCCGCGATACCGAGCTGATCGCAGCGAGCGCTTCGCCCCGAAAGCCCATGGACTGTACCTGCTCGAGATCATCGAGCGTACGGACCTTGCTGGTAGCGTGGCGGTTCAGCGCGAGCGGCATATCGTCCGCGTGGATCCCGAAGCCATCGTCGCGCACCAGAATGCGCTTTACGCCGCCCTGCTCCAGGTCCACCTCTATGCGCCGGCCGCCGGCATCAATGCTGTTTTCCAGCAGTTCCTTCACCACCGACGCCGGGCGCTCCACCACCTCGCCGGCCGCAATCTGGTTGGCGAGCCGGGGCGGAAGAATCTGAATGTGTCGTTCGGACAGCGCGTTATCCATGCGGCACCCGAAGCACCTCTCCTACCTGAATAATGTCACCGTTCATGTTGTTGAGCGCCCGCAGCCGGTTGACCGTAATACCATGCCGGTTGGCTATGCCGGAGAGCGTGTCTCCGCGCTGTACCCGGTACTCCGCCAAACGCCCCTGTTGCTCACGTTGTGCGTATACCCAGGTGCCGGGTGGCGGTGACGCTTCAAAGTAGTCACGAATGCCGGAAAACACGGACGAGGCCAGCCGTTGGCGGTAAGCCTGCGAGCCGAGGTTGGCCTCATCGTCCGGATTGGACATGAACCCGGCCTCTACCAGAATGGACGGCACGTCCGGCGATTTCAGCACGGCGAAGCCGGCCTGTTCCACCTGCCGACGATGCAGGCGGGTGACGCGGCCCATGCGGTTCAGTACGGTTTCACCGATGGCCAGACCTTCCTGCATGCTGTGGGTCATGGCGAGGTCCACAATGACTTCGCGCACCATGGCGTCCATATCTTCGAGCCGTACGCCGCCAACCCCACCAATGGTATCCGCCTGGTTCTCACTGTTCGCCAGGTAACTCGCCATGGTCGAGGTGGCGCCGCTGTCAGACAGGGCATAGACCGAGGCCCCGGAAGGCTGCGGGCTGGTGAAGGCATCGGCATGCAGGGAAACAAAGAAATCCGCGTTCGCTTCCCGGGCCAGTTGACGGCGCCGCACCAGGGATACGTAATAGTCACCGGTGCGCACCATGAACGGGGTATACCCCTGCTGTGCTTCGACCATGGCTTCCAGTTCGCGCGCCATGGCCAGCACAATATTTTTCTCGTAGGTACCCCGAACGCCGATAGCACCGGGGTCTTCACCGCCGTGGCCGGCATCGATGGCAATCACGATGTCACGGCGGCCGTCGGTTTCCGCACGGCGCACTTCACGCGCGGCTTCAATGGTCGGCGACGTCCGGTCGTCACGCTCCAGGTCGAGCACCAGGCGGTGGCCATACTGTTCGTTGGGCGGCAGTACGAAACTGCGGGCTTCCAGGCGGGATTCCAGATCGAACACCACTCTCAGGGTGCCATCCTGCCGGCGCGCGGAGCGGATATCCCGGATTCCGCTGCCCTCCAGCGACAGATCCGAATAACTGGCCTGCAGGTCGGTGTTTTCCATATCAACCACGACCCGCTCGGGGTTGCGCAGGGTGAAAATGCTGTGTTCAACGGTGGTGTCGAGGTCAAAAACGATGCGGGTGTGATCGGGCGCCGGCCAAAGGCGCAGATTGGTGACGGTCTCGGCAGAGACCGACCCGGCCAGCAGCAACCCCGTCAGGGCGAGACCGGCCCAGCGGCGGAACAAGGCCCCTGGGCGACTGTAGAGCCGGTGATTCATGTCTGCTCACCTCGTTGCAGCGCCACGCCCGAGATGTCGGTCTCTGCCAGCGCCTGCAGCCAGGCCGAGCCGGCCGTTGTCTGCGCCTGAAGCTGAACCGAGCGGCCAGCGCCCTCTGTTGCCAGCGCGATATCGATGTCTGCCGTCGGCAATACACCCTGCCCCAGCTCCGGCCATTCCACAAACCACACCGTGTTGTTCTCCAGATAATCCCGGTGGCCGATGTATTCGAGTTCTTCCGGCTCCGCCAGCCTGTACAGATCGAAGTGGCAGACGCGCCGGTTGTCCAGATCATACAATTCTAACAGGGTATAGGTAGGGCTCTTTACAACACCCTTCCATCCGAGCGCCAGCACACAGGCCCTCACCAAAGCGGTTTTTCCGGCGCCCAGATTGCCGTGCAGGAAAACCACGAGCGGCGGCCCCGAAGGGATGGTGTCGGCCAGGGCCGCACCCAGCGCATCAGTGTCGCCCGGGCCCGGCAGGCGGCCGACCAGAGCGGTGGCGGCTGTGCTCGACTGGTTCTGGTTGATGGGGTCTGCGTGAGTGCTCATGTTGCCAAACCGGAGCGACCGGATGTGCTGTTGTGTATAGGGTAGAACAGCGGTTGAGTGTATCATGAGAAATATGAGCGACACAGCGCCCAAATGCACGGAAATTCCCACCGCGATGGATGGGGAATTCATGGCTGCGCTCAAGGTCAGAGTCCGTTACCGGGCGCGCGAGCTCGGGTTCGCGGATGCCCGCTTCACGCGACCGGATACCCCCGAAGAAGCACCCCGATTCAACGACTGGCTGGCCCGTGGGCTGAATGGCACCATGGGATTTCTTGCCGAGCACGGCGAGAAGCGGTTTCACGGTAATGCGCTGTTGCCCGGTGCCTGTTCGGCATTAACAGTCCGGCTTGACTATCTGCCGGAAGTCCGCACCCGCGACCTGCTCGACCACCCGGAAAAAGCCTATATTGCCCGTTATGCACTGGGCCGGGACTACCACAAACTCATGCGAAAACGCCTGGCAAAACTGGGCCAGTGGCTGGAACAACAGATCGGGCAGCTCGGCTACCGGGCATTCGCCGACAGTGCACCGGTGCTGGAACGCGCACTGGCGCGCAACGCCGGGCTCGGCTGGGTGGGCAAGAACACGCTGGTGCTGAACCGCGACGCCGGCTCCTGGTTCTTCCTGGGCGAACTCATGACCGACTGCCCGATACCGCCAGACCCGCCGCAGGCCACAGAGCACTGCGGCAGCTGCACCCGTTGTCTGGACATCTGCCCCACGGGGGCCTTTACACGGGCCTGGGAACTGGACGCCCGCAAGTGCATCAGCTACCTGACCATCGAACACAGTGGGCCGATTCCCGAAGAGCTGAGAAAGCCGATGGGCAACCGCATTTTCGGTTGCGATGACTGCCAGATCATCTGCCCCTGGACCAAGTTCACACCCAACACCAGAGAACCGGATTTCCAGCCACGCCACAACCTGGACGAAGCCGACCTGCTCGATCTGTTCCAGTGGGATGAAGCGACCTTTCTGCAGCGCACCGAAGGCATGGCCATCCGGCGCACCGGCTATGAAAACTGGCAGCGCAACCTCGCTGTTGCGCTGGGTAATGGCTCACCCCGCCCGGAGGCAATCAAGGCGCTGGAAGCCGCCTACCCTGACAGCACGCCGCTGGTGCAGGAGCACATAGCCTGGGCGCTGGATCAGCTAAGCCGGAAGAAGTGATCCCGGTAATACCGCAGCTCGGCGATGCTCTCACGGATATCGTCCAATGCCCGGTGCGTATTCTGTTTCACGACACCATCGGCGATATCGGGGCGCCAGTGCTTCGCCAGAATCTTGATGGAGGATACATCCAGGTTCCGGTAATTCAGCAGGCCTTCCAGTTGTGGCATGTACTTCGCCAGAAAGCGGCGATCCTGACCGATGGAATTGCCGCATAATGGCGCCTTGCCAGGCTCGACCCATTGTTTCAGAAACTCGATGGTCTGCTGCTCGGCGTCGGCTTCGGTCACCGTACTGTCGAGCACACGCTGTGTCAGCCCGGACGCCCCATGATGCTGCACACACCAGTCACTCATCGCATCCAACAGTGCCTTGGGTTGAGACACCACCAGTTCCGGCCCTTCCGCCAGCACCTCAAGGTTGGGATCGGTCACCAGAGTCGCAATCTCAATGATGCGCTCCCGCTCCGGGTCCAGACCGGTCATTTCCAGATCGATCCAGACCAGATTATCCGCTTTGTTCATGTCGCCTCCATGGATTCAATGATGCGATGATAACTGTCCAGCCGCCGCGGCGACACCTGCCCGCCCTCAATGGCGGCGAGCACCGCACAGCCCGGCTCTGAACGGTGCCGACAATCACGGAACCGGCAGCCGGCCGCGTGTTCCAGAATCTCCGGGAAACCGCCGGCAACTGCCTCCGTGGCGACCACGCCCAGCCCGAACTCCCGGATACCGGGAGAATCCACCAGGTAGCCACCGCCCGGCAGATCATACCGCCGCGCTGCTGTGGTGGTGTGTAGTCCCTTGCCGGTGCTGTCCGACACGGCCTGAGTAGCCAGATCATCGCGCCCGAGCAGCGCATTCACCAGGGACGTCTTACCCACACCGGACTGGCCGACCAGCACACTGGTCTGGCCCGCCAGAAACGGCTGCAGCGCGGATACACCACCCTTCTGCGCACTGACCCGGCAGGTATTGAAGCCAAGCTCTTTGTACAGCGCCAGTGCCTCCTGCCAGTCATCATTTTCGGTGAGCAGGTCCGCCTTGTTCAGCACCAGTAGCGGCTGAATGCCGGCCGCCGCAGCGGCGACCAGGTACCGGTCAACGAGGTTCAGTGGTGTCGGCGGGCTCGGCGCCATCACAATCATCATCTGGTCGACGTTTGCTGCCACCACACGTACCCGCCCCCGGTCATCCGGCCGCTCCAGAGCGGACCGCCTGGGCTTCACCGCCACAACAACGCCTTCAGCATCGGCCGTGGGTGTCTCCAGCGGCTGCCACAGCACCTCATCGCCGGTGGCCACCGTGCCGACATTCGCCCGCACATGGCAGCGGCGCGCGGTTGTTTCGCCCTCCGGCACCACATCCACCCGGCTGCCCAATTGGGCGGTCACCGCGCCCGGCTGCAGGTCATCTCCCTCTGGCACATCTACAGCAGTATGAGTCGCACGCTCGTTCGCTCGGGCAAACCGGTCAGACTGCGCTTTTTCCATGCGCTGGACTTGCCGGCGTGACAACCGTCGCTTCGCCATACGTCAACGCCCTAGCGGCTGGCTATAGCGCCACGAATACACTAGGCTGCGGCGGTCACACATTGCGGATTGCATGGCATGAAATCTCCGTTCGTTCTGCTGCAGTATATGCTGCCGCACAAATTACTCACAGCGCTGGTCGGGCAGCTCGCCAGGCGGGCCATACCCGTGCTGACGCCGGCGCTGATTCGTCTGTTTATCCGGGTGTACCGGGTCAACATGCAGGAAGCCGAGTCGCCTGACCCGGCCGCGTACCGCACGTTCAATGAGTTTTTCACCCGGCGCCTGCGGGCCGATGCCCGCCCGCTGAACCAGCTCGAGCACTGGAGCAGCGACACGCTTGTCTGCCCTGTGGACGGCGCGGTGAGCCAGGCCGGACCTCTCCACACCGGCACGGACCCGGAACCTGCCGCGAATCCTACACTGATCCAGGCCAAGTCGCACCGGTATCGGCTCAGCGACCTGCTGGGCCCGGACATTGACGCCACGCCCTACGCGAACGGGCAGTTTGCCACGTTGTATCTGTCACCACGCGACTATCACCGTATACACATGCCGGTCACCGGTCGCCTGACCCGCATGACCTATGTGCCCGGCCGGCTGTTCAGCGTGAACAACACCACCGCCGAACAGGTGCCCAACCTGTTCGCCCGCAACGAACGGCTGGTCTGCGAATTCCGCACGGAACAGGGCCCGCTGGCTGTCGTGCTGGTCGGCGCCATGATCGTGGGGCGCATTATTACCACCTGGGCCGGGCCCATTGCCCGCCAGCGCAAACCGAGAACCTGGGATTACGGCGATCAGGAAGGCCCAGAACTGCACCGTGGCGATGAACTCGGCCAGTTCGAGCTGGGCTCCACGGTGATACTGGTCTCTCCCGGGCGCGTGCAGGACTGGACCCGCGGGCTTACCCCGGGCCTTAAAGTACGGGTGGGCGATACACTGCACTGAACACCGACAGGCGATACGGTCGACCACTGGAGCGAATTTCGACCATGGCGCGGTTGACCCGCCCAGCCGGAACACTCAGAATGCCGCCTTCGCCCCCTGTAAAGGCCACGAGACGGGTAACTGATGCAAGCTGAAAACGCGAAGACCGGTGACGTGGAGTCCACCACAACCGAGCCGACGGAAACCGCCCCTCAGGCGGCCGAATCGTCGAGTGACGACCCGGTAGAGAATCAGGCTGAAACCGCTGTGCCCCAGGGGGAACAGCCATTGGAGCAGCCGTCAGCGGAACAACCCGCCGGCGAGTCGGCACAAGCGGCGACGGCGACGGAGCAACCAACGGCTGAGCAGTCGACAGAGGCGAAAAAAACAACGCCCGAGCGCAAGCCGCATCCGAACCGCGTGGCCTTCGATGAACTGCACGAACTCTACCCGGAGCTGTTCACCCTGCGTGCCGCCAAGCCGCTCAAGATCGGCATTCACAAGGATCTGGCCGAAGACGGCAAGCTGTCCAAAACCCGCATACGTCGGGCGTTGAACTTCTATGTGCGTCAACTGGCCTATCTGCGTGCCGTGGCCGCAGGTGGCGAACGCCATGGCCTTACCGGCCCGAGTGGCGAAGTGACCGAAAAGGACCAGGCCCACGCGCAGGAGCAGGTGAAAGAGATCGAAGAGAAACGCCGCGCCCGCCGGGCTGAACAGAAAGCCAATCAACGTGGCAAGGGCCGCCGTGGCAAGCCCGCTGACAAAGCGGCGAAAAATGGTGAGAACAGCAGCGAACCGCCGGAAAAAAGTGGCCAGAGCCGCCCGAAGCGCCGCCCGCCGAAGAACCAGAACGAGCAGAGTAAACCCGCTCAGCCGCGCAAAGACCCGGAAACCCGCATGCAGGACAAGCTCGCCTCGCTGCAGGAACGGTTCAACCAGTCCAAATAACTGCTCGTCAGGCCCGATCTGACGGGAACGCAATCACATCGGCGATGGTGTCTGTACCCAGCAGCGCCATTAGCCAGCGATCCACTCCCAGTGCCACCCCCGCACAGGCCGGCATTCCGGCTTCAAGCGCCGCCAGCAACCGTTCGTCCATCGGCCCCGCCAGCTTGCCGTTGCTCACCCGGGTTCTCAGATCCTGATTCCAGCGCTCGCGCAGTTCTTTTGCGTCACCCAGCTCATAGTAGCCATTCGCCAGTTCCATCCCGCGCCAGTACGCCTCAAAGCGCCGGGCGGTGCGCGGCTGGCCTTTTACCTCCGGGTGCAGTGCTGCCAGCGCGGCCCGGTTGGCCGGCCAGTGGGTAATAAAGGTCAGTTCTTCATGAGGCAACGCCGGCTCGATCACGGAGGCCAGCCACAGATCCAGCATTTCCTCCCGGTCATCGCCCTTCCAGCCCAGGCGCTGACGGGTCTGGCGCTTCAGGTCCAGCGTGGTCATGTCGGTGGGGTCAAAGCCTGCCCACTGGATGAACGCGTCGCGAAAAGTCACCGAGCGCACAGACAGCGTCGGCACTTGCGAGCGCAGCAGCTCCGCCACCTCGGCCATGAGGTCGTTTTCGTCAAACCCGGGGCGGTACCATTCCAGCAGAGTGAACTCGGGGTTGTGTTTGCGCCCCGCCTCGCCGGCTCGGAACACCCGGCACAGTTGCCAGATAGGGCCGGACCCAGCGGCCAGCAGGCGTTTCATGGGGAATTCGGGGGAGGTGTGCAGATACCCCCAGCCCGACACGCCATCGGCATGGCAGGAATCAATATTGGGGTCCGGGTTCATCGCCGCGCTCACCAGCGGGGTTTCCACCTCGAGCACCTGACGCTCCCGGAAAAACGCCCGAATGGCGTCGTACAGCGCGGCCCGGGCCTTCAGGGCGGCGGGCCCGGCCGTGGGTTGCCAGTCGTCCATGCTCAGGCTCCCCTCTGCAGATTACTTGGCGCGGGAGACGTATTCGCCCTTGCGCGTATCGACCTTGATCACTTCGTGGTTGTCGATGAACAGCGGTACTTTCACTACAGCACCCGTAGTCAGTGTGGCTGGCTTGGTGCCCCCGGTCGCGGTGTCGCCACGCACACCCGGGTCGGTTTCCACAATTTCCAGTTCCACGAAGTTCGGCGGCGTCACGGTCAGCACCGCGTCGTTCCACAGGGTCACCGTGTAGACTTCCTGCTCCTTCAGCCAGTCTTTGGCCTCCGCCACGGCCGCTTCGCTGGCCGGGTATTGCTCGAACGACCCGTCGGTGCGCATGAAGTGCCAGAACTCACCGTCGGTGTAGACGTACTCCATATCCAGATCGAGCACGTCGGCGCTTTCGATGGAGTCGCCGGACTTGAACGTGCGGTCCCAAACGCGACCGGTTTTCAGGTTCTTCAGTTTTACCCGGTTGAAGGCCTGGCCCTTGCCGGGCTTCACAAACTCGTTCTCGACAATGGTGCAGGGGTCGCCGTCGAGCAGCACCTTGAGACCGCCGCGGAATTCACTGGTAGAATAGGTCGCCATAAATTTCTCGTACTCGTTTTCCGATGAGTGGGCCGCAGCTCCTGCTGCGCGCTGCCAATTCAGTAAAGGACGCACATGATAACCGGAAAGGCACGGAATGTGCAGACCATCCCTGTTGCCGACGCCGACACAGAGAATGCCGCTCCCTGGCAGAATGAACTGCGCCACATGATCACCCGTCTGGAAGACCTGCGGGAAGCCGTGGGCCTGACCGACGTACCACCGGCACCCTTGCGCGACCTCAACCCGGATTTCCCCGTGCGCACCACCCGCTTTTTTGCCGACCTGATGGAACCCGACAACTGGCACGACCCGCTGCTGGCACAGGTGCTGCCCTGGGCCACCGAAGACGACGATACGCCCGGCTACACCGCTGACCCCCTGGGTGAAGAAGCCGCGACCGCCGTACCCGGCCTGATTCACAAGTACCGTTCCCGGGTATTATTGGTGCCCACCCGCAGTTGCGCCATTCACTGCCGCTACTGCTTCCGCCGGCATTTTCCGTATGAAGAACACCGGCTCGGCAAACAGGACCGGGAACGCATCGTCGCCTACCTGCATGATCACCCCGACGTGAACGAAGTCATCATGAGCGGCGGTGATCCGCTGATGCTCAACGACAAAGCACTTAGCAACTGGCTCGACGAACTGGAAACCGTGCCCACGATCAAGCGCGTACGCTTCCATACACGGTTGCCGATAGTACTGCCGCAAAGGCTGACCACCAGGCTGCGCGAACGACTCACGCAAAGCCGGTTGCAGGCCATACTGGTGGTCCACGCCAACCACCCGAGAGAGATATCCGATTCGCTGAGTGAGCACCTGCACACCTGGCGCGGCGCTGTAACACTGTTGAATCAAACGGTCTTGCTACGCGGCGTCAACGATGACGCCGATACCCTGTGCCAATTGTCAGAAAAACTGTTCAACTCCGGCGTACTACCTTACTACCTGCACCACACCGACCCCATAGCGGGTACCGCACATTTTACCGTGCCGCGGGAGCAGACACGGGCATTGCATGAACAGATAAAAGCACAATTACCGGGATTTCTGGTGCCAAGGCTCGTAGAAGAAATTGCCGGAGAACCCAACAAAACCTGGCTATAGCCGTTCACTTGTAGCAGCTGCCGAAGGCCGCGATACTGCAGGAGCTGCCGTTACACGGTGTCCAAAGGCTGCGATCGACGCAGGCACCTGAGGCTCCGATTCGCCCGCTAACTACTGCCTGCGACATTCGGAAACCGCTCGGGGTGTTCAATAATAGCCTCTGTCAGATCAACATCTAACTCCGGCCAGTAGAAATGCCCTGGAGCCGGCTCCTCTACATTCAGAATTGCACGAACTGGTTGGTCTAAAAACCAGGGAAACCGGTCGTAGGGCATGAAAAGCTCCCGCTCATGCGCAAGCAACCATACCCCGTGTGTGGAAATATTCGTCACTTCAACCGCCGAAGTGTTGGTTCCAAGCGCTGACAAGCTCATCGCGATGCTCCTCAACCAGTAGTTCAATTTCTCTCAACTGTTGCCGGTTATAGCCGTAATTCCTGGCAAGCTCAAGCTCCGGCTCAAGCCAGAACTTTGCTTCACCGTCACCCGATATTACATGAACATGTTTTCGCGACTCTTCCCGCGAAAAGAAAAAGAAACGGTACCCCTTTTCCCTGAAGACAGTCGGGCTCATCCTTACCCCTCGATCAATCAGACACAATAAGTAGTTGGTTGAATCCAATTACAATGTCTGGAAACCATCTATAATTTCCCGTGCGCCTTTAGATCACCCAGCAACTCGTCATAACCTATTGTCGGATCAGAAACTCTCTCTTCAAAAGCCGACAAATCGGCCTGATCCTCAGCCAGGGCGGCACGTACTGCTTCATTGACGATCTCTGACAAGGAACGATTCGTATGCGCCGCTTTTAAACGCAGCGCAGCGTGTAGCTGGGGATCAAAATAGACCGTGGAACGTTTCGATGACTCACTCATGGTGGAGGCCTCTTGATCAGGCAAGCACGATAAAAAACACCATAGCGTTTGCTTGTCCAAACGTCCATTTGCCAGCCAAGTCCATGCCAACGAAACCAACCAGCAACACTGCCCGTAGCCTCTATATTGCAAATACTGTTATTATATACAGCATTCATTCAATACCAGCACCGCAGCCGTAAAACCCAGGAAGAGCCCACACACCCATGCCCGGACCATCGGTCAATAAACAGGTCGCATCGGAGCGCGTAAGACAGTACTACCGGCGCGGGCCCGATCATCGACAAGGGCGGTCGGTGACATTTCTGGATGTGAAGAAAGCCTTCGACCTGTATCAGATCTCGGTCGGGCGATGGGTCACCCAACAGGAGCAGGCTGCGGCGGCCAATCACTTCTACGATGCGCTGGCTGACCTCATGGCCATACTGGGCGGCACACCAGAGCTTATCTCAATGCGTGGCACACTCTCCCTGAAATACGGCACCGGTGGGCAACGGGGCGTGGCCGCTCACTATGAACCGCAGTTCCGGACGCTGGCCCTCGCCAAGAATGCCGGGCCCGGCAGCCTCGCGCATGAATGGTTCCATGCTCTGGACCACTATCTGGGCAAACACACCTTCCCCGGCACCGATGAAACATGCTTTGCGTCGATCGCCTGGCTCGCCGATGAAAAGCTCGTCGACCACCCGATAGCACAGGCACTGTGCGACTGCTTTCGAACGATAATGCTGAGTGACGACGGCAGCGACACAAGCCCTTTGTTCAAAGCTTCAGCGGCGGTCGATCGAGCAACGGGGCAACTGTATTACAGCCGCCCGGAAGAAATGGCGGCGAGAGCCTTTGAGGCGTATGTCCAGGACTCAGCATTGATCAATCATTACCTCGTCAAGGGCACCAAAGCATCTCCAGAGGCAGAGGACGGCCTGTACCCGAGCGGGGCTCACCGCACGGCTATCAACGCGGCTTTTGAAAGGTACTTCAAGCGTCTGGGAAGAGCGCTGGCTGCGCAACAGCAGTCATCTGCCACAAAACAGTTGTAGTTGCTGCTAGGCCGGATAACCAGAAACGATCTCGCGTACCGTGACAAATGATGCCGCAAGTCACCAGCCTGAATGATGCGCCGTCCGTGCCGAGGCCACAACCAGGGTCATTTCCTTCGCGACTGATGGCAGAACCAACGCAGATTCTGCTACTGTCTGACCGTTTTCAATGGTTTCCCGTACAGAGGCCCTTTTGCCCGAAAGTTGTCAACAACACGGTGCGTAACCTCGCCTTCTCTCGAGTAGGCGTCATACACCCAGACTTTATCCGTATCCGTGTCATACCGGTCAAATATTGCGTTGTGAGTAATCTGACCATCGCCGTTCTCGTCAAAGAAAATCAGATCGCCTCTCGCCAGTTCGGCCAGACTTGCGACCCGTATCGAGTTGTCATGATAGAGGTCATGTGCCGTGATCTCGTCATACACGTCGTCGCCGTTGCGGAACTCGCCAAAGCCTTGCTGACGAAACGCCCACTGAATCAATCCGGAGCAGTCGAACCCACCCTCCAGGGTATCGCCGCCCCAACGATACGACGTTCCGACTGCCCGCTGCGCCACATGTTCAACGACCTTCTCACGCTCCGAGGCCGACAAAGCTACCTGAGTGTACCCGGCAAACGATCTCGGATAGTCCGACTCAACGCGGCAGGCAGACACGGCGATTGCCATGACCACCAACAGAGCTAGGTTTGCGAGTCTGGTTCTTCGTCGCCTACGCACAACGTCAATCAACTCCTGGGCTGAGCCTGAATACCTGGGTAGCAAGGATCACTTGGTATATCGCGAAGCCGCCCATCAACTTCCCACATATTACCGGCATCCGCTAGCTGGAAGAGACGTAGTCTGAACGTCTAAAACGTCAACTGGGGCCCCACTGCAATGCCCCCACTACGAGTAACCGCCAGGTTCCAGTTCAAGCTCGCTGAATCGCTGACCGCTTGTTGCTGGTTGAGCTGGTCTACGGTGCGTTCGGCTGAACTCGGTATCAGCAGGTTGGCAGCGCCGATGGCAGAGAAAAGAATGCCATTATACTGGTACGAATTTTCCAGTTCCGGGTACTCAGGAGTGGCGGTCAGATAATACAGCCCGACTCCCAGCGACACCGCGCCGCCCAGCAATCGACTGGCACGAGCACTGTTGGCAAGCCGGTTGAGCTCGCTGAAGGCACGGTTCTCGCGCCGCTCCTCTTCCTCAATGCCCTCAACCCGGCTCCAGGCGCGTTCGGCCGATGACGGAATCAACAGCTGCGCTACGCCTATGCCCGCTACCACAACGCCAGAAAACACTACAGCAGTGGATGCCGACTGCGCTGCTTCGTAATCTGACTGATAGAAATAGTCCTCCCGTTCCGGACTCAGCGCCGAACCGATTCCCGCCAAAACGCCCCCGCCGATAAGCGTAACGGTACCGCCCAACCGGCGGTTGAACCGGGCTTCTTCAGACAGCCCTTCGAGCGCATCCGTTGCAGTCAATCGCACACTCTGTGTCTGAGCCGAGGCTGAAGCACCGAGCGCGATGATCATGAAACCGATTACCGCTTTTGTCGTCCATTTCATTTGTCGTCTCCCTACGTGTCGTTGCGAATACCGTACCGATAGATAGTGTCGGTTCATACACCAAAAAGTGTGGCGAACTACTGCGACATCGGCTGTCGTTGATCAGGCGAGCCGGTTATCACCCCAACTCCGAAGCATTTAAGCTCCAACGCGCCACGGCATCGGCAATTTTTGCCCCGCCGCGAGCTGATGGCTCGATATCGGAGACCCCGGAATAATCCCGCGGATCGTCACAGATTTGGCGCAAATCGAGGACCTGGAAGCCCGCTGAATTGGTTTCGCGCAGTATCACCTCATTGAACAGCACCAGTGCTGTGCGGGAAGCCGCATCGAGGCTGGGTATGCTGTCGTAGACGGTGCACACCAGTACCGGCAATTCAGTGATATGCAGAGCCTTCATCAACGCTCGATAGTCTGCCCGAAATGCCTCACGCCACTGGCTCAGCTGGTCGAGTGCGGTTTTGATCGTTTGAGTGGGTTCATGCAACCACGGCAAATACTCCAGAGCGTCATTGCCACCGGTGCTGATCACGATGTGTGTCGTTGAAGTGGGGCGACGTGCCAGCTGCTCAGACACTTCAGAGGTAATCGAGCCATCGACCGCTCCAAGCGTCACCGTGGCATCCCAGCCGCCAGCTCTGTCGTTAAGGCACTGCTGTAGCTGTTTGCTTACGCTTGGCCAGCCCGGCACATATTCACCGTTGTCCAGAATGGAATCACCCAACAGCAGGATATGGGTCACTGGTTTCTCCTCGCATGGCAATCGAACATCGAGGTCACGATAATCGGCCGCAGCGAAAATTAATGTCGCTTGAAGCCTGCCATGCTGGCCACCTAACGTCTAAGGGAAACTGAATAGTTGGAATTACCGATCAACCACTGGGTAACACGGATCACCCCAGAGTGTATTCGGGTTGTCCATCATTATGGTCAGGATTACCGGTACAAGCTTGCCAAGCAACGCACCGCAATCGCGCAGCTGATCGCGGTTAACAGCGCTGTTCCAGGTGGCGCCGCCATGCATCAACTGATTGCGCAGTGTGTACAGCCGACCGAGAGCAATGCCCAATACCGTGGCGGTATCTCGGCGCCCCAGGGCTGCCTGCGCCGCTTTGCGGGCTCGCTGAAACCCCGATTCCCATTCTTCCTGGCTGATCTTGCCATTGTGATAGTCCCAGAACGACTGGAACACATAGCGGTTGTCCAATAGCAGCCGGATAGAGCCGGAGAACTCGGTCCATACCAAGGCTTCCAGCCGGTTTTCAGTGTCCAGTTCGCAAAGTTTTTCCAGGAACTGGCTGAACGAACTCTTTTCGGACGTACGCCACGCCTCATCAATTTCCGTGGCATAGGCCGCATTAAAGGCAATCCAGAGGAAAATAAACCGCCCGTCCGGGTCGTCCGCCAGCTCCGCGCGCTGAAGCCAACTCAGCGCCCGGTGAACACGCAGGGCAAGATTAGTGTGTTGGTCATCACGCAACGAACGGTGGCGTTCCTTCAGTGTGGTGTAATCCATGGCATCCCTTCCAGCCTGACCGGCATTGATTGCGGACCTGCACAATAAACCAGACTAGCTGCCCGATGGCCGACGCGCAATTGCTGCCTTTGCACCGCGATGGCTTAAAATGTTCCGTGTCGCATGTATTGATCCACTTGTGGGCAGTCGTCTATGTGATAGTTGAATTCAGCTGAAAATCCCACGGGAAGTGCTAATTTGACAAAACAACTCCCCCTTCGCAGGGCCATTCAGTTGGCTGCTGCCTAGGGCGAAAAAACCGCCTTCGGGCGGTTTTTTCATTTCTATGGTAAGGATACTGTAGTGAAAACCGTTTTTTACGTCGATGGGTACAACCTGTACTACGGGTGTTTGAAACACTCCCCCTACAAATGGCTTGACCTCAAAGCCCTGCTAGCCAATAGCATTCTCCGCGCACAAGATCCAGACAGTTATCTGAGGGCCCTTTCACACCACCTCCCTAAAACGCCACTGTCGCTCGACTGGGCACCGCACGTTCCCAGTCACCCAGCACGTTACCTTCTGGGCTCAGCCGAACGGCCCTTCGTGGCTGCCAGAAATACCAGTACTCCTGAATCGTGCCCCATATACCCAGGTCCCCTTGCGTATCTGCCCAATGCTCGGCAATGCACTGGCGCACTTTCACCAGTTGCTTCTCCATGGGTTGCCTGGGCAGCTGCCAGTCCAGCCCGAGGTAACGTTGGGGCTCACAGGCCGCCAGCGCGAACAACGGCTGGGTGGTGCGTCGAAAATGGGTGTTCACCCAGATATAGGGCCGGAACGCCGTGGCATTGTCTTTTAGAAACGTCTGAACCCGATCAATTTCGGCCGCTACGGGTTCCGGATCAAGGTCCAGAACCCGGGCCAGTGCCCGCAGGAAGTCCGCACCACTGTAGCGAAAATCAAACCGGCTCTGATCCAGGCCATAGTGCTCGCTCTCTACCGTGGCCAACAGGCGTGTCAACGCCGCCTGGTTATCAGCGGTGTACCCGAGTTGCCTCAACACTGCACCGGTATCCCGGCCTTGCAGGGCCTGCTGCAACTGTTGCTGAAGTTGGGTCATGGGCTTTGCCTCCTCCGCAGTCGGCCTTGGCTCACAGTGTCTCAAGCCAGGGCCATCACAACACAGCCACCAGAATACGCACCCATGCGTCACCGTATGTCGCTGGTCTGGCATAACCTGTTATCACAACAGCAACCGACGGACGCCCGCGTCATGCCAAACTATGAAGCCGTGCGCGAAAGCCTTTTCCAGCTCGACCCCATGCACACAGGTTGCGTGGAAAACAATGCCACCGATGAATACGATGGGCTGGCAAGGAGCATCTGCGCAAGAATGGACCAGAGTGAATCACTGGAGCAGGCGCTACGCGACGTATTCGACAACGCCTTCTGGCCGGGCGCACTGAGCCCGGAGTCAGTTGCCACCTGCGTACAGGCCATACGAGGAGCGAATTGATGTACGACCTGATCGGCGACATTCACGGCCACGCCCGGCCACTCGAAAACCTGCTCACCCAGATGGGCTACCGCGAAGGCCCCTCAGGCTGGGCGCACCCGGAGCGAACCGCGGTATTTCTGGGCGATTTTGTTGACCGGGGCCCAGACCAGAAACGTGTTATCGACATCGCCCGCACCATGGTAGAAGCCGGAAACGCCCTGGCCGTTATGGGGAACCACGAGTTCAATGCTGTGTCATTCGCCACACCCGCGCCCGATAAGCCCGGAGAATTCCTGCGCCCTCACACGAGCAAGAATCGGGAGGAGCATCAAGCTTTCCTCGAACAACTGGATGCCGGCTCGGACAACTACCACGACACACTGGCCTGGTTTCGCACCCTCCCGATATGCCTCGACCTCCCCGGCTTCCGGGTCGTTCACGCCTGCTGGGACGCCGCACAGATCGAGGCCCTGCAGCCCTGGCTGAATAATCATAACTGCCTGACCAGCGACGGCTGGGCAGCAGCCAATAACAAGGGGTCTACCGCCCATCAGGCCATTGAGGTACTGCTGAAAGGCTATGAAATCACCCTGCCCGACGGCTACAGCTTCAAGGACAAAAATAACCATACACGCACCGAGGCCCGCGTGCGCTGGTGGGCCCAGGAGGACCTGCCGATTCAGGACGCTGTGCTGATTCCCGGCGGCAGCCAGGTACAATTGCCTGACCTGACCATCAAGGCCCGCGACCTGCCCGGCTACGACAACACCAAACCGGTGTTTATTGGCCACTACTGGTGGTCCGGCCCCGTTGAACCCATCACCCCGACAGTAGCTTGTCTCGACTACAGCATTGCCGGAGAAAAACCGAGCAAACTGGTGGCGTACCGGTGGCACGGCGAAAAGTCACTCAAAACGGAGCATTTCAACGTGGTTGGGCCGGCTTGATCTCACTGTCCGCGGTCTACATCACTGATGCACATCGCGCCGTCGAATACGCCGTCGTTGGCGAGCAGCAGGCGTGGGTTACGCATACGGTCGCAACTGGTAGTAACCGAATGCTTTCTTGTCATGCTCGGTAGCATGTTTACCCTGATCTGTTCGGCGCGCCAGTTCCGCCTCCGCTTCCACCAACGGCATGGGCTCGGTACTGAACCCATCTGATCCGTGCATGCGGTCAACGTACTCGACGACCCAGAGATCATTCGGGAAGCCAGTTTTTCTCTTTTTGCTCATTCCTGCCTGCCTCCGGTCCTGCTTGGACGCTATAACGGCAAAACGCCAAGCCTTTTTCCTATGAACCTGTCTGGGTCAGAGTCACACCCTACTGCGTCAGAGTATGTCGCATGAGGCATTTACCCTGTGCCACCCATTGTTTGGAAGGCTAAACGTTTGACAGACCCTGAACAAACACCGACTCCTCGGTTTACCACACTTCAAATTGCCGATACGGTAAACCATGGTTGATACGGAGGTCGCCAGTGCCATTCTTCTCTCTGTTTGATGACCGGGCCCGCCCAAAGGGCTCGCGCGATCCCCTCGGCTTCGAAGTCGTCTGGTCGTTCTTCGGCCGCCGCCTGGTCGGCAACCTCACCACGATCACGACGTCACTGGTCAACTTCAAAGTTGCTTTGATGGGTTTCCAACTCGCTCATGAGCTGACGCGAGAGGTCGCACCGCGCGAGCATGCGAAGGCGGTCTGGGAGGTTTTTACTCGCTACGAGCAATTGGCCGCACTGCTGAGACTAAGCACCGGAATGACCGGCGACGGCCTCATGGGCATCACTCGGGCGACTCAGAAGTTCAGCGAACTGAGCCAAGGCACACCGGCAAGATTGTCTCCGAACAGCGACAGCCAGATATTGTCCAACCAGGCCAGCTATGGTCTCTGGGGGCTTTACAGTTCAGCCATGAAGCAAGCCGGACTGCTTCAGGGCGATGAGCGGGAGCCCACGACCTGCGGCAGTGAAATCGCCAAATCACTGCTAAACCACTTCAGCGAGCAGGAGAGTGCACAACTGCGCCAACTGATTGCTCGCGATTCCATAGTGCAATCAGCCGAAGAACTTGAACCACTGGCCAGTCGGTTTCAGCGATCACTCCAGTCCGGCGATACAGACCACGAACTCGTTGAAGCCCTGCTCACGTTCTCTTCGGAAGACAAAGCAGTTACGTCGATGTATCAGTCCCTATTTCAGCTAAGTACCAGGTGGATCCAGAGTGCAAACTCAGCCAGCAACTGGACTAGCTGGCGAGAAGCCTTCCTGCGGGAACTGATACAAAGCCCGGACGCAACCATCCGTGAGCGCGCGCAGGACATTGACTCTATCGAACGGCTGCTGGTGGTTTGCAACATCCTGTTTGATTTCCTGCGAGGTCAGCATAAAGCTGCGTTTAATGACGTCATCGTGCCCATAAACGATTGGCTGAATGATCATCCTCCGGAGCTTCCCGATCATTTGCCCGGCATCGAATTTCCCAACCGGCAACCACTGAGCGAACTTTTGAACCACCTACATGCTCGCAATACCGAACGCTTGATAGAGCAATTGCTAAGCCACCATGCCTCGGTCATGGCAGCGCGCGATGGTGCACCCTGGGTCGAATTGAACGGCCAGCGCCAGTTCAATGTCAGAGTTGGGCGAGAGAATGCAACGCTGCCCTCCGTATCAGAGTCGGAAGCGCCGACGAGAACCTGGCATTACAACTATTTTCTTGATGCGTACCTGGCCGTGCTTCACCAGTCGCAACCAGCTGCCACATCGGGAGGCTGATAATGCACACCGCTGAACTGTCCCGAACATTGCTGGACCAGATCGGCAACAGCCGGGTGAGGGCCGCAGTCCTGACGTCCTATACGCTGGAACTCGACTTCCTCGAGTTGGAGGTCATCCCATTGTTGCTGAGTCAGGACATCGGCTACTCCATGGATGAGCGTGCCAAGATCTGGCAGGTTGAAGAGGCCATGCGACTGGCCAACCTGAAGTTAGAAGTGTTCTGCGACCGACCCATGCTAATGCAGGGCGAAGAACGATCGCCCCGCATGGAATACCTGCTCAACCCCGTCGAAATTCCCGGCGCTGCGTTTCACCCAAAAGTTGTGTGGTTGCTGATTGAAGATGACGTTCACGAAGAGAGCGAGACGCCAAAGCGACGTCTCCTGATGGGCGTTGGCTCCAACAACCTCACCCGATCCGGGTGGTGGGAAAATATCGAGGTGCAGCACTGGATAACGATTGAATCGGCATCACACAGCGACGAGCTACTGGCAGAGGTTCGCCGGGACCTGCGGTTCATGCAGAGCCGCAGAACGCATCCGCTGGCAGGCACAAATCCCGGCGCCCTGTCTCACCGTGACGCCATCCAACCCATACTGGACTATCTGGACCAATGCTCACCCAATAATGAATCCCGTGACCTCTGGTACCGAGGGCTTTCCAATTCCCAAAGCGTACCCGAATTCATTCAGCGCTGTATGACCAACCGGTCGGTCCATTTGCTGGAAATCATATCGCCTTTCTTTGCGGAAGATGAAACCAGAGATCTGGACCGCGAGCTTGCCGACTATAAGGACGCGCACATACTGCTTCCCGTCGAATCCGAGGATACCAACTCGACCAGAGCTCTGTGTTCCGCCGCCTTGATGGCAAGACTCGATAGCAGGCAGAAAATCGCCTGGAGCACCTGGGCAGATCCGTCGTTCCCCACTAAAACACCCCAGGCAACTGAACGAACATTGCACGCCAAGCTGTTTCACTTGCAGACTCAGCATGACAGCTGGGTACTGACCGGCAGCGTGAACTTCACCGTGAAGGCGTTCCGGAACAATGCCGAAGCCGCCTTTCTGATCCGCTACCCAGAACTCTTGGCGCCGCAATTGAAACCCGTATCCGGGGTACTGCCAGAACCCACGGAAACCATGCTGGAAACGCCTCCCGGGTGGTCAGAAGAAACGCCGGAAGAGTCCAATCAATCGATCCAGATTAACCCGACCGTGCTGTTCGACTGGCAGGCGCGGCGGCTGACTCTGTGTATTTCCCAGCGCCCTGAAACCACTGAAACCGGGTCACCAGACATGCCCACGCATTGGGTCGTACGTGCCCGGAATAACCTGCAGCAGGTCATTCTGGAGCAGGTTGTTGAAGCGGATACCCCCCTGCACCTGGAAGCAACGGATTGCGAGGGCGTCGAAACCCACCTCATCCATTCCGGGTTCCTGTTCCTTGAGATCACCGACCACCACCAGGATGACTCAGAGCCGGCCACAGGGAGCGTGTTCCAACAAAAGGTTTTCGTTCAGCAGATCAACTGGTTCAGCAAACCCCGAAACCGGCCACGCCTGTCGCCGCAGGAAATTCTGGCCATCTACGCCGGCCTGCCAGAGCAGCAACGCCAGGCGTTGATCGAGAAAGCCAGCCTCACGCAGTTGCTGGAACGCAACAGCGCCCTTGAATACACACAGCCTTCAGATGAAACGAACCCCTATTCCGAATTCTTCTGTGAGTTTGCTCAGATCTTCCAGTCCTTTCACGGACTCTCCAGAAACCTCGAGCGCTACCGGAACAATGGAGACTGGCAGCAATTGGGCTATTACCTGGTCGGTCGTGGCATCGACAGCGTACCGGAACTGATCAATCAGGCCATGAACCGAAAGCCCACGGATCACGACGCCGCATCATCAGAGGCTACTCCCGTCACGCCCGTGACAGCGTACCTGATACTCCTGAGCGCCAAAGAACTCCTGTTGTCGTTTCGCGACGGCCTGAGTGCAGACACGGACCTACAACAGGGTGTTCAACACCATCTTGACGCACTCGAGCAGGACCTTGCCCAATTGCGGCAGAGCGAGCGCATTCAGCTGAAAGAGAACAGAAACCGCCAGCACTTTTTTGACTGGTTCGAAGACATGTTTTTCAGCACGGCGGTGACACAACCTGCAGAGCAGCCCGTCCAGAATTCAACCACCGGGAAGTCTGAATAATGGTATCGACAGCCAACAAACTCCCGAGTCAGATCGACCTTGGAACAGCCAGAAGAATCATTGATTTCTCCGGAGGAATAACCAAGCTCGACGCTCTGGCCGAAGTACAACTCAAAGGCGCGGTGGCCCTCTACAACCGGATCAATAACCCGGAGGTTCAGCTGGGATACCTGGCGGATGAAGTCGGCATGGGCAAAACCTATATTGCCCTTGGCGTCGTGGCGCTCATGCGGTACTTCAATCCGCGCCTGCGAGTACTCTACATATGCCCCAGCCGGAACGTGCAGGAAAAATGGCAGCGAGAGTATCAGAGCTTCGTCAGCACCAACGTGCGCACCAGTCAGTTTCGGATTCGCACCCCGGATGGCAGGCCCGCAGCACCCTTTGTGGATTGCAATGATCTCAGCAGCCTTCTGAGTGCCATCACCACCGGTTACTACGCGGATGTCTTTACCCGCAAAGACAGCTTCAGCCTCGGCATGACGTCGGCAGAAGACAACACCGATGAATATGAACACTTTCTGAAACAAATCAGCCACCTGGATCATTGGGTACCCGCCCGTGCCGCGCGCGAATACGCGAGGGCCGGCGACATCCCGGCAGAAGGCGAAAGCGCTGACGCCTTCTTCAAAAATAAAGCCAAAGATCACTATGCCCGGGTGGTCAATCATGCATTACCCACCTTTGACCTGGTGGTGATCGATGAAGCACATAACTTTAAACACGGGTTCAATACCAGCTATCGCAACCGTGTACTCAGTCAGGTTCTGGGTACGTACCTCAACGAAGACGATCAGCCCATTGCCGGTCTAACCCAGCGAGTGGGTAAAACGCTTCTGCTATCGGCAACGCCGTACGACCGGAACCTGGACCACTTGCGAAAACAACTTCGCATGGTCGGGCGACAATCACTGCTGGAAGGTGTCGACAACGATGACAAAGCAAAGACCGTCGAGGCGCTGAAGCCGTTCATGGTCAGGCGGCTGAACACCATCCGACTGAACGGCGAAGAACACAGCCGCAATCAATACCGGGTGGAGCATCGCACAGGCCCAAAAGCCGTTGTTGAGCTGGAATCAGATGAGCAAAAGTTGATCACAGCCTTGGTACAGAAAAAGGTGGGCGACCTGCTGGGGCGACATCGCAGCCAACCCTCGTTCCAGGTGGGGCTGTTGTCATCGTTTGAAAGCTACGCCGACAGCATAAAGGAACCGGTGCGCTTTGACGGCGACCCGGATGATAAACCAGACAATGACGCCCCGGACCGCGGCCTGATTGCAAGAATCAGTCAGCGCTGGGAGGACGCCAACCTGGGTACAACCCTGCCCCACCCGAAAATGGACGTGGTCAGCGAACGGCTGGCTGACCAGATGTTCCGTAACAATCGCAAGCAACTGGTGTTCGTGCGGCGTGTCAAGAGTGTGCGTGAGCTCAAACAGAAACTGGATGAAGCTTACGACCAATGGCTTATGGGTTACCTCGAACGGGAATCCGAACTGTTCCCCCAGTCCAGCGCCGAGATCGCAACGTTGCTCAGAACCTACAGATCCCTCCCAACGGACAGACAGGCAGATATCGATGAAACGGCCACGGATGACAGCGGCGCCAGTGACTCAAAACTGCCGCCCAAGCGCGACAACCTGTTCAACTGGTTTTTCCGGGGCGATTGTCCGGAGGAACTGAAATCACTGGGGCTGAATCCTGATGCCATATCGACTGGACTGGCCGCTACAGCCCAGCCCAGCGGACTGCTGCTGGAAGTCAACTGGATCGAACTGCTGTTGTCGCAGCATACCGAAATACGCAGTCAATGGAGCATAGAGGCACTGGTTGATCGAATCTTCGCAAACGGCATCCATCACGCCCCTGCTTCCGGGAGCGGTCAAAGAGACTACCTGGGACGCTTTCAACACGTCCAACTCGCCGCTCTGACAATCCTGATCGACGAAGGTCAACAGAAAGCACTTGCTCCCCTCCATACCCTGTTGAGCGAATTGGCCGATCGCGGCAAAGAAGCCGCCAGCGAACCGCTGACGGCAGAGCAATTAGCGTCGGAACTCGGAACAGCAACGTTTTTCAGTGGCTGGTACAGCGATCAATTTACCCGCGATACCGGCAAACCATTGCTGGATTTGCTTTTCGGCAGCCTTCGAGAGTGGGTGGGCTCGCTGAATGCAGAGGCCGACGAGGCTGGCAGGAACGAGCCCGTAGCAACGATCCGAAATGACCCTATAGTTCTATTGCGACGAGTGGAAATTCATCGCCAACTCATCGTGAATCAACTTCGAAACGGCCATGGCATCATCGACCTGTACCTGTCCAGGTTGCGACTTGGTGAAGCGACCCTGGATCAGGCGCGCAGAGACCGGTGGATCAGTGAATTCACGACCATACTGTCGGCTCAGCAAGCCCAATACAATCAGAACGCTGCGTTCGACCCGACCCAGCCAACATCTGGAACGCCCTTCAGCACGTTCGCGGAACTCAGCGGGCTCTCCGACCAGCTGGATGCGGTGATCAAGGCCAACGTGCCGGAACTTCTGAGCGATAAACGACCGGGGGAATTCCGGCGACACATTGCCAACCGGTTGGCACCGCTGGCCCCAATCATCGGCGCCTCGGGTGAAACCGGCAGTGGCTTCCAGCGCTCGAACCAGGCCAGAAAATTCCGCATGCCGGGGTACCCGTTGGCACTAGTCTCTACCGATGTCTTTCAAGAAGGAGAGGACTTGCATCTGTTCTGTGACAGCGTGGTGCACTACGGTATCTCGGCGTCCCCGGTCAGCATTGAACAGAAAACCGGGCGCGTCGATCGTGTGGGCGCTCTGGCCCACCGCAACCTGTCCGCGTTTCGCGAGCGCTCCCCAGACCGTGAGCAGATGATACAGGTCAGTTTTCCGTACGTTCAGGAGAGTATCGAATACATGCAGGTGCGTCAGACCTGCCGGAACATCAACGAATTTATTGACTCACTCGACCAGGCTCTCGATGAAAACGGTAAACCGGTGGACACGATAGAGCCGCATACAGAGATTCACGATCACTCGCCGATACCGGAACAGATCACACGTCGGCTTATTCCACACTACGAACCCGACGATGTTACCAGTGCCAATCTGCCCGATTTGCATACTGTGATCGAAAGCGAATCTGAACGGGTGTCACAGCAGGTCCGACTCATCAAAAACCAGTTGGCATCCGTCATGCGCATTGACTGGGAGCCGAATGGCATCCGTGGTACCGGTTTTCTGCGCGATCACCCAGAAAGCAAACAGACTGAGTTGCTTGTGGAACTGAAATCAGCTCGATCGTCGGGGGACTTTCTTCTGTGCCTGACCGATCAGCTACCGGACCATGTCCAGTTATCAGACTACAAAGGCCTGATCTCTATCATGAAACAATACGGCTCGGGCGACTGGTGCCGGCTGTGCGAAATACAGGGCAGCAGAGCATCGGAGCTGAAGCTGGTGCGTAATGCCGAACTTCTGATACAGGAACCTGATGAACGCACCCGCACCGACATTGAGTTTCTGGTGAAGCGATTTACCCGGGAACCCGGACGAGCCCCTCAACTGATGGACATCAAAACACTGGACCTTGGTGGCTCCGAGCCATACAGGCTGGACACCGACGAATGGCCGGTTGGGACGAACCCCATGATCAAACAGTCAGAAAACCGCTGCGTGCTGATAGCCACCGTCGCCACTCGAGAGGAACTTCAACGTGCGTTTCCCAACGAAGCAAAACGCTACAACCGCCTGAGAGAACTCACCGTACAACGAAATCGCGAAGTGGACGTTACCGAGTACCTGCTGGATGACAACCAGAACCTGATCGCACGCGCCGCCTCACCAATGAACAGCCTAACCGCGAAAAAAATGACCCTACTGATTGATACAGTAAGAGCAGGCGTTATCCAGGTCAGGCAGAATGTTGTTTAGCCCGCAACAACTATACATTATGTCGACTACGCCGCCGATCAAGCCCTATTGCAAGACTGCACTTTACGAACAACGGCTAACACCCCAGGCAACACTCAATGATCGCGTCTTCCCATGTCTGGGATTCCAACCATTCGCTGTCAATGCCCCTCTCTGTCAACGTAGATGTCCAGTCGGCGTTTCGCCGTTTAACCCCGAGAGAGGGCGCTTTGGACATTCATATGCCACGCTATTCACAGGAACGCAAAGCGGCCGATCTGAAGAAATTACTGCCACCACATAACCGCACTGTGGTTTCGGTTGCCGCCGAGCGTCGTCTGTCAAGCTAGTTGGAACCTGATTCATCGTGGTTCTAATGCACCAAATCCGGGGGATAAGGTCAACTTCCCACCTATGTTCGGGAATCCTTTGTTTTCATATGCGGTATGCCCAGAGAATGACTGTCCTCACGCAACCAAGCCGACAACTGGTCGAGAACACGGTTTTTCGATTCAACCGGTGCGTTCCTAAAACTGCACTCCCATACCGCACACCAACGCCACCCTAGGTCCTCTAACGCCAGCATGTTTTTCCTGTCCCTGGCAATATTGCCGCTGATTTTCTCATGCCAGAATTGCTGCCTTGTCTTTGGCCACCGAAAAAGCTGACAGTCATGACCATGCCAGAAGCACCCATTCACAAAAATTACGGCGCTGTATCTGGGAAGCACTATATCCGGGGATCCGGGAAGTTTTTTTTGATGCAAACGAAACCGGAACCCGAGACCGTGAAGGCCCGATATAGAGCGACAATTAACTTGGCCGGTCCGTAGTGACTCATTCAATAATCCCACTACTGCCAGACTCAGTTGCTCATCAGCTTTTCCATTTTAGCTTCATAATCTCGACTATGTAGCCGCCAATTGCTGATCCGTCGTTGCAAGGTCCGAATTTGTCCATCTGAAAATCGGTCGGGGTATTGGTCCTTCAGCCAGTTGATAATGTCACGCGACGTGCTATGAGGTTGAACTTCTAATCTGAACTGTATGTCAGGCCAAACACCCTCGAAGGGATCCGGTCGGGTACGCCATGCCCTGGGTCCTTTGCGACGATCCAATGGCTTATGAGCTTGGTAGTGTTGGCAATATTCATGGCCATTGATAGAAATTGAATTCGTGTTCGGCTGATTGGTGCCTGCGGTCTCGCCAGCGTAACGCCAAAGCTGTATCTGAAGTGCACGAAGTTCATCCATAAGACTGACCGGATCCAATTTACGGAATTCATTCGTCAGCTGCGCCTTGGTGCTTTCGCTGAGGTCTGGACGCTGAAGAAGCCGTTGATAGGCGGTTTTTGCCGGATGATAATGTTTTGAAACTCGAGCCCCATGGCGCTTTTTGCTGAGTAGTTTCAGAGATGGTTGAAAGTAGTTCACGTAGAGTCGCAGCACCCCATAGAACTGCGCCAGTGCCGACCAGGCTTTCGGGCCGGTGAACCGGTCGTATCCTACAAGGCGGCGGACAACTGAACCGTTCTTCTCCTCTACAAAGGCTTGATCGTTTTTGCGATGTGTACGTGCTCGGGTAAAAGTTATCTCGTTGGCTTCACAATAATCCAAGAGGTCGTGATTGATGAATTCACTGCCACAATCGGAATCAAGTCCTTTGAGATCAACTGGCATCAATGTGCGCGCCACTTCAATACCGCTAATGACATCAGCAGCCCCCTTTTTCAGCAGCGGCATGCACTCCAGCCAACCCGTTGCGATATCGACCAAAACCAGCGTGTTCAGAAACGAGCCATTGGGATCGCCACCACAGTGGGCGACCAAGTCAATTTCGAAGAAACCGGGAATCGCATCATCCCAGTCAGCGAACGTACGGATCGCAATCTGATTCTTTAACAGCGTACCCCGCTTGGTAAGGCTCTGTCCGTCCTTTGTTCTGTCCCGCTCGGAATGTAACAATCTATCGACGGTCGCAGGACTGACAGTTAACAGTTTTCGGCGAAGGTCTTCAGTGATCCTCAAGTGACCGTGTCGCTCCATCGCGGTGACTAGCTCCGGAATGAATGGCACAAGGCGTTTGGAGCAAATTTGATTGGCAGTATGCCAGATGTAGACCAGTACCTTGAGAAATTGGGCATCGTACCGTTGACGGCTAGGCCTAGGTTTCACAGTGCTA
The DNA here is from genome assembly GCA_965602035.1 of Natronospirillum sp. Lineage (GTDB taxonomy): Bacteria > Pseudomonadota > Gammaproteobacteria > Pseudomonadales > Natronospirillaceae > Natronospirillum. The sequence continues at coordinate 3,099,538 of OZ271919.1, read as the reverse complement.
CTTTGGGGCAAGCATGTTTGACCATTGAGCAACTGTATGGCGTATTTCCGGTCGTACCCAGTCGCGGCCACAAAGCCGTCCAGAATACGGCCTTTGGTAGACCAGTCCGCTTCCTGATAACGGCCATAAACACTAACTAGCATTTCCCGTCGTGCGGAAAGACTCATCTGATGCTTCTTCACCAGTGCAACTCCTGCTGAACAGTAGTTAGATTTTAAATGAGTCAACAGACCGTCAGTGGTTTAATTTTTAGTGAGTCAATGCGAACCGGACAAGGTAGTTGACGTTCTATAGCCCGACCTGACGAGCATTTCCGGCTTTGTGTCTTGCCCCCGGATGCTCTTCATCATTCTGGATCTGGTCTTAGTATCGACTATATCGATCACTATACGTTCATACCTACGGTACCTGGCAAAAAGTGGCTTCCCTGGTATTCTATCGTCTCAGGCTAAGAGGACGAGTCAACCATGGATGATCAGATTAAAGTAATCGACCTGTTTTCAGGCCCTGGAGGCTTGGGGGAAGGGTTTTCTGCTGTCAGACTGGAGGATGGTTCTTACCCGTTTCGAATTGTGGCATCAGTTGAAAGAGAGCCAAGTGCCCACCGGACACTCACACTTCGCGCATTCTATAGACAGTTTCGAGGCCGTAAGGTACCTGAAGACTATTACGATTACCTGAGAAACCCGGAAAAAGCGAGCGCAGAATCCTTCTTTTCAAGAAAGTTTCCAAAGGAATGGATCACGGCGAAGAACGAAACGCTACATGGTCCTAAAGCGTTAGGTGGCGATGATGACAAGCTGATCTTTTCAGCAATTCAACACGCCATTCGTGAGCATGAGGGCCCGAAGGTCGTCATTGGTGGACCTCCGTGCCAAGCATATTCCCTAGTAGGCAGAGTCAGAAACCGTGGAACAAAAGGCTACCGTGCCGAAGACGACGACCGGCATTTCCTTTACAAGGAATACCTTCGGGTTTTGGACCTCGTGCAACCTGACGTCTTCGTCATGGAAAACGTTAGAGGAATACTAACATCCAGAGTTAACGGCAGCTTGGTATTCGAAAAGATCCGTGACGACCTTCAAAATCCGGCCCGGGCAATCAAAAGTGACCGTACGCCGTATGAATACGAATTATTGCCGCTTGCCCATCCTCTAAATGACGTAGATACAGATGGAGATTTTCGAAACGAAGACTATATTATCCGAACCGAGCAGTTTGGAATTCCTCAGGCCCGCCATCGAGTAATACTGTTAGGCGTTCGAAAAGACTTGCTCCCAGACCTCGGGTGCAAAGAGTTATTGGGAAAATGGCGGACAGACGACCGATACACGGTAGGCCAGGTGCTATCAGACTTGCCCAAGCTTCGCAGCGGCCTCACTCGTCGCAAGCCGAACAACTTTGAAGCTTGGCGAACCAATTTCCAGACCGGTATCTGCCGCGCCCGAAAGGCACTGAAGTTACCCCGGGATGGGCAGCAGGGGCTTCTCAATGCATACTTGCATACTTCATTCGATCATGGCCAAGGAGGCCGGTTCATCGCCGAATCAAATAGGCGTCGATTGAACATTCCGAAAGCATTGAAGGACTGGTACATAGACCCGAGGCTTCGTGGCTTCCTAAACCATGAAGCCAGAAACCATATGCCCGAGGACCTCCACAGATACCTTTTCGCCAGCTCCTATGCGGCCATTATGGGTGGTATTTCACCCAAAGCAGCAGATTATCCGATATATCTAGCACCGATGCACAGAAGTTGGACGAGCGGAAATTTCACTGATCGTTTCAAGGTTCAGGCAGAGAACCGTGTGGCCAGTACTATAACCAGCCACATTTCCAAAGACGGAAATTATTTCATTCACTACGACCCTTCGCAATGCCGAAGCCTCACTGTAAGAGAAGCCGCCCGAATACAAACGTTTCCGGATAATTATTTTTTTGAAGGAAACCGAACTGAACAATATGTACAGGTTGGAAATGCCGTGCCGCCTTTACTTGCAAACAAAATTGCACAAATTGTTTATGCTGTACTCAAGGAAAATGCTCATTGAACAGAACATTTTTTTTAAAATTCAACCTTTAAGACCCTTCGTGGTGAAAAACTGACATCGTCAAATATGAAACACCGAATTATAATATAAGTTATTGATAATGCTGATTCGTTTCATATTTCGTCCTTAAAACCTGTTTCTTTCAAGTTTTCGAGAACTTTCATAGCAACCAAGCACTGCTTTTCGGAGGGGAGTTGATTCGGAATTTTGCTACACTGTTCCAGAACCCCAGCTTCCTTATGGGTAAGGAGCTTATACTCCTTACCCCACTCGAGCGCCTTCCTCCAGAACGAGCCACCATGCCTAATCACTGATATATAGGTATTATCTTCCGAAATGTTGGTTTGTTTTTTCCTTTCTTCATCAACTGCGGAGGCAGCTTCTCCAGGTCTTATAAGGTAACCCATCAACTCTGCCGGATACCTTATCTTACGCTCTTGAACTTGAGCCCAACACGCCTGCTTCTTCGCCCATTCACTCATGTTCCTTACGCCATATGGAGGATGAGTGATAACTTGATGGGCGATTTGAGCCGCTAGCAGTAGCGACTCCTCCACCGATTTTGGAACCACCTGCTGTCGCCAGATTTTGTCCAGATCAATCACTTTTTCCTTCTCATCAATGTCGTTAGCAAGCTTAGCCATTGAGTAGGTGACTATATTCGCCCTATAACCACCTTCATACCAAGACTGCTTTGGTACTATTTTTTCAAGGTGACGAAATATAATAGCTTTGGCTATCATTCGTTTGTACCAAGTTTCGTCAAAATGTTTATCTGATTTTTTCCATTCCTTGGCAATTTCCCTTTGAAATGCAACAAAATTCTTTTGAGCGCCTCGACTTACTATAAATGGCAACCCGGCCCAAGAATTTTCAAATTTGGCTAGGTCCGTTTTGTTAAAATATTGTGAACGAGGGTACTCAATATCAAATTTTTTACGTTCAACTCCTGTGCGTCGGCCCCGTTCATCTGGATATTGCCCGCGAGCCCTTTCATAAAACCATTTGGTTTCCTGATAAGAATTGGCACCTTTGGGTGCAAGAATCCGTCTAGAGAACTCTTGCAATCGCATCTGAAATGGATGATTCGATGCAAGGTCTGCATCGCTTACTTTATTCTGACTGTTGGCATAAAGTGAAATATTTGGTATCACTGACTCTGCCAACTCTGAGGGTACGATATTCAGTTTCATCTGCACATAAACCTCATCTAAACGCGCCGCTGGCCGTCTAGGGCGTGGTTTTCTTGCCGAATGAATCGAGGCCGTCGTCTGGCCGCCATTTACAATTTGGATATTGTCAGCGCGGACAAGGACAGGGCCATTCTCCGTATACTTGATCTCAACATCATCAGCTGTTGTTGTGATGCCGTTATTATAGGCGAAAAACATTTCAGGCTGTTCTTCAAGCGTATCGCGTATACCTTTGTTAACCTTACCTCGGGCCTGCAGGAAGCTGCGCACATTTGACTCTAGGAGACGAGCACCCCATTTCTCGTAGATATCACAAAGTTGGCTTCCTCGAATTACTGCAATGTAACTTTCCAAAGCCGACTCACCCATCGATGCTTTAAGCACTGGGAGTGCACCGCCGAACTCGCTTTCAAAGTCGACTATAAGATCTTCACGTGTTTGGCCCGAACGAACAAATTTCTCAATACGTGCTAAATCCCAAACACTGTACGTGATAGGTCTATTTTCGATGTAACCCGCTGGCGAAGCATCGGATTTCACCCGTTTTTCCGCATTCGTGATTAGTATTAATTTGATTTTCGTTATACTGGGCCAGGTGGTTGCAACGAGATCAGCTAGCATGAATCCTGGGCTCGTTTCCTCGAGCTTCTCTCGGAAATCCTCGCGCAAGGCGTGTTGGAGAAATGCTAACAACCGATTCAAGCGTGAGTTGATCTGATCAGCCTGCAAACGTCTGACGTGGCCCATGTTCTGGAAGTCGCAAAGGATCAAGCTCAATATGCCTTCTGCGTCCCTCGGGTCTCCACCGTAGCCGTCTACCTGTAGCGAAACTCCGTTTTGGCCAGTACCCTCGTAATATGCATTATCTGCAGCGTCCAATTCGCCGGCTTCAGTCAATATATCGCCAACCATTTCGAAGAAGGCCTCGGTTGTGTATGTCCCATCCACATCTGCATCTGTTTGGATATCGGCGATAAGCTCCCGATGAAACTCTTCAAGTTGAGCCATGTATCACTTCTCTATTAACAATTGTCGGATTGTGTAGCCGAAATTTTCGCCAATAGTTCACCTTCCTCAATCATGAAAGACGCGCAGGCATCAAGTGCAACTGCATACTTCACATTGAGAATGCCGGTAGATACCGGCGAACCTATGCGGGGAAACCCTTCTATGACCTGAAATGAGTTCCGCTTGCCGACCATCCAACGTCGATCACTATAGTCGTGTGACCAGTCGAATCCCGCGGCAGTAAGAAGTCGCTCCCAAGACCCGTACGCAGCCATACTTACTGACTGGAAGATATCCTCGACAATTTGGACATGATCCGAGAGTGTCATCCCCTTTGGCTTAACTGCAGAGTCGACATCATGAACAAGCAGAACAACATCAGCAGCAGGCACGTCCGCGAGTTGATCCGCGGATGAAATCTGGACCTGAGGTCTTGCTGCTCCCCTGCGAGCCTTCACTTCAATGCACAAGCCATGAAGCTCGAAGTCCTTTGCACCGTCTTCAGGACCGCGCCAAGCGTCTATTGCCGCCTCTGCGCCTATCTCAGCACAGAGTAGTTGCAGTACGTGAAGCTCTCCTACCAACCCCCGTTGTTCCTCAACACTCAAACGGTCCGTAGTGCCTCCTCGAAGAAGGTGGTGCCATCGAAGGGTACGTCGCACGGTGCGATCCAAAGCATCGGTTGCGGTTGCGCCTTCTTCACCAGCCGCCACTATATCAGCACAAAGACTTGAGAAGAGGTCGACCTGTTCCGGGTCGCGGAGAACAACGAGCAAAGCGTCTCGCACCCCTAGTTTGCGATACTTAATATCCAGGCTTTTAATCTTCGGAAGTGGCAGGACTCTCTTGGTTCCGTCCGGTAGAGCGAGCGCAAGCGCAACGTTATTTTTTTCGACAACAGCCCAAAAAAAATCGTGACGCCCTTGTTTGTCTACACGACGCGCCTCGTCGAAACCAAGGCCGTGCCACGGAGATAAATTAGACATCTTCCATCTCCAAATCCTCATCTTGGTCTTCTTCACCGAATAACTCGCGGAGCATAGTTGTGTTCATGACATATTCGACCTTTTCATCAGGACGAGACGAGACAGGAAAACTGATCCCGAAAGCTACTACAGGCTCATCCGGCAACAGATGACCATATCGCTCACGATTATAGAGTTCTGTATTAACTGGAAGCCTGACAGAGAGCAAAAAAAGCACAAGCAGTGGCCTCTTACGCACTCTCCGGTATATATAATCTGGGAAGTTCGTCTTACCCGAACGCGGGGGCCCATGGACGGCGATAAAATTGGATTCGGCACATTCCACATCTTCTGGTGCAACGCCGATTTTTTCAACGCCTCTTGATGCAACACGTGACCGCTGACCGCTTATTGATAATATACCGTCCTCAAGGTTCTCCAAGCCTACACTGCGTCGTGCAGGACCTATTGGCCAGCCTAGGACATCGCTGGTGCCTTCATTCTCTTTCACGCTGGTAAGAAAGACGTCCCAATTGCCCAGTTCGTCATGTGCTCGCTGGTCAATGTATTCCCGCAGCGGTTCGATTGTTGTTCCAACACTTTCTCTAGCATTTTGAAAGCGGAGCAGAAATTCATCGACGTGTGCGACATCGATATCCCTGAACATATAACCACCGTTTTCAGGCTTGGTACCAAGCTCGTGGCCATCTTGTCGAAGAGCAGTTACCAAGTGCCGGGCCGCCTTTCTATTGCCCTCCAAAACCCCAATCTTGTTGATTAGTTTATGCGTTTCAATATAGCCGTTTGAAAGGCCCACCTTTACATGCTTTTCCCCTGAGCCAAGTTTGTTTCTTGCGGTGACCAAAAGGGAAGAAGGATGACTGCGTACCGCCAGACCAAATTGCAGGGGCGTTGCTCCATCCCACTGCATACGGCGGAGTTCTTCGTGAAGCTCCTCCGTAGCCTCAGCGATATGAGCATACCAGCCAATTGCCTGCGGCGGCATCCAGATCCTACACAGATCCTGATAGTTCCGCCGGTAGCCAAACCAACGCCCCATTTGCATGAGAGTGTCGTACATCATCGAATTGCGTAGAAAGTAGGAGACGGTGAGCCCTTCGAGAGTAAGGCCACGAGATAACGAGAAGCCCCCGACTGCAATAACCGTTAGTCCGCGATCCCCTCCCACGGAATAGTCTAGCTCATTGACTCGGCCGTTCACCTCCACAACCCGTGCGCCACTTATCGCACTTAGCATCCTCTCCTGGATTTCGCTCCAATCCGACCAGGCTTCATAGTATTCTTCGGCCCAGACATCACGAAGCGCTGCAATCTCCGGATCTAAAAGTCCTCGTTCTCCAAGAGAGGCGTTTATGCGAATGGAGTTCCGGATGGAGTCAAGCGCCTCTTGGAGCCTGTTACGAATGAGACCTTGGATTCTCGTGAAACGGCTGGCATTGATAAGCATCGAGGCGTGTTGGTCGCCCTGTCCTCGAAGATCCCGAATGGTCCGCGCAACAAGAAATGCACGAAGCGCTTCAATCATTGAGGAGGGAATCGACATCAAATCATCGTCTTTCTTATGCCGGATCGGCAAAACATCCTCATTGTCGACAATACTGCGCAAATAGACCGGCTCTTCATCGTCCGGCAAGCCGTCAAGAAATACTTCCCGGGGACCGAAATAATTGTTTGGTGCATCGAGGCCAATAATGAAGTCCCGCGGGAAAAGGTCTTCCTGCTCCAATGCTTCATCTTGTTCAGGATCGATAAAGATATTGGCGAACGGGGTCGCAGTGTAGCCAACATAACAACTACGGCGAAAAAGCCCGATCAACTCCCTAATCTGACCGTTGATCTGGGACACTTCATTCTTCCCATACTTGACGTTTATAGAAGCGTTATCGGCTTCATCATCGATCAGAAGCATCGGTTGGTCTACCATCTCTGACGAGTGGTTGGCGCTGTGCTCTCGGAGCCATTCGGTTAGGTTCTTTAAAGTATGTGTATTTTTCTTTATAACAAGCACGACTGGGACAGCATACGAAGCAATTTGGCTAGTGTTCGAGGTTGCGGTTGTTTTGTTGAAATCCCTGATCGTATTGGTGAGGCTAACCGGTGTAAACTTATCATCGAACTCCGCCACACCAATGATTTTGGACTTTTCTCGCGTGCTCATATGCGCAAGGCGGCCAGTGTCGCGTCCGATGAAACCTTCATCTATCCTACATTGAGTCTGATTACGTAGATTATTGTGTATGCCGGCAATCACAATAATCAACCGATAACCGACATCCGCAGCCTTGCAGATAAGACCTGTATAGTTGGCAGTCTTTCCGCTCTGAACATGCCCAACAACCATACCTTTACGATCCCAAGACCTTACATCTTGCGGATTACCGAGACGCCCGAGGATAGTGTCCGTTACTTGGTCAGTGCCGTAAACGACATCGTGAGGGAGCTTATTCCTGAACAAAAGCTTTTTGTAACGCGACCAATAGTGCCATGGGTTTGGACCGCTCTCTATTTCCGGACGGATCCCTTCAAGCCACGGTTCGAAATCACTGGCATCCACGGTCGCGCCAGGCCCCATGCTTACACCGATCCTCTCTTCCATTTCGCGTGCCAATATCTCAGCATCATCATCAGTCACCTCTGGAAAGAGCAGCGACTGGCGTATCGAGCTAATAAGCTCTCTGATCCCTTCCGGAGTGCGTCTGGCACTATCCGAAAGGCCTTGAGACACCATGTTGTCAAGCATATGGAATTGGTCTGTCATTCCGTTTTCTCCTGTTCAAAAATTTTCACAAGCACAGGCTCAACGCAATCCCATTCGTTTCGAAACATTTCGTTTGACTTAAGCATGGATCGAACCCCTGCCTCGGATACTCCCTGTTGGAGTAGATGCGGAACCATCGAATGAATAGCCTGTTCCAGCGCCTCCATATCGGAATTCAAAGCCTTTACAGCCTCAGCGTGACCTAGCATGTCGGCATACAGCGAATCCACTGGTAGGCCGGCACCCAAAAGCCAGATACAATTCCTGAACCTATTCCTCAGATCTTCAGGAAGTAACGCCTCAAACTCTACAAGAGCTGGATGATCTATATTCGGTTGATAAACAACTACACCTTCTTTAAGCGCTCGTTGCCACATGGGGTAACGTGTCTCGTCTGTCAGCTTCTGCCCCCGCTTCCTGTAGGTCCGCTTGGATGTCTGAACAAAACGTTCGACGATCTTTTTTAGTCTTTCGCGAACAATTGGAGGCAATTGCGCGGAGGACTTTTTGACATCAATCTTCCAGTCGGAATCCATTGTGTTTGGTATATCCACACGGATACGACAAAGCTTGGTCAATTCAGTCTGCCGGGCTAGACCGAGCCAGCTTCCGCTAATGATTAAGCGGTCACCCCGGTAAATATAGAATCCTTGAGACCGGAGGTGTCCTTCGGGCCCACCTAGTTCATCCCACTCTCCCGGTGTCAGCGCCTTGTGGTGGGGGATGGTAAAGCTTCGAATATGCACAACACCGTTCGGTAGGGGCAATGGCTCTTCCGGATCAACTTGAGTTGCAGGATGTCTTGTTGCAAATGGGTCGATCGGATCCAGCACACGTTCGTTTATGGAGATCGATAACCTGCTCTTGCCAGTACGCTCCATGAAGCGGTGGAAGACTAGTCTCAGATGCCTTTCGGCTACCGACAGAGCACTATTGAAATGCTGCGCTCGTTTCGGTGAATCATGCTTGTATCCACCATCGACCCGATCAAGCTTCTCCCAAAGAACGAGGGTGCCATCTTCACATAACAAATCCGCGTATGGGATGTTGCTATATTCCTCAATCAGCGAGATCTCCCACAGATCCGTGTGGGCAATTTCGTCTAGATCCCATCGCGCACCGCTCGTCACCCCTCCGCGTCGTGACAGGACGGTCAACCTGCGGCATTGAGAAATGCTTGCGCTTTTGAGGCCTAAACCAAACCGGCCTAGGTCCGATGGTCTTCTTTCCTCATTAGGGTTCATGCTGCCGAGTCGAAACGCCTCAATCAGCTCTGTACGATCCATGCCTCCCCCGTTGTCAATAATGGCAATCGATGGATCATCAGTATGGATGTCGGCATAAATACGGACATAAGATGCGCACGCAGAAATAGAATTGTCGACAATGTCAGCAAAAGCAGTAGACAACGAGTAGCCGATATCTCTCAAACTCTCTACTAATGCAGAAGCTCTTGGAGTCGCATCTGCTTTTTTTAAATCGTTATCAAACAATTTAATCACCCAGCTATTTATTAAGAGAAATCAGATGGTAATTTTGTCAATATTAATTATATATTTTTATGTGCGACATGATAAGGAATATAGCTATTACTAGTTTGAAAAATAGTGCTCGCCAAAAGAGCCATAGCATGTAATTGTAATATTGAATTTTTATTACTTCGCTAAACCAGATGACTTCAGAAATTTGGCATACTCGGCCAAAGCTGGTTAAAACAATCCTCTTCGCTTGTTGATATCTTGGACTTTGCAGCCGAATTGAAAACTCATGCCCCTCCGGCCAAGTTAATAGATTCCGATACATAATCACTCCAATTTAGGCTAAGGTTCAGTGACTGCAACAATATTTTCTTTGCATTAGCAGAGCTCTCTACAGATAATTAGGCCTGTCGAAATGGAACCCCGAACTGTTAACTACCAGCCTAAACATCCCGTTCAACACACGTATCCGCATATATGCACTTTGTTGTCCGACTCAAACCGATATCTAAACAACTCGCTTCCGTTACACCCAGCCACACTGTAGTCCAGACACACCGCATGCCCACTCAGTGGTTTGGGCTCACTATTGATCCAGTAATGGCCAACAAACACCGTTTTCTTGCTGTCGTATCCAGGCAGATCGTGCTCGAGCACACGTTCGTTCGGAATACCCTTAATCTGGTCGTCCGGCACCATCGACAGGTCGCGGTAGGTCAGACTGTCCGTCTCCCACCAGCGGGTGCGGATGTTCTGGCGTTTATGGCTCTGTCTGTCCTTGAAGTAGTGCCCTTCGGGCAGCCGGACTTCCAGGCATTTGAGCAGGGTTTCGATGGCGTCGTAGGCTTCATGGCCTTTTTCGGTGGCGGTTATCCAGGCTTCCGACAGCAGGCAGTTTTCGCTGTCTGTGTAGCCCTGAATCACGTCCAGGTGGTGCGGATGCCAGCAGGCGTGGGCGACACGGAGTTCGGGTAAGTCGAGATAGACCGGCAGAGTCTTAAACCAGTCGATCATTTCTCTGTGCTGATCACTGCCCTCGCCCACCTGTTCCAGAAACTCTCTGTGCTGTTCGAGATTTTTGTCGGAATGCTCGCGCAGGTATTGGCCGGGCTGCTCCGGGTGTTCGGTGGCCCATGCCACGGCGTTGAATTCGTGGTTGCCCATTACGGCAAGGGCGTGGCCGTTTTCGACCATGTTGCGGGCAATGGTGACGGTTTCTACCTGCTGCGGCCCGCGGTCGACAAAGTCGCCCAGAAAGATGACCTGGCGTTGTTTCGGGTGCTGCCATACGCCGCGCTGCTCGCGGTCGCCCATCTTGTGCAGCACGGCTTTGAGTTCTTCGGCATGTCCGTGAATGTCGCCGATGAGGTCGTACATTGTGTTTTTGTCCTCCTTCCATGGCGGCACCGAGGTCCCTGACCCTCAGTGCAGTCTGCGCTTTTTGGGTTGTATTGCCAAGGGTACTGAGCGGTTCCCCTGGCAGCTTTACTGTCGTGATTTGAGCCTGGCGCTTTCGGGCGACGAGATGTGTCGTTTGTTGCGCTAAACGCTGTATCTCGGTCGAGTTCCTAATAAACTTCCGCCCTTCTGCACCCCGGGATATCCCACTGTTTTCTGTCTTTAATTATTCTGTGGTCAAATGTCAGACAAGGCGACACGGATGTCCCGCCATGACCACAGTTACCGTTTGCTCTTCTCGCAGCCCGAACTGGTGGCCGACCTCCTGCGAGACTACGTGCATGATGCCTGGATCAGTGAACTGGACTTCTCAACACTGACGCCGGTGAAAACGGATTTTATCAGCCAGAGCTTGGCCGAACGGCGCAGCGATTGCCTCTGGCGAGTGCAATGGCAGAGCCGTGGTGGCAATCGCTGGCTCTACGTCTATTTGATGCTGGAATTCCAGTCCCGGCCAGACCACTGGATGCCGGTGCGCACTCTGACCTATGTGAGTCTGTTGTATCAGAGCCTTATTCGGTCCGGTGATATACCACGTGGAGACACCCTGCCACCGGTTCTTCCACTGGTGCTTTATAACGGGCGCAAGCCGTGGGTTGGGCCAGTGAGTCTGAGGGAACTACTGCCTGAGGTACCAGAAGGGCTGCGCAGCTATTTGCCGCAACATCGCTTTCTGTTGATCGATGAGACGGATTACCGTGATTCACCCCTTCCGGAAGACCGGAACCTGGCCGCTGCGTTGTTCCGACTCGAGTACAGCATGACATCAGCTGACATTACTGCCGTGTTAGGCCGATTACTGCAATGGCTGGACCATGACCAACAACGGGAAACCCGGAAAGCCTTCGCCAGCTGGATGAAACACGTGCTCTTGCCAGAACGCATGAAGGGCCTAAACTTGGAAGGTATGAACGAGCTTGAGGAGATGCACAGCATGCTCGAAGAAACCGTGAAAGAATGGCGCCGGGAAGCCACCCGCAAAGGCCTTGCTCAGGGCCGACAGGAGGGTAGGCAAGAGGGCAGGCAAGAGGGAAGAGAGGAAGGCCGACACGCTGGCATCGAAGGCACGTTGAGAAAGCAGATCGAACTGAAATATGGCGCCATTCCCCAGTGGGCCGATGCGCGTATCGCTCAGGCGAGTGATGACCAACTTGATCAGTGGGTTGCGGCGATTCTCAGCGCTGATACGCTGGAAGAACTGCTCGGCGAACAATAAATCGCGCCCTTCGTGCGCTCCTACAACACAGGCATCGATAATCCTCTGATCGCGATGCGCCTGCAGGGCCTGCTGCAATTGATCCTGCAATCGGGTCATTTCGGTTCGAGCCCTCTTTTGCCGGTTAACAGCAGGGAGTTTCCCAGTTGAGGGCGACAGACAGTGTCGCCATGGCATTGGCCGCGGCTGACCGGCCGTGCTAAGTTTCAGGCAGACACTGGCTGTTGCAAGGATGCCCACATGCCCGACCACCACGACACGCTCGCCCGCCTGATTCGTATGCTGCAAATGATTCCTGCGGCGCCGGGGCGGGTGGCTTCCACCACTTTGCAATCGAAGCTGGAAGATCAGGGCTTCTCGGTAACCCTGCGCACCCTGCAACGCGACCTGAAAAGCCTGGAGTCGTTCTTTCCCCTGATCTGCGATGACAGTGAGCGCCCACACCGGTGGTCATTCGACCCTCAGTATTCGCAGAACCTGCCCGCCATGAACACCGACAAGGCGCTCACCCTGGTGTTGGCGTACGATTACCTGTACAGCCTGTTGCCCCGCTCGGTGGTCGATACCCTGGCCCCGCAGGTGCGAGAAGCCCGCATGTATCTCGATGGTCTGGAGACCAACCACCTGGCCTGGTGGCGCCAACGGGTTCGCGCCATCAGCCAGGGCCGCGCATTGATGCCCGCCCCGGTGGATGCCGATATCTGGCGCGAGGTCACCAACGGCCTGCTCTATGCCCGGGCGCTGGATGTGCGCTACCAGACGCGCGGCAAGCCCGAGCCCGATACCTACGTGATTCACCCACAGGGGCTGGTGCATCGCGAGAGCACCACCTATCTGTTGGCCACCGCCAGAGACTACAACGACATTCTGCAATTTGCCGTGCACCGCTTTATTGAGGTGTCGGCCAGCCGCCAGGCCTATCGCCCCCAGGCCGATTTCGACGTGGATCAGTACATTGCCAGAGGTGGCTTTGGCTATGTGGCGTCGGACACGCCAGTGACCCTGAGAGCCTGGGTGAGCCCCGAGCTGTATACCCGCCTAAGTGAAACGCCGCTGACAGAGGCGCAATCGCTTACCCGCCCCGATGACACCGGCTGGGGCTACTTGAACGCCGAGGTAAACGACGAACAGACCATGCTCTGGTGGCTGCAAAGCCTGGGCGCGGCCGTGCGTGTGGAAGCGCCCACTCACTGGCGCGACAGCCTGTACGATCAGGCGCGCCAATTGGTCGACTGGTACAGCGAGCGAGCGCGAGCCAGTGACTGACGGATGACCATTGACGGGGTTTCGTTACACCTGCATCAGCTCCAGCGACACTGAATGTCGCCCAACACCAACATACTGCGCTTCCTTGCTGCACGGTAGAGGAGGCCCCGATGACACACGCACCCCACACCCCAGAACTGGTTCAACTCTGGATGCTGCGGCTGCTTACCAAAGGGCCCGATCATCGGCGAGAATTACGCGACCGCGGGCTGTTCGACGAAGACGTGGCTCGAGCACTCGGGCTACCGGATTCCCTGATGCCGCCCAACGACACGGGTAACCAGCAACCGCTGCTGGAGGCATTGACCGAACAACGGGAGCGACTGGCAGCGCGCCAGCCGCGGCCGCCCTTGCAGCTGCGCAACAACCTGCAGGGCATGGGGGCATTGCTGGCGCTTAACGACACCGAGCAGCAGGTGTTGCAGCTCATTGTGCTGTATCAGCTGTACCCCATTTTTGACGACTGCTATGAGCTGGCGCGGCGCAAAGACACCTTTGACACGACCACACGGAACATCGCACTCATGCTGGAGCTACCCCGCGCGGCGGTGATTCAGGCGCTGTCGGAGTCCGGGCGGTTGCTCAGCTCCGGCCTGCTGACGGCAACGGCCTTTGGCAACAACATGCTCTCGATCGGCGATATGGAACTGCCGTCCGCCGAGCTGTGTCGCCGCCTGGTGTATGAGGCCGTACAGCCTGTGGATGCGCTTCGCCATATTGTTCGTGAAGGTCCCAGCGGCACACTGACACCGGGTGATTTCGATCACCTTCAGGCCGATCTCGACATTCTCGTGCCCTATCTGCGCAACAGTCTGCGCCAGCGCCGTATCGGCGTGAATATCCTGCTGCACGGTAAACCGGGCACCGGCAAAACCGAGCTGACACGATGCGTGGCGGAAACCCTGGGGGCAGATCTGTTTGAGCTCGACTACGACCCAACCCAGCCTGAGGCCCGCCGTGGGCAACACCGGCTGCAGTTCTACCGGGCCGCCCAGGCACTGCTGCCCCAGCGCAAAAGCCTGTTGTTGTTCGATGAAGCCGATGATGTGCTCGGCGGCGGCGACCTCGCCACGGTATTGAGCCGCTCGCGCCATGCAGCCACCGAGAAGTCAGTGGTCAACCGGCTGCTGGAAACCAACCGGGTGCCCACGCTCTGGGTCACCAACCGCATTGACCATTTGGACCCGGCATTCGCCCGACGTTTTGACGTAGTGTTGGCCATGCAGACGCTGCCCCTATCCCGACGGCGCCAGATTGTGGAGCAGTGCTGCGGTGATGCGGTTACACCGGCGCATCGCCAACGGCTGGCACAGCTGGAGGCCGCCACGCCGGCGGTTCTGACCCGGGCTATGCGGGTCACCCGCGCCGGAACGCGCTCCAAGGATGCCAAGCGAGTCGGCGACCGCGTGGAGCATCTGGTGCTCAGCACTCTGAAAGCCCAGGGGCACCCGGTTTCTGCATGGATAGGGGGCGATCATAACCAGACCTTTGACCCGAGCTGCCTCAATACGTCCATGCCCGCTACCGAGCTGCTCGCAGGTTTGCGCCGGCACCCTGATGCCCGGTTATGCTTCCACGGGGAGCCGGGTACGGGAAAGACCGCGTTTGCACGCTGGCTGGCCGAGCAACTGGATAAGCCCGTTCAGGTAAAGAAAGCCTCTGACCTACTGTCGCCCTGGGTGGGAGAGAACGAGAAAAACCTGGCCGCCGCGTTCGACGCAGCCCGGCGTGATGACGCCCTGCTGCTGATTGACGAAGTCGACAGTTTTCTACAGGCACGCAACGGCGCCGCTCATCATTGGGAAGTCTCCGCGGTCAATGAGCTGCTGACGCAGATGGAGCAATTTCATGGTCTGTTGATCGCGGCCACCAACCGGCTCGGCAGCCTCGACCCGGCCGCGCTGCGGCGGTTCGACCTGAAGCTCGGCTTTTACCCGGCGAATACCGACCAGGCACAGCGGTTACTGGAACGGCGTTGCCAGTCACTGGGGCTAGAGCCTCCGGATACCGCCTGTATCGAGCGGGTCTCTGCGTTGCCCGGCCTGACTCCCGGGGATTTCGCCGCCGTTGAACGCAGAGCCAGGTTCAACCCGCCAGCCAGCACGCACGAGTTGATTGACCGGTTGGCCGAGGAGTGTGAAATCAAGGCGCCACCGCGGTCGATCGGGTTTGTGTAGGTCAGTAACCTCAAAGTGAAAGTGGAACAGTTAACAGGCTGGCTGTTCGACGTCATCGCGATGTACCAAACACCTGCGTCCAGTAGTGGTCATACTGTGCCGTTTCGTTAGTCACTCGACTGGTGCCGAATTCCTCGTAGTTGTCGTTCATGATGTTTTTGCAGTGGCCTTCGCTCTCGAGCCAGCCTTGCATGACCTGATCGACAGAAGTCTGACCTGCGGCGATGTTCTCGCCCACGGTTGACCAACTGTAGCCGGTGTCGTTGACGCGCTCACCGATGCTGCTGTCATCGGTGCCGGTATGGCTGTAAAAGTTGTTGTTGGCCATGTCCTTGCTGTGACGCTCGGCCGCGGAATCCAGGTCGCATTGGTAGGTGAGTTTTTGAGTGGCCGCGTACCGGGTGGCACCGCAATCGCGGGCCGTGGCTCGGGCTTCGTTCAACTGGTTCAGCATCTCGCTCTGGTAGGTTTCCAGGGTACAGCCGTTGGCGTTTGAGCTGGTTGAGTCGGTGGCTTCTTCTATCTGGCAGCCGGCCAGCGTGAGAGCACCAATGGCAAGGGTGAAGCGGATGGATCTGGGGGACACGGTCGATAAGCCCTGTGGTCAGTGGGTTATTTCGGGTGTTGTGGCATGCACGGATTATTCTTCCGCCAGTGTACCGGCCTTTATGTGGGGCGTAATGCCTGAGGGGTGGGGAATTCATCCATTCTG
Source organism: Natronospirillum sp. (assembly GCA_965602035.1). GTDB lineage: Bacteria > Pseudomonadota > Gammaproteobacteria > Pseudomonadales > Natronospirillaceae > Natronospirillum. Next base: position 3,083,235 of record OZ271919.1, on the reverse strand, counting down.
GCCAGGATCTGATCGCTTCGTGAACGGGCGCACAGCGGCGACGTCGTTGGCTAATCAGCTCTGGGTCGCTTGACGATATCGACGGCCAAATCACTCGGACACCGAAGTTTTATTCTCAGGAGGAACGATGTTTCCCTTCGATACCGTGATAATCCAACTGACCAGTTTGACTACCTTGAATAATAAACATTTTTGTTTATAATTTTTATCATAGTTGACAGGGACCGTCAGTGAAGCAGCGAGAGTTCAAACGATGGCTAAAATCCCGGGGTGCCGAATTCAGGAACGGAACCAACCATTTGAAGATCTATTACAACGGGCGTCAAAGTACGATGCCAAGGCATCCCGGGAAGGAGATCCACGAAGGTCTAAGAAAAGCGATCCTCAAACAATTGGGAATGAACAAGTAATCAGCCTATGGGCTGCTCATAGATGCAAATCGGAGCTGACGGTCAACAATGCAATATCCGGTAGCGTATCAACAAGACGGTGATGGTTATCTGGTAACTTTCCCCGATATCCCCGAAGCCTTGACGGGTGGCGATTCTCTGGAAGAGACACGAGCCGCTGCGCGCGACGCACTGATCACGGCTTTTGATTTCTATTTTGAGGATCGTCGTAAAGTGCCTCTGCCCGGTCCGGTGACTGGTGAATATATCGACGTTCCACCCAGCATTGAGGCTAAAATACTACTCCTGAACGCGCTGCTTGAGTGTGGAATCAGCTACGCGGAGCTGGCACGCCGAATGGGCATCCAGCCCCAGTCTGTTCAGCGGCTAGTGGATCTGCATCACAGCACCAAAATCGATACCATTAACCGGGCTCTCGCTGCTATTGGCAAGCAATTGCGGCTGGAGGTGGCTTGATCTATTCAACGTGGGCGATACTTGCATGGGTGAATCGCATTCTGGATACAGACTCTCTGGATGAGTTGCTGGCTGAGCCGTGATATCGCGCCGTTCGTGCGCTCCTATGCACTCTGAATGTCTCCGATACTATTGCGACCTTCGGTCTCTCCCGCGAAATTGCTTCCGCCTGACGGGCTGAGTATTATTCGTCCATACACAATCCGTTTTGAGGTAATCGTCCAATGCGCCATTGATGCCGCCGTTGTTTTCAACGGCCAGTCTCCACCGGCCCCCGCTAGCAGGGGAGTTCCTGGCATCTTCGGGTTTGCGCATGACGAATACTCATCTTTTATTGAACAACGCTTCTTACGTTCTGCCGGACGGCAGAACTGTGTTTTCGGACCTCAACGAGCAGTTCGATCACCGCCCAACCGGGCTGGTGGGTCGCAATGGTGTGGGCAAAACGGTTCTGGCGCGTCTTATGGCCGGGCTGGTGGCCCCAACGTCAGGCCAGTGCGTTCGGTCGGGTAGCGTTCACTATCTCGCCCAACAGGTGGCGTCACCGGCTGGGGCCACAGTAGCGGACTTGGCGGGTGTGAAGCATCAGTTGGACGCATTGGCGCGTATTGAAGCCGGCGGTACCGCAGTGGCTGACTTCGAGGCCGTTGGTGACCAGTGGGATCTGCGCGACCGATTCCGGCACGCGCTCGAATCCAGTGGCCTTGGCTATATTGAGGCTGACACCCCGGCCAGCCGGCTGAGCGGCGGTGAGGCTATGCGGGTGTCCCTGCTGGGCGCCATGCTCTCGGAGGCGGATTGTCTGATTCTCGATGAGCCCAGCAACCATCTTGATCGGCCAAATCGCCGGGCGTTGATCCGGCAGCTACAGAGCTGGCCGCGCGGTCTGATTGTGGTCAGTCACGACCGCCAGTTGCTGGACGCCATGGAGCGTATCGTCGAGCTATCCCCGCTGGGCTTGCGCAGCTACGGCGGCAACTATGCGTTCTACGCCTCGGCAAAGGAACAGGAACAGCAGGCCGCCCTGGAGAATCTTAACGCGCTGAAAGTCGAGCGCCGCCGGCGGGAGCTCGCGATCCGGAAACAACGCGAGCGCCAGGAAAAGCGGCAGGCACGCGGCAACCGACAGGGAAAGGTTGCCAACCAGTCGAAAATTCTGCTGGATCGCCAGAAGGAACGCAGCGAAGCCTCTTCCGGTGCGCAGCGCCAGCAGCAGGCCGCGAGCCGGGAACAGTTGAATCAACAGGTGCGGGACGCGGCGCAGCAAGTGGCGAAGGACTCAACCATTGCTCTGCGCAGCCTGCCGGTGACTCAGGTGGCGAAACGGCGTGTCGCGGAGCTGGAAGCGGTAACGCTGCCGTTCGTTTCAGGGCCGACGGGCCGTGTGAGCCTGTTGGTTCACGGGCAGCAGCGACTCGGGGTGGTGGGCCCGAACGGTTGCGGCAAATCCACCCTGCTTCGGGTGCTGGCAGGTCAGATTTCACCACTGTCCGGCGTCTGCCATGTGGCCGCCGAGTGTGCTTTTCTTGATCAGCAACTGGACACTCTGGACCCGGGCAGACCGGTGCTCGAGCAGTTGCAGTCGGCGAACCCCGCAGCCGCCGAGGGCGACCTGCGCATGCGACTGGCGCACCTGGGGCTGGATGCACAGACAGTCACCACGCCCAGCGGCTCACTGAGCGGCGGGGAACGCCTGAAAGGCGCGTTGGCCTGCCTGCTCTACGCGGAGTCACCACCGCACCTGTTGTTGCTGGATGAACCAAGCAACCACCTTGACCTACCCTCTGCCCATGCCTTGGAAGCCATGCTGCTGGGGTATCAGGGTGCACTCATTGTGGTGTCTCACGACGATGCGTTTCTGGAAGGAATCGAGCTGACGGATCGGTTGGTGGCAACGGATCAGGGGTGGCGGCTAGAGACGGTGTAGCCGAGTTGGTTGTAAATCGCGGCCTTCGTCCGCTCCTACATTAACGCTGCGATTGAATCCGCCCCGGACGGTGATACCATTGAAAGCCTATTCCCCAGAGCGAGGTGCAAAACATGAAGCTTGTCCTGAACGCCAACGGAAAGCATGCAATCTGTGCCTCCAGCTGGACGCGTGTCTGATCCACGGAGTCTGATCTCCCCTGCTCGATCCGGTTAGTTGTCCGGTTTCCGGCCCAAATTGTATTGCTTGTGAACAAGGAATCAGCAGTCTGTACTGCTGCCCGTTGACGAGCGCGTGTCTGCGCGCTGCAACCATGAGCGATCAGGACAATGACACCGACACAATACCGACCTGCCGACCCATTGGCTCAACTTGGCTGGAAACCGGTTTTCCAGCAACAACTCTCACTCGAACAACTCGACACCGGTTACCCGGTGCGCGTCACAGCGCGGTATCAGGACCACCTGTACGTACGTTCCGCCGACCGCGAATGGCGCGAATCTCTGCATAGCACCTGGCGCCAATATGACCAGATTGACCAACCAACCACCGGCGACTGGTGCTGGTACACGCCCGAGGCGAGTCAGCCGCTTACCCTGCTGGACCGACAGAATCAATTGGTGCGCACGGCTGCGGGCTCCGAACCGAAACCGCAGGTCATCGCCGCCAATATAGATTTTCTGCTGATCGTCACCGGGTGTGACCGGGACTTTAACCGGTCGCGGCTGGAGCGCTACCTGGCGCTGGCGCACAGCGCCGGTATCGACTCGGTGATCGTGGTGACCAAGACTGACCTTGTGACCGATCCCGAACCCTATCTGTCGGCGGCACAGGCCATTGAATCGACGGTGCCGGTGATCGGCGTGAACGCGACGCTCGCCGATTCGCTGGGACCGCTCACGGACATGCTCAAACCCGGCACAACGCTCGGGCTGGTGGGGTCGTCCGGCGTGGGCAAGACGACGCTGTCCAACCAACTCGCCGGCCGCACCGGTGAGGACGCCTACCGAACCCAGCCGACGCGAGCGTCGGACCGGAAAGGCCGCCATACCACCACGCACCGACAGTTGATACCGGCAGTATCAGGGGCCTGGTTGCTGGATACACCGGGCATGCGAGAGCTGCGAATCGGCGACGCGGCTGAGGGCGTCGACAATGTGTTCCAGGATCTTGCGGAGCTGGCTGGGCAATGCCGGTTCAACGACTGCAACCATCAGGGCGATGCCGGGTGCGCGTTGGAAAAAGCCATAGCCGATGGGCGCATTGAAGCGGCTCGCGTCGAGCGATACCTGAAGTTGTTGCGCGAGAGCCGGATTGCTCAGGAAACACCTTGGGAGAAACGGGATCGTCACCGTGCCTTCGGCAAGATGGCGCGGCGCGTTCAGCGCGAGAAGAACGCCCGGCTGAAGGAGTAGTCGGTCACTGGAGAGTGGCTGTGCCTGGCTTCAGCCGTCCATATTCAGCACCGGCCGTATGTCGACGGTCATATGGCCAAACAGTCCGCTTTCCATGAATAGCTCCTGGACAGCGTGGGCATTCGGCGCGTCGAGGACCATGTAGTTGATGTGGGCGGGTGGGTCTGCCCACCGCCCCACTACGCCAATACCGCGCTCCTGAATCAGCGACTCCAGACTGTGCATACAGGGATGAATTCCCTCGTTACCTTCACGTCCGGGGCAGGATTCCGGGCTGTGTTGAGCTATAACCATATGTAACATCGGGAACCTCCTCTGATTCAGTGTCTGGCAACAGTGTGCCCTATCGACATCAATGAGTGAATGCACGGCAGTACGGAGCTGAAGCGGCCTACGAGGAGCTGCCGGAAGTTGCGATTCGCGGCGTTCCTTCGCTCCAAAAGAACTTTGCCCGGTGAGCGTGCAATTTCCTGTAGCTGTCGATGAGGCGCTGGTGTTTCTCCAGGCCGGTGAGCTGACTATCGGTCGGGGTCAGGCCATGGAAACGCACGGTGCCCTGCACTGACCCGATCACCGCCTCCATGGTCTGTTCACCGAACATCCGCGACAGGTTATACCGGAAGTCGTCGACCGCCAGCTCGTCGTCCAGAGTAATTTCCAGTACCGCCTGCACGGCTTGATAGAACAGCCCACGTTCCACGGTGTTGTCGTTGTATTGCAGGAACATCTCTACCCGGTCCAGGGCGTCTTCATGCTGGCCGAGGGCCAGGTTGATCAGCAGTTTCAGTTCCAGCAGCGTCAACTGGCCCCACTCGGTGTTTTCGTCAAAGACGATACCGATCAGGGTGTTGATGTCCATGTGGTCGTCAATCTGGCTATTCTCCAGGCGTTCAAGCAGGTCCGCCAGCGCGCGGTCGGTGAGGCGGTGCAGGTTGAGTATGTCGTCGCGGAACTGCAGCGCCACATTGGTGTTGTCCCACACCAGGTCGTCCACCGGGTAGATCTCGGAATAGCCGGGCACCAGTATCCGGCAGACGGGGGCGCCCAGGTCTTCATGCACGGCCACATAGACTTCGTGGCCCATGCGCTCGAGTATGCCGAACAGCGCTTCGGCCTCTTCTTCGTTCGTGCCGGAAAAGTCCCACTCAACGAAGTCGATGTCCGAGTGGCTACTGAAAAAGCGCCAGGACACCAGGCCGGATGAGTCGATGAAGTGCTCAACGAAATTATTGGGTTCGGCCACAGCCTGTGAATTGAAGGTCGGCGGTTGCAGATCGTTCAGCCCTTCGAAGCTGCGGCCCTGCAGCAGTTCCGTCAGACTGCGCTCCAGCGCCACCTCAAAGCTGGGGTGGGCGCCGAAAGACGCGAACACGCCGCCGGTGCGCGGGTTCATAAGGGTGACACACATCACCGGGTAGCGGCCGCCCAGCGAGGCGTCTTTCACCAGCACCGGGAAACCCTGGGCTTCCAGCGCGTTGATGCCTTCCACAATGGCCGGGTACTGATCCAGAACTGCCTGCGGCACATCCGGCAGAACGATTTCGTCGCGGATGATTTCCCACTTCACGGCCCGTTCGAAAATTTCGGACACGCACTGCACCTGCGCCTCGGCCAGCGTATTGCCAGCGCTCATGCCATTGCTCAGGTACAGGTTTTCCAGCAGGTTGGACGGGAACCAGATGGTTGCGCCATCCGAGCGGCGCACAAACGGCAGTGACACAATGCCACGGTCGGCCTTGCCGGAGTTCGTGTCGACCAGGTGGGAGCCGCGCAGTTCGGCGTCCGGGTCGTAGATGGCCCGGCAGTGATCGTCCAGAATTCCCTCGGGCAGTTCGTCGTTCGGCCCGGGCTGAAACCAGCGTTCATTCGGGTAGTGCACGAAGTCGCTGTTGGCGATGGCTTCGCCGAAGAAATAGTCGTTGTAGAAGAAATTACAACTCAGGCGCTCAATGAATTCGCCCAGCGCCGAGCACAGCGCGCTTTCCCGGGTGGCGCCCTTGCCGTTGGTGAAGCACATGGGGGAAGCGGCATCGCGGATATGCAGTGACCAGACGTTCGGCACGATATTGCGCCAGGATGCGATCTCGATCTTCATTCCGAGGTCCGCCAGAATGCCGCTCATGTTGGCAATGGTCTGTTCCAGTGGCAGGTCCTTTCCTTCTATCCAGGTGCCCGCGGTGCTTTCGCCATCTGTCGTCACACCCATCAACAGTGCCTGGGCGTCCTCGTCGATATTGTCGACGGTCTCGATCTGGAATTCGGGGCCGGTCTGAACAACCTTTTTGACCGTGCACCGGTCGATGGAGCGCAGAATGCCCTGGCGGTGTTTGTCGGAAATGTCGTCCGGCAGTTCTACCTGGATCTTGAAGATCTGGTTGTAGCGGTTTTCCGGGTCAACAATGTTGTTCTGCGACAGCCGGATGTTTTCCGTCGGTATGTCCCGCGCCTTGCAGTAGACCTTCACAAAATAAGCGGCGCACATGGCGGACGACGCCAGAAAATAATCGAAGGGGCCGGGCGCTGAGCCGTCGCCCTTGTAGCGAATGGGCTGGTCGGATATCACCGTGAAGTCGTCGAATTTTGCTTCCAGACGAAGGTTGTCGAGATAGTTGACCTTGATTTCCATAACGAGACGGGGCACCGCGTGTGGGAGGCTCGGATAAAGCCGGAACAGAAAGCCCGTCATTATCCAGATTTTTACCGCTGGCGTCTCGTGTCCTACTCGCCAGCGTCGCTAAATACCAGTGATTGCGAGGTCCAGCGTGGCAATAATCTGATCTCTGAAATGTGCGAGGGAGCCGATAGGTTTTCTGAGATGTTTCACCGGCACCGAGGAAATTTGCGGCGTTAAGAGAAGCAGTGCCTGATCGGCAAAGCTGATTTCCGGCGTGAGCCCTCGCATAGCTTCTCCGCCGAACGCGGACCGACGACCCAAAGGAATGACAATGCGAGTTGCCAGATCACTCAGCAGGCTGCTCTGAACATCGACCAGGTAAGGGTAAGTGTCTTTGCTGACTTTGCTCGGGTTCGGGTACACATCGAACTGCGCCATCAGAACGCCCGGTATTCGTCACTGAAGCATCCATTCTGTTCGATGGACTCATTGTAGCTGTGGATCGCGGACCGGTTTTCTTCAACCCACTGTGCTGCCTCGCGCCTGGAAAGCTCTTCGCGCAGTGCTCGCTCCAGAGTAGCCGACAGGTTAATGTTCAGTTCCCGGGTTTTTCGCAGGAGATCGCTGTTGATTGAGAGGTTCGCCGCTTTTCTAGGGGCAGAACGATCATAGAGTTCTGTCATGGATGCCTCCAGGGAACGTTTGACGCCATATCTCGATCTTATGCGCACTACAATGCGCACGCAAGCATTGGTTTCGAGCAGATATCACCATCCTTCGATCAGACTGGAGCAGCCTGAAGCTGCTCGCACGCCGCCAGCACATCGGAAAAGGGCGTTTCCGCCAACGCGCCAAAAAGCCGGTGCTTTCCGAGTTTCGCCCGGCTGGCTTTGGGGCTGGTGATCGCGCACAGAAAACGGGCCAGTTGGCGGGGCTGACGGAGTGCGTCGTGCTGTTCAGCCATCACTGCCCGCACGGTATCGAGATCAACCGGCTGGCTGCGGCGTGGCGGAAGGTCGTGCGCGTTGCCCTGGCAGCCACTGCAGAGGCCACAGGGTTCTGCCAGAGTTTCACCGAAATACTGCATCAGCGGCTCCTGCAGGCAACCCTCGCTTTGTGCCCAGTCGCAGACCGTCTGCAGCCGTTCGATGTCGCGCTCTTCCCGCTGCCGGAACAGCTCGGCCATGCGGGCGATGAGTGCTTCCTGGTCCTCGGGCGCCTGTATCAATCGGTAGCCCTGGCGTAGCCCAGCGACTTTAAGGTTGAGCAGGCCCCGTTGCTCCAGGTAGTTCAGCGCCTTGATGATTCTCTGTTGCGGTTCACTCAACTGCTCGGCTGCTTCACGCGGCTTGAGCGTCAGCCACGTGCGCCCTGCCCTGCCCGTAGCGAACAGCCGCTGCAGAAACGCCGCCCGGACGGGATCGAAATGCGCCAGCACTTCCTGTTCTGGCGCGGTGAAGTTGAGCCTGTATTCAGTGTAGAAAGGCGCCGTGGCCGCGAGGATGCCTTCCAGTTCCAGATAGGTCAGAAGGGTGTTTAGCACCAGGGGCCGAATGTCGAACTGTTGTGACAGCTCATGAGTCGACAGATCGAAATGCGGCGGTTGCGTACACAGCCAGCGCACCAGCTCGCCAAGCGCCTGCGGATCCGGCGTGTCACCGTAGGTGAAGTTCTCCAGCACGGTCAGGTCGTCGCGGCAGGCCAGTAACTGGCATTGGGCGTCGTCACCGTCGCGGCCGGCCCGCCCGATTTCCTGCATGTAGTTTTCCAGCGACTTGGGCAGGTTATAGTGATAAATGGCGCGAATGTCGGACTTGTCGATACCCATGCCAAAGGCAATGGTGGCCACAACGATCGGGGTTTCGCCGCTCATGAAAGCTTCCTGCGTGGCGTTGCGTTCGTCGCTCTTCAGCCCGGCATGGTAGGGCCGGGCCCGGTAGCCCTGACGGGTGAGCAGGTCGGCCACAGAAAGTGCGGTTTTCTGCAGCGTGACGTAGATTATCGAGGGCTCGGGTGGACGGCTGTCGAGCAACTCCAACAGTCGCTGATCGCGCTGTTTCCTGGTGCAGGGCGAAACGCCGATCTGCAAGTTGGCGCGGTAGAAACCGGTCTGAATGTGATCGCTCGGAGCAATCCCGAAATGGGTACAGATCTGCTCTGATACTTTGGGCGTGGCCGTGGCAGTCAACGCCAGCACTCTCCCCGCGTTCAAGCTGCTCGCCAGTCCCGCCAGCTTCAAATAGTCGGGGCGAAAATTGTGCCCCCACTCGGACACGCAATGGGCTTCGTCCACCGCCATCAGGTTGATGTCCAGCTGCGACAGGCGCGCGAGGAAACGGTCGTTGGCCAACCGCTCTGGGGCCACGTACAGCAGCTTGAGCTCGCCCTGATCCATGGCCCGGTAAATCGTCTGCACCTCCTCCCCGGTAAGGCTGGAATCCAGTCGGGCGGCTTGGATTCCCAGCGCATTGAGGGCATCTACCTGGTCCTTCATCAGCGCAATCAGGGGTGATACCACCAGGGTCAGGCCGTCCAGCATCAGCGCCGGTAACTGGTAGCACAGACTTTTCCCACCGCCGGTGGGAAATATCGCCAGCGCCGAACGCCCCGCCAGCAGCGTGTCGATGACGTCCTGCTGGCCCGGGCGAAACGTGTCGAGGTTGAAAGTGTCCTGCAGGTGGGTGTGAACCTGCTCTGCTGGAATGTGCGGCGTGCTGTCCATGGTGTCGGCTTCCTGCGGCAGAATCCCTGGTGTTTTACCGAGGCCATTCTAACTACCCCCGACACCCGGATGAAACTGCCCCAGAGCGCAGTTAACGCCCACAGATTACCCAAACGCTTGCTATGCGCTGGCACAGAAAGCCCGCCATTATCCAGATTTTTACCGCTGGCGTCTCGGGTGGTTTGGAGCAAGGCTGAGTTGCAGGAATGGGCGCCCGAAGGCCCGGGCGCCGCCTTAGGCACAATACTGTGCGCGTGCCTGCTGTGGCTGCCGCTAACCGGCCTGACCACGTACGGCGTGGACGATGTCCGCAAACGACTCCGGCACGCTGTACTGGTTCAGTCGAACGCCGAGCCGATGGCTGATTTCATCGGCGGAGAACAGGCCGCGTACGACTCGCTCGCCGTTTTCCGGGCTGTTTTCTTCGGTAACCAGCAGATAATCGCCGTGGATGTCATTGAACAGGTCGATCAGTTCCCGCACCTTCAGACCGCGCAGTTGGCTCTGCGTGATAAACGGCAGGCTCGACAGCCGGTGCATGACATCGCGCACTTCGATATCCACAATGGCGCCGCCGCGCTGGCTGGCGATGCTCATCGGCTGTGGGCCGACGAGATCCTTCAGCGACACGATGCCGACCAGTTCCTCATTGCGGTTGGTAACCGCCGCAAATGCCACACCGGACGAATACAGCACATCGGTCGCTTCCTGCACACCCAACGCGGCATGCAGAGTCAGCGGGCTGTTCCGTGTGAAATCCCGCAACAGTTCCGATGCAGGATCGTTCACGTTGATACGGCTTCTCGGTGCCTCGGAGACGATCCGGAAAACACCTCCGGACGGTTTGCGGGGCGATACGACTAATGGATTGTGCATAACAATCCCTCCTCACAGAAAAACGTTTGATGTCGGCCATTCCCCGCACGATGGCGCGGAATGCCGGGGTCATGCGGTTTTCTACCGTGAGGAAGGAGGCGCCTGAGCGAGGCCCGGGTAGCTGAGCAATCGGAACGTCGGCCCGGCGAATGCCAGTTGCACCAGAGCACAGGGCGTCAGCCCGGTCTGGCAGCGGGCACTGAATGACTTGCGGGGTGCGGCGTCGTCGCCGGACGATGAGCTGTCCGACGCGGAATCAACCAGCCCGTAATCGTCGGCAACAACGGCGGATACCGAGGCGCCGTCATACAGCGGTGATGCATGAACGCCCGCAGTCCAGATAAAAAAGACAGCCACCAACAACGCCGCAGCGACGCGGGACACGCTGTTTCTTTCGGCTGGCAGAAGTCTCATGGTTCTACTCTGACGTGTGGTAGGCGAATGCCTGTTAGTAAAAATAGCACTGAGGCCCGGGGCACGCAAAGGGATTTTCAGCGGATCGGAAACGATTTCTGAACCACCTGAATGCTGTAGAATGAAACCGCCAGCGCCTCAGCGGAATCACCTGAGTCTTGGGCATCAATGCACGGAGGAACCACCATGGCCAGCCGAAAATCGGGCAAAAAATCCAATGAGAAAAAGCCGGGCAAGGTCACACACCGGCAACCCAAAGAGGCTGACTGGAAGAAGCGCTGGCGACGAACCGCCAAACGCTACCGGGGTCTGGCCATTGCGGCGGCAGTTCTGGTTCTCGCGTTGGGCGGCGGGCGTGCCTACCTCGCGATGACAGCGGATGACCGTGACGTGTCTGTGATCGGCTCAGGTACACCGGTGGTGGTTCAGTTGTTTGAACCCACCTGTTTTGCCTGTCAGGAGCTGGATGAAAATCTGGCCGAAGCAGCCCGTGCCTATGGCGAGAACGAATTTGTCACGCTGACGCTGAATATCAACGGCAGCAACGGCACTGAGATGGCGCGGCGGTATAATGCGCGGCAGACTAACCTGCTGTTGTTTGACGGCCGGGGTAATCTGGTGGATCGGGTGGTGACCGTAGAGTCACCCGAGCAGATCAGCCGGCGGATTGATCGGCTGCTGGCGTTGGACGGGTGACATCGCGGCGTGCCGCACGCCGTGTAACGGCGCTCCTACAGATCCGCGTCGTCGAGGTGGTGCTGTTCCTTGAAACCAAGCAGGTAGAGGATTCCATCGAGGCCGATGGTGGAAAGGGCCTGTTTGGCGCTCTGCTGCACGATGGGCTTGGCACGGAAGGCGATGCCGAGACCCGCGGCGTTGAGCATAGGCAGGTCGTTGGCACCATCACCCACGGCGATGACCTGTTCCAGCGAAATACCCTCTCGGTGAGCAATGTCGCGCAGCAGCTCGGCTTTGCGGGCGCCGTCGATGATGGGCTCAACCACCTCGCCGGTCAGCTTGCCGCTGTCGTCAAACTGCAGCTCGTTCGCATAGACGTAGTCGATACCAAGCTTGTCTTTAAGGTACTGACCAAAATAGGTAAAGCCGCCGGAGAGAATCGCGGTTTTGTACCCGAGAGCACGCACATGGCGAATCAGCCGTTCAGCGCCTTCGGTAATGGGCAGGTTGGCGGCGACGTCAGCAAGCACTGACTGCGGCAGACCTTTCAACAGGGCCATTCTGGCCCGGAAGCTTTCGCTGAAGTCCAGCTCACCACGCATCGCCTGTTCAGTGATAGCGGCCACTTGCTCACCGACGCCGGCTGCAGCCGCCAGCTCGTCAATGACCTCGGTTTCGATCAGAGTGGAATCCATGTCGAAACAGATCAATCGGCGGTTGCGGCGGTACAGGGTGTCTTCCTGGAACGCCAGATCCACATCCAGATCCTGCGCGGCCTGAACCAGTTGCGAGCGCATCAGGTCCGGGTCGACGGGGTCACCGCGCAGGGAGATCTCGACACAGGCCCGGCTGTCAGCGGCGGGCCGGCCGAGCGGCACCCGGCCGGATAACCGCACGATGTCGTCGATGTTCAGACCCTGGTTAAGTACCACGTCCGCCATGCGGGCGAAGTGTTCGGCGGTAATCTTTCGGGCCAGCAGAGTCACAATGTAGCGCTTCTTGCCCTGTGCCTGCACCCAGCCATGGTAATCATCGGCGGTCACGGGCGTGAACTGCACGCTCACGCCCATTTCATGCCCCTTGTAGAGCAGGTCCTTGAGCACGGTGCTGGCTTCACCCGCCGCGGGCAGCTCGATCAGCATACCCAGGTTCAGCTGGTCGTGAATCACCGACTGACCGATGTCGAGTATCGCAATACTGTGCCGTGCGAGCAGTTCGGAAAACGCCAGCGTGAGGCCCTGACGATCAGCGCCCGATACCCGCAGCAGGATAACCTCCGAAGAGGACGGGTTTTCAGGCATTACCGGCGGACTTCACCATTTCACGGAGTTTGTCGACACGCTGCTGCATGGCGCGGATTTCATCTTCAGTCTCGTGTGTGGACATGGCACGAACACAGTCCGGGCTGATCAGAAACAGTGACTTTGCCACCGCGTCCAGTTCCTGCTGAATCTTGTCCATCTGGTCACTCATTGTTCGGTCGTCCTCGTACTGAATGTGGGCTGGTGGTGGTGTATGGCAAACGGTACACTACCGGGCGCATTGTACCGGGATCGTCGGGAATTTACAGGAGCCTCTATAAACTGCTGCGCTCGTCCGGGCTGCGTTAAAATTCGCCTCCAATGCTCATTTACTTAATGTAAACTGCGCGTTCTCGTTAAATTTTGCTTTGCCCGGCCATCGCTCGCGACGTGTCTAGAGGCCCCCTACAGCGCATCGGCACTGGCGCGGCACCGGCCTTGAACGCCCCAATATAAGTGACCTGGACTCATGTGGCAGACATTGCAGCGCGCACTCAGATCCCGCTCACTCTGGCTCGCCGCCGGGCTGGCGCTGACCCTGTGGATTATTTCGACCGTGGTCGTCACCCTGCCGACGCAACGCGACGTCGGGCAGTTCTGGAACGCCCAGGGCAACCGCCTCGCAGCGGAATACGGCCAGCGTGCCACTGAGTTGCTGGTACGCGACGACACCATCAGCCTGACAGTGGAAGTGCAACGCTGGGCCCGTCAGGACGACGTACTGGGTGCCACCGTCTATGAGGAAAACGGCCGGGTGCTGGCGCGGGCCGGCGGCAACGGCAGCGAGTCCGGCACGCCCGCGACCGAATTCCAGACGCCACTCTATTACGAAGACCAGTTGCTGGGCACTCTGTCGCTGTGGCTGAACAACGAGGTGCCCGCTGCTATTGGCCGCCGGCTGACCGGCTACCTGGCGCTGTCCCTGCTCGCGACCTTTCTGGTGGGCTGGGCCGCATGGACGGTGTTCCTGCGGCGCCAGGCCCGCACGCAGTGGGCGCTTCTTAACCGCATACGTGACGCATTCCCGCAGTTAACCCTGCCTGAATCACTGGAGCCTGAGCACGCAGGCCAGCATATGCTGGACGAATTGGAGGCCGGCTACAGCGATACCCTGGGCCTTATGAACCACCTGCGCTCTCGGCTGACCGCCGTGGAAATGCGTGGCCTGCGCGAGGCGGTGGACCGGGTGCACCAGCCGGGGCAGGTAACCGATGCCGCGCTGGTACTTATTCAACCCCTGGGTTTATCCACGCTGGAGCAACGGTTGTCGCCCGGCGGCATCAAGGAACTACTCGATCAGGTGCAACGCCAGTGCCGCGATCTGCTGCGGCTCTACAGCGGATATCGCACGCAGAGCCCGTGGCTGTTCCTGCTCTCCGGTGGTTCAGCGCAGGAAGACCGTGTGCTGCACGCCCTCTGTGTCGCCCACGTCCTGCAGCAGGTTCTGGACCAGTCCGGCGGGCCGCACGGAGCCCGGTTCAGCGTCTCGGTCATGGCGGGGCCTATCTATGAAGGCTTTCAATTGAGCGACGGGCTGCCGACGCGCGTCGTGTTCGGCAATACCGTACAGCAACTGGAAATGCTCGCCGTGGCCAATGATACGCCACAGGTATTGTTCGGCGATGCTGTCTTCCAATACGCCGACCTGGGTTCGGTGATAGACGCCAGCATCTACCGCGACCTGGTGCTGCCCAATTCGGGTACACTGGAAGTCTGGCGGCTGGACGGTTTTGCCGGCAACTGGGCCCGCGTACTGGAGCGCCAGGTCACCTCGGTTCTGGAGGCAGCGGATGTCCCGTGACCGCCCGAATCAGGTGCTCCTGCTGCTGATTCTGGTCTGCCTGGCGCTGGTGGCGTTGAGCCTCTATGCCGGCGTGTCCGCCGTACCAGGCCTGGAGCTACTGGCGTTGTTCCGCGGTGAGGGGCTATCGCCGCAGTGGTCCGTGATTGTGTGGGAAATCCGCCTCCCACGGGCACTTATGGCGCTCGGTATTGGCGCCGGTCTGGGGCTGGCCGGTGCAGTGCTGCAGGCGGTGTTTCGAAATCCGCTGGCGGAGCCGTCGGTACTGGGTGTCAGTTCCGGTGCCACGGCGTTTGCTCTGGCCACTATGGTAATGCTGCCGGGGCTATTCGCGGCCGTTGAACAGGTCGCCGGGGCGCTGACCATGCCGACGCTGGCGGCGCTCGGCGCGGCACTCACCCTCACGTTGCTCATGGTGCTGGCCGGGCGCCAGAACTGGGATCCGCAACGGATCATTCTGTTGGGCATTTCGGTGAACGTGTTCGCGGGGGCGCTGCTTGGCCTGAGCGCTTACTGGGCCACGGACCAGCAACTGCGGATACTGTCGTTCTGGAGCCTCGGCTCTCTGGCCGCAAGCACCGTTACTCAGGTGGTGGTCATGTCCCTGTTTCTGCTGGTCGGCTGCGTTGTATTGCTGCGCCACTGGCGATTCCTGAATGCCCTGTTGCTGGGCGAATCGGAAGCCTTTCACCTCGGGTTTCCCGTGGTAACCGCCAAGCGCTACTGCCTGCTGGCCGTGGCGTTGATTTCCGGCGCCGCTGTGGCTTTTACCGGCGTGATCGGGTTTGTGGGGCTGGTGGTGCCGCATGTCATGCGTCTGCTGACCGGGCCGAACCACCGCTACCTGCTCTGGTACGCCATGCTGGCCGGTGGTGGCTTTCTGCTCGCGGCTGACATGCTGGCCCGACTGGTGCTGGCACCCCTGGAGCTGCCCGTGGGTATTCTCACCGCCTTCGTCGGTGGCCCCTTCCTTGTTCTGCTGCTCAGCCTGAGGTCCTCATGGCAACTGACGCGCTGACGATTACCGACCTGCAACTGCGGCTTGACGGCGCGCCCGTATTGCGCGGCCTGTCGCTTGACGTCGAGCCGGGCGAACGGCTCGCGTTGATCGGCAACAACGGGACGGGCAAATCATCCCTGTTGCGCTGCCTGAGCGGCGAGTGGCAGGCGGACGCCGGAGCGATACACTGGCACGGTCGGCCGTTGTCGGCCTATGCCCAGGGCGACCGGGCGCAATGGCTCGGCATGCTGCCCCAGGGCTCCATGCTTAACTTCGGCTTTCGGGTGCATGAAGTGATCGGACTCGGGCGCTACCCCCACCGCAGCGGCTACCGCCGTGACCGTGAAATTGTGCTCGAGGCTGCAGCGGACTGCGACGTGACCCATCTGCTGGACCAGCCCTACACGCATTGCTCCGGCGGCGAACAGCAGCGCGTGCACCTGGCACGGGTATTGGCACAGATCTGGGAGCCGATTCCCGATCGGCCGCGGCTGCTCCTGCTGGACGAGCCGGTCAGCGGGCTGGATCTGGCCCACCAGCACAGGCTGTTCGGCACGTTACGCCGACTATCGAACGCCGGTGTAACCCTGGTGTTCGTGGTCCACGATCTGAACCTGGCGGCACGCTATGCAACGCGTATCGCCATTCTGAGCGACGGTGTCACCGCCCGGGCTGGGGCTCCGGAGCAGGTTCTTACGTCAGACACCATTGCGCGCTATTTCAATTGGCCGGTCACGGTCATGCGCCACCCCACAGCGGGTGTCCCCGTACTGGTTCCTTCCCGGGCCGAGGATGCTCCGCCACCGGAATTCGACCAGACACGTGAGAGGTGACGGAACCGGGGGCTCTGGGTACACTAGCCGGATGTCCGAGAACCGCCGAATCATCGGCCGCTTTGCGCCGACCCCTTCTGGCCCCCTGCACATGGGCTCACTGGTCGCCGCGCTCGGCAGCTACCTGTCGGCGCGGGCACAGGGCGGTGACTGGCTGGTTCGCATTGAAGACCTGGACCCGCCGCGCGAAGTCCCCGGTGCCGCCGATGGCATCCTGCGGACCCTCGACTGTCACGGGCTGCACTGGGACGGTGAGGTCTGGTACCAGAGCCGTCGCAATGAGGCCTATGCGGCGGCGCTCGAGGCGCTTTCCGACCACCTTTTCTTTTGTACCTGCACCCGTGAATCGCTGCGCGGAACGGGCGGCGTTTACCCCGGCACCTGCCACCACAGGCGCACACCACCCGCCGAGCCTCATTCGATCCGGATCCGTACAGAAGGCCTGGAAAACCGGTTCACCGACGCGATCCTGGGCGAGCAGCACCTCGACGTGCGCGACCTGGGTTCCGACCCCATTATTCGCCGCAAGGACGGTTACTGGGGCTACCAACTGGCGGTGGTGGTGGACGATCAGGCACAGCGCATCTCAGAGGTCGTGCGCGGCGCTGACCTGCTGCACATGACGCCGGTTCAGATCTGGCTGCACCGGGCGCTCGGCCGGCCCGAGCCCACATTCCGCCACCTGCCGGTTGTCCGTCTGGCCGATGGACGCAAACTCAGCAAGCAGAATGGCGCGCCCGCGCTTGATGACCGGGCACCCGAGCCGCAACTGCGGGAGGCGCTGGGCCATCTCGGGTTTGAACCACCATTGCTGCCCCGTGCCGAGATGCTGGCATGGGCGGTGGAACGCTGGGCCATGCGCGCCAACCGGGAACAGACCGTATGATGGTGTCCTGGGGCCAACTGACCCTGATGCTGGCGGGATACGGCAGCCTGTTGCTGCTGGCCGGGTATCTGGTCAACCGGGAAATCATACCGCCGGCGTTTACCCGGCACCCGGGTGTCCGCCTCATGGCTGCGTGCCTGGTATTCGGCACCTGGCCGTTGCTGGGCCTGATCGGCCTGAGCCACCAGTTCGCGGGCAGCTATCTGACGTGGTTCATCAGCCTGCTGATGCTGTTTGCGAGTATGCCCGTGTTGCTGCGGCCCATACTTCGCATTGCTCATCGCTATCAACTGAATTCACTGGCCGACATTCTGGCGTTCCGTTACCGCTCGCGGTGGGTGGGCGCGCTCGTGACCCTGGCGCTGACCCTGATCAGCCTGCCGTTTTCAGCGCTGCAATTGGAAGCCATTGTTGCCGGAACCCGGTTGTTGCTGCCTGACACAGACGGCTTTATTGCCGGGCTGGTGGTGGCCGGCATAGCCGCTTTGATCGGCGCCATGGCGGGTGTTCGGCGCTCTTTTGTCAGCCGGGAGCACCCGGGCCTGCTGTTCGCGCTGAGCATGGACAACCTGTTACGGCTGGGCTTTCTGGTCGCATTGGGTGTATTTCTTACCTGGGCGGTGTTCGGTACACCACTGAACCTGACGGATTGGGCTATGGCGGAATCCACGATCCTGGCGTCCGCTCGCCAACCGCTAGGCGTCGTGGCCGGGCTGACGCTGGCAATGGCCTTTGTGCTGACCCCGATCATTTTCCCGCCCCTGTTCCATGTATTGCTCCGCCAGCCGCTGCACACCGGCAGCGACCGTTGGCTGCAGCGTGGTCTGCCGGCGATCACGCTGCTGGTGGCACTGGCGCTCACGCCGGTATTCTGGGGTGGTATCGCCACCGGCTATCCGGCGCGACCATCACTGTTTCTGATCTCACTGGGCAGCCATCTGCAGGCACCCGTGTGGTCCATGCTCGCCTGGCTGCTGATTCTGACGGCCGCCCTGTTCTCACTGATCATCGGCGCGGTGGCGTTGGCCTCGATGTGGATCAATCACGGCCTGCTCCCGTTCGCCCCGCCGCGCCGGGAAACCTCTGATATCTACCGCTGGCTGATCTGGGTGCGTCGCATCCTGGTGGCCGGTGTCATCGTGGCAGGCGGCCTGTTTTTCATGGCCACACACAACCGGCTGGGCCTGACCACACTGGGTGTGGTCACCAGCATTGCCGCGATCCAGCTGCTACCAGGCCTGATCGGGCTGCTTTACTGGCAGGGGGGTTCACGGGCCGGGCTGATTGCCGGGCTCAGCATCGGCATGGCCATCTGGATGGCACTGCTCGGTGTGCCCCTGATGGTTTCGACGCCGGTCAACGTGCTGAACCTGCCGCTTAATCCACAGTTGCTGTCGGAACAATGGTTTCTGGTGTCCCTGCTGGCGCTGGCTGCCAATTCGGCCATATTCGTTGGCGTGTCTCTCATGATTCCGCCGGCATCGGAAGAACGTAACGCCGCTGCAGCCTGCCTGCAGAATGCACCGCTGTCGCCGGGCCGTCGTGCTCTGAGGGCCCACAACGCCCGTGAATTCATTGCCCAGTTATCGCAGCCACTCGGCCAGGTCACGGCCGAACGCGAAGTTGAACGAGCCCTGCGCGAGCTGGGTTATTCGCTGGCTGAATACCGGCCCTTTGCATTACGTCACCTGCGTGACCGGCTGGAAATCAATCTCTCCGGCCTGCTGGGGCCCAGTGTGGCCAATACCATGATCGAACGCCATCTGGCCATGGATGACGCAACGCTGGAACCGGCGGCGGAGGACCTGTACCTGGTGGAAAACCGGCTGGAAGGCCTCCACGACCAGCTCACCGGCATGGCCCGTGAACTGGACCAGTTGCGCCGTTTTCACAGAGACACGCTCATGCGTCTGCCCATCGGGGTGTTCTCACTGGCGCGTGACCACGAAATTCTGCTCTGGAACCGGGTCATGGAAGAGCTCACCGGCATACCGGCCGATATTGCGCTGGGGGCCGACCTGAACGTATTACCGGAGAACTGGCGCAGGTTGCTCGGTGATTTCCTGCGCAACAGCACAGAAGAAGCCGCCCTGGTACCGCTCTCCGACTCGTCACCGACCCGCTGGCTGAGCCTGCATCGCTCTGGCGCGCCGGGCAATGCCGACCTGGGTGAAGCAGCCTCCGTGGTGGTGTTGGTGGATGATCAGACCCAGACCAAGATGCTTGAGGACGAACTGATTCATAACGAACGGCTGGCGGCGATCGGGCGATTGTCGGCCGGCGTAGCACACGAAATCGGCAACCCGGTTACCGGCATTGATTCACTGGCCCAGGAACTGACCGCCACCAGTAATGACCAGACAGTGGTCGAGATCGGCGCACAGATACGCCACCAGACACACCGGATCAATGGCATTGTGCAGTCACTCGTCAGTTACGCCCACGGTGGGCAACAGGGGCCACTGGCAGAGCACCAGCCGCATCGCCTGAGCCGGATCGTTCAGGACGCCATCAACCTGCTCACTCTGAGCAAGGATGCCCGGCCGGTGCAGCTTCTCAACGAGGTACCGGATGACTATCTGGTACCCTGTGACCCTCAGCGACTGGGGCAGGTTTTTATCAACCTGCTGACCAATGCCCGCGACGCGTCAGATCCGGGAGGCCGTATCTCGGTATCCGCCGAGGCGGACGTACACCGGTTGCTGGTGTCAGTCACCGACGAGGGTCACGGGATTCCGGAAGACGTTCAGGACAAGATGCTCGAACCGTTTTTCACCACCAAGGAGGTGGGCAAGGGGACTGGCCTCGGCCTGTCCCTGGCCAGTAATATAATTGAAGAGCACTACGGCCAGCTGGAAATCGAGAGTCCGGCCGATCCTGACCGTCAACGCGGTACCCGCATTATTATCACGCTGCCGCTACACCAGCGCAGCTGACCGATGAGGCGTTCATGGCACATGTTTTGATCGTTGAAGACGAGGAAATCATCCGCAGTGCGCTGAAGCGCCTGCTGGAACGGCATCAGTTTTCGGTGTCTGAAGCCGGCTCGGTGGACGAAGCCTGTCGGTTCGAACTGGACAGTTTCGACCTGATCATCACCGACCTGCGGCTGCCGGGGGCCGAGGGCACCGACCTGATCCAGCGCGCGCCCACTGTGCCCGTGCTGATCATGACCAGCTACGCCAGCATGCGCTCAGCGGTGGAGTCGATGAAGCTCGGCGCCAAGGACTATATTGCCAAGCCGTTCGACCATGAAAACATGATTGAAACCGTCCACCGGTTGATCCGCAACACCGCCACCGAGAACAGCAGCAGCTCAGGGCCCGGCCGCCGCCAGGGGGGTATGGGGCAGATGCTGGGCAACTGTGCCCCGATGAAGCAGCTCTATGAGCAGATTGAAAAGATTGCCCCGACCGACGTCACTGTGCTGATCCACGGTGAATCCGGCACCGGCAAGGAGCTGGCAGCGCGCGCTATTCATGAGCGTAGCCAGCGGGCCCGTGCGCCCATTGTGTCGGTGAACTGCGCTGCCATTCCGGAGACGCTCATCGAGTCGGAACTGTTCGGCCATGAGCGCGGTGCCTTTACCGGCGCCGTGGCCGCACGCCAGGGCCTGGTCGAAGCAGCCGAAGGCGGCACTCTGTTTCTGGATGAAATCGGCGAGCTGCCGCTGGAAGCACAGGCCCGATTGTTGCGCGTGATCCAGGAACGTGAGATTCGTCGGGTGGGCACCGTGCATTCGCGCAAGGTCGACGTGCGTCTGGTAGCGGCCACCCACAGGAATCTGCGCGAGCTGGTAAGCTCAGGCCGGTTCCGCGAGGATCTGTATTACCGGCTGCAGGTTATTGAACTCAGCATCCCGCCACTGCGCGAGCGCGGTGACGACATAATGAAACTGGCCGAATCCCTCCTGCAGCAGTACGCGAGTGATGCCGGCTGGCCCAACAACCCCACACTGACGCCCAGTGCGGAGGAAAAGATCCGCCAGTACCAATGGCCGGGCAACGTCCGGGAACTCGAAAACGCAATGCAGCGGGCAATCATTCTGGGCGACCCGGCCCAGTCAATTGACACCGATCTGCTCAACCTGCCGATGGGTCGCACCGTACGCTCGGCGACTGCGGCGGCCAATGACCCGGATGCCTCGCTGCAGGGGGCCGGTGTACCCCATGATCGCGGCACCGAATCCGATGACGCGTCGCTGGAAGACTATTTCGTGCAGTTTGTACTTGAGCACGAGGACACCATGAGCGAGACGGAGCTGGCGCAGAAACTGGGAATCAGCCGGAAGAACCTCTGGGAGCGGCGAAACCGCCTGGGCATTCCGCGGCGCAAGAAATCCTGATGCTACGCCATGGGTAAGGGAGCATCTGTTACGCTGAGTTGTTACCAAAACGGTAACAACATTGTTACGAGGCTGTTACTTGAGGGAACACACTACGTGCCAAAACCGGAGCTGGATCACAGTATTAATTCCGTAAATGCCCGGTATTGCGCGATTTTTTATTTCTGGCACAGCCTGTGCTTACTCCTGAGTACCAACAATAAGAAGTTCGACAATAAAAACAACAGAACCTTTGACAATGTGCGCCCACCCAAAAACAAGAACAAGGGCGCGAATTTATTGTTGTCACACGACCAATCGTCATGACATTCATGGCGTCAGAACAAAAATAACACGCACTCCTTGCCGTGGCGCCCGAATAAAAACAAATGGCGCCCGCTTACATCTTTCTGTCCCGGTATTGATCAACACCAGCCCCTGCGGTACCTGTAAACGCCCGTAACGTTCCGGTACACTTGTCACTCCGTTGGAAACCGTCCGGCGGGAAATGGGAGGGGACTCAACTTTTGCTACAAGCACTGAAACGTTTTTTTGGCAGCTCCGCTGACGGCGAAAACGCCGATCAGGAGGGCGTTTCACTGCGTGTGATACCACGCGACGAACACCCCATATCCCGTTCACAGATCAGTGAGAATGCGCTGAAAGTGCTCTACCGCCTGCAGAACAGCGAGCATGAAGCGTATCTGGTTGGTGGCGGCGTGCGGGACATCATGGTCGGAATACCACCCAAGGATTTCGATGTAGTCACCGATGCCACGCCGGAGCGGGTGCGTGAGCTCTTCCGCAACTCCCGGATTATCGGCCGGCGCTTCAAGATTGTGCATGTACTGTTCGGCCGCGAGGTTATTGAGGTCGCCACCTACCGCACCAACGCCCCGGAGGAGGTTGAAGAAGACCACGTATCCGATTCCGGGCGTCTGCTGCGCGACAATGTTTACGGCACACTCGAAGATGACGTGATGCGGCGTGATTTCACCATCAACGCCATGTATTACACCCCGCGCGACTTCAGCCTGGTCACGCTGCCCCAATCTATGGTGGACCTGGAAAAGCGCACCATTCGCATGATCGGGGACCCGGAACAACGGTATCGTGAAGACCCCGTGCGGATGCTGCGGGCGGTCCGCTTTGCCGCCAAACTCGATTTCAGCATTGACCCGGATACCGCCGAACCGATCGCCAGACTGGCCAGCCTGTTGCGCGACGTACCGCCGGCACGACTCTTTGATGACGTGCTTAAACTGTTCATGAACGGCTACGCCGTGGCCACCTGGGACCGGTTGTCGGAATACGGTCTGCTTCAGCACCTGTTCCCGGAAACCTGTGAACAACTCGATGCCGCGAGCGACGACCACTATCACCGCCTGATCCGCGCCGCCCTGGAGAGCACCGACAAGCGTATTGCCCGCGGCAAGTCGGTGACCCCGGCGTTTCTCTATGCCGCGTTTCTCTGGCCGGTGGTGGTTGCGCACGCGGCACACAATCGATCGGCCGGCCTGCCACCGATTCCTGCCCAACAGCAGGCAGCGCAGGAAGCGATTCGGCTGCAGAGTCAGCATACCTCCGTGCCCAAGCGGTTCCAGATGACGATGCGCGACATCTGGGACCTGCAGTTGCGGTTGCCCAACCGGCAGGGCGACCGGGCCGAACGCCTGATGTCGCATCCGAAGTTCCGCGCGGCCTTTGATTTTCTCCAGTTGCGCGAGGCAGCCGGCGAGGACCTCGGCGGGCTCGGCCAGTGGTGGGAAGACTTCCAGCACAAGCCGGAACGCCGCAGTGACCTGATAAAAAAGGCCGGTGGTAACGGCCGACGTTCAGGCGGCCGGCGCCGGCGCAAGCGTTCGTCCTAGTGTCGCGCCAGTTCCCGGTCTTCGTGGGCATTGGCAGTAATCTCGGCGATGCCCAGGCGCAGGTGGTGACAGCCATGCAGGCGCTCGAGGCGCTGGCGGACGGTGAGTTTACCCGTTCAGCGCTGTATTGCTCGGCACCGGTCGGCCCGCAGGACCAGGACTCGTTCATCAATTCGGTGGTCGGGTTCGCTACTCTGCTTGGGCCATTCCGGTTGCTGGAGCGGTTACTGACCATAGAACAGGAATTCGGCCGTGAACGCGTTCGACACTGGGGGCCACGCACACTGGATCTCGACCTGCTGATGTATGACGACCTGATCATTCAATCGACCAGGCTGCAGGTACCGCACCCGGAAATGCTGCGTCGTGCCTTTGTACTTCGGCCCTTGCAGGATGTGGCACCAGACCTGAAACCGCTCGGACGTGGGCTGTCGCACTGGCTTCAGAATTGCGCCGATCAGGAAATAACACAGCTCTGAGGGTGGCCCTCGGCCGCTCACAACCGTTCAGGGGATAGCCGGAGTTGACGCCCCCTGATCGATCAGTATAGTTGCCGCACATATTCGGGGGCGGACCGGCATTCGGTATCGATTCACCGCCTGTCACGCCTCCCTGAGCCGGAGCTCCGGGTAATCTGAGCAGGGTAATTATGGCAAAGACCACGCTTCGTACATTGAGCCAGATGAAGGCAGACGGCCGGAAGTTCGCTGTGCTGACTGCCTACGACGCGACGCTCGCCCACTGGGTAAGTGCCGCCGGAACCGACGTTATTCTGGTGGGGGATTCGCTGGGCATGGTAGTACAGGGCCACCCGTCTACCGTGCCGGTAACCACGGAAGACATGGCCTACCATACACAGGCGGTGGCGAGAGCGGCCGGTGACAGTCTGGTGATGGCAGACATGCCGTTTCTGGCGGCTGCCACGGTCGAGCGCGCACTGGCGTCGGCCGAAGCGTTGATGCAGGCCGGTGCCCATATGGTGAAGCTCGAAGGTGGCGCGTGGCTGACCCCACAGGTAGAAACCCTGACCCGCAACGGCGTACCGGTCTGCGCGCATCTCGGCCTGACGCCACAGGCAGTGAACCAGTTGGGCGGTTACCGGGTTCAGGGCAAGGAACCGGCGGCGGCCGACCAGTTGATTCGCGACGCGCAGGCGCTGTGCGAGGCTGGTGCCAGCATTGTGCTGGTGGAATGCATTCCTGCCAGTCTGGGTAAACGCCTCGCGGAATCCGTGGCGGCGCCGGTGATCGGTATTGGTGCCGGGCCCGACGTGGACGGGCAGGTGCTGGTTGTCTACGACATGTTGGGGCTGAACCCGGGACGAAACGCCCGCTTTGTGAGGAATTTCATGGCCGATGCCGACAGCCCCCAGCAGGCCATTGAACACTTTGGAGCGGCCGTGCGCGACGGTTCGTTCCCGGCGCCGGAGCATTGCTTCTGATGCAACAGGTTTCGACCCTGCCCGAGCTTCAGCGTCAGCTTGATACCTGGCGTCATCAGGGCGACAGCGTGGCGCTTGTCCCCACCATGGGCAACCTGCACGAAGGGCACCGTTCCCTGCTGGAGCTGGCGCGTGAGAAGGCGGACCGGGTGGTGTGCTCGATTTTCGTCAACCCCACCCAGTTCGGCCCGGCGGAGGATCTGGACAGCTACCCACGCACACCCGAAAGCGATCTTGCCGTGCTGCGCGACCTGGCGGCCGACCTGGCCTATATGCCGGACGCTGAAACCATGTATCCGCCGGGCGACCAGACACGGGTGCAGGTAGCGGGGTTGAGCGAGAGCCATTGCGGCCGGTCGCGCCCGGGCCACTTCGAGGGCGTGGCGCGCGTTGTGTGCAAGTTTCTGTGTCAGGTCCGTCCCGACTATGCCGTCTTCGGTGCCAAGGATTTCCAGCAGTTGGCAGTAATCCGGCGAATGTCGCGTGATCTGTTCCTCCCCGGCGAAATCATTGGCGCGCCGACCGTGCGCAATGACGATGGCCTCGCCATGAGTTCACGCAACCAGTACCTGACCGCCGACGAGAGAGCTGCCGCACCGGCATTGTACCAGTGCCTGAGCGACCTCAGGAGGCGGATCGACAACGGCGCGCAGGACTTCCGCCAGTTGGAAACCGATGGGCTCGCGCGCCTGCGGCACAGCGGGTTTGAGCCTGATTACCTGACCATCAGTCGGCAGGACGACCTCGGAGACGCCACTGTGAGTGACCGGAATCTCGTGATTCTGGCCGCCGCCCACCTTGGCCGAGCGCGACTTATTGACAACATTGCCTGGACCCGTAACGTGGTTGAATAACCCGTGCCCGCGCAGGCACCATAGAGGTTCAGGAGACAGTGCCCTGACAGGCAGGATGGATGACTATGCAGACCACCATGCTGAAAGCAAAACTCCACCAGGCCCGCGTTACCGACGCGGTGCCGGACTATGAAGGCTCCTGTGCCATTGACAGCCAGTTGCTCGAAATGTCGGGAATTCTGGAATACGAGCAGATCCAGATCTACAACATCGAGAACGGCGAGCGCCTCACCACCTACGCTATCCGCGGAGAAGGCGGCACGGGTGTGATTTCCATGAATGGCGCCGCCGCCCACAAGGCCTCTGTTGGCGACCGTATTATTATCTGCGCTTACGGCAGCTATGGGGCGGAAGAACTGCCCGGATTCAAGCCACGATTGATTTACCTGCAGGAAGGCAACACGGTATCGCACACCAGTCATGCCATACCGGTACAGATTGCTTCCTGAGCCACTGCCGCGAATAAAGCAAAAAGGACTTCGAACCCATTATGAGCCTCATTACACTGCCGAGCTGGCGGGCGCTGACCGAGCACCAACCGGCTGTGGCTCAGACGACGCTGCGCGATCTGTTCAGCCATGACCCGGGTCGCTTCAATCGTTTTTCCATGGAAGCCGCGGGGCTGCACCTGGATTATTCACGCCATCGGATCAACGACGACACCCTGAACCATTTGCTGGCTCTCGCAGAGGAGCGGGGGCTGAACGATGGCATACGGGCGCTTTTTGCCGGCCACCATGTCAACAATACCGAAGACCGCCCTGCTCTGCATACGGCGTTGCGCCGGCCGGTTGATGCCGGGCCGTTGCCGGTGGACGGGGAAGACCTGCAGGAGACGGTGCAGTTGACGCTGAGCCGCATGGAAGCGTTCGTGGACGATATCCATGAACAGCGGCGTGTCGGGTATACTGGAAAGCCGCTCCGGACCATCGTGAATATCGGCATCGGTGGTTCCTTCCTCGGGCCGAAAGTGGTCAGCGATGCGTTGAAACCCTACTGGCGCTCTGGTTACAACCTGCATTACATTGCCAATATCGATGGCGCCAGTGTCGCCGAGACCTGCGCTGAGCTGGACCCCGAAACCACGCTGTTTGTAATCTGCTCAAAGTCATTCGGCACCCTGGAGACACTGAAAAATGCCGAAGCGGCGCGGCGCTGGTTCCTGTCGACCGGGGCGACTCAGGACGATATAAGCCGCCACTTCATTGCTGTTTCCACCAATGTTGAAAAAGCGACGGAATTCGGCATCGACCCGGACAACCTCTTCCCGCTCTGGGACTGGGTAGGCGGTCGCTACAGCCTGTGGTCTGCCATTGGCCTGCCGCAGGCTATCGTGGTCGGCATGGACCGCTTCCGAGAGCTGCTGGCGGGCGGCCATGCCATGGACGAGCATTTCCGCACGGCACCGCTCCGGGCCAACATGCCCGTCATCCAGGGTTTGCTCGGTATCTGGTACCAGAATTTCTGGGGCGCGGAAGCCCATGCGGTGCTGGCCTACGATGAATCGCTCAGCGATTTTCCGGCCCACCTGCAGCAGATGGACATGGAATCCAACGGCAAACGTGTCACCCATGACGCCGCGCCGGTGGAATGGAACACAGGTTCTGTAATCTGGGGCGGCACCGGCACAAACGGCCAGCACGCCTACCACCAGTTGCTGCATCAGGGTACACGGCTCATACCCGTTGATTTTCTGATGCCCCTGCGTTCCCACTACGACGTGGACGGCCACCACGACTGGCTGTTCGCCAACTTCGTGGGCCAGCAGCAGGCACTGCTGGAAGGCCGCACGGAAACGGAAATCGTCGACGAACTCATGGCACAGGGTAAATCAGAAGCCACGGCTCGGGCGCTGGCACCGCACAAGGTGATTCCCGGCAACCAGCCGCACTCCACGATTACCTTCGAGCAACTCACTCCCGAAACCCTGGGGGCACTGATAGCACTTTACGAGCACAAGGTGTTTGTTCAGGGGCACATCTGGGACATCAACCCGTTTGACCAGTGGGGTGTGGAACTGGGCAAGGTGCTGGGTAACTCGGTTTACGACGCTCTGCAGTCCGGCGACCTAAGTGGCTATGACAGCTCCACCGCCGCGATGATCCGCCGCTACCTCGACCACCGTTGAGTTCAGCGCTGGGAGCTGCGCCAGTCAAAAAGCAATATGCCGGCTCCCATGAACAGGATGGTCATGCCCGCGAGCGCGAGCAGCGAGTCGCTGATTGCCGCCAGGGTGGCGCCGTCGAGCATCACCGAGCGCATGGCGCTGACCAGGTGAGTAAGCGGGAACGCCCGGGCCAGCATCTGCACCCACTGCGGCGCACCTTCAATGGTGAACCAGGCGCTCGAGAGAAAAATCATCGGCCAGGTAGTGAGGTTGATCAGACCGCTGGTCAGCTCTTCACTCTGGCTGCGTGCGGCGATCAACAGGCCGAGTGACACCAGGCACAACCCACCCAGCCCCGTGACCACCGCCATGCGCCAGAGTGTGCCCACGAACACGATATCCAGCATCAGTCGGGCACCTGCCAGCAACAGACCTGTTACCGCAAAGACCAGAAGCAATCGGGAGGCCACCTGCGCCAGCAGGAATTCCGGTGTACGCAACGGCGTCGCGTACAGGCGCTTGAGCACACCATTGCGCCGGTAACGCACGAGGATGTAACCCACGCCGAACATGCAGGCGAACATGATATTCATGGACAGAACACCGGGTAGCGCCCAGTCGACATACCGGATCTCACGCCCCTCGATCAATTGTCGCCGGTATGCCGGGTCGCGATAGGCCAGTAACTCTTCCAGCACCCGCCCTTCCGCCGAGGTTTCATTGACCCAGTATTCGAGTTCGTCGACATCGAGAACCATGTGCAACTCATGCCGTCGCAGCCGCTGCACCGCGGGTTCCAGTTCCTGATAGCGAACCACGCCAACCTGCTCGAGTGTGGTAATGGCGGGCGGTGAGGTATATGCATCAAGGTCCGAGACCAGCCCGACCCGGAAGACCGTATTGGCACTGTTGCCGAATACGACGGCAAAACCAACGATCAGCACCACCGGGAAGATGATATTCCAGATCAATGTGCTGCGATCACGCACGAACTCCAGATTACGGGCATGGAAAACCGCGAGAAAGCGGCGGCCGGCCCGACTCAGACGACGCCAGGTTGCGGTCATTGGCGTAGCCTCTGCCCGGTGAGTTTGAGAAACAGATCGTTCAGGTTGGGCCGGGCAACGCTCAGCGAATTGAGTGACAGACCGGCGCCGAGCAGGCGCTTCAGCAGGGTTTCGGGCTCGGGGCCGGAGATCACCCATTGGTCCCCGTCACGGTAGCCGGCGAGATGGTCGGGAACGGGTGACGGCAGCGTCGACAGCGGCAGGCGTGCGACCACGCCCGGGTAATGCTCTTCCAGCAGACCGGCCGGGCTGCCCATGGCAACCAGTCGGCCGTGGTCCAGCAGACCGATATGGTCACACAGGCTCTCGGCCTCTTCCATGTAGTGCGTGGTAAGCACCACGGTCTTGCCGCGGTCGCGCACCAGTCGGATCAGTTCCCAGAAGTGGGCCCGGGCCTGCGGGTCGAGCCCGGTGGTTGGCTCATCCAGAAATACCAGCGCCGGGTCGTGCACCAGGGCCAGTGCCAGCAGGACGCGCTGGCGCTGCCCACCGGACAGGGCCCGGGTACGTTGGTTGAGCAGCCCATCCAGTGCGCAGACCGTGATAAGTTCCGCCCGGTCCATCGTGGTGTCATGCAGGGACGCAAACAGGTCGATGGTATTTGATACGGTGAGATTGTCCGGCAAGGCCGTATGCTGGAACTGGATACCAATGCGCTCATAGGCTTCGCCTGTGCGCAGCGGTTGCCCCCAGTAACGGACACTGCCCTGGTCCGGGCGCTGCAGGCCCTCGAGAATTTCCAGTGTCGTCGTTTTGCCGGCCCCGTTCGGGCCTAGCAGCCCGAAACAACTGCCTTCGGGGATTGCAAAGCTCAGATCCGCGACCGCCTCTATGGAACCAAAGCGTTTGCTCAGTCCGGACACGTCGACCGCGTTCTGCATGCTGCTGTTGACCTCGCCAGAGAATGCCCAGAGTCTAACCGGGATGGGACATTTTTTTAACCACGACCTGCAGTGCGTTGCCGGCAGAATGATATACTGACCCGATGATCAAGTCTGACGCTCCCAGCTATACATTCAATGGCCGCCTGGCTCAGGATATCGGCCTGGATGCAGCCGTGCTCCATGACGTGCTGATGCGGGTCGCCTCGCTGCAGGCGGCCGGGGCGGACGGCGTGCCGACACGTACGCTGAGCCGGCTGGAGGACGACTGGCTGGCATTGGTGCCGTTCCTTTCTCCGGGTCGGTTCCTGGCTGCACTGGACCGTCTGGTGGACACCGGCCTGGTCGTGGCGACCCGCCCACATACAGGCGGGCGGGAGATCACCCTGCCTGTGTCGGTGGAACAACGCCCGGAGCCAGAGCATCCTCCCTACCCGTGGGTCAGCGGACCCGACGATAGCGCGGCTGCGCCGTCTCATTCTGACGATCCGTCGGATGACGCCTTTGACATGCCGCCACCGGTACCGGAAACTCGGCTGCTTACTGATGGGCAGGACAAGGTCAGAACCAGTGGCCATCGGCCACGCTACAGTGACCAGCCGCTCTATATGCGCGGTCAGGAACAGACATCGGCCAGTAATCAGGACAAGTCAGGGCGAGGGGCGCTGAAAACGGAGCCCGCAACGCCGGCAACCGGCCCCTCTGCCATGTCACTGGAATGGCAACCCAGCCAGGACTGCCTGCGCATGATCGAAGGCAAGGGTATCGAAACCGACTTTGCACTGGCCCAGAGGGAAAGCTTTGTGCTGTACTATCGGGACAGCGGTCAGCGACACATAAGCTGGGACACCAAATTTCTCAACTGGGTAAGCAGGCGGTGGCAATACCACCTGAATGACAGGCAACATGACTCACGACTCACCGAAAACAGCCCGGGATCTGGTCCGGACCGTCGACAGAAACTTCGCAGCCGACTCCGGAACATCGGTGACTTCGACTGGTAGCAGCCAACGCCAGAGTGCTGCCACGGAGATCGACCATGACGTGAAGATCATGGTCAACATGCTGTTCGCCCGGTTCCATCATATCTACACCTATCGCTTCGAGAGCGCCTATGGTGACGATGACACCATGGCGCATGCGAAACGTGAATGGGCGTTTGCGCTGGCCGGCTACCCGCTCGCGGCAGTGGAACGGGCTATCGACGCCACGCGCGACCGCTATAGCTGGCCCCCCACGATTGCTGAATTTCTCAGTGCCATGAGCGATGTGGCCCGACCGGCCGATATGCCATCACCCCGTGATGCCTATATGGAAGCGGCCATGCACGCCTGGCACCCGCTGGACCATGCGTGGAGACATCCCGGTGTTTACTTTGCGGCGCATGACACCGGGTTTTTCCGTCTGCGTACGGAGCCCGAACCACGGGTGTGGCCGGTTTTTCAGGATCACTATCGGGAGAAAATTCTGGCGGTGGCACGGGGACAACACTTCGAGCTTCCCACTGTGCGGGAATTGCCTGCGCCGGATACCGGGCCTGCTTTCGACGTGGCCGCATTTGCCGAGGAACAGGGTGTGGCAGCGTCGGCGATCGCCCACCTGCTTCACTATATAGACCTCCCGGCCGGCTCTGGCGTGCGCCAGCGGCTGCGGAAGAGAGCCATCGACACCCTGAGTGCTCAGGGTGTCGATGTGTCACGGTTGCCTGATTAAGCTTCCGCTTCTGTCGCGAAGTTCGCCTTCTCGTCGTCGGTGACTTCTTTCATGCTGAGCTTGACCCGGCCACGCTGGTCCACTTCAAGTACTTTCACCAGCACTTTCTGACCGACTGTCAGCTCGTCACTCACCTTGTCGATGCGCCGCGGTACAATCTGTGAGATGTGTACCAGGCCGTCACGTTCACCGAGGAACCGGACGAACGCGCCGAAATCGGCGATACGGACCACTTCACCTTCGTACAATGCACCGGGTTCAGGGTCCAGCGCCACGGCCTCCACACGGCCCAGAGCCGCATTGAGGGCCGTCTTGGTCGGTGCGTAGATGCGCACGGAGCCGTCGTCCTGAATGTCGATATCTGCGCCTGTTTCGTCGCAGATCGCGCGGATGGTGGCACCACCCTTACCGATCACATCACGGATCTTGTCCGGATCGATCTTGATCTGCTTCATGGACGGCGCGTTGTCAGACAGTTCAGCGCGCGGCGTGGAGATCACCTGGTTCATTTCGGTCAGGATGTGCTGACGCGCCTGCAGTGCCTGCTCCAGCGCCTGCTCCATGATCTCCTCGGTAATGCCTTCAATCTTGATGTCCATCTGCAGTGCGGTGACACCGTCAGAGGTACCGGCTACCTTGAAGTCCATGTCGCCGAGGTGGTCCTCGTCACCGAGAATGTCGGTCAGTACGGCGAAACCATCGTCTTCCTTCACCAGACCCATGGCAATACCGGCGACCGGGGCCTTGAGCGGTACACCCGCATCCATCAGGGCCAGCGAAGTGCCGCAGACGGTTGCCATGGACGATGAGCCGTTGGATTCGGTGATTTCCGAGACCACCCGGATAGCGTAGGGGAAGTCCTCGACATCGGGCAGCACCGCTTCAACACCGCGACGGCCCAGGCGGCCATGACCGATTTCACGACGGCCTACGCCACCCATGCGACCCGTTTCACCCACGGAGTACGGCGGGAAGTTGTAGTGCAGCAGGAAGTGGTCGGTGATCTTGGTGTGGAGCATATCGACCATCTGACCATCGCGCAGGCTACCCAGTGTCGCTGCAACAATGGCCTGTGTTTCACCGCGGGTGAACAGGGAGGAGCCATGTGCGCCGGGCAGGACCCCGACTTCGACGTCGATCGGGCGCACGGTGCGATTGTCGCGACCATCGATACGCGGCTCACCGTCCACAACACGACGGCGAACCAGTTTTTTCTCAAGCGAAGAGAACGCGCTCTTCACCGCACCGGAGTCAGGGCCGTTCTCTTCATCAGCCAGTTGTTCAACCGCCTCGGCACGCAATGCCTCCAGCGCTTCATAACGCTGCATCTTGTCGGTGATGCGGTAGGCATCTCCGATACGATCCCAGAATGCACCACGGACCTTGTCCAGCGTGTCGGTGTCTTCCGCCGGCGGCGTCCATTCCCATGGTTTGGCACCGGCCTTCGCAGTCAGTGCTTCCACGGCGTCAACCACGGCCTGCATTTCCTGATGCGCGAACAGTACCGCACCGAGCATCTGGTCTTCCGTCAGTTCTTTGGCTTCCGATTCAACCATCAGTACCGCATCACGGGTACCGGCCACGACCATGTTCAGGTCGGAGTTCTCAAGCGCGCTGTATGTCGGGTTCAGCAGATAGCCCTGCTCTTCCGTAAAGCCAACACGGGCCGCGCCGATCGGACCGTTGAACGGAACGCCACTGACGGCCAGTGCCGCTGAGGTGGCGATCATGGCACAGATGTCCGGGTCCACGTCCGCCTCTGCGGAAATTACCGTCGGTACTACCTGGACTTCGTTCAGGAAGCCTTTCGGGAACAGCGGCCGGATGGGCCGGTCGATCAGGCGGCTGGTCAGGGTTTCCTTTTCTGACGGACGGCCTTCACGCTTCAGATAGCCGCCGGGGATGCGGCCGGTTGCGTAGAATTTTTCCTGGTAGTGCACGGACAGCGGGAAAAACGGCTGGTCCGGCTTTGCTTCACGAGCCGCGGTCACTGCGGCGAGCACCACGGTCTTGCCGATGGTGCAGACCACGGAGCCGGTCGCCTGACGGGCGACCTTGCCGGTCTCGAGGGTGACGGTCTGGTCACCGAACTGGAATGTATGTGTCGTTGCCTGTAGGGCCATAATGTCCTCTTTGTCGCTGTGCGGGCAATCGAGCACTCCTAAGAATTAGTCTCGCCGCCGGCCGGCGAAATGCCGGTTCGGGGGAGGCCAATTGTTAGAAGTACTCATGCTGACTGCCCAGTGTCTGAATGGCTGACGATGCCCGACGGGTCGGACCCGGCGGACATCGCTGCAGCACCCTCTTACCGCCGGATACCGAGCCGCTTGATCAGTGTTGCATAGCGGTTCAGATCCTTGCGCTTGAGGTAGTCCAGCAGCTTGCGCCGCTGGTTGACCATGCGGATCAGACCACGACGACCGTGGTGATCTTTCTGGTTCGCTTTGAAGTGACTCTGCAGCCCGTTGATGTTGTGGGTCAGCAGGGCTACCTGAACTTCCGGTGAGCCGGTGTCACCTTCCTCAAGCTGGTATTCCTTGATGATGTCTGCTTTCTGCTCAATAGTCAGAGCCATGTTACGTCTCCTGTCGACATGCCATGAATGAAGCAGGGCTGACCACGCATGTCTGTAGCCACCCTGTACTGCACCGATTTTTCGGCGTCAGCATAATAACAAATCTGGATTGACCAGGCGAAGACATTTCACCTGGTTACCCGGCCCCGCCTCGGCCAATCCACAGAATTTACCCTGAAAATACAGCCGCACCGGGCCGGCGGCTGATTCATCGGTGGTAAAGCCATGGCCATGGCGCACGGCTGCCCATTGTTCGTCGTTCAGGGCCAGCGTCGGAAGGCCGCTGACACAGGCGTCAGCGGGTAACAGCTCGGCGCGAGTGGCCTCCGAAGGTCGATTCATCACGGTATCGAGAGTCACCGCTTGCGCCAGCCGGAACGCCCCGTGCGACAGACGGCGCAATGCCGTTACATGACCGAGGGTACCGAGCCGGATCGCGAGGTCTTCCACCACAGAACGGATATAGGTGCCCTTGCTCACCCGGACACGCAGGGTCAGCCAGTCGGCGCCCATCGCGACCAGTTGAGATTCATGGAGTGTCACGGTGCGGGATTTGTCGGGGATCGGCTTGCCTTCGCGAGCCAACTGATACAGCGGCTTGCCTTCGTGCTTGAGCGCCGAGTATCGGGGCGGGGTCTGCACCATCGGGCCGGTAAACTCGCGGCTGAGCAGATCTCTCAGACCGCTCTCACTCAGAGCCGGCACGGGCAGCCGATCTACCGGTTCGCCGTCCGCATCCGCGGTATCGGTACTGACACCCAGCTTTGCGGTTACCTCGTAGGCCTTGTCGGCGTCGAGTGACCACTGGGAAAACTTGGTAGCCTCACCGAAACAGAGCGGCAGCACGCCGGTTGCCAGGGGGTCCAGCGCGCCGGTGTGGCCACCACGCCCGGCACCGAGATGACGCCGCACACGCTGTAGCGCATGATTGGAAGTCACCCCGGCCGGCTTGTCCAGCAACAGTACGCCGTGAACGCTACCGATCTTCCGACGACCCATCGGACCCCATAGACCGGTCACGAGCACGCGCCGAGTCGATCAGTTGTGACATTTCACGGCCATGCGCAACGCTGTGATCGTAATGAAAGCGCAGGTGCGGCATGACCCGCAGCCGGATGCGGCGCGCCAGTTCGGAACGCAGGAAACCGGCTGCCCGGTTGAGCACTTCCGCCGCAGCCGCCGCCTGAGCGGCCGCATCGCCATCCAGCGTACTGAGTGCGGTGAAGTAGACGTCGGCGTACCCGAGGTCGCTGGACACACGCACTTCGTTCAGCGTCACCATGCCCAGCCGCGGGTCCTTGAGCTCGAACTGAATCAGCTCGGCCAGGTCTTTCTGGATCTGGTCACCGACACGATCCGAGCGTTTGAAGTCTCTTGCCATGGGTCAGTCGAAACTCCGGGCAACTTCCTTCACATCAAAGACCTCGATCTTGTCGCCGGCGCGGACGTCCTTGTAGTTGCGCACGCCGATACCGCATTCCATACCCTGACGGACTTCCTGCACATCGTCCTTGTAGCGGCGCAGCGACTCGAGTTCGCCTTCGTAGATCACCACGTCTTCACGCAGTACGCGGATGCGCTTATTACGGTATACCGTGCCTTCAACCACCATACAGCCGGCAATCTGGCCGAACTTCGGTGAGTTGAAGACATCGCGCACTTCCGCCAGGCCGACAATGTCTTCGCGCAGTTCCGGTGACAGCATGCCACTGAGAGCAGCCTTCACGTCATCGATCAGGTCGTAGATGACATTGTAGTAGCGCAGGTCGAGACCATGCTGCTCAATGACATCGCGGGCCTTGCCCGCAGCACGGACGTTGAAGCCGAGTATTACCGCGTTCGCGGTTACCGCCAGGTTGGCATCTGACTCGGTGATACCACCTACGCCACCCGAGACAATGTTGACCCGTGCTTCGTCGTTACCGAGTTGCAGCAGCGCACTCTGGATCGCTTCCAGAGAGCCACGGACATCGGCCTTGAGCACCAGATTGAGCGTGGCGGTCTCGCCCTTACCCATATCGGCAAACAGGTTGTCCATCTTGGCGGCCTGCTGTTTCGCCAGCTCCTGCTCACGCGCCTTCTCACGGCGGTGTTCGGCGACTTCCCGGGCCTGCTTGTCGGACTCCACGACGACAAATTCGTCACCGGCATCGGGCGTGCCGTCCAACCCGAGTATCTCGACCGGGATGGAAGGACCGGCTTCTTTCACCTGCTTGCCGGATTCATCAATCAGCGCCCGCACACGCCCGGTTGCGTCACCGGCAAGAACGATATCGCCCTGCTTGAGCCGGCCATTCTGGACCAGCAGCGTGCTGACCGCACCACGGCCCTTCTCGAGTTTGGACTCGATGACCACACCCTTGGCCGGGCCATCACGGTAGGCCTTGAGTTCCAGAATCTCGGACTGGAGCAGAACAGCATCGATCAGGTCATCGATGCCTTCGCCGGTATGCGCGGATACCTTGATGAACTGGGTATCGCCACCCCAGTCTTCCGGCACAACGTCTTTGGCAGCCAGTTCCGACATGACACGATCGGGGTCTGCCCCTTCCTTGTCGATCTTGTTGACAGCGACGACCAGCGGTACACCACTTGCCTTGGCGTGCTGAACGGCTTCTTCCGTCTGCGGCATCACGCCGTCATCGGCGGCAACCACCAGAATCACCACATCGGTGCACTGCGCACCGCGGGCCCGCATGGCGGTAAAGGCCGCGTGACCGGGCGTATCGAGGAAGGTGACCATGCCATGGTCAGTGTCTACATGGTAGGCACCGATGTGCTGTGTAATACCACCGGATTCGCCGGCGGCCACCTTGGTGCGACGGATGAAGTCGAGCAATGAGGTCTTGCCGTGATCGACGTGACCCATCACCGAGACTACCGGCGCGCGGTTTTCAGCCTCACCTTTGTAGTTGATGGTCGCATCCAGATCTTCTTCCACCGCGTTTTCCGACACGGTGACATAACGATGCCCCATTTCTTCAATGACGAGTATCGCTGTGTCCTGGTCGAGCACCTGATTGATGGTCGCCATAACGCCCATCTTGAACAGCACCTTGACCACTTCCGCCGGTTTCACCGACATCTGGTGGGCCAGGTCCTGCACATTGATGTTGTCGCCCAGCTTGACCTCACGCACAACCGGCGCGGTCGGCTGCTGGAACTGGTGCTGGCGGTCTTCCGGCTTGCTGCGCTTGCGCTTCGGCCGGCGACGCCCCGGGCCACCATCTTCGTCCATCAGGCCCATAATCTGCTGATGGCGGTTGCCCTTGGGCTTGTCCTTCCCGGGCGTCGCAGTAGGCTTCGGCTTCTTGGCCTTGCGCTTCTCTTCAATGTCATCGCGCTCCGGCTTCTTCGGCTTGGGCGCGGCACGTGAGCGTTTCTGCTCGGCGTCGGGATCCGGCGGCGGAGGCGGTGCGTCGGCGACGGCCTGCCGGGCTTTTTCGTCTTCCTCGGCACGTTTGGCAGCGGCTTCTTCCTCTTCGCGACGCCGCGCTTCTTCCTCGGCCTGGCGCTTTTCTTCCTGTGCGCGGGCCTGCGCTTCTTCCAGCTTGCGCTGTTCTTCATCGCGCTTCTGGCGTTCGTCGCTGACCGGCGCTGAACCGGGGGCTGCCGACCCGTCGCCCTCGGCTGTCTTGCGCTTCACATAAGTCCGCTTCTTGCGCACTTCGATGTTGACCGTCTTGCCGCTGCGCCCGGCACCACCCGCCTTGAGCTGCGTGGTCACCTTGCGCTTCAGGGTAATCTTTCTGGGCTCACTGTCGCTGTCACTGGCACCGTGACTCGAGCGCAAATACGCGAGAAGTTTCTGTTTCTCGTCGTCTGACACCGATTCATCCGCCTTGGAATGAGTCAGCCCCGCTTCTGCCATCTGCTTCAGCAGGCGGTCTACCGGCGTCCCTATATTGTCCGCCAGTTGTTGTACCGTTACTTCTGCCATTTGATCGTATCCTCCCGGAGCCGCTTCCTGAGTGCACCTGAACGCTTCTGCGTCGAGCTGGCGGCGGTCGCTCCGCCGCGCCTTCCCGAGCTCATCGCAAGTTCCGATGTACCCTATTCATTGTCGAACCAGGACGCACGTGCCGCCATGATCAGGCGCCCCGCTTCGTCGTCGTCCAGGTCTTCGATTTCCTGCAAGTCGTCCACTGCCTGCTCTGCCAGGTCGTCCACCGTTGCAATACCCTTGCTTGCCAGCTTGAGTGCCAGAGCACGTGTCATGCCCTCCAGCGCCAGCAGTTCTTCCGTGGGCTCAGCGGATTCCAGCTCCTCCTCCGATGCCAGTTCGCGTGTCAGCAGCGCGTCTTTCGCACGGCCACGCAGTTCGTTCACCAGGTCCTCGTCGAACCCTTCAATGCCGAGCATTTCGTCAAGCGGCACATAGGCCACTTCCTCGAGTGACGTGAAACCTTCTTCGATCAGCACCTCGGCCAGTTCTTCGTCCACGCCCAGATTGTCTGTGAACAGAGCCATCAGTGTATCCAGCTCTTCCTGCTGCTTCTGGGTGGCATCCTCTTCTGTCATGACGTTGATGGCCCAGCCGGTGAGCTCCGCCGCCAGGCGAACGTTCTGCCCACTGCGCCCGATCGCTATGGCCAGATTGTCTTCAGTCACCGCGACATCCATGGTGTTGGTTTCCTCATCCATCACAATGGATGCCACTTCCGCCGGCGCCAGTGCATTGATCACGAGTTGAGCCGGATTGTCATTCCAGAGCACGATATCGACACGCTCATTGCCCAGCTCACCGGATACCGCCTGCACGCGCGAGCCGCGCATACCCACGCAGGCACCGACCGGATCGATACGGCCGTCGTTGGTGCTCACGGCAATCTTGGCCCGGGAGCCCGGGTCTCGGGCGCTTGCCATGATCCGGATGACTTCTTCGTGAATCTCCGGCACCTCGATGCGGAACAGCTCAGTGAGCATCCGGTTGCTGGTGCGGCTCAGCATGAGCTGCGGGCCACGGATGTCCTCACGCACGCCCTCGAGCACTGCCCGAACCCGGTCACCGATACGGAACGTTTCGCGCGGAATCAGCTCTGAGCGCGGCAGCACGGCCTCGGCGTTGCCGCCCAGGTCCACAATGATACTGTCACGGGTGACCTTCTTCACATTGCCGTTGATGATTTCGCCGACCCGCGTCTGGTACTGCTCCACCACCTGCTGACGCTCGGCTTCGCGGACCTTCTGAACGATGATCTGCTTGGCGGCCTGAGCACTGATCCGTCCGAACGTCTCGTTCGGGATCTGCTCCTCATACACATCGCCGGGCTTCAGGTTGGGGTCGATCTCCTCCGCTTCCTGCAGCGTCAGTTCGGAGCCGAGCGCCGGAACGCTCTCGTTGTCCACAATGGTCCAGCGACGGAACGTATCGTACTCGCCGGTCTTGCGATCAATCGCCACCCGGACGTCGGCTTCGCCATCGTCGTCAAACCGTTTCTTGGCGGCGGTGGCCAGGGCCATCTCTATCGCCTCGAAAATTACGTCCTTGGAGACGCCTTTTTCGTTCGAGACTGCTTCTACGACCAACAGAATCTCTTTACTCATACCCCTGCCTCAACGGTTGCGCCCCGTGTTTTTCTCAAACACGGGCATAATGTTCGCTTTCTCTACCTGTTCGTACGGCAATACATATTCATATTCACCGCTGCGCACGACCAGAGAGTCATCCTCTACGCCCATAAGCTGGCCCTTGACCTTGCGCTTGCCATCGACCGGCACGCGCAGCTTCAGACGTACCCACTGGCCGACCTGCTGTCGGCACTGCTCGATGTTGAACAATGGCCGGTCCATGCCCGGTGACGAAATTTCCAGCGTGTACGCCGTACCGATCGGATCCTCGACGTCAAGCACCGACGCTATCTGCGCGCTGACATCCGCACAGTCGTCGACGGTGACACCGTCTTCATGATCGATGTATATGCGGAGCACGCTGTTCTTTCCCTGCGAAAGATATTCAATACCCCACAGTTCATAGCCCATGCCCGTGACCACGGGTGTGCAGATCGCCATTAGTTCGTCTGCTTTTGCCATAACTCCGCCACAAATAAAAAATGGGCCCGAGGCCCATCTGATTTTCCCTAACAAAAAGCCCCTTACGGGGCTTCTTCGGGAACAAGCCCGAAGACTGTCCAGACAGTACCTTCAGACTGATCACTCAGACCGCACTCGGCGCTCTGAAAAATGGTGCCGACGACTAGACTCGAACTAGCACGGGCAAAGCCCACCACCCCCTCAAGATGGCGTGTCTACCAATTCCACCACGTCGGCATGTCTCCAAAACGGCGCCCTATTCTACGTCAGGAAACGCCGGACTGCCAGCCCCTTCAGAGTTTTCGGGGGAAGATGTCGAAGACTCTTCTTCCAGTACACTTTCGTCTATCTGGATCTGGCTCTCATCGGTCGCGCGGTCTGACGCCAGCATGGCGAGCAGCAGGCTGGTAGCGAAAAACGCTGTCGCCAGAATGGCCGATGTGCGTGACAGAAAGTTGGCACTGCCCTTGCTGCCAAACAGGCCCTGCGAGGCCCCTCCGCCACCACCGAACGCTGCACCGGCTTCCGCGCCTTTGCCACGCTGCAACAGAATGAACGTGATCAGGCCAATAGCCAGCAGCACGTGTACGACCAGCAACAGGGTTTGCATTATGTCACCTATGCGTTTGCGGCATTACAGATGCCAACGAATTCATCTACTTTCAGCGAGGCGCCACCCACCAGGCCCCCGTCAATATCGGGCATGGCAAACAATTCAGCGGCATTGGCCGCCTTCACGCTGCCGCCGTACAACAGCTGCATACCCTCGGCCATACCGCGGTCGGCGCGGCCCAGATACTCCCGGATACCGGCATGGGTTTCCTGTGCCTGTTCGGGCGTGGCTGTCTTGCCGGTGCCGATCGCCCATACAGGTTCGTACGCGACCACCAGCCGGCG
The DNA here is from genome assembly GCA_965602035.1 of Natronospirillum sp. GTDB lineage: Bacteria > Pseudomonadota > Gammaproteobacteria > Pseudomonadales > Natronospirillaceae > Natronospirillum. The sequence goes on along the minus strand of OZ271919.1, from coordinate 3,042,139 downwards.
GAATCCATCAACGCCGACACGATCCAGCACGGCCTGAAGCTGCCGCTCGCAGACGGCCTGAGTCGTGCCGTTTTCGCGCTCTTCCAGCGTCTCTCCGATGCAGAGCATCGGTGTCAGCCCTGCTTCGAGCGCACTTTCCACTTTTTCAGCCACCACTGCATCAGTATCTCCGAACAGCGTCCGGCGCTCGGAATGACCGGCCAGTACATAGGTGGCTCCGAATTCCTTCAGCATGCCCAGTGATATCTCACCGGTAAATGCGCCGGATTCCGCGGGATGAGCGTTCTGGCCACCCCAGGCTATAGCTGTATCCCTGAGTGCGTTCTCAACCTGCGGCAGAAAAACGAAGGGAGCGAACACGATCACCTTCTGCCCATCGGTACGAATTCCGTTCCTGAATCCGTCCAGCAATTCAGCAACTTCGCCTCGGGTTCCGTTCATTTTCCAGTTCGCGGCAACGATTGGCGTGCGCATAGCCTTCCTCCTGAAAATGCGGCGCGTATAGTAACGGCTTTCCCGTACCGGCACAAGCCGGCCGCTGGTGTGCTGTTCGACCGGACCGAATACTACGCTGCGGAGTCACCCACCCGGCTGCGCACCTGATCAGCGAGCGATTCACAGACCTTTACGACCTGATCACCGTCTTCGCCTTCCACCATCACCCTGACGACCGGTTCCGTTCCGGAAGGACGCAGGAGCACACGGCCTCTTCCGGCCAGCTCCTTCTCCGCCCGTGCGGCTGCCGCCTGCACGGCGGGGTCATCCAGCGCTGTCGACCGATCTGACACCCGGACGTTGATCATGTGCTGCGGGAATTTGGTCATACCGTCGGCGGCATCGCTCAATGACAGGCCCAGGTCCTGCAATGCCAGCAGAACCTGGAGTGCGGCTATTATGCCGTCGCCCGTAGACGTGCGATGGGCACAGATAATATGCCCGGACGCTTCTCCGCCGAGGCTCCAGCCGCGCTCACGCATGACTTCCATGACGAAGCGATCACCGACTTGCGAGCGGGCGAAGGGCACAGAGAGGCTTTCGAGGGCCACTTCCAGGCCCAGGTTTGCCATCTGCGTGCTGACCACACCACCATTGAGCAGCTCGTTGGCTTTCAGGTGTCGGGCAATTACATAGAGCAATTCGTCGCCGTCGTAGAGCCGGCCATCGGTATCCACCACCAACACCCTGTCACCATCGCCGTCGAATGCGATCCCGATGTCCGCGCCTTGCGATACGACCGCTTCCTGCAAGGCTGCCGGAGCCGTGGACCCGCACTGGTCATTGATATTGAGCCCGTCCGGGCGACAGCCGATGCAGGTAACATCCGCGCCCATTTCGGCGAAGACCTTGGGCGCTATGTCATAGGTCGCACCATTGGCACAGTCAAGAACGATGGACTGGTTACGCAGGGACAGCGAAGGCGCGGTACTCTTGCAGAATTCCACATAGCGACCGACGGCGTCACCGATGCGCGTGGCCTTGCCGAGCTTGCCCGAAGCAACCGTCTGCAGCGGTACCGTCAGCTCGCGCTCGATTTCGGCTTCGACCTCGTCAGAGAGCTTGCTGCCAGTCGGACCGAAGAATTTTATGCCGTTGTCAAAATGCGGGTTGTGTGAGGCCGAAATAACAATGCCCGCATCGCATTTGAACGTCTGCGTCAGGTAGGCAATACCGGGCGTCGGCATGGGGCCGAGCAGCATGATGTCGGTGCCGGCGGCCGATAAACCGGCTTCGAGTGCCGATTCGAACATATAACCCGACAGGCGGGTGTCCTTGCCGATGATGATGCGGCTCTTGCCGTGGCGGCTGAATACCCGGCCGGCAGCCCAGCCCAGCTTGAGCATGAAATCCGGCGTGATAGGCGCCTGACCGACGGCCCCGCGAATGCCGTCCGTGCCGAAGTACTGTCTGCTCGTCATGATGATTGTCTCCGTTCCCTCTCCGCGTCCTGAAGGCCTTGCCAGACCGACAGAGCATCGCGTGTTTCCGCCACATCGTGTACCCGCACAATCCGCGCACCGGCATCAACGGCCAGCAACGCTGCCGCCACACTGCCGGGCACACGGTCCAGCGGGTCATCCCGGCCGGTCAGTTCTCCGATCATACGTTTGCGCGACATACCCGCCAGCACAGGATAACCGAGCCGGCACAATTCCGGGAGTGCTGCCAGCAAGTGCAGGTTGTGGGTCAATGTCTTGCCAAACCCGAACCCTGGGTCGAGCACAATCTTTTCGGCCGGGATTCCCGCGACCCCGGCCGCCTCGGCCCGGGCTGTCAGGTACTGGCGGACTTCACCGACCACGTCCTGATAATCCGGGTCCAGTTGCATAGTACCGGGCTGCCCCTGCATATGCATCAGGCATACTGGCAGGCCGGTCGCGGCCGCTGCTTCCGCAGCACCGGGTCGGTTGAGCGCGCGCACATCGTTCAGCATGTCGGCTCCGGCCTCTGCCGCTGCGGTCATCACTTCCGGGGAACTGGTGTCCACAGAGATCCAGAGGTCGTAGCGGCGCCGCAGTTCTCTCAGAACAGGCATGACGCGTTCCATTTCCTGCCCGGTTGAGACCGGATCGGCACCGGGCCGGGTTGACTCACCGCCAATATCGATAATGTCGGCACCGTTCTCGGCCATACGGTGCGCATGCGCCAGCGCGCGCTCGAGCGAATTGTGGTGACCGCCATCACTGAATGAATCCGGTGTTACGTTGAGTACCCCCATGATTCGGGGCTGCCGCAGGTCCAGAGAGGACCGTGGGCCGGATAGACTGTCTGTCATTGCAATCGGGCCAGGTTGTCCGGGTTACTGTACTGTCGAAACCGATGGGTTTCAGGCAACAAACGGCTGGGGATAATAGCACAGCAGTGCCGGCATCCGAACCAGGTTGGTCGCCGCGCCCGCGGCGTTTGCGGTACAGTAACCGGCACCTGCAACCATGCCGCGTTCCGGAGTCTGCCTGTGTCACTGCTCACAACCTATCTGAGCGCCATGTTCCCCGTGTTGTTCTGCGCGGCCCTGGGGTACGTCCTGGCCCGGCGCACTGAATGGCTTGACTCAGATACGCTGCCCACGCTGGTAACCCATATCGGTCTGCCCGCCCTGATTCTGGATTCGGTACTGCGTATGGAGACACCACTGACCGAGCTGGGTGATACGCTGTCAGGTATATTGCTGGTGCTGGCCCTGTCAGCGCTACTCGGTGCTTTGTTGCTGCACCTGATGCGGCTTCCGATATCCGGCTACCTGCCGACACTGGTCAACCCGAACGCGGGCAATCTCGGCATTCCACTGATATTCGCGATACTGGGCCCGGATGCTCTTGTGCATGCGGTGCTGATTTCCACCGTTGTACAGATCAGTCATTTCACGTTGGGCGCCGCACTGCTTTCCGGCAGCTTTACGCTGAAGACGTTTCTGAAGAACAGTTCCATTATCGCTCTGCTGACCGGGGCTGCCTGGAAGGTATCGGAGCTGCCACAGCCGGATGCCGTCATGACCACGCTGGACATGCTGGCCGGGCTTGCGCTGCCGATTATGCTGCTATTGCTGGGAAAGTCGATTGCCAGTATCGATGCCCGCCAGCTCAATCGCTTGGGTCGTATTCTCACGCTGTCGGTGGGACGAATCGCACTGGGAGGAATCAGTGCCCTTTTGGTGATCAGCCTCTTGCCGATGCCTCTGATCGTGCAACAGACGCTGGTGCTGCAGGCCATCATGCCGGCTGCCGTGCTGAGTTACCTGCTGGCGAGTCATTATAATGGGCCGAAAGATGATATTGCGGCGGTTATTCTGGTGAGCACACCATTGGCGCTGGTGGCGGTGTTCGGAGTGCAGTGGCTGTTTAACTGACCCCTGGTATCAGGGAACTGCTTACGGCGCGATAGGGCTGCGCCCGGACTATCCACCCGGGGACCGGGCATGAATACGTCCCTGTAGCCCTGCGACGAAAACGTCCTGTTTTCGACGCTCCCCGGCTGGAAATACCAGTCTCAGCCAGACGGCCCCTGCCAGCTACTAGTGTGCTGTTTGGTTAATTCGAGTACTCTCTGAGCCAGTGTGCGCTTTGAGAGCAAGGCGCGGTGGTGCAGGTTTGGTGGTTCCAAATCGAACCGACGCAACACAGCTCTCAAAGCACACGGTGGCTCCCGCAGGGCGTGGCCCTGAGGTCTCAGGCCTGCGTTGCCATCCCTTGATGTGGCGCCACCACACCGGCGGGCTGGCGCCTGGCCCTGAGACCTCAGTTCCCACGCAGAGCGTACTCGAATTAACCAAACAGCACACTAGAGACCGCATCGCAAAGCGTATCAAGGATGCGGCCTGGTATGCCTGCTACCGGTTGGGATTATCCGATTCGTCCGATGGTTCAGCATCGTCCTGACCGGATTCCGATTGCCCTTCGTCGTCTGACGCCTCGTTCTGCGGCACTTCCTCGCCGCGCTTCTGCTCGATTTCCTCATCGAGAGCACTTTCGTCAAACTCGCGCTGCTTGCGGGCCTCCTCGCGTTCCGCCTGTGCCCGCGCTGCGGCAGACTCGTCCCAGTCGCGCGGCGGCCTTGGCTTTTTTCCCTCCATAATGTCATCGATCTGGCCGGAGTCGATGGTTTCGTACTCCATCAGAGCATCTTTCATCAATTCCAGCTTATCGCGGTTCTCTTCCAGCAGCTTCTTCGCACGAGCGTACAGCCGGTTACAGATCGCCTGGACCTCAGCATCGACAGCACGCGCTGTTTCTTCAGACAACGTGGATTGCTGCCCGTAATCCTGACGCTCTTCCTCGTACATCAGGGGGCCCAGTTTCTCGCTCAGGCCCCATTTGGTGACCATGTTGCGTGCCAGCTTGGTGGCTCGCTCAATGTCGTTCGATGCACCCGTGGTGACCTGATCCTGGCCGTTGATGATCTCTTCGGCCAGACGGCCGCCGTACAGAGACACGATCTGGCTCTCCAGCCCCTCCTTGGTGAGGCTGTAGCGATCTTCCTCCGGCAGGAACATGGTAACACCCAGTGCCCGGCCGCGCGGGATGATACTGACCTTGTACACCGGGTCATGCGACGGCATAAGGCGGCCCAGAATCGCGTGGCCGGACTCATGGTAGGCGGTATTCGTGCGCTCCTTGACAGACATCACCATGGACCGGCGTTCAGCACCCATCATGATCTTGTCCTTGGCGCGGTCGAATTCTTCCATATCGACATTGCGCTTGTTGGCGCGTGCCGCAAACAATGCCGCCTCATTCACCAGGTTGGAGAGGTCTGCACCCGAGAACCCGGGCGTACCGCGGGCAATGACCTTCGGGTCGACATGGTCGCCCAGCGGCACCTTGCGCATGTGCACCTTGAGAATCTGCTCACGACCGCGGATGTCAGGCAGGCCCACAGTGACCTGGCGGTCAAAACGGCCCGGGCGCAACAGCGCAGGGTCGAGCACGTCGGGGCGGTTCGTGGCGGCAATGATGATAATGCCATCGTTCGCCTCGAAGCCGTCCATTTCGACCAGCAACTGGTTCAGGGTCTGCTCGCGTTCGTCGTTACCGCCACCGATACCGACACCACGGCTGCGGCCTACGGCATCGATCTCGTCAATGAAGACGATACAGGGGGCCTGCTTTTTCGCCTGCTCGAACATGTCGCGCACGCGGGACGCACCCACACCAACGAACATTTCAACAAAGTCGGAGCCGGAAATCGTGAAGAACGGTACCTTCGCTTCCCCGGCAATCGCCTTGGCAAGCAGCGTCTTACCGGTACCCGGCGGGCCCACCATCAACACGCCACGCGGTATGGTACCGCCGAGGCGCTGGTATTTACCGGGATCGCGGAGGAACGACACCAGTTCAGCGACATCGTCCTTGGCCTCTTCAACCCCGGCCACATCGTTGAACGTCGTCTTGATCTGGTCTTCGCTCATCAGGCGTGCCTTGGACTTGCCAAAGCTCATGGGGCCTTTGCCGCCACCGGCACCGCCCTGCATCTGGCGCATGAAGAACAGGAACACCAGTATGATGATCAGAATCGGGAAGCTGGCGATCAGCAACTGGGTCCAGATGCTCTGCCGTTCCGGCTGCCGCGCTTCCACATTGACGCCGGCGTTCATCAGGCGATCAATCGTGTCCTGCCCCAGAATCTGATACGGGCTGGTAGTGGAGAAGCGCGACCCGTCAGAGCGAACGCCCTGAATATCCGTGCCGCTGATGGTGACACTACGCACTTGGTCATTTTCGACCTGCGACATGAATTGGGAATAGGTGAGCTGTTGCCCGGTGGGCTCGCTCGGAAAGTTATTGAAGACGGTCAGCAACACCACCGCAATAACGATCCAGAGAATAAGATTTCTTGCCATATCGTTGCTCTGCACTCCGCTTGAGAGAAGCGCTACTCCTCAGTGTCGACAGGGGCTTTCCGGCCGACGCCTGCTGGTGTCGGCTTCGCCCCAAGTGGCTTTTCAGCATGCCTGAACCAGGACACGCCGTATTCCGGCAGCGGTCGCTTCCCACTACGAAGCGCACACTGCCGCTGAATTCTCGCACTGGCTCGCGGCTCAGGGCCGCCGAGCCACCTCTGCCTGCCTATCCATGAAACCCGGTTGCCACCAGGTATATCTCGGCGGACCTTGCCCGCGATGCGGCCGGCTTGCGCAACCGTACATCACTGAACCCGAGTCGCACTTCGCTGACCCAATCGTCAAACCCACTGCCCTGGAAAGCCTTGGCAACAAAACCGCCACCCGGCGCCAGAACCTGCTGGGCCATGGCCAATGCCAGTTCAACCAGGTACATCGCACCGGGCTGATCAATGGCCGCCACTCCACTCATATTGGGGGCCATGTCGGATATTACAAGATCCGCCCGGCCGCCTCCCAGCTCCCGAAGAAGCGCATCGAGCACCGGTTGCTCTGTGAAATCGCCCTGTATGAAGGTCACCCCGGGGATACTGTCCATCGGCAGTATGTCCGATGCCAGCACACGACCCTCGCGGCCAACCCGAGCGGCGACCACCTGAGACCAGCCTCCGGGCGCCGCCCCCAGATCCACAACCTGCATGCCGGGGCGCAGTAACTGATCGCGCTCATCAAGTTCGATCAGCTTATAACTAGCACGCGACCGGTACCCATCCCTTTGCGATTGTTTGACGTACGGGTCAGAAAAATGCTCCGCCATCCACGCCGAACTGGACCCGCTGCGCTTGCCCGAGCCTTTGGAGGTACTACGACGTTTGTGCTTCAGTCGATCTGCTGCCCGACCCATGTTCTCCTGCAACCGGCCGGTAATTACCCGGCCACTCGGCAATCGCATTAACCAACTTGTAATGATAGCATTCGCGCCCGAACGATTGACAGGTATCGGCCGGTTAATTCCGCTTATAGCCAGAGACTAAGGACTGGAAAATGACAGACAGCAAACCCCTTTCCATGCCGGAGCGGAAACGACTGCGCGGGATCGGCCATGACCTCAGGCCAATCGTGACAATCGGTGACAAGGGCCTGTCCGAAGGTGTTCTCAAGGAAGTCGCCCGCGCCCTGCGTGACCACGAACTGGTGAAAATCAAGATTGCCGCCGGCGATCGCGATGATCGCGGACCGATTGTAGACGCAATCTGTGCCGAGACCGGCGCACAGCCGGTGGCCACCATCGGCAAAACGGCGCTGATCTACCGGGTCAACCCCAAAGCGGATGCGCGTAAGTCGAACGTGCGCCAGAGCTGAGCCGACAGGGCGCCGGCTCGGCTTGAGCGCCTTCGTCGGGAATCAGCGGTAAACCGGCAGCCGCTTGCACACCGCCAGCACATTGTCTCTGACCCGTGCGATGGCCGGCTCCGGGTCGCCGCTTTCCAGTCCGTCCAGCACGTCGCAGATCCAACCGGCCAGTTCACGGCTCTCTGCTTCACCGAATCCCCGAGTGGTAATGGCCGGCGTGCCGATTCGCAGCCCCGACGTCACGAACGGTGACCTTGGATCATTCGGCACCGAATTCTTGTTGACCGTGATATTGGCACGACCCAGTGCGGCGTCTGCATCCTTGCCACTGTATTCCTTGCCGATCAGGTCAACCAGAAACAGGTGGTCGTCGGTGCCTCCCGAGACAATACCGACACCACGCTCCATGAACGTCTGTGCCATCGCCCGGGCGTTGGCCACTACCTGCGCCTGATAAGTGCGGAACTCGTCGCTCATGGCTTCCTTGAAGCAGATCGCCTTGCCGGCAATGACATGCATCATGGGTCCGCCCTGACTCTCGGGGAACACCGCGAAATTCAGTTTTTTGTTCAGCGCCTCGTCTTCCCGGGCGAGAATAAGGCCGCCTCGGGGGCCGCGCAGTGTCTTGTGTGTTGTGGTGGTCACCACATCCGCATAGGGCACCGGGCTCGGGTAGACGCCACCGGCAACCAGGCCGGCAATATGGGCCATATCCACCAGCAGCCAGGCATCAACCTTGTCGGCAATGGTCCGGAAGCGCTCCCAGTCAACCACGCGCGAATAGGCCGAGAAACCGGCCACGATCATGCGCGGACGATGTTCCAGGGCCAGGCGCTCGACTTCATCGTAATCAATTTCACCGGTGTCCGGGTTCAGTCCGTACTGCACAGCGTGATAGATCCGTCCGGAAAAGGACACCGGAGCGCCATGGGTCAGGTGACCACCATGGTCAAGGCTCATGCCCAGTATGGTATCCCCGGGCTTACAGAGCGCCATGTAAACCGCGGCGTTTGCCTGCGAGCCCGAATGGGGCTGAACATTGGCATAACCGGCCCCGAACAGTGCCTTGGCACGCTCAATCGCCAGGTTCTCGACCACGTCCACATGTTCACAGCCACCGTAATACCGCTTGCCGGGGTAACCCTCGGCGTATTTGTTGGTCAGCTGAGAACCCTGCGCCTGCATGACACGCGGGCTGGTGTAATTTTCGGACGCGATCAGCTCGATATGCTCTTCCTGACGCTGACGTTCCGCTTCCATCGCTTCCCAGACGTCCGCATCGAATCCGGCAATACGCAGTGACTGATCAAACATCGAATATCCCCCGGCTGACTGAATTTCGAGCGCTCTTTTTACCGATCTGAACCCGGATTGTCACCTGATTTTTGACCTGCCAGGTCGCCCCGTAACGCAATTTTATGGCTCTCTCGCTTTGATTCCCATGTTCAGAGCCTATAATGGCGCAAACTTTCTGTATTCCGGAGCCGTTCCACGATGGCACAGTACGTGTTTACGATGAATCGGGTGGGTAAGACCGTCCCGCCCAAGAAGGATATTCTCAAGGACATCTCCCTCAGCTTTTTCCCGGGCGCCAAGATCGGTGTGCTGGGCCTGAACGGGTCCGGCAAGTCAACGCTGCTGCGCATCATGGCGGGTGTCGATCAGGAATACCATGGTGAAGCCCGACCACAGCCGGACCTGAACATAGGTTACCTGCCTCAGGAACCGGAACTGACTGCCGGTTCAACCGTCCGCGAAACCGTCGAAGAGGCCGTTGCGGACCTGAAGAATGCCCAGGCACGGCTGGAAGAGGTCTATGCGGCCTATGCCGAGCCGGATGCCGATTTTGAGGCCCTGGCGGCCGAACAGAACCGGCTCGAAGGGCTGGTGGCGGCCACCGATGCACATGACCTTGACCGTCGCCTCGAAGTCGCGGCGGATGCGCTGCGCCTGCCGCCCTGGGAAGCCAACGTGGACAACCTCTCGGGTGGTGAACGACGCCGTGTGGCGCTCTGTCGCCTGCTCATGTCGAACCCTGACATGCTGCTGCTTGATGAGCCGACCAACCACCTTGATGCAGAGAGCGTGGCCTGGCTCGAGCGATTCCTGCACGAATTCACGGGTACCGTCGTTGCCATCACGCACGACCGTTATTTCCTCGACAACGTGGCCGGCTGGATACTGGAGCTGGACCGCGGCCATGGCATTCCCTTTGAAGGCAACTATTCAGGCTGGCTCGAGCAGAAAGAGCAGCGGCTGAAGCAGGAAGCCAAACAGCAGGCTGCGCACGAGAAAGCCGTGAAGGCCGAGCTTGAGTGGGTTCGTTCCAATGCCAAGGGGCGCCAGTCAAAGTCCAAGGCCCGTCTGAAGCAATTTGATGAACTGAGTTCGCGGGAATTCCAGGCGCGCAACGAAACCAACGAGATCTATATCCCGCCCGGCCCGAGACTGGGCGACAAGGTTATCGAGATTGACCAGGTCCGCAAGGCTTACGGGGACCAATTGCTGTTTGACGATCTGTCGTTCAGCGTGCCGGCGGGCAGTATTGTCGGCGTTGTCGGCGGCAACGGTGCCGGTAAATCCACTCTGTTCCGCATGATCGCGGGGCTCGAGGAGCCGGACAGCGGCACCATCACCGTAGGTGACAGTGTCGAGTTGTCTTATGTCGGCCAGATGCGGGACCTGGACGACAGCAAGACGGCATGGGAAGAAGTATCGGACGGTCAGGACATTATACAGGTCGGCACCTATGAGATTCCCTCCCGGGCCTATCTGGGCCGGTTCAATTTCAAGGGCAGTGACCAGCAGAAGCGGGTCAGCGAGCTCTCCGGGGGCGAGCGCAACCGCCTGTTCCTGGCCAAGCTGCTGAAAAGCGGCGGTAACGTCCTGCTGATGGACGAACCGACCAACGATCTGGACGTCGAAACCCTGCGTGCCCTGGAAGAGGCGCTGCTGGCGTTCCCTGGCTGTGTCATGGTGATCTCGCACGATCGCTGGTTCCTGGACCGTGTATCGACCCACATTCTGGCCTACGAAGGCGACAGCAACGTAGAATTCTTCGAAGGGAACTTCACCGAGTACGACGCGGACTACCGGCGCCGTACCGGCGACCAGGGGCCGCGACGCATCAAGTACAAGCGGCTGCAATGAGCAACGCCGCGACCGCGGACCCGGCGGGCCTGTATGCCGCGATTGACCTGGGAGCGAATTCGTTCCATCTGGTCATCATGCGGCCCCAGGGCAACAGTCTGGAATCGGTTGACGCGCACCGCCAGATTGTCCGGCTCAGCAGTGGCATACAGTCCGACGGTCGTGGTCTGCGCCCCGAAGCCCGGCGTCGAGCACTGCGCTGCCTCACCGAATTCCGCGAGCGCATGGACCGGCACAGCCTGAGTGCAGTGCGGGCAGTCGGTACCAGTGTGTTCCGGCTGCTGCGCGATGATCAGGCGTTTCTGAAAGACGCCGAAGAGACGCTCGGCTGCCCCATCGACATCGTAACAGGTGAAGAGGAAGCCCGGTTGATCTACCTCGGCGCCACCTGGGGCCTGGCGGACCGGGACCGGCTGGTGGTCGATATCGGCGGCGGCAGCACCGAAATCGTACTCGGGCATGGTGCCAACATCGACACGGCGATAAGCCTCGATATAGGCAGTGCGTCCCTGTCCGGCAGTTTCTTTTCCGGCAGCCGCATATCGCGGTCGGATATTCAGCGTGCGCGCGAGCATGTGGGCCGCCAGCTGCGTAGCCGGCTGCCCGGGAAGCTGCCCGTTTCGCCCGACATACGCGCTGTGGGCGCCTCCGGTACTGCAAAGAGCATCAGTTGGGTGCTCCGCTCACTTCATCTGACCAGCGGTGAAATTACCGGCCCGGCATTGCAGCGGATCGAACCCGTACTCTGGCAGGTCGACAATATTGCCCAGTTGAGTCAGGTGCTGAACCTCAATGTGCGTCGGGCCCATGTTTTCCCCGGCGGCTACGTGATCATGTCGGAGCTGTTCCACTACCTTGACCTTCCGGCAATGACCCTTTCGACCCGCGCGCTGCGCGAAGGCATCGTAGTGACTCTGCTCATGCAACCCGGGGAGCCGTTCGCCCCCGGGCGGTGACAGGGCACTTGAACCGCGGGGCGATTGCCCCTATAAAGCGAAGCATCAAGACAGCCTGTGTTGCTGTTTAACCAAAGAGGGTTCACCGGCATGCGTATCCTGCTATTTGTACTGACCAACCTGGGCATACTGGTTACTTTTGGTGTATTCACCAATGTGGTGCTGCCATTGTTCGGGGTGCGGCTGGAAGGCGCAGGGCTGCTGTTGATATTCGCCGCCTTCTTCGGCGTCGGTGGCTCGTTTATCTCGCTGTTGCTGTCCAAAACAATGGCGTTGCGGGCTACGCGTGCCCGAGTGATCGAACAGCCTCGCACTGACACTGAACGGTGGCTCGTCGGCACCGTGCAACGACTGGCGAAAAACGCCGGCATCGGCATGCCGACGGTCGCCATCTATCCGGGCGCGGAGATCAACGCCTTTGCCACCGGTGCAAAACGCGACGATGCGCTGGTGGCGGTCAGCGAAGGACTGCTTTCCGGAATGACGCGCGACGAACAGGAAGCCGTGCTCGCTCATGAAATAAGCCACATTTCCAACGGCGACATGGTTACCCTGACCCTGATTCAGGGCGTCATGAATACCTTTGTCATCTTTTTTGCCCGCATTATTGCCAACGTGATCAGCTCCGCACTGAGCCGCGATGGCAATGGGCGTGGTCTGGGCTTTTTCGGCTACATCATGGTGGTGATGGTGCTGGAGGTCGTTTTCGGGGTGCTGGCGAGCCTGGTGGTGCACTGGTTCTCCCGTCGCCGTGAATACGCTGCCGACGCGGGTTCCGCCGATCTGGTCGGAAGCGACAAGATGATTGCCGCATTGCAGCGCCTGAAGGGTAGCAAGGATACGGAGCTTGAGGGCACGCTGGTCGCGTTCGGTATTCTGGGCAAGTCCTCGGAGCTGCTGGCCACGCACCCCAGCCTGGACAAACGTATTGCCGCTCTGCGGGCCCTGCCCCGGTCAACCGCCCGGGCGCGCCAATAGGAGTTGCCGGCTGCCCCAACTGAGGGCGAAGAGTCCGAGCGCCGATACGACCATGGCCGGCCCTGCCGGCCAGTCCAGGTGCCAGGACAGGAGTATGCCCAGCGACACTGCTGTCATGCCGATGGCAGAAGCACCTGCCGCCATATGCTCGGCGCTTCGGCTCCATGGCCTGGCTGCAGCCGCGGGTATGAGCAGTAACGAGGAGATCAGCAGCACCCCGACCCACTGCAGCGCCAGCGCCACCAGAAGCGCCAGAAGCGCCATGAACTCGGCGCGCAACCGTCGTAACGGTACCCCTTCAGCCTGCGCCAGGTCGGGCGACAGAATTGCCAGCATGAGCCCGTCCCAGCGCCAGCGAAACCAGAGCAACGCCGCCAGCGCAAACACCGCCAGTAACCCGATGTCCATGGCGGTTACTCCGAGAATATCGCCAATCAGCAGGCCGCTGACGTTCACACCGGCCGGTGCGTAGCCGTACAGCAACAGCAGGCCAGTGGCGAGGCTGCCGTGAGACAGCACCCCCAACCAGGTATCCAGCGCCAGCGTGCGGTTCTGTTCCGCGCGCCAGAGCACCAGTGCAAAGAGTACCGTGCCGAGCGTCGCACCCGGCAGCGGCGACCACTGAAACAGCAGCCCGATGCCCACACCCAGCATCGAGGCATGGGCAAGCGCATCGCCGAAGAAGGCCATGCGCTGCCAGACCAGCATACTGCCGAACGGTCCGCTGACCGCGGTGAGACCAAGCCCGGCAAGCAGGGGCAGTAACCAGAGTTCAGTCATTGGTAACGCGCCCACCCTGGTCGTGAAGTTCGTGCTCATGCGCGTGATGATGGTGATACAAGCCGAGCGTCCGGGCATCACGGCTGCCGAACAGGTCAATGAAATCGGGATGCGACTCAACTGTCTCCGGCGCACCATAACAGCAGACATGGCCGTTCAGGCAGATGACCCGATCGGTTGCGGCCATCACTACGTGCAGGTCATGCGACACCATGAGAACACTGCACCGAAGCGATTCCTTGAGCGACTGGATCAACCGATACAGCGCCGCCTCGCCCATGAAATCGACACCCTGGACAGGCTCATCGAGTACCAGAAGCTCCGGCTCGTGAAGAATCGCCCGTGCGAGCAGGACCCGCTGCAATTCACCGCCGGACAGCGTCTCCATGCTGCGTTCTGCCAGACCGTCCACACCGGTCAGTGCGAGAGCCCGTGCCACTTCACCACCGTTATAGGCGCTGCGCAGGGACAGGAATCGTTTCACGGTCACCGGGAAAAGCGCATTCAGTGGCAACTTCTGGGGCATATAACCGACTTTGAGCCCCGGCCGGCGGATAATCTCACCCGAGGTCGGTGGCTCCAGACCCAGCAGGACCCGTAGCAGGGTGGTTTTGCCGGCCCCGTTGGGGCCCACAACCGTCACGATCTGCTCCGGCTCAATATTGAACGAGACGTTGTCGAGCAATGTCCGCCCGTCCCGTTTCAGGGTCACACCCTTTACCTGCATCAACATGCGCCTGCCTCGTCACCGAATCTGTCGACCTGTGCCGACTGAGTCGGCAATGATACACTGTAACATCAAGGTCCTGACACCGGTGACGACAGGTCAGCCGACAATCAGGGCAAATCAATGCCCGACAGCCCACTGAGGAGTCCCGAAAGCCCACTATGGCGGAATTACCCGAACGTGTCCGAATTGCCACACGCACCAGCCCGCTGGCCATGTGGCAGGCTGAATATGTCGCCGATGAACTTCGGCGGCACCACACCGGGTTGACGGTGGAACTGGTCCGCATCAAGACGCGCGGCGACCGGATTCTCGACGTTGCCCTGTCCAAGATCGGCGGCAAGGGCCTGTTCATCAAGGAGCTCGAAGAAGCCATGCTGGACGGGCGTGCTGATATCGCGGTGCACTCCATGAAAGATGTTCCCATGGACATGCCCGAGCCGTTTGCACTCCCGGTCATCTGCCCTCGCGGTGAGCCAGGCGATGCCTTTGTGTCAAACCAGTGGAAAAGCCTGGATGAACTTCCGGCCGGAGCCGTGGTGGGTACCTCCAGCCTGCGCCGCCAGGCCCAGATCATGGCCGCGCGACCCGACCTGCGGATCGATTTTCTGCGTGGCAACGTGGGCACCCGGCTGGGCAAACTCGACAGTGGCCAGTTTGATGCCATTGTGCTCGCCGCAGCGGGCCTTGAGCGGCTCGGCCTGCACGAGCGCATCACCCAGAAGCTGCCGTATGACCAGTGCCTGCCCGCCGTGGGCCAGGGAGCGGTGGGTATTGAATGCCATGCAGAGCGCACTGACCTGCACCGCCTGCTCGCACCGCTGGACGACACCCCTACACACACGCGGCTGGTTGCCGAACGCGCGATGAACCGTCGCCTGCGGGGCGGCTGTGAAGTGCCTATCGCCGGCTACACCTGGCTCGAGAGCCAGACCCTGACACTGGAGGGCCGGATCGGGCGTCCCGAAGGGGGCAAGCTCATCGTCGCCCGGGCAGTCACTGAATTGGCAAGCCTGCATGACCGGGAGGCCGCCGAAGCTCTGGGTATTGAAGTGGCCGGGTCCATGCTTGATCAGGGCGCCGCAGACATCCTCCGCGACATCGGGCTGCTGGACTGATCATGTGGGCGCGCCCTCCCCTGGTGTTGACCAAACCGGCGGAACAACAGGCCCCCTGGCAGCACGCTCTGTCCCGGCGGGGTTGGTCCGTTTGGAGCATGCCCCTGCTCAGCCTCACCCGACTGCCGGAGACCCCCATGCACCGCACGGTCTGGCAGAACCTCGATCAGTATCAGGGCGTCATCATGGTTAGCCCACTGTCGGCGCAGCTGACGGCCGATGCGCTCGACCATTGGTGGCCCCAGGCTCCGGCCGGCCTGCACTGGCTGGCAAGCGGGCGCACCAGCGCAGCGTCACTGGAGGGCCGGGTACCGGAGCTCCGGGTGGCCACGCCGGAAACCGGCAACACGGCTGAAGACCTGCTGGCTCTTCTGCAGGACCTCGATATTCATGATCGGCACTGGCTCATTGTGGCCGGTGAAGGCGGCCGCACCACATTGGCCGACGGTCTGACCGCCCGCGGTGCACGCGTCACCCGTCTGGCGCTCTATCGCCGGGAGCCGTTGCCGATCAGTGAGCGCATGAGGCAGTCTCTCGCTGACCATGAACCGATTATCCAGGTTTCCTCAACAACAGCGCTTGAACATTTGACTTCACAGGTCGACCCCATTACAAAACAGAGAGCTACACTGCTCGTGAGCAGTGCCCGGGTCGACGCGGCCGCGGCCGACGTCTGGCAACATCGAATCATTGCCTCGGGTGCCAGCCTCGATGCCACGATTGAGGCTCTGCAACCCTTTGCACCATCAGACCAGGAACCGACACATGGCGAGCGATGACCGGAACCCCGAACAGGGCACCGAGACGAACACGGACGACGCCAGCAAGGTGGATTCAACCAACCCGTCTGCCGAGGCGACAGCAGCAGAAGCTGACACACCGGAACGGAAAGCGCCGGCTTCTGAAACCGGCTCGTCGTCGGCAGCACCGGCTGCACGAACCGGAAAAGGTGGTACCGGGTTTCTGGTCATTCTGCTGCTGCTTGTGCTGGCTGGCATGGGTGCCGGTGGTTGGTGGGCATGGCAGCAGTGGACGCTGCAGATCAGTGACTGGGAGGAACAGCGCGCAGACCTGCAGGGCCGGGTCAGTTCCCTGAACAACCAGGTGGACCAGTTGCGCCAGGCGCAGAGCGGGGAAACAGACGCTGTGGCTGCTCTGGAGCAGAGCCAGAGCGACCTCCGAGAAGACCTTTCCGGCCTGGCCGCGCAGATTAATCGCGAAATTCGTCTGCAGGAGACGGACGTTCAGCGCCTGGAGGTTGAATACCTGCTGCGCACGGCACGCCACGTAAGCCTGCTTAACCGGGACGTCGCTCAGGCAGAGCGCCTGCTCACCCAGGCGGATCAGCGGCTGGCCGAGTTTGATGATCTGGCCTACCTTCCCGTGAGAGAAGCGCTGGCCGCTGACATACAGCGGTTGCGGGAACTCCCTCGCCCGGATGTTGATGGACTCTATTTCGAACTGGGTGCTTTGATTGACCGCGCCGACGACTGGCAGTGGTGGCCGGACACCTCTGACTGGCAGGCAGAAGCCCCTGCTCCGACAGAGCCCCCGGATGCCGCCAGTTGGTATATGGCGGCCTGGCAGGAGCTGCGCGGATTGATTGAGGTGCGTTATCGAAACGACGCGGAGGCTGCACGCCGCCTTCCACCGGAGGTCTTCAATGCCGCGCGGGTGCGCTTCCAACTGGCGCTGCAACAGGCCCAGGTCGCACTGGTACAGCGTAACCAGGCGCTCTATTCGGCCGGTCTCGAGCACGCCGCTGAGCTGGTGCGGCTGGTCGGTGACCAGGCGCCACAGAGCGGCGCTGTTCTCGATCAGTTGAGCCGGCTTCAGAACGCAACCATCAATCCCGAACTTCCGCGCATCGACCGTGGCCTCAATGCGCTTCAGGCCCTGGCAGAAAGCCCGGATGGGGCGAGCCGGAACGGAAACACCGGGGAGGACGGCGAATGAATATTCTGCGCGCTGTTATATTGCCGCTGATCATTGTCGGGCTTGGCGCGACAGCCGGTTTCCTGATGCGCGAAGACCCCGGCTATGTGCTGATATCCTGGGGTGACCGGGCCGTTGAAATGTCGCTGTGGGTTGCGCTGACCGTCCTCGTGCTGGCCTGGCTGGTATTGCTTCTGGTGCGGCGCCTGTGGCGCGCCATGCGTCACCTGAAGCCGGACCGCCGGGCACAGGGTGTGCAGCAACTGGAGAAGGGCATTCTGGCCTTCCTCGAGCTGAAACTGGGCCGCGCGAAGCGCTATCTTGCGCGAGGAGAACGCAACAGCCCATTGCCCTGGGTCAACCAGTTACTGCTCGCACGGATTGCGCAGGCAGAAAAGGATTACCCAACCGGCGCCGCCTGGCTGGAAAAGGCCACAGAACAGCACCCCAATATGGAGCTGGCCTCAGGACTGCTGCTGGTGCTGTCGGCCTATGAGTCACGCCAGCTTGATCTGGCACTGGCCCATGCCAAACGTCTGGCCCAGACTCATCCGGATAACCCGTTCGTGCTGCGCTTGCTGCGCGACATCTATGTGCGCCTGGAGGATTGGCCGGAGCTGCTGCAACTGCAACCACGTCTGATCCGGGCCGGGCGGCGCAAAGTGGAAGACTGGCAATGCGACATGATCGCCGGGCTTATCGAACAGCGGCCACCCGACGCCGGTGTCCAGCTGCAGAAATGGTGGAAACAGCTGACTCGAGAGCAACAGCAGGACAGAGATCTGCGCTACTGGTACCTGCGTGCATTCTGTGAACTGAAAACCGCCAGCGAGGCACGGGTTGCGATAGAACAATCCCTGCGCCAGGAATGGGATTCACGATTGCTATCGCTGTACAGCTTGCTCGATACCAATGCCCGCGAGCGCCTCCAGCAGGCCGAAAAATGGTTTGCGGACAAACCCCACGACGGGCCGTTCTATCTGGCGCTCGGCCGCCTGTGTCTTCAGGAGCAATTGTGGGGCAAAGCGCAGGATTATTTCCGGGAAGGTGTCGCCACTGACCCCATGCCGGAGCTCAAGCTGGAACTGGCCCGACTGCAGGCAGCGCTCGGCGAGCAATCAGCCAGCCGCGCTCAACTGGAAGCCATCACCAGGGAATTGCTGCCACTTCCGGAGCTCCCGATGCCGGCCTCTGCCGACCGAACGTCCGAAACCACACCCGCCTGAAGGCTCAATACACGCCCCTCCGGTGATGCCCGGCTGCCCGGTCAGGAAGGGGCGGTGTGTGCGGCCGGACGGGGCGCAAACTGCAGCATATCGCTGTGAAAGCGATCCAGATCAAGCCCGGCAGCGACCAGGTAGTCGAGTGTCGAATAGACCATGTCGGGCGAGCCACAGCAGATAGCCGAGAAGCTGGACAGGTCAGCGATATCTTCACAGATACAGGCGTGCATGTGGTGTTGCCCGCTGTGCCACGTCTGATGTTCTGAGATCACTGCGCTGAAATGCACCTGCTCGTGTTGATCGGCCCAGTCCTGCGCCAGTTCTGCCATATAGAGACCTCGGGCTGTACGCGCCGTCCAGTAGATGTGCAGGGGCCTGACCGGCGCCTGGCGCAGATAGTGCTCTGCCACCGCCTTTATCTGGCTGAAACCCGTCGCTGAGCCCAGAAGCAGCACGGGTGACTGATCGTCAGGCAACGCCCCGATATGGCAATCACCGTGGCCGACATCCGCCATGACCTGTTCATGTGACTGCAGGTACGCAAGCACGCGGTCACCGCCGCCGTCCGGCTGACTGGTTTCAATGTGCAGTTCAATATCCCGGGCCGGCGCATTGGCGATGGTGAAATACAACCCTTCTTCACCCGGCAGCAGTAGCTCGAGGAACTGCCCCGCCTGCCAGGACACCGGCTCTCGCGGCGTCAGTATTACCTGTTCGATGTCCGCGCCCATCGACCGATGCCATTTTAATACCAGGGGTAAGCGCACATTGCCCTCTATTCCGACTGAATTACTCAAGTATTTTACCCTGACCGGGAGCCGGTCACAAATCAGACCCCTATGCCACCCGGCCCCGCTGCTTTTACTCGATACCCAGTTCAGGCCAGATCAGATCGATTCTGGCCTTTACGTCATCGGACATGCGGATTGGCCGACCCCACTCGCGCCGGGTTTCTCCGGGCCACTTCGCCGTGGCATCCAGACCCATCTTGCTGCCCAACCCCGGTTCCGGAGAGGCAAAGTCGAGGTAATCGATCGGCGTATTCTTCACCATTACCGTGTCGCGAGCCGGGTCCATACGCGTCGTTATCGCCCAGATCACGTCCTCCCAATTACGGGCATCCACGTCATCGTCTGTGACCACCACAAATTTGGTGTACATGAACTGTCGCAGGAAGGACCAGACACCCATCATTACCCGCTTGGCGTGGCCGGGATACTGCTTTTTCATGGTGACTACCGCCATCCGGTAGGAACAGCCCTCGGGCGGCAGGTAGAAATCGGTGATTTCGGGAAACTGCTTGCGCAGTATCGGCACGAATACCTCGTTGAGCGCGACACCGAGTATAGCCGGCTCATCCGGTGGTCGACCGGTATAGGTGCTGTGGTAAATGGGATTATCCCGCCACGTCATCCGTTCGACGGTAAACACCGGGAAGGTCTCTACTTCGTTGTAATAACCCGTGTGGTCGCCGAACGGTCCTTCCGGCGCCGTATCATCCGGATAGATGTAGCCCTCAAGTACGATCTCCGCACTGGCGGGTACCTGCAGGTCATGCAGCCCTGCGGGAGTCAGCTCTGTCCGATGGCCACGCAACAGACCCGCAAATGCGTGTTCTGACAGCGTATCCGGCACCGGCGTCACGGCCGCCAGCATCGTTGCCGGGTCTGCACCCAGTGCCACGGCCACCGGAAACGGTTCTCCGGGGTGCGCTTGCTGCCACGCCTGATAATCGAGCGCACCACCGCGGTGTGAGAGCCAGCGCATGATCAACCGGTTGCGCCCGATTACCTGCTGACGGTATATGCCCATGTTCTGACGCTCTTTATCCGGCCCCCGCGTGATCACCAGCGGCCAGGTAATCAACGGGCCGGCGTCTCCGGGCCAGCAGGTCTGTACCGGCAGCATGGACAGGTCGACGTCATCGCCCGACCGTTCGTTCTGGCGACAGGCCGCATTGCGCACTGTTTTCGGCGCCATGGACATCACCCGGCGAAAAATTGGCAGCTTTTCCCAGGCATCCCGAAACCCCTTGGGCGGGTCCGGTTCTTTCAGAAATGCCAGCAGTTTGCCAATCTCATGCAGCGCCTCGGTGGAGTCGGCGCCCATTCCAAGCGCCACCCGCTCCGGCGTTCCGAACAGGTTGGCGAGCACCGGCCAGTCATAACCCTCCGGGCGTTCAAACAGCAACGCGGGGCCGCGTCGACGCAAAACTCTGTCACCAATTTCGGTCATTTCCAGTTTCGGACTGACGGGTTTGCGCACCCGGACCAGGTCGCCCCGTTCTTCCAGTTGCGTTATGAAGTCACGCAGATCCTTGTAATGCATATCGAACCTCGATTCGGACCAGCCAGCTGGTCAGGGCCATCACCCGGAGGACCGCCAGCGTCAGGCGTGCAGACATAAAAAAGGGCCCGATGGGCCCTGATTCTGAATCAACGCGACCGTTCAGATCGCTTCATCAACGATGTACTGGACCGCGTTGGCGATCTCTTCATCAGAGCAACTGCCGCAGCCACCCTTGGCCGGCATGGCGTTGAAACCATTGATGGCGTGGTCGACCAGCAGGTCCATACCCCGTTGGTCCACCCGAGACTGCCACTCACCGCTGTCCGACAAGCGGGGCGCACCCGCCGCACCGGAGTTGTGGCAGGCCGCACAGGCTGCCTGGTAAACATCTTCACCGCTGCGCGTTACCTGCGCGACGGACGCTGCCGCCATCGCTTCCGCACTGCAGTCCTGACCCGTCACGCAGACCTGCACGCCGGACTGAATCCGCTCAATAATGGCAGTGGTCGGATTCGTGGTCGCCCAGAGCGCCGTTGCCGCCGTCAACGCCACCACAGCCAGAATGATTCGTTTCATGTCTACTACCTCACCCGAGTTCAAGATAGTCCAAGTATACTCACTCGGCGGAGTGGCTCAAAGCAACGAGTGTAAATTCGTTGCCCCCACAATGCACAGTACCGCTATTCGAGGCGCAGAGGTGCGTCGGTACTCGAGAAGCGGTCACCGCCGCGTAGAATTCGGGTCGTGGACAACGCGGCAGCAGCGTCCATCAGCTCGTCATGTTCACCGGCACTTCCGCGCAGCAGCGCCGGTGGTTCATCCGGGGAACTCGGCAACGTATACGTGCGACCGTCCGAGCGCCACTCGATACCGGTCCATAGATCGGTCCAGACCCCTGCCGGCAGATAGACGCTCAAAGCGTCTCCCGTCGTCGGAGGCACCACTGCCAGCAGATCACTGCCGAGCATGAACTGATCCACACCGGCCGACCACGCTCCGGGTTCGTCGGGAAATTCAAACCAGAGCGGCCGGATGACCGGAGCACCGGTATCCGCGGCTTCCTGCCAGCGGGAACGGTAGGGTGACAGAGCGGTATGCAGACGCGCCAGACGATCGGCATGAATATCGAGCATGCCGCCCTGAGATAACGGGTCATCCGCAAGTGGCCATGTCGGCGCGGCCAGTGACGACAGCCCCAGCCAGGCCAGCCAGGTCACTCTCTCATCCGGTGTCGTGGGCGCCGGCGGCAACCAGGGCGCTTCTGCCAATGGCCGGTTGTTGTCAGCCACACCGTTCAGCCCGAGTGCGATGCGCCTGCGGACAATATCCCGCAGACCGTCCGCCCCCGCTTCAATGGTCATGGGGGGCGTCTGCCCTGTTGCGCGAATGCCGCGCACGAGATCCAGCGGATTCTGAGCCGACAACAGCACTGCCCGACCGGTCACTTCCGTATTCGGGTCGTTGGTGCGCCAGAATTCGATGCGGCTGATACCGGGCTGGCGGCGATCGACGACCGCCGTACTTCCGGGCTCGATGGCCCAGGCCTGAAACCGGCTGTCCATGGTAATGAAAACCGTCGATCCAGCCGGCCCTTCCGGCTCCGCAACCGCTACATACCGGTCGGCATCCAGCCGCCACTGATCGCGCAACGGTCCCAGACCGAAGCTGTGCGATTGCTCACTTACCGGCTGGTCCAGCGCAACCACCCAGTTCGGCTGCCCTGCCCCGCCATCTGCCAACGGCTCAGTGCTCGACATGGCGCCATCTGAACCAGGCAACATCCACTCAAATGCCACCTCATCGGGGCTCGGTGCGCTGATATGGAATTCCACGGGAACGCTTTGCCGGCCGCATTCAAGGCGACCGCTCAGGGAAATGCCATCGATATTGACTCGGGCTTCAAACCAGTTCTGGGATTCACAGCGGTCAGTATCGATACTGCCCGGCTGCGTGGCCAACCGGGCGGGCGCGAAACCTTCATTCAGCCGGGCAACGGCCAGCCATGGCCTCCCCGGCCTTGAAGACCAGACAACCGACTGGTTATGATGCAGTTCAAGGTGTGAGGAGTCAGCAAACCATCGTAGCTGCAACTCCCCGACAGACCAGCTCTGGTCCTGCTGCCAGGCAACCTGCAGTTGACCCGGCGCAAGCCAGCCCGGCGCGGTGCCGGACCAGTTTCGGAACAGCAACAGGACGAGCCCACCGATGATGACAACAACTATGGCACGCTTGATGCCAATCAAAGATCACTCCCCCTGAGCCGTCCGAATCGACAGGTCGTGTCGACACACGATCACCATGAATGTCAGACGATAACATCACACAACACAAACGACGTATAGGACAATAATCACATGGACACTGCAACTGCGTTAAGTCAGGTACTGGAAGCCCGCCCGCTTGATCACCTGGGCATGCATCCGAACGACACCGGAGCCGGTTTGCTGGTGAGAGCATGGTTTCCGGAGGCCGAGTCGGTGTCATTGCTGGAATCACGGAGCGGGCGGGACCTCGGTGAGATGAAGCGGGTCGACGACCGGGGGCTGTTTGAGCTTCGTCTGACACGTCGAAAAAAGTGGTTCACCTATCGCCTGAAGGTCACCCACAACGGCCACACATTTGAGCAGCACGATGCGTTCCAGTTCGGGGCCAGAGCCTTTGCCGACTTCGACTGTACATCGGAAACCCTGTACCGCAACTTCGGCGCACAACTGTGCTCCGCGCGCATGAATGACGGCCAGGTGGTGGATGGCGTGCGTTTTGCCGTTTACGCACCGAATGCGCGCTCCGTGAGCGTCATCGGGGATTTTAACCAGTGGGATGGACGACGCCACCCGATGATGAGTGCACAGGATGGTATCTGGCGGCTGTTCGTACCAGACATCAGTGCCGGAGCCCAGTACAAATTTGAGCTGAAAAACCAGCATGGGGATCCATTGCCCCACAAGCAGGACCCGTATGGCTTCTGGCATGCCCAGTACCCCTCGTTCCATTCAGTTGTATGGGATCAAACCGCTTACGAGTGGCAGGACAGGGCCTGGCATGAGCGTGATCCGGGGGAACTGCGACGCCAGTCCATGTCCATCTACGAGATGCAGGTGGGGTCCTGGCGCTGGCGCGATGAACGGCCGCTGACCTATCGTGAGCTCGCCGGTGAGCTGATCCCTTATCTGCAGGAAATGAGCTACACCCACGTGGAACTGCTGCCGGTCAGTGAGTACCCGTTCGATGGTTCCTGGGGTTATCAGCCAGTCGGCCTGTTTGCACCGACCAGCCGCTTTGGTACTCCGGACGATTTCAAATATTTCGTCGACCAGTGCCATCAGGCGGGGCTGGGGGTGATCGTGGACTGGGTACCCGCTCATTTCCCGGAAGACAGCCACGGCCTCGCGCGCTTTGACGGTACGCCGCTGTATGAATACGAGGACCCGCGCAAAGGCTGGCACCCGGACTGGAATTCCTACATCTACGACTACGGGCGCAGTACCGTCACTGACTTTCTTATCTCCAGCGCCATGGCCTGGCTCGACCTCTACCATGTGGACGGCATCCGCGTGGATGCCGTAGCCTCCATGCTCTACCTCGACTACTCCCGGGAGGGTGACGACTGGGTGCCCAATGTCGACGGAGGCAACGAGAACTACGAGGCCATTGCGTTCATCAAGCGCTTTAATGAAACCGTATACGGACAGTTCCCCGACCGCTTTACCGTGGCAGAAGAGTCCACATCGTTCCCGGGTGTATCCCGGCCTACCTGGATGGGCGGTCTCGGCTTCGGCTTCAAATGGAACATGGGGTGGATGCATGACACGCTTGAATACGTCGGGAAGGATCCGATCTATCGCCAGTACCACCATGGGGATCTGACCTTCAGCATGATTTACGCGTTCAACGAGAACTTTATTCTGCCTCTTTCACACGATGAGGTGGTGCACGGCAAGGGCACCATTCTGGACCGCATGCCGGGTGATGAATGGCAGCAGATGGCGAACCTGCGTAACTACTATGGCTTCATGTTTACCCACCCGGGCAAGAAACTGAATTTCATGGGTAACGAATTCGGCGCCACGCGCGAGTGGACGCATCAGGCCCCGCTCGACTGGTGGCTGCTGGATTACGACCGGCACAAGGGATGCCAGACGCTGGTAAAGCGGCTGAATGCGCTGTATTGTAGCGAGCCGGCGTTATATGAGCTCGACAATGAGGAAGCGGGGTTCCGCTGGATCAACCACGAGGACGCGGCTTCCAGTGTGATCAGTTTCTGCCGGTTCAGTCTCGACCGCACCGAGTTGCTGGTGGTGGTCTCGAATTTCACCCCGACACCGCACGAGCATTACCAGATCGGTGCGCCGGTCAGCGGGGCTTATGACCTTTTGCTGAACACGGACTCGGCGGAGTTCTGGGGTAGCGATTACCCGGTACAGCCCTCGCTGGAGGCGACTGACGAGCCACTCGACGGCCAGCCCGCGAGGTTAACCCTCCAGCTGCCGCCTCTGGCCACCCTGATACTGAAACCAAGGCGATAATTACTGGTGAGTGTACAGACCACGTTGCATGCCGTTTCACCGCTGGAATCCGGTCGACCGTTCCCCCTGGGAGCCACTCTCGACGATTCCGGCTGCAACTTCGCGGTCTACAGCCCCGGTGCCACAGCCGTTACCCTGTGCCTGTTCGATGAACAGGAGCGGGAAACCCGGCAGGTGTCCATGGCCAGCCGGACCGGACATACCTGGCATGTCCGCGTTCCGGACGTGCGCGCGGGACAGCTCTACGGGTTGCGGGCTGACGGCCCGTTCGCGCCGCATGAGGGCCTGTATTTCAATGCACACAAGCTGCTGATCGATCCCTACGCTCTGGCCCTGTCGCGCCCCTGTGAATACCACCCGAGTCTGCGAACGCTCGCCGAGCCGGAGCGCGAGCCCCTGGTCCCGACACCGGACAACCACGACAGCAGCAGGGCCATCCCCAAAGGGGTCGTCGTTGACCCGAGCGATTTTGACTGGCAGGGCGACCAGCGGCCGGAGACCCCGTGGCAACAGACGGTGATCTACGAGGCGCACGTCAAAGGCCTGACACGACAGCACCCGGACGTCCCGGAAGCTCATCAGGGCACCTATCTCGGGATGGCACACCCGTCGATTATCAACCACCTGCAGGCATTGGGCGTAACCGCCGTGCAACTGATGCCGGTGCACGCCATTATGCCTGAGCCCAGACTGTGCGACCTGGCACTGACCAACTACTGGGGCTACAACAGCGCCAGCTGGTTCGCGCCGGACCCGCGCTACGCGTACCGTGATTCCGTGAACGAGCTCAAGACACTGGTCAGAGCGCTGCACAAAGCGGGGATCGAAGTGATTCTGGATGTGGTCTACAACCACACGGCAGAGGCAGACGCGCGAGGCACAACGCTCAGTCTCAAAGGCCTCACCGCGTCAGAGAGCTACCGGTTCGGGACCGATGGTTCGGATTTCATCAATGACACCGGGTGCGGCAACACAGTGAACATCGAGTCTCTGTCGATGCTGACGCTGATCATGGACAGCCTGCGCTATTGGACAGAACATTACCACATTGATGGCTTCCGGTTTGATCTGGCCGCCACACTGGGGCGTGAGCACAATGCGTTCCGCACTCAGGCTGCCTTTTTCAAGGCGGTTGCCCAGGACCCTGCCCTGAGTCGCGTGAAACTGATTGCCGAACCCTGGGATATCGGCCCGGGCGGCTACCAACTGGGTCACTTCCCCGATACCTGGTACGAGTGTAATGACCGTTTCCGGGATACGGTCCGCGGTTTCTGGCGCGGCGATGCGGGGCTTTTGCCGGATTTCTGTACCCGCATGATGGGGTCCCGTGATCTTCTGCAGAAAGGCGACCGCGCGTTTTCGACCAGCCTGAACTACGTTACCTATCATGACGGGTTCACGCTTGAAGACCTTGTCTCCTATGAGCGAAGGCACAATGACGCGAACCTGGAGAACAACCAGGATGGTCACGGTCATAACCTGAGTGCCAACTATGGTGCCGAGGGCCCCGTTTCCGATCCGGCAATACTCGCTGTGCGTGACCGCCAGAAACGCAACATGCTGACCACGCTGTTGCTCTCTCAGGGTGCTGTACATCTGCTTGGCGGCGATGAGCTGGGCCGCACCCAGCAGGGTAATAACAACGCCTATTGCCAGGACAATGCGCTGAGTTGGTTCGACTGGTCCTCCAAGAACAACGATCTGTATCTGTTCATCCAGCGCCTGACGCGCTTACGTGCATCGTCGACGCTGTTCCACGACCTGGTGTTCTCGAATGACGAGCTGACTGAGGGACCGGCACAAAGCGATGCGGTGCACTGGTTCAACCGCTCCGGTCACCGGATGAGCATTGCGGACTGGCACAACACGGAAAATCAGGTGATCGGCCTGCTGCTGTCACCTGCAGTGCGCAACCTGGAAACCGACCTGAACGATTGCGATGAATATTTCCTGTGGTTGATCAATGCGGGTACGGAATCAGTTCGTTACCAGCTTCCGGCACTGGGCATCAACCGCTGGAACTGCCTGTTGGACACGAATCAGGTGACCGGCGAGCCGGACCGACAGACCGTTTCTGCCCGGGAAATCACTCTGCCGGCCCGAAGCCAGATATTGCTGGGGAAGTAATTCCCCACTGATCTGTTTCACCGCTGTCCGCGATTACTGGTAATTCGCTCGACGGCTCCGTCCACCGCTTCAATAACACGCTGCTGCATCCGCTCGCGCTCGCTGCCGGTCAGGAAAAATGCCATATCCACGGAGTGGCGGTAATAGCGCGCCGGCAGGTGGTTCAGCGCAAGGCAGGCGGCATCATCGAACTCATCACGTGTCAGCCCGGCCTGCGCATGACGGCTGACCAGGGTGTCGACGACCAGATCTTCGTAATAATTGCTTATATCGGCTTTGGTACCCATAGCTATCTCCGGTCTTCCAACTGTCGCAACCATTTGACGGTCAACGGTCAACGGTCAACGGTCAACGAGTCTACCCGTTGGAAGCCACGCGGCAGCATGGTTCCCCGACGGCCCCTTTCGCCCAGATAACGGGCCAGCTCGACCGGCGGCAGCGTGAGGCTGCGCTTGCCGGCCTGCACTCTGAGCGTAGCCTCAGGCGCCAGGGTTGTCCATGCAACCACGGTTTCTTCCTGGCTGGCCGCGCGGGCTGCCGGAATATTGATCATTTTGTTGCCCTTGCCCTTAGCGAGTTCGGGCAGATCCCGCACCGGGAAAACCAGCATACGGCCTGCGGATGTCACCAGAGCAATCTGGTCATGCGACGCGTCGCCAACCACCAGCGGTGGCAACACGTCTGACCCTTTCGGCAGGGTCAACACCGACTTCCCGTTGCGGTTCTTGCCGGCCAGCGCCTGCGCGCTTGTGACAAAGCCATAGCCACCGTTCGAGCCCAGAACGAGCGTGCTCTCCGGCTCCTCCAGCAGCAGTCCGCGAAAGCGCACACCGGCCGGCAGGTTGAGCCGCCCGCTGAGTGGTTCGCCCTGACTGCGCGCACTGGGCAGAGTATGCGCAGCAACCGAGTACGCGCGGCCGGTATGGTCGATCAGGGCCACACTCTGGTTGGACCGGCCGCGGGCCGCCAGGGCAAAGGCGTCGCCGGCCTTGTAGTTCAATGACGCCGGATCCAGATCGTGGCCCTTGCCGCTGCGAATCCAGCCTTTCTCTGACACTACCACCGTCACCGGCTCGTTCGGCATCAGATCCGTCTCACTGAAGGCGCTCGCCTCATGGCGCACCACCAGCGGACTGCGGCGATCATCACCGTACTTTTCGGCGTCTTCGAGCAGTTCCTTCTTGAGCAACTGCTTCAGGCGCTGGTCGGAGCCGAGCAGCTTCTCGATCCGCTGACGCTCCTCTTCGAGTTCCTTCTGCTCGCCCCGGATCTTCATTTCTTCAAGGCGGGCGAGGTGGCGCAGGCGCAGTTCCAGAATAGCCTCTGCCTGGGTGTCTGTTAGCCCGAACCGCTGCATTAACTCGGGTTTGGGTTCATCCGCCTCGCGAATGACGGCAATGACTTCATCGATATTCAGGTAGGCAATCAGCAGGCCGTCGAGAATATGCAGGCGATCTGTGACTTTCTGCAGTCGATGGCGCAGCCGACGCGTTACGGTGTCCCGCCGGAACTTCAGCCATTCACGCAGAATATCCGGCAGGCTGCGTACACCGGGGCGTCCATCCAGCCCGATCATGTTGAGGTTTACCCGGTAACTCTTTTCCAGATCAGTGGTCGCAAACAGGTGCTGCATCAAACCGGCCACATCCACCCGGTTGGAACGCGGCGTGATGACCAGGCGGGTCGGGTTTTCATGGTCGGATTCGTCGCGCAGGTCTGTCACCATGGGCAGCTTGCGCGCCTGCATCTGCTGCGCAATCTGCGCCAGGATGCGGCTGGGAGAGGCCTGAAACGGGAGCTCCGTTACCACTATGTCGCCCTGCTCCATTTCATAGACAGCGCGGCACCGGATACTTCCCCGGCCCGTCTGGTAGAGCTGGGCCAGTTCATCGCGTGGCGTGATGATCTCGGCACCGGTCGGATAATCCGGCCCGCGGACATGCTGCATCACATCGGCCACGGTGCTGTCCGGGTTGTCGATAAGTGCAATACAGGCAGACACAACTTCGCGCAGGTTGTGCGGCGGCACATCCGTGGCCATACCGACAGCGATACCGGTTGTCCCGTTGAGCAGAACATGCGGTACCCTTGCGGGCAGCAGTTCCGGCTCGTTCATCGTGCCATCGAAGTTGGGTACCCAGTCGACGGTGCCCTGACCCAGCTCACCGAGCAGCACATCACTGAAGGCGGCAAGCCGGGACTCGGTGTAACGCATGGCAGCAAACGACTTGGGGTCATCGGGGGAGCCCCAGTTGCCCTGGCCATCAACGAGTGGATACCGATAAGAGAACGGCTGTGCCATGAGTACCATGGCCTCGTAACAGGCACTGTCGCCATGCGGGTGGTACTTCCCCAGCACGTCGCCCACCGTCCGCGCAGACTTCTTGTATTTCGACACACTGCGCAGCCCGAGCTCACTCATGGCGTAGATAATACGACGCTGCACCGGTTTCAGCCCGTCGCCGATATGGGGCAGGGCTCGGTCGAGAATGACGTACATCGAATAGTCGAGATACGCTTTTTCGGTAAATCGGGCGAGTGACAGGCGTTCAACGCCGTCCTGGTCCAGTGTCGTTTCAGTCATTTCGAATCCGTGGAATTCATGCTCAGTCAGTTGTCAGGCCGGACAGTTTGCAGTTACTCTGCGTCAGTTCTAATGCAGAGCACGTCTATGCACCGGTTGTTCCATTACCTGCGCCTTGCCACAGTGCTGCTTCTGGTCGTGGTTTCGACGGTAGCGATGACCGCATTCTATTACCTGCAGGGCAGTGCACCACAGTGGCAGGGCCGCCTGATTGTACCGGGTCTTCGCGACCGCGTCGAAATTCTGCGCACGGAAAATGGCGTGCCGGATATCCGGGCAAATCAGGCCAGCGATATTGCGTTTGCACTGGGTTTCAGCCAGGCCCAGGACCAGTTTTTTGCCATGGACGTGCTGCGTCGCCAGGCCAGCGGTGAGCTGGCCGAACTGATCGGGCCCGGCGGACTGGCCAGCGACCGCCTGACCATACCGCTCGACCTGCAGGGAGCAACGGATCGGCAGGTAACCGAGCTCTCGCCGGAGGCACGGGAACAGTTGTCAGCCTTTGCCCGGGGTGTCAATGCGGCGTTGGACCAGATGGCGCACGCGCCGCTGGAATATCTGTTGCTCAGGGCCGAGCCACGCCGCTGGACCATCAACGATTCGCTGCTGGTACTGGCCGGGCTTCGACACCGTATGGACCGTCCTGCCTGGGCCTTGGCCGCGCTGGAACGGGCTGCCGGCCGCTGGCCGGATGCACTCCGCACCTTCCTGTTTTCCCCCGGCCAGCCGTCGCCTGCCAGCGCCGACGATATACCGCTGCCCCTGGAGGAGACTGGCAGCCTCGGTGTCTCTACCCGCACCCTGCCGGCTGCCGGGCTACAGTTGATGCCCGATGTGAACGATGTGGCACGGTGGACCGGCCACACCGATTTTCCCTGGCCATGGTACCCGGCACGCTGGCAACAGCAGGGGGCGGCTGCCATTGCCGGCGTTGTGATGCTGGGCACACCGGCGCTCTTTGCGGGTTCCAATGGCGAGTTAACCTGGCACAGCCTGCCGTCCGGCGATCCGAGCCAGCCGCTTCGATGGGTCAATGTGGCGAACGACACCGCCTCGGCAGCCGATGCCGAGCCGGTGACGGAGACCCGGATCGCGATGCCCGTACGTGGCCAGCAAGCGCAATCAGCGACGGTGCAGACAACCCGCTGGGGGCCTGTCGTGATACGGGGAGCCAACCTGTCCGGTGTTGCGGGCACGCGGCGAGCGGACACCGAAGCAGCCGACCTGCCCGCAAGTCTGGCGCCCTGGCTCTACGCGGACCTGGGGCCGCGCCGGACAATGCTAACTTATGGCAATGGGGCTCCGGATGCTGTGCTTATCGGCTCAGAGTTCGAGACGGGAGACGAAAACTGGCAGCCCCTGCGCGCACGTGACGACTACGCGGCCATCGACTGGGCTTACTGGCAAGGCGAGTGGCAGGAGTCAGGTGGCGACGACGTTGGCTTTGAATCGGTGCGCGCCTTTCGCCATGCGACACTGGAAGTGCTGTTCGGCCCAGCGCTGTCGACGCTCGACCCGATGCCGGTACGCCAGGCATGGCCACTGCTCAACCGGGCACTGGAATGGCCGGCGCGCGCGCTTCTGGCCCTGCAGCCTGACGGTTGGCTTCCCGCCGGGCAGTCAAGCTGGACGGCTCTGGCGACTGCCACGGTGAGAGACGTCCCCGAAACAGCCTCTGCCCTGAGCCGTGCCGGCGACCATCCGCTTGTAACCCGTTTCCCGGCGCTCAGCGGGTTGTTCCGGCTCACGCTGCCGAGCCCGGAAACCCCGGATGGCGCTCCGCCCATATGGCTTGAGACACCGGCCGCAGCCGACCCGCGCACGGCCGAATTCCTTACAGTGGGCCCGATCAACAGACACCTGTTTCAGCGCATTGAACGGCCGATCAGTGACCCCCGGCTGCTGATACGCCAGAATGGCTCCATTCCGATTGGTCACCAGCTCAACCTACTCCCGGAGCGCGAACGACCATGAAAACTGACCTGAAGGAAGAGACCCGATGAAGTGGGAAAACCTCCTTGGCACCCGGCGCTACGGCCACCAGGCGCAGCAGCCCCATGAGCTCGGTCGCAGCCACTTTCACAAGGATTACGACCGCATCGTGTTCTCCTCGGCTTTTCGTCGGCTCAGCGGCAAGACACAGGTACACCCACTGGCTCTGAACGACCACGTCCATACCCGGTTGATCCACAGTGTGGAGGTGGGCAGCGTCGGCCGTTCGCTGGGCCTCAAGGTGGGCGAGCGTATTCACGCGGAATTACCCGACTGGATTCAGCCTGATGACCTCGGCATTATCGTTCAGGCAGCCTGTCTTGCCCATGACATCGGTAACCCGCCGTTCGGCCACGCCGGCGAGTTTGCCATTCAGGACTGGTTCCGTCAGCGCGAGCGCTCGGAGCTGCTGGCGCCGCTCAGTGACCCGGAACGGCAGGACCTGTTGCACTGGGAGGGCAACGCCCAGGGCTTTCGCCTGGTCACACAGATCGAGTACCACCTGTTTCGCGGTGGCCTGCGGCTGACCCAGCCTACCCTGGCCAGCCTGCTCAAGTACCCCTGGTCCGTGCTGCATGCCGGAGAGCGGGGAAAGTTCGCCTGTTTCCAGAGCGAGGTGCCGCTGCTGAGCGACGTGGCTGATTCCCTGGGGCTTTCCCGGCGCGGGGACCAGGCCTGGGCCAGGCACCCATTGTCCTATCTCATGGAAGCGGCAGACGATATCTGCTACGCCATCATTGATCTCGAGGACGCGGTGGATCTGCGAATACTGGCCTATGAGGAGGTTCAGGATGTGCTCCGCTGTTTCAACCCACAGGCAGAGCTGGTGCTGGATGCGGATGACATGGTGTCACCCCAGCGCAAACTGGCCGCGCTGCGCGGCAAAGCGATGCAATCCATCATTGATGCGGTGGTGGAAACGTTCATGGCGCACAGGGGCGACATACTGAGCGGCCGATTTACCGGTGACCTGCTTGGCCATACGTCCGATGGCATCGGCAAGGGTATTGAACGGGCCAAGGCACTGGCGCGCCGGAAGGTGTTTAATGACAGCCACAAGACCGAAATCGAGATCGGCGCCTACGCCACGCTCAGCACACTGCTGGATGCGTTTATTTCCGCAGGGTATGAATTGCATCAGTCCCGCGGTGAACACCTCGGCTTTCGCAGCAAGCGCATTCTCGACCTGATGCGCGACGACGCGCCGGACGCAGGCTGGCCACTATACGCTATCTATATGCGCTTGCTGGATTTCATTACCCAGCAGACCGATCAGTACGCCAACTACCTCGCCAAGCAGATAGGTGGCGTGTCCCTGATGGCCCGCTGAGGCTGACCGGTCCGGTTCAGAGCGCGGCCAGGGCCTTGTCATATTCCGGCTCGTCGGCGGTTTCCGCCACCTGCTCGGTGTAGGCGATACGCCCGGCGCCATCGATAACCACCACCGCCCGCGACATCAGCCCGGCCATCGGGCCATTGCGGAAGGTCACGCCATAGTCCTCACCAAAGCTGCTGCGGAATGTCGAGCCGGTAACGACATTGTCGAGATTCTCAGCGCCACAGAACCTGGCCTGGGCGAACGGGAGATCCGCTGACACACAGACCACCACCGTGTTTTCGAGTTGGCTCGCGCGCTCGTTGAATTGCCGCACCGACTGGGCACAGGTCGGAGTATCCACACTCGGGAAAATATTCAGCACCACGCGCTTGCCGGCGAAATCCTCAAGACGGACTTCACTCAGGTCCGGACGGGTGAGCTGGAACGCCGGCGCGGGGGTACCCACTGGTGGTAGATCAGCGACCGTTTCAAACGGTGTTCCCTGTAGGGTCACTGTTGCCATGGTTGGAACTCCTGATGGGTCATAAATAGTTGTGCGACGCTATTGTGCAGTGAATACGTCGCCCGGACAAATGTGGGTCAGTTCACTGGCGGTCACGGCCACAGCGTGAGAGACTCCGCGCCATAGCAACTACTGTATACGCAACGGAGAAACCGGGTATGGCCCTGCCGCTTCTTATTCAGGTAGCACTCACCTTCAGCCTGCTGGTACTTGGCTTTTTCCAGAGAGCCCGAGCCGTGCGCCGCCGGGAAATGTCGATCGGCTTCTTCCGCCTGCTGGAGGGCGAGGCCCCGCAGTATATCCGCCAGGCCAACCGGCATTTCAGCAATCAGTTCGAAATGCCGGTACTGTTTTACACGGTAGCCGTGCTGATTCTGGCGCTGCCGGTCACGTCACCGCTTGTGCCCTGGCTTGCGTGGCTGTGGATTATCAGCCGGCTGGCTCACACCGGCATTCACCTGACTTACAATAACGTGCTGCACCGGGCAACCGCGTTCCAGATAGCCAACATCGCACTGGCCGGGTTATGGATTGTTGCCGGTGCGGCACTGCTGGCCAATGGCTGAACAGCCTGGTCGGCCTTTGCGGCCCGCTTTAAAACGGCTGAGGCTATTCGGTCTCCGTGAATGAACACACGCTGAAGACGGAAAAGCCGGCATCCCGGATTTTCTCTGCGCCGCCGAGATCCGGGAGGTCGATAATGGTCGCGCACTCAACGACTTCACCACCAACCCGTCGAATCAGCTTCGCCGCCGCCAGCATGGTGCCCCCGGTTGCGATCAGATCATCAATGACCAGGATGCGATCGCCCGCACTGAACGCATCGGAATGGAGCTCAACAGTGGCCTCACCGTATTCGAGGCTGTAGGTCTCACTGAGCGTTTTGAATGGCAGCTTGCCCTTTTTGCGGACGGGCACAAAGCTTGTGCTGAGCTCATACGCCAGGGGCGCGCCGACGATAAAGCCACGGGCGTCAATGGCTGCCACCGCATCGATGTCGGCTTCCTGATACTGATGGACAAACGCATCAATCAGTTTTCGAAAAGCTGCCCGCTGCTGCATGAGCGGCGTGATATCGCGGAAATTGACGCCCGGTTTGGGCCAGTCGCGCACCGTTCGTATGGTCTGTTTGATCGTGTCGCTGTAGGGGGTAGAGGTCATCATGGCTCCAGACAGACAACACCCCGGCCACCCGCCCGGCCGGGGCCGGGCGGAGACCGGAGTCGGTCGGTAATAGGTGTCAGTCGAGGAATGCGAACTTCAGGATAAACACCAGGGCCAGCACATAGACAGCCGGGCTGACGTCTTTCCAGCGTCCTGCGAGGGTCTTGATTACCGCATAGGCAATAAACGACAGCGCAATACCGTCGGCAATCGAGTAAGCGAACGGCATCGCCAGCGCAGCGATAAGGACCGGTGCGGCGTCGGTGACATCATCCCAGTTGGCCTTGACGAGGGCACCGGACATCAATACTGCAACGTACAGCAGGGCACCGGCCGTCGCGAACGCCGGCACGGAACCAGCCAGCGGCGCAAAGAACAGGCTGATGAGGAACAGAACCGCGACTACCACGGCGGTGAGGCCGGTACGACCACCGGCGGCAATGCCGGATGCACTCTCGATATAACTGGTGGTTGTGGAGGTACCCAGCAGTGAACCGGCAATGGAAGCAGAACTGTCTGCCATCATGGCCCGGTTGATACGCGGCAGGTTCCCGTCCTTGTCGAGCAGGCCGCCGCGCTCGGCGACGCCGATCAGGGTACCCGAGGTGTCGAACAGGTCCACGAACAGGAAGGCGAAGATAACGCTTATCAGGGCCACATCCAGAGCGCCGACGATGTCGAGCTGGAACAGTGTGGGCGAGATCGATGGCGGCGCCGATACGACCCCTCCGAATTCATTGTGCCCGAACAGCATGGCGACGATGGTCACCCCCAGCACACCGATCATGACAGAACCCGTTACCTTGAGATAAGCGAGTGCAGCGATCACAAAGAAGCCGACCAGCGCATAGATGGCGGATGGCTGTGACAGATCACCCAGCGCAATCAGCGTCGCCGGGTCGCCAACGATAATGCCCGCATTCTGCAGGCCGATCAGCGCCAGAAAGAAGCCGATACCGGCCGCGATGCCGTAGCGGAGCGCGTTCGGTATGGAATCGATGATCCACTCGCGTACCTTGAAGATACTGAGCAGCAGGAAGATCACACCCGAGAGAAATACGGCGCCGAGAGCCACTTCCCACGTATGGCCCATGCCCAAAACCACGCCGTAGGTGAAGAAGGCGTTGAGCCCCATGCCCGGAGCCTGCGCAATCGGGTAGTTGGCCCAGAGGCCCATGATGAGACAGCCAAGCGCTGCCGCCAGGCAGGTGGCCACGAAGATGGAGTCACGATCCATGCCGGTAGCGGACAGAATCTCCGGGTTTACGAATATGATATACGCCATTGTCAGGAACGTCGTGAAGCCGGCAATGACTTCGGTACGAACACTGGCCCCCATGGCCTTTATCCCAAACAGTCGTTCTAACATGCAGGATTCCTCTCAGGTCTGTCAGTATCAAGCTCAGGTCGGGCAATGTCTTTCCGGCTTTCTGTCACGGCGGGCCGCCCACCTCCGGTACTGTCCCGGCAGGCACATTGGCATGGCCCGACGCCTGAAGCCGTTTTAAAAATCAGCCTGAAGTGTATAGCTTTGGTCAACGGTTGGGAACTCTCGAAACACCGGGCTGTGCCCGCACCGGTCAGCGCTGGTCGCCCTGGTGCTCATCGGAGGGCGCCCAACCGACCCAGGCCACACAGATCAGCGAGGTTACCGCGTAGAGTGCGCTCGAAAGGTTGACCGCAGTGGCGGGCACCAGCAGAAAGGCGATGCCGAGCACCAGCGCCGACAGGCCCATCAGGCTGCGCAGGTCCTGCCATGCCTGCCAGTTCATCTCCTTCGCCCGGGTGAGCACATTGATGGCAAACCCGAGTACCGCCAGAACCATCATGCTCTTGCGCAGTACAATGATGTCCTGCACCGCCATGCTGTCCTGCAGGAACGGTGTCACCAGGTAACCGACGGCCCAGAGGCCTCCCACCGCAAAGACAAACAGCAGGTTGGCCCCCAGGTTGCGCATGGGCGTCAGCATCAGAGGTGTTCAACCTGCTCGATTTCGTACTCGACATCGCCGCCCGGTGTGCTGACCTGCACGATGTCGCCTTCTTCCTTGCCGATCAGCGCCCGGGCAATGGGCGATGTTACCGAGATTTTCTGTGCCTTCACGTCAGCTTCATCCTCACCGACGATGCGATACTTCACTTCTTCATCGGTGTCGGTGTTGAGCAGGGTGACGGTGACGCCGAACAGCACCTTGCCGGTCTGCGGCAGGGTTTTTACGTCAATCACCTGGGCATTGCCCAGTTTTCCCTCGAGCTCTTTTATCCGGCCCTCGATAAAACCCTGCTGCTCGCGTGCCGCGTGATACTCGGCATTTTCCTTGAGGTCTCCGTGCTCACGGGCCTCGGCGATGGCTTCGATCACTCGGGGGCGCGCTTCGGATTTGAGTTGTTTCAACTCTTCCTGCAGTTTGCGCTCTCCCTCTACCGTCATGGGGTATCGATTCATTTTACCGCTCCTGTATGCAGAGACTGCAACATGCGCACATCGGTTGCCGTGCTGTGTTCCAGAGCCGCTACCGACGCATCGGCACCCTCCAGCGTCGTGGTGTAATACACCTTGTGCTGTAGCGCGCTGCGACGGATCACCGCACTGTCGGCGATTGCCTGACGGCCCTCTGTAGAGTTCATGATGAACTGGACTTCATCGTTCTTGATCAGATCAACCATGTGTGGGCGGCCCTCCTTGACCTTGTTGATCGGCTCGCACGCAACGCCGGCTTCATTCAGGCGCTGCCAGGTGCCCCGTGTGGCGAGCAGGCGGAAACCGAGCTTTTCCAGCCGCTGGGCCAGGGCAACAACCTTGGGCTTGTCGCGGTCCTTCACACTGATAATGACCGTTCCACTCGACGGAATACGCACGCCGGTTGCCAGCGCCGCCTTGCCGAACGCCTCGCCGAACGTGTCACCGATGCCCATGACTTCACCGGTCGATTTCATTTCCGGTGTCAGAATTGGGTCCACACCCGGGAACTTGTTGAACGGCAGTACGCTCTCTTTCACGGAGTAGAACATCGGCTTGTGCTCGCTGGTAAAGCCGGTATCCGCCAGGGTCGCTCCGGCCATGACACGCGCCGCCACATCGGCGAGCGATCGGCCGATCGCCTTCGAGACGAACGGTACGGTTCTCGAGGCGCGCGGGTTTACCTCGATGATATAGAGCGTATTGTCCTGCCAGGCCATCTGTACGTTCATCAGGCCAACAACGCCCAACTCCAGGGCCATCGCCTTCACCTGGGCCCGGATCTCGTCCTGCACAGCGGCCGGTAGCGAGAACGGCGGCAGTGAGCAGGCGGAATCGCCGGAATGCACACCCGCCTGTTCAATATGTTGCATGATGGCACCGATGACAACCGTCTCGCCGTCGCTGACCGCGTCGATGTCCACCTCTATGGCCGCGTCGAGGAAGTGGTCGAGCAGCACCGGGGAATCGTTGGATACTTTCACCGCGTCGCGCATATAGCGCAGCAGTTCGGTTTCATCGTAGACAATTTCCATGGCCCGGCCACCCAGTACGTAGCTGGGCCGCACAACCAGCGGATAGCCTATTTCCCGTGCCTTGACCACGGCGTCTTCGACACTGCGTGCCGTTGCGTTGTCCGGCTGCAGGAGATTCAGACGCTGTATCATCTGCTGAAACCGTTCGCGGTCTTCGGCCCGGTCGATGGCATCCGGTGTGGTACCGATTATCGGTACGCCGGCCGCCTCGAGGTCACGGGCCAGCTTCAGTGGTGTCTGACCACCAAACTGCACAATAACGCCCTTCGGCTTCTCCACGTCTACAATGGCCAGCACGTCCTCCAGCGTGACCGGCTCAAAGTAGAGGCGGTCCGAGGTGTCATAGTCAGTGGATACGGTTTCCGGGTTACAGTTCACCATGATGGTCTCGTAACCTTCGTTGCGCATGGCCAGCGCCGCGTGAACACAGCAGTAGTCGAATTCAATACCCTGGCCAATGCGGTTCGGCCCGCCGCCAATGACCATGATTTTTTCACGGTCCGTCGGCTCAGCTTCACATTCCTCGTCATAACTCGAATACATGTACGCGGTGCTGGTGGCGAATTCCGCCGCACAGGTATCCACCCGCTTATAGACCGGGCGCACATCAAGCTGGTGCCGCCGGGCCCGGACTTCCTTTTCAGTAAGCCCCAGCAATGCCGCAAGGCGCTCATCCGAAAAGCCCTTGCGCTTGAAGCCCAGCAGCGTCGCCCGGTCCAGCGTAGCCAGGGTCGTGCGACCGAT
The DNA here is from genome assembly GCA_965602035.1 of Natronospirillum sp. Lineage (GTDB taxonomy): Bacteria > Pseudomonadota > Gammaproteobacteria > Pseudomonadales > Natronospirillaceae > Natronospirillum. The sequence continues at coordinate 3,002,823 of OZ271919.1, read as the reverse complement.
TTCGGCTTCCAGCGCGATCAACTCTTCCACCTGCACCAGAAACCAGGGGTCGACATGGCACAGTTCATGAACCTCATCGACGCTCATGCCCATGCGGAAGGCATCCCCGATGTACCAGAGCCGCTGCGGGCCGGGTTCTTTCAGTTCCCGGACGATCCGGTCCCGGGCGTCGGGCGCTTCGGGATCCTGCACCGGGTCCAGCCCGGAAGCCCCAGCTTCCAGACCACGCAACGCTTTCTGAAAGGACTCCTGGAAATTCCGGCCGATCGCCATGACCTCGCCGACGGATTTCATCTGCGTGGTCAACCGGTCATTCGACTGCGGAAATTTTTCAAAGGCAAACCGCGGGATCTTGGTCACAACATAGTCGATGCTCGGCTCAAAAGAAGCCGGCGTACGCCCACCGGTGATCTCGTTCTGCAGTTCATCCAGCGTGTATCCGACCGCCAGCTTCGCAGCCACCTTGGCAATCGGGAAGCCCGTTGCCTTGGAGGCCAGGGCCGACGAGCGGCTCACCCGCGGGTTCATTTCAATAACGACCATACGGCCATTGTCGGGGTTAATGGCGAACTGTACGTTCGAGCCACCCGTTTCCACACCGATTTCACGCAACACCGCCAGTGAGGCGTTGCGCATGATCTGGTATTCCTTGTCGGTCAGGGTCTGCGCGGGCGCCACGGTCGTCGAGTCGCCGGTGTGAACCCCCATCGCGTCAAAATTCTCGATAGAGCAGACGATAATGCAGTTGTCGGCCTTGTCGCGGACGACTTCCATCTCATACTCTTTCCAGCCGATCAGGGATTCATCAATCAACAGTTCATTGGTCGGCGACAGATCAAGACCACGCTCACAGATTTCCTGGAATTCGTCCTTGTTGTAGGCAATACCACCGCCGGAGCCACCCATGGTGAACGACGGCCGGATGATGCACGGGAAGCCAATCTCTTCCTGAATGGCCCAGGCTTCTTCCATGCTGTGTGCCATGCCCGAGTTCGGTGTATCCAGACCGATCGCTTTCATTGCCTGATCGAACCGGTAGCGGTCCTCGGCTTTGTCGATGGCGTCGGCATTGGCGCCGATCATGGTCACGCCGTAACGATCAAGTACACCGTGGCGGTCGAGGTCCAAGGCGCAGTTCAGGGCCGTCTGACCACCCATGGTCGGCAGCACCGCGTCCGGGCGCTCTTTCTCTATGATCTTGGCGACCTCTTCCCACACGATCGGTTCAATGTAGGTGGCGTCGGCCATGACCGGGTCGGTCATTATGGTAGCCGGGTTGGAGTTCACCAGAATAACCCGGAAGCCTTCTTCGCGCAGCGCCTTGCAGGCCTGGGCACCCGAATAGTCAAACTCGCAGGCCTGACCGATCACGATGGGCCCGGCACCAATCATCAGAATGCTCTGTATATCCGTTCTCTTCGGCATGACTCAGCGGGCCTCCATCATGGTAATGAAACGATCAAACAGCGGTGCCACGTCCTGAGGGCCCGGGCTGGCCTCCGGGTGCCCCTGGAAGCTGAAGGCCGGACGGTCCGTGAGTTCGATACCCTGAAGCGACTCGTCAAACAGTGAGCGATGGGTGGCTTTCACGGTATCCGGCAGGCTGTCTTCCGCAACCGCGAAGCCGTGATTCTGGCTGGTGATCATGACCCGTCCGGTTGCCAGGTCCTGGACCGGGTGGTTGGCACCGTGGTGCCCGAATTTCATTTTCTCACTCTGTGCACCGGCGGCCAGTGCCAGCAACTGATGCCCCAGACAGATGCCGAATACCGGCACGCGAGCTTCCAGCACCTCTGCAATTGCCGTGATCGCGTAATCACAGGGCTCCGGGTCGCCCGGGCCATTGGACAGAAAAACGCCGTCCGGTGCCATGGCCAGCACCTCGGCTGCCGGCGTTTTCGCCGGCACGACCGTGACTCGACACCCCCGGCTCGCCAACATGCGCAGAATATTCCGCTTTATGCCAAAATCCCAGGCCACGACATGGTAAGGAAGATCCACCTCGGCAAACTCGGGATGCCCTGCCCCCAGTTCCCAAACGCCACTGCGCCATTCATAGGGTGCGGTGGTGGATACTACCTGCGCCAGATCCAGACCTTTCAGCGACGGCGCCGCTTTGGCCTCAGCAATGGCTTTCTGCTCATCCGGACTGTCGCCAACCAGAATGCAGCCATTCTGGCTACCGTGTTCACGCAAGTGGCGCGTCAGGCGGCGAGTGTCGATATCCGCGATGGCGACGATGTTATGACGCGTCAGGTAGTCCGCCAGAGACTCCGTGCTGCGAAAGTTGCTCGCCAGAAGCGGCAGATCCCTGATAACCAGACCTCGCGCCCAGGGCGTATCACACTCTTCGTCTTCCGGGTTGACCCCTGTATTACCAATGTGGGGGTAGGTGAGCGTCACGATCTGCTGTGCGTAGGACGGGTCGGTCAGTATTTCCTGGTAGCCGGTCATGGCGGTGTTGAACACCACTTCGCCCGACGTCAGCCCGGCCGCGCCGATCCCCGTACCGTGAAAGACGCTGCCATCGGCAAGCGCGAGTATCGCTGGAGTTTTCAAAATCTGGTCCTCAGCCGAATGCACCTGAACTTCAATAACCTGCTTTGCTCCGGGCTGTTGCAACAACCCCGAGCAGAAAATGAGTGCCGACAGATCGTAAAAAAGCGAGATGAACGTTTGGGAGTATCTGAATTCACAGATAACCCCGGGTGCTCACCTCGCTCTGTCGATTACCGGGGCCTGTCGGTACCCCGTCAGATAAAGCCTGCCGTATCGCTCGGGACCCGGCGGCAAATCGGCGAAAGTTTAGGACATATCGCGTCTGATGTCCATTCGGCGCCGCAGCGATACGAGGCAGTAGCGAGGCCGTTGAGCACCTAATCCAGGTATTCGCGACGCACCCGCACAACCGCGAACGAGGGTCGCAACCTGCGGCCGCGCAGCTCCATGACCGCGCGTGTCAGTGCCGCACTTACCAGTAGGGTCAACGCAGAGAAGTAGACCCAGACCAGCAGTGCGAACAATGCCCCGGCAGCGCCATAGGCTGAGCGGATCCCCCAGAGCGACAGGTAGGACCCCAGCAGAAGACGGCCTGCTGCAAACAGCATTGCCGCCAGCAGAGCACCGGGCAGAACGTCATGCCAGGCAAGCTTTACATCGGACAGCACCGTGATCAGGATTCCCGATACAACGACGAGCATGACGATGGAGACGCCGGTTTCCAGCGTCCAGAGGAGAAATCCGGGGACGCGTACCCAGCGCTCTGCCACGTTTACCAGCAGCGGCGCCGCAGCACCGGCCAACAATGCGAGTACCAGTAATCCGCCGAACAGCAAGACAACCAGCAGTGAAATGAGGCGATGACGTATGACCAGCCAGACGGCACTCTTTGACGGCTTTGGGGCGAGGTCCCAGACGGCGTGCAACGAGTGCTGCAACTGGGCAAACACGGTCGTCGCCCCGAAAAGTATGGCCAGCACACCGACCAGACCCGGCAGCAGCCCGGACTCTTCGGGTCGGCTCTGAAGCACCAGTGACTGGATGAACTCAGCCACCTCCGGGCCGACCCACTGGCTGATCTGCAGTACGAGCTGGCCCTGCGCCGCTGCCTCGCCGAACACCAGCCCGGCCACAGCGACGGCCAACAGAGCAACCGGAGCGATGGAAAAAAGGGTAAAAAAAGCAATGGCGCCCGCATGGAGCAAGACCCCCGATGTCTGGCAGTAACCGAGTGTCAGCGTAAGGCACCGCCCCACATAACCGAGCGGGCCGGTCACCGGGAGACCAGCCAAAGGAGTGGGCCTGTGATCATTCTGCCAGTGAACGGCTCCGCGCAATGCATAGGCTCTCTCCGTGTTTGCCGGTAGGACGGACTGTACACAAACGCCATCATCGGATTGGCATTCTGCGGCGTCAATAGCCATACTCCAGCGCGTCAATCCTGCTGGGAGTAGGAACCATGGTCGGGCTCAGGCTGATGGCATTGCTCATCCGCACAACGCTGGATGAGCTCCCGGGTCACTATACGCCGATTCCGGGCGCATCGCTGTTGTGCGCCGTTCCGGCGGTGCTGATCAGTGTGCCCATGATCGCCCTGATGTCAATTAACCTGCCCATGCTGCTGATCGGTGTCATTGTCATCGGCACGGCGGCACAGGCGGCAATCATCTGTCCGGGGTTTCTGCTGCCCCCGCGCTGTGACGGCGGACTGCACGGTGCGCTCTCGGGCATCGGCGCGCTCGTGCTGATTGGGCTGGCGCTGTCGATACTGGTATAGCCAGCGCACAGGAAGGCCGCATTTTTCGACGGCGCAAAAAAAGCGGGCACTGAGGCCCGCTGGCGAGTATCGATTTATTCCAATGTCAACGCACGGTCTTCATTGCGCCGGCCCAGCGCACCACGTCTTTCAGCATGGTGTTCAGAGCATCAACCTGCATGTCCTGCGGCTTGAATTCACTGAAGTTCTCAAAATCCGTGAACAACGACAGTTGGACCTGGTCCCGTACGTGCGCAAGACGTACTTCGGAAGCGATCTGACGCAGGTGTTCTACAGCTCGCACGCCACCGGCAGAACCATAGCCGACAAAACCGGCCGCCTTGTCGTTCCACTCCACGTTCAGATAATCGATGGCATTCTTGAGAGAAGCCGACGTGCTGTGGTTGTACTCAGGCGTTACGAAGACATACCCGTCATATTTTGCAATCGTCTCTGACCACTTTTTGGTGTGGTCATTCTGGTACTGATTCATCATGGGCGGATACGGCTCATCCAGCAGTGGCAGCCGGAAATCTGCGATGTCGACGAGCTCGAACTGAGCACCATCAATATTCTGGGCGTGCTCCAGAACCCACTTGGCTACCGCTTCGTTGTTGCGGCCCGGACGGGTGCTCCCCGTGATAATGGCAATTTTCATACTGATAACCTCCTGTTGACCCAACGAATTATTGGACGACACTCAGTATGATGACAATATTCAGTTGATCAACATGTCATTTATTGACAAATTGTTTCTTTATAGGAAACTACGGTTTGCCTCGCCTTCCGTTTAGATGGAGCCACTAGTCGAATGGATACACTGCTCAGCCTGCGCGTCTTCATTGCCATTGTCGAACAGGAAAGCTTCAGCGCGGCAGCAGCACAACTCGGTCTTTCCCGGGCCATGGTCAGTAAACACCTGATGCACCTTGAACAACGGGTGAATGCGCGGCTGCTGAATCGCAATAACCGCCATATCAGCCTGACCGACTCGGGTCGGCTCTACCTTGAACACTGTCGGCATACGATTGAGGCGCTGGATGATGCAGAGGCGGCTGTGAGCCGAACCACAGCCAACCCGCGGGGCGTCATTCACTTCAGCGCACCGTTGTGGCTGGCCAATCAGCAGTTCAGCTCACTACTGGCTGAGTACCGCGAACAGTACCCCGAGGTGACATTTGATATCGATATCAGCGGACGCTTTGTCGATATTGTTGACGAAGGGTTTGACCTGGCACTTCGGGCCTCGCGCAGTCTGAGCCCCAACCTGATCGCGCGACCACTGATCACCATGCCATTCCACCTGGTGGCGTCCCCGGAATATCTGCAACGGCAGGGCGTTCCCACGTCGCCCGATGCTCTCTGGTACCACGACATGCTCAGCTACTCGCTGGAGAGCGGCGCACAGACCCTGCGGCTGCGCGACCGCGACGGGATGGAACTCCGTACCCGGGTCCGCCCGGCGCTCACGGCCAACAATGAGACGCTCCTGCGCGCCGCCGCACTGGCCGGACTGGGCATTACCATGTTACCGCTCGGATTGATTCAGGATGACCTGGAGCGGGGCACACTCGTGACCGTGCTTCCTGACTTTCCACCGGCAGCCAACCCGCTGTTCGCCGTCTACACATCTCGCCGCTATCTGGCATCAAAAGTGCGTACCTTTATCGACTTCCTGTCGGAAAAACTCCCGGACATGGGTTATTCCGACCCGTTGTGAATGCGTATAATCCGGAGCAGCTCATGGTTCAAGATGCTTCAATTCTCAGACGTCAACGCTGTGCAGGTGGTTAATGAAGCTGTACGCCGTAATCCGGTATTTCCTGCGCCTGGCAACGCGCCTCTATTTTGTTGAGGTGAGTTCCGTGGGCAAAGAGCGTGTGCCTGCGCAAGGGCCGGTGATACTGGCCGCGAACCACCCCAGCTCCATTCTGGACTCCGTGCTGTTGGGCACCGAGCTACCGCGACCCGTACACTATCTGGCCAAGAGCGAGTTATTCCGGTCACCTTTTCTGGCCCGGCTCTACCGGCGTTGCGGGGCAATCCCGATTGAGCGTGGGGTTGGGGGTGATCAGGAACTGACGTTTCTGCAGCTCTACCGCATTCTGGAAGAAGGCCGCTGTGTCGGCATTTTTCCCGAGGGTCGTAACAGCCCGTACCGACAGGTTGCCCGACTGCGCACCGGCGCGGCCCGAATCGCCTTCGGTGCCGAAGCCAGAAATCTCTGGCAGCTTGGTGTCAAGGTTATTCCGGTTGGCCTGAACTTTGAAAGCCGCGAACTGTTCATGTCGGCAGTGCAACTGCGCTTCGGCGACCCGATCGACATTACTGCAAGGCAGGCCGATTTCACTGCGCAACCGACCCGAGCGGTTCGCGCGCTGACCCGCGACATAGAAGACCAGTTACGCCAGTTGACACTGCATGTTGAAGACAGCCGCCTGACCCAACTGGTTGAGGATCTGGCCACGCTGTACAGCGCCGAGAAGACGGCCCGTCAGGCCGATCAACGCCCGGCACCCCTGAAACGCAGTCGCCGCTTCCGGCCGATGCAACGTGTTATTTCCTGGTTCCGCCCGCAGCTCATTGAACCTATCAACCTGTCAGATGCCCTCGAAAGCCGGCAGCGCATTAATGCGCTTCTGCACAGTGTTGCACGGGCGGATCCTGCGGCTATCGAAGAGCTGCGCCAACGAATTGATCGCTATCAGGCACACCTGCGGCAACATGACCTGCGGCTCGACCTGCGTCAGCGCTTCGACCAGCCCCTGCGCGAGCGCCTTATCCGGTTGCGCATGACCGCCTACGCCATACTGATGGCTCCTGTTGCGGCATTTGGCTTTGTTCACAATGCGGTGCCCTACCTGTTCAGCCTGTTCGTCGGGCGCCGCTTTCGCAATGATGCGGTTCGGGCTTTTGCTTACTTCGGCGTGGGCACGCTTGCGTTTACCGGTGCCTACACGCTGTTCGGTTTCTGGATGTGGCAGTTTACCGAACGCAGTCTGGTAGGCAGCCTGACCTACCTCGCCACCCTGCCACCGACCGGTTTCCTCTGCCTGCGCTACCGCCGGCGCATTACCCAATACCGGGCACGCATTCTGGTGCGCACGTTTTTCCGCCGCCAGGACACCATGCGCGCCCTGCTGCGCGAGGAACGCAACCAGATATTCGAGCGGCTGGAAGACCTCGCCGAGCAGCACCCGCAGCCCGCCAGATAATCTGTTCTGTCTCCATCCGGCCACGGCTATGGACAAATCCATCCTTCCAGGTACTGGACAAAATCGTTTCCGGGGTCCATATAGCAAGTGTGGAAGGTCCATTACCGGAGGTCATCACCATGGGACAGCTCGACAGCAAACGCCGATCTCATATGCAGCGTCTGCTTGATGAGAATGCCATTGGCCCGGAGGAACTGGCCTATTGCATTGGTAAGGAGCCGCGTGTGATCAACGCACTCCTTCGGCAGGGCAGCCACCTTCACATTTCTGATGAGCTGGCGCGGCAGGTCGAGCAGATTTTCTCCAAGCCTCCCTACTGGCTGGACGGCGATGAGGATGTGCGCCAGCACAGTGAATTGAACAGTCGCTGGCACTGAATCAGTCTGCCCCGAGCAAACGCTGAAGCCAGGTTGCTCCGGCCGAGTCCGGCGGGCTCTCCCGTGCTGGCTGCCCACCACATACAGAACCGGCCAGGTCGGCCGCGATCGGGCGTGGTACCGGGGCCTGATAGCGGCCGCACAGTCCGAGGCGGATCAAGCCGGGGGTTTCTCTGGGGCCGTCCCAACTGACCCAGTCAAGGTTGGGGTGCAGCTCGCGGCGTTCCGGTAGCGGCTGTGCCAGCTCTGCCATCCAGTCAGTCCATATCGGCAGGGCCGCCGTGCTGCCGGTGAAAGGCAGTTCACGGTTGTCGTCCGCCCCCACCCAGACCGCCGCCATGGTGGCGCCGGCAGACCCGACAAACCAACTGTCGCGTTGGCCATCAGACGTGCCGGTTTTACCCGCCGGCTGCAGCGCGTCCCCGAGACGTGCTGACGCGCTGGCAGCGGTTCCCGACGTGCCGACCAGGCGCAAGCCACCCAACAGGGATTGCGCACTGACCGGATCAATGACCTGGGTCCCCCGTGTATCAAACCGCGCAATCAATGAGCCATCGTCCAACGTGACAGCCGCGAGGCTCATCAGCGGCCGCCGCTGGCCCTCCGCCAGCATGGGCTGGAACAGGCCGGCCAGCTGGTAAGGGCTCATTTCCACCGAGCCGAGCAGTGCCGCCGGCACAGCCGGTAGTGCACCCCGGTACCCCAGTGACTCCACACGATCCAGAAAGCGACCCAGACCGAGCTGCATACCCGTGCGTGCGGCAGCCTGGTTGTAGGACCCCGCCAGAGCGGCCCACATCGGCACACTGCCATGTGACTCCCCGCTGAAATTCGCGGGTCGCCATTCGGAACCATCGCGGCCGGCGACGGTCACCGGCTCGTCGAGTACCGGCGACCACCAGTGCATTCCGGCTTCCAGCGCGGTCAGATAGATCACCGGTTTGAGGGTAGAGCCAACTGGCCGGAACGCGTCAATGGCCCGGTTGAATCCACCTACCTGCTGCGAACGGCCACCGCTGACCGCAAGCACCTGCCCGGTTTTCGTATCTGCCGCAACAAGAGCCCCTTGAAGCGTGCCCTGCTCCAGCCCGTACTGTGCCTCGAGTCGCTCGAGCCGAGTCCTGAGCACCGTCTGTGCCCGTTGCTGAGCCCGAATATTGATTGTCGTGTGCAGCCGGAGATTATCGCGCCGGAGTTCCCGGTTACTCAGCCAGACGCGCAACTGACGACGCACCAGGTCCAGTGCATGGGCATAGGGGCCCGTATAATTGCCGGGGCTGAGCCCAAGGGGTTCACGTATGGACTGTGCCCATACCGTGCCGGAAATTATGCCTTCATCGCGCATCACCGTGAGCACCAGGTTGCGCCGCGCGATGGCCCGCTCCGGGTGCCTGGTGGGCGAGTAGTAACTGGGGCCACGCAAGAGCCCGATGAGAGTGGCCTGCTGGGCGACCGACAATTCGCTGATGGGGCGGCCGAAAAAATGTCGGGCCGCCAACCCGAAGCCATGGATAGCCCGCTGCCCGTCCTGGGCGACAAACACCTCGTTGATATACGCCTCTAGAATCTCCTGCTTGTCGGCCCGGCGCTCGAGCAGCATCGCCATCACTGCCTCCGCGCCCTTTCGCGTCAGGCTCTGTGCCGGCGACAGAAAAAGATTCTTCACCAGTTGCTGGGTCAGTGTACTGCCGCCCTGACGCACTTCACCGGCCTGTATGTTCACCCAGAGGGCCCGCGCAATGGCACGAAACGATACCCCCGCATGTTGAAAGAACTGCCGATCCTCCACGGCAATCAGACCGGCCAGCAACTCGGGAGGCACCTGATCAAGCGTGACAAGCACCCGATCCTCGGCAAACTGGGTGTCGATCTGGCCCAGGACCGGCGGTTCGAGCCGGGCTGATGGCGGCGACTGCCCGTCACGACTGTACAGTCGGGTCAATGTCCCGCTGCCTACCTCCAGAACCAGCTCCCGTGCCGGCTCCGGACCATCATGAAACGGATACCCCCGGGTGTGTATCACCACTTGTTGTTCGGACTGACGGTACTCCCCCGGGCTCACTACCCCGGAAACCGGTTGATAGCCGAGGCGTTCCAGCCACCACAGGATTTCATCCAGTGACTGACCCGTGCCCGGCCGGAGCGTGAGGGGTGCACCAAGAACGCGCGCCGGTGCCTCGAACTGATGCGACTGGAACCGGTCGTGCACGAAACGATCCAGGTAGACGAGGGCAAACGTAGCGACGACCACGGTGACAATCGCCAGGCGCCAGGCCAGTGCCCGAATCGGTGGCAACCTCTGAAGCAGGCGGTGTGCCCGGGTGGGCGCGGGTTTGTGCGACATCAACGGCTCATATAGACTTCGGGAGCCTCAACAGTGATTCGGACGAAAGTATGTCAACCAGTAGCGATGACACAGTAGCAGGCACCGAGCGTGTTGATATTTTTGCACTGGGTCACGCCATTGTCGATGCGGAATTCCGCGTTCCGGCGCAGTTTCTGACCTCGCTGGGGTATGAGTCAGGCGGTCGTTACCTGCTCGAGGAAGGGCCGTTCAAAATTCTCAACGCCGCCCTTCAGGCACCCGGAGCGGGCGCCGAGTGGGAACAGCAATCGGGTGGCGGCAGTGCCGCCAACACGCTGGTGACTGCACAGCGTCTGGGCGCGCGCTGCCATTTCAGCACCCGCGTGGCGCGCGATCCGGCGGGCTGGTTTTTCACCCAGACGCTGCAGAACGATGGCATTGTGCTGGATGCCAGTGTCGCAGACGCCGGGCTGAGTGGCCAGTGCCTCGTGCTTGTGACGCCGGATGCGGAGCGCACCATGGTGCTCCACCTGGGTACTACCGCTGAACTTCAGGCGGATCAGATTGACTTTACCCGCCTGGACACCGCGCGCGTGCTCTACCTGGAGAGCTATCTTGCAACAACGGCGTCGGCCCGGCAGTCCGCCGAAACCGCATTGAGCCATGCCCGAAAAAGCGCGGTACCCAGAGCCATCAGTCTGTCTGACCCCGAGATTGTGCGCCACCACCGCTCCACACTGCTCTCATGGCTGGAGAGCCCGCCGGAACTGCTGGTCGGTAACGACGCGGAAGCCTGTGCTCTGGCTGGCCTGGACGACCCGGAAACGGCGCTGGATGCGCTGCAGGGGAAGGCCCGACTGGTGGTTATCACGCGTGGTGGCGCCGGCTGTGAACTGATCACTGAGCAGGGCCGGCAACAGATTCCCGCCCCGGGCGTTACCGCACGCAGCAGCCTGGGTGCCGGCGACACATTTGCCGGAGCCCTTCTGTACGGGCTGTACTACCGTGGCTGGGAGCCAGCCGCAGCGGCTGCCTTCGCCAATGAGTGTGCTGCGCGCAGTGTGGAGTTCAGCGGGCCCCGACTGCCGCGCGAGCAGCTCCAGTGGGTGCTGGCAAAATCCGAACCGAGCGAATCATCCATGAAGTAACCGGGCTCAGCTCTGGTCCGCATGCTGCTCTGAGCGCATCGCCTCTGTTTGGGCCCGTTCCAGACCCAGCAAGTCCATGAGTGGGCGAACATTCTTCGTATGGCCGCTCTGGATCAGTTCCCCGGCCACGCGCATTGCCAACCGGTCACGGCTGACGGTGGTGGCCGCCGGCAAGGCATGGACTGACCCGGCACGATCGCGCACCACCACCGGAATACGCCACTGCCGTTTCAGCTCGTGGCTCGCGGGAACCTTGAACCGCAGAAGCAGTTCATCAATCTGATCATCCTCGAGTGACCGGCCGTGATTCAGCCAGCACTGCAGCTCTTCCAGCACCGCCAATTCGCCAAGCTGCGACAGGATTGCCGCGCTGTAACAGGCTTCGGCGTTCACGCCCAGTTGGCCTGCCAGTCGGTAAACGACATGCGCCACCTCACAACTCTGGCGCACTACCTCACCACCGCGCTCGACAAGGCGGGGGTCGAGCAGGGAACTGCCGCAGTGAAGCCCGATGCCACGGGCCAAATTCAGCGAGCGCTCGGGACCCAGCACCTGTATGGCATCGTGCAGCGTCTCACACAATACCATCGAGGGATTGTATGAGCTGGTATTCGCAGCACCGAGCAGGCGCGCAATGATTGCCGGTTCATCCCGCCAGACTTTTTCCAGGGCGCTGGCTCTTGCGCTTCCCTGACCGAGCTGCTGCAGAAGCTGAAAGGTCCGTGAGCTCAGCGGCAGGCTCAGCGTGCCCTGATCAATCGCCCGCTGTAACCAGCCTTCCGGGGAGGCCGGCTCCCGGTGCTCCTCCGAATTCGGCTTCCCGTTACCCATCAACCGCTGCAGGCGCTCCTGTAGCGCGTCCGAGGTAAGAGGCTTTACCAGCAGGTCCCTGACCCGATGGTGCCGGGCCAGATCGAGGGCGGACTGATCAGCTTTCCGGACGAGAAAGAGAATCGCGCGGTGGGCAGCGTTTTGACGCGCTCTGCGCATCAGGTACGCCAGGTCGACCAGTCGATCCGGATCGTCGATGACGACGAGTGCCGCCTTGTTGGCTTCCGCCTGGTCGCCGGCCGTAACAGTGTCACCGGCTATGAACAATGAGTCGCTGCGTGACGCCAGCGCCGCCTCAAACAAGGCGCCAAGCGACGGGTCCCGTGTAAGTAACAACGCATCCATGTTCTTTTCTGTCGTTGCATCGTTAATTCATAATATAACAGGCAATTTCAGGACTCGCGACGCACTCCGCATAATTAACGACCTGTACCAAGGTACAGGTTTTCACCGGTCACTTCTTTTGGCAATGTGGGTAGATAATTTACTGAGCCCGACACCGCCCATGACTGAGCGCGACGAATTCATCTCCTACCATGAAGCCTTGATGGCACTCAGTCATTCCGATCACTTTCTGGCTCAGGGGCGCCGGCGCAAACTGGAATCGCTCTGTGAGCTCTGCGGCCACCTCCTGTCGGCTGACCGGATCAGTGTCTGGCAGATGTCGGACAGCGACACGGCACATTGTGAAACTCTGTTTGAAGCCATAGCCGGTCGCCATGGCACCGAATCCGACCCGTTACGACGGATCGACCATCCCGCCTATTTCGAGGCAATTGAACACCATCGCTTGATCGACGCCCCGGATGCGGCGAATGATCAGCGCACCGCCAGCCTCTACCCGGACTACATGAAACCGCGTGGAATCCGGGCGATGCTGGATGCGCCTGTTTTCAGCGGCGAACGGGTATCGGGCCTGATCTGTCTGGAGACGGCCGCCACCAGAAACTGGTCCATTCCGGAGATGTCCTTCGTCAGCGCGGTAGCCGACACGATAAGCCTGATCAATTCCTATGATGCCTGGCGGGACAGCCAGCAAGCGCTGGATTATCTGACCTACTTCGACAGTCTGACCGGACTGATGAATCGGCAGGGTATCGAAGAACGCCTGGGTCAGATTCTGTCGCGTCACAGCAGCGTGAAACTGAACCCGGGCGCGGTATTCTGGCTCGACATTGACCGGCTGAAGAATGTTAACGACGGGTTGGGCAAGCATGTAGGAGACCGGGTGCTCCGACAGCTCGGAGAGCGACTCCGGGAATGCTACATTCCGGGCAAGGATCAGGTAGGGCGTTTGGGGGGCGATGAATTCATCATTCTTACCCGACACCAGCCGTCAGTCAGCGAAGCGCTGACCCATGCCCGACAGTTGCTTGATGAACTGGCGGCGCCGGTAGCGGTGGACGGCACGTCGCTGTCTGTCTCCGGCTGCATCGGGGTCGCACTGTTTCCGGATCACGGTGAAGAAGTGGTCGAGCTGCTGCAGTGTGCCGAATCGGCCATGTATCAGGCCAAATCACTGGGCTTTCACCGGGCGCAGATGTACCACCCGGAGCAGTCGGCAACGGTGCGTTCCCGGTTTGCCCTGGAAGTGGACCTGCGCCAGGCGATCCGGGACGAAACCCTGTCAGTTCATTACCAGCCGATTATCAACGCTCAGGATCAATCGGTTGACTGCCTGGAGGCGCTGGCGCGCTGGCATCACCCGCAACAGGGCGAAATATCGCCGGTCGAATTTCTTACCCTGGCCGATGACGCGGGCCTTGGCAGCGAACTGGGGCTGGTGGTGCTCAGGCGTGTCTTCAAAGACATAGCCGTGGCTCGCGAACGAGGCGATGTCTGGCCCCGGGTTGCGGTCAATCTTGCCTCGGCGCAGCTCGGTGATCCCGACTTCCCGGCAAAGGTGGAACAATTAATGGCACAGTATGATGTGCCGGGGGACCGCCTTTGCATGGAAGTGGTCGAGGATCAGTTGAAGTCTGAATCCGCCGGGCTGATGGACACACTGAATCATCTGCACGCACTCGGCATTCACCTGGCCATTGATGACTTCGGCACGGGCTACTCGTCACTGGCCCGGCTCAAGCGTTTCCCCTTCCAGCAACTGAAAATCGATCGGTCGTTCATCCGCGGGCTGCCGCATGACACCAATGATCATGCGATTGTGCTGTCGATCCTTGGACTGGCCGGTGGCCTCGGCCTTGAGGTAGTGGCAGAGGGTGTGGAGTCCGTGGCTCAGCGCGACTGGCTATGTGACCATGGCTGCGCGCTTCTGCAGGGCTACCTGCTGGCCCGTCCACAGCCACTGAATGACATTCGTCGGTTGCTTGAAGAACACCGCTCGGGCAATCTGACGCTGTCTTCGTGCAAGACACACCCTGCCGCTCAAGCCACTGGCGGGAAATGATGTCACCGAAGGCCGCGCCGGATTGACGCAGATTTGAATATTCAGGGCTTCGATCACGGAGCCAGAATCAGTATACTTTCATTCGAGTTTTCTAAATATCGGTAACCCGGTTCCCAATCTGATCTGAGGCACATTCTATGGACCTTGACCCGCTGCTTCTGTCGCGCATCCAGTTCGGCTTTGTGGTGTCTTTTCATGCCATATTCCCGGTGTTCACCATCGGGCTGGCGAGCTACATTGCCGTGCTGGAAAGTCTGTTCTTCAAAACCGGCAACCCGGTCTGGGAACGGTTGGCCCGTTTCTGGACGCAGGCGTTTGCCGTGGTATTCGGGATGGGCGTGGTGACCGGTATTGTCATGGCCTTTCAGTTCGGCACCAACTGGAGCAATTTCGCCCAGTTCAGCGCCAATTTTCTCGGGCCGGTGCTCAGCTACGAGGTGGTTACAGCCTTCTTCCTTGAAGCGGCCTTCCTTGGTGTGCTTCTGTTCGGGCGCGACAAGGTACCGAAAGGCGTGCATCTCTTTGCTGCAATAATGGTCGCGGTTGGCACATTTATCTCATCATTCTGGATTCTCTCGGCGAACAGCTGGCTGCAGACGCCGGCCGGCTACGAGATACGCAACGGCACGCTGTTCGTGACCTCCTGGATAGAAGCGATCCTCAATCCGTCCATGCCCTATCGGTTCGCCCATATGGTGCTCGCGGCATTCCTGACGGGCGGTTTCGTGGTCGCCGGCGTGAGCGCCTGGTACCTGCTGCGCGGGCGCGAGGTTGAAGCCAACCGCAAGGCATTGTCCATGTGCCTCTGGCTGCTGTTATTCCTGACGCCGGCTCAGGCCGTTGTGGGTGACTTCCACGGCCTTAATACGCTTGAACACCAGCCCACCAAGGTCGCCGCGATGGAGGGCAACTGGGAGACTCAGGCCGGTGTACCCCTGTTGCTGTTTGCCATACCGGACCAGGCCGGGCAGACCAACCACCTGGAGATCGGTATCCCGAACCTGGCGAGCTTTATTCTGACGCACCACTGGGATGGCGTGGTGCCCGGTCTGAATGAAGTGGCCCCCGAAGAACAACCGCCGGTAGGCCCCGTTTTCTGGTCGTTCCGGGTGATGGTCGGCATCGGGTTGCTGATGATCGCGGTGTCACTTGCCGGTCTCGTGCTGCGCCTGCGCCGCCGGCTGTTCGAGGCACGCTGGTACCTGCAGACACTGACCTGGATGACGGTGACGCCCTTTATCGCCGTGACCGCAGGCTGGTTTGTCACCGAAATCGGCCGCACCCCCTGGATAATCTACGGTGTTATGACTCAGGCCGAAGGGCTGACACCATCGCTGACCGGTGGCATGGCACTGTTCACGCTGATCGGTTATGTGGTTGTCTACTCGCTGGTGCTGATCGCAGGCGTCTACTACCTGATGCGCATATTCCAGGTGGGGATGGAAGACCAGCACCAGTCCGACCATATTGAGGAGCCACACAGCGCGAAACGCCCCTGGTCGGGTTCGGACGTCACACTGGAATCAGGAGTCTGATCATGGAAATGTTCGATCTGCCACTGATCTGGGCCGGCATTATCGGGTTCGGAATCATCATGTATGTGCTGATGGACGGCTTCGATCTCGGCCAGGGCATACTGTTTCCGTTCGCTCCAGATGAAGAAGCCCGGGACATCATGATGAACTCGGTTGCACCGGTCTGGGACGGCAATGAAACCTGGCTTATTCTCGGCGGCGCGGGGCTGCTTGCGGCCTTCCCGCTGGTGTACACGGTGTTTTTGCCGGCGCTGTACATTGGTGTATTCCTGATGCTGGCCGGGCTTATATTCCGGGGCATTGCCTTCGAGTTCCGCTTCAAGGCCCGGAAATCCAAGTACCTCTGGAGCTGGTCTTTCGCCGTCGGTTCCATTGTGGCGGCCTTTGCACAGGGCGCGGTCGTCGGCAACTATATTCTGGGCTTCAATGTCGAAAACGGAGTCTATGTCGGTGGTGCTCTGGACTGGCTCACTCCCTTCGCCGTGCTGACCGGGTTCGGACTGCTTGCCGGCTATGCCCTGCTGGGCAGTACCTGGCTGATTCTCAAATCCGAAGGTGCGGTTCAGGAATGGGCCTATCGCATCACGCCGCCCATTCTGGCTGCGGTGCTGGTCGTGTTCGGTGTCATCAGCCTCTGGACGCCGTTCGTCAACCAGGACGTCTGGAACCGGTGGTTCTCGAACATCCAGATTATCTGGCTGCTGCCCGCGGCGACGCTGTATTTCGCCTGGTTGATTGTCCGGTCAGTCCGCCGGCGTCAGGATGGCATGCCCTTCATCGCCACCATGGGCCTGTTTGTCTTCACGTTCTTCGGATTGATCGTCAGCAAGTGGCCGAATGTAGTACCCCCGGATTACACCATCTGGGAAGCGTCTTCGGCCTGGGAGTCGCAACTGTTTCTCCTTCTGGGGCTGCTGTTCGTCATTCCGATCGTGATCGCCTACACCGCATGGACCTACTGGGTATTCCGGGGCAAGGTAAGGGCCGGAGACGGGTACCACTGACGCAGTGACCACGGCCGCTGAGACAACCAAGGGCACGGGGAGAGCATGGCTGGGCGGGCAGGTCCGACACGTGCGCCGCCCGCTGGCGCTGGCCGTCGGGTCCGGCGTTGTGGTTGGCCTTGCGACTATTGCCCAGGCTGCTGCCATGGCGGCGCTGGTCAGTCATGTCATAGTCGCCGGCTCGCCAATACGCAGTGCGACACTGCTCGTGCTGACCCTCATACTGGCGATTGGTGTGCGCACCGGTGCCCAGTGGCTCCAGGATCAGGCGGCTCGACGTGCCAGTGATCAGGTTCGCTCGGCCGTCAGAGAGCGCATACTGTCCACTTGGGCCAGCGCCGGACCGGCGGGGCTCGGACACCAGAACCGCGCCGGTCTGACGACAGCGCTGCTGGAACAGACAGATGCCCTTCATGGGTATGTTGCCCGCTTCGTGCCTCAGCTCATGGTCGCATTGATTGTGCCCCTGCTGATTCTTCTGGTGGTCCTGGCGTATGACTGGCTGGCGGCCTTATTTCTGCTGTTATCAGCACCGCTCATCCCACTGTTCATGGCCCTTGTCGGCATGGGTGCCGAGAAGCTCAATATTGCGCATTTTTCGCTCGTTCAGCGTCTTGCCGGCCATTTCATTGATCGCATTCGTGGCCTGACGACATTGCAACTCTTTGGTCAGGAAAAAGCGGCAACGCGTCAGGTTTACTCGGCCGCGGACGAATATCGTCGGCTCAATATGCGGACGCTGCGAGTTGCTTTCCTGTCCACGGCCGTGCTGGAGTTTTTCTCGTCGGTCGCGATTGCCGTAATCGCTATCTATATCGGGTTCGGCCTGCTCGGCTATATCGATTTCGGTCCGTCCGTAGAGCTGACGCTGTTCAGTGGTCTGTTTATCCTGATTCTCGCACCGGAATTCTTCCAGCCATTGCGGCTGCTGGCCCAGCACTACCATGACCGCGCGGCTGCAATCGGCGCCGCCACCCACCTTGCAGCATTGCTTGAACCCGGCCACGGAGGCATCACGACGCCGCCGGAACGCAAAAAGGTCCCGCTAGCAACAGCACCGGCGATGAGCCTGGCCGATGTGACTTACCGGTTTCCCGATGGCGCCACACTGTTTGAGGGCATCAACCTGCGTCTGGAACCGGGGACCTGGGCCAACATCCGTGGACCATCAGGCAGCGGCAAATCCACCCTGCTTCACCTCACTGCCGGCTTTCTGCAACCGGTACAGGGAGCTATCGCAGTCGGTGGTTACCCACCCGGTCAGGTCCCGGTCGGCTGGCTCGACCAGTCGCCCTATCTGCGCCAGGGGACCTGGGCGGAGAACCTGCGACTCCATTGCCCCGGCGCAAGCGACTCGGAGTTACTTCAGGCACTGGACGACGTCGGGCTGACCGCCCGCATGTCCGCTTCGGGCCAGGGACTCGATGCAGTGATCGGCGAACGGGGTTATGGCCTGTCCGGGGGCGAGGCCAGGCGGCTCGCACTGGCACGGCTGCTGCTTCAGGGGCACCATCTGATTCTGCTCGATGAACCGACCGCCGGCCTGGATTCTACCAGTGAACAGGCGGTTCTGGATGCGCTCGACCGGCTTCGCCGCGCCGGAATCGCGTTAATGACGGTCAGTCATCACACCGCTCCGGCGCAACGGGCTGACCTGGCGTTCACCCTTGAAAACGGCAGACTGTATGCGGACTGATCGACAAACCTGGGCCCCCTGGCTGCGCGTGCTGCGGCAATCAAGGCGGCGCCTGCTGGTCGGACTTGGCCTGATGTGGCTGACCGCCGCGTCGGTGATCGGACTGCTGACCCTGTCCGGCTGGTTCATCACCGCCACCGGCGTTACCGCACTGCTCTGGGCAGCCGGTGCCGCTGCAACACTGGGAATCTACGTGCCGGGCGCAGGTATCCGCTTTTTCGCGCTGGCGCGTACGGTGTCGCGTTACCTCGAGCGGGTGCTGAATCACGATACAGTTTTGCGGCTATTGGCCACACTGCGGATGACGGTGTTTGAACAGCTTACCGGCCTTGGCCGGGATGTACGTCATCGCCTGAGGGCAACAGAGTGGCTGAACCGCCTGACAGCCGACATTGATGCTCTGAATGCCCTATACCTGCGGTTGCTGGCACCGCCGGTGGTCGCTCTCGCTGCCGGCACACTGGTCGCTGGCCTGGTCGCCTGGTTTATCCCGTTATGGGGCACGTTACTCCTGATCTGGTGGTGGGTGCTGGTATGGCAGGTGACGGTTCACCTCGCTCTGGCGACACGAAGCTCCGGGCGGGCACTGGCGCATCAATCTGAGCAGTTGCGTGCGGAAGTGACAGACAGTCTGCACGGACTCGGTGAATTGCTGGCAGGCGGCCACTGGCCTGCACATCTGGAAATTATCCGCGGCCACATCTCGGAGCGGCGCGACCGGGAAAACCGGGTTGATGCGCGCATCGGTCGAGCCGAAGCACAGGCTACCCTGAACCTCCAGTTGATGGTAGCAGGTACGCTGGCAGTGTGCCTTGCCGCCTCGGCAGAGGGCCAGCTCAGTGGCCCCGTAGCCGTCATGCTGCCCTTTGCCGTGCTGGCGTTAAACGAGGTTCTGGGGCCACTGGCCGGGGCGGCCAGTACCTACGGGCAGACCCTGGGCGCGGCGCAACGCCTGAATACACTGGCATCCGTGGCTTCCTCCGGCAACCACCGCTCCACCACCCCTGAAACGCGCACCCGCCCTTCCGCGGCGGCTGCGGACCAAGCGATCGAGCTCCGTGCCATCGAGTTGACCACCAGTGACAGCACCGGGTTATCACTGGCGGTGCTGTCACCCCTGTCATTCCATCTGGCGCCAGGTGATCAACTGGCCGTCATCGGCCCATCCGGATCGGGCAAATCCTCACTGGCCGATATTCTCGCCGGCCTGACCGCACCGTCGGCCGGGACAATCCGCATCGGTGGCCACGACCTCCCCGCGTCCGGCTGGCCGCCGCCACACTGGACCCGACAGGTCGGTTATCTGACCCAGGCCTCGGATCTGTTCAATGACAGTATTGGTGTCAACCTGCTACTGGGCGACCCGGACGCCTCAGACGATCGCCTCTGGTGGGCACTGGATCAGGTTGCCCTGGGCGATCGCATCCGGGCGTTGCCCGATGGACTCGACACACAGGTGGGCGAATTCGGTACGCGTTTTTCCGGTGGTGAAGTTCGACGGCTGGCGCTGGCCCGGGTTCTGCTCACGGACCCGGCGCTGTTGATTCTGGATGAACCCTTTACCGGTGTTGACCCCGGAACCCGAAGCGACATTATCGAGCGCCTGGGCACCTGGCTTCTCAGGCGAACGGTCGTGGTCCTCGCGCACGATGACGAGGCCGTTCCGCCAATGCAACGAACACTTCGCCTCAGTCCGTAAGCGGTTTGAGACCAAAGAGGTGCCCGTATCGGACGCCGATATTGGCGTGTTCACGCATCAGGGATTCCGCTCGTGCTCCCTCGCCGGCGCGCAGCGCCTGAACGATCAGCTTGTGCTGCCACTGCGCAAGTTGCAGTTTGTGATACTCCCGGTCCATTGCTTCAGGGTCAATGATGATGGAGTCTGACGACGCAAACGGCAGGTGATTGTTGCGCGCGATGGCATCATGAATAACCGCGCTGCCTGCAGCCTCCACAATGATCGTATGGAAACGCTGGTTGAGTGCACTCCACTCATCAATATCGAGTGTCTCCGGTGAGCATTGCTCGAACAAGCGATCTCCGGTTTCCAGGCAGGCATCCAGACGCGTTTTAACTTCCGGTGACAGACCTCGCTCGGCCAGCCGCCGTGCCGCCAGCCCTTCAAGCACGCCCCGCACCTCGAGCCCGCAAAGCACGTCATCCTGACTGAATTCACGCACCAGGTAGCCCCGACCGCCACTGCGCTGCAGCAACCCCTCCTGTTCCAGAGTCCGGAATGCCAGCCGCACGGGTGTTCTGGACACGCCCAGGTCACGTGCTACTTCAACCTCAGTGAGACGCACTCCGGGGGCGTAATCGCCACCACTGATACGTCGCCGCAACTCTGTTACCGCCCCCGTACTCACTTTGGACATTAGCGCCTCCTTACTGCCGCAGTGTTCTGCATGACTTTCATATTGGATCCATTATATAGTGATTATTGGATTTTATTTGCTATTTATCCTGCCATTAGTATATTTTTGGATCCATAACATGAAAAATAAACCCGACACCGACAGGAGGTGCACGTCATGTTCCCGAAGAATACCTGGTATGTTGCCTGTACACCCGACGAGATTGACGGCAAGCCACTGGGCCGCCGTATCTGCAATGAACCCATCGTCTTCTTCCGCGGCGACGAAGGCAAGGTGGCAGCGGTAGAAGACTTCTGTCCACACCGCGGTGCGCCGCTGTCATTGGGATTCGTCCGCGATGGTCAGTTGGTCTGCGGCTATCACGGCCTGGTGATGGGCTGCGACGGCAAATGTCAGGACATGCCCGGCCAGCGTGTGAAGGGTTTCCCCAGCATTCGGGCGTACCCAGTGGAAGAGCGCCACGGGTTTGTCTGGGTGTGGCCGGGCGATCCGGAAAAAGCCGACCCTGACAGCATACCCCACCTCCACTGGGCCGAGAGCCCGGAGTGGGCGTATGGTGGCGGACTCTACCACATCAACTGCGACTATCGGCTGATGATCGATAACCTGATGGACCTGACCCACGAGACCTATGTGCACGCGAGCAGTATCGGCCAGCCCGAGATAGAGGAAGCGGCGCCCAAAACCTATAAGGGTGAGGGTGACATGGTGATTACCGAGCGGCAGATGGAAGCCATCCCCGCGCCCCCGTTCTGGCAGAACGCCCTGGAAGGCAACGGCCTGCCAACGGATCAGCCGTGGACCGCTGGCAGGTCTGCCGGTTCACGCCGCCGAGCAATGTGCACATTGATGTGGGTGTCGCGCTGGCAGGCCATGGCGGCTTCGATGCGCCGGCCGACAAGAAGGCCTCCAGCATTGTGGTGGATTTCATAACGCCGGAAACGGAAACCTCGCACTGGTACTTCTGGGGCATGGCCCGGAACTTCAAGCCGGAGGACGAGGCGCTCACTGACCGGATTCGTGAGGGACAGGGCCAGATCTTCTCGGAAGACCTGGAAATGCTGGAAGCCCAGCAGCGCAATATTCTCGCCAACCCGGACCGCCAGTTGCTGAAACTCAATATTGACGGTGGCGGGGTGCAATCGCGCCGCATCATCGACCGTATTCTGAAAGAAGAAGCAAACGCCGCGGTCGACAAAGCGAGCTGAACAGTCGATACCAACGAAAGCCCGTAACAACAGCGGTTGCCTGACGCCGGGCAACCGCTGCCTGCCACCAGAGGTACCCTATGAGCCAGATCGATGCCACGTTCACACTGCTCGTGCGAGTAGCAGAAAAAAAGCAGGAAGCCACGGACATTGTCAGCTTTCTGCTGGAAGACCCACATGGGCGTGAACTCCCCGAATTCTCGCCCGGTGCCCATATTGACATACGGGTGGCAGATGGTCTGGTACGGCAGTATTCGCTGAGTACACCGGGCGACAACCGGACGCAGTATCGCATTGCGGTGCTCCGCGAACCCGAGTCCCGAGGTGGGTCGGTTGCCATGCATGACAACGTGAACGAGGGCGACCTGCTCCTGATCAGCGCACCGCGCAATCATTTTGAGCTCAACACTGAGCAATCTGGCGAACGCCTGCTGTTTGCCGGAGGTATAGGCATTACGCCGATTCTGGCCATGGCGCATGCGTTGCACCGCCGGAACCACCCGTTCAGGCTCCATTACGGTGCCCGCTCCGCGGACAGAATTGCCTTCCGGAACGAGATTGAGCAGACCGGATTCAGCGAAGTAACGCAGTACTACCTGAGCGACGGCGATGAAACGCTTCGCTTCCGTGCACAGTTGCCACAACTGGTTCCGGAACCGGACCCGGAGAAAGAAGTCTACGTGTGCGGCCCGTCTGGCTTCATTGACGCCGTAACTCAGGCGTTCGTGGATCGAGGCTGGGAGAAATCGCGTATCCGCAGCGAGTATTTCGCCGGTGCGGATATCGATACCAGTGATGATGGCAGCTTCACCGTGGAACTGGCCAGCTCGGGCGAGCAGTATCGCATTCCTGCCGATCAGACCGTGTTCGAGGTGCTCGACGAAGCCGGTGTATTCATTCCCACGTCGTGCGAACAGGGTGTGTGTGGTACCTGCCTGACGCGCGTTCTGGAGGGTGAGCCGGACCACAGGGACCTGTTCATGGACGATGACGAGCACGCGGCCAATGACCAGTTCACGCCCTGCTGTTCGCGCTCGAAAAGTGAAAAACTGGTGCTCGATCTATAGACGAAGAGGGCCGATCCATAAACGCCGTCAGGGCTGGCCCAACAGTTTACAGACGTGCCCCTCAGGTGGTTCTCATTTCTTCCAGCCAGGCCGCGTACTGTTCAGCCGGCATGGGTCGGGCGAAATGAAAGCCCTGGGCGAATTCTCCGCCGATGTCCTGCACGATGTCACGCTGACGCTCGGTTTCGATACCCTCGATGGTGGTCTCCAGTCCCAAAGCATGGGACATGCCCACCAGGCAGCGGAGGATGTCGGCTGCGGCCGGATCAGCCCCGAGCCCCACTACAAAAGTGCGGTCAATTTTCAGCCCGGATATGGGCAGACGCGTCAGATACTCGAACGATGAATAGCCGGTGCCGAAATCGTCGATACTGATGCCGAATCCCTGTTCGCGTAAATCGCGAAGCACCGCCCGGACTTCGTTCGGGTTACGGATCAGCGCGCGCTCGGTAATTTCGATATCGAGCCGGGAGGGCGCGACTCCGGCCCGCTCCATGATCCGGGGCAGATCATTCAATAAGGCGTGGTCCTGCAGATTCCGCACGGCAAAATTGACACTGGCTGACTCCTCCGGATGCAGACGAAGAAACTCGCTGGCCTGGGTAACCACAAAGCGCGTGACCTGCGCGATCAGTGACGTCTCTTCGACCTTGGGCATGAAATGCCCCGGCAGAATCAGCCGACCATCCATGCCATGCCACCGGATCAATGCCTCGGCACCCGTCGGCTGCATATCGTCGAGACGAATTCGTGGTTGATAATAAAGCTCAAACTGGCGTTCTGACAGCCCGGAACGGACCTGGGCAATCAGTTGCACCCGCTGCCGTGTGCGGGATTCATACACCGGGTCATACGCCCGGTAGAACTCAGCTTCTTCAATGGCAGCGAACAACGCGGTTCGGGCCCGTCGAATGAGGTCATCGGGGCTGGGAATTCCGGCGGTGGATACATGGCTGCCCGTGGCCAGTTGCACCCTGACCGGCACCTCACGCACATCCAGTGGTTCCTCACCGATGGCACGTACGGCGCCGATCAGCGCCTCGATGTCGTGTTCCGCATCGAGTGGCGCCAGAATCAACAGTTCGGAACCACTGAAACGATACACGTCATGGATGGGTGCAGCCCGGTCGCGAATACGCCCCGCAAGGTGAACGACCACCTGATCGGACGCATCCGGCCCAAACGCTTCGAGAATATCGGCCAGATCCAGCACCCGGACAAACACCAGGGCGACCGGGGCACCGGTTTCCGCGTCAGCAGGGCGCCGTTGCAGGAGCTCAGCCAGATCTTCTTCCAGTGCCGAGGTGTTGGGCAGGCCCGAGCGGCTGTCCGTTCTCAGAGCCTGTAAATGCGCGTCATTACTGAGCTGAAGACGCTGGAACAACAGACCGGCAAAGCCGCTGATCAGCAAATACAGCAGCAACCGGGCCACCCAGTTCCCGGTGGGCTGGGCAATGTCTGCCCCGACATCAAGGGGCATCAGAGGGCCTACCAGCAGGCCCGCAACCGCGCCGGCCGCCAGTGCGGGCAGCAGCCCGAACCACGCAGCAGCCAGCACCGCCGGCACGAGCATCACGTAGGGGAAGGCATATCCGGTGCCACCGGTCATGTAGACGAGGATTGTCCCCAGAGCCAGCAGGACCGCCAGCGTGGCAATACGGAGCAATGACCGGCTGTATGCCGGCAGGCGCTGGAACGGACCGGGTGCCCGTATGAGTTGGTCAGGCTTCACTGCGCTGTCCCGCTCCCTGCAGTTGATTGTTCCCTGGCGGCCCTTAATGACGTATGTAACCTTTGGCCGCCTCTCCGGAGCATAGTTCACCCTGCGGTCAGCCACCAGCATTCTTTGCACGCGCTTGACAGGGGGCCTAAAATACGCTGATTTTTCAGATGAATATGACCGTTATATGACACTAAGCATCAAGCTACACCCGGAAATAACGGTAAAATCCTCCTCATACCGTCAATTCGTGGTTCGATGTCTACGCCGCAATCTGCGCACCGTATTGAGCCGGCAGTGGCCTGGCATCCGGCTGCGCGGCCAGTGGGACCGGATCGACCTCTGGCACCGGAACACCGACGCGGAGCAGACGCCCGACTGGGAACAGGTGGCCTGTCGGGTAAAAGACACGCCGGGTGTGCATGCGGTCGAACAGGTCGCTGCGAGAGACTTGACGACGTTTTCGGAACTCAGCCGTGAAGTGGTCTCGCACTGGCGCGAGCCACTGAAAAATCGCCGTTTCGCGGTCGACGTAAAACGTCGGGGCCAGCACAGTTTCAGCTCGGGCGAGCTCGCTGCGTTCCTGGGTTCGCGATTGCTGGAGGCAGAACCATCGGCCCGGGTAGACCTGGAGACGCCGGAAGAAGTGGTGCGGGTGGAAGTACTGCAACAACAAGTGCGCTGGATTTACCGCCGCTGGCCCGGCATCGGTGGCTACCCCGTTGGCACCCAGGAACCGGCCGTTGCGTTGTTTTCCGGCGGTTTCGATTCTCCGGTTGCCGCCTGGCAGATGATGCGCCGGGGCGTGAAAACCCATTTTCTGTATTTCAGCTTCGGTGATACGCACCAGGACCGTGCCGTATTCGAAATGGCCCGGCAGCTATGGAGGCGATTCGGTGCCTCACATCGGGTGTATTTTCTGTGCGTGCCCTGGCAACAGGTTGCCAACGAACTGAGTGCGGGCACTGATGAGAAACTGCGAGGCGTGTTGCTGAAACGGCTGATGCTCCGGGCAGCGGCCCGGGTTGCGGCACGCCGGAACATTCCCGCACTGGTGCTGGGTGACGCCATCGGCCAGGTAGCGAGCCAGAGTCTGCAGAACCTGGCAGTAATCGACCGGGCCACCGATGCTCTGGTGCTGAGACCTCTGGTTGGCATGGACAAGCAGTCGATCATTTCACAGGCTGAGTCTATCGGTACCGCTGCAATGGCAGCCCGTATGCAGGAATACTGCGGCACCGTAGCCCGTTTACCCTCGGCTGCGGTGACACTGGAAGCCGTGGAACAGGCGGAACAGAAGGTGTCCGGTGACATCATCGACAGGGCGCTCGAACGGGCACAGCGGCTGCCCATCGACGGCGTCTGGCCGGAACCGGCAACATCGGCCGAAGGCATTGCCGCCAAGTCATTGTCGGCACTTGCCAACGATGCCTGCCAGCTCATTGATATTCGGTCGCCACAGGAAGCCGAAGCACAACCTCTGGCGCTTCCATCACAACATCGCGTCCGGCGAATCCCCTATTATCGTCTGCCTCGTGCAGCGCGGCACTTCAACCGATCGACCCTGTACATTCTTTACTGCCAACAGGAGCGCATGAGCCGCGTGCAGGCCGCAATGCTCAGAAATGAATACGGTCTCAACGCCCGCCACCTCACCGAGTAGCACTCAGAGGCTGAACCGTTCGCGCAGGAAGCGGGCGATGCCGTCCTGGTCATGGTGACCGATCACGGAGGTGGCGAGTGCCTTTATTTCCGGTGTGGCGTTGTCAGGCGCATAGCTCTCATCGGCGAGCCGGAACATGCTCGCGTCGTTCTCACTGTCGCCGAAACAGATGATACGCTCCAGCCCCAGCTCTTCACGCAGCAGTGATAACGCGCCACCCTTGCTGGCGGCGCTGTGGTGGATGTCCATCCAGTTGACGCCCGGGTTGTACATGGACTCACCTGCATAGGCGACCAGGTGCTCCTGGCTGTCGAGATGCGCCACGATGGCGTTTACCGCGACCTCCGAGCCGAGCGCGCTGATATTGGTAATCCGGGAAGCCGCACCGAGCCGCGACAACGGATAATGTGGAACATCCTGCGACCGGGCCAGCACCTCCTGCAGATGGCGCCCCAGCTCATCCGGGATGGTCGGATGGTAAATCGCCGGGCTGTTGTCAGCCTCCAGAGTGCAGACAAAGGGTGTGGTCTCCTGTTCACGGAACGCGCGCAATACAGAGGCAATCTCATCGGCCGTCAGGAAATTGCCATGGCGGTACAGGCGATGCTCGGGGTCCCAGATCACCACGCCGTTCTTGTAGACGTGCGGCAATGAAATGTGGTGACCGGACAGGCACGGGCGCGCCGCATGCAGCGTGCGACCCGTGGCGATCGTGTAGGCGATACGCCGCCGGCTCAACAGCTCGAGGGTTTCACGTGTGTACTCGGACAGGGTCTGCTCCTTGTTGAGCAGCGTCCCGTCCAGATCAAAAACGACCAGCTCCATGCCCGTTGTCTCATTCACTCTGGTGTGCAGAAGTTAACGGATTCGACGAACAATTGCGATGTGGCGTGCCAGAGTGAGCGCGGCAGTTTGCAGATGCTACCGGGTGACTTCCGCCGCCTCCCTGAGTGCACGATCAATATCCGAATCCGTACACCCGGCGTGTAATAATCGCCGTGAGAGCGTGTCTGCGTCAAAGTCCGACCCGGCCTCACGGTTGACGACCTGAAGCAGGTCAGACCGACCCGTGTCGTCGGCCAGCACGGATTGCACACTCCGAGTAACCAGCGATCGCGCTGCATCACGCGGCATCTGACGGGCCAGCTCAAAGGTGATGGTTTCAGCGAACAGAAGCCCGCGCGTTTGCCACAGGTTTCGCTCCATAGCGTCCGGGCTCCACGCCAGGTTCGCCAGGCCCCGTTCCGCAGCCGACAGTGCGGCGCCGGCATGGCTCAACATACCCGGCAGCGTCAGCCATTCACGCGTCCAGGCGGCACCGTCACGCTCATGCGCCATTACGGCGGACTGCATCAGATGGCCCGCCTGACTTCCGAGATGGGCAGCCAGTGACTGGATGATCTCGGCCACGACCGGGTTGGATTTCTGTGGCATCGTGGAAGACCCGCCGCCATCCGTGAAGCGCAGTTCGCCGACTTCGGTCTGGGCCATCAATAACCAGTCAAAGGCCATTTTACCGAGCGCCGATCCGGTTACCGCAAGCCAGTTGCCGAGCACGAGCACGCTGTCGCGCTGGGTGTGCCAGCCGCCGTCAGACACCAGCCCAAGCCGGTCGGCGAGTGCGTCAGCAACGCCGTCTGCCTGGTCCCCAAGCACCGACAGGTTACCCACCGCCCCGGCGAGCTGAACCTTGTACAAATCAGCTTCTACCTCAGCCAGCCGGCGCAGTTGACGGATCAGCGGTCGGTTCCAGCGAGCGACCTTGAGTGCCAGGTTCACCGGCGCGCCCTGCTGACTGCGGGTGCGCCCGGCTACCAGAATATCGCGTGTCGCTTCGGTCTGCTCAGCCAGTTGGGCAATGACCCGGCGCAGCGAGCCCCGCAAGTGGCCGAGCACCTCTCGACAGACCAGCACCAGCGCGGTATCGGCGATGTCCTGGCTCGTGGCGCCGTAGTGCACCCAGGGGCTGTGGTCCGCGCCCACCGCGTTTTTCAGTTCCGACACCAGAGCCGGTACCGGTACGCCATCTTTTGCCGTGCCGGACGCCAGACGCTCCGCGGGCACCTCCAGTTGATCACAGGCCTGAGCGATTGCCTCTGCACTGTCGGCCGGGAGCAGCCCGACATCCGCCTGGGCCCGGGCGAGCGCGCCCTCCACTTCCAGCATGGCGCGGATAAACCGGGCCTCTGACACCAGGGTGGACACCGTGGGGTCCAGCAACAGGGGCCGATAAAAACTGGTTTCCGGGGCGCTGAATCCGAACAATGATGTCTCTCCTATTGGAACCCGGGCGAATTCTTACACCGCCAGGCCGAGTTCAAACTTTTTCCAGAGCGATCGCTATACCCTGACCCACGCCGATACACATGGTCGCGAGGCCAAGCCGACTGTTACTGCGTACCAGTTCACGCGCCAGCGTACCGGTAATACGGGCACCGGAAGCGCCCAGCGGATGCCCCAGTGCAATGGCACCACCATTGGCGTTGACGTGGGGCGCATCGTCGGCAACTCCCAGTTCGCGGAGCGTGGCGAGTGCCTGAGACGCGAACGCCTCGTTCAGCTCAATGCGGTCAAACTGATTGATCGGTATGCCGAGGCGATCACTCAACCGTCGACTGGCCGGCGCCGGGCCAATGCCCATGATCCGGGGTTCCACGCCCGCCGTGGCACCGCCCAAAACGCGCACCAGTGGCGTCAGGCCGTGCCTGCGTGCAGCGGCCTCCGTGGCGAGAATCACCGCGCCCGCACCATCGTTGACGCCGGACGCATTGCCAGCGGTCACAGACCCATTGGCCCTGAACGGTGTGGGAAGCTTTGCCAGCTTCTCAACCGTAGTGCCAGCTCGCGGATGCTCATCGGTGTCCACAACCAGAGGATCGCCTTTGCGCTGCGGCACCGACACCGGCGTGATTTCTTCCGAGAGAATGCCGCTGGACTGCGCCGTTTCCGTGCGTTGCTGCGACCTGGCGGCAAAGGCGTCCTGATCTTCCCGGCTTACCTGGAAGTCTTCGGCGACGTTTTCGCCGGTCTCCGGCATGGCATCGGTGCCGAACTGACGCTCCATCCAGGGGTTCACGAACCGCCAGCCGATAGTCGTGTCGTGAATCTCGGCCTGGCGTGAAAACGCCGACGTTGCCTTCGGCATCACAAACGGGGCCCGCGACATACTCTCAACGCCACCGGCCACAACGAGCTCGGCTTCCCCGGCCCTGATCATACGGCTACCAGCCAGAATAGCGTCCATCCCCGAGCCGCAGAGGCGATTGATCGTTGTACCGGTAACCGTATGTGGGAATTCAGCCAGCAACAGGCTCATACGCGCCACGTTGCGATTGTCCTCCCCCGCCTGATTCGCGCAGCCCATGATCACATCATCAATCGCCGCCAGGTCCATAGACGGGTTGCGAGATGCCAGGGCGCGCAGGGGAATGGCCCCCAGATCGTCCGCACGCACGGAAGACAGACTGCCGCCATAACGGCCGAACGGGGTGCGGATGAAATCGCAGATGAATACATCAGTCATGATTGAAAAGCTCCTGCCGTTATCGCTCAGTTGGTCAGTGAACGCAGCGCTTCCAGCTCAGTGGCGTTGGGGATCGGCGTTTCATCGACCTGATCCGCATATCGTACCCGCCACCCGGTGTTTTCCTGAATCTGGTCACGCGTCACCCCGGGGTGAATGGACGTAACGATGAATTCCTTGGTCTCCGGGTCCGTCTGCATGATACACAGATCTGTGATCAGGCGGCTGGGCCCTTTGGTGGTGACGCCCAGTTGCTCACGCTCTTTCCCGGTGGGCCCATGCCCCAGCGAGGTAATAAAGTCTACTTTCTCGACAAACCCCCGGGTCGACTGCTTCATCACGATGAAAATTTCTTCACAGGAGGTAGCAATCTCCGGTGCACCCCCACCCCCCGGCAGGCGTACCTTCGGGTTATGGTAGTCACCGATGACCGTCGTGTTGATGTTCCCGTATTTGTCCAGTTGGGCAGCGCCCAGGAAACCGACCGAGATGCGCCCACCCTGCAGCCAGTAGCGGAACATTTCCGGCACCGACACCGTGGTCACCGCCGTGTCGCAGAGCTCGCCATCGCCGATGGACAGTGGCAGGGTACTCGGGCGGGTACCGATAGTGCCTGATTCATAGATCAGCGTAATGTCCGGTGCGTGGGTCAGCCGGGCCAGGTTACAGGCCGCTGACGGCATACCGATGCCCACGAAGCATACGTCGTCACTGCTGACCGCCCTGGACGCGGCCACCGTCATCATTTCATTGGTGCTGTAATCCATGATCAACCCTCCCGATTACCGGCGACACGCTGCTCGAAAACTTCCGGGCCAACGTTGAGAACGTTCTCTTCCATCCATTGCAGGAAGGTATCCCGGTCCTTGGCAATGGGGTCCCAGGCCTTGTAGAACTCGTTGTCGCGGATGTAATAACCCTGTGCATAGGATGGATGCGCGCCACCCGGCACCGTGGAGATGGTACCCACGGTCCAGTCCGGCAGAATGCAGGCGTTGGGATGCACATCGTCAAAGTTGTCGACCACCTCTTCCACGGTAATCAGCGAGCGCTTGGCCGCCAGCACGGCTTCTTTCTGTACCCCAATGATGCCCTCGATCAGCACGTTGCCTTTCCGGTCTGCCTTCTGTGCATGAATGACCGCGACATCCGGTCGAATGGAAGGAACGGCTGCCAGTTTTTCGCCGGTAAACGGGCAGTCAATGAACCGGATATTCGGGTTGACCTCGGCGAGCTGGGCACCGAGATAACCCCGGAAAATGGCGCACGGCAGGCCGGCAGCCCCCGCCTCATAGGCGTTTGCCATGGCCGCGTGGCTATGCTCTTCAATTTCCAGTGGTGTGGGCCACCGTTGCTCATAGGCATCACGCAAGCGACGCAGCGATCCTACGCCCGGGTTTCCGCCCCAGGAAAACATCACTTTGCGGGCACAGCCCATGCCGATCAACTGATCGTAGATAAGATCCGGCGTCATGCGGATCAACGACAGGTCTTTCAGTTCCTGGCGGATCACCTCATGGGCGGCGGCGTGCGGGATCAGGTGCGTAAAGCCCTCCATCGCCACGGTATCACCCGAGTGAATCTGCCGTTTTACCGCTGATTTCAGATCAAGAAACTCTGCCACGGTCTACCTCTCTCCATTGCCCGGTACATTGCAGGCGTTCACCCCTGAGCCGGGTCATTGTCCATTTCGGCCAGCACCAGCTTGGCCACCCGAATTGCGGAATTCGCCGCAGGCACGCCGGCATAGACCGCAACCTGCAACAGAACTTCCTGAATTTCGGCCTTGCTGGCACCGGTATTGCGTGTCGCCCGGATATGCATGGCCAACTCTTCCTCGTGCCCGAGACTCGCCATCATGGCAATGGTCAACAGACTACGGTCACGCTTGCTCAGCCCGGAGCGCGACCAGACAGCACCCCAGGCGTTTTCCGTAATGTACTGCTGGAACGGCTCATCGAACGCCGTCTTGTTGCGCTCTGCCCGGTCGACATGCGCCGACCCGAGCACCGAGCGACGCACCTGCATGCCGGCCTGATAGCGCATCTGGTCCGCTACCGGTTCATGCAGGAAGTCATGGATCAGATCACTCATGGCACCGGGCTGCTCGATACAGGGCAAATGTCCGGCGCCATCCAGCACGGTATAGCTCGCTTCATTGATCTGGTCCGCCAGGTCCGACACAACATCCGGCGGTGTCGCACCGTCCTCACTGCCGGCGATGCAGAGCGTCCGACACCCGATCGCCCTGGCGTCGTATAGCAGGTCCGCGTCGCGAATCGCGGCACAGGTGCCCATGTAACCCTGTGCCGGAGAGTTCAGCAACATATTGCGCCACAACGTCATCAGCTCAGGGTTCCTCTCCTGATACCGGGCCGAAAACCAGCGATCCATCACCGGGTCAACCAAGACCTTGGTACCACCGGCTTCCACTTTCTCGATGCGGTCATTCCAGGCATCCGGTGTTCCGATCCGGTAACTGGTATTGCTCAGGATCAGATGACTTACCCGTTCCGGTTCCCGTGCCGCCAGCCCGAGCGCGATCATGCCACCGACCGATACACCACAGAGCACGGCCTGCTCAATGTTCAGCACATCGAGCAACTGGGACAGATCGGTGATGTGATCATCGATGGTATAGGGCGCGGGTGTACAGGACGACAGACCGTGACCGCGCTTGTCATAGCGCACCAGACGATATTGCGGAAAATGGTCGACAATGTCGTTCCAGATGCGAAAATCAGTACCCAGCGAATTGATGAACACAATGGTTTCGGTACGCTCCGGGTGCTGAATATCGTAATTCAGTTCTATCCCATTGGCTGTGATCGCGTACATCGATGAGCCTCCCGGCGGTACTTTATATAGAATCGCGAGCCAGGCATGGGCGCTTGACCCGGACGGTTTCGGCCTAAGACGATGACCCTGGACGAACAGAATGTAAAATGAGGATTTACCCGGGAATTATATCAAAATCAGTATGATGTAACCCTCATTAGCCGAGTTTCTGCGCCATTATGGCACTGATGAAATAACTGAATCGCATCTCAGCGGCCGAATCGGTGCACCGCCCGGCCCCTGACCGAAGGTAAGGACCCAGACCCTATGTACGAACTAGACCGGAACGCCCTCCACCAGGCCGTGGTCGACAATGTGAAAGCCGCACTGGCGGAAGACGTAGGCACCGGCGACATCAACGCCGAACTCATCCCGGAGACAACCCATGCGTCGGCCAGAATCATTGTACGCGAGGACGCCGTATTGTGCGGTCGTCTCTGGGTCGATGAGGCGTTTCGTCAGCTCGATGACAGGGTTATGTGCCGATGGCATGCGGAAGACGGCGAGCGCGTCAGCGCTGACAGCACCGTTGCGGAACTGCACGGCCCGGGCCGGTCGTTGCTTTCCGGCGAGCGAGTGGCGCTGAATTTTCTGCAGATGCTGTCCAGTACCGCCACACGTTGCGCTTACCTGATGGAGCGGATTCGCGATACCGACGCGCAACTGCTTGATACCCGCAAGACCCTCCCCGGCCTGCGGCTGGCGCAGAAATATGCCATGCGCTGCGGTGGTGGCGCGAGCCATAGAATGGGGCTCTACGACGCCTATCTGATCAAGGAAAACCACATTGCCGCCTGTGGCAGCATTCGCCAGGCGGTAGATCTTGCCCGTCAGCAGCATCCGGATCGACGCGTGGAGGTGGAAGTGGAAAACCTCGATGAGCTGGAACAGGCGCTGGCGGCCGAGGCAGACGTGATCATGCTGGATAATTTTGACCTCGCCACCACGCGCAAAGCAGTGCGGCTGGTGGCCGGACGTGTGCCACTGGAGGCGTCCGGCGGGGTCAATGAGCAGACATTGCATGCCATTGCGGAAACAGGCGTGGATTACATTTCACTGGGCACACTGACCAAGGATATCCAGGCGATCGACCTGTCGATGCGCCTGACCAGCGTCACTTCATGAGAACCGGTCAGGCCGGCCGGTATATGGCCGACGCCACCCGCCGGACCTCTTCGACAAGCTGCTCGGTAGCATCGGTGCCGGAGCTGTTCACGCGGCTGGTGAGGCCAACCGGCCCCATGGTATCCCGGGCATCGTAGGGTACCTCGGTGAGGTCCCCTTCACCGATATCCCGCGCCACGGCGCCCCGGGAGATCAGCCAGACGGTTTCCGTGTCGCGCACGTAAGAACGGGAAAAGGCATGCGAGACGGTCTCGAGGCGGTTACTGTGGGCGGTAATGCCGTGAGCGATAAGGAATTTTTCCACCGTTGAACGGATGATCGATTCGGCCGGCGGCATGATAATCGGGTAGTCGCCAAGGGCCGTCAACGGGTCATCGGCATCGAAGATCGGGTGGCCGGGGCGCACCACAATCGCAATCTGCTCCAGGTAGAGCTGCTCAAACACGAGGCCCTGCATCTGATCCGGGTCAGCCAGCCGACCCACGACGAGGTCCAGCTCCGAAACCCGCAAAAGCCCGAGCAGATAGGTGTTCGGGCCCGTAACAATGCGTATGTCGGTATCCGGCATCCGACGCTTGAAGCGTTCCACCGCTTTGGGCATTACCAGCGCTGCCACGGTCGGCAGCACCCCGATCACCACCGGCGCATGAGCGGTTTCGCCTGAGCGGGTCACCCGGTCGATGCCCTCGCGCAGTGCATCCGCGCTATTCAGGGCATGCCGGAGGAACAACTCGCCGTAGCGGGTAAGTACAACGCCACGCCGACTGCGCTCCAGAAGCGCCACGCCGAGCATCTCTTCAAGCTCCTTCAGCTTCTTGGACACTGCGGGCTGCGTGATCGACAAGTGGTCTGCCGCCTTCACGACGCCGCCCTGACGAACCACCTCGATAAAACACTGCAGGTGACGGAACTTGATTCTGTTATCAATCACGATGGTCACTCTAAGCCGGGTAGTGGGATCGACGACACTCTGACCTTAATCTATGCTGAAATTGGCATATAAACAAGGCAAAGACTCATTATTAAGTAACCGCTCAACTTAACTATCCTTCCGGCCAGCATGCCGCCAGTCTCAGGGGCGGCGAGAACCACGTAAAGAGGAGACCGGACATGACGGAATTGAATACTCAGGTCGTGGTGATCGGCGCCGGACCGGCCGGATTACTGCTCAGCCGTTTTCTGCACGATGCCGGCATCGATACGATTGTACTCGAGCGCCGCCCCATGGATTACGTGCTTTCCCGGATACGGGCGGGAGTGCTCGAGCCCGGATCCGTGAACCTGCTGCGCCAGGCGGGTGTGGCGGACCGGCTTGACCGCGAGGGCCAGTTACATGACGGTTTTGCCATATCGTTCGGCGAAGACCTCCTGCGTGTCGACCTGCAGGGGCTGACCGGGAAGTCGGTCACCGTCTATGGTCAGACCGAGGTAACCAAAGACCTCTACCACGCCCATGAACAGGACGGTTGCCGGCTCTACGACGACGCCGCTGACGTCGCCATTGAGGACATCGAAAGCGATCAACCGGTTGTTACCTGTACCGTCAACGGTGAGCCGTTGCGGATTCGCACAGAACTGATTGCCGGCTGTGACGGCTTCCACGGTATAAGCCGCCGGAGTATCCCCGAGAAGGCACGCCGTGATTACGAACGGGTGTACCCCTTTGGCTGGCTGGGCATTCTGTCGGAAACCCCGCCGGTTGACGATGAGTTGATCTATGCCAGCCACGAACGCGGGTTTGCCCTGTGCTCGATGCGCTCCAATGTGCTCAGCCGTTATTATGTCCAGTGCCCGGCCGATGCCGACCCCAAAACCTGGAGCGACGATGATTTCTGGCAGGCGTTGCGTGAACACCTGCCGGCCGATGTGGCAGCCAAACTGGTCACAGGCCCGTCAATCGAGAAATCCGTCGCGCCGCTACGCAGCTTTGTGTCCGAGCCCATGCGTTACAACCGGCTTTTCCTGGCCGGAGACGCCGCCCACATTGTGCCGCCAACCGGTGCGAAAGGGCTGAATCTGGCGTTCTCGGATGTGCATTACCTGTCTGATGCGCTGCTGAAGTATTTCCGGGAGCAGGATGAACAGGCGCTGGAACAATACTCCGACCGGGCGCTGGCACGGGTCTGGAAAGCCGAGCGGTTCTCGTGGTGGATGACATCGCTGCTGCACAAATTTGCGGACGAGGCGTCGTTCAACGAACGCATGCGCCAGGCGGAATTCGATTACCTGGTGTCGTCGCGCAGCTACCAGCAATCGCTGGCCGAGAACTACGTGGGGCTGCCGTTCTAGAAACGCGGTGCCACAGGAAAAAACGCCGGCTTACTGATCAGCGGTTGGTGAGCTTCAATTCGATACGCCGGTTGGCCTGCAGCGCTTCCTCGGAGAAGCCTTCAGCCACCGGCTGGAACTCCCCGAAGCCGGTGGCGGCCATGCGGAATTCCGGCACACCCTGCTCTGCCAGATAACGCACCACAGACACGGCCCGTGCCGTCGACAGCTCCCAGTTGGACGGGAATCGCGCCGTGTTGATGGGTACCTGATCGGTGTGTCCGTCGACGCGGAGAATCCAGTCCACATCCTCCGGGATTTCTTCCACCAGACCGAGAATCAGAGTGGCCAGCTCGTCGAGTTCATCCTGACCACTCGGGCCAATCACGGCCGACCCGGAGCTGAACAGCAACTCCGATGGCAACAGGAACCGGTCGTCGACGATGCGCACGTTTTCATTGTCGGCCAGCACTTCTCTGAGCTGCCGGAAGAACTCGGACTGGTACTGCTCCAGCTCAGAGACGCGTTCTGCCAGCAGAGTGTTGAGCCGCTCACCAAGGTCGGCCAGCTCGGCTTCACGCTCTGCCGTAATGTCCTCCTGCAGACGCAGAGCCGCGCTGATCCGGCTCAGTTGCTCACGCAACGCCTCGACCTGATCCGTCAGCCGGTTTATCCGCGAGCGCTGAGCCGCGCTGAGACCGCGCTCTTCCTCCAGGGCCTCTTCACCTTCCTCGACGATCGCCACCAGGTCCTCGATTCGCAGTTCCTGTTGCTCAATGGCAGTCTGCGCCAGCAGTGTTCTCTCCTGCTCGGATGCCAGCTCAGCGCGCAACGCCTGTGTGCGATCCCGCAACTGGCCGATCTCGCCCTCTGCCTCCTCAACCTGGGTAACCAGGCCTTCGACTTCAAGGTCCCGGACATCCAGTTGCGTACTCAATTCGGCGACTTCCAGCTCCAGTCGGTCGCGCAGCTCGCGCAAAGCCGCTATGTCCTGCTGTAACGAGGCCTGATTGGCCAGCAGCCGGCGGATCTGTTCCTGGTCAGCGTCGGCCTGATTCTGCAGGCGGTTTACTTCCGTCTGAAGTATTTCTTCTCGCTGCTGGGATACATCGAGTGCCTCGCGAACCGCGGTCAGTTCTTCCTGCAGGGCCGAGCCGCGCTGTTCTTCCAGCCGCAGCAGTTGCGAAATTTCCGCCAGCCGATTATTCAGCCTGTTGAGTTCGGCGTCCCGGTTGGAGAGGGTCTGCGCCAGATAGAGCTGCGACACGGTGTAGATGAGCAGCATGAAGATAACCAGCATCAACAGTGCTGACAGGGCATCAACAAACCCCGGCCAGACACTGATATTGCTGCTGGAGCGGCGTGAACGGCTCATGGCCCGGCCTTCCTGGTTGCTTGCGCGTCAGCCATGACGGATCGCCTACCTCCCCGGATCCAGCCGGCTGCGGAGCTGTTCGTTCTCCTGGCGCAACCGGTCCAGCTCCAGTACAGCCTCCAGGTCCCGGTCTTCCGCGTACACGGCGTCATCGCCCGAGCGCCGGGCATCACGGGCCTCTTCGACCAGCGTAGTGAGACCGGTCAGCCACTCTTCCAGCCCGTCATAGAAGCGGTTCTGGGCGTGGCCGGCCTGTATGTCGAGAAAGCCGAGAACCAGTGAGCCGCCCAGACCGAGCAATGAGGAGCTGAACGCCGTGCCCATACCCTCAAGCGGTGTCAGCAGGCCCGACTGAAGCTCACCGAAAACCGTTCCGAAATCGCTGCCCTGCATATCGAGACCCACAATCACATCGCCCACCGAGTTGATGGTGATCAGCAACCCCCAGAACGTACCCAGCAGGCCCAGAAACACCAGCAGCCCGATAAAGTAGCGGGAGATTTCGCGTTGTTCATCCAGCCGGGTGCGAATACCGTCGAGTACGGTACGCAATGACAGCGCTGACAGGGAAAACCGGTCACGCTTGAACTCCTCGCCCAACTGGCGCGCCAGTGGTTTCAACAGGCGGGGTTCTTCGGTGACAGACAGGCCGACCCGCCCGGTACGGAACTGGGCGATCCAGCGCAGCTCGGGGAACAGCGCAAACACCTGACGGTAGGTCAGCCCGATACCGATAAAGAGCACCAGGAGAATACAACTGTTGAAGACCCAGTTGGCCATGAACGCGTCGCGCAGGGGTCCGGACAGCACAATGGTGACCGCGACGACAATCACCAGAAACAGGGTCATCCAGAACAGGGTGTGTTTGGGGTTACTCATGATTCACCTGATCACGTTATTCGTGTCATGCCGGCCGTTTACACGCCAGGGCCTGAATTCACAATCACACAGGATCTTCAGCCATTACCGGCCAGATGTAAATGGTTCTCCGTAAAAGCATGAGCTGTGATCCGTGACGATCGGTACTGCGTTGATTTATGATTAACAGTGTTACAGTAATAAGACAGATTAATGCAGCCCCCATCCAGCAGTAGCAGCAGCGTTTCCGTTTCTCGGTTTATACCCCCGTGGTTCCCCCGCCCCACACCGATCGCCAGACACCTTGCCGCAGGCGCTGCACTGCTGATGTCAGTGGCCGCTATCGCCATGGCAATCATCCAGAACGGTTCTGCGGCTCTGGTCTCCTCCTACCTGATGCTGCTGCCGATTGCTGCGGGTGCCAAGCTCTACGGACTGACCGGCGGCGTTACAACAGGCATGGTAGCGGGCCTGCTGCTTGGCCCCGGCATGATCGGCACTGACGATGCCGTTGTGACCGGTGACTGGCTGGGCCGACTGATCGCCTACAGCGCTGTCGGCGCCATGCTGGGTGTGCTGTTCCGGCGCCTGGACCGGGCCAACGAACGATTGATCACCGCTATCGGCACCGACCCCAGAACCGGGCTGGCCAACCAGGGGGCTCTGGACCGCGACCTGGACCTGTTACTGAAATCCCGCCGGCACCGCAGATCCGGCCAGGATGTTGCCATGCTCATGATCGGGCTCACCGATCTGTCTGAAGTCTTCGAGGGCATCGGCACCAACGCCGCCGATGAGCTGGTCGCAGCGGTCGCCCGGCGCGTCCGTGCCGATGTGTCGGCGGCCTCGGGTGTCTACCGTTTCAGTACCGCCGAACTGGTGCTTCTGATTCACCCGGCCGACAGCCATTGCCTGTCCGAGGCCGTTGAGGTTGTCGCCGATCTCGGCGAGGAAATGTGGGAACTGAAGGGTGTACCGATCCGCGTTCAGTTTGCCGTTGGCAGCAGTCTCGCCAGCACGGCCAACCATGACGCTCAGGAACTGATACGCCAGTCGCGCACGGCGTTAATGACCGCCATGGACCGCCGGCAATTCTACCTGCCCTATCGACAGGCCGATGAAAACAACGCGGTTGAACGGATGGTGCTGATTTCGCGCCTGCGGAAAAGCCTGCGCACCAATGAGCTGGAGCTTTTCTACCAGCCCAAAGTATCGTTGACCAATCACCGTGTGACCGGCTGTGAAGGCCTCATTCGCTGGCGCAAGCCCGACGGCAGTTATATACAGCCCGGCGCATTCATGCCCAAGGTAGAAAACACGACGCTGATCGCGCCGGTTACCCGGTTCGTTATCCAGCAGGCCTGTGATTTTATGAAAAAATCGCCGGAACACCCGGTCAGCATCAATTTCTCGGCACGGAACCTGTTCGACAAGGAACTCCTTTTTGATCTGCCCATTATCCTTGAGCAGGCCCAGGTCGACCCGGCGATGCTCGAGATAGAAATCACCGAGCAGGCGCTGATCCAGAAGCCCGAGCTGGCCCGGGCCATTATCCGGGAACTGCGCGGCGTTGGCCTCAAGGTAACACTGGATGACTTCGGTACGGGGTACTCCTCGTTTTCATATCTCCGGCACTTGCCACTCAGCGGACTCAAGATCGACCGCGACTTTGTCACCGGCATCGACGAGGACGAGCGGGCCCGATACCTCATGCGCTGCTTGATAGAAGTAGCCTCTGCACTGGAGATGGACGTTACTGTGGAGGGTGTCGAGACCGCCAGACAGGCGCGCATCCTTCGGGATATGGGCTGCGACCTGGTTCAGGGTTATTATTTCAGCAGACCGCTGGCAGCGAATGACTATCGTATCTGGCAGCAGGAACCGCTTGCCAACGTGTGAATGATTGGGATACGGCGGCTGATCACAGGCTTTCCAGTCATGAATCTTTTTCTTTTTTGTCTATTCATTCCACTCCGGAAAAAGCCCACAATACGTAGGTGAGTAACTGTACAACCGGTACAGGCAATACCGGGCAGGGTCGCCAACCTCAGGCACATCGATCGCTGCACGTTGCCGCCACCGGTTGTGCCCGACTATGACCAGGGGTACGCAGCGCGTGTTCTTAGACCGCTATTTTCGCACACAGGACGGGTACACCGTCATCTCAGCACGGCAGGGCAGCGCGTTTGCCAAGGAAGTCGCCCGTGATTTCAACCCCATTCATGATCCCGACAACCGGCGCTTCTGCGTCCCGGGGGACCTTCTGTTTGCACTCGGGCTTTCACGTTATGGCCTGAGCCAGCAAATGTCCGTGCGTTTCTCTGACCGGGTCGGTGCGGACACGGCTCTGTCCTACCCGTCAACGGACGCTGCACAGATTCAGATCTGTGACGACGAGGGGCAGCCCTACCTCGAGATTAAACGCAGTGGCAACACGCTTACCGACCCGGACGTACTGGCCCGGTTTATCCGCGCCTATGTGGAATTCTCGGGACAGACGTTTCCTTTTATCCTCGTGCCGTTGATGCGTGATGCCGGCGTCATGTTCAATCCGCGCCGACCCTTTGTCGTGTACGCCCATATGTCTGTGCAGCTCGACCACACCGAAATCTCCCGGCCGGCACTGACGCTGTCAGACCGTCGTTTTGATGTTACCGGTCGTCGTGGCAACGCCCACTTTGAATTCTCGGTCCTGGACGGCGACCGCCCGGTGGGCCGTGGAACGAAGACCCTTCTGCTCAGTGGCCTGCAGACCTATGATGAAGACGCAATGTCGGAAGTGGTCAATGAATTCAATAACGCCCGCGATCATTATCTCGCTGAAGCAGATTAATTTTTATCCAACTGTAAACATATTTTTCTGAACTCCGCGACAGCCTGCCTTCCTATCGCTACTATGGCGATCTTCACTGGCACGCGGAGCAGAAACAGGTGGCACAGGAACCCGCACCGGCAGCCGGGCAAACCGGCATAGTCTTCGAGGACCTGTCCTTTCAGCGAGGCGGCGAACCGGTGCTGTCCGGCCTGTCGGGCCGGTGGACAGAGCAGCGCATCGGGGTTGTGGGTCACAATGGTTCCGGCAAGAGCACGCTCGCCCGCCTTCTGAACGGTCTGCTGCAGCCGAGTTCCGGCGCTCTTCAGGTACTCGGCAGAAATCCCGGGGCCGGCCCCGAGGCCATGGCATCAACGGTCGGGTTCATTTTTCAGAACCCGGACCACCAGATCATTTTTCCGACCGTTGAAGAGGAGCTCAGCTTCGGACTTCGCAACCGGAAAGTCGGACGACGACAGGCTCGGGAGTCGGCGCGGGAAGCGCTCCGGGACTGGGGCCTCGAACGTTGGGCCGGCATGCCGGTTCACAGCCTGTCCGAGGGCCAGAAGCAATTGGTCTGTCTGCTGTCTGTACTGATTCTGCGGCCCGGATTGCTGGTGCTCGATGAACCGTTTTCGTCTCTGGACGCGGCCACGCGGGCCTATCTCAACCGCCTGTTGTCAGCCCTGCCCCAGCAGCTTGTCATGATCACGCACGATCTGGAGGTTCTGCGGACGTACGACCGGGTGATCTGGTTGCATGAGGGACTGGTTCATCGTGACGGGCCTCCGGATGCCGTATTGCCGGAGTACGAAGCAGCCTCTGATCGTATCGCCGCGGAGCGGCCACTCCCCCGAACACTTCTGGCACGTGAAGCCGGCCCACCATGCTGACACTCTACGCTACCCCCGAAACGTTTTTCCATCGGCTGCCGGCCGGGTTCAAGCTGAGCAGCCTGGCCGTCGCGGGTGCCGGTCTCTATTTTGTGTCGTCTGTTACCGCGACGCTGCTCATGCTGGCAGTTGCCCTGCTCTGCTATCGCCTGGCCGGCCGTGCCGTCTGGCGCCGGCTCTCCGATCTCAGATCGCTGGCCATACTGATCGCGGCGCTGTTGTTCCTGCAGGGTTGGCTGGTGGGCTGGACGGCGGCTGTGATTATTGTCAGCCGCATGGCAACGCTGATTCTGCTGGCGAATCTGGTCACTCTGACGACCCGGCTGGATGACATGACAACCGCAATCATGCCGGTACTGCGCCCGCTGCGTGTTGTCGGGCTTCCTCCCGAGCGCCTGTCCTTTGCGATGGCCCTGGTAATCCGTTTTGTACCCGTGCTCGTGGCACTTGCCGCGAGGCTGCAGGAAGCCTGGCAGTCGCGCGGGGGCGGCCGCGCCCGCTGGCCACTGGCAGTGCCGCTGCTGGTCAATGCGCTGCGCATGAGTGACCAGGTGGCAGAAGCCGTAGCCGCCCGCGGTGGGCTCAGCACCGAAGAAACTGAAACGGACCCACTGACGGAAATGG
The DNA here is from genome assembly GCA_965602035.1 of Natronospirillum sp. Lineage (GTDB taxonomy): Bacteria > Pseudomonadota > Gammaproteobacteria > Pseudomonadales > Natronospirillaceae > Natronospirillum. The sequence goes on along the minus strand of OZ271919.1, from coordinate 2,959,701 downwards.
CGTGGTCAAAGCGCCAGGACAGGCCGGATCGTCAGAACTGACTCAACGCAACCGACATACGGAGAAACCGCATGCGCGAACAACCCGCGATTCAGATCGCCCTTTACGCTGCCATCACCGCCGCGCTGGGGCTGCTGCCCCCTATCCCATTCGCTTTCGGCGTTCCGGTTACTGCCCAGTCGCTGGGTGTCATGCTCGCCGGCGTTATGCTCGGCCCCTGGCGAGGGGCGCTCGCCATGCTGCTGTTTTGTTTTGTGACAGCGCTGGGGGTTCCGTTGTTGTCCGGCGGACGCGGCGGACTGGGTGTACTGGCCAGCCCCACGGCCGGCTTTTTTATCGGCTTTCCTCTGGCGGCTCTGGCCACGGGCTTGCTGGTGCAAGCTACGCGCCGACTGGGTCCGGTTTCCTCCAGCGCCATCGCGGCCCTGTTCGGGGGCATTGGCGCGCTCTATATCTGTGGTATTACCGGCTTCAAACTGGTCACCGGCAACGACTGGATGAGCAGTACACTCACCATGGCCGTTTTCATTCCCGGGGACCTGCTCAAAGTGGTGATAACCGTGCTGGTTGCCCGGTCGGTAGAGCGCGCGCTGCCTGGAGCCACCTACCTGGCGGACACCACCAGCCGCGCTGGCGGCCCGGCAGGCCCGTGAAGAGTCAGGCCGGCGGGTAGCGGCTGACCGTTCGCCGCAGGGCTCGCGTGTCGGCGCTGACCATCAGGGTATGGACCAGCCGGTCTGTGCCCTCTCTGCTGACCCCGGGGACGATTTCTCCGTCAGTAATGCCTGCCCCGACAAACAGACACTGATCGGAGCGCACCAGACGGTCGTGTGCCAGCACGGCCCCCGGCTCGATCCCCATTTCCCGGCACCGTGCCTGCTCTGTTTCACCGACTGCCCGGTTTTCCGGCGTATCTTCCTTGGCCTGATGCCGCAGCACCAGCCGGGCCTGCATATCACCACCCATGGCTTTCATGGCCACAGCCGAGACGACGCCCTCGGGAGCACCACCAATACCGTACATGACATCAACCAGATGGGATTCCAGCGCTGTCATCAGGGAGGCAGCAACGTCACCGTCCGGCACTTCGAAAACCCGGACACCAAGCCTGCGAAGGCGGCCAATAACCGTCCGGTGGCGAGGTTTGTCCAGTATCGCTACGCCCAGTTCCGAAAGCGGTTTATCGGTGACCGCCGCGACCTGCTCCAGGTTATCCTCGAGCGGCCGTTCAAGATCTATGGCCCCGCGTGCCTGCGGCCCGACCGCGAGCTTTTCCATGTACATGTCGGGAGCAGCCAGAAGCGTCCCCTGCGGTGCCACCGCCAGTACCGCAAGCGCGTTCGGCTGGCCGGCAGCGGTCATGCGCGTGCCTTCGATCGGATCAACGGCAATATCGACCGGCACACCACCCTGCCCCAGGATTTCACCGATATGCAGCATGGGTGCCTCATCGATCTCACCCTCACCGATGACGACGCACCCCCGAATATGCAGACGGTTTATTGCGGCCCTCATGGCGGCAACCGCCGCTTCATCCGCACGATTCTTGTCGCCGCGCCCGATCCAGGGAAACGCCGCGAGCGCAGCCTGCTCGGCTACCTGAATCCACCCGAGGCCCTGTTCTTCCAGACGCATAGTGTCCTCTCTGCAGTGACCGGATCAGGCCCGGTGAACAGAAACACTGCTGGTGGATCCACCGTTTACCAGTGCGCCCGACACCACGACGATCTTATCGCCGGTAGCGACCATGCCGGCTTCAACCGCAAGGCGTTTGGCCTCTTCAAACAGCGAGTCCGAATCTGCAAACGTGGATACGCACCGGCTGGTTACTCCGCGCACCAGACAGAGCTGCTGCAGTGTTTTCTCGCGATTAGTCATGGCCAACAGGCTGTGACGCGGAAAATATTTTCTCACCGATCGCACGGAATAGCCGGATTCGCTGGATACAACAATGGCTTTTGCATTGAGCACCGTCGCAATATCGACGGCCGAACGGCAGACGGATTCGGTCACGGCCAGGTCGCCACGAAACTTCTCAACATGGTCCGGACGCTGTTGCTCCATCATCCGGTCGGTGCGGCTGCAGATCTGGGCCATTATGCGAACAGACTCCACCGGGTAACTTCCCTTGGCGGATTCTCCGGACAGCATGACCGCATCGGTGCCGTCGAGAATGGCATTACTGACGTCACCTGCTTCGGCACGGGTCGGGCGCGGATTCTTGATCATGGAATCAAGCAGCTGCGTGGCGGTAATCACCGGCTTTCGAGCTGCATTGCACTTTTCAATCATCATCTTCTGGGCGAAGATCACATCCTCGACCGGGATTTCGACCCCGAGGTCGCCACGAGCGACCATAATGCCGTCTGAGGCCGAGAGAATTTCATCGAAGTTATCCACGCCTTCCTGATTCTCGATCTTCGAGATGATCCGGATGGCCTCGCCACCGTGCTCCTTCAGGTAAGCCCGGATGGCCTCAACGTCAGAGGCTTTCCGGATGAAAGAGGCGGCAACGTAATCGATATTCTGTTCGCAACCGAAGGCCAGGTCCCCTTTGTCTTTCTCAGAGAGCGCCGGGAGACTCACGCTGACGCCCGGAAGATTCACCCCCTTCTTGTTGGCGAGCTCGCCGTTGTTGAGAACTTCACAGACCACGTCCCTGCCCTTGATGTCGGTTACCCGCAATTCAAGCAGGCCATCATCGAGCAGGACAATATTGCCGGGTTTCAGGTCCTCATGAAGCCGCTCGTAGGTAACCCCGACGCCGGTTTCGTCACCGTCCGAGCCATCACCGGGGCGCAGAGTGAAAGCCTGCCCGGTTCGCAGGTTCACTGCCCCGCCACGGACCGAGCCGGTCCGGATTTCGGGGCCTTTGGTATCAAGCAGAACGGCGATATTGCGGCCGGTTTCACGGGATACCTCCCGCACTGCCGCGATCCGGGCGCCATGTTCAGCGAAGTCACCATGAGAGAAGTTCAGTCGCATGACATCCATGCCGGCCCGGGAAAGTTCAGCGAGTACCTCGGGTTTCTCCGAGGCTGGCCCGACCGTGCATACTATTTTTGTCTTTCGCATTGCGACAGCTCCTTGTTCTGTGTGGCGCTGTCACTATACCACAGGAAAAGCTGTAATCAGGGCTGTAAAGCAAATTTTATGTAGTAAACTTACGAGATGACGTTGCGGACTCCCCGAGAATCCGGGCGCGCAGCGGCCGCATATCAACGGTTGCATCGAGACGTCTGGCGAGCAGATAGAGACCGGCCAGCTTTCTGTGCAGGAACAGCGCGTCCACCGGCGGCGCATGCCAGTAGCCCTCCTCCATACTGAGCTTCAGTCCCTGATTGCGGATGCGCTCGGCAATGTCGGACCGGCCGAAGTCATAGACGCCTTCGGCCCGTAACGGTTCGGTGGCCATTTCAAACAGGCTGACCACCTCCTCGCGTTGCCGGGCCTCGATACTGCCACTGAAATAACCGATTGCCTCGGCACCGGCAGCCATTTCCCGACGGACTCCGTAGATCGCCCCGGTCAGCAGCCGGCGGTATCCCGCCACAGTCGCCGTCCCGTAGGTGCGCGTCGCACCGAAATCCAGAAGCACCAGTTTGCGGCTGCCATGATCATAAAGATAATTGGCAAAATTCGGATCCGTCTGGACCAGCCGGAATTCCAGCAGCTCGCGCAGGAACAGGTTCAGCAGGCTGGAGACCAGCGCATTGCGCACGGTTGCCGGGCGCTCAGTCTGACGCTCGACCGGTGCACCGGTGAGGAAGCGCATGGTCAGAACGTTGCGGGTTGTAAGGTCACCATAGACCGCGGGCACCATGAATTCCGGCGAACCGTCGAGATTTTCCGCAAACGCCCGAACGAAGGCGGCTTCCTGTTCGTAATCGGCCTCCATACGCAACTGCTGCTTGGCCTCGTCCAGCAGGGGACCGATCTCAAGCCCTGCGGGGAGCAGACGCGACCACCGCAGCAGCGTCGCCACATTGTCCACATCGCTGTCGATGCTGCGCGCTACGCCGGGGTATTGCACTTTCACCGCGACGCGAGTGCCATCAGGCAGAATCGCCCGGTGTACCTGACCGATGGACGCCGACGCGATGGGGCGATGATCAAATTCGCGGAACCGCTTCTGCCACTCGCTACCGAATGCCTCAGCCATTACCGCCTGTACCTGAGAAGCCGGCATTGTATCGGCCTCGGAACGCAGCCGACCCAGCAGGTCAGAGAGTTCCGGTGGCATCAGGTGTCCGGCATCCATCGAAATCAGTTGACCCACTTTCATGGCGGCGCCGCGCAGGCGCGCCAGTTCATCGCCAAGCCGACCCGCGTTGCCCGGGGTCAGTACCAACTCACGCATGCCGGGTCGATGGCCCCGGGACCATTGGCGAAAGCCCTCAGCGACGGCACCACCGGCCAGACCGCCCGCGAGCCTCCCCATACGGCTCAGCCTGCCGAGCCGACCCTGACGGATTCTGCTGGTACGCTGGTCTGACACGCTGTTTTCCTCCTCGGTTTAGACGGTACGGGTTACTCTGATTGCCGGGTCATTGATCAGTTTTCGGCTTGTAACCAGGTATACGATTGAAGTCCACAATCGGGTGACTCGGCAGCAGAAAAAACATGCATCCCGGGCAAACGAGTATCGGCACGGCCGGCGCGGAATTTGTTATCATTCGGGCATTGATTGCCCACGGACCACGAGGAAAACATGACCAAACTGGACGCCCTCAAATCAATGACCACGGTGGTTGCCGATACCGGAGATTTTGAAGCCATCAAGCAGTACGAGCCGGCCGATGCCACCACCAACCCGTCGCTGCTGCTGAAGGCTGCGCAACAGCCGCAGTATGCGGACCTCGTAGAGGATGCGCTGGCGTTCGGCCGCGCCCGGGCCAGTCATGAGGACAAACTGGATGCGGCCATGGACAAGCTCTCAGTCAATTTCGGCAGTCGGATATCGGAAGCCGTGCCGGGCTATGTCTCCACCGAAGCCAACGCCAACCTGTCTTTCGACACCGAGGGCACCATCGAAAAGGCGCATCGTCTCCTGTCGCTTTACCGGGAACAGGGTGTCGACACCCAACGCATACTGATCAAGATTGCCTCGACCTGGGAAGGCATCGAAGCGGCGAGGCAGCTGGAGCGCGACGGCATTCGCTGTAACCTCACTCTGCTGTTCAGCTTCCACCAGGCCGTTGCCTGTGCGGAAGCAGGCGCCTTTCTGATATCGCCATTTGTCGGCCGGATTCTGGACTGGTACACCGCCAGCACCGGTAAAACCTACACACCGGAAACGGATCCGGGCGTCGAGTCTGTCCGGCGCATCTATCGCCACTACAAGACGCAGGGCTACAAAACCATTGTAATGGGCGCCAGCTTCCGTAACGCAGGCGAAATTGAACAACTGGCCGGCTGTGACCGACTGACAATCAGTCCGGCGCTGCTCGACGAGCTGGCCAATGATTCCGGCGACCTTCAGCGAGCACTGACACCGGATCAGACCAGCGATGAAACGGTGCCCGTTTACGATGAGCCGACTTTCCGGTGGCATATGAATGAAGACGCCATGGCTACCGAAAAGCTGGCGGAGGGAATCCGGAAATTCCACGCGGACTACCTGGCGCTGCGCGACGCGCTGAGCCAAAAAATCTGATTCAGCCGGATCGGGGACCGGCCAGCGATACGCGGTATTCCAGGTCGTCGGGTACGGAACGGATTCTGAGACATTCGGCCGCTGGTGCATTCCGGGCGATCCAGATGCCGATTATGGACTCCCGCACATTGGCCGAATCCCCGACCGCTCCGGCTTCCTCACCGCCCACTCCCTCCATTACGGGGTCAGGTCGGTCGGCTATACCGGCAAGACGACAGAGGGGCGCGGCGGACCCCGCTTCCTCAAGCCCCAGCACCATCACCAGGCGAGGCGAGTTCAGGGTACGCACATCACCGAGACCCATCAGGTAGCCCACCTGTCGACGGACCTGAAGCAGTGCGTTCAGGTCCGGGTTCCGCCCCCGACAGTCCACCAACAGCATGGGCGTCCCCTGGTCAATGCAACTGACCCGGTATCCGTCGATCAGGTCCCGGGCATGTCCGGTAGGCAGCAACGCACGCCGGGCACGGACTGTTTGGCCGCCCATCATGGCCGGCGGCTATAGCAGGCCAAGCGCCAGGACCGGGAACGCAATCAGAAGCAGTAACCGGACCAGGTCGGACAATACAAAGGGTATGACGCCCTTGAACACATCGATAATGTTCAGTTGGGGTGCGACGGATTTGATCACAAACACATTCATGCCGATAGGCGGAGTTATAAGGCCCAGTTCTACAGTGATCACCGTTACAATACCGAACCAGACCGGATCAAACCCTGCCTGCATGGCCAACGGAAACACGACAGGGACAGTCAGCAGCAACATGGCAATGCTGTCCATAACCATACCCAGCAGAATGTAGAGTACCAGAATGGCCAGCAGCACCATCATCGGCGTCAGCTCGAGCGCTGTTACCACCGACACCAGTGACTGCGAAATCCGCGACACATTCAGGAAATAGCCGAAGATTTCCGCACCGATGACCATGAAGAAGATCATTGCGGAAATAACCAGCGTTTCCCGCACGGCTTCCCAGAATTCCGGCCAGCGCATACCGCGGTAGAGAGCTATCACAAGGGCACCGAAGGCACCGACCGACGCCGCTTCAGTCGGCGTAAACAGACCACCGTAGATACCCCCTATGATGATCGCGAATATCAGCCCGAAGGGAAGAATGCCTTTCAGCCCGGAGAGCTTCTGCATGAAGGTCGTCGGGTCACCCGGCGTGGCCAGTGAGGGTTTCAGCGCCACGGCGATTGCGATGGCGGCCAGGTACAGCAGAAGGCCCAATAACCCGGGAATGATGCCGGCGATGAACATATCGCCGACTGACTGCTCGGTGATCAGGGCGTAGAGCAGCAGTGCGATTGAGGGCGGAATCATAATGCCGAGGGTGCCGCCCGCCGCAATCGTGCCGCTGGCGAGAGAGTCCGCATAACCCTGCTTTTTCATTTCCGGCAGTGCCACCTTGGACATACTCGCCGCAGTCGCCAGCGATGAACCACTGATGGCCGAAAAAACCCCACAGGAGGTGACGGCTGCCAGAGCCATGCCCCCGCGCCAGGCGCCGAACAGGGATTTCGCGCCGTTGAACAGCTCGGCGGACATGCGGGCCTTCGACGCCAGCACGCCCATAAGAATAAACATCGGCACCGGACTGAAGCTGTAGTTCGACAGCGTCGACAGTGGGCTGCTGGACAGAATATTGGTTGCCGGCGCAAAGGATACAATCAGGCCGAAGCCAACAAAGCCGGTACCGGCCATGGCCATGGCAATGGGCATACGCAGTGCAATCATGACCAGCATGCCAATGATGCAGATAAAACCGATGACTTCGGGACTCATGATGATGCCGCCTCATTGCGTTGGTCCGAAAAATACTCCCAGGCTACGGTAAACCCGCGAACACCCAGCATGATGGTGCCGAGCATGGCCGCCCAGTAGATAGGCGCCATGGGGATGCCCAGATCCTGAGTCGTCTGACCGGTTCGGGCAGCCTGCTCTATTGATTCCACCAGCCCGGCGGTCAGCAGCCAACCGAACAGACCGAAGCAGATGACGTAGCAACCGCCTGCCCATTGCTTCAGTCGCATGGACCATTTTTCGGTAAACAGCTCAACGATGACCTGGCCATCCTTCAGCGCGTTCGGTAACGCGTAGAGAATGCCCAGCATCAGGGAATAGCGCACAATCTCGTAACTGCCACGGAAGGTCAGATCCAGTGCCCCCGCAGTGGCACCGAACAGAAATCGGGTGAGAATTTCCAGCAATACGGTCACCATGGAAATGACAATAATGACCCCGCCAATATTGCTCAGCCATTTCGCCAGCAGACGCGAGATATCAGCCAGTGAGTCAAGTAATCTCTTCATGAGATCTCCCGGGCTCCCCGTGCCCGCAATACAGCCCGCATCGGGCGTATCACCGATCGCACCCGCAGCAATTGCAGAGCGTGAGTGCGCTCAGACAGAGGGAGTCGCTTCTTGAAGACTGGGTGGCCGCGCCGGGCCACCCACCAGTTGCGTATGATCAGGCCGCGCAATCGTCGCGCAACGCCAGGGCACGCTGGTACACTTCGCGCGCTGGCAGGCCACGTTCTTCGAGATCGTTCAGATAACGCTCACGCGCCGCATTGATGGCCGGAGCCCACTCGGGGTTGCTGGTGCCGCCCTCAATACGGATGATCGGGCGGTTATTCTCCTGAGCGTCTTCCAGGCCGGCTTCATCGAGGTCATCGAAGACCATACCGGCGTGAGTCGCCCAATCCATACCGCTGTTCTGATCGATCACCGCCTTGTTCTCTTCGGAAAGGCTGTTATAGACGTTCTCGTTCATGGTGACGATGAACGACAGCGTATACATGCCACCGATTTCGGTATGCGAGTCAACCAGTTCGTTGAGACGGAACGCGATGGTGCCTTCCCAGGGCAGTGCGACCCCGTCGATGACACCGCGTTGCATCGCGGTATAGCTCTCCGGTGCCGGCATGCCGACAGGCTGGGCACCCAGCTCCTCCAGAATATTGCCCACTACGGTAGTCGGCCGACGAATCCGCAGACCCTGGAGGTCTTCCGGCTCACGGATTTCCGTACCGGCTACGTGGAACATACCCGGCCCGTGGGTGAAGAAGAACAGTGGATGCGTGTCCTCGTACTCCTCGCCAATGTGACTCTCATCATACAGCGACTGCAGTATACAGGCGCCCTGCTCACCACTGTCCACAACGCCGGGCAGCTCAACGATCTGGGTCAGCGGGAACCGGTTGGCGGTATAGCCCTGAACGGTCGCGGTGATATCCATGATCTGGTCACTGACGGCGTCATACTGCTCTGCCGGCGGCGTGAGAGTGCCGCCCGGGTAGACTTCGACGGCAATGCGGCCGTTGGAGTCTTCTTCAACCTGATCAGCCCAGGCCTGCATGACCCGCTGATGGTTACCTGATACAGATGGCCAGAGGTGGCCCATTCTCAACGTGACTTCCTGTGCCTGAACAGAGGCGGCAACGATGCTGCCCGCCAGCGTCAATGCGGCGACTTTGCCTGTTGTTTTTAACATGTCGGTGTCCTCATCCTTTACGGTATCTTGGTCTGTGGCGGCCCGAAGGCCTGCTGGACGCAATGGATTTCCGGCCAGTGACAGCGCCGGAAATGTGCACATCAGTATCCTAGTGTAGTGCATGTCCCGCCACTTAGTTCTCTTTGTCACCTCATTAATTTGTGTTATAACCCGGCTGTTTTACAGGTTCCGCCGACACCTGTTCTGGAGTCTCCAACTATGCGCCAGCCCGCGCCCAATCTGCGCCATCTGCGAGCCATCAGCGAAGTGGCGGCGCTGCACAGCATCAGCATGGCAGCGGACCGTGTGCACCTGTCCCAGTCCGCCCTTACCCAGGCTATCGCGAAACTGGAAAAGCGCCTCAACTGCAGGCTGTTCCTCCGGCACGCGCACGGCCTGCAGCCCACCTTCGAGGGTAAACTGTTCCTGCACCGCATCAACCGCTGTCTGTTCCTGTTGCAGCAGGGCGTACGCGAGGCGATGCGCAGCGGGCTACCGAGAGACAGTCAGGGACATCCGTCGGACCATCCCGCCCAGTTGATCACCAATTCACAGTTGCGGGCTCTCATCAGCATACAGTCGACCGGGTCGTTTTCCGGTGCCGCCAGAGCACTTGAGATCTCTCAGCCGGCGATCCACCGGTCGGCCAGGGATCTCGAGAACAGCCTCAACCTGTCCCTTTTTGAACGCACCTCGCTCGGACTGTCCCTGACCCGGTCCGCACAGCGCCTTGCCCGCTTTGCCCGCCTGGCACTGAAGGAAATCGAACTCGGTTTCGATGAGCTGAGCAGCCTCAGCGGAGCCGACACCACCACCATTACGATTGGTTCACGCCCACTGGCGCGGGCGTACCTGCTGCCGGCAACCATCAACCGGATCAGCGAGCTGAAACCGGGCCTGAACGTTCGGATCATTGAAGGGTCGTACGCGGATCAGCTCGAGCAGTTGCTGACCGGTGATATCGATTTCGTGATCGGCGCCCTGCCCCCCGAACCGCCGACCGAGCAGGTCACTCAGGAGTTTTTTTTCGAAACCCCGTTGTCTCTGGTAGCCCGTGCAGGTCATCCACTGGCGGGGAAATCACCGGTCACAGAAGAAGATCTGGTCGCTTACCCCTGGGTGCTCCCGCGCCGGGGCACACCGATAAGAGCCCTGTTTGATGAACTGTTTCCCGGCCTGACCGAGGCACCGGGCATGGGGCTACTTGAGTGCAGCTCTCAGGTTGTACTCAGAGAAGTGCTCGCCGGCAGTGACCGTATCACCTTCGTACCGGCGCACCAGATCCACCGGGAGCTGCAATCGGGCACGCTCACCACACTGGACATTACGATGCCGGCAGCCCGTCGACCGATTGGTCTGTCGACCCGGAAAGACTGGCACCCGACCCCGTCTCACCAGCTGTTTCTGTCCATACTGCGCGCGATCAGTACCGGCGTTGAGACCGAAACCAGTTTATAGCGAAAGTGGAATATTAATTGCGGAATCCATAAACAATATGGAATTCTCAGTCAGGAGAAGCGACCCCGGAACTGCTGCCATTCTCGCCAGGCCTGCTCGACACCGGTCGCACGCAGCCGGACAGTCTGGCCCGGCAGGCATTGAGACAACCGCGACGCTGTCAGGGGGGTCAACGCACCCAGACGGGGGTAACCCCCGATGGTCTGCCGGTCGTTGAGCAGCGCGATCGGCTGACCGTCCGGAGGTACCTGAACACTTCCCAGGTTGATTCCTTCTGAAATCATCGATCGGTAGGCGCTTACCAGGCGCGGCCCGAGCAATCGCACGCCCATTCGATCGGCCCGGTCATCGACCTGCCATGCCTGGTTGAACGCCTGGAACAGACTGTCGCCGGTAAAACCAGCAATCTGCGCCCCCGGCATCAACGCCAGCGTTGCCGGCTCTTTATAGTCCGGGATATCGGGGCGCGCCATCTCCGCAGGTCGCCGCTCCGGCTCCGCATGGCCGGCGCCCGACAGCCTGTCACCGACTGCCAGTGACCGGCCGTCGCCATAAAGGCCTCCGATCTGCTCCCTGGCGACGGTCGCCACACTGTTCTGTATCGGTGGGGCAGAAAACCCACCCGGCACGGAGATGTAGGCACGCACACCGGCGTTCGGCGTTTGGAAACAAAGCCGAGTGCCGGCGCGAAGTGTGAACGCCTCCCACAGTGGTGCCGGTTGATTGTCCAGTGTTGCCGAGAGGTCCGCGCCGGTGATGGCCATCCGACAATCCCGGTATGCCACCAGTTCCAGTCCGCCCAGCACCACTTCAAGGGATGGCGCACCCCAGGTGTTTCCCAGCAGCGCGTTTCCCCAGGCCCAGGCATGAAGATCAGCGGCACCGCCCTGGGTGAGGCCCTGGTGGCGCACACCAAACCGCCCGGCATCCTGCAGCGTTGCCATCGGGCCCGCACGCACCACTTCAAACAGGTCAATTGCGTCTCGATAGGCTGCCATCAGGAGCGCTCCATGGGCGTGTCGTCCCCACCGGCAGCGGCAAACGCATCGTGGTCCACCGCAACAAATCGAACCCGGTCACCGGCCCGAAGCAGATTGAATGGTTTCCTTTCCCGATCAAAAAGGCGCGTTGCGGTCCGCCCCAACAGGTTCCACCCTCCCGGGGTGGCCATCGGATAGGCCGCTGTCTGGCGACCGGTTATTGCGACGCTACCGGCCGGGACCGACCGCCTCGGTGTATCATGGCGCGGGCATTCCAGCACCGGATCCAGCAGCCCCATGAACGCAAAGCCTGGAGCGAATCCGATCGCGAAAACCCGGTATTCGAGCCCACTGTGGCGCGCGATCACATCGTCAACGGTTACATTCGCGTGCTGCGCGACACGCTCCAGATCCGGCCCGACTGACGGGTCATACCAGGTTTCCAGGGTGTGCAGTGCCCCTTGTTCCCGGTCTGTGGCACCGGACGATTCCGCGACGCATTGAATCAGCAGTGCGCGCGCTTCCCATGGCGCTAACCGCAACGGGTCGAAGATAACCAACAGAGTCGTGTAGGACGGCACCAGGTCAATCAGCGCATCGCCCAGCACCTTTTCACAGGTGCCTGCCAGACTCTGAACTGGCCCGATATTGGACTCATCAATCTCATCAAACAGCCGAATAATCCAGCCGTCAATGCCGGCCGGCTCGAACCGTGGGAGTGATCTGGTTCCCGGGCCGCTCATGATTGGCCCAGGGCGTCACGGATCGCCTTCACCGCCGCAATGGATTCAGGGTTGTCGCCATGCACGCAGAGGGTATCGGCCTGCAGCGTCAGTGACTGCCCGCCCAGCGTCGTCAGCGGTCTGCCCTCGGCAATCCGCACCGCCTGATCCACAATAACCGAAGGCTCGTGATGTACCGAGCCAGGCTCGCTGCGCGGTGCCAGAAACCCCTCATCAGTGTAGGCACGGTCCGCAAACGCTTCGAACCAGAGGGAAAGCCCCATCGAATCGGCCATCTCGCGCACGGCCGATGTGTTGCGCCGTGCGAGCGTTACCAGCGCGAGGTCAGGGTCAAACGCCTGTACCGCTCGCGCCACAGCAGTGAACAATTGCGGGTCCCGGGCCATGTCATTGTACAGGGCACCATGCGGTTTGACGTAGTGCAGTTGCGTGCCCTCCGCCCGGCACGCACCGGCCAGTGCCCCAACCTGGTAGAGCACCATCGCCTCCACTTCGTCCGGGGAACACGCCATGGATCGCCGGCCGAACCCCTGCAGATCCGGATACGCCGGGTGGGCACCGACGCGCACGCCGTGCCGCACCGCCAGCTCTACTGTACGGCGCATCACCAGCGGGTCAGACGCATGAAAGCCACAGGCGACATTGGCCATGTCCACATAGGGCATCAATTGCTCATCGTTCCCCATGACCCAGGGACCAAAGCTTTCGCCCATGTCTCCGTTCAGCAACAATCTGGCCATTGCATACCCTCTTTTCGCGTTCCTGAGCGAATGATTCTCAACCCTGCACGTCAAGGTTACACTGTCATTCGAGAGCCAATCCACCGACAGTTGCCAACGGAGGCAAACCGATTATGGCCGGAACAGAAACCTGGCGGCTCGTTATTGCAGGGCGCGTGCAGGGAGTATTCTACCGCGCCTCTGCCCAGGAAACTGCACGGCGCCTTGGGCTGACCGGCTGGGTTCGAAACCTGCCGGACGGCCGTGTGGAAGCACTCGCTCACGGCCATCCGGACCAATTGCAGGACTTCACGGACTGGTGTCGTTCGGGCCCGCCACACGCTCGCGTGAGCGAGGTCACCGTGGAAAGTGTCAACGAAAGCCCGGATGTTACCGGCTTTGACGTAGTCCGCTGACCGGCCGACCTCAGTAGAGCGCAAGCAGCACGATGGACAGGGTAATCATCGACAACAGAGTGGTCACCATGAGCGTGGCGGCATAGGCGTTGTCGGGCTGATAACGCCCCGCCAGCACCGGGTATATGCTCATCATCGGCATTGCCGCCGACAGGATGGCGATGCGCTCCAGCTCCGGGTCGAACGGTGGTGCCAGCCAGACCAGACCGGCCACAATCAGCGGGTGCAGAACCAGTTTGCCCGCGGCCACAGAGCCGATACTCCAGAAACTGCCGCGCAATGCAGTGCCCACCAGAGACCCGCCGATGGTGAACAATGCCACTCCGATGGCGGCATCCACCAGAAACCCAAGGCTGGTGTAGACAGGTTCCGCCACCCTCAAACCACTCAGGTTCAGAACCAGACCGGCCAGCAATGCCAGAAGTATCGGGTTACGCAGCAGGTTCCGGAACACGCTGGTCAGCGCACCGGCGTTAATACCGCCTTCGCGCAGACTCTTTGCCAGCTCGAACACCACCAACACGGTCGGAAGCATCACGATATTCTCTACCAACAGATTCATGGTGAACCCGTTTGCCGGCAGACTCCCGTAAACGGCTATGAGCACCGGTGCTCCCACAAACGCACTGTTGCTGACCGACGATCCGAGGCCGTTGCCCCCGGCAGCGGTCAGGCTCTCACCGGCAACGTACCGCGAGCCGATTACCACTATCCAGTAAGTAAGCAGCCCGCCCAGCGCATAGACGCCAACGTACCAGGGGTTGATCACCTCATTTATCGGCGAGCGGGACACCGTGGTAAAAACCAGCGCCGGCAGGCAGAAACCCACGACAAACTGACCCATATAGGGAACCGCGGACCGCGGAAACGCCCGCGCCCGCACGGCAACATAGCCCAACGCAATGACCGCAAAAATAGGCAAAATGGTCGCGGCAATGCTCACGTCACTCATTGGCATCGGGTACCCATTCGACATAGCGCAGAACCATATCGACGACATGTGACGCCAGCTTTTCCTGATTGTCCGGAGCGGCAGTATCCCAATTGAATATGCGCGCAAACGTATGCCGATTGGACACGTTGAAAAATGACAGCGCACTGATCAGCCAGTGGAGTTCCAGTGGATCAAGGCCCGGGCGAAAAACCCGCTCGGCAACACCACGATCGTAGACCCGTGACAGGTGGTCGATGGCCCCTGCATTCAACTGCTGAATCAGATCCGACTGGGCCAGGTAGTGGCCATGATGAATATTCTCGATCATTACGAGCCGGATGAAATCCGGGCTGGCAGCGTGGTGACGAAAGGTAAATTCGACCAGCCGGCGCAGCGCTGTATCTGGATCCAGGTGGTCCAGATCCAGGGTATTTTCCTGTTCGCGCACTTCCTGATAAGACGCCTCAAGCGTATGCAGGTACAGGGATTCCTTATCCCGAAAGTAGTAGTAGATCATCCGTTTCGACGCCTGCGTCTTTTCCGCAATTTCGTCGATCCGTGCCCCCGACAGCCCCTTCTCTGAGAACTCTGCGGTTGCGACTTTCAGAATGTCGGCCTTCACCCGCTCAGGGTCGTTGCGCCGCGTCCGGCCTCGGCTGACGCCGGTTTTCACCCCTTTACCACTACTGTCTGCCATGACCTGAAGCCTCGTCGTTTTAATTTTATAGTATGCCATAACTTGACTGAACGTACCATTTCGTACATTATTAAACCAAGGCTGCTCGTGAACAGTCGATAATAAGATGGTCGGCGCGAAAAGTCGGCTAAAAACGCACCAAGCGAGGAAGAGGACAACAATAATGTTCCAGTCCAAAGCAATTACAGTAACACTGACTGCTGCCGTTCTGGCCGCATCAACCGTGGCTTCAGCGCAGACGATCCGTTTCGGACACGTGGATCCGGATGACTGGCAGACGTCCAAGAAGGGCGCCGCGAGCCACATATTCAAGAACCTGGTGGAAGCTCAGACCGACCTGACCGTCGAGCTTTATCCTGCCGGTGCTCTGGGTGATGAAACAGAACTGGTTCAGGGCGCACAGGACGGCACCGTCGGCATTGCAATGGTATCGGGCGCCTACGCCAACTTCTGCCAGGCAGCCTCTGTGACTGACATTCCGTACATGTTCCCGTCCGCGCCGGTGGCCTGGGAAGTAATGGACGGTGAGTTCGGCGATGCACTCGCGGACCACTGTCTGCAGGAAACCGGTCTCCGGACACTGGCCTATGGTGAGACCGGGTTCCGCCACTTCACCAACTCGGTTCGCCCGATCGCGACACCCGAAGACATGGAAGGTCTCCAGTTCCGTGTTCAGACGATTCCGCTGTATCTGGAAATGGTGCGCGGACTGGGCGCTGAACCACAGGGCATTGCCTGGAGTGAAGTCCCCACTGCTCTGTCCACCGGCGTGGTTGACGGGCAGGAGAACCCGATCTCGGTAATTTATGGCAATAATTTCTATGAGTTTCAGGATTACCTGACGCTGGACGGACACGTATACGGTGTCGACCACATTCTGATCAACGACGACTTTTTCCAGTCGTTCTCTGACAGCGAGCAGGACGCGATTCAGCGGGCCGCGACCATTGCCGGCACCATGGGCCGTGCGATTCAGCAGTTCAATTCGGCTGACGGGGTGTCCAAACTGGCCGCTGAAGGCATGGAAGTCACGCAGCCCACAGCGGATCAGCTTGAGCAGT
Source organism: Natronospirillum sp. (assembly GCA_965602035.1). Lineage (GTDB taxonomy): Bacteria > Pseudomonadota > Gammaproteobacteria > Pseudomonadales > Natronospirillaceae > Natronospirillum. The sequence continues at coordinate 2,943,541 of OZ271919.1, read as the reverse complement.
TCCGCGACGCGGCGCAACCTGCCGTCATTGAGTACCTGCGCGGTGAACTCGGCAGTGATGCCGAGTGGATTGACCGGCTGAGTGCAGCCGTAGACGAGGCCATGTAAGCTCGCCGCTGATCCATGCCATCTGCACGGGGTCGGCATCCGCCGGCCCTGTGCCTCGCTTATCGGAATTTCACCATGATGTCGCTGCTTCAAACTGTCCGTAACGGGTTAATCGCGGTTTCCCGTCTGCTCTCTGCGCTGTCCATGATGTGCCTGTTCCTGCTGGTCGCGCTCAATGCATTCTGGCGATATCTGGGCGGCGGCTCACTGACCTGGGGTCAGGATGTTGCCATCTATCTCATGATTTTCGGCCTTATGGTGGCGCTGTCCTGGGCCTACCTGCAGGACCGACACGTTAACTTCAACCTGCTGAACAACCTGGTACCGGCCAACTGGCGACAGGCACAGGCAATACTGATCGATCTGACGGTTTGCGCCACCGGCATCGGCTTGCTCATCTCATCCTGGTATTTCATGAATTCCCGCGGCGGCCTGATTTCTTCCAGTACGCAGCTCCCTATGTGGATTTTCCAGCTTTCCGTTCCGATCGGCAGTGCATTGGTGTCCGTCGCGGCGTTGGTCATGCTGGGCCTGAGGTTTGATGCCAACGGGCCGGCCATTGAGGAGGGCTCCGAATGATTTTTGCCCTTCTGCTCTTACTGGTCGTGATTGGAGTACCGTTCGCTTTTGCCATTCTCGGCACCCTTATTGTGCTGATGGCCACCAGTGATTTTCCGTTTCACATCCGCATTGTTGCCCAGGAACTGTTCGCCGGGTTGAATTCATTCTCGCTGCTGGCGATACCGCTGTTCATCCTCGCCGGCGAACTGATGAACGAGGCCGGGATCACGCAACGTATCATTCAGATGGCCAACGCCATTGTCGGGCGACTGAGAGCCGGACTGGCACACGTCAACATATGGGCATCGGTGATCTTTGCCGGGTTGTCCGGGTCCGCGATCGCCGACACATCGGCGCTCGGTCGCGTATTCGTACCGGCCATGGAAAAGGAAGGCTACCCCAGAGAATTTTCTGCCGCACTGACGGCTGCCTCGTCCGTGATCGGCCCGATTATCCCACCCAGCATACCGGTCATTATCTACGCGCTCGTGGTAACCGGGGTGTCGGTGCCGGGCCTGTTTCTGGCCGGTATTGTTCCGGGTCTGATGCTCGCCTTCGGCCTGTCACTCTATGTCTTTTTCTTTGTCCGGAACTACGGCGAGAGCAAAGTCGGCTCCAGTGCCTCCCGCCTCCGGGCCATTCTGCACGGTCTGCTTCCGGCACTCATGCCGGTCTTCGTGGTGGGGTCGATTCTGCTGGGCATCGTTACACCGACTGAGGCAGCGTCGTTCGCGGTGGTTTACGCGCTCTTTCTGGGGGTATTCCTGTACCGGAACATCCGCCTCAGTCAGTTGCCCGGCATCTTTGCCCGCGCCATGCGGGACAGTGCCGTAATCATGGTCATCATGGGCGCAGTAGCAGCGGCCAACTGGGTCCTGACCTTCAATCGGGTCCCGAACATGCTCACGGAGTGGGCTCTGACATATGTGTCGGTGCCGTGGACGTTCCTGATCATTGTCATTCTACTGTTGCTGGTGGTCGGCCTGTTTCTTGAGGGCATCGCCGCCATGCTGGTGCTGGTACCGATACTTCATCCGATCGCCATGAGTCTGGGGATCGATCCGCTGCACTTCGGGTTTGTCGTGATCTTCAACCTGATGATCGGGCTGATAACCCCACCGCTGGGGCTCTGTCTGTTTGTGTCGCAATCGGTGGCCGGAACCGGCCTTGCCCCGATAGTCCGCCGTTTGCTGCCAATGCTGGCCGTCGAAATCATGGTGCTTCTGCTGATTGCGTTTGTACCACAACTCGTCACCTTCCTGCCCCGACTGGCGGGATACTGACCTGGAGGACACATACGATGTTTCCGTCCATTGCCACGGTTTGCCTGAGTGGTTCTCTGCCTGAAAAGATCAGTGCGATAGCAGATGCCGGATTTGCCGGCATCGAAATTTTCGAGAACGACCTGACGGCGTCTGATCTGAGCGCGCGTGATGTCGGACAGCTGGTGCGTGACCGGGGTCTGGAGCTGGTCACCCTGCAACCCTTCCGTGATCTCGAGGGTCTGACCGGGCGGGCCAGACAACGCGCCTTTGATCGGGCAGAACACAAATTTGACCTGATGGCGGAACTCGGCACGGACTTGCTGATGGTCTGCAGCACAGTTCACCCGGATGCACTGCCCGGCATAAGCCGGGCTGCGGATGATTTCCACGAACTCGGGGAACGTGCGGCCAGGCGGCAGATGCGGATCGCGTTTGAAGCACTCGCCTGGGGACGTCATATTGACGATTACCGTGACAGCTGGGAGGTGGTCCGGCGGGCCGACCACCCCAGCGTCGGACTCGTGCTGGACACGTTCCATATATTTTCGCGCCAGACGGAGCTGAACAGCATCGGCAATATACCGGGTGAACGAATTTTCCTGGTGCAGACGGCGGATGCACCGCGACTGTCTATGGATCATCTGTCATGGAGCCGGCACTACCGCTGTTTCCCGGGTCAGGGAGAATTGCCGATCGACGACTTCATGCAGCAGCTCCGCGAGACCCGTTACGACGGCGCGTTGTCCCACGAAATATTCAACGATGTGTTCCGGATGGGCCACAGCGATCAGACCGCGCACGACGGGCTCAAGTCGTACCACCTGCTCCAGAGCATGTCAGAAACCTCCACGGTGCCGGCGGCCCAGCCCATCGAACACATGGCCTTCATTGAGGTGTCGGTTGAACCGGACGACCTGGTGAGGATTCGCTCTACCCTGTCAGCGCTGGGACTGTCCTGTGTCGGGCGTCACCATACGCTGGATGCTGAACGATGGGCTGTGAATGACGTCAACGTGGTCCTGAATACCGACAGTTCCTTTGCCGGTCGGATTCCGGGGCGGACAGCCAGCGCGGTATCCGCGTTCGGTCTGCTCGTGGATAACGCCTACCACGCCTTCAAGCGGGCGGATCTGCTGGGTTACACCATCGTTGAGCCCGAAGATGTCGGGGCAACGCACCGTATGAGCGCCCTGCGCAATGTCGATGGCTCGCTTGCCTATATAATTGATCATTCGCAGATGAGCCGGACCTGGGACCGCGAGTTCACTGTCGACACTCAACCGGTCCCGGAAGGCGCGGTCACCGGTTTCGACCACATCAGCCTGGCCCTCTCTTACCACGATTATCTGTCGCTGATGCTCCAGTACCGATCCATCTTCGATGTCCGGATTTCACCGAGTTTTGATGTCGCCGACCCCCGGGGCCTGATACAGAGCCAGGTGCTGGAGAATCATGACGGGCGATTCCGACTTGCCCTCAACGCCAGTGCCTCACCCGACACGGTCAGCAACCGGTTTGTGCGTGAATACGGTGGATCAGGGGTGCACCATGTGGCCATGCAGACGGACGATATGGCCGCTACGGCAGCAGCGCTGACAGCAAATGGCCAGCGCACTCTGCCGATACCGGACAATTACTACCGCGATCTGGCAGCTCGCGAGGAACTTGCGACCCCATACTGGCAGTGGCTGAACGAAAACAACATTCTGTTCGACCGGGATGCGTCCGGCGACTACGAGCAATTGTATCTGCTGCAGGCACACCAGGCTTTTTTCTTCGAACTTGTCTCCCGGCGTGGTTATAACGGGCTCGGCGCGCCCAATGCCTTTGTGCGCGTGACCGCGCAGCAACGCATCGACGCCCGCCAGTCGGACGAAGGAGAGTAACCGACATGTTGAAACTCGCACTCATTGGCGAAGGGATCGGACAATCACAGTCACCGGACCTGCATCGTCGTCTGGGTCACAACGTCGGCCTGGATGTGCAATATGACCTGGTCGACAGCATTGATCGCCCTGATTTCCGGTTCGAGGAACAGGTCAACGCGCTGCGCCGCGAGGGCTATCGGGGCACCAATGTCACCTTTCCGTTCAAGGAGCAGGCGGCGCAGCTTGCTGACGTGAAAAAGCCCGGCGTTCGTCAGGTCGGTACCAGCAATACGTTACTGTTCGAGCCCGACGGTACGATCGTGGCAGACAATACGGACTACACCGGTTTTATCAGTGCCTACCGAAACCAGTTTGGTGATCGTCCTCCGGGCCGGGTACTGATGATCGGCGCCGGCGGTGTCGGACGTGCAGTTGCCTGTGCACTGAGTGAACTGGCACCTGAAGAATTGCTCGTCCGGGAACGCGATCCCGCGCGGGCCCACGATCTGATTCGTGTCATGAGAGAGCTCGGTGTCCCCGCCCGCGTGGTGACACCGTTTGAGTCTGACGACCGGCTACCGGAGTGGCAGGGAATCATCAACTGCACGCCGATCGGGCACCTCAATCATCCGGGGTGCCCGTTGCATACCGGGGGGTTGCGCTCGCACCACTGGGTGTTCGATGCCGTTTATATACCGGCACAGACCGAACTTCTGCAGGCGGCATCGGCCTGTGGTGCCGATACGCTGTCGGGGGTGGAACTGTTCGTTTATCAGGGCATTGATGCCTTCCGGCGTTTCTCGGCGGGCCAGATCGTGGACCATCTGATTGATCCGCACGTACACCCGATTCGGGACTATTATTACCGCCAGTTGGTACTCGAGGCCTGACTCTGGTCCGCAGCACTCCCCTGTGCGTCATCACTCCGGTAAACTTGCCGACCCTGACAAGCGAACCACCGGTGTTAAATGCTTCGGTTTTTCGAACGACTGATCAACCCGTTCCCGGCTGACAACCCCGAACAGCCACCTGCCACACTGGTGGCGTTCTGCCGGCACTATACGCGTGGAATCGGCAAGCCGCTTGCCGCCATGTCTCTGGTGACTATCTGTGTCGCCATACTTGAAGTGGTGCTGTTCGGTTTCATGGGCCAGTTGGTGGACTGGCTGAGTTCAACCGGGCGGGAGGATTTTCTTGCCGAAGAGGGCCTTGAACTCACCGGCATGGCCTTTCTGCTGCTCATTGCGATGCCGGCGTTAAGCATACTGAGGGCAGCGATCGTGCACCAGGCGCTGCTCGGCAACTACCCCATGGTGGTTCGCTGGCTGGCGCACCGCTACCTGCTTCGCCAGTCCATGGAATTCTACCAGAATGATTTCGCCGGGCGTCTGGCCACCAAGGTCATGCAGACGTCGCTGGCCATCCGGGAAACCGTGGTCAAGCTGTTGGATGTTCTGGTCTTCATTGTCGTTTATTTCATCACCGTGGTTGTGATGCTGGGCCGCGTAGACTGGCGTCTGGCTGTGCCCATGGTGGTGTGGCTGGCCGGCTATATTGCCATTCAGGTGTATTTCGTGCCCCGTCTCAAACGGGTCTCACAGGAACAGGCGGATGCGCGCTCAGTGATGACGGGCCGTGTGGTGGACAGCTACACCAATATCCAGACCGTAAAGCTGTTTGCGCATACCTCGCGGGAAGCGGACTACGCCCACCGTGGCATGGCGGGCTTCCTGCAGACCGTGTATCGCCAGATGCGGCTGGTCACCGGGCTCAATGTCAGTGTCGAAGCGATCAACTATGTGCTGGTTTTCGTGGTGGCGGCTCTGGCGATCGGGCTCTGGCTGGAAGAAGCGGTATCGGTCGGGTCCATTGCGGTTGCCATCGCCCTCGCCCTGCGCATGAACGGCATGGCGCAATGGATCATGTGGGAGGTCAGCGCGCTGTTCGAGAACATCGGCACCGTCGCCGATGGCATGAACACGCTGTCAAAACCCCAGACGGTGCTGGATGCTCCGAATGCGCAGCCGCTGGTGGTATCCGAGGGCCGCGTCGAGTTCCGTGAGGTATCGTTTCACTATGGCAAAGGCCATGGCGTGTTCGACGCACTCAACCTGTCGATTCAGCCCGGCGAGAAAGTGGGCATTGTCGGTCGCTCCGGCGCCGGCAAGTCCACGCTCGTCAATCTGTTGCTGCGTTTTCACGATGTCGAGGGGGGCCGTATTCTGATTGACGGTCAGGATGTCCGCGAGGTCACTCAGGACAGCCTCCGAGCCAGCATCGGAATGGTGACCCAGGATACGTCATTGCTGCATCGATCGGTGCGCGACAACATTCTGTACGGTCGGCCGGATGCGACAGAGGATGAACTGGTCGCCGCAGCGAAAAAAGCCGAGGCCCATGACTTTATTCCAGGACTGTCTGACCCCTACGGAAACACCGGCTACGACGCCATGGTCGGCGAGCGTGGCGTCAAACTGTCCGGCGGACAGCGCCAGCGTATCGCAATTGCCCGGGTACTGCTCAAGGATGCCCCGATTCTGGTGCTCGATGAAGCCACCTCGGCCCTGGATTCCGAAGTGGAAGCTGCCATTCAGAAGAGCCTGTATCGGCTCATGGAAGGCAAAACGGTGATCGCCATTGCCCACCGCCTGTCGACCATCGCGGCCATGGACCGACTGATCGTGCTCGATCAGGGGCGCATTGTGGAATCGGGCACGCACGCCGAACTGGTTCGTCACAGTGGTATCTACGCACAGCTCTGGGCACACCAGACCGGGGGGTTTCTGGCGGAGGACCTTTCGCCCGGGCACTGACCCAGAAGTGCTGCCTGGCCAATACGCACACTGGCATCCTTCCCGCAGAATCCACCTGCCGTTGACCTGAGTCAATTCAGGATTATTGACTCTGCGCTATCGTCGGCGCCTTCCGGGCTGACTCGCTCATCGCTCTGCATCAAAGCACAAGGACAGGTTGACCATGACCACCACCACAACAGAAACCTACAACGACGCCATTGTCCGGCTCTTTCTGCTGGCCGCGGTTGTCTGGGGTGCCATCGGCATGTCGATCGGGGTACTTGCGGCGGCACAGATGGCGTGGCCGCAACTGAACTTCGATGAGCCATGGCTTGCGTTCAGCCGGATTCGCCCGGTTCACACCTGGGGCGTTATATTTGCCTTTGGTGGCTCGGCACTCATGGGCACCTGCTACTATGTGGTGCAGCGCACCGGGCACACCCGGCTGGCCCTGAATGGCCTTGCCACCTTCACCTTCTGGGGCTGGCAACTGGCCTGCCTGCTGGCCATGACCACGATCCCGCTCGGACTGACGCAGAGCAAGGAGTATGCAGAGCCGGAGTGGTGGATTGATATCATTATTGCTGTGGTCTGGGTGTCCTTTGCTGTGGTGTTCTTCGCCACCCTGGCTCGCCGCCGCATCCGCCATATCTATGTCGCCAACTGGTACTACGGCGCCTTCATCATTGCGGTGGCACTGCTGCACATTGTGAACAATCTGGCCATCCCGGTGTCATGGACCAAGTCCTACCCCATCTACTCAGGGGCTGTGGACGCCATGGTGCAGTGGTGGTACGGACACAACGCGGTAGCGTTCTTCCTGACCGCCGGGTTCCTCGGCATGATGTACTACTTTGTGCCCCGCCAGGCGGGGCAGCCGCTGTGGAGCTATCGGTTCTCCATCATCAACTTCTGGGCGCTGATCTCCATCTATATGTGGGCCGGCTCGCACCATCTGATCTACACCGCACTGCCGGACTGGGTGCAGTCAGTCGGCGTGGTCTTTTCCGTGGTCCTGCTGATGCCGAGCTGGGGATCGGCCGCCAACGGCCTCATGACCTTCAATGGCGTCTGGCACAAGCTGCGTACGGACCCTGCCGCCAAATTCATGGTGATGTCGCTGGCCTTCTACGCCGCGTCGACCTTTGAAGGCTCAATGATGGCCGTGAAAGCGGTAAACAGCGTATCGCACTACACAGACTGGACGGTCGCGCACGTGCACTCCGGTGCGCTGGGCTGGGTCGCAATGATCACGATCGGCTCACTCTACGCGATGGCGCCACGGGCACTGGGTAAACCCATGCACTCACACGCCGCCATGGAAGCGCATTTCTGGCTGCACATCGGCGGCACGCTGATCTATGTGGTGTCCATGTGGGTAGCGGGAATCACCGAGGGGGTCATGTGGCGGGCCACGCTGCCCAACGGCATGCTGGCTTACACCTTTATGGAAACACTGCTTACCATTGAACCCCTCTACATTCTGCGCTGGTTCGGCGGCATGCTGACGTTGGCCGGCATGGTGGTCATGCTCTGGAATCTCTGGCACACCGCCGATGAGGCGCGCGCACGCCTGGTGAGCCCGATTCCCGTGCCGATTCCGGAGCCGGAGCCGGATCAGATTCCACGGCCGTTGACAGCTCGCCAGGGAGGTGCCTCATGAAGTTCCCGCTGCGCTACCGCCATATTGAGAAAATCGAGAAGAAAGCCTGGCTGCTTGGCATCTTCATCGCGGTGATGGTGTCACTGGGCGGATTGGCCGAAATCGTGCCATTGTTTGTGGAAGCCAACCGTGTGCAGCCGGCCGACCATGTAGAGCCCTACGAGCCTCTCGAGTTGGCCGGCCGCGACATCTATGTACGCGAAGGGTGTTTCCACTGTCATTCGCAGATGATCCGTCAGCTGGATTTCGAGACCCAGCGCTACGGTGCGTTCTCGATGGCCTCGGAATCGGTCTACGACCGACCGTTCCAGTGGGGGTCGAAGAGAACCGGGCCTGACCTGGCTCGGGTCGGCGGCAAGTACAGCGATGCCTGGCAGCGTCAACACCTGCTGGACCCCCAGTCACTGGTCCCGGATTCCAACATGCCCGGTTATCCCTGGCTGGCGGAGAAACAGGTCGACGGTGAGGACATCCAGCAGCGCATGCGCACGCTGCGATTCCTCGGCGACCCTTATACCGATGAGCAGATTGCCAATGCGCCGGAGGCAGTCTCAGGCCGGTCCGAGCTGGATGCACTGGTGGCCTATCTCCAGGGGCTGGGCACTCAGCGTCCGCCGCAACCGGAAGAAACTGACGGAGAGGAGGGCAACCCATGACACTGTCACCACTCTGGGGAAATGCCATCGGTGTGATGCTGCTGGTATTTCTGGCTACGTTTATCGGTATCTGGATCTGGCTCTGGCAGAAGCGACATCGGCCCACCTTTGACCGCCTCGCGGCCCTGCCCATGGAAGACCATGGTACCCCGGAACGCATACATGCCAACAAGGAGTCTGACGCATGAGCCAGCACTGGTCGATCTGGGTCATGGCCCTGATAATTCTGAACCTGGGAATCACGTTGTTCCTCTTTATATGGGGAAATCGTGTCGACATCCCGACACGGAAAGACGGTACCAGCGGACACGTCTGGGCTCATGGCGTACTGCGGGAAGGCGTTCGCCCACTGCCACGTTGGTGGATCTGGTTTTCCGCCGGGTTGTTTGTATTTGCCCTCGTCTACTTCATCCTCTACCCGGGCTTCGGCAACGCGCCCGGCGTACTGGGATGGAGTTCCGAAAGCCGTCTCGAGGCTGAGCAAACCGCCCGGCAGGAACAGCAGGCCCCGCTGCTGGAGCAGGCAATGAGCGCCATGCCCGGTGAACTGACGGACAATGCAGCCATTGTCGCCGCCGGCGGCAGGCTGTATCAGGACAACTGCGCCGGCTGCCACGGGTCCGATGCGACCGGCAATGACAGTATTGGTGCCCCCAACCTTGTCGACGATGCCTGGCAATGGGGCGGCTCGGACGAGGCTGTTCTGACCAGCATCCGCGACGGTCGGTCAGGCAATATGCCGGCCTGGGCATCATTGGGCGAAGAGGCAATTGATGAGCTTGCCAATTACGTGTTGCGCCTGACCATGTCCGGACACGACCGCAGCAAGGCACTGGCCGGTGAGTCCCGCTTTGCTGCCTGTACGGCCTGCCACGGGAGCGACGGCACCGGCAACACGGCACTGGGAGCGCCGAACCTGACGGACAATGCGTTCCAGTGGGGTAGCTCGCTCGAAGCAACCAAAGAAACGCTGCGCGAGGGACGCCAGGGCGTTATGCCCGCCATGTCTGAGCGGCTGACCGAAGCCGAGATTCGCATGACAGCGACCTGGATACGAGCCAATGGTCATGACAGCGGAACCGAATAAACCCATGCCCTGGTATCGGGTGCCCCTGGTCTGGCTCGGTATAGCAGTGGTCACGCTGAGTCTGGGCGCCTGTATTCATCTGGTCGTGCTAAGCCTCAGTCTGCCTGGCGCGTCCGGTGAAGCCGGGGCCGGGCAGTCTGCCGAGTTCCGGGGTGTGCCGCTCAATGAGGTATCACAGCCGTCGGCGGAGGCAGAGGTTGAGTAGCAACGTACCGCTCGATGCGCTGGCAAGACAACTGCTCAAGTACCTTCTGGTAGCCGGTTTCGGCATGATGCAGGCGATGATGTTCGCGCTGGTGCTCTACCTGGAGCCGTTCCGGGACATTCCAGGCATAACACTGGATTTTTTCCGCTGGCTCGGCTTCCTGGCGGCGACGCCGGTTGTACTTTACTCGGCCCGGCCGTTTTTCCGGGGTGCCGCTACAGCACTCGCCAGCGCGAGACTGACTATTGATGTGCCCATAGCCGCCGCCATCGGGCTGGTCTATGTGGCCAGTCTTTACCAATCCCTTTTTCATGGGCACGAGGTCTATTTTGATTCCGTGACCATGCTGGTGTTCTTTCTGCTGGTCGCGAGATTTCTGGAGCATCGCGCCCAGCAGCGGGCTCTGAGCTGGGTACCTGACCTCGACACCGGAGCCCTGCCACTGGCAACGGGCCCTTCTTCGAGCAGCAACGACCGCAGTCAGGACCGGGCCACCCTGGGATTTGTCATCGGCGTGCTTTCTCTGACTACTGCGACTGCGGCTGTCTGGAGCTTTATAGACCCGTCGCGTGTGCTGGACATTACGCTGGCTGTGCTGGTGGTATCCTGCCCGTGCGCTTTCGCGCTGGCACCGTCCGCCATTGTGACACGCACACTGATTCTTCTGAGCCAACTGCCGGACCAGCGACTGCGCGTACGGATGGCCGGTGAAGCCGACGGTGTCCGGATCGTGGCAACGCCGCTGGTCGTCACTACGGCCTCCGAGGCCGCCGAGGCCGAGGTCAGCGCTATTGCCGCCCGTGGGGCGGCACTGCTCAGACAGGGCCAGCGCTGGGCTATCTACTACAACGTGCTGGCATTGCCGGTTGCGGCCGCTGGCTGGGTAACACCCTGGATGGCAGCTCTGGGTATGTCCTTCAGCTCTATCCTGGTTGTACTCAACGCATTGCGAATTCAGCCTCTGGAAACGGGCCGGACGGATATTCCGGCCAGGGTCTCGCTGTGAACAGTCTGTTGTTCATGATTCCGATATCGCTGCTACTGGTGATCGGCGGCGCACTGGCTTTCTTCTGGGCCGTCGACCGGGACCAGTTTGACGACCTGGACGAGTCGTCCCGACTACCGCTGGACGACGATCCGGACCGCTGACCCCCGCCTGTCGCACAAGAGCGACCACCCACGGCGGCAACTGACCGGTTATCGCATTCTCCGACATACCTCTGAAAATGCTCTCAGACTCTGGCGCAGCATCTGAAGAAGGAGAGTTGATTATGCTGACTTCAACACGTTTGTTTGCCACTGTTTTTTCATTGTCCATCTTGTCCGCGGCAGTCTCGGGCCAGACCACCGGCCAGAACGGCGTCGATCCATCGGCGCTGTCTGCCAGTTACGGCTTTGGCCAGCATGTTCAGGGCATTGCACTATCGGAGTCCGGCACGCACTACGTTTTCGGTGGTCGCGGCGGTGACTATCTGGGTACCAGTGAGCGCTGGTACGTAGGGGGCGGCGGTCGTGGCGGCTCGAGCATCGACGACTCTGATGGCGGTCTCGGGTATGGCTACTTTCAGGTCGGGCAGCGCGGTCCCGTCGGCACCACGGACATCGGGCTCGATCTATACGGTGGACTGGGCTTCGGTGGCTACGGTTCCGAGGAAACCGAGGGCCAACTGATGGCAGGCCCGGTCGCGGGCATAGCCACTTATTGGGGAGCCAACCGGGGCTTTGAAGTTGGCTTGCATGCCGAAACACTGGTCAATGCGGCGGATCTTTCAGGGAGCGTACTGTCGATCGGGTTCCATATTGGCGGTAAAGGGGGCAGCGCCACGATCCCCTGGGAAAAGCGGCGTGACGCCGGTCTTGGCGACCGTGATCAGCGCTGACAGCCGGGCAGTTGTTCAACCGAGGCACAGGCGGCTTCTTCGGCAATCAGCACGTCGGTAAGATAGTAGACCGAAGCGCGTCCGAAGTCCGCCCTACCCTGATTGTGAAAAACCAGCCCCAACGCAATATCCTGCGCACTGAACCGCTCGTGGTGCTCGGCAAAATAACGGGCCGCGCGGCCCAGCTCGTCATCAGACAGCACCGACTGCATGCGACCTACGCCGGCATGATACGCCTGCAACAATAACAGGCTGTAGAGTGTCTCCGCTTTGCGGCGCGGCAGGTGGCCGAACACCTGGTCAAATACCGGCCGCAGATTACGCCCGTTCTGCTCCCACAGGCGCAGGGCGCAATCGATCTGGGCCATGCGGTGGAAATGGAATTCGCGTTCGAGTTCACAGTCACCCAGCGCACCCGGCGTCAGTTGCATGATACCGCGGGCATCGGCGGCCGAATGCGCTTCGCGTAGCCCTCCGCTCTCAATGATGGTCTTGCCCGCCAGCGTACTGAGGATATCCTCCGGCAGGCTGATCCGGCCCCGTTCCGAACGATCCCGAAAAACCTCGACAATGGCCCGGTGCAGTGACACAGGGTCGGACTCGGTGCCGATGGCCATACCATCCCAGGTACCCCAGAGACGGGCGCTTTCATCGGCACCGGAATAGCGAGCCACCGATTCTTCCAGCCGGGCATCGGGCTGGTCACAACTCAGGGCAAAGGGGTAACCCGTTACGCCGTCCTGCCCGGCTACCCAGGCATCCACTCGGCCGTCCGCAGCCAGGCTCTGTCGCCGGCTATTGAGACGCTCCTGGGTCTCGGCACTGGTTTCAGCATCATCGACATACGCCAGAAAGCTGGCCCGAGCGTCAAATAGAAGATGACGATCACGGCGCTCGCAATAAGCTTCTGTGCTGAGCACCCAGCGGCGAATCGTCCGCAGATTGACGTACATGCCCTGGCTCGCCCAATAGGGTGTCTGGCGAATCACGTCATGCCAGTGGTCAAGTGGCTCTGGTGTCTCCCGGGCTACTGCCGGATGGACGACCGCCATGCCCAGAATCATCAGCCCAACGGCAATGTGACGTCGATAATCACGCAACGCGGATACAATCGCGACCGCAGTGTTTGGCTTCATAAAGGGCATTGTCCGCACGGTTGAGCAAGGTGTCCATACTGAGGCCAGCCTGATCACCGGCCAGGCCAGCCGACACGGTAATCTCCAGGTCTGCCGGGAGGTCCGATGGCACGCTCCGGCTGATGCTTTCCCGCAGGTGCTCCAGCCAGGCCATGGCGTCGGCCTCGGCAAGGCCGGGCAATAGCAGAAGAAACTCCTCGCCACCGACGCGCCCTATGGGCTGGTCGTCACCGACTTCGCGACGAATGGCCTGTCCCAGCCAATGCAGAACGGCATCACCGGTCTGGTGGCCATGGTTGTCATTAATACGCTTGAAATAATCGACGTCGATCATGCAGACCGTCAGTGGTTCACCGCTTTCGTCAGCGTCAGCCCGCAACTGCCTCAGTTGGTGCATGATCGCCCGCCGGTTCAGGAGGCCGGTCAGCGAATCACGCGTCGCCAGCTCTTCCAGCCGGGTCATGGCTTCACGAAGCTCCGCGTTGCGATCACGGAGTTTATTGCGCAACCCGGTAATGACACTGCCGATATAGGCGTTCATGCAGACCGCCAACAGGAAAGCCGCGACGGCAAACACCTCAACTGCCCAGTGTGCCAGGCCCTCCGGGTTGAAAACCGCCTTCATCAGAATCATGACGGCATAGGCACCGACACCCAGCACGTTGAGTGCCAGCATTCTTTTCAGATCCAGAGCAAACACGGCGAACATCATATTGACCGTGCCCAGCAGCAGAAAGGGAACCCGTGATAACGGGTCGGCCAGAAAATACATGATGTAGAGCTGCAGCAGAATACCGGTGAGAATCTGCGGAACCGTCATGCTGGGATCCGGCAGGCGCTGATTGGCACCGGAGAGGATAAGACCGAAAAAAACGCCCCAGGCCACCACGACAAAAAAGAGATACTCCAGGGAACGTGCCTGAGGCAACAGTCCGATCGCGACATAAACCGCCACGCAGATCAACAGGAACGTCAGCGGCACGCAGGCCCAGAGCGTCCGCCGGAGGCGAAGCCGTTGCGCCCGTTTTACGTCGAATCCGGTCAGCCTGAATGGCGGGTTCACTGCAAGCTACCTTCCTGAGTTCGTCGTCCCTGAGACCGAACCATACAACGCTGGAAACCGTTCGTCACTCACCCGACAAGATCGTCGATATTGAGCACAGTGGAACAGATTCGCTCGAGCAGAAAGACATCGTGACTGATCACCAATACACGACATTCCATCTGTCGGGTCGCGGACAACAACGCTTCCCAGAAATCCGCCTGGGCGATGGCATCCAGAGAAGCGGTTACTTCATCACAGATCAGGTACTGCGTGGTGGGCAGTAACAGACGACCTACCGCCACACGTTGCATTTCCCCGCCGGACAACTCGGATGGGCGTCTATCAGACCATTCCCGGCGGATACCCAGCGCGGCGAGCACCTGTGGATCAGGCGTTCCGCCGTTGTGGAGGATCTGCCGCACGGTCCAGCGTGGGTCAAGACTGAGCTCCGGGTTCTGCAACGCCAGTTGCACCGGGTTGGCGCCGGGAATCGGCTGCACGCGCCGGCCGACCCGAACGGCACCGGATTGCCCTGTACGGTGCCCGGCCAGCAGGCGTGCCAGCGTCGTTTTGCCACTGCCGGATGGCCCCGCCAAACCGACAACCCGGTGACCGGCCGGCCAGACAAACCCGAGGTTGCGGCAAATTGCCGGTGCAGTAGGCGCCGGCCAGTACGTCAACTGCTCCGCACAGAGCAGATCCGTCATACTGCCGCGACCCGCGCCATACCGTTCGCAGGCTGTGCGTCCCAGAGCGCACGGCCATAGGGAGCCAGTTCCGGGCTATTGGTACGAAACAGTCGCGCTGGAGTGTCTTCCACCATCTGGCCATTACGCAGGCTGACAATCCGATCAGCCACTTCCACCAGTGCCGGCAGATCATGGCTGATAACGAGAACGGTCCGCCCTTCGTCGGCCAGTGCTCGCAGATGCGCCAGTATGTCTGTCGCCGTTACCGCATCAAGTCCGACCGTAGGCTCATCGGCGATCAGGCATTGTGCGCCGCCGGCCGTGGCCGTAGCCAGCAGTGCGCGACGCGCCATTCCGCCCGACAACTCATGCGGGTAAGCGCGCAGGTGTGACTCACTGAGCCCGTATCGGCTAATTGTCTGCCGTGCGGCGCGCTGTGCTTCGAGCTCGGAGCACCCGGACAATCGGGCCAGCCGCTGGATCTGACGCCCGATCGGCAGCAAGGGGTCGAGCGCGTCCAGTGACTGGGGCGCCAGCGCTACCCGGCTGCCGCGCGCCCGCTCAAGCGCGTCTCCGGCCAATACTTCGCCGTCGAGCGCTACGTCGCCGAACCGCACCGCGTTGGGGGGCAGATAGTCCAGTACGGCCTGCGCCAACAGGCTCTTGCCGGCCCCGGAGGCACCCACTACCCCCACCAGTTCACCGGGCGACACAGCGAAGTCGACATCCTGAACGACCGGAATGAAATTCTGCCGAAGCAGCCCGGCATAGCGCCGGAACCCGACACTGACATTGTTGAATTGCAGACTCATAATTGTGCCTCTTGCAGGCTGAATAAACGGCGTATGGATTCGCCGAGCAGTTCGAAGGAAAGAGCGAGAGCAACCAGCCCAAGCCCGGGAAGTACGGCCAGCCACCAGTAGCCGGCACTGAGTGCACCCAGGCTCTCGTTGAGCATTACGCCTATGGCCGGCAGGTGCGGTTCCACACCCATGCCCAGGAAACTCAGGGCGGCCTCATGCAGGATGGCGTGAGGAAACATGAGCACGAAGCCGGCGATCAACTGCGGCAGCAGGTGCGGCAGATAATGATGCCGGGCGATCCAGAGCGGCGACCGGCCAAGCCGCCGCGACACCATTACGAAATCGGACTGCAGCAAGGCCTGGGTTTCGGCCCGGATGACCCGCGACAGCCTCGGCCAGTGCGTCACGGCGAGAGCAATAATGACCGCTCCTGAGCCACCACCCAGTGCAAACGCGATCAGTAGCAGCAGCACAAGATGCGGCAGCCCGAGAACCAGTTCGGTTAACAGTCCGGCCCAGTGATCGAGCCGTGCGCTCAGCGCGCCCAGAATGCCGATCACAAGCGCAATCAGCGTCGATACGGCAGCGGCAAACAGACCGATCCAGAAACTGGTACTGAGCGCCCGTATCGTGCGCCAGAACAGATCACGACCCAGCGCGTCCGTGCCGAACCAGGCTGCCGCCCCCGGCGCCTGATAACGGTCAGCCGGCGACAGAGCGTACGCTGACTCCGGCACCTGGGTCGACACCCCAATCAAAACCGCGAGAAACACTGCCACGGCGGCCAGCCGTGCGACCGCAATAAGGCGCAGTGGGCGACCGGACATCCGTTTCTCAATGACGGGCGAGAGCGTACTCATACGGCCACCTCGTTCTGGCGCAATCGCGGGTCAAGCGCATACCGCGTCAGGTCCGCAAGCAGGTTCCCGGTGAAGACAAACACAACGGTCAGAATGGCAATGCCGAGCAACAGTGGTACATCCTGCTGCAGCGCTGACTGCATGGTAGCCTGCCCCAGGCCGGGCCAGCCGAACACGGCCTCGGCCAGAATCGAGCCACCGAACAACTCACCCATGCCCGCCATGTGCAGCGCCAGAGCAGGCCCGGCCGCATGGCGGGCTCCTGCGCCGAACACGACCTGTCGACGCGATGCACCATGAACCAGCAACAGTCGGCTGGCCGGGCTTTCCATGGTCTCAATCTGACGTTGGCGGGAATGCAGAATCAATGGTGCGATGCCCACAATCGACAATGCCGTCGCCGGCAGAATCAGGTGACGCATACGGTCAAGCAGGGTGATTTCCGTGCCGATGGCGCCCGGCGGCGCGGCACAACAGGCCGGTAGCCAGTTCAATGACACCGCGAACACAGCAATAAGCACCATGGCCACCCAGAACGCCGGTGACGCCGCCAACACCACAGCGATTCCGCGGATTATCTGATCGGCCAGCGAATTCGGCCAGCCACCCGCGACCAGCCCCAGCGTGAAACCGATCACGCCGGAGAGCACGAAGGCGGTCATCATGAGTACCAGTGTGGCCTGAAAGCGACTTGCCAGCACCTCCATGACCGGTGCCTGATAGATGGTGGAATACCCCCAGTTACCCTGCAGCATCTGTGCGGCCCAGCGCAGGAACCGTTCGTGGGCAGGCGCATCGAGCCCGAGCTGCTGGGCAATCAATGCCCGCTGCTCAGGCCCAATCAATGAGGTGCGGGCGCCCACATAGGCCTCCACCGGGTCGACAGGCGCCAGCAGCGCCAGCGCGTAGGCCAGCACAGCCGCCGCCGGTACCAGCCAGCACAGCCGGATCAGACGACGACTCATCAGCCGGAAAACCCAGTGTGAGAGCATCAGTCGCACACCCACTCCCATTGCGTGATACCCGCAGTAATCGGAAACCCATGGCCATGCGGTTGAACCTGTACCTGGCCAAGATCCAGACACTCACTCACAAAATAGGTATGTTCCAGATTGACCAACCAAGACCAGGCAACGTCTCCACGGTTACCAAAGCCGGTATTCCCGTCCCACTGCGCCGCCTGCCAGTGCGGCAACGAGTCCTCGAAACTTTCTGCCTGCTGGGCGGCCGCAAAATGCCGGTCCACCACCGGGTTGCTGTAGTACCCGGTATTGAAGAAATCGACGCCCTGACGGCTGCTGTGATACAGGTTCCAGACTTCCTGCGGGGTATGTGCGCCCCACCCGAGTACGACAGGATTCGCGTGCAGTCGGTCAGTCAGTTCCGCCCAGCTGCCCGCAGACGGTGTCGCCTGTATTCCCAGCGCTTCCAGCTGCTGGGACACGCCCAGTGCCAGCGTCTGGCGCACCGGATCACTGGCCGGGTACAGCAGATCGAATTCTGCCACGGTGCCGTCTTTTTCCCGCAGGCCGTCCGAATTCAGAGTCCAGCCGTCCGCCTCCAGAATCCGCACCGCCTCTTGGGTGTCGGCCGAGTTGATTCTGTCTTCCGGGTTACTCCATGGCAGTCCGTCAGCCGGGCCGTAGGCAACGGCGCCATAGCCATTCAGTGCCAGATCAACCAGCGCGGATCGGTCGAGCGCGACGTTGATCGCCCGGCGCATACTCTCTGATGCGGTGACAGCGTTGCCGACAGGCCGACCGTCCGCACGCTCTATCTCACCGGGCTCATGCATCGGCCAGGCGATACCGCGATTATCGACGGTCGGGACCGCCTGCAGGGCCATACCGGGAATCGACCGGTCCGCCAGTGCCGGAGATACGGCCACCATGTCCACCTGACCGTTGCGGGCCATGGCAAACGCCGAATCGGCACCGGTGAACAGGAATGTAATGCGCTCGAATGGCGGGGTACCGCCATGCCAGTAAGGATTCGGCTCAATCACCAACTGCGAGCCCTCCTGCCACGCCACCAGACGAAACGGCCCTGAACCCAGTGGCGACCGTGAGTAGGATTCGGCTTCATAGGCATGCTCAGGCACAATACCAAGCGTTGCCATCTGGCGGGTAAAGGTGATCTGCGGTTTATTCAGATGGATGCGGGCTTCGGTCTGCGATACGACCTCCACATGATCGAATGCGCTCATATCCACCAGTCCGCCAGACTCCGCCGCCCTCTGGTAGGTAAAGCGCACATCCTCTGCCGTCACGGGCTCTCCGTCGGAAAAACGGGCATCATCGCGTAACCGGATCGTCCACACCCGGCGGTCATCCGACAGTGACCAGTCGGTGGCCAGATCCCCGGACAGGCTCAGATCGACATCCTGCTGCAATAACGTTGACTGGAACAGGGGGCTGCCATGGGTACCCCACCCACGAACCGGATCAAACCCGTTGTCAGGCTCGCCGCCAACAGCGAGGGTCAGTGTCTGGCTGTGAACAGGCATAGCTACCGCAGCAATCAGCACCAGAACGGCGATTGGCAGCCAGCGTAAATACGGGTATTGTTGACGGTTCATCGGTTTGATCCTTTGGCGTGATTCCGACATCTTCATACTTATGATCAGGAACACAGTTCCGTATTCGCCAAAGTATGCTTTTTTGATCATTTTTTCATACTTATTTACAGAAAACTGACAGTTCTATGCAGCGCATCACGCTCACACTCGAAGACAATTTCGCGGACACCCTCGAGAATTACATCAACGAACAGGGCTACCGCAGCCGGTCTGAAGCCATGCGGGATCTGATGCGAGCCGGCATTCACCACGCCTCTGCCAATGCCGGCGCAGCAGGCCCGGCCGTTGCCACACTCACCTATGTCTATTCCTACAACGTGCGCCGCCTCGCCAGGCGGCTCGCCGAGTTGCGGCACAATCAGCACGCGCTGTCGGTTGCGACCACCAACATGCAGCTCGATCATGAATCCTGTCTTGAAGTAGCCATGCTCAGGGGCGACACCGAAGCGATCAAGGAATACGCGGACAGCATTCTTTCCGAACGCGGCGTCCGCCATGGCCATCTGCACCTGGTCTCGGTGGAACCCGAGGGAGGAGACCATCGCCACGACGGTGACAGCCCATTCGGCCATGTACATCTGAAAGTGCGCGATTAGTCACCCTGTGCCCTGCCACAGGGATGAAATAAATTCACCTATAAGCTGAAAACTCATCGTTTGTGGCAGGAACGGAGCCTCCTTATTTTGTATGCAGTTTCCGGGTTCCCGATGGACGGGAATCGCATACAGACCAGGAGGTACCAATGAACCGCCAACATCCCGACTACAGTGACCGCTTTGAACACCTTCCTCTGGCTGAGCAGAAAGACATTCTGGCAAGCCAACAGACTGCGGAAGATCTCAATGCGTACGTTGCGTCCGTGTTCCAATTGATTTCGGCGCCGGTCCGCGTAATTGCAGCAGCGATCAGTGCGGGGGCCAGATCAGGGTCCGCCGGTAAGGCGGCCTGACCAACGCCCTGTAACAGACCTGTGACAGGTTCCGTAGCCGCCGCGCTGGCAGCGTGGCCAGGCTGGCGGCAGCGCCGAACTTAAACAGGAAGCGGGTCACCGTTGTTGCCCGTTCTGCTTTTTCTCTCCCCTGGATAGCCATACAGGTGCCCGAGCGGTCATTACAGCTGCTTTTGGTGCCATTTGCCTCAGGGCCGCAATCAATTGCCAGAATGACATTTTTGCGTTGACTCGGGATGCCGAGACCGCCTTGTGTTTCGCTGTATCTGGCGGAACAGTTTTCCGTTGAAAAGAACAATTGTGTTGGATAGAGTCGAGTTACTGTTCGGACGTACGTTGTAAACCGAGCGGAGCCTGCGAGTGCAGGCCGTTGTCATTGACATAACTATAAGGATCAACACCATGAAACTCAGAACTCTACTGCCTACATTGGTCGTGGCGGCGGTTGCGCCGTTATCACTCGCCCAGGAGTTTCCTGCAGGTACAATTACTGTCGTAGTCCCGTATGGTCCCGGTGGTGGGTTTGATACTGCAACCCGCGCCATTGCCCCTTACATGGAAGAGGCTCTCGGCCCGGATACGGACCTGGTTATCGAAAATATTTCCGGTGCCGGTGGCCAGCGCGGCGCCACGGCTGTTGCCCGCGCGGAGCCAGACGGACGCACGTTCGGCATTTTCAACCTGCCTGGTTTCGTGCTCCCGGAAATGCTCGGTCAGCCTGTGCAATATGACCTGACCGAACTGAGCTGGATCGGCCGACTGGCAAACCAGGATTATGCACTGCTGGCGCGCGGTAGTTCCGACATCGACACTCTGGACGACCTCCTGGCACTGAACGAGATTACCGTTACCTCTCACGGCTTCGGTGCGACCGGCCTGGCTGCCAACCAGATCATGTTTGCCGTTCTGGGGCTGGAAGACCGTGACGTGACCTATATTTCAGGTTACAGCGGTACCGCGGAAACCGTGGTTGGGGCCATTCGTGGCGACGGTGACATCACCGTCAGCGTTATCGGATCGGTGGCGGATTATGTTGAGTCGGGTGATCTCACCGCCCTGGCAGTCACCGGCGAGCAAAGCCCGTGGGACGGCGTGCCGACATTTGCCGAGGCTGGCTATCCGGAGCTGACGCCAATTAACCTGCAGCGTTCGTTCGCCGGTCCTCCGGGCATTCCGGAAGACCGCCTGGAGATCCTGCGTAACGCCTTCCTGGAAGCTGTGAACAACGAAGACTTCCTCGCGGACGCGGAACGTCAGGGTATGGAAGTGGTGCCACTCGGTGGTGCGGAGGCCGGAGAGCAGGTCAACACCAGTTACGACCTCTACAACCGGTATCGCGAAAGCCTGGCCAACCCAAACCAGTAATCGATCACGACAACACAGAGACTGAATCATGTTGGACTCCCTGGCACCCGCTGCGGTGTTCCTGTTCGACTGGGTGAATATTTTCTATCTCGCCCTGGGCGTCACGATCGGCGTCGTATTCGGCACCATTCCGGGGCTGGGCGGCACAACGGCCATTGCGCTGTTGCTGCCACTCACATTCGGTATGGAGCCGGAGCAGGCAATTACGCTGATGGGCGGCATTGTCGGGTCCAGCGCAGTCGGTGGTTCGGTTACTGCGATACTGCTCAATGCGCCAGGGACGGCGCCGAATGCAGCAACCTGTTTCGACGGTTATCCAATGACCCGACAGGGAAAAGCCGGTATTGCCATCGGTGCAGCCGCAGCAGCCTCCTCAATTGGCGGTGTTATCGGTGTCATTATTCTTACTCTGGTGCTGCCGGTGACCAAGAGTATCGTGCTGGCCTTCGGCCCACCGGCGTTCTTTATGCTCGCCCTGTTGGGTCTGACCTCGTTGACCGCCGCCAGTGGCAACATGTTGCGCGGTCTGCTGGCAGCCTGTGTCGGGCTCTTCATCGCGTTTGTCGGCTTTGATGACCTGGGAGGCAGCATCCGTTTCACGGGGGGGCTTGACTACCTGTGGGATGGTGTTTCTCTGGTGCCTGTGCTGATTGGCCTGTTTGCTATCGCCGAAATGATCAAGCTGTACGAAGAGGGCGGATCCATTGCCAAATCCGGCGACAGCGGCAATATCCGTTTCAGTATGCTCTGGACCGGCATCAAGTCTGTTTTCACTTACCCGAAAACGCTCGTGCTCGGCTCAGGAATCGGCTCTATCGTGGGTATGATTCCCGGCGTCGGTGGCACAGTCGCCTCGTTTCTCGCGTACTCGTTTGCGTCGCAGACCACCCGAAAGGACAACCAGTTCGGCAAAGGCGATATTCGTGGCGTAATCGCACCGGAGGCGGCGAACAATGCCAAAGACGGTGGCTCACTGATCCCGACGCTGGCGTTTGGTATTCCCGGCAGCGCGGAAATGGCGCTATTCCTCGGTGTTCTCGTCATGCATGGGATGACGCCTGGTCCGATGCTCCTGCTCGAACGTGAGTACAGTATATTCGTACTGATACTGGCATTGCTGGGAGCCACCATTCTCTCAGGACTGATCGTGCTCGGTGCGGCGCGCTATCTGGTAATGGTCTCCTTTATCAACTCGTCGATTATTATTCCATCGGTCATTGCCATTTCGCTGGTCGGTGCCTATGCGCTGAACGCTCATTTCGGTGACGTTATCGTCGCAGGGCTTGCCGGGCTCGTAGGCTACCTGATGATCCGGTTTGATTTTCCACGGATTACCCTGGTGATCGCACTGGTTCTCGGGGGAATGATGGAGCGCAATTTCATGCAGTCCATGCTGATATTCGGAAACGACTGGACACGGTTCTTCCAGAACACGCCAAGTCTGGTAATCGCCATATTGATCGTGCTGTCACTGCTCACACCCGCCCTAACGCGACTGCGAAAAAAGGGAGCGACGTCATGAGATCCTTACGCATGCCCGTGTCGCCCGGCTTCATCCCCGCCATCGTTCTGCTGGCACTGTCGGCCGTCCTGCTGTGGCTTTCCCAGGATTTCGGGCGCTCCAGCGGGCTTTTTCCGCGCTTCATAGGCAGTCTCTTTGTAGCGCTTAGCCTTATGGAAGTCATAGTCCAGATTGCCCGTTCTGTTAAACAGCCGGACAGGTCGTTTGCGGTAGATCCGGATCTCATCAAACGCCCGATCATGGGGCTCAGCTGGATCGTCGGCTTTATTGTCGCCGTTTATCTGATCGGCTTTGTCGTCGCCGTACCGCTGTTCATTTTCGCATTCCTGCGATTCAGCGGGCGTCATAGCTGGGCACTGAGCACGTCAATCTCAGCCGGTTCGCTGCTGTTTATCTATCTCATCTTTATCCTGCTGCTCAACTATGACCTGTTCCCTGGCATATTGATGCCTGATTGACAGGATACGGGCAGACCGTTCATTCGGAGAGAGCATAACGACTGGGTCAGCACTACTGTACCTCTGCTCAGGGCACCGGTGAATACCCAACCATCACTGCTCCGATAACAGCCAAACAGGCCGCCAGGTAAACCCAAAGACCGGGATTTTTCTCTGCCTTGAAGACGAAAACGGCGAGGAAGCTGGAGAGAAAGACTTCGAGCGAGCCCAGGATCGCCACCGTCGATACATCGGCATAGGACAGTGCCGCGAAGACCGTTATCTGACCCGAGGACATGAAAACGGCGGCCAGTACCAGCCAACCATTCAGATTACGGAAAAGATTGCGCAGGTTGCTTCGGTAACGCTCCGAGAAACAGGCCGCCACGAGATAAAACGCAAATCCGACGACCGCCCCGATCAGGGTACCGAGAGCCGGAGACGCCAGGTGAGCCAGGCCGAACTTGCGGGTTATCATGGACATGGCGTAGCTCGCCGAGGCCCCCACGCCCCAACTGTAGTCTTTCAGGCGTGGTGTCTGAGCACGCTCCTCAGGCGGCAACTTGCGGAGGGACTGAACCGTCAGCATCGCAAACGCCAGGCCGATCAACGCCATGCCGGACATATCCAGCGCTGTAATGGCCTCAGACAAAAGCACGTAGGCCAGAATCACCGAGAAAAAAGGAGTCAGCTTCTTGAGTGAGCTGGCCCGGGTAACGCCGAGGTAGCGCAATGACGCGTAGATAAACGTTCGTCCGAACACCATGGCAAACACGCCGGCCACGGAAAACCAGAAAATGCCACGCAGCATATCGGCCCTGCTTTCCGAAGGGAACGTAGCGCCTCCCACGGTAAGCCACAGCAGAAGCGAGAAAACCAGCGTCACAAGAACCGAGAATATGACGCCCCGGTCGCCCTTGCCCGTTGAACCTTTGGAGACAAAGACGTTACTGCAGGCAAAGCAAAGCGCTGACAGCAGTGCCAGCACTTCGCCCAGGTATACCTGTATCAGGGCCATTCCCAGTTAACGGCCTGTTGCAGTATTTCGGGCAAGGTAAACCACTCCAGGAACAGCTCGGTACTGATACTGAGTGCAGTCACACCCGTCATGCTGAGCAACACACCGACAATGATCCAGATACCGAATACTTCATGCTCCCGATTGATGAACCAGGCAAACAGCACACGGAACAGGGCCGAGGTGGACTGAATCGGCGTCACAACGCTGACCGGTGCTATGGACAGCGCGACATAGCGCAGCGTCTGCGATGTTCCGACGAGGGCACCGGCCAGTGAGAACCATTTAACAGATGTGCGCTGCATTTCACGGATATGGGACCACTGTTTCCCGATCAGTATGATCAGCCCGACGACTACGGCGGCGGAGAAGTACGAAATCAGCGCACCGATGACGCTGAAATTGGGGCCGACATCATCAAGGCCCATCCGCACCAGCACCGGGCTGATGCCGTAACCGGTCGCCGACAACAGCGCAAACAGATACCCTTCTTTATAGTTGGGGACGAAACCGTTTTCTTTCTTTTCGGGCTTTTCACCGTTTTCCTCGGCATTTTTGGCCTTCGCCTTTTCCTTTTGCCTCGCCAGACGTGCGGCGTGCGTGGTTGCCATGACGCCGGAAACGATCAGGCCAATACCGAGAATTTTGAGCGGCGTGAGTGTCTCTCCGAGCAGGATCATGGCCAGCACCAGTGCCAGAATCAGGTTGGACTGTTTCCACGGTCCCGACAGATTACCGCCAATCGCACGAGTGGAGCGGTAATTACAGTACCGGCCCCAGCAGAAGTGCAGAATGCCGGCGCTGGCGAGAAAGAAATAGCTGGAAAGAGGAAAATTCCCGAGGTTGGCCAACTGGCCGGTCAGTATCGCAATGATCAGAATAAACGGCACGCCCATGGGTACCGTGATTGACATGGCCTGAATCACTGACCCTGACAGTACCCCACGACGAATCGCCGCATTGTTGAATCCGAACGCAGCCGCGGCCAGCAGCGCGATGAGCCCACCCCACATAGTAGTTCCTCTTTATTGTTTATGACTCAAGAAAAAACCGGAGGAGCGGGCGCTCCCCCGGCAACGATCGGTGGCGATGCCGGCTTACAGGAAACCGGTCATTTCACGCAGTGCCGGGAAGGCATCACCGATCATGGAAGGTACCCAGTTCACATTGATACCCATGTGGAAAACCACGTAACTGAACACGGTGACGCCGGCCACCGTCAACACACTCAGACGCATCCGTTCCTTGCCGACCAGTACCATGAACCCGACCATGAAGGCGGCGATCGCCGGCAGGAAGCCAATGACGTAGATCAGCGCTGTCAGGCCCAGCAGCCACGCCACTACTTTTGCCAGTTCAACACCCCAGCCCGCGCCGAGTTCGTCTTCAATCTTCTCGTTGTGGCCGACCTGGGTTGTAAAGGTCGCGACCAGGAACGAGATAGTCGTGAAGAACAGGGCCGCCGAGAGTGCCGCCAGCGGGATCACCCGGTCCTTGAAGGCGAAATCGAGCGCCTGGTTGAGCAGATACAGAAGTCCGATAATGATCAGACCGCTGAATATACCATTGGGTGTTACGCGCGGCTTGACGATTTTCAGCGCACCCGGTTCATCGTTCCGTTTCTGGAGATTCTTGAGCCAGGGTTTGACCCCGATGTAGATGCCATAGGCGGAAATCACAGCCAGAACAATAACAATCGGCCGCGACATCCAGCCCATACCCGAGCCCTGGATTGCCAGCGAGGAATTGATGGAAATCCACATATAGCGCTCAAAGATCTCACCCAGCACGAAACCGAGCAGAAGAGGCGCGCGCGGCCAGTTAAGGTGCTTCATGACCCAGCCCAGCGCACCGGCGATCAGCAGGAGATAAATATCGCCCCAGCTTGCCGTTGCCTGGAACGCACCGAGGAATATCACGACACAGATGATCGGTACCAGTATGCCGAACCGGATCAGTGCGACCTTGGCGAACTGGTTGGCAAAGGCCAGACACAGGCCGGCACCAATGATATTCGCCAGCGCCAGGCTGAAAATAATACCGTAGGTTACATCGAGGTTACGCGACAGCATATCCGGCCCCGGGACCAGCCCGTGCATCAGGAACGCGCCCAGCAGGATTGCCATTGATGCGCTGCCCGGCACACCGAATGCCAGTGTCGGAACCAGCGAACCACCGGTTTTGGCGTTGTTAGCGGCCTCTGGCGCAATCACGCCCCGAACATCGCCTTTACCGAAGGTTTCAGAATTCTTGCAGGTTGACTTGCCGTAGCCATAGGCCAGCCAGTCGATAACCGCTGACCCCATACCGGGTACTGCACCCAGAATAGAGCCAAGTGACGCACATTTGAGCGTCAGCCACCAGTGCGTGAATACATCCTTGATGCCCTGAAGCTGGCCTTTGGTCGTATCTTTGGGATCACCCTTTCCTTCCGCCTTGTCGGCGATACGGGTTTTGGTGACCGCCATATCTATTACTTCGGGGAGGGCGAACAGACCCAGCGTGATCGGCACCAGCGCGAGACCTTCCCAGAGATAAAGCTGGTCAAACGTCCAGCGCAATGTACCCGACTGGGAGCCCAGGCCGACCATGGAAGCAATCAGGCCGAACCCGGCGGCCGCCATACCGCGCATGGGTGCGCTGCCACTCAGGGCTGCCACCATGGTGAGGCCCACTACCGCCATCATGAACAGCTCGGGTGAGCCGATGAACAGCATAGCCGGTCTCAGAATGGGGATACTGATCGCCAGCAGGAAGGCCCCGAATACACCACCGATCAGCGACGCGCTGTAGGCGGCACCGAATGCGCGACCCGCTTCGCCGTTCTTGGCCATCGGATAGCCGTCCATAATGGTGGCCGCGGACCCCGTCGTCCCGGGAACACCGAACAGTACCGCCGGTATGGTATCCGATGTGGTTGTTACCGCCCCCATACCAACCAGAAACGCCAGGGCCGCGAAGGGGTCCATGGCGTAGGTGAAGGGAATCAGAATGGCCAGGCCGACGATGCCGCCCAGGCCGGGCACAACACCAATGAAGAGGCCCAGCAGAACAGCCAGAAACAGAATCGCCAGGCGACCCGGATCTGCAATCAACTCAAGCGCGCTCAGTGCGGCTTCACCCATCATGGAAGTAGCTCTCTATGTTCACAAATGAAGGAAAGCATGCTCCGGCGCCCCCGACTGGGGACGACGGACGCATGCCGGGTTGGATCAATTACTCAACATTGGCAATCGCATTGATCACGTCACGCGGGTAATCCCGGGCATCGGTGATGATCTGCTGAATGCGCTCACCGTTAACCGGGCTGATACCCAGTGCCTGGTTCTGCGCGTCTTCAATGAACGCCGGATCTTCCATGGTAGCCATGAATGCCTGACGCAACGCACGAACACGGTCTTCCGGAACGTTCGGCGGCAGGACGTACGGGCGACCCATGACCTGACGGGCGAACAGCAGGTTCAACACCTGTGACTGGAATTCGGTTTCCGCGAACTCGGTTACCAGCGGTGTATCAGGCAGGTCGGGGTGCTTTTCCAGTGACATCTGGAACAGCAGGTTGGCTTCACCGCCTTCCTCGAACCAGCTCGGGCGGTTCGACCGAGCGCTACTCCAGGACCAACCGCAACGGCCACCGACTTCTCCACGCTCCATGGCGAGCAGCACATCGTTACCACCCGGGTAACCGGAGACCACGTTGAACTGCAGACCCAGCAGGTCACGCATGACGCGCGGGAACAGGTCGGTGTCCGCGCCGGCACCGGTGCCGCCGACTGTCAGTTCCTGGTCACGCAGATCCTGCCATTCTTCCACACCAGACTCGTGCCAGGATACGCAGATACTGGTTTCGTTGTTGATACTGCCCAGCCAGTTCATGTCGGCGGCGTCAAACTGCGCCTGTTCGTTGCCGAACAGCGGCTCGAACGCCATACCACGGCCAACCGTACCGAACACGCTACCGTCCTGGGGCGCTGTATTGGCCAACTGGTTCATGGCCACCAGGCTGCCCGCGCCCGGCACATTGCGTGGCACAATTTCGGGATTCCCCGGAATGTGCTTGCCCATATGGCGAGCAAGAGTACGGGCATAGCCATCATAGCCACCACCGGCCGAATAGCCGATCAGCAGCTGGACCGTGCGACCCTCATAAAAGTCTTCGACACTGGATTGAGCTTGAGCGAAGGTAGCGGTCGCCGCGAGTGCGATCGCCCCGATAAGTGCTTTTTTCATTGTGACTCTCTCTTCTTAGACTTATTTGGAAATGGCTCCCGCGACGGGTTAGCTTTTGTCTTACCCTGTGCCGCGGGTATTTCGCACGCTGGATTTCCAGCTTTTCTCACGGTACATCGTTCCCTATAAAAGAACAACACGAGAAAAACATGACTTTGCGCCCAGCGGATATTCCAGTTTCGGAATATGTATGACGACTCAGTCGCCGCTTACGGTCAATGCGGCAATTTCCGCCACGGTACGCACCCGGCCCATGCGCGGGAAAATGCGCGTCATGAACTGATCGTTATTGTCCTTCTCGTTCGACGAGCATGCGTCCGATGCAATAACCAGATTGTAGTCCATATCGCGGGCGCTGTATGCGGTACTGGCAACACCCACATCGGTGGAACCACCGGCCAGAATGATGGTGTCGATACCGTTAGAGCGCAGTGCCAGGTCAAGATAGGTCTGGTAAAACGCACTCCACCGGTATTTCGGGATCATGTAATCCTCGGGCCGGGGCTCCAACTCATCAATGACCTGTGCTTCCCAGCTGCCGCCTTCAACCACCGGTTTGAATGGCTTGGGCGCATTGTGGTCAATCGGATTCAACCGGTTGTCGGTATCACGGATCGTCTGTGCGGTAGTACCGTTATCGCCGCGGTGATTGGCGTGCGCGTAGGCCACCATCATGTTTTTTTCACGCGCCAGCTTCAGCAGATCCTGGGCGGCTTTCACAACCGGCGCATAGCGTTCTCTCGTTGCCGGGTCGTCTTTCTTTACATGGCCGTTCAGGAAGTCGAAAAACAGTACAGCTGTTTTTCCGGCCTTGATCGGTGGCTGGTTCGCCATCGTCGTTCTCCTTGTATTGGTCCTGGTCCTCATCTCCAACAGGTATTGACCGGCCTACAGGCGGTGCCGACCAACGCCGGCATGTGCCTGCAGGCCACCGCAGCCCCGAAAAGGCCGCCTTCCTGTCAACCGAGACCACCTTCGTCAGAGCTCAACGGCACTATGGGCTTGCCGAGATACTGCGCTGTTTCGCCGTACAGCAGGTCCGCCACCTGGTCCTTGTGGAAATACTTGATCAACTGGTCAACGTGACCATACAGCGGCAACGGCAGATCGCCTTCCTGCGCCAGATCAAGCGCCAGGTCCATATCTTTTTCGTGCCAGGTGAAACGGGTATTGTCCCAGTTCTCCAGGGTACCGTTGCGGCCCGGGCACTCGAGCAGGGTTTCGCGCATGCGCTGCGCGTCAAGGCCGTAGCGCTTTGCCAGGGCCAGTACTTCGTAGTTGGCGATACAGTGCGCCCAATGCAGCATGTTGTTACAGGCCTTGGCCACCTGACCGGCGCCCACCGGGCCAACGTGGTGCACTTTCCGGCTGTAGGTATCCAGTACCGGCGTCACTGTCGCGATGTCGGCGTCAGAGCCGCCGCAGACACTGGCAAGAGTCCCCTCACGGGCACCCTGACGGCCATAACAGACCGGCGCATCGACAAAGCCGAAGCCGGCAGAGCGCGCGTCTTTGGCCAGCTCGACCATGGTCTTCGGCCCGTTGGTTGCCAGGATCACGATGACACTGCCGGACTTACCGTGACTCAGAATATCAGCGGTGACGCTGGCAGACTGGGCATCCGTAGCGACCATGACCAGATGCACGTCTGCGTCCGCAACGGCATCCTTGATGGTGTCGGCCATTGGAATATCCCGCTCGCGCGCCGCTTTTACCTGCGATTCGCTGATGTCGAAACCGGAGACTTCATACCCGGCCCGGATTACATGGCCGGCGACATCAATACCCATGTCGCCGACGCCAACCATACTTACTTTCATCATGTTGACCTCAATGGTTCAGAACACTTCAGAAGGGACACACCGAGGGCCGCTTCCGAGAGCGACCCACGGCAGTAAAGCTCAGGTGATCAGGCACCGGGCTTGGGCGGCAGAGTTTCCTTCTCCATCTCGTAGTTTTCGTCCATCTGAGATTCCAGGCCGTTCTTGGCCAGTGCTTCCGCAAACATGTTGCGTACCAGGCTGCTTTCGTCGGCATAGTCGATCTGGTGACCACCGATCCGCTTGCTGATCCAGGCCTTCGGCACGCCCTGGGCATTACGGAACGCCACACCTTCGTATTTGAAGGCCAGGTAACGCGCCGGTGTCGTACCGGTATTGAAGTGCTGGTGGAACCACATATTCGGCGGTGTGATCAGCGTGCCGGGTTTCCAGTCATAACGCTTCGGCTCTTCGCCTTCCGGCCACATCAGAGAGTAGCCTTCACCGGCGAGAATGATGACGTGCGCACCCGGTCCATGTGCGTGTGCCTTCTTGTAGGTACCGACAGGGAACTGGGAAATGTGCGCATTCATGGAGTTCTTGGCCAGGTTGAAGCGGATGTGACCACCGCCCGCGCCGCGCTCTTTCGCTTCAACCAGCGGCAGATTGACCGCATCGGCAACGAAGTTGGTTTCCAGCCGGAGCCCGTTCATTTCGTCTTTCGGAGCGAAGTAATCCGGCTCACCATTGAAGCGGGATTTGAAGTCGTACTCGGTATTGAAAATGAAGTCGAGCTCTTCATACAGGTTCATGATCGGCGGCATATTGGTTACAGACACATAGCGCGCCGGCTTGGAACCGGACCCGTTGAAGTGCTGGTGCCAGGTGTTCAGTGGCACAGCAAACAGCGCACCGGCCTGCCACTCGAAAGACACTTTCTCACCGGCGTCATTCCAGACGGTGGTGGAGCCCTGCCCGTCCAGAATCATGATCATTTCTTCGAACAGCTGGCGCTGTGGCGCAAACTTGCCACCGGCCGGAATCTCAGCGACGTAGCAGTCGTTGGTGGTACGTGACGCATCATGGTTGATGAAAACGCCCTTGCCACCGCGACGCGCCCACGGCTTCAGCTCAACCGTGTTGAGGTCTTTCACATAGATGCCGTCAATGATGTCCAGGCCTTCGCTGGCGACCCATTTTGTGTAGGGGGACTCTTTCTCTTTTGCAAACTTCTTCGCCGTCTCTTCCGAGACCATTGCGTCTTTCTGTGACATAGCTTCTTCACCTTCAGTTGACGTCAGTGACCTGATTCCGGGGTTCCAGCCTCGGCTGCACCTGAACCCGATCGCGTGTTATCGTTAATTGCGGAACAGCGGTCCTCTATGCGGAATATCCCACACCGGCCTGTTCAGGTCAAGCCTCGGGGCCGCCCCGAGGCGGGGTTGACACCGCTCGGGAAAGCAGGGAGTATGCCGTTTAAGGAACACCGTTCCACCCAATTGATGCGGGCAGTTTAATGATTTTTGCCCGAATTAACAGTGAGGCCCGAACTGAATGCACGATGATCACGGACATCATTCGCACCATTACCACATAGACCCGGCCCATACGCCGGATGGCGGCGATCATCACCTGCCCCCCGATGAAGGTGCGATAGAGGATAATCCGCTCTGGCAACGGGACAACGTGACCCTCTGGAGCGTCGGTATCGACATCGGTTCGGCCGGCACCCAGATCCTGTTTTCGCGGGTTCACCTGCAGCGTCAGGCGGTAGAACTGTCGAGCCGCTACATCGTGATCGACCGGGAAACCATGTACGAATCACCGGTCAGCCTTACCCCCTACAAGAGCGAGACATTGATTGACGACCGGGCGCTCGGTGCCCTGGTCGATAATGCTTACGCCGCCGCGCACGCCCGCCCGGAAGATATCGATACCGGGGTGGTGATTCTCACGGGCGAAGCCCTGAGGCGCGAGAACGCATCCCGGATTGCGCAGATACTGTCAGAGAAGTGCGGCGATCTGGTCTGCGCGACGGCCGGGCACCATATGGAAGCGCGTCTGGCCGCCTACGGCTCAGGCGCTGCACGGCAATCATTTGACGACCAGTCGGTTATTCTCAACATTGACATCGGTGGCGGCACAACCAAACTGAGCCTCATTGACTGCGGTGACGTCGTGCAGACAGCGGCCGTTCACATCGGCGGGCGATTACTGGCTGTAAACGATGACGGTACGCTTGACCGCCTGGACCCGGCTGGCAAAACGCATGCCCGGAATGCTGGATTCAACTGGTCGGTCGGCGATGTCGTGACCGGCGAGCAGCTTGACCAGGTCGCCGCGTATCTGGCCGATACACTGGTTGATGTGCTGACCGGCGACCCGCCGTCAGAGCGCGCTTCACGGCTCTACCTGACCGATCCGATCGACCCGGAACTGATGCGCAAGGCAACGCACATGGTGTTTTCAGGCGGCGTGGCCGAGTTTGTGTACCACCGGGAAGAACGCGACTTCGGTGATCTGGGCCGCCGGCTGGGACTGGCACTGAGAGAGCGGGCGGATGCCGGAGCACTACCGTGGACTCTGTTACCCGACAGCCAGGGGATTCGCTCCACCGCACTGGGTGCGTCCGAATATACGACCCAGCTTTCCGGCAATACCTGCTTTGTCACATCGCCGGAGACGCTGCTGCCGCGACGCAACATACAGGTCGTGCAGCCACCGTTCGAGTTCACCGAGTCGTTTAAGTCAGCGGACCTTGGCAATGCCATTCAGCGACACCTGGAAGAGTTTGAATTCGACGCGAAAACCGATGATGTCGTGCTGGCGCTGCACTGGACGGGCACTCCCGAGTACCCGCGGCTTCGTGCACTGGCCGAAGGTATACAGAGTGGTATGTCGGCCTACCTGGCTACCGGAAAGCCCCTCTACGTGGTGCTGGATGCGGATATTGCCATGACGTTGGGACACATTCTGCGCGATGATCTGTCCATAAAGAACGAAATTCTTGTTCTGGATGGTGTCACATTGACAGATTTCGACTACATTGATGTAGGTAAGGTACGGAAACCCTCGAATACCATGCCGGTCACCATCAAGTCGCTGATATTCAATGACGCGATGACCGGACATCGGCCGGAACGGATCCACCACAACGAAAAAGAAGCATTGAACCCGTAAAGAGAATTACATTATCATTGTTCCCACATAGGGAACATTGTACCGTTAAAGGGAACATTGCGGTCTGGAAGTGGATGGACCACCACAACCTATAGCAGCCGGGCAATAAACCGGGGCTGAGGCGCTGAACAAAGCCCGGGTCGTGGAAGCTTCCGTTATATAACGCTAAATAACCGATTGTCAGAGAAGGTGACTATGACTGAAACCACCGAACAGAACCAAGCAACCGAACAGGGCGGCGTAACCTGGGAGCGCTGGACCAAGAAGCGCACCTTTGTCCGCGCACTTGAAGGTACCTATGGCAAGCTCAAGCAGGAACTGTTTGATCAGCCGCGCGTCTACCCGACGCAGGACCTGAAGTGGAAAGGCGGCCCGCAGAACTTCGGCAAAAAAGTAATCAACCCGCAGGCAGCAAAAGTTGCGCAGACGATCGAAACGCACGTGGATGCCTTCGCTCCCGGTGGTTACGGTCAACGCCACGGCCACATGAACAGCGCGGTGTTCTTCTGCCTCAAGGGCAAGGGCCACGACGTACACGACGGTCGCCGTATTGACTGGGAAGCCGGCGACGCACTGATCGTTGAGAACGGTTGTGTGCACCAGCACTTTTCCGATGATCCGGACGATGAAACGATCTGCCTGATCATGAAGGCCAAGCCGATGTTCCTGTTCATGCACCTGATTTTCCAGGAAGTGGTCGAATTTCCGCCCACAGAGCCGGCGCCGGGCCAGGAAAACTATCAGCCGCCCGCATCGCTGTAAGAACGCTGTCACTAATAAGCGACACGATAAAGACAAGTGTAGAGAGGACCAGATTATATGAGTACTGATATCCCGTTTGTTTCAGAAGTCGAACGGCAGCGTTCACGCTCCAGCGCATCGGCTGATTTCTACAAGGAAGCCCTGGAAGCGTCCAAACATTTCCGCAAGGAATACCAGGAGCGGAAAAACGTCGTGAAGCACGACGAAATGCCGATGGAGCGCACTCCGGACGGCCTGATCAAGCACATTATCAATGAGGGCATGAACACCAAGGAATGCGCCATTGATATCTACATGCAGTTCATTGAGGCCCAGAAGGCTACCGGTACCAGCCGGCACCTGACGGAAGAAATCGCCTTTGTTATCGAAGGCCATGGCTACGACCTGCACTACGATGTGAAATTCCGTTGTGAAGAAGCGTTTGTCTGGGAGTGGGAAACCACACCGAAGAAATACGAGTGGGGCCCGGGCGACTTCATTTACGTACCCCCCTACTGCGCACACAAGCGTTTCAATACTACCGACCAGGAAGCCCGTGTTGTTGTGATCAACAGCCGGATGGTGAAAGCCATTGGCTTCGACTGGTTCGATCAGCTCGAGCCCGCTGAAGGGTTCGAGGATCTGTGGGTACCGCCGGCCGACTGAACGGCCTACGCACAGACTGCGGCAGGGTGGTTTTCAGGGAAAAGAATAATAGCGGCCACACCTGCCACTGCCTCCAGGGACAAGTACCGCCTGAGTTAAAAAACGCACAGGGAACACAGGTTTCCATAGGGTGCGTACGTCTGCCTGCGTGATACCTGAGAGTATCACACGGGCGTTTTGGCGTGCGTGCAATTGTGGAAAACCTGGTCTCGACAAAAACACATTGAATGCCGGTCAGCCTGACTGCCCGGCTCGTTCTCCGGGAAGGCTCCCGCGGGAAATTCGGAGGGTACGACAACATGTTTGAAGCCGCGATTGACGGCCTTGTTGGCATCATGCAATGGAAAGCGTTTGGGCTCATGCTGATCGGTATTGTGATCAGTTCCACGCTTGTCGCCATGCCCGGTGTCGGCAGTAAAACAGCCATTGCGTTGCTGTTGCCGTTCGCATTTGTTCTCGACCGTTTTGAAGCCGTTGCTCTCATCGTCAGTGTCTGGGCGGTGAGCAACACGGCAAACTCCATTACGGCGATTCTGTTCGCCGTCCCCGGTGGTGGCGGTTCGCAGGCCACCATTATGGACGGCTACCCCATGGCCAAGAACGGGGAAGCCGCCCGGGCTCTGGCTGCGGCCTTTACCGCATCCGCCATTGGTGGTGTCTTCGGCGCGATCTTCCTTCTCGCCGCCATTCCGCTGATGCGTCCTCTGGTGCTGATACTCGGGCCGCCGGAATTCTTCATGCTGGTCATGATGGGCGTCATCATGGTGGGCACGCTCAGCGGACGCGAACCCGCCAAGGGTATTGCGGCCGGGGCGCTTGGCTTTGCCATTGCCCTGATCGGCATCCAGAACCAGACCGGTGTGACCCGCTTTACCTTCGATGTTCTTTACCTGTTTGACGGCATTGGACTGGTACCGCTCACCATCGGCCTGTTCGCCATACCGGAGCTGGTATCACTGGCAGCGCGCGGGGGCTCCATTTCCACGGTGCCGCTGCTCGACCTGAAAGAAGGCCGTATTCAGGGAATCAAGGATGCATTCAGCAACTGGTGGCTGATTATCCGGAGCAGTCTGGTGGGTGTCTGGGTCGGCATTATCCCGGGTCTCGGCTCATCGGTGGCAGACTGGTTTGCCTACGGGCACGCGCTGCAGACCTGTAAAGGGGCGCGCGAGACCTTCGGCAAGGGCGACGTGCGTGGTGTTATTGCCGTAGACGCGTCCACCAACGCGAAAGAAGGTGGTTCGCTTATCCCTACTCTGGCCTTCGGTATTCCCGGCAGCAGTACGCTGGCGTTGATCTTCGGCGGCCTGGTAATCGTGGGTATTACCCCGGGACGCGAAATTCTGACGACACAACTGGATATCACCTTCTCGATTATCTGGCTGCTGATTATCGGTTCCATACTGACGACCATTGTCTGCCTGCTCTTCACCAAGCAGTTGGCTATGGCAACGCAGT
The DNA here is from genome assembly GCA_965602035.1 of Natronospirillum sp. GTDB lineage: Bacteria > Pseudomonadota > Gammaproteobacteria > Pseudomonadales > Natronospirillaceae > Natronospirillum. The sequence goes on along the minus strand of OZ271919.1, from coordinate 2,907,017 downwards.
TACGTCCGTCTGTTCTCGTGCCATCGGTACTGGCCATGGCGGCGATGGGTAGCTTTGCGCACTCCGCCCGTCTGGAAGACGTACTGGTTATGGTCGTGTTCGGCTTTATCGGCTATTTCATGCGTATGGCCAGCTGGCCGCGTCCGCCGGTACTGATCGGCCTGGTGCTTGGCCCGCTTGCAGAGCGTTTCCTCTGGACCTCTTACCAGGTCTACGAGTTCGGATTCCTGCTGAGACCGGGCGTGCTGATTATCGGCGCCTGTATTCTCGCTATCGTGCTCTATCCGCCGATCATGAAACTGATCAAAGGGCCTGTGGACCCGCGTGATAACAAACCGATCAAAGCCGCTGGAGATGAACAATGATTAGTCTGTTGCTCAAAAAATCATCCATGACGGTGATAATGCTGGCTCTTTTTACGTTCGTGTTCTCCTTCGGCGTCGACGTGCCCAGCCAGGCTGGCCTGTTTCCGATGATTATCGGGGGTGTTGGTGCAGTAATGTCCCTACTCCAGTTAATCAAGGAAGTCCGGATCTGCTGGGTCACGAACAAGCAGATCCAGGCCGGTCACACCGTGGAGACGGTGTCCAAGGATGTCGCCGGTGCCGTTGACTTCGAGATGATGGAAGAGGAAGAGACCCGGGAAGGCAGAATAGCAGCCGCTGAGCAGTTCGGTTGGTTAACGGGTATGCTCGTGCTGCTGTACCTGATCGGTTTCTACGTGACCCTTCCGCTTATGGTCGGGCTATACACGCTGAGGTACGGCGAAAAGTGGTGGCTCAGCGCCGCCATGGCGGCCGGCACCTGGATTATCGTGTGGTTCGTATTCAACGATCTGCTCAACCTGCCATTCCCGCGCGGTATATTGATCGCAGCGCTGGGGCTCTGGTAACGGCTTGACCGAATTTCGATGGCCCGGCGCATTGGCGACCGGGCTGTCGGATGACGGCAGCACGGTGAGTACCCCCGAGGCTGCCTGAACAGGAACGCTGTAACTGGCCAACTGGCCGGGCGCAGCGTCTTAATTAGCGCACAGCGCTGAAATGTACGACACCCAAAGACAGCAATAATGAGGTGACAACAATGAAAAGCCTTTCGAAAAAGCTAGTCACTGCGGGAAGCATTGGCGCCCTTGCCATGGCCGCGGCGATGACTCTTTCTACAGGAGCGCTGGCACAGGAAGACGGCTACTGGGCGGGCAAGACCGTTACGGTCAATATTCGTTCGACAGCTGGCGGTGGTTACGACTCTCACGGTCGACTGGTCGCTCGCCACCTGGGCAAGCACCTGCCGGGTAACCCGGACGTACGGGCAGTTAATCGCCCGGGTGCGGGCGGCGTGGTAGCTGCCAACTATATAGCCAACCAGGCACCCAATGACGGTACCGAGATTCTGATCGCTGCTCGTGAGATCGCTCTCGCACAGCGGATTGGCACTCAAGGTGTACGTTATGATGTACGCGAAATCCCTGTATTGGGCAGCCCGGTTAGTGACAACCGTATCTGGGCCGGCGCACCGGACTCTCCGGTTACCAACCTGGAAGAGCTCGAGAACTACGACGGCACCTTCCTGTTCGCCGTCAGCGGTCCTGGTGCGGGTTCAGCACAGATGGTTGATCTGCTCAAGGCAGCCGGCTATCCGGTGGATATCGTTACCGGCTACGAAGGCACAGGTGACCAGATTCTGTCGATCCTGCGTGGTGAAACTCAGGGCTGGAACGGCACATACCCGGGCAACAAGTCTGTGGTTGTCGACGAAGACCTGACCATTATCGCCAAGCTGGGCAACCATCCGGAACTCGCGCAGTATGACGACGTTCGCGACCACCTCCAGGGTGACATGCGTTCCCTCGCGAGCGTACTGGCCGCACCACTGGTAGCGGGTCGTCCGTTTGTTACGGTCCCGAATACGCCGGACGACGTTCTGGCTCAACTGCGTCAGGCATTCGAAGACACCATGAATGATCCGGCCTACATCCGTGAACTGAATCAGATGGGCGAAGAACTGTCCTTCTCAGGTCCGGAAGAAATCGAAGAGCTGTTCATGGAAACGCTCGACGCGCCGGATGCAGCCATTGAGGCATTCCGCGAAGCGGAATAAACCAAGCCGGTTGCAACCACAAAAAACCCGGGCAATGCCCGGGTTTTTTTATGACTGAACATACGATACGACAACGACTATCTGTAACACCGCCCGACTGGAACGGCTTTTTTCAGACTAACGCATCACGCAGAAAGGCTACTGTACGGTCCCAGCTCAATGCTGCGGACGGCCCGTGATATCGATCTTCGCGAGTGTCGTTATTGAACGCATGGCCGGCCCCCTCGTAGACGTACTTGGTGTAGGTCTTGCCATTGGCCTTCAGGGCTTCTTCAAAGTCCGGAACCGTCGGGTTCACGTTCTTGTCGTCTGCTCCGTAATGCATCAACAACGGGCATTGAATCGTCTTCACATCGTCGGCTGACGGTGACTTGCCGTAGTAAATAACGGCGCCAGACAGATTGTCATGCGCTGAAGCAACCAGCCCGGACACGCGGCCACCCCAACAGAAACCGACCGTCGCTACTTTGCCGGTGCAGTCGCTCAGTTGGCGCAGATAATCGACACCGGCGGAAAAGGTAGCAACCACTTCATCGTCGGACAGGCCCTTGATACGCTCAATGGCCTCATCCTTGTCTGCCGGTGAGCCACCCTGAGGTGACAAAGCGTCCACGGCGAGTGCCGCGAACCCCGCGTCCGCCAACCGGTCAGCCACCGTTTTGATGTGGTCGGTGAGCCCCTGATTCTCATGAATCACGACAACTCCCGGCGCCGGTGTCTGGCCGGGTGTGGCCAGATACCCACCCAATGTGTTGCCGGCGCCCTCGAACTGAATCATTTTGCCTTGGCTCATAACTGTTTCCTCCGCAAAAAAAGGCCCCGGAGTCCTCGACGCCGGGGCCTGGTTTTACTGAATTACCGGTGCTGGGTGATGACATCCACCAACGCAACCCGGCCTTTCTTGACTTCGGCCAGCGCGCGCTTGACGGCAGGGCCTACATCTTCCGGCTTGGTGATCGGGCCTTCACCGTAACAACCCATGCTTTCCGCCAGCTTGGCGAAATCGGGTTCCGGTCCGAAAATATCCATACCGATGTGTGCCTTGTCCAGATCTGTGTTGCGCAGCTTCGCCATGCGAACCTGGTGCTCCCAGTCATTGAAGTAGGCACGGTTGTTGAACATGACGATCAGCAGCGGGATCTTGTGCTTGGCGGCTGTCCACAGCGCACCGGCGTCGAACATCAGGTCACCGTCGGGTTGCAGCGCCACAACGACCTTGTCCGTATCCTTGTACGCCAGACCGACACCGATCGACATACCGATCTGTGTGGAGGTACCCAGTGACTTACCAGCGTGACGGTAGGGCTTGTCGAAGTCCCACATCTTGCGGGCCCAGGTACGCAGTGAACCGGTCGCACAGACCCAGTCCTCGTCCTTGATCACTTCATAGACTTCGTGTGACAGACGTGCCAGCTCCAGCGGGGAGTTGTCCCAGCCTTCCTTCGCATCTTCCTGCCACTGGGCCCACAGGGCGTCGTGGCGCTTGCCGATAGACTTCTTCCGCTCTTCAACCTGGCTGCTCAGGCTGCTGTTCGCCGACAGCTTTTCCTTCGCCATGCGTGTCATTTCGGGCATGGCCAGTTGCGGATCACCCAGTGCACTCAGGTTCTTCTGCTGGTAACGACCGTAGTCCATCGCCCAGGCGGAATTACCGATTTCCGCGTAGCCGACTTCCAGCCATTCGCAATTCTCGGGTACCAGAGACGTTACTTCACGAGTGGTGCTCACCAGCTTGGCCGTCTGCTTTTCCCAGTCACGAACATCGAGACCCAGAATGACATCGACTTCGTTCAGGTAGTCCTTGTCCATGGACAGGCACAGCGGGTGCTTGTTCGGGAAGTTCAGTGAATCGTTGATATCCCAGACCGGTACACCCAGCGTTTCTGCCAGTTCAACCAGCTTCTCGAATCCGCCCTCTTCTCGGCCCAGATACTGTGCCATAACCAGCGGGTTCTTCGCGTTCAGCAGCTTCTCGACAATCTGCTCCAGAATCGCCGGATCTGCCGCCATACGGGCCGGCACTTTCTGCATACCCTGTTTCGGCATGTCCAGCACAATGCTGGTATCCAGCTTTTCTTCCTGCAGCCAGGAGTCATAGCACATGTAGATCGGGCCCTTGGGCTGCGTTTCCATGGTAGAATAGGCACGCATGAAGCTTTCCGGTACACCTTCTATGGCGTGAGGCTGGTAGTCCCACTTGGTGTAGTTACGCATGGCCTCGCCCTGAACCAGTGCGGTGTGACTCCAGTCGATGTGCGGACGGCGCTTGCCTTCGTGCATCGGACCGGTGGCGCCCATGATGAAGATCGGGGCACGGTCGATGAACGCATAGTACACAGCCATCTGGGCGTGCAGCATGCCCACGAGGTTGTGCAGAATTACACCCATCGGCTTGCCAGTGGCGCGGGCATAACCATGGGCGATCTGGACAGCAATTTCTTCGTGCTGACAAACCATCAGGTCCGGGTCATTACCCCCGTAATTGATGATGGAGTCGTGCAGCCCCCGGAAACTCGCACCCGGGTTCATCGAAATGTGCTTAATGTCATACTCTTTGAGAAGGTCGACAATGATATCGGAGTTGAACTTCTCGTAGTTGGCGGGAACAGAATTGGACATAGTTACTCCTGCAGCGATGTGCATTTTTATTGATCTCGCCCGGCCGATGTGCAGCCGGACCTCGTCTCACGCGTTGAATCACAGTACGGCCGGCAGCCAACGCAACAGCCGGTTCACAATTACTACCGTGAAGCCGGCCAGGGCCGGCAGCAGGCAGATGGACAGCACCCGGACCTTCACAAAGGAAGTGCCGAGCATGGGTAGCTCGAATATCACCATTCGGTGCAACGCGAAGAGCGTCCATGAGGTGATAAAGGCCACCATAGAGGCGTCCGATGCCCCACTTGCAGAAAACGAGGCGGCAATGGAAAAGACCACTACCGGCCCCGTTGGAAACAGAAGCCCCGCTACCGACCCGAGCATGACCTCGAGCACAGGCAATGATCCGCCCAGTAACCGGGTAATAATGGCTTCCGGGATCATGGCCGTCAGAAACCCGGCCGCGACCAGCGCCATGGTCATGGTGGGCAGAATCTTGGCGAGCTGGTCACTCCATACTTTCAGCCCGGCGCGGAAACTGCCGTCACGTCGCTTCAGTGCCAGCGCTCCGAGGCACAGTGGCGCCACATAAATGATGAGAACACCGACGTTCATGAGCCGTCTTCCTCGCGTGGCTTACGGCTGGTCTGGCGCCCTGAAGCGAGAAACTCTTCTTTCAGCTCGATATTGATGGGTATACGCAGCGCGATCAGCCCGGCTATTATCGGCAGCGGCAGGCTGACAGCGATGCGCAGGGCCGTGAAATCCGGGCCCATTAATGGCATGTCCCACATCACGACCCGCTGGATCCCGAGCGTCGCCCACGCCGTAATATAGGCGATCATGATCCCGCGGTCCGCGCCGGCAGCCCCCATAATGGCCAGCAGGGGGAAGGCCGATGCCGGGCCGCCCGGCGTGAGAATTCCGGCAAATGCCGCGATACTCATGCCCAGAATCCCCGTATGCCGCCCCAGCAACCGGCTCAGGGCCTCCCGGGGCAACAGCACCGTCATGAACCCGGCGAGCATGAGCGCAAATACAATCCGGGGTGTGGTGACGCTCAGGCTGCCCAGGTTTCGTGACACCGCGTCATTGAACCCCTCCTGTCCGAGCAGTAGGTAGGCGGCCGTTCCCATCCCCAATGCGAGCCCGGTGAACACCCAGAAAGGCTTGCCGAACGCGAGCCGGGCGAAATGGCCCGGGCCTCTGCGAGGCTCTTTGTCGACGGAGTCATGCGACGACACGCCCTCTGCCATCAGTGTCCGTGACCGTGGCTATGGCCATGGTGATGGTGGCCATGGTGGTGATGATGACCGCCCTCATGCTCATCCCAGGCTTTGGCGGCGTCCTGGGCCTCGGAGAACCCATCGAGCATGGCTTCCATGGTCGCCTTGGTCATATTGGCCTCTCCCGGCAATTGCCCGGCCAGATAGCCTGCCAGCCGCGCGAACACGATGGACTGAACCGCCACCGCGTTCATTCGCTCACCGTCCTGAGGAATGAACTGCGCGTCATTGACTGAACGGACCAGCCCCGCACTGAACAACTCCTTCATGTATTGAGTGCGGTCTTCATCCTGACTCAGATCCATGTCGGATTTCTTGTTACCGTCAGCCGGCCGCACCCCGAACGATCTGGCCAGCGCCAGGAAACGACGAAACATCGTCTCGTCCAGGTAATCTTCTTCTTCAAACTCTCCACACATAATCGGTGTCCTTGTGTAATTCCGTGCGTCAGGCCGGCTACACAGCCCTTGAGACAGGGTCTGTTACAGGCCGTATTTCGCGAGATAATAGTTCCAGCACTTTTCGTAGAGGCCGCGTTTCGCCAGGCCCTTGCGGCAGGCCGCCGCTTCGTCAGGTGAGAAGACATATCCCCCACCCAGCGATGCGGACAGCACTTGCCTTTCCGCATTCAGTTCCAGATAGATAGCCATCACCGTAGCTTCCAGCACATCATCGGCGGCGATTACTGAGCCGTGTGATTTCAGCAGTGCAGCAGAACGGTTCCCAAGCACCTCGGCAACCTCGGAAGCCACCTGTTCGTTATTGACTGACCGGGGCGACGGGTACACGTCTATGTCGCCCAGCAACGCCCCCTGGGCCAGCATTACTTCATAGGGCCTGTCTGCACCGGTCAGCAGTGTTGACCATTTCGGGTGCCCATGCACAACCGCCTGGATATCCGGCCGGGCCTTATAAACAGCCAGGTGCAGCGGCAGCTCTGCCGGCGGCCGTGGCTGGGTCGCTTCATCCCAGCGTCCGTCCGGCTCCACCAGTGTGAACTGGTCAGGGGTCAGGGCGCTGCGCACCGAGTCGCCGCTGTTGATCAGAATACGTCCGTCGTGCATACGTACACTGAAGTGACCGTTGAAATCGATGACACCGAAATTCTCAAGTATTCCGATGCCCTGCATCAGTTGCAGGGTCGCCGCACCAAGGTGTGTATGATTCATAACGATCCACTCCCGGCGATGATGCATTCCACTGCATACACGCCACACTGGGTATGTTGGTCAAGGCCTGTCAGGCGCGAATGGCCCGCAGCACTTCAATGAGAAAGTCTTCGTCGGACCCGACCACAAGGGAAATCACATAGGGTCGGACCGCAGAGAGCGTTGCCTGAACACGGTTCAGGTCGCCACTGTCATCGAGAACAAAACCGGAGGTCATTGTGCCGCTGGCGAAACAGGCCTCGCCCACAGCTTTGACCCGTTCCGGGTCGGTGTCGTGGGTTGCCACCATCATCACCACATCGGCATGGTCGAGTGCCTCGCTCAGGGCAATGGCGTTGCCGTCACGGTCTTCAATGTCGACACTGGTATCCTGTGTTTTTTCCGACACCGAATAGAACCGGGCGCCATTCCACTCAAGGCCGATCAGGTCGCCAACAATGTCACGGCTGTCCTCGTCCAGTCCCAGGATGATCGATTTACGCTGCTGGGAATTCGGCTGGTTGATACGGAACGCCGCCTCACGTGCCGTTGTCATACGCTCAGATTGCGTCAGCATCTGTTGTCTCCAACAATCGGTTCGGACCGCCCGGGTGGGCGGCCCGCAGCATCGCCTGCGCGATCAGACCGAGGTGTGCGGTTTACCCGGCTCAGCACGCAGGTCCTCTTTACAGGCTTCAGCAAACGCCTCATCCGGTGGCAGCACTTTAGCTACTGAACGGACTTTCTGGGTTGCCGGATCGGTACCCGGAGGCGGCGTACCCTTGTCTCGCAGCGCCACCGCAGCCTTACGCAGCATCTGGCGGGCCATGATGACGCCATTGTCGGTAGAGACCAGGTTTTCCTTGGTGCGATCAACGATCGGCCCCATGCTCTCCTGCAGAGAACTGTCCTGAATCGCGATACCGTCAACACCGCTGTAGGTCGTACCGGCCTTCTGGGCCTCACGGTCCATAAGGTAGTCATTGGCCTTGTTGGCCTTCGGGATATAGGTTCCCGGCACATACTCACAGTGCACACCCTTGCCGGCCTTCAGCGCGTTGAGCTCGACATCGGTGAACTCGCGGGTCGGATGGTAGTCAAAGCTCCAGGCCCAGCAGTTCTCGTCGTCGATCGGCACCCAGAAGTGGCCGTGGATCGGGTGGTCACCACGCGGTGGTACCATGGTAAAGCAGGGCATCAGCCAGGGGGTGATGCGCCAGTAGTACTTGCCGTCTTCGGCGTTACGGCGCGCACCGACATAGAGGCCGGCATCGTGCTTGGACACTTCGAAGAACGGCATGCGGTCCGCCAGGTTGTACTGGTTACCCTTCGCGCCCTTGAACAGCGGATCAGAGTTGAGGTTGCCACTGTGCAGGAAGGATACGTGGCTGGAATCGATACCACCTTCCATCGCCTGCAGCCAGTTGCACTCCTGGAAGCGCTTGGAAGTGAACGTCTGCTTTGATGGTACGTTCGCAAACTCAAAGCCGGGCAGTTCAGGCTGGTGCTCTTTCGGACCCATGTAGGTCCAGAGAATGTCGCCAACCTTGACCAGCGGGTAGGACTGCAGCTTGATCTTCTCGCAATAGCCACTCTCCGGCGGCTCGGACGGCACATCCACACACTGACCGGTGTAGTCGTATTTCCACCCATGGTAGGGGCAGCGCAGACCGCCTTCCTCGTTGCGGCCAAACCAGAGAGAGACACCTCGGTGGGCGCAGAACTCATCCATCAGGCCATAATTGCCGTCGCTGTCGCGAAACGCGATCATACGCTCTGACAGCAGCTTCACCCGCACGGGCGGGCAGTCATTCTCCGGCAGCTCTTCGGCCAGCAGGGCTGGCATCCAGTAACGACGGAACAGGTCACCCATCGCGGTCCCGGGACCGGTCTGCGTCAGCAGATCATTGACTTCTTTGCGCAACATTGGTGTTGTCTCCCGATTTTAGACAATTGACGTCAGGGGTTGCCCTTAACCCGTTATACTCAACTCTGCTGCAGATACCGCATTGCAGCTGAGCCGTCGCTAACGACGTGTATGGGATTTCCCCGTCGGCTGTGCAGGATAACCTCACAACCTTTTATAATCTTTAAACCCTTCCGCTTCTTATATGCGGAACAGCGTTCTTGATGTTTGAAAATCTACATGCTAAAACGTTAATCGTCAACCTAAGGAGCCGTTCATGACCGAGAAGGCAAAGCAAATCGAACTCTGCAGTACCGATGATGTACCGGAAGGCGAAGCCATCCTGGTAGAGAAAGAGGATCTGGAGCTGGCCGTATATAATGTTGGCGGCAGTTTCTTCGTCACCGATGACTTATGCACCCATGGTCCGGGGTCCCTGTCAGATGGCTTTCTGGACGGGTATGAGATTGAGTGTGACTTCCACGGTGGATGCTTTGACATCCGCACGGGCGAAGTAACCGAACCCCCGTGCACGATTCCAATCAAGACCTATTCAGTCTCCGTGGTGAATGACAAGGTTTGTATCGACGTATAACGGATAAATCGGCCGGCAATTCGGTGGACGAAAAACGGTCGATCGGGCAGAATAAGCGGTCGCCTTGCCGGCGGCTCTTGGCCCACCAGAGAATCACATTGTTGCAGGAACGCCCAGGGGCGTTATACCTCGGGCAGCAACAATGGGCAGACGGGCAATAAAAACCGACGGCACCCAGAAAGTACCCGTGCCAAGCAGAGAGTCAGAACTATGTCGACCACCGATCGCAATGCCGATGACGCCAGGGATAAACAGGCTTCCAGCCCCCGGCTATCTTCTGTGACCACAGCCATCCGGCTGTTGAAACAGTTTGACGAGAATCAGGAAGAGCTCGGCATCAGCGAGCTTTCACGCAACCTTGGCGTCGCCAAGAGCACAGTGCATCGTGTCGCATCGACGCTGATGGCCGAAGGCCTGCTCGAGCAGGACTCGGAAACAGAACTGTATCGACTCGGAATCGGGCTGTTCTCGCTGGGTGCACTGGTTCGCCGTCGTCTGTCCGTAACTGCGGTGGCCAAGGAATTGCTCACGGAACTGCGCGATGAATACCGTGAAAACGTAGAGCTTGCCGTTCTCAAAGGTGACCTGGTCACCTACCTGTACGACTTTGAAAGCCCGCGCCCCGTTCGACTGAGGTCCCGGCTCGGATCGTCAGCGCCTGCGGTGGACTCCGCGGTCGGGATGGCGATTGTGGCGCATCAGCCCAATGCCCGTATCGAATCCATGATTCAGGCATCCACCCGGGAGCTCAGCAAAAAGGAAATAAAGGAAATCTGGGCCGAAGTCGAAGAAATACGTCTGAATGGCTTCGCCGCGGAAACAGAGAACTTTGAGCTGGGGGCGGTCTGCGTAGCCGCTCCGGTCTTCGATGCCACGGGTGTGGTCAATGCGGCTATCGGCATTACCGTGCCGCACCAGCGCGTGAAGGCCAAATCCATCGATGAGCTCGCTCAGCGCATCGTGGAAACGGCGCACCTGATTTCCCGCAAGATGGGGTATGTTGCGGATAAAGTCAGCCTCTACACCTGAGCCCTGTGGCCGCCACCTGGCGGCCGAAACGGTGCTGATTCAGTTCAGCCGGGCACTCTGACGTTGCGCTCAGCAACCTGGGCTGCTGAATCACCAGTCAGCCAATTGCCAGTACCCCCAAAGCAGTAAAAAAAGAGGGTTTCATGGTTCATTCCGACGCCGGAACCGAACAGTCCGGCAAAATCTCACTGTTCAGCCTGTCTCTGATTTTTCTTCGACTTGGTGCACTTACCTTTGGTGGCATGTGGGCCGCCGCCGATCGTATCGAAAAGGATCTGGTGCACCGCCGTAACCTGATTACCAGCGATGAACTCCGCGCCATGATGATCACCGCAGCGCTGATACCGGCACCCAAGTTCCTCGGCTTCGGCGGCATGGTCGGGTACCGGGTGCGCGGTTATTTCGGCAGTTGCGTGGCCCTGACGTCTCTGATGGCACCCGGTGCGACACTGATAACCATAGCCGCCATATTTCTGCGTGGCAGCGGCGACGGCACCCTGCTCGCCACCATCCAGACGAGTGTCGGCCTCGGTATCGTCGGGCTTCTACTCGGTAACGCCACCAAAATGGCGATGAAATCGAAACTCCCCCGACGTGACTATGTTATCGGACTGATGCTCGGGGCATCGGTACCCATCGCTGTTCTGATCTTCGACATCTCGCTGCTGATTATGGCCGTGGGCGGATTGATCGTCGGTTCATTCCTGATACGACCACGCAAGGACACAGAAAAAGCGGACACCGACAACAATAACAATTCGCCGGAGGAGAAATAGCATGGTGGAGAATGCAGTAAGTGCGCTGGAAGTAGCCGGTGTCGTTATGCTCAGCACCCTGTTCTCCATCGGCGGGGGTAATGGCCAGGTAGCGGTCATGCAGGATGTCTGGGTCAGTACCGGGCTGTTGGCACCCGCGTTGTTCGCCTGGGCCTACGCGCTGGGCAATTTTTCGCCCGGCCCGAAAGTCAGCTTCATCGCTGCCGTCGGGTTCTATATGGCGGGCCTCCCTGGCGCAATAGCCGCCGTTATTGCCATAGTGATCCCCACTTCCATTGGCGCTTCCATCGCGTCGCACTGGTACCTGAAATTCAAGTCAGTGGTAAACCACATCACACTGTCCGCAACCTTTGTAATCGCCGGCATGATGACCACCGCGGCCATCAGCCTCGGCATGCCCATGTCGATCAATATCTGGGGCTATGTTCTGATAGCCGTTGTGGCCATACTATTTGTCTGGAAGGGTCTCGATGCCGTGTTTATTGTTCTTGGAACGGCGGCGATCGGTGCACTGACCTGGTGGCTCGGGTGAGACTGAACCGGGAAAGGCTTTGGATTGAGAGATAATTGGCCACGGAATCCACTGAAAAACACGGAAAATCTGTATCTGGACAGTTTGTAGGCGGCAACGGCGACGCCTGAATTCAATGCTTTATTTCCGTGTCCTCTCGTGGATTCCGTGGCTATCTTCCCGTCAACGTTTCAGGAAATCGATGATCCGCGGCGCCACGGCTTCTTCGGTCTGTTCGTCCGGCGTGGAATCCCAGTACTCGGCGTTGGGCAGGCATTCTTCAACAAAGCGGGCCGCCGACGTGGCATGCGCCTTGTCGCGGCCGGGAATAATCAGCGCTTCAGTATCGAGCTGCATCAGGTCTTCCGGCTCCGCGCCGGGAACACTGTCACGGTCGATCAGAGTGCGTGCCAGGCCAGCGACCGTCAGCAGATAATGCGCCTGGTTCTGCTTCGCGAACTGTTTCGCAAATTCCGGGTCACTGCGCAGTACCGGCCCCCAGGGCCCCTGCCGCGGATCCTTGCCGAAGCCGTCGGTGATGCTCTGGGCCAGCTTTACCGCACCCTCGAGCCCATGCTCTTCGACGTAGGCATAGTGAATAGAAAAGCGCCGGTTGGCATTGAGCCGGAACCCGGCGCCACCTACCGGCCAGAATGGAATGATCTTATTCACTCGTTCGGGGTGAGTGGTCGCAAACCGCAATACCGGGCAGACGCCCATACACCCACCAATAAGGTGTGCCTTCTCATAGCCCAGGTGGTCCAGAAGGCCAACACCCTGAGTGACATAATCGTCCCAGGTGATGCGCTCAACGCGGCCGCCCGACTTACCCGTTTCGCGGCGGTCAAAAACAATGCAGGAGAAATGCTCGGGCAGGTGATCGAGCAGTTTGATCTTGGCGTAAATGCCGAGATTGGACCACTTGTCCATGGAGGCATCGAAGCCGCCCGGAGCGTACATCAGCAGCGGCTCGCCCTTTCCGATAACGTCATAATTCGTTTTGATGCCATCAATGGTAACGGTTGGCATTGTCTGCTCCTTCAATTATCAATGACCTGTCGCGCCACACCACTGGCGATTACGGGCCTGAGGCCGACAGTCCGCCCGGGAAGTGTCAAAAACAAGGATGTTTTTGCCACAGGGCTACATGGACGTACTTGTGCCCGGTTCCCGGGTGGATCTGCCGGGTGATGGCCGAGCACTGTTGTATTCAGATTTCGGGCCACGCATCGGGTCAGGGTTTCTCGGGCCGCTGTGAACCCATCCCTGGGCGCTGGCACAAAAACATCCCTGTTTTTGAGCCCCCTCGAAACACTGACCGCTCGCCTGCCCCTCTAGCCAGAATGCGCGCCAGTCGTTATTTTTTGGCGCCGGGCTGACCCTTGATCTGCTCGCCGGCAAGTACGTCTTTTTTCAGTTCCGACAGCGCATCGTAGGTAACCTTTGCCACATTGGCGTAGGTATCAACGTCGTCGTCCAGATGTTTGGCCGGGTAGCCGATGGCCGCATTGGCCATACGCACACGGCCATCGAGCCAGGGCCCGCCGCCGAAACCGCCGATCACCGGGATCTTGATGGCTTCAACGACCGCAGGACCGGCCACCGGACCGGAGTTGGTGAAATCGAGCAGCGACGCGCCGGCGTCTTCCAGCATCTTCGCCTCGTCGATCATTTTCTGCGTCATGCCTTCCGGCATCTGCGCACCGGCCTTGGACTGGTTGCCGTAGTCGATGCCGTATTGCAGAGCCGTTTGCGGCGTCAGGCCGAACTGCGCCCATACCGGAATACCGGCACGGGCCAGCGCAGTAACCGCTTCGGGGTAATCGGCAGCGCCATCCAGTTTGATCAGGTCGACACCGGCTTCCTTCACCAGCCGGATCGCCGCATCGACCGCATGGTCAACGCCCTGTTGCAGGGGCCCATACGGGAAATCCGCGCTCAGCAGTGCGTTCTTCGTGCCCCGGCGCACCGCCTGGGTCACGGTGACCATCTGGTCCATGGTGATTTCAAACGGGTTGGGCTGGCCCCAGAGGTTGATCCCGACCGTATCACCGACCGACACAATGTCGACACCAACCCGCTCCACGATCAGGGCCATCTGGTAATCCCAGGTGACAATGCCCAGAATTTTTTCGCCGCGCTGCTTCTTTTCGTGCAGCATTGGAATGGTTACTTTGCTCATAATCGCTCACAGGCCCCGTTGCTTGAGGATTTTGTCCAGCCGCGGGTATACACGGCGCGCATTGCCTTCAAATACCTTGGCCCGGTCGGCATCCGACAGGTCCAACGCTTCGACGTACCGCTTGGTGTCGTCAAAGTTGTGGCCGGTTTCCGGGTCGATTCCCTTCACCGCTCCAAACATTTCAGAGGCGAACAGGATATTGTCGGTATCAATGACTTCGAACAGGAGGTCTATACCCGGCTGATGGTAGACACAGGTATCAAAATAGACGTTTTTCATGATGTGCTCGGTCAGCGGCGGCTTGCCCAGCATGTCAGCAAGCCCGCGATAGCGGCCCCAGTGGTACGGTACCGCACCACCACCGTGCGGAATGATCAGGCGTAGTTCCGGGAAATCCTTGAACAGATCACCTTCGAGGAACTGCATGAAAGCAGTGGTATCGCCGTTGATATAGTGAGCACCGGTATGGTGGAAGTTCGGGTTACACGAACCTGAGACGTGAATCATTGCCGGCACGTCAAGTTCAACCAGCTTCTCGAAGAACGGGTACCAGGCCTTGTCGGTCAGCGGCGGGCCATTCCAGTGGCCACCGGACGGATCCGGATTCAGGTTGCAGCCCACCATGTCGAGCTCGGTAACACAGCGCTCGAGCTCATCAATCGAGTTCTTGATCGGCACACCGGTGGATTGCGGCAACTGACAGACCCCGATAAAGATCTCCGGGAACAGCTGAGTCACGCGGTGGATCAGGTCATTGTTGATGCGCGTCCATTCTTTGGACACGGCTTCATCACCGATATGGTGTGCCATTGCGGACGCTTTGGGAGAGAAGATCGTCATGTCACAGCCACGCTCGCGCAGCGCCTTGATCTGATTCTTCTCGAGCGACTCACGGATCTCGTCGTCCGAGATCGCTTTCAGCGTCGGCGCCGGCTTTGACGGGTCCTCGAAATGCGCAATCTGCGCATCACGGTAATCCTGGAGCTGTTGCGGTGCGGTGGTGTAGTGACCGTGGCAATCAATAATCATACTGTACGCCTCGTGTGTTATTTCAAATCGTCCAGGCTGTCCACATAGATCAACCCTTTTTCTTCCAGTTTCGGCCGCATGTTGTTGATGTCGAGGCCCAGTTCGCCATTCGCGTAGCGCTTGCGCACCACGGCTTCCTTGTCTTCCCGCGCCTGGGACAGTTCGAGCACTTCGTCGGCTTCTTCCCGACGTACAACGACAACGCCATCATTGTCAGCCACAATGACGTCACCCGGGTTTACCGTCTGACCGCTGCAGACCACCGGCACGTTCACACTGCCGAGCGTTTCCTTCACGGTTCCGGTCGCTGATATGCACTTGGACCAGACCGGGAAACCCATTGCTTCCAGATCGTTTACGTCGCGGCAACCGCCGTCGACCACCAGCCCTTTTACACCATGCGCTTTGAACAGGGTGCCCAGCAGGTCGCCGAAGTAACCGGCATCGGAATACGATGTCGGTGCAACTACCATGATGTCGCCGGGCTTACACATTTCGATGGCGACATGGATCATCCAGTTATCGCACGGCGGTATGGAAACAGTGACGGCCGTGCCGGCGATATGCGGGCCCTTATAGATCGGTTTCATATCCGGTGCCATGAGCCCCTTGCGACCCTGCGCTTCATGCACGGTGGCAACACCGAATTTTTCAAATTCCGCGGCATTCGGTGCCCGCTCGATGTTTCTGACAACGACGTGGTTTTTCATGGTGTTCTCCTTTCAATTTGGTGGCCGCTTCCCCATGCGCGTGCAAGCACGCAGCCTACAATGGAGCTTGTCCTGGGTAGCGGGAGACAGCCTACAGATAGAGCCTCATGCAGCACAGGCTTCGAGCCCCTGCTGCAGTGCTTTCGCGTTCAGATCCCGGCCAATGAAAACGAGCTGCGTACGCCGCGGCTCATCCGGTTGCCACGGCTTCTGAAAGTCACCCTCCAGCATCATATGGACGGCCTGGAAAACCAGTTTGCGGTCATCTCCCGCCACCGAGGCGATGCCCTTTGTGCGCAGTATCGTCTGGCCGTTTGCCTGCAGGTAGTCATTCAGCCAGTGATAAAGCTTTTCCGCGTCCATCGGCTGGTTGCTCACCAGCGACACGCTCTGCATACCGGATAGGTGGGCACTGTGCCCATGCTCATGGTCGTGGTTGCAGTGAGGCCCATGCACGTGGCCCGGCTCGCCATGAGGCGGGTTGTCGGCGGGCTCAACCGGCGGCAACTGCGATTCGATGCGGGCCAGGTCGAAACTCCCCTGACCCAGAAGTTCTGCCAGAGGCACCTGTGAGCGGGTGCTCCGGAACAGCCGCGCCTGCGGGTTCAGTGCGCGGATGTCCTGTTCCGACTGAGTCAGTTCGTCTTCGCTGACCAGATCGACCTTGTTCAGTATTACCTGGTCCGCGAAGGCGACCTGCTCGGCGCACTCCGGCCCCTGCTTCAACGCACTGGCAAAATGCCGGGCATCGACCAGCGCGACCACACTGTCGAGCGTGAACCGCTGTTGCAGGTCGGGCTCCACAAACAGGGTCTGTGCCACCGGTGCCGGATCTGCCAGCCCCGTGGTCTCGATAATGACAGCGTCGAACGTGCCCTCACGATCCAGCAACTGGTGCAGCGTACGAATAAGATCGCCGCGCACGGTGCAGCAGACGCAGCCGTTATTCATCTCGAACAGCTCTTCGTCTGAAGACTGGACCAGGCCACCGTCAATGCCCGCTTCACCGAACTCATTCACGATCACCGCATAACGATGACCGTGGTCTTCCGACAGAATCCGGTTAAGCAGAGTGGTCTTGCCGGCGCCGAGATACCCGGTCAGCAGTGTCACCGGCAGCCGATCAGCCATATGAATCTCTCCTTCCGGTCCGGGGAGCGATTATTCCCAGGGCAGCAGTGAGACGTGAATGACGTCCTTATCACCCTTGCCACCAACGGACTTGATTGCCCAGTCTGTGTCTTTCAGGCCATAGCGGTGGGTCGTGATCAGATCCAGCGGGAATCGATCGGACGCCAATTGCTTGAGCGCCAGTTCGCAGGATTCGTAGTTGTGGCCCCGTGCGCTCTTGATGGTGATGTACTTGTTGGCCACCTTGCCCAGCGGGAAGTTCGGGAAATCGGCCATCTCGCCCTGAATGAGCAATGTGCCGCCCTTGCGCTTCAGTGCTTCGATACCCAGCAGTACCGGGATCGTACCAGCGCCGGCGGTGCAGTCGAGCGCCACATCAACGCCACGGCGATTGGTGATTTCGTTGATGCGCTCCAGCGGGTCTTCTTCGTCAACGACGATCGTATAATCAGCCCCAAGCTTCTTCGCCGCTTCCAGGCGAGCCTTGTCGCGCGACGTACCGGTGACAATAATCAGCGATGCGCCGGCCTGTTTACACGCAACCGTCTGCGCGAGGCCCTGCTGGCCCGGGCCCTGAATAAGAACCTGCGAGTCGTAACCGACACCACAGTCAAACAGCGCCCACTGAATACCGTTGGCCATCGGCGTCACGATACCGGCGAGCTCTGCGGATACTCCATCGGGCACTTTGTGAACAACCGCATTCCACGGCAGGAACGCGTATTGGGCAAACCCGCCCCAGAGGGCCTGGCCACCGCGGCCCACCGGCGTGTAGCCATATCGAATGGCTTCCGGGTTTTTGCGCCAGTCGGTACCCGAACACAGGCGGTATTCGCCTTTGTGGCACCATTCACAGGCGAAACAGGGTACGTAGTGCTCCACGAACACCCGGTCGCCGTTCTTGACGCCCTTGCGCTTCATGAAGGTTTCGCCGGCATTGGTTATAATGCCGATGTTTTCATGGCCCATAATGACGGGGTCATCTGAGGGGGGCTGACTGTACAGCTTGACGTCCGTGCCGCAGATGCCGGCGACTTCCACCTTCATCAGTGCGCCTTCGTCAGGCACTTCCGGCATGTCAAATTCCTGAATCTCGATGGTTTCAGCCGCTGTACGCACAGCTGCGCGGACTTTCTCAGACATGGTGTCTCCTCGCATAATCGGGGTTGTTCTGGTTGAGTGTGGTGCAGTCTAGCAAGTATACTGTTGTATTGTAAAACATCGTTCCACATAAAGGAACGTCAGCGAGGCACTGCCCGTTCACTATGTTCAAACCATTCAGTCAACAGTCAGCGCCACCGGACCAGACGCAGGCCATCAAGCGCTGGGTGCGGGAGCGGTTCGATCTGTCGGACCAGTGCACGGTGATGGTGGCGGAAATCGAGTGCCAGGTTCCCGGCTGTCCGCCTCTGGAGACGGTGGTGGCGTTCTGGGGCGAAGACGGCACGCGCTATCGGTTCAAGGTGTTCAAGCGGCTGAATGAACTGTCGCCGGACGATGTCCCGGTAAAATGGCTGCTCCCGTCGCTGGAAGATGTACACGAGTTATTCTGTGATTGCTGCTGAGTGACGGTAGGCCGAAGCGGCCTTGGCCGCGCCCCGTGGACAGGTCTACAGCGATCCGAGAAAGAATGACCCGAGGCGTGGCCCGGTACAGAAGCAGGGCCATCACCCGGAAGATCCATCCGGGAACCGGGCACAAGTACGTCCCTGTAGCCCTGTGACAAAAACGTCCTGTTTTTGACACTTCCCGGACGGACTTCCGGGCTCCGGCCTCGCGCGGGTTGAGGCTAAGGCGTACAGCACCGACGGTGCCTGAGGGACTGGCGAGAGGTCAGCGTTTCGAGGAGGCTCAGCGACAGGTGTTGGCTGCGTCCTTGGACGCGCATGGAGCTTAGGCCAAAATGCGCGTGCAAGCACGCAGCCAACAGTCCGAGAAACCCTGATCCGAGCGTGGCCCGTTCCCCGGGCCCATAAAGAGAATGACGCAGCTCCGCAACAAGCGTGGCACAGCGCATTAATTCAAAAGAGGAGATTAGAATAATGGCCAACACGACACTGAAACTCCTGACGCGCCGTCAGGGCAACAATGCCGCCCTTCTGGACGGCACAGTCACCCCGGACGGGTTCAGCTTTGAGCATATCGAAGTGAACCCGTTGCCCAAGGGCTTCCGCCGCATGGTGCGTGACCTCGAATTCGACGTCAGTGAAATGGCTCTGACCACGTACCTATGTGCCAAGGAACATGGGGTCAAGTTCACTGCCCTGCCGATCTTCCTGGTGCGCGCATTCCACCACGGCGCCATACAGTACAATTCGGACGCCGGCATTCAATCGCCCAAAGACCTCGAAGGCAAACGCGTTGGCGTCAGTCGTGGCTACACAGTGACCACCGGCGTGTGGGCGCGGGCGATACTCTCAGAGTTCTACGGTGTGGACCTCAACAAGATTGAGTGGGTACTTACCGACGACGAACACGTAACGACCTGGCAGCGTCCGCCCAATGTCGTGCCGCTCCATGAAGGCACCACCATGGAAGAAGAAATGACCTCCGGGCGCATTCCGGCCGGAATCGGCTTCGGTCTGAAAAACGACAACATCGCGCCCCTGATCCCGAACGCGCAGGAAGCCGGCCTGCAGGCGCTTCGGGACTCCGGCCACTACCCGATCAATCACCTGGTTGTGGTGCGTGACGACGTGCTGGAGAAACAACCGAACGTGGCCCAGGCGGTCTATGACGCGTTCAAGGCGTCACGTGATTTATACCTTGATCAACTCAAGGCGGGCAGCCTGGCCGAAGAAACCTCAACGGATGCCCTGCACCGAAAGGTCGCAGAGGTCATCGGCAACCCGCTGCCCTACGGACTGGAAGCCAACCGACAGGTACTTGAGAATCTGATGGACCAGGCCGCGAAGCAGAAAATTCTGAAGCAACGTCCGGCTCTGGAAGACGTATTTGCTGCAGTCAAAGAGTGATTCAGGTGCCGCCAGCGCTTAACACTCAGACGAAGACCAAATAGTCTTTACGAGGCGCACAATCTCGTGCGCCTCTTTTTCAAGTTGGCCGTCTAATCAACTGTCAGTCGGTCATTATAATATAAGTCACTTCAAATGCTTTGCTCGACCGAAATGGCTGCAAACGATTGGCGAACGCGAAAGCATCATTCATCTCGTAGTGCTGGAAGATGTCCAACCCCCGATCGAGCGATATCTTCCAGCCATGGTCCGTAACGATATGGCGGGCATGAATGGTGCCGCTTTCGTCAAACTCCCAGGTGAAGTCGATGCCCGCGGTGCGAGCGGATTCCTGGATCTTTTCAAAACTCTCGTCTTGCAGGTCCCCCTTGAACTCATCTCGAACGGTGACGAGGTGAACCGCCACTTCATCCTCTTCGGCCTTGTTCTTCACGATAGCTTCAAGAAACTCCATGAAATTTCGGATCTGGTAGAAAAGCCGAATGTAGGGGTCTGTGACGGTGATCTTGCTGGCTCCCTTCAGGTACGGGCCAAACAAGCCGTCGAATGAGATACCCCTCTGGTTTTCCTGGAAGGTCAGGTGCTTTTCTTCCAGTACGGGCTCAGGGGAATATGGCTCTTTTGGCTCGACACCTTTAACGTCCGCTGTTGGCTCGGGTTCTACTCCCCCGCCATCAGGGGTAGACACCGTCTGGTGGTAGTAACCCGGGTACTCCTCTTCCTCAAGTGTGGTGACAAGCCTTTCCTGCCCTTGTTGGTCCTGATAGGAAAAGCGTACTTCGCCGTAGGTGGTATCAATCCGCTGTAACTGGTCCTTGACCCGCTTGCGCCCCTCAATGGCAAAACGCAGCACTTCTTCCACGTCTTCTCTGGTCGCTCCCCCCTGGGGGAACAGGATCTTCATCAAGCCGGAAAAGGTCTTGTTGATACCGTCCCGGTCACGGGTCGAGATATCCGAAGAAAGCGTAAAGTGCTCCCGGTATTGATCGGAATAATCGTAGTTCCGCATCGAGCGCAGGATTTCTGCGAGGTAATCCACCACGAAGCCATAGCCGTCGGAGAACATCTCGCCCCGGATAATGTCGACCTCCCATCCGGGGATGTAGAAGTGGATCCGGTCCAGAAAGGCAGAATCGTAGAACTTGTCCGGCAGCTCATCGAACAGGTCCGAATGCTTCAGCATGTAAGGAACGGTATGCCGGGTGTTCCCCACGAACACCATGGACGCTTCGGCGCCCAAGGTTTCCACGCCCCTGGAGAAGGACTTGTTGGCCATGTAGTTCTTCATGATGTCGACGAGCGCTTTGTCGACGCGCTTCTGCTTGCCGGCGAATTCGTCAAAGGCCACGCAATCCCAGTACCCCACCAGGCCGATCTTGCCACTGGAGTTATTCACAAACAGCTTGGGTACGGTGACTTCACCACCGGAAACCAGAATCCCATGGGGCGAGAACTCGGAGTAAACGTGGGATTTACCTGTCCCCTTGGGGCCAAGTTCAATAAGGTTGTAGTTCCGCTCGCAAAACGGAATCAAGCGGACCAGCTGGGTTAGCTTGCTGCGCCGTCCGAACATCTCCGGGTTAAAGCCGATACTCTGTATCAGCAGGTCGATCCACTCATCGGTGCTGAACTGCTGCCGCGCGGCAACGTAGGCGTCGTAGTCGAAGTGAGATAGCTGAATCGGCTTGAGGGTGGACAGAATCCAGGGGCTGACGTTCTGGTCTTCAGAAAATACGTATTCGATGTCCGCAATGCACCAGACGCCGCTTACCAGCAGTTTGGGGTGGGCCTTCACGGTCCCAGAATCCACCAATACCTTCTTGATTCCCAGGTTGGAAAACTGCGCCTCGTAGGCATCCGTCTTCTCATTCAGGGCCACGCTGATCTTATCGATGACCTTGTAGCGCCCCTTTTCCTTGATATTCGAGCGCACCAGCCCGGCCTCGTTGCGGTGGACATAGTGCTTGGCCAGAATCTCCTTGACCGTCTCGATACCAGTCTGAATCGTGGCCTCGTCGTTGGTGGCACAGTACTGGCCGAGCAGATACTCCAGCACATACGAGGGGACGATGGCGTTGCCCTTGACCGTTTTCACCAGGTCTTTGCGCACCACCAACCCTTGGAAGTGCTCGTTGATCTTTTGGTCAAGCGTGCTCATTGGCTATAACCCTCAGAAATCAAAATCGCTGGTAAAGGACCGCCGCATCAAATACCTGAGCGACTTGTATTCCTTGTAGTGGGAGGTGCCGGCGTGCTGTTCTTCCAGCTTTAGGAAGACCTCCTGGCCGTTGGCCTCGTCCGCCTTGCGGCTGAGCACAAAGCGCACCTGAAGCTCCCGCTCGCGGGGATTCTCCGAGGTCAGGTCAAACGACAGCTCGTGACTGTCCGAAATCAACTCCCCTGACTGGGTATAAATCCCGGCCCGCAGGTGGCGAGGCTGAACTTTCTCGGTAACCGGTCCGGACTGATACAAGGTGACGGCCAGTTGGCCGGACGTGATCACCGAGCTGGCCCCTCGCAATATGTCCACCTCAACGGCGCTGACATCACTCTGGCGCTTCTTGTTGACCTTCAGGACCGGAATCACAACTTCCTGAAGGGATGCGCCGCCATGCACAAAGCGGCTGCCAGAGCCTTTAAGGCGCAGTCGGTTGATGGACTTGGGAATCTGCACTTGCATATCGCCATCCAGCCCAAGCTGCTCAGACGAGAAGTGATGGAACGCCGAAGAGGCGGACAGCCCCTTACCCAGCACGAACCGACGGTCCCGGTAGCGAATATCATCGCCAGAAACGACGTCACCCAGGAAGTCACTCTCATCCAGCTCACGGTTCTGGTAAATAAAGCCGTGGTCAGCGGTGATCAGCAGGTTGTTGGCGTTGGCCGCCGTAAGCTTCTTGATCAAGCGTATGAGATCAGCCAGGGTCTGTTCCGTCGCTTCAAAGGCCTGCCCTTCTGAATGCATCTTGTCGCCGGTGTGATCGATACGGTTGTGGTAGATGTACACCACATCATTACCCTTGAGCAGCTCCCGGCTGTCTTCCCGGTTGAGCTGCATAAAATCCTCCGCCTTGACGGCCTGGCCCCGCCCACCCAGCGCGGCCTGCAGGATTTTGGTACGGTTAACCGTGCCCTGTGAGCTTTGGCCATCCACCAGTACCGTACCGGTGTCGTTGTCGGCGATCGCCAGGGACTTGTTGGGCAGTAGTGCCGCCATACCGAGCTGCGTATAGCTGGGAAGGGTCGAGAGCGCCGGTTCGAGCTCCGCGCTGTAGCGATCTTCCTGCCGGATAAGGCCCAGCAGCTCATCACCAATCTCATAGCGCATGGCGTCGGAAATGATCACGCAAATCCGTTTGTCCTTGCGCAGGTACGGACGAACCCAGTGCTCGAAAAAGGCCTTCTGTTGAACCACCGGATAGGCCTCCCAGCCTGGCGCGGCGTCCACGTGAACCTGGAACCCGTCGCCCAGCTTGAGCAGATAGTTATTGGAATACAGGTTCTCCACCTGCTCACTGAGCTCGCCCATCAACGAGGCCTGGCCAGACATGCGCACGTGGTAGGTAAACTTGCGGTAGAGCTGATCCAAGTGGAACCAGGAACGGCTGTATCGCTGAACGCCGTCGGATAGGCTGTCCATGGTGAGACGAGCCTCACCCAGCATCTGGACAAAGCGGGCCGCGAACTCAATGGCTTCATACAGGTGTCGGAACTCCCCGTACCAGTGGCCCTGGCGCCGCTGCCGCACCCACAGCGCCACATCACCGCTGGTGACTGTGCGGGCTACCACCGCCCGTACCAGGTCACTGATAATCTTCTGGTCGATTAGCCGGAAGTAATCCAGCTCAACCAGGTCCCGGAAGTCCCGTTTACCGAGATCCTGCTCAATGCCCAGCACCTCGGCACACTCGGCAGACAGAGTTTCAAACCCCTGCTCAAACTGTCGGCTGTCTTTCCAGCGCTTGAGGAACACCAGGGCGTCGCCGGTCAACTTGACCTCGCCGTCCGTGCCCATGGCATAGCAGGACTTGAACAGCTCAATCACGAAGTCGCGCAGGCTAGGTTCACTGGCCTCGTAGCCGTAGAAACGGGTCAGTTGTTCCCACAGAAAGCTATCCAAGCCGCACCGTTCGATCAGCCTGATGCCATCATCACGGTCTTCCGCCAGTTGCTGCAGCAGGGTTTCCACCACAGAGTCCATACGGGGCTCGCTACCGGCACACACGGCCAGCATCTTCAGGCGCAGCTGGCCGGCGGTATCGTCCGGCTTCAGCAACTTCTTCAACGACTCCTTGCGCTTGTTCGCCTGAAAGAACTCCGCATGGGCCTGGGCTACCTCGGCAAACTCAAGGCCCAGCGCCAATTCGGACAGCCAGATGGCCACCTGGTCGGTCCGGAACTCGCCGTGGGCCAGCTGTACGTCCAGCAGCCAGTTGCCCAGATCCTCCGGTTGTGGACCCTCCTTGTACAAAAGAAACTTCTGTTCCGGCGCCTCCCGAAGAATGCGATGTTTCAGACCGTACTCGTTGTTGGTTATCTCCAGCTTTTCGACGTCCGGAATGGAAACCGCCTCGAAGTCACTGCGCAGCGCGTGTTTGGTGTCGTACCAAAACACGATGCGGTGCTTATCGAACAATCGGCTCAGAGCCTGGCTAATACGGTCACTCATTGGCTTAACCCGGTAATCTTTTTCAAGGCGTCGCCAAATTTCGGATAATTGGCCTTCACCCCGTCATCGAGATCGATTTCCACCTGCTCGGTAGCCAGGGGGTAAAGCACATCCCGCTCGTAGTCATCCAGCTCGGCGAGGATTTTGTTGATCTTCTCGATCTCTTTCAGGGCCTTGGTCTTATCACCCTGGGAGGCCCCGGCGCTGATACTGACGGTCTCCAGATGGTTCTTCCGGGCTTGCAGCTTCTCGTCTTTGAAATCCCGCAGGTACTCCAGCACCGTGCCCACGGTGTGGGGCTGGTAGCGGTGCATGTAGATCAACGCATTGAATGAGCCCTTGGGTGAGGAGAACAGCCAGTAGATGGGCCGTTTCTTGTAACGGCGCACGTGGTCGTTGTAGAAGTCCTTCAGGAAGTACTTGCGGATGTCCTTGCCTAGTGCCTGCTCGACAAAACGGAGGTTTTCCCCGTAGTGTTCTTCGCCAAAGGCGATGCGCAGGAATTCACGGAAGCGCTCGATGATATCGTCGGTGAACCAGTCACCGTCAAGCATGGGGATGACATTGTCGTCGTCAGCCGGAAAGCTTGGCTCTGGGATCTGCTTCAGGTAGTCCGCGATGGCCTCGCTTTGGTTCGCTAGGATGAGCCCCGGTTTCTCCAGCGCGTAGCGGCCGAACATGCAGCCCACGGCGTACGAAACCAGATCACGCATGGTGTCAGACAACAATAGTGACTCAAGCTCTTCCTCGCTCTTATTG
This sequence comes from Natronospirillum sp., assembly GCA_965602035.1. Lineage (GTDB taxonomy): Bacteria > Pseudomonadota > Gammaproteobacteria > Pseudomonadales > Natronospirillaceae > Natronospirillum. The sequence continues at coordinate 2,881,613 of OZ271919.1, read as the reverse complement.
TTGCCGTAGCGGTAGTACGGGTTGCAGGTCAGGGTGACTTCTTCCAGTGGTACACCTGGTGTCAGTTCATCCTGCAGGCCATAAGCGTCGATAAAGATGCGGTTGTTCTGCTCCTCTAGCCTTTTTATCTCATCCGTCATTTCGAGCCAATTGATGCGGAGAGACGTATAGCTGGCCTCCAGGGTCTCGGCCCGATGGTTGGACAAGAGTAACGGGAGCGTGGTGAAATCCCATGAGGTCTCGAAGGCGTCCCAGTCGGATTTAGCCAGATCGACAAGCGATGAGACAGCAGAATCAATTGCCGCCTGAATATTAGGGGAAACTTCAGGCCAAGGAATACGACCAACCGGGCCTTGATTGTAATCCATGGTTGGGGCTAGAAGCTTTAAAAAAAGATTTGAGCAAGAAGAGTTCAACAGCCCAATTAATAGACATAGGTCACCTTCTCGCTTAGGCTTCGCCATAGGGCCTTTCGCATCGTAAATGAAGCCTCCAGCGCAAATTCTAGCATTAAACGAACCGACAGTAAGTGATGTCCATGTAACGGCCGGGAGGAAGTAATACTCTATATTCTGAGGTCTCGATCGCAACTTTCCTTTTTCATCGAAAAGATTCCGTATTCTTGAACCATCTTCTTCCCAATCCACCAAATGTTCGTGATTTCCATACCACTTTCTGAACGAACCACCTTTATGATGGGGAAACCAGCGACAACCCGATGATGAAGCCTCACCCCTTGACGTAGCATCCAGAAATACCCGATCTTTTGACACTTCAGGCCACTGTCTTAGAAATTTCTCATTGTCCCCCGTGATAAGTCCCTGCCTAGGTTCGGCAAACAAAGACAAGCTAGGATTTTCCTCAAAGATACGTAATGAATCGCTGGAGAGCCAATACGCAATTGGAGTACCAGGTACCTTTTGAAAATCAGAGGAAGAACCCGAAAAACGCCAAGGTACTGAGGGGTCTTTGATGGCCTCTCTGAAGTAATGTGGCTGAATGCTCGCTCCTACAAATTCGTTAAGATCGACAAACACACCAGGAATATTTGAGGCAGGAGACTTTTGTATTGAAAAGGCACAAATAGGGACATATGCCGACTCAAAGAATGCATGGTACTCTGGCCTCACCAAGCTTGTAATGTGTGCCTCACTAATTAAAAGTTTTCGTAACTCGCTATAAGAACTAATAAACATCCAAGTGAAGGGAGTCATCAACCCAATCACTCCGCCCTTCCTCGTGGCATCCATAATCTTTTTAACAAATGCAGCGTACAAATCTGAGCTGTAATCCCGGTAATGGTCGTAAAGCCAGCTGGATAGCTTTTTATTCAACCCCTTCCTGCCAGCGTATGGGGGGTTAGCAACGACGACATGATAGGTAGAAGATAAGAGCTCAGCCTGCTTGACTGATTGCAAGACTTTGTCATGTGTGTCACTAAGAAACAGTCGGCCGGATAGGTCCTTGGGTTCAAGTGACCTAAGTAGTTCGCCCCACCCATTGGCTTCAGTCTGAATTAGAGAACCAAAATTTTTGGTTTCCGTGAACTCATGCAAAGTGGCTATTATAGAACCAGGAAATAGATCCCACCCAACAAAATCGATGTACTCTGTAAGTTCACCTTCGTCGAAGTGAATATTCTCCAGCACAAAAATATTCGGCTGGACTGAATTCCGAAAAAGCCGCCGCTGCTTGGCTCGCGCCTTCATGGTTAGCGCAAAGGCAGCCAGCTCTCCGGCGCGCTCGTCGATCTCAATTCCATACAGGTTATGAGTCAGGATCTTGAGCGGGATATCGGTAGGTTCGACTCCTTCCTCTTCGTAAATGGCATAAAGAAGATCGAATGCATAAGTCAGCATATGCCCCGAGCCGCAGGCAGGATCGCAGATCTTAATTTCTTCCGGGTTGCTGATTCTAAGGTAATCAGTCTCCGGCTCTTCCGGCTTGATGTAGTAATCCATCTTTTCAATCAAGCCAGAGTCGGGCCGGTTAAGCATCCAAAGACGGCCCAGCGAGTTTTCAACTAAATATCGAACAATCCAGTGCGGCGTGAACAACTGGGTGGCAGCGGGAATATTGTCCGAGGTTATCTTTTTGTTTTTTTTGAGGTCAGCGAATACCTGATCTTTCCTTTCAGAGATGTAGAACTGGTAGAGCCAGCCAATTACCTCGACATCCTCACAGGCGTCTAGCGTCATGGCTTCGCGGGTGTAGGCCAGAATTGAGTTACCCGAAAGCAAATCATCCGGCATCAACAGCTCGGTGTAATCGTCAATTCGCTCAAACAGGAACGGCATCGCGCTGTACCAATAGTTACAGGCGGCCACAACCAGTAGGCGGTAGGCTTCCCCCTGTGGATCCTGACTGGGTGTTTTGCCATCCAGCAGGGCGAAGATCTTTTGACGGGTTGGCTCCGACACTATTTCTTCATCGATATGGCCCATTTTGGCATCAGCCAGGATCTCGGGCTGGAACTGACCCTCAGCAGGGGAAACAATGCCAATGCGGTTGTAACGATTCACGTCCATAAAACGCAGGGCGCAGAAGCGGTTGAACCAGATATAGGCCACCCGCTCGATAACCTGCTCTTTACCTTGGTCGGTTACCGCCTCTTCCAGCTTTTTAATCGCCTGTGGCCTTTCTCGCCGGGCGGGACTCTCGTCGGCGAGTTCCAGTTTGAGCTTGGCTGTAACCTGCTCGATAAGGCTGCGGCGAGCGAATTGGGCGAATTTTTTGAGTTTTGCGGTTTCCATGGAGACTACTGATCCTCGAACATCTTGCGCTGATTATCTTCCACCCACTGATACCGAACCGGGCGTTTCAACTTAGTCACTTTGTCATCCGCGACAGCCTGTTTTAACCATTCGTTAAGCTGGGTTTTGTGAAGCTGTGTCGCTTCCAACAATTCATCAATGGTTTTTGGTGAGCCTGTTTCATTTCTAAGCATCAGGAGAAAGTGGTCGTACAAGGAAAGCTGCGTAAGAGCTGTTTTTTCTTCGCATTGGTCACTCGAAACCGGCGAGGGGGTTGCGTGTTCCTGCTTCGGTGGAGGCTTGGAAGCGTCTTCAGCAGTCTCTTTGACAACCTCATTCGACACTACTTCGTTTTCTTCTTGTTGGCCCGTCGTGTAAGCCAGAGGTTCGTTTACTTTTACCTCGGGCACGGTTTCTGTGTGGTTTTGAGCAAATAAATCAGCACGCTGATCTGCAGATGAATCTGCGGTTCGCAGCAAGTAATCAAGGTCGATTTCAGCGAGATTTTCAGGTAGCCATTTAGCGCCTTTTTGCACCAGTGTGGCATTGCCGGCCTCCGGATCCTCGGTAGGCTTGATCCACATGGGTACCCAATTGTGCTTTATGTTTTCTAGCACCCCGTTCCAGGTTCCACCTGAGGTTCCGGAATGCACGGCAATTGCCGTATCCGCCAGGCAATAGATGTACTTGTTGCGCTGCATGGCATTGCCCGCATTAAAACCGGCCTCGGGATAAAAGGGTGAGAGGAGAACCAAGTTGTTCGCCATCAGGTACTTTCTGTACTTGGCGGAGGTAGCGGCGCGCAGCAGGTCATTGGCGAGAACCCCAATTGCCGTACCTTCAGATTCAAGGGCACCCAGCATGGCGGCTTCATCGACGCCTTTTGCACCGCCGGATACGACAGATCGCCCATCGTTTGCGGACTTAGCGCCAAGATCGCGGCTAAACTGAAGATCCGCGTCAGAGGTCTTGCGGGAGCCGATGACAGCAATGCCACCTTGGTACAGGAGATTGCGGTTGCCACACCCGAAAAAGATAGGGGGTGCATCATTGCCGAGGCGTGCTTTAAGACGTTTGGGGTAGTCACTGTCTGAGCGCGTCAACACCCATAAGCCGGAACGGGTCCATTTTTCCATCGCCATTGCCAGGGCAGACCCACGATTGAGCAGGGTTTGAATGCGGTCGGATGTAATCTTGGAGTCTGTCCAACCCTCCAGTTTTTGACTGAGTTCCCCTGTCAGGAGATCCTCGGGGTACATTTCCCGGTTCTTCAACCAGAAGGCAAAACGCCCCCACTCTTTATTCGTGAGAGGCTTTGCTTCTGAGCTTTTTGATCTGGAAAAATAGGCGGTCAGTAACAGGATTGCCTGTGTTTTAGCAGCGAGCATTCATCAATCTCCCGTTGCAGAAGAAGCAAGAGCGACCGGATAGACTTCGCCACTGCCTTGTTGCCGAAGTAAAGCTGCCAGAACGGTCATGGTCCAACCGGAATCGACAACATCGTCCACCAATAGAGCTGGGCTGGAAGGGAGGCCTGTATCAACCGCGAACACGCCATCCAGGTTGCTGCACTGGTGATAGCGGTTGTTCTGTAGTTTTTGTGGTTCATTATCTTGCACTTTGGAGATTACCGGATGGAATGGCAGGCCCAGCTTATTCGCCAGCCGCCCCGCAAAATCCGGCACCAGTTCCGGGTGCTTGAGCGAGGGTACGCAGGTGACCCACTCAGGCCGTGGCGTTGGCTGCCAACGCTGCTGAATCATTTCCGCCATGGCGTCCACTAATTCATCCCGGAAATAGCCCCCATGTTTGTCCTGTTCGACCAAACCGCCCCATGCTGCGTCAGCCCACCGACTAAGTACTCTGCCTTCCTGCGCTCTGAGGTTTTGTCGCAGGTTTCCTCGCAATCCGTATTGCGGAAACCCATTGGCGGCCACTTGAACCTTGGGTTTGAAAACAAATTCTGAGTGGCGAAGAAACTGCGCTGCAGCAATGACTCTTTGCCGATCGGGCGAAGCACTGACCAGCGGCGCACCAATACAGTTAGCGCACTTGCCACAGGGTTGCGCCTCGGGGTCATCAAGAGACTTTCGCAGATATTCCATTAAGCAGCCCGAACTTGTCGTGTATTCCTGGATCTCTCGCCACTCCTGCTCTCGCATGTTCGTGAGCCGCTCGACCTGGTCGTGATCCAGCTGGTAAGCAACCGGAGTTCTTGTCCATTGGCTGCCCACTTTGTATACAGGCGCCGGGCTTTCAACGCTCAGAAATTTAAGGACTTTTTCGATTTGCCCTTTGCGCATATTCAGGTGTTCTTCCAGTTTCGGTACAGATAACCCATCACTGGCTTCGAGAACGGAAAGCACCTGGTTAATCTGGGGCTGATTCGGAAATGCGGAGCGACGGAAAAAGTCGTGAATACGCTCATCCTCCGCCCCTGACAGCAGAATGCCTAGTGATTGATCAATACCGCGTCCGGCCCGGCCGACTTGCTGGTAATAGGATACGATGGAGCCAGGTGTTTGGTAGTGGATAACAAAGTGAAGATCAGGCTTGTCGTAACCCATGCCCAGTGCCGTCGTGGCTACAAGCACCTTTAGCTGATTATTGAGCAGCAGATCTTCCAGATGCTCCCGGTACTGATCGGAGTTCTCGAAATCAGAATGCTCAATGCCGCTGTAATAGGCCTTGGCATCAATTCCCTGACTCAACAGCCAGCTTCTTACCTGTTCTGCGTCTCGCTTTGTCAGCACATAGACGATTCCAGCCCCCTGCAGAGTCGGTATTGTTTCTGACAGCCAGGCGAGACGACTTGCCTGATCGGCAAGGACAATGTTTTGAAGAGACAAGCTATCGCGAACCAAGGGGCCGCGGAGAACATCAATGTCACCCAACTGATCAACAACATCTGTGATGACCCGATCATTGGCGGTGGCCGTTGTACCTAATACCGGCATGTTGGGGGGCATCTGGCGCAAAATATTGAGCAGGCGACGATAATCCGGCCTAAAGTCGTGCCCCCAGTCCGAGATACAGTGCGCTTCATCCACAACCAATAACCCTACGTTATCCAGAATAGGGTGGAGCGCTTGCTCAACGAATTGCTCGTTGGCCAGCTTTTCCGGGGAGATCAACAAACAATCCACCTGATTTGTATGTACCTGATGGATCAACGTTTCCGCTTGATCACGGTTGGTAGAGTTGATGGTGATCGCGTGAATACCCAGTCTTCGAGCTGATTCAATCTGATTACGCATCAAGGCCAGCAAAGGCGAGACAATGATGGTGGGTCCATAGCCCTGATCCCGCATGATCCGGGTCGCGATGAAATAGACAGAGCTTTTGCCCCACCCGGTTCGTTGAACCACCAGTAGCTTTTGGCGCTGGTTTACCAAAGCATCAATGGCCTCCCACTGACCCCTACGGAAGCTAGCGGCTGCGTTTCCCACCGCAGTACGTAGCAATGCTTCAGCATCAGTTCTGTTCATACGTTGTCCTTATGTAACATTGGAAAGCCACTTTCCCCAAGTATCGCAATGAGGCGCGGCACTATAATTTTCGCTGGCAGTACAAAGAATACATGCAGCGCTCGCATCCGCTCGTATTTACGTGCGATGCTCGTATTTTTTGGCTTTACACATACTCGAGCTGCTCTCGAAACTGTTAAATCTGGACCTTGCGGCCTTGCTGGACTTCAATCAGCAGGGCCTCGCGCAGGGCGTTCAGGTACCGGTCCACATCCCCCTCGTCGGCCAACCAGGCCTTGTCGAACGCGACACGGAGGTTGCGGGTGTGAACGTAGTCGGAGGGCGATTCCTTGACCTCGTGAGACTGCCCCCTATTCTCGTCCTCATCCTGACTACCCGGAGGCTGTTGGGAGTCGTCTGCCGGCGCTGATTTCTGATTGGCCAGCGCCACCATTTTGCCCAGCAGCTTTTGGTAGCCGTCTTCTTCAAAGTACCTGGTCCTCTCCTTGATCACGGCAATCAGGCGCTCCCGCCCGAGGTAATCGACCAGATCCCGGAACGGTTTATTGAGCTCCTCCTGACGGGGCTCCGGCAGGGACTGATATTCGTCCATGCTTTGCATGCGTTCCTGCATGGTCTTCAGGGAGGTTTCTGCCTGAGCTCGGGTTTGCTGCACTTTCTCGTCGATGCGCTCCTGCAGGCTATCCAGTTGGCCCTTGAGCTGCTGAATGCGATTTCCTTTGTAGCAGTTGGGGTCGTTCAGGATGGTGCGGATCTGCTCGATCTCGTCTCCAGACACATAGATGAAGTTGGGCTCCTGGCTCTGCAGGAAGGAGCGAGCCTGGTTGTAGATGTCTTTTTGTGAACCGCCCATAAACTTGCGGATGGGGTCGATGACATCCTCTTTCAGGTCTAACAGCTGGTCTTCCTGCTTGCCCAATTCCGTCAGGTGCCAGGTGTAGGGCTTTCCGGCGACTTCTTTCAGCGTCTCCAGGGCCGGTTTCAAGGCATTAAGAAACGGGTACTGGTCGACCTGTGCTACCCGCCGATCCAGGTCGTGGTACATCTCCTGAAAAGCTTCTGCGGCCTCTTTACCCAGGGCCTTGGCTTCGCTGCTGCGGGGAGGGCTGTCGAAGAAGTCCTCGTAAAATGTTTTGAGCGCCCGGACCTGAGAGGCGGTGAACTCAATCTGTGGTTCCAGCACCACGTTGCCGTGGCCGTGAGTGTTCCGCAGGGCGCGCTCCAGCTCGCTGTCCTCCAGGATATTCCCGTCGAGACGAACCTCCACCTTGCCACGGGCACACAGGTTGGCCAGGGTGCAGAGAATCGCGGCGTAATACCAGCCATAGGGTTTGCGTTCGAACTTTTCCAGCAGGCTCTTCAAGGTGGTGCGGACACCGCCCCGGTTGTTGCTCTGAATGAACGCCAGCACTTCCTGCTCGGACTCCGCCAGGGCCGTGGCGTCGTTACCGAAAAGGCCATCGTCTGTACGGTTGAGGCAATTGCTGATGTCATTTTCCGTGTAGGAAACGCCACGCAACATGCGGAGGTTGGGGTAAGCCCGGGAAATCAGCTCATGGAAGCCCCGAATAATGCGGGTCTGGGGGTCCTCATTCGCCACTTCCACATCGGCGCCGCCGATGAGCAACTTGGACTTGCCAATGAGGGTCTGAACCTGCTGCCGGAGCCTGGCCTCGCGCTCACGGTTCTGGAAGCCCTTGTCATTCAGGATCCGCTTAACGGCTTCCTGCTGGGTAACGGAAATGTTCTGCTTGATGTACTTCTCGGTGCGCTTGAACATGAGCAGATCCCGCACCAGGCGCTCGTCCGACGGCATGAGCACAAACAGCTCGTCGGCCTTGTAGGTCGAGGCGGTACGTAGCATCTGCTCGTTGTCAGTATGCTCGTGGAACGGGCTGATGACATTGATCGAGAGCTCGTATTCACGTCCATGCAGACGGTCATCCAGTTTGCGCGAATAGGAGTAGTCCTGCCCCTGATTCTGGGAGGAGCCGGCGTCATAGCGGATCTTGCGCTGCTTGATGACGTAGTCGAAAACGATCTTTTCCAATTCGTCCGCGACGTCCGATGATTCGACCTCTGTGTTCTTGATCTCCTGCTCGACGTCCTTTTCCTCGTCCGTCAGGTACTCGTATTGATCCCCATTTCGCTGTATATAGGTCTGCTGCTCCAGAAGGCTCAGGGCCTCCTCCACCTTAGCGCGAAGCGCCGGCAGGTCCTGATCGAAGGCATCGAGCATCAACACGCAGAGGTTGCGCACCGTGGGCTTGAATTCTTTGACGTATTTGACCAGGAACAGGGCCTTCAGCAGCCGGATGGCGAAGGCATTGTCGAGCTGCTTCTCGGCCTGAATGATCGCCCGCTGTATTTGCGATTTCAGTGCAGAGCGGATGCCCTCGAACATCAGGTCAAAGGTGGCCAGCTGGCCCAGCTCATGGTTGCTGATGTGGATAGCCACCTGCTGGAAGACGCCCAGCATGGAGCGCTCACCGACGGAGCTGTGCTTACCCTCGAAGGCGTTATGCTGCGACAAATTCTGAATCGCCGATTGAAACAGCGCGAACTGGTAGGGGACGAAGGGGTAACTGTGGATGAAGTGATCCCTGTCCCGGAAGTTTCGGTAGGTGGCCGACCCATCGGCGAAGTCAAAGAGGGTTTTGAAGTTGTTCGCCTGTGCGTGATAGACGTCCGACAGCTGATTGACGCCTTCTTCGGTCTTGGTTAGCAGGCGCTTCTGGATGACCTCCGCCACGTCCGCACTGGACAGCTTCATACGGTTATTGAACCGCGCCTGAATTTTCGAGAAATCGTTGCCTTGCTGTTTGCCCATTTCGCCCACCACGTTTTTCATTTCTTCCTGGGCGGTAACAATGATCCAGGCCCGGCCCCGACACTTGGTGGCAAGGCTCTCGGCAATGGTTTGCAGGTTGGTCATCAGCTTGGTGTTGTCGGCAATGTACTGGCCGACCTCATCGACAAAGAAGTTCAGACGGAACTCTTTGTGACCTCCCTCTTTCGCCTGCTTCTCGATATAGGCATTCACATTGTCCGCGAAGTCTTCAATTGAAACGCGGTATTCGCTGCGGTATTTGTCCAGAATGCCCGCTGCCGACTGCGGGTCGCCGCCGGTCACAGCAGCGTAGGCTTTGGCCACATTCGGGCCTTCCAGAAGGGCTTGCTCCCGGCCTTTCTGCCAGGGGCGGCCGGCGATGGCCTCATACTCGGCTTTGAACTGGTCGTACAGGCCACGGCCGTCCAGATCGCGCTCAAACTGGGCGATGTGCCCTTGTTTGCCGTAGTAGCCGCACATTTCGTCAAAGACTTTAACGAACACGGCCAGAAGCGCATCGATCTGGGTTTTGCTGATGACATCGGCTTTCTGGTCGATGTTAAACAGAATACTCTTTGCCGGTATCGAGACGGCTCGCTTCAGGTCGCCCCGGAGAATTTCATTCTCGCTGCACTTGGGAAGGAACAGATCCAGTGTCGTAGCACCGTCCATCTCCCGGTTCTCCAGCAACAGAGCCAACATCTTTAGCAAGTGGGACTTACCCGAGCCGAAGAAGCCGGATACCCAGACCCCGTTCGCCCCTTCGTAATTGTTGTAGGCGTCCAGAAACTCTTCGAGACGCTTCTCGACTTCGTTGGTCAGTACGTATTCTTCAATTTCGAGGCGAAGACTGGCTTCATCGTCGGCTTTGATCACGCCTTCAATGGGGCGGTCAACGGGCTTTAGAAAAATCTCATTTAAATTCATGGCATCTCCCTTCCGGTCGTTGAATCCATTCAGGGTTCGTAATGGAATATATTGAACGCTCTATAATATTTGTCGTCACGTAACCTGCCGAACAGGTCCAGCGATGCACCGGTTTCCAGCGAGTGGGTGTAGGAGCCCGGGAAGAACATCACCGTTGGCTGGTCTTTGGCGGTACTCTGCAAGTTGTTGAGCACGTTATGGGAGCGAATATAGGGGAAGACCTCGCCCACTCCTGAGAGAAACAACACGTCGAACTCAATTGACTGGAGTTTTGCCGCAATAGTGGGCACCAAATTGCCTTCAGGGTCCAGCACGCCTTGTAGCAGCTCTTTCAGCTCGTCTTTTGAGACCGCGGGCTCGAGCTCCAACACCTGCTCCCAGATACCTCTTTCTTTCAAAAGTTCGACGGCCAGGTCATAGAGGTTGATGCTCTGGATCCGGATGCCCGCCTGCTCCAGTCGGTTAACCAACTGCCGCTGAAGGCGCTCCATTTCGACCGCCTCTTCAGGCCGGTAGGGGCAGATGAAGAAAGGCACTTCATTTCCCAGTCCCTGTTTGTTCAAGAACCGCTGGCCGGAAACCACGCTAAGCAGGTGCTGTAGTCGCTCCTGCATCGGCATTTTGGCAATGTCCTCTCTCAAGCTGACATCCTCCTGATATCGGATTCATAGACTGGGAAGTAGAAAAACTCGTCAGGGTTGTTCTGACGCAGCAACTCAACCAGCCTGGGGCTTAGAAGTATTGCGTTGATGGTTTTGTCCTTAGCTAACAGCCCTGCCTCCCGCAGCATTCTGAACAGGACCTGCCGCAATTTATCGCGCGTTGAGGCGCTGGCATTATCCAACTCGTCGTGCCACTCCGATTTACGGTTGTAGAAGGCATCGAAATCCTCAAAACTGAGATCCAGCTTCATCGCGACAAACCGTTCGTGTAGCACTTCCACCGCAAAGTCCGCTATAAAGCGATAGAGGCGGCACACGGAAACCCACAGGAGATGTGCCTGGTCTTGGTGGTTTGCCTCGGCCAGGAAAGTCATTTCACTCTCGGTCAACGTCTTCAGGCGTGCAATCGCCTCTCTACAGGTGCGCTTTGCCGTGCTTTCCGTTCTGGCCTGTAGCAGGTTGTCATGCAGAGCTTGAGTCCGCACCTCGTCCCAATCACGGAGCGGCAGGTACAGTTCGGCCAGCTTCACCGATTCGCGGTGATACAGGCTGCCGGACGTGAAGGAGATGCGATACCGGCCTTGGGTCATTCGGAGCGCTCATCCTTGCTCGTTTCGGCGGCTCCACCGCCCTTGACCCACTCATCTACTTCGACTTTTTTGAACTTCCAAAATCGCCCCATGCGGTGGGCGGGCATTGCGTGCTTGTCGATCCACCGGTAGACCGAATCGTTACTGACACCGAGGTATTTAGCAATTTCAGTGACCGACAGCCAACGGTCATATAACTCGCTCATGAAGAAAGTTCTCGACTGGAATGGTGAATCCGAGACTTGAGGGCTCAATCAATCGGCCCAATTGCGCACTTTTAAGCATCAATATATAGAGTGACTGGCCCGCAGACAACCGCACTGGTCTGCATACGCCAGTTTCTGAAGGACACATTCCATTTAAGGATATTGGCGCCTTGACACGGCAACATACGTCGCATTCAGTGCGTCCAAGGATTTCATCGTCGACGACAATTTGGAAGGAAAACGCCGACTCACAGCAAAGTAAATCGGCGGCAGGTTCATTTAAGAAGCGAAAAGGCGAGCATCTAGCGATGCAGCGCAGTATTCTTCAGAGCTGCGCAATCACCTCATCAGACCGCATCACATCCGCGTATTTATGATGCAAGTCAAACAGGCTGGCCTGGTGAGATGTCCAGTTTCGATCGAATACGCCATCTTCCACCAGTACCGTATGAAACCCGTACGAATAGCTATCGGCCGCGGTGGCTCTTACGCAACCACTGGTGCTCTCGCCAACGATGATCAGCGTCTCCACTCTCAACTTCTGCAGGTAGGTCACCAGCGGCGTGCCGAAAAAGCAGCTGGCCCGTTCTTTGGGGATCACCAGCTCACCGGGTTCCGGCGCCAGTTCCGGATGAATCTCATAGGCATCGGCAGCAGCCCGGCCACGTTGCCGATTGGTTGCGCTTACTTTGACACCCGAACCCTGGTTTCTGAGTTCCTTGGTGGAATACAGCACCGGAAGTGAGTGCTCACGCATGGCGTGAAGTAGTCGCTTGGTGGGCGCCAACGCATTCCACGCGTATTCGCCGCAGGAACTCGGATGGTCATGGTATAGCTCCATCACCGGGCGCGGCCCGCCCTCGTAAACCAGATTATACAGATCGATCAGCAGCAGCCCGCAGCGCCCTTTCAACCCCGTCTCGCGACGGTAGGGGGCATACAGGTCATAGATTTCCGGCGGGTAAAGCCCCTGCCAGCAGTGATTCTCGAAATCGTCCTTGGTCGCCATGGGTGCGCTGTTACTCCGGTATATTGTCAACGTAAGGCAGGAAACCCGTGCCATCGATCGCCTGGCCCTCCTGCATGAGCAGGCAGGTTACATGGCCACGGTGATGGACCTGATGCGTCAGCAACTGCATGGCCAGCTCACCGAACGGCTTCCGGAACGGCTGGCCACGCATGTTGTGGTAGGTCAGCGGCGTTTCCAGATTAACCTCCGAGAGGCGGCGGCTCCATGCCACAATGGTCCGGTCCAGCTCTCTTCTGCCTTCAGCAAACGACGCGATGTCACTGAAAACCGGTGTATTGTATGTCCAGGTGCTGGTGTCCACCTGCACAACGGTTTCGAGCTCGGGAAACGGGTGCGGAAACTTCGCCAGCCGCTGTAACCAGGTGGTATCGGTCACATAGAGGTGGTTCATGGTCCCCATGATGGAACCGAAAAAGGCTCCAAGGTCAGCCCATGCCCGCTCCGGCGGAAGGGCATCAATGGCCTCGAGAATCCGCTCATTCATGCCCTGATTGTAGCGGGCCATAATCTGTGCGTGATCGGCCAGTGACATAGAGGTCTCCTGCCTGGTATCGCGCCATTCGGCGCGCTCCTTCGATAAGATGGATACCGCCCCTTCCGGGGAACTCCTGGAAACTGCCAGGGCTCCCAACAAGCCTGCGGTCGACCAATGCGACCGGGGAGCGTCGAAAACAGGACGTAATCGTCGCAGGGCTACAGGGACGTATTTACGCCTGGTCCCCGGCGGATTGTCGACCGACGGCCCGCATTCTCAGCCGGCGGCTTTTTCGCCCCATTGCGGCGCCAGCACAGGAGGCTGACTGTCGCCCACCGTCACCCGCTTCAACAGACGCCGCTCATCCGCCGGGAAATCATTGCGTGCATGCAATACGCACCGGTTGTCCCAAATCAGCGTATCGCCAACGGCCCACTTGTGCTCATAGACAAACTGTTCCTGCTCCGAGTGGTCGAACACTTCTTCCAGCAGAGCCTGTCCTTCTTCCGGATCCATTCCCTGAATGCTGTCCGTCATCAACCGGCAGACATAGATGGCATTGCGACCCGTTTCCGGGATGGTGCGAATCACCGGATGCACCGCTTTGGGTGAATCATCATCAAGTACCTTGTTTTCAGCCCGTGTCTGGCCGTACTGATAGGTATTCAGTGCTTCAAGGCCCTCTACCCGGTGGCGCAGGCTATCCGGCATCGCATCGTAGGCCGCGCACATGTCTGCAAAGCGGGTCTCACCACCGGCCGACGGAATCTCGAGTGCGTGTAGAACCCCGGCCTTGTTCGGCACCTTCTGATGAATGCGGTCAAAGTGCCAGAACAGTTCGCCATCCGGCAGCGCACCCTGGGTTTCACCGTTTTCGCGGATGTTCGAAATAACCATGATTTCCTCATGGTCTGCCAGCGGGCTGCGTTTCCGGGCCTTCTCGATATTGCCGAAATGGGTTCCGAAACGGATCAACTGCGCTTCGTCCATCGGCGTATCCCGGAGCACCAGTACGTGGTATTGCAGCCAGAGATCATAGAGTTCACGAATATCGGCTTTGGGAGCGTCGTTCAGAGACAGGCCCTGAACTTCCACTCCGATGGTGTCTGTAAGTGGCTTATGTGTAAGTGCCATGGTTCGTCTCCCGCGCTGATCAATAGCGCACGTTCACATTCTTTTCCTGAGTGAAGCTGAGCACTTCCTCCATGGAATGCTCGCGGCCGATACCGCTGTTCTTGTAGCCACCGAACGGAGCGCCCTTGAAACGCTTGCCGCCGTGGCCATTGATCCAGACATAGCCGGATTCGATCTCATCAGCCAGGCGCAGCGCCCGCGATACGTCGTTCGTCCAGATGTTGGCGCACAGCCCATATTCTGTTGAATTGACGTCTGTCATCATGGCGTCTTCATCGGTCCAGGGCAGGACACTCATGACCGGGCCGAAAATCTCTTCACGGGCGATGGTCATCTCCTGCTTCACGTTGTCAAATACCGTTGGTTCAATGAACCAGCCGTCAGCCAGTTCCGGATCCGAGGGGTGACGACCACCGGCAACGAGTGTCGCGCCTTCTTTGGTGCCGCTGTCGATGTAACCCATCACTCGCTCGTAATGCTCGCGGGTGACAACCGGCCCCATATCGGTGCCATCAACATGCGACTGGCCCACTTTGATTTTTGCAACACGCGCCAGCACGTGCTTCATGAATTCGTCATGGACGTCCTTGTGCACGAAAACCCGCGAATTCGAGCCACATGACTGCCCCTGCGACCGGGTAAAATTCATACCCGCAACAGCCGCCGCGGCCGCCGCTTCCACATCGACATCCGGGAATACGATCAGCGGGTTCTTGCCGCCGAGCTCCAGGGTGCACACGGCGATGCCGGCCTGCCTGATAATTTTCTGGCCGGTGGCGACAGAGCCGGTAAAAGCCACCCGATGAATTTCCGGGTGGCTGACCAACGAACCGCCTGTAGTGGGGCCGTCGCCGCTGATGACATTAACCACACCTGGTGGCAGGTGTTCCTGGATCAGTTTGCCAAACAGCAGACCGCTCAGTGGTGTCTGATCCGGCAGCTTCATAACCACGGTATTACCGGCAATGAGTGCCGAGGCAATCTTGCCCACAGCGAAGGAAATCGGGTGGTTGAATGGCAGAATGCGTGCCACCACGCCAAAGGGTTCGCGACGGGTATAATTCAGACCGCCGCCCGGCGTTGGTACTGTCTGCCCCTTGATCTCCATGCCCATGCTGGCGAAGTGTTCCAGCAGCCCGGCGCCCTTGTTCGCGTCATCTACCATCGCCTGGTACGGATTACCGCAGTCCAGGGCGTCGATCATGCCGAACTCTTCAGCCCGCGCCCGCACAGCGGCAGCCAGCTTCTTCATGTACTTGGCGCGTTCGTCTACATGCAGCTTTTTCCAGGCCGGGAACGCCATTTTCGCGGATTCCACGGCGGCGGCCACATCGGATTCATCGGCCAGCATGACGGTGGCCAGTGGTTTTCCGTTATTCGGATTAATAGAGGTCATCGTGCGTGAAGAGCCACTGCGGTAGAATTTTCCACCGACGGTCATCTGCCACCCGCCCGTTTCTTCTTCTGCCCGGCTGATGACGGTTTCTGCCAGGGTCTGCATTGTTGTTGTCATGGTCTGCCTCGTCTAGCTGTTTTGATCAGAGTAGGGCACCGGCCGTGTCAATATCTTACGCCAGTGCAGTATCCGCCCGACCCAATGCGCCGGTGGTCGGAAATACCAGTGACTTGATGACAACCGGCACCGCGCCTGAAGACGCCAGCATGGCGCCGACGTCGATAAAATCGAACGCTCGCAGCCGAATGCCATCAATTGACACCAATGGATTGTTCAGCGACATATTATCGGCCATATGCAGGCCGATCAGGCCGCCGATATCGCCGTCGTTAACAAGGACCAGCGGTACACCACCGGCCAGCACATTCTTCATTCCCTGAGCGACACCCTCACAGAAAGCCCCCAGCCGGCGGAATGACGCACTCCCGCCCCACCGAAAACAGAGCGCCACCGGTTGATCGCCGTGATCAAGATCCTGGGCCCGGAGTGCCAGGCGAATGGCATCTGCAATCGCCATCGGATTCAGCTCATCCTCGTCGATGGGCAGGGTGGGTGCGACTACCGGCACATTCCGCAGGGGCAGGGTGTCAGTAGGATCCACAAAAATGGTACTGCCACTGACCTGAATGGTGTATTGGGAGGCACCGACCACCGTTGCGCGCAACCCCTCTTCGGGCGGCACAAGTTTCACGCCCCACTGGCTGGCTCTCTTCCGCACGGCTGCGGCCAACTGCGGACCGAGGTCGCCATAGCTCTCTGCTTCGCGACCGTAGAGGTACTCTGAAACACCCCCTGAGAACGACAGGGTGTCGGGGCGGCCCAGATCCGGCATGGGATCAAGGCGCAGAAGTGCAGCGGTTTCGGCTGACTGTGTGGACGCCCCCATGGCCTCGAACAGTCGATCAGCCATACGCTCGGCGAGCGCCGCCTGCTCCGAGTCCGATAGAATATCGCCCGGCGCAAGATCCGGGCGACCGACTTCGGCGGCAAATCGCTTGCCGGCTTCCTCCAGGTGAAGTACCCGGTTACTGCCATCAAGCGAAACAACCCGGGCACCCACATCAATCGCGGTGAACCCGACCAGCTCGCCATGTTCACACACCGCGATTTTGGCCGTGCCGCCACCGATATCCACATTCATGGCACGAGACGGTGTGCGCATGGACCGGTCTGCCGCACCGGAGCCGAAGGCAACCAGTGTGGTTTCAAGCGCATCCCCGGCGCTGACCGACACAAACTTGCCGGCCTGACTGGCGAACAGGTCACCAATGGCCCGCGAATTGCGCCGCCGCACCGCGACTCCAGTCAGAATAAGGGCGCCGGTATCTATTTCCTCCGGCTCGATACCGGCATCCTGGTATTGCTGATCAATGAACCGACCCAGGCGGTCGGCGTCGATGTCCGATTCATCCGTGTAGGGGGTCAGCAGCACGTCAGATTCATGCAGTATCGTGCGTTCAATGACATGGTATCGGTTGCCGATCGGCTCCATCACAATGCGCGAGAACACGAGGTGGGACGTCGAAGACCCAATGTCCACACCGACACTGACCAGCCGGATTTCGTCATCGGCCTCCAGCGAACGGCCAACATCGGAAAAACGCCTCACTTGACGGGTCGGTTCAGACATAACTCACTCTCTGCCTTTGCGCATCCGGATCTGGAGAATGCCGCCGCTGCCGGCGGCACTGGTTTGCTTGATCCGACCACGACTAGCTGGTCGGATTACCCTTTCGATCAAGACCTTCCGGCGGAACATACAGGGAGTCCGCCATCTTGCTCTCAACCCCCTCCTGGCGCAGGGTCTCCTCGAACTCCTTGCGCAGATACGGGTCCTCCATCCAGTACGGAATGGTGGTACCGCCCTTGTGCAGGTCAATTGCCGTGTAGTCCGAGTGCTGTTGCCCCGGCGGGCCCGGATCACGGCCCGGGTTATGCGGGCCGAACCAGGCTGACAGGCGGAACGGCTCTGAGGACACGCTGAAGTGCTGGTGATACCAGCGCGCGCCACCCGGTGCCGCAGTGACCATGCCACCCGGCTCGTAGTCCAGGCGCTGGACCTGGTCACCCTTACCGTCCTGCCATGGGGTAGGCCCAAGGTGCTCAGGCCAGGTATACGTATAACCACGACCCTTGAGACAGTTCAGGATCGCCGCTGAGGTATGGGCATGGCCCTTGGAGTAGCGCCCGACCTCGTGCTCACCGAGCCAGAAGTAGAAGGTATTGTCGGTCATGTAGGGCTCTACCCGGCGGTATCCGGGTGACCGGCGGTTGTCCAGCGGCAGCTCACAATTGACAGCATCCGGAATGAAGTTCGTCCGACGCATGGCGAGTCCACGCACCGGATCCGGTTCAACTTCATCGTTTTCCTTGTAGAAATCATCGGCCGTGCTGAACCGGTCGGTGAACAGATACGGGTTATTGAAGACCGCATCGGTATTCTGGAGCGCGTTGATCACAACGGGCCCCGTGGTGCCCGCCTGAAGCAAAGCGGGGGACGTGGTCGCGTTCACAATACGATGCCACGCGTTCATCGGAATCGAAAAGATGGAGCCCGGCTGCCATTCGAACACGTGTTTCTTGTTCTCGCTGCCTTCCAGCCAGACCTCGGTGGAGCCCCGGCCCTCAATCACCATGTATATCTTTTCGAACATGTGCTTTTCAGGGTTGAGCTCGCCGGCAGAGGGCACTTCGACCACATAACAACCCCACTTGCCTTCGGTGCCATACAGCTGAATATAGCTGCCGCGACCGCCCAGACGCTTCCAGGGCTGCAGTTCGAGGTTGCGAACGTTACGGATGCCCAGGCCACGGAAAACCGGGATGCCCTCTTCCTCCATGAACGTATCGTAAGCGGTCGGAAGTTTCTTGAAATGCCCGAAACCCGCTTTCTTTTCCTGACCCGATGGTTCTTTCCACTCTGCCTTTCCCATAACAACTCCCGGGGTTTCGACCTGCCCCACAATCCAGTTGATTCTCGGTGTGCCGACTACCTGAACGGTATTTCAGCGTATTCTATCGTGGCTGTTGTCGTTGGATGTTTCGCCACACACGTCTATTTAAGGTACACTGTTCCTCATACAAGAACAAGAGGCTTGAGCGTGTCCGACGCGCAATCCGTCCACATCGGTTAAGGAATTCCGCATGTCAGATCCTGTTATCGGCCAGCTACTGGCCCTTGTGTCTGCTGTCTGCTTCGGGGCAAGCAGCGTGTTCATCTCACGCGGCGCAACAGGCAAGGGGGATCGCGGGGTCATTTTTTCGGCCCTGGTGACACTGGTCTTCAGCGGCGCGCTCTGGCTGATCATCGATCGCGGGCAGCTACCGGCACAGTCGAACCGGGACCTCTGGCTGGGCCTTTTCTGGTTTTCACTGGCCGGGATTTTTTCGGTGGTCATGGGCCGCACGCTGATCTATGCATCGATCCGAAAGCTCGGCGTCACACGTGGCAGCGCGGTCAAGAAGATCACGCCCTTCTTTTCCGTGCTGTTTGCCTTTGTGATTCTTGATGAAACGCTGAATGCGGTGAACTGGACCGGCGTCGCCGGCGTCGCCCTGGCCTTCGCGATACTGATTCGCAAGTCGTTCCAGCGCCTCCCACCCGAGGAACGAAATGAAATTCCACCAGCTATCGATTATTCCTGGGGGCTCGGCGGTGCTGTTGTTTACGGGATGTCCTATGTGTCGAGAAAACTGGGGCTGATCTATCTGGCATCACCGGCCTTCGGCACCATGATCAGCGCACTGATTGGCTTTGCTACGTTCCTGATCGCGGCCATATTTTCGGAACGCTACCGTGACAACCTCCGTAACCTGTTCCGCAACCTGAACCGCTGGCTTGTGCTGGCTGCCATTGCCATTTCCTGCGGTCAGATACTGATTTTCACGGCGCTCTACTACGAAGACGTATCCATCGTGATCATGATCAATGCGCTGGATGTCTTTTTCGCCAGCTTCCTGTCTGTCGTGATATTCCGCACCGAAAAAAGACCCGACCTGAATACCTATGTGGCAGCCGTCATCGCGTTCGTCAGTATCGTGCTGATTTCGCAATGAGTCACAACGAGGCATTGCAATTCGATTTGCTCTCGTTCTATATTAAAGAACGCCGTTCCGAATTTGGCACGGTGCTTGAGTTACAAAAATAAAGGAATTCAACAATGACGATTCGATTCAAGACGCTGCTGGCCGCCGCGGCCTGCGTATTTGCAGGCACGGGCGCGCTGGCGGATGAAGCAAGTGAACGGGATTTCTACGAAGGGCGCACCGTAGAACTGCTGGTCGGTTTTTCTCCGGGCGGTGGTTATGACACCTATTCGCGCACGCTCGCACGCCATCTGCCAAAGCACATACCGGGCAACCCGAATGTTGTGGTTCGTAATGTTCCAGGCGCCGGCTCACTGGTTCTAATGAACCAGATCGCCAACTCGCTGCCGGCCGACGGCTCCGTGTTTGCCATGGTCAATTCCGGCATCCCGTTCGAACCACTGTTCGGCAACGAACAGGCGCAATTTGATATTCAGGAAGTGAATTGGGTAGGAAGCATAGCCAGTGCCACCGTACTGGGCGTTGCCAACAAGGAGAGCGGCATTGAGCACCTGCTCGACCTGCGCGAAGAAAGCATGACCATGGGCGGTTCCGGCGCCGGCTCCAGCACCAACTTCATGCCCCGCGTGCTGGCTGACCTGTTTGATCTGAACCTGACGGTGGTCAGTGGCTATCCGGGCTCGACGGATATTGTACTGGCCATGGAACGCGGTGAAGTGGACGGCATCGGTGGCCAGTTCATGAGCTCAATCATGACTCGGACACCGCAATGGCTCGAGGAAGACCGTGATGTAAACCACATCTACCAGCTCGCAATGGAAAAGCACCCGCTGCTTCCCGATGTCGAACTGGTGCGTGACATGGCAGAGACAGACGAGCAGCGCCAGGCGGTTGACCTGCTGGCAGCCAGCCTGCGCTTCGGCCGTCCCTATGTGGCGCCTCCCGGCATGTCTGAAGAGCGGCTGAATACGCTGCGTACTGCACTGGCGCGCACGGCCGAGGACCCGGAATTCCTGGCGGACGCTGAACGTCAGAGCCTGCCCATCAGTTTCGGAACCGGTGAAGACATGCATGCCTTCTTCGCCGAGATCTACCAGACACCGGACCACATAGTGGAAACCGTGATGTCGTCCATGAACTGATGGTCAATCGTGACCCGGGCTGCCGATTCACGGCACTCCGGGTCTGATCTGAGGAGGCGCAGCACCATGCCGATATTGCTCACCAACGAGGATATTGAGCAGGTACTTGATATGCCGTCACTGATTGACGAGCTGGAGATTGCTTTTGGCGATCTAGGCCGGCAACAGGGCATTGTGCGCAATCGGAGTGATACCGGCATTCCACGGCCGGCTCAGAATGCCAATTACGTATTCAAGTCGATGGAAGGCGGTTATACGCGCCGCGGTGTCTACGCCATTCGCCTAAGCTCCGACATCATCACCTGGCCGAATCGTGCCAGCGGCCAGCGTAAAGAGAAGCTCGCTTCGCACCCCGGAGACCGATATCTGGGTCTCGTTCTGCTGTTCAGCATTGACAACGGCGAGCTGCTCAGCATTCAACCCGATGGCATTATGCAGCAGTGGCGGGTTGGTGCAACAAACGGTGTCGGAATTCGATATATGGCGAGAACGGACGCCCGGACGGTTGGGCTGATCGGTGCCGGCAATCAGGCAGGGGCACAGCTTGCAGCCGCCTGCGCCGTGCGCTCGATAACGTCAATCGATGTCTACAGTCCGACCGCGTCGAAGCGTGAAGCTTTTGCGAGAGCCTGGACGGAGCGCCTGGGCATTCCGGTCAGGCCGGTCGGATCGGCCAGAGAAGCGGTCACGGGGCACGATATCGTGCTCTGCGCCACCAACTCCATGGAACCGGTGATGGAGGCTGACTGGCTGGAACCCGGTATGCACCTGTCGAGTCTGAAGCGGTTCGAACTTCCGACAGACGTTTACGATCGTGCGGACGCTACGGCCATTCACACGCACTTCTGGGAACCGAATATGCAGTTGATGGGTGAGTCCGACCTCCCGGATGCGGAGCTATGGCAGGCACGCAAGAAAGACGGGAAAAACAGTTGGCTGGACCAGCCCGAGATCGGTCGGCTCATTAATGGCGATGTGGCGGGTCGTTCCAGTTCGTCCGACATCACCTGCTTTATCAATAACATCGGTACCGGCCTGCAGTTTGCCGCAGCCAGCTGGCTGGCTCTCGACAAAGCCCGTACCCGTAAGCTCGGGCAGACCCTGCCCATGGACTGGTTCACCCAAACCGTTGTGACCTGAGGGTTGCAGCATTCTGAAAACGGACGTAACAACAAGCCACAACAAGAGAGAGACCCACTATGAAAATGAGACATCTCGCGGCCGGCCTCGCTATGGGGCTTTGCGCTACGGCAGCGGTCGCACAGGAATCCCTTGAGGAGTTCTTCGGTTCACGCACCTTCGAAATTCATGTCGGTTACGGTGCCGGCGGTGGCTATGATGCGTACACCCGCACGCTGTCACGGCATATCGGTAAACACCTGCCGGGGAACCCGGATGTGATCGTTCGAAATGTGCCCGGCGCCGGTTCACTGGTTCTGATGAACCAGTTGGCCAACACCACGCGCAACGACGGCACGGTTATCGGCATGGTGAATTCCGGCATGCCATTCGAGCCTCTGTTCGGCAACGAACAGGCTCAGTTTGATATTGATGAAATGGAGCTGATCGGCAATCTGGATCTGGCCGTGACCGTCGGTGTCGTTCATGAGCGCTCCGGTGTCGAACGGTTTGAACAGCTCTATGATGAATCCATCACCGTCGGCTCAACCGGTGCCGGCTCCAATACCAACACCATCCCGCGTGTCATTGCGGAACTGTTCGGTGTGAACATCAATGTCGTCAGCGGCTATTCCGGCAGCAACGAGATTGTTCTGGCCATGGAGCGTGGCGAAGTCGACGGGCTGGGCAGCCGCTTCCTGAGCTCGCTGCAGGCTTCCACACCCGGCTGGCTGGAAGAAGACAGTGAAATCAACTTCCTGTACCAACTGGCGGCTGAACGTCACCCGCTGATTCCGGACGTACCGCTGCTGACCGAGCTGGCCGGTGACAATACCGAGCTGCGCCAGGCGGCTAACCTGCTGGGTGCGCGCCTCGTTATGGGTCGTCCGATTGTGGGCCCTCCGGGCATCCCTCAGGAGCGGCTTGAGGCAATCGTGGCGGCAGTCAGAGCCACCACTGAAGATCCCGAGTTCCTTCAGGATGCGGAAAACCAGGGCCTGTCTATTGGTTACGCCTCTCCGGAACAGATGCGCGCTTTCTATTCTGACGTTTACGGATCACCTCAGTCAGTCGTCGAACAGGTTTCCAATGCGATGAACTGACGCCTTACCGAAGCACGTTTCAACGTCGGTGTTTTTTGCGGGTGCTTGCACCCGCTTTTTTTTTGGAGACAGCCATGCTGATAATCAACAATGATGACGTCAGTGCACTGCTGACCATGGAAGATTGTATCCGTGTTCAGGAGGCCGCTTTTCGGCAGATTCCGGATGGCGGCGCCATTCACCGCCCCCGTATCGACATGTATATGCCGTGCGGCCGCCCCGATGGCTACTACCGCTGGGGGTCAATGGAAGGCGCCAATGATGCCTATTTCGCGATACGGATGAAATCCGACATCATTACCTGGCCCAAATCACCGGATGGCAACTGGACCGAAGAGAAGTACTGCCGTGAACCGGGCAATTACATGGGCCTCATTTTCCTGCTGAGCACGCGTAATGCCGAGCCGCTTGCCTTTATCAACGACGGTATATTGCAGCACATGCGCGTAGGCGGTGGTGCCGGCATCGGCACCAAGTACCTCGCCCGTGACGACGCGGAGGTAGTCGGTATGTATGGCTCCGGCGGCATGGCCCGGACGTATCTGCAGGCATTCTGTGCGGTGCGACCAATCAGGCAATGCAAGGTCTATAGCCCCAACCGGGCAAACCGCGAAGCCTATGCGAAAGAAATGTCCGAGAAACTGGGCATTGAGGTGATTGCACTGGATGACCCGAGAGAGGTTGCACGCGGCGCTGATATTCTGTCGACCTGTACGACCAGCATGACGCCGGTCATTAAGCCCGAATGGCTGGAGCCGGGCATGCACGTCACCAACCTCAGCCGCCGCGAAATCGGCGACGACACGGCAGATTGCTTTGATGTGGTCGTGCGTCAGGGAACCGCCGGACTGCAGATGAAACAGACCAAGCGTTTCCAGGCGGAGCGCGGGTTCAGCCCGGCTGCCTACATTGGAGGCACGGATGAGCAGATGGCCATCATCCCCGAGAAGAACAAACAGCCGGGGTTCGGCGGCGACAGCCCGGAATTCAATGACCGTGGGAAAGGTGGCGACAAGCCGGAATTCGCGGACCTGGTGACGGGTAAAGCGCTGGGGCGGACCAGCCGCACCGAGATCACCTTCTACCGCAATGTCGGTAATCAGGGGCTGCAGTTTTCATCGGTCGGTGGCTGGGTTTACGAACAGGCGGTCAAGGCCGGCAAGGGTCGGGAAATTCCCTCGGAATGGCTGATGCAGGATATCCGGGACTGACAGTACGCTCCTATACATTGCCCGGCAGGTGCCGGGCATTCCATCCGGGGACCGGGCGTAAATACATCCCTGTAGCCCTGACAAGTGTCACGATGGGGTCATTCCCTAGTCTGCTGAGCCATTGATAGCATTGAGAACAAGGCGCGATGTTGAAGGTTTGGTGGGGCCAAATCGAAACAGCGCAACGCAGCTATCGATGCTATCAATAGCTCCCGACGGGCGCGCACCTGACACTTCTGAGCTTTGTTGCAACCCCTTGATGTGGCACCACCACATCTGCGGGTTTGCGCCTTGCCCAGAAGCCTCAGTCCCGCGCAGAAGACTAGGGAATGACCCCATCGTGACACTATAAACGTCCTGTTTTCGAAGCTCCCCGGCTGGAGTGCCCGGCACCGGCTGTACGGACAGAGGCTAGTTACCAGACCAGAATAGCTTTGAGGGCCTCTGTTACAGGTACCGCTTAATGGTCTCGCTGTTGAGCTCAACCGACGGATCGTACTCAGGCGCATCCTCGATCTGCTCGAGATCATTCAACCCGCAGTACTTGTAGATGCGATTGATGGCTGAAATCAGCCGCACCGGCTTGTCCGGGTTGGCATTGAAGTGCTGGTGAATCGTGTTCGGCGGAATGTAGATAATATCGCCCGCTTCCCACTCAAACTTCTGCACTTCGTCCTGCGGCTTCCAGAAATACTCATCCGTGATTTCCACGTCACAGTCCTGGTGCAGGTCGTAGCCTTCGCCTTCCAGCACGTAGAGACACTCTTCCGCCAGATGACGGTGCTTGCCGGACCGGCTGCCCTTCGGAATGATCTGCATGTAGACATCCACCGTCTCCATGCGCGTGTTCATTTCTTCGTTGATCAAATGCTTCAGCAAACCCTGGCGGGACATCTCCCACGGCATTTCATTGGGTTTGACAATCTTCTTGCGTTCCTGATCCCGCGTCGGCTTCTCCGTTGCGTCGTCAAGCAGGTGCTGATACAGCGGCTGTGACAGCGCGCCCTGTGACCAGACTTTGAATTCATCCCATGACATAATAACTTCCTCTTATTTATCGCCTTCTTCGCGCGGAACAAAGCCTTTGCCGTGTTCGGTTGGCTCGGTCGGGCGTGGAATCACGGTTTTCTGGAACAGCATGTTCATGAACACGTACATGGGCTTGGTCTTGATCACCAATGCCCGGGCCGGCTTGTGCGGATCCGCATTGTGGTGCTGGTGCACACAGTTGTTGTGCACTATGGCCACATCCCCGGCTTCCCAGTCGTAACGGATGTTGTCGTGCACTTCGTAACCCTTGCCATCAAGAATGTAGAAGGCGGCTTCGTTCACGTGGCCGTGTTTCTGTGACACCGCACCCGGGGCGTATTCCTCGAGGTGCAGGTGAAAGGTCTGTGTAATGTTGTCCTTCGGCTCGACATAGTGTTTGCTGAATGCCTGAGGCCCATCAACAAACTTGATTTCCTTGCCCTTGCGAACACGGGGCTGTGCACGCAGACGCTTCAGTTCTTCGTTCAGGTTGTATTCACCCTGAATACCACGAACGAAGACCCGGTCTTTCTTGCTGTGATAATGATCTTCGATATTTGTGCTGTATTTGGATTCATCACCCATAGGTTGAGGCTCCCGATGGTTAGGTGTGCAGGCCGGTCACTCTGATGGTTGTGATTATGGAGTGTTCACAGGCCAGAGAGAGCAGCCCGTCGGCTCACTGTTTCTAATAAAGGAACGGCGTTCTATATTCTCAGCAAAGCCGCTCCCGGTCAAGTCAGTCAGCCGGAGTCGAACGGGCTCTCTCGGCTATAGCGTGCTCGGTGGCCGGTAGTTTTCCTGACCCGGAATTGGGTCTTTCGGCGGGAATTCAACCACTTCCTGAAAGATCAGGTGCATGAACAGGAACATCGGCTTCGCCTTCATGACCAGGCAGATAGTCTCATCATCCGGGTCGTCGGCGAGGTGCTGATGAACACAGCCGTTTTCAACGATCATGGCGTCGCCGGTATCCCATTCGATACGCCGACCGTCGTGAATATCATGGCCTCGGCCTTTCAGGATGAAAAATACGGCGCTGTTCATATGGCCGTGCTTCTGGCCGTAGCCCTTGGGCGAGAATACCTCAATATGGGTCTCTATGGTCTGAGCGACCTTGCAGGCCTGCGGGTTGATGACTTTTTTACCATAGGTCGCCGGACCGCCTTTCCAGGGAAGGTCCTGGGCCGGGTATACCCGGGGCTGGTCGAACAGTTCCTGCTTGAGTTTGCCGTAGGTGCCTTCCAGCGCTCGGACGAAGGTCCGCTTTTTGGTCCAGCGCTCCCAGGTTACGCCGGTTTCTGCGGCAGCTGTTGTTTCTGTCATTCCTGTATCCTCTGCGCAATTACGCTGTTTCCGGTTGCCCGGAAAGCCAAAGCATTCCGGGCAACGCCTTGCCTGCTTACAGGCGTTCCATGATCTCATCTGATGCGTTCAGTACAGAACGGTACAGACGCTCCATTTCCTCCGGCGGTGTATAAAGCACGTTCTGCCCAGCCTGCTCAGCTTCGGCGATGAACGCCGGGTCATTCATCATGCTCCGGAATGCGTTCTGCAGAATCTCCACGCGCTCCGGCGGTGTACCCGGTGCGGTCAGGAACGGCCGGCTGGCGACCAGCGGTGCCGACAGTACTTCTGCCAGTTGTTGCCATTCCCCCGTGAAAATATCGCGGATGTCTTCAACTTCACCGTCCAGGTGGCTGCCGAGCTTGGCGATAATTTTCAGGTTCTCGTCCGCGATAAGTTGCCGCTGGGAAGGGTAGGCTGCCGCAAATCCGGTCACTTCGCCACGCAGCACAGCCAGCAACTGGGCACCGGTGCCCTCGTAGCCTGTGGCGACACGCACGGGGTAGCCCGCTTCCGTCAGCAACACCACCATCTGATAGGAACCATCTCCGATACCGGCCGCTGAAAAGATCACTTCTTCGCCGGCCTCAGCAATGTCGGAGAGAGAGTCGTACGGGCTGTCGGGACCGACCAACCAGATACGGCTTTCCGACGTGGTACTGCCAAGCATCGGGTAGCCTAGAGTCTCGTAACGGACGCCGTTTTCATTGATACGATCGGCAACGGCAAACTCGCGCGTGGCCATAAGGATCTCGGTTCCGTCTTTGGGCGCCTCGTTGTACATGTAGTTCATGGCAATGAGGCCGCCGGCTCCGGGTCTGTTGACAGCCTGTGAGTCCGGATTGCCGGGAAGGTGGTTAACAATGTGGCGTGCCACCAGCCGGCCCCAGAAATCATAACCGCCGCCCGGGTTTGAGCGAATCACCACAGTGAGCGTTTCACCCTCGTACGAGAATTCCGGATCATAATCGTAGTCTACAGCGGCAACTTGCGACGTCAGCAGGGCCCCGGCAGTACAGAGTGAAAGCAGTATTGAAGTTACTGTCATACGACGTGGTAACCGCGTTGTTATTGTCATTTTCTGATCTCCAATAGTTTTCTTCTTGGTTTTTGCTGTTGTTGTGTTCAGGTGATTTTCTTCTCTTCAGTGACTCCTCGTGTTGCTCGGTAAACTCTTGTTTCTATAGCTCAGAACCAGCCTGTGGAGGGCCGACCTTACTCAAAAATTACTGCTCGAAGCCGCCTTCCTCTGCGGACAGTGGCTTGAGAGGTTTGCCGAGGTACTGCCACTCATCGCCATAAAGCAGTGCGGATACATGATCCTTATGGAAGAACTTGATCAATTGGTCCACATGGCCGTAAAAGGGCAGCGGAAGCTGACTCGCCTGAGCCATATCCAGCACCAGGTCCATATCCTTCTCGTGCCAGGTGAAGCGGGTGTCATCCCAGTCTTTCAGTGTGCCATTCTGCCCCGGGCACTCCAGCAGCGTTTCGCGCATCCGCTGAGCATCGATGCCATAACGCTTGGCCAGTGAGAGCACTTCGTAATTGGCGATGCAGGACGACCAATGCAGCATGTTGTTACAGGCTTTACCGAGCTGACCGGCGCCGACAGGGCCGACCTTGTGTACTTTACGGCTGTAGCAGTCGAGTACCGGCGTGATTCGGTCGATCACCTCTGATTTACCACCGCACAGGCTCGCCAGCGTCCCGTTTCTCGCTCCCTGTCGACCAAAGCACACAGGCGCATCAACAAACTCGAACCCGGCCTCAGCACACTCCTTTTCCAGCGAGCGCATCGTATCCGGATGGTTGGTTGCCATGATGACGACAACACTGCCTTTCTTGCCATGCTCGGTAACCTGCCGGGTGACGGTCTCCGACTGCTCATCGGTTGCCACCATGACCAGGTGCACATCCGCGTCAGCCACCGCCTTCTTCACGTCGTCCGTAGCCGGCACATCAATTTCTTTTGCCTTCGCTATACGCTCAGGGTTGATGTCGAATCCGATCAGGTCGAAGCCACCGTTCTTGACGTGACGGGCAATGTCGATACCCATATCGCCCACACCCAGAAGACTCACTTTCATAACTTGCTCCCATGTTGACTCTTGTCGTTATTGTGCCGGGGTTAATCGCGCCCCGGGGCTCATTCCGGCTGACGATCAGCCAATCAACCGCTGCCTCCGGGCATCACAATCGAATTGCCGCCATCGACAAACAGGTCGGTGCCGACAATAAAATCGGATTCATCCGACACGAGGAACGCAATGGCATTGGCGAGGTCTTCCGGCACACCATGACGATGGCGCAGATTCACCACCGGACGGTCCGGGTTGACTTCCTCCTTCCCGACCGGGCTACCGATCTTGTTCGGCACGACGCTATTGACCCGGATGTTGTAATCGGCGAGCTGCACGGCCATAAAGCGCGTCAGATTGACCACCCCACCCTTGGCCGCACCGTAGGCGATAGCGCGGCCGCGTGCGGCATACCCGGTGGTAGAGGATACGTTTACGATGTTGCCGGGCGTGCCATCGTCGACCATTTTGTGAGCGACGCACTTGCTGAAATAGAAGGGCGCGGTCAGGGTAATGTCGATCGTTTTCTGCCAGGTGGCGAGGTCAATGTTGAGAATGTTCTTGTTGTCAGACATCGCCACGTTGTTGACCAGGATGTCGATACGCCCGAAATGCGAATGAACGGCATCGACCGTTTTCTCGATATCCTGCGGCACGGAAACATCACAGACAAAACCTCTGGCCGATACACCTTTGGCCTCCAGGTCAGCAGCCACCGTCTCGGCGCGCGGGCCGTCCAGGTCGACAACGGCTATGTTGGCACCTTCACTGGCCAGCCGATGGGCTGTAGCTTCACCGATGTTGCGGCCGGCACCGGTGATAATCGCTACACGGTTTTTCAGTTTCATACTCTGTACTGTCCTCTTGTCGTTGTTGTCGCCTGTACGTTCGGGCACCCGCGTTTGTTACCGTGTTCAGGGACGATAGAACGCGCGCTCGCCAATGATGGTTGTTCGATGCAGCCGCCGGATATCGTCCATGCGGTAGCCCCCGGTTGCACGATGCACGACACACCGGTTGTCCCAGAGCACGAGATCACCGACGCGATACGAATGCGCATAATGGTAGTCGCGCGTGTCAGTGATATACGCGAACAGCGTATCCAGCAGCGGCTGTGCCTCGGCGTCGTCCATGCCGTCGATGCCGATGGTGAAGCGCGGGGACACATACAGTGCCTGACGGCCGGTTTCGTCGTGGGTGCGCACCAGGGGTTGTTTGACGAATGGACGCTTTTTGGCCTGCATCGCGTAGAACTCTTTGGCCCCGGGCCTGTTGGCGGATATTTTGACCCGTGGGTTTAACGCCTTGGAAACGTGGTGGATACCGTCCCGGCCGCGAATACGGTCTTTCAGTGCCTCAGGCAGTGCTTCATAAACCGCGTACATATTGCAGAAATCCGTCTGCCCGCCTTCTGAGGGCACTTTCTGCGACATGAGGATGGTGGCTGTGACGGGCTTCTCGTGGTGCGAGGAATCGGAGTGCCAGAAATCACCCGCATCGACCACACCAACGGCTTTGCCTTCCGGGGTAATTTCATTCGACAGCACCAGCACCTTGTCGTGATCGGGGTGCGAATGCTGGGCATTTTCCTGCCATTCCAGCTCGCCATACCGCTCGGAGAACTTCACCTGCTCAAGCGGTGTCAGGTCCTGATCGCGAATTACCAGCACCTGGTGATCCAGAAACGCCTGGTAGACTCGCTCGGTAATCTCCGAGCTCGGGTCTTTCATATCAACGCCGGTTATCTCGGCGCCGAAATTATTGGGAAATGGGTTTATTTTCATTGGTCTGTCTCCCGTATGAGGGCAGCCGGCAATGCCGGCTGCCAAACGGTGGGTTACATGGAATCGCGGATGACTGCCACCACGTCTTCCGGGTAGGAGTTTGACTCCTCAATCAGATCCTGAATTTCCTGGCCGGACACAAAGTCGATTTCCAGGTTCTGGTTAGCCGCTTCACGCAGAAACTCGGGGTCACGTGTGGTCGCTTCCAGGGCGTCGCGCAGGATCTGCAGACGCTCAGCCGGAATTCCCGGAGGCGCCACGAACGGACGGCCCATCGACTGGCGAGCGAACAGCAGTGTCAGCGCCTGGCGTTGACGCTCGGTTTCCGCAAAGTCCAGCACCAGCGGCACGTCCGGCAGGTCGGGGTGCTTGCGCAGCGCCATCTGGAACAGAATCTGAGCTTCGCCGTTTTCAACCAGAGTGTCGCGGGTTTCCTTGTTGGAGCTGTAAGACCAGCTGCAGATGCTTTCTACTTCGCCACGCTCAAACGCCAGCACGATGTCACTGGAGCCCGGGTAGCCCGCTACCACATTCATCTGGAAATCCAGCGTGTTGGCCAGCACACGGGGGAATACATTGCTGTCACCGCCCGAACCGGTCGCGCCGACCAGCAGCGGCGTGTCGTACAGATCCTGCCATTCCTGAACACGGGCATCCGTTGAGGCGACACACAGGCTCACTTCACTCGCCACGCTGCCCAACCAGTTAACACCAACAGGATCAAACTGGGCCTGTTCGTTACCGAACAGGGGCTCGAACGGCAGACCACGAGACACGGTACCGAATACCGTGCCGTCTTTGGGCATAGAGTTCGCCAGCTGATTCATGGCGACCAGGCTGCCCGCCCCCGGCACGTTGCGGACGATCACGTCCGGGTTGCCTGGAATGTGCTTGCCGATATGCCGCGCCACTGTGCGACCGTAACGGTCGTAGCCGCCGCCAGCTGAATAACCGACGATCAATTGAATCGTCTTGCCTTCGTAGAAATCGTCCTGCGCCTGGGCGGATGACCCGATGGCCAGACAGAGCGCGGTAGCGGTCAGCACAGACCGGATAAAAGGTGTTTTCACGTATCTACTTCCTCACAGACATGATGGATCGACCCCATATTCAGGGCCGTATTACCCCGCCCGGCCGAACCCTCTGGAACAGGGCGCCTTTTCGGCCCGACGGAATCAGGGAGCGGCGAACCCGGGCAGTTCTCGCCGCCAGAAAAATCGCTCCTGGTCAGATCTTGAAGCTTTCCATACTGGCCGGGTGGAACATTTCTTCCGGTGATACCAGCCGGCTGGACAGCCCCTCCGCGTGGTGCTGCTTCAGAAAACGCTCCAGTGCGTGTTTATTCTCCTCGAACCCGTACGGCCAGAAATCATCGCCCATCAGCCGCCGTGCTGCTCGCAACTGGTCTTCGACAAATGGCAACGTGACCTTGGTCGCAGAGGTGTCGGTCAGGCGCTCAAGCGCGACCTGTTTGGACTTTTCGAACGCCTTGAACACGGAAAACGGCAGCCACGGGTGTTCTTCCGCCAGCGACTTGCGGATACCCAGCAGGTGCATGATGGGGAACAGCTTTGTGCGCTCGTACCAGGCCTTCGCTTCGGCCATCGGATCACTGAACAGGTAGTCCACCTTCGGGTGGCCGCGCGTGTAGCAGGACGGCGCACGGGGCCCGATGACCGCATCCAGGTCGCCGTTCGCGAGCATATTACTGAGCGTTTCGTCCGCCGGTATATTGTGAACCTGCACGCCGTCGGTGAGGTTGAGGTTGATCTTTTCGACCCGCCCCACTTCTTCATAACCGCCGCGATACCAGGTCACATCCCGCGGTTTCAGCCCGTAGTCTTCCTCTAGGAACAACCGCACCCAAACGTTGGCTGTGAGCTGGTACTCCGGCACACCCACTTTCTTGCCCTTCAGGTCCGCGGGCTCGCGAATACCCCGGTCGGTACGCACGTAAATTGAGCTGTGGCGAAATGCCCGCGAGGGGAACACCGGTACGCCGATATAAGGGCAGTCGTTGTTCGCGGTTTTGACGGTAAAGCTGCTCATGGACAGCTCGGTAATGTCAAAATCCGCATGGCGAAACGCCCTGAAGAAAATTTCTTCCGGCTCATGAAGCATGAAAACAGGGTCGACCCCATCTATCTGGACATTTCCGTCAACCAGAGGACGCATGCGGTCATAGTTACCGACCGCTACTGAGAGTCTGAGTCTGTTCATCGTTGTTCTCTTATGATTTTCGGGTCATTTCCGTCGGGGCTACTCTCTGGGCGAAGTCGCCCCGACGCTGATCGTCGTTTCGACTGCCGAGCATAGCAAGGGTCTTATACCCAAGACAAGAACAACGTTCCTTTATGTGGAATCAGCTTTTATCGGGCCGGTCGTATAGCCCCCACTCTTCCTTGACCAGCTTTATATGCTCCTTTATGAAGCCGGCCATGGTCAGAGGCAGGTCGTGATCGTCCGCCATATTCAGGATAATCCGCATGTCTTTCTCGGCCCATGGCATGGTCCGCGGCTGATTCCAGGTGCTCATTGCCCAATTCTGTCCACTGGACTTGAGCAATGCCTGCCGCAGCGTTTCCTGGTCGAGCCCGTACGATTTGCCCAGTTTGAAGGCTT
Source organism: Natronospirillum sp. (assembly GCA_965602035.1). Lineage (GTDB taxonomy): Bacteria > Pseudomonadota > Gammaproteobacteria > Pseudomonadales > Natronospirillaceae > Natronospirillum. Next base: position 2,848,577 of record OZ271919.1, on the reverse strand, counting down.
CATGGTTCACGGAGATACAGGACCAGAGAATGAAGTTGTTCAGCGCTTTGGCAACCTGTCCACTGCCCAATGGCCCGATATAGTCAATATCGCTGCAGAAACTGGCCAGCAACGGCCTGACTCGCTCGCAGTCTTCCGGGTTACCGCCCATCAGCCCGAGTAGCTCACCCTTTTCTGCCGGAATCTGGCCCCGACAGAGAGGCGCGTCTACCAGAGTCACTCCCTCGGGTGCCTCCGCCGCGAGGCGATGCATAGTCTCGGGCTCAATCGTACTGCACACCACCACCGTCAGCGGATGGCCAGTACTATCGAACAGGCCGCCGGGATCCCGGCAGATTGATTCAACCTGGTGGTCAAAGCTGACAATCAGAAAGATCACTTCACACTGGTCACGCATCACCGCCAGCGATTCAGCTCGTTCGCAACCTGCAGTTGCCAGGGCAGCGACGGCATCACTGTTCACATCACTGACCAGAACCCGATTCGACACTTTCAATAAGTGACGGGCCATCGGGTTGCCCATTTTCCCCAGCCCGATCACACCAACGTCAGTTTTCACGGTCATAAATCACTCTTGTTTGCAGACAGTTCATTCGACATGACCGTACCGTACCCTCTTCGGGTGCCCACGAATTACGGCCACTCCCACGCAATTATCGATAACACCCATTCAGGCAGACTTACGTTTGCCACCACCATATCGGTGGTGATCGATAGTGTCATGACGCCGAACATGGACAGAAACATGCTGACCAGAATCCAGATGCCGAAGACCTCATGTTGCCGGTTGATGAACCAGGCAAACACGATCCGGAAAAAGCTGGATGTCGCCTGAATCGGCGCCACAACGGTGACCGGCGCTACCGACAGAGCCGCATAACGCAAGGCCTGAGAAGTACCGACCAGAATACCGGCCAGGCTGAACCAGCGAACCGACGTCGAACTCATCTCGCGTATATGCCCCCATTGCCGGGAGAACAGGATGATCAGCCCGACGGTGACAGCAGCCGCGAAATAGGACACGAAAACACCGACGACGCTGTAGCTCGGTCCGAGCCCTTCCAATCCGTAGCGAATGACCACGGGACTTATGCCATACCCGGTCGCGGAGAGCAGCGCAAACGTATAGCCCTCGGCATAGCGTGGCTGAAACACCGGCTCGGTCGAGGCATTGGCCGCCGGGTCGGGATCACTTGCGGCGGCTTCCGTTGCCGCCGCCCTCTCGGCATCGGCTTTGGCTTTGGCAACCCTTGCTGCCTTGGTCGTGGCAGCGACCCCGCCAATAATCAATGCTATCCCGAGCACCTTCAACGGTGTCAGTGTTTCCCCCAGAAGCACTATGGCCAGCGTCAGTGAAAGAATCATGTTTGCCTGCTGCCAGGGCCCTGCCAGATTGCCGCCAATGGCTCGCGTGGCCCGGTAGTTGCAATAGCGTCCCCAGACAAAGTGCAGAATCCCCGCGAAAGCCAGCCAGACATAGCCGGACATCGGAAACGTCAGCAGATTATGCAACTGTCCGGTCAGCAGCAGAATGACAAAAAGAAAGGGCACGCCCATCGGCACCGTGATGGCCAGAGCCTGAAACACCGTCCCGGTCAGAACCCCGCGTCGGATGGCCGCATTGTTGAAGCCGAACGTGGCCGCAGCCAGTAGCGCAAATAGCCCACCCAACATTTGATGATTTCCTTATGAGGCAATGACAAAGTGCATTTAAGGTACACTGTTCCGCATAAGAGAACAACAAACAGGCCCGGTCGCATCCACGACCGGCTAAAGTGGCGGACCAGAACCCGACCCAGCAGCCAATGAATCGGACATGAACGCTGTCGCGGTTTTGATGAACGCGGAACTGGGGGGACTGAGCGGTTTGTCGACCAGCCGTGCTATATAGAGTGGGCGTTCGAATTGCCCCTCGAACGGAACGACACCAACTATTTGCCCTCGAATTGCCAGCTCAGCGGCCCTTCTCGACACCAGGCTCAAACCAATGCCCTGCCCCACACACTGGATTATCGGGCCAATACCACCTACCTGCACCGACCGCTCGAGGGTGATGTCATGCTGCGCCAGCAGATCCTGCATGACTCTGCCGGTGCCCGATCCGGGCTCACGCATGACCCAGCGCTGCCCGGCGAGATCCGCCGCGGAAACATGTTTTCGCCCCAGAAGTTCATGGCTCGCGCCGGCAATAAGCACCAGCTCGTCGGTGCACCAGTGCGTCAACTCGATCCGGGGGTGCTCGATCACTCCCTCCACGATGCCGATATCCAGCTCGAAATCGACCAGGCGTTGCTCGATGGTTGCGGTGTTCTCGCTCATGACCTGCAGGTCAATTTCCGGATAGTGGCGCAGGTATTCGGCGATGACAGGGGGCACATAGCTGGTCGCCACCGTGCGCGTGCACCCCAGCACCAGTGATCCGCGCGCCAGGCCGCCCAACTGCCGCAGATCAGACACAGCAGACGACTCCAGTGCGAAAATACCCTGACCATAACCGTAGAGCGACCGGCCCGCCTCGGTCATGTGGAGTGGCGGTCGACCGCGGCTCATCAACGCGACCCCCACTTCCTCTTCCAGGTCGCGTATGGCCCGGGAAATAGCGGGCTGACTCACATGCAGGTGCTCAGCGGCGCGTGAAAAGCTGTTGTGTTCAATAACCGCCATGAAGACACGGAGTTTCTGGAGGTTCATAACTCAGACCATAATTAATTTTTATGGAAAAATAATAAACCAATATTGGCGTTATTCAAGGAGACGAGCCATGATAATGGAATAACGTTAGACGAATTTTGCATAATGAAACCGGTAGCACTGAGAACGCCAACAGACGCGGCACTGAACTGCCTTATGACCCTGGTTGCCATCATACTGGTCGCAGGCCTGGCGATGGCCGCCTCCCAGTTCCCGTTCATGCAATCGCTTGGGTTGAGCAGCCTGGCTCTGGGTATCGTTGCTGGCCTGGTCATTGGCCACATTGTTCCCGAGCTCGTTCAACGCCCTCAGGTGCATTCCGGCCTCTGCCTCGCGAAAACGACGGTCCTGAGATGGGGTATTGTCCTGTTCGGATTCCAGATCATGTTGCAGGATCTGGTGATATTGGGGTGGCCTGCCTTCGTTGTATCTGCCGTTATGTTGAGCGCAACGCTGGCGCTGACCGTGTTTCTCGGTCTCCGTTATTTCGGCATTGAACGCAACACGGTCTGGCTGATTGCCGCTGGCAGCTCTGTCTGTGGTGCGGCCGCTGTTCTCGCCGGTAACTCGGTTGTGCGCGGACGAGACGATCAGGTTGCCACGGCGTTGTCCACGGTCATTCTGTTCGGCACGCTGGGTATGTTCCTGTTCCCGGTTGTGCACCACACACTGGATTTGAATGAGCTCGCCGCCGCCCTCTGGATCGGTTCCAGCCTGCACGAAGTGGCGCAGGTTGTGGCTGCAGGAAGCATGGTCAGCGAAGGCGCGACGGAAAGCGCGCTGCTGGTCAAAATGGTCCGGGTCATGCTGCTGGGAGTGGTACTGGTTGTGATGCAGGGAGCGCTGCATTCGTCCGGCAACAACAGTGGAACCGGCATTCGCAGCGCGCTGCGCCTTCCCTGGTATATTGTCGTCTTCCTGCTTGCAGTTGTGATCAATTCGACCGGCTGGCTACCTGCTGCCGGTGCAGAGTTTCTCGGGCAGGCCGGGGTTTTTCTCATGACCATGGCCATGGTGGCACTGGGCGCAACAACGCACTGGCGAAGCGTGGCCCGGGCCGGGATCAGGCCAATGCTGCTGGGCTCAGTCGTATTTGGCTTTTTGACCATCGGCGGGCTCGCACTGTCATACGCACTGGTACATTGACGACCCGAACGGCGTTCCGTATAAATCCGGTGAGGTCCCGCTCACAAGGAAAAGAAAATGACTCAGACTGACCCCGCCCTCAATGCTTACATACTCGCCGTGCAGGCCCTCTGGGCTCCCGAATACCGGACGGACCCTACGCCCGCAGCGACCATCCAGAGCCTGATGCAGACCTGGGTGCGCGATACGGCACCTACAGCGGAGTGGGCAACCCGGCTGAAAGCAGAAAAGCTCAGCAAATTGCCGCTGCATACCGAGCCAGATAACGGATTCGTTCAACTCGCCCATTATCATGCGTCGGGCCGGGATAATTCTCCGCATGATCACGGTCCGCACTGGGTGGTCTATGGCGTGCTCGACGGTGAAGTGGATATCCCGGTTTACGAAGCCAGCGCAGACGACAGCAGTGTAAAAGTTGTGCGCGTCGATCACCTCAAGGCGGGTGATGCCGTCGCCTACTACCCCGGTGAGATTCATTCGACCAAAGTGGTATCCGAAGGGCCGGCGGTTGTTCTTCGATTTCTGAGCCAGGATCTCAGCGATGTACCACGGCGTCGATTCAGTCGCGATCAGGTGGAACCGATCAGCTAGAAAACATGCCCACCGGGAACGACAATTGCTCTCAATAGCCGCCCGGCTATTGGTGGTCAGCTATTGCCCATCGCATGGTGATTCAGCCAAGTTTGCCCTGAGGCAATCCGACGACTAAATGTATAGATACTGTAAACAGAAGCGGTAATGCATAAGCTTTACTGTGTCTACTAATTCTTTGTATTTGTTTGGTTTCCTTCCAAACATACTGGTTCAAAAACGCCATTTATGCCTCACGCGCATTGCGAATAGCCTTTATCGAATCTTGACGGTCTCTCCCAATCGTGGAAATGTGATTTACGGAATGGCGTTCCCTAAAACGGAACGCCAGTTATTATCCAGGGGAGATTGGCGAGATGGCGTCCAAATTGACGGGACAGGTTGCTCTGGTCACCGGCGGTGGCGGGGAAATCGGTGGCGCCATTGCGCAGACACTCGCGGCTGAAGGCGCGGCCGTTGTGGTCAGTGACGCCGACGGGGCCAAAGCGGAAGCCACCGCGGCCACCATTCGTGGCAATGGCGGGAAAGCGGCCAGCCACACCGGCAACATCGCGGAACCGGAAACGTCGAGAACCGCAGTCGAACTGGCCGTATCGCAATTCGGCAAACTGACCATTCTGGTCAATACCGCCGCAACGGTTACCGACGACGGACGCGCTGAAGATATCACGCTGGAAGACTGGAACCGAACGCTGGGAGTCAACCTTACTGGCGTCTTTCTGGCCTGCAAGTACGCAATGCCGGCGATACGCGCGGCCGGCGGTGGCAGTGTCGTCAATATCACCTCCCAGCTCGGCCAGATCGGTGTGCCCCTGCGCTCTCCCTACACCACCTCGAAGGCGGCTTTGATGCAGTTCACCCGTTGCCTCGCAGTGGATTACGCCGAAGACAATATCCGGGCGAACTCACTGTCTCCCGGAGGCATTGATACGGAGCGACGCATGCGTCGTTTCAGCAATCGCGAAGAAGCCCGGGCCGCGCGTGGTCCACTGTACCTTACCGGGCGACTCGGCACAGTCGATGAGGTAGCGAAGGCCGCACTGTTTCTTGTGTCGGATGATGCGTCATTCGTCACTGGTACGGACCTGCTGTGTGACGGCGGGTATCTGGCATTCAAGGGGAGGACGACCGACAACTGAACCGAATTACAACAACCACACCGAAGGCGGTGATTGCCTTGCAGCAATTAATCCATTCAAAGACACGGTGAATACGCTATGAAATTTCCAAAGAAACATGCCTTGGTCGCGAAAGCGGTGGCAGCGGGACTGGCGGTCAGCATGATCGCATCGGCTGCAGCTCAATCTGTAGAGGAATTCTACAGCCGCAATGACGTAACCTTCATTATCAGCTCATCGCCCGGAGGCGGCTACGACACGCTCGGTCGGCTGCTGGCCCGCCACCTGCCGAAGCATATTCCGGGTAGCCCGGACATTATTGTTCAGAATATGCCCGGCGCCGGCGGTATTGTTGCGACGACCTACCTCTACAACCGCGCGGACAAGGACGGCAGCGTGATCGGTGGCATTCAGAACAATGCGCCGTTTGAGGCATTGTTCGGCAATGAGGTGGATTACGATGCCAGGAACTTCAACTGGCTCGGTACACCGAGCGTGGAAACCGGTCTGGTACTGGTATGGAACGACACCCCGGTAGACACCATTCAGGACGTCCGGGACACCCCGATCACGGTTGGGTCATCCGGTGTGAACTCGACGCCGAGTTTTTATACGCGGGTGATCAATGAGCTGCTGGGCACACAGATCCAGGACATCCCCGGCTACGGCGGTCAGAATGATGCCTTCCTGGCAATGGAGCGCGGAGAACTGGACGGGTACCCGAGTACATTCTACGGCTCACTGATGTCCATCCGCAGCGACTGGGTTGAAAACGGCACCGTCAAGCTATTGCTGCAGTACGGCCCGCAGCCGGAACCCGCCATACCGGATGTCCCGTTCCTGCCGGATCTCGTCACCAACGAAGATGACCGCGCTCTGATGGAAGTCGCCTTCGCACCGCTCGCACTGGGCCGGCCCTACCTGATGCCCCCGGGCGTACCGACCGATCGCCGTGACGCCATGCGCCAAGCATTCGAGGACACCTTTGCCGACCCGGAGTTTTTGCGTGAAGCGAACGAGATTGGCCTGTCGACCGGTGCGCCGCGCAACGGTCGCGAAATGAATGAATTCCTGGATCGGGTATTCTCCACCTCACCGGAAATCATTGAACGCATGGTCGACATCTACGACCCGAGCACCTGACGGTCGCTCTTTTTTGGTCGGGCCCTGGCGGGCCCGGCCCGTTTTGTCTCCACCCATTCCATCAGAGTTGAACGAATGACCACAGAAAGCCTGAACCCGAAGACTACCGCGTTATTGTTTTTCGACATGCTGAACGGCCACATCAAGAAGAATCAGGGCAAACCCATTGACCGTTATGTACCCGTTATCAAAGCAGCGCAGACACTCCTGGAAGCCGCTCGAAAGCACGACATGATGGTCGCATACGCCGCCGCCAACCATCGCGCCGACAATGCCACCAGTGCCCATACGATTCGCGATACCGACAACCGCCTCAACCCATTGCCCGTTGACCAGAAGCCGGAAGTCAAACCCGTGGTGTCCGGTGGCTCGTGGGAAGCCGCGGTCATCGATGAACTCGCGCCCCGGGAAACAGACTATATGATTCCCAAATACCGTTGGAGCGCCTTCTTCCAGACGTATCTCGACCTGGCCCTGCGCACACGCGGCATCGATACCATCATTCTTGCCGGCGGCTCTACAGACGTCGGAGTGGCCAGCACTGCCTATTCCGCGCGTGATCTCGATTACAACCTGGTGATCGTGCCGGACGCCTGTTCATCGCAGGAAACCGACAACCATGACCAGCTCATGAAAAGGATATTCCCGCGCATGAGTCGGGTCAGGCAGTCTGATGCAGTGGCCGCAATGCTGAACAATCACTCTTGAGTTACCAACCCGTTAATTAAGGACCAGACCCATGGCTGTATCCGTCGCCACCGAAGAAGTCACCCTGCCGAACGGCATGCCGGCATTCTATGCCTACCCGGAGCAGAGCGGCCCTGTGCCCGCTGTGATCCTGATGCATGAACGCTATGGGCTCGTTCAGCATACGAAAGACCAGGCCGTTCGTTGCGCAACCGATGGCTATGCCACGATCGCGCCGGATTTTTTCTTCCACCACGATGACAAGGAAGCGCTGAACGCCGGCAACTCCCGATACGACCTGACCGACCCCGAGTCGGTGGAGCTCATGGATGTTGCCATGGCCTGGCTGCGCGAACGCCAAGAAGTCTACAACGAAAAAATTGCGGTAGCCGGCTATTGCCAGACCGGGCGCCACCCGCTCGTATATGCCGCGCATCGTGACGATGTGGCCGCCGTTGTAATCTGGTATGGCGCGGCGTCAAAGCGGGAATGGGCTGTGAAAGACGCGCAACCCGAGGCACTGGAAGACCTGATCGCTCGGGTTGACTGCCCGATATTCGGCGCCTTCGGCTCGGCCGATCATATTATTTCGGTTGAGGATGTCTGCCGGTTGCGCAATGCGTTTGAGGCCAGCCTGAAAACCTACGACCTGAATATTTATTCCGGCGCACCGCATGGCTGGCTGAACGATACGATGCCCGGGCGGTACCGCAAGCAACAGGCCGAAGCCGGGTGGGCCGCCCAGCAGGCGTTTCTGGAGCGTACCCTGAAAAATATCTTCACTGCCGGCGACGACACGCGTTGGCGTTTCAACGCCGACATTCCTGCCGACTATGATTTTTCCAAGAACGTGCGCCTGGAATGATCATGGGTACTCTGGAGCAAGGCGATACAGTGGTAGTAACCGGTGCCGCACAGGGCATCGGGCGGGCGGTTGCGCATGTGCTGGCGTCAGAGGGTATGAATCTGGTGCTTTGGGATATACATGGCGAGGGCTGCCGCGAGACGGCGGCCCAATGCGAGCGCATGGGGGTATCGGCCTCGCATTGGACCGTTGATCTCGGTGACACGGATCAGATATTCGCGACAGCAGAACGGGTACTTGCCGACCATGGGCCTGTTCAGGGGCTGGTGAACAACGCCGGCATTTTCCCCAGAGCGGCCCTGCTCGACGTCACGCCTGACATATGGCGGTCCGTATTGAATATCAATCTGCTGGGCACCGTGTTCTGTACTCAGGTGTTTGCCCGCGGCATGGTGCAGCAAAAACGCGGATGCATTGTAAACATGGCCTCAGGCCGTGCCTTGCAGGGCACACCGCGAGGCGCACACTACGCTGCATCAAAGGCCGGCATCGTGTCGTTCACAAAGTCCTCAGCGCTGGAGCTGGCGCCACACAACATCCGCTGCAACGGGGTGATACCCGGCGTCACCGAGACCGCACAACCGCTTGAGGATTCCACCCTGGAAGAACTGAGAGCGCGGGGCAGCAGAATTCCGCTGGGCCGGATCGGTCAACCGGAAGATATCGCCGGCATTGTCAGGTTCCTGTGCAGCCGGGAAGCTTCGTATATGACCGGTCAGTGTGTCGTGGTAAACGGCGGCGCGCAAATGGTTCCCTGACCCTGAACAACCACTACCTGGGATGTCGTCAATGGATTTCATGATGTATCTGGACGCCGCCGGTTCCGCGCTGGCGAATATTACCGATCCACTGCGGCTGGTGTTTCTGGTAACCGGCGTTCTCATCGGCCTTGTCCTCGGGATACTCCCCGGCATCGGTGGTATCGTCGGGCTGGCACTGTTGTTGCCGTTCACCTATTCCATGGACGCCTACGCAGCCATCGCCATTCTACTTGGGCTAGCCGCGGTAACAGCGACCAGTGACACGATACCCTCCGTGCTGTTTGGCGTGCCGGGGTCCGCCGGTTCCCAGGCAACCGTGCTTGACGGCTACCCATTGACCAAAAAAGGCGAGGCCGGCCGCGCACTGGCAGCGGCCTATACTGCTTCACTGATCGGCGGTCTTTTTGGCGCGTTCTTGCTGGCAGTCTCCGTGCCGTTGTTGCGCCCGGTCATTCTCTACCTCGGTTCACCCGAGCTTCTGGCGCTGGCCGTTTTCGGCCTGTCCCTGATTGCAACACTCTCCGGGAACGCTCCTCTGAAAGGGCTCATTGCGGCCTGTATCGGGATCATGCTCGCCATGATCGGCGTCGACAGTCAGACGGGTCAGCAACGCTGGACGCTGGACAGCTTCTATTTGTGGGAAGGTCTCCCGCTCGTGCCCATGGTGCTGGGCGTGTTTGCCATCCCGGAACTCTGTGACCTGGCGGTAAAACGCAGCGCCATCGTGTCCCATTCGAAATTCGATACCCGGACCGGCATGATCGCCGGCGCCCGGGACACGCTTCGAAACTGGACACTGGTGCTGCGGTGCGGCGCATTGGGGTCGGCCGTCGGTGCCATTCCCGGTCTGGGCTCGGCAGTTGTTGACTGGTTCGCCTACGGATATGCATTGAACACCTTGAAAGGCGCAAAAGATACGTTCGGACAGGGTGATATCCGCGGTGTGATTGCACCGGAGAGCGCGAACAATGCGAAAGAGTCCGGGGCCTTGCTGCCCACCATCGCATTTGGCGTTCCCGGCAGTGCCGCCATGGCCATTCTGCTGGGCGCGTTCATGATCCAGGGCATCACACCGGGCCCGAGAATGCTCACCGAGAATATCGAGCTGACCTATTCCATGGTCTGGAGCGTCGCCATTGCGAACATTGTGGGGGCCGGGCTGTGCTTTGCGTTCAGCGGCCAGTTCGCCAAGATTGCGACCCTTCGCTACACGCTTATCGTGCCGGCGGTGCTGGTCATCATGTACATCGGTGCCTATCAGGCCAACCGCGCCTGGGGCGACATTTATACACTGCTGCTGTTTGGTGTCATCGGCTGGTTGATGAAACAGATGAAATGGCCCCGACCGCCTCTGGTACTGGGCTTTGTGCTCGGCAGTATTGTCGAGCAATACCTCTACATTTCAGTTCGCCGCTACGGGATTGACTGGATGGGCCGGCCGGTCGTGATAGGCGCGTTTGCATTGACCTTCATGATTCTGATCCGTGCCTTTATGCAGTCAGTGCGTGCCGAGGGCGGCATCAGCAGCATGGTCCGAAGCTTCGGCAAACCGGTATTCCGCTTCTCAGACCTGTTTTATCTGGCGCTAGCCGTGCTTCTGGTTTACGCCCTTTACGAGACCACACTCTGGCGGCCCCAGGCCCGGATTGGCGCCGTCATCATCGGCATTACCGCCATAATCATCGTCGTCATCAGTTACCTGGTGAAACTGTTTCGCGCGAACCGGCGGATCGCTGCCGGTGAGCCGGAGGTCACGGTCAATGAACACAGCCGCCAGCATATGGATTCCACCAGTGGTTATGAGGGGCTGAGCCTGGGCACGCAATGCTGGCGTGCATCACTGTTTCTGGGTTGGATAATCGGGTTTATCGGGTCCATGGCCGTAATCGGCCTGATCCCGACCATTCCGCTGTTTACCGTGGCCTATATGTACCTCGAGCGCCGGGAGCCCCTGCGTCTGGCGGCCATCTACGGGCTGGTGCTGACGCTGTTTGTCTATCTGGTGTTTGACCAGATCATGTCGTTACCCTGGCCTCATACCCTGGCGGGCGATCTGTGGCCGGTATTACGGGTAATCCCATCGCTCTGAGCGGGCGGAGTCCTGCCCGCCCCGTCGATTCAAAGAACCCATTTGGTTGCCTCAGGAAGAAATTATGGTCGCAATGAAAAGTCATCGGTTCAGAAACCTGAACACACTGGAGCTGATCGCCGAAGGTCAGTCCGGCTCCCCTGCCGACCAGACCCGCGATGTGCTGACGGCAATCCATCAACAATGCGAACAGCTCGGCGGCGGCCTGTCTGACCTGGTGTTCGTTCGCTTCTGGGTGCGTTCACGGTCCATGAATGAAGAGGTGCGCGCCATTCGACGGGAGATGATTGACGACAACTTTCGAATTGCGACATCGAGCTTTATCGACGGCGCTGTTTTTCAGGGCAATGGCGACGTGAGGGCAGAGGCACTGATTTGCTCGGACATTAAACCCAGAGGACGGCGAATCGTCGAGTTCGACCCACCGCGGCGATACCCGCATTACCTGGAGCAAAAAGAAGGCCTCTTCATGTCAGGTATGGCCGAGGTCGGCGCCACTCATGAGGATCAATGCGAGGCCAATATACGGCTGCTGAATCAGGCGCTCAGGGAGTGTGGCCTGACGTGGCAGCATGTGTCGCAGTTACAGATATTTCGGGAGCGCAGTCAGAACATTGACCTGACAATGGTGCTCAAGATGCTTGCCAATGAGTGCGACCTGTCGTCGATCTACGTCACCCACTACGAGGTCGACGGCCTTGCCAGCACGAACAAGCACCTGGAAATCGAGTTGTTCGCCCCGCGTTGATGTCACAGTGACACATCGGGCGGAGATATCAGCGTAACCCCGGGTGATTGTTCAGGGGGACCGTGTAATCGTCCGCTGTATCAGGTGCGACGCACCCAGAGCCGCAGCCGCCATCAGCCCGAACCCGACAACGTAGCCACCCGGTGCCACCAGCAATGCCAGCGCGGCTGAATACATGATGGGCGTTGTAAGGCCTCCGCTGGCAGCGATCAACCGGGACAGGCCGATAAACCGGCCACGGTGCATCTCGGGCGCAATGTCAGAATTCATGGTCTGCAGGGTACCCGCCATGAACGCCAACGCTACATTGCCCACCGCGAACAGCGCGACAAAGACCCACAATGGCCAACCGAACGCTGCGGAGCCGGCGAAGCCGGCCAGACAGGCAGCCAGCACAATCGCCCCCGGTACATAAGCCCGTTTGCGCCCGAACCGGTCCATGATGAAGCCATTCAGAAAGGTCACCGGTACCGTGACGACGCCCACGATCAGGCTGATCGTACCGAGTGCAGCGGCCGAGAGGTTGTAGGCGTAGGCAGCCAGAATGAGTGCCGGGCCCGCCTGCCCTGCCATACCGCGGTGTGCGATATTGGACAGAAACTGAGCACAGAAAAGGCGCACGGCACCCGGAACCAGCAATTCGCGCAGAGAGGGTCTTGGCGTTCCCCGGCCGGGGCGCAGGCTTTTTTCACCCACATGCGTGGGTGACGATTCCGGAATGTATCGATACATGACCAGCGCGGCCGCCAGACATACGACGGCATAGAGCACAAAAGGCAGGCGCAGGTCAAAAAATGACCCTGCAAGCCCGCCGATAAACGGCCCGATCAACAACCCGGTGCGCTGAACGCCGGACATACCCGTAATCATACGGCCGCGTTGATGTGGTTTGCCGGTGTCGGCCACAGTGACCAGCCGGGTGAGCATCCACATCTGCAACCCGAACCCATTGATGACCAGATAAGCCAGAAGCAGCTCGTATCGTGTCGCGGTTATGATCAGCACGCTGGACAGTGCGACCGTTAGCGGCGAGGCAATCAGCACCTTGCGGCGTCCGATTTTGTCTACCAGGTAGCCCGTAGGCAGTGTAGAGGCCACCGTGCCGATCGATATGGCAATGAATATGATGGCCGCGCCGGCCGCCTGAATGCCGAATTCATCGCGCGCCAGTATCGGCAGTACCGGCACGATGAACCCCCGGCCCAGTCCAAGCAACAGAGCCGGCCCCAGCAGGCCCCACGACCCGTACTCGCTGAACCACTTGCCGACCCTCAAAACCTCACCTGTTCAACCTGTAAAAAAAGTGCCAACCGCATATCAGGCCCCCAATGCCAGATCCAGAGAAATAAGTAACGTGCCACAGAACGCAAGGGCAACCGCCAGCAGGGACAAGGGCGTCAATACTTCATGCTCCCGGTTCAGTATGTAGCCTGCTATCACTCGTACAATCAGCGACAGTTGGAACAAGGGAGCAACAACCGTCACCGGGGCGATGCTCAGCGCCACGAAATAACAGGTCTGTCCGCAATAAGTCATCACACCTGCAAACAGATACCACTTGCGCGACTGGGCGCTTACTTGCCGAATATGCCGGAGCTGTCCGGGGACAATGACAGAAATTGCCCAGAACGTTACGAAGGCTGTCCAGTAGGCGATCATGCCGCCAAGCAGCCCGAGGCCGGTTTCACCCAGCCCGGCACGCACTACGACCGGTGAAATGCCGTACCCAATGGCCGCGAGCACGGCACAGCCGTAGCCCACCCAGATTTTTGGCTCGAACAGCACGCCGTCCGGTGTTGAGCCCGCCCCGTGTCGAGCAAAATGTGCAGCTCGTAGCCGCTCATTGTGCAGCCTGCGCTGGCGCAGGCTCCGGGCGATGATCATCGGGGCGACAAAAATAAAGCCCATCCCTAGGAGCTTGAGCGGAGTCAGTGACTCGTCGAGCAGCAGAATGGCGAGCGTCACCGAAATCCACATCTGAGACTGCTGAATCGGCCCCGCTCCGACCGAGCCGAGATGCTTGGTGGCGCTGTAATTCCAGTAACGGCCCCAGACATACTGCATAATGCCTGCGGAGCCGGCGAACAGTACGCCGCGTGCTCCCAGATCGCCAAACTGGAATAGTTGCCCACTGATCCAGGCGGCCAGAAACGAGAAGGGCACACCCAGCGTAATGGTAAACGACAGTGCCTGTGACACTGATCCGGTAAGCACTCCACGCCTGAGGCTGGCATTGTTGGTGCCATGGAAACAGGCGCTCATGAACGCAAGGATTGCTCCCAGCATGATGGTCGAAGTCCCTTTGAACTAGGTGGTCAGAGTGTCCGATACGAACAGTGTCTCAGGATCATACTCCGCGTCGATCATCCCTTGATCTGCCGAGTAGTGGATGAACCTCGCGAGTGTCTCGCGGTTGGCTCTGAAGCCGTTTTGCCATGGATCTCCGCCGAAGATACGGCGCTCCTGCTCGAAATTATGCCGGCCCCATGCAAGCCGGGACCAGGCGGGATCTTCATAATAGGTTTCCGCCAGGGCTTTCGCCTGTTCAAACAGGTCATAAACGACGCGTGCTATTTCGGGCTCGCGGTCCACCAGTTCCTGTCGAATAGCCACAACGTGCATGATGGGGAAGTCGCCGACCGTTTCGAAGTATCGGCGTTCTTCAGCAGGGCAGTCCGCCATCAGCCGGCGACCGGGCAGCTTGCCGGTCACAATGGAATGCGGCGGATGCGGCAGAAAGAATGCGTCTATTTCACGGTCCGCCAGCAGGCGCGCAATGTCTTCCCGGGAACCGCCGATATAATCTGCCCGTACCCCGTCTTTCATGGCGAATGGCACTTTTTCCTTCGTGCTCAGCAACCAGTGAATGTCTTCCCAGGGGGTGTCATATACCCGTTTGAGGTCACCTTTGGCCAACAACGCCAGCGTATTCTGGAAGGCCGAAATTGCCACTTTTCTGCCCCTGAGATCTGACGGGTGATGCAGGTCGGAGTCCGGGTGCACCCACATCTGGCTGGTGCTGAACAAGCGGCGCGGGAAGATCGGAATCCCGGCAATCGGCAGGCCGCGAGCCTTGGCCATCAGGAATGTCGACAACGAAAACTCCGCAACGTCGAACTCACCGTCGTGCAGCATACGCTCATGCCGGCCATTCCCGTCACGGAGCGTTGCTGACTGACCCACCTGGAACACTTCAAGCTCAACCCCATCGGGCGGCGTTACCGTACCATCGAAGAACGGAATATGACGGTCGTAACGTTCAATCGCCAGGGTCAGAGCGCGTTTTTTATTCATGGTTGAATGGCCTCCACAAACCAGTCTGCCGGGACCTCATGCCCGAGGCCCTGCTCTATGGCATGGGTATAGATCAGGTGAGCCAGCGCCGTGAACTGAGCCCCGACACCGGTACTGTTCAGAAAGAATGTTCGCTGCTGGTCACTGGTCCGACCTTCAACCCGTCCGGCGACCAGCTCGCCGAGATCCGGGTAATCCGCCCAGTTAAGAGACCGTGGCGGGTGATCGCGCATTTTGAAATCAAACTCGCGCTGCATGTCGGCAAAGTCGGCGGACGCGTATTCCAGCTCTTTCATGCGGGTATGGAACACCACCCGGTCCGCCTGATGGAAGCAGTCGTCCATGGCTTCATCGCGCTGCATGCAACTCAGGTGCATGCCCGGCTTGAGCCATTCCGCGGGAAAGAACGGTTCCCGGCTGTTCGTGGCGGTAATTGCAATATCTACGTCCGTTACGGCCGCCTGAGCACTGCCCACCACACTGAACGACAACCCGAGCTCGGCACTGTAGCGCTCAGCAAAGGCTTCTGCTTCGCCTGCCTTGGGGCTGTATACGGTGACGCGGTCAATTGGCCTTACTTCCTTCAGTGCGGCGAGTTGCGGGGCCGCCTGGTTGCCCGCACCGATCAACCCGACCGAATGAGCATCCGTTCTCGCCAGATAGCGCGCACCAATAGCGTTGATCGCACCAACAGTGTACTGCTGAAGGAGTCCGTCCTGCATGATTGCGATAAGCTCTCCGGTGGCCGAACTGAACAGGAATACCAGACCGACATAACCGCCTCTGCCGGCAGCCGGTACTTTCGTCCGGCGGCGTTTGCCATCAACCAGCGGGAATGTGACCACATCGGAGGTAACCCGTATGGACGCTACCTGCAGCCGGGGAATGGCACCATCAAGCGTCTTGAACTGATGTGCGGCCGGCACGTTGTCATCAATCGCTGCTGTCGTGGGCGTGAACAGATCGGTGCGGCCACGGTATACGGCGCTACCTGTGCCAAGATCGCTGTACAGCGCCTCAAGTGCCGATAGCGTGCGAGGCATGGTAAGTGCGCAATCCGCATCCTCGTTAGTGAGCAACAACGCCATTAACTGTCTCCCGAATCAGGGCGCAAACGTGTTTATTCAGAACCCGCCATTTGCCGCAGTGGCGGTTCAGTGTAAACTGCGGAGCCAATAATAGGAACAGCGTTCCATAAAAACACAGGAGTCTGGCGGGTGCAGGTGTGCAATTTCATCGGAGGGAAATCGGTCGGTGGCGATCAGTGGTTTACCGTCACCGACCCTGGCGACACAGGCGTCAAAGTAGCCCGCGTCGCTGAAGCTGATGAGCAGGCAGTGATCGATTGCATCGCGCAAGCCCGCCAGGCGCAGCGTAGATGGCGGCAGGAATCGCCAGAGGCCCGGGCCGTGGCTTTGGCTCGGGCCGCTGAAGTTCTGGAGGCTCGGGGCTCTGAACTGGCTACCCTGCTCTCGAGGGAACAGGGCATGTTGCTGCGCGATACGCAACGCGACGCCCGCAATGGGGCCTCTGCATTGCGTGAAGCGGCCCGCATCGGCCCTGAATTCTGTCAGCCCGGTTACTCCGAAGACGACACCGCGCGTATAGAGGTAACTCCGACCGCCTACGGTGTTGTCGCCGCTATCATACCCTGGAATGCACCCATGAGCCTCGCAATGGGCAAGATCGGGCCGGCACTGGTGACGGGCAACACCATTATTATCAAACCCTCGCCCCTGGCACCTGCGGCGCTGACTGAAGCTGTCACGGCCATTGCCGGTTGTTTCCCACCCGGTGTGGTCAATGTGGTACATGGCACAGAAGGCGCAAAACTGCTGGTTCGTCACCCGGACGTCCGCAAGATTGCCTTTACAGGCAGTATTGCGACCGGCCAGACAATCATGGCGTCTGCCTCGTCGACCATAAAATCCGTGACCATGGAGCTTGGTGGCAATGACCCGGCACTGGTTCTGGAGGATGCGGCGCCGGATCAGTTCGCCGAGGCAATCCTCCGTCAGGCGTTGGCGCGCTCGGGGCAGGTCTGCTATGCCATCAAACGGGTATACGTGCCAGCCAGCCGTTATCAGAGCTGGGTCGAGGCGTTTGTCGAATGTGCTCAGGAACGCGTGGTGGGCTACGGCCAGGACCCGCAATCGTCACTCGCCCCGGTGATCACCGCAGAACAGAAGGAGCGGCTCCTTCGCCTGGCTGAAAACGCCCGGGAGGACGGGGCAACTGTTACCATGGCGGGCCGGCGCAGCGACCGGGTCGATTGGGAAAACGGCCATTATCTGCAACCGCGCATTGTGAGCCATATCGCGCCGGATCACCCGCTGGTGACCGGAGAACAGTTCGGCCCCATACTCCCCGTAATCGCCTATAACGATATCGATGAAGCCATCCGCTTGTGCAACAACACGCCTTATGGTCTGGGGGCATCCGTCTGGGGTAATGACACAGAACGGGCGCGACAGGTCATTGGCGACATTGAGTCCGGCGTGGGCTTTATCAACAGCCACAGCCGCACGCCATTGGGAGATCGCGAGATGCCGTTTGGCGGTATTAAGAGCAGCGGACTGGGGCGCAACCGGACAGCTATCGGGCTGCGCGAATACGTGGAAACGCGCGCCATCAGCCTCAAAAAGCGCTGATCACGCCGCGCTGGTGTCTTGCCCCGCCGGGCGAAGACGCAGCAGCGAAAAGCCGAGCGCGAGCCCGATGAGCCCCCCGGCCAGAATAAGCGGGGCAGACAGCGACCCGTACCCGAACCGGGCGAAGACCCAGGCGGCCAGAACCGCCCCCAGTGTCTGCCCGAGTAATCTCGACGCTGCCTGCATGCTGCCGGCACCGCCCGTGCGATTCATGGGCGCGGCCGAGATGATCGCCCGGTTATTCGGCGACTGGAAAATTCCGAAGCCCAGCCCCGATAGTGCCATGCGCCAGATGATCGACAGGGCACTGGCATCAGAGGGGAGTAATGCCAGGAGCATAAGACCGGTACCACAGGTGGCGAGCCCGATGCTGCCGACTATTCCGGCCGGATAACGATCAGCCAGCCGACCGGCGTACGGCGCAACCAGTGCGGTAGCAACGGGCCAGGGTGTCATCATGAGGCCAGCCACGAAAACCGACAGGCCCAATGATTCCTGCAGGTAGAATGGCAGGGCAATAAAGGCCAGCATGAATGCCATAAAGGTGCATATGTTGGCACATACCGACAGTGTGAATACCGGAAGGCGCAGCAGGTCCACGGGCAGCAGCGGTGAAGCCCGATTGAGTTGCCGCCGAACCAGAAACACCCCGAACAGCGCGCACAGGCCGATTCGGGCGAGGCCGCCTGACCAGCGACCGTCCTGCAACTCGCCCAGTCCCAGGATCAGCAGCCCGAAGACCAGGATATTCAATACGGCGCTGATACCGTCAAACGATCCGCCTGATGCGGGTGGATTCGGCAGATTTTTCCGCCCGACAACAAGTGCAATGAGTGCGAGCGGAACATAGGCCGCAAAGAGCCAGGGCCAGTCCACTACAGAGAGAACCATCGCGGATACCGTAGGGCCAAGGGCGCCGGCAGTCGCAACAATTACGGAGTTGAACCCGATACCCCGCCCCAGTGACGCGCGTGGGTATATATTGCGAATCATCGCCGCCACCATCGACATGATGCCGGCAGCGCCCAACCCCTGCAGAAACCGACCCGCAACCAGGGTAGGTAGCGAGTCCGCAAGAGTACATACCAGAGCGCCAAGGCAGTAGAAAACGAGCCCGGCCGAGTATACACGCAGATAACCGATGCGTTCGCCCAGAGAGCCCAGCGGCAGCAGCCCTACCATGATGGTGAGCAGGTATACCTTGACGACCCAGACCGCACTGGTGGCAGAAATCGCCAGATCCCGCGCAATCTGGGGCAAAGCGACATTGATCAGTGTGGTATCAATCGCCGTGATGATGACGGTGATGGAGAGTCCGAACACGGCCCAGCGCCGACGGGGCAGCGGTAGCCCATCAGCGGCATCCGGGCTGGTGGCGGGTTGGTCTCCGGTCATCAGACAGTTGTTCTCATATAGGGAACGGTGTACCTTATTCGATTATAACGATCAGAAGCAACATTTTCCCCGGAGATTCCATGGCAAAACAAACTACCGGCAAGGCCACTGAGGAAAAATCAGCCACGCAGGACCACCTCATCTATTCGCTTCATGCGGGCTACAAGACCAAAGACGCTTATACCGATGCGTTTATCGCCCGGCCTACGGAGGGGAAGAACCTGCCGGGGATGATTCTGCTGTCCGGCATGGGAGGCCTTACCTGGAAGCAGCGCGAGATCACCCGGCGCTATGCCCGGGCTGGATTCGTCGCGCTCTCCCCTGATTTCATGGGTGGTGCCACACCCGACAACCGGGCCGACGGTCTGCTGGCGAAGAACAGCCTTGATTTCTCCGATGCCGTGAACCTCATAGTGGGCGGGGCTGAGTTTCTGCGCAGCCTCCCCTGGGTCGGCCCGGAGGGCCGGATCGGTATTATGGGGTTCTGTCTGGGCGGCGGGCTCGCTTTGCTCGCTGCAGCGAGAAGCAGTGCGTTTTCCGCCGGGATTGTCTACCACCAGAGCCTGTTCCCGGACGAGCGTGAGCTGGCCAATATCCAGTGCCCGCTGCAAGGTCATTTCGGCACAGAGGACCACTCGACACCCAAAATCGAAGTGGATGCGTTCACGGCCGCGCTGGACCGACTGGAAAAACCGTATGAGTGTCACTGGTATAAGGGCATGGGCCACAGTTTTGCCCAGGTAACGCCCGATGCGGATATTCCGGCCGCACAGAAGAAGGCGTCCGATCTTTCCTACGATCGCAGCTTCCAGTTTCTGAACAAACACCTGGCGCGCTGAGATGGGTTACAGGAATCGACAGAGGATATCGTGGCGCTGAAACTCCTGTCCCATTGGTTTTCCCGCTACGGTTCCTGGTCATTGCTTGGCCCGGCCCTGCTCATCGGCCTGGGCCGGGGATTCATCATACCGGTTCTGCCCATTATCGCCCGCGACGAATTCGCTATCGGTGCTGCACAGGCGACGTTCATATTTGCCGCCATATCGGTAGGCACTCTGATCTCCACCTTACCCACGGGGTACCTGGTAGACCGGATCGGCAGACGAAAGGTGTTGATAGCCGGTCCCCTGCTCTCAGCGGTGTCCTGCGTACTTGTGTTTCAGGCCACCTGGTATTGGGAAGTTGTGCTGTACCTGATCCTCAACGGCTTCGCCCTGCAGATGTGGCTCATGGGAAGGTTGGCCGCCGTGGCGGACACTGGTAAAGCGAACGAGCGCGGCAAACTGATCACCGGCATGTCTGGCATGCAGCGAACCGGCGTGCTGCTGGGGCCGTTTATCGGCGGTCTGATCGGTACATTTGTCGGCCTGCGATACCCGTTTCTGCTGTATGCGATTATGGGTCTGATATCGGCGTTGATCATGCTGGTATCCATCAGGGAAACGTCGCCGACACTTCTGGCCCGTCGGGCCGGTGAGCCTGAGTCTTCCGAACCTTCGCCGAGCTGGCGTGAAATGGTCACCCGCACTGTCGCCGTTTTTTTCAGTGCGCAGTTTCTCTCCAACATCGCCCGCGGTGGCATGGCAGGCCACACCGGTCCGGCATTCATTTTTGCGGCCTATGCCTATAACCTGACGGCGGCAACGCTCGGTTCGATCAGTCTGATCGTAGGCATCATCAGTGTCCCTGTTACCTTCCTGGCCGGCCACATCATAGACCGATTCGGCCGCAAAAGCGCCTACGTGCCGGCCGCCCAGGTACTGGGGCTATCGTTGCTCGGGTTTGCTCTCGCAGCCGCGTTCAACTGGCCGCTCTGGCTGTACATAGCAGCCTATGCCGTCGGGAATATCTCGCTAGCCTTTATGGCCGGTACGATGCAGACCATTTCCTCTGACATCGCACCGCCTCATTCGCGTGGTAAGTTTCTTGGTGTTTCGCGACTTACTGTTGCCAGCGGCGAACTGTCGGGCCCGGCGGTCTATGCCGGGGCTTTGGGCCTACTGGCAGTGCCCGGTGGTTATGTTGCCGGGTTCGGCGTCATGGTCCTGGCCGCTTTCGGGTCATCGTCGCTGATCAACAGACTCTACGACGGCCGGACCATACGGTCGCTCTGACCTATTCCGCCGGGGTAAGGCCGTACACTTTCCCCGGAATGGGTACACCCTCAACGTGCCTGTTCTCTTTGGAACCACCGACCAGTGCCTTGCCGTCGGGGCCCAGCCGGCTGGCACCGTCGGGGTTTTCAGTCCGACAACCGCAGCGCAGCAAAAACAGGTTCTGTCCGCCGGTATTCAGGTAGCGGTAATAGGCACCCCGGGGGATCATGATTCCCTGGTAGGGACCCAGCACCGTTTCGTCCTCATTTTCGTCATAAAAAGTGACGGAACCCTCGAGAACCAGAAAGAAATGGTCTTCGTCCATGTGGGTGTGCAGGGCATTTTCGCCGCCCTCGGCGTTGACTTTGAGCGTTACCCACATGTTCGGTGTGGCCGCCAGTGGCAGGTTGATCCGGCCTTCTGACAGATAGGGTGACGATATATCGAATGTGGCCAACCGGTCACGGGTCATGCGCTTTTGCTTAACAGTCATACGAGTTCTCCTGAGTGGCTGTCGTTGTACTTATTCGCGTTCAGTTTTCCTGTCAGTTACGGATATCCTGGGTGAACCACCCATCCGGCAATTCCTGCCCGAGCCCCTGTTCCCGGACTTTTTCGTATACCCGGCCGGCAACAGACCAGAATTGCTGGCCCTGAAGGTTGCCGCGTTCCGAATAGGTTATCTGGTCGTCAGAGGTTCGCGCCGAACCGGAGCCGTTGAATACATCTGCCAACGTCACCATGCGATCCGGCAAGGCAACGCCATGCCCACGCTTGCCGTAGCTCTTCATGCGCTTGGCATCCACGTCCTTCGGTTCAGCAGCATAGGTAATGTATTCGTCGGCCAGACCCAACTCCGGCAGGCCCCAGGGTGCCGGGGCATCGCCAAAGCGCAGGTAAACGTCGACCTTGTCCAATACTGACGGCGGTGCAATGCCGCCTGCACCCACATTTACAATATGCTGGCCTTTCTCGATGCAGGCACCGTCCAGTACAGGCACGGCACTGTCTGTGATGGCGGCTACAATATCGGCGCCGCGATAGACCTGCTCCGGGCTGTCACAGACTTCGGTTTCCAGCCCATAGAGCTCGCGTGCCTCCTGCGCATATTTTTCCCGATTAGCCGGGGTGGGGCTGAATACCTTGAGTTTCTTCAGGTTCGGACGCACGGTCATGTAGGCTCGCAGGTGGCTTCTGGCCTGGCCACCGGCCCCGAGCATGCCGATAACCTCGGCGTCCTCGCGCGCCGCATATTTCACACCGATACCACCATCCGCTCCGACCCGCATCTGCTGCAGCACCCCGTCATTGAGCAATGCCAGTGGCTGCCCGTTGTCGGTGCTGAACAACAGGATCAGCCCACAGAACGTACCCGGTTCCACGCAATACTTTTCTTCAGAAATCACGCCATTGTAGGAACGTTCGTAGGTGATATCCGACTTCATCCGAATGGCGAAGTAACCGGACATCGAGCCGCCCTCCATAGTGCCCCAGCGGTACACCTTCGCCGGGTCCTTGTTGGGAATGCGGATATCGATACGGGGCCGGCAGACTGAATGGCCGGAAACATGTTCCCGGTACGCCTGCTCGAGAGCGTCAATCGTCAGCTCCATGGTAAGGACCTGGCGAGTTACATCGTTATTGATCAGGTACATATTTTTCTCTTTATTGCGGAACGGTGTTCCATGACTATTCCACAGGCATAGCCACCGGTCAAGCAGCCCGCCACACTGGCGCCGGGTCGAACAGTTGTTGAAAAATTGTCCAGATTTCGTTGGCTCTTAATTAGAGAGCTGCTATGTTAAGTGGAAATGCCATTGTTCGGCCGTTGATTCGGGATGAGCCAGAAACCGTCACAAGAAGCACCCCTGCCATCTGAAAGCCCCCCATTGATGGAGGAACCATCAGAACATCGTGCTTCCTTCAGCCAGCCTGCCTCTGCCAGCCTCACCATAAATGACGCCGGACAGATTGTTTATTGCAGTAAGACATTACACGCAATCACGGGCCGTTCAGCGGCGAACCGGCGCACCACGTATGTCACAAGGCTCTTCCCGGAACTGTCGGACGCGGACCTGACCAGCGCGCAGTCGTACATTCTTGAAACCGGGCGGCCCGCGCGGCTTTCGGACATTGCACTTGGCTCGAGCAAAGACGACTTGCGCCTCTTCTCCGTCACGGGTTACCCGGCCGGTGCGAATCAGATCACGCTGATTCTTGAAGACATCACAGACCAGGAGGCTTTGAAGCGGGCACTGCACGACAGCGAATCAAGACTCCGCCAATTGACAGAATCCATTCATGAGGTGGTCTGGGTGCGTACACCCCATCGATTTCTTTACGTCAATCCAGCCTATGAGCGCGTGTTTGGTGCCACGGTTCAGTCTCTTTACGACGACCCGAAAAGCTTTCTTGAGTGCATTCACCCGGATGACCGCAACCAGGTCGAACGTTCCTTTCTGAAGGATATCCCGGGTAATCATCATTTTCGCGAAACTTACCGTGTAAAGCGCAAGGACGGCTCGGTGCGCTGGGTCTATTCCCAGCGTTACCCCATAAACGATCCGGAATTTCCGGGGCGCTCAGCCGGCACCGTCACTGACATCACATTGCTCAAAGAGTTCGAGCATCGGCTGCGGCGTAATGAGCGCCTGCTGTCCCTGGCTCAACGCATTGCCGGGCTGGGGCACTGGGAAACCGACCTTGTGCGTAACGTAACGCAATGGTCCGACGAGGCCTATCGTATTTTCGGACTGACCCAGCAGGGCTCCCGTGGCCTGGAGAAGACTGATTTTTTCGGGGCGGTACACCCGGAAGACCGCGGCCGCGTTGAAGAAGCACTGAAATTCGCGCTGGCGGCGCCTGGCAACCTGTATCGGGTGGAGCACCGGATTATCCGACCCGGTGGCGAAGAGCGATACATACTGCAACAGGGGGAAGTGACCTTCGGCGCTGATAACCGCCCTCTGAAAATGGTCGGTACGCTGCTCGATATCACCGATCGACGGGACCTCGAGAAACGGCTGCGTCGACTTGCTACCACCGACAGTCTGACCGGGCTGCTGAACCGACGTGAATTCACACGCCGGGGAGACCAGGAAGTGCGCCGAATGGCGCGGCACGGTGGTCGCCAGGCCTGTTTGCTGATGATGGACCTGGACCGGTTCAAGCGTGTGAATGACACCTGGGGCCACGCGGTTGGTGACCGCGTACTCACCGGCATGAGCCGTAAACTCGCCTCTCTCGTGCGTGCTCACGATCTGGTGAGCCGGCTGGGTGGAGAAGAGTTTGCGGTACTGCTGGTCGAAGCCGATCTGACACAGGGTCGCCGAAAGGCGGAGCAGATCCGTGCTGCGCTGGCAGAAGAGACCTATCACAATGATACCGGTGATTCGTTCAATGTAACGGTCAGTATTGGCTGCGCACCGGTTGATCCCAGCGTCGATGATCCACTATCGCGAGCACTGAGCCAGGCTGATCGCGGGCTGTATCAGGCGAAAGCCGGCGGGCGCAACCAGGTGGCGGTGGCTTAGGGGTCAAGTCTTCATTCGTTACTGGTTAAGTTTTCGCAGCGAATCTGACAGACGCTCAATACGATCATTGGATGCCGACACCAGGCGATTGATCTCACCCGCTGACTCGCTTGAGCGTTTGGCGAGCTGGCGCACTTCGTCAGCAACAACCGCAAAACCACGCCCGGACTCACCTGCACGCGCAGCCTCAATGGCGGCATTCAGTGCCAGCAGGTTAGTCTGGTCTGCAATGCCGTTGATGACGTTGATAATGTCACTGATTTCCTTGCTCGAATCCAGAACCTCCCCCATTTCCTGGTCGGTGACATCCAGCGCCTGTCGCTTGTCAGTGATGTCGATACCGTAGGACACCACAGTCTGAACCTCGTTACTGAAATTCTGGATCGCGCAGGAAGACAGCTCCAGCCAGATAGAGCGATCGTTCGCCCCGCGGATTTCAACCGTCTGTTTTGTATCATCTCCCGCGAGCAGTTTGCGGAATTCCTCATTGCCGATGATATCCGCCAGGGAAAGGTTCCGGTTCAGCACCTCCTGTTCACGGCTGTAGCCTAGGCGCTGAATCAGATACTCATTCGCGCGCGCAAGCTTTCCGTCCCGGTCCCACTCCGCGATTGCCATGGCACGCCCGATGGCCTCGAAACGACGTGTGTTGGCCAGAGCCGTTTCCTTGGTCTCTGTTACATCCGCTTCCAGCGCTACAAAATTGGTCAGTGTACCCTGATCGTCGAAAATCGGGTTGATCGCCAGCGAGATCCAGTACGGTTCGCCGTTCTTGTGGTAATTCAGGATTTCATCGTAAAAGGGTTCGCGCGCATCCAGGTGCTGGCGAATCCGACGACGTGTTTCCTGGCTGGTATCCGGGCCCTGTAACCGGTCCCCGGGCTTGCCACCCCGCACTTCATCCAGGCTGTAGCCGGCCAGCTTTTCGAAGCCCTGATTCACATAAACCACAGCGCCATCCGGGTCGGTAATGACCACCGCATTTTCAGTGACCCGCGCGGCGGCGGCGAGCAACCTGTCCTGGTCGCCCGGTGAGGCAACTTCAGTAACATCCTGCAGAATCGCCGTGCGATAGTCTGCGCCATCCAGTTCGCTGTGAATGACACTGATGCGACAGCGGCGGTGATCGCCAGCCGCATTGGTAAGTACACACTCTCCATTCTGATCCGCTTCATGGAAAATATCGGACTCAAGAACGTCCAGCAGATACTGCCCGGTTACATCACGTCCGGCTCCGGGCACGAAAGAACGCATCGCCTCATTGAGAGCGACAATTCGCTGCTCCGAATCGATCGTAAGAAAAGCATCAGATACATGTTGCAGAAAGCCCGACAACTGTACTGCAGGATCCGGCATTGCCTCCAGCTCCGGCGCACCGCCCGACATACTGTCCGCGTCCGTCACGACCGCTTTGTTCCTGCTACCGAAGAGCGACCAACCCGCCATACTCGAAATCCTTACGTAAACCTGTATTTTCGTTCTGAGGTTACGTTATCGGCAGCCGGCCGGTTTTCTGTTGCTGTTCAATTAATCGGATTCGGCTACCTTTACAGTACCATCGGTCACCACGACCGGTATGGAGAGCAGAGAAAACCCCTCACACGGACCATCCGTGCACAGGCCATCCGTCAGATTGAAGCGGGCGTAATGGGATCGGCACATATACTGGTCGCCATTTCTGGTCAGAAACTCACCGGGTTGAACGTTGAGCGGTACTGAAAAATGCGGACACTCGTTGTGCCAGGCTCTCACGGCACCGTCGTCCTGCCGATGCACAAACAACCGGAAGCGGTGCTTCATGCTGTTACCGAAATGACGTTCAATAATCCGGGCTGATTCCAGCTCGGCCAGGGTGCACAGCTCAGTACCGGGAATCGGTGCATTGCGAATCTCATACCAGGCTTTCACGGCTTAACGCTCCGTTTCTGTCGATGTTCCAAGGCCCCAGACCCAGGGGCGTATTTCCAGCGAGGCAAAAAGGTCATTGGCACAATAGGGCTCGTCTGCAAGGTAGGCATTCACGGCCTCTCGGTCCTGTGCATCAATGACCAGAAGGGTTCCGTTCATGTCACCGTCGTTCAGCCCATCCAATGTCGGGCCGCCCAGTACCACCTTCACCGGATGATTATGGTGACGCAGGTATTCCCGGTGTACCGGCCGAAGCTGGGTCCGCTTGTCCAGCACACCGGGCCTGTCTGTGCCCAGTACCATGAAATACATAGAGTGTCCCGCCTTCAGTCAGATGGGTTGGAAGCCTGACCGGTACAACCGGCCGGAATTGGAGACAATCAGTCCGGCATGTGCAATCGTCGGTGCACGGGAAACAGGTATAGCCCCCATTTTCGCGCCGCCAGCCCCCAGAGCCCCTGTGGCGCCCGCAGCATGATCACAATGGCGACCACCCCCAGAACAATCAGGTAAACCGTGCCATACTGAGCGAGCGCACCGCGCAACAGGAAGTATATGAGCGTGCCGAGAATCGGGCCTTCTATAGTGCCGATACCACCAATGACCACGATGAAGATCACTGCGACTGTCCAGTCGTTCACACTGAAGGCGGCATCCGGTGAAATGCGCAGTTTCTGCAGGAAGATCAGCGCGCCGATCATGCCCGTAATGCCGGCGACTGCCACATACACCATCAGTTTGGTACGAAAGATATCAATGCCCATGCTGTCGGCTGCCTCCGGAGAGTCACGCATGGCCGTAAGCGACAGGCCGTGCCGGGAACGCAGCAGCAGGTAGACGAACGCAATGGCCCCCAGCGCCAGCGCCAGGGCGGTAAAATAGATGATCATTTCGCGCTCAGAGCGCCCGGCCCCGATTTCACGAACGATCATGGCCGGCAGGCTCTGGCCTGAACCACCGCCCAATGCCGTTATCTGGGCGAACACCAGCCGGAAAACTTCAGCGACAACCCAGGTACCAATGGCAAAATAAGCACCATTCAACCGAAACACCGTCATCGCGGTCGGTACGGCAATAACGGCGACAATCAGACCGGTAAGCGCAACGGCAAGAATCGGATGCACATTGAAATAGATCGCCAGCATGAACAGCATGTAACCGCCGAGGCCCACGAAGGCCTGTTGGCCAATCGATACCAGCCCCGCATACCCGGCAAGCAGGTTCCACATCTGCGCAAGGGCCAGAAAATAGGCAACTTCGACAATCAGTCGCATATCAGCGCTGCTCGCCCAGAACGGCACGGATAACAACACCAGCAACACGACCACGGAGACCGCCGCCGCGATCCGGCTGGTCCGGGTATTGCGCACAACCTGCGTGCGACGTTCGGAAACAGATTCAGTCATCAGTCAACGCTCCTTGGGAACAGGCCACGTGGCCGAACCAGCAGAATCAGCAGAAAAACCAGGTGGCCGGCCAGAATCTGGTAACCCGGGTTGATCTTGGCGCCGATCGCCTGGGCCACGCCCAGGATCACGCCACCGGCGAGAGTACCCCAGAGGCTGCCGAGCCCACCGATGATGACCGCCTCGAACCCGTATATGAGCCGGGCCGGGCCGGTCGCCGGGTCAAAGTTGGTGCGCATCGCCAGAAACACACCGGCAATGGCGACTACGCCCATGGCGATGGCCATGGCCAGCGCAAAGACATGGGCGTTATCGACGCCGACCAACCGGGATGTCTCGGGATCGTCCGAGGTTGCACGGAACGCCCGGCCCAATGCAGTTCGATAGAACAGAAACTGCAGCCCGGCGATTACCAGCACGGCAGACAGAAAAATCATGAGTGGCATCACGCCGATGCTGATGTCGTCAGACAGCCTCAGCGTGGCCATATCGAGACCACCCGTGGTCAGCCGCTGACTGTCAGAGCTGAACAGCTCCAGGAGCGTGTTCTGTATAATGACCGACAGGCCGAACGTCACCAGAACGGGCGGCAGAATGTCGTCACCGAGCGTCCGGTTCAGCATGAATTTCTGCAGAAAATACCCGAGAAACCCCATGACCGGAATGACGACGACCAGTGCCAGCAGCGGGTGCACACCCAGCAGCGACACCACTACCAGGGCCAGGTAGGCGGCCAGTACAATCAGGTCGCCATGAGCAATGTTGACCAGCCGCATGATGCCGAACATCAGGGACAGGCCGGTAGCGAATAACGCGTACAGCCCTCCCACGAGAATGCCCTGAACAATGATATTTACCCAATCCATAGTGATATCCCGAAAAAGTTACAGTCCGAAGTAGGCCGACTTGATCTGATCGCGGGTCAGCTCACCTGGTTTGCCGGTGAGCGACACCCGGCCCTCCTGAAAGCAATAGACCCGGTCGGCGACCGCCAGTGCCTGATTGATGTCCTGTTCGACAATAATCAGCGTCGTGCCATCCTCTTTGATGGCGGGAATTGATTCGTAGATATCCTTGACCGTTTTCGGAGCCAGACCGAGGCTGATTTCATCGCACAGCAACAGGGTCGGATTTGCCATTAATGCCCGCCCGATAGCCACCATTTGCTGCTGTCCGCCGGACAGTGCGGTACCCGGGTTGTTTCGACGCTCCTCGAGAATCGGGAACAGCCGGTAAATCCGTTCCAGGTCCCACTCGCCCGTGCGACCACTGTACGCACCAATCATCAGGTTCTCGCGCACCGTCAATGATGGAAATAACCGACGCCCTTCGGGCACCATGGCCACGCCGGCGGCCACAATGCGGTTGGCCGGCCAGTCCCGTATGTTCTCACCGTTGAACGTAATTCGGCCTTCATTATTGCCGATCAGCCCGGCCACGGATTTGAGAAACGTGGACTTTCCCGCGCCATTGGCGCCGATAATCGCTATGGTTTCCCCCGGGGTTACATCGAGGTCGATGCCGTAAAGTGCCTGAAAATCACCGTAGCCGGCTTTCAGGTCTTCGACGTTGAGCAAGCTCATGCGGCTTCTATCCCCATGTAGATCTGTTGCACCTGTGAATCGGCCATGACCGTGTCCGGTTCACCGTCGGCGACCTTGCGACCGAAATCGATGACCATGAGGCGCTCGGCCACGGAAAGCAGCGCGTGCACTACATGCTCTATCCAGATGATCGTCGTGCCACTGCCATGAATGTCGCGGATGGTTTCCACGAGTGACTCGCACTCATGCTCGGTCAGACCGCCGGCGATCTCGTCGAGCAGTAACAGGCTGGGCTGGGTGGCCATGGCGCGCGCCAATTCCAGCCGCTTGCGCTCCAGCAACGTAAGACTGCCGGCCAGTGTATTGGCTTTGGCCAACAGGCCGGTGGTCTCAAGAATTGCAGCACAGCGGTCGTACGCATGCCGCTCGGCATGACCGGTGCCGAAACAGGCACCGACCAGCACGTTTTCGAATACTGACATGCCGGTGAACGGGTGCGGAATCTGGTACGACCGGCCCAGCCCGGCGTGACAGCGCCGGTGAATGGAGTGACGGGTGACATCATTACCACGGAAAATGACGCGGCCGGAATCAGGTCGCAGACCGCCGGCAATCAGGTTGAACAGGGTGCTCTTGCCCGCCCCGTTCGGCCCCAGAATGCCCAGCGCCTGCCCTTCAGGCACGTCCAGTTCCATGCCATCACAGACCGTCAGGGCACCGAACGACTTGTGCAGCGACTGAAGCTGCAGAATCGGTGTACTCATAGAAAGACTCCCGTGCATTCAGGATGGCCGGAACGACGACAGCACCGCGTCGTCCCGGCACCGATAAACCGGATTCCGGTTCAGGTGAGCGGCTGCATGACATCCTGACGCGGCACCATGGGAGCCAGACGGTTCTCGGTGATCACCAGCTCGTACCGGAATTCACCCCCGAGCCGCCACTGACCGGCCACCAAAGGCGTCTTGGACACATTGGCAATCGGGCTGTCTTTCCAGTTGATCGGGCCGACAATGCTGTCCAGCTCGGTACCGCGAATCGCGTCCATGGTGGCGTTGCGATCGCCGGCATCTGCGGTGCGGCTCAGCACGTCCACGGCAACTTCAAACAACGCATGAACGAAGCCGATCGGCTGGGTCCACTGGCGGCCTGTGGCCTGGGTGTAACCCATTGCCAACTCAGACGATGACTGACCGGTCAGCGATGAGTTGAATGGATGGCTGGGCGTCCACCAGATCTCGGACGACAGGTTGTGGCCCGCATCGCCGAGAGCTTCCACGGCAGAGGGGAAGAGAATGGCCTTGCCGATGGACGCGGCCTTGGGCCGGAAGCCCTGCTGGCGAGCCTGGGTCCAGAATGTGGTCAGATCCGGCGGAATCATGACACCGGTCACGATATCAGCACGGGCGTCCCGGAATGCACCAATCTGGGAGGAGAAGTCGTCACTGAGGTTCTGGTACCGCCCAAGGTCAATGATGCGGTAGCCCTGGCTCTGCAGTTCCGGCGGGAATGCCTGGCCCCAGGCGTTGCCGTCACCGTCGTTCGGGAACATGCCGCCGACCACCTTGTTGGTGTCAAGCTGGTTCCACATATTGGTGTAATTCGCCATGAGGTCTTCAAGACCCCAGAAGAAGTGATAGGTCCAGCGGAACCCGGTGTCCGGTGCACCACCACGGGTAAACATCCAGGGCTGCCAGGGTGCCACGGTGGAAATACAGGGCACTTCCATGATCTCGCACTGGTCGGCCACGGGGTTGGTGGTTTCGGGGGTCGAAGCGACCAGCATGAGGTCAACATCTTCTCCGAGGATAAGATCACTGGCCACTTCCGCCGCCCGGTTCGGGTTGGACTGGCTGTCGCGCACCAGGATCTCAACCGGGTGGCTGTTGCCACGAATGTTCAGGCCCTGGGCCAGCTGTTCACGCACCGCGGAAAGAATGTACTCGTCGGCTTCCGCGAAACCGGCCAGCGGGCCAGTCTGCGGGCTCACGTAACCGATTTTCAGGGTCCGGTTCTGCGCCAGTGCCGGTGCTGAACCCAGGCCGCCCAGAACGGCCAGGCCGGCAGCAGCGCTTCCGGATGTTTTGATGAATCGGCGGCGCGAGGCGCCGGTTTCAGTCAGAGGATTTTTTTTGTACTTATCCATGGATGTGCTCCGTTGTTGGGCTGTTATGGGTTCTCCGGAGGGTCTCCCCGGTAGGCTTGCTCCAGCAGACGCCTGACGGAGTCATGGTCTACCGGACGTGGGTTGAAATACGGATTACGGGTCGCAAGATCCGCAGCCCGCTCTATGTCACCTTCGGCGAAACCGATGGCCGCAAGACTGGCAGGTGCGTTCAGACGCTGATTCAGTTCGAACAGGGCATGAGCAGCTTCGCCCGGCGCCACCGACAGGGCACGGCCCAGTGCGGCCATCGCGGTCGGTGCGGCGTCCGAGTTGTAGGCAGTGACATACGGGATCACGACCGTATGCACCTCGGCATGGGGCAGATTGAAAGTGCCGCCGAGCGTGTGGCAAAGCTTGTGGTGCAATGCCATACCGACGCTGCCCAGCACCATACCGGCCAGCCAGGCCCCGTACAGGGCCTGCTCGCGAGGCTCGGGATCATCGGGCGCAGCAACGATGCGCGGCAGGCTCGCGGCCAATGCCCGCACGCCTTCTTCGGCCATCAGCGAAATCACCGGGTTGGCGCTTTCGGCGTAAAGACCCTCAACACAATGCGCCAGGGCGTTCATGCCACTGGTAGCCGCGATTCCGGCCGGCAGTGAGTGCGATAGATCCGCGTCATACAATACAGCAGCGGGGAGAACGCGCGGATCCTTGCCGGTTCGCTTGATGCCATCTTCAGTAATGCCCCATATACGGGTCATTTCGGAACCGGAATAGGTGGTGGGTATCGCCAGAATCGGCAGATCGGCCTGCAGGGCCACGGCTTTGGCAAGTCCGATCGTAGAGCCGCCGCCGGCAGCCACAACACCGTCAGCCCCCGTGTCACGCACAGCGACCATTGCCTGCTCAATGGAATCCACCGGAACGTGCATTACCGCCCCGGCATGTACCCCGACAGAGCGCCCACCAAGCAGACCGCTGATCCGCTCAGCCAGTCGGACCTGCCCGGGCGTACTTAGCACGAGCAACCGCTCGGCCCCCAGAGTCTCAGCCAACCGTGCAACCTGCTCCACCTGGCCACGGCCAAAGGTGACGTCGACAGGTAATCCGGAATAGCGGAAAGGCTCCATGGTTCCTCCGACTCAGCGCTTATAGAAGGGGGGAATCTGAGCGCCCACGTTGACCCAGACGGATTTGACCTGGGTGTACTCACGCATTGCCTCAAACCCCATTTCGCGTCCATAGCCGGAGCGCCCGACCCCGCCGAATGGGCTGGCCGGATTCACGCGCTTGTAGCAATTGATCCACACCATGCCCGCCCGCAGGTTGCGAGCAAACTTATGAGCCCGGGACAGATCATTGGTCCAGAGCCCGGCACCCAGGCCGTATTCCGTATTGTTGGCGATGGCCAGCGCTTCTGAGTCGTCCTTGAAGGTCATGATCGACACAAAGGGCCCGAAGACTTCCTCCTGACAGACACGGTCATTCGGCTTCGCACGAACGATGGTCGGTTCCACGTAGCAGCCCTTCGCCAGCGCCGGGTTATCGGGCGCGCGACCGCCCAGCAGTATTTCAGCGCCCTCTTCGCGGGCGATGGCGCAATAATCCAGCACCCGCTTCTGGTGCATTCTTGAGGTCAGCGGCCCCATCTCGGTGTCCGGGTCGCTGGGGTCGCCGAGCCGGATGGAACTGGCCAGCGCCACGAATTTGTCGAGGAATTCGTCGGCAATCGACTCATGCAGCATTATTCGGGAGCCCGCGATACAGGCCTGCCCCTGGTTGTGGAAGATGGCCCATGCGGCACCACCTACCGCCCTCGTAAGGTCAGCGTCTGCGAATACGATGTTGGCGCCCTTGCCACCCAGCTCGAGCTGGATCTTCTTCAGGTTGCCGGCGGACGCCTGAACAATTCGCTGCCCGGTCGCAGTAGACCCGGTAAACGCAATTTTGCCCACGTCCGGGTGTTCCGACAGTCGGGCACCCGCAGTATTTCCGTAACCGACCACCATGTTTACAACACCGGGAGGAAAGCCGACTTCCATCATCAATTCGCCGATACGCAGGGTGGACAACGGCGTCAACTCGGATGGCTTGATCACCACCGTGTTGCCGGCGGCCAGCGCCGGGCCCATCTTCCAGCTCGTGAACATCAGCGGGAAGTTCCAGGGCACGATCTGCCCGACCACACCAATAGGCTCCCGGTCTGCATAATTCAGAAACCCGGTTTCGACTGGAATCACACTGCCTTCAAGCTTGTCAGCCATGCCGCCGAAGTACCGATAGCAGTATGCGGTGCGCTGCACATCCAGCATGCGAGTATCACGAATAGGATGGCCGGTATCGAGTGACTCGAGCTGGGCCAGTTCCTCGGCACACTCTTCGATTCTGTCCGCCAGCCGCAGCAACAGGCGGCCACGTTCCGATGCCTGGGTAGAGCCCCAGGCCGGAAAGGCCGCCGCTGCTGCTGCCACTGCGGCGTCGATATCGGCAGACCGCCCTTCGGCGACAGGTGTGATCAGTTCGCCATTGTGCGGATTGATTACATCTATGGTGCCGCCATCTTCGGCGTCAACCCAGCGTCCGTTGATCAGCAACCTGTTCTGGATAGCCATGCGAATCTGCCTCTGCGAATATCGACGATCAGAAATGGACAGGCGTCGGATCGACGGTGCCGTCCTTGATTTTTTCCATGATCTCGGGGGACGCGTTCTCCCACACCAGCAGCATGGACCGCTTGGGCGCCATGCCCTGGTGGCGGATATCGCCCGGCATGGCGGACACGTCGCCGGGGCGCATAGTCACGGTCGCCGTCGGCTTGCCGGTTGAGCCGTCCTTGATGTCCCAGACAATCTCGTCAGAGATCTGGATGAACCACTCCGGACGGTCATTGCCATGCTCGATCGGCAGAATGAACTCTTCCGTTGTCGGGCAAAACAGGCTCTGGCGAACCACCGACACCACAGACGGGTTCCAGGTCACATCAGAGCGCGACAGAAACTTGAACAGGTTGAAGGCGTGCAGCTTGCCCTCAAATCCCGGCGCCGCTTCGACCACGGGTTCATCCTGCTCAACGTCCTCAAACGCCCGGTTAACGGGGTAACCGTTGTCGTCAGAGCGCAGCTCCGCATCGCCGGGCATACCGACCATGCGTCGGGCAACCTGGCGCTTGCGGGAAATCAGTTCATCAGAATTTCCGTTCTTGCGGCCCCAAGCGGTGCCGGTTTCCTGAGGCGCCGCAAACGGGTCGAAGCCTTCATTGGTCCAGTCTGACAGCATGTCCTTGAACACCGCCATCAGGTCTTCTGACGAGAAGTTCTCCATGTGGTCCCGACCGGTTTTCGTCCACTCTTCGTGGAACCGACCGACAAACATATCGACATTGCCATAGTGGTTGGTGGTACCGAAGACGTCATCGAACATCACCGTGCCGTAAAAGAAGCCCCAGGCCACATCTCGCATGAGCGCCTTGAGGAACTCGTCGATCGGCATCATATGTTCGCCACTCGGTGTGTCGATGTAGGCGAAGTACTCACAGCGGTTAAACGTGAAATTGCCAGCCTTGAAGGTCTGATAGCCGGTAACGGCCGGATCAACGGTACATTGCAGTTGCGCAGTCATGGTTATTCTCCTGTTCGGTTCAAAGGTGCGGTCTGAATCAGCTCTGGCAGATTTCCGCCCATTTCTCGACGGATTCCTTGCCGAGTATGGACTGAATCATCAGCGTCGCCGGACGCGCGCTTTCGAACTGGTAGGCTGTGTTTTCGGGCAATAACGCCTGATGGCCGCGCTTGAGGTGAATCTTTCCCATGTAGTCGCCATGCGGTTTGCCACTGAGTCGGACGGCACCGTCCTGATCTTCATCAATGAAACTGGTATCCGCCAACTGGATGTAGTGCACGGTGACATCAAAATCCATCGCTACAACGAATTCATCGTGGGCACAGACGTACCATTCCGATGCCCCCTCCGCGCGTGAAGTTTCGATGGTGTAGTCGAGGTTCTTGGCCACAACAATTCGCTCGTAGGGCGAGTGCGTGGCAGCGACTTCGAACATGTTGGAAAAGACGAACCGTTTCGGGTCTTCGTCCAGCACCTGGACACCGCCCTTCTGGTAGTCATCAATAGACGCGAATCGCGTAGTGTAGGTTGTCATTATTCTCTCCCATTTCCCGGAGTTCAGTCGGTACGCTGCACAGCCTGGCGGTAGAGCCCGCCTTCAGCGGTCAATATTAGTTCGCATTGCGAACTTATTATTCTCTATACGAACTTTTGTTTGAATCTAGCTTTGCCTGCTGAAATGTCAACCTTATCCTGACATCTGAAACCGGCATGGCGACACCCGAAAAGTGAAGGGACGCAACTTATTAATCGAGCAAAAACAGAAAATTGTAACGGATTTTCCAGGATCTACCTTGCATCTGGTCGCAGAAAATAAAAATGTATGTTAATTGTAAATACTTAGTTAGTTCGCAATGCGGCACTATAGTTCGTAATACGAACTATCAATGTTGTCTTCGTCACACATATGGTATTCTGGCGCCATGACTGCCTTAACCAATCAGCCTGACCACGGGACGCCCTTTATGAGCTCTCAGGACGACCCGAATTTCGTCGCGTCACTTTCCCGCGGCCTCGCGGTTCTGCGCGCGTTCAGCAACCAGCAGAGTCGATTGACGTTGACCGAGGTGACTGAGCGCGTTGGCTTCAGTAAAGCCGCTGTGCGGCGCTTTCTCCATACATTGAAGGCGCTGAATTACGTGGAAAGCGACGGCAAATATTTCTGGCTGACCCCCGTTGTGCTCGAGTTGGCCAATGCCTACCTGACCTCCCAGCCACTCGTTGAACTGGTCCAGCCCTATGTGGAGCAAGTCAGCAAGGAAACCGGCGAGACCTCGTCGGTGTCGGTCCTCAAGGGTCATGAAGTGATCTATGTCGCCAGGCACCTCACACACCACATCATGTCTGTGGCTCTGAATATCGGTACCCGCCTGCCGGCGCATTACACCGCCATGGGGCGTGCCATTCTCTCCCGATACCCGCGGGAGTGGCTGGACGGCTACCTTGATACGGCGGAAATCCGTGCGTTTACGCAGCATTCCATTACCGACCGGGGGTTGCTCCGTCAGGAGATCGAAAAGGCGGATGAACGCGGTTTTTCTCTGGTCAGCGAAGAGCTCGAGCTGGGCCTGCGCTCCATTGCGGTACCCATTGTCAACAAACGTGGCCAGGTTGTTGCGGCTATCAATGTAGGCACTCAATGTGGCAGAGAGAGCGAAGTTCAGTTTATTGAACGCATTGTACCCAGCCTGCAGCAGGCGGCTCAGGAAATAGAGAGCCTGTTGCCTCTCTGAATCCGACGGCGTTCACCGTACACCAAG
Organism: Natronospirillum sp.; assembly: GCA_965602035.1. Classification (GTDB taxonomy): domain Bacteria; phylum Pseudomonadota; class Gammaproteobacteria; order Pseudomonadales; family Natronospirillaceae; genus Natronospirillum. The sequence goes on along the minus strand of OZ271919.1, from coordinate 2,811,423 downwards.
CCCAGGAGACCGCACCAATGGCGGAACAACGCACCAGGCGGTTTGATTTCGAATCGAAGCTGGACCGCAAGTGGGTCAGCAGCCAGAAATGGCAGCGTTTCGAGCAATCTGATGTATTGCCCATGTGGGTCGCCGATATGGACTTTGCAGCACCGCCCTGCGTTCAGGATACGCTGGCAGATGTGGTGCAGAGCAGAGCCCTGGGTTACGGGGAGCCATCAGAGGGCCTGAAAGAGGCTTTCATCAACTGGTGTCAGCAGCACTATGGCTGGTGCCCGGAGCGCGAATGGCTGGTCTGGCTGCCGGGCGTCGTACCCGGCGTGCACCAGGCCGTTGAAGCCTGGTTGAAGCCGGAAGATGGCATAGCCGTCCATACGCCCGTTTACCCGCCGCTGCGAGCCCTGGCCGGCCTGCGTAACCGACCCGGCCAATTACTGGAAATGCCGGCCCCGAAGCCCGGGACTGACTGGGCCCTGAAGGCGGAACACCTGGCTGCAGACCTTAACGACCAAACTCGTGCCTTTGTTCTTTGCAACCCACAGAATCCGACCGGGCGGGTTTATTCGCATGAAGAGCTTCGGAGCATCGCAGAAACCGCCCGCCAGCGCGACTTGTTGGTTATCAGCGACGAAATCTGGGCTGACCTCATACTGGACAGAAGCCTGAACCATATACCCTTCGCCAGCCTGGGCGAAGACGCCGCCAAGCGTTCCATTACCCTTATGTCCGCCAGCAAGACCTTTAATGTGGCGGGTCTTTCCTGCGCAGTAGCGATCATTCCTGACCAGAAGCTGCGGGATTCATTCCGCCGCTCCCGGCGCGGCCTGGGCGGTGAACCCGGCTACCTTGGCCTGCTGGCGGCCGATTCGGCCTGGCGCGACGGTGGCCACTGGCGCAAGGCGCTGATTGCGCGACTGAACCGGAACCTCGATATCGTTATGGACTGGCTGTCAGTCACTCCCGGAATGGTCGCACCGCGTCCGCAAGCGACCTTTGTCGTATGGATAGACGCTCGTGACAGTCGCCTCGGCTCACCGGCACAGGCTTTTCTGAACGGTGGAGTGGCGCTGTCAGATGGCGCTGACTTCGGTATGCCCGGGTTTGCGCGCCTCAACATAGGCTGCCCCGAGGGGCAACTCCGAGAGGCGCTGCACCGCATGAGCCAGGTTCTGGAGCGTGCGGGCGACTGATTCTTCATTGACATCCTGTGCGATACTGACCGAATGAAATATTCCCTCCTTGAATTGGCGTCTTCCCGGGTCGGCGATACCGTTGGCCAGACTATCGAGCATTCCGTACATTATGCACAGACGGCAGAACAGCTCGGGTTTGAGCGTTTCTGGCTCGCTGAACATCACAACATGGAAGGTATTTCCAGTTCCGCGACGAGCGTTCTGGTCGGCCATATCGCCGGACGTACTGAAACGCTTCGTGTGGGGTCGGGCGGTATCATGCTGCCCAATCATCCGCCGCTGGTTGTTGCGGAGCAGTTTGGCACGCTGGCAGAAATATACCCGGGCCGTATTGACCTCGGGCTTGGCCGCGCGCCAGGCACTGATCCCCTCACAGCGCGGGCGCTGCGCCGTGACCACCTGAGCCCGGAACGGTTTCCCGACGACGTTGCAGAATTACAGCGGCTACTCGGGCCGGATACTGATGGGCATTCCGTCCGGGCAGTTCCGGGTGCCAATACCAACGTGCCGATCTGGATTCTCGGGTCCAGTCTGTTCAGTGCCCAACTGGCCGCACAGCAGGGTCTGCCCTATGCGTTCGCCGGGCATTTTGCGCCGCAGCTTTACCGCCAGGCACTGGCGACCTATCGACAGTACTTCAGCCCCTCTGCGCAACTCGGGTCGCCCTATGCCATGCTCGCCCTGCCCGCCACCCCGGCCGACTCAGACGAAGAGGCAGCCTACCTGGCAACCACAACCTATCAGCGAATAACCGCACTGTTCCGTGGCGAGCCGCTCTGGCTGCGCCCACCGGTCGACAGTATGGAGGGTCTGTGGTCACCTCGGGAAGCTGCGGCTGTACAGGAGTTCCTGGCACTGCAATTGATCGGTGCACCGGATACGATGCGACGACAGCTCGATACGGTTCTCTCTGGTGTCGAGGTCGACGAACTCATGTTCACTGTAGATATGTATGACCCGGCGCACCGGTGCGCCGGGCTGGAAATACTGCAGAAACTCCTCGGCTGACTCCGAACTGCGCTACGTGGTCGGGAAAACCGGTCGATTACTCGATCTGGTCACCACAAATGCTCGAAGCGACTGTGGAAGGATAGCCAAAATCTGACGAGCGTCGGTCTCGCTACAGAACACCACATTGGCTTCATCCGCCTATCGGTGTCGGTGCTAAAACGCGGCAAATATAGGCTTCGCAGTGATTACTTTGTTCACCGTAAAGTACTTAACCCTGCTTGACAGTTCGAAACTCAACTGACGGACCGCGAGAAATACTTGACTCTATTGGCGTGAATGGAGATTATAAAAAAGGAACGCAGTTCCTCATAGCGGCACGCATTAATAATTTCTAATGAACTAGCATGCCTGCAAGCGCAAAATCGTTGGCGAAGAGCGATTTTGGGCTCGGAGAAAACTATGACGCCAGAGAATACGCTAAATACTTTCGACAGGAACGGTAAAGCTGATTACCTAAGCCGAGTTTCCATCAAGGCAGTCACTCATGATATTGAGACGGCTCAACGACGTCACCATAGAATTCGAACTTGGCGCTGTCAGCTTTTCTGCCGCAGCCTTAAGCGCATTTGAGCGAGTAGAGTCGGCCATCGGAGTTCGCGCTCTATATCAATGCGCTTAGGAAAATCCGGTCGCCGACTTTTCGATCAGTATTACTGGCACGGCCCATACGATATACCGGCAGATGGGTCACGATATAAACATCCGTCGCATAACCCCATTATAGGAACTTATAATTTTTGATTGGTGAACGTTATGAAACGAGTTTGGGACGACTTTTTGTCCGACCAGGACAAAGCACACCTAGCATGTATGCCCAAGCGCTAGCTTTATGGCTATGGGCGCAATGCAGCAGTTATTTCAATTGACAATTATCGATGGGTCATCGGAGATCACCCCCAGCCCTTACTGGAGGCTGTAAAAGACTGGCCGGGTAGCACCGGGCTTGCAGGTTGGGAGGCGTTGGACCAAATACAGAAGTTGTTCGAAGCGGCTCGAGAGCGTGGCATTCCGGTAATACATTTTACCGGGCTTACTGAGTCCGAATCCGGTATCGCTTCATGGGCCAAACGAGGCGGTGCTCAGGGTGTTTCGAAGCCCGAACCGGACCCCGACATGGCTGAGAAGCGAGCTCGCCGATTTGATATCGTTGAACAGGCTGCCCCGCTACCTGGCGAAGCGGTCTTAAAAAAAACCGGCCCAAGTGTTTTTTTTGGGACTCCACTGGAAGCTCATTTGAATGCACTGAATATTGATACGCTGATTATCTGCGGGGAAAGTACATCCGGATGTGTGCGTGCCAGCGTCGTGGATGCACGCGCTTATCGCTATCGAGTCATCGTCGTTGAGGACTGCGTCTACGACCGGCATGAAGCTGCGCATGCGATCAACCTCTTCGATATGCACCGTAAGTATGCCGACGTAATCACGTTGCAGGAACTGATTCCCCTACTGAAACAAGCGCAGGATCGTCCCTCGTAACCCGTTTCTTGATGCGGAAACCAGGTTTCACCGACTACCAAGGTAATTACATAGGTTATTTTTACGTACCGGAATTAACGGGGAAGTTTCACTGCTCAACTTATATCCCCGATTATAAATGGGAGGGTCCTCCACTATCAGGCCTATTGCAAATAATCTCAATATAGAAATAAATTTAATGCCCTTTGAGTCATACTCAGGAGAGCCCTTATGACAGATATCGATCTTGATCCTAGTCTCGCCTCACACCGTGCCGGACTACTGCTATTTGATCCCTTGAATATATACTTGCATCCTGATGATGCGTTAAGGGAAAAACATCTTCAGGAATGGCATACTCGGGAAAAGCTGCAAAAACTCGTCGAAGGCGCTCGGAGTAATAACGTCACGGTTTTCTATGCCTGCGGTGATCACGCTCCAGATGGCGCTGATGTGGCCGTGCGACTGACGGAAACAGACATGGGGCTCCGACCTTGGGGCGACAGAACACCGCGCGGTCCGAGAGTACGGCATGGCACTGAAGGTGCTGCCATCGCACCAGAAGTAGCGCCCGTGGACGGCGACGTAGTCATTCCAAAAAAGCGCTGGAACGCCTTCCACCAGACACACCTAGAGCTGGCATTGCGAAGCAGGGGGCTTAAGACGCTTATTATAGCCGGCGGGTCGAGTGATATTGGCATCGTAGCCACGGCGTTTGCTGCCAGGGACTTAGACTTTGGTGTTGTCGTGGTTCGCGACTGCTGCTATTCACACAAAGAGGGCAATAATGAATTTTTGATGAATCGTATATTTCCTACATTGGCCCGGATTCTAACGAGCGATGAGGTCATCGCATTAATGAAGCGAAACTAATCAATTAACACAACTGATTCCGATCCTTGCGTGAAGATTGCTACGGGGCATCTGTGATTATTTAAGGTTCCGATAAAATTGCCGGACCTGAATTAATCTGCCCCTAACTATCCCCTTGTCAACCTGAGTGTCCATTAGGCCGACTCAGACGAAGAAGCTGCCTATCCCGCCATAACTACCTACCAGCGTATAGCCGCCCTAGGCCATGATCAGCGTCTATTTGGCGGACTAACCAGAGACGGCACGAGCGCGCCGTTGCACTAGGCACCGGCCTTCCATTTGATACTGCAACCCACGCTCGGTTTCTGCTCATTCTCTGGGATGTGCTCACCTCTGGTCATTAGTTCAGCAGCCGCGATCAGGTCTGCCCCGGTCACCGGATCGTCGTTGCCTGGGCGGCTGTCATCCAGCTGTCCGCGATAAGCGAGTTTCAGGTTTGAATCGAACAAGAAGAAGTCTGGCGTGCAGACGGCACCGAAACGCCGGGCGACGTCCTGAGACTCGTCGTACAGATAGGGAAACGGCAAGCGATGTGCGGCTGCGAACTCGCCCATTTTCTCCGGGCCGTCCTGCGGGTGAGTGCTTACATCATTGGAACTGATTGCCACTACGCGAACACCCATTTCCTGCAATCGATCATTCAGTGTTTCCATAAATGGGGCGACATGTTTCACGAAGGGGCAATGATTGCAGATAAACATGACCAGCAGTCCGCTGTCCCCGCTGCATTCTGAGAGCCGCCAATTCTGCCTGCCCGGATCCGGCAGTTCGGCGTCGGGCAGCTTCATACCAAGCTTGGCTGTATTCGATGGCGTGACTGCCATGCTAGCTCACCTCCGTCTTCGGTCTGCATCGTTCGTCAGTTTCGATCTGCGCGCCGAGTGTATGTCAACGCCAACTTGGTTTGTCCGCTTTTTGCCAACATAGAATGTCCGGTTTCTGGTAACTTGGTTTGTCCGGTTTTCACTCATTGATGGTTTCTGCTGCGGCTTCTTCCTCGTTGGCTCTTGTTTCTGACGGAGTGCCAGACACCAAGCCGGCTTTCCGCTTTTCTTTGAGGCGGTAACTTTCACCTTTGATGTTGATTGTCGTCGAGTGATGCAGCAACCGATCCAGTATAGCCGTGGCGATAACCTGGTCACCGAAGACCTCTCCCCAGTCCATAAAGCTTTTGTTCGAGGTCAGGATGGTCGGTGCTTTTTCGTACCGCCGGTTGATCAGCCGGAAGAACAGACTGGCTTCTTCCCGGTTCATGGGCAGATAGCCGATTTCATCCAGGATCAGGACTTTCGGGTAAGTTAGCTGCTTCAACTGCCGGTCCAGCCGGTTTTCCTGACGGGCTTTCGTCAGTGTCGTCACCAGCCGGTCGAGAGTGAGGAACATGACCCGGTGGCCGGCTTCGGCCGCTTTCACACCCAGTGCGACAGCGAGATGAGTTTTACCGACACCCGGAGGGCCCAGTAACACAACGTTTTCACCTCGCTCGACGAAGCCGAGTCCTGAGAGTTCACGGATGGCTTTTCGGTCGATGCTGGGTTGGAACGAGAAGTCGAACTGCTCCAGGGTCTTCACCCAGGGCAGACGAGCCTGCTTGAGACGGCTTTCCAGGCCTTTCTGATGTCGTCCGCCCCATTCTTGTTCCAGGGCCTGCTCAAGGAACTCCCGGTAGCTGAGATCCTTTTTGCTGGCGTGTTCACACAGGCCATCCAGTGCAGCGTGGAGATGATCCATCTTGAGACGATCGAGGAGTGATTCCAGGCTCATAACAGCACCTCCTCGTAGACACTCAGATGCCGCTTCTCCACGGCTGAGACCTGTTGCCACAACGGGGCATGATGCTCAGCCAGTGTCTGCCAGCCGGCCTGTCGATCTTGCAGGCGGTGTTGGCACAGGAGATCTCCAGCAGAGCTGTAGACAGACAGCTCGTCGTCCATACTGATTCGTATGGTGACGACGTCGCCACACGCAGCTTCCGGGACACTGTAGCGATTGCCACGCACCTCGATATAGGCATCCCATGGAACGTGCCGGACATCGTAGTATCGGGTATCGAAGTCGATGTCAGGCAAGGCTTTCAGCGCCATGCGCTCTTCTTCAAAGCGTTGTGCCGGCGTCTGATCGAACTGACGCAGGACACGTTGATCCGCCGTGTTCTGAAGCCACTGTTCCAACAACTGGTTCAAGTGCGCGAAGCTCTCAAAGCGCCGGTAACGCTGGAAGAAGTGATGTTTCACGTAGCCGACCATTCGTTCTGTTTTGCCTTTGGTCCGAGGACGCATGGGCCGACAGGCCTTGGCGATAAACCCGTAATGGTGAGCCAGCTCCAGGAACCCCTGATTGAATACAGGTGGGGCGCCACTGACATGCTTCAGAACGGCCGCTTTCTGGTTGTCGACCAGAACGGTGCGAGGGACACCGCCAAAGTACCGCAAAGAGCGGACAATGGATTCGTAGGTATGCTCAGCGTCCAGGCTGGGTGATCCCCACACGTGAAAGCGCCGAGAGCTCCCCAACGTATTGACGGCGAAATACACCTTCGTGCGCTGACCGGCGACTTCGCGGAACAACTCACCCCAGTCGTGCTGGAGTTGATAGCCAGGATCAGTCTCATAACGGACCGTCTTTTTGCAGCCTCGCAGCGGCCGTTTCGGCCCAACATATTTACGAACGGTAGAACGCGAGCCGGTGTAACCCCGCTCAACAAGCATCTGGTAGATCACTTCAGAGTTCCAGATATCGTCGTCAAGCTGCTCATCAATGAATGTCTTGAACGGATCGAGCTTCGTTGCCCGCTTTTTTGCCGGGCGTCCCGTCCGCGGGTTGTCATCATTCAAGCGACGCCTCACGGTCCGCTCGGAACAACCCATGCGGTGCGCGATGTCTTCGATGTATATGCCCTGGTCTCGCAACTGCTTTATCATGAAAAAGTCCTCTCGGCTCAGCATGACCTTTTCCTCTTCGGTTTCGTCACCTACAAGGAAAGGTCATGCGGGTCGGGTGGACAAACTAAGTTGCCAAATTACGGACAAATAGCACTGGCGCTGACATGTAGAAGAGTCAGACGATCGCGGCAAAGGCTGATCTCCATCAACGGCCACATTCTTTCGAGCATTGACCAAACGGGCACAGGATCGCTGGCACGTTGTCATACAAGACTGAATATGATCTGCGCTTTTGCCGAATCTCGTAATCCGAACAACCTACCCAATCCCCGAATTTTCGCAACAAATAACACGAACTACCACCCCCTGTTCTCGCTGATTACTCCCACCGGATTTTAATAAACGAGCTCAAAAATATTATTAAATAAGATATTTAAATATGAATTTTTTGTCTCTAGGAACCAATTTATTAAATACCTTTTTCGCTTATACCGTCACGCCTGACGCAATTAAGAGAAAGCTGTTCCGCCCTTCTGAATTAAAAGAATAACGTTCCACTTCATCTTTACAATCAATATTTTCTTATTTTATTTCAATAGCTTACAACGCTTTTATTGATGCGATGTTCGTCCTGACCAACACCGGGCACTTGCACCATTTGGCTACCTTGTCTATAGGAATGGAACATCGGTCTTCATACCGGAACAATGAAGGCGGGACCTCTATTAGAGGGCACCTTCAATAATTATAAACAAACAAAACCAACTTACCTGGAGACAATATGGATCATATTCAATTCCCATATCGAGCTAAAAGCCACCTAGCTTTAATGCATGTTATCGCGGAAATAGGAGCTTGGGAGCGACACAATTTGAACGTTGATTATGAACGTCAGATTAACCGCGAAGATGCTCATGAACTGGTTCCCAAAGCTTCAGTTGAGTTCGTCTCTGGAAACCATGTCTCTACGTACGCGGCGAGAGCTCGGGGCGATCAGTGGGTTTACGTAGGCCAAAGCATGAGTGAGAACAGTATGGCTCTCGTAACCCGTCACGAGACAGGTATCAACAGACTCAAGGATGTGAGATTCCGTAGGTTCGGCTCACAAGGCAGGCACCCAGGCCTCAATACATGGTTATATCTGAAACAACGAGGCCTGGATCCTGATCTTGACCAGGTCGAAATAATCAAGACGTCATCTCACGCCGCGCCCGCAAACACAGGAAACAGAAAGCCGCTTCTGGAAATGGTAATGGACGGAGATGTGGACGCCTGCTTTCTGAACGAGCCGAAAATAGCGATGGCTCGTGAAGCTGGCTTGAAAGTGATTGAGCTTGAGCCCATGGCGATGATCAATTATATGACGCTGTCGACCAGCAAAAAGCTCGTTGATACCCGCCCGGATATTATTTCAAATGTGCTGAAAGCAACTATCGAAGGAGTCGCATATTTTAAGCTGAATCGGGAAGCTACCATTGAAATTATCCAGCGACGATTCGGTGAGGAAGGCAAATTAGACCGCAATGTAGCAGAACAGGTCTATAACAATCTGGCGCCATTCCTGGATCCGCGACTGTACCCCAGCCTACCAGCAATCAGCAATGTTTATGAGGAAGCCGTGAAACAGGATAAAGACGCGGCAAGAATCAGACCTTTGTCTCTCTGGAACCTTCACTTCCTTCGGGAAATTGATGATTCCGGCTTTATTGACGAACTGTATAAGAGTGATCCCAGTCACCTAATTACCCATGGAGGATAAACTGAGAATATTATTTCCCGTAATAATCAGGAGGAACAATAATGAAATCGCTTAACAAGAATAAATATTCAGCAATGGCAAAAGGCGTAATGTCTTTGGCCCTGGCAGCCGCAATGTCAACAGGCATCGCAGCGCAAGAGAACTACTATGAAGGCAAGACATTAACTGTATTTATAGCGTCAAATCCGGGCGGCGGAACCGATACAACCGGCCGTATCGTGGCAAATAACTGGCACAGGACAATTCCGGGCGAACCCAACATCCGGATCAGGAACAGACCGGTAAACGTAATTCAGGGAAATTACATGCAGCGTCAAATCGAACCCGATGGACTGACAGTTGGCGTTTTCGCAGGCGGTGGTTCCCTCGGGCCCGTGGCAAGGAATGAGCCAGCCGCACAGTACGATCCCAGAACATGGGGAATGGTTGGAATGATTGAACGCGGACCAACTGTTCTGATGATTCGGCAGGACGCACTTGATCGTCTGACTGATCCCGAGGCCGAGCCAGTAGTTATAGGGTCTGTTTCGACCGACCGTCCACAGGACGCCATGGCCGTATTTGGTGGTGAGCTTCTGGATTGGAACGTCCGGTTCGTACTTGGGTACCCCAGTTCCAGTCAGATGTACCTGGCCTATGAGCGTGGTGAAATCGACATGTTCGGCAGTGGTACCGCTAATATCATTGAACGTTTCACTGCCGACGAGGGCGCTATACCTCTGGTAGCCCATCAGCCCCGGAACGATCTTCCTGATGTTCCAACGTTTCCAGAGATGCTCGGCGACAAACGCCCCGAGTCCAGCTCACCGATTTGGCGGGCATACCTGAACTGGACCGGGCCCAGTACGATGGATAAGTATTTCGTAGTACCTCCGGATACTCCGGAATCGATACTCTCAACACTGAGAAGTTCTTTCACTGCTCTCAATGATGATCCGCAGTTTCAGAACCAGATCTCTGCCCAACTGGGTGGTGCGGCAGTAATTGTGCCGGGGGCAGAGGCGTACGAGATGCTGTTGGGCGCACTCGATGTAAACCCCGATGTCAGAGGACGGGTGAACGCCTTGCGGGAGAAATACGGGCTACCCCTCATGCAATCCAATTAATGCAATGTAAATACCTCCGTGGCGCTCCTCGAGCGCTCGGAGGTACCAATTCGCAACCCATAATAAATTCGGCCATAAGCGCAAATTACATAAATAAAGCAAAAATAATTTAGCCGCTAGATCTGTCCAAATTAATAATAAAGGGCATAACTATGTTGGAAGCAGCTATAGAGGGTTTAAATGCCCTGCTGACTATAGAGTCACTAATATTCCTCGGATTAGGAATATTCCTCGGCGTATTCGGAGGCATTGTGCCGGGAGCAGGCGGGCCGTCGGCATTGGCGGTAACCTTGCCTTTTGTAATGCTGATGTCACCGGTTAATGCGATTGCCTTCCTAATTGGGATGTCTTCTGTCGGCAATACGGCGAATACATTCACATCGGTTCTTGTAGCAGTGCCTGGAGGCTCCGGATCACAAGCAACAGTATTGGATGGCTATCCGATGGCACAAAGAGGGGAGGCGCGCAGAGCCCTTAGTGCGTCATTCCTGGCCTCGATGTTGGGCGGAATCATCGGTGTTACTGGCCTATTTCTATCCTTGCCGATACTTGCCCCTTTAATTCGTAGTTTCGGCAGCCCTGAATTATTTATGTTCACGCTTTGGGGCATCAGTATGGTTGGCATTATGAGCTCAGGAACCCCGATCAAAGGAATGACTGCCGGGATTCTGGGTGTTTTGGTTTCCACAATCGGACAAGACGTCAAATCGGGCGTTATGAGATTCGATATAGGGTATCCATATCTCTGGGGTGGAATCAGCATCATTCTTGTGTCACTGAGCGTATTTGCCATCCCCGAGGCGATCGGCCTGGCTTCGCGGAAAAAAACTGTTGCAGACCCGGGAGTTGGACTGGGGGAAGGCGGAATATTGAAAGGTATTAAAGACGTCTTCGTTCATTGGTGGCTTACCTTACGATGTGCAGTTATAGGAATATTTGTAGGAGTTCTCCCGGGGCTAGGCAGTTCTGTGGCAGACTGGTTCGCGTATGCACACGCCCGCCAGACCGTCAAGAATCCGGAAACGTTTGGCACCGGCGACATCAGAGGCGTAATAGCGCCCGAAGCCTCAAATAACGGCAAGGAAGGTGGTGACCTGATCCCTACCTTGTTCTTCGGTATTCCTGGCGGAAGTTCCACAGCGCTACTGCTGGTCGCGTTTATTGCTGTTGGTCTCCAGCCGGGGCCAGCCATGGCAGGGTCACAGTTACATTATACCTTTACGATACTGTGGGCCCTTGCGGTCGCGCAGATTGTGGCAGCATTGCTCTGCTGGAGCATTATCAAGCCAGCCTCCAGAGCATGCTACCTGCCTTTTTTTGTAATTTGTCCTATCATATTAATGCTCGCTATTCTGAGTAGTTTTGCCGCAAACTTCGTATTTGATGACATCTTGATTCTCCTCGTTTTATCTATATTCGGCTTTCTTATGAAGGCCCACGGGTGGCCACGGGCGCCATTTGTTCTCGGATTTATACTGGGCCCCAGGATGGAGCTCTATCTGTGGCTATCGGTGTCTCGTTATAGCTTAGATTGGCTACTATTCCCTGGCGTGATCATTATGGGATTAATCATAGCAGCGTCCCTCCTGTACCCGGTATTCAGACATTACTCGAATAAAAGAAAAGCGAGATATTTCCAAGAGAAAGCAAATTCAGAGGGTTAAAAAAATGCCAAAAATATATCTGCGCTGGGGTGATCTGTTCACATTATTTATAATATTAATAATGATCGCAGCCTTAATAATTGCTAAAGATTGGCCCCTGAGAGCATCCATTATCGTTCTTGCTCTTGGCGGCGCCGGCCTCATCCTGGCCATTGCTCAACTAATACTGGACATAACACGACCACCAGAAAAGGAAGAAGCGCGGCCTGTATATGAAATTCGATCATTTAATTCTGTAGATCCTGCGCTTTATTCAAAAAACAGTATGGAAATGTGGGCTTGGTTTATAGGCACTATAGCGATGATTCCGGTTCTGAGCCTCCCAGTTACCATGGTTTTGTTCGTGTTCTTGTATTCGAAAATTTACGGAGCCAGTTGGACGCTGTCATTTTCATTATCCGGCGCAACGGCGTTTTTTATATGGGGATTATACATGCGGCTAATGGATGTATATTGGCCCGACTCGCTGCTGGGAAATTACATCCCACTTCTTTCAAGCTGACCTTGACTATAATTGAATAAGGAGAAAGTTATGAAAATAAAACCAATAGCATTGATATCAGTATTTTTTTCCGCTGGTGCTGTAGCTCAGGATGAACCGGGAACAATTGTTGATGTTGCCATTGATGACGGTTCGTTCAGCTATTTCATTGCGTCTCTGGATGCAACCGCCTTGGGCATGATTGAAATATTGGAAGGCGAAGGACCATTTACTCTTTTTATTCCAACGGACGAAGCTTTCGAGGCACTGCCTGAGGATACACTGGAAAATTGGTTAGAAGACGGGAAAATGCTTGCGGACATTGTTTCATATCACTGGATTGATACAGAATTATCTTCAGATTCGTTCAATGATTACGATACAGACATGCCAACTCTGTCCGGTGATTTTCTGGAGTTTTCGTTTATTAACGATGAGACTTGGATTAATGGAGAAGCCCGTATTGTTAGGCCCGACATCAGGGCGAGCAACGGTTATATTCATGCCATTGACAAAGTTCTTGTGCCTCAGTCAGATGACTGATCAATCTTGAAAAAAGCGCATTATTTGGCATTCCCGGTGATACCGGTTGTCAAGTCAATGCGCTTTCTTTTTTCCACCTATCAGTAGGCGCACAACGGCTGCAATCCTCGGCTTTGTAAAGCACACTCTGCAATCCATGAACAACAGAGTTATTGCTTGAGCTAAGGCTGGAATCATCGAGTTCACCTGCTGTTGAGCTTCCATCGAGTAAAATTCGGATTCCTTCCGAAATTCAGTAGAAAACATTATAGATCCAGAGTGATAGTACCCTTCCCCCGGGAGCAGCAAGGTGTAAATTGGTCTGCCTGTTCGTGCTCTTCATCCGACAGAAACATATCCCGGTGATCAAGCTCACCGTCAATGACGCGGGTCAGGCATGTTCCGCATACACCTTGCTCACAGGACACCGGAATTGAAATCCCGGCATCGGCCAGCACATCGACTACTGAGACCCCTTCCGGAATATCATAGACCTCTCCCGAGCTGCTCAGGCGTACCTGGAAAAGATCGCCTTCATTGGCGTGCTCTGTGTTCCCCTTGAAATATTCCCGGTGCAGGCTGCGTGGCTGCCAAAACAGCGACTCTGCCGACTCTATTACATACCCTATGAAACCGGATGGCCCACAGACATACACATGATTGTCAGGGCGTGGTTGTGCGAGTATGTATTGCAACTGGAGCTTACCGGTGTCTGACTCGTCGTCCGGGTAAATGTGCACTCGGTCTGCGTAGTCGCTCGTGGAAAGATAGTCCAGGAACGCCATACGCTCCCGGGACCGCCCACAGTAATGCAGCTCAAAATCAGCCATATTGGCGTGTAACTGCTCGGCCATCGCCAGAATCGGCGTGATTCCTATGCCACCGGCGAACAGAATGGATTTGCGTGCTCCCTCGGCCAGGTGAAAGTGATTTCGAGGCACGCTTATCTCCAGTGTCATTCCTTCCGACACATCACCATGCATGGCAGCAGAACCACCGGACGATTCGGGCTCAAGCAAAACCGCTATTACGTACCGATGGCTCTCCTGAGGCGAATTACAGAGTGAGTACTGCCGCACCAGCCCACTCGGCAATCTGACGTCAATATGCGCCCCGGCCGCAAACTCAGGTAATGCCTCTCCGCCCTTAGAGACCAGTTGAAAACTCTTAACGTCACGAGCCTCGTCTTTTATCCGTGCAACTACAACGCTGATCATGTTGTCTCCTACGTCAGTCATTCACACCGGCTCTTCACCCGGGAGCCGTCTCGGGTTCACCAATCGCATCACACACCGGTCCGCGGAGCCTGGTTACCATCAATCAGCAGTCTTCCAACGATCGCCGATGTAGCAATACCGGCCAGCCCCATAACCATGAACCCCGCCATGTAGCCCATGGGCACCGGTATCAGGGCCACGGTGAGACCGAAAACCAGTGGATTACTCACCGATCCAGTCGAGGCCATAAGGCGGGATACACCGAAGAATTTTCCTCGAATCGCCTCCGGTGCCATATCAGCCGCTATGGTCTGCATGGAGCCGGACATGAACGACACCGCAAGGTTTGCCAACACGAAAACTGTAATGAACGCCCACACTGGCCATTCGAGTAGTGCGGTCAGCCCCATTAGCAAGAGAATTATGCCCAGTGCGAACGACGCCGGCACTACCGCCTTTTTACGGCCGAACCGATCCATTATGTAGCCGGCCAGGAACGTCATGGGAATACCCACAATGCCGACGAGCAAACTGACGGTCCCTAGCCCGACAGCCGCCATATTGTAGGCATAGGCAGCAAAAATATAGGCCGGACCAGCATTCCCGGAGGCGCTTCCGCGCGCGATATTTGCTGTAATCTGGCCCGCAAACAGAGCCACCACAGAAGGTTTCAATAACTCTCTGATCCAATGCTTTTCTGCTCGCCGCTCATCCCCCTCGCGCGCTTTTTGAGTGCCTGAGGACTCTGGTGTCTTCGGAGGCAATGTTTCAGCAATGAAGAGCACCATCAACGTCATTGCCAGGAAGGAAAGGCCACCGTATACCAGAAACGGTGCACGCAGACTGACCAGTGTACCCACTAAGCCACCAAGAAACGGACCGAGGAGGCTCCCTGCCCGCTGCAGCCCCGCCATCCCCGTAATCATACGGCCCCGCTGAGTCACCTTGCCAGTATCAGCTATGACAGTAAGCCGCCCCATTTGCCACATCTGGATCGCGACGCCATTTGCCAAAAGGTAAACCATCATTTCCCAGTAATTCTGCGCAAAAAACAGTGCAAACGATGACAAGGCCGTAATTAGCGGCCCGGCAATTAGCACGGTCCGGCGACCGATTCTGTCGAGCAGGTACCCTGTAGGCAGCGTCGCAAGAACAGAACCGAACATCGGCGCGACAAAGATCATTGCTGCTCCGGATGGACCAACTGAAAAATCATCCCGAGCAATAATTGGTAGTACCGGTATTATGAATCCGCGGCCAAGTCCAATTAATAATGCAGGCAACAACAGCGTCAAGATTGCACTGTACGTGTTTTCCCCTTCTACGGAATCCGTCTTCGACTGATTCATAACCCTGATACCTTTCAATCGCAACCACAATTAATATAGAGAAATTGTCAATTTAAAACCAGGCAAGCGATCTTAGCGGTATGGCGTTCCGCTTCTTTTCGACGCTATGATGAGCCAAAAAATTTAGCGGCAAACCGTTCCGATAACTTTTTACAATTCTCTATTCTCGAAAAAAATCAAGCACTTACTAGATGCAATCTTCCCTAACCTGCTGTTTTGTAGGGATTTATTCTTGAAGCCAACGGCTGGCAGTACTATAAATGGAACAACGGTCTTCATACAAGAACACATGCTTGTCGATCATCGAACCGAGAAATTACTATCTTTAAATACTTATAAAATACTGAATTAATTTATAAATAATAATTTAAGTCTAAAGGAGATAAATAAAAATATGACTAACAAAATCACCGACCCCAAGGACCCGAAATTTATCCCGGAAAGATACGACACATACAAGCACTGGCAAAGAGAACAGGGAATACCAGTAATCGAAGGCTTCTATATAGAAGATATCAATGAAGCAGAACTTGAATATTGGGATCTGAAAGGCGTGCCGGCTGCCTTCGTGATTCTGGAGGGAACTGGCGGCACCAACGACGCCTATATCTGCGAAATTCCACCCGGCGAAAAAACCAAGCCTCTGAAGCACATGTACGAAGAGATGGTCTACATCAACAAGGGCCATGGTGCGACTACGGTTTGGCAGGAGAACGGTAAGAAGCACACCTTCGAATGGGGCCCGGGGAGCCTGTTCGCCATTCCGCTCAATGCCTGGTACCAGCATTTCAATACCAGCAACGAGCCAACACGGTACTACGCGGTCACCAACAACTGCTTCGTCATGAACCTGTTCCACAGTGTGGACTTCATCTTCAACAACGACTTCGTGTTCGAAGACCGGTTTGACCCCAATGCGGAGAATTACTTCACCGGCAAGGGCGACATTCTGGGTCGGTTTTTCATGTCGACCAACTTTGTTCCTGACATACGTGAGCTCGAACTCGCGGATTACAGCGAGCGGGGCAAAGGCAGCACAAACATGAAATTCAATCTGGCCGGAAACTCCATGGGTTCACATGTCTCCGAGTTCCCGGTGGGAACTTACAAGAAGTGCCACAAACATGGTCCGGGAGCCCACGTCATTATCGTCAGCGGACAGGGTTATTCGCTGCTCTGGCCCGAAGGCAGCAAACCACAGCGGGTGGACTGGAAGCCCGGCAGCGTTGTGGTACCGCCGGATCAATGGTGGCACCAGCATTTCAATACCGGCACACAGCCCGCCCGCTATCTCGCATTACGATGGAACAACTGGCGGTACAAGTCGGTTATGAGCAATTCCGGCGAACGCGGCCAGACCTACACCAGTGTCAAGAAAGGTGGCAACCAGATTGAGTTCGAGGATGAGGACACAGCCATCATGGCGGAGTACCTGGCCGAGCTCGACAAGTCCGGCGCCGAGTGCGAGATGAAAGACTACCACCCGTACTTCACATCCTGAGAATTCAGGTGGAGACAGGTAATCAACAACTATACGAACAACACATCATCAGGGGATAACAGAATGATCATTGATGCACATCAGCATGTTGTGGCCGGAAAAGACCTGGGCAACTACCAGGCAAGCCTTTACCACGCACGCCACTCACAGGAACGCAGCAAGCACAACCTGAAACCGGAGAATGTGGCGAACGCGCGCTGGAAAGGTCACAAGCACACGGACCTGATGGACGAAGTGGGCACCGATGTGGCGTTTATCTCGCCAAGGCCCTACACAATGATGCACTCCGAGAAGCCCGAGAAAATCGTGCACTGGTACTGTCGGGCTGTGAATGACGCGATTGCCATGGCCAGAGACAGCGCACCGACCCGGTTCGCTGGAATTGCAGGGTTGCCGCAGTGCTCAGGCGTGGGACCGGAGAACACGTTTGAGGAAATCGACCGGTGCATCAATGATCTTGGATTTATCGGTGTAATGATCAACCCCGACCCGGGCGAGGGCGACTACGCAACGCCGCCGATGGGCGAGGAATACTGGTATCCGCTCTATGAAAAACTGGAGAAGATGGACGTTCCTGCGCTGATCCATCCGGCCTCCTGCAAGAACTGTCGCGAGACATTCCACAACCATTTCATTACCGAAGAGAGTATCGCCATTCTCTCGCTGACCAAGTCACCGGTTTTTGAAATGTTCCCGAACCTGAAACTGATTATTTCTCACGGAGGAGGTTCAGTACCTTATCAGGTCGGCCGGTGGCGCTCGCAGCAGCGAGGCCCCAATGATACTGAAACCTTCGACCAGCGGCTGCGCCAGCTGTATTTCGACACGTCACTTTACAACCAGGAGTCTCTGGAGCTTCTGTTCAAGGTCGTCGGTCCGGATCGGTGCCTTTTCGGGACAGAGCGTCCAGGTGCCGGTTCCAAAGTCGACCCGCGGACCGGCCGCTGGTACGACGATATCCGCCCGCAGATTGAAGCGATCGACTTTCTGACGGAAGACGACCGGGAGGACATTTTTCACCGCAATGCCGAACGGTTGTATACACGGTTCCGGCCCGGCAACAAGTGACGGCACACAGGCCAATAAACATAACAAGCGAGGCATGACATGGTGACGGTTGCCAACAGACCAGTCCAGAGCACAAACGACGATGCCGCCGGCAACAGTGAAACGAAACCGACCGCTGTTGCACTGAGAAACCTATCCAAGACGTTTCCCGGCAATACAGAACGAGCGGTGCACGACATTTCTCTCGACATCGCCGACGGAGAAATCCTGACCTTACTCGGCCCGAGTGGCTGCGGCAAGACCACGACAATGCGCATGGTCGCCGGCCTGGAAAATCCGGACGAGGGGTCCATCTACTTCGGCTCAGAAGCCGTCGTTTTGTCTGACCGCAACTTCTTTATGCCGCCGGAAAAGCGCGATGTCGGCATGATGTTCCAGTCTTATGCGATCTGGCCACACATGACCGTAGGGGAAAACGTGGCTTTCCCGCTGAAGGCCCGCGGATTTCCGAAAAATGAAGTCAAGTCCCGTGTGGAGTGGGCACTTGAACTGGTTGGAATGAGTGGTTACGAGGACAGGCCAGGGCCGATGCTGAGCGGCGGTCAGCAGCAGCGCATTGCCATGGCCAGAGCGATAGTCACGGAACCGCACATTCTGCTGCTTGATGAACCGTTCAGTGCCCTCGACGCCAAGCGACGCGAACAGATGCGTATCGAGGTCAAACAACTGCAGCAACGCCTGGGTATAGCGGTACTGTTCGTAACACACGACCAGATTGAGGCGCTCAGCCTGTCCGACCGCGTCGCTCTGCTTCAGGACGGTGTAATACAGCAGATCGGAAAACCACGTGACCTTTACGAAAAGCCGGTCAACGAATTCGTGCGCGACTTCGTTGGACAGACCCTGATTTTCTGGGGGGAGGTTTCCGAGGTGCTCGGTAACGGCTTCCTGAAAGTACGTGTCTGTAATTCGGATGAGTGCGTCGTGAAGGGCTACTCGGTTCGCTTCAACGAACTGTCTGTGGGCTCGCAGATCAAGGTCGCCATCCGACCGGATGACATCGAGATTCTCCCGGTTGACGCCGTGTGCAGCAACGAGCCGTTTCTCGAGGGTCGGGTCGAGTCTTCTCTCTTTATGGGCGAGTGGTACGAATACCAGGTGGACATCTGTGATCAGGGGTCCATGACCGTGCATGGAAGTCGCCATATTTATGTAAAAGACGGCGATGCCGTGAAGCTTCGAATTTTTCCGGAAGGCCACACTGTGTGGCCTGCGTGAACCACTGGACGACAGAGAGGAGGTAACGCGAACCAAGCCAGACTGCCAACAATTCAAACAATAGCTGAATCGTATGAGGAGCAAGACATGATCAACAATAAAATTGCGAGTCTGAGTCTGATCATCGGGTTGAGCGCCAGTGGCGTCGCGATGGCACAGACAATGAGCGACTGGGAAGCGCTGGTTGAAGCGGCCCAGGAAGAAGGAGAAGTCAACGTCATTCTGGGTGGCAACACACCCGGCATGATCCGTCATCTGATGGCCGACTTTGAAGAAGAGTTCGGAATCAAAGTCAACTTCCAGACCGGCAGCAGCCGGCAGCATGCCGAACGGGTCTTGGCCGAGCGGCAACTCGGCCGGTACACGGTGGATGCCTGGATGGGCGGTGCCAATACGCCACTGTCAGTATTGATCCCTAACAACGCACTGGCACCGATCAGAGATAACAACGTCCTGGTACATCCAGACGTGGTCGATGAATCCCAGTGGTTCAATGGGAAACACCATTATACCGACCCGGAGTTCCGCTATATCTTCACCTGGGGCGCATCGCCTGCCCAGCCGGTTGTTATCAATACCGACATGGTTGATCCGTCTGAGATCACCTCCTACTGGGACATCATTGACCCCAAATGGGAAGGTGAGATCGTTATGACAAATCCTGGTTTGGAAGGCGGGGGCGCGACTGTTGGACCAATGGTACTCAATGAGCAAATAGGTTATGAGTGGTTCGAGGCACTTGCCAATGAAATGAACCCGACCGTTGTACGGGATCAGCGCCAGGGTGCCGAGTGGGTGGCCGTGGGACGTTTCCCGATCGGTTTGCTCGGCTTCAGCAGCGAAGCGGATGACCTGGCCGCGGAAGGGTTCCCCATCCAGTCATGGATGCCGGCCATGGAAGAAGGCGAAGCACTGACGTCCTCCGCAGCCAACATCATGTACATGGCTGACGCACCCAACCCCAATGCCGCCAAGCTTTGGATCAACTGGGCGTTGACAGAGGAAAGCCAGCAGAAGTTCGTTAACGCGATCGAGCGCATGCCTAGCCTGCGTCGCGATGTCTCGCAGGATGGCGTTCTGCCACCGTACCGGATCGACCCGAACGCCAATTACTACGTGGCCTTCTCTGAGGAAGAATACATCAATCGTCAGGATGAAATTCTTAGTCGCCTGCGGGAAATGATGACCGAAGCCGGTTACTGATCAGCACCACTGTGCATGATCTGCGGTCAGGGACGACCGCCTACCGGCCACCTCGGTGGTATGCGGGGTGTAATTGTGAGGACAACGGTCAATGAAACGATGAGCGAGCAGGAACTGACGCCACTTCGGCGACTCGCGCAGTTGCGGGATTTCCGGCTGTATGTGGTAGGCAACCTGAATTCCAACCTGGCGACCTGGATGCAGAAAATTGCCGTTGGGTGGCTGGCATGGGAACTCACGGAATCAACCACATGGCTGGGGTTGATAGCCCTTGCTGAGGCGATTCCTACCCTCGCCCTGTCGTTGCTAGCCGGCACGATCATTGACCGAGTTGATTACTTTCGATTACTGAAACTGGCTCAACTGGCCATTGTCACCTACGCGGCGGTAATGGCGATAACGACGGCAATTGGAATGATGACTATCGGATTACTCATGGTGCTGTCTTTCCTGCGTGGTACGGCGGGCGCATTTTATCGACCGGCCCGTATGACCGTCGTTTATGCGCTGGTCGGCAAGCCATTGCTGGCACAGGCACTGGCCGTGAATGCCATCATATTCAATGGTTCCCGATTTATCGGGCCGGCGTTGGGCGGCCTCCTGATCGTCACCTGGGGCGTTGAAGCCGCTCTGTTCGCCGTGTTTTTCATGTACCTCGTTTACAGTCTGGTGCTTTCCCTGATCAACGTGGTGCCGGAAGAGTCGGCGCCGCATAAATCAGGGCTGTTGCGCGAAACAGTAAACGGGCTTTCCTACATCAGCACCCACCCGGGTATTCGTCTGAATCTGCTGCTTTTGCTCGGCCTGGCACTGCTTGCCCGGCCCGTTATTGAGCTACTGCCCGGTGTTGCTGATCTGGTTTTCAACGCCGGCGCCAACGGGCTGGCTATCCTGTTGAGCGCCAACGGTGCTGGCGCGCTGCTGGGCGCTTTCTTTCTCGCAACCCGGCGTGGCAGCACCGAGGGTATGGCCTTGCTTTCTTTCAACTGTCTGCTGGCTGCCGGTCTGAGCCTGGTGGTGCTGATCACTATTCCGGGCATAGCGGCGGGCGCAGTTGCTGCAGCCGCGCTGGGGCTGGCTCTGATTGTCTACAACGTGTCGAACCAGACGCTGATTCAGTCGGCTGTCGCACCCGCTATGCGGGGCCGGGTTCTCAGCGTCTACGGCTTGCTGAACCAGGGCATGCCGGCGATCGGTGCTCTGCTTATAGGGCTGTTCGCGGAATTCTGGGGCCTTAAAGCACCCATTCTCGTCTCGGGCACTCTCTGCATTGCAGCCGGTCTGCTGACCGTCCGCTACCGCCGCTATCTGGTCGAGCGCCTGGAATCACAGTAATGAACCCATTAATGCATCCTGACAATAAAATAACCGGGAGATCCTGATGTCGAGTCAGCCTGTTGCAGTAACGCCAAAACACGATACCCGCACCAAGGGTATCGGGCTGTTCATAATGGCTCTGTTGATCATCGTTTTCGGATTGTTCCTTATCTATCCGATCATCATTATTTTCATCCAGAGCTTCAATCTGACGCTCGCGCTGCGTGGCACGTTTACTTTCGGCTTCGGCAACTGGTCTGAGGCATTCTCGCAGCCGGGAATAATGAGCAGCCTTCTGAATACGTTCATTGTGTATTTCGGTTACACCGTCTTCAGTTTCCCTATCGCTGTCCTGATTTCCTGGATACTGGCCCGTACGCCTATCCCGTTCAGTCGCGGCCTGGAATTCATGTTCTGGATCTCCTACATGATGCCCGCGCTGACGACGACGATCGGTTGGGCCTTGCTGCTGGACCCGTTTTTCGGGTTCATCAATGTCACCTGGATGAAGTTGCCTTTTGCCAATGACCCGCTCTTCGACATTTACAGTGTCGAGGGAATTATCTTTGCTCATCTGATGGCAAACGCCATCTCCCAGAAAGTCATGCTGCTTACACCGGCGTTCCGCAATATGAACGTCGCGCTTGAAGAAGCCGGGCGGGTGTCCGGTGCAGGGCGGCTGAAAACCATGATTCGTGTCACTCTGCCGGTCATGGTGCCGGTGATGATCGTTGTACTGATGCTCAATACCGTACGGATGTTCAACTCGTTCGAAATCGAGCAGATTCTCGGCACACCAATCAATTTCTACGTGTACTCAACACGAATCTTCGACCTCGTTCGTTCAACCTATCCACCAGAGTATGGCCAGGCGACAGCGCTCGCCAGCCTGACCATGGTCATCATCGCTATTTTCATTCCGCTGCAGCGTTGGCTCATGTCTCGCCGCCAGTACACCACCCTGAGCAGTGGCTATTCTTCCGGCCTGGTACACCTGGGCTGGTTCCAGCCCGTGGCGGGCCTGTTCGTGGTCATCATCGCCGCCCTGCTGACCATTGTTCCAATTCTCACACTGCTGGGCGGTAGCTTTATGACCCGCGCCGGATTCTTTGCCGCCAACCCGCCATTCACACTTGAGCACTGGATCACGGTTCTCAATGACCCCGCATTTTTCATGGCGTTGCGGACAACGTTTCTGGTGTCGATGACCACGGCCATAATCTCGCCGATTCTGTTCTCAATGGTGGCCTATGTACTGGTCAGAACCCGTCTACCCGGGCGAACCACGCTGGACATCATTATCTGGGGAAGCGCGGGCATTCCCGGGATTCTGTCCGGTCTCGGCCTGCTGTGGGTTATCACAGGCACACCGGGCCTGACATGGCTCTTCGGCACGGTCTGGATTCTGATGATCGTGGTCATCTTCCAGGGCAACACGACCGGCGTACAGATGTTCAAGACCAACATCCTGCAGGTTGGCAAAGATATGGAAGAAGCAGCTCGCACCTCTGGCGCTGGCTGGCTGAAAACCTACTGGATGATCTGGATACCGCTACTGGCCCCGAGCATGGTGCTGATCGGCACCATCAATTTCGTGATCGCCGCCGGCTCAACCAGCAGCCTGATTCTGCTGGCCAGCCGGGAAACCATGACCCTGGCGATCCTGGCACTCGAGTATATGACGACGGATGCCTCTGCCTCACGCGAAGTGGCGGGCATTATCAGCCTGGTGGTCATCGTCATGACAGCGGGACTGGCGATATTCGCCCGCTGGCTTGGTTACCGGATCGGCGTCAAGGACGGCTCCAATTAACGGGTACAGGAACGGTGAAAGCGACATGAACTTTGACTTTGAACCACGATACGCAGTTGCGGTGTCCTCCCGGATTCTCGGCATGCAGGGTCTGATGCGCGAATCAACCGGCCATGTCAGTGCCCGCGTTAAGGGCGAAGACGCCATGTGGGTGCGTTGTCGCGGTGGTAATGAACGTGGCCTCACTTACACCGATCGGGCCAATATCCGCAAACTCGATTTTGACGGCAACGGTGCCGGTGATGGGTATGCCTCTCCGAATGAGGTGCATATTCACGGTGAGCTGTACCGGGCGCGTCCGGATGTCAATGCGATTGTGCATGCCCATCCCTATTACGCGTTGCTGTGCGGGGTAACAAACCTTGAATACCTGCCGGTGTTCGGAGGATTTGAGCCAGCGGCATTGGACATCGTGCTGAAAGGTGTACCCGTGTATCCGCGGGCGGCCACGGTAACCGACAAAACCATGGCAGCGGAGATGATCCGTTACATGGAGGACCGGGATGTACTGCTTATGAAGGGGCACGGTATTACCGTGACCGCCAGCTCGATTGAAGACGCAACAGCGCTCGCCATTCGGTTCGATCGACTGTCCCGGATCATGTGGGATCTCAAAACCTCGGGGCTGTCCGCAGACACCATTCCCGATGAGGACATCGCCCGCTATGACAAGCGGCTACCCGGCAAGAAAGACAAAACCGACTGGAAAAAGAAGCTGGGTACAACCGCCAATTTTGCCTGGAACTACTATGTGTCGGAACTCGAAACCAGTGGTCCCGGATTACCCGAGCAAACGACCGACCCCGAATAAGCGCCGCTCGCGGATCGCACGCGGCACAACAGGAGAACAGAGATGGGAAACAAAGAATCTGCGCCGGCAAGGGCAGTACAGAGAGTGCTGAACCTCGGCATAGTCGGCATCGGCGTCGGGGCCCGTGAAGTACTGCCAGCGCTGGAGAACTTTGCCGAAATCAGATTGGCGGCCGGTGCGGACATCAACCAGCGCGTCCGTGACACGTTTGCCGAGCGCTATGACGTGCCTATCTACGGCTCGATCGAGGAACTCGCCGCCGACCCCAATGTCGATGCCGTATGGATTTCCTCACCGAATAGATTTCACTGTGAGCACACCCTGATCGCCGCGGAACATGGCAAGCATGTCATCGTTGAGAAGCCTATGGCAATCAGCCTCGCCGAAGCAAAGCAGATGATCGAAGTCACCGGGAAAAACGGTGTGAAACTCATTTGCGGTCATACCCAGAGCTACAGCCCGGCCGTGCGCAAAATGCTGGAAGTCATTCGTTCCGGCCGGGTCGGCAAGGTACAGGCCATTCATGTCATGGCCTACACCGATTGGCTGCTGAGCCCACGATCAAAGGACGAACTCGACCTGGCCCAGGGCGGTGGCATTCCATTCCGACAGGGGCCGCACCAGGTAGACACGGTGCGGCTGCTGGCCGGTGGACTCGTGCGCTCGGTCAGAGCCCATGTCGGTCAGTGGCTGCCGGCACGACCGATACCCGGGTACCACTCTGCGTTCATGGAATTTGAAAACGGCGTCCACGCAACCGTCGTCCACAACGGCTACGGCTACTTCAATACCAATGAACTGGTGCCCTGGGGGTCGGCCGATCAGAAGCTTTCAGCCGACGATCGGCCTCTGATTCGCCGGAAACTGGTCACCGGCGACTACAACGAGGATGACGAGAAAGACAGCCTGCGCATCGGCGGCAAAAAGGAAGGGGACCGCCAGCGCCGACGCCGGGATGGCTCGTGGACTCCCTGGGACCTTGGTCTGGTCATTGTCAGTTGCGAACGGGGCGACCTTCGCCATTCCCGGCATGGCCTCTATGTGTACGACGACAATGGCGTTGAGGATATCGCTGTGCCGGATGCCACCAATGTCCGGCGTGCCGAACTGACTGAACTCTACAACGCCGTGGTCCACGGGGACCCGGTTTACCACAGCGGCGCCTGGGGAATGGCAACGCTCGAAGTCTGCCTTGCCATGATGGCGTCGTCCGAACAACAGCAAGAGCTGACCATGCATCATCAGGTGCCCACGCCGGAGGACTATCACTAGGCGCGAAAACGGGCAAGCAACACAGTTACATACGGACAAACAACAGACACGCAAAGCGTGCGCGGAACGAGGAGAGACACTATGTTGAGCCAACAGGAAAACGACCTTCTGACCCGGGTAGGTCCGGGCACCCCCGCCGGGGATCTGCTCCGGCGCTACTGGCACCCGGTGGCCATCGCACAGGAACTGACTGAAGAACACCCGACACGATTCGTTCGGCTACTGGGTGAGGACCTGGTGCTGTTCCGGTCGCATTCGGGCCAGGTTGGCCTGCTCGCGGAGCGGTGCGCCCACCGGCGTGCCTCACTGATTTACGGACGCGTCGAGGAACGGGGCATATCCTGCCCTTACCACGGGTGGCTGTATGACACCGAAGGAAACATCCTGGAAACCCCGCCGGAAAAAAATGATGCCATCTGCCGCAACGTCAAGCAGCCGGCCTACCCCGTACAAAAACACCTCGGCATGTACTGGGCCTACCTCGGGCCTCTGCCCGCACCGGTATTCCCGAAATACGATGCGTTCGTGCGTACCGACGGCAGCCGCAAACTGATCGTGCACCCCATGCTGGACTGTAACTGGTTCCAGACCATGGAAAATGCGGCGGACCCCACCCATGCGCCCATACTGCATCAGGATGCGGAAGCGCGTGATGTTGTACCGGTCAACTCCACCCGCGGGTATATCGATGATCAACCCGGCTTTGACTTCTGGCGCGTGCCATTCGGCATCATGAAACAACGGAATTTTGCCAACGGTGAAAGTGACGAGCATCCATTGATCTTCCCCAACATGCTCCGTACCGGCGGCACCGTGCAGATTCGGGTACCGATTGATGACACGCACACGTGGCGGGTCGATTTTGCCTACAAGCAGGGTGAGCCCGCAGAGAATCTGGACGATCCGCCGGTCACCTACCTGGAGCCCTACAAAACGCCGGCAGACAAGCTGCATCCCTTTGTGCAGTTCAAAACGGGTACCGTGCCGCAGCAGGACCACATGGTCTGGGAGACCCAGGGCCAGATCGTGGACCGCACGATGGAAAACCTCAGTTACTCCGACCGTGTATTGCTCGACCTCCGGAAACTCGTCAAGGAGAACATCGAGAAAGTCCAGAACGGCGAAGATCCTATGGCCGTTCAAAGGGACCCGGACCACCCGATGATCGACACGAATCTGGAAAGCGACCTGCACCATACCGGCGGCAAGACTGGCAAGGGTCGCCCCTACGGGTTCAAGACCAAGGTACGCAAACGCGACAAGGCCTGAGGCACTGTGACGGGAGCCGGGCCGACGTCAGCCCGGCGCAGTACCGCACATACCCGGCGCCCCGGGGAAAACCGGCTATTGGCGCCCTGAACGGACAATGAGGAAATTACCGTGGCAACCATTGCATTAGGTATCGGCAGCTCACATGGGCCGACCATCCAGAGTACACCGGAGCATGTGGAAAAACTGGCCGACGGTGATACGCGCGACCCGCGTTTCGATTATGACGCGCTGCTCGCAGCAGCAAAGCCGGGCCTTGAAAAGGAAGTGTCCGGAACCGTTATTCGAGAGCGGCATGCGGCCGCCCGCAAAGCGCTGGCTGCACTTAATGAACGGATCGCGCAGGCGGACCTCGACATTCTGATTGTAGTCAGCAACACGCACCGGGTTCCACCCACCGGCGTGCACCCGGTTTTCGGCGTGTTGCGGGCTGAAGAATTCCCGGTGGTACGCCGGGCGGAGCAGCCATTCAACCCGGACCTGCGATTTGTCGACGATAAAGACAGGCCTCCGGCCAACAACATAGAAATCCGGCCAGGCCACGCGGCTCTGGCTGATCATCTTATTGAATCCTTGATCGTTGACGGCTTTGATGTCGCCTGCACCGACCGTTTACCCGAAGACACGCCCCTCGATGACGCCTTCACCTACCCCTACGAGTGGTTGCTCGGTGGCCGGGTCATCCCGTTGGTTGCCTTCAATCTCAGCCGTGACCTACCCAACCAGGCGTACCCCCGGCGCTGCTATGACATGGGCGTGGCCTTGCGCAAGGCAGTGGAGAGCTGGCCGGAAGATGCTCGGGTCGGGCTCGTCGCATCCGGCGGCCTGAGCCACCAGATTGTGGATGAGGCGCTCGATCGCTCGGTGATCGATGCGCTGGTAAAAGGTGACCGCAACTATCTGTCTACTCTGTCCCGCGATCGCCTGAACGGTGCACCCGGCACGCCGGAGATATTGAACTGGATCGCCGTTGCCGGCGCGATGGCACCGGGAACCATGACCCTGATCGATTATCAACCGGTTTACCGGTCACTGGCGGGAACGGGACATGGCCTGACATTCGGGTACTGGGAATAACGGCGCAGGCTCGCCGACGGGGGCGTTCGCAGAGCCCCGTATCAGACAACAATAATGAGAATGAACCATGCTGCATGCTCACGACAGCCACGAACACCATGATCACGGCGCGCTTGCTATCAAGGATCAGGAAGCCTTCGACGATTTCCTCTGGCGCCAGGAGACCGTCACGCTGAACACCGTGGGTATCGACATCGGCAGTTCAACGTCCCACCTGATCTTTTCGCGGGTAACGCTGCAGCGACGCACTGAGCAACTGTCCAGCCGGTTTGTGGTAATAAAGCGGGAAACACTCTGGGAATCGCCCATCGTGCTGACACCCTTTACCCCCGGCGGGCTTATAGACGCAGACGAACTGTCGGAATTTGTGCAATCGGCCTACGCCAGCGCGCATGTCCGGCCCGACGAGATTGATTCCGGTGCCGTCATTCTCACCGGTGAAGCGATAAAACGGAAGAATGCCCGGGCCATCGACGAGATTTTTGCGGACCAGGCGGGCAAATTCGTATGCGCTACGGCCGGGCACAAGCTCGAATGCCTGCTCGCTGCGCACGGCTCTGGCGCTGTGGAACTATCCAGAAGGACAGGCCAGCCCGTTCTGCATGTCGATATTGGTGGGGGCACCACCAAGCTCGCATTGATCGATGACGGGGTTATCGAGAGTGTCTCGGCATTCGCAGTCGGCGGTCGTCTGCTGGCTCAGGACCCGTCGGGCACCTGGTCCCGGATCGATGAACCGGCACAGCAGGTGGCAGACGATCTGGGCATCGTGCTGACGCCGGAGGTGCTGGAAGACGAATCAATTCGCCGTCGCATGGTCGAACGCATGGTGGACATCCTGATGGACAACCTGTCGGGCAAGCCGTTGGACCGCCTCGGTATGACACTACAACTGACCGAAGCGCTGGAGCGCCCGACGGAGCCAACCATGATTACCGTGTCCGGTGGTGTTTCAGAGTACATACTGGAACGCGAATCACGTGACTTCGGTGACGTCGCCCGGATGCTGGGAGTTGCCTTCCGGGAACGGCTGAACCAAACGAAACACCTGAAACTGACGGACCCGGGACAGGGCATTCGGGCAACAGTCATCGGTGCCTCACAGTTCACCGTTCAGGTCAGCGGTAAAACCGTCTTCCTGCCCGACTCTTTTGAATTACCGGTGCGGAATATTCCGGTCGTCAATCCCGGGCTGGACCTGCACCCCGACCAGCTCGATGCCTCGGAAATCAGCAGGGACATCCGCGAGAGCCTGAAAAAAATGGACCTGAGCCCGACCGCCCCGGTTGCCATCATGCTGGCGTGGAATGGCGACCCGTCGTATCAACGCCTGAGCACACTGGCAACCGGTATCAAGGAGGCGATGGATACGGGTAAATCGGACAGCCATCCATTGATACTGGTTCTGGACCGGGACGTCGGGCGGTCGCTCGGGCGAGTCCTTCACCGGGATATCGGGTTGAAACGAGGCTTTATTGCATTGGATGGCATCGAGCTCAAGGAACTCGACTTCATCGATCTCGGCCAGAAAATCACGCCACCCGGTGTCATTCCGGTGGTCATCAAATCCTTATTGTTTGCCTGAGGAATATGGCTATGTCATTGGAAGAATCCACAGCGACACAGCTGGTCGAGCGTCTGAAACAGCTCGACAGTTGCGCTGTCTCCGACGCTCTCGACAAACTGCAGATCAACGGCGTGGTGAGCGGCCTGGTTCCGCGGACGGTCACCGCCACTGTGGCCGGCCGGGTCAGAACCATGCGGCTCGGCGTGGGTTCACCCCCGCCCGGAAAAGTTCAGCATCTGGGCACAGAAACGATCGAAAGCGCTGGGGAGGGAACCGTCATTGTGATCGAGCAGCGTAGCGGGCGTGAGGCAGGATGCTGGGGAGGCACGTTATCGCTGGCCGCAAAGCTGCGCGGCATTGCTGGCGTCATTGCGGACGGGCCCGTACGTGACGTCGACGAAGCACAGGACCTCGGTTTCCCGATCTATTCCCGTTCCGTAACTGCCCGAACGGCGCGGGGCCGCATCGTCCAGTTGGGCACCGATGTCCAGATCGCGGTCGGCGATATTGCGGTAAACCCCGGTGATTTCGCCATTGCCGACCAGTCCGCTGCGGCCTTTATTCCAGCCGAACGCGCGGAGGAAGTGATAGCAACGGCCGAGTTGATTGCACGAAAAGAGCGCCTTATGGCGGAAGCGCTGAAGAACGGTCGCCCGGTCAGCGAGGTCATGGGCGCCAATTACGAGCACATGTTGAACCAGGGAGATGACACCGATGCCGGCAAGTGATCAGGCTGTAGAAGCTGCAAGACAACTGGATACTGCAACGATCAGTGACGCACTGGACAAGCTAGGTATTGCCGGCGTCTGTCTGGGTATCAAGCCCCTGACCCATGATTTCCGGCTGTGCGGTCGCGCCTACACCCTGCGTTACGTCGGCGCCGCTCAGCCAGCGGGCACAGTGGGCGACTATATCGATGATGTGCCTCCATACAGCGTGGTGGTGATCGACAATCAGGGCCGGCCGAATGCAACGGTATGGGGTGACATACTCACCGAGGTAGCACACCGGAAACCGCTTGCGGGCACGGTCATCGACGGCGCCTGTCGCGACACCGCGCTGCCTCTGGAGCTGGGTTACCCCTTATACAGCCGAAGCTACTCCATGCGCACGGGGAAGGACCGCGTACAACTGGAGTCGGTCAATGAGGTGGTCACAATCGGCGAAGCACGAGTTGCCCCGGGCGACCTGATTCGGGGGGACGCTGACGGCGTGCTTGTTATCCCGAAAGAGCATGAACAGGCCGTGCTGGATACGGCGCAGGAGATACACGACGCCGAAGAACAGATTCGGGCAGAGTGCCGAAAAGGCACACCTCTGCGGGAAGCGCGGGAAAAGTTCCGTTACCACCAATTGCAGTCCCGGCCAACGGACACCTGACCATGATCTTCTGCCCGAAAACCTTCCTTCAGCCACTTCGACTCTCTCATACTTCATGGAACCGATTGTGACGCAGCCGGAGGGCGTTCGCCGAGTATCTGCCTTCTGGCCCTTCCGCCGGATCTATTACGGCTGGGCGATCGTCAGTGCCGCGACCATAGCGTCTTTTGGCATGGTGCCCATGTTCGGGCCTATTCTGGGCATCTTCATTACCCCGATCCAGAATGAGCTCGGCTGGGACCGGGCGACCATCTCCCTGGCTTTCACCCTCGGCAGCATGAGCAGTGCCATTTTCACGGTGCTGATCGGCAAGCTGCTGGATCGCTTTGGCGCCCGAATGGTGGTGGTCTCTGCCGGCATCATTATTACGGGAGCAATGGTAGGGATTTCCGTCATGCAGGAGCCCTGGCAGTTCTGGGCGCTGTTCGGCATTGGCAGAGGGTCCGCACTGGCCGGCATTCAGACCGGTACTGGCGTCGCCCTGTCCAACTGGTTTATTCAGAAGCGTGGGCGTGTGCTCGCTATTCGGGGCATCGGTCTGCGATCCGGCCAGGCGCTGATGCCCATCATCATCTTTGCGATCATGGCAGCAGCGGGCTGGCGTATGACCTTTCTCGCACTGGCCGCCTTCACCTTTGTCAGCATTGTGATTCCAAGTCTGTTGTTGATCCGGCGTCGCCCCGAGGATCACGGGCTCTACCCGGACGGCCGACCGACCGCACTGTCGGTTTCAGGCGCAGCAGAGAATGGGAAAAAGCGGTCCCGGTTTTCACGCCACATCAGTGACGTGTCATGGACCCTGGCCGAGGCACGACGTACCCGCGCATTCTGGATTCTGTTGTTTTTCATGGCCGTAGAGCGATTTGCGCTCGGGTCCATCAACCTGCACATGGTCGTCAGTTTCGAAGATCGCGGGCTCTCCTCTGCCGTTGCAGTGACCATCATGTCGATATTCGCCGCAACGACGGCACTGATCACCTTTCCGTGGGGAATCCTGCTGGAAAAGATCAATGTGCGGTTTGGCTGTGTCCTGATGTGCCTGCTCATGCTACTGGCTATCGGCCTGTTGATGGTCGCCGATACTGTTCTTTTGGCCGTTGTATTTGCACTCGTGTTTGGCATTGCCGTAGGCGCGTCATCAATCCTGCACAATCTGTTGCTGCCGGAGTATTTCGGGCGGCAGCATCATGGTGCCATTCATGCGTTCGGCGCCCCGTTCCGGCTTATCGGTCCGACCGGGCCAGTGCTCACTGGCTACCTGTTTGATGTCACGGGCAGCTACACGCTGCCCTATACGTTATTTTTCATTATATTTCTTGTCATGATGGTGGCACTTGCTTTCGCGCCACCTCCCGTGAAACCGGTCAACGAAACAGCGGTATAACCTGATCAGGGGCGTATGCCTCTCGGGTCCTCTACCGCGTAGGGAGGTTGCCGCCGGCTGTTGATGTCGTATCCCATTCGCCTTGAAATGATATGGGCCAGCTCTGTTATCCGGGGCGCCAGTATCTGAACCGTATTGTCGTAAACGCGCTGATAGGGAACACTGATACCGATAGCAGCCAACACACGTCCACGAGCATCAAAGATGGGGGCGGCCAGGCTGATCGCTCCGAGCTCAAAATTGTCCGTCTCAACACCGTAGCCCTTGGCCCGGATCTGAGCAATTTCAGCTCTTATCTGCTGAATACGTTCAGGCGTCAGGTCTCTCTCGGTCGCGTCTATAAACCTGTCCGCCACCCGGTCCGTCTGATACGCCACAATGACTCGGCCAATCATGCAATCGATGGCCGGCAGGGAGGAACCAAGTCGCGGGTTTATTCTGACCGCTTCCGGGCTCTCAAAATCCCAGAGGTAGGTAACCTGAACATCGTGCAGAACCGCCAATTCCACATTTTCGCCAAGCTCGTCACGCAGCTCCATAAGAAGTTCTTTCGAGACGGCAGACACGGACAGGCGGCGACGAACCAACGCCCCCAGGCTGAACATCTTCAGGCCCAGCCGATACATCTCTGTTTCCGGGTCCTGCTCCAGGAACCCCTCCTGTATCAGCGTTGAGGCCACCCGATGTACCGTACTCTTGGCATAGCCCAGTCGTGACGACAGGGTACCCAGACTCAGCTCAACGTTGTTTTCATTGAACTGACTGAGCAACTGTGTGGCTGCAACCACCGAAATCAGCCGTATATGATCCGCTTTCTCTTCACCCGGCTCGGCCGGTACTTTGTTGTTGTCCTGATTCATCACACCACCCTCAGAAACCCCGCAATAAGCGATTCTGTTCAGTGACGGCGGAAACCCGGAAGCCATTAAAGATTGGCCCTTCAGCCTGATCGCACCTTTACCGTGAGGTCAGCCAACGGTCCCGTCGAGCGCTGTACCCTGCATGGCTCTAATGTCCAGCAAAGCCGCGTGCATGCGCTCATTGTTGAGTATGATTATTGGAAGCATGCCGCTATAAGGAACAACGTTCCATTTTTGATCTTCCTCCTAACCGGGACGGGTGTCAAGGTATGAAAGGGAGGCATTTCTATGCGCTTTCGTCTCCTGAAACTTGCGTTGATATTTATCGGCGACTCGGGTGTCACATGAATCTCATTGAAATTTAATGGTACTGCCACTGAATGTTCATCAGTGGGCTCTACAACCAATAGCGCGACTCCGGCTACCGGAGGATACAACCACACTATTGGAGGACCCCCTCATGAACACTAAAAACGAGACTTCGAATGACTTCCATAAACTGCTGAATCCGAGCCTCAGCCGGCGCGGCCTTCTCAAGGCCGGCGGCACGATCGGCGCTGTGAGCTTTCTGAGCGGCGCGGCTGGCATAGCGTCCGGTGCCGCGCGGAGTACAACGCTGATGGGATTCTCACCGGTTGCCGCCAGCACGGCCGACCGGGTAATGCTGCCAGATGGCTACCGCTATGACGTACTCATGTCCTGGGGCGACCCGGTGCTGAGCGGTGCGCCGGCGTTCCGGCCAGATGCCGAGGCCAGTGCGCAGGCTGGCCAGTTCGGCGACAATACCGATGGCATGGAGCTGTACCACTTCACTCGTGCGGATGGCACTCTCGACCCGGATCATGCCGTGCTGGCTGTAAACAGCGAGTACTACAACGATGAATTCATTTTTCCGCATGGGGAAGCGGCGAAATCAGCCGCGGATGTGCGCAAGGGCCTGCACGCGCACGGTGTCACCGTGGTCGAGGTTCAACGGAATACATCCGGCCAGTGGCAGATCATTCAGGGCGCCCCGATGAATCGCAAGCTGGATGGCTACGCCGAGTTTGAACTCACCGGTCCGGTCGCCGGCTCGGAGTACGTCCAAACGGCAGCCGACCCTGCGGGCCGCACGGTGCTGGGTACGCTGAACAACTGTGGCGCCAGTCGCACACCCTGGGGCACCTACCTAACCTGCGAAGAGAACTTTAATGGCTATTTCGGAGCTCCGGCCGGAACCACGTTTACGCCGGCACACCGCCGTTACGGTGTCAGCGAAAACGGCTTCGGGTATAACTGGTGGCCGCACGACGCCCGGTTCAATGTGGCCGAGAATCCGAACGAGCCGAACCGGTTCGGCTGGATTGTCGAGATTGACCCGATGAACCCGGACCAGACACCGAAAAAGCGTACCGCACTGGGGCGTTTCAAACACGAAAATGCCGCTGTTGCTATCGCGCCTTCCGGTCATGCGGTGGTCTACATGGGCGATGATGAGCGCGGTGAATACATCTACCGATTCATTTCCCGGGACGCCTATGATCCGAATAACGCGGCCCGAAACGCCAACTTGCTGGACAATGGCACGCTCTACGTCGCGCGGTTCAATGAGAACGGTTCCGGTGACTGGATCGAACTCAGCTTTGGCCGCAATGGCCTGACACCGGCAAGTGGCTTCGCGGATGAGGCCGACGTACTGGTACGTGCCCGCGATGCGGCAACATTCGTGGGCGCCACGCGTATGGACCGGCCCGAATGGATTGCGGTGCATCCGTCGGCCCCGATGGTGTTGTGTACACTCACCAACAACACCGAGCGCGGCGTGGAGAACGACCAGCCGGTGGGCGGCCCCAACCCGCGGGCCGAAAAC
This sequence comes from Natronospirillum sp., assembly GCA_965602035.1. GTDB lineage: Bacteria > Pseudomonadota > Gammaproteobacteria > Pseudomonadales > Natronospirillaceae > Natronospirillum. Next base: position 2,776,319 of record OZ271919.1, on the reverse strand, counting down.
CGGTTCGGGCAGATTGTTCGCTGGACTCCGGAAAACCGGGATCACACCAGCAGCCGTTTTGCCTGGGATCTGTATGCCATGGCCGGTAACCCGGAAACCCAGACCGGACTCAATGCAGGCAGTGAGAACATTACACCCGACAACATGTTCAACAGTCCAGATGGCCTCGCGTTTGACGGGTCTGGCCGCCTGTGGATTCAGACTGACGGTAACTTTTCCAATGAAGGCGCCTTCGCCGGCCAGGGCAATAACCAGATGCTGTGCGGTGACCCGGTTACCGGGCATATACGCCGGTTCCTGGTCGGCCCACGCGGTTGTGAGGTCACCGGTGTTACCTTCACTGATGACCAGCGCACCATGTTAGTGGGTATTCAGCATCCGACCGAGGGGTGGCCGAACGCCACACAGGACGGTGTGCCCCGTTCCAGCGTTATTGCCATTCAGCGGAATGATGGCGGCGTGATCGGTGCCTGACGCCCGTCAGGCGCTGGCCGGAGCGGCGACCATGCCGTTCCGGCCAGTCGCCTTCACCCGATACAGTGCCTCATCGGCCTTGCGAAACAGATCGGGTTCACCACCAGACGGAAACGACGTGGCCGTGCCGATGCTGACTGTCAGGCAGCACGCCACGGGCGAATCCGGGTGGTAGAGGTTCATGTCCCGAAGAGCATGCTGGATCTGTTGCCCGGCTTGCTCGCACCCGGCCTGGTCCGTATCGGGCAACAGGAGCGCGAATTCTTCACCGCCGATACGGGCCGCCACGTCAGTGGTGCGTCGGCATGCCGCCTGAATCACCGTCGCGAGCTCACAGAGGCACCGGTCTCCTGCCTCATGGCCCAGTGAATCGTTGTACCGTTTGAAGTAATCCGCATCGAGCAGGAGCAGGCTGACCGGTGCGCCGGTTCGCCGCGCACGCCCCCATTCCCGGTGGATCGCCTTGTCAAAAGCCCGACGATTCGCCAGGCCGGTGAGTGGATCAGTACGGGCCTGCACCTTTAACCGCTCGTTGGCGTTCGCCAGAGCTTCTGTGCGAGTCGCCACCCGCGCTTCCAGCTCACGGTTGAGCTGGCGCAATTCGTTTTCGGCCCGCACCCGTCGGATCATCTGGCCGATACTGGCCGCCAGCAGCTTTAACACCTCCTGATCCTCGGGTGTGAACGGACGCTGCCAGATCAGGTTGTCGGCCGATACGAATCCGAGCGGTTCATCCCCCTGCCACATCGCCACCATGGCATTCCACCCGGTTCCCACCACTTCGTGGCACCAGCGCAGAGGCACGGAGTGCTCCACCGCCACAAGGTCCCGGCGCTGCAGGGTGCGACTGGCCATTTCATGGTGGCGCAGCTCTGCCGAATAGTCTGATTCGTCCACCAGCTCCCCGTTCGGGCCGGTACCCCAGGTCCCGCGGACCATTTCCCGGGCAGCGTCTACGGTGAAGATGGCGAACCGGTCGATGTCCAGATGTTGGGTCGCCTGGGCGACCGCCAGCTTCTGAATAGCCGGTTCTGTTGCCTGTTCCGACATGCCGAGTGTCAGATGGTGCAGCGCGATGATTCGCTCAATCAATGGTTTGTACGTGGCCATACTGCAGACCCGAATAACTGCCATTGTCTGAACAGTGTACTGATTGAGACTGGAAGTTACAGGAGCACGCCGCGCAAATGCACAAAAAAGGTGCACAATCGAGGCAAACAGAGAGTAACTCCGGGTTTGCACGTCCATAATCGTCGGCAAAGACTGCTGGGTCGTGCCAGAATAAGGCAATGCACACCTTATCAGGGCAATCGGATGACCCAGTACGACACGGATTTCCTCATTGTCGGCTCCGGCTTCGGTGGTAGTGTCAGCGCACACCGGCTGACGCAGAAAGGCTACACGGTGATGGTCATCGAATCCGGGAAACGATGGCGGGCTGAGGATTTCCCGAGAACCAACTGGCAGGCGCACAAGTTCTATTGGCGTCCACGGCTCGGACTGAAAGGCTTTTTCAACCTCACGCCCTTTCGCCATGTTGCGGTGCTCAGCGGCCATGCGGTAGGCGGCGGATCGATCACCTACGCCAATACACTGCTGCGACCACCCGAATCAGTATGGCGGACCGGCACCTGGGCCGGCCTGTCTGACTGGCATGCGGAGATGCCGCAACATTTCGACGAGGCCGAGCGCATGCTGGGCGTTACCGAGAACCGGCTGCCCGGCACAGCAGACCGAATGCTCCGGGAGATGGCGCAACACGAGGGCGTCGGCGACACCTGGCAACCAACCCGGGTGGCTACTTTTTTCCCACCGGCGGGTGAGACCGGCGGCAAAACCTACCCGGACCCGTATTTCAATGGCGAAGGCCCGGACCGGGGCACCTGCACGGGTTGCGGGGGTTGCATGACCGGATGCCGGTACAACGCCAAGAACACGTTGGACAAGAACTACCTGTATTTTGCCGAAAAGCAGGGTGCAAAAATCCTGGCCGAAACAAGCGTTGTCGATATCCGGCCGCTGCCGCAGGCCCCTGACGGCTCTGCGGGATACCAGGTCACAACTGAAAGCAGCACGAGCCGGTTGAGAAAGTGTCGGCGGATTTTCCTTGCCCGCCATGTGATTGTTGCGGCCTCGTCTCTGGGCACCCAGAACCTGCTGTTCAGACTGAAGCACAACGGTTCACTGCCCGACCTGCCTGACAGCCTGGGCACTCAGGTGCGAACCAATGCGGAGTCCATCATTGGTGTGCGCTTTCCAGGAAAAGACATTGATATGAGCGAAGGCGTCGCCATCGGCTCCGGAATCCATCTTGACCCCTATACCCACGTTGAGGCCACCCGGTACGGGAACGGCCACGACCTCAACAGTTTTCTGACCACGCTTATGGTCGGTGGCCGTGGAAAGCGACGGATAGCGCACTGGCTCCGGGCAATAATACGTCACCCTCTGCAGTTTGCCCGCATCACAAACCCCAGGGGCTGGGCACGGCAGACACTGATACTGCTCGTAATGCAGACCCTCGACAGCACACTGACCATGCGCTGGAAACGTCGGCGGTACTGGCCGTTTGCACGGCGACTCACCACTGAAGGCGAGCGAATACCCACCAACATTCCTCAGGCTAATGCCTTTGCCGAGAAGATGGCCGAACGGTTCGGCGGTGTCGCGCTCACCGGTTATCTCGAGGTATTCCTGGATATGCCGATTACCGCGCATTGTCTCGGTGGCTGTGCCATAGCGGACTCACCCGAAAAAGGCGTTGTAGACGCGCAGCACCGGGTGTTCAACTACCAGAACCTGTATGTGATCGATGGTTCAACCGTGGGTGCCAATCTCGGTGTCAACCCAAGCCTGACCATAGCCGCTCTGGCGGAACGTGCCATGGGCTTTATTCCACCCAAACCGTCCCCGAGGTGAACCGCTCTATGTCATCCAAACACCCTGGCGACAGCCCTGCTACTGACGAAAACCGCGACAGCCGAGCGGATACAGACCGCCTGTTTACTGCGCAGCAGCACGCATTTCGCCAGCACCCGTTCCCGTTGGCCAGGGAGCGCCTGTCGCATCTGGACACACTCCGCAGGGCGTTGCTGTCGCACGAGGAACCCCTGGCGTCCGCCATCAGTCGGGATTTCGGGAACCGCTCACACGAAGAAACCCGGCTGGCGGAGCTGCTGCCGTCCCTGAAGGGCATTCAACACGCGAGGCGGCATCTGAAGCGTTGGATGAAACCGGAGCGCCGAGCCGTTTCCGTTCTGTTCCAACCAGCGAAAAACCGCGTTTACTACCAACCGAAAGGCGTGGTGGGCATCATCGTGCCCTGGAACTATCCGCTGTATCTGGCAATTGGCCCCCTCGTCGGTGCACTGGCGGCCGGCAATCGGGTGATGATCAAGTTGTCGGAATTCACGCCGGAAACCTCTCGAGTAACGGCAGACATGCTGGCATCCGTATTCTCCGAAGACCACGTCGCGGTGGTGACCGGGGACGCCACCGTCGCCGCGAATTTCTCCGCGCAGCCATTCGACCATCTGTTCTTCACCGGCTCCACGACAACGGGTCGGCTGGTCATGAAAGCGGCGGCAGAGAACCTGACACCCGTCACACTGGAGCTTGGCGGGAAATCACCCGCCATTGTCTCCGACACGGTCCCCCTCGCGCAGGCAGCGGAGCGTATCGTATTCGGAAAAGGCCTGAATGCCGGCCAGACCTGCGTGGCACCCGATTACGTGCTCTGTCCGTCAGGACGCGTCGACGAGCTGGTCGATGAGCTGAGCCAGGCGTTTCACCGGCTGTATCCGACCTTGCAGGACAACCCGGACTACACCTCCATCATTACCGACGCCCATGCGGAGCGGTTGCGCACCCTGCTGGAAACAGCACGGGAGCGGGGTGAACGAGTGGTCGATATCAACCCCGGCAAGCAGGTGCCAAGGCCAGGGTCCCGGAAACTCCCCCTATCGCTGATTGTGACTCCGTCCCTCGAGAGCGCCATCATGAAAGAAGAGCTGTTTGGACCGATTCTTCCTGTCATCCCGGTCGGTGGGCTGGACGAGGTGATTCGGTTCATCAATGAGCGGCCGTGCCCGCTGGCGCTCTACTATTTTGGCCATGACCGCCGGGAACAACGCCGGTTGCTGACCACGACTCGCTCCGGCGGCGTCTGCTTCAACGACACACTGATGCAGGTTGCACAGGATGACCTGCCGTTCGGTGGTATTGGTGGCTCCGGCATGGGGAATTACCACGGGCACGAAGGGTTTTTGACCTTCTCTCATGCCCGAGGGGTATTTGCGCGACGATCATTCAACCCGGGCCGCTGGATCTACCCGCCTTATGGGAAATGGATTCACAAGCTGGTGTACCGGCTGTTCCTGCGTTAGGTCAGGTTATAGCATCTGCTTTCCCGGCGGCTCGGTTCAGGGGTTTACGGCCAGGCAGCAAATGTTTCATCCACGACAACCTGCTCAGCCCTTATGGCACGCCGCCACTCGCCGGGGGCTTTGCCCGTCAGCTTGCGAAAGAAACGGTTGAAATACGCAGGGTCACGAAACCCGAGTCCGTAGGCCACTTCGGTGACCGACAACGGTGAGTGAGCGAGGCGCAGGCAGGCCTCGCTGAGCAGCTTGCGCTGAATAACAGACCTTGGAGACTCTCCCGCATCCCGCTGTGCGGCGCTTTCCAGCCGACGCGTCGTCACTCCCATGGCCGCCGCATAATCCCGAACGGGCCAGTGGTCCCGAAAATGCAGTTCCACCAGTTGCAGAAACCGCTGATAAATGACGGACCCCAGAGGGCCGGTCTGCTGTGCCAGCAGGTCCGTCTCGCCCAGCCTGAACACATAGGTTAGAAGACTGGTGAACTGAGCAGCCACTACCGCCCTTGCGCCCTGGGCACTCTGGTTCAGCTCGAAGCGAAGTGAATCGATGCAATGGCGAATACGTTGCGGATAGTCGCCCTCCGGCACGCGCACCGTGTGTATGGTCTCTGGCATTGCCCGCAGAGGTACGTCTGAATCCAGACGATGTGAAATAGCGGGTATCAGCCAGTCCTCTGAAACGGTCACCAGATCTGCCTGAGCACCGGCTCTGAATTCGGCACTGACCATCAGCCCGGGCGGCAGCCATACCAGGTCACCTGCAGTCAACGACAGCCGTGAATCCTTGAGCTGAACCTCACCACGGCCCGATACGATGACGATCAACTGAGCAAAGTGTCGCCAGTTTTCCTGTGGTGCGGCCCAGGTCAGATCGGTTTTCGGCGACCGGACACTCACCGTGTCCAGATGGCGTTGAATCGGTTGTGTCAGAGCGCTTCTGGTCATTTATTCGCCTGTTTTTATGCGCATTAGTGCAATATTTTAACGCGTATGTGCAACAAATGCGTATTTTCAGAGTCATAGGCTCGGATTATTGTTACCGGGCAGCACTGAGATGCGCATCGATCACACTACAACGAACAACAATGTTGAGGATCGGCTCATGTATGAGGTTTCGATGCTGGTGAACAACCAGCCCCGTCCGGCCCAGCACGACCGCACTTATGAGTGCCGGAATCCGATTTCGGGGGAACCGGTTTCCGTTGCCGCAGCGGCGACGGAAGCAGACGCCCATACCGCAGCAGACGCGGCGGCCGAAGCCTTCCCGGAATGGTCGGGCATGGCACCGGGCGATCGTCGGGATATCCTGCTGGCCGCGGCGGATCGGCTGTCGGCGAAGGCCGACGCCGCCGCGCAACGCGTCTGTGCCGAAATGGGCGCAACTCCGATGTGGGGCGGCTTTAACGTGCACCTGGCAGCCTCCATGCTGAAAGAAGCCGCGGGTATGACCACGCAGGTTCAGGGCACCGTCATCCCGTCCAATGTGAGTGGCATGCGGGCCTTCGGCGTCAGGCAGCCTGTCGGTGTCGTCCTTGGTATCGCCCCCTGGAACGCACCCATCATTCTCGGCGTCCGTTCGATTGCCATGCCTCTGGCCTGCGGCAATACGGTGGTATTCAAGGCATCAGAAATCTGCCCGGCAACCCATGAACTGATTGCCCAGTCACTGATTGAAGCCGGGGCACCCGCCGGTGTGATCAATATGGTGACCAACGCGCCGGACGACGCTCCGGATATCGTGAAAACACTCATCCGCCACCCTGCCGTTCGGCGAGTGAATTTCACCGGTTCTACCCGCGTCGGCCGGATCATTGCGGACCTCTGTGCACAGGAACTGAAACCGGCTCTGCTGGAACTCGGCGGCAAAGCACCAATGGTGGTTCTGGACGACGCCAATGTGGAAGAGGCGGTGAATGCGGCGGCGTTCGGCGCCTATATGAACCAGGGCCAGATCTGCATGTCCACAGAGCGGTTGATTGTTACCCCCGGTATTGCCGACACGCTTATCCCGGAGTTGGCCAACAAGGTTCGCCGCATCCGGGCAGCCGACCCCGCTCATGGAGGAGAGATTCTGGGCAGTGTGGTCAACACAGCGGCCATGGAGCGCATCAACCGACTAATCAACGATGCGCAGCGCAAGGGCGCTGACATTCTCGCCGGTGGACCGGCCGATTCGGTGCTGATGGACGCCACATTGATCGACAACGTGAAGTCCTCCATGCAGATCTACAACGAGGAATCCTTCGGGCCAGTGCTGTCCATTATCCGGGCACAGAACGAAAACGATGCGATACGAATCGCCAACGACAGCGCCTACGGGTTATCGGCCGCGGTATTCAGCCAGGACATCAACCGTGCCATGGCAGTCGCAGACCGAATAGAAAGCGGCATCTGCCACATCAACAGCGCCACTGTGCAGGACGAAGCACAGATGCCGTTCGGTGGCGTGAAGGACAGTGGCTACGGCCGCTTCGGCAGTAATGCGGCACTGGATGAGTTCACGGAGCTGAGATGGATCACCAGCCAGACCGGCCCCCGACATTACCCGTTCTGAGCGCGAACCCGGACACAGAGCAAAGTGGCAGGGCGTATTGCGCTGCCTGATCAGGAAACGGCACCACCGATCGTGCCCGATAACAATGAGAAAGGTGATAATAATGCAAACCAGACTGTTACTGAAAACACTGACCGCCGGTGTACTGGCCGGCACACTGTCTGCGGGTATGGCGCTCGCCGACTCGCACCCGGTAACGATCGGTGCGGTTGCGCCGAAAACCGGTCCGCTTGCCGGCGGCGCCGCGGTCACATACTGGCCCAATGTCCAGTTGTGGGCACACGATGTGAACGAGCGTGGCGGCCTTGAAATGCCCGATGGCAGCCGCCGTCCGGTCGAGATTATTGAATACGATGACCGGACCGATCCGTCGGAAACCATCCGCGCGGTGCAGCGTCTGGCAAACAGTGACGACGCTGACCTGATCATTCCGCCCTATGGCACCGGTATGGCGTTGGCGGCTGCGCCAATCTTTGATCGGCTGGGCTACCCCATGATCAACGTCACCGCGATTACCGACCAGACCGACGCGCTCACCAGCCGCTACGACGGTGTGTTCTTCACGCTGGGGGCGACAACGCCCATTGCACAGGGCATCGCACGCCTGGCGGCTGACATGAAGGATAACGGGGAACTGGGTGACCGGCTGGCGCTGGTGAATGTCGGTGACGCATTCGGCATCGAACTCATGAACGCGGCGCGCACCGTATTTGAGGACGCCGGCTTTGACATTGTCTATGAGACCTCCTACCCACCGACCATTCAGGATGTGTCGCCGATCATCAACTCGGCCATGGATGCTGACCCGGACTCCTTCGTGGCGTTCTCCTACCCACCGGACACGTTCGCACTGACCGAACAGGCGCAGCTCTCCGGGCTGGACGAACAGGTTGACCTGTTCTACACCGCTGTTGCCACAGCGTTTCCGGCTTACCGCAACCGCTTCGGTGACAGCATCAACGGCGTGTTCGGTACCGGCGGGGTGAACCCGGAAGATCCGGCGTTTGTTGATTATCGCGAGCGCCACATGGCAGTGACCGATGCCGAGCCGGACTACTGGGCCAGTGCCGTCATGTACTCCTCACTGCAGGTAATGGAACAGGCCGTGGCTGCCGTTGGTCTGGATCACGACGACATCATTGATTACGTGAAGAACAATACGTTCGACACTGTGATGGGTGAGTGGGATTTCGAGAACCAGCAGATCGAGAATTACTGGACTGTCGGGCAATGGCAGGACGGGTCATTCTACGGTCTCGGCTCCACTCAGGGCATGGCCGGTGAAGCGGATCCGATCGACTGACAAGGGGTTACCCGGGTACGCGCGACCATGCCGTACCCGGGCATTCTGAACCGGGCTGAAAGCAATCACTGTGGCCGATCCGCCATGGTAAACGGGGACGTTCTGTCATGCAGATATTCATCACCGGCATATTTCTCGGCGGTGTCTACGCCATCATCGCCGTCGGACTGTCGCTGCAGTACGGGGTTTCGCGCATCATGAACCTTGCGGTCGGCGAAATCCTGGTGGCCGGCGCATTCGGTGCCTTCTGGTTCGCCACCGCGCAGGCGCTGAACCCCTACCTGTCTTTGTTCCTGGTGGTGCCACTGGCGTTTGGTGCCAACTGGCTTATTTACCGATACGTACTGTTGCCGCTGGTTCGTCGCGCCCACAGCCGCGGGCAACTGGAGGTAGACAGTATTCTGGCCACGTTCGGTCTCAGTTTTACCCTCGTCGGCATTTTCCTCTGGATCTTCGGCGGCGAGTTTTTCAATTACCGTTTTCTTTCGGTGCCGGTCGAAATCTTCGACTCCCGTTATGGTCAGAACCGGGTTCTGGCCTTCGGCATTTCCGTTCTGGTGTGTGCGGCGCTCTGGGTCTGGCTAAACCACACCCGCTCGGGGTTATCGATGCGGGCGATTTCAGTCGACCCGAAAGCCGCCAGCCTGGTGGCCATCGACGTGGAAAGAACGTCCGCGTTCGCCTTTGCCATGGGCGGCGCTATCGCGGCACTGGGCGGCATGGTGCTCAGCACGTTCCTGACCTTCGATGCATCGATCGGCATCGTATTCACAATGAAAGCCCTGATTATCGTGATCATGGGTGGTGTCGGTGACATTCGGGGCGCGATCGTAGCCTCCCTGGTGCTTGGTATTACTGAAACCGTCATCGCCCGACTGGTCGATCCAGGGCTGACGCTGGCCGCCGCCTATATTCTGTTCCTGTTGATTCTGCTGTTCCGCCCGCAGGGGCTGTTCGGGAGGGCACAGTCATGATCAACCCGTCTCTCTGGCGCTGGGCATTGGTACTGGTCGCATTTTTCATCGCAGCCTGGCTTCCGGTAGTGCCGAATGCCGGTGCCTGGCTGTCACTGACCGTGCCTATGGTCATGTACATAGCCCTTGCCACCTCGTGGGGAATTTTTTCCGGGCCAACCGGGTATATCTCCCTGGCAACGGCGGCTTTCTATGGCGTCGGCACCTATACCCTCGCGATGGGTCTGGAGGTATTGCCCTACCCGGTACTGATCGTACTTGCCGGGTTGCTGGGGGCAATTCTTGCGGCCCTGGTTGGGTGGGCGACCCTGCGCCTCTCGGGTGTGTACTTCGTTATTTTCACCCTCGGACTGGCTGAGCTGATCCGCCAACTGTTTACCTGGTACCAGAACAATTTCGGTGCCAGCCGGGGCAAGTATGTGTTCACGGACCTCACCGAAACACATATCTACTGGCAACTGCTCGGCCTGACACTGCTCGTTTTTATCGCCGGCTGGCTGATTCAGCGCTCACGCCTGGGCTTTGCCATCCGGATTATCGGGGGCGATGAAACCGTCGCCAGACACAGCGGTATCAACGTCGCAGGCGCAAAAATTGCCCTGTTTATGGTATCGGGTACGGTCGCCGCAATGGTCGGCGCCATTCTGGCACCACGGTTTGTCTACATTGAGCCGTCCATAGCGTTCAACCCCCAATTGTCTTTCATGGTCGCCATAATGGCGCTGTTGGGCGGCATACACCGACTCTGGGGACCGCTGGTCGGTGCCATTCCTTTCGCCATTGTGTGGGAATTCATCGCTTCCAATTTCCCCGAACAGACCAACCTGTTGATCGGCCTGGCGTTTCTCGCGGTGGTGTTCTTCATCCCGCACGGAATCGCCGGTGTCATCGAAGGCTGGAAAGGTCGACTCGATGCCAGAAACAGGGAGATGCACGGTGGATAAGACAGTGCTTCTGGAGATACGGCAGGCCACCAAACGATTTGGCGGTCTCACCGCCGTCAATGAGATGAGTTTCGATGTACACGATCAGGAGCTGCTGGGCCTTATCGGCCCCAATGGGTCGGGAAAAACCACGATGATGAACCTGATCTCCGGCGCACTGCCGCTCACGGGTGGGTACATCATGATGGGCGACCGACTGCTCAGTGAGCTGCCGCCCCGGAAGATTGCCCGAGCCGGTGTGGCCCGCACCTTTCAGTTGGTGCGTGTGATCGATGCCATGACAGTACGCGAAAATGTTATGGCCGGTGCGACTTTCGGCCACAAGCGGTTGTGGGGGCAGGCCCTGAGGGTCTATGCAGAGCGGCAACTGGAGCGTGTAGGTATTGCTCACCTTGCCGGGCAATTAACCGCCAACCTGACCTACATTGACCAGAAGCGGGTCGAGCTGGCCCGGGCTCTGGCGGCGAACCCTCGCGTAATCCTGCTCGACGAGTGGCTGGCCGGGCTCAACCCCACAGAGTTGAAAACGGGTATCGAACTTATCCGTTCACTGCGGGACGAAGGCCGCACCATCATTATGGTGGAGCATGTGATGGACGCCATTCGCAGCCTCTGTGACCGCTGTGTCGTCATGAGCACGGGGCGCAAGATAGCTGAGGGATCACCGGGCGAAGTACTGGCTGATCCGGCGGTTATTGAAGCTTACCTAGGAGAAGACTATGCCGGAGCGTAACCAGGGACTGCAGGTCTCCAATGTCAGCGTGGCCTATGGCAAACATCAGGCGCTGGACAATGTATCGCTGACCGTCGCGCCCGGTGAAATCACGGTGATTCTCGGTGCAAACGGTGCAGGCAAGTCGTCTCTGCTGGGCACCATCGCCGGCCTGGTGCCACGACAGAGCGGGTCCATCACGCTGAACGGCCGTGCCATTTCCGGCTTCAAGGCTCATCAGGTGGTCAGCGCCGGGCTCGCCATGGTGCCGGAGGGTCGCGGTATATTCGGAGATCTGACCGTCGATGAAAATCTCACTCTCGGCGCGCACGCTCCGCACGCACGGGAACATGAATCCCGGCAACGCGACCTTGTTTACCAGTTGTTCCCCAAACTCGTCGAGCGGCGACGGCAGATTGCCCGAACCATGAGTGGTGGTGAACAACAAATGGTGGCCATTGGTCGGGCCATGATGTCCAACCCGGAGATTCTGATGCTCGACGAGCCCTCGCTCGGCCTGTCTCCGTTGCTCGCCAGTGAGGTGTTCAAGACGTTGACCGCGGTGCGCGAGACCGGCCTCGGCATATTGCTGGTGGAACAGAACGCACGGCAGAGTCTCGGCATTGCGGACCGGGGCTACCTGATTGAAACCGGTCGGATTACGGCCGAGGACACAGCCCGGAACCTGTTGAATGACCCGGCCGTGCACCAAGCCTACCTCGGGGGTGCCGCCGGCGACAACTCAGCCCCAATATCGGACGCCGGGCGGGAAAAGCCTGTCAGCTCGCCCGCACCAGACGCTGACCTCAGGGCTTCAACCCGTCGGCCCGGCCCGACTCGACCACCGGTGCAGCACAGTGCCGATGAACTGGCTGGCGGTAGCATCGCCGAATGGATACGAACCGCAGAAACCCGGCAGCGCGAAACGTGGCAGACCGGCGAAATCGGTCGCTCCACGACAGACAGCACCCAATCACCAGCCCGCCAGGGCGCACTGGAAGACATGCTGGCTCGATTCGAGCAGTCAGCACGCGCCCAGTCCGGTTCCCGGCGGTCGACGACCCATCAGAATCAGGGGCACTAACCATGTTTCCATTGAAAGGCAATTTTATTGGTGGTGAATGGCAGCCCACAGACCGCACCTTTGACGACATCAATCCGTCGGATGGCAGCGTCTGGGCGCAGGCACCGGACTCCGGGGTAACCGAAACGCGGGCCGCCATCAAATCTGCACAGAATGCATTCCATGACTGGTCGGAGCGCCCGTACACGGAACGGTCCGCGCACATGCTGAAAGTGGCGGAATTGTTCGAGAAGCGCCGGCCGGACATTGTTAAAGCCGTACAGCAGGAAGGAGGCGGCTGGTTCGGCAAAGGTATGTTTGAGGTGGGTTACACCGCGGGTGTGTTCCGCGCCGCTGCCGCGCTCAATTACGCCGCCATCGGCGAGATTCTCCCCTCAGAGCATCAGAAAGTGAGTATGGCCATACGTCAGCCAATGGGCGTGGTGAGCGTCATCAGCCCCTGGAATATGCCGCTGATACTGACATCACGGGGCCTCGCATTTCCCTGTGCGTTCGGTAATACCATTGTACTCAAACCATCAGAAGATACGCCCTACGTTGGTGGCCTCATGTTCGCCGAGCTGTTTGAAGAGGCCGGAGTGCCCGACGGTGTACTGAACGTCATTACCTGCTCGCGCCAGTCCGTACAGAGCGTCGGTGATGAACTGATCGAAAACCCGTACGTCAAAGGCATATCCTTCACCGGCTCCACACCGGTTGGCCGGTCCATTGCCGCCAAGGCCGGCGCTCACCTCAAGAAAGCGTGTGTTGAGCTGGGTGGCAAGGACTCGCTGATCGTCCGTGCTGATGCCGACATGGAACGCGCGCTGGGGGCGGCGAACTTTGGCAGCTTTATGCACCAGGGCCAGATCTGCATGTCGGTTGAAAAAGTGCTCGTGCACGAATCCATTTATGACGATTTTCTGCGCCGATTCGTGGAACGCGCCGCCCGGCTCAAAATGGGCGACACTGCCGATCCGGATGCCGTCATCGGTCCGCTCATCAATGACCGCCAGGCGGCACGGGTAAAAGCACAGATTGACGACGCCGTTGCCAAAGGGGCCAAAGTTCACCTCGGCGGGCGTGTACACGGGCGATTCGTTGAACCCACCATTCTGTCTGACGTGACCAGCGACATGACGGTGTATCAGGACGAAACCTTCGGCCCCGTGGTACCGGTTATTCCGTTCAGCACCGACGAAGAGGCGGTTCGCATTGCCAATGATACCGAATACGGTCTTTCGTCCGGCATTATTTCAGCCGACGAGGAACGGGCCCTGGCCATGGCACGGCGTCTGGAGACCGGTTCCTGCCATGTGAATTGCAGCTCTGTGAACGACGAACCCCATATTCCATTCGGTGGCACCAAGGCGTCCGGCCTGGGCAATCACGGAGGCCGCTGGTCGCTCGAGACTTTCTCACAGACACGCTGGATTACCCTCGACCGCGGCGGCCGGCCATTCCCGCCCGTTTTTTGACCGGGGTGATTCCACAATGAATATGAGACAAACAACAACGATTCGGGAGAAACACCATGGCTGATGCGCTTTTCTGGTTGATCGCCGGCCTTATTGGTCTGGCCATTGTTATTGCCGTACTGGCTCATTTCTACCAACGCGGCGACCGGGAAACGGCACTGGTTCGCACCGGCCTCGGCGGGCGTAAGGTAGCTCTGGACGGCGGCGTTCTGGCTCTGCCCTGGTTTAATCATGTGGCCCGCGTCAACATGCAGACCTTGCGCCTGGAAGTAAAACGTTCGGGCAGTGGCTCGCTGATCACCAGCGACCGGCTCCGCGTCGATGTCGGTGCGGAGTTCTATGTGTCCGTTACCGCAACCGAAGACGCCGTGTCCCGCGCCGCGCAGACTCTCGGTAGCCGCACCTTCGATGCCGGACGCCTGCGTGACCTGATCGACGGCAAACTGGTTGACGCGCTGCGCTCAACCGCCGCCCGGTTCACGCTGGATGAATTGCATGAGCGGCGCGGCGATTTCGTACAACAAGTCCGGGACAGCCTGCAGGCCCCGCTGGAGAGCAATGGTCTGACGCTTGACAGCGTCTCGTTGACTGACATGGACCAGACGTCCTTCGACGAGCTGGATGACAACAACGCCTTCAACGCCGCAGGTATGCGCAAACTGTCAGAGCTCATTGCGCGGGCTCGTAAGGAACGAGCCGACATCGATGCGGATGCAGAAATGGCGGTCCGGAACTCCCAGTTGACGCTGACCAAGCGCCGTCTGGAAATAGACCTGGAGGAAGAGCAGGCGAGGATCCAGCATACGCAGCGGGTAGAGCAACTGAAAGCACGCCAGTTAGCCGATATCGCTGCACAGAAAGCTGAAAGCGAACATGCCATTGCTGCCAGCCAGCTCAGCATGGAGGAGAAAATCGAAGCAGCGCGGGTGCAGCATGACCTCGAACTGATGCGTCTTGAGCAGCAGCGCCAACTGGAAGAGCACAAAACCGTTATGGATGAAAGCCGTGCCCGCATTGAGCGCGCGGGCATTGAAGCCAAAGCCATTACGGCACAGGCAGAGTCTGACACCGCACGTGCGGTATCCGATGCCGAGCGCGCCAACCGGATTGCGGCGCTGGAAGCAGAACAGGATGCCCACCGCCGTGAGATCGCTGCCCGGGCCCTGCAGGCCGAGCGACTGGCGGAGGCGGCGGGTCACCGCGCCATGGTGGACGCCGACAACCAGATGACCGACGGCGTGCTTCGGTGGAAGCGTGAACAAGCGCGGTTGGCTGCCTTACCGCATGTGGTGGGCGAGATGGTCAAGCCGGCTGAGAAAATTGACTCGATCCGGATTCACCAGATCACTGGCCTGACGCCCTCGGGCAGTGACGGAAGCCAGAACTCAGCGCCGGTGAATCAGGTTACCGACGCGATTCTGGGCATGGCAGTGCAGTGGCCCAGCCTGAAGCGGCTGGGTGAACAGCTTGGGGAAAGCCTGGATGAAAGCCTGAACGACCTGAAATCAACCGATCAGAACGATTCAGAAAATGCCTGATAGTACTGATAGATAGTACAGGTCGGACCCATGACCCCGGCCAGGCACTGGCCGAACCGGGCCACCCAGTCCTGGGTGGCCTGTCGCGCACGATCGCGAGTCCGGACTCGACGGGCGACAGATCAGATCGAGCAGACCTTTGAACCGGTCTGTACCGCCGGCCGCTCATAGACGCGTTGCACATAGTCCATGAGCTGCGGGAAGTCGCCCGTTCCCAGCGCGTCGTGCCCATCGTAAAAATCGATGCACTTGATCCAGGGGGCGATCGCCATATCTGCGATCGTGTAGTCGTCACCCATGATCCACTGGCGGTCTGCCAAACGCTTTTCCAGAACACCCATGATGCGCCGACTTTCATTGGTATACCTGTCAACGCCATAGCTATCACTGGTTTTGTCTTTGGCAAACTTGTAGAAGTGTCCGAATTGACCCAGCATCGGCCCGACATGTCCCATCTGAAACATTAACCACTGAGTCGTTTCCCAGCGCCCTACGGGGTCGGTGGGCATGAATTGGCCGGACTTCTCGGCCAGGTACATGAGAATGGCCCCACTTTCCATCAGAGCGTAGCGTTTACCATCGGGGCCATTCGGATCAATGAGACTCGGTATCTTGTTATTCGGATTGATCGCCAGATAATCCGTGTCGAATTGATGATCCTCAATGATATTAACGGTATGGGGTTCATACTCGAGGCCGGTTTCCTCCAGCATGATGCCCACTTTCTGGCCATTGGGAGTGGCCATTGAATAAAGCTGCAGAATCTCCGGGTTTTCAACCGTCCAGCGCTTGGGAAAATCGACCATGAAATGCACTCCTTGATGCAGTACTGAATACATTATCAGGAGTATGCGTCGGAACGCACCGATTTAAAGCGAAGCCTGTTGAACTGTTGGTTCAGAATAACTGAAGAGGTGGCATGGAAAACCGGCCCGGAGCCGCCAGGGCCCCGAGCTCTGAGACGCGCATCGCAACGCTAGGCGTGCGCAATGGTTACCGGGCATTTCGCGTGGTGCAGCAATTTCTGGCTGACGCTGCCCAGTATCATCTCCTTGAAACGGGACAGGCCGCGGCTGCCAACCACAATCAGCGGGTCCTTTGCCTGCGCCGCATGGTCCAGAATGGCCTGGGCGGCATCACCTTTGAGCACCACTTCACGAACCGTGAGGCCGGATTCGCCGTCCAGCGCGTTGCGAACCTTGGAAAAGACTTCCTGAGTGCGCTGTTCACGTAATTTTTCGAACTCCGCCGGATCCATATAGCGCATTTCGTCGGTCACCGCCTCGCCCATGGGTGGTCCGAACATTTCCAGTGCGTCACGTGGAAACGCGAACAATACCTCAATATCCGCTTTCAGGGCTTCGGCCATGGTCACCGCCAGGCGCAGGGCAGCGAGTGACCCTTCTGAGCCGTCAACCGGCAGCAGAATCGTTGAAATAGCTTGTCTGTTCATGATGCAACTCCTCTGGTTGCGGGGTTTAACGGTCTCAATATCAGAATAGTCCAATATGGGGCCAGGTTCCGCAGACGCGACGGTTCTTTCGCAGAAATTTCCTGCTTGTTTGATCCAGATCAATCGGGCAACGGCCATTTGTTCGCTCTTAATCGGAATCCGCTGTTACAACCTCTATTCAATGTGCAACGGACACAGATCAGAAATGTTTCGGAAAGTGATGCTGGATTCTTTTATCGGAACCGATCAATATGGGAATTGTGCAATATCTGTACACCGATTGAGCGGGCGTTCAGGTAAGCCGTAGTGTCCTGTCGAAATCCACCGCTCGGGCCAATCGGTACCGACTTCTCGGACACGCCACACTGTTACGGGAGGTCGCTATGCCAGACAGTGGGACGCACAATCAGCTCAGTAACGCGTCGGTTTCCAGTCTGTGGCAAATTCTGGAGGAAGAGGGTATTGCCACTCTCATTCTCTCACCCGAGGGCCAGTTAGTCGGCCTCAATCAGCCAGCCGCTCGA
Source organism: Natronospirillum sp. (assembly GCA_965602035.1). Lineage (GTDB taxonomy): Bacteria > Pseudomonadota > Gammaproteobacteria > Pseudomonadales > Natronospirillaceae > Natronospirillum. The sequence goes on along the minus strand of OZ271919.1, from coordinate 2,758,921 downwards.
CTGTTCGGTGGTACAGTAGCAGAGGTGCTCTCGGCCGGGGTTGAGGGGCTGGGGCTGGACCAGGACGCGCGCCTTGGCACCCTGCTGCACCGCGACCGAGCCGATGGCATTCCCATGCTCGACATTCCGGCGCGCCGACTGGATGGCAGCCCTATTGGCACTCGACTTTCAACGGTCGGTGCCAACACCTCAGACCCTGCTGTGCTGGTACGCGTTCGAAGACTGGATGATCAGTCAGATGAAACGCAGTGGTGGCGGCGAGAGGCCGATCGCTATCGGATTGCCCTCGATGCAGCCGGTATAGGGGCATGGGATATGGACCTGGTCCGAAATGAGACGCGTCGTACACAGCTCCACGATGCGTGTTTCGGCTATCATCAGCCGGTTGATTCCTGGGGCTACGACGATTTTCTGTCTCATGTCCTCGAGGAAGACCGAGATCGGGTTGACGCAGCTTACAGGGAGGCCATGTCAGGAGGGCGGGAATACGATATCGAGTTTCGTGTGCGCTGGCCGGACGGCTCCATTCACTGGCTCTGGTCCAAGGGGCAGTTTTACCTGGATGCCGAAGGGCGGCCGATCCATGTGGCCGGCCTGCAGGCTGACGTAACTGAACGTAGGCAGGCCGAAGAGGCACACCGTCTGGCAACTCGTGCCATCGAGGCCTCTACCGTAGGTGTCGTGATTGTGGATACCAAGGCGCCTGATATGCCGATGGTAAGCGTGAATCCCGCTTTTGAGGAAATTACCGGCTACACTTCAGAGGAAGTCCTCGGCAGTAACTGCCGGTTCCTACAGGGAACCGAAACCGACCAGACGGCTCTGAACGAATTGCGCCATGCCCTTGCTGAACATGCAGACACACAGGTTCTTCTGCGGAACTACCGCAAAAACGGTGAGGCTTTCTGGAATCGCTTACGTGTCGCACCCATCCGGGATACCAGTGGAGACGTCACACACATGGTGGGCATCCAGACTGATGTATCAGCAGAGATTGATGCGCGGAACGCACTGCTGAAACAGCTCAGCGAAGATACGCTAACGGGCCTGCTCAATGTCAAGGCGTTTTCTGAAGCGCTGAAGTCCCGCTTGGCCCAAACAGATCCCCTAGCCAGCTCAGCGGCCCTGCTGTTTATCGATGTCGACCATTTCAAACGGTTCAACGATGAGTTCGGGCACCCAAATGGTGACAGGGTACTCCAGACAGTGGCCGACCGTATCCGCAACGCTCTGAGCGAGGACGCTCTGGCCGCGCGTGTCGGCGGTGATGAATTCGCTGTGGTAGTGAATGGCCTTAGAAACGAACGGGACGCAGTGGCGAAAGCGCATGAATTAAGCCGGGCTATCGCCGAGCCGATCGACATCAATGAGTCACGAGTGATCGCTTCGGTGAGTATCGGTATAGCACTCTACGACCGAACCGGGCTAATGGTAGAGGAACTGATGCGACGCGCCGACGCGGCTATGTACACCGTCAAACGCATCGGGAGAGCCGGTGTCCAGTTGTACAATCCGGACCTCTATACAGAGCTGGCCTGGGCCGCGAAGCTTGAAGGGGGCCTGCGCGATGCCATGGCAGCTAACAGCCTCACGCTCTATTACCAGCCAAAGCTACGGTTAGCCGATCGCAGCATCGTGGGTTTTGAGGCCCTGCTACGCTGGCAGAATAAAGATGGTACGTTTGTCCTGCCCAATGACTTCATACCGATCGCCGAGCGCTCCGGATTGATTTTTGATCTCGGTGACTGGGTAATCGAAACCGCCTGTCGACAGGTTCGAGCATGGCTGAACGCCGGCGTCAACACCGTGCCAGTTGCTATCAACATTTCGACACTGCAGTTCCGACGGCTCGATATTGCACGCCGGATTGAACTGGCGCTGCGGCGCTACGATCTGGACGGTCATTTTCTGGAGATCGAGATCACCGAAACGGCCGCCATGGAAGACCCTGAAAATGTGCTGGAAACCATCCACTACCTGCACTCGCTTGGTGTCACCATCGCGGTTGACGATTTCGGGACTGGCTTTTCCAATCTTCGTGCACTGCGCCAGTTTCCGTTCGACCGCCTGAAAATCGATAAGTCTTTTGTCGACGGTGCCTCGACGAACTCTCTTGATGCGGCCATCTGCCGGGCAACAATCGGATTGGCGCACACCTTTGGCCAGAAGGTAGTTGCCGAAGGGGTTGAGACAGCCGACACATTACAGTTTCTCAATGCCATGGCCTGTGATGAATTTCAGGGCTTTCTTTATTCGCCTGCTGTACCAGGCGATGCGGTTCCGACAATGCTGGCCGGCCGACGAACGCTTGAAAACTCCGGGGCACCTGAACTCATGGCATTCCAGCCGGAGCGTCACTATGAACCCGTGTCGGCGGATATTGTGAGAGAACGTGCGATACGCCGACTGAAGCTCGACTCGCCAGCCCCGGACGACCGCTATGATCGCATTGTTCGGCTGGCCAAAGACCTGTTCGGCACCCAGATGGCAGCATTTTCGATCATCATCGGCGACCGGCAGCTGTTCAAGAGTCGAATCGGACTGAATGCCGCATCAACCGCACGGTGCGACGCATTCTGCAACCACACGATCGCCGGTGCCGACCCGCTGGTGATTCCCAATGCACCGGCACACATCGGGTTTCGCAATAATCCCTTAGTCGTTGGTGAACCGTATATTCGAGCCTATGCGGGTGTGCCTGTGTTTTCCACGGATCACCTGTGCGTCGGCGCGCTCTGTGTTCTGGACACGGTGCCCCGTGATTTCTCATCTGCGGAACGAAGCCAATTGGTCGATCTCGCTGAACTGTTGGAACAGCAATTGCGCGAACAGGAAGACCCCCGTTTCCTCAGACCCATTATGCGGATGGGAAACCGCCGCCAATACAGCCAATGGTTTCTCAGGATACAGAAAACGGATACAGCGACTGAGTCTCCCCATTTCGTGGTGAGAATCGGTATTGATGGCATGACAGAAGTCAACAGAAAATGGGGTTATGACGAGGGGGATATCTGCGTATCGCGGGTGATCGATGGCATACTCAGTGGTGTTGGCGACGGCTGCAGCGCTTACCGGCTTTCCGGAGATCAGTTTGCCGTAACAGGTCTTTATCGCAGCTCAGACGAGCCTGAATCGATAGCCCGTAACATCAAGTCAGCCATCGACCGACAGTTTCTGGCAAACCTCGGTACGGCGCCTGGCCCAACAGTTTCCATAGGTGTGGCACGACTCACCCGCGCGCAGGAAAATCGGGCGGATATCCATGCGCTGGATACCATGGCTACACTCGCTCTGAGTCGAGCAAAAAGCCAGGGAGGCAACTGCATCGAAGAGGAACAGAACCCGGAAAGCGGGGACGAGCGTGCGCCAGGTCGTCAATCAGGATGACGCCTTTCACCACTCCGAATATTCACGCACAATGGGCGCCCGTTTTGCGGTCAGGTTCATGAATTATGGCTGACAATGTTCGAACCCGCATATTAATGCGGTCCCGGTTTCTCAATATCTATCTTGTGCACTATCAACAAGGGCATCGCATCAGCCCGCACCTCGATATGGTCAGTTCCGGGCGCCTGTACAAATTGAACTGTGTCCTCGTCAGACCGCGCAAGGGCGGTGACTTTCGCTGCGAGAAAAACCTCTGCAACCTGTTCGGCCGGGTGGTGTTGTTTCGTCCGGACCTGCATGAACATGAGGTCAGCCGAATCGAACAGGGGCAGCGCTGGTTGCTGAGTTTCGCGCTCTCGTTGCCCTGACCGATCGTACCCAGGACCGTGGGCGCCCACCGCAATGGACTGCGGCACAACCTGCGCGATCCTCGCTCTGCCGGGATAAACCTGTCTCCGGTCGGACATTGGTTCAGGATAAAATGCACGATAAATCCCGGTCAGTGAGAACCGCCGCCGGAGGTTGACCGTAAACAACTGCATAACGAGCGTGCAGCCCTATGCCCAATAAGAGTATTTATAATATGTCACGAAGCACCGCATCCGACCTGGCCCCCCTTTCCGACCACCCTATCTGCGAACTCTTCCGGATCTCACCGGAGCAACTGTGTTCGGTGATCGAAGCGACCCTGCGCGGCCCCCGGCCGGACGCGATTGACGACGACCTCTGGCAGGCCGTGTGGTCGCTGCGAGATGAGCTCACGCAGCGTCTGCCCGTTGCCCCGCACTCTGAGGTAGTGGAGAGTCCGCTCGGCGACTCAGACGAACCGGTTTTCGAACTCACCGAAGAGCAGGTCGATACCTATTTGGCGGAAAAAATGACCGAAAACGTGTCGGTTCAGACCTCGGAATCGCCACTGGACCCGACACCGGAAACCATTGTTGATGACATCCTGATCAGAAACCCCGGTTGAGTTTTCAGCCGATTGGCGTCCTGGCCTGCGGCTGGCCGCCACATCAGGGCAGCAACCAGGCAATAGACAGCACTCGCATATTGATCGGCGCGCGAAACCGACCATTCCCATCCCACGCCGCCGGTGTACGGAATTGCAGGCCGGACGCTAGGTACAGGTGGTCCACAAGCCGCTCCGCCATCTGATCGGCCTCCGATTTCAGGCCGTATTCCGCCAGCATCGCCACCAGAACCCAAGCTGATCCCACTAATACTTCGTTGACCTGTAGCTCTTCACCGCCATCGCGCGAATAGTGTCGTTGCTCTGGTTCTGCCACCAGCAACGGTCCGAAACGGCCGTTGTGATAATTTCGGTGGTTATTCCGAAATGTGGTCAACAAATGACCTCTTGCCCGGGCCGGGGGGACGAGATCTCCCAGACCACACCGTCGGGCGTAAAACACGCCGATCAGCGCATCGGCCATGGTAGCGTTTCGGTACTTGCCCTCGCTGTTGGTCCGGTACGCTTCGCCGCTCCAGAGGGTGTCGAAACTGGCCTGTGCCTGCTGCAGTAATAGCCGGTAATGACATTCACGTTCCGATTCCTGCCGTTGGCTGGCCAGCTCGGCCATGACCGCCCAGGCTGCCATCACGAAACCGCCGGCATAGGCGGACAGCCCGCGCATGTCGAGGTTGTCCCAGGTGCTGTCGCCAAATGCGCCGTGCTGGGGAATGCCCTCTCCGGGTGCCACCTGAGTTTCCACAAAATTGGCGAGACTCAGCAGCTGCTGGTATTCCCAATCGTTAATTTGCTGGCCTGTGCGCTGACGGTGCTGAAAAAAGCTCACAATGAACGACGGATTGTGGTCCTTCCAAAGATTCGGGTCATCACGCATCACGTAGCCGTTCAGCGCCACCCAGGGATCCTCGGCGGGGCTGCCGAGGTCATGGGGCAGTTTGTTTTCTACCAGATAGGGAGCCCACTGCCCGTCACGGTAGACGGGGCGGCGCGTCGGCCGTGTCAGTGCCACCGTATCGAGGTAGTCGGAAAAAACGGTTTCGGACAGCGTCGGCCAGGATTCGCTCAGTGCGGGGAAAGCATAGACCCAGAGATCGAGCGTATTGTAATAGAAATAGCCGGAATCAAACCCTTCCAGTATTCCGATGTGCTCGTGTCCGCGAAAGTGACTGTTCTCGCTGTCAGGAGCGGGGTCAGGCTGATGTACCCAGGCGCTGCCGGCTGCTACCAGCGTGTGCAATTCGTTGATCACAGCGCCCGCGACACGGTCCGGCCAGTCCGCAAGGCGCGCCAGCACACTCCTGTGCCAGTGCTCGAGGCGTTCAAGCCCCTCTTTTCTGTCCGCCAGTGCCGCTTTGGCGATCCCCAGTGTGTTCTCAGACTCCGATCCCCAGCGTGCTGTGTAGGCTTTCCGCCAGAGTCGCCCCTGGCCGAAACGGGTCAGCGGCCAGTCCATCGTGACCGCGAAGTTTACCGCTCCCCCATTCGGGCCAAACCGGGCGTTAATGGCGCTTACAAGCGGCTCGTGCCAATGGGCTGACCAGTTCCTTGTATCGTCGGGAAGTCGGCCGTCCTGCCTCAGCGTTTCCTCGAGACAGGCCAGTGTGTAAGGCTGTTCCGCATAGGGCACGCCGGTCTCGTTCTGGTTGGCCTTGGCACTGACCTGAAAGTTGAGCTCTGCATCGCTGGTTTGACCGCTGATCATGACGGTGCCCGAAACATCGCCGCGGGCCAGTGGCTGGTGCGTCTGTGCAATGTGACATTCGCCGTTTCCCAGTTCAGCCAAGCGGTTTATCTGACCTGCATGCGTCTGATTGGGCCAATGCAGCCCGGAACGCTCAGCACTGGTGAGCGGCATCAACCGCCAGCCATTGAGATTCGGCCATACCAGGGAAACAGAAACGTCTCCGACACCCGGTTTCACCCCGGAAATGTCGACGGTGAAGAATGTGACCGGCAAGGCCGCTGAGTCGTTCTCTCCGGGAATCGTTGGGGAGTGGTATTCCAGTAGAATGCGTGCCGGTAGCGTCGGGTGGTCGAAGTGCTCATACACACAGGGCCAAAGGGCGGCATAGGAGCGGCATTCCCACGGCAATTCCGACTCGCCCTCACCCAGCGTCAGCCGGCGGTAATACCGCGTTTCTCCGTTTGTCCAGCTGAGCGCAATGAACGCGGCGTCTATGGTCTGATGAACGTGCGCACCCTGCTGCAACTGCCAGCGGCTGAAGCGTCCATCGAGACCCCGACTGAAATTGGCCGTCCCCAAACCGCCCAGAAATGGTCCGCAATCCCGGCCATCGTCGTGGCTTCGGGGTTTAGCACCAGCTCCGCGGTCGAACTGTGGTTTACCGTTGTAACCGGCCCCGTAGCGCTCTGCTATCTGCCAATGTCGTTGCATTCTTAACCTCCTGCTCAAGAACCGGCTCTTGTTCACTCTGGTCGTTGATTCCCGGATTGCGTGACGCGCGAATTAACCCTAGCATCAAGGGTATCGATCAACACAGCATTGGCGGCCCTGAACCACCGACCGTTCGCCGGGTCGGGGAGTGCTGCGACAACCGCCAGCCACAGAGGAACACACCACCCGATGGGCACAGAATCCAGGCCACAGGTGTTAGACCCCACCCTTTCCGCACTGTACCAATTCAGTGCCACAGTCTCTGAATCACGCTGCCCGGAATGTGGTGCCCCGTCCGGCTGTGCCATGGCAGCCGGCAAATCATCTTCCGCCTGCTGGTGCATGGGTGAGCCTGTTCGGGATACCGGTGATGTCGACGACGACAGCGCCTGTCTGTGTCCACAGTGCTTCAGGGCGAAACCGCGGGTGGGCTGAACGTAACCCGTCATCACAACCACTTCAGGCCAGCCTTCGGCTAATACGCTCTCCAGAGCGATAGTTAACCTTTTACTTGTTTTTAAATAAATAATAAGCAATTTAACTTGCTCAACGGCTGATCCATGCTCTTGAAAAAAGAGGGACGGCTGGCGCGCCAGATGAACACCCCGACCACCTTGAACACCGAATTGCGCCAGTAATTTCGACCGGCCCCCTTCAGCATCAGTGGAGCTGTAGACACCTATATGACTGGAATCGACCTGAGCAACACCTATTCCAACCTTGACCGCGAAAGCGTTATTGACATCTCAAAGCAGCTTTTGAACTCAAACCCCATCGAACTGGATGAGACCGAGGATATATTCCGGGTTGAATCATTGGGTCTTGAATGGGATTTCGGCGTTGGCATCTATCAACCGAAAGAAGCCTCCGATCAAGCGGTTGGGCCCGACGGAAAGAAAATCGGCATCTTTATGCTTCATGGCGGCTCCGGTGATTACAAGTTGATGGCGCCGGTCGCCAGGGCTTATGCCCGACTCGGTCATAAAGTGGTGTCGATGAGCCTGCCCGGGCGACTCTACCTTGACGACCCGAGCCGCGATTGGCCGGGAGATACCATCAAGCCGGACGGCACCGTTCGCACACCCATCTGGAAAATCGGCGAAGCCATCACGTCTGATCAGTACGATGTGGATACTGACGAGTCAAAACGAACCCGTTATGGCCGTCGCACTGTCGCCCGCGCAAAACCGGGTTCACTGTTTTACCTGCGCATGGCAGGTTGGCCTGCTGCGTATGAGGTTGGCGCCCGGGAGGCGATGCGCCGCCACTTGCCTGAGCAAGAATTCTCTATTTACGGGACGGGGCACTCTACCGGTGGGCCACACATCTTCATGATGTCTCAGCGTGTTCCCAACATGAAGGGCGTCCTCGCTGTCGAGCATTCCCCATTTGGTGTGATCCAGGCTCGACAGCACGCCTGGTCCGGATCATTAGGCAAGATCAGTGGCTACGAGCGGGTGAGTACGAAACCGGCTCCACGCAATGACCCGTTCAATGAGTTGTATATACGATCCTGGCGCGACCTGGCGCGGTACAGAGGGCCTGAGGCGCTGGGTCGTGAAGGTCCCGAAGCGCTGATGCGCCTGCCCTGGCTTATGGAAGAAGTTCTGGAAAGTTGGGAAGCGGCAAAGAAACGACCACAGTTCAAGGCTGAGTATATTATTACGCACAATATCGAGTCGTCTCTGCGTGCCGCAGCACGGGCAACAGCAGACCATCTGGGCATGTCGGAAGTGGAGGCGCAAGCGCTTGAAGACCGGTACGCCGGCTACCCCCACCCGTTGTCGGGCAGTGACGCACGCCCCGTGCCGCCGGTGCTGATCACGATCGCCAAAGACAGCCGCGATCACAACATCGACGTGTATCGAGAGGTCATCATTCCCTCTTTCAAGGAGCTGGCGCCCGCCACCAAGGTGAGACTGGTTCAACTTGGTGCGGGTGTACACAGTTACTGGCAGCCGGAACCCGACTTACCCGGCGGCGTCGCCCCGGTCGCCGCCAAAATCAACCATGACGCGATAATGGATGGGTATTTCCAATGAACGCACAGGTCGAAAGCCAGTGGGCACCGCCGAAATTTGTTCTCCGCGACGATGTAATTACCCAGTCTGAGCATGTGCTGGATACCAGTCCAATAGCGACTCACGTCAGTGAAGACATATTCAGAATAGCGGAGCTTGGCCTGGAATGGGACATTGGCGTCGAAGTCACAGAACCGGCCGCTGACTCGGATCGCCTCAAAGGACCCGACGGCAAATTCGTCGGTATGTTCCTGCTCCACGGTGGCGCCGGAGATTTCAAGTCGATGCGGCCGCTGGCCGAGGTTTTTGCATCGCGGTTCGGCATCAAAGTGGTCACCATGAGTTTTCCGGGGCGACACTACCTGCCGGATGACAGCCGAGACTGGCCCGGTGATACCGTCCATGGAGACGGTGTCGTTCGAACTCCGATCTGGGTAGAAGGCGAAACCGTTTCTCCGGATGAATATGAACTCGTCGTCGATGAAGGCAAGCGGCACAAGTACGGTCGCCGGCTTCACGCGCGTGCCCGCAAAGGCACCCGCTTCCATGCCCGGATGGCCGCATGGCCGGCCGCTTTTGAGACCGGCATGAAGGAAGCCTGCTCGCGCCACTTCCCGGTTGCCGATTGGTCGGTCTTCGTGCATGGACACTCAACAGGTGGCCCATTTGTTTCCATGCTGTCACAGCGCGTGGAAAACGTGCGCGGCGTATTTGCACTGGAGAACTCCTCGTTCGGATACATCAACGAGCAAAAGCACATATGGGGCGGCAATAGCGGAAAGATCGAAGGCTACGAGCAAACCCGCCCCAAAGGTGACCCCTGGAAGGACCCATTCACAGACCTCTATATTCGCACCTGGCGGGACCTGGCCCGGTACAAGGGTCCGGAAGCGCTGGGACAGGAAGGACCTGCTGCATTAATGCGCCTGCCATCATTGATGGAGGAGCTTTTTGACAAATGGGAGTCCGCCAGGCGCCGGCCACAGTTCAAGGCAGAATACATTGTCACCCACAATATTGAGCAGTCTCTCAAAGAGGCGGCTATTACTTCGGCCGAGCGGCTGGGCATGACAGCGTCAGAAACAGATCGCCTGGTAGACCGGTTTATCGGCTACACCCGAGAACTGAGTGGCGAAGGGGTCAAACCCGTTCCGCCTTTCTACTTTATCATCACCAAAGATAGCCGGGACCATAGCCCGGAAGTCTACGATGAAGTCATTCTTCCCATGTTCGCCCGGATGAGCCCGGCACCGCGCACGGCGCTCACCCGACTTGGAGCCGGCGTACACACCTACACCACTCCCGAACCCGGCCTGCCAGAAGGGGTTACACCGGTGGCCGTTTCTTTGTTTGTGGACGCTGTGAAACAGGGGTTCTTCCATGATGACGAACCCCGGCAGTAAGGCGCCAGAGGAATGAATCCGATATCCCGCCGTCTGATGAATGCACTGAATTGATCGATGGTTGGTTGTGGACAACTGGTATGGGACTTACCAGCTCTGATAGGACTGTCCGGCCACCGGACAGAGTACCTGCAAATACGTGAAAATCACGTGCAAAAAACGCTGTGGAGGCAATTATGACAAAAATACAACGAGCAATCAGTTCGGCCCTCTCTGCCTGTGTTCTGGGTCTTGGGGCCGCTGCCCTGGTACCCTCGGCCATTGCGCAGGACAACTTCTACGAAGGTAAAACGCTATCTGTCGTCATTCGGTCGACTCCGGGTGGCGGATATGACGAATACGGTCGCCTGGTCGCCCGCTATATCGGCAAATACATCCCGGGTGAGCCAAACGTTATCGCGGTAAACCGCCCCGGGGCGGGTGGAATGATAGCAACCAATTACATGTTCAATGCAGCGCCTCAGGACGGCACCGAGATACTGATCGCCTCCCGGGACCTGGCGTTTGCACAACGCGTCGGGGTTCGGGGCGTGAACTACGATGTCCGGGAGTTCAATCTGCTGGGCAGTGCTGCATCAGACACGGCCGTCTACATGTCCGGCCCGGATGTTCCTGTCAACAATCTGCAAGACCTCAAGGAATACGACGGCACTTTCACATTCTCCGCCAGCGGGCGCTCCGGTGGCACCTATGTGTCTATGCTGATTTTCCAGGCTGGCGGTTATGATGTGGATGTGGTGACCGGTTACGAGGGGGGCAGCGATCAGGCGCTGGCCGTGCTGCGTGGAGAAGTGCCCGGTATGTCAGGCTCGTATTCCAGCGTTCGCGACCTGATAGAGGATGAAGGCTTTAAGGTCTTTGCCAAACTGGGCAATGCCCGCGACCTGGCCCACGTCGATGATCTCCGTGATCACCTGGAAGGCGATGCGCTCAGCCTGGCCCAGGTGCAGATGGCCAGCCGGGTCGCCAGCCGGCCATTCATGACCGGCCCGGGCGTTCCCGAGGATCGGGTAAAGATCCTTCAGGACGCGTTCAAAGCAGCCCTTGAAGACCCGGAGCTCCTGGCAGAAGCCGAGCGGTTGCAGCGGCCCATTGACTACGCGGGCCCGGAAGAGGTGATGGAGCTCTACGAGGCCACGCTGAATGCGCCAGACTCAGTCATTGAGGCGTTTGAAGGCAGTTAATGTCCGTATACCGCGGGTAATGGCGATGGTCCGGGCGAAGACGACTCATTCGCAAGGACCATCGTACCCAGCATTGCTGGCGCGGCGAGAATGACTTCAGGATAACAAGTCCCGTATCAAGACAGTTTGGTTAACCTGAAGCTACAGTAAAAACATTTTATTAAGTATAAATTTAATAAATCGCCGGATCTTAATTAGAATCCAGTTAAAACGATATTCGGCGGAGAATTTCTTTTGTCACCACGAAAACGCGAATTTACGGGTCAACTGAAAGACGCGGACCTCAGACTGCTCCGGATTTTCCGGGTAGTGGTCGATTGCGGCGGGTTTTCTGCCGCTGAGGTAGAGCTGAACATTTCCCGCGCGGCCATCAGCATGGCGATCGGTGACCTGGAGGCGAGAATTGGTCTGAAGCTCTGCCAGAGGGGCAGAAGCGGATTTTCACTGACCGATGCCGGCACCGAAGTCTATGAAGCCGTATTGCAGTTACTGGCGTCGGTCGAAGGCTTCCGCACCCGCGTTAACAGCCTGCACAAGTGGTTGAAAGGTGAACTGAACATCGGCATCACCGATAACCTGGTCAGCATGCCCGAAATGATCATCACAGACGCGCTGAGTGCACTTAAACAACGTGGGCCGGACGTCTACATAAACATTCGGATGATTCCACCGAACGACATTGAAGTTGCCGTGCTTAAGGGAAGCCTGCATACCGGGGTAATTCCCATGTATAACCCCCTTTCCGGGCTGGGTTACCTACCCCTCTACAGCGAGCATTCACAGCTTTATTGCTCATCGGGTCACCCGCTGTTCGGCAGCGAGAATGCGTCTGAAGCCGAGGTGAAGCAATATGATGCGGTCGCTCCTGCCTATGTCCAGTCGCCTGAGATAAAGAAAAAGCACGAGGCGCTCAATGTGTCGGCCTCAGCCACAGACCGGGAGGGCATTGCGTTTCTGGTACTTTCCGGCTGTTATATCGGATTTCTGCCGAACCATTATGCCGAGCGGTGGGTAAGGGATGGCAAGCTCAAAGCAATTAACCCGGCTTTATTCAGTTACGACACCGAGTTCTGCACCATATACAGCAAGAGCGCACCGCATAACCTGGTATTGGAGACCTATCTTGACGAGGTAAAACGGCTAACGCTGCAGCAGAACAAAACCACGTAGCGAGCCGTCTCCGCCCTACCCCAGGCTACCGCACAATTAATACCTCCTGCTCAGGACGGAAACGAAAACGTCGCCTGCTCTCTCACGCCACCGGAGGGCCAGCGCTGCGTCACTGTTTTTCGGCGGGTGTAGAATCTGACCGCATCAGGCCCGTAGATATCGAGGTCACCAAAAAGTGACCGCTTCCAGCCGCCAAAGCTATGGTAGGAAACCGGCACCGGCAGAGGAACATTGACGCCAACCATGCCGACCTCGATCTTGTCGGTGAAATAACGTGCCGCCTCACCATCCCGGGTATAGATACAGGTTCCGTTGCCGTACTCATGATTATTGATCAGTGTCATCGCTTCATCCAGGTCTTCGGTTCTGACTACTAACAGGACCGGCCCGAAAATCTCTTTGTTATAGCAGTCCATATCCGGGCGTACGCGATCGATCAAGGTACCACCGACAAAAAACCCGCCGAGGCCAGCATCAGCAGCCAGTTTCCGGCCGTCGACAACCACGTCCGCCCCGTCCGCTTCAGCCCGGTCGATATGCCCCAGTACGCTCGCTCTATGTTCGCTCGTTATCAGCGGCCCGAAATCATTCTTGTCATCAGAATAGACACCCACCTTCAGTTCGTTCATCTGGCTCTTCAGCCGGGCGACTAATTCTTCTGCGGCATCCTCACCGACGGTGACAGCGACCGATATCGCCATGCACCGTTCCCCTGACGATCCAAACGCCGCCCCAGCCAGAGACCTGGCGACATGCTCCATGTCGGCATCAGGCATCACGACCGCGTGGTTCTTGGCACCACCGAGTGCCTGACAGCGTTTGCCGTTTGCGCAGGACCGGCTGTATATCGTCTCGGCAACGGGCGTGGAGCCGACAAAGCTGACTGCCTGAACTGCGGGATTGTCTATCAGGGCGTCGACCGCTTCCTTGTCGCCGTTGACGACATTGAGCACGCCGGGCGGTAGCCCTGCCTCATGGGCGAGGTTCGCAATAAACAGCGTTGAGGTCGGGTCCCGCTCTGATGGTTTCAGAACGAACGTATTGCCGCAGGCAATGGCGATCGGGTACATCCAGAGAGGCACCATCGCCGGGAAATTGAACGGCGTGATGCCAGCAACAACACCAAGCGGTTGAAACTCGCTCCAGGCATCGATTCCCGGCCCCGTATTCTTGCTGTACTCGCCTTTCAGTAAATCCGGCGCACCACAGGCAAATTCAACATTCTCAATGCCTCGCTGCAGTTCCCCGAGTGCATCGTGCCGGATTTTTCCATGCTCCTGCCCGATCAGAGAGGCAATCTCCTCTGCATGCTGTTCCAACAGATCCTTGAACTTGAACATTATTCGGGCACGTTTCGCCGGCGGCGTGGCTCGCCATTCGGGAAACGCACCTTTTGCCGCGGCAATGGCTTCCTCCACCAGCGCCTTGTCAGCCAGGTTTACCTGGCCCGTGATTTCGCCGGTGGACGGGTTATACAGGCTCTCGGAGCGACCTTTTCCACTCCGGTGCACGCCGTTGATAAGGTGTCCGAGTTGCATCATGGCTCGCTCACATCCGTACAGGTTTACTCAGATTGTTTCAGTGCAGCTCAGACAGTGAATCGCCGACAATATTGATGAGACGATCAATATCTTCAGGTTCAACGATAAACGGCAGCCCCAACTGGATGGTGTCACCACCGAAGCGCACATAAAGGCCCTTTTGCCAGCACTTCATGGCAACCTCGTAGGGTCGTCGGGTTGGTTCCCCGGGACAGGCCTCCAGTTGCAGTGCACCGGCAAACCCATAATTGCGGATATCACTGACGTATCGCGACCCCTTCAGACTGTGTAACGCGGCTTCAAAGCGCGGACTCAGGCTCCTGACACGCTCGATCAACTGATCGTTCTCCAGCAGATCGAGTGTCGCAAGTGCTGCGGCGCAGGCTACCGGATGACCCGAATACGTATAGCCATGCGGCAGTTCGGGGAGGTACTCCGGTGTATCCTGGTCCATGAAAATTCGATAAATATCGCCTTTGACCATCACTCCGCCCATCGGGACCGTACCGTTGGTCAGTTGTTTGGCGATATTGAGAATGTCCGGAACAACGCCAAATTCCTCTGCGGCAGTCACGGATCCCATGCGGCCGAATCCAGTGATCACTTCATCAAAGATCAACAGAATCTCGTGCTGATCGCATATGTCACGCAGGCGCTGCAGATAGCCTCGCGGCGGTGGGATGACGCCTGCAGAGCCGGCTACAGGCTCCACCGCCACGGCGGCAATGTTCGAACTGCCGTGCAGGGAAACCAGCTCGAGCAATTCATCCGCGAGCTCAGCACCCTGTTCAGGCATCCCGCGGGAAAAGACGTTTTCCTTCAACAGCGTATGCGGCAGATGATCTGCGTCCACTCCCTCACCAAAGGGGATGCGATTCGCGCCGATACCGCCTATGCCAATGCCGCCGAAATTTACGCCGTGGTAGCCCTTCACTCGTCCAATCAACTTGGTTTTTGTGGACTTGCCCATCATTCGCCAATAGGCGCGTGCGATTTTCAGTGAGGTGTCCGCGCTTTCCGACCCGGAGTTGGTGAAAAACACATGATCCAGTCCATCCGGTGCCAACGCACTTAAACGATGTGCCAGTTCAAACGCCCCGGGATGACCAGACTGAAAGGCAGGCGCATAGTCCAGCTCCAAAAGCTGCCGGTTTACGGCCTCAGCAATCTCCGGTCGGGCATGACCTGCCCCGGAAGTCCACAAGCCCGAGACACCATCATATATCTGCCGCCCATCGGCTGAGGTGTAGTAACTGCCTTTCGCACTGACCAACAATCGGGGATCATGCTTGAAGCCCCGGTTACCGGTGAAGGGCATCCAGTACGAATCCAGATGCTCTTGGCTCAAGCCAGCCAATCTCTGGCCAAGGGAAATGGGCATTCTCAGACTACCTCGTTACGCACTCGATGGATACCGGCGCGACCACTGCTGCTCGGGCTTGCCGGAGAAGCTGGATCTTGAATCGGGCAAGAGCTGCATTTCAGTAGGATGCCGGGTCTACCGCGAAAGCATGGTATACGGGGCAGGTAACTTAAATTCTTAATTGGTTATGTAAACTAAAGCGCATAATTAACTGTCGGGGATACAACAGGAGCGAAAGGCCGGACCCATGAGAGCACTGACACTTCAAGCGTCACTGAACGCCCAACTCGACCCGTCCTCCTGGCAGGGACGGGGAGTTTCCCCCACCAACTTTCTTATTGGCATCCTCATTGTCATTGCTTCCATTGTCGCGGTTCTGGAAACAGAAGTAACACTGCGCTCAATGGCACCCGATTTTTTTGTTGTGTTCGAGCTCACCATTGTGACGATTTTCAGTGTGGAGTATCTGTGCCGACTCTACGCAGCAGGAGCCGACCCGCGGTATAGGGGCGTGTCGGGGCGGTTCCGTTACATCATCAGTATCTGGTCGATCATCGACCTGTTGGCCATTCTGCCGGTGCTCCTGATGCCGCTGACGTCCAGTCCGTTCCTGATCAGGACGCTGCGGCTGATTAAACTGTTTCGCCTTGCCCGTCTCGGGCGATTCTCACTTGCCGCAAACGCGATCGCTGAGGCGATTTCACGGCGAAAGTTCGAACTGCTGGTCAGTCTCGCCATCGCCGGTGTCCTTTTACTTCTGTCCAGCGCGTTGCTGTATCTGGTGGAAGCAAATCATCAGCCGGAAGCGTTTGGCAGCATCCCCAGAGCGCTGTGGTGGAGTGTGGCCACGCTGACTACTGTCGGTTACGGCGATGTCGCCCCGATTACGCCATTGGGTAAACTCCTCGCCGGGATTACTGCCATCGTGGGTATCGGCATGATTGCGATGCCGACAGGCATATTGGCCAGCGCGTTCAGTGATGCACTGCAAAACGACCGAAAAAACAACCAGTAGCGAACCTGGCTGGCAGCCGAGCAAACGGTCGCAACGCCGTGATTTTGACTGGAACCTGACTATGGGAATAGCGGAGAAATGGCCCGCCCGGCAGGATTCGAACCTGCGACCTCTGCCTCCGGAGGGCAGCGCTCTATCCAGCTGAGCTACGGGCGGTCACGAAGAGTGCGAATTGTAGGGAGTCGCGTCGGCGTTGTCTACCCTGGTCCCGCGCTGGTTCTGGTCTTGAGACCCGTTTCGGGCTAGCCTTGGGACCTTACGATGTTGCGTTTTTATGGTATACCAGAATGACTCCCGGGGATTTCAAACAGGCACTGATTCAGGATTACAACACCATCAATCTGCAAGTGTTCGGTGTCGGTGCTGTGAGACAGCGTATCGATATCGTCGGCGACAAGTTGATCCTGATTACCGAGAACAAACGAGTGCCGTCTCTCGCCTATCTGATGAAACATGATCGCTTTGTGGGCGAAGTCGCCAACCACGGGCTTGTTCAGGGGCTGAAAAGAGAGCTCAGTCGCGTTCTGACCGATCGTTATCGGTTCAGGGTCGCTGCAATTTTCAAGGATTATGACGATGAAGCCGAGCTGTCATGCACCGTGGTAAAAATGGACGGCGATGTTCTGATGCATGTAGAAAAGCTTGATTTTTGAACAAAACGCGCTATCGTAAAAATTGTTGGTCGACCAGATTCCAGATTTTATGGAGGTCCGGTAAGCCAACGGTTTAAAAGTTGATTGGTTCATTGAACTTCTGATCCGTCAGAAGTGCAGGAAAACCGTCAGCACGACTTCCGATGCTTCGGGCATCCGGGAGGTGTGCTGGCGGTTTTTTTTTGCCTCAAATAAATCGAAACACGGAGACCACCATGCAGAGAGTGCAGGACATTGTAGACGCGCTGTCCATCATTACCGGAGATCGAACGGTGAAATCCATGGACGACGTCCATGAGGGAAATCATCCGTTCGTGATTAACAAATCATCGGGAATCTATGGCAAGGACGTTCTCGAGATACCGGGGTTGATCTGGGGTGATCCCGAGCGGCCCATTCGGCGAATAGCGGTGTGTATGACCATGACCGAGCTGGTCATTGAGCTCGCCGGCTCTACGGGTGTCGATGCCATTGTGGCCCACCACCCGATAGCCGATGCCGCCAGTTGCGGTGGCGTTACCCTCAAGAACTACCTTGACCTTTACCAAATTGCCGGACTGGAGTGCCATGAAGCGTTCCACGGAATTCACCCGGGCATCGCCTTCCTTCACGGGCACAAGGTTCACAAAGCCGATATCAGCTACGGGGGTGTCCATGGAAACATTATGTTTGTCGGCACGATGCTCCCGGCGGTCAGAACGCTCGGAGGAATTCTGGATCGTTTGAACCATTTCATGGCTCTAGATCAGGATGCGGAGCTGCTGAATCTGGAAAAGAATCTCCGGTTTGTATCTGACCTTCGGGAAACCAGCGTTGAAACCAAAGGTTTTATCCATCTTGGTGATCGCGAATCTTCGGTGAATCAGGTGCTGCATATTTTCCCGCATACGGGTTTTTCACCCGATAACCTGCGCCAGGCTGTCAGGGAGAACCCGGAGGTGGATACGGTTATCGCCTCCATCAGTCGGGTCTACGAGGGCCATCCCCTCGTCGAAACGGCGGATGAGCTCGGGCTCAATTTCATCGTCGGCAACTGCCATGTTGTGGAAATTCTGGAAAACGGACTACCGCTGGCATTCGCACTGGACCACCTCCTGCCCGGCGTCGATGTACGGTTGTTCCGCGACCGCGTCACCTCCACCCCGATACGCGAAGTTGGCAACCCGGCCATGCAGGCCTATGCCAGCCAGATCAGTCAGCGCCACCTGATCGGTGCGACCGCTGTCGATCTGGAAAACGCCTGAACACGCCCTGTTGAAAACAAAAAGAGGAAATCATCATGAAGGACACAATCACACCTGAAACACAGCCTGAAACAACGATCAGCCTCAGCAAACGGCGATGGGAACGTATTGAATACATCGGTTCGGCGCTCCTGGGCGTCGCCCTGCTCATTCTTCTCATCTCCCCAACCACCCTGGCAGGGCTGTTCAACGCCATAATGGACTCGGTTCAGCCCGTGGTCGTCGACGTCTTTCTGACCGGGCTGGTCGGCACGGCGATCATTGTCAGCGTCATCATTGGCCGACTGCTGGAGAGACTTGGCTTCACTGACGCTCTGGTGCGGTTCTTCGTGCCGGCCATGAAGTGGTTGAGAATCAATCCATCAGTGATCATTCCGAGCATCTACAACATATTCGGTGACATCAACGCGGCCGGGCGTATTGCAGGGCCCATACTGAAGCGAGCCGGTGCCACCAAAGATGAACAGAAAATGGCGGTCGCGACTATGGTTCAGTCGCAGCAGTCGTTTTCAACCTTCATGCTGGGTCTCATGGCCCTGACCTACGCCGGTGTGAACGCATTTGCAGTCATTATGCTTGCGGTCTTCCTGCCGCTGCTGCTGTCGCCGATGATTCTGTCGCGCGTAATTTTCCGGGATGTGAAAGCGGTCCAGATCGGCGAACTGCCTCGATTCACTCCGAACCGGGATTTCATGCCAACACTGTTTGCTGCCGCCCGCGAAGGCGTCGAGCTTCTCATCCTGATTCTTATCCCCGCTGTCGCACTGGTATTCGCGGTCATCGGTATCCTCGAATACGCCGGCATCTGGGGTCCCGTTGAATCTGTACTGCATCAGGCCATGCTATTCCTGAATATCCACCCGGACACTGGCGTACTCTCGTTCCTGGTCAGTCCGACACTCGCTATGGGCAACCTCCAGTCAATTGCCGCCGATATCGACCCGTCACTGGTCGTCGGATCGTTTGTTCTGGCGTCGTCCGGGCTGCCATTATCAGCAGTCTTCGGCCAGATTCCGGTCGTCTGGGCAGAAAGCTCCGACCTGACTGAGCGAGAAGCCATGGGGGCGGCCGTACTCGGCATTCTAATGCGGGTAACCACCGCGTTCGTGATCGCCTTTTTTCTGACACCCTGGCTCATCTGAACTAGCCAGTGCCGCAGTCTGTCAGTCACGCGGAGGCGTGGCTGGCAGACCTTAAAGGGTACTGATCGCTCAAGAACCAGCGCTGTCGTTGCGTACGCAATCAATCGACACAAGTGGCCGCCGCGGGCGTTCTGTCGACAACAACATCCCCAACACACTAGACTGGTGCAATCTACAGTTTCTCTCGATAGTAATGAAATGATCCGACTCGGCGACATTCTGCCATTTCGCCGCGCCCTCGCGGCAGCAATCGTTGTAGGCATTGGCACGTTTTTCCTGGTGTCGCTTTGGAGTCAACAATGGCTATCGGAGCGCCAGAACGAAGTTGTAGAAGCAACGGCTGTCCAGGCCAGCTCATTGAGGCGGACGATCGAGTCACGGCTCAATTCGGCAGCCAACACGTCCGCCAGCGTTGCCGCGTATCTGCGCAGCCAGGCCGGGGATGTCGATGAAACGGTTCTGCGCCGCATGGCGATCGATCTACTGGACCGGGTGCCTGCTATCAGTTCAATCGCGATTGCTCCAGACAATGTCATTCGCTGGAATTTTCCGGCGTCAGGTAATGAAGTCTCAGTCGGTATCAATCTGCTGACGCTCGAAGGGCAGCAGACATTGATCCGCGAAGCTATATCAGCACGTGAGCCTATTCTTGCCGGGCCATTGTCCCTTTTGCAGGGCGGGTCCGCCGTCATACACCGGGTTCCCGTATTTGTGCCTGACGACAACCAGGAAAACGAAGAATACTGGGGCCTCGTGAATAGCCGTATTCCGCTCGATCGCCTTCTGCGTAACCTGGGCACTGACTCATTGGTCGCAGCCGACCGGCTTGCCATTCGCGGTACCGACGGCCTCGGTGCAAGAGGAGACGTGTTTCTGGGGAACGAGCAATTGTTCCGGGCCGAGGACAGAATACTGGAACAGATCCGGGCTCTAGACGGGGAATGGCAGTTGGCCATGACGCCCCAGCCGCCGGCGCGGGCTGTTTCACTGGTGCGGGCAATCTATCTCCCGGGCGCGCTTGTGACCGGGATCCTGCTAGGCGTCATTGTATTCGGCTACCTTCGGAATCAGGCGAGGCTGGAACAATCCGAGAATCGGTTACGCCAGATTACGCACTCACTCAATGAGGTCGTTTTCCAGTTCAATCAATACCACGAGTTGACTTACCTCAGTGCAGCTTACCAACGGCTCTCAGGCCGGAGCTCTGATGGCAGACTCGGCTACCGGTGGCTGGGGATGTTCAGCCCGAACGACCGGAACCGTCTCCATGCCGCCGCTGTGGCGCTGACCGAAGGGCAAGGCCCAGCGCCGGAAGAGTTGCATGTCAACCTGAGAACCGATGAAGGGTATGTTGATCTTCCTGTATCAGTGCGCCTGTCACTGACTGGCACCCCGGGCGAGGTTGTGGGTATTATCGCCGACCGGCGCGGTGAGCGGGAAAGGGAACGACTGCAGCAGTTCGCACAGATCGCCTTTGATCACACGGATAACCCGATCGTTATTCTGGACGCGTGGCACCGCATCCAGTTCACGAACCCGGCCTATACCCGACTGGTCGGTGAACCGATAGATAAGCTGATTGGCCATCGACTGAAAAAGCCGGCTCCCACGGACTGGCAGATCGCCGATTATCGGACGCTACTGAAAACGCTCCGGGAACGCGGCAGTTGGACGGGTGACTTCATCTGGCATGTGAACGGTGAAGCCCACATGTTCCAGGTAACGATAAGCAGTTCGGGCACGATGGATGGCGACGACCCGCACTATGCGGTGGTGTTCGTCGACCTGGGGAATTACTACCGAGACCTGAAAGAAGCCCGGAAGGAAGCGGCACTGGATCCACTGACTCAACTGCTGAATCGTAAAGGGCTCCACGAAGCCTTCCCGAGCCTGTGCTACCGTGCAGACACCGCAGGACGCCGGGTTGCCCTGATCATGATGGACCTGGACGGTTTCAAACCCATCAACGACACCTACGGTCATGACGCCGGTGATGAAGTACTGGTCGAACTGGCTGAAAGGCTGACCAAATGGCGAGGCGATGATAACGCCATTACCGCACGCCTTGGCGGCGATGAATTCGTGGTGGTCTGGACCTGGCAGCATCAGGAGGATATCGCCATAACGGCAGGGGAACTGCAACGGGTTATCGCTGCGCCTATCACACTGACCAGCGGTCAGGTGGTCTCCGTAGGCAGCAGTATGGGAATCAGTTGTCGGCCTGAGCACGGCGATACCGTGTCTGCTCTGTTGACGGAAGCGGACGCCGCTCTGTACCGCGTAAAGGCGGCCGGGAAAGGCCACTTTCTCATGGCGGAGACCAAGCGCTAATCGTCGTCGAGGCTCTGATCCAGTCGGTCCAGCTGGTCCTGTTTGCTTTCGCGGAGATCCTGGCGCTCTGCCTCGCGGCGCTCGGCTTCGGCTCTGGCCTGATCTTCCGCCGTACTCGCGCAGCCTGTCAGTGAGACAATGGCAATGAGAACCAGCAAACCAGTGGTCATCCAACGAGCCATGGGTCTATCTCCCGCATTGTGAAATATCATTAAGGCCAGTATATCTCGCCAACTCAGGGCTGTCGTTAATCAGAATGACTCGCCGAGCACACGTAACACCTCAGCACAGGCTCCGAGGGTATGGTAGTCACATTTGGCACCCGCCTCACTTTTCCGGTCGGAGACACGCCGGTTGTCGCGGTACAGTACGCGATACCAGGCACCATACTGGTGGTCCACGAAGTGGGACCATGCATATTGCCACAGGTCATTGTATGCCGCTTTAAACCGCGTCTCTCCGGTCTGTTCCCACAACAGGGCCGCTGCGGCGAAACTCTCTGCCTGCACCCAGAAATACTTGTCGTCGTCGCACCAATCGCCGCCCGGAGCGATACCATAAACCAGCCCCCCGAATTCGTCGTCCCAGGCGTGTGACCAGGCCCAGTCAAACAACGCCGCAGCCCGCTCTGCCAGCCAGGGTTCCGGTGCATGACGGTATAGCTGCAACAATAACTTGCTCCATTCCGTCTGATGACCTGGCTGAAAACCCCACGGGCGGTAAAGGTTCTTCGGGTCGTTCCGGTTATAGTCCCAGTCTATGCCGAATTCCGGGGTGAAGTGTTCCCATATCAGGCCATTGGTCAAGTCGGCCTGCCGCACAGCAATGTTGCGCGCCAGCGTTTTTGCCCGGTCCAGATAACGCGCCTCACCGGTGGCCTCGTACGCAGCGATCATCGCCTCACACAGGTGCATGTTGCTGTTCTGTCCGCGATAATCACTCAGCTTGCCGTCAGCTGTGACCTCGTCGGCATAGAGCCCGTATGCCGGCTGCCAGAAGCGTTCTTCGAGTAGCCGCCAGATCGTTTCCAACGGCTCGTCGACCTGATCAAGACCGGCCTTTTTTACCGACGCATAGGCCAGCAGGATAAACGCGTAACCATAGGCCTGCTGCGTCAGGTCGAGGGGCTGGTGGTCCTGCAGCGTCCAGGCGAACAATTCGGAATCCGGCTGCCAGTGCACCGTGTTCAGGTAGGCAAGACCATGGCGCGCCATCTCGCCGTAGCCGCCCTCTGGAAACAGACGACTGGCCAGCGAGTAGTTCACGACCATTCTGGTGCTGCTGACGAGTTGACGGAAACCGGGGTCGAATGAGCTGCCATCGTCCCGGAAATTCTGGATAAACCCACCGACAGGGTCGACTACCGCCGGTTGGTAGAAATCCAGTATGGATTGACAATGCGCTCGCAGAAATTGCCTGTCCCAGAAGTCCTTCATAGTCCGCTCTTGAGCCTCCGATGCCACCGTGGTTCCAACCGGCGCCGTCTGAAAAAAACCGCGCCCCGACGGCTGCCAGTCTACACAAGGCGGCCATGCCAAGCATCACTCGGCATCAGTGCAGTCCGGCCACCCCGGGCAACCATAAACTCAGTATCGGTAACAACACCAGGACCAGGAGCCGGATCAGGTCTGCACCCACGAAGGGGACGATACCCCGCACCACATCCTGCAATGCCACACCTGGTGCGACGCTGCGAATCACAAAGAGGTTCATGCCCACCGGTGGCGTGACCAGACCGATTTCAATGGCCACCACCGCGAGAATACCGAACCATACCGGGTCAATGCCCAATTCCTGCACCAGCGGAAAAACAATGGGCACAGTGATCAGTATTATCGCAAGACTGTCCATGAAGAGGCCACATACAAGGAAAAAGCCCAGAATCAGCAACAATACCGCCCAGGGCGCCACATCCATCGCACGTAAGCCATCGACGAGGCCGAAGGCGATCTGCGAGACCGAGAGTACATAGCCGAACACTTCGGCACCCATTATGATCAGGAATATCATAGCCGAGGCGCGCAGGGTAGACGCCAGTGCTTCTCTGAGCCCGCGCCACCCCACGCCACGCGCAAGCGCAACCAACAGTGCCAGAAATGCGCCCGCTCCGGCGGCTTCAGTGGGGGTAAACCAGCCACCATACAGCCCACCCATCACCGTGCTGAACAGCAGCACTACGGGCAGTAGTCGCACCACGGCCTGCCCGCGTGTAAGGTCGGCTCCCTGATTGATCGGTACGCCTGTGGGGTAACGGCGTACCCAGAGTGTAATCGTCATGGCATAGAGCAGAAACGCCACAATGCCGGGCACGATACCGGCGAGGAACATGGCACCCACCGATTGCTCCGTGATCAATGCATAGAGCAACAGCGCAATGCTCGGTGGCACCATGATGCCCAGAGTACCGCCGGCTGCAATGGTGCCGGACGCGAGTGGGGCGCTGACACCGAATCGCATCATATCCGGAATGGCGACTCGGCCCATGGTGGCAGCAGTGGCCAGCGACGAACCGGATACGGCGGAAAAAGCACCGCAGGCACTGAGAGCCGCCAGCGGCACGCCGGCTGCGGTGTGTCTGAGCAGGCGCCGGCTGGCTGCAAACAGGTCGGTCGCAAGGCCGGCCTGCGCGGCCAATTGGCCCATGAGCAGAAATAGCGGAATCATGGTGAAGGAATAGCGCCGGGCCACATCGAAGGGCGCTGCTTCCAGCAATGACAGCGCCGACTCCCAGCCGATCAGCGCCCAGAGGCCGAGAATACCACTCACCATCATGGCAATCGCAATGGGCACTCGCAGAACCAGCAGGCCGAGCAACCCAAGACAGCAGAACACACCGACCGCCATGGGGCTCATTCGGCGCCCTGCCCGGCGTGCGTTTCCCGGTTCAGCGGATCCTCGCGAAGCGAGGCGAAAGCGACCACCGCAAACAGCAGCGACAGTACCCCGGCGTAGCCATAAAAAGGGGCCAATGGCAGGTCCAGCTCCTGCGTTGTCCAGCCGGCGGAGGCGGCCCGCAAGGCCTGACGCATCATTTGCGAGGCAATCGCCAACGCCACCAGGCCGGTCAGACCGAGCCCCGCCCGATCAAGAATGCTACGCATGAAAACGGGCCATCGCGCCGTAAACAGATCCACTCTGACCAGTCCGTGGTAGACCGCACCTGGCAGCACCGAGAAAACAACCAGTAGCAGCGCATAGGATGCCAGTTCAATGGCACCGGTAAACAACAGATCGATGCGGCCCGCACTGAGTCGATACAGTGCCCGCGTCAGTATCTGTGCCGTCACAACGGCCAGCAGCAGGCAGAGAAAGAGCCCCGCCAACCCGTCTGCCAGTCGCACGAGCTGGCGCATGAATCAGGTCCCGGCGGCCAGATCGGCCCGACAGGTGTCCACATGTCCCTGGAACTGGCGATAGACCTGCCGCGCAGGCAGCCCCTGAGCTTCCAGTTCGGTCAGGTACTGCTCTGTGGCGCGCTCCCCCGCAGCCTCCCACTCTTCCCGTTCACTGGCCGGAATAGTGTGCAACGTACCTTCCTCGAGTAACTGTTCGCGTGCCTCGACATCGGCACGATCATACCCACGACCGGCGATCAGGGCGGCATTCATACCTGAATGCGCTTCCAGCGCCGCCTGCTGCTCCGGTGAAAGGCGTTCCCACGAACTCTTGTTCATGGTGGTCACAAACGCCAGCGAATAGAGGCCGACCTCGGTATAGTGGTTTACCACTTCATTGGCGCGAAAACCGACCACGGCCTCCCAGGGCAACAGGAACCCGTCAATCACGCCGCGCTGCGTCGCCTCGTAGACCTGAGGAGCCGGCATGCCGACCGGTTCTGCACCCAGTTCGCGCAGCAGGTTGCCGATCACATTGGTGGGCCGACGAATCTGCAGCCCTTCCAGGTCGGAAAGGGTCCGGACCGGTGTGTCGCGAGTGAAGAGATGCCCCGGGCCGTGCACATGGACATAGAGCACGCGCGTCTCCTCATACTCCTCGTCCAGAACACCACTGTCGTAGAGACGCTGGAACGCACAGGAGCCGACTTCTGCTGAATCGAAGAGGCCGGGCAATTCCACGATCTGGCTCAACGGAAAGCGGTTGGCTGTATAACCCTGCACCGTCCAGGCAATATCGGCCAGGCCGCGGCGGGCGTTATCGTAGCCCTCCACAGAGCTGCCCAGTGACTGACCCGGGTACACACGGATCTGCAGACTGCCGTTTGCCGCCGCTTCCACATCCCTGGCCCACTCCTTGAACAGGGTATTGTCCTGCCAGGTGTTGGCCGGCATGAAGTGCGCAAGGCGCAGCGTCTGACCGCTGGCTGTACCAGCCGTCAGCAGGATAATGGAAACCAGCAGGCAGGCTGACAGCGACCGATTCAACACAAATTGCAACACAATGGCTCCTGAAAGTTCGCAGATTCCGGGGCGCATAGAATACATGAACATGCTCGTGGCCTGAACCGGCTGCCCTCCAATTCCACGTCATCTGTGCTAGATTAACCGCTTTCCGGCAGCGACTGAACAATGAATAAGGAAGATCAATGATTCTCTGTTGCGGCGAAGCGCTGATTGACATGCTACCCCGTAAAACCGACACAGGGGAGGCGGCTTTCATGCCGGCAACCGGCGGTGCGGTTTTCAATACGGCTATTGCGCTCGGTCGCCTGGGGTCGGAAACGGGCTTCTGGTATGGCCTGTCATCGGATTTCTTCGGCGAGCAACTGAGAGCATCACTGACTGCTGCGGGTGTGGATTTCAGCACCTGCCCGGTGTCTGATCGGCCAACCACACTGGCTTTCGTGACGTTGGTAGATGGCCAGGCCCGGTATGCGTTCTACGACGAGAATACGGCTGGGCGACTTGCGGATGCTGCCGGTGTCGAGCTGCCGGTATCGACCGATGCGCTGTTTTTCGGGGGAATCAGTCTGGTAACTGAACCCGTGGCAACGTCCCTGGAGGCTCTGGCCGCCCGCGAAACCGGGCGCCGTGTCATCATGATCGACCCCAATATCCGGCCGTCGTTTATTCAGGACGAGGCGGCCTACCGGGCACGCCTGGAGCGTCTTGCCGGCTGCGCCGACATAGTGAAGGTGTCGGATGAAGATCTGGCCTGGTGGTGTGGTGATGGCGATGTCGAATCCACCGCCCGCGAATTGCTGTCAAAGGGGGTTGGCCTGGTGCTGGTTACACGGGGGAGCAGGGAAGCACTGGCCATAACCGACAAGGCCATTTCCCGTGTAGAGCCGCCCACGGTAACCGTGGTTGATACGGTCGGTGCCGGTGACACCTTTAATGCCGGTGCACTGGACCAGTTGCAGCGCGACGGCTTGCTGAACCGCGAGGGGTTGGACAGTCTGGGCACTGCCGCTCTCACCAGAGTTCTTGAGCGGGCGTCGCGAGCTGCCGCTGTTACAGTGTCGCGTGCCGGCGCCAACCCACCCTGGGCCAGTGAACTGGGCTGAACCGCCCAGGCTGCCTCAGATTTCGCCCCGAATGTGTTGGCGTACGCGCTGATGGTAGAAATCACGGAGTTCGCTGTGCAGTGACTCGGGCAATGACGGTAGCGCCGATACCGCTGCATTGCGCTCCACCTGTTCCGGCTTGCTTGCTCCCGCAATGATCGTTGTGACGCCCGGCTGGTCGAGCAACCAGCGCAGCGCCATCTGTGGCAGTGTCATACCTTCCGGGCACCAGGTTTTCAATTCTTCAGCCAGCGAAACTCCGGTGTTGAAGGGCAGCCCGGCGAATGTTTCGCCCACGTAGAACGCCTGTCCATCCCGGTTGAAGTGACGCTGATCATCTTCTGCGAAGGTCTGGTTCGGCACCATGGTGCCGGAGAGCAGCCCACTGGCCAGCCCCAGCCGCACAATAACACCGATATCAGCCGCTGCTGCCCGCGGGAAAACCGTTTCCGCCATATCCTGGCGCAGCAGGTTACAGATGAGCTGCAGGCTCTCCACACCCGTATTGCTGATGCAGAACAGGGCGTCCTCCACGGTTTCAACACTGGCGCCGTAATGGCGAATCCACCCGCGTTCCCGACAGGCTTCCAGCCAGTCGAAAATATCCCCTTTACGCATTTCCTCCATCGGAATGCAGTGCAATTGTACGAGATCCAGCTGGTCGGTCTGCAGCCGGCGGCGACAAGCGTCTATCGCCTTTTCCAGTTTCTCACGGGTATAGCCCTCGGCATAGAGTTCAGGCGTGCGGCCCACCTTGGTGGCAATAACCCGGGAGCCGTCCGGATCCCGCCGATTGTACTCACCGATGATGGACTCACTGACACCGCCCCCATAAACATCGGCCGTATCCCAGAAGCTGATGCCATGGTCCGTGGCCGCCTGCAATACAGCGTCGGCCTGCGAGGCCGCCTGAGCGCCCCAGTCGCCGCCAAGCTGCCAGCACCCCAGACCGATTTCAGAGACGCTGAGGCCGGTTCTTCCCAGTGTACGATGTGCTGGTCCTGTCATGGCGTTGCTCCTTTGTTCAGACGATAACTCAGGGTAGTGCGTCAATCTGTTAGAGTACAGGTCTCAAGTCTAATGACCTCCGGGGACAATGTGCGACGTATTCTGTTACTGGACAATGGGTCGAAGCGAGCGGAATCGGTCCTGAATCTGCGGCGGATCGCCGCCGATCTGAGCCGCATTTCCGGTGAGCAGGTGCACCCGGTTTCACTGCTGCATGCGGACAGGATCCCGGCAGACGAGCTCGGGGGTGAGACTGCGCTAACCCTCGGGCCTTTCGCCGAGCGCCTGGCACGTGACGGCACCGAAGAATTGATTATTGTGCCCTTGTTCTTCGGACCGAGTAAGGCGCTGACAGGGTACCTTCCGGAACGGCTGAATCAGGTGCGGGCGCAATTTCCGGCATTACGGGTTCGGGTTGCTAAGCCTCTGGTTGATGTACACCAGCCCGTCGACCTGAGACTGGCGCGAGTGCTTGCCGACCAGGTTCGCGCGTTGGGGTGCGACAAACCTGATCGCCCCCGGGTTGTGCTGGTCGACCATGGCAGCCCGATACCGGAAGTGACACTGGTCAGAAATTACCTGGCGGGCCAGTTGAGTGCCGAACTGGCGCAGGACTGCCAGTGCGTCGCGGTGGCCTCAATGGAGCGTCGCGACGGTGACGCCTACCGGTTCAACGAACCATTGCTGGAAAACCTGCTGGCTGATCCGGCCTTCGCCCATGGAGACATCATTCTCTCTATGCTGTTTCTCTCGCCGGGGCGGCATGCGGGTGCGGGCGGTGACATTGAGGAGATTGCGGCTGCGGCTATGGAACGGTCACCCGGTCTGACCATTCACACGACAGCACTCGTTGGCGAGCACCCCGGCATAGCCGATATTCTACAGACCCGGCTTAGGCAGGTAACCGCAGGGTCTCCCCTGTTGTGGGAGGTCGGGTACTGACCGATTACCAGTGGCGTTCCCGGTTTTCCCAGGCTGCTGCCACCCGGCTGACCGCGGTGTCCTGCTCCAGGTGCTCGTGTGCCATCAGGGCGAGCGCCGCGGTTCCAATAATCGCCAGGCGACCCGGCTCGTCTTCCAGGTCACCGGTCCATATGCGTTGCAGCGTTTCCGGGTATAAGGTCTCATAGGGCTCAGGCCGCTGTTGCAGTGACCGCGCCATGACACCGCTGCCGCATTGGCCGTTGTGTACCCAGTCCAGTTCAATACGGGCATTCGGTTTCACCTCGAACTCACCACCTTCGCCGCGAATCACCATGACATTGCGGTACCCCAGCATCTGACCGGCCTGCTGGTGAACTTCCCGATACCCGGTGTGGAAAATGCCCTGCAGCACCGTTGTCGCGTTATAGGGGTTGAGCAGACGTGCAAAACTGTGCACCGGGGATCTCAGCCCCATCAGAGGTCTCAACTGAATAATGCGTTCGAGCGCCGGGGAGAGCGCGTCCAGACTGACGTAGGCGAGTTCATCTACGCGGTGCGCGGCCGCTTTTTCGGGGTCTGTGATCACCGTAAGACCCAGTGCTTCATAGGTGTCCTGTACATAGAGCCGACCCGGTGTGTGCCCCCTTGTCCCGTGAACGATCTGGCGATATCCCATCTCGCTCAGCAGTCTCTGCGACAGCACCAACCAGGGCGGCTGACGTTTCTTGCCCGCATAGCAGGACCAGTCCAGGTCGACCGGCTTTTCCGGTGCTGTAACCGGCAGCCGCTTGCGCGCAGCGGCGCAGAAACCGGCTATTTCTTCCGCCGATTCTTCCTTTACACGCAGCAGCATCAGAAAGGCGCCGAGTTGTTCGGGCTCGACCTGATCATCCAGCACCTGCCCCATGGCATCCATTGCCTCGTCGAACGTCAGGTGACGCGTACTGCTTTTGCCTCGACCCAGCGTTCGCACATACTGCGTAAACCGGTTTTCTGCACGGGGCGACATGCCACCTCTCCCGTTGATCAGTTCGTGAATTCTCGCGTGAGCGTGCCTGTCGGCTCGACAGCCGGACGTGCCATGGTGACCACCTGCCCCACAACGATAATCGCCGGCGACGGGACAGGCAACTCGCTTACCAGATCAGGCATGCTGGTGAGCGTCCCGACCAATGCGGTCTGTTCCGGCCGGCTGGCGTTCGACACAATCATGACGGGCCAGTCGGGCGGCAGCCCTCCGTCGCAAAGCTCATGGCAAATGGTTCTCACTCGGGCAAGCCCCATGTAGAACACGAGAGTTTCGTCCCGGCGCGCCAGTGCAGCCCAATCCGGTTCGCCCTCCTGTCGACACGGCTGAGCGGTGACAAATCGCACCTGTTGGGAACAGGCTCGGTCGGTAAGGGGAACCCCCATCCCTGCTGCAGCTGCAGAGGCAGCCGTTATGCCCGGCACAACCCGGGCGTGAATACCGGCCGCCTGCAGTGCCGCCAGCTCTTCACCCATGCGGCTGAATATCGCCGGGTCACCACCCTTGAGTCGAACCACCGATTTGCCGCCACGAGCCAGGCTTGTGAGCAATGAACCAATGCCTTCCTGCGGCACGCTGTGGTTGCCCCGGGATTTTCCGACGTAATAGCGGTCAGCACGGGCGGGAATAAGATCCAGAATGTCCGGCGACACAAGGCGGTCATAAACGACAGCGTCGGCTGCCTGTATCAGCCGGAGTGCCTTAACGGTCAACAGATCGGCATCGCCACTACCGGCGCCAACAAGCCAGACCTGGACACCTGGACGGTCAGCAGAACCGGCGTTGCCGGTCGGATTCAAGGTAGCCCGCAGGGTGGCACCCAGGTCGGTGCGCCACGAAAACAGTCGCATTAGCTGCTGCCAGCCCCATGTGCGTGTTGAGTGCATCGTCCGCATATCCACTTTTCCTCCTGCCGGGGTGACCGTCCAACGGCGGCGCGCAGGGCAAACCGGAGGCCACTTTGTTAATGCGCAAAAAAAGCGCCCACGCCGACTGATTGCTCAGTCAGGGTGGGCGCCTCCATTGGCTGAGCCACAACAATGACGTACTGTGGCTCTCTAATCTGTGATGTTTGAGTCCAGGACTCCGGGAATAACAGAGCAAATACTGCGCCACTCTGGCACTAGTATCTGGACCGAACTATCAACGACTTAGGGCGCAGGACAGCGTGGAAGTGCCCTGTTTTGGTGCGCCGCGCATCAAACAGGCGCGAGACGGTTTGGAATACTTCCATCACGGCTTTGTATCCGGTGCAGGAACCCTCTATTCTGATCCGACGCCGCCAGCAGGCTGAATCGAGAGGAATAGATGCCCAGGCCAACCACCATGAACGAACTGCTTGCGGCGGCATCACCGGTCATGCCGGTCGTCACCGTCAACCGGCTCCGGGATGCAGAGGCGATTGCGACGGCGTTGGCTGAGGGCGGCGTGTCAGTAGTGGAGGTCACGCTCAGAACACCCTGCGCGCTGGATGCCGTTGCACGTATGAAGACAGTGCCCGGACTCTGTGTCGGTGCGGGCACCGTCACCCATGAACGACAATTCCCTGATCTGGTGTCGGCGGGGGCCGATTTTGCCGTCAGCCCTGGCGTCACAACGGGCCTGTTGCGCGCCGCGCATGATGCGGAACTACCCTTTCTTCCAGGTATTGCGAGCGCATCTGACATTCTTGTGGCAATGGCCTTCGGCGTTTCGGCCTGCAAGTTCTTCCCTGCCTCCGCTGCCGGCGGTACGGCGATGCTGAAAGCCTTCCAGGGCCCCTTCCCGGACATGGCTTTCTGCCCCACGGGCGGTGTAGCCCACGAGAATTTCCGCGACTATCTGGCGCTGGACAATGTGGCCTGTGTGGGCGGCACATGGGTCACGCCGGAGGCATTGATCGCGGCAGGTGACTGGTCACAGATCACTCGGCTTGCACGGTCATGCCGAGCCTAACAGCTGAAAAACGCGTCCCCGCAAGGCCGGAACCACCTGTTGCTCAAACCACGGATTTCGTTGCAACCAGAACCGGTTTCGGGGACTCGGGTGAGGCAAAGGCAGGCGATGTGGCCACTCGTGGTGCCAGTTGGCTACATTGTCGGTTACGGTCCCCTGGGGCGCGTCGAGGTAAGCTTCCTGAGCATACCGCCCGATCAACAGAGTCAGTTCCACTTCTCGGAGATGGTTGAATACCCGTTCATGCCAGGTAGCGGAGCAGCGCGGTGGCGGTGGCAAGTCACCGGACTTTCCTTTACCGGGATAGCATAGCGCCATGGGCACGATCGCCACGCAGGCCGGGTCGTAAAAGGTGCGGTTACTCAGCCCGAGCCATTTACGCAGCGTGTTGCCGCTGGCGTCATTGAATGGAACCCCGGTTTCATGCACTTTCCGGCCGGGTGCCTGGCCAATGATGAGCACCCGTGCCCGCTCAGATGCCTGGATGACCGGCCTCGGCTCATGGTCAAATTCATGTGCGCATCGGCGGCAATGACTGATTTCATTCAGCAGCTCGTGCATGGGTCTGCCTCAGCTCGGACAGCAAATGCTCATTCCCTGACGTACGTGGCGCAAACGTTATTCTCCGGAATTCACTACCCGGTTTCGGCCCAGCTCCTTCGCCCGATAGAGTCGCCTGTCAGCGAGCGCCAGCAAGGCATCCGGGGAGGTACCCGTATCACCGGGAAACATCGTGGCAATTCCAATGCTGACAGTCACACAGTCTGCGGCCCCGGAATACTGGTGCGGTATCGACAGCGCCTGTATGGCGTTGCGTATCCGGTTTCCGACTTCCAGCGCCCCGGCATCGTCCGTATGCGGCAATACGCAGATAAATTCCTCTCCACCATAACGGGCAGCCAGGTCGGTGGAACGAGGCAGTGCAGCCTTCAGTGCTCGGCT
Source organism: Natronospirillum sp. (assembly GCA_965602035.1). Lineage (GTDB taxonomy): Bacteria > Pseudomonadota > Gammaproteobacteria > Pseudomonadales > Natronospirillaceae > Natronospirillum. The sequence goes on along the minus strand of OZ271919.1, from coordinate 2,725,799 downwards.
GACCTCACGCAGGCAATCGTCACCAAGGGCGTGACCGTAGTTGTCGTTAAACCGCTTGAAGTCATCGATATCAATAAATATCAGCGCCACCGGTGTTTTCGCGCGCCGACATTCCCGCCATTCCCGTTGATAAATGTCATCGAAGTGACGGCGATTGGCGATTCCGGTCAGACCATCAATGGTAGAAATCTGGTGCAGCTCATCGCGTTGATTGAGCCCGATCTGAAAGGCCGACAACAGGTCATGCAGAGCCCTGACCAGCATGCCGAGTTCATCCCTTGAGTGTGATCGCAGGCGGGGCTTTGGCCACTGCCCCGGCTGTTTCGGATCCACTGCTGTTATGGCGTTGAATACCTGCAGCAACGGGCGCGTGATCAACCAGTGAAAGCCGATCACGACCACCAGGGCGATCGCCAGCGCCTTGATCATCCCGAGCCCGAAAATGAGCGCGCTGCGTGCCATGAATGCATCGCCGATCGCAGGCAACGAGAGACTGAGCTCCAGGACACCCACTGGCTGACCAGCGGCGGAACCAGCCAGGTTATAACGGAGCGTGCGCTGGTAATCGGTAATGTCACCGAACAGCCAATTGACAAATGGTCCCGCCGGGACCTCCGGCAATCGCTCCTCAGACGCCATGATCCGGCCGAAATCGTCACGCAGCACCACTCTTTCCACATCATTGCCGACGAAGAAGCCGTGCACCACATGCGCGGCGAGTTCTGTGTTGAGCTGGAACGCAGCTTCTGCGGCGGTACCACCAGCGATCTCCAGCAGCCGCTCAGTCTGCTGCCTGACTTCACCGCGCGTGATACGGGCTTCTTCCACAAGCTCTATGGTGCCGGCGACCACGCTCACGGCCAGCGCCACGAGGAACGTCAACACGGCCTGTTTGGTGGTAATACTGTGCCAGCGTGATATCCGGTGGCGCCTGTCCCTGGCTGACGGTGTCATGGTTCATCCCTCTGCAACGTGTTTACTGCCTCACGCATTTCCCTGTCCACACCCTGTTCCTTCAATCGGTCTATCGCCTGTTGCAACTGAGCCAGCCATTGTCCATCCACCGAGGGGTGGCAGGCCAGATACAGCCTGGATTGAGCAAAGGTGAATAATCGGGTGAGGTCCGTGCTGGCATTGCCAGCCACGAACTCCGCCACATCGGCACCGGTTACCCATACGTCGATCAGCCCGGCTTCAAGCCGCAAGAGGTTTTCAGGGTCCCTCGACGCCCAGATCACGGGTACCCCCCGGCTCTCAACGTACAGGCCCACCGCATCCTCACGGAAGCTACCCACCCTGTAATTCCGCAGGTCATCCAGGGAGTCGACCGAATCCGCCACCGATTCGTTGATGGAAAAAGCCGCCCAACTGGACTCGATCAATGGCCCTATCCACTGGAACTGTTGTTCGCGTTCGGGCGTACGGGATGTGGAGTAGACACAGACGTTCTCACGAAGACGTGCCTCGGTGATCGCCCGTGCCCATGGAACGAGCCGGAAGGTGACGTCCTTGCCCAATCCATCCACGGCTCGCTGAAGCAGCCTCGTGGAGACCCCATCCAACTCATCCGATGCATTGATGAAATTATAAGGCGGGTAGTCCTCTGTATTGAATATCACGTCCTCGGCCGTTGCCGATAACGCACACAACAGACAGAACAACCCCAAATACCAGTGAGCAAGTCGACTCATTGCCAGCGCCTCACAGGTCGAACGGCGCCCTCGTCGCGCAGGCGATCCAGCAGTGACTGCATGCCATTGACCAGTGCCGGGTCGGTTTCCGGATTCACCGCAAAATACAGGTAGGCTTCGCTCAGCGTGTACACCGATTCAAACTGGCGGTAGTCGATACCGTGCTCCCCCATCAGCCAGTGAGCCACCTCTTCGTCGTATGCCCACAGGTCAACCCGGCCAGCCGCCAGCATGTTCAGGGCACTGACGTTATCAATAGCAGTACGCACCTGATCGCTGTCAACGCCCGCCTCTTCCAGACGCTGGGCGCCGATATCCTCCTGAATCACCACGATCTGGTAATCGGATTCGCGCAGGGCATCTATGGTTTGAATGTCGATTCCGGCGTCACGGCGTGCCAGAAGCACTACGCGGTCGGCCGCCAGGGGACCAACCCAGTTAAACAGGTTTTCACGGTTTTTCGTTCGGGTGGTCGAAAAAAGCACTGCATTGGGTTCATGCAAGGTGGTTTCATAACCCCGCGCCCAGGGTAGCACGCGAACGTCATCGAGGGTCTGCTCACTCCCCGATTCGTCCAGCATGGCTTCAAGCACCTGAACGGACTGCCCCCGCAGTTCACCGCCTCGTTCGTAATTGTAGGGCGGGTAATCTTCTGTAATGAACGTCAGACGATCGAGATCTACCGCCGGCAGCGTACCGGCTGTCAGACAAAGCGCCGCTCCGACAAGAGCGTGTTTAATGGCAAGGCTGTACATCCCGGACGCCTCAACTGTCGATTATTATGATTGATTATCCCTGTGTGGCAGGTATTAGCATAAAGAAGGTCTGATATAAACACCAGCCGAACACACTGCACTGGCGACTGATCAAAGCGTTAGCGCCCAGCCACCGCACCCGACCAGAATAACCACCCAGAGTGCTGATGTTCGCCATACTGTCAGCATCAGAAACCCGGTCACGGCGAGAAAGAACGGACCAGGCCCGGTTATGGCACTGGTCCATACCGGCTGATACAGCGCCGCACCAAGAAGGCCGACAACGGCCGCATTGGCGCCCTGCATGATAGATTGCACCGAATTCACGCTGCGGAAGTGATCCCAGAATGGCAGTACCGCAATCAGGAGCAGAAAGCCGGGAACGAACACCGCGAGTAGCGCGGCAAGCGCACCCACCAGCCCGAAACTTTCAAAGCCGAGATAGGCAGAAAAAGTAAACAATGGGCCCGGCACGGCCTGGGCCGCCCCGTAACCGGAGAGAAAGGCGTTCTCGGTGACCCATCCGGGTGGCACCACTTCCGCCTGAAGCAGTGGCAGGACCACATGGCCCCCGCCGAACACCAGCGCACCGGCCCGGTAGAACGCGTCTATCACCGCGATGGCCATGGACTCGCCCATGCCTGCCAGTACGGGCAGACCAGCCAGAAGAAGTGCAAAGAGAACGGCACAACCGACCGCGATACGCCGCGACACACCGAAGGCAACGCCGGATACGCCGTGGCCGTCATCGGGCGTGCAGAACCACCAGCCAAGGCCTGCTCCAATCACAATAGCACCGACCTGGGCAAGCGGACCGGGCGCCGCAAACACGATGGCCAACGACACCAGAGCGATGGCTGTGCGGGTGCGGTCCGGACACAGATTCCGCGCCATGCCCCAGACCGCGTGTGCAACGATGGCGACCGCCACGATCTTGAGGCCATCAATCAGCCCGGCACCTGCGGAGTTGGCCAATTGTCCGGCGCCCAGTGCAAACAGGACCAGCGCGACCGCAGAAGGCAGAGTAAACGCTGTAAACGCGACCAGAGCGCCCAGGGCCCCGGCACGGCTCAGACCGATCGCAAAACCAACCTGGCTGCTGGCCGGACCGGGCAGAAACTGACACAGCGCCACCAGTTCCGCGTAGTTCTTCTCACTCATCCAATGCCGCTTATCGACAAACTCCGTGCGGAAATAACCAAGGTGTGCAACCGGGCCACCGAAGGAAGTAAAGCCCAGAAACAGGAACGCCTTGAAGACTTCCCAGGCTGTACCCTGAGATGCCGTGGATGCGGTCATTGTTAACCCCTGTGTGCTGTTCATTTTCCGGCCCGGCATGCCGTCACCTACGCAATCGGTCAGCGATCCGCAGGTACAGTTTCAGTCCACTGTCACGATGCGTTCATCTGATTGCAATATTATGAAGGCCTTGGGTGTAATCTATTCAAAAAACTCGGGGGAACACCATGACTGTCCGCATTGGCATCAACGGCTTCGGGCGCATCGGGCGCCTTGCCTTTCGCGCGGGGTTTGACCGCCCCGACGTTGAGTTTGTCCACATCAATGACCCGGCGGCCGATGCCGCGTCATTCGCACACCTTCTGAATTTCGATTCGGTCCATGGGCGCTGGCACCACGAAGCTGGGAGCGATGGCGAAAAGCTGCTCATCAACGGCACTCAGGTCGCATGCGCGCAGAACAGATCGCTCGCTGACACCGACTGGTCCGGTTGCGATGTAGTCATTGAAGCCAGTGGCAAAATGACAAAACGAGAAAGCCTGGAGCCCTATCTCGATCAGGGCGTGCCCCGAGTGGTTGTATCCGCTCCGGTGAAGAGTGATGACGTGGCCAATATCGTGGTCGGGGTCAACGACGACACTTATGACCCATCACTGCATCGCATTGTGACTGCAGCCTCCTGCACCACCAACTGTCTGGCGCCGGTGGTCAAGGTGATCCATGAAAAGCTGGGTATCCTGCACGGGTCGATCACCACTATTCATGACCTGACCAACACGCAGTCGATTCTCGACACACCGCACAAAGACTTGCGCCGGGCGCGTGCCAGTGGCAGCAGTCTGATACCCACTACAACCGGCTCGGCAAAAGCCATTACCCAGATCTTCCCTGAACTGACCGGCAAACTGAACGGACACGCGGTGCGGGTGCCGCTGGCCAACGCGTCGCTGACGGACTGTGTTTTTGAGGTGGGCCGCCCGACCAGCGCAGAAGAAGTAAACACTCTGTTGCGAGAGGCGGCAGAGGGCGAGCTGAAGGATATTCTCGGGTACGAGGAGCGCCCACTGGTATCCGTTGACTACCGCACAGATCCGCGATCGAGCATCATCGATGCGCTATCAACCATGGTGGTCAACGGGACCCAGGTCAAAATTTATGCCTGGTACGATAACGAATGGGGCTATGCCAACCGCACCGCCGAGCTGGCGATGCGCGTTGGCGCGGCACCCCGGTGACTCATGCCGCTGTTGCCATGGACGGCGCAGCCGGCACCCCGAGCTGGATCCGGTCGCCATCCAGCAGCACCGGGTAGGTGTGCAGGGTTACGGACTCGTCTTCAAGGCAGCGGCCCGAGCGCAGACTGAAATGCTGCTTGTAAAGTGGTGAAGCCACTACCGGCTGGCCTCTGAGGTCGCCCGTAATCCCACGGGCAATCACATCAGCACCACTGAATGGATCGTAATGATCAACGGCGAACAGCGCCGGCCAGTGGTGGGGCATATAGAACAGGGCAATTGGCCCGGCACTGGTCCAGACCGCAATGCCGGACTCGGGTACGAGGTCGTTGACCGTGCATACGGCTTCCCAGTTCGTCCAATCTTGCATAAAAAATCTCCTCAATGTTGGCAAGGGCAGTAGATCGCATTACGACTCCGTGGCGAGTACCCGCTCGTCGGCGGGCCGGCGCTGGTCACGCTCCACCGTCCACTGTTGCACCGGGTCCTTCTTCTGCGGAGCGTTTACGAATTCGCGGAAGCGGGCCCGTTTTTCCGGGTCTTCCAGAGTCGCTTTCCATTCACACCGGTAGGTGTCAACGATGTGCTGCATATCAGCCTCCAGCTCGTGAGCAATCCCCAGGCTGTCTTCCAGAACAACCTGTTTCAGGTAATCCAGGCCCCCTTCCAGGTTCTCCATCCAGACACTGGTTCGTTGCAGGCGATCCGCAGTGCGCACGTAGAACATGACAATCCGGTCAATTGTGCGGATCAGCGCTTCATCAGACAGGTCCGTCGCGAACAGGTCCCCGTGCCGTGGGCGCATGCCGCCGTTGCCGCATACATACAGGTTCCAGCCTCTCTCGGTGGCAATGACGCCGAAATCCTTGCTCTGGGCTTCAGCGCACTCCCGGGTGCAGCCGGAGACCGCCATTTTGACCTTGTGCGGTGCACGCAGGCCCTTGTAGCGGTTCTCCAGGGTGATCGCCATGCCCACGCTGTCCTGCACGCCGTAGCGGCACCAGGTATTGCCGACACAGGATTTCACCGTGCGCAGTGCCTTGCCGTAGGCATGGCCAGTTTCAAAGCCGGCGTCGATGAGGCGTTCCCAGATCTCCGGCAGTTCGCTCAGCGTGGCGCCGAACAGATCCACGCGCTGGGCGCCGGTGATCTTGGTGTACAGGTCGAAGTCGCGCGCCACCTCGCCCAGCACGATGAGCTTGTCGGGGGTAATTTCTCCGCCCGGCACGCGCGGCACAATGGAATAGGTGCCGTTGCGCTGCATATTGGCCAGAAACGTATCGTTGGTATCCTGCAGGGGGACGTTATCAGTGGCCAGCACATGGTCGTTCCAGACGGTGGCCAGAATCGACCCGACCGCCGGCTTGCAGATATCACAGCCGTGTCCGGACCCATATTGCTGAATCAGGCTGCGGAACGAGCGGATGCCGTTTACCTTGATGAGGTTGAAGAGGTCCTGCCGGCTGTAGGGGAAGTGCTCACAGATGTCCTTGCTGACTTCAATACCCCGGTTTTCGAGCTCGCTGTCCACCACGGACTTGAGCAATGCGGCACAGCCGCCACAGCCGCTACTGGCCCTGGTTTCCGCTTTGACGCTGCCGAGGTCGCCGCAGCCGGCATCGAGCGCGCTACAGATGTCGCCCTTGGTGACATTGTGGCAGGAACAGATGGAGGCCGACTCGGGTAATGCATCCGGCCCCAATGCCGGCGCGCCGCCTTCGCTCTCCGGCAGTATCAGCGATTCCGGCTGCTCCGGCAGTTTGATCCCGTTCTGGGTGTATTGAAGCAGGGTGTCATAGGTTGCGTTGTCACCCACCAGAATAGCACCCAGTGCAGTCGTGCCATCTTCACTGATCACAAGGCGCCGGTAAACGCCGGCGTGTTCGTCCTGGTATCGAATGGTGCGGGCACCGGGAGTCACTGCATGCGCATCGCCGATGGACCCGACGTCGACGCCGAGCAGCTTGAGCTTGGTGCTCATGTCCGCCCCGGTGAATGCAGCGTCGTTGTCATCGTTCAGGGACGCCGCCAGTGTGCGGGCCATGGTATAACCCGGCGCCACCAGCCCGAACACCTGTCCGTTCCAGACCGCGCATTCGCCAATAGCGTGTATTGACGGGTCGGACGTCTGGCACCGGTTGTTGATAGCGACGCCTCCACGCTCACCGAGTTCAAGGCCACAGGCCCGCGCCAGCGTATCCTGCGGCCGAATACCGGCGGAGAATACAATGAGGTCCGTGTCGAGATGGGTGTCGTCCGCAAACTGCATCTGCAGCCTCGACGACTCACTCGGCACGATGCGTTGCGTGGCCTTGTCCGTGTGTACCGCCACACCGAGCGTTTCGATTTTCCGCCGCAGCAACGCCCCGCCTTCCGGGTCGAGCTGTACCGGCATCAGTCGTGGGGCGAATTCAACGACATGCGCTTCAAGGCCCAGGTTTCTGAGTGCATTGGCCGCTTCCAGCCCCAACAGGCCGCCACCGACCACCACGCCCGTCCGGGCGTTTTCTGCGCTAGTTCGGATTGCGTCCAGGTCATCCAGCGTGCGGTAGACCAGGCAATGTTCCCGATCATGTCCGTCAATCGGCGGCACAAAGGGATAGGAACCGGTTGCCAGCACCAGATCGTCGTAGCCCAGTGTCCCTTTTCGTGTGGTAACGGTTTTTCCCGCCCGGTCGATGGACAGAACCGGTTCATTCAGGCGCAATTCTACGTCATTGCTCTGGTACCACTCTGGCGTGCCCATGGCCAGATCGGCGTGGGTGGATCCGGTAAAGTACTCTGAGAGGTGTACACGATCATATGCCAGTTGCTTTTCCTCACCGAACACCACAATGCGCGTATGCCGCGCCGCGGGCGATGCCACAAACTGCTCCAGAAAATGGTGCCCGACCATGCCATTTCCTACGATAATCAGTGTCTTTTCACTCATGGTTGCCTCCGCATGGCACAAAAAAAGCCGGACCCGCTGCCCCCATGAAAAACAGGGGGAGCGAATCCGGCGCCAATGCCAATCGTCAAATTGTCTGCCCTGTGAGATGCGAAGTCTGTGCCAGAGTCGCACGATCGGCACCCCTCGCCGCGCGCAGCAGGCTTCAGGGCGGTTTTCCCGTTACGCACGCGCGCGTGCGCTGGCAAATTCGCACCGTAAGTGCGCACGGCTGCACCCCTGTAGTGCGCAAGTCCGGACATCGCCGTGGCCGACAGGCAGTGCCGTGGTGAAAACCGTCGCTGGCCCGGCTCTTGCTCGGGATCACATCATCAACGAGTGCATTTGCTGAATCCGGAGTTCTATGACAACCACGCAGACTCCTCCCCGTGCCGGCGACTTTGTGCTGGCTGCGCGTCAGTGCGAACTGAATCAGATGGAAGCCTTTCTGATGATGGGTAATGTGCTGACAGCGGTCACCGGACTGGTCCACGACCTCCAGCGCGAGCGTGGTGCCTCCTGCCTGTTCACGGGCTCACAGTGCCGACACTTCGGTGCCCGGCGCCGCGAACTGGTGGCGGCAACCGATATGGCGCTGACCCCTTTTTATCGGGCGCTGGCCGATATTCAGGACAATCTCCTGCAGAACCCGGTGGACAGCCGGTTACTGCAGAGACTTGCCATGGCCCTGTTACGGCTCGATCATCTTTCTGCGCTTCGCACTCAGGTAGAGCAACAGGCGCTCGACACGCTTGCCATTGCCGATGACTACAGCCAAATCATCCGTTGCCTGATTCAGGTGGTATTTGATGCCGCAGAAATGGTCGCAGACCCGGAGCTCGCGGAGCGTCTGATTGCCCTGGTTCACCTGATGAACGGTAAGGAATTCGCGGGCCAGGAGCGCGCAACCGGGGCCGCCGGGTTTGCGCAGGCTGAATTCCCGGCAGGCCTGTCTCACCGCATGGCTGACCTGCAGGACGCCCAGGCCCGCTGTTTTGATACTTTTACCGATTTCGCGGGCTCGGACGTGATCGGTGAATGGGACGCTATCCTTGGTCACCCGAGGGAAGAAGAGATCAACCGCCTGCGCCGACAGGCTCATCCGAAGGCCCTGCATCAGGCTGACCCGGAGGCGCTGGCAGATCACTGGTTCCAGTTGATCACGGAACGACTGGACGCCTTCAAGCAGCTCGAGGACTCGCTGGAGCGGGCCTTTCATCAAGGCTGTGTTGAACGGTATCAGCAATTGAAAGCATCGTTGAGTGAACAGGCGACCCTGCTGGAAGAGCTGAGCGCAGCACCGGCCGATACAGCCAACGTGATGGTTATCTGCGAACCGGGAAAGGCGCTGCGACAGGAGCAATCAGGCGCCGACCGTAAACTTGGCCATTCACTGTTTGATCTGGTCCAGCAGGAACACAACCGCCTGGCGCTGGCAGAGGCGGAGCTCACCCGGGCCCGGGCTGCACTCGAGGAAAGAAAAGTGCTGGAGAAAGCGGTTGCCACGGTCATGCGGGATCATGGTATCAGCAATGACGAGGCACACCGTGTTCTGCGTAAACTGGCTATGGACCGTGGCCAATCACTGGCAACCATTGCCAGCCAACTGGCCGGCACAGCACGCTGATCAAAGGGCGAGCGACAGCAATAATGCAAACAGCAGTAACGCCGACAGGCCCTGCCAGAACGTAATCGGATCGCGCTCCATCAGCGGCCTGTTCCGCTGATATTGCGGATCCGGCTCATGCAGGTGCTGAAGAAACTCGGACAGGGCCGGGTACCGCCGCAGGGGGTCCACATGTAGGGCCCTGGCCAGGGTTGTGTCCAGCCAGTCCGGTAGATCATCCCGATAATGGGTCACCGGCTGATAGCGCAACCGCCGCTGAGCCGTCCGAGAGCGGCATTTCGGAAGGTCCGTCCCATAGGGTAAACTGCCCGTGAGCAGGTGGTACACCAGTACCGCAAGCGAGAACTGGTCGCTTCGCCAGTCCGGTTTATCATTTAGAAATGTCTCCGGCGCACTGAACAGTGCGGCGCCCTGCGGCATATTGAGGCCCGGCTCAGAGACCGCATAGCCCACGCCTTCCACATAGACCGCCCCCAGGTCGATCAGGGTGACTTTCCCATCGGGCCCGATCCAGACGTTTTCCGGCCGAATATCACAATGTGTCATACCCTGACGGTGAAGCGCGCGCAGTGCCGAGACCAACGGTATGATCCACGCTCGCACCGTGTCGAGGGGCGGATACCGATGGTCGAGTGACCACTGGCGCAGGCTGCACCCTTCAAGATAGGCCGTCGCAAGCCAGGCGTGGCGTTGTGGCTCACTGGTATTCAGCGATTGCACGATATTGGGGTGGGCGACGCGCTGGAGCGCCCATCGCTCCATCGCCAGTTGCTGAATGGCGGTCTGCTGTTCCGACTGTTCAGCCGAGGGCACCTTGAGGGCCGCCTGCTCACCACTCCGGTTCACAGCCCAAAAAACATGGCTGCGGCTGGTGGTGTGCAGGCACCGGCCCACGGTCCAGCCATCCAGGGTCAACCCTTCATGCAAAGGCGGGGGTGCCGGCAATGGCGACCCACCTCGAGACCAGTTCGGGTACGGTTCGTCGGAATCGACGTTCCTGTCCAACTGATCCAGACAGATAACCTGAGCCGTCAGATTGTCCTGGCTACCCCGGCCCAGTGCCTCGGCCACAAGCATCGTCGCCTGCCACTCAGGCTCAGGTTCGGGTTCAGAGTGAACGGATTGCAGAACGCGGTCGAGTTCCAGGGTATCCGATACGCCATCCGTCACGAGTATCAGGCGGTCGCCCGGATTCAGTGGGCATTGCCGGTAACCGATTTCTACGGACGGGGAAAAACCGAGCGCGCGGCTCAACTGGCTCTCCGCAGCGGACAACCACCGGCGGTGGTCCTCTGTCAGCAGGGCGAGTTCACCCTTTGTGTCCAAATGGTAAGCACGCGAATCACCGATGTGAAAAACATGCGCCTGAGAGCCATGCACAACTACGCCGCAGAAGGTGGTCACATAGCCCTGCTCCAGCGAGTAGCGAAACTGACTCTGCCGCGTCCGTGCATAGAGCCAGGCATTCAGCGCCGCCAGGACCCGGTGCGCCGATTGCGGCACGGTCCATGTTTCCGGCGTCGAAAAATAATCCTGCAGGAAGCCGTCCACCGCCGCCTTGCTGGCTTCACCGCTCACGGTGCTGCTGCCAATGCCATCAGCAACGGCAAAGGCCACCCCTTTGGTGGCCCTGAGTGGCGGCGACGGAATCGCGATGCCCTCGAAATCCTGGTTGACCGGTTTCACACCCGCCCGGGTATCCCGGCCAACCCGCATCTCAATCGGCATATCAGGCAACGGCGCGCTTGGGCGCGGTGCGCGCGTGTGTCGCGTAGAGCGTCAGCCCGGTAAAGGTAATGCCACCGACCAGATTACCCAACACCACCGGCAGCTCATTCCAGATCACGTAATCCATCACGGAGAAATCGCCGCCCATGATAAGCGCCGACGGGAACAGGAACATGTTCACAATTGAGTGCTCAAAGCCCATGTAGAAAAACAGCATGATGGGCATCCACATCGCCAGCACTTTCCCGCCAACGGTGGTAGAGATCATGGCACCGACGACGCCCATGGACACCATCCAGTTACACAGAATGCCGCGGATGAATACGGTCAGCATGCCGGCAGCGCCGAACTCCTTGTAACCCAGCGTCCGAGCCTTGCCGGTATTGGCAATGGCATCACCCACGGCGCCCGGCTCGGTGGCAAACCCGAACGTGAACACTATCGCCATCAGCACTGCCACGGTCAGTGCGCCGCCCAGATTACCGCAGAACACCACACCCCAGTGGCGCAGGATCCGGCTCCAGGTCACGCCGGGGCGACGGTCGAGCCAGGCAAGCGGAGTAAGCATAAAGACGCCGGTCAGCAGATCGAAGCCCATCAGGTAGAGCATGCTGAAGCCCACCGGGAACAGCACGGCGCCCAGCAACGGATTACCGGTCTGTACGTTGATCGTTATGGCGAAGGCCGCCGCCAGCGCGAGAATGGCACCCGCCATGAAGGCCCGGATGAATACATCCCGGGTGGCGGTGGATACCTTGGACTCACCGGCGTCCACCATTTTGGTGACGAATTCGGTCGGTGCGATATAAGACATGTCGTTCCTCTCTGTCGTTTTCGGCGCCGGTTAAACCAACGCCCACAAAAAAACGGCGTCGCCCATACAACCATGAGTAAACAGGTTGCATGCGCAGACGCCGTCGTCTGATGTCGTTGCGTTGTCGAAGCCTGGTACCGGATGTGCCGATACCATTCCAATTACCGGATAGCAGAGAGTGTGCCAGAATTCCCAAACTACTGATTTCCCGGTGATTGACCGATTTCCGGCACTCTGACATTGACCGCTCGGGGGTGAATATCGCACCGGCACCGGGCATCAGATGCGTTATTCTGGTGCACAGATGGGGTCAAGTCTTCAGTCCGCTGGTTTGATATACTGGAGCGTGAAGACACCGACCGCTGGTCAGACCGTCGAAATGAAGACTTGACCCCACGGAGCGCATTGATGCAGCACAGCGAACCCATTGACCTGCGAAGTGACACTGTCACACGCCCGACTCCGGCCATGCGTGAAGCCATGATGGCAGCACCGGTCGGCGACGATGTATGGGGAGACGACCCGAGCATACAGGCGCTGGAAACCCGGGTTGCTGATATTGCCGGGAAAGAGTCAGCGCTGATGCTGCCCTCGGGTACACAGAGCAATCTTGCGGCGCTCATGGCCCATTGTCAGCGTGGTGATGAGTACATTGTGGGGCAGGGGTATCACACTTACCGGTACGAGGCCGGCGGTGCTGCAGTGCTCGGGGGAATCCAGCCGCAACCGGTACCGGTGCAGGCAGACGGCAGCCTGTCACTGGATGATGTCCGGGCGGTCATCAAGCCCGACAACATTCACTTTGCGCGCACGCGGGTGCTGTCGCTGGAAAACACCCAGGGCGGCAAGGTGCTGTCGGAATCCTACCTGGCCTCCGCCCGCGCGCTGGCCAATGAGTTCGACCTCATTCTGCACCTCGACGGTGCGCGCTTGTTCAATGCCGCTGTTGCGCTCGACGTACCGCTGGACCGCCTGACCCAGTACGCAGACTCCGTCAGCCTGTGCTTTTCCAAAGGGCTTGGCGCGCCGGTCGGCTCCGTACTCACCGGGTCTGCTGACACCATTGAGCGCGCCCGTCGCTGGCGCAAAATGCTGGGCGGCGGCATGCGCCAGGCTGGCATTCTGGCGGCCGCCATGGACTATGCCCTCGATCACCACGTGGCCCGACTCGCCGACGATCACCGGCGCGCCCGCGTGCTGGCAGATGGCCTCGAGGGGTTGCCGTTTGTAAAAGGCGTCTCCAGTGCCACCAATATGGTGTTTGCACAACTGGCTCCCGGAACCGGAAAGCGGCTGGAGGCCCATTTGTCAGAGCACGGTATTCTGGTCGATGGGCTGGATACCATGCGCCTGGTGACCCATCTGGATATCGACGACGGTGCCATCGCGCAGACGGTGGACGCGATCCGCTCTTTCAAAGCGTAGGAGCTGCGGAACGCTGCGATTCGCGCCCAAGACGCCGTGTAACGGGACGCTCATACAGGAACGTTTGGACCGTAGGACGGAGCCGGTGGACGTGTGCTCCATCCGGGGAGTCGTCGAAAACAGGACGTTTTCGTCGCAGGGCTACAGGGATGTATTCACGCCCGGTCCCCGTATGGAGCAACGGGCGACGGTATCCCGTGGAATTCTCCGGTTCCCCAATTCATCGCGACCTGCGATCAGCTACGACGCCGGATAGACCCCGCACTGACGCCGAATTCGCGGCGAAAAGCGCGCGAAAATGCGGCCTCGGACTGATAACCCACCGCCAGTGCGGTTGCCATTACAGCGTCGCCCCTATTCAGGCGTTGCCACGCCACTTGCAGGCGCCACCAGGTCATGTAGTAGCCCGGCGTCCAACCACTGAGCCGGCGGAACTCTGCGGCGAATCGGCTACGGCTCATGGCGGCTTCCGCTGCCAGATCAGACAGTGACCACGGTTGCGCCGGCTCCTCGTGGAAAGCCTGCAACGCACGAACGAGACCTGAGTCAGTGTGCAGCCTCAGTACACCGGGCACCTGATTCCTCTGACGCCCTGCTGGATGAATCCGGCCTGTCGGCGCAGGAAAAGCAGCTCGCGCTGCTGACAACCAGCGTAACCAACGGTTGTGAATTCTGCGTCGCGGCACACAGCGCGGGTGGAACAAAGGCCGGACTGGACGAAAACACTCTGGCGGCAGTCCGTCGTGGTGACACACCTGCTGACCCGAAGCAGGCGGCGTTGGTCCGCTTCGTTCGTACCCTTGTTACCGAGCGCGGCTGGGCGCCTGAGGCCGAGGTCAACCGCTTCCTGGAAGCCGGATTCGACAAATCGAACGTGTTTGATCTGATTCTGGCAGTTAGCCTGAAAACACTGTCGAACTACAGCAATCACCTCTCACAACCCGAGCTTAATCCCGAGTTGGACAAGTTCGCGTGGGAGAGCAGCAAAGCCGCGTAACACCCATAGCGGCCCGACACATAGCGGTGGTTCCAACCACCGCTTTTTTAGGTGTAACTACGCAATATCCGGTATCCTTTCGGGTACTATGCTGACCAATGTTTCCTGGGTGACATTCACGGTAACCGGCCTCTACTGGCTGCTGACGCTGTCGGTCATTGCACGCGTGCTGGCCCGTCGCCGGCCTGTGTCGGCGGCACTGGCCTGGATACTCGTCATTGCCCTGATACCCGTTGCCGGCATGATTGCCTATCTGTTGCTCGGTGAGCTTTCCCTGGGGCGTCGCCGCGAACGACTGGCAGAGGCCATGAGTTCGCATCACCTGGTCGTTAACCCCAGAGACCGTGACCGCAAGCCCACTGCTGAGCCCCCGACACCGGCAACGCCTGTTGCGTTCGCCGTGCAGCAGATGCTGCATCACCAGTTGGGTCTGGGCACACTGCCTCACGTCGGCCTGCGCCCACTCGCGACACCCGATGACGTATTCGACAGCCTGCTCGCCGATATCAACCGGGCCGAAGAGAGCATCCGCATGGAGTTCTATATCTGGTACCCCGGGAAGCGCGTTGATGCCATTGCCGATGCGTTGACCACGGCCGCTGCGCGCGGCATCGACATTGAGATACTCATTGACCATGCGGGCAGCCGGCCGTTCTTCCGGAGCGATCAGTTCAACCAGTTGAAGGCCGCTGGCATCAAGGTGGTACCTGCACTGCCGGTGCGGTTATGGCGCTTCATGTTCCGGCGGCTCGATCTGCGACTGCACAGAAAACTGGTCGTGATCGACCACCAGATCGCCTACACCGGCAGCATGAACATGGCGGACCCCGACTGTTTTGAACGGGAGCGCAATCTCGGGCCATGGGTTGACCTGATGCTGCGCATCGAGGGTGAAGCAGCACAGGCACTGTCCCGCGTGTTCTCCTGGGATTGGGAAGTGGAAACCGGTGAGCGCTCACTGCCGCACTGGTATCTGGATCCGCGACCGCCACTTGGTTCGCTATCGGTCATACCATCCGGCCCCGGTCTCGGTGACGACATGATCGAGCAGGCCGTCCTGGCGAGTGTGTACCGGGCAGACCACTGCATTCAGATATGCACCCCTTACTTTGTTCCGTCCGAGGAGCTGTTTGAGGCACTCTGTCATGCGGCGAAACGCCAGGTGCGCATCGAATTGATTGTGCCACGGGAAAACAATTCCTGGCTGGTGCACTGGGCCAGCCGCTCCTACTACGAGCCATTGCTTCGGCTTGGTGCGCAGATCTTCCGGTTTGATGGCGGCCTGCTCCATACCAAGGCACTGCTTGTGGACAATGAGTTGGCCCTAGTCGGCAGCGTGAATCTCGACGTACGCAGTCTTCAACTCAATTTCGAGTTGTCAGTGGCACTGTTCAATGAATCAACAACGCACCTGATTCAGCCGTTGTTTGATGACTATCTCCGCCAGTCCGAGCCCATTGAGCCGGAGGAATGGCATCGCCGGCCATTGCGTCACAGGGTGCTGGAACGGCTGATGTTCTTCCTGAGCCCACTGCTCTGACGGGGCAGATACGCCCTCTCCGACTTGCCAAACCGCCTGAAACCGAGAACAATGGCTTACAAGCACCATCAGAGTGCGTCTGGAAGATGCTCCGGGACTGAACAAGAACAATGAGCTGAGACTCATCAGACAGAACCGTTGAATCCCTATGAACCAACAGCCCCAGCCAGTTCGCGGCGTCGAGACCCTGCACATACTCATTATTGACGACCAGGCCGATGCCCGCGAAACCCTCAGGAATATGCTGACCGCCTGCGGGGCGGTCACCGTACGAGCCGTCGCTTCGGCGAACGAGGCCGTGACCGCGCTCAGCCGTGACACCTTCGACCTCGTACTCTGTGATTACCGCCTCGGTGACTCCCAGACCGGTCTGGACCTCTTGCGCTGTGGACGCACCAATGGGCTGGTGCCCTACAGGACGCAATGGGTACTGGTTACCGCTGACACCTCGAAACCGGTGTTCATGTGCGCCGTGGAAAACGAACCGGACGATGTAATGAGCAAGCCTTTTTCCTTTCACCAGTTCCGGTCTCGGATACGTCGGTGGGTGGACCGGCGCAACACATTGATGCCCGTTCTCGGAGCGCTGGATGGTGGCACGCTGGCCGACGTTGTCAGCCATTGTGAGAAGCTTGAACCGGAGCAACCCCGTTACCAGACCTGGCTGCAGAAGACCCGGATCCGTGCGTTAATCGAGCACGGCCAGCTCGCGGATGCTGGGGACAGCCTGAAATCTCTGCTGTCCGACAACCCCAGGGACTGGATGATGGCGGAGCTGGCTTATGTAGAGCGTAACCGGAACCGGCTCACCGACGCCTGTGAGTGGGCCAACGCGGCACTCGCTGAGAATCCGCTGAATGTGCGCGCACTGGACCAGTTGGGTACCAGTTATCGCAAACTGGGCGAACCGGAGCTGGCACAACAGATACTGTCGCGTGCGGTCCGGGCAGCACCGCTCAATGAACGCCGGCAGGTGCATTTGGGGCTCATATGTTGTCAGAACCGCAGTTTTGCAGAGGCCGCCCGGTGTTTCCGTCAGGCGCTCGACCTGTCGCGGCACACCGATGAGCCGCACCCGCGGTATCACATTCGACTGGCAGAGCTGCTCAATCAGGCAGCCCGACTCGGTCTCACAGATGGCATTCGGTATGGCGCTCAGGAATCGGTACAGGTTGCCCGCCAGGCTGCGCGGCGGTTTCCGGACAGTTTCCGGATCGCCCTGAAATCCAGGCTATTGCAGGCCACGGCCATGCACTACGACGGAGTGCCTGACCGCCGCGACCTTGCCCTCCATGAAGCCTGTGAGCTCGCAACGCGGTACGTAGAGCATGTTGATGCGCGGCAGGCTATCGAACTGGCAGAGCACTGCTTTGAGCTTAACAACGACGATCTGGGCCATACCTGGCTGGCCTGCCTGAGCGACCACCATGCGAGCGACTCCGAGCTGCAGGCGGCAATTCGGTCGCTCGCGGCCGAACCTCAGGAGGATCGACGCCGGCAGGCTGCCGCGGCGCTCAACCTCAGCGCCAATCAGGCGTACGAGGAGCGTGCTTACCGGCAGGCACTGGGCGACTTCCTCGCCGCCATGGACCTGACACCCCGACACCCGGGTCTTGTGCTCAATATCGTGCAGACGCACGTGCGGCTTTTTCAGGAAAGTGGCCACCGGATTCATTACCTGGAGGCACATCGGTACCTGAGAGTATTGAACGATCTGCCAGCGGACCATCCCCAGCATTACCGTCGAGAGGCCATCAGGTTCTGGCTGGCCAATCAGGCTGACAATGAAATCACGGCCGGTGACCCTGAAACGCAAGGTCACTCGGTTTCGGCTACGTCTCCTTAAGCTCAATACACAATCAGTTACATGGTATTCTGTCCGTTCACGCCGGATAATCCGGGTTCCTGCCTGAACGGAGACTGAGTAATGAAACACGTTGCCCTGGCTGGTCGATCCGTAGCCGCTGCCGGCTTTGGTGCCATGAACCTGTCGCATGCCTATCAGCCACGCCCCGAAAGAGAAACGGCAGTTCGACTTCTCAATGAAGCGCTGGACGCGGGCTTCGATCACATGGACACCGCCACACTCTACGGCGGCGGGGAGAACGAACGATTATTGGCCGACGCGATCATGCACCGTCGCCACGAGTTTCAACTGGCCAGCAAATGCGGCATGTTCAAAGGCCGCGAGGGCAAGGAAATCAACGGTCGCCCAGAGGTGCTACGGCGCCACTGTGAGGAATCACTTTCCCGACTGAAGACAGACCATATTGACCTGTACTATCTGCACCGTTGGGACAAATCCGTTCCGATAGAGGACAGCATCGGCACGCTCGGCGACCTGCGTCGGGAGGGCAAGATCGGAGCGATAGGCCTGTCTGAAGTGTCGGCGGACACTTTGCGCCGGGCACACAAGGAGCACCCGGTCGCCGCGATTCAGTCAGAGTATTCCCTGCTCACGCGTAATCCTGAAATCGGTGTGCTGGATGCCTGTGACGAGCTGGGCGTCAGGTTTGTCGCCTTCAGCCCCAATGGCCGGGGCATGCTCGCCGACCACCCGGTTGAGCTCTCGGAACTGCCGGGCGGGGACATGCGGCACAAACAACCGCGCTTCCAGCCGGAGCACATGCAGAACAATCGCCCCCTGTTGAACCGACTGCGTGAAATGGCCCGATCGCTAGACCTGACCGCTTCGCAGCTTGCCCAGGCCTGGCTGCTGCATCAGCGCGATTTCATCATGACTCTGGCGGGGACCACCAAGGCCTCTCATATGCGGGATAACCTGGCGGTTGCCGGTGTCAGCCTTCCCACAGAAATGGTTGCCGAACTGTCCGAACTCTTTGACCCGCAGAAAATCAGTGGCCCGCGGAAGTCCGCAGCCACCCGCCACGAAACCGACACCGAAGAGTTCGACTGGGAACAACAAAATTGACCAGGTCCGGTTAATCGCAGCCGTTGGCAGCTCCTACGGCCGCAAGGAATTGTAGGAGCTGCCGAAGGCTACGAATCATTTCGCCAGTTCGTTGATCATTGCTTCGCCTGTCGAACCACCCGGGCGATCAACAGCACCCCGGCAGTCGTGAGCCCCAGCGCGAACCCCCACCAGAGACCGACCGCCCCGACATCCAGCACGAAACTGAGCAGCGCGCCCATCCCCAGGCCAACGCCCCAATAGCCGCCAGTGCCGATAAGCATCGGCACGAGGGTGTCGCGAAAACCGCGAAGCATCCAGGTTGACAGAACCTGTGCACTGTCAAACAGCAGGAAAGCAGCTGTCAGCCCGGCCAGCACCAGAGCGTTCTGTAACGTCTCCTCATATCCGGGAGCCAACGGGCTCATGAAGCGAGTAATCACCCACTCCGGCGAAAAGACCAGCAGTGCAATCATTGCCAGAGTCACCAGCCCGGTGACCAGATAACCAAACGAGACCATCTCGCGAACCAGCACCGGCCGGTTCAGGCTGTTCTGATAGGCCAGCCTGATCGACAGGGCTTCACCCATGGACAGCGCGATCACAAAGTTGACCTCCAGCACGGCCAGCATGACATTGTGCGCCGCCAGCCAGGCTGCGCCGAACAGCCCCATCAATATTGAAATCAGAATGAAGAATCCGCTTTCCAACAACTGCATGGCTCCGGCCGGCAGGCCCAGCCTGATCAGTGTGCCGAACGCCCGCGGACGGACCTGCCAGAGCGAACCCAGTATGCTGCGAACCCTGGCCGGCTCAATGGCATAGGCATAGATAAACAACACCACCATGGAGATAAGGTTGACCAGTACCGTCGCCAGGCCGGCACCGCGAATACCCAATGCCGGGAAACCGAGGCGGCCGAATACCAACATCTGGTTCAGCAGGTAATTCACCACCACGGCCCCGATAGACACCAGCAGAAAGATCCGGGCACGATTCAGGACACTCAGGAAATTGCGCAACAGTGCAAACCAGAGCCCCGGAATCATCATCCAGGAGACCCAGCGCAGGTAGTCAGCAACAGCCTCCTGCATTGCAGCCTCGTACCCCAGAAATGCGAGCAGGGCAGGTACTGAATACATGCCACCGACTCCCGCCAGCGCAATCAGATTGGCAAGCCAGAACCCCTGTACCAGGGTTTCGCGCATGCGGTCCGGCTGGCCCGAGGCCCGTGCCTCTGAGCAGAGCACAGACACCATGGACAAAACGCAGAAACCCATCATCAGCCAGCCGAAAACCAGCGTGCGTCCCAGCCCTACAGCAGCAAGCTCCAACGCCCCCAACTGGCCGACGATGTACAGGTCGGTCAGCCCGATGGCGGTTTCCGAAAAGTAGTAGGCCATCAACGGAAGGCTAATGTTAAGCACAGTCCCGTATTCACGGAGCTTTTTGCTGAACGCGGGCATAGACCTTCCGTATTTATAAATGCCGGGCAGGATAGCGCAATCGGAACACGTCGGAAACCGACCTTTTCGGGTATACCGCGGTTATTAGAGGCGCCGTTGCCAAGTGTGAATCACGGCCAAAAAAATTATTTGCATTCGTATGCATTATTGCTATTTTGAAAGTATACCGTATCGATCAGAGCCTGGCCCGATCGCCGGGGACCAACAAATAACAGCATCAGGAGACGCCTCTATGGCCAGCCAGAAACCCGAGACTTCCGAAACCAGCCAGACTCCTGCATCGAGCTCTGGAAAGTCAGAGCCCCGGACGTCTTCTGCGAGCTGGGTCCTGCAATGCGAGCGGCTCGACTACGTGGACATGCTGCCGGAGGGGCGTGAAAGAGCGCACTCCATGAAAGGGTTCGACGATGGCTACACCGATATTGTTGATTACATCGTGCGCTGCACGCATGAAATCTGGGACGAGCGGAATGTCGGCCTTATCTACACCCACTACACGCACAACTGCGTGCTCTACGGGACCATGGGCACCATGTACAACCGGGAAGACGTCGTTCGTGACACCATCCAACGGCTGGTCAGCTTTCCTGAACGGCGCGGCATGGCCACCCATGTGATCTGGAACGGCAACGATACCGACGGTTTCTACACCTCGCACCTGGTCACAGGGACCGGTCGGCACACGCAGAACGGGCACTTCGGACCGGCGACCGGCAAGCCGTTTTCGTCACGCACGATCGCCGACTGCATGATTTACGAGAACAAGATTTACCGCGAATGGGTTGTATCCGACCAGATGGCGCTGGTGCAGCAACTCGGGCTGGACCCACAGGCGTTTGCCGAAAAGATCGCCGCGGGCAAGTTCGCGCAGGGGCAGACCAATCTGGATATCGGCGAGAACCGGTTGATGGTCGGCCAGTACCCGCCAGCGGACAGCCCGGACCTTGCCATTGCCAACAATGCGCTGGAGCGGGAGACACTTGAATGGCTGCATCAGGTCTGGAACCGCAAGATGTTCGGCATGATCGAATCGGTGTATGCGCCGACGGTCATGTACCACGGTCCACTGATGAAGGAACTCTACGGCGTGGCATCGGTAATGCACCAGGTGATCAGCCTGATCGGCTCCCTGCCCGACGCCGTGTTTCAGCCGCAACACATCTGCTCAACTGACTGTGTTGAGGGCGGCACCAAGGTTGCCGTCCGGTGGGTGCTTGAAGGGCACCACCTGGGCTATGGCGGCCTGGCGTCGCTTGGCGACCCCACGGGGAAGTACCTGCGTGTGATGGGTATCTCCCACTTTCATTATAAAAACGGCCGGATTGTCGACGAGTGGTGCGTGTACGACGAGCTCTCGATTCTGGTCCAACTGAAACTGGCTCAGCTGATGGACGATCCGGAAGCTTTCGACGACAGCGCCGAATAAGTGTCCGGGTTCAGACTCAACCCAGAGAAGATAAAGGCAGTTCCTCTCTGATAACGACGCAAACAACGATGAAAATAACGGAGATTGTCATGAAGAAAGCACTGACATCCAGCCTTATAGGGGCCGCACTGACTATGGCAGGGGGCAGTGCCCTCGCCGATTGTGGTATTGACTCCGGCTCGGTCCGGATTCTCAGCAATGATTTCGATGCGCTGCGTACGGTAATAGACGAAGCACGAACCTGTGCGTCTGACTCTGTCGAAGTACGCGTCAACATGACGACGGAGCACAAGAACCTGCAGGTACCCGCTCTGACCATCGACCCGGCGGAGTACACCGTCGCCCTGGTGGCCAACAACTCGATTGCGCCGCTTCTGTCAGAAGACCTGATCCGACCGCTGAATGACTACGTGGAAAAATGGGGCGACGACCTGACGGAGAACCAACTGATCCGCTCAGGGGATGATATTGTCGCCATTGCTTTCATGGGCAACGCCCAGCACCTGTTCATGCGCGGAGACATTCTTGAACAGATTGGCGCCGAACAGCCCACCAACTACGATGAAATCCTGGATGTAGCCGAGCAGATTCGCAGCGCGGGCATCATGGAATATCCGTTGGCCGCAACGTACGAAGCAGGCTGGTACCTGGCGGCTGAGTTCGTGAATATGCACCTGGGCATGGGTGGTCGGTTTTTCGAGCCCGGTTCCGCCGAACCCGCCGTCAACAGTGAAGACGGTGTTCGTACTCTTGAAATGATGAAAGCCCTGTCTGAATACATGGCCCCGGAATACATGTCCGTTACCGCCGACGAAATGAAGAACATGTATCTCGGTGAAGAAACCGCCATCATGAACCAGTGGGGCTCCATGGTGAACGGTCACCTCGGACCGGACAGTGGCAACCAGGCCGTGTCACAGTCAACCGTTCTCGCCCCCGCACCCATGGTAAACGGTGGTTCCACACCTGCGGCAGCCCTGTGGTGGGACGGTTTCACTATTGCGAAAAACATCAGTGACGAAGATGCAGAAGCCTCGTTCCGCGCCATGGTGCACGGTATTCGCCCGGAAGTCGCCGAAGAAAACCCGACCGCTGCGACCTGGCTGATCAAAGGCTTTGAGGCTCCTGATGTCGCCCAGGGTGTGCTCGGAACGGCTCAGGCCGGCGCTCGTCCATACCCGATGAGCCCGTTCATGGGGTACATGCATACGGCGCTGGGCTCGGAACTGGCGGAATACATGCAAGGTCGCGAAAGCGCTGAACAGGCTCTGACTGACGTGGAAGCCACCTATCGAGCGTCTGTTCGAGAAGCAGGCCTTTTGAACTGATCCCTGCACAGGGAGGGCGTCTCGCAGGATGAGGCACCCTCCGGGCAGCACTGTCATGGCCAGCGATAGTTACCATGGGGGTGCCGCCCAACCCTTAACGCTCCCGGAGTTCAGGCATGACGCACAAAAACTTTCTCGCCTTTATTCTGCCATCCATTATCGCGATGCTTCTGTTCATCGCACTGCCGATCGGCTCTATTGTGGTGCAATCGTTGTACACAGAACACCCGCAGGTACTCGTGGAAGTAGAGAACTGCGGACCTTTCGGCTGCGAAACAGAAACACGGGTGAACACCGAGGCCATGGAGGAAATTCGTGCAGCCGAGCCGCTGGGCCAATTCAATGGACTTGGTACCTATTTTGATCGCCGGCATCTGGCCGTCGAACAGGTGGGCGAAATATTCCGAAACAACGACGGGCTGGCCGATATCGCAGCACAGCTGTATAACCTGCCCTTTTACAAGGCGCTGTCATTCACCCTGGTGTATACGTTTCTGGTCACGCCCCTGGGGATGGCACTGGGATTTTCGGTGGCACTGGCCGTCAACGCCATTCCCCGCTTCATGAAGGGACCGGTTATCTTCTTCTCGCTCTTGCCGCTCATCGTCACACCGCTGGTCGGTTCGCTGATTCTCTTCTGGATGATCAACACGCGTGGTGTACTCGGGTCGACGCTTCAGGTGATTTTTTCCGATCCGACTCTCTCACTGCGAGCGTCTGCGGTTCTGACCTGGGTGATGCTGATCGTTTACGGAATCTGGAGCATGGCGCCGTTTTCGTTCGTCGTTTTCTACGCCGGCCTGCAGACGGTTCCATCCGACACGCTCGAATCCGCCAAGATAGACGGCGCCAACCGGTGGGAACAGATACGGTATGTAACCGTGCCCCATCTCATTCCGCTTATGACCTTCGTTGCCCTGGTGCAGCTCATGGACAACTTCCGGGTCTTCGAGCCCATCGTCGGTTTCAACGCCGAGGCAAACGCCACCTCACTGTCGTGGAGCATTTTCAATGATCTGAGGGGCGCAGCGAATCAGCAATTCAGTTCCGCGGCCGCGACCTCGGTGCTCACCGTCATCGGCGTTGTAATACTGCTGATGCCTGTACTGGTCCGGCTATGGCGGGACTTTAACCGAAAAGCCGCGCGAGGATGATGTCCATGTTTCAGAAACAATTGAATCAAAGACCGCTGGCTCTGTCGTTCTCGTCCAACCTTTTTCTGGTGCTCTGGTTGATTGTAGCGGCCTTTCCCTTCCTCTGGACGGCCTGGGGCTCGTTCAAGGTCGAAGCGGATTTCTTCTCCCGTCAGAACTGGCAGATGGCGATTACCGGACTCAACACCATCAAGCAGACGGGCGATGCATTCACCGGCGAAGGCTATGTCGGTGCCTGGATCGACCGGGAGTTCTGGCGCGCTGCCCTCAATACAGCTGTAGTGGTCATTTCCGTCACGGCCATATCCCTCGTGCTCGGCACACTGGGTGGCTATGCGCTAGCGCGTTCCACGCGCCGGTATACGCTCTGGATTCTGATCATTGCACTGGTCTTCCGGGCCATGCCACACATCACGCTGGTGTCCGGTTATCTGCTTCCGTTCTTCGAGATGAACGTGTGGGGTGTGCTACCCACGGCCATTATTGTGCTGGTCGCCATCAATCAGCCCTTCGCACTCTGGATGCTCCACAGTTTTTTCCTGTCCATTCCGAAAGACCTGGATGAGAGCGCAATGGTGGACGGCTGCACGCGCTTCCAGGCGTTTCGACAGGTCGTGGTTCCTGTGATGTGGCCGGGCGTGATCACGACCGGACTGTTCAGCTTCCTGCTGGCTTACAACGACTTTGCCGTCACGGCAATGCTGCTTAACCAGAACAACCAGACCATGGTGCCGAAAATTGCCAGTTTTCTGGGCACCGTTCAGAACGAAGGCGCCATCATGTATGCCGTCGCAGCGGTCGTATCGGCAACAGTACCGCTGTTCATGCTGGTAATGTTCTTTCAACGACAGATCGTCAGCGGCCTGACCGCGGGCGCCGTCAAGGGGTAAACAATGGCTGAAATTCACCTCAAGAATGTATCGAAAAGGTGGGGCAAGGTCACCGGTGTCGAAAACTTTGACCTCAGGATCCCGGACCAGGAATTTCTGGTGCTGCTCGGCCCATCAGGCTGTGGGAAATCAACCACCATGCGGATGATTGCCGGCCTGGAAACCATCACCGAGGGGGAGATCTGGCTCGGGGACCGATTGGTCAACAACCTTGAGCCGAAGGATCGCGATGTGTCCATGGTGTTCCAGAGCTATGGCCTGTATCCGAACATGACCGTGTACGAGAATATCCGGTTCCCGCTCAAAGTGCGCAAGATGCCCAAAAACCGGCATCACGAGGAAGTCATGAAAGCCGCCGAGATGGTGGATCTTGTTGATTTTCTCGACCGCCGACCGGCCGAGCTGTCTGGTGGACAGCGTCAGCGCGTGGCACTCGGCCGGGCTATCGTACGCCAGCCAACGGTGTTCCTGATGGACGAGCCATTGTCGAACCTGGACGCAAAACTGAGGGTATCGACACGGGCGCAGATCAAGAACCTGCAGCATCGGCTGAAAACCACCACCATCTATGTCACGCACGACCAGATAGAAGCGATGACTCTGGCGGATCGTGTGGTGGTCATGAACGCAGGTCGAATCCAGCAGATCGCCACTCCTACAGAGATCTACGACCGCCCTGCCAATACGTTTGTCGCCGGCTTTATCGGTAATCCGGCCATGAATCTCGTGGAAGGCCAACTGGACAATGGGGTTTTCACCAGCGAACACATACGGGTCGAGGGACTGACCCATTCCCATTCCGGGCCGGTAACGCTCGGTTTTCGTGCAGAGGACACGACACTGGCCGAGGGCAAGAGCGCAGGCGAGATCAATGCGCCGGTCTATTCTGTGGAGCTACTGGGCGACTCGTCGATGATCGCCATCATCGTTAATGACGAGCAGGTCAATATCAAGGCACCCAAGGAATACCGCACGGAAATCGGCTCTGATATCAGCGTCAACCTGAGCGCAGAGGCGTGTCATCTGTTTGATCACGCCACCGGGGAGCGCATCGCTGATACGCCTCAAGCCACTACACCGACTATCGAAACGCAGGACTCAACGGCATGACCATTGATTATTTCAAGAAAAGCAAACCCGCCTCAGAACGGAGTGCAGACGACCGCAAAGTACGAGACATTGTCGAAACCACACTAGACGATATCGAACAGTACGGCGATCGTGCCGTGCGTGCATTGTCCGAGAAGTTCGACAATTTCAGCCCCGAGTCGTTCCGCCTGACACAGGCGGAAATTGAGGACCTCATCAGCCAGGTCGCTCAGAGTGACCTGGACGATATTCGGTTCGCCCAGGAACAGGTGCAGAATTTCGCCCGGGCACAACGCGATTCGATGACAGACATTGAAGTGGAAACACGTCCGGGGGTTGTTCTGGGCCACAAGAATATTCCGGTGCAGTCCGTCGGGTGTTACATACCCGGCGGCAAATTTCCCATGGTGGCCTCGGCACACATGTCCGTGGTGACAGCAGCGGTAGCCGGTGTTCCGCGCATAGTGGCTGCCACCCCGCCCTTCCACGGGCAACCGAATCCGGCGGTGATAGCGGCCATGCATATGGGCGGCGCGCATGAGATTTATGTCCTCGGCGGCATTCAGGCAGTGGGTGCGATGGCGATCGGCACCGAAACCATGAAGCCGGTCGACATGCTGGTAGGCCCGGGGAACGCCTTTGTCGCCGAGGCCAAGCGTCAGTTGTTCGGCCGCGTCGGCATCGACCTGTTTGCCGGACCTACCGAGACCATGGTCATTGCCGACGATACAGTGGACGGCGAACTCTGTGCGACTGATCTGCTGGGTCAGGCCGAACACGGCTACAACTCACCAGCTGCTCTGCTTACCACGTCGAGACAGTTGGCCGAAGACACTGCCAACGAAGTGGAGAGGCTGTTGAAAATACTGCCCACGGCGGATACAGCCGCGAAAAGCTGGGAGGATTACGGTGATATCATCGTCTGTGACACCCACGAAGAAATGCTGGCACAGGCCAACGACATGGCCTATGAACACGTTCAGGTCATGACCGACCGGGACGACTGGTACCTGGCGCACATGCACAGCTATGGCGCACTGTTCCTCGGCCCGCGTACCAACGTGGCCAACGGCGACAAGGTGATTGGGACTAACCATACCCTGCCGACTCGCAAAGCAGGGCGTTACACCGGCGGTCTCTGGGTGGGGAAATATCTGAAAACGCACAGCTACCAGCGCATCACCACGGATGAAGCTGCAGCCGAAATCGGTGCCCGCTGTTCCCGACTGTGCATGCTGGAAGGGTTCGTCGGGCATGCCGAGCAGGCCAATGTGCGCGTACGGCGATATGGTCATCGCGAGGTCGACTACGGGGCGGCTGCCCGATGAACCTGCCACGCACGCCGTCATTCAGCATGGCCGGGAAAACCGCGCTGGTTACCGGCGCGTCCTCCGGCATCGGTCTCGCCTGTGCCGTAGCTCTGGCGGAGGCGGGCGCTGAGGTAGTACTTGCCGCCCGCTCCGGCGACAAGCTCGAACGCGTGGCCCGGGAACTGCTGGACCGTGGGCACTCCGCCACCGCCGTGTCGCTGGATATCTCGGATATCGAGCTTACCGCCGACTGGGTCGCGCAGAATGGTCCCTTCGACGTGCTGGTCAACAGCGCCGGGATGGGCCGACACGGTCCTGCCATTGACACTCAGCCCGATGATTTTGACCAGGCGATGGCACTGAACGTTCGCGGTGCCTATTTTCTGACTCGGGCGGTGGCCAGAGGCCTGCTGGAAGCGGGCAGGCCGGGGTCACTGATCAATCTGTCCTCACAGATGGGGCAGGTCGGGGGCGTTGATCGCTCTGTCTACTGCGCGACCAAGCACGCGGTTGAAGGCTTTACCAAAGCGATGGCGATCGAATGGGGCAAAGCCGGGATCCGGGTGAACACGATCTGCCCGACCTTTATACGCACCCCGCTGACCGAGCCGACGTTTTCGGATCCGGAGCGACGCAAATGGCTCGAGGACAATATCCTGCTCGATCGTGTCGGCGAAACAGAGGATATTATGGGAGCTGTACTCTACCTGGCATCAGATGCCTCAGCGTTGGTGACCGGGAGTGCCCTGAGTGTGGATGGTGGTTGGAGAGCGCACTGATGCCCAATGGCAAAGTTACATCACACGACGTTGCCCGTCTGGCCGGGGTCAGCCAGTCGGCCGTCTCGAGGTTTTACACACCGGGTGGCTCGGTGTCCCGAAAGAAAGCGGAACTGATTGAAGCAGCCGCCGAAAAACTCGGGTATCGGCCCAATGTGCTGGCCCGCTCAATGATCACCGGACGCAGCAAGATTATCGGCCTGGTGGTCGCCTATCTGGAGAATCAGTTCTATCCCGAAGTCATTGAGCAGCTCTCGGTGCAGCTTCAGGAAAGGGGGTACCACGTACTTGTGTTCATGGCATCCCGGACCGTCGGCGATGTGGAGCCGATTGTCCAGGAGATGGTGGACTATCAGGTCGACGGAATTCTTATGCTCTCCGTTTCGCTCTCCACCACACTGGCTGAACAGTGCGCCTCCAACGGCATTCCCGTCATGCTGTTCAACCGGGACCAGGCCGACAAACGGTTGTCTGCGGTGACCAGCGACAATGAGCAGGGCGGGCGGCTGGCAGCAGATCTGCTGGTATCAGAGGGTCATCAACGCATCGCTTATCTGGCTGGTTTTGAAGAAGCCTCCACGCAGATTGATCGGGAAAAAGGTTTTGTGCGCGGGCTGGAAGAAGCCGGCGTTGCCCTGTATGCCCGCGCCAACGGCAACTTTCATTACGACGACGCCGCAAGCGCCACTCGCGAGCTATTCCAACGGACACCGGCGCCCGACGCAGTGTTCGTTGGAAACGATCATATGGCATTCGCAGCGATGGATGTCATACGTCAGGAATTCGGACTTCGAATACCCGACGATGTGTCCGTGGTCGGCTTCGATGATGTGCCCATTGCCGCCTGGCCCTCCTTCAACCTGACGACCATTCGCCAACAGGTTGACGAAATGGTGGCGCAAACCGTTGACGGCCTCATCGATATGATCGAAGGAAGAGTCACTGAACCCAGCAAAGTCCGGATTCCGGTGTCACTCGTTGTGCGCGGCTCCACCCGGAAACAGATTTAGGAACAGAGATAAGTAGTCGGGAACAGACAAGTTATGGTCACTCAGACAGAAATGGAATCACGTACCGTCCGATACGGTGAACTGAAACCCTGTCGAAGTGCGTTTATTGACGCGCACACGCCGGGCTCCAATCAGAAAGAGAATTTCACCATTATCGGTGGCGGGGTATCGGAAAGCCCGGACCAGTACGTGCACATTGAAGAAACGCCCGGGTTCAATATTGGTGCGGCCGGCCAGCCACCCCATTGCCGGAACAGCCTGCATTCACACCGCACGGCAGAGGTCTTCTTTGTGCTCAAAGGCCGCTGGCGCTTTTTCTGGGGCCGACATGGCAATGCCGGTGAGGTGGTCCTGGAAGAAGGCGACCTGTTCAATATCCCGACCGGCATTTTCCGGGGATTCGAGAACATTGGCACCGACTACGGGATGATTATGGCGGTTCTGGGCGGTGACGATGCCGGCGGCGGGGTTATCTGGGCTCCGCAGGTCATTACCGACGCGCAGGATTATGGCCTGATACTCGGCGACAACGGCAAGCTCTACGACTCGGCCAAAGGGGAAACATTACCGGACGGCGTAGCACCAATGCCGCTGCTGACGGAAGAAGAACTGACGCAGTTTCCGGAACCGACCGCGGCCGAGGTGGTACCGAACTATGTCACCCGCTATCAGGACATGATGGCCATGGCGGACAACGGGGCGTTGAATGTCATCGGGGAGAACGGGCTGATCCGTGACCGCCCGGGGTTCGTCGTCGACTTCCTGAACCGGCGTTCCGTGACGGCGCAGTCGCGTTTTGACACCGACCGTCACCAGATACTCATAGTCATGAGAGGTCATTGGCATCTGGCGTGGGATGGCGGTGAACTGATTCTGGCACCCGGCGACACATGTGCGGTACCACCGGGTCAGCCGTACGAACTGGCCCCGTCTATGAGCGGTGAAGCGAGTCTGTTCCGTATCAGCGACACAGACGACCCGGCTGGGCCAACGTGGCAGGGCTGAGCGGAAAGGTGCCCATGACATGACACCGTTGTTGCTTCTCCCCGGAATGATGTGCGATGCCCGGTTGTTCGCGCCACAGGTCGCTGCCTGCTCCGCGGTTCGCGCGGTACAGGTCGCTGCGCTCACGGGAGAGAACAGCATGAGCGCATTGGCCCGCAGCGTATTGGCAACCGCACCACCCCGGTTCGCGCTGGCCGGCCTGTCCATGGGCGGCATCGTGGCCATGGAGGTGGTACGGCAGGCCCCGGAGAGGGTCGCTGGATTGGCGCTGCTTGATACCAACCCGCTGGCCGAAGCCGAGGCCGTGAAAGCAGGCCGTCAGCCGCAACTGGACGCGGCTCGGGAAGGCCGCCTGCTGCCCATGATGAAAGAAAAGGTTTTCCCCAACTACCTCGCCGATAACACGGACCCGAACGACATACTGGCGACCTGTGCCAGTATGGCCCGAGCACTTGGGCCGGCCGTGTTCTTGCGCCAGTCCGAGGCGCTGATGGACCGGCCCGACCAGACAGAGACGCTCCGACGGTACAAGGCACCTGCGCTGATCCTGTGTGGCGACGATGACCGGCTGTGCCCACCCTCACGGCATCATCTCATGCAGGAGCTGATGCCGCATGCCCGGCTTCAGATCATTCAGAATGCCGGCCACCTCACGACTCTGGAGCAGCCGGACGCCACAACCGATGCCATTACCACCTGGCTGGAGGCTATATGACCCCTGAACTGTTTCAATTGCTCCGATCGGTTGACACGCCGACGGTATGCAACGCCATCGAAGTTGCGGAAGGCCAACGGGGATTCGCGAATTTCACTCGACAAACCATGCTTTGTTCGGCCGCTGACGATGGTCCGATTGTCGGGTTTGCCCGCACAGCAAAGATCGCCGCCCTGCACCCCTCAACTGAAGACCCTGTCGATATCCGACAGCGCCGCATGGCCTATTACCGCTACATGGCGGAAGCGAACCTGCCTGCAGTGGCGGTGGTGGAAGATACTGACGGAGAACATGCCGTCGGCGCCTATTGGGGCGAAATCAATACCACCGTGCACAAGGGATTCGGCCTCAGCGGTGTGGTTACCAATGGCGTCATGCGCGATCTCGGCGACCTGCCGTCGGGCTTTCCGGTTCTCGCGGGTCGATCGGGCCGAGCCATGCGTTCGTCCGGGTCGAAGCCTATGACACTGCGGTCTCGGTTTTCGGCATGTCGGTGAGCCCGGGCGACCTCATTCACGCCGATCAGCACGGCGCGCTGGTGATACCGGAAGCCGTCATCCCCGAACTGCACAATGCCATTGACAGGCTACTGGCGACTGAGCGACTGGTTCTCGAACCAGCCCGCGCCGATGGCTTCGATTTTGACGCTTTTGAGCAGGCATGGGCCGCCTTCGAAGCGGCCAGGACGTGACCATGCCAGAACACACTGAACGCCCGTTGTCCCCGGAAGAGTTCGACCGGAAGCTGCAGGAACACGGCCTCAGCATGACGCGCGATGATCGAGAGGCGTCTCTCAAAGGGGCCATTCAGCTGCAACGACAGGCCGCAAATGTCCGGGCAGCAGCTCAACGTGAAGCACAGGGCGGCGAGAATGAGTAACCCCTGCGACCTGAATATTCCGGGGGCGCAGACCGCACTGCGGTCCGGTGCGCTCTCTGCCTCTGATCTGGCCCGTGCCCATTTGGACCGGATCAATGAGCGTGACAGGTCGGTGAAAGCCTTTGTCGAGCTGGACGGGGAGCTGGTGCTCCGGCAAGCGGCTGAAGCGGACCAACGCCTCTCGGCTGGCGACGCCGATCGCTACCCATTGCTGGGTATCCCCATAGCCATCAAGGATATAATCGATGTCGCGGGCAGCCCGACGACCTGTGGCTCGCACAGCATGACCCGCAACCCGGCGACACAGGACGCGCGACTGATCCAGCAGCTCCGGGACGCCGGCGCCATAATACTCGGCAAAGTCGCAACTTATGAGTTTGCCCTGACCGGCCCCTCGTTTGACCAGCCGACACCCCCACCCCGCAACCCGTGGAACCCGGACCATATTACCGGTGGCTCGTCGTCCGGATCTGCGGCGTCCGTGGCATCGGGCATGGTTCGGTGCGCCATTGGCTCGGATACCGGCGGTTCGATCCGCAGTCCGTCATCGTACTGTGGGGTTGTCGGCCTCAAGCCCACCTTCGACCGCGTGTCGCGCGATGGTGTATTCCCATTGTCGGCCAGCCTGGACCACGTCGGGCCACTGGCCGCGACGGTGGCGGATGCTGCCTGGTGTATGGACGCCATGGCCGAACCCAACGGCGCGCCGGCAGCTGCCAGCCTGATTGGCCATCCAGTGGAGCAGCTCACTATCGGCTATGCGCGGGACTGGTTTGCACAGGATGAGGCGGCAGACCCCCGAGTTGTCCGCGCCATGGACGACGCCGTGGCCCAACTCTCTATGCTCGGCTGTCGTATCGAGATGGTGGGCATGCCCGAGTACGCGCTTGCAGAAAGTATCGGCACCCTGATCCTGCAGGCGGAAGCACTCGCTGTGCATCAGAATGCACTCGCGAAGAAAGCCGATCATTACGGCAAGGCAGCGCGACGCAACCTGATAACCGGAGCCGTCCTGTCAGAAGGGGACATCAGCGCCGCCAGAATCATGGCCGGCCGACTGCGCCGGGCGATTGAAGAAGCCACGGCTCGTTTTGATGCCATCGTGACCGTGAATACTCTGACCCCGGCGCCGCCGTTTGAGGCATTCGCCAGCGGCGACCCCGTCTGGACCCCCATGCGCACGATCCCCTTCAATATCAGTGGACACCCGGCACTGGCCATTCCGATCGGGTTTGCCGACGGGCTGCCGCTGGGTATGCAGATTGTTGGCCGCCATTTCGATGAAGCCCGACTCTGCCAGATCGGTCACTCGTTTGAGCGCTCGACCGATCACGCCGCACAGACGCCACCGGCCTGGTCATAATAAAAATGGAGCTCTGCAGACCAGGCAGAGCTCTGCTGGCTAAACATTACAGTGCAGCTTACTGATCGTTCGTAAGACGAATCGCAGCCGCCCTACGATGACCTTCGAGGCCTTCGCTGGCACTTTGCCGGGTCGCTGGCGGCGCGACCTGGCGCACACCTTCCTCGGTCAGCCACTGGTGCGTCGCTGTCTTGATATAGGTGCCAACCCACAAGCCACCCGTGTATTTGGCTGCTCCCATTGTCGGAAGCGTGTGGTTGGTGCCTGAACATTTATCAGAGTACACAACGCTCGCCAGCTCACCGATAAACAGCGACCCGTAATTATTGAGGCGTCGAGCCGTCTCCTGCGGATCTACCGTATGAATCTGCAAATGCTCAGCCGCCACTTCCTCTGAGTACGCCAGCATTGCGTCTTCCGTGGAGCAGAAAACCACCTCGCCGTAATCACGCCACGCCGGACCCGCCGTGTCGGCAGTAGAAAGTGTCTCAAGTTGCTTTTCCACTTCCCTGACAACTGCGTTCGCCAGCGCCTCATCGGTGGCAATCAGCCCGACCCGTGTGCGCACGTCGTGTTCGGCCTGGCCGAGCAGATCCGTGGCAATCAGCTCTGCGTTGCCGGTATGATCCGCGAGCACGAAGATCTCGGACGGCCCGGCCAGTTGGTCTATCCCAACCGGGCCAAACACCTGGCGCTTCGCTTCGTTCACAAAAGCATTGCCCGGGCCGACAATCTTGTTGACCACCGGTACAGACTCCGTGCCTAACGCCATGGCGGCGATGGCCTGTGCGCCACCAATACGGAAGATCCGGTCGGCACCCGCCAGATGACACCCGGCGATCATCGCTTCGTGGGCATTCGGAGGCAGACAGGCCACCACTTCTTTCACCCCGGCGATTTTGGCGGGCGTAATGGTCATGATCGGTGCCGACAATAAAGGGTACCGCCCACCCGGTACATAGCAGCCGACGCGATCGAGCGGTATGTTGCGGTGGCCCATGTGCACGCCGGGCAGTATTTCCACATCAATTTCGGACATCGACCCCAGCTGCGCCCGAGCGAAAGCCGAGACGTTGTCTATCGCAAACTGGGTGTCGGCACGAGTCTGCGGGTCCAGCGCAGCAACTGCATTTTCACGTTCTGATATTGACACCTCAAAAGCGCCGGGGCTTGTTTTGTCAAACTTCTCGGAATACTCGCGGACCGCGGCATCACCGCGTTCTCTCACATTCCTGATAATGTCCGCCACGAGAGATTCAACCGAAGCACTATCGGACTGCGCGCTGCGTTCAGGTGCTTTGACGAATCGAATGTCATCATTGGGGAATTGTCGCTGCTGGCTCATTGGTTCTCTCCTGAGGGGTGCTTCAGCATGTGTCACCTACTGATATTACTCATATTGCATACGAATGCAAAAAGAATCGAAGGCATACTTTATGAGGTTGCTTCTGCACCGTGATCCGGTAAACAGGGGCTTTTGCACAGGGGCGCAGGCGCCCCATGCGTCATCGCACGGCGGCAACCTGGCGATTTCTGATATTCTTGAATCAGCGCCGGGCTGTACCCGGCATTCCGGGGTCAGAGACCGAATCGACTCTCGGCGCCCTCGCCATAAGCCTGCAACTGCATGGTGTAACTGCCTTCCGGCAGGTCATCGTCGTCGATATCTGCCTCACTGCCGGAAGCGGCGACCCGATGCTGAACAACCCCACCGGGCACATCGTCACTTAGCCACCAGGTCTCTTCCGAGGGTCCGGATCCGAAGCTCACTCGAGTGGTATTGAATGTCCCGGCCGGCACGGTCAGCGTTTCCTGTCCTTCCGTGGCCCCATCGATACTTTCCTGCGTCAAAACGCGGGGCGACTGATACGTACCTTCTTCCACAGGCACTTCCTGTGGGCCCTCATCATCGGGGAACTGCGCGCGCAGACGCAGCATCTGCTCGCGGTCGTCGCTGAACAGCGCTTCCATAATGATGACATCTTCGGTCTCTGCGTCGTCATATATCACCTGCCACCATTCATCACCACTGTCTGTCCGTTCCAGAAAGGCGCGACGCATCCGGTTTTCAGAGTCGTCCCTGCTGGTCGTGACAACTGACCACTCGGTGAACTCACCGGGCTCATAACCGCGCGTGGCAGAGGACACAGAGAAACCCTGACTGTTGAACGCCATCTGAGTCAGATATGTGGTGTAGTACTGCGTGGCCTGCGGTGAGTACTGGCGGACCATCGCGTCACCGATCGCCTCGCCGACAGACGCACCCGCCGCCCGGGTAGCGGAATCAAGCGCAACGGTCGGATCGAGGGAAGCGCATCCGGCCAGAGCAATCGGCAGACAGAAAAAAGCAGTGCGAACGGGTTTCATTGTACGACTCCTTGTGCGTTGGTTGATCCTGTAATGAGAGTACCGGCTCACCAGTGCGCTTTCCAGTCGCAGTGATGCGCAGGTCAGTCGGCAAACCGAATGCAATTACGCCCTTCCGATTTCGCTCGATACAGTGCTTCATCGGCACGACCGAGAAACCGCTGAACGTCTGTATCGACATTCCGGTCGGTGCCGGGTGTATCAAAATAGCCACCAATACTCACGGTAATGTTCGTAGCCACCGAAGAATGTCTGTGAGGAATGGCGAGTTCGTGCACCCTGGTGAGCACTCGCTCCGCCGTGTTCTCGGCATCTGCCCTCGATCGCACCGAAAGAATAACAGCGAACTCCTCTCCGCCGAATCGACCCAAAAACTCGGTGCTGCGCTGCATACAATGACGCAGTGCGGAAGCCACTTTCTTCAACACATCGTCCCCCGCCAGGTGGCCGCAGTTATCGTTGTAGGCCTTGAAATAATCAATATCGATAATCAGAACCGCCAGCCCGGTACCCAGGCGCTTGGCCCGGCTCATTTCCGATACCATCTGTGCGTCAAGCGCTCGCCGGTTGGAAATACCGGTCAGGCCATCCTGATTGGCCTGCCGGGCCAGCGTTCGGTTGAAGCGCTCCAGTTGCGCCTTGACTTCCAGCAACTCCCGGTGCGTGCTTTCGCGTTGAATCGCATTGGCTACCATATCGGCGACAAGGCCCACACGCTGGAATTCTTCTGGCCGCCACTCACGATGGCTTTGCGTCACATCGCACCCTATGAAGCCGAGCAGGCCGTTATTGATCACAACACCCATGCACAGCATGGCCCGGATACCTTCGCGCTGAAACTCCTCACGCTCCGCCTCTGCTTCGCCTGGGAGTTCATCAATATGGCTGAAAACAAACCGGTGCGTTGTCTGAATGGTCTGGAAAAAAAACGGTAACTGGTCCCGGGGAATGTCTTTCAATTCGTTGATATGAGAAGAAATGCCACGTTGCACCCATTCATGGGTGTTACTCATACGTCGACCATCGCGGTCAAACTCGAACAGATAGCAACGGGCCGCATCCATATAGTGCCCGAGCGCCGCCAGCACCTCATCGAAACAGGTACGGGTCTCCGTCGGGTCACTGTTGATCAGCCGAGCCGAAATCTTCGACAGCATCTGATCAAAGGACTGCTGTGACGCCTTTCGATTGTGCATTCAGAGAGATCCCAAATCTGGAGAGTTGCTGTCCGGATCGGCTATTTTCTTTTTCATAGTAGCCTCACTAGGGGCCGTATGAAAGAATAGCGACTCTTCTGACCACTTGGTATACCAAAAGTCTGCACCCATCGTTTACTGAAAGGACACCGCTGATCCCGCCATGGCTGACCTGACTCTTCTGCAATACGCGCTGATCGCATTGATTTTCATCTGGAGCGGGTTTGTGCGCTCGGGGCTTGGCTTCGGCGGAGCGACCCTGTCGCTGCCATTGCTGTTGCTGGTCAGTGATACGCCCGTGGTATTTCTGCCGATTATCGGTATTCACCTGCTGGTGTTCTCGTCCATCACCGTCTGGCAGAACCATCGCAAACAGTCGCCGGCGGATGAAAGCGGCGCTACCACAGGCGGCACGGTCAACTGGACCTACCTGCGCAAGGTGTTACTGATCCTCCTGATCCCCAAACTGGCCGGGGTCGTCGGGCTTCTCACACTGCCGGATGCTTTGCTCAGCGCGATGATATTCGTGATAGTGGGTGCTTACTCAGTCACCTATATCCGTAATATTCAGCTCAAGAGCAGAAGCCGCCTGCTCGACTTTATCTTTCTCGCCCTGGGTGGCTATATCAGTGGCACCTCACTGGTCGGTGCCCCTCTTATCATCGCGGTGGTGGCCCAGTACGTGAACAGGCACCAGTTGCGGGACACGCTGTTTGTGCTCTGGTTCGTGCTGGTATGCATCAAACTCACCGCTTTTGTCATAGCCGGTGTAGACCTGCAGTTGCTGCCATCCCTGCTGTTGTTGCCCGCAGCCGCCATCGGGCATGTGATCGGCCTGCATGTTCATGACCGCTTACTCACCACACCGTCGCAGCGGTTCTATCAGGGGCTCGGCTGGCTTCTGTTGATAACCAGCACCATCGGCGTTGTCCGGGTCATGTTATAACATCGCTATACGAGCAGGGAATACAGCACCGGTGCCGTTACGAGCCCGCACAGTATGCTGAGGCCGATTATGCCGCTCACCAGCCGCGGCGCCAGACCATACATGATGGCCACGGCACCTCCCGAGACCATGGCCGGCATCCCGGCCTCAAAGATGCTCACCGTTACGGCGAGACCTTGCTGCCCGGACAGTGCCCAGAGCCCGGCAGCCAGTAAAGGCATTGCGAGCAGTATGGTGGCGAGTGCAAACAGCAGAGGCTCCAGTTCCCGGCGGGAGAACCGCAAGGTCAGTTGAAAGCCGACCGCGACCATGACAACGGGAATCAGCGTCGCGGTCAGATTTTCAATGAGGGTCGCAATCAGCGGCGGCAAGGTGTTGTCACTGATCAACAGCGCGACAATGAACGCGATAAACGCGGGGAACAGCAAGATCTTTTTCAGTGCCTCACCGACTCGCGGTCGCGCGGAATCACCGCTGTACAGAGCCGCCAGCGCAGGGGCAACCACGGCCAGTGCCAGTACAGAGCCTACCTGATCGTAGACCACCGCATACGGCATTCCCTCATCACCGAAGAAAATATCCACCATCGGAATGCCGAGATAGGACGTGTTGCCGAGCGGCACCACGACCAGCAAAGCGCCGGTCACATCACGGGGCCAGCGACGCCACCGGGACACCGCCAGTATAGCTGCTACGACGCAGACCAGCAGAAACCAGGGCGTAATCATGGGAACGAGCCAGTCGGCTGAGATCTCATTCCCCGGCAGTGCACCGAGAATCAGGGCCGGAAGCGCCACGTACAGTACATAGAGATTCAGCGCCTGCCCTGTGTTCTCCGGGAAAGCCGGTACACGACGCAGGAGCACCCCGATCAACAGGTAAGTCAGAATCAGTGCAAAGTTTTCCAACCGTATGATTCTCCAGGTTGAGACAGGCCACGGGAACGCCAGCCACCCGTTCCGTGTTCACACGAAAGAGCGACGCCTCAGATGGGTTCCAGCCGGTGATCTCGTAACCGGCTTTCATCAAGACAGGCTCGGACCCGGCCAATGATATCCACAACTGCCGGACTTTGCGCTTCCCGCGATCGGGTGTAAAAGCCAACACGGTGCCGCTGCGGCAGATCAATGGCAAGCTCGACCAACCCGCGGCGGGAGAAATAGTCACTCATTGAGGCGGTGTAGGTCAGTATCGCATTACTGTCCCGGAGAATATCAAGCCCGGCCGTCATTGAACTGGTGGACCATATGACCCGCTGGCGCAATTGGTAGGTGGATCGCCGGAACTCCTTGGACGCCGGGTCATCGATAACAGACCAGTAGCGGGATTCATCCGGCGTCACGTCCAGATGCGGGTAGCTCAGCAGATCATCTGGCCTTACGCCTTCTCGGTCCGCCAGCGGATGGTCCCGGCGAACCCAGGCGCCATCAACGCAGGAAAACAGGGGATCGAATGCCACCCCGGTCTTATCGTTCAGGCCTACAATCTCATGACCCAGAAACAGATCAATGTCACCACAGAGCAATTGATCCATGGATCTCAGGTGGTTGCCCAGCTCGATATGCATGGGCGCACCCGGAAAGTCGCTCCGGTACTCGGTCAACAAATCACGGAAGAACAGATGCCACCAGGCCAGACCTACACCGATTCTGAGTTCGCGCTCGCGATGGTCCCGAAGCCGGGCTATTTCCAGCATCGCGTTCTCATGTACCCGCTGCATGATACGAGTCTGCTCAAGCAGTTTGTCACCATAGGCCGTCAGAGTGATACCGCGACCGGAGCGCCGGAACAGGGGTACGCCCAGCTCCTGTTCCAGTTTCTTCATGGTCTGCGTGAGTGCCGGCTGACTGACAAACAGTCGTTCGGCCGCGCGGCTGAGACTTTTCAGCTCGGCAACGGCCAGAAACTGTCGAAGACGTTTTTCCATCGCAGGCTATTCTATTGGTTTAACTTATATCATACATATTAAAACATATTATTCTTATATTTTTGTTTGATTAGACTGCTCTTCATCGATCAATACAACTCAATTCGATCGACCGCCGGCCCAATGAATGAACAGGAGAGTGGAGCATGTCAGACACGTGGTGGAAAGAAGCCGTCGTTTACCAGATCTATCCGCGTAGCTTCCAGGACAGTAACAACGATGGTATCGGCGATCTGAATGGTGTTCGCCAACGGCTGGACTACCTGCAGACGCTGGGCGTTGATGTACTCTGGCTATGCCCGTTTTATCCCTCCCCGAATGACGACAATGGGTATGACATCAGTGATTATCGCAACATCATGCCGGAGTTCGGCACGCTGCAGGACTTCGATGCTTTGCTGGACGATGTCCACGGGCGCGGTATGAGGCTCGTCATTGACTTAGTGCTGAATCACACGAGTGACGAACACCCCTGGTTCATTGAATCACGCAGTTCCCTGGATAACCCCAAGCGCGACTGGTATATCTGGCGCGACGGTAGCAATGGCAGGCCGCCCAATAACTGGGAGAGCCTCTTCAGTGGGTCCGCCTGGCGCTATGATCAGGCGACTGATCAATA
The DNA here is from genome assembly GCA_965602035.1 of Natronospirillum sp. GTDB lineage: Bacteria > Pseudomonadota > Gammaproteobacteria > Pseudomonadales > Natronospirillaceae > Natronospirillum. The sequence goes on along the minus strand of OZ271919.1, from coordinate 2,685,439 downwards.
TTATCTGCACCTGTTTACCGCCAAACAACCCGACCTCAATTGGGAGAACCCCGACGTTCGCCAGGCCCTGTACGAAATGGTTCGCTGGTGGGCCGATCGCGGTGTGGACGGCTTTCGCCTCGATGCCATCAACCACCTGTGCAAAGCGCCTGGCCTGCCGGATGCACCGAATCCGGCCAATCAGCAGTATGCGGATGCAACGTCGCTGCACCGCAATGTTCCGGGAATCGAGAACTATATTGCTGAGCTTTCGGCTGAGACCTTTTCAAGATATGACGTTATGACGGTCGGAGAAGCGTCAGATGTCACGGCCGAAGGCGCTCGCGACTGGGTAGACCCCTCCAAAAACCGACTGAACATGCTGTTCCAGTTTGAGCAACTCAAGCTTTGGGGCAGCGATGTGGAGCCAGAGCTCAACCTGCCAGCTCTCAAGGATACCCTGACCCGCTGGCAAAAGACGTTGAACGGTCATGGCTGGAATGCCCTGTTCTTGGAAAACCACGACATCGCCAGAATCGTCTCAGTGTGGGGCGATCCAGAGCAATATTGGTATGAAAGCGCCACAGCCATCGCCGCGATGTATTTTCTGATGCAGGGAACACCGTACATCTATCAGGGTCAGGAGCTGGGCATGACCAACTTCCCGTTCACCCGTCTGAGCGAATTCCGGGATGTCGCGGTTCATAACCTGGCGCACGAGAAATTGAAGAAGGAAGGCTGGACTGAGCAAGACGTGGTGGAGTCGATTGCCCTCACTGCTCGTGACAATGCACGCACACCCATGCAATGGACATCGGAACCGAATGGTGGCTTTACCGATGCCACGCCCTGGTTGCCGCCCAACCCCAACTGCCAATGGCTCAACGCTGAGTCGCAGCTGCGCGACCCGAACTCGGTGTTCACCTTCTACCAGCGCCTGATTCAATTGCGCCGTGCTTCCAGACTCTGGATATACGGCGAATACCGGCTGCTGCTTCCCGACCATAACCAGGTGTTCGCATACGAACGTCAACATGAGCAGTCAACCGGACGGGTCATTGTGAACCTCAGCGGGGAACCTGCCGATATCCGGCAACTCGAAATGTCGGCAGGTTCTCCCGCCTTAATGGTCCATAACTATCAATCGACCACGGATCTGCAGACGCTGCGTCCCTGGGAGGCGGTGGTTGTCGAGTGCTGATTGGATGGGAGCCGGCACACCCGGTCCGGGCCGTCTGCGAATCGGTTTCCGCTCGGCACTATGAAAAACCGGGCGGCCGGATCTACACTGGGGAATGACCATTTCGGAAACGGAGGTTTCACCATGAAACGTCATGCAAGCGCGCACTGGGAAGGCGGCCTGAAAGACGGCAAGGGCTCGGTTTCCTCACAGAGCGGTGTGCTGGACCAGCAGCAGTACTCTTTCGGCACACGCTTTGAAGACGGGAAGGGCACCAACCCGGAAGAGCTCGTTGCCGCAGCCCACGCCGGCTGCTATTCCATGGCACTGTCCATGATTCTCGGTGAATCCGGGTTGACCGCAAAGTCCATAGATACCAAAGCTACCGTGACGCTGGATCAGGTCAATGGCGGCTTTGCGGTAACCGAGGTGCATCTGGATCTGAAAGCGGATGTGCCCGGAGCCACCGAAGAGCAGTTCAAGGAAGCAGCAAGCGCCGCGAAAGTCGGGTGCCCGATTTCCAAACTGCTCAGCGCTACCATCACACTGGATGCGAAGCTCACATCCTGACAACGTATTACCTGTGAGCCGGGCAGCCATCATGTCGGCTGTCCGGCAGGGTCATGGGCCCGAATGGAAGTTTAGATAACCCCCTCTCCGTGCCGATCTCTCTGATACGATAAGCCTCAAAAGAAAAGAGTGAGCGCATCAATGTCCAATCGAAAGCCAAGGAAAGACGCCTGTGTCATTCGTCAGGCCACGGAATCAGACCTGCCGATGCTGGTCGGCTTTCAGGCGAAACTTGCCTTGCATGTGCTCGGCCAGCCGGTTGAGGGCGACGCCGCCCAGTCGTTGAAGGAGCACGAACGTGACCGGCTCACCAAAGCGTTGCAAAACACCTTGTCCGACGCCAACCGGCACCTGGCCGTGGCGGAAGTAACAGGTGCAGGTCTGGTGGGAATGGGCTATATCTATATCTGGAAGAGCCAGGGCATATGGGAACAGACAGCCGATGTGGAATACCGGTCCGGCGTCATTGATGACGTCTGGGTCGAGCCGGAGTATCGGGGCCAGGGGATCATGAGCGCCATTCTGCGTGATCTCGTCGCCTTCGCAGAGCAGAAAGGTGCTGCTGAGCTCATCCTGGAATACAGTGCGTCCAACCGGGAGGCAAAAGCGGCCTGGACACGTCTCGGCTTCAAGACCACGGGTGTGCGGGCGGCCGCATTCACGAGCACGGTCAAAGAGGCATTGGGCGCCTCATGACCGGCTTTGGAACGGATGCATAACAACAGCGGTAAGGAGCAATACTGTGATTGGCGATCGGCGAGTACGCGTTTTCTCAGACGACGTCATGCTGGGACACAACCCGGAAGTTGACGTACCCTATGTGCCAAGCCGTGTTGAAAAACGCGTACGAACGATTCTCAAGGATCTGGATTTCAAGTGGAGTTACCCCGAGCACCCCGGCCGACTGACAGCGGTTAAGGAGTATCTGGAGGATCACCCGGTAAAGGGGGTTGATTACGCGTCCGGGCCACCGGCGAGCTATGACCAGCTCGCCCGCGTGCATACAACGTCCTACCTGGACCAGCTGTTTTCCCTGGCTGGCAAGAGCGCCTGGCTCGACAAGGATACGACGGCCGTTTCCCCGAAGAGTATCGATGCCGCCGTATCCGCAGCCGGAAATGCCATTGCTGCCGTGGAAAGTGTTGTACGCGGAGACACACAGAGCGCCTTTGCTCTGGTACGTCCGCCCGGTCACCATGCCGAGCCAGTCCGGGCGCGCGGTTTCTGCCTGCTGAACAATGTCGCCATTGCCGCTGCACACGCTCAGGCCAAACTGGATTGCGAGCGGGTGCTGATCATCGACTGGGACGCCCATCATGGTAACGGCACACAGGACATTTTCTGGGCAGACCCGGACGTACTGTTTTTCGACACCCATGTTGCGGCACCGTTTTACCCTGGCTCAGGGCACCTCACCGAGGTCGGGGATGGTCTGGGTGAGGGCTACAATATCAACGTGCCCTTGCCTGAATCGGCTGGAGACCTGGCTCTGGAGCGAGCCTTTGAGGATATCCTTGTGCCCGCAGCGGATTACTTCAAACCCGATCTGGTGCTGGTATCGGCGGGATTTGATCCACACCGAAACGACCTGGCCATGAACGTAACCTACAATGGTTTCAAGCGGCTTACCGAAATTGTGCAGGCGATCGCCGACCGACACTGTGATGGTCGGCTCGCCATGGTGATGGAGGGGGGCTACAACCTGACATCCCTGTCTCAGGGTGTTCATGCAGTACTGGAGGTACTGGCCGGTGGTACAGCAGCGCCGCTCACCGAACCGGGTCTGCCCGAGGTTGCTGAAGCGGCTGAATTTCACCGGTCTGCTTTCAGCTCTGACACTGAAGAGGAGTCTCAAACATGAAGTTGCCCATCAAGGCGTCGTGCCAGTGCGGTCAGGTGACCTACACTCTGGCCCGCGCCCCGTCGAAAGTGGCCGCGTGTCACTGTACGCAATGCCAGAAGCTGGCGGGTGCACCCTATAGCCTGACCTGGTTCGTCGACGCCGGCGACATTACCTTCAACGGCGAAATGGGTGAGTGGCAGCGCACCGCGGACAGCGGCAACATAAACATTGCGCGCTTCTGCACCGGGTGCGGTAACCGCATCTATCACTACAACCCGGCGCAGCCGGAGGCGATCAAGCTGAAACTGAAGCCGACCCGCCACGAATCTGATGCAGTGTTCGAGCCGTCCGTCCATATATGGGTCGATGAGAAACTGCCGTGGGTGACCCTGCCGGAGGGTGTTCCTGCGTACCCGCGCACACCCTGACGGATTGCGTTTGCCTCGGCGGCGACAGCGTCTATCCTGAAATCAGAGTCTGGACGATCACGGAGGCACCGCATGTATGACCTGCTCGAGACGACGGTGAACTGTCCTTACTGTGGCGAGCCGATTCATGTGCTTATTGAAGATCTGGATGAAGAGCAGAACTACATCGAAGATTGCCAGGTCTGCTGCCAACCGATTGTTTTCGATGTTACGCCGACCATGGATGGCGATCCGACCGTATCCGTGCATCGGGAAGACGAGCCGTTCTGACATTGTCTTCGGATCGTCAGTTGTCCTGCGGTGACGGTGGCGGCGGACGGTAACCGGGAAGCTGAGCGTCTTCCGGGCTCTGATGCTCGTCCATGGCGTCGCTGAGCGTCTCTTCCAGTTTCAGGAACAGCTCCCCGTAGCGGGGGCTGAACGCCAGGCTTCCCTCAATTTCCTCCCAGGCTTCATACAGATCGTCTTCATGTGCGGCTTCCGCATCGAGAAACGCCCGCGTCATCTGGCGAGCCCGCTCGGGGTGAATGCCCATGGCAGTGAGCGCCCCGTTCCCGGCTTCCAGTGCCGAATGATAGGTTTCACTGACTACCTGATCCGCTCCTGCGGCCCTGAGGCTATAACCATGCCCCCGGTCGAATGCACGGGCCAGCACGTAGACGCCCGGGTAGGCCTGCTTGACGTGGTGGACGAGCCTGACAGCGCGGGAGCGATCATCTATCGCCACAACCAGTAGCCGTGCATGCCCGATTCCCGCCGTTTCGAGCAGATCCGGACGTGTTGCGTCACCATAGTAGCTCTTGATGCCAATCTGTCGTACGTTGTCGATCTGGTCAATCTCGTGGTCCAGCACCACGATCGGAATATTGCTGGCTCGCAACAACCGAACGATAATCTGGCCGAATCGGCCGACGCCTGCAACAATCACCGGCGCCTGCTCATGGATGGCATCAGGCGCCCGCTCCGCATTCTGCTGTCGTTCATAGCGGGGCAATACCAGTCGATCGTAGGCAATGAAGAGCAGGGGCGTCAGAAACATGGAGAACGCGACGACCAGTGAAAGCAATTGCGCCAGCTCATCGCCGATTACTCTGTTGCTCACGCTGTAGGTCAGCAGCACAAAGCCGAATTCACCGGCCTGAGCCAGGCTGAGCGTAAACAGCCAGCCATTGCTGCCACGCAGTCGAAACAGCATCGCGAGAACCAGCAGGATCAAGGATTTACCGATCATTACTGCCGTGCCCAGCCCGACGACCAGCAGCCAGCTCTCCGCCAGCACGGCAAAGTCGACACCGGCGCCCACGGTAATGAAGAACAACCCGAGCAGCAGCCCTTTGAAAGGCTCAATATTCGCTTCCAGCTCATGCCGGAACTCGCTGTTCGCCAGTACGACGCCGGCGAGGAAAGCTCCGAGTGCCGGTGACAGATTGACCAGGCTCATCAGAGCAGCGATACCGATTACAATCATCAGCGCCGCTGCGGTAAACACCTCCCGCAACCCGGACTGCACGACATAGCGGAACAAAGGGCGGCCGAGCAGCCGGCCACCCACGATCACTGCAGCGACGGCCAGCACGACCACCAGCGCATGAGCCCACCCGGGAAGGCCGGACACCAGACTGAGCTGACTGCCATGGCCCGCTTCACCGGTATGCCCCGCACCGGCAATCGCGAGCAGCGGGATGACCGCCAGCATGGGTATCACCGCAATATCCTGGAACAGCAGTACCGAAAAAGAACCACGGCCGCCTTCGGTCTTGATCAAGCCCTTTTCCGAGAGGGTCTGCATGACGATCGCGGTCGACGACAGAGCGAAAATAAAGCCCACCGCAATCGACGTCTGCCAGGCCAGCCCGAACCCGTAGCCGATTGCCGCGCCCAACAGTGCTGTCAGGACAACCTGCAGACCACCCAGACCAATCAGCCGGACGCGCATGGCCCAGAGTGCTTTCGGGTCAAGCTCCATTCCGACGAGAAACAGCATCATCACCACCCCGAACTCCGCAAAATGCTGAATGGTGGTGGTTTCCTGCCCCACGAAGCCGGCAATCGGACCAATCACAACACCGGCGACGAGATAGCCCAGCACAGAGCCCAGACCGAGCCGCTTCGCCAACGGTACCGCTATCACCGCGGCAACCAGATAAATAAACGCCTGAATGAAATACTGAGTCATGGGGGATTCCGGAAACAGGACTGATCAGGGCCAGTGTAACGGATAGTCCCGCTGCGTCGAGCCTCAGTGATCGACCTTGCGATCCAGAATGGTGTACGCAATGGCGGTCAGGTGCGAGCAGATCCGCTGCATATCACGGAGCACATCCATGAAAATCTGGGTCGCTACCAGGTCCTCGGAGTGATGGCCGTTCAGTTTGTCCAGGTGGGCATGCCGCGCCTCGAATACAGCCTTCCGGTACTTGCGTTTGACGCCCACCAGTTCCCGCGCCAGTTCCTCGGAATCACTGGTAAACACGGCCTGTGACAGCCGGAACGCATCGACCAGTTGCGAGTGCAGGCGGTCAATCACCTCGGCTTGCTGCGGTTCAAACTCGACATCCTGGCGCAGTTTGTTTCGCGCTGAGTGCATCAGACTCGACTCGATAATGTCGCCGATATGTTCCAGGTTGGTCATGAAGGTAATCACCTCATGACTTTCCACACCAATACCCTCTTTCCCGGAATCGTCAATGGACACCACATAGTTGAGTGCTTCGCGGTGCAAGCGGTCAATGTCGTCATCGAGCGCGCTCACCTGATCCGCCAGTTTGCGGTCGCGGAACGCATCCAGGGAATAGCTCAGCATGCGGTAAACGATATCGGCGATGTGCAGCGCTTCATTGCGCGCGTTCGCCATGGCACGACCGGGGTGCTTGATGTCTTCCACAGCCAGATAGATCGGGTTGTCCATTTCCTCGTTGAAGTCTTTGACCGACTGCGCGTCGAAATGGCGCTGAAGCACCGGCAGAATCAGCGGCAGCAGTGCCAGCAGGACCAGACCGTTCACGAGGTTGAGCACACTGTGCGCTATCACAATGCCAAATGCACCGGTGGGAAGCAGTTCAATCACCGCTGGTCCAAACGGCACCAGCACGGCCAGACCGAGCAGAACTGCAACCACCCGGAACACGAGGTTGCCCAGCACGACCTGACGGCCATTGCCCGGCAGCCCCCAGCCGGCGATGATCCCCGGAAACGCACCGCCGATGTTGGCTCCCAGGAGCAGGAAGAGCGCCGACTCCATGGTAATGGTGTTTTCCTGCACAAACCGGGCGATGATCAGCACCGCAGCGAGCGTGGAATGAATCAACCAGGTCAGCGCCCCCATCAGGGTCATGGCGAGGGCTTCATCGGCTTCCACATAACCGCTGATCACGCGGAAAATCTCGCTGTCGCGTACCTGGCTGGTCACGTCACCGATCAGACTGAGGGCCAGCAGGAGCAGGCCGAGGCCGATCAGAATACGACCGGCATGGCGGCTGCGCCGGATGCGTTGATTCTTGAACAGAACATAACCGACCAGCACAACCGGCAGCGCCAGTTGCTGAATATCAAGGTTCAGTAATACGGCGGCGAGGCTGGCACCGAATTCAGCGCCCAGCACCGTGGCAAGGGCAGCGGGCAGCGCCAGCATTCCGGAACTGGCAAACCCGGCCAGCAACAGCACAACAGCCGTGGATGACTGCAGCAGAAACGCGGAGCCGCCACCCATGGCAAATGCCGATAACCGGTGCCCGGTGGTCCGGCGCAGAATTCGTTCAAGCCGATTACCCAGCAGCCGCCGGAAACCGGTCTGAACCATACGAATGCCCCAGAGCAGCAGCGCGACCGCCCCTGCCAGCACAATCAATACCGACATAGACTACTCCACCCGCACCGACTGCCTGTCGCCACCGGCGCGTTGCAGCGACGATAGCCACAGTTCGGCAAGCTGACAGAATCCGGCGCCCGAGGGGTGGTCCAGCACGAGTGCGGGTCGGTGTGCCAGTGCACTGAGATAGGGCCGGATATTTGCAACACCGGCACTGTTGGGAAAAAACGCGAACATGCTTTCATCGTTGGGCGCATCACCGACAAAGAACGATCGGGCTGCCATCTCGGGTTCGTTCAGGCCGAACTGATCCGCGAGCATTCGCTTTGACATGGCACACTTGTCAAAGGGCCCTTCCCAGACATTGATGTGAATGGAACTCTGCTTGACCTGAAACCCGCGTGCACCCAGCGCCTCGCTGACATGACGTGCCTGTTCCCTCGTCAGGCGCTGATCCTGGTTGTAGTCAATGGCGACATCGGCCACCCGGAAGGGTTGATCCTTGGCCAGAGAAATAGGGAAATCGACCGCCCGCGAAAGCTCCTCAACGGCGGTCATTATGCGCTGCTGACTCGCCTTCTGTTCGTCTGCCCCGGTCCAGAAATGCCAGGAGGTACCGTCATCTGTGCTTCGTGTAATGTAAAAGGCACCGCCTTCACCCACCACGCCCACCACCGGCCAGGTCCTGGCAATCTGGTCACACCAGCCGGCACAGCCCCCCGTAACCGGAATGATCCGCACACCGGCGTCGGCGAGCCGCCAGAGTGCATCGTAGGTGTCGGGCCGCAACTGCCCCTGAGTGGTCAGCGTATCGTCCACGTCGGTGAACAGGAAGGTCAGGGAGGAGTAGTCCATATCCGTCATGGCATTGGGCCTCCCACGCGGTCCGGCAGGTCTGGTTCCGGGCTCCGGTTATCCGAATCGGCTTCGATAAAGGGCACGGATGCAGGCCAGTTGGCCTGCTCTGGCGACGGCAGCCGATCCGTTATGAAGAGGTCAAGATCGCTGAACACACCGACTTTGGCCAGTGCGCTGCGCCGCCACTTGCTCTGGTCGGCAACCAGCACACGGTGTCGAGAGTTTGCAATGATCGCCTGACTGACCCTGGCCTCCCGCAGCTCGAAATCCATCATTCCGAAACGCATGTCCAGGCTGCCGGCGCCTATGACCCCGAAGTCTGCCAGGTAGCTGGAAAAGAACTCGGTGGCCTCTTCCCCGACCACATCGTGGTCATTGTGCCGCAGTTGCCCGCCCGAGACCCGGACCTCTATGCCGGGGCTATTGCACAGAAGCGAGGCAACATTGAGGTTATTGGTGAAGACTTTTAGACCGGCATGTTCCGACAGCTCTCTGGCGACGAATTCCACGGTCGTGCCGATACCCAGATACACCGACGAATTTTCCGGAATACGATGGGCCAATTCGCGGGCAATAGCCTGCTTGGCATACTGGTTGAGAACCTGACGGGAACTGAAAGAGATATTGGTAACTGACGATGGGAGGCTCACGCCCCCATAGCGCCGGCGAAGCAGACCGCTTTCGCACAGCTGGTTCACGTCCTTGCGGACAGTCTGGGGGGTTACGTCGAAGCGTTCAGCCAGGGTATCCACCGACAGGTGTTCCTCTGTACGCACCCAGTCCAGAATCTGTTGCTGGCGATCAGACAGTTTCATCGGCCAGAGAACAGCAGCGGGTCATCCGTGATCAACCCATCCACACCGTGTTTCCACAGTGCCTCACCGGTGGGTCGGTCGTTGACTGTATAGCAATAGACATCCAGGCCGCGATCCTTGATGCGGCGCACCGTTCTCTCATCCACCCCCTGATAATGACAATGAATGCTGACCAGGTTCAGCTGATCGGCAATCTGCGACCAGCGACGCGGCACCGACCGGCACAAATAGCCGAGCTGCCAGTCAGGCCGCTCCTCCGCCAGTATGCCCAGAACCTCCTCGCTGAAACTGGAAATAATCAGCCGGTCCGTGTCGGACCAATGCCGTTCAATGACAGGCAGGGCGTTATAAACCATTCGGGCCGGCGAGAAATGCGGGTACAGTTTCAACTCCAGGTTGAGCCCCAGCCCCAGGGCCGCGGTATGCTCCAAAAGCGTTTCCAGCCGTGGCATCCGCTCATGCCGATACGCCGGGCTAAAGTGGCTGCCAATGTCGAGATCAGCAACGGTGTCCCAGGTCTGGTCCTTCAGGTGTCCCGTTGTCCCCGTAAGCCGGTCCAGCACGTCGTCGTGAAATACAACAACGGTGCCATCCCCCAGCAGGTTGGCATCCACCTCGATCCAACCCACACCCAGCGACCGGGTCAGGCTGACCGCAGCCAACGAATTTTCGGGTCGAAGCAGCGACGAACCGCGATGCGCGATCAGTGGTTCAGCTCGCATGGTTTACGCGTCTCCCTGTTTCCGGATTGAACAGATGTACCCGCTCGCGGTCGAGCCGGAGCGGCACTTCCGCATGACGCTGGTAACTGATCTTTCCCGGCTGTTCGGCGATCAACAATTGGTCATGCCCGGGTATCTTACCGTATAAGAGCGTGTCTGCACCCAGCGGCTCGATCATCTCTATGGTCAGATAGAAATCGGCCTCCTCCGTGCTGCAGGTCTCGAGGTGCTCCGGGCGCATGCCCAGGTTGACGGACTGGCCAACCTGGCAATCACGCAACACCGATTCGGGCACTGGCACGGACTGCCCACCCGGCAGCGTCAGTGACGCGCCGGTCTCTACGGTGGCCGGAATAAAATTCATGCTGGGGGAGCCCAGAAAACTCGCCACAAATTCCGTCTCCGGGTGGTCATAGAGGTGCAAGGGTGGTCCCACCTGCTCGACATTACCATCGAGCATCACAACCAGGCGGTCAGCCAGCGTCATGGCTTCTACCTGATCGTGCGTCACGTATATGGAAGTGGTGCCGAACTCCTGCTGTAACCGCTTGATCTCGATGCGCATCTGCACCCGGAGCTTGGCATCGAGGTTCGACAACGGCTCATCAAACAGAAATACCTTGGGGTTGCGTACGATCGCCCGCCCCATGGCAACGCGCTGGCGCTGACCGCCTGAGAGCTGGCCGGGCTTGTTCTGCAACAGGTGCTCAATTTCCAGGGTTCTTGCGGCTCTGCGTACCTTGGTCTCGATATCGGCCTTGCTGTAGCCCTGGTTCTTGAGGCCGTAGCCCATGTTACGGTATACGGTCATGTGCGGGTACAGCGCGTAATTCTGGAAGACCATCGCAATGTCGCGTTCCGAAGGCTCCAGTTCGTTCACCCGGGCATCGCCAATGAACAGGTCGCCCTCGGACACCGTCTCCAGGCCGGCCACCATGCGCAACGAGGTTGACTTCCCGCAACCCGAAGGGCCGACCAGCACCACCATCTCGCCATCAGCGATTTCCAGATTCATATTGTGAATCGCCTGGTAGCCGTTCGAATAAACCTTTTTGATATTACGTAACGAAACAGTCGCCACAGCTTTTACCCCTTATTTTTCCTGTTCTACCAGGCCACGAACGAAGAATTTCTGCATCACAATAACCACCACCACGGGCGGCAGCATGGCAAGTACGGTGGTGCTCATAATGACGTTCCAGGGCACATTGCCCTCGCCGGCTGTCATCAGACGTTTGATCACCATAACGATGGTGTAATAGTCCTCATCGGTGGTGATCACGAGCGGCCACAGATACTGGTTCCAGCCATAGATAAACAGAATCACAAACATGGCCGCGATGTTGTTGACTGACAGTGGCAGCAGAATGTCCTTGAAAAACTTGATGGGGCCGGCACCGTCGATTCGCGCGGCCTCAGCGAGTGAGTCCGGCACCGACATGAAAAACTGGCGGAACAGAAACGTGGCCGTCGCACTGGCTATCAGCGGCACGGTCAGGCCTGCGTATGAGTTCAACATGCCCAGACTCGCCACCACCTCATAGGTTGGCAGTATGCGCACCTCGACCGGCAGCATCAGCGTGACAAAAATCAGCCAGAACGCCGTACGCCGGAAAGGGAAGCGGAAATAGACAATGGCATAGGCCGACATGAGCGAGATGACGATCTTGCCGACAGCAATCACCATGGCCATGATGAAGCTGTTCCACATCATCCATGAAGCCGAGGTTTCGACGCCCAGAACGCCCGTATCATTGGTCAGGACATCCCGAAAGTTCGCGCCCCCGAGTTCGCCGAACCACATCGGCATTAATCCGGCCGTAAACGAGCTGGATGGGTGAGTAGAGGCGACCAGCGCTACCCAGATAGGCAGCCCGATAACAAACAGGCCCAGCAGCAGAATGGCGTGGCGTACAAGGGTTAACCAGGGGCGATTTTCAACCATCAGTACTGCACCTTCCGTTCGATGAATCGGAACTGGAATACGGTCAGGCTGATCACGATCAGCATGAGGATGACGGACTGCGCAGCCGAGCTGCCGAGATCCAGCCCCACGAAGCCGTCTTCATAGACCTTGTACACCAGGGTTCGTGTTGCATTTCCCGGCCCGCCTTCGGTTGTGGCGTCGATGACACCGAAGGTTTCGAAAAAGGCGTAGACCACGTTCACAACCATCAGGAAAAACGCGGTGGGTGAAAGCAGGGGAAACACAATATGCCAGAACCGCTTGAACGGGCCGGAGCCGTCAATGGCGGCCGCTTCAATCAGTGAGCGCGGAATTGCCTGCAGCCCCGCCAGGAAAAAGATGAAGTTGTAGCTGATCTGCTTCCAGACGGACGCGATCACCACCACAACCATGGCCTGACCACCATCCACGTAGTGGTTCCAGTCGATACCGAGATAGCCCAGCCAGTGCGACAGAATGCCGATTGACGGATTGAACATCAGCCACCAGATTACCGCCGCGACGACCGGTGCCACGGCATACGGCCAGATCAACAAGGTCTTGTAAGTGCCGGCGGCCCGAATCGCCCGGTCCGCCATAGTGGCCAGCAACAACGCGATCACCATACCGGACAGCGCCACTGACAGACTGAACACCGCCGTCACCCGCATCGCGTTCCAGTACTCGTCGTCGCCGAACAGGTATATGAAGTTTTCAAACCAGACGAACTCGACCGAGAACCCGAAGGCGTCTTCGACCAGTACCGATTGATACAGTGCCTGCCCCGCCGGCCAGATGAAGAAAACCAGGGTAATGATCAACTGGGGGGCCAGGAGAAAATAAGGCAGTACCTTATTATTGAATATCACGTTGTCGTGCATAGCAACGTCCATCAAAAATTCGGGAAGACCGCTCGCAGGGCTCGCTGACCGTCGACAGTAGCGTTGTGGCTGTAGGCTGTGGCCTTGGCCACGCAATCTGGCCTGAGCACCATGCGCGTCTGAAGACGCAGCCTAAAGATCTGCCTCTATGGTCGACGGTAAGTGAGCGCCAGCGAACGTACAGTCAACTGTCGACAGGCTCGACCATGCGCGTGCAAGCACGCAGCCTACGGCGCCCACAAAGGCGCGGCCTCTGAGCCTGCCGGGCCGGAGCCCGACAGGTGGTCTCAAGCGCTCAGCGCCTGGCCTGCTAGCGGTTCTGACGCTCGAAACGACGGAGCTGGTCGTTACCGCGGTTCACTGCACGATCCAGAGCGGATTCGGCCGTGCGGTTACCATTCCAGACGCTTTCCAGCGCTTCATCGATCACGCCACGGATCTGCGGGAAATTACCGAGACGAACGCCGCGGGAATTCGCCGTTGGCTCGGTGCCCATCATCTGGTTGATGGAGGTATCCGTGCCGGGGTTCTCTTCATAGAAGCCCTGTTCCCGTGTCAGCTCGATAGCCTCAAACGTCACCGGGAGATAACCGGAGAACTGGTGCCAATCGGCCTGCACTTCGGGCTGTGACAGATAATCGAAGAACGCTGCAACCGCCTGGTACTCCTCGTCGCTGTGGCCACGCAGAGTCCACAGGCTGGCCCCACCGATAATGGTGTTGAGCGGTTCGTCGATCATATGCTCGTAGTACGGCAGTGGACTGACGCCGAACTCAAAGTCCGCGTTGGCGTTGATTCCGGCATACCCTGCGGAAGACTCTGTATACATGCCACACTCTTCGCTGTAGAACTTGGAAGAGCCTTCATTGGTGCGACCGGAATAACTGAAGATACCGTCTTCCTGCCACTGCTGCATATTGCTGATGTGGTGGATCTGAGCTTCCTCGTTAAACGTCAGCTCGGCATCCAGGCCCCCGAACCCGTTGGATTCTGTGGCAAATGGCACATTGTGCCGTGCCGAGAAGTTTTCCAGATGCACCCACGACTGCCAGGCTGTGGTGAAACCACACTCAAACCCGGCTTCCTGCAAGGTTCTGCCAAACTCGCCCATGGCTTCCCAGGTCATTGGACCCCGGTCGGGTAGCCCGGCTTCGGCGAACATTTCCTTGTTGTAGTACAGGACCGGCGTGGAACTGTTGTACGGCATCGACAGCATGTTGCCGTTCTCGTCGGCGTAGTACCCCGTTACGGCGGGCAGGTAATCCGACTGGTCGAATCCGGAGCTGAATTCATCCATCAGCTGATACATCGGGTAAACAGCGCCTTCGGCCGACATCATGGTGGCCGTGCCGACTTCATAAACCTGCACGATTGCGGGTTGTTCGTTGGAACGGAACGCGGCGATAGCGCCGGTCAGAGTTTCCTCATAGTTGCCCCGGTAGCTCGCGTTGACCTGGTAGTCATCCTGCGACGCGTTGAACTCGTCGACGATGGATTCCGTTTTCTCGCCAAGAGCACCCCCCATGGCGTGCCAGAATTCGATTTCCGTCTGAGCAAATGCGGACGCGCTGAGCGTTGAGGCGGCAATGGCCAATGCCAGAGTTTTCTTCGCCATCATAGTCATCTCTCCATGGTTGTTATTGTTCGTTTGATGTTTCAAACGAACCTAAAAGCTATCACCAATTGAAACCGCCATCAACTGTAAGTGTGACGCCGGATTCAGGAAACGACTGTGTCAGCCAGATATAGCAGTTTTATGACAAAAAATGTCTCGGATTGCAGATTTACAATTTCAAAGAATATTCAATTGAACTTGTCGGCCTCACTGTGACCGACGGCAGGCGACCGGGACTAGCGAACCCCTTCGGTTTCGCGCAACGTGTGTATCAGGGTATTGAACTGATGTGGCTGAAACTGATACGGGTCGAATTGCTCGTATCCGTAGGTTCGCAGAAATGCACGGATCTCGTCGTTGATCACCGCATATTTCATGGACCAGTCGTCAAATAACCGATGGGAAACGGATTCAGAGGAGATAATGCGCATTCGCTCATGGCGCGGATCGCGCTCGATGGTTTCCAGCAGGTGCTCCACCGGCGCTTTTTCACCTTCCAGGCATTGGCAGAAATGGCCGTCGCCAAAGAAGAGCACACCACCGATACGGTCGTGCAGGTTATTCTTTCTTGACGTCCTGATGATGTCGAAGAGGGTCGGCTCATGTCCGACTGCGTCGATCCGCGGCTCGAAATTGGCGCGGCTGATATAAATGCTGCGAACCAGGTTGCTCATACAGACTCCTGCAACCGGTCATGGCGGGCTGCGCAGACAACAAACCATGAGTTTTATCAGTGTTACAGGCGGAGTGTAGACCGCGACCATCCGCAGGGAAAGCACACCGGCTGATATTTACGGTCGGTCTGACTCCTGTCGTACTGATTGCCGATGGATTGGGCGTGTTTCAGCGGCGGGCAATACCCGATGAAAACCCCTTTTCGGATCCGACAAGAGACAAAAAACCCGGAAGAGTGCGATAATTATCGCCGTTGGGATCCATGGAGTAGCCTGAGCCACGCTGCAGTGGGAGCATAGTATGAGCCAGACCGAGAAACCGTATGACGACATTCCCGGTACATATGTCATGGACGGCAAACGGGCGCGGCAGGGTTATCACCTGAACCGTTTCTGTATGACGCTGCTCGACCCGAAGAACCGCGAAGCATTCGCGGCGGATGAAGCTGCCTATCTGGAACAGTTCCCTCTGACCGATGCACAGAGGAAAGCCGTGCTCGAGCGTGACTGGCTGGGCATGCTTCATGAAGGTGGCAATATTTTCTATACCCTCAAACTGGCGATTCACGACGGCAAGTCCATGCAGTACCTCGGTGGCCAGTTTACCGGTGTCACCGAGGAAGAATTCCGGCAGATGATGATCAACGGCGGACGCCCGGCCGAGGGTAACCGCAGTCGCTCCGAACAGGAGGAGAACTGATATGGCATGGATCGTATCCGGCATCGGCAGTACACACGTGCCGGCCATAGGGGCAGCCATGGACCATGGCAAGATGGACGAGCCCTACTGGCAGCCTCTCAGAGACGGTTATCGCCCCGCGCGCGACTGGATGGAAAAGAATACCCCGGATGTGGCCATCCTGATATTCAATGACCACGCCAATGCCATGAGCATGGACCTGACGCCCACGTTCACACTGGGAGTGGCTGATCGGTTTCTGCCCGCCGACGAAGGCTACGGCCGGCGGAACGTGCCCACCGTTCATGGAGACCCCGACCTTGCCTGGCACCTGGCTGAATCACTGATACTCGACGAATTCGACATCACCGTTGCGCAACAGATGGACGTGGACCACGGCTGTACCGTTCCGCTGTCCGTCATGTTCGGTGAAAACCGCGAAGAATGGCCCTGCAAAGTGATCCCGATCTGGGTCAATGTGGTGCAATACCCGCCGCCGACAGCCAACCGCTGTTTCAACCTGGGCAAAGCCATTCGCCGAGCGGTACAGGCCTACGATGAAGACCTGAGGGTGTCCGTATTCGGCACCGGCGGTATGTCGCATCAGTTGCAGGGCGAACGCGCCGGGCTGATCAACCGCGAGTTTGACGAGCAATTTCTTGACGACATTGTCGGCAACCCCCAGAAACTTGCCGCGATATCCCACACGGAGTACATGCGCGAAGCCGGTTCAGAGGGCGTCGAACTGATTATGTGGCTGATCATGCGCGGGGCGTTATCCGAGACCGTAAGCGAGACCTATCGTTTCTACCATGTCCCCGCGTCGAATACGGGCGTGGGGCTGATGGTGCTTGAATCTGACTGAAGGAGACCCAGCCGATGTCTGACACTGTGATCCTGTTGCCTGGCCTTATGTGCGACCGGACGGTCTGGGAACCCCAGATTCACGCTCTGGTCCCCGAGTACCACTGCCTGGTGCCCGATTACGACCACGCGGACTCTATCGGAGATATGGCGGAGCATGTACTGGTAACCGCACCCGACACCTTCGCCCTGGCTGGACACTCCATGGGCGGGCGTGTGGCTATGGAGGTGGTGCGCCGGGCGCCGCAACGTGTAACAAGGCTGGCGCTGCTCGATACCGCCGCGCCGCCTCTTGCCGACGGCGAGGCCGGCCAGGCCGAGATCGCCAAGCGCTATCAACTCCGTGATCTCGCTCGCGATGAGGGGATGCGGGTCATGGGCGCGCAATGGCTGCAGGGCATGTTGACGCCGGAGCACGGCAAAGACCCCCGCCTCTGCGGGCTGATACTGGACATGATTGAAAGCAGACCGGTCGCGGTATTCGAACGCCAGATAAAGGCACTGATCAACCGCCCCGACGCCCGCCCCGTGCTGCAAAACTTACCGTGCCCCACCACATTTATCTGCGGTGCTGAAGACCAGTGGAGCCCACTCGAGACACACTATGACATGGCACGAATGGCCGGCAATGCGCCGGTTGTGCCTATCGTGAATGCGGGGCATATGGCGACACTGGAACAGCCGGAGGCGGTGACCAAGGCACTGTCGCTTTGGCTTAAACGCTGAAATAGATTCGGCTTCCTGCCAAAAACAACCCACATATGTGGGTTGTTTTTTGTCCACTCTTGTACTATCGTACAAAAAGAATGTACATATAATTAAATAATTAACGATTCGTGCAATTGTGAGGTTCAGATGGCCCGTAGCGTCCGTGAAGACCTGTTAAAAGCCGCACTCACGCTGTTTTCCCGAAATGGCTACAGCGCCGTTTCGATGCGTGGTATCGCCAAGGCGGCTAACGCCAATGTCGGCAGTCTGACCTACCATTTCGGCTCTAAAGCAAATCTGGTCCGCGAGATTTACAAGCGCCATACGGGGCCAATGAACGCACGGCGCATGGAGTTGCTGGGAGAAGCGGAACGAATTTCTGATCGGGAACAGCGATTGGAAGCCATTATCCGGGCTTACGTACTGCCTGCCTATTCGATGTCAAAAAACAACGTGGGGGGCGGCGCGGAATTTACCCGCATGCGTGCCATCTTTTCGGCCGAGGGCAACAAGGACGCACAATCCATCATTGCCGAATCTTTCGACGAGACGAGCAGAGCGTTTCTCCGAGCCATCCAGAAGTGCGTGCCCGGGGCAACGATGACCGGGCTGGTCTGGCGCAGTCAGTTTCTGCTCGGTGCTCTTTACTATGCCCTGATCAACCCTGAACGGGTCAGCCGATTGTCCGATGGTGCCGTTGACGGGAAAGACCCGAACGCCGCTATCGAGCAACTTGTGGAAGCCAGCGTTGCCGGCTTCCGCGATCTGGAGCGTGCCATCGAAAATGAGCACGCCTAACTGTACGAAACGACAATAAAGATGAGAGGTTCAACATGACACTCGGAAAATCATTGCTTGCAACCGCCACAGGCGTATTGTTCGCCTTCGGCGCCGCCCAGGCACAGGACCGGATTTCCATCGGAACCGGTGGTACCGGCGGGCTGTTTTATGTAATCGGCGCCGGTATGGCGGAGAGCCTGAATAACAACATGGACGGTGCAACAGCCCGTGCCGAAGTCACCGGCGCATCCGTCGAGAACATCCGCCGTGTTGGTGCCGGACAGATGGAACTGGGCCTGTCTTCGTCTTCAACCCTCTACGAGGCCACCGTTGGCGAAGGTCCATTTGATGGCAACCCGATCGATGTACGGGCAATCGCCTATCTGTATCCGGCCGTTCTCCAGGTTGCAACTATCGAAGGGACTGGCATCGAGTCATTTGCCGACCTCGCTGGCCAAAGCGTCAGCATGGGCCCTCCGGGCAGTAACGCTGCGGTACTGGCTCAGCGGCTCCTGGAAGCGCACGGCGTACTGAGTGATATCGACCAGGAATTTCTGTCCTACACTGAGGGTGTGAGCGCGCTGAGAGACGGCCAAGTGGACGCTACCGTTGTTCTCGCAGGTGCACCCACAGCCGCACTGATCGACCTGGACGCTCAGGAAGACATGGTGATGCTCCCCGTTGATGAGAGCCAGGTGCAGGGCATGCTGGAGCAATACCCCTTCTACCAGCTGTACGAGATGCCCGCCGGCACCTATTCAGACATGGATGAGGCCGTCACCGTCATAAATGACCCGGCCACGCTGTTGGTCAGTGGCGACGCGGATGAAGACTTTGTCTATCGTGTCACCAGTGCACTGTTCAACAACCTTGACGAGTTGGCGGAAGTCCACCCGCAGGCAGCCAACATTCAGCTTGAAACAGCTCCGAATACACCGGTAGACCTGCACCCGGGTGCAGCGCGCTATTTCCGGGAAATGGGCCAGTAAAAGGCTAACGAGGTTGTCTCATGAGCTCTGTGCATAACAGTCTGTTGTTGCCCGACAGTGATCAGGGAGGCGCAGAACATACAGTCATCTCTGTCTTGTTTGCCGCCTTCGCCGTCGCCATTTCAGGCCTGGTCATTTACGGTGCCTATTTCGGTGGAATCACTGCACTGATTCTGCGTTCGGTGTTTCTGTCCGGAGTGGCGGCAGCCGGCCTGCTGAGCGCCGGGCTCATGGTGAAAAACCCCATCGGCAAGGGCCTGTGTTATCTGCTGGTCCTTGTCGCCCTCATTCCGGGCCCCTGGATCTGGCAGTCGTACATGGACATCATCATGCGCGGCGCCATGTCCACGGAGCCCGATCGCTGGATATTTCTTGGCCTGGTGGCCGTTGTGGTTGCTCTGGTCAAATTGAAGGTGGGCTGGCCACTGGTCATTCTGATGGCCGCCGCCTTTGCCTACGCCGTATTCGGTGATCAGATACCTGGCCAGTATGGCCATCGCGGTTACAACCTGGACCGCTTGACGTCGACGCTGATGCTGTCCACGGAAGGGTTCTTTGGCGTTCCCATGGGCGTTGCTGTCGAATACATTTTTCTTTTTGCACTCTTCGGTGCCCTATTGACGAAAATTGGTACCGGCGAGGTGTTTGTTGATATCGCACGCGGTATCACCGGGCGCGTTCAGGGCGGGCCAGGCCTGTCCGCCGCCCTGTCCAGCACCCTGATCGGCTCCCTGAATGGCAGTGCCGTGGCGAATGTCGTCACCACGGGAACATTCACCATTCCACTGATGAAAAAGGTGGGCTATACGCCCAAACTGGCGGCAGCCATTGAGGCGGCTGCGTCTTCCGCCGGTCAGATCATGCCACCGGTGATGGGTGCTGCTGCCTTCCTGATGGCGGAAATCATCGGCATTCCTTACCCACAGGTAGCGCTGGCCGCCCTGATTCCGGCATTGCTCTACGTATTTGCACTTATGGTCGCAGTGCGGCTTGAAGCCGGCCGGCTGGACCTGGCCCGCGATACGCAGGGCGGCCTGAAATTCCTGGGTCGCACCGTGCTCCGTCGCGGCTACCTGCTCGCACCCCTTATTGCCTTGATCGCCCTCATGGTCAGTGGGCAATCACCGACACAGGCGGCTGTGGTATCCATTGTCATCGGGCTGGTCGTCAGCCCCTGGCACCGGGACACCCGTATCGGCCCGATCGGCCTGATTCAGGTGTGTCAGTCCACATTGCTGTCAACGCTTCCCATTGTTGCGGCCGTCGCGGCAGCCGGTACCGTCATCGGAGTGCTCAATCTCACCGGCATGGGACTGATGATGTCGAGCCTGATTGTCGACATCGGTGGTGGCAGCCTGTGGCTCG
This sequence comes from Natronospirillum sp., assembly GCA_965602035.1. GTDB lineage: Bacteria > Pseudomonadota > Gammaproteobacteria > Pseudomonadales > Natronospirillaceae > Natronospirillum. Next base: position 2,664,736 of record OZ271919.1, on the reverse strand, counting down.
TGTTGCTGCTGACCGCCGTGACCTCGTTCATACTGGGCATGGGCCTGCCGACCTCCGCCGCGTATCTGTTGCTGGCCGTTCTGGTGGCGCCGGCGCTGACTCGGCTCGGTATGCCGGCCATTTCCGCACACATGTTTATTTTCTACTTCGGGCTGGTTTCCGCCATTACGCCACCGGTGGCTCTGGCAGCCTATGCTGCATCGAGCATTGCCGGTTCTCCTGCCAACGCCACGGCCGTGGAATCAATTCGGCTCGGATTCGTCAAGCTGCTGGTACCCTTCCTTTTCGTGGGCATGCCCGGGCTGCTCCTGATCGGGGATTCCATCAATACGGTATTGGCGGTCCTGTTCTCGTTCCCTGCAGCCTTCGCTGTCACCGTCGCATTTGCCGGGTGGCTGGGGCGGTCGCTGCTCAGCTGGGAGCGCTTGCTGCTGATACTCGCCGCCATTGGGATCGCCTGGCCGGCTCAGGCGTCTGATTTTTCGACGGTGGTGCTGCTGCTTCGCGGTGCGGGCTTCGTTGCCTTGCTGGTGACTATCATTCTGGTGGCGAGGACTCAGCAGCTCGGCGCTGCAACTGCCAGCAGCCACGCCAGCTCAGACTAATCAGGCAAGGAGAGTATTTTATGTCCAAGGTCGTACAGACAATCGAACGAGCTGACGCGAATGTTGTCCGGGGGTTGGCCTCATGCGGCGTCGCGACAGTGCACGAAGCCCAGGGCCGGATCGGCCTGCTGGCCGCCTACATGCGGCCTATCTATTCCGGAGCCCGAATTGCCGGCTCTGCAGTGACCATTTCTGCCCCACCGGCTGACAACTGGATGGTGCATGTTGCGATCGAACAATTGCAGGAGGGCGATATACTGGTGCTCGCGCCTACTTCGCCGTCCGACGCAGGGTATTTCGGCGACCTGCTTGCCACCTCGGCACAGGCGCGCGGGTGCCAGGGCCTGATTGTCGACGGCGGTGTTCGTGATGTGCGCGACCTGACGCAAATGGCGTTCCCGGTGTGGTCGAAAGCGATTTTCGCCCAGGGCACAGTGAAAGAGACGCTGGGTTCGGTCAACGTGCCGGTGGTCTGCGCGGACGAGCTGGTCAATCCGGGGGATATTATCGTGGCGGACGATGACGGTGTCTGTGTGGTACGTCGTGAGGACGCCGAATGGGTTCTGGAGAAATCCCGTGAGCGCGAAGCCAAAGAAGAGGAAAAACGCCATCGCCTGGCCGCGGGTGAACTCGGACTGGATATTTATGACATGCGCCCCCGTCTGAAAGAGAAAGGGCTGCGTTATGAGTGACCCAGGTGGGATACAGTGCATGTGGATGCGCGGTGGCACATCGAAAGGCGGCTTTTTTCTTGCTGACGACTTGCCTGCCGACCAGCAGGTGCGCGACGCATTCCTGCTCAGTACCATGGGCTCTCCGGACCCCAGCCAGATTGATGGTATGGGCGGCGCCGATCCGCTGACGTCCAAGGTCGCCGTGGTCAGAAAATCCACCCGGCCGGGCATCGACCTGGATTACCTGTTTCTCCAGGTCGCTGTCGACAAAGCCGTGGTTTCCGATGCCCAGAATTGCGGCAATATGCTGGCGGGTGTCGGCCCATTCGCGCTCGAACGCGGCCTTCTGGAGCCCACCGGCAATGCAACCGACATCCGGATTTTCATGGAAAACAGCGGTCAGGTGGCCACCGCGAATGTACGGACACCGGACGGTAAGGTGAGCTACAACGGCGACACCGCTATCGATGGTGTTCCGGGCACTGCCGCCCCCGTACTGATTACCTTTGAAGACACCGCCGGCGCTAACTGCGGCAGCCTGCTGCCCACTGGCAATGTGCGAGATACTGTTCAGGGTGTCGACATCACCTGCATCGACAACGGTATGCCATGCGTGTTGCTCCGCGCCGGTGACTTTGGCCTCAGTGGAAAAGAATCGCGCGACCAACTGGATGCAGACGAGACCCTGAAAAAGCGCCTCGAAGCGATTCGACTGGAAATCGGCCCCCGCATGAATCTGGGCGATGTCACTGACAAGACCGTACCCAAGATGTGTCTGGTATCGCCACCGGTGAATCAAGGGGGAACCATCAATACCCGCACCTTTATTCCGCATCGTTGTCATGCGTCAATCGGTGTACTGGGTGCCGTATCGGTTGGCACTGCGGCAGCGTTGCCCGGTTCCGTTGCGGCGGAATTCGCCAACCTGCCGAGCGATCCGACGACGCCGCTTGAAATCGAGCACCCCACGGGGGCACTGTCGGTCGTACTGAAACGCGGCAATGACGGTGCGGTTGAGTCGGCGGCCATTGTACGGACGGCGCGGAAGCTGTTTGATGGCACGGTCTTCGCCGCGAGGACGAATTAATTGAATTGCCACGGAATCCACTGAAGAACACGGAAATAAAGCTTTGATTGTAGGCTCAACACAAATTTCCGTGTCAGTCTGTGGGTTCCGTGGCCAAATCCATTCCCCGGGGAACTCTTATAGGAGGCCTTGATGAGCCCTGACTATCTTCCTTTCCACCCAGACCCGAAAAAACCGGATTACCAACCCCCGGCTGGCGCCGTGGATGCCCATTGCCACGTCTTCGGTCCGGAAGCCGAGTTCCCGTTTGCACCGGAGCGCAAGTACACCCCCTGCGACGCGGGCAAGGACCAACTGTTTGCCTTGCGGGACCACCTTGGTTTCAGCCGCAATGTGATCGTACAGGCGTCCTGCCACGGTTCGGACAACCGAGCGCTTGTGGATGCCCTGCGTTCAGCCGGCGACCTGGCACGCGGCGTGGCCGTGGTAAAACCGGGCATCAGTAAAAAAGAGCTGAAGGAGTTGGACGAGGCCGGCGTCCGAGGCGTTCGGTTCAATTTCGTAAAACGTTTGGTGGACAACACACCCTGGGAGGACTGTCTGGCCATCACCAAAAAGGTAAAGACACTTGGGTGGCATGTCGTGGTGTACTTTGAAGCACCCGACCTGGTGGAACTGAAACCACTGCTCTCGCGGATCAATACCACGATTGTAGTGGACCATATGGGCCGGCCTGACGTGGACAAGGGCGTCGACCACCCTCAGTTTCAGGCGTTTCTGGATCTGATGCACAGCAATGAGAACATCTGGACCAAGGTCAGTTGCCCTGAGCGCCTGACCGTGTCCGGACCACCGAACTATGACGATGTGGTCCCGTTCATGCGCACCCTTGTGGAGACGTTCCCGGACCGAGTGCTCTGGGGCACCGACTGGCCCCATCCAAATATGAGTTCCCACATGCCCGATGACGGGGCACTGGTCGACCTGATCCCCCGCATTGCCGTCACCGACGACCTACAGAAAAAGCTGCTTGTTGATAACCCACACCGGTTGTATTGGAGTTAACAGATGATCATCGATTGCCATGGGCATTACACTACCGCACCCGACGCACTGGGTGATTACCGTGACGGCCAGAAAGCCGCGCTGGAAAAAGACCCGAGCCACCGATCAGTTAAGGGTGAACTGAACATTTCCGACGATCAGATTCGGGAAAGCATCGAGCAGAATCAGCTCAGACTGCAGAAAGAACGTGGCACCGACCTGACCATATTCTCGCCGCGGGCGAGCTGGATGGGTCACCATTTGGGCAATGAATCCACTAGTGTCGCCTGGACCGAGCACTGCAACGATCTGATACGCCGCGTCTGCGACCTGTTTCCGGACAATTTCGCCCCGGTGGCGCAACTACCCCAGAGCCCGGAGGTAACACCGGATGCCGTGGTCCGGGAGCTCGACCGCACTGTCGGCCAGATGGGCTTTATCGGGTGCAATCTGAACCCGGACCCCTCCGGTGGTTACTGGAAGGACAAACCGCTCCATGACCGGTTCTGGTACCCGGTGTATGAAAAAATGGTGGAACTCGACATACCGGCCATGATTCACGTCAGTGGTGCCTGTCACCCGAGCTTCCACACGACCAGTTCGTACTACCTGAGTGCCGACACCACGGCCTTTGTACAGTTGATGATGTCCGACCTGTTCAAGGATTTCCCGGACCTGCGGTTCATCATTCCGCATGGGGGCGGCGCCGTTCCATACCACTGGGGACGTTTCCGTGGCATGGCGCAGGACATGAAGCTGGGCGACCTCGAAGACCGGGTTCTGAACAACATCTGGTTCGACACCTGCGTTTACCATCAGGAAGGTATTGATCTGCTTCTCGATGTCATTCCGACGAAAAACATTCTGTTCGCTTCGGAAATGATTGGGGCGGTTCGCGGTATTGATCCCCGGACCGGTCACTACTTCGACGACACCAAGCGCTACATTGATGGCAACGATAAGCTCACGGAAGCGGAGCGACATATGATTTTCGAGGGCAATACACGGCGGGTATTTCCGAGGCTCAAAACCTAGACTGCCGGCTGCGATTGTCGTATTGCGGCCACTGAATCCACGGAAAGACACGGAATTTCTGTCGGCTGCGTCTCTTTTACACGGCTGGTGGCGGAGTCCGCAGTAAGAGGGCTCAACACGTCGAAGTTATCAGCGGTTCAGCAGAAACTCGGTAGGTGTCATCGCCGCAACCGGCGACTTCCGAAAATCTTTGATGTTGCGGGTAACAATGACCTCACATTGAAGAGCTTCGGCGCAGGTTGCGACCACGGCATCCTCAAAATCCGGCCATCCGAGGTACAGGGCACCCCTGAGATTTTCCTGGTTTACCGGCGCTATCAGGAAATACTTCAATAGCCAGCTAACCAAATCGTCGGCCTTTGCTTTGGTCTGATATTTAGCGACCAGATAGTGCAATGTGGTAATGGCATGGGCAGGCAGGGCACCCTCTACTTCGCCCGAGAGCACTCGTTCAATAACTTGCCCTGACGCACGAACATGGGGCTCTCGGTTCTGTAATAGGTCGAGAACCACATTGATGTCTATCAGGATCATCAGCGGTGCTTGTCCAGAAGTCGTTCAAGCTGCTCGTCCTGAACATTAACTTCTTCGGGCAGTATTCCGGTGATCGCATCAAGGCATTGGGATACAGGGGTTGCCTCCAGTGCCTGCATCTGACGCAGGTACCGGTCGATCACTTCGGTAACGGTAAGCCCATGCTCTTTCGCATACCGCTTCGCAAACTCAATATCTTTGGTCGGCAGGCGAATGGTCAGCTTGGACGTATGAGTTGTCATACACACCTCAGCTAATACGGCTCATACTCTGAAAGTATACGGCTCGCTGCTCACGACTGGCAAGCGGCTTATGGGCTAGAGGCCGTTACGTCATGAAACGATCCAGAACGATGGTTTCCTGTGCCGCCATCAATGCCTCGGCCCGGCGCATGTGTTCACGCATGATCGCCTTCACCTCGGGTCTGTCTTCCCGCTTCAGGGCTTCGAGCAGCTGCATCTGGTAGCGCTTGCCGGTTTCCCACAGTTCCGGGTTGGGCAGGTCGTAAATGTCGTGGCACAGCCGGAGGTTTTTCAGAAGACCCAACAGAAAATGGCAGGTAAACGCGAGCAGCGGATTCGGACACAGCGACACCAGCACTTCGTGAAAACTGAGCTCCGCCAGCCGCATGCGATGCTCCTCGTCCTGAGTACGCGGCGGCGCATGGTAAATCGTCATGGTCCGCTGCAGCCGCTCGAAGTCTTCATCCGTGAGAAGCCCGACGACGCTCGCTGCCATCTCCGGTTCAAGCTGAATGCGCATCTGATAGATGTCGTGTATCGATATGTCCTTGAAATAGAAATAGTTCGACAGCAACGACATCGCATGGTCAGGCGGAACGTCAGCGAGAAATGCACCACCGCCCGGCCCGGTTCGCGTCACGATCAGACCTTCGGTTTCCAGCCCTTTCAGCGCTTCACGCACGGTGCCCTTGCTGGCTCGGAACTGCTCCAGCAACTCTTTCTCCTGCGGCAGCCGATCGCCCGGGCGAAGCCCTTCTTCGGTAATCCACTCTTTCAAGTGGTCCATGACTTCGTCCGATCGCTTCTTTCGCGTACCCGCCATTTGCCGATTCCTATCTCAGGCCACGGAACTGGTTGTCTTTATCTGGCCACGGAATCCACGGAATCCACGGAAGTACACGGAAGGAAAGCATTGAAGCAGACCTAGTCCACGCCGGGATTAAACCGGAGTGCCGGAGTGTGATCGGTGGCTCAGTGCTTCCGAATATTCAATATTATTTTTCCGTGTTTTTCCGTGTTTTTCCGTGGATTCCGTGGCCGACAAGAACTACTCCTTTGTGTTCGCCGGATGATAACACGCCACCGCATGAGCATCCGTTCCTTCCAGCTCAGGGTCGGTCTGCCGGCACTGGTCGGTTGCCGCCGGGCAACGGGCGGCAAAGGCACAACCCGGTGGCGGTCGCAGCGGGTCCGGCAGTTCGGTATTGGCCTGATCGCCCACGGTGAGTGCCTTTCCCGTGCCGGGGACGGACTCCAGCAACAGGCGGGTATAGTGGTGCTGTGGTCGCGCGAACAGGGTATCTGTATGGGCGGTCTCCACAATGCGGCCGAGGTACATGACGGCGACTCGATCGCAGAGATTGCGCACCACGCCGAGATCGTGGCTGATGAACAGGTAGGTCAGGTTGAATCGTTCCCGCAGGTCCTTTAGCAGGTTGAGTACCTGCGCCTGAACCGACACGTCGAGCGCAGATACGGGTTCATCCAGCACCAGTACATCAGGCTCAGCCGCCAGCGCACGGGCAATGCCGATCCGTTGCGCCTGCCCACCGGAGAACTCGTGCGGGTAGCGGCTGAGGAATTCGGGACGCAGGTTGACCTGGTTCATCAGCTCGGTCAGCCGGTCCTCAATCGCGTCCTTGCTCATCTGCTTCAGGTAAACGAGTGGCGCTGTAAGAATTTCCCGTACCGTCTTGCGGGGGTTGAGTGAGCTGAGCGGGTCCTGAAAGACGTATTGGACGCGGCTGGCGAGGGCCCGTTGATTGATCGGCCTACCCGGCTCGGCCAAAGGCTTGCCACCGAGTTCAATGCGCCCGGATGTAGGCAGATCAAGCCCCACCAGCATGCGGGCCACCGTTGATTTGCCACAACCGGATTCACCGACGATGCCGAGTATCTCGCCCGGCTCCACGTGAAAGCCAAGCCCGCGCACTGCATGGACCGCGGGCAACTGCCGACCCAGCAGCGAACGCCCGCCGCCGAACTGTTTCACCAGGTCTGACACGACTAACTGATTTGACGCCGTTTCCCGCTTTTGCGCCGTCATAAGACCTCCCGGGCGAAAATGCATCGTGCCTGATGCGTCTCATCGAGCGTTTCGAGGTCAATCGGTCCCTTGCGACATTCGTCGGTAACCCGGTCGCAACGGTCCGCGAACTTGCAGCCGTGCGGCAGCTTGTTGACCTGCGGCGGCAGCCCGGGGATTTCCTCCAGCTTGTCGGTTCTGCGTCCGACATCCGGCACACAGGCGATCAATCGACGCGTGTAAGGGTGTGCAGGGCGGGCGAGGATCTCCTCCACAGGGCCGATTTCGACGATCTCACCGGCGTACATCACGGCGACCCGGTGGCACACCTGGCGGATAACGCCGAAATCATGCGTGATGAACATCAGGCTGGAGCCCTTGTCGTCACGCAGCCGGTTCATAAGCGCAAGGATCTGGGCCTGAACGGTGACATCCAGCGCCGTTGTGGGCTCATCGGCAATGATCAGTTTCGGATCGTTGGCCAATGCCATGGCAATACTTACGCGCTGACGCATACCGCCGGAAAGCTGATGCGGGTACGAGTGCGCGCGGTTGGCGGCGTTCGGAATCTGTACCTCTTCCAGCAATGCTACCGCCTGCTTCCAGGCGTCACGGTAGCTGATCGAACGATGCGCCTTCATTGCCTCCACCATCTGATCACCCACCGTAAACAACGGGTGCAGCGTCGACAGCGGATCCTGGAATATGTAGGCGAGCTCACCGCCCCGGTAGCCGCGCAATGCCTCGTCGGTAACCCCGAGCAGGTTGGTATTCCGGTAATTGACCTGCCCGCCCGCAATGATACCCGGGGGTGAAGCCACCAGACCGAGCAGCGACATGGCGGTAACCGATTTACCGGAGCCAGACTCGCCGATAATGCCCAGGCATTCACCTGACTCAATGGAGAACGTCGGCCCGTTCACGGCCTTGTGTACCTGGTTGTCCAGATGGAACTCGGTGCGCAGTTGCCGGACATCCAGCACGCCTTTTTGCTGCCCGGCGGATTCGGTGTGGGCTTCCGGCGCTGTTTTCGTGCGTGCAGCCGGCCGACGCAGGGCGCCGGCTTTCAACCTGGGGTCCAGCGCATCGCGAACTCCATCACCCAGAAGATTGATGCTCATCACCAGTATGAAAATCATGACGCCGGGAATGGTCGACACGAACGGCGCCGTGGTGATCAGTCGACGCCCCTCACCGAGCATGGAGCCCAGATCTGCCTGCGGTGGCTGGGCGCCCAGGCCGAGGAACGACAGGCCTGCCGTTTCCAGGATCATCCAGCCTACGGTCGTCGACATGGTAATGACGATCACCGGCATCACGTTGGGCAGTATCTCGGTGACCAGAATCAACAGGCTGCCTTTACCCGAGAGTCGCGCCGCATCCACGAATTCCCGGTTACGCAGGGTTACCGTGACCCCGCGGACATTACGGGCAAAGAAAGGAATATTCACAATGGCGATCGCGTAGAGCGCATTCAGCAACCCGGGCCCCAGTACGGCCACAATCGCCAGTGCCAGCAGGATGTAGGGAAAGGCCATCAGCATGTCGATGCCGCGCATCAGCACCCCATCGACCCGTTTGCCGAAATACCCGGCGACGATGCCAATGGTGGAGCCGATCAGCGCGGCGACCAGGGTAGCGACGATGCCCACCATGAGCGACACGCGGGTGCCCCAGAGCAGTCGGGAAAGAATATCCCGTCCCAGTTGGTCGGTACCCAGCCAATGGCCGGCGCTGAACGGCTCAATCAACCGGTCGCTCGGCATGGTCGCGTTCGGGTCCGGCAAAGGCAGCCAGGGCGTGATCAGTGCCAGAAATACCACCACCGACAGCACCACCAGGCCGGCCGCAGCCAGCCGATTTCGCACCAGGAGTGCCATGGGCGAGGTACGTCCGTGGCGGCGCCGGAACAGCCGGGTGAACCATGAATACTGTGTCTGAGCGGTCATCCGGTCACCCTCGGGTCCAGCAGGAATTGCACGACATCCGCCGCGAGATTGATCAGTACATAAGCAACCGCAATGACCAGCACACCGCCCTGTACGAGAAGCAGGTCACGGGTAGAAATCGCGTTGACCAGCATGCTGCCCATGCCCGGCCACTGAAAGACGGTTTCCACATAGACCGCCCCGCCAAGCACAAATCCGGCCTGAATGCCGATAACCGGCACAATCGAGACCAATGCTGCCTTGAAGGCATGACGGTAGATCACCCGGCGCTCGTTCAGCCCTTTGGCCCGTGCCGTGCGTATGTAATCCTGGCGCAGCACTTCGAGCATGCTGGCACGGGTCAGCCGCGCAATAACGCCTGTGGCGATAAACGCCAGCGTGCCGGCCGGCAGGATCAGGTGGCGAACCAGGTCGGCCAGATCACCACCGCCATAAATGGCAAACATGCCACTGGCCGGCAGCCATCGCAGTTCCACCGCAAACAGCATGATCAGCAGCAGGCCCAGCCAGAATGCCGGCATGGAAATGCCGATGAGTACGATGAAGGTGATGGTCTTGTCCGCCAGACCGTATTGGCGGCTCGCCGATACGATGCCCGCGAGCAGTCCGAAGATGGAGCACAGCACCAGCGCCGTACCGGCAAGAATCAGAGTGGCACCGAAACGCTCCCCGATGATGTCGATCACGGGCCGGTTCTGGTTGTATGAACGGCCGAAATCGCCCTGCAGGAGGTTACCCAGCCAGGTCAGATACTGCTGCGGCAGGGATTTGTCCAGGCCCAGCTGGGCATTGAGACGCGCTACGTTCTCCGGCGTGGCGTACGCCCCGAGTATGGCCTGTGCCGGATCACCGGGGATCAGCGCCATGATAAAGAACACGATCAGGCTGAGCCCGAACAGAACGGGCACCAGCAGCAGAAGACGTTTGCCGATGTAACGCAGCAGTTGCGTGGACATAGGGAAGTACTCTGTTTGTTCTTGTTGGCCACGGAATCCACGGAAAGACACGGAAAGAAAGAAGTGAACTGGGTTGAATCTGTGGCTGAGCCGTAGGCTGCGTGCTTGCACGCGCATGCGTGGCCAAGGCCACCGCCTACAAATACCCAGTCAATACACGTCCTTTCCCATCAAACGATTTTTCCGTGTTCTTCCGTGGATTCCGTGGCCAACGAACGACAAACCATTCCGTGGCCGAAAAATATAGCCCGCGCACCGCGCGGGCGATCTCCCATCAGGGCTTGCGCACGTCCTGCAACTGCAACAGGAACGACGGCTGCAGGCTGAAGTTTTCCACTTCCTCCTTCGCCACCGCGTTCTGCTGCCAGTTAGCCACGAAAATCCAGGGGGCGTCTTCCACCACAATTTCCTGAACTTCGCGATACAGACGGGCACGTTCTTCCTGGCTGGTAGAGGTGCGGGCCTGTGCCAGCAGTTCGTCCACTTCCTCGTTGCTGTAATACCCAGAGTTGAAGCCACCCTGTTCCGGCATGGCATCCGAGCGCAGGGTCAGGAACGGCAGAGTGTCGGGATCATTGGTCATCCACGCCATCTCGGCCATACCTGCTTTGCCTTCCAGGCCGGGGTTCACTTCACCCAGGAAGGTATTCCATTCATAGGTTTCAATGCTGACATCCAGACCAACGGCTTCCAGGTTCGCCTGAATGGCGGTTCCCATATTGATGGGGTCCAGCATGCCGGAGCCACCTTCCGTGACGTAGAAGGTGATTTCCTCGCCCACGGCGCCCGCTTCTTCCAGCAGTTCGCGGGCCCGGTCCGGATCATAGGGGTAGCCTTGGAGGTTTTCGTTGTACGCCCAGTTAAAGGCTGGTGCGATCGGGCTGTCGGCGACGGTCGCGGTACCCTGAAGCACGTCATTGACCAGTGCTTCCTTGTCCACGGCGTAGTTCAGGGCCTGGCGAACGCGCTTGTCCTGCAGCAGTTCGTCGCGCAGATTCAGAATGACAAACCACACATGCGGGCCGGCCTGCTCATAGACCTCGAACGCATCGTCTTCACGGAAAGTGGCGACGTTATCCGGTGGTACCTCAACCATAAGGTCAATGCCGCCGGAGAGCATTTCCGCCACGCGGGTATTGGCATCCGTGATCGGGCGGAACACCACCGCTTCGAGCTCCGGCGCGCCATCCCAGTAGTCTTCATTGCGTGTCAGCACGACACGGGAATTACTGACCCATTCCTCGAACTGATAGGCCCCGGTGCCGGATGGATTGCGGCCGACGTCTTCGCCATTCTCACGTACCGCGGGCGGCGAAATCAGCAGCCCCGTCGGGTAGGCAAGGTTGGACAGGAACGGAGCGAATGGTTCAGTCAGTGTGAAGGTCACCTCGTATTCACCGGTCGCTTCCACGGTGTCCACCTGGCCGAAGTAGAAGGCCAGCGGGAACGGACCAGTGTCATGGTAGGGGTGGTCTTCGTTCAGCATGCGCCGGAAGTTGAAAACAACAGCGTCTGCATTGAACGGCGTGCCGTCATGGAATTCGACGTCGTCACGCAATTGGAAGGTGTATTGGGTGCCGTCGTCGCTGATCTCCCAGCTTTCCGCCAGGGACGGTTCCACTTCCAGTGTGCCATCGGCGTAGCGCACCAGGCCGTCATAAAGATTGACCAGAATCCGGAAATCATTGACTGCGGTGACCGCGTGCGGGTCAAGGGATTGTGGTTCGGCAATCTGACCGACCACGAGTACATCAGAGGGCGTCTGTGCAGTTGCATAACTGCCGGCCAGTGTAATAGCGGCGAGTGAGCTCAGAAGTCGTTTCACGGGTGTGCCTCGTTCTTCTCGGTTATTAGTGAATGTCCCGATGCCTGAACGACAGAAACAGCGTCGCAAGCGCGGTCGGTTGTCTCATATTTATCACTATGAATTGATAGACGCAACCCATTTTATAGTGATAAATTAACCTGAAAATCGGACGAGTTACCCATAAACGCCATTGTCATGGTGTGGGCCGCAGGCCACTGGTGTGCTCAGTCCAAAGAACCATGCCTGGCTGAACGGTGCCCATGACGTATTCAATAATAGTTCATGATCCAAAGTCCCACACGGTCGGTGCAGCGACCGCTACCGGCAGTGTTGCCGTCGGCGGCTTTGTCATTCATGCAAGATTCGGGGCAGGTGCTGTGGCTACACAGGGTGCCTTTACCAATTGGCTGTATGGCGAGCAGGGGCTGGATGCGTTGCAGCAGGGGCTGAATGCCGCAGAGGTGCGCGATCGGCTGGTTGCGGCCGACGATGGCGAAAGCCAGCGCCAACTCATCGTGTGCGATACCCATGGAAAAACGGCCGGCCACACCGGTCGCGCCAATCTGGCGCATGCCGTGCACCAATGCGGGGAAAATGTAGCGGTGGCGGGGAACATGCTGGCCGACCCGTCGATTCCGGGCGCGATGATGGAAGCCTACGTCAAATACGGTCACCTGCCGGTGCATGAACGCCTGTTAATGGCACTGGATGCGGGTTATCGGTTGGGCGGGGATTTCCGGGGCACACACAGCGCGGCGCTCAAAGTATTCTCGGCGGATCGGCCACCCATTGATCTGCGGGTGGACTGGGCGGAGCAGGATTGCCTCGGCCAGCTCTGGCAGGTGTATGAAAAAACGCTGGATCCGGCGTTTCAGGGGTTTCTGGCTGGGGTTCCGACATTGGCACATCCCACCAAAACGGGACATGTTCACAGCGATGGGGTGGGATCATGAACACAACAGGCGAGCTGGCCATGCGCTGGCTGGACGAGGCTGCCGCATTCTCCGAGCCCGGGCCGGGCGTCACCCGCGTTCTCGGCTCAAGAGAACATCAATCTCTGTTGAAAACGCTGCGGGAATGGTACGCAGAGTCCGGCGCAGACCGGGTATGGCTGGACGACGCCGGCAACCTGGTCGGACGGTGGGAAGGAACGGGAAATAACGCCCGAACACTGCTGATCGGTTCCCACCAGGATACGGTACGCCAGGGCGGCCGTTATGACGGCATTATGGGCGTACTGTTGCCGCTTGCCGTGCTTCATGACCTGTATCAGTCTGGAGAACGTCCGGACACGGCCGTGGAGCTGATCGCGTTTTCCGACGAAGAAGGTACGCGGTTCGCATCCACCCTGGTCGGCAGCTCTGCAGTCGCCGGAAATTTCAACCCGGAGCTGCTGCACGCCACAGACGCCGACGGCCAGACGCTGGAACAGGCCCTGAAGGACCTGGGTTCAGACCCCGGCCGCATTGGCGCCGTGGCACGTGACCCGGCGTCTGTTTCCGGGTTTTTCGAAGTCCATATTGAGCAGGGCCCGATACTTGAATCTGAAGACCTGCCCGTGGGGATTGTCACGGCAATCACCGGCATCGAGCGCCATCAGCTAACCATCGAAGGCAAGGCAGGCCACGCCGGCACCACACCCATGCATCTGCGTCAGGATGCGCTGGTGGCCGCCGCTCGAGTGGTCGAGGCCGTGCACCAGCTGTGCCTGGGCACCGACAATCTGGTCGGCGTCGTAGGACAACTGAATGTCACCCCCGGCGCGGTCAATGTTATCCCCGGGTCAGTATCGCTGAGCATTGAGCTGCGCTCTCCGGACAGCGACATCCGCGTGGCGAGTCGCCGGCATCTGCTGCAACAGATCGATACCCTGATCGACCAGAGTGGCTGTCGCTGGCAGTCCCGCCTGACCTATGAACAGGGAGAAGTCAGTTGCTCTCCCGCAGTACAAAAGGCGCTGGACGACGCCATTCAGCAACAGGGGCTGACCCCGCGTTACCTGTTCAGTGGCGCGGGCCACGATGGCCTTGCCATGCATCACCTGACACAGATCGGTATGCTGTTCATGCGGTGCCGGGAGGGCCTGAGTCATCACCCGGACGAGTCAGTGAGATCCGACGACCTTGATACCACAGCCGCAGTGATCGACACTTTCATCCGACACTGGCCCGCCTGAATCCGACGCACTGGAGGAACAGCCTTGTTGCCCGCACCCGACGTTCAGAGACTGCAACACCGCATTCTTGAGCTGCTGGCCATCGACAGCCCAACCGGCGATACCGCCGATATGACGGCGCACCTTCGTGACCTGTTGTCGGGCTACCCGGTTCAGGTAGCAGAAACCACGCGCGGCAACCTGATTGCGGACCTCGGGGCGGGGGCCCCGCGCCGGAGTCTGGCCGCCCATATCGATACGCTGGGGGCCATGGTCCAGCGCGTACTTCCCAGCGGCCGCCTTGAACTGACCCCGCTCGGCACCTGGTCTGCCAGGTTCGCCGAGGGTGCCCGTGTGAGTATCCGCACAGCGGATGGCCCCATCCGCGGGTCGATTCTGCCGACAAAATCGTCCGGGCACGCCTGGAACGAGGCCGTTGACGAGTTGCCGGTGGGTTGGGGGTACGTGGAGCTCAGGCCGGATATCCGGACATTTTCGGAAGCGGACACCCGTGCGGCCGGTATTCAGCCCGGGCAAATCGTCACCGTGGACCCGCAACCGGAAGTCACTCCCAACGGCTTCCTGAGCAGCCGGTTTCTGGACAACAAAGTAGCGGTGGCCTGCGCCCTCGAATGCCTGGAGCTAATGCGCGAACACAGCCTCGAACCCACGGTGCCGGCCTGCTTTCTGTTCACCAATGCAGAAGAAGTCGGCCATGGTGCCGGCACCTCACTGCCGAGCACGATTCAGGAACTCGTGAGTGTGGACATTGCACCCGTCGCGCCGAACCAGCACAGCAGCGAATTCCATGCGACGCTGGGCTTCAAGGATGCCTCCGGCCCTCATGACCAACAGTTACTGCTGGAACTGGAGGCGCTGGCCGAACGGTACAGTCTGCCTGTTGTCCGGGATGTGTTTCGCCACTACCACAGCGATTGTTCGTCGATACTGAATGCCGGGTACGACACCCGTACCGCGTTACTCGGCTTTGGCACCGACAGCACCCACGGCTATGAACGAACGCATATGGATTCAGTGGTCGCTGTGACGCAACTCATGCTGGCCTGGTTGATCAGCGAGTGAACGCCGAAGCTCGGTGAGCCAGACACTGGCTTTGTCCTGACGCGGCACTGCCGCGTTGGCCGGGCTGGTGGATGGCAGGCGGATCGTTGCCAAACCGGCAAGCGCCAGACCCGGCGCTACTCCCCGCAGCCAGACCTTTTCGGCCGTCGCGCCGTTGAACAATACAGCACGCGTTTCCGGATGCTGTTCGAACCAGGCTGCGAAGTCATTGGGTACCATGGAATCCGGACGAATATCAGCGTCCAGGCTGCCGGGCCGAACGCAGGCCTTGAGCACGTCCCAGATCGCCACCCCCATGCCGGCCAGTGCCTCGGTTCGTTCTTCATACGGAGCGGACGCCGGGCAACCGGTCAACTCCGACATGATCGGCCAGAATGCGTTGCGCGGATGAGCGTAATACTGGTTCGCCTGCAGCGATGCTTTTCCCGGCATTGAACCGAGGATCAGCACCTCGGCACGCTGCCCTTCGATGGGCGGAAAACTGAAAATCTGCGGATTATCCGTCATGGTGTCGACTGTCATTTCCGGTTTGCCGTGCATTCTACAGACTGGACCCAATAGCGAGCATCTCGCATTATTTATATTAGTATTTTATAATTTATAGTCCAAACGGCCTGGAACGCGGTCTCTCATGTCCGATCACAGCCCAACCCCTGGCAATTCGCTTAAGACCGGTCTGAAGGCAAACGTTCAGCAAATCGGACACCACCTGCTGCAGGTATTCTTCGTCGGCCTTACCATCGGCATGCTGCGCACTGTGGTACCCGCGCTGGCAGAGTCTGAATTCGGTGTCGCCGAGGGTTCGTTTCTGATGCTGACCTCCTTTGTGGTGGCCTTCGGCTTTGTGAAAGGCGCGCTGAATTTTGTGGCAGGGCGCCTGTCGGAGCGCATCGGCCGGAAGAAGGTGCTGGTGTTGGGCTGGCTCGTCGCGCTGCCGATTCCCTTTCTCGTGTTATGGGCGCCCAATTGGTACTGGATCGTCGCGGCCACGATTCTGCTCGGTGTCAATCAGGGCCTTGCCTGGTCCATGACTCAGACGGCCAAAATGGATCTGACACGTCCTGACGAGCGCGGGCTGACCATGGGCCTCAATGAGTTCGCCGGCTATGTCGGTGTCGCGGTCGCCGGTATTATTACCGGGTATTTTGCGGGCTGGTTCGGCCCCCGCACCGGCCTGATGCTGTTCTGCACCGGTGTGATTCTGGTGGCCCTCTTTCTGGCCATGTCCGCAGTGCGGGAAACCATAGGCTGGGCCCATGCCGAGAGTGCCCGGCATGCCGCCGGGCAGTCAGACGGGCCACGAGCCCGGTTACCGAAGCAGGTATCCGCCAACCCGGGCACGGCCGAAATATTTGCGTTGGTGTCGTGGCGCGACAAGCGGCTCTTTGCCCTGAGTCAGGCCGGTCTGGTGGAAAAATTCGTCGATGCACTCGTCTGGGTGTTCTACCCGGTCTTTCTGTTCCAGCAGGGTGTCGACCTGGCAGCTATCGGTTGGATTGTGGGCACTTATGGCTTTGTCTGGGGCGGGTCCCAGTTTGTCACCGGCAAATTGTCTGATCGCATAGGCCGCCAGCCACTGATCGTCTGGGGCATGTGGCTGTGTGGCGCTGGGATCGGCATGACCGTGCTCAGCAATGCAGTCTGGTGGTGGGTGCTGTCTGCCGCCGTTACCGGGTTCGGTATGGCCATGCTGTACCCGACGCTCAGTGCGGCGGTAGCCGATATTTCCCATCCTGACTGGCGGGGATCCGCCATTGGCATATACCGTTTCTGGCGCGATCTGGGCTACGGCATCGGCGCTCTCGGGCTGGGCCTGGCAGCCCACTGGGCCGGGGCTGTTACCGCCGGCTTCTGGTTTGTATTCGCGGCCATGATGATTTCCGGTGCAATCGTCTGGCTGTTGGGCGAAGAAACCCACCCCGGGTTGAACCCCGAACGATCTGCGTGACCCGATCAGGCCGAGGCGGGTACCCGGGTAATGCGGCTGCCCACCAGTATCAGCGTTGCGAGCAACAGCAGGAACGCGATCGGCAGCAGCCACTGCACCGTGGTCAACAGAAGACCTGTGGCCTGAATACCGAGCAGGAGTATCAGTGCCGGGGCGCAGCAGGCACCTCCGGCGAGCAGTCCGGGCACCGCACTCAGCCAGGCCCAGCGGCCGCCTGCTGAGCAGACCGATGGCTGCCGCCAGGCCAATACGCTAAGGGCCACATTCCAGCCGACCACCAAGGCCAGTAACGCACCGAACAGGGCATTGGGCGGTGAAATCAGCCAGGTAAACAACGGGGTCTGCCACAACGCGATGGGCTCAAACAACCAGGTGCCGGTGCGCCGGAACAGGTTGCCCGGGTCACCAAACGTCCATTCCCAGGCACCGCCCGGTACGGTCAGGTTCTGCACGGACACCAGAAAAACCAGCCAGTAAACCAGTGCCACAAGCACGATCAGACGTCGCCAGCCGGGCCGGGCAAACAGGGCGCGGCAAATACTCAGCGAGTGTGTCAGTCGACTCCGAGTCATGGCTGTTCACTGTCCGGGTAGAAGGCGTGCCAGGCAAAACGGAACGCGTCCACGGCAATCACCGTTTCCAGTGGCAGGTTATCGGGTTCCAGAAGTTCACCGGTCTGCGTATCGCGCACCTGCCCCTGTGCCCATTCGAACCGGCCCGGGTCAGTGTCACCGAGTTCATAAAGATGGGCGGAATGGTATTGCGCATCATAGACGCCGATGAACTGATCCGTTGCCTGAATGCCGGTTTTCGCCAGTGCATCGCGCTCGAACGAGACTGCACCGGTGCCTGTTCGGCCACCGATGACCCAGTCTTTCCGACCGACTTCCTCGTCAAGCCTTTCAAGCAGGGGAAACATGACCTGGTCGGAGGTATAGTACCCGCCATCCGGGTTATAGCTGCCGTAAGGGTCGCGCGAATAATTGCGCAGAAATCCCGTGTCCTCGGTCAGCACCTGTGTCTCCGGATTCGCTGCCCGCCACTTTTCCCAGGTGGTCCATACAATATCGACCTCTTCCAGCACCTTGCCTCTGTGTTCACCGGCAATGGCGGTGCCGTTGATCTGCGACCAGAGGCTGCCGGTATCCCGGTCGTACATCACCAGATTGCTGTTCACCAGTCGCCCGGATACGCCCAGGGTGGTAGAACCGGTCTTGAACGCCTGGGCGGTCGCCGTGAGCGGGCAATAGGTTACCGCGATGTTCTCACCGCCAATCGTTTCATTGACGATCTCGTGATACACCAGAATGTCATGTGGGTAGGCTTTTACCACACCATTGTGGCGCAGGCCGATCACGCGATCATTCGGATCCAGGTTCGCTTCGTTCGCTGGCACAAACCGGGGCTCCTCAATGGGCGGAATGCCATCCGGCGGCGGCCCACCAGACAGCATATTCTGCCGCAGCGCATCCAGCGCCAGGGACTGGTAATCTGACTCGTAGAGCGCGGGCAATTGCCCCTGCCCCGTGGTCAGGCCAGGCAAAGCGGGCTCTGCCGACAGGGCGCTGGAAACCGCCGCCGCCAGTGCGACCACAGGGCAGCCTGTGGCCGCTTTGTTGTGCCCTGTACGACGATGATTCATGGCAAGCGTCCTCCGCTCGGTGTCTGTTTCGTGGTTGGTCGTGCTGATCGCCGACATTCTTTCACAAGTCAAATTCAGTATTGCGCGGGATTTCTGCCCGCAAACGCTTTATACTGCGCAGCCTTTTCGAGCACAGCCACAGGACTCTCTCTTGATCGCCTTCCCGCCCTAGTCTCACCCCGGTTCCCACTGCTTAGCCAAATCCATCCGCACCCTCACCATAAGGGACCCTCTCTCGCTATGCTGAGTTATCTGAAAACTCATTGGTTTTCCAATCTGCGCGGCGATATTCTCGCCGGCATCGTCGTTGCCCTCGCCCTCATTCCGGAAGCGATTGCCTTCTCCATCATTGCCGGCGTCGACCCCAGAGTTGGCCTGTATGCCTCGTTCTGTATCGCCGTCGTGATTGCTTTTGTCGGCGGCCGGCCGGGTATGATCTCCGCCGCAACCGGCGCCATGGCCTTGCTCATGGTCACCCTGGTGCGCGAGCACGGGTTGGAGTACCTGTTGGCGGCGACGCTGCTCACCGGCGTGCTGCAGATTGTTGCCGGTTACCTGAAGCTCGGAAGCCTGATGCGATTTGTCTCACGATCGGTGGTCACTGGCTTCGTGAACGCCCTGGCCATCCTGATATTCATGGCCCAACTGCCGGAGCTCACAGGGGTGACCTGGCATGTATACGCGCTGACCGCTGCCGGGCTCGGAATCATCTACTTGTTTCCTCTCCTACCCTGGGTTGGGCGCGTTGTCCCTTCCCCGCTGGTCTGCATTGTTGCGCTGACCGCAGTCGCCATGGTTTTCGGCATCGATGTCCGTACCGTCGGCGATATGGGCGAACTACCGGACACGCTGCCGGTTTTTCTGTGGCCTGATGTGCCGCTGAGTCTCGAGACGCTGCAGATCATTTTCCCGTACTCGGTCACCCTGGCCGTTGTGGGATTGCTGGAATCCATGATGACCGAGACGATCGTGGACGACCTGACGGACACCAGCAGTGACCGCAATCGGGAGTGCCGCGGACAGGGTATTGCCAACATCGGGTCGGGCCTGCTGGGCGGCATGGCCGGGTGCGCGATGATCGGACAGTCGATCATCAACATAAAGTCGGGGGGCCGAACACGGCTCTCCACGCTGACCGCCGGGGTATTTCTGCTGGTTATGGTGCTGGTGCTGGATCAGTGGTTAGTGCAGATACCCATGGCGGCACTGGTGGCCGTCATGATCATGGTGTCGATTGGCACCTTCAGTTGGGGGTCCATCAGGAACCTCCGGGAACACCCGCTTTCGACCAATATTGTCATGGTGGTTACCGTGATTGTGGTCGTGGTCACACACAACCTCGCGTATGGTGTGCTGGTGGGCGTTCTGCTGGCATCACTGTTTTTTGCCAGCAAAATCGGGCAGTTCATGGCAGTTCGGTCTGACCTGGACGAGGCGACGGGCACCCGGACGTATCGGGTCGTCGGGCAGGTGTTTTTCACCTCGTCAGAAAAGTTTCTGGCCGCTTTCGATTTCCGGGAAGCCGTGGACCACGTAGTGATCGATCTCAGCCGCGCTCATTTCTGGGACATCACCGCCGTTGCGGCGCTGGACAAGGCCGTGATCAAGTTCCGCCGGGAAGGGGCCGAGGTTGAGGTTATCGGCCTGAACGAGGCGAGCGCGACCATAGTCGACCGATTTGCTGTACACGATAAACCGGATGCCGTTGACCAACTGATGGGCCACTGACGGAGAGCACACGTATGATGGAACGGAACCAGATAGACAGCGAGCACCCGAACCACACCGTGGCCTGTATTGATGCCTCAGCCGCCGGGGCATCGGTCTGTCGCTACGCGGCCTGGGCCGCCGGCGCCATGGCAACGCCACTGACACTGCTCCATGTTCTGGATGAGGAGCGTTACCCCTCGCGCTACGACATGAGCGGCACCATCGGACTGGGCAGTCGCGAGCACCTGCTGGACGAGCTGGTGGAACTGGATCAGCAGCGCAACCGGCTGGCCCTGCAGCACGGGCATCATCTGCTGGACGCCGCCGAAAGGCAACTGCGCGACGATGGCGTTATTGATCTTCAGAAACGGCAACGCCACGGCGATCTCGCGGAGTCGCTCCATGACCTCGAAGAGCACACCCGGCTCTTTATTCTGGGTCTGCACGGCGAGCACAGCTCCGGCCTGGACGGCCATATAGGCAGTCAGCTTGAAACGGTTATCCGGACAGTCCACAGGCCACTGCTGCTGGTACCGGACGAATTCCGCCAGCCTCGCAGTGCCATGGTGGCATTCGATGGCAGCAAGACCGGCTTCAAGGCGATTGACCTGATCGGTCAGGGGCGGCTGTTCCGTGACACACCGCTGCACCTGGTAATGGTCGGGGAACCCAATGACGAACGGCAGGCGCAGCTGAGGGAAGCGCAAACCGCCCTGGTCGGGCTTGGTGTCGATGTCCACCTGGCCATTCGTCCGGGTGACGTGGAAAAAACCCTGCACGACTACCAGCGTGAGCATGACATCGATGTGCTGATCATGGGCGCCTACGGTCATTCGCGGATTCGCCAGTTCCTGGTGGGCAGCACCACGACCCGGATGCTCAGGACCGCCGAGCGGCCAGTGGTGATTCTTCGATAATTGGGTACGTTAAGCGCAATACGGTGCTGAACGGTCTGTGCTACCCTCACCGGACGTTTTGTTGAAATGCTTCAGGCCCGGCCCTATGCACGGACTCCACTTCCTGACCGGCAGTATCCCTTCCGGCTCGGTTATACAGGGTTTTTATCAACCCTCTCTCGTGCTGCTGTCGATCGTGCTGGCCAGTATTGCGGCCTACACGGCATTGAGCCAATTGACGCTGATCAGCGCCCAGCGTACGCGGGCCGGCCGTATTACCTGGTATGCGCTTGGCGCCATAACGCTCGGAACCGGGGTATGGAGCATGCATTTCACCGGCATGCTCGCCTACCAGCTGCCCGTCACCATTGAGTACAACGTACCGATCACCCTGCTCAGCATGGTTCCCGCCGGTGGCGCCGGACTGGTGATGCTGCATCTGATTCATCACGAGCAGCCGTCTCTGCGTCAGTTGCTGACCGCCGGAGTTCTCATGGGGCTGGGGGTTGGCGGCATGCACTACATTGGCATGGCCGCCATGGTGGTTGAAGCCAGAATGCTCTACCGACCGGGTCTATTCATACTGTCCGTTCTGGTGGCGGTGGTTCTTGCCATCGCCGCCCTGGGTAGCCGTTACTGGCTGAAACGGTACCTGCACCTTCCCCAGGCCGCACAACTGGCCGCAGCGTTGATCATGGGCCTGGCTGTTTCCGGCATGCACTACACAGGTATGGCGGCTACGATCTATCTGCCCGGCCCCATGATGGGGCTGCCAGGGCCGACTTTCAGTGAGGGTCCTCTTGCCGCCATGGCCGTTATGGTGGGCGCCTTCATCGTCACTCTGGCAACAGCGTCTACCCTGGCTCTGCAGCGGCTCCAGTCGGCAGAGAATCTGGCTCAGGCCTCTGAAAATCGAGCGGAAACGCTGGCGCACCGGCTGAAAACAATGACGGATCGCGTACCGGGTGTGGTCTATCAGTTCGAGCAATTACCGGATGGTCGCTATCGGTTTCCCTACGCGAGCGAGGCGATAGAAGACGTTTATCGCGTAAAACCGGAAGAGGTGGAAACAACGGCAGACCCGGTCATAGAGCGGATTCATCCTGACGATTTTCCGGCGGTTCTGGCCAGTGTCGAGTCATCGGCAGAAAATCTCACACCCTGGAACAGCCAGTATCGCGTGCAGTTTGAAAACGGCGATGTGCGCTGGCTGCTGGGTAATGCGATGCCGGAACGCACAGCGGATGGCGGCACGCTGTGGAATGGTTTTATCATGGATGTGACCGATCAGATGGATCGCGAGCGAAAAATCCATCATCTGTCCCATTTCGATCAACTCACCGACCTCCCGAATCGGCAATCGCTGCGGCTCTTCCTCGAGCAGGCACTCGAGGAGAACAATCGATCCGGGTGGATCACCGGGCTGATCCAGATCGAACTGGATGGCTTTCTCCGCTTTCGGGATGCCGAAGGCATTGCAGCCGCTGATGCCAAACTTCGACGGGTAGCGTCAGTTCTGGGAGAACGGCGCCGGGAAGGCGATATGGCGGCCCGGATCGGTGACAGTGAGTTTGCTCTGGTATGGACACAATTGGGGAGATCGCTGCGCGATGCCACCATGCTGGTGGAAAAACGGCTTGAGAAACTCCGCGATTATATCGCCTTCACGCTGGATCACCCGCTATACAGCAACACGGTGTCAGCCGGCGTCAGTCTTATCCGGGACCCGGCGCTTGATGCCGATACCGCGTTGCATCAGGTGGCGCAGGCACTGAATCACGCACGCACGAACGGGCCGGGTGGCCTTGCCTATTTTGACGCAGAGACACAGGCCGCGTTGAACAAACGTCTGACCCTGGAGCGCGAGTTGCGACAGGCGTTGCTTCACGATGAGCTACGGCTGTTCCTCCAGACGCAGGTGAATCCTGACGGTGAAGCCATCGGCGCCGAAGCACTCATTCGCTGGGAGCACCCCGAACGCGGCCTCCTGACACCCTACCATTTTATTGAACTGGCCGAGGAAACCGGCCTTATCTTGGAAATAGGTGAGTGGGTGCTGGAACAGGCGTGCTGCATGCTGAGCCGCTGGTCGGAGCACCCGACCCTCCGCGACTGGCCACTGTCGATCAATGTCAGTGCAAGGCAGTTCGCCCAGCAGGACTTTGTACAGTCGGTTCGTTACCACATCGATCGCGCTGGAATCGAAGCCTCGCGGCTGAAAATCGAAATTACTGAATCGCTGGCGCTCGACAATGTGGAGCACACCCTACAGACCATTGAGGCTCTGGCGGCCATGGGCATCCGTTTTTCCATGGATGATTTCGGTACCGGGTATTCGTCGCTGTCTTATCTGTCCCGCCTGCCATTCCGCGAAGTCAAAATTGACAAGAGCTTCATTCAATCGGAATCCGGCAGCTCGGCCAGCCGCGACTGGATGATCGTACAGAGCATCATCAACCTGACTCGCAGCATCGGGCTGACCGTCGTCGCTGAAGGGGTCGAAACACTCGAACAGCGTGATCGGCTGAGGGAGGCAGGCTGCATGATCTATCAGGGATTCTGCTTCAGCCGACCGATGCCCGAGTCAGCCCTGGCGGACAGCCTGGCTGAGGACGATTCCAACCGTGTGAGTGATTCACCCGTTCAGCGGAGGTACTGAGGCCGTATCCGCAGTCTGGGCCGGGTTTCCCCCGGCAGGTGCCGATTGAGCCGTCGGTTGCCAATGGACATGATGCCGATAATGGCCAGCGTCAGGAGCACAAAATAGGCCGCGACGATCGGAAACGCCACGAACGGGTTGAAGGTCTGCTCCACAAAATAGCGTGCATAATAGAGCGCCTCACCCGATTGCTGACGCGCCGGGAAGGCCGACAGAAACACCAGAGCCGTGGCGTGCGCGAGGAAGATTACCTCATTGGTGTAGGACGGCCAGGCGAGTCGCATCATGGTAGGCCAGGTGATGCGCCTGAACCGCCTGAAGCCTGTCATTCCGAAGGCATCGGCCGCGTCCAGGTCTCCCTGTGGCAGCGCCCGCAACGCGCCGTAGAACAGTTCGGCACTGTAAGCTGCCGTGTTCAGCGTCAGGACCAGGAGACCACCCACACCGGCCAGGGTGAGCGCACTGGTGTCCGCTGTCAGCGTGATAAACCCGAGTGGAATGTCGATCCCTCCTCGCGGCAGCAGCACAAACGCCGAGTAAAAGAAGAAAAACTGAATAAACAACGGTGACCCACGGAACAGAAAAATAAAGAACCGTGATGGCCAGTTCAGCCAACGCTGCGCGCTGGCCTTTCCCACCGCAGCGGCGACAGCCAGGGCATAAGCCAACACTACCGCCATGACGGCAAAATAGATGTTCCAGAGCAGACCAGAGCCGATCAGCACGACCTGGTCACAGACCGTAATGTCGGTGCCACGGGGCAACAGTCGCTCGCCGAAATCACGGCCCAGGGCTCTGAACGCATACCCCTGAACGCTCTCCAGACAGGTATTCATAACCGGGCCTCCGCGTCGGCACTCGGCAACGCCTTACCGTCTCGGCGGGCCCGTGCTTTCGCCCCTTCAGCGGTCGGCAGGCTGATGCTGAAGCGTTCTGTGAGACGGTCAAACGTGCGCTCGCTGACCCAGGTAAGTAGCAGGTAGAACACGAGGATCACCAGAAAATACCAGACCCGCCAATCCGGGTGCGGGTAGGTGTAAAGCGACGTCTTGGTGCCACCGAGCTCTCGCGCCCAGTAAACGATGTCCTGTATGCCCAACAGGAACAACAGGGGTGTCGCCTTGACCAGAATCATCCAGATGTTGGAGAGCCCCGGCAGGGCAAAAATCCACATCTGTGGCATAACGATGCGGAAAAACGCCTGACGCCGGGTCATGCCATAGGCTTCCGCCGTTTCCACCTGCTGGCGCGGCACCGCATTCATGGCCCCATAGAGCGTATTGGCTACAAAAGCACCGAAGACCAGGGAAAAAGCCACAATCGCCAGCACAAACCCGTACAGATCTCTCACCCAGGCCGGCGCATCGGTGGGCGGCATCCGGGCCGCCGAACAGACATTCCAGTCATTCCCCTGTCGGATCGGCTCGGACCAGTCGGGGCATTGAATCTGGTGCAGAACCCACTCTATGCCCTGGCCGATCGCGATCGGTACAAACAGGAAAAACACGATGTCCGGAATGCCGCGCACCATACTGGTATAAATGCGCCCCAGCCAGCGCAGGGGCAGATACCGTGACCGCATGGCCATGGCGCCCCCCAAACCGGTCAGCAACGCCGCTGGCGCCGTAATGAGCAGCAGAACGATCACCACGATGAATGACCAGTAGAACGCCAGGTGCGTTCCCGAGGTCAGGTAACAGGTGAACCAGTAGAACGTGCTCAGGGATTCTGGGTCGGCGCAATACTCAAACATCGGCGGTCCGGTTCAGTAGCGGGCTGCCAGGGGCAGCCCGCTCAGGCACAGTCGCTCTGAAACAATCAGAACAGTACCGGGTCTTCAAACCATTTTTCCAGCAACTCGTTCAGGCTGCCGTCTTCGATCATGCCGGCAATTTCTTCGTCGAACATTTCGCGCAGTTCGTCGTCAGACTGGCGAACGCCCATGCCGATGCCTTCACCGATCGGAACGTCGGGACCCACGAAGACGAGGTCGCCACCGGATTCCGACACAAAGGGCTCAAGGAACGCCTTGTCGGCCAGCACCGCATCCGCTTCGCCGTTACGAACCGCCGCGAGCGCTTCTTCAAAGGTGGGGTACTCGAGCAGGGCGGCATCCGTTTCCGCAACGTGCCCCGCCTGTATGGTGTTGGACTGAGAAGCCACAACGCCATCTTCGAGCAGGCTCTCCTCCGTTCCCGGCAGTGCCACATAGGCAGACGGTTCGGGCGGAATATAACCACGTGTGAAGGAAATGGTTTCCTTGCGGGCCTCGGTAATGGTCATACCGGCCATGATGGTGTCGTAGTTTCCGGCAACCAGATTGGGGATGATGGTATCCCAATCGTTGATCACCCATTCGCACTCAACGCCGGCGCGGCGGCAAAGCTCATCGCCCAGCTCGCGCTCAAAGCCATCGAGCTCGTTATTGTCATTGATAAAGTTGTAGGGAGGGTATGCCCCTTCCGAGCCCATACGCACCGTATCCTGACCCTGCGCCATACCGGCGACCAGCGTCAGTGCAGTCAGTCCCAGCAGCAGTTTTTTCATCACTTTCTCCAGCAGTGTGTTTTTTGGATGACAGCCAGCTCAGGATCGTCCGCCCTGAGCGACATTCAGAAAGCGCCGGAGGCGCTCTGAGGAGGGCATGCCGAACAATTGTCCGGGGTCGCCCTCTTCTTCAATCTGTCCCTGATGCAGGTAGAGCACGTGGCTTGAGACATCGCGCGCAAACTGCATTTCATGTGTCACAACCACCATGGTACGGCCTTCCCTCGCCAGATCCCGCATGACCACCAGTACCTCGCTCACCAGCTCCGGGTCGAGGGCCGAGGTCGGCTCGTCGAACAACAGCACGTCCGGGTTCATCGCCAGCGCCCGGGCGATGGCGGTACGTTGCTGTTGCCCACCGGACAACTGGGCCGGGAATGCATGCCGCCGCTCGTACAGGCCGACTTTCTTCAACAGTGCCTCACCTTCTGCAACGGCCTCGTCCCGGTTCCTGCCCAGCACCTGAACCGGCGCCTCTATGACATTCTGCAGCGCCGTCATGTGAGACCACAGATTGAAATGCTGAAACACCATGCCCAGCCGTGAGCGTATCTGCTGCACCTGCTTCGGGTCTGCCGGCCGCCTCTGGCCGTTGCGTTCGATGAACTCGACCGGAATACCGTGCACCTGAATCTCGCCGACATCCGGTATTTCAAGCAGGTTGATACAGCGCAGAAAGGTGCTCTTGCCGGAGCCAGAAGATCCGATCAGCGAGATGACATCGCCTTTCCGGGCTGTCAGACTGATGCCTTTCAGCACCTCGTCGTCGCCGAATGACTTGTGAACATTGCGCACAACCAGAGGCGCCTCAGGCGAACTCATCAGCAGCAGGTTTCTCCTGACCGAACATTGACAGAAAACAGATCCGCGTCAGTTCGCCACGATTGTCGGAAAAACGCAAGCCCCGACGCCCTGTTGCCTCTGTTTTTTGCATCGAAGGAAACAATGGCGAACTTCATGCCCGCAGCCCCGGGGGCGGGGCGCTTGAGCGCTGTGATGCAACGAGGTAACGTCATGGCTGAGGCATTCACCGGGTAACGACCTGATGACGCAAGACGATACGGCAGACTGGTTCACTTCCGAGACGCTGGCGGACCCGGCTTTTATTGAGGAACTACGCGTGGTGATGCTCCGTTTTGCGACGCAGCAACTCGGTGACGAACAGCAGGCAGAAGACGCCGTGCAGGAAGCATTGATCGGCGCACTGCGCAATGCGCGAAGCTTCAAGCGTGAATCCGCTCTTAAAACCTGGGTATTCGCCATTCTCAAACACAAGATCATCGACATAATGCGTTCGCAGAAACGCTGGCAGTCCCCGGACAGCCATGCGATGGACCCGGATGGTGATGAGCGGCATGATCACCTGTTCGACACCCGAGGTGCCTGGGCGCAGGAGGAACGGCCTGGCCATTGGGCCCACCCGATGACAAAGATTCACGATGAGCATTTCTGGCGGGTATTCGAGATTTGCCTCGACGACCTCCCGGCGATGCAGTCACGCGCGTTCATGATGCGGGAATTTCTCGAACTGGACGGTTCCGAGATCTGCGCTTCGCTTGAGATCACGACCAGCAATTTCCATGTGTTACTTTATCGGGCCCGGCTGCGACTCAGAAAGTGTCTTGAGAAACGCTGGTTCGCCGGGGAGGCAACCCAATGATGACCTGTCGCGAGGCTACCCGGCTCATGTCGGAAAAGCGCGAGCGCCGGCTGACGCTCCTGGAGAAATCGGCATTGCTGGTGCACACGGGTCTATGCGGTGCCTGCCGGCGTTTCAATCGGCAAATTGACGTATTGAGCCAATTGTCGCGCGAATACGCCAGAGGTACAGACCAGTCGGGCAGTGAAGAGGGGGACACCCGTTACAAGGACCGGTAAAGGCTCCTACTGACATCCACCATCCGTTCGAGCTGCGTACTTATCATAGCTGAACCTGTGCATATGGTTGTAAGAGCCGCCCTTGCTGAACGACTCACTTCACAAACCCTGAAACCACTGGTAACCGGACCTCTCCCAATGAAGAAGAAACTGATTATAGTGGCGCTGATTGCCACCGCGATCGGGCTCTATGTCGGGTTCGACCTCGGCCGCTGGCTGACCCTGGAAAGTATGAACCAGTGGATCGGTGATGCCCGTCAGTGGCGCGATGCCTACCCGGTTGCGGTCAGCCTGGGGTTCTTTCTGGCCTACATTCTGGTGACCGCACTGTCGTTGCCCGGAGCCACCATCATGACGCTGGCGGGCGGTGCTCTGTTCGGCCTGCTGTGGGGGTTTCTGCTGATCTCGTTCGCCAGCACCATTGGGGCCACACTGGCGTTTCTGGCCGCACGTTATGTCGTCGGGGACGCGGTTCAGCGACGTTTCGGTGACCGGTTGCGCACGATCAATGCCGGGGTTGAGCGCGACGGCGGTTTCTATCTGTTTTCTCTGCGCCTGGTGCCCCTGTTCCCCTTCTTTCTCATCAACCTGGTGATGGGTCTGACGCGCATGAAAGTGTGGACTTACTATTGGGTCAGCCAGGTCGGGATGCTGCCCGGCACACTGGTGTATATCAACGCGGGCACGCAATTGGCCGAGATCGACAGTGTCGGCGGTATTCTCTCGCCCACACTTATTCTGTCGTTTGTCGCCATTGGTGTGCTTCCTCTGGCCACCCGCCTGGCCGTAAAAGGGCTGCAGCGGTATCGTCAATCAACCAGCTAGTCCGCTGTTTAGCCAATATGTAGATCCTCTCCAAGGAATTTGAGGTCTCCGGGGCCAAGCGCTGCCGCCGGAATTGGTCGAGACATGTCAGACTCGCTCGTTATGGACTGGTCATGGAGCCTCGAATGGTAGACCTGTTGCCACTATATTATTTTTATCTAATGTAAAATACCGATTTTCCCTTAATCCTCTTACTCAACAGGAGCAAGAATGGTCCCGGTACGATTCGCCAGACTCTGGACATCGTTTCTGATGTCGGTCTACATGGTCACCATAATGACCTTTGTTGTAACCCTGGTTAATACCGGAATTGATGCCGGCTTCGCAGCGCGCTGGTGGCGTGCATTCTACATTGCCTGGCCGATCGCCTTTGCCTTGATTCAGGTCGGCGGGCCGTTGATTCAGAAAATCGCTGCCGCAACCGTTACATCCTCCGCGCGTTGAGTACAAACCGGTCCAATGGGGCATCCGCCGCAGGATGAAAAACGTACTTTCAGGTATGGTCCAAATAGCGGTTACCCGATGAAAAAACGCCCACGACTGTATTACGACGCAGCCTGCCCGATATGCCGGCGGGAAGTCGCACTGGTGCGCCGGCTGACGTCGCAACTGGAGTATGTTGATGTCCACGCCCTGGCTGACCGGGAAATTCCTGACGGTCTGTCGCGCGATGCGATGCTGCGGGATCTCCACCTGAACGACGCCAACGGTCAGTGGTTCATCGGTCTCAGTGCCAACACCAGGCTTTGGCAATACACCCCGCTGGCGCCGCTGTGGCGGGTGCTGACCTGGCCGCTCATCCGACCGGTCAGTGAGCGTCTGTACCGTTGGTGGGCCGACCGCCGTTACCGGCGGATGGGTTATTGTGCCGTCAGGCCGCGGCAGGAATAACCGATGGCTGCTCAGATTCGGGCTCGTCGCTGTCGACTGACCCAGCGCACATGGCGCTGTATCGCCTCGTCGGCCTGAAGACTGGATAGCGTATTCAGCCGGGTTCCAAGTGCCATTTCGTCGTACAGTCGGTGCAGACCACTGTGGCAGGGTCTGCAGACCCATATTCCTTTCTGCAGCGACTCGCGGCTGTAACCTTTCCGAAACCTCGGCCGCCGGTGCAACTTCTTCGGAATGAGGTGGTGGAACGTCAGGTTGACGTCTCTGCCGCACAGCGCACACGGTTCGTTGTCAGGTGCCTTTCGCATGAATCTGCTCCAACCGGTCCGGAAATTTGCCTTCTGCGGTGTTTCGACTGACTATTCGGCTATTTCGACAACAGAGAGTGTAATCAATGGCAACTGACTATGCGTTTACGCCTCCGCCGAGAGCAAGTGTTGCGATCGATGGTGAGGCCACCCGTTTCCCGGTCCGTCGTATTTTCTGCGTCGGCCGCAACTATGCCGCGCATGCCCGTGAAATGGGTCAGGACCCGGATCGGGAATTGCCTTTTTTCTTCACGAAGCCGGCCGATGCTCTGGTACCCGATGGCAGTGATATACCGTACCCGCCCGAAACCCATGACTTTCAGTTTGAAGTCGAACTGGTCGTGGCAATTGGCCAGGGCGGATTCAATATTACGGAGTCCGGGGCCCGGGACCATATCTTTGGCTATGCCATCGGCAACGATCTGACGCGCCGCGACCTGCAGGCTGCCGCCAAGCAAAAGGGCCGCCCATGGGACTGGGGAAAAGCGTTCGACCGCTCAGCGGTTATTTCGCCGATTCGCCGTGCCGCGACCATTGGACACCCCGAGGCCGGTCGCATCTGGCTGGCCGTCAATGGCGACGTACGGCAGGATCAGGATCTGGCAGACCTGATCTGGGGCGTCGAAGAGGTTATCGCCATTCTTTCTCAGTCGATGAGAATTGAACCGGGTGATCTGATCTACACGGGTACGCCGGCCGGCGTCGGCCCACTGAACATTGGTGACGATGTCACCGGTGGCATCGAGGGTGTTGGCAGCCAACAATTCACGGTCGTCGCCCCGCGTCCGTATTATTGATCAGCTGCAAGATTCGTCTATTATTAGCTAAACCTTTGGCATCCATTGCCGATGCCTATTACCAGAGCTACAGGGAGTTCTCGTCACTGCCTCCGCAACGAGGCGTGAACCTTTGTGAAGGACGAAAACAGTTTGCAGACTGAAATAAGCAATCCTCTGAGGGTCGGGACACATGGCAGCCAAACGTATCCGGGACTGGTCCCTTTACTACAAGATCCGCATTCCTCTCATTCTTGCCGCCTTGCTGATGCTGGTGATCGGTGCGCTCTCTTATCGTGCTACGACATCCATCAACACTCAGGTCCAGACCTTTGACGAAAGCTTCCTGCCATCCATCTCGGCAGTGCTCAACGCCGACCGGGACCTTTATCAGAACCTGGTGGCCTTACGGGAGTACCGGTCAGGCAACGTCGACTCAGATCAGGCCCTGAGTGATATGGAGGAGAACTACACCCAGGCGCTTGACCGCGGGCTGCTTGCGATCGAACAGATGCAGGCCTGGCTCGAGCCCGGTGCAGCGGACGAGTTCCGGACGCTCATGACGTCATGGGAAGCCCATACGAGTGAGTTGGTCAACAACCCGGATATGTCAGAAGATCTCGAACTTTTCGAAGCGCCGCGGACGTTCCTCGACGAACTGGGCCAGCAGATTGACTCGATTGCCGGCGAATCCGCCACCGTAGCCGTTGGTAACACACGCGAGCAGACAACCCTCCAGACCATTCAGTTTATCGCTCTTCTGGGATTATTCCTGCTGGCCGGGATACTGGGCCCTGTCGCTCTGGTCAAACCGATAACGGCACTGCGAGACAGGATGCGCGATATCGCCCAGGGCGAAGGCGATCTCACCGCCCGTATCACAGTGAGCAGTCAGGACGAGCTGGGCGGTGTTGCCGAAGCATTCAATGATGTTATTGCCAAACTGCAGAAATCCATTGGTACGGTTAAATCGGTAAACAAGGACATCGTCGAGGGCGCTTCCTCGCTGAAGGACTCAGCCAATCAGAACATCGAGCTGAATGACCGGCAACACGAAACCATCGACCAGGTAGTCACCGCCGTCGAGGAAATGCACAGCGCGGCCAAGGAAATTTCGAGCAACTCCAATCAGGGGTCCGACGCTGCAACCGAAGCCTCTACGTCCGTGCGTCGGGGTGTTGAAGTGTCCAAGGCGGCCGACAAACGCGTTCACGACCTCGCCACCCAGCTGTCAAGCAGCTCGGAGGCTCTGGAAAAACTGGCCGAAGACGCGGACAGCATCGGTACGGTCCTGGATGTCATTCGTGGTATCGCAGACCAGACCAACCTGCTGGCCCTCAACGCGGCCATTGAGGCGGCCCGGGCAGGCGAACAGGGCCGCGGCTTTGCCGTTGTAGCCGAAGAAGTTCGGGCCCTGGCGAGCCAGACACAGAAATCCACCGAGGATATCCGGCAGCGCATTGAGCAACTGCAGACCGGTGCAAAATCAGCGGTTGATTCGATGGCCAGCGGCACGGCCATGCTGAACGAAACAGTGGGGGACGTATCAGGCGCTGCCGAAGCGTTCGCGACCATCGAAAGCGCTATCGAGCGCATCAACGAAATGTCGACACAGATTGCGACCGCGACGGAAGAACAGACCTACGTGGTGGAAGAAATCAACAAAAACCTGCAGTCGATCTCTGACATGTCGTCGGACAGCAACCGGTTCTCGCGTGATCTGGGCAAACTGGCGTCTGACCTCAAAGGCCAGACCGATGAGCTGGAACGCGTGGTCGGCGCGTTTCAGGTTTAATCGCGCCCTCCGGACGCTCCTACTGTAGGAGCAGCCGCCAGGGTGCGATTCTATTGATCGCGACCTCCGGTCGCTCCTGCAGGTCGGGTTGCCGTCTGTAGGAGCTGCCGTAACGCTGCGATTTCTCGTTACCGCTCCACTGCCGGCCCGGCCTCTGCATCCGGATGCGTCGCCGCGTATCCCGGCAGCACCAGATTCAGCACAATCGCGACAATACCGCATAGCGCGATGCCCTGGAGGGCAAAATCTGCCTGCCCCAGCACCATACCGCCGATACCGAATACCAGCGTGGTCGAGACAATCACCAGATTCCGCTGGTTCGCCATGTCAACTTTGGCTCGAATCAGTGTATTCATACCAACCGACGCGATGGAACCGAACATCAGCACCAGAATACCGCCCATGACCGGCGCTGGAATGGTTTGAAGGACTGCACCCAGCTTGCCAATGAAGGCCAGAAGAATGGCGAACACAGCGGCCCAGATCATGATGAGCGGATTAAACACTTTGGTCAGCATCACGGCACCCGTCACCTCGGAATAGGTGGTGTTCGGCGGGCCGCCGAAGAGGGCGGCGACCGATGTCGCGATACCGTCGCCAAGCAGCGTACGATGCAGGCCAGGCCGCGTCATGTAATCCTTGCGCGTCACATTACTGATCGCCAGCACATCACCCACATGTTCAATGGCCGGCGCAATCGCCACCGGTACCATGAAGAGAATGGGCTGCCACTGGAAACTGGGCGCCACAAACTGCGGTAATGCCACCCAGGCTGATTCCTGCACCGGTGAGAAATCCACCATGCCGGCCAACAGCGCCGCTATGTAGCCAACTACCACCCCCACCAGTATGGGCACGATACGAAACAGACCGCGCGCCAACGTGGCCGTGAGCAGCGTCGTGACCAGCGCAGTCATTGCCACCAGAATAGACGCACCGTACGGGAACAGGCGCTCGCCCCCACCGCTGTCCATGCCCATGGCCATGTTCACCGCCACCGGTGCCAGGCTCAGACCGATCACCATGATGATCGGGCCGATCACTACCGGGGGCATTATGCGGTGCAGAAATCCCGGCCCGCGCCAGCGCACCGCACCCGCCAGCGCAATATAGAGTATACCGGTGACCACCAATGCACCCAACGTGGCCGGCATGCCCCAGGTGTCGACGCTGTAACCGATCGGGGCAATGAAGGCAAAAGAAGACGCCAGGAATACGGGAATGGATCGGCCCGTGATCCAATGGAAGATCAGAGTACCGACACCGGCAGTGAACAGCGCCACGCTCGGGTCAAGCCCCGTGAGAAGAGGCATAAGCACCAGTGAACCGAATGCCACGATCAGCATCTGGGCACCCACGAGAGGCAGGCGTGAGGAGGAAACAGTATCCGTCATAATGATGTCCTTATGGTCTTATTGTGTTCCGAAGATCTTGTCGCCGGCATCACCGAGGCCGGGCACGATGTAGCCCTGCTCGTTCAGCCGCTCGTCGATGGCAGCGGTGTAGATATCGACGTCCGGGTGACGGGTAACCACCGCGTCGATGCCTTCCGGCGCTGCCACCAACACCAGAGCCCGGATCTGATCGCAGCCCGCCTTCTTCAGCATGTCGATCGTCGCCACCATGGAGCCGCCGGTTGCCAGCATCGGGTCCACGATCAGTGCCATGCGCTGATCAATATCGCCCGCCAGCTTCTCGAAGTAGGTAACCGGCTGCAGTGTTTTTTCGTCTCGATAGAGGCCGACAACACTGACCTTGGCACTGGGAATCAGCTTCAATACACCATCGAGCATACCGAGCCCTGCTCTCAATATGGGCACCACGGTAATCTTCTTGCCCCGGATCTGTCTGGCCTCGGCGGGGCCACTCCAGGTCTCCACGGTATAAGGTTCGAGCTCCAGATCACTGGTCGCCTCGTAGGTCAGCAGGCTACCGACTTCGCCGGTCAGCTCGCGGAAACTGCGCGTGCTGATATCCTTCTGGCGCATGAGTCCCAGCTTGTGCTGGATCAGGGGGTGAACAATCTCGTGAACGGCCATGGCGGGCTCCCGTATCAAGTGGTGTTGATCGGGCGGCGATCATATCACGATGGTTCCCGCCAGACATCAGGTGACGTACTGCTCGGTCATGTGCCGCAAAAGGTTTGATGAACCGCCTCCTCCGGGCGAGCGGGCAGTGTCCACTCGTGCTCATCAGGGTCACTGAATGGGGCGGTAACCACCGCACGCATGGCATCGAACGGCGCAAAATCCCCCCGAAGGCCAGCCTCAATGACGGCCTCCACTAGGTGATTGCGCGGTATCACCCGAGGGTTGACCCGCCGCATGGTCTCAACGGCCCCTTCCGCCCCACCGGGCTGGTGCTGTACCCGCTCCCGCCACTGGTCGAGCCAGGCACTGAAGTCGCTATCGCCAGGCAGAGACCCATTTTTGCCGTCTGACAGGAACGTCTCAAGATCCAGCCAGGTATTCGTGAAATCCAGGGCATGTTTTTCCATCAGGCGCAGCAGTGATTCCACGAGCTCGCGGTCTTCCGCCGGGTTATTTTCCTCCGACAGTCCGAGCTTATGGCGAAAACGAGTCAACCAGGCCACCTCGAAGGTGGTGAAATACCCGTCCAGGATGCCACGGGCGGATTCGAGGTACGCCTCTGAATCGGATTCTCCAGACAGCAGCGCTTCGGCCAGCCGGGCCAGGTTCCAGGCCATTACGGTAGGCTGCTGGTTGTAGGCATAGCGGCCATTCTGATCCACCGAACTGAACAGCGCATCGGCCCTGAACGCTTCCATAAACGCGCATGGACCATAGTCGATGGTCTCACCGGCCAACGACACGTTGTCCGTGTTCAACACGCCGTGAATAAAACCGAGGCTCATCCACTGTGCCACCAGTGCCGCCTGACGCTCAGCGACCCGCTGGAGAAGCTTCATGCTCTGCTCTGCCGTCGATTCCACTGCATCCGCATCCGCCGGGTAGTGACGCTGCAATGCCATCCTGACCAGCTCATGAATGGCCTCCGGGTCTTTCCGTGCCGCAAAATACTGTATGGTGCCGACACGCAGATGACTCGCAGCAACACGGGTCAGCACTCCAGCGGGTACTACCCGTTCCCGAACGACGGCGGTATCCGAAGAAACAACGGCCAGTGTACGAGTCGTGGGAACCCCCATTGCGGCCATAGCTTCGCTGACCAGACACTCCCTGAGTACCGGCCCGAGTGGTGCACGACCATCACCGCCCCGTGAAAAAGCCGTCGGGCCGGACCCTTTCAACTGGACATCACGCAGGTCACCGGCGGGAGTCCGGACCTCTCCCAGCAGGAGTGCCCGGCCATCACCAAGCTGGGGTACAAAATACCCGAACTGGTGGCCGGCATAGGCCTGTGCCAATGGCCGTGCGCCCTCGGGAACCGCGTTGCCACTCAATTGCACCGTGAGCTCTCCCTCAGTGAGCGTTTCCGGAAACCCCAGATCGGCGGCCAGTGACCGGTTATAGAACCGGAGCACAGGCGCGTCGACCGGCCAGGGCGCGCGGCGTTGATAGAAGCGCTCCGGCAAATGGGCGTATTGAAGGTCGAACGGAATGGGCATGGGTGCTCCTGACGATATCTGCGGAACGATGTTGAGTCAGAACCGTCTGACTTGTAAGGCTAACACAATGCCGGTCAGTGACAGAGTCGCCGTCAGCCAGCCTGTCAGCCCCCATCCGCCGACTGCCGACGCGACGGCCGCGACAATCGGTGGGCCCAGAAACTGGCCGATAGCTGACCATTGTGCCAACCACCCTACTGTGGTTGAAACCGCGTTCGCATCGGCCGATACCCGTACACCCAGAAAATACAGGGTCCCGGGAATCAGGCCGCCCACTGCCGAGAACACCAGAATGGCCAGATACTGCAGCCAGGGCAGAGCCGCCACCAACGGATGAAACGCCACGAGCGCTCCGGCCAGCATAGCCGAGTAACCGGCAATCAGTATTTTTGCAGGCAGCAGCCCGCGGTGCAGCAGGTAACCGGAGGACAGATTGCCGCTGATATTGATGGCGGCCGCCAGAGCGGTAAGCACCGCAGACAGGTTGCCCGTGATACCGGCCTGGGCGTAGATGACCGGCAGAAATCCTATGACCGCCAGCCACTGTGCCGTGTAGAGCGCGAACATGATCGCCACCAGCCACGGGCCGCGCCAGCGCAACGTGTCGACCAGGCGTCCGAACGTCTCCCGCATGCGGCCGGCCGCGGGTGGGATTGCCCGTTTCCCGTTCGTATCCGGACTATCACCCGGGACACCGGCCAGCACCACCAGGGCCATCGCGGCAGCGACGCCGGCCAACAGCCACCACCAGCCAGGCCAGCCACCCGCATCCATTACCGAAGGGCCGACCAACAGAGCCAGACTCGTCCCGATCCCCATATAACAGCCCCACAGGCCGAGCCGCCGCCCGAGTCGCTCGGGAGCCACCCAGTTTCTCAACAACCCGGGAGCCGGCAGTACGACACAGAGAAAGCCCAGCCCCTCAATAGCGCGCAGCAGGAGCATCAGCTCCGGTTGCTCGGCAAAGCCACCCACCATGCTGGTTGCCGCCAGCATCAGAAGCCCTGCTATAAGGGTGCGGCGCAGGCCCAGGGTCTGGCTGAGTGTCCCGAGTGTAATTCCAAGCAGCATTCCCGCCAGTTGCACGAGAGAGAGCATAAACCCGGACTGAACCAGAGTGAGGCCAATGGCTTCCTGCAGGCGCGGGATCGCGGGCGGCAGCTTGCCGATGTGGAGCGCCGCTGTGACGCCCGCCAGAATAACCAGTGAATCCGGCTTCACTGCTCACGCTGCCTGGCCGGGGCAGCCTGACCGGCCGGTGGGCCGCGCCGGGCTATCACCAGCCCCACAACGGCAACCAGCGCCGCGACCGTGAAGGCCGTGCGCAGCCCGGCCAACTGTGCCCGAACCTGCTCTTCCGGCCCCGCCATGAGAGCCCCGGCACTCATGACCGTCAGCAACAGTGCCGTGCCGATGGATGCACCGACCATACGCAGCGTATTGTTCACGGCAGTGCCGTGAGAAATGTCTTTAACCGGCAGGCTGTTAATACCGGCCGTTATCAACGGCATCATCATTGAAGAAATCCCGGCCATATGCACACTGAACAGTGCGCCCACCACCCAGGAAGGCGTCGACAGACTCAGCCGGCTGAATAGTGCCAGTGCGAGCGTCATCATGGAGAACCCGAATATCGAGAGCCAACGAATGCCGAAGCGGTCGAACAACCGGCCGGCCAATGGCGACATAATGCCCATGACCACCGCCCCGGGAAGAAGCAACAGCCCGGTGTGCAGAGCCGAGCGGTCCAGCAGGTTCTGTACATAGATGGGAATCATGGTCTGGGGCCCGATCATCAGGGCGAAGACCATGACCGAGAGCACGGTGGTGCGTCGATAGACGGGTGACCCGAAAACCCGAAAATCCAGCATGGGCGAGGTCATATTGAGCTGCCGGCGTATGAACAAAAACAGGGACACGGCACCGACAGTCAGGCCGCCCAGCACGGCAGGGCTGCTCCAGCCCTCTGCGCCGACCAGGCTGAAGCCATAGAGAAGTCCACCCCAGCCGAAGGAAGAAAGCGTCACCGAGCCAACATCAATGGTGCTGTCCCGGTAGGCGGTCACATCCCGCATGGTAACCAATGCCAGCACCAGCACAACGATGGCTACCGGCAGCAACAAAACGAACAGGCTTCTCCAGCTGTACTGATCCACCAGCCAACCGGAAAGCGCCGGGCCGATAGCCGGTGCAAATGCAATGACCAACCCGACCAGACCCATGGCTGTACCCCGTTTTTCGGGCGGAAACAGCGACATCATGACGGTCTGAATCAGGGGCATTATGATACCGGCGCTGGCGCCCTGAACCACCCGCGCCAGTATGAGCTGGGCAAATGACTGGGCTATGGCACCCAGGCCGGCGCCCAGAAGAAATATCAGCAGCGCCACAATATAGAGCGTGCGACTGGAAAACCGGTCGATCAGCGCTGCGGAGACAGGGATGAGCACACCGCTGGTCAACATGAAGGCCGTCGTTACCCACTGGGCTTCGTTCGCGGTTACCGACAGGTCCGCCATGATAGGCGGTATGGCAACGAGCATCAGAGTCTGGTTCAGTACCGACACAAACGCTCCGGCGATGAGAACCGAAACGATTACAGCGCGGGCAAGTGACGTCAGAGGCGCCTGAGGCATGTGGACTCCCGAGATTGACAGAACCTGTGGTCAGCTGGGCAGGTCCGGTTCGTGATGCTGGAGCAATTGAATCCAGCTCGTGTTTTCTTCCTGCAGTACAGAAAGAATGGCATGGCTGAGGCTACTCAGATCGGCAAGATAGTCCCACCGGACCGAGGTTTCCTCCCATCCGCGATTCGCCTCAACGCCATGGCGCGCCAGGGCACTCTGGAGCGATTCCAGTTGCTGGACTGCGCGACCGGCGCTGGCGCTGACGCGCACCACATCCTGCTGCCACAGCAGGCCATGAATGGCAGCGCCCCAGGCGGGCAGAAACGCCGTGAAAAAGAGCATGCCCGGAATGTGCAGGAAGAAGTGTCCCATTACGGCCATGAAGGTCAGCGCGAACAGGATCAGAGAGAGCCGATGCAGCCGCTCGTGGTCTTCGTGCCGGGTATGCTGGACGTGGCGATAGTACCGGATATTATCGGCCAGTGCATGGTCGATTTCCCGACGAATCGCGTCGACAGACTCAGGCAGCGCATAGCGACCGTTCTGTCCGCGGGGTAAGCCTTCCGCAACCAGAATCCGCTGCAGCAGCCAGATTTCCGGATGCCGCAGGTCCGGTTCGCTCTCCGGCCCCGTAAAACCCCAGGTCGGCGCTGCGGCGCTTTCCGGGAGTACCAGTGTGGTGTAACCGAACTGAAGGTTTCGAACCTGCTCAGCCAGGTAACGGTGACTCATCCAGCGCCAATGCCACCCTTTCAGTCTTGATTGCAGAACCCGCCCCAGAATCAGCCAGAGCAGCAGCACTTCACCGACCGCCCAGCTAAGATGCCAGCCGGGATTGCCGGCCGGCCACCAGTGCAGAGCGCCGGCAACCGCACAGAACACGGCGGCCGCAGCCGCATAATAAATCAACCAGGCATCGTCTCTGTGCCTGGCCGCATAATAACGCGCATGCGTGTCAAACCATTGAAACACAGCATCCAGTATCAGTGGCTTATGGCTGCGCGTCGTACGACGGAACGGGTTGGTATTGCCGGCACTGGGTGCCGGCCGCCGCAATGCCGTCAGCACCTGCGTCGGTCGCCACTTGACCAGTGCCGACATGGCACGGTGAAGCCGGCTGACCAGATGATCGGACCAGTGAGGAGAGGGCACCCGGGACGCCATTAACTCCTGCAGTTGAAGCCCCGGTGGCAACCGACGCCCCTTGACAACTGCCACAGACCATAGAGCCGCCCCGCGGAGCCATTGCCCCGGTGAGACAGGTCGCTCTGTGGCGAACCCTGAACCGTAGCGAAGCCATTGCCAGGCATACACCACCAGCCCGGGCTGAGTGCTGACCGTGGAATATCGACGCCACTGGAGCGTCTGTTTTTGGTCGGCGGGCAGGAAGGGCAGGTAGACAATGCGGCGCCACTGATCCAGGCAACGCCCGTGTGAACCGACATCAGCCGCGTCGGACGTAAAAAAAGTGGACAATTGCGGCGCTGAGACCGTGAGCACGTCCAGTTCCGTCAGGCGGGCATCAGTCAACTGTTTCGGGTCCACCACTGACACCGTGACGCCCCTGCGATCAGGCGCGGGGCGCAACCAGATAACCGGCTTACGGCTCAGCAACGCTTCCTTGATCAGCCACGCTGTGTTGGACACCTCCGGGCCAGCGTCACTTCCTTCCCAGAAGGCGACCAGAAAGTCCACATAATTGAGGGCCAGCCTGTCACGCCGGCGAATATCGGTGCGCGATGGACGCTGCTCGTCGTCTGCCGGCTCCGTTGATCCCAACCAGACAGTTCGGTTTGCCGGAATATCGACCGAAGACAGGTTTGCCAGCACACGATGCAGGCGCCACTGTTGGTCGCGCGCGACCGATGCCGCAAGCGCCTCTGCGCCCGCCGCACCGACGGTAATGAGGCGCCGATTGACGGGGCGATCGGCATACCACGGCCTGCCCAGCAGGAATGCCTCACTGGCCAGCCTGTCAAGGGCGGTAAGCGTATCGGAGAGTTTTGCCTTGAGCGCCTGAACCCCGGATGTGTCCAGCAACGCATGGAGCCGCTCGGTTCGGTGGCCCGTAACCAACACCGACAGAACAGGCTCCAGACGACCCGGGCCAGCGCTATCCCTGCCGCCTTCCGGTTCGGGCTTTGTCGATTCGCTTTCCCTGACCACGTTCTGCTGCTTCCCGGTTCAAAGTTGATAACACCGACAAGTCA
This sequence comes from Natronospirillum sp., assembly GCA_965602035.1. Classification (GTDB taxonomy): domain Bacteria; phylum Pseudomonadota; class Gammaproteobacteria; order Pseudomonadales; family Natronospirillaceae; genus Natronospirillum. Next base: position 2,623,298 of record OZ271919.1, on the reverse strand, counting down.
GCTTATCACGTCGGGCGCAAGCGTCGACACTGACCCGAATCAGCGTCAGAAGTCGAAAAACACCGTCTCACCATCGCCCTGGAGTCGAATATCGAGGTGATAGTGTGGCCGGCCATTCGCATCCTCCGTCCGGCGTTCAGCAACCAGCGTGTTGCGCCTTGCCTCGGACTCAATGCCCGACAGAATCGGACAGGCGGCGTTGGCTTCCGCTTCATCGCCGAAATACAACCGGGTCTGGAGGTGCACATTGATACCACGTGCCAAAACAGACAGGTTTATGTGCGGCGCCATGGGTTTGCCACTCGGGGTAGCAAGCGTGCCCGGCTTGATCGTATGCAGATCCCAGATGCCATCTTCCGCCCGGGTTGCGGTTCGGCCAAAACTGCGGAATGGAAGACCCAGATCGTAGTCCGGCTGGTACTCACCATTATGGTCAGCCTGCCAGGCCTCGAGCAGCGCATCGCGCAGGAGGTCGCCGTTACCATCGAAAACGCGGCCGGTTACCAGTATGTGCGACCCTTCAGCCCGCTCGTCTGCGAGGCGGTTCCAGACTTCCTCATTACGTTCCGGCAGCCCGGCCACTGCCAGTGCCAGACCAATGTGCACATATGGCCCCGCTGTCTGTGAAGCAGTCTCAGGGAGCAGCATCGATTCAGTGTAGGATCCATTAACGGGTTTCATGTTGCACCTCAACTGTTCTCAAACCAGGTCTGCAGGCTGCCCCGAACGACAAGATCGAAGCGGTAGCTCAGATAATCCATCGGTCGACTGTGTGCCAAATCAAGACGACCGGTCATTGATTCAACAGCCGCCGGGTCGCTGATAGTGTTGACGATCGGGCAAAGCGGAATCATCGGGTCACCTTCGAAATACATCTGAGTCACGAGACGTGTTGAAATCGACGGGCCCATCACGGATATGTGGATATGCGCCGGCCGCCAACTGTTCGGGTCATTCGGCCAGGGGTACGGACCCGGCTTGACGGTGCGAAACTGGTACCAGCCATGCTCGTCGGTCAGGCACCGCCCAACGCCCCCGAAATTCGGATCCAGCGGCGCCAGGTAACTGTCTTTTCGGTGGCGATACCGACCGCCCGCGTTGGCCTGCCACATCTCTACCAGGGTATGCGGTACCGGGTTTCCCAGTTGATCCAACACCCGACCGAACAGCATCATACGCTCACCGATCGGCAAGCCGGCCTGCGCACCCTCTGCCCGGAAGTTCATCAGCAAATCGTTGTCGTAAGGGCCCATATTCAGGTTGCGGAAGTCTGGCCCGGTCAGTTCCGACCTGGTCGGGTTCTGCAGGCTGACCAGCGCCTGGCGTGGCGAGCGGGCGACCGTGGTCTTGTACCCGGGCGCGTAGGCCGGCGGATGCCAGCTCCGGTCGCGCTCGAAGTAGCGCAAGGGCAGTTTATCGGACGGTGCAGTCATGGTTTCCTCCTGCAATCGGCGGCCGCCTGGTGCGGTGCGCCAGCATGTTTCAGTGAATCAACTGTCGCAGGCAACCGGGACAAGCGCAATTGAATTGTCACATAACTAATATAACCTAAACGGTATATAAACGGCACCGTTTCACAGTCCGGTTCCTTGCCACGATAACGTTGCCAAGCGGCGGCGGTGTGGTTAGGCTCTGACGGCTACGGAGATTCCATTATGACGGTTATCCGCAAACCGACCCACCTTCAGACTCTGCCGGTACCGGCGGAACGCGCGCCGGCTCTGGATCCGGAACGGGCCGGTGAACGGCTGGCCCGGTTCTGCCGTCGATACCCCGGTCTGTTTGTATTAACAGGTGCCGGGGTCAGTACCGCGTCCGGCATTCCGGACTACCGGGACCACAGCGGCGCGTGGAAGCGATCGCCACCGGTGCAGCATCAGGTGTTTCTCGACGATCACGGTATGCGCCAGCGCTACTGGGCACGGAGCCTGGCCGGCTGGCGCCATATGCGCTCCGCCGCACCGAATGCAGCGCATTCCGCGCTCGCCCGCCTGGAGCGCTCAGGGTTTGTCTCGCACCTGGCAACACAGAATGTCGACCGGCTGCATCAGAAAGCCGGTAGCCAGTCGGTTACCGACCTGCATGGGCGGGCGGACTGGGTCAGTTGCCGGGACTGCGGATACTGCTGTACGCGCGATGCCATGCATGAGCGTTGCGCGCACCTGAACCCGGGCTTCCGGAACCTGGAGGCCGCTCCGGCCCCGGACGGCGACGCCGACATTGAACGCGACTTTTCAGGGTTTCGCGTACCAGAGTGCCCCTGCTGCGGCGGCACGCTCAAGCCTGATGTGGTTTTCTACGGCGACCATGTACCCCGGCATCGGGTAACCCGGTTGCTGGAGACACTCGACAGGGCCAGCGGTCTGCTGGTAATCGGTTCATCACTGATGGTGTACTCCGGGCTTCGCTTCTGTCACCGGGCCGCAGAGAGCGGGCAGCCGGTGGGCATTCTGAACCTCGGCCAGACCCGGGGTGACGCCCTGGCAACGGAACGTATCAATGCCGATGTCACCGCCAGCCTGACCCAGTGCCTGTCGCGGCTTCAGCTCAGCATCTGAATCGTTGCAGGTTTTTCTCGAGGCGGTCGATCACCTGAACCGTCTCGTCCGTGGAACGAGCACTCTCGTCTACCTGCTGAGTGACCGTCTGGCTGGTTGTCTGTAGCCCTTGCAGTGCTTCGCGAACCTTCTCTATCGCGTTCCGCTGCCCGGACGTTGCCTCAGCAACCTGCTCATTTTCCGTGGCAATCGCCCGCAGCTGTTCGTCAAGCTCGGTGAATGCCAGGTCCATTTGCTCGGCCTGGTCGGTCGAAGACCTGACGTTCTGGCGGCTTTCCTCCATTGTTGTAACGGCCGTTGAGGAACCGCTGGTAAGGCGCCCGATGATGGCGCGTATCTGCTCGGTAGCTTCCGTGGTTCGCTGTGACAGGGCGCGTACTTCATCGGCCACCACTGCGAAACCTCGCCCCTGTTCTCCGGCACGGGCAGCCTCGATAGCCGCATTGAGTGCCAACAGGTTCGTCTGCTCAGCAATGCCCTGAATTTCTCCGAGGGTCCCCGTGATCGCCTCGGAGTCATCGGCCAGCTTCTGCAGCGCGTCTGCAGACGACTGCAGCGCGTTGGCGACGGTCTGAATCCGGTCCTTGTTGTCCGAAACCTGTTTGCGCAGGCTGACCTGCATATCCAGAGTGCTGGACACCCGCTGCCGATTACTCTGCATGGTATCGTCGACCTGAGAGGCACCCTGCTCGATCTGTTCTGACTCTTCATCGACCCGTGTAACATGATCCCGGTTGGCATGGACCGATGCACGGATTTCACCGAGGTACTCGATCACTGCATTCACGGCCGCGCTGACCTGGGCACCCGCGGACTGCGCACCACTGATCGCGTCCGTGATCTTGTCCAGCGATCGATTCAGACGCACCAGAATCGGGTTATCCGCGCTGACCCGCACAGTCAGGTCGAGATCGCCATCGTCGGTTTCAAGCCTGTCGACAAAAGTCAGCAGTTCGCGACCGACCTGCAACAGCGGCTTGAGCAACAGAACCAGCAAAAGAAGCACCGCCGTTTCCGCCACCACATAGGCCGCATGAACCAGGACGATCCCCCAGCTATGATGATCCGGCGGGAAGAGATAGACCGGGTAACCCGCCATCTGCGCCATATGCATCAGTACATGCACTGCTGCCGCTGTCAGCGCTGCCACGATAAGGGCCGCCGGCGACACGAACGCCAACAGCACGGCCAGCAGGGCAAAGTACCCGAAATGGGCCTCGATCATCCCGCCCAGCAGATGGACGTGGACAGACACCATCAACATGAACACGGTGGCCACCACAACGGGCGACCAGCGAAGCGACCGGTCCTGCCAGAGACTCAGCAGGCTGATGACCAACAAGGGCGTGCTCAACAACAGCGCGAGGCCTGGCTGGGCGGAGTAAAGGCCGTACCCGATAGCCACTACCCAGGCCAGCACGGTTACCACGGACATAAGCAGCCGAACCGCTTCGGGATAACGCGAAATCCAGTCGGTGACGCGGAACAGGGAAGCGCGGCGAGCCAACATTTGAGTCATAGTGGGACACTCGTTCAGATTAACTAATGTATAGTATTAAAATGTTCTAATATATGAAACATGTCCCTTCTCGTTTCAGCGCCGGCGCTGTGTGTTATTTCCCCGCCGGCAACAGTTCCCTGTTCACATTTCGCACAAAGGCTTCCACATAGTCATCGGCCGGTTTCGCCAGGATATTAGCCGGACTGTCGACCTGCACTACCTCGCCCGCCTTGAGAATGGCGATGCGGTCACCGAGACGTATCGCCTCATCCAGATCGTGCGTGATGAATATAATCGTTTTCTGCAACCGTTTCTGCAGATCCAGAAGCTGGTCCTGCATTTCCGTGCGGATCAACGGGTCCAGAGCCGAGAACGCTTCGTCCATCAACAGAATATCCGCATTGGTACACAGGGCCCGGGCCAGACCGACCCGCTGTTGCTGGCCACCGGACAACTGGCTGGGAAACTGGTCCTCGTAGCCGGTCAGCCCGACATCTTTAAGCCACTGACGCGCGCGGTCATGTCGCTCTGCCTCCGTAACACCCTGAACTTTCAGGCCAAATGCGACGTTGTCGATCACCGACCGGTGAGGCAACAGGCCGAAACGCTGAAAGACCATCGACATTTTTTTCCGGCGGAACTCTCTGAGCGCTCTGGGGTTGAGTGTCATTACGTCCACACCGTCGATCAGGATCTGGCCTTCCGTTGGGTCTATCAGACGGTTGAAATGGCGGATTAACGTCGACTTGCCAGACCCGGACAGCCCCATGATAACGAATATCTCACCCTTCCCGATGTCCAGGTTTATTGCCCGCAACCCCAACGTGTGGCCGGTTTCACCGAGGATACTGTCCTTGTCTTCGCCGGCGTGCACACGAGGCATTATCCGCCGCGGGTGAGGCCCGAACAGTTTGTACAGATCTCTTACAGCCACCTGGACAGGCACATCAGTCACGGTCCACAACCTCCTGATGTCGCTGGGCACGCCGTGCATAGGCCTGCGAGACCCGGTCAAACACAATGGCAAGTGCCACTATAGCCAGACCATTCAATAACCCCAGGGTGAAATACTGGTTGGTGATTGACCTCAGAACCGGCTGCCCCAGCCCCTGCACGCCGATCATTGAGGCGATGACGACCATGGCGAGCGCCATCATGATGGTCTGGTTGATACCGGCCATGATATTCGGCAGGGCCAGTGGCAACTGGACGCCGACCAGTTTCTGCCAGGGGCTGACACCATACGCCGTCGCCGCTTCCAGTACCTCCTTGTCGACCAGCCGGATACCCAGGTTGGTCAGGCGGATGACCGGTGGAATCGCGTAAATAACCACGGCAATGACGCCGGGAATACGACCGATGCCCAGCAGCATTACAACGGGTATGAGATAGACAAACGCCGGCATGGTCTGCATCACATCCAACACCGGGGTCAGGATGGCGCGCAGGCGATTGGACGCCGCCATCAGAATACCCAGCGGAACACCCAGCAGGATCGCCAGCACCGTGCAGACCAGAATAATGCTCATAGTTCGCATGGTGTCTTCCCACATGCCGAAATACCCGATCAGGAAAAAGGCCAGCATGACACCCAGCATCAGTTTCCAGGATCGGGTGGCGGTGTAGACCAGCACCGAAATGACGGCCAGAACAAGCCACCAGGGCGTCGCGAGAAGCAGGTTCTCGAACCCGATCAGAAACCGCAGCAGCGGCTCAAAGAACGCTTCGAGCACAGGGCCGAATTCACGGGAGAATTCGCGGTAAGCGCCATCCAGAGTCTGGCGGAACCGGAGCATATCGGCCCGGCTCATCTGGGGAATTTCAGTAATCCAGGACATGATGACCCGCTCGTTGAAAGCCTGGCGGTGCGCCGCTGGCAATGCTCACTCGGTGGTGTCGCGTGCGGGCGCCATGATGCCGCGCTCGCACGCCCGGTCTGCCCGCGTTATTCGAACTCAGAGACCCAGTTCGGCAGCCACGCGTTGTTCAGCCTCATCCGGCAGCCACTCACGCCACATGTCCGGGTAGGTCAGCATGAAATATTCCATGGCGAATTCACCGTCGGCCTGGTTCTCGGACATCCATGAGATAACCTCGTTCATCTCGGCATTGGTGAACGACCGCTCTGACAGGTACTCGAATGCTGCAGGTGCGCGTTCGGCGAAGCCGCCTGAGGTGACCGTCTGAACCGGTGATGAGGGCCACATGGTTGGCTCCGGGTCAAGGCAGTCTGCCTGTGCTGTGCAATTCCGGTAATGTTCCTCGTCGACCCCGTCGGCAATCTGCACCATGACCATGGGGTAGTTACCGAGTACCGATGTCGGAGACCAATAATAACCGAACCAGGGTTCCTCGCGCTCATAGGCCCGTGCAATTGAACCGGCCAGTGCGGCACCGGAGCCCGGGTCCACCAGATCAAAACCTTCGCTTTCGAGATTCAAGGCTTCATAGTTGTTTTCTGCGGTTATCTGGCAGGTCCAGCCGGCCGGGCAACCGTAGATCGCGAGTCGATCCGGGTTTTCCGGGTGTTCAAACAGTTCCTTGTGCTCAATGATGCCTTCGATCGTGGCCATCTCCGGGTATTCATCGACGAGGTACTGTGGAACCCAGAAGCCCTCGATACCCCCTTCCTCGATGGACCAGCCCGCAATGGCCAGACGCCCTTCCTCGACACCCTGCTGGAGTGGCTCGGCAATGGCATTGGTCCAGAGCTCCGGCGCAATATCGGGCTCTCCCCGCTCAATCATGGATGTGCCGGTGGGCACTGTGTCGCCCGCGACCAGCTCGGCAGTACACCCGAACCCATGCTCGAGAATGAACCGGTCAACATTGGCAAGAAGCGTTGCGGAATCCCAGTTCATATTGGCAATGGTGACACGTCCGCACTCGCTGTCGGACTGTGCCTGAACCTGGGTTGCACCAAGGGCGAGGGCGCCGCCCAACGCCAGAAGCACATAATTGATTCGTGACATCGATAAACTCCGGATTTTGTCAATTCTACACTCTCAGCTTAAACAACCTGCCTGCGAATCGCCAATGCGCCAGCACAAAGTGGTCAGATAGATTCAGAGAGTGACAGGTCGGCCCAGGGTTGCGGCCTGCCCCACAGGTAACCCTGAAAGTACTCGCATCCAAGGTTCCGGAGTGCCTCGAAATGGTCGGTTGTTTCTACCCCTTCCGCCACGATATCAAGCTCAAGAGCATGTGCGAGACTGATCACCGCACGCACGATGGCCTCATCGCGGCCATCCTCCAGAACCCCCAGTACAAAAGACTGGTCAATCTTCAGCACGTCAATGGGCAATGACTTCAAATAAGCCATGGACGAATACCCGGTGCCGAAGTCATCGAGCTCAATGTGGATGCCGTCGGCGCTCAGATCGATCAGTTTGGCCCGGGTCAGTTCAATATCCTGTTGGAGCATCGATTCAGTGATCTCCAGGTGCAGCAGCCCGGGGTCAATGCCATGTTCCACTACAGCCATTCGAACATCGGATACGAATTCGGGTTCGCGGATATGCCGCTCACTGACATTGACGGCAACTGGCACCCGTTCACGGCCGGCCGATTGCATCTCCGAGATCGTCGAACAGGCGGCACTGAGCACCCAACGACTGATCGGCACGATCTGTCCGGTCGACTCCGCAAGCTCGATGAACTGCCCCGGTGGCAGCAAGCCGCGCTCTGGGTGGTGCCACCGGATGAGCGCCTCGTATCCGGCTGTTCGGTTGTCACGGTCGATTTTGGCCTGGAAATACAGCTCAAACTGTTGCTGATCAATCGCTCTGTTGAGATCTCCCTCAATCTGGTTGCGCTCCTGCAGCCTGAGCTGCATGGCAGGCTCAAAGAAATGAAGCTGATTGCGCCCTTCCTCTTTTGCCTGGTACATGGCCAGATCAGCAGACGACATGAGTGTGTCTGTGCTCTGCTCTGTATTGTGGAACAAGGCAACCCCGATACTGACGGTTACCGAGTAGGGTGAACCATTCAGGTGGAACGGCCTCGAGGCCTCTGCCAACACGGCTCGGCCCAGTTTCTCTGCCGCCTCGGCCGCCGAGTGCTTGGAATGACCAAGATGACGGGCCAGAATGATAAATTCGTCGCCCCCCGGCCGGGAGAGAATATCACTGGGCTGCACCTGCTCGCGCAGGCGGTCTGCCATCTGCCGGAGTATCTCATCGCCCATCGAGTGGCCGAGACTGTCATTCAGGCTCTTGAAATAGTCGAGGTCGATAAACAGCAGGGCTGACCAGTCACCCTCGCGCTCCCCGTCCTGCTGAGCCGTTCGCACATGCTCGAGCAGCAGGCGGCGGTTTGCCAACCGTGTCAGCGGGTCATAATAGGCAAGCTCAACCACCCGTTCCTCAATGGCTTTTTGTTGCGTAATGTCGCTGAAGCTCGCGATGTAATGCGTTATTTCTCCGGCCCGATCCTGCACCGAGTTGATCAGGACGTGCTCTGCGAATACCTGCCCATCCTTGCGGCGGTTCCAGATCTCACCGCTCCAGGCACCGTGCTCATTAATGGCCTGCCACATGCGGCGGTAGAAATCCGCGTCATGCTGTCCGGAACTGAGAATGCTCGGATTGTGGCCAATGACTTCCCCTTCGCTGTAACCCGTGATGTCTGTGAACGCCGGATTCACACGCACGATGCGCTTCTGTGAATCGGTAATCATGATCGCCTCTTTGGTGTGGAAGGCGATCGCATTCAACTGCTGGTCAGCCAGCGCCTGTTTTTCATCGGTCACGTCACGCACCACAAAAATGATCCGGGTGTCATCATTCCGGCGTGCCTTCGCTTTTAATGACGCGACCAACTGGAACCAGCGGAGCTCCCCGTGCACGGTGAGCGTGTATTGATACTGTTGTGACCGCCCTCCGACCTGCTGTGCTTCGCCCAGGGCCTGACGGGCAACCGACGATACATCGTCAGGAAGAACCTCTTCCAGAGTGCGGCCAATAAAGGCTTCTGGCGGGCTTTGCAACCGATCTCTCGGGGATCCGTGGTAATGGTGAAAACGCCCACCCGCGTCGACTTCGAAAACCATGTCAGGCAATGCGCTTAGCGTCGCTTCCAGCCTGGCCTGAGAATCCATTAGTTGCCAGCGCGGGCTCGCCACCGACTCTATGAACAGAGCTCGAATCAGAAAACCGTAAGAGATGATTTTGAGAATATGCCCCGCACCATTGTGGAAATCATTGACTGTTTCGTAGGAGACAAAGTAGAAGCCGCTGAGGGCCATGAACACCAGCCCATGTTGCAGCGCACGGCGTCTCATGGGCAGGAACTGGTCGCCATGCGGGCCGGACAATATCGCCAGAACCGCCAGCGCAATGATGGAAACACCGAGCTCCAGGGTCACTTTCAGGGGCGTGAGACCATCCGGTTCAATAAACATCGGCCACAGTCGGGATTCCAGGCCCAGCACGACCAGCACCACACTCAGGACCAGCGCGCCCACAATGGCGATAGACAGGCTGTAAGCGCGGCGGCTGGTCTGTCGAACGGCAAAGGGAAACAGCATCAATACCAGGGCGATCGCCACACAGTAGCGCGCCGCCAACCAGAAATAGATGGTTTTGTTGGTACTGTTGGGGGTCACCCAGTCCGGCATGCCCGGGAACGACAACAGATGCGCCAGATCCAGTAGCGCTGCCCCCAGAAACGCCGCTGTCAGGATCACGACACGGCCGTTCAGTTCCGTTCTGGGTTGCGCCCACCCGACCACGCAGATCATGGCAGCGGCTGCGATGGCCAGCGTCTCTGCCGCTGTATGGAAAATCACATAACCGGAGGCTGCAAAGTCAGAAACCGGCGGCGGGAGAAATGCGGCGACGCCAACAACAGCAACCAGAATCGCATAAAGTACCCGAGCGCGCGGCGTCAGCCAGGAAGTGCTGTGATCCGGTGAGCCTGTGTCATGAGGTGGCGCCATGAAATTCGCCTTTCCGAGAACAAATACGACTAGCCACTGATTATAGGCATTGAGTCATCGGCTGGATAGGCAGGCATCGGGCAGCGTCCCTCCGTGGACGCCCACCATGGGTATCAACCGGGCCGGGCTCAGGCAGACGCCATTCGGGCCTCGGCGCGGTTCAGACCCCATTTGGTGACAAAGGTACCAACGATGTACGCACCAACTATCGTAAGGATGTCGGCATTGGCGAAACTCAGTGACGTCAGCATCGGGCCCGGGCAATAACCGGCAATACCCCAGCCAACTCCGAACAGAACACCGCCTCCGATAATCCTTGCGTCGATATCCGAACGTTTTGGCACCTGAAAGTACGCTGCAAACGCCGGTTTGCTCCGTTTGAAGATCAGGGGGGTCAGTATCAGGTTAACCAGCAGGCCACCGCCCATGACAAACGCCAGAGACGGGTCCCAGGTGCCGGTTATATCCAGAAAGTTGACGACCTTGGCCGGGTCGATCATCTGTGCCACCGACAGGCCGAACCCGAACAGAATGCCCGCGATCAGCGCGGCGGTTAATCGAGCAATGTTCATGGTCAGACTCCTGCGATGTGACGAACAATGTAGACAGTAATGAAAGCACTGACCATGAAGCTCAGTGTGGCCGCCAGCGAACGCGGGCTGCGCCGCGCAAGGCCGCATATGCCGTGGCCGCTGGTGCAGCCGGTGCCGATTGTTGTACCCACACCGACCAGCAGCCCGGCCACGATCAATAACGGGGTATCAACGACAGCCTGGATATGATTTACACCGGCGCCGATGCCCAGCCACTGGTAGAGGAGGCCGCCAATCACCAGACCCACCAGAAAGAGTATCCGCCAGTCCATATCGCCTCTGGCAGGCAGTATTACGCCACCGGCGATACCGGAAATACCGGCCACCCGACCTTTCGCCCACATCAGAAATGCTGCGGACAGGCCGATTAACGCGCCGCCGATAAAGGCGGGCAGGGGTGTGAAATTTACGATTTCCATTTGCTTAAACCTCTTGGATATTCTGATGTGGCCACGGAATCTGTTTGTAGCTGCCACGGAACCCACGGAAAAACACGGAAAAATTGTCTGTTGGCTGCGTGCTTGCACGCGCACTGTTAGACATTGGCCACGCATGCGCGTCCAAGGACGCAGCCTACAAGCGCAGTCATAACCGGGCTCAGGGCTATTATTCCGTGTCTTTCCGTGGATTCCGTGGCCAACCAGATAAAAATTTCGTGGCCTGCAAAAAGCCCATCCCTGGGCTGAATGGGTCAGGCGGTCTGAATGTTCAGCGGAATCTTCAGGTACCGCTTACCATTGCTTTCCTGCTCAGGCAGTTTCCCGGCGTCTATGTTCACCAGAATGCTCTGGTAGATCAGCTTGGGCGCTGCCAGAGTTGCATCCTTGCCTTCACGGAACTTCACGAAGTCGTCTTCGCTGCGGTCCGCCGGCAATTGCACGTTCTTTGCCTTTTCCTCGCCGATGGTCGATTCGTACGCCAGGTCACGGCCTCCGGGCTGGTAGTCGTGACCGACGAACACGCGTGTCTCGTCGGGCAGGCTGTACAGGTTGCCGGTTACACCCTGGTAGAGTGTCCGTGCATCGCCGGCCGGGAAGTCACAGCGACCGGTGCCGAAGTCCGGCATGAACAGCGCGTCACCGGTAAATACCGCATCGTCGATCAGATAGGAGTTGCACGCAGGTGTATGCCCGGGTGTCGGCAATGCCTTGATCTCCAATGAACCGGCAGAGAGTGTTTCATAGTCTTCAATCAACCGATCAAACTGATGGCCGTCGGTGACGAACTGGTCACCCAGGTTGTAGACGCCTTTGAATACGTGCTGAACCTGCCGAATCCGCTCGCTGATGGCCACCTGAATGCCGGGGAACTCATCCCGGAAAAGCTGGCTTGAGCTCAGGTGATCGGCATGGGCATGCGTCTCAAGAACGTAGTGCAGCTTCAGGCCCTCCGCCCTCACATAGTCGACCACTTTCTGGAAAGACTCATCTGAGACTTTGCTGCCGATGGGGTTGTAATCCAGCACCGGGTCAATGACCACCGCGTCTTTTGTCGCCGGGTCCGAGACTACATAAGTCAGTGTATTGGTCGCGTCATCGTAGAATGTCTTGATAGCGATGTTGCTCATTTCAACCTCCTTTGCGAGTGGCACCGTTGCCACTCAACGTTTGAACACATTATATATTAGTGTTTTCTAATGTCAAAACCTGAATTCAGGTTGTTGACCGTGAACAGATCGTTCGCATCTCTCACTCACCGTTGACCGTGGTGGCTGATTTGTAGGCTGTGGGTTTAGCCACGCATCTTGAACGTGACCTCGTGTGCTCCCATGGACGCAGCCCACAGTGCGAGTGCAAGCACGCAGCCAACAGCAGCCTACGATCGGTTAACTCCTTTCCCGTGCAGCCGCCATGGCATCGCTGACGGTCAGGTAGAAATTGTCGCGTCCCAACGCTTCCACGAAGCCACTGCGTTTCATGACATCCATCACCGGACCTTTTACGTTGGCCATCAGAAGCTCCACACCCCGTGCTCTGTAGTCGCGCAGCGTCTCGTGCAGTGCTGTGTCTGCGGAAGAGTCGAGCTGGTTGATCGCCGACGCGTCGAGAACCACTACCCGCAGTTCTTCATTCATCCTGGCCTCCGCCTGCTTCAGCATGTCTTTCAGGAAGCTGACATTGCCGTAGTACAGCTGCGCGTCGATGCGCACCGCGAGCACGCCGGGCTCGGTTTTCAGGTTTTCGTGTCGGGCCACATTGCGGTAGGCGTCGGTGCCCGGGAGCCGGCCCAGCACCGCATAATGGGGCCGGGTCGTTTTGATGACGAACCACACAAGCGATACACCAACCGCCAGGAAGATGCCTGTCTTGACACCCAGAATGAGAGTGGCGAAAAAGGTGATACCAAGCAGAGCCAGATCATCGCGCTTGACCTTCCACAGGTGTTTCACTTCCTGCAGGTCGATCAACCCGAACACCGCAACCATGATCACAGACCCCAGAATGGCATTGGGGATGTAGTAGAACAGCGGCGTGAGAAACAGCAGAGCAATACCGATCAACACGGCCGTGATGATGGCCGCCAGCCCGGTATTGGCGCCGGCATTGTCGTTCACGGCGGTGCGGCTGAAGCCACCGGTGACCGGCATGGCCTTGAAGAATGCTCCGGCGATGTTGGCGAGTCCAAGCCCCACCAACTCCCGGTTGGGGTCAATTTCGTACTGCCGGCGGCTGGCGATTTTCTTGGCGACGGCGATGCTTTCCATGAAGCCAACCAGCGAAATGGTGATGGCGATTGGCAACAGGTCGAGCAGATTGCCCGAGCTTATACGCGGGGCAGATAACTCCGGGAAGCCCGCCGGAACCGTACCGACAATGGAAACGCCAGCGGCTGCGTTCAGATCAAACATCCATACCGCCAGCGTGGCAATCACGACCGCAATCATGGCGCCGGGCAGCAGTGAACTGACCCGTTTCAGTGCGAGCAGCAGAATAATGCCCGAAACACCGATCACCAATGCAGCCGGGTTGATGTCACTTAACTGGGTCAGCGTCATCCAGAGTGTTTCTGCAATATTTTCCGTCCGGGGCAACGGCAGGCCCACGATGTGTTTCAGTTGGCTGAAGCCAATGATCAGCGCGGCGGCGCTGGTAAAGCCTGAAATCACAGGATGTGACAGAAAGTTGGTAAGAAACCCCAGCCGGAAAAGCCCCATTCCGAATTGAATGATACCGACCATCAGCGCCAGCAATATCGTCAGCATCACGTACTGTTCACTGCCCGTTTCCGCAATGGCGCCGACGCCGCTGGAGACCAGCAGAGCGACCATTGCCACAGGACCGACGGCCAACTGCCTTGAGGTGCCGAACAAGGCGTATACAATCAATGGAACTACCGAGGCATAGAGCCCGATATAGGGCGGCAGCCCTGCCAACATGGCGTATGACATAGCCTGGGGAATCAGCATCATGGCGACGGTAATACCCGCGACCAGGTCACCGCGCAGGTCAGCCTTCCGGTACTGAGTCATCCACTCCAGCGCCGGCAGGAAGCGGTACGCCGCTGGGTCGTGTTTCTCTGTTTTCATCATCAGTCTCCTTGTGAGCGCTTCGACAGCGCAGCGAATTCGTATCAATGAGTAACCACAAACCGTGGCAGGTGCTGGGCCAGGGTCGCCAGTGTCTGCTCAGCGGACGCGTTGTGCCGGTCATAGGCCATGCGAGCCAGCTGTTCGCGCTGGGCCGGGGCAATCCAACCTTCATCAGCGGCCGCTCCGGCCAGACGCTGAAGTAGTTGCCGCTTGGTCGGCCGGCTGCAATAGAAGGCCGGTTCATCGGCAGAGAACAGCGACACCTGGTCGTTGCCGTCGTCCGCTTCTGAAATAACGATACTGGACTCCTGATGCGCACCCGTGAGCACCTCAAACAGCACGCCGTTCTGACCGTTGAACCAGGCTCGGTAGAACTGTCGGAGCAGCCGTTCAACCGCTCTGGCCTTGACGTGATAGGCCTGCGGGTGCTCGAGCATCAGTCGCAGGTGGCTACAGCCCTGCATATCAGCCCGGGTTGCCAGTTCAATGTACGCTCGCTGCTGTGTATCACTGAATTCGCTGAGCCGCGCCGACGGCGACAGCCCCATGGCTGCCAGAATGCGTTGCTGGGCGGCAACATCGGAATGCAGGTAGAGTGGGCCGACGGCGCGGGCAAAAACCGTGATCCAGTTGGTGGCATCGTCATCGGTCAACCGGGAGCCGTTAATGGCCGCTGCCGCGTGCACAGCGTCAATCAACAGTGCGAAGCTGCCGCCGGCAACACTGTGTCGCTCTCCGGCAGTTCGGCCGTCAATGCAAGTGCAGGGCTGACCGAGCAGAGCGGTGGCGCCTGCCACCTGTCTCATTCGAGTTGTCATGTGTATTGCTCCCTGAGTGGTGGGGAATCGGTGCAATACACATTACAAATGGCGTGCCAATTTTATTTTTGTTTTATTTCAACAAGTTAAGTTTTTATATGCTGAAATTGTTTCATATTGTTGAAACAGTTTGTATCACTTGGCCCGAACCCGGCCAGCATTCATGCGCCTAATCCGACAGACCCAGCGACTTCATTCTGCGCCAGAGCGTTGCACGGGAAATTCCCAACTCGTCGGCGACAGCCTGGCGGTGTCCCTGGTGTTGCTGCAGCAGGGCCAGTAGTCGTTCGCGCTCATCGGGGTACTGCTGCACGGACGGCGTCTCATCAGGCGGGGCCTCACCACGAAGTTCGGGTGGCAGGTCCGCGAGGAATATCGTGTTGCCCTCCCCGATAGCGTGGGCATATGTCATGGCATTAGCCAGCTCGCGTATGTTACCGGGCCAGTCCCAACTCAACAGGGCGTCGAGCGCACCCGGGTCAATGCCACGGACTTGGCGTTCGTTGTCACGGTTCAGATCCGACAGCAATTGGTCGATCAGCATCTCGATGTCACCGAGCCGGGCCTTCAGGCGCGGCAGGTATAGTGGTACGACACGAATCCGGTACATGAGGTCTTCGCGGAACCGACCTTCACTTACCAGGCGCCGAAGTGACTGGTGGGTTGCCGAGATCAGCCGAATATCCGTATGTATCACTTCACTCGACCCCAGTGGGGTGAAAAACCGGTCCTGCAGAACGCGCAGGAGCCCCGCCTGAATATCCAGCGGCATTTCCGCGATTTCGTCCAGAAACAGGGTGCCGCCGTCCGTCAGTTGCAGCAGCCCCGTGCGGTCATGCGTGGCACCGGTGAAAGCGCCTTTCTTGTGGCCGAACAGCTCGGAGGCGATCAGTTCACGTGACAGTGCCGCGCAGTTAATGGCGCTGAACGGTTGGCCGGCCCGGCGGGATTGCTGGTGTATATACCTTGCCACGAGCTCCTTGCCGGTGCCGGACTGCCCGCGAACGAGAATGGACGCCTCCGTTCGGGCCACGCGACGCGCCTGTTCCATAAAAGCGAGCATATTGGGCGCTACTGTAAGCAATCCACCGAAATTGTGAGGTGTCTGTGCCATCGCGTTTGCCTTAGTTTCGACATCCTGACTGTGGCATTCTATACGGGTTGGCTGTTAAACGCTTTTCGAGCCACGGAATCCACGAACGCATCTTTGCCACTGAATCCACGGAAGGACACTGAAAGAGTAACCAGATCTGGCCTTTTGCCCTCACAGACCGCGACCTTCAGCAAGCGTCAGCGAGTGGTCTGTCAGTGAGCATCGCGAACGGTCGGTCGACTTTTTACTGTTTCCGTGTTTTTCAGTGGATTCCGTGGCAAACATTTTCTTGATGAGGACAACCCATGCCGTTAGGTAAACAGGAGCTCGCGAGTTTCCGGGAACAACTGGAAGCCCTTATCAGTGAATTGGAAGCCAGCCTAGCGGGCGATGGTTCAACCGATACCGTTCAGCTTGACCAGACCAAGGTCGGACGGCTGTCGCGCATGGACGCCCTGCAGGCACAGCAGATGGCGCTTGCGACCGAACGGCGCAACCGCCAGCGCCTGAAGGCGGCACGGAACGCCCTGCAGCGGATCGAGGACGGCGATTTCGGGGAATGTCTCGAGTGCGAGGAAGACATCAACCCAAAGCGCCTTGCCTTTGATCCGACCGTCGCGTTCTGTATTCGCTGCGCGGACCGCTGACACAGGTTTCGACTTTCGACTTTCGACTTTCGACTTTAATAATCATGACGCCCGGAGCCCCCAATGCCATCGAGACCCGATGAACCCACTCTCTGGCACAGCCTGGACGTAGAGGCAGTCATTTCCGGGCAGAACGTGGACTGGGAATCCGGGCTCCGCGAGACCGATGTCACTGAACGACGCGACCGGTTCGGCGCCAATACGCTGACCGAACAGAAAGGCAGGTCACCGCTGATGCGGTTGCTGCTTCAGTTCCATAACCCGCTTATCTATATCCTGCTCGTCGCTGGCGTGGTCACGTTTTTCCTGCGGGAATATGTCGACAGTGGCGTCATACTGGCTGTGGTCATTATCAACGCCTTGATCGGCTATTTTCAGGAAGCAAAGGCCGCCGAAGCCATTGGTGCCCTGCGCCAGCTGCTGTCCAGCCAGGCAACGGTGATTCGTGAGGGTGTAAAAATCAGCGTTCCGGCAGCCGATCTGGTGCCGGGCGATCGCGTTCTGCTGGCGTCCGGTGACAAGGTGCCGGCCGATCTGCGCCTGGTACGGAACCGCGATCTTCAGGTCGATGAATCCGCACTCACGGGCGAATCGGTCGCCAGTCAGAAACACACCCGCACCCTCCCGGAAGATACCGTGCTGGGTGACCGGGCGAATCTGGCGTTCGCCGGTACTCTGGTTACCTACGGCACGGCCGAGGGTATCGTGGTGGCCACCGGTGATGCGACCGAAACGGGTCGTATAGCCGGGCTGATGCATCAGTCCGTCAACCTCCAGACGCCACTGACCCGAAAAATCGAACGGTTCAGCAAAGTGTTGCTCTGGATTATTCTCGGCCTGGCTGCAGTGACCTTTCTGGTTGGCATCCTCAGAGGAGAGACCTGGCAAGCCACCTTTGTTGCGGCAGTAGCGCTTTCGGTGGCGGCCATTCCGGAGGGTCTTCCTGCGGTGGTTACCATTACACTCGCCATCGGCGTTCGGCGTATGGCGCGGGCCAACGCCATTGTCCGCAAGCTTCCGGCAGTCGAGACACTCGGCTCTACAACGGTAGTCTGCTCCGATAAAACCGGAACACTGACCGAGAACCAGATGACTGTGCAGAGTATCGCGGTGGATCTGGACGAGTACACGGTAACCGGTAACGGGTATCACCCGGAAGGCACAGTCAGCGGGGACGATGGCGAAAGTCTGCGCACACCCAGCCTGCCGGAAGGCCTCAGAGACTGCCTGCTGGGCGGACTGCTCTGCAATGACAGCGATCTGATTGAACAGGATGGCATCTGGTCCGTCCGCGGCGACCCAACCGAGGGCGCCTTGCTGACCGCAGCCACAAAGGCCGGCTTCGACGTCAGCCGCGCGCGCCACCACTACCCGCGACTGGACGTCGTGCCGTTTGAATCGGAACGCCAGTATATGGCCACGCTGAATCAATGGGACGATGGCCGGTGCCGGCTCCTGGTCAAAGGGTCTCTTGAGGCCATTCTGGCGCGATGCAGCCATCAACTCAGAGCAGACGGTGAAATGGAACCACTGGATGCGGAAGCCTGGCATGCTCGTGCGAATCGGTTGGCAGAGGATGGCCTGCGCGTTCTGGCAGTGGCCTGGATGGACGCGCCCGAGGGCGCTGATTCGATCGACGCAAGCTGGCTATCGGATCCTGCGCTCACCATGGTGGGCGTTCAGGCCATGATGGATCCCCCGCGCGAAGAGGCCATCAGGGCAGTCGCCGAATGTCAGCGGGCTGGCATCCAGATCAAGATGATTACGGGTGACCACGCACTTACGGCCCGCGCCATAGCAGCCCGGATCGGCTTGTCGGCAACTGACCGGGAGCCGCCCCTGACCGGCCGCGACATTGCACATTTGACCGACGCAGAACTGACCGAGAAGGTCGCTCATGTGTCGGTCTTTGCCCGGGTCGCGCCGGAGCAGAAGCTCCGGCTGGTTCATGCCTTGCAGGGACTCGGCCACGTAGTGGCCATGACCGGCGATGGCGTTAACGATGCGCCGGCGTTGCGCCAGGCGGACATTGGCGTGGCTATGGGCCGTGGCGGTACCGAGGTTGCCCGTGAGGCAGCCGATATGGTTCTCGCCGACGACAATTTTGCGAGTATCGAGCGCGCTGTCGGTGTGGGGCGAAACGTTTATGACAACCTGGTCAAATTCATAACCTGGGTGCTTCCGACTAACATTGGCCAGGGCCTGGTCATCATGCTGGCGATTCTTCTGGGCGTTACTCTCCCGGTACTGCCGGTACAGGCGCTCTGGCTCAACATGACGGCAGCGATATTTCTGGGGCTGATGCTGGCGTTCGAACCGAGGGAAGCCGGGCTGATGGACCGGCCGCCACGTCCGCCGCAGCAATTCTTCCTTACGGTCGAGACAACGACCCGAATTCTGCTGGCGGGTCTGCTGCTGCTCGTGGGCGCCTTCGGCCTGTTCGAATGGGCCCTGCACTAGGGTGAATCGGTCGAAGAGGCCCGCACGCTGGCGGTGACCCTTTTTGTGGTGGTGCAGACCACGTTCCTGTTCAACTGCCGGTCTCTGACCCGAAGTCTCTGGCAGACCCCGGCATTCTCCAACCCCTGGGTGTGGGCAGGCACCGGCGGCATGCTGCTGGCCCAACTGGCGTACGTGTACACACCGATTATGAACCTGCTGTTCGACAGTGCGCCATTCCCGGCGGGTTATTGGCTCATCATGGGCGCCTACGGCATTACCACCATGGTAATCATTGAGGCGGAAAAAGCGTGGCGACAGCAGCGGGCCGTTGACCGTTGACCGTTGACCGTTGACCGTTGACCGGATGATTTTCCTGAGTCGACGACGACCGGGCTACAACATGTTGGCGCGTTCCTGGCTGGCGTCCGTAGGCACCAGTGCTTTGACCAGTCGTTTCATACTCAGCACACCGGCGGGTTCGCCGTCCTGCATGACCCGGTATTTCATGCTGGTATCCCCCTCGGAGCGGGCGATAACGGACTCCAGGTTGTCGTCGGCATCCACATCACCGACGCAATCTTCCGGGATATCCGGTGTCTTGTCCATTACCGAGCGAACGCGCAGAACGCGCGCGCGATTGATATCACTGATGAAGTCAACAATATAAGGGTCATTGGGGGCCATCAGGATTTCCTGGGGCTCGCCCTGCTGCACCACGTAGCCTTCCTTGAGTATAACCAGGTGGTCAGCCAGCTTCAGTGCCTCATCCAGGTCATGGGTAATGAAGACAATGGTTTTCTTGAGTTCGCGTTGCAGTTCCAGCAACAGGTCCTGCATATCGGTCCGGATCAGCGGGTCCAGCGCGGAGAACGCCTCGTCCATCAGCATGATCGGGGCGTTCGAGGTCAGAGCCCGGGCAATACCGACACGCTGCTGCATGCCACCGGAAAGCTCGTGCGGGTACTGGTGCTCGTTGCCTTCCAGCCCAACCCGCTCCAACCATTTGGTCGCTTCGTCTTCGTAGTCCTTGCGTTCGAATCCTCGCGTCGCCAGCGCCATACCGGCGTTGTCCAGCACAGTCCAGTGCGGCAACAGCGCGAACTTCTGGAAAACCATGGTCATGTGCTGCCGACGGAGAGTACGCATCTGTTCGTCGCTGTACGCCAGTACATCCTCGCCGTCCACTTCGATCCGACCCGCTGTCGGCTCGATCAGGCGGTTCAGGTGGCGAATCAGCGTGGATTTGCCCGACCCTGAAAGCCCCATAATGACCGTGATCTCGCCTTCCCGCATGTCCACGTTAATGTCCTGCAGGCCGAGCACATGACTGTACTTTTCCAGCAGCTCGGCCTTGCCGACCCCGGCCTTGACCTGTTCCAGCGCGTGTTGGGGGTCCTCGCCGAATATCTTGTACAACTCTCGAATCGAGATTCTGATCGGGTTATCGCTCATTGGTTCCGCCCTCAATCCTTTCTCGATGCATCAATACGTGCCAGCGACGCCTTGGTGACCCGGTCGAGAATCACCGCGAGAATCACAATGCCCAGGCCGGCCACGAGCCCGACACCCAGTTCCAGGTTCCGGATGCCGCGCAGTACGAGCACACCGAGACCCGGCGCACTGACCAGAGAAGCAATCACCACCATGGCCAGACTCATCATGATGGTCTGGTTCACACCCGCCATGATGTTGGGCAGAGCCAGCGGAATCTGGACCTTGTAGAGCTTCTGGCGATCGGTCATACCGAACGCATCGGCCGCTTCAATCACATCCTTGTCCACCAGGCGAATGCCCAGGTTGGTCAGACGGATCACCGGCACAATGGCATAGAGAATGATCGCGATGCCATACAGTTTGGATTCGGTCACACTGAACAGGAAGATCAGCGGAATCAAGTACACGAACGGTGGCAACGTCTGCAGCATGTCCAGTATGGGAATGGTCATCCTCTGCATCGTGTTACTGCGTGACATGCCGATTCCGATGGGCACACCGAATAACACACAGATAAACGCACAGACGAAGATAATTGACAACGTCTGCATGGCGTATTCGTAGTGGTCGATGAACGCTAGGCCGGCCAGGCAGGCGCCGACAAAGCCCACCAGCTTCCAGGACCCGGTAACGAGTCTGACGACCAGCAGCAGTATGGGAATCACAATCCACCAGGGCGTATTCAGAACGGTGAACAGAGCACCGTCAAGAATCCAGCTCAGCGGTTGCGTCAGCGGATCGAGCACGAGACTAAGCGACTCCTGGATATCAAGAAACCCCTGCTCCAGGCCCCGAGTCAGGTTACGCGACTGTGGGAAGGAGCCACAGGCATCGTTGAGTGCGTCCATGGACGGGAAGGGAAATTCCCAGGCGGAGACCTGAGCGCCCTCCGAGTTGCCGCTGGCCTGGTTCATCAAGTCAGCCATCGACGTGGGGGCACTGCTTTCACTGGAAGAACACCAGTTGCTCAGGCCCAGCCCCGAGAATAATGAATCGTATACAGCCATTTTTGCAGTTCACTCCTGCGATTTGCGGCGAGCAGATCTGTCTGAAAACCAGGAAAGTCTGTTTCCACTGAAGCTTTCAGTCAGCCCCGTATCGCCGGTCAGGCGGTAAAAGGGGGCGGCCGATGGCCACCCCCCCCTTGCTCTGCTTTGTAAAGCGGGGAAACAGCCCCGGATCAGATCAGAGCAGGTTGGACAGATTGGAGCGCGCTTCGTCGTTCAGCCACTCGGACCACTGGTCTGAGTAGTTCTGAAGATAGTAGACGGTCGCTTCTTCACCGGACGCACCGTTCTCATCCATCCACGCCAGAATGGTGCTCATGTCGCTGGTCTGGAAGCTCAGGTGGCTCAGCATCTCTGCCACTTCCGGTTCACGCTCCTGAAAGTCGGAGGTTACGGCCGTCAGAATCGGCGCTGCCGGGAAGTCAGACACGCCCGGGTTCGGGGTATCCGGGTTTTGGTTGCGCGCATGGATGTCCTCATCGATAGGACCCAGGTCAACCTTGGTCATGTCGTACTTGCCGAGCGGCACCGTCGGACCCCAATAATAGCCGAACCATGGCTCTTCGTTTTCCACTGCAGAGGCCATGGAAGAAGCCAGGGTCTGCCCGGAGCCGTGGTTGAACACTTCAATGCCGCTGCTCTCGAGATCCAGGGCACGGACGAGGTTGTCACTGACAACGCGGCAGCCCCAGCCATCCGGGCAGTTGTTAAAACGGGAATCAACCAGCTCGGGGTTGTTCATGATGCCTTCAATGGTGGTCAGTTCCGGGTGTTCTTCTGCCAGATAGGTCGGAATCCACCAGCCTTCAACACCACCGGGCTCCAGTACCCGACCCAGACGCTGGATACGGCCTTCTTCTTCCAGCCGGTTGTATACCTCACCCGTGGAGTTCAGCCACAGCTCGGTGACGATGTCGGGTTCGCCGTTCTCCGCTACAGACGTAACAGCGGGTACGGTATCTGACGGCACCACGGTGACGTCACAGCCATAACCCTGTTCCATCAGGAACGTGGCAACACCCGTTACGACTTCGTTGGAAGCCCAGCCCATTTCAGTGATTGAAACCTCGCCACAGTCGGCGTAGGCCAGTGATGAAAATGACAGCGCGCCAGCTGCCATTGCCATGGTTAGTTTACGCATTGTTACTACTCCGCTATTACAGAAAGAATGAAATCAACGTTTCGGTATTGAAACGCCGCTGCTCAGTCGCCGTACACAGGCGGTGCCAGAAAGCGGGCGATGCCGCGCCAGTCACGGAAGCCACGGCGGGTCGCCGGCGTTTCATAAGGGAAGCTGAGCAGCTTTGGAGCGTGCCGGTCTGACGCCGGCTCGGTAGGGAGGCCATTGGATTGACTGTTGTGAAACGCCCGCATACACGACCCCACCATTACCGTGGACGCAGGTGCGGCCCGGGGTATTGATGAGCGCGTGTGTACGTTGCCGGCAACAATCAAACGACTGGCCTCATTGGCTTCGACACCTTTCAGCCTAGTGCATTTGTGACGGGATTCAAAGTTTTCCGTCAAATCCGGGTAAACCGGATCAGACCAGGACGAGCGTTGCAGCGGGTCGGTGAAGGAGAAAGCCCTGCAGCTCATCGCAACCGCGAGCGGCCAGCCATGCTGCCTGCTCCGGGGTTTCAACGCCCTCGGCAATCACCTCATAGCCCAGGCTGTGAGCCAGCTGGATAATGGCGTGGCACAGGGTCGCATCGTGCCCGCTGCCGGGCAGGTCACTGACAAAGGCGCGATCGATTTTTACACGATCCAGTGGCAGGCGCTTGAGGTAAGCCAGGGACGAGTATCCGGTACCGAAGTCGTCCAGGGCCAATTCAACGCCAAGAGCGTGCAACTGTTCGAGCACACCCACGGTGTGGTCGATCTGCTCCATCATCGCGGTTTCGGTAACCTCAAGCTCGAGCCACTGTGGTGGCAGACCGTGGCGTGTGAGCGTAGACCGAACCTCCCCGACGAAACCCGGCGCGAGGAGATGTTCCGCTGAAATATTGACCGCCACGCGAGTCGGCTTCGCATCGTTCAGCCATTCGGCCGCCTGTTTAACCGCTGCCTCGAGCACCCACCGTCCCAGTGGAACGATCAGCCCCGTTTCTTCCGCCAGCGGTATAAACTCACCGGGGGGAACCAACCCTTCTTCCGGATGCTGCCAGCGCACCAGAGATTCCACGCCGGTTAGCCGCGTCTGGTCAGCGGTGTATTGCTGCTGAAAGTGCAGAACCAGCTCATCGTGATCGATGGCATGGCGTAGCCCGCGCAGACGTGCCTGCCGACGGGCCATCCGTTCACTGAGCTCCGGCACAAAAAAGCGCAGGGGGTCGCGGTAGTCGTGATGTTTATCGGCCTTGGCGCGCTGCATGGCCATTTCTGAGTGTCGAAGCAGCGTATCGGCTGAGCAACCATCTGTCGGGCTCAACGCGATACCGATACTGAACTCGAGGTGATGGGCGGTCTCATCGACCGTTAAAGGAGTCTGGAGCCTGTCCAGAATCCCCCGTCCGACGGCGGCTGCCCAGGTGCTGCAGTCATCGGGGCATTTTGGCAGATAGACGGCAAAAACATCACCGACCAGGCGAGCGACCAGCGCATCATCCGGCACGATGGCCAGCAGGCGGTCGGCAATGTCGCGCAATACACGGTCTCCATTTGGTCTGCCTGCGGTCATGTTCAGGGCATGAAAATCGTCGATCCCCACCATCAGCACAGCAGAAGGCGCCGCATCGTGGCCGGACCGGCTGAGCTGGTCCAGGCGCTGCTCGAAAGCAAGCCTGTTGGGCAGACCCGTCAGCTCATCATTCCAGGTCCGGTGTTTCAGTGCCTCCTCGTAATGCTTCCGGTCCGTGATATCAAGTCCGTAGATATTCACCCGCTCATCCGGTACCGGGCGGAGATGCAAGAGGTAAAAGTGCTTCTCGCACGGTTCTTCCAGGCGCTGTACACGCCTCTGCTGCACGGCCATGGTCACCAGATTGCGTATATGTTCGGGTAAGGTTTCTCCCGGTGCGGTATTCCAACATGACTGCAACGCCTCTGAAGCAGCGTTGGCATAAAGGAGCTCGCCGCTGGCCGACGCCTGCAAGACCGGGTTGGTGTTCTCGTTGGGAAACCTCGCCAGATCCTGGTTCAGCGCTTCCAGACGGTGGAGAGTGCGACCGCTCTGATCAAGCAACTGGTTCAGGGCCTCTCCGATCGTGCTCAACTCATCGTCCCGACCATCGCCCTCCGACCTGTAACGTTCCGGCCGTTCCGGGTCATCGGCCGCGCGGGTGATGCGCTGACGCAGTGCGAGCACCGGCTGCAGAATCAGCCAATTGAGCACCATCATTGTGGTACCTGTCACGAAGAACGTGATCAGCAAGACGAGACCTGTGATACGGGCGACGAAGGCCCACAACTCGCCCCTGACATGCTGGGTATCGATACGTGCCGCAGCACCGAATGGCAGGTTCAACTGAGCGGCACTCCAGCGAACTTCCATCCAGTTACCGCCGCCCTCGTCGCGGCGGGCACGCAGGTTGGCATCACTGTCCGGGTCTGTGGTCAGCGCGACACCCACAGGCTCTTTGCCCGGCTGATCCAGCTGAATACCGAGAATCCCTGTGTTGGCAACGAGGGATTCAAGTGCCGGGTAGGGCATTGAAGATTCACCGACCGGCATCGCCGCGCGCACTGACTCCTGAGCCGCAAAATTGAGCCCTCGCAGGAGATCGCGTTCGTAATTGATGACACTTGGGCCGAGTATCACCGCCTCAATAAAGACGATGCTCGCAAACACACCGGCGGTGAGACGCCAGCAGAGCTTGCACTGCAGGACGTCACGCCATTTCTTCTGCCAGCTGTTCTGCATCAGGGGGAATCCGGAGTAGACGGCCCCGTCTCCGATCTGTTATCGCCACGGGTGTTGGCCCAGGCACTGTAAGACGCCACGAGAAAAGGCACCAGATAATTGAGTAACAGATGCCCCCAGTTGACGGCCTCGTCACCCAGCATGGCGCCACCCTGATTGATGCCATTAAGAATGGTACCCACAATCGCACTGATACCGAGCGAGCGTTTTATCATCTGCCATGTAATCATGTGCTGTCGGTCGCATCAGTCGGTGGATTATTACAGTTTTGCACGGGTCAGCGTGCGGCACAATGGCTCGCCTGTTTCTGCGTTGGACAACACCTGACGACGGTGATTCTGATACACTGCGATCCTCAATCTGACTGGCCTGATGTATGGTTCCCGGCTCCAAGGATTTCTGGTTTCTCCCCCTGGGAGGAACCGGAGAAATCGGTATGAACTTCAATCTGTATGGACACGATGGCGCCTGGCTGGCGGTTGACTGCGGTATTACCTTTGCCGGGCCGGACGCACCGCCCGGTGAGCCGCATATTCAGATGGCAGACCCTGCTTTCATTGTCCAGAATCGGGATCTACTCGCTGGCCTGGTCATTACCCACGGTCATGAGGATCATGTCGGTGCCGTTGCTTACCTCTGGTTATTGCTTCGATGCCCGGTCTATACCACGGCGTTCACGGCGGGCATACTCCAGCGTAAGCTGGGGGAGGCCGGGCTTGCAGGCATAGTCCCGGTGCACATTGTCCCCTGGCGGGGCAGACAGGTGATCGGACCATTCGATATCGAGTGGGTCGCGCTGACACATTCGATCCCCGAGCCATCGGCACTGGTCATCCACACGCCGGCAGCCCGGGTGTTCCACACGGCTGACTGGAAACTGGACCCGGAACCTGTCGTGGGAGCGGGTTATCAGTCTGCCGAGTACAAACGTGTGGGCGATCTGGGCATTGATGCGATTGTCGGCGACTCAACCAATGCCCGTGAAGCGGGTCATTCGGTGTCCGAGGGGGCGCTCTTGCCCGGGCTCACGCGGGCAGTGAACGAGGCAGAGGGGCGGGTGGTTGTCAGCTGCTTCGCCAGCAACCTGGCTCGCCTGATCACCATCGGCCGGATAGCGAGGGATTGTGGGCGCCAGGTCACTCTCTTCGGTCGTTCTCTTCGCCAGATGGTGGCAATTGCCCGCCACGAGGGCCTCTGGCCGGACGATATCGTGGTGGTACCGGAACAGCATGTCGGCTACCTGCCACGGGAGTCGACCCTGATCATTGCCACGGGCAGTCAGGGTGAAGCGCGCGCGGCGCTCAGCCGGCTTGCCAGTGAACGACACCCGGCACTCAGCCTGGAGGCGGGCGATAGAGTCGTATTCAGCTCTCGGGTGATCCCGGGCAATGAGCCGCTCGTAGAGAAACTCATGACGAAAATCCGTGAACGTGACGTGACGGTTATTCAGGATGGCGACTATCCCGATCCGATTCATGCCTCCGGGCACCCCGCACAGGATGAACTGCGGCTGATGTACCAGTGGATCCGGCCGGCGATTGCCATACCGACTCATGGAGAAGTAACCCATATGCAGGCCCATGCAGCCCTGGCTGCCGACTCTGGCGTGGCCAGACAACTGACCGGTCTCAATGGCGATCTCTTTATGATAGCGCCGGTGCCGGGCATTAGGCGCGGTGCCGTCGAGACCGGCCGTCTGGGGTGGGATGGTGAAACACTGATCAGCCACTGGTGAATTCTGGAGAGTAGAGAGTGATTCTGAATGTGAGTGATAGCCGCCATGTCCGGCACTGAATCCTCAATGAAGGGGAGCTTCGCCGGGTCGGTCGTAGCGGTTGGCGCATCAGCCGGTGGTCTGGATGCGCTGGAACGGTTCTTCTCTTCTATGCCGGCAGACACCGGTGCCGCTTTCGTCGTAATCCAGCACCTGTCACCGGACCACAAGAGCATGATGGGCCGACTGCTCGGACGGCATACCCGCATGCCGGTTCAGCAGGCCGCGCAGGGCATGACGCTGAGGCCGGACCATATCTATCTTATTCCGCCGGCGTCGATTCTCTACCTTGACGGCAGTTCGTTCCGACTCGCTCCGAAGGAATCGGGCGCTCTGAATCTGCCGATAGACCTGTTTTTCCAGTCTCTGGCGGAAACCATGGGGCCGCGCTCGATAGGCGTCGTGCTCTCCGGCACGGGGTCCGACGGTACCCGCGGTGCGGTCGCCATCAATGAAGCCGGCGGGTTCCTGCTCGCCCAGCAACCGGACACCGCAGGCTTCGACAGCATGCCGCTCAATGCGATGGCAACGGGTCTCATCGATGCGGTGTTACCGCCTGAAGACATGGCGGATCGACTGGTTGACCTGGTGCACCAGACCCGTGTGGTTGAGTCGCCGCGCCGCACCCCTGCCTCCGCCAGCGCAGAGCAACCGGCCGAGGACGAACTCACTGCCGTACTGCGCGAACTGACTGATTCAGCGGATATTGATTTCACCGAATACAAGGAAGCCACCGTCCGGCGCCGCGTGGAACGCCGGATGCAGGTCCGCCGGACCAGAAACCTGGGCGATTACCGACAGCTACTGCTTGATGATGCCGAGGAATGCCGCTCTCTGCGCCGCGAGCTGCTGATCGGCGTCACGCGCTTTTTCCGGGATACTGAGGCATTCGAGCAACTGAACGACCGGGTTATTCGGCCGCTGGTTCGTGACAGCCGGCCCGACACTCAGCTCCGCGTCTGGGCAGCGGGCGTATCAACCGGTGAAGAGGTCTACTCCCTGGCCATGTTGTTTCTGGAGGCCTTTGACGAGTATCAGGCCTGGCCCGGGCTGAAACTGTTTGCCACCGATGTCCATCAGGACCATATCGACATTGCCAGTCAGGGACAGTATCCGGAATCCGCGGCGGCCGAACTGTCTGCAGAGCGGGTTGAGCGCTTTCTGAGCCGTCAGGATGACACCTTTGTGGTACGCAGCGAGTTGCGACAGTGTGTGGTGTTCGCGCGCCACAACCTGTTGACCGACCCGCCTTTCACCCGTATGGATCTGGTGGTCTGCCGCAATACACTGATCTACTTCAAGCCCTCCGCACAGGAACGGGCGCTGGAGCGCCTGCAATATGCCACCAGAGACGGAGGGTTTCTGTTCCTCGGGGCCAGTGAATCACTGACGGCCAATCAGGGCGATTTTGTGACCCTGCACCAGAAAGCGAAACTCTTTCAGCGACAGGGTGCAGACAGCACTGCAACAGGCGAGGTCGGCGGAACGTCGCCCGCAGGGCAGCTCCGTGACACCGGTGACAGTGGCAGCAGCCACAGGCCCGAAGCTGCCGCACGCTATCAGACCACCCCGCCACGATCCAAAGGCGTCTCTGACGCCATCGACCAGGCGCTCGGTGTGCTCGTGCGTGCTTACGCACCGCCGGCTGTTCTGGTCAACGAACAACAGGAACTGGTCCACGTATTCGGTGACATTCACCGTCTGTTGCGTATACGGGAGGGCTGGGCAAGTCTGCGGCTGAACCGGATTCTACCGGACCGATTGGTACCGGTAGCCTCTGCGCTGATCTACAAGGCACTGCGCGACGATGTGACCGTTTCCTCGGACCTGCTGCGCCTAACCGACGGCCACGACCCGAATGACAGGGCTGAGCTCCAAGTCCGCCTCACCGCCCACCCCGTAGTGCACCGGAACGGCACAAGATTCGCGCTGGTCGGATTTGATCTTGAGGATGCCGAAGCGCGGACGTCCGGGGAATCAGAACTGCCCGGCGATTTGAATGTCGACCAGGAAACTCTGGCGCGTGTGGATGTACTGGAGCGGGAGTTGGCAGCAACACGGGAAAGCCTTCAGGCCACGATTGAAGAACTGGAAACGTCGAATGAAGAACTGCAGGCCACCAATGAAGAGCTGATGGCTTCCAATGAGGAGCTTCAGAGCTCCAATGAAGAACTCCAATCTGTCAACGAAGAGCTCAACACGGTGAATGCCGAGAGCGACGAGCGAATTCAGGAACTGCACCGTCTGAACGCCGATCTGGACAGTATGGCAAAGGCATCCGGTATTGCCACGGTGTTTGTGGATCACTCGTTGCGCATAACCCGGTTCAGCCCGGATGCCACTGCCCTGTTCAGTCTGCGCGAATCCGATGTGGGGCGGAGGCTTGACGATTTTTCGCATCGGCTACACTACCGTGACCTGGTCCCCGACCTTGAGCAAACGCTGGCCGAGGGTAATCAACTGGAGAAGGAAGTGGAGGCCGACGACGGGCGACACTTTCTGGTTCGTATCCTGCCGTATGACATCGGCCGAAACCAGAAAGGTGCGGTAGCAACGTTTGTCGATATTACCGAATTCAGTCAACCGTCCTGACCGGCGGCAATATCGCCTTGCGGCGGGGCAGGAAGGTCCAGATAGAAACAGGTGCAGCCGCTGACTGAGGTATCTGCACGAATTTCCCCGTTAAAAGTGGACTCGGTGATGAGCCGGGCAATGTACAGGCCAATGCCGGTGCCGTCGCTCTTGGTCGTGACATAGGCCTCAAAGGCGGAGGTGGCCTGGTCCTGGGTCAGGGTACCGGCATTGTCACTGATACCGACTCGATACCGATCTGCGCCGGTCTCGGACCACAGCTCAATGCGCGGTTTTTCAACGTTAACTTTGGTCAACGCATCCACCGCATTCTGCAAGAGCACCATGAATACCTGCAGCAGCTCGGGAGGCTGTCCGGTTACCGTCATATCGGCTTCAAGCCGGTCGGTTGACACCGCAACACCGTTCTTCTGGAAGGCCTGCTGCATCAGGCCGATTGCCTTATTTGCTTCATCCGCCACATTGACCGCCTGAGGCGCTCGGTCAGGCCGAAAAAACTGAACAAAATCAGTTACGGTCTGACTCATCTGCGCCAGATAATCACGCGCCTGACTAACATGCTCGCGGGCTACGTCCTCGTCGAGCTCCTGCAGCTCGATGGCGTCTTCGAGGTTGGTCAGGCACAGGGACAATGCATTCAGCGGCTGCTTCCATTGGTGCGTAATGCCGGTCAGCATATCCCCCATTGCGGCCCGGCGTGCCTGAGTTATCAACATTCGGGTGGTTTCGCGCCGCGCTGTGATGTCTTCCAGGTAGCCAAACCAGGTACGCGTGCCCTGGCGCTCCACAGAATGAACTGCGAGGCGCAGCCAGATCCATCCCTCGCCCGCCAGCCGCTGGACTCGGTATTCGATTTCCTTAGCGCCGGTCTTCTGCTCCGCGAAAAGCTGTTCGATGCGGGCCCGATCGTCTTCGTGGACCCGCGCGAAAAGCAACTCCGGTTGCGCCATAAGCTGCGGTGGGCTGTAGCCGAGCAGGCTCTGGCTACCTTGGCTGACATAGGCGATTTGCCGGACCCCCTTTTGACTGGCCTCAAATTGCAGTAGCAAGCCGGGTGCTTCATTCGACAGATTACTGAGCAGTTCCGACTGCTCCCGTACCTGACGCTCTTTACGCTTCAGCGCCGAGATATCAACGAGATGCGCAATAATATCGAACTGGCTCTGGTCATGGGGGTCCGCTGATGTGCCCGGAATGCGAGCCAGGTTCACCAATGCCGGGAAGGATTCGGAGCCGATTTCGAGCACCAGTTCCTGCAATCCGGTTTCCGTTCGGTTTCCCAGACTATCCAGCAGTTCCACGAATCCGGCCTGGTCTTCGGGCGTGACAAGCCGTACGAAAAAACGGCCGGTGAACTGCTCCCGTGACAGCCCGAATCGGCTTTGCGCGGAGCGATTGCTGGACTGAACAATACCGTTCTGATCAAGCACGATCAGTGGCGTCGGCTGACTATCGAACAATTGGGCAAAACGAGCCTGTGAGCGCTCTATGCGACGCTGCGACTGCCGGAGCTCATCATTCTGAATATGCAGCTCCGCATGGTAGATACGCAGCGTTTCTTCCAGCTCTGTCTGCTCCAGGTCACCCTGGGCCAGCATGCGCAGTGCCTCATTGAGGCGACCGCCACGAACTGCTTCAATAGCAGCCGAAACGCTCGAATCTGATTCCTGTCGATCACTCTCTGTCATTATCTGCTCGTCGTCCGCCCGATCACGTATTGTGCTCACTCTGCAGCACAATCAGATAGTTACTACGTTTGCCCTGACGAACCGGACGACTCCAGATGCGAATCAGTGACAACTCATTCTCTGCATCACCGGCCGATACCTGTACTGACCGGCCTGAGTCAGCCGCCATACAGTCCAACAGGGCACGCGCCAGCGAGTCACCGGCCCTGGCCCGGGCGAACCAGCGCTGCTCACACATCAGGTCGCTTTGTTCAACCAGATCGGACTCCGGTGCCAGTTGCAGCGACTGCATCAGTGCGGCATGTGCGCTCGCCGGCCAATCGCTGTCGGGCCTGTTTGCCAGCAACAGGTGCTTCTGATCGTCCAGCACCAATAACTGCTGCGGCAGCGCATCGATTACCGGCTTCTGCTGCACCAGCGCCTGCACCATTGAGAGGTTGGACAACAGAACCACAGCACCGGTTACCTGTTGTGCACGCTCGAAGTACGGCATGATCCGCAACCAGGACATCGATGTGCCCCCGTTTTCACCGGAGGCAATTTCCGTTTCGACGTAGTGCCCCTCTGATATACAACGGCGAATGTCGTCCAGCAGCTCTGTCGACAAGTGGTCCAACGCGAACTCACCGAGGTAACGGCCCACATCGCGCGCAGTCAAAGGCACAAACTGCGTGATGCCTTCGGTGTAGCGACGTATTCTCAGGTCCTGATCCACAAACACGGACGCAACGCCGAGTGCGTGACCCATGTTGTCGAGATCATGGTGCAGTTGGTTGAGCTGTCGAATTTTCTCCTGAAGCTCGGCATTGACGCTATAAAGCTCTTCGTTGAGCGATTGCAGCTCTTCATTGGTGCTCTGCAATTCCTCATTGGAGGTAGTCATTTCCTCGTTAGAGGCCTGAAGCTCTTCATTGGTGCTCTCCAGCGCTTCAATACTGCGACGTTCGCTGAGCCGGGCGCTGGTCAGCTCCCGCTCCAGATTCCGCGCATATTGCTCCCAGTCTGAAGGCAAGCCTTCTGTGCTCCGGCCCCCTGTATTAACCGGCACCGCGCGCGACGCCGCGCTGCCGGGGTTCTCGACAAGAAAGCTTACGGCGATGAAGGGCGACTGATCCGGCAACGCCACAGACTGCGCCTCGAGCCGGTATACACTGCCGTCATCACCGGTTGCCGTGTCGCCTCGCATCGGAGAAGACGAATCTGCTCCGGCGCTCAGTGCCTTGTCGACCAACGCCTGTGTCGCGGGCAGAAAGCCAGGAGGCAGAATGCGGTCAAGTCGGAAAGACGCCGCTCCCGAGCCGATTCTGAGAATGTTCTGTACATCACCGAAGACATGAACCAGCTCGCCGCGCCCATTCAGTATCAGGGTCGGGGGCAGATAGGCGGCCTGTATCCGCTTCTGTAACCGGTCGACAACCTGAGATTCGTCACTGTCTGGCCCGAATCCACCTCCACCACGGTGAATACCCGGCCCGGACGATTCCGCGTCGGCCGGTGACAGGGGGGAGTTCCGGTTTGAATGCCCATCGGCACCGGACTGGAAGCGGGCCGGTGGCGCGGAGCGACGCAGCCTGTAGAGTCCAGTGACATCCTGGCTGGCCGGGTCTGGTGCGATCGTCTCGAAACGCTCGGCCAGCGAACCGGGCGTTTCCGTATGGCCCAGCAACAGATAGCCACCTGGTTTCAGGCTATAATGGAGACGTTCCAATACCTGCTGTTGCGCAGCGTGACGAAGGTAGATGAGTACATTGCGGCACACCACCAGGTCTACCCGGGTAAAGGGCGGGTCCGACACCAGATTGTGGCGAGCAAATACAATAGGTGAACGGATGGCACGGCGTGCCCGGTACCCCGACTCGTCGACCGGTTCAAACCAGCGCTGCCGTCGCACCGCTGATACTTCGGATTCGACATGCTCGACGCTATAGGTTCCCTCTGCTCCCTGATCCACCAGCCGTCCATCGATATCGGTCGCAAACAGCTTCAGGTCTACCGGGACACCGAGCTGGCTGCCCGCTTCGAGGAACAACATTGATACCGAATAAGCCTCCTCTCCGGTGGCGACACCGGCGCACCATACCCGCAACTCCCTTTTGCCCGCTGCCTGCTCAACCAGTGGCTTCACAACGGCCGCGCTGAGATGTTCAAACACGGCTGGATCACGAAAAAAATGGGTCAGGGGAATCAGCAATTCGCGCGCGAGAAACGTGCGTTCACTCTCGCTATCCGCCAGCAGCGCCAGGTAATCGGTCGGGTCAGCATAGCGCAATAACCGACAGCGCTGATCGACTCGCCGCAATAGCGCATCCGTCTTGTAGCCGCCGAAATCGCCGGCCCCGGATTCACGGAGTATCCGCAGTATTTCCTGCACCTGAGCCTCCGACAGATCCATAGCCGGCATTGCCTCTATCGAGGTATCCGTCATATCGGATGCGGCTTCGGAAGCAGCGTTCTCTGGCGGTTGTTCCGATACGATAGACTGGAGGTGCGTGACGAGACCCGCCACGGGTAATACCGTCTCGGCAACACCGGTCTCAACGGCGCTGCGCGGCATGCCATCAAACGCGGCTTCGTTCGGGTCCTGCACAAGCACTCTGCCGCCGGCCTTGCTCACGGCCCGAATTCCCTCGGCCCCGTCAGTGCCCGTACCGGAAAGAATGACCGCAATGCTGCGCGGTCCCCATGACCGTGACACCGACAGCATGAATTCATCGATCGGGTGGGACACCC
The DNA here is from genome assembly GCA_965602035.1 of Natronospirillum sp. Taxonomy (GTDB): domain Bacteria; phylum Pseudomonadota; class Gammaproteobacteria; order Pseudomonadales; family Natronospirillaceae; genus Natronospirillum. The sequence goes on along the minus strand of OZ271919.1, from coordinate 2,589,032 downwards.
CGCGTTGCGATTTCCTCGGCGCAAGGTGCAGGAGGCTGTTGTCTATGGTGAGCTGTTTCCCGGGTGGTATCAGGTAGACATTGGCACGACGCACCTGCTCCCCTTCGCGCACGGCCTGAACAGGCCAGTCGGTATGACGGGACAGCAAATCAGCCATCATGGAACGGTGATCGGGCGACAGATGTTGAACAATCACCAACGCGGCTCCCGGCGCTCTGAAACGCCCCACCAACTCGATCAGCGCCTCCAGCCCTCCGGCTGACGCACCGACCGCGACCAGATAATCCGGACGGGCAGTGTCGCCCCCGCTGCTGCTACTGCTTACAGCCATGTCTCCGCTTCCGCTCTCCCGCGCCAGCATGCGACGCAACCAATTTGTACTCGATGTATACAGCATCTTACGGCAAGTCAGTGAGCCTGTCTTTCCTGCCAACGGTGAAAGCCAGACCGAGCGATCCGACGCCGGAGTCGATCCGGATCGTGGCATGGCAATTCCGCGCCAGGATGTTTACATTGGTTAACGTAGACAGGCGCGTCAGGCCTCCGATGTGCCGGCTTATCGATCATGCCGCCTCTGTGTGCGGGTTTAACGGGAGAAAAACATGGCCCCGGACAACCAGCCGTTACTGGATTTCCTCAGAACACTCACGGTTCTGTATGTGGAGGATAACGACGATGTCAGGGCCGAGCTCACCGTGTTCCTGCGGCGTCGATTCGACAGGGTGATTACCGCCTCGGATGGCGCAGAGGGATTGCAGGCGGTGACAGACCTGGGGCCGGACCTGGTGATAACCGATATAAGAATGCCGATAATGGATGGCCTGACACTCACGCATCGCCTGCGCGAGCATCACAGCCACTTACCGGTTCTTGTGACAACGGCACACGAGGAAACGGATTACCTGCTGGAAGCGATCAATGCGGGCGTGGATCAGTTCATTCTGAAGCCCGTTGACCCACAACAACTCCAGCAGGCGCTGCTGAAAACCGCCCGGCAGCTGCAAATGGAGCATGCGCTGCAGGAAGCCAACCATTACCTGCAGGAAAATGAAGCCCGGTACCGGGCGATATTCTGGACGGCAATGGATGCGTTCTGCGTGTTCGATTGGGAGACACTCAATGTGGTCGAGGTCAACCGGCGCTTTCAGATGCTTTACGGCATCAACGCCGACGATGCCACCGGCGAGAACCTTTCCCTGTTTTTCGACAATCACTACGGTGACTGGCTGCGTTCGGTTATTGACGAGACCGCTGAGCTGAACGAGCCCATGATCGTGCGGCATATCAACCTGGAAAAACAGATCTTCCCTGTTGAAATGACTATCGGCCAGTTTCGCACCAATGGCAACCAACTGGGCATGATGGCCGTGCGTGACGCACGCGAGCGGCTCGAAAACATGGATGAGCAGGAAAGCGTCATTGACGCGCTTGAAATGACAATTGATGCCCTTGAAGGCATGCTCGATCACTGAACCCCTGTCGGTTCGTCAGGTCCCGGCGACCGGAATACGGAGCGTAACCACTGCGCCCTGCTCACTGTTGTCGATCGTTATGGCACCATGCATCTGGCCTTCAACCAGCCCCTTTGCCATATAGAGGCCCATTCCCGCGCTTTCCGACTTGATTGTGAAATAAGGGTCGAAAACATGGTCTATGCCAGATTCGCTGACACCCTCTCCGTTGTCTTCAATGGTCACTATTGCCCAGTCGCCATTGACGCGCAGCGACGCAGCGATTCGACCCTGGTCAGGCGCCTCACGTTCGATCGCTTCCCGGGCATTCTGTAACACAATCAGCAACGCCTGGAGCATTTCATTGGGAAAACCACTGACCCGGACACTATCCCGTGCGTTCATGTCGAATTGAATCGGAACATCTCCCAGACTGCCCGCGGCAATATCGCAGGCTTGTTTCAGCAGCTCGGACAACTCAAACACGACCGGGTCACCACCAGGCCGGAAAAATGTCATGAAATTACGCACTGTCTGATTCATCTGCTGAATCAAATCGTCGCCCCGGCGCAGGCTTCGGCGGAGGTCGTCGGGTGTCAATTCGTCGTGATCCAGTGCATCGGCGATATTCGCCAACTGGAGGCGTATGCTGTTTAACGGCTGTCGCCACTGGTGGGCGACGTTCGAGACAATCTCACCCATCGCCGCGCGTCGCGATTGATGCACCAGAAGCTCTTCCTGCGCCCGAATTTTTTCCTGCGCCTCGACCCAGGCCGTATGGTCCAGAACGAGGCCGGCAATGCTGGCCGGTTTGCCCCGGCTGTCGAGAACCAGCCAGTGTCTGATCCGGAACCGCCGTAAATCGCCCCGGGCATGGTAGAAGCCCAGTTCAAATTCACCGAATCCGTCTTCAGACATGGCCCGGATACTGTCAGACAAGGTCGCTCTTTCGGAACGAGGCACCCTGACCAGCAGGCGCCTGGTTTCAGACTGCCAGCGTTCGGCTCTGTAACCGGTCATCGCTTCAACCCCGCGGGTTACAAGCTCAAGTACAGGGCCTTTTTCCCCGCGCCGCGCAGACCAGAGAACACCGTCCATGGAATCCAGGATATTGGTGATATGACGGTAGGCGGCTTCCAGTTCGTGAGTACGCTCGGCCACGGCCTGGCTCAGACGGTTCCGATGATCACGTTCCAGTTCGTATTGTTGACGAAGCAATACGTGCATATCCGCGAGGCTTGATTGCAATGCCTGCATTTCCACAACGGGCAATTGTGTACCCAGAGCCTCCGGCGATTCGCGGGTACGCACTGCCCCGGGAATGCTCTGCGCAGAGCGAACCAGAGAGTTCATCGGCACGACCAGCCAGCGCGCAAGCGAACGACTCAGTAATAACGTCAGCAGCAGGAAACCCACCACGGCCATCAGCGCGACCGTGAATACACGATTCATCAGGGCCAACTCGGACTGAGGGCTGACTTCCAGTCTCAAAGATCCGGGCATTGGCAGGCCCAGTGCAGCGAAGGAGGTATTGAGCGCGTATACACCATCGCGCCACGTGCCTACCTGTTCTCCGTCGGTTTGCGTTGCTGACGCAGAGAGGTCGTCCGTAAATCGCTCCAGATTCCCATAATCACGCGCCACCATGCGTTTGTCGGTTACTGACGGCGCAGAGGTAGCCAGGGTTTCACCGTTCAGAACCCAGGAAAAACGCTCGGAACGGCCTGCTGCGCCGGGCCATTGTGAATCAGCACCGGATGAGAGGTCAGCCACGCCACCGATCATCGCACCCGGCCAGTGACTGCTGGGCCTGATGAAGTAGAGCGAGCCATTCCCGCTGGCGCGGTACTGCCAGGCTTCTGTGGGCGGCTCCCGGAAGCCCGGACGGTCGGCCGAGACACCCGGCCGGGTTCTGAGCCATTCAGAGCGGCCAAAAAGCCGCCAGCTCTCACTATCATCCGAACGAAAATAGACGGCAGACCACTCCGACAGGGGTAGCAGGCGACTGACGCACAGCCAGGAAGAAGCCGCTGCCCGGTTCTCGGCAAAACATTGTTCGCTGATCTGACCCAGTTCATTGTCGAGCGAGTTCAACAGTTCCTCAGTCTCAACGATAATTGAGCGTTGGGCGGCCGACAGACGCTCGGAAAACTGCCGTTCCATCATATTCAGTTGCGACAGACTGACGGCGTGGAGCAGTAGCGCCGACACACTGATAACCATCAGCGTAGGGACAAAGAACATCACATCACTGATCGATATCGGGGAACGGAGCCCGAAAACCCGGCTGGCGAGCATATGCTTAAGCCCCACAGCCAGTGCGGCGGCGGCAATGGCATTGAATGCGAGGGCGAGTGACTGGAGCCGAGCTTCGGGGGCCGGTACTGCCACACCCAATCTGAGTAACAGATAACTGAAAAGAGCCCCGACCGGCAGCCAGACCATGGCGACCAGCAGGGGAAATTCAAGCCGTGGAAATCGCCGTGTCAGTAGCCCGACAACCAGCAGGTCAGAGAGCAGAATAAAGGCCGTCGCCGGACTCAGAGAAACGAGTGCGATGACCAGCAACCCGGGGAGGGCAACCAGAAGAGCTGAAATTAATCCGACGTTAAGCAGAACCAGGTAGGGTAATACCGTACCAGGCAGAACGTGCACACCAAACATGAGCGGCACAGGCACCAGGTGTGCCACAGCCCCCAGCAATGAGAACAGGGCAAGGCAGGCAACCCGGCGCCGGTCGACGCCCGCGTTTCGGACCGGCGGATTATTGATCGGTTCCCGGGTGCCGTCCGACGTCATCCTCGTTCAACGAGGTGCGTAAGCCCCATGGAACGTGCCATGGCTGCCACCGTCAGCCCCGTTTCTCCATGTTTCAGGTCCACACTGGCGCCTGCTTTTATCAGCAGTCCCGCAGCCTCTTCATTGCGCATCATGATCGCGAACATGAGCGCAGAATTGCCCTGCTCATCCAGCATGTCGACATCACCCACCTCGGCGATCAGGCGTTTCAGCGTGGCCAGATCACCTTCAACGGCCGCGATGCGCAACAGCATGGCATGGCTTCGACGCGCTACCTGCTGTGCCCCACTGGCACGCGACTGTTCGAACCGGCTCAAAGATACATGCTTACCCAGCCTGAGCTGCACAGCCTTGATCAGACCGTCCCGGGTAAATGGTTTGGTCAGATAATCGTCGGCGCCCAGCTCCCGGCCCAAACGTTTGTCGTCCTCCGCTACTTTTGCGGTAAGAAACACAAACGGTGTCTGGCCTATTTCGGGTTCGGAACGCAGACGCTTCAGCGTATCAAACCCGTCCATCATGGGCATCATGATGTCGCAGACGATCAGGTCAGGCTTGTATTGTTTCGCGATCGACAGGCCTTCGCCGCCGTTTACCGCCTCCAGAGTATCGAATCCGTCCATCTGAAGTATTTCCGCAATGTTCTCCAGCACACTGCGCTCGTCCTCAATCACCAGAACTGTCTTGGACATGGGTACTACTGCTCTCACTCTGTTCTGTCGGCAGCACAATGCGGAATTCCGTGCCTTTACCGACTTCGCTGTCAAAGGAAATGGTGCCACCGTGAAGTCCAATGAATCGCTTCACGATGGACAACCCCAGACCGGTTCCATCGGCATGCCGGCTGTTCGAGCCGCGGAAAAACGTGTCGAATATGCGACTCTGTTCGTCGGCAGGAATCCCTATGCCCGTGTCACGAACCCGTACTTCGACCTTTCCGGCACCCGGGCAAAGTAACACGACTGTAACATTACCACCACTTGTAGAGTAGCGGATGGCATTGCTGATCAGGTTGGTGAGAATATGGCGCAGCAGGCGCGGATCCAAATTCCAGTGGCCGCCCTCTGCTGCCTCACCTCCTTCGAGTGACAGTGTCACCCGGTGTTGCTCGGCAACCGGCTCGAGCGTACGGAATATATCCCTGACTAACAGTGTAAGGTTTACGGCTTCCCGGCGGCATTCGATCTGTCCGGCCGTGTATTTTTCCAGCACCAGCATTTCGCCCACCATGTCGTCGAGCTTCTGTACGGATGTCTGTGACCGTGACAGGTGCTTGCGCATGCGTTCCACAGTGGCCTCGCCGAGCTCGGGCTCAGCCCGGCGCACGTACTCGCTGAGCAGTTCCAGGCTCGACATGACACTGGTCAAAGGCGTGCGAAACTCATGTGAAGCAAGCGTAATAAACTCGGATTTCAGCTCATTGACCTCCTGCAGTTGCGCTACCGCCGCCTCCAGCTCACGGCGGGCCTGGACCTCAGGGGTGACATCGTAGAGGAGCACGAGCGTTGCATTTCTGCGGCCCCAGATCACCGGGCTGCGCTTGACCACCAGAGACAGGTGTTCACGTTCGGGGTCATCCCGGTGACCGAGCTCGATCTGGCTGTTGCGCAGGACGCCGGGAAAGAGATTATCAATGGCTTCACCGCCCGAGAGGAACGTGACACTCACACCCTGACGGTGCAACAGCTCACGGGCCGCATTATTGACCAGTTGAACTTTCCCCTCATCGTCCACGATGAGCACAGCGGCCGGATGATCCACCAGCGTCTGGCGAACGTGTTTCTCGGCCGAGAGCATGCGCTTGAGCAGTTCCGAGGTACCGGCGAGGGTTGCCTCTTCTTCCGTGATTTCATCCAGGCTCAGGTGTGAGGTGATGCGCCGGCTTCGTTCGTTCAGTACAAACAACCGTGCAGACAATTGCTGGCGGCGCTGAGACACCCATCGAGAGAGTGGTATCGGCTTGTCGGGCAGATGTTTCTTCATGTGTTCGATTCTGCGCCATAGGGCCAGGTCGGGCAACTGCATGTTGGCCCGGAAGCGTCGATTGTTGCCTGCTCAGAACAATTCGATGTCAGGCGCTCCGCCCGCTGGCCCGGGCCGTTGTTTCCCTGTGCCTGAATCAGCGTCGGGCGAATCGGACAACGGCTGTTCTCCCGTTTCGTTCAGGCCACGCTGATGCGTGTCGCGCTGGGCGTCCATCACGTAGCTGCTTTCATAGTCATCGAGATCAATTCGCAGATCGTCCACCCGCTCCAATTCCGGTTCATCGAGCACCCGCACAACCGCCCGGTCGCTCTTCGCCAGTTTTTCCAGACCCGTTATCACCTGTTCCAGTTGCTGACGCACAATGTCCTGGAACTGCACAGAGCTCAACGCCTCCACAACCTTGTCATTGAACCGGTCGCTGAGGCCGCGCATTTCACCGACCAGTTGGTTGTGCTGTCCCAGCAGCTCGTTGTAGCCGTTTCCAATCTCGGACAGTTGCTGCGCAACCCGGTCCAGCACTTCTCTCTCTTTGTTGGAGCTCTGCTCGTCGAGCTCGGTCTGGAATTGACGCTCAATTGTGTCAACCATTTGTCCGATGCCGCCACTGATCGCGGTAGCCGCTTCTTCCGACTGCTGAGACAGTGACCGTACTTCATCCGCGACCACAGCGAAACCTCTGCCATGCTCGCCGGCCCGAGCGGCTTCGATACTGGCGTTCAAGGCCAGCAGATTGGTCTGTGCCGACACGTTCTTGATGAGCTCGAGGCTGTCCTCCAACGCGGTCGCTCGCTCCATGACCCGCAAAACACGCTCCCGGTTCTCAGTCATCTGCTGATTCTGCTGCTCGATGACACGGGCCAGATTGTCTACTGCGGCGCGATTGGCTTCCGCTTTGCGGTTGGATTCTTCTGCAAGCCGGTCGGTGGAGTCTGTATAGTCGCCCATCACGGACGCGAAAGACCGGACTTCGCCGTGCATGCCGTCCAGGTGCTCCATCAGCTCGGTTGCTGATGCTTCTGTTTGCATATTGGCCCGTTGCAGATGGCCGGTGAGGATGCCATATAGGGGTTGGCGCTCATCCAATGACGATTCCACACGTTGAATGGCATGAAGGTACTGCTTCAATTGGTTGGAAAAATAGTTCAGCAGCCCGGCAGCACCGGACACCAGATCCCCGCGCCTGAGCACGGACCAGAGAGATTGCAGCCCGAGCACGGCCACCACCAGAACGGCAACAAAGGTTGCAAAAAGTACTGGCTCAGACAGCGGCAATGCATTAAACCAGGCGTCCAGCAGGTCATACGTCAGGAAAACCACACCCCAGAGCACCACAACGAACAACGCCCACTGGCGCCATAATCTGTTCTGCAGTGCAGATCCTGTAGTGGACGGAATATCGGGCTGTCTCTCTGCCATGCTCGCTGCTCCCGGCGCGGTGCTCGTCGGTCAGGTCCCGGGAAGTACTTTCCGGATGACCTGCATCAGCTGCTCGCCCTGTACCGGCTTGACCAGCCAGCCCGTCGCCCCGGCCTTACGAGCCTCATCACGTTTGGACTGCTGGGATTCGGTGGTGAGCATGAGAATGGGCGTAAAGCGCAAGCCGTTCATGCCGCGTGCTTTGCTGACAAATTCAATGCCATTCATGCCGGGCATGTTGAGGTCGGAAATGATCAGGTCGGGCTTCAGACCACCCTGCAGCTGACGCACAGCGTCTTCCGCGTTTTCCGCCGTGACAGCCTTGAGGTTGTGCCGTTCCAGCACACCGGACACACTCATCAGAATGGTTGGCGAGTCATCAACGAGCAGTACTGTTTTCATATCTTTCCCCGTTCATCGAATGCTTTATCGGCCGATTCTACCCTGAATTGAGCCCTGTTCAGTAGCCGTCGCCTGTTACCGGGCTGTCTGCGGGCGCTCGAGCCGGGACGTCTGGCGGCAGAGTTCTACCGGGTGACCATATCCCCGACCTGCTCTGCCAGCATGTAGTAATCCATGGTGCCTCGCGACCGTGGCGCATACCCGCGGATCGGCTGACCGGCGCCGAACGCGTCAGCGAGTCTACTGTCTGTACGGATACCCCGAAGAACCCGATCAGCTCCGAAATTCTGGCTGAGTTCGGCCATCACCCTGGACTGCGCGGCGATGCGGCGCTCAAACATAATTGGCACCAGACCTACCAGTTGCAATGACGGGTTGGATTTTACCGCGACCTGATAAAACAACTGAGCCAATTGGCGGACACCGGCACTGCCCAGAGCCTGCGGCACCAGTGGCACCAGCACACCGTCAGCGGCAGCCAGACCACTGATCAGGATCGGATCCACCGAGGGCGGTGTGTCCAGCACCACCACGTCATAATCCCCGGCCACAGGCTGCAGCGCCGAGCGAAGCTTGTCCGGACTGATTTGCGGGATCAGCCCATCAAACCGGGTATCAGCCGGAATCAGATCGAGGCCAGGCGTACCCGTTGTGCGTATCATTCCACTCAGGTCGGGTGCAGCACCGGTGAACAGTTGGTGCAGACAGGGTTCTCCCCGGGTGATCGCAATGCCCAGGCCAAGCGCACAATGCCCCTGTGAATCAAGGTCGACCAGCAGTGTGCGCTGGCCGCGGGCCGCCCATTCCGCCGCCAGGTTGACGGCGGTAGTGGTTTTACCCGAGCCGCCCTTTCGGTTGGCGATGGCCAGACAGTAGGTCACGAGGCATCAGTCTCCACCCTGGCTGGACCGCTCAAATTCCCGGTTGATCGCCGGTACAACCCAGCGGCTCAGAAATGGATCATCAGCGACCCGTTTGACTGCTCTGGGCTGGGCCAGCAGAACCTGAACGACCGCCGAATGAAGATGCGTGCACTCCGACAGATCAATCTGGACATCCGGCTTTTCCAGCAGCTTGTCGTGCAGGACCTCCGCTTCCTCCACCGGACAGGTGTCGACCAGCTTCAACAGTTTACCCCTTACCTGTATGGTCATTCGCCACCTCCTCAAGGGTTGCCGTGGACAGCAGTACACCGGGGTTGAGTACCAGCAGCACACTCCCGTCACCCAGCAGGGCAGTGCCCTGATAAATACCCAGTGCGGACAGGGCGCCTTCCATGGGTTTCAGTATCACTTCAACGCCCTCACTGAAATCGTCAACCGCGAGGGCGACCAGGTCATCCCGGTGTCTGACCACTAACAGGGCAATTGAACCGCCATCTCTCTGTGACTCAAGGCCCAATTGCGCCCGCGCCCGGCATACCGGCAATACCCGGTCGCGCAGCAGCACCGTTTCGCGACCCTTGAACTGATGCACGCGATCCGAAGGCAGCCTTACGGTTTCCGCTACCTGGTCCATGGGGATGCCATAACGCTGACCGTCTATCCAGATCTGCATCACCCGGCTGATGGACATGGACAGCGGCAGGTACAGCCGGAATCTCGTGCCATTGCCCAACTCGCTATGAACGTCGATGCGTCCACCTGCCTTTTCAATGGTGGTGCGCACCACGTCCATACCAACCCCACGCCCTGATAGATCGGAAGCTTCGTCAGTGGTCGAGAAGCCCGGCGCGAAGATCAGCTCAATGGCTTCTTTCTCGCTCATTTCCCGAAGCCGGCGCTCGTCCACCAGGCCTTTTTCATAGGCTTTCATCTTCGTTTTTTCCGGGTCGATGCCGCCGCCATCGTCGGCAACTTCAATGACCACCCACTCTTCCTGTTGCCAGGCGCTCAGGGAGATCTGCCCCGTCTCCGGCTTGCCATTTGCCGCGCGTTTGTCGCGCGACTCGATGCCATGATCAATGCTGTTTCGCATCATGTGAACCAGCGGATCCGCCAGGCTTTCGATCACGTGCTTTTCGGCTTCGGTGTCTTCACCCCGGATGGTCAGGTCAATCGACTTATCCAGTTTGCGCGACAGATCGCGCACCAGCCTGGGAAACCGGTCGAACACATAGGACACAGGCAACATCTGAACGGCCATCATGGCGTCTTGCAGGGCGCTGGTAATGCGGTTGATCACATTGAACTGCTCACGGATCTCGCGGGCGAGCTGGCGTTGCTGGTAAACCTGTTCCGCCCGCTGCGCGAGAAACGGCAGTGCGTTTTTCGCCACAACCAGTTCGCCAACCAGATCACCCAACTGTTCAACCTGTTCCTGATCGACCTTGAAGTTGCGTATCACCGGCGCGGCCGGTTCGCCTCCGGGACCAGGCGGCTTCTGTGTGTCCTTCTTCGGCTGTGGCTTCGACGATTCACCCGTTGCAACTGTTTTTGGCTCAGACCCGTTGTTACCCGAGGTAGCCTGAGGCTTCGACGCTGGTCCGGAATCCCGGGCCCTGGCATTACCACCATCCGATACCGCGTCATCCAGCCACGCCTGTAGGGCGTTCGCAAGGTCCGCACCGGTCTCAGCCTCGCGAACCGGATCCGGCAGGCGCCCATTCAGAGAGTCGGCCAGCCGGGAAAGCACAAGTCGAACCGAGGCCAATATCCCATCGCGCATTGATTGCTCATTGCACAGATTGAGCGCTTTCAGCTGATCCTCGGCAATTGAGCGTGCATCAGGAGCAAGGTTTTGAATGATCGGCAGATCATGATTGCCCACATCATCGACCGTCGATTCAGTGTCCGGCTCGCCATGGCCAGTGCTGTCAGGGGTCTCTTCTGCCTCCGGGCGGGTGCCCTTGCCCACTGGCAGCAGCGTATACCAAGGAATCTCACCGTCTCCGGTCTGAGTGTTTTCCGGGTCCCGCAACGCCTGCAGCAATGTGTCGAATACCAGAGCGTCATCCGGTTCATCCCGCGCAACTCGCTGCAACCAGCGCAGCAGGCTGGCCTCTCGGCTGCCCTGGTTGATGAGTTGCAGCTGTGCACTCAGCCGATCTGCGATATCCTGCCAGCGGCGTTCTGACCATAGCTGATCGAGGTCACCCAGAAAGTCCTCATCCAGGGTCACTCCGCCCGGTTCGCCGGTCGGCTGCACGAGATGCTCCGGTGTCAACGCGTGCCATTCCACAGTGGCGTCTTCATACTGGAAATGCTCATGCAGCGCCTCATCAGCCGCCACGACCAGTAGCCCGGCGCGCAGACGTGACCGGTAGACATCCTGGGTTTCCGGCGGCTCATCGGTTTCCGCCAGCGCTATGTCCATTGCCATCAGCCCCGGAGTCTGCCTGGCCAGAAACAGGGGATCATCGCCCCGGAAAAAGCAGTCCTCTTCCGGAGTGAATGCCACAACCTGCAAGGGGACATCGACCGCTTTGAGTCGATCCCACGCCTCCGCGCGAACGTTTTCATCAAGCCGACTGAGCCACTCCGGCGGCTCAACCACTGGCTCAGTTCCGCCACCCGGTGCGGATTCAGCCGGTACCGGACCGTCGAACAGGCCCCAGGAAACGCCTTCGCCACTCTCCGGCTCAGGTTCATCGCCACCGGAGAACGCGCCGCCGGATTCATTGAACCGGGCACGAATCGACGCCAATGCCGCCTCGCACTGTCCGGCCGCCGTATCGGCGTCACCGGGAAGCGCTTCCGCGGTATCGAGGCTGTCCATCCAACTGTTCAGCAGGTCCATCGCCTCGAGCAATTGGTCGATGGCGTCGGCGTCAAGCACGTCCGGCTCGTCCTTCGCCAGCTCGAGAATCTCTTCTGCAATATGTACAACCTGAACCATCGGGTTCAGCTCGAGCACACCCGCGGACCCCTTCAGGGTGTGCACATCCCGAAAGAGCGTATCCAGTAAGTCGGTATCACCCGGCTGCCGCTCCAGACGCAGTAAACCCTGACCGGCGCTGGTGATGAGGTCGCGTCCCTCTTCAATGAATTGAGCCAGCAACTTATCCATCACACCGTCTCCTCTGCCTCGGGTTTGACTCGGCCGGTCAGGTGGCGCATCAGTGTCGCCAGGTCTTCAGCCGCTACCGGTTTGACCCGATAGCCGTTGGCGCCGACCTGAAAGGCCCGATCCTGATCATGCGCCTCGGCTTCAGTGCTCACCATGATGACCGGTACCTGGGGTAGCTCCGAGTCACTGCGTATTTCCTGCAACAGGGTGTACCCGTCCATCTGTGGCATATTGATATCGAGCAGTATCGCCTGTATCTCAGTTCCGCGGGATTGCAGCTTCTCGAGCCCTTCCAGGCCATTGGCTGCTTCGTCCACAGCAAAACCCGTCTGTTCCAGCAATTGGCGGTGGTAAGCCCGTACCGTCTGTGCATCGTCTACTACCAGAACTGTCATACCGTCTCTCCATGCGGGCACCTGTCCATTGCCAGGGCCCCGTTATTTCTGATACACCATCGCATCGGCAAAACGCCGCGGCCGGAACAGCGGCGAGATTCTGCTCATTGACTCGGAGTGCCCGAGGCAGATGAAACCACCTGGCACAAGGGCGTCATAGAGCCGTTCAGCCGCCTGCCTGCGGGAAAGTTCATCAAAATAGATAAGCAGGTTGCGGCAGAAAATTACGTCAAGTGGCCCCAGAGACGCGACTTCTGACGCTGAATACAGGTTGATACGGGTAAACCCCACACATTCTCTTATATCGTCCTTCAGCTGAAATTGTTTACGGCTGCCCTGGCGCACCGGCTCAAAATAACGCTGCAGGTAGTGCGGCGGCACACTGTGCACAGCTCGCTGCTCATAGCGGCCGGTGCGGGCACGCTCGAGCGCGGCTGTATCAATGTCGGAGGCCAGAATCTCCACATCCCACTCCGCCAGGCCGGCCCAGCGTTCAAGCAGCATGATCGCGATCGAATAGGGTTCTTCGCCAGTGGAGCAGGGCATGGACCAGATCCGGATACGGGAGCCCGGTGCCTTACGTGAAGCAACCTCGTTCATCAGATCATTGACGAGACAGTCCAGTTGGTAGGACTCACGGAAGAAGTAGGTCTCGTTGACCGTCATCAGATTGATCAGCGACTGCAACTCATTGTTTCTGTCGAAACGCAGCAGATTGTAATACTGCCTGAACTCAGAACAGTTGTTGGCCGACATGCGTTCCTGCAGCCGCTTGTCGACAAAATAGCGTTTGCCGGGCTCAAAGAACAGGCCGGTTTTGCGGTACAGAAAATCACGGAACTGCAGAAAATCCGCATCTGTGATCGCGATCGGCTCAATTTTTTCGGCTTCGGTCATGACGGCTTGCTCTGGTCCAGGCCGGGCAGAGCAGCCAGCACCTGTTCGACGGAAAACCGGATAAACGCATCGGATACAAAGCGCTCAGCCACCCCCCGAACCGTCGCGGCCTGTTCAGGGCCGCCAAGCGTGGCTACCGCATCGAGAGCTGTTGCCACAACGTTCACAGACTCATCCCGTTCCAGAACGTCCTCGATGGCAGGCAGAAAGATATCGTTCTGCATGGCCTGCGCCAGATTGATGGCCAGAATACGGGTGTCACCGTCCGGATCAGCCATCAATTCCCGCACCTGGTGTTCCAGCAATGCTCGCGCGGGGGCGTCGGGCGGTGTCTTGCCCAACGCATCGATAACCTGATTCCGCAATCCGGCATCGTCACTGCGCAGTTCAGCGAGCAGTTCCAGCACTTCGCTGTCACGGATATCCGGTATCAGATGGTTCAACAACACCTGCTGGAGGCGGGGCGAGTCGGTTGACCGAAGCCTAGTGATAACGGCCGGCCGGACCCCGTCATTGAGCGTTGTCACAGACCCCATAAGGGCAATGCAGTCATCGTCATTGCTCGACTTCAACACGTTCAACAGGGCTTCATCGGAAGTGGCCCGGGTGCCTTTCCCGGTCCCCTGAGTGTCAGGCCGTCTGATCAGCATACGTACTGCCCTCTGCTGACTTTACCCAACGCGAGATCTGCAGGCCGATGCGATCGAGTGGCAACATCAGCTCTGCCCCATCCGCCTCATAGAGCGCCTTCGGCATGCCATAGACCACAGCTGTGCTTTCGCTCTCACCGACGGTGTGCCCTCGCTGCTGGTACAGCCGGGCCATTGCGCGGGCGCCGTCATCGCCCATACCCGTCAGTAACACGCCGATCAGTCGATCCGGGCGGCAGACATCCAGTGCGGAATCGACCAGGCGATCGGTGCTGGGATGCCAGGGCAAATCCTTGCTGCTCGGCACCGGTACCGCCATCAGGCGCCCGCCGCGGCGACGGATTTCCAGATCGCGATCACCCTGAGCCAGATAGACATAGCCCCGGGTGAGCGCCGTCGGCCGGTTCACTTCAACCACGGTCAGCGCGCAGAGCGTATTGAGGCGTCGGGCCAGCACACTCGTGAATGTCGCCGGCATGTGCTGAGTAATCACCAATGGCCAGGCCAGACTCGAGGGCAGATCAGACAGAACCGTTTCGAGCGCTCCGGGCCCGCCCGTCGATACGCCCACCAGCACGAGACCTTCGGCGTCATCTGTTGTGTGATAATCGGGTGTCGAGGCCGCATCAGCCATTGCGTCCATTCGGGCCGACGGTGCTGATGACGCGCTGGCTGCTGTTGCACGCCGGCGAGGTTTCGCCCTCGCTGCCGAACGCACTTTTTGCAACAGGTCGTCCGTAATCTCTCCCATATTATGGGAGACCGTTCCGCCGGGCTTGGCGATGTAATCCACCGCGCCCAGTTCAAGTGCTTCGAGCGTTGCCAACGCGCCTTTGTCGGTCAGGGACGACACCATGATCACGGGGCAGGGGTGGCGCTCCATGATATAACTCAGGCAGGTCAGGCCGTCCATTTCCGGCATGTTGATGTCGAGGGTCACAACGTCCGGCATGCTGTCTGCCATGGCGGCCAGAGCAGCTTCACCATTTCGTGCCACCTCAACGTGAAAATCCGGTTCGCTTTCAAATAACTGTCGCAGGTACCGGCGCATCAGAGCCGAATCGTCAACGATCAGCAGACGGATCATTCGATTGCTCCCGTCACTGGATCGCTGTCTGCAGCCGTTGTCTCCGCCAGTCGGCCGGGATTCAGCAAAAGAATCATCCGTTCCTCGTCCGCCAGGTTTGCCATGTCGGTGATCAGCGCCGCCTGCTCTGCGGACAGCTCCGGCGCGGGTTCTATGGCGGCTCTGGAAACCCGCCGCACTTCACGGACCGAATCCACAATAAACCCGGTGCGTTCCCCACGGAGGTTCAGAACGATAATACGCTGCTGATTGTTCCTGTCGCCCGCAGGCAGTCCGAATCGGCGGCGCAGATCGATAACCGGCAGCACGGCTCCCCGAAGGTTTATCACACCTTCAACAAAACTGTCTGCCTGAGGTACTCGGGTCAGGGAATCCGGCACGCGCAGAATCTCTTTGGCGGCGGTGATATCAACCCCATACTCTTCCGCCATTAATTGAAATATGACGAGTTGCTGGTCGTCCGTCTCAACGTCTGTTGCAGCGTTCATTGCTCGCTCGCCCCCTCCGGTCTCTTGTGTCGTTGCTTTCAGCGCCGGTGACTGCACGAGCCGACGAGCGTCCAGCACTGCCGTCAGCGCTGCCGACTCGTCCTTACTGTCAAACAGTCCGACAATATCCTGATGGCCTGCTGCCCCGGAAAGCATGTCCGGTGCAGCCTTTATTTCATTCTCAGCCAGGGTGCGCACGTCAGTGATTTCATCGACAATAATGCCGATAAATTCACCGCCATCCCGCCCGGACACCGGCAGCACCAACACCCGCGCTGAGCGGCCCGGTGGTTCTGTTTCCAGACCATAAAATGTGCTCAGGCTGACCAGTGGAATCATCAGATTTCTCAGTGACAGCAAGCCGACGATGAAGCCCGGTGCCCCGGCAATCGGCTCGGGGCTGTCGGGCACACGAACCACTTCCTTTACCTGCTGTATCGCCAGCGCATAGTGTTGATCCGCCAGCCGGAAGCCGACATATTGCCGGCGATTAACCACCTCACTGTTGCTGCCCATAGCACCTGAACGAGAGGCCATGCCGGACGAGCTTTCGCCGCTGATCTCTGCGGCGCGCCCGGCCTCGATAATTGCTGCTGACGACAGAATGCGAAGTATGCTCCCTTCTGCCGCCTCAGGACGGATGAATCCGTGAAGAAGGTCGTGATCAGCCTGCGCGCGGGTCAGGTCAGAACGATCGACACGATCCGGTTCTACGCCCGATACTCTCTCCACGCGATCGACCTGCACGCCGAGCGGCTCTTCGCCGCGGAGCACCAGTATGCGGGCGTCGGTGCCCGGATCAGCAACTGGCAGCCCAACGAGCGCTCGCAGCGATACCACGGGCAACACCGATCCACGCAAATTGGTCACACCCAGCAGGTGCTCACCGGCAAGCGGCACCCGGTTCAGCTCCGGAATCCGTATGATCTGTGCCACGTCGGACATGGCCAGTGCATAGCCCTCGAAAGACGGCTCACCGGCCTCATCGGCGGTTTGCAGATGGAAGAACAGGAACTGCTCCTGTGCCTCCGCACCCGCATCGCTGCCACGTTCTGCCAATTCAGTCATGGTTTGATCTCCCAATTCGGCGGAAGAGGACGCCCGCAGTGAGCGGCCGGTTGCCGACAATCCGGCCGGCCCCGCCCGCGACGACTGCGACAGGCGTTATTCCAGCGTCTGGAGTTCGTCAGCCAGAGAGGCTATTTCTTCGGTAGCTCGGGCGAGCTGGTCGGTGCTCTGAGCCTGCTGACGGGCTGCTGCAGAGGCCTCGCCGGTGGCCTGCGCGGCTTCCTCGGCGGCGCTGGCAATCTGCTCGACCCCCTGAGACGCTTCTTCGACCGATGTGCTGATCTGATCGGAGGCATCGACGATTTCACGATTATTCTCAACGAGCTCCAGCATTGCCTTCTCGACATCCTGAAGGTCCCGCACGGTGTTCGTATGCGTCTCCGCGTCGCGCGCCGCGGCATCACTGATATCGTCCATGACGTGGCGAACATTGCTGATATCGTCTTCCGCTGACTCGATGACGCTCAGAATGCGTTCGGCATTCTCGTTGGCATCATAGGAGAGGTTGCGAATATCGGTGGCGACCACAACAAATCCCTTGCCGTGCTCACCGGCGCGAGCTGCCTCGATGCCACCATTTACCGCCAGCATGCTGGTCTGGATGTTGACCTTGTCGATGGTGTTCATCACCTTGTTGATCTGACGAATGAGCATTTCCAGCTCATTGATCTGCGTGCGGGCGTTG
Source organism: Natronospirillum sp. (assembly GCA_965602035.1). Classification (GTDB taxonomy): domain Bacteria; phylum Pseudomonadota; class Gammaproteobacteria; order Pseudomonadales; family Natronospirillaceae; genus Natronospirillum. Next base: position 2,571,700 of record OZ271919.1, on the reverse strand, counting down.
CGGACTTCTTTTACGCCTTCCTGGATATTCTCGGCCAGTGACTCTACTTCTTTCCGGTTTTCACCGACCAACCCGGCCGCCTCATCACCCGCCTTGATAAGTTCCTTCACCAGGTCCGCGGCTTCTCGTGCCCCGGCTTCCAGCTGACGCACCGCGGCCGCGGCGCTACTGGCGCTTTCACCCTGCTGTTTTGCGCCCTTGTTGATCTGCTCAATGGCGGTAGCCACCTCGGTAGCAGACCGGTTGATTTCTTCGATCGCGGCGGCAAGGTCTTCTGTACCGGCTGCCACTTCTTCGCCGCTCTTGTCAGACTCACTGCTCACCCTCAGGTCTTCGGTGAGTTCTGCCACGTTCTGAGTGCTCTCACGGCCCAGGCGGAGGGCCTCGTTCTGCTGATTGACCATGCGAATGGCCTCTTCACAGGCCGAGGCCTGCTCTTCGGCTGCCGCTGCTATCGTCTCTGAATCGTTGCTCAGGATGCGGACGCCTTTAACCGACTCGGACACGGCACGGGCGACCTTTTCGCCATCATCCACCATTTTGTCCATGGACTGACGGACTTTCTGCAACTGGTCCACTACAGCATCCGCCGTCGACATGTCCTTCTTGCTGGCTTCCGCCGAACGGTTGGTGTCCTCGACCAGCGACTTCACCTTGGTCTGGATCTCCTCGACCACGGACTGAATCCGACTCGCGGATTCCTGTGACGTTTCGGCAAGCGAACGAACTTCGTCGGCCACAACCGCAAACCCTCGGCCATGCTGACCGGCGCTGGCCGCTTCTATGGCCGCATTGAGCGCCAGCAGGTTAGTCTGGTCGGCTATGTGCATAACCGCCTCGACAATATCGCCGATTTCATCGGAGCGTTTTGCCAGCAGCTCTGCAGCCTCGACAGCCCGACCCTGGCGCTTGATCGACAGCCGGATCGACTCGATCATTGACTCGACCTTGTCACCCGCCGCGCGCACGCGCTTCTGCATCTGGCCCAGCTGCGCCGCAGCCTGTTCAACGGTCTCGTTCTGGGTCTCAATCGACTCGCTGACCTGGCGTACCACCTGGTCCGTCTCTTGAACAGCGCCGGAGGCCTGCTCGGCACCCGAGGAAATCTGGGTCATTGATGCCTGAAGCTGCTCCGCAGCCGCGGAGATCTCGCCTGTGCCCTGATTCAGTTCCGTAACAGCCGACGCAATACGTTCGGCCAGTTGCTGTTTGCGGGCCAGTGTGCGCGCGCGGCGTCTTGCCTGCAGGGCTTCATCACGCTTGGCACCTCCACTCGGCGAGGGCGTCGATGCTTCGGATGGCGTATCCCGGTTGGCTTCCGGCGCTGCCTGCTGGTTTCTGACTAGTGCCATAATGTCACTCTCCGATCGGTCTGCTTCGGGAGCAGGCAGGCGGCCGCAAGCCGAGTTCACGGTCCGCAACTGCGCTTTCCCTTGAACGCTGATAAACGACTGTATCGCCCGACGGACGGATTATTTGAGTCATTTAACGATGTCAGAATGTTTTATACAGCGTTTGGCGCGAAAAGGATTACTTTCTGTCGCGGTTTTCCCGGTCGTCCAGGCGCTGTTCTATCCGGTCAAGCTGGGCACGGATCTGTTCCGCGTCCGTCAACTGGCCCCGGGCATGTTGTTCTGCGGCAGCCACTTCGGCACTTTCCCGCTGCATGACGTCCAGCACGATTCCAATCATCATGTTGAGGAAAATAAAGGCAGTCAGGAATATAAAAGAGAGAAAATAGACCCAACTCCAGGGGTGCACTTCCATCGTGGCATACATCACATCGGTCCAGTCCTCGAAGGTGGCCACGCGGAAAAGGGTGAGCATCGCCGTGGTGATATTGCCCCAGAGGAATGAATCCACGCGTTCGAACAGGAAGCTTCCGATTGCACCGTAAATGTAGAAGATGATGAACATCAGCAGCGCCACATACCCCATCCGCGGTATGGACTTCAGGAGGGCCGCCATTAACACCCGCAGCTCAGGAATCAGGGATACCAGGCGCAAGACCCGGAAAACCCGAAGCAGTCGGGCAACGAGCACCATATCCGACTCATTGATCGGTATCAGGCTGGCCGTGACGATCAGGAAATCGAAGATGTTCCAGCCCTTGCTGAAGAACGTTCGCAGATTCTTTTCGGCGAGAATGCGAACGATGATCTCCGTCAGAAAAAACAGGGTGATCGCGCCGTCGAGCCACAGCAGCAGTTGTGTATACCGTGATGTTTCTTCGTAGGTCTTGGCACCCACGACCAGCGCCGATATCAGGATGATGGTTATCACCATCCACTCGAAGACCCGGTTGGAACGGAGTCGCTCGAACTGGAGCCTTAACGTATCAATGCGAGACATTGGGTTCGCTCCCGGCGATTCAGTAGACAAGGCCGTAGTAAAGGCCGACCAATTCGGTACCGGGGTTTACCGACGACAGTGATGCATTGGAAATATGCGCACCGCGAACCCCGATAACCGTGCCATCAAATGCTTCGAACTCCAGTCCGGCCGCTGTGCGGAACTGAAGAGGAAATCCCAGGTCGGTATCGCCATCCCCGCCATGCAGATACAGGCCCGGTGCAAGCCCTACAGTCAGAGACAGCCGTTCACCGCGGGTCAGGGGTGTCGTACGGCGCAGGCCGGCAAAGACTGCGTGGGAGCCATAGCGGGTCCGCAGAAGCTCGATATCGGGCTGCAGATCGTAATTGGTAAACTGAACAGACGGTGTCAGGCCAACGCCATAATACGAGTCCGCCTGCGGAGTGCCGAGGTCGTACTGGCCCAGAAACAGCCAGCCCCGACCTTCAGAAGCCGAAGCGTGGCCGGCGAGCAGGAGGACCAGACCTGAAAATACCCGGCCGGCGAGACCGCCTCTGGTGCGTTGCATATCGAACCTCAGTGTCACCCACAAAAAAACCCCGGAGCCAGCAGCGCCGGGGTTTTTACTCTAGCCTGTTCAAACTGGGCTGAACAGTCTGCTTATCAGCTCATCTGACCGGTTACCTGCAGCAACTTGCGCTCATGCAGGAGGCCTTTGATGACACTGACACACATCAGCAGCAGCACCAGCGCAAACGGCAGACCCGTAGCGATCGATGCGGCCTGCAATGCGCTCAGGCCATCGCCGCCGCCGCCGAACAGCAGTACGGCTGCGATCAGGCCTTCAATGACCACCCAGAAAACACGCTGCGCCTGGGGCGCGTCCAGCTTGCCACCGGCTGTTATACTGTCGATGACCAGTGAGCCTGAGTCAGAGGATGTCACGAAGAATACCAGCACCAGTACAATGGCCAGGAACGCCGCTACGTTAGCCAGCGGCAGGTTTTCCAGCATGTGGAACAGTGACAGGCTGGAGTTGGTGATGCCTTCTGTGCCGAGCACACCGATGCCTTCAGCCGCCTGATCCAGGCCATTGCCCCCGAACGCACTCATCCAGAACACGGTTACTGCCGTGGGAATGATCAGTACCGCTGTCAGGAACTCACGTACGGTGCGGCCCTTGGAAACGCGCGCGATAAACATACCAACGAACGGTGACCAGGAAATCCACCAGGCCCAGTAGAACACAGTCCAGCCGTAGTAGAAGGTTTCATCTTCACGACCTACCGGGTTACTGAGCGGGAAGAAATACTCGGCGTACGAGCCGATGGTGCTGAAGAACTGCCCGACAAAGCCGATCAGACCGCCGAACAGAATGACAAACAGCATTAACACGCCGGCCATCGCAATATTGATGTTACTCAGCACCTTGACGCCGCCGTCGATGCCACGCATGACGGAAATGAGAGCCACAAAAGTCACGCCGATGATGACCGCAATCTGCGTTGGCAGACCGGCGGAAATGCCTTCATTGAGGAAGTTCAGCCCGCCAGCAGCCTGCTGCGCGCCGAAACCAAGCGAAGTCGCCAGACCGAACAGCGTTGCCAGTACGGCCAGAATATCAATGACGTCGCCCAGACGGCCCCATACACGATCCCCGAACAGCGGGTAGAACGTGGAGCGCAGGGTCAGTGGCATGCCCTTGTTATAGGAGAAAAAGGCCAGTGCCAGCGCGACTACGCCATAGATCGCCCAGGGATGGAGACCCCAGTGATACATGGTGGCGCCCATTGCCGCACTGCGGCTTTCTTCGGTGCCACCGGGCACGTTAAGAGGCGTACCGAACCATTCGGTAAAGTAGCCGACCGGTTCCGCCACTGCCCAGAACATCAGGCCGATGCCCATGCCGGCAGCAAACAGCATGGAGAACCAGGACAGGCGACCGAATTCCGGTTTGGCGTCCTGGCCACCCAGCCTTATGCGGCCCACTGGCAGCGCAATCAGAACCAGACAGAACAGTACAAAAATGTTCCCGGCTGACAGAAAGAGCCAGTCGAAGTTGGTTTCAAAGAAGTCGCGGACCCCGAGGAGCGCACTGTTGGCCCCGCTGGGTGCAACCAGTGTCCAGACCACAAACAGTATGATCAGCACCGCGCTGACCATGAATACCACGTTGTGGATATCGAACCCGAATGCCTGGATATTATCCTGACCGATTTCGTAATCGGTATCGTATTCGGCCTCCAGGGCCTTTATTTCCTCTTGTCGATTCTCACTCACTGCATCATCTCCCAGATTGCATTGATCAAATGGGCAAAGAAAGTGTAAACGCTCCCTCGTTACTTAGCATAGTCACCCATCGCGGATAGTACAAAATATCCCCTTTTCACGGCCCACCTTACAGAAAGTCTGGCTGTGTTACCATCCGCCATAACGTTTGCAACCAGAGGAATCACCATGAGTCTCCGTATTCTGGCTGCCGTCCTGCTTTTCTGCATGGCAGGCACGGCACTCGCGCAGGCCGAGGGAGAGCGGCTGAGAGGACAGGTGGAAATGGCCATCCGGCTGTCACCGGCACTGCAGACAGCCAACATCGAGGTGGCGGTGGAAGAGGGCAATCAGATCGATCTGACTGGCACCGTGGGAGACAATGAATCCCGCGGCCTTGCCGTGGAAATTGCTCAATCGGTGCCCGGTACCGGGTCCGTTTCGGACAATATGGAACTCGAGCGCGGCGCCAGTGCACTTGCCGGCAATCAGGCACTCGGCGAGACACTACGTTTCTGGAGAGAGGCGCACATTCGGACCGAGTTGAACGCGGAATTCGAGTCCAGCCCGGCGCTCGAAACCTACGATATCGACTTTTCACTTGAGGGTACGACCCTGCAATTGACTGGCTCGGTTGGCACTGAAATAGAGCGCACTGTTGCTTCCCAGCTGGCCCAGAGGCTGCAGGAAGTCGAGGTAGTCGACAATCGACTGGAGGTAGAAGAATCACCGGAACCCGCTGTTTCAATTGACCCGGATAATTGAGTCACCCGGGAACGCATCGCGCAGTACGCTCAGCCACCTGTCGGGTCTGCCGTCATCATCTCTCTGATGCCACTGATCGTGCGTGGCCAGGGGGCCGTGCCCCGGACCCGCTCAGGGAGGTCATTGATGGCGTCCCGGGCGGCATCGGAAGTGGCGTACTGGCCGTATAGCAATACGTACCACGGCTGCCCTTCGAGTTGGTCAACGACATAACCGAGTTCGCTCATCGGCAGCCCACTCGCCTCGGCAAACTGGATAACATTGCTCTCCTGGCGGGCCGCCACAACCTGGAGCGTATAACTGTTCGCTGGCGCGTCACGGAGCCACTCCGGCTGGAACAGGCCGGGTTCCATGGCCGCAAACGACTCCCCGCTGTTGGTGGCATCATTGGAGGCCGGCTGTGACACGGCGGTAGCGTCGCTGTTGCCAGCATTGTCAGCATCGCCAGACTCTGACAGGCGACCGGCACCGCTGTCGGTCGTGCCGGCCCCGGGTTCAACGTCTCCGGCAGCACGCTCGGCCAGCGCGGCATCCAGCCGCTCCCGAATGGATTCCATCTCTGCCAGCGCCGCACCGTCATCGGATCCGTCCATTCTATCCTCCGCCGCCGGTGAATCCGGGGAGGTCGAGGAGGGTGAGGACGGTGAAGAAGGCGCCGTGCCGGTGTTATCCGCAGATTCACTATCACCCGTACCGAAGAGATCGGCCGTGGTGGTTGTCGAAGGCTGGCCTGTTCCCCCGGATGTCTCAGGTTGCTCAATCATCCCGCTACTCTGGCTCGCTGCTTCCTCTTCCCCGGTCCCGGAACGGGTCTGGTAAAGCACGGCCACGGTAAGTACAACCGCCACGGCGCTTCCGGCAAGAAGGTGAGCCCAGGGTAAACGTATGCGCCGGTTACGACGCTGCGCGGCAACCAGCATGTGGTCTCTTACCGCGTCAATGAATGCACCGGGGCGCCCATCACTGAAACGGTACAGCCTCATCAGGTCAGCTTCTTCCAGCGGAACACCGGCGCGGACCCCTGCTGACTGGAAATAGCCGTTGACCAGATGCAGAGCGTCGTCAAATGTCAGCGGAGGCAGCTCGATCAACTGGCCGGCGGAGAAACCCAACGCTGCCGTCTCTCGCCGAACTTCGCTGATATCGGAAGCGAGACCGATCAGACGCAGCCCCGGTTGTTGCCGCAAACCGCCATGGAGCAGCGCTCCCAGACCACTCAGTGCTTCGGCTGGCAATGTGTCGATATCATCAATGGCAACTGTGGGAATAACCCCGGCGGTGTGTTGTGCCCTGCAATGGTCAATGATCAGACCCTGCAACGCCTCTGTGCTCATCGAGCGTTCGGGTTCGAGGCCGAGCTGACTCGACAGCTCCCAGAGCATCTCCTTTTCTGATCCCGCCTCTTCGACATCCAGCAGCGCCAGGTCAATGGTGGGCTCTACCTGACGCACCAACTGGTCCAGCAGGCGACTTTTGCCGCTGCCCGGTGGACCGGTAACAAACACCAGATCGTCGGAATAATTGAGCAGGTGAAGGACCGAATCAACGGCCTGCTGACGACCCGCCACCGCAATGAACGGCGGCTCCTGCAGATCCGAGAATGGGTCTGTGGTTAAACCGTAGTATGCGACGTAGGACGGCTGCGCCATAAATCAGTTCTGAAAGTGAGACAGGGTCTGGTGCAATGCTTCGGGATCAAAGTCACTGGTGACTATCGCATGGCCCGGCCGGTTTAACAACACCAGGCGCAACTGGCCGGACAACACTTTCTTGTCGCGCGCCATCAGCTTCATGAAAGCCTCAGCAGTCATGCCGCCGGGTGTCCGGGTGGGGAGTCCTGCCTGCGTCAGTAGCTGTTCAACCCGGAGCTGCAGTTCGCCATTGATCCACCCGAGCCGGGCTGACAGATCAAGCGCCATCAGCATGCCGGTCGCAACAGCCTCGCCATGGAGCCATTCGCTGTAACCGGTTTGGGTTTCAATGGCGTGGCCGAAGGTATGCCCGAGGTTGAGAATGGCTCGTCGGCCCTGTTCCCGTTCATCCTCCGCAACGACGTCAGCCTTGATGCGACAGGACCGTGCAATGGCCTCACGAAGAGTGGACTCATCTCGACGTAGCAAGCTGCTCCAGTTCTCTTCCAGCCAGTCAAGAAACCGGATGTCCTCAATCAGACCGTATTTGAGAACTTCTGCGAGCCCGGCAGACAGTTCGCGGTCGGGCAGGGTTTCAAGGGTGCGGGTATCAATAAAGACGGCTTCCGGTTGTTTGAAGGCACCGATCATGTTCTTGCCCAGTGGATGGTTCACCCCGGTTTTACCGCCGACCGAGGAGTCTACCTGAGCCAGCAGGGTGGTAGGTACCTGCACAAAGTCAACACCACGTTGATAGGTCGCGGCAGCAAAGCCCACCATATCGCCGATCACGCCTCCACCCAGCGCGACCAGTGTGCAGCCGCGTGAATAACCCGCTTCCAGCAACGCCGTGTAGATCGTCTGCAGCGTCTCAAGTGTTTTGAACTGCTCACCATCGGGGAGCACGAGGGTCTCCACCCGGTCCACGCCGACTGAGTCGCGAACGGTCGCTCGCATACCGTCGAGGTAAAGTGGTGCGATGGTTTCATTGGTTACAATCAATACTTCAGAGGACAGGGCATCGGCCAGGACGCCCTGAGCTGCTGCATCTGCAAACAGCGCACTGCCGATGATGATCGGGTAATGCGCATCTGGCACGTTTACATCAAGTTGCAGAACAGTCATGTTGAAATGCTTCCACGATTTGTTGGGCCAATTGCCGGGGTCGCCGCTTGTCCGTATCCAGAGTCAGACTGGCTACAGCACGGTAGAGCGGGTCTCTTTGGCGTTTCATTTGCCGAAGCACCTGCTCCCGGTCGGGGCGCTGCAGCAATGGTCGATTCCGATCCTGCTCAGTGCGCCGCAACTGGGTTTCCACTGAGGCCTGCAGGCAGACCACCCAACCGTTGTCCTTCAATATCCGACGGTTCTCCTCGGCCAGGACGGCGCCCCCGCCGGTTGCAATAACTCGTCCATTTGTCTGAAGCAGCTCGGCCAGCATTGCCGTTTCCCGGCGGCGAAAACCGGCCTCGCCCTCGAGATCAAAAATCCAGGGAATATCAGCACCGGCGCGCTGTTCGATCGAATGATCCACATCGTGGAACGACATATTCAGCGAATCCGCCACCATACGCCCGATAGTGGTTTTACCCGCACCCATCGGGCCAACAAAAATTATATTGGGATGCCCCACGCCGCCCCCTTTCGCACCACAGCTAACCGACCAGAGTGGGCGTAATAAAAATCATCAGCTCATGGCGTACATCGCGTTCCGTGGTTCGCTGAAACAATGTGCCTATCCAGGGGAGTCGGCTCAAACCCGGAACTGCCAACGTCTCCTGAGCCGATTCCTGCCGGAAAACGCCGCCCAGAACCAGAGTCTCGCCGCTTTGCACGCGCACCCGAGTGGTTAACGAATTGGTACTGATATTATCAGAGCCACCGCCAGTGGGCGAATCCTGACGCACGCGAAGCGCCAGTATGATCTCTGAATTTCCGGCAACTCGCGGCGTTGCTGAAAGGGATAAAAGTGCGTCCACAAATTCCGTACTGCCTTCGGGCCCCGGGAACGGTATCGAGCTGCCCGATGCAATCTGCGCCTCATACCCATCCGAGGTCATCATTTCCGGTTGCGAAACGATTTCCAGATCACCACTGCCTTCGAGCGCCTCCAGCTCCAGCGCCAGCACGGATCCATTCCGGATCACACCGAGGTTGGCCGCAGCGCCTCCCCCTTCCGGATCACCCAGCGACGTGGCGAGGCTTGCGAAAATCCCCCGTGGCGCCCGGTGATCTGACCGGGAACTGCCGGGGTCGGTGTGCCATGCCGACCAGTTCCCAGGTATCGGTGAGGTTTCATTGCGCAACTGCCCCTGCCAGGCGATTCCCAGCCGCTCAAACTCGGAGCTTTGCGCGATCACAACGCGACTTTTCAGCAATATCTGCCGTGATGGCTTATCCAGCGATCGCGCAAGGTGCGCCACGGATGAAACAGCGTCGTCCTGTCCGGAAACCAGCAGTTGATTGCTGCGCGTGTCGGCCTGAATACGGACGGCTTCACCGTCGGCGTATGCCGACCTTAGAAGATCGGCCAGGGCGCCGGCATTGGCATGACTGACAGTAACCAGCCTGACCTCGGCACGTGCCGGGGGCGCTGGCACAACCCACCATACAGAGCCGCTTCGCCGGGCAGTCAACCGGTGTGCGCGCAGCAGCGCGGCCCAGGCGTCGGCTGGCCTGATCGCTTCAACGGACAGATCCACAGACCCTTCCACGCCCGGCCCGACGATTACATTACGGTCCAACGCAGTCCCCACCAGGCGCAAGGCATCGGATACGCTCATACCACCGATCTGGAGTGTCATCCTCTCATCCTGATCAGACTGCACGCCCTGCGCGTAACCATCGATACCCGCGATCCACGCTGCCAGCGCAAGCAGCACAAGGCCATGCCACTTCATTGCGTATCCCCCCCTGTTTCCGGTGCTGGCCCGTTATCGCCCCGCGTCCAGAATGCTATCCTGCCGGAGTCAGGGTGCCTGATCGTCATGCCACGGTCCGTCACCGACTCAACGATCCACGAGTTTCGGCCAACAGTCCGCGCAGCGCTGATCCAGGCAAACTCTCCTTGCCCCTCGACCAGCGCACGCGCAGTGCCTCTGTGCTCACCAGCCGAGAGAAAGCCAAGGTAAGTCAGCGCATCGACAGGCTGATCACTGAAATCGTCAGCGGGCGGCTGTTCGGAAACGGTTGCAGGTTCCGGCCCGGGGTGGACCGCTGACTGCCTGGCCAACGATACGGTCCGGAGCGCCGGCTCACCCGGTGCTTCGGCCAGCTCTTCAAGCCAGCCACTGGCTTCCCGGTCGTCAACCGGCCAATTCAACCCGACCGGCCAATGCTTGGGTGGCTGGCCGGGGATCAGCACAAATTGCAGGCTGAGAAAGCCCCGTGCCTCATTGTCAGTGCCCGGCACCGACCAGTCGATGAGCACCGGGTTACCGGCCCAGGGCATGACCGACAGTGCCTGCAGAAGCGCCTCCTGGCTGTTGAGGGCACCCGACCAGCGCGTACGATACCGCTGTCGGCCATCCGCCAGTGGCTCAATCCGCCAGTCCTGAAGTTCAATGGCATCCAGCGTTCCACGGAGATGTGCCAGTACCGTCGACGGATCCGGCAGCGAGTATTCATGGTCGAGCAGAATGCTCTCAAGGGCGTGCTGGTCTGCCAGTTGTCTGTCTCTGCGCTCGTTACGCCGCAAAAAGGCAGAGCGATCCTGCTCCAGTGACCTGATCTCCGTTTTCAACTGATCCCGATGAAATTCAAGACCGAGCCAGAGCGGCAGGGCGACGGTCACCGCCAGCAGCAATCCGGCTGGTACCGGAAGGAGTAAACGCCACCAGATTGAAGCATAGCCGATGGCCAGTTGCAGCCGCCTGAACCCGTCCAGCATGCCACGCAGCCGCTCTCTCCCTGGTAGACTCACCAGTCTCGCCCCTCTGGATCAGCGCTAAAGCGCCAGTTCGCGGAAATGCTCCCGACACCGGCGTTTCCGGTGGCAGATCGCTCGATTTCAGGCACAGCCCACCATGGCTTCTCCAGCATTGACTGGATTCGCGATGGCACCCGGCCGCCACTGTAGCTGCCGCTCAGCACCACCTGCTCAGGACTCCACCGGATCGCCGAGAGCATCAATCCGACATCAGTCAGCGAGCCGATATCAGCCCACTGACCGGACCAGAGAGCGCGAGTACGCGCAGCAAGCCAGTGTTGCCTGAGCCGCGTTTTCAACGGCTCGAGTGCGGTCGCTTTCAGCGGCACCACCGCAGGCCGCCCGGCTGCCGTGCGCTCAATCACAATGACCTCTTGTGTCATGTGCGCGATCGATGGCAGTGGCCCTGTAAACAGCGCAAGAGCGATAATGATCAGTGCCATGAAGGTCGTGAGCCCGGCGGCTGCCAACGCTTTAGCCCCGCGGCGAACGGCGAGCCTGCGCCGCCATGGGAGCAGATTGAATTGGTCGGTAACAGGGCCTTTCAACTCTGCGCGTTCAGCCTGATCCGCCTCCGGTGCAGGAATTACGCGCTCTACCGGCACCGGTACTGAGGAAAGCAACCCCATGGCTCGGCTGAGCAGATCCCGCGGCACTGCAACGACCCGGTAGCCGTTATCATCCGGACTGTCCCGGTAGTCGATGGCCAGTTGATCGGGCGAGCTGTAGGCCCGCGCCGCCATGCTTTCAGCCAGTCGGTAGGCCACAGCTGCCCGCGGCAACCCTGTGGGCAGTTGCAGGTTCGCGAACCACGCGCTGCCGGACGGGAGGACGACGTTGACGGCCGCCACACCAGTGAGCAACCCCACCGGCACCGATAGTGGTTTGCTCGTGGGTGTATCCAGACCAACGTCAATGACCAGACTCTGGCTGCCCTCAGTAATGAGAGTGGCCCCCGGAGGCATCCTGACCAGTTCTGTGCTGTTGTGTCCGACCAGCGCCCAAAGCGTGTCATTCCGCCGGTCAGAGCGACGATTTAATAGCGGCATACGACTTCCGTGTCGTTGGTATTGGGCCAGGCTGTGACGCGGTGCTCGTGTGGGAGCGACACACCCTGTTATTACGATCCATTTAATGGCAGCAGGGTGTGATTGGCAACGCCCCTTGGGTACAATTTGTGATCATTATTCCGACTACGCTTCGGCACTGGCTTCTGCATGGTATTGCTCAAACGCACTTGGTACACGCTAATCTGGTTCGGCCTGACGCTCAGCACGGGTTTCATTACGGTCTGTGCCGCTGTCTACCTGTATCTCGCTCCGGACATTCCGCCGGTGGAGGTGCTGCGTAACGTGGAGCTGCGAATCCCGTTGCGGGTATATGCCAATGATGGCCAGCTGATTTCGGAAATCGGTGAACAGCGTCGTACCCCCCTGACGTTTGAAGAAATTCCTGAACTGTACGTAAAGGCCCTGCTGGCGATTGAAGATCATCGGTTCGAGCAGCATTTCGGTGTCGATCCGCTGCGTTTCGCCAGCGCAGCGGTGGGTTATGTACTGTATGGTCCGGGCGGGGCGGGCGGCAGCACGATCACCCAACAGGTAGCACGCAGTTTCTTCCTCAATCCGGACAAAACGTTTACCCGGAAATTCACCGAAATCATTGTCGCTTTTCGCATGGAGCAATTGCTGACCAAGGAAGAAATATTCGAGCTCTACTCCAACAAAATGTTCCTGGGGCACCGCGCCTACGGCATTCAGGCGGCAGCACAGGTCTACTACGGCCGCGATATCCACGAGTTGACACTGGCTGAGCTCGCGACCATCGCCGGTCTGCACCAGCGTCCGTCGGCGGCAAACCCGCTCAGTTTCCCCGAGCGGGCAATGACCCGGCGAAATACGGTGCTTGGCCGGATGCATGATCTGGGGTTCATATCGGACAATGAATATGAAACCGCCATTTCGGCGCCCAATACCGCCCAGCAGAACAGCCAGCGTATCGCTGTCAACGCGCCCTACGTGGCAGAAGAGGCCCGCCTGCAGATCGAGGAGCTGTTCGGGGAAGATGCCATCGACAAGGGTTTCAAGGTAATCACCACCGTCAATGTTCGCGAACAGGCTGCCGCCAATGCCGCATTGGTGCGTCATCTGACCAACTACACCGAGCGGCATGGCTACATCGGCCCCGAAACCCGCTATGAGTTGAGCGACGAGACCGTTCAAAACTGGGATACCGAGGAATTTCAGCGATTGGTCAGCCAACACGGTTATTTCGGGAACCTCGAGCCGGCACTGGTCGTTGAGGTCGTAGACGGTACCGCAGCGGAAACAACCGAGGGTGAAGAGGACGTTTCCGAACAGGCGCCGCATGTGGTGGCCTGGGGCCGGTTCACCGGTCGGCTGGAAATACCGTTGGAGGAAATGACCTGGGCCCGCGAGCGACGCCGCATTGATGATTATGGACCGTCGGTTGAGCGGCCCAGCGATGTGCTGGCGCGGGGTGACCTCATCCGTGTTCGGGAGACCGGAGACGGTCAATGGCGACTCACCCAGATACCGGTGGCGCAGGCGGCATTTGTTGCCCTCGACCCGGACAATGGCGCCATTCGCGCTATGGTCGGTGGTTTCGACTACTTTCTGAGCTCATTCAACCGCGCTATGCAGGCCGAACGACAGCCAGGGTCCAATTTCAAACCGTTTGTCTATACGGCCGCCATCGACCAGGGTTTCTCACCATCCACGCTGATCAACGATGCCCCCATCGCGCTCCAGGACGACACACTCGAAGACGTGTGGCGGCCGCGAAACTCGGGAGACCGGTACCTTGGCTACATCCCGATGCGGGAGGCACTGTACCGCTCGATCAACGTGGCCAGCGTACGCCTGCTCGAGCGAATCGGCGTCAACTATGCCGCTGACTATGTCAGCCGGTTCGGCCTGAACGATGAAGACATACAGCGAAACCTGGGCATGGTGCTAGGCAACTCGGTATTCACGCCGCTGGAGATTGCTCGCGGCTATGCCGTGTTTGCCAACGGTGGCTACCTGGTGGATCCATTTCTGATTGACCGTATCGAAGACGCCAACGGCAATATCGTCTATGAATCGCCGCGTGTCCGCGTGTGTGAAAACTGTCCGGAAAACGTGGGGAACCGGGCCCCGCGCGTTCTGAGCCCGCAGACACACTACCTGATGACACACATTCTGCGCGACAGTGTGGCGCGGGGCACTGCCACCGGCGCTCAGGTGCTTGGACGGCAGGACCTGGCAGGCAAGACAGGTACGACCAATGACGGCACCGACGCCTGGTTTACCGGGTTCAGCCCGCATCGCGTCGCATCGGCCTGGGTTGGCCGCGATGACAACACAACGCTGGGCTTCAACGAATTCGGCGGTCGCGCTGCGTTACCAATATGGATCGATTACATGCAGGTGGCACTCGAAGGTATGCCGGAGCAGGTCTGGCCCCAACCCGCTGGCATCACTCAGGCCAGGATAGATCCGGACACCGGCAAACTGGCACCGGCCGGGCATGAAAATGCAATCTTCGAGGTCTTTCATGCCGATCGGGTGCCAACGGAGTTTGTTGACGGCGCTTCCGGCAATTCAGGCGGGTCGGGCCAGGCAGCCGCAGGCGGCGGTTCAGGTACGGGAGGCCCGCTCTTCTGATCCACCGCTGAACTGATCGTTCCGGCGCCGATCAGGCGCCGTCAGTCACAGTGGCCCGGTACTTTTCGGGCAGCTCCGTGCGGGCTACGCCCGATTTCACCGCAGCACGGGCCACCGCACCCGCCACCACGTCCAGAAGACGGGCGTCAATCGGCTTGGGAATGATGTAATCCGGGCCGAAGGACATGGTGTCCATTTCATAGGCACGGAGTATCTCTTCAGGCACCGGCAGCCGAGCCAGGGCACCCAATGCCTCTGCGGCCGCCAGTTTCATTTCCTCATTGATAGCGGTCGCACGGACATCGAGCGCGCCACGGAAAATGAAGGGGAAACCCAGCACATTGTTGACCTGGTTCGGATAGTCCGAGCGCCCCGTAGCCATGATGACGTCCGGGCGAGCAGCGCGGGCCACATCGGGATGAATCTCCGGGTCCGGGTTCGAACAGGCAAACACGACCGGCTTTTCAGCCATGGTCTTCAGTTGCTCGGGCTTGAGAAGATCAGGACCTGACAGACCCAGGAAGATATCGGCTCCCTGAATGGCATCGTCCAGCGTGCGTGCACTGGTATCAACAGCAAACTCGGCCTTGTAGGGGTTCAAGCCGTCACGCCCGGCATGAATGACGCCCTGGCGGTCCAGCATCAGAATATTCTCGGGCTTCATTCCGGCTGACTTGAGCAGCCGTCCACACGATACCGCGGCGGCGCCGGCGCCAAGAACCACCATTCTGACCTGATCAATCGACTTGCCGGTAATTTCCAGCGCGTTCAGAACGCCGGCCACGGTAACAATGGCAGTGCCGTGCTGGTCATCATGAAAGACCGGAATGTTGCAGCGCTCGATCAGCTGCCGCTCGATTTCGAAGCACTCCGGCGCCTTGATGTCTTCGAGGTTGATACCACCGAAAGTGCCCGCGATTTTTTCCACCGTTGAGACGAATTCGTCCACATCGCCGGTATCGACCTCAACATCGATCGCATCCACATTGGCAAACCGTTTGAATAGCAGCGCTTTGCCTTCCATAACCGGTTTGCTGGCAAGCGAACCCAGGTTACCCAGCCCGAGAATGGCGGTCCCGTTCGAGATAACGCCAACAAGATTGCCCTTCATGGTATAGCGGTAGGCATTTTCCGGGTCTTCAGCGATCGCACGCACCGGCTCTGCCACGCCGGGGCTGTATGCCAGCGACAGGTGTCGTTGCGTTTCAGCGGGTGTGGTTATTTCGATGCTGAGCTTTCCAGGGCGGGGGTCGGAATGGTAGCGCAGTGCGTCCTGCTTGAAATCAGATTGAGACATGGGGTATCCGCTACAAGGTCGTATTCATTATTGTAAACTGCAGTCTAGTCCTGACGGCCCGTAAGCGCCAGAGCGGCGCCCCTGTGAAAGGGGCAGCCGTATACAGTGCGCCGGCTGCTGGCTGTCGGACAACCAGAGACCCCGGCGCACTCGACGGGCGGCTATTATTTGTTGCCGCCCGAAATTGTGCCCATCTTGCCGAAGCGCTTCTTGAAGCGATCGACGCGACCACCGGAGTCAAGAATCTTCTGTTTACCGGTATAGAACGGGTGGCACGCGGAGCAGACGTCAAGCTGCATCTGACCACCACGAGCTGAGCGCGTGGTGATGACGTTGCCGCAGGAGCACTTCGCGACCAGCTCTTCGTATTTGGGATGGATATCCTTTTGCATTTCGGAGAAACCTCTTCTGGTTACGTGCCGCTACCCGCCAACCTTTTCGTCCCGGGCACCGCACGGTTTCTTTGAACTTACCACCGGCATCGGGCACAATCAGTCCTCCGCTCGGGGCGGGCAATCTTACCAGAACTCGAGTAAAGAACAACCAATGCCGGCACCGGGACGCATTCAGGAACTCCTGCGCTCGTTCCGGGCGCGTTACTATTCACCCAATGGTGCTCATTTACTGTCTGTAAACTGCGCATCTCGTTGAATTCTACCTTGCCAGGCCTTCGCTCGCGACGTTTATTGATGCACCCGTCAGAACACCATTGTTATGCCATCGCTGTTTTCTCACCGCTACCGGCGCCTCTCACCTATACCGGGCAACCGGGGCTGCAGCCCGGAACACGGGTCCGCGTCCCACTGGGAAACCGCGCGGCCACTGGCATACTGCTGCACCAAACCGAACCTCCTGAGGATATCCGGCTCCGGCCGATTGAACAGGTTGTCGATGAAGCCCCCCTGCTGCCCGCATCACTGCTGGCCCTGGCTGACTGGCTGACCCGCTACTATCACGCGCCTCCCGGGGATGTCTACGAGCTGGTTACACCGGCACTGGCCCGCCGTGCCGAGCCGCTTCCCGACACCCAGACCAGTGCCCTGCTGTCACTCACTGAGCGCGGCGCCGCGCTGACACCTGAACAGCTACGCGGCCACCGCCAGCAGGCATTACTCGCGCGGCTTCAGGCCCAGGAGCGACTGACCCGCGATGAACTCAAGGCAGAGGAATTCAACAGCACCACGATCCGGCGACTGTGTGACCAGGGGCTGGCTGAATGGGTCGATCAGTCGTTGCCCGCTGACTCACTGTCCGAGGCTCACTCGACCCTGCAACTGAGTCCCGACCAGCAGCAGGCCCTGGACAGCATGCGCCGTGACATCGGGCGGCCCCAACTGTTACTGGGCGCCACGGGCAGCGGCAAGACCGAGGTTTATATAGAGTGGGCCCGCGACACACTCAGGTCAGGGAGGCAATGCCTTATTCTGTTGCCGGAGATCGGGTTGACGCCGCAAATGGTTCACCGTTTCCGCAGCCGTCTGGGTATACCCGTCAGTCAGTTTCACAGCGGCATGACGCCCAGAGCGCGCTGGCAGACCTGGCAGGCAATGGCACAGGGCAGGGCACGACTGGCTCTGGGAACCCGATCGGCTACCCTGTTGCCAATGGCAGAGCCCGGCCTGATTGTCGTCGATGAAGAACATGACCCCTCGTACAAGCAGTGGGATGGCGTTCGTTACCATGCCCGCGATGTCGCCGTCTGGCGGGCAAGGCATGACCAGTGCGCTATTGTGCTGGGCAGCGCGACTCCGTCGCTTGAAACACTGAACAATGCGCTGGACGGGCGGTACGGGCTGCACCGCCTGGCGCGCCGCTCGGACCAGGGCGAGGTGGCGCGCAGTCTGGTCGATATCCGCCGCCACCGGGTTGCCCATGGCGTTGCCGATGTGCTGGCCGAGCGTGTGGACGACCACCTGGCGCAGGGCAACCAGGTCATGCTGTTTCTCAACCGCCGTGGTATGGCGCCCAGTATGGTGTGCGATCAGTGTGGCACGGTGCAGCAATGCCCCAACTGCTCGGCGTATCTGACGTTTCATCAGAGGCCTGCGCGCCTGCTCTGTCACCACTGCGGATGGCACCACCCGCCGCCCTATCCGTGTGAGGCATGCGGCGCTACGCGGCTGACTCCTGTCGGCACCGGCACCGCCGGCCTCGAGGACTTTCTGCACCAGCGCTGGCCGGATACCTCTGTGTGGCGTATCGACCGAGACAACGTGCGTTCCGCCGACGACTGGCAGAGGATGAACCAGAGCATTCAGAGCGGCGCTCCCGGCATTCTGGTTGGCACGCAGATGCTGGCCAAAGGGCACGACTACCCGAATGTCACGCTGACCGGCATTCTGGACGCGGACTCCGGCCTGTTCAGCGCCGACTTCCGCGCACTGGAGCGCAGCGCTCAGTTACTGACACAGGTATCGGGCCGGGCAGGCCGCCGCAAAGCCCGTGCGGAGGTCATATTACAGAGCCGGCTTCCGGATCACCCATTGCTCAATAATTTTCTCGACAGCGACTATGAAACCGTGGCACGGCAGTTACTGGCTGAACGCGCCCGGTCCCGGATGCCACCTTTTTCCCATCTTGCCACCATTCGCGCCGACCATCCGGATGAGGCAACGGCGTTTCGATTCCTGCATGATCTGCAGTCCGCCGTTGCGCTGCCGGATGAGGTCAATGGTGTAGGCCCCATGCCGGCACTGATGAGCCGCCGGGCGGGCCATTTCCGGATGCTCTGGCTTCTTCAGTCGATGCGGCGGAAACCACTTCACGACGGACTCGGCCAGATAACGCACACCATTGCTGAGCGGTTGACTGTACCGGGCAAACTGTCCTGGGGCATTGATGTGGATCCGCTGGAATTCTGACGGTCGCCGCGACGGCCAATACCGGACGGGAACGGGTAATTGTTCGCTGCTTCCCTTACATTGCGCGGGTAAAATCAGGATAATACTGTGCCCCTGTTTTCAGCCCCGGAGTCTGCTCATGAAAAGCGCTGTGCGCACACTGCTCTCCCAAGCCTATGAGGCCCTGCAGAAGGATGGGTTTGTACCATCCGATCTGGCACCGGACATCATGGTGGAGAACACCCGGGACAGCGCGCACGGGGATCTCGCTACCAATCTGGCCCTGACACTGGCCAAACCCTGCCGGAGCAATCCCCGGCAGATTGCTGAACGGCTGGTGGCTGCGCTGCCGAGCAGTGAGCTGGTTTCCCGAGTCGAAATCGCGGGCCCCGGGTTCATCAACTTTTTTCTGTCGGAAGAGTCCAACCGAATACTGCTGGAAACCATACTGAATGAAGGTGCCCGCTTCGGCCGGGCCGAGCTGGGGCACGGGGAGCTGGTTCAGGTAGAGTTCGTGTCCGCCAACCCCACCGGGCCGCTGCATGTCGGGCATGGCCGGGGAGCCGCCTATGGCGCAACGGTTGCGGACCTTCTCGAGGCGGTCGGGTACCGCGTTGAACGCGAATACTACGTCAATGACGCCGGACGCCAGATGGACATCCTCGCTGCCTCCGTCTACCTCCGGTACCTCGAAGCACTGGGGCATGATCTGCCCTTTCCGAGCAATGGCTACCAGGGGGACTATATTTCTGCCATAGCCCGACAGTTGGCCGACCGTGCCGGTGACCGGTTTGATACCGATATCGCGGCTCTGTATGAGTCGGTGACACCTGATGAGCAGGACGGCGGGGACCGGGAAACCCATATTGATTCGCTGATTGCTGCGATTCAGGGCGCACTGGGCGAGGATGACTACCGCCGTGTCTTCGACGCAGGACTTGAGTCCATTCGCCAGGACATCGAAGACGATCTGCGTGAATTCGGGGTCGAGTATCAGACCTGGTTCTCGGAACGATCGCTCACAGAGGGCGCGTCACAGGTGGAGCAGGCTATAGAAGCACTCGATCGCGCCGGTCATCTCTACAGCGCCGATGGCGCACTGTGGTTTCGCAGCACGACGTTTGGCGACGACAAGGACCGGGTATTGCGGCGTGAGAATGGGCAGACAACCTATTTCGCCTCTGATATCGCCTATCACATCAACAAATTCGAACGCGGCTACAAAACCGTAATCAATATCTGGGGCGCCGACCACCATGGCTACATTGCACGCGTAAGGGCGGCCATGCAGGCGCTCGGCCATGATCCGCAGCGGCTGGTAATACCCATGGTACAGTTCGCAAACCTGTATCGCGGTGATGAAAAACTGGCCATGTCGACCCGCAGTGGCAGCTTCGTGACGCTGCGGGAATTACGCGACGAGGTCGGCAATGATGCCGCCCGCTTCATATATGTCACCAGGAAGGTGGATCAGCACATGGATTTTGACCTCGAGCTGGCGAAAAGCCAGTCGCGGGACAACCCTGTGTATTACGTTCAGTACGCGCACGCGCGCGTCGCCAGTGTGCTGCGCACGCTCGAGGAACGCGGCGGCAACTTCGACCAGGCGCGAGGCCTCAACCATATCGAGCAACTTCAGGAAGAGCCGGAACAGGCTATCTTCCGCCAATTGGCCCAGTACCCCGAAATTCTCGCGCATGCGGCAACACAGTACGAACCGCATATGCTGGCCAACTATCTGCGTGATCTGGCCGGTGCGTTTCATGCCTACTACAATGGCACGCGAGTGCTGGTAGACGAAGAGCCTTTGCGCGACGCCCGCCTGACCCTCGGCCTGGCTGTGCAACAGGTTATCCGCAACGGTCTCCACCTGCTCGGTGTCAGCGCACCCGAGCAGATGTAGCGAACTCTGACAGGAGCTTACGTGCCTCGCGATTACGCCCAGAAACCTCAACCCCGGCAGCAACGCCGGCAGTCCCGGGTACCCCGATGGGTGTGGGTACTCACGCTGTTGGTTGCCTGTGGCTTTGTCGGTGGTCTGTATCTGCTGAGCCAGCAACCGGAACCCGGCAGCCGGGCAGACGCCTCCGGCCAGAGCCAGGTATTGTCCGACGTGCAGTCACTGTTGCAGTCCGGTGGCCGCTCGGGGGACTCGCAGTCCGGAGGCGGTGAAGCCGCAGACGAGGAAAGCGCCAGTGAATCCCTGACCCGCCGGGCCCAGCTTGAATTCTACACACTGCTCGAGCAGACCGATGTGTTCGTACCTGACGAGATCGTTGCCTTGCGTCAGCAGGAAGTACTTGATGACGCCGAAGAGGGCGACGTTGCTGAGGGTGACGGCGGCGACGCAGACGCGGCATCACAGCCTGCGGGGCGATTCATTATACAGGTTGCCTCCTTCCGCTCTGCGGAGGACGCTGACAACCTGCGCGCACGCCTGATACTGGAAGGGCTCACCAGTGCGCATATTACCCGGGCCGATCTCGGTGACCAGGGGCTTTATCACCGGGTTATGGTAGGCCCCGTCCAGTCCCGAACCGACACAGAACGCGTCGCAGAGCGTCTCGATGCCCTTGGGCTGCAGGGGTTAGTGCGTAATCACTCCGGCGACTGATAACCGCTCTGCTTCCGCCCATTCAGCCGGTCGATTCCCTTGAAATTCCGGGCTACCGACGCCATTACTGACGGTTCAGCAACAGGCGTCAGGAGCCTCGGATGACCACCATAGTGTCGGTACGAAAAGGGAATGAAGTCGTTGTCGGGGGCGACGGACAGGTCAGCCTCGGCGACACGGTAATGAAGGGCAATGCCCGAAAGGTCCGCCGGCTTTACCACGACCGCGTTATTGCCGGCTTTGCCGGCAGCACAGCGGATGCGTTCACGCTCTTTGAGAAGTTCGAAGGACATCTGCAGCAACACTCCGGGCACCTGACCCGGGCAGCCGTTGAACTGGCAAAGGAATGGCGAAGCGATCGGGCACTGCGCAGGCTCGAAGCCATGCTGATTGTGGCCGACGCGACAACGTCGCTCATTATCAGTGGTACCGGCGATGTCGTCGAACCGGACCACGGCATTGTGGCGATCGGGTCGGGTGGCAACTACGCGCTGTCTGCCGCCCGCGCGCTCTATGAACATACGGACCTGAGCGCCTACACCATTGCCGAGCACGCGTTGAATATCGCGGCCGACATATGCGTCTACACCAACCATTCCTTGGTTATTGAAGAAATCTCTCAGGATGACGCCTCATGAGCCAGATGACGCCGCGCGAAATTGTCTCCGAACTCGACAAACATATTATCGGTCAACAGGAAGCCAAGCGGGCGGTGGCGATTGCCCTGCGCAATCGCTGGCGCCGGATGCAGCTCAACGACGAGTTGCGGGATGAAATTTCCCCGAAGAACATTCTGATGATCGGGCCGACCGGCGTGGGCAAGACAGAAATAGCCCGGCGCCTCGCCAAACTGGCCAAAGCGCCGTTCGTGAAGGTTGAGGCCACCAAGTTTACGGAAGTCGGTTATGTCGGCCGTGATGTGGAATCCATCGTCCGGGACCTCACGGAGACGGGTTACAAGATGGCCCGCGAAGAGGCCATGAAAAAAGTACGCCACCGGGCCGAAGACGCGGCTGAAGAACGCATACTGGACGCGTTGCTGCCACCGGCGCGTCAGAAGAACGAGTCCCAGAGTAATGACGACCGTCAGGAGTCCGGCACCCGCCAGGTATTCCGCAAGAAACTGCGCGAAGGCCAGCTGGACGACAAGGAAATCGACATAGAGCTGTCACAGCCGGGCATGGGCGTGGAGATCATGGCACCACCCGGTATGGAGGAGATGACCAGCCAGTTGCAGAACATGTTCAGCAACATGGGTCAGAAGGACAAAAAGCAGACTCGCCGTATGCGGGTCAGCGAAGCCTGGAAGCAATTGGTGGATGAAGAAGCCGCCAACCTGATCAACGAAGACGAGATCAAGACCGAGGCCCTGTACCAGGTCGAACACAACGGTATCGTGTTTCTAGACGAAGTCGACAAAATCGCCAAGAACGAGCAGCGCAACAGTGGTGATGTTTCTCGCGAGGGCGTGCAACGCGATCTGCTGCCACTCATTGAGGGCAGCACCGTCAGCACAAAATACGGTATGGTCAAAACCGACCATATCCTGTTTATCGCCAGTGGCGCTTTCCACTTTTCCAAGCCGTCCGACCTGATACCAGAGCTTCAGGGCCGGCTGCCCATACGCGTCGAACTGCAGGCACTGAAGCAACAGGATTTCGAGCAGATCCTTACCGGACCCGACTACAGCCTGACCGAACAGTATCGGGCCCTGCTGGGGGCAGAGGGGCTGGAGCTGGTATTTACCGACGACGGCATCGCGCGTCTGGCTGAGGTTGCCTACCAGGTGAACGAGCGCACCGAGAACATAGGTGCCCGCCGACTGCACACGCTGCTGGAACGCCTGCTGGAATCGGTGTCGTACGAAGCCAGTGAACTGGCGGCGGAGCAACGGACGATTACAGTGGATGCCGAGTATGTCAGCCGGGAATTGTCCGAGTTGGTGGCAGATGAAGACCTGAGCCGGTTCATACTGTGAGGAGACGGGGTGTCGATTCAGCCTACTGACATCCAGTGGAAGAAACAGAGCAACAGCCTGTTCATCCGCTTTTCCGATGGCTCTGAGGGCAGCCTGGAGGCCGAGTTCCTGCGCGTGCATTCGCCCTCTGCTGAGGTCCAGGGACACGGCAGCCCCGTATTGCAGTCAGGTAAACGCCATGTACGACTCAGCGGCATCGAGCCGGTCGGCAACTACGCGGTGAAGCTCAGCTTTGACGACGGGCACGACACCGGCCTTTTCAGTTGGGAACTACTGCACCGGTTCGTGGCGAATCATCAGGCGATGTGGCGCGACTACCTGCAGCGGCTGAATGAGGCTGGGCTTTCAAGGGAACCGACATCGCAAACGAGGGCCCGGTTCTGGACACCCTGACGTCCGGCCTGTCTGCGGTGAATCCGTCGGTTTGGCTGTGTTGGCGGTTGCCGACCCACCCCGGTACAATGCGCCAAAACTGACCTGGCAGACATCGCATGGACGAGTCGACAGACGACGACAAGACCCACTTCGGATTTCAGAGAATCGCGAAAACGGAAAAGACCGCTCGGGTTGCTGGCGTGTTCGACTCCGTCGCCCAACGGTACGACATCATGAACGACCTCATGTCGTTCGGCATCCACCGTGCCTGGAAGTTCTTCACTACCGAACTCGCGGGTGTACGAAGCGGAGCCCGTGTTCTGGACCTTGCCGGCGGCACGGGAGATCTGGCCGCGAAGTTTGCGCATCGAGTAGGGCCGGACGGGCAGGTCGTGCTCGCCGATATCAACCGGTCCATGCTTGCAGTCGGCCGCGACCGCTTACTCGACAGGGGAATCGGTCATGCTGTCCAGACCGTTCAGGCAGACGCTGAACGGCTCCCCTTCCGGGACAATCACTTTGACGTGATCACCATGGCATTCGGTCTGCGCAACGTCACGGACAAGGACCAGGCGCTGGCCTCCATGCACCGTTTACTCAGGCCTGGCGGCCGGCTGCTGGTGCTCGAGTTTTCGAAGCCGCAATCGGCACTGCTCAGCCGTGCCTACGATACCTACTCGTTTCGGGCGTTACCGTTCATGGGCCGGCTGGTGGCCGGAGACGCCGACAGCTACCGTTACCTGGCGGAATCCATACGTATGCACCCGGATCAGGAAACGCTCAGGCGCATGATGCTGGACGCCGGCTTCGACAGGGTTCGGTACCATAACCTGACGGGTGGTATCGTCGCTCTGCACATTGCAACCAAAGGGTTCCAGCATGGCTCCTGAACTCGGTGACGCCGCGCTGAAGGCGATCAACCAGGCACTGGCCAGAGCGCTGCACTACGCACCGGCTACGCGCCAGCGGCTGAAGCGCCTGTCACCACAGGTCTGGCGCATCCGACTGGACGACCTCGATATCACCCTGGATCTGGAAGCCGACGCTGACTCGTTGCTCGTGGCGAAGCCGGATGACCGCGTGCCTGATGCCAGCATATCCGGCCCGGTGCAGGCATTTGTTACGCTGATCCAGAGCTCGGACAAGACGGCTACGCTGGCCAGCACAGACCTGCGTGTCGAAGGCAGCACGCGCGCCTTCATGCAACTACAGGACCTGCTCCAGTCACCGGATTTTGATGCCGAAGCGGCACTGGGTGATCTGATTGGTGACATGCCGGCGCACTTCGTAGCCGAACTGAGCCGCCGGGTCAGTGGCGACGCCCGGCGATTCATTGAATCGCTGGCACATGCCAGCGGCCGATATGTGGTACGGGAAAAGCGCTGGCTGGTCTCAACATATGAACTGGACGCACTCCGCCAACGCGTTCATCAGTTGCGGCGGCGCATCGACCGACTCTCTGCGCTGGACCATCCCTCCGCACCGACACGCAGAAACGGAGACCAGTGACCATGTACTGGTTCCGTCTCTGGCAGATCGCCTGGTACATTCTCCGCTTCCGGCTCGACACGCTGGTGCCGTGGCGTTCGCTGCCATGGTATGTGCGCTGGCTGTCTGTCGGTCGATTCTTTCTGCCCCGGCCCCGCAAGCAGGGCCCGGAACGGCTCAGGCTGTTTTTTGAAGCGCTGGGCCCGGTGTTCATCAAGTTCGGACAGATTCTTTCAACACGCCGCGACCTCTATCCTCAGGAGTACGCGGAAGAACTGGTTCGCCTCCAGGATAATGTCCCGTCTTTCCCCGGAAGCCAGGCCATCGCAGTGGTTGAAGCCGCGCTGGAGCAACCCGTGGATGGCCTCTTTGAGCGGTTCGATATCGAGCCTCTGGCCTCGGCCTCGATCGCGCAGGTGCATTCCGCCCGGCTGCCGACCGGTGAAGAAGTGGTGGTCAAGATCATTCGCCCGGATATCGAGCGGGTGATTCGCAAAGACCTCAGTTGGATGCATGCCTTTGCACGCCTGCTCACTGCGATACCTGAGGCGCGGCGGCTGCGCCCGGTCGAGGTCGTGGATGATTTCCAGCAAACACTCCTGGATGAGCTCGACCTGTTGCGTGAGGCGGCGAACACCAGCCATCTCCAGCGCAATTTCGAAGGCTCTGACCTTCTCTATGTCCCTGACATACACTGGACATATTGTCGCCGGCAGGTACTGGTCATGGAGCGTATCTATGGTATCCCGATCGACGAAATTGACGATCTGCGGGATGCCGGTGTTGATATGCGGGCCCTGGCAGAGCGTGGTGTGGAGATTTTCTTCACTCAGGTATTCCGTGACAGCTTCTTTCATGCCGACATGCACCCGGGTAATGTGTTTGTCAGTGCCAGCAAACCGCGACAGCCCCGATATATTGCAATTGATTGTGGTATTGTCGGCACACTCGGCGAAGAAGATCAGCACTATCTGGCCATGAATCTGCTGGCTTTTTTCAATCGAGACTATCGCCGTGTAGCGCGTCTGCATGTCGAATCCGGCTGGGTTCCCGCCGATACGCCCGTACACCAGTTCGAACATGCCATAAGGGCTGTCTGTGAACCGATTTTCGCACGCCCGCTGAAAGACATCTCGTTCGGTCTGCTGCTGGTGCGGCTCTTTCAGGTAGCCCGACGGTTCAATATGGAAGTTCAGCCTCAGCTCGTGCTGCTCCAGAAAACCTTGCTCAACATTGAAGGCCTCGGGCGTCAGCTTTACCCTGAACTTGACCTCTGGCGCACGGCCAAGCCGTTCATGGAAGACTGGCTGCGGGAGCGTATCAGCGTACGGCGTACCGTTCGCACGCTGCGAGAACAGATACCCTTCCTGCTGGAGCGCAGCCCGGAACTGCCGCACCAGCTCGAACGCGTGGTACGTGAACTGGGCAAACCCCAGCAACAGACGCGTGTGCGGGTCCAGGCCGGAGGCCGCAGTACTCCCGGTCTGGTGCTGACCGGCATGGGAATTCTTCTGGCACTTTACGGCCACGCGGAACTGTCAGACCCGCTGTTATTCAGTGGGCTCGTGCTCACTGGCCTCGGGGCACTGGCAACATTGATAACGGCTTCCCGACCGAACCCTGGATAACCGACCCGGCCACCACCATGGCACACAGCTGATACAGGACTGAATATGACCGACATCCTGACACGACTGGAAGAAGTATTGCAGGAGCGAAAGACGCACGACCCTGAGACCTCCTATGTGGCCTCTCTCTACCGGAAAGGCAGCAACCGCATTCTGGAAAAGATCGGCGAGGAGGCGACCGAAGTGATTCTGGCAGCCAAGGACACCGATCAGGATCCGGACGCATTGGTGAAAGAGACAGCGGATCTGTGGTTTCATATACTGGTCATGCTTGCACACTATGGTGTACCGGTCAGCGCGGTTATGGCCGAACTTGATCAGCGCTTCGGCCTGTCCGGCATTGAAGAAAAAGCGAGCCGCACGAAAGGCTGAACCACGCCAGGAAACAGGAGACTGCACTGATGGCCGATTGCCTCTTCTGCAAGATCATTACCGGTGACATACCCGGTGATATTGTGTATCGCGACGACCGGATCACCGCGTTCAGGGACATTAACCCCAAGGCACGGGTGCACCTTCTGGTCGTGCCCAATCATCACGTAGCCAGCCTGGATAGTCTGAGCGACCCTGAAGACCGGGAATGGGTGTCACATCTGACAGCCATGCTCCCACAAATCGCAAAGGACAATGGCCTGCCGGACGGCTTTCGGTGCATAATCAATACCGGCAAGGGTGGCGGCCAGGAGGTCGGGCACCTGCATTACCATATTCTGGGCGATGTACGCGACGCTCAGTGGCGCGGGCTCTGAACCGGCACGGGCCGCACATCAATTAGGAGGCATCTATGCTGGGTGGAATCAGCCCGATTCAACTGATCATCGTTCTGGTCATTGTCATTCTGATATTCGGCACCAAGAAACTGCGCAATATGGGCAAGGATATCGGTGGCGCCGTGAAAGGGTTCAAACAGGGGATGAACGATAAAGACGACGGCGGTGACGGTGCGGATACGGATCCCAACCTGTTACAGAAGCGGGATAACGCCGACGCGGATTTCTCGGAAACCCGTGACAAAGACGAGTCTGAGCGGAAAGACTGACCCATGTTTGACATGGGCTTTCTCGAACTGGCGGTCATCGCCGGCATCGGTCTGCTGGTGCTCGGCCCGGAAAGGTTACCGGTAGCCGCGCGCACGGTGGGACGCTACGTCGGCCAGGCGCGGCGCTTTGTCGGAAATTTTCAACGACAGATCGAACAGGAAGTCCGCCTGGAAGAACTCAACAAGAAAATCATGCGGGACACTGAGGGGCAGAGTTTTACCAACAACGACGGCACAGTGACCAACACGCAGCAATCGCAGCAGGAAAAGGACGCAACCTCAGCGGAAGGTGGCGCGGACACTGCTTCGAACACGGACACAACTCAGAATAACGGCGGGGAACAGCAGCCCGAGGCATCACGGAACGACAGGAGTTCCGGCCAATGAGCGAGCCGTCACAGGATGTCCCTCAGACACTGATTGAACACCTCAAGGAACTCAGAACCCGCCTGCTGAAGGCGGTGGTACTGGTCATGCTGGCGTTCGGTGGGCTGTATTTCTTCTCCAACGAGCTCTACAGCATTCTCTCAGCACCGTTGCGGATTCTTGTTGAGGAGCAGGCCGGCCAGATTATTGCCACCGGCGTCGCTTCGCCGTTCCTTGTCCCGTTCAAACTCAGCTTTGTCGCGGCCGTTATGGTGACCATGCCATACACCCTCTATCAGGTGTGGGCTTTTGTTGCACCGGCGCTTTACCTGCACGAAAAGCGGCTGATGATGCCCCTTTTTCTGTCCAGTGTAGTACTGTTCTACCTCGGTGTACTGTTCACCTACTACGTGGTCATGCCACTGGTGTTCGGCTTCTTCACCACAGTAGGCCCCGACATGGTGAACATCATGCCGGATATCGCGGCCATACTGGATTTCAGCCTGAAAATGTTCTTCGCTTTCGGACTGGCATTCGAAATCCCCATAGCCACGGTGTTACTGGTCCAGAGCGGTATGACGACCGTTGCCGCGCTGCGCCGCAAGCGGCCGTTTATATTCCTGGGCTGTTTTGTCGTCGGTATGCTCGTTACCCCACCGGATGTATTCTCACAGGTGATACTGGCCGTGCCGATGTGGCTGTTGTTTGAAGCGGGGTTGTTGTTCTCGTTGTGGTTGAAGCCGCAGAAAACCGACGAAGAATAAGAGCATTTTTGGCCACGGAACCCACGGAATAACACGGAAAATGTAACCCATGTGGGCTGCGTGCTTGCACGCGCATCGTTCGGGGGCACGGTTTACATGCGCGTCCGAGACGCCGTGTAACGGGACGCAGCCCACATACCGTCTTCATCCATAAAACAATTTTTCCGTGTTTTTCCGTGGATTCCGTGGCCCGATAAAAAAATCCGTGGCCCGTTAATCAGAACAGAATCCGCGACTTGATGGTGCCCTTTACGTCGCTCAGCTTATCCAGCGCCAGCGGGCCGAATTCCTGATCCACATCAATCACCACATAACCGACGGATTCGTTGGTCTGGAGGTATTGGGCCGAAATATTGATGCCGTTGTCTGAGAGCTCCCGGTTGATATTGGACAGCACACCGGGGATGTTCTGATGAATATGCAGAATGCGGTGTTTGCCTTCCAGCTTGGGCAATGCCACTTCCGGGAAATTGACGGCGGTGATGGTGGTGCCATTGTCTGAGAACATCGCCAGCTTTTCCGCCACCTCTACGCCTATGTTGCGCTGGGCTTCCATGGTTGAACCGCCGATGTGCGGCGTCAGGATCA
Source organism: Natronospirillum sp. (assembly GCA_965602035.1). GTDB lineage: Bacteria > Pseudomonadota > Gammaproteobacteria > Pseudomonadales > Natronospirillaceae > Natronospirillum. Next base: position 2,542,150 of record OZ271919.1, on the reverse strand, counting down.
CGTTGTCGAACGCCCGCAGCGGGCTCTCAAACTCGTCCTTGTTGCTCCGTGGTTCAACCGGGTAGACGTCAATCGCCGCCCCCATCAGGTGGCCGCTCTCCAGAGATGCAGCCAGTGCATCGATATCCACAACCGATCCACGAGAGGCGTTGATCAGAATCGACTTCTCTTTCATGGCCGCCAGCTCGGGCGCGCCGATCATCCACTGTGTGGACGGGGTTTCCGGAACATGCAATGTTACGACATCCGAGCTGGCCAGTAACTGACGAAGGCTCCCGACCTGCTGCGCGTTGCCCATCGGCAGCTTGTTGACCACGTCGTAGAAAATAACGTTCATGCCAACGCCTTCCGCCAGCACACCGAGCTGCGTGCCGATATTGCCATAGCCGACCACGCCCAGCGTTTTCCCGCGGGCTTCGTAGGCATCCTTCGCCGTTTTCTGCCAGCCCCCGCGATGCGAAACGGCATTTTTCTCAGGGATACCGCGCAACAACAGTATGGACTCCGCCAGCACAAGCTCCGCCACAGAGCGGGTATTGGAAAACGGGGCATTGAATACGGCGATACCGCGTTCGGTGGCCGCCTGGAGGTCCACCTGATTGGTGCCGATGCAGAAACAGCCGACAGCAACCAGCTTACGAGCTTCCTCGAAAACCTCTCGGGTCAGTTGGGTGCGTGAGCGTATACCGAGAAAATGCACGTCCCGGATTTTCTTTTTCAGTTCGGAGGAGGACAGCGACGACGGAAGGACTTCGATGTCGGAATAGCCTGCATTCTGGAACGCTTCTACTGCGGAGTCGTGAATGCCTTCCAGCAACAGAATACGGATTTTCGCCTTATCGAGAGATGTCTTTGCCATGGTGCACTGCGGTCCGAACTGATTGATTGAGACGTGGCAGTCAAGCGCCCGTGGCGCCACCGCCGGGGACGGCGGATTGTAGCACAGTTAGGCGAGATACAGGTAAGTGCCGGGCGGTTGCCGGAAATGGGAAGGCCCCGCCCGGAGCGGGCTGGGGCCTCGGACAGCATCCACCGGGGATGCCGGATGTCGTTCAGAGCAGATTGTAGGCGTTGAGATCGCGGAAAGCCTTTTCCAGACGTGCCGACATAGACGTCTGACCTTCACGGAGCCACTTGCGTGGGTCGTAGTATTTCTTGTTGGGCGCGTACTCCCCTTCCGGGTTGCCGATCTGCGTCTGCAGATAGTCGCGATGCGCTTCATAGAAGTTGCGCACACCTTCCCAGGTTGCCCATTGCGTATCGGTGTCGATGTTCATCTTGATAACGCCGTAGCTGATCGCTTCCTTGATTTCGGCCTCGGAAGAACCAGAGCCACCGTGGAAGACAAAATCCAGGCTGTTTTTCGGCAGGTTGAACTTTTCTGACACGTACGCCTGGGAATTCTTCAGGATCTCCGGGCGCAGCTTCACGTTTCCGGGCTGGTACACACCGTGCACGTTGCCGAATGAGGCCGCGATGGTGAAACGTGGGCTGATAGCGTTCAGTTTTTCATACGCATAAGCCACATCTTCCGGCTGCGTGTACAGGTCAGCTGCGTCCACGCCCGTGTTGTCCACGCCATCTTCTTCGCCGCCGGTCACACCCAATTCAATTTCCAGCGTCATGTCCATCTTGGCCATCCGCTTGAGGTACTGACCGCAGATCTCGATGTTGTCCTCAAGGCTTTCTTCGGAAAGATCGATCATATGTGAGCTGAACAGCGGTTTGCCGGTTGCCTTGAAGTGCTCTTCACCGGCGTCCAGCAGGCCGTCGATCCAGGGCAGCAGCTTCTTGGCAGCGTGGTCGGTGTGCAGAATAACCGGCACACCATAGGCTTCCGCCACTGTGTGTACGTGCTTCGCTCCTGCGATTGCGCCGAGCACGGCCGGTTCCTGACCTTCCAGTTTCAGCCCCTTGCCGGCGTAGAATGCCGCACCACCATTGGAAAACTGAATGATGATGGGCGACCCGACCTTGGCCGCCGTTTCCAGCGCTGCATTGACGGAGTCAGTACCGACACAGTTGACCGCCGGCAGTGCACACTGATTCTGCTTGGCGATTTCAAAGATCTTCTGAAGATCATCGCCGGTGGCTATGCCGGGTTTCACGGCATCGAATATCTTGCTCATAAGGTGCGTTCCTGTGTTTCGTTTCTGATGTGATGCCTACTCTCAAGCGTCTTTGGCGCGCTCTTCAAGAATAGCCACAGCAGGCAGCGTTTTACCCTCTACAAACTCGAGGAAGGCGCCGCCACCGGTCGAGATGTAGGAAATCCGGTCTGCCAGGCCATATTTGTCAATCGCGGCCAGTGTATCACCACCTCCGGCGATCGAGAATGCATCGCTCTCTGCGATGGCCTTGGCGATGGCCCGGGTGCCCGTGGCGAACGCTTCGTACTCGAAAACGCCACAGGGGCCATTCCAGATAATGGTCTTCGCCTGCTTGATCGCCTCGACCGCCCGTTTGATAGTTTCCGGACCATAATCGATGATCTGCTCGTTGTCCTGTACGTCTGCGGCCGACTTCACTTCCACCGGCGCGTCGTCATGCCAGTCATCAAAGGCGAGCGTAGTGGTCCGGCAGTCTTCCGCAAACAGTACATCCGTCTTCTCGCGGAGACGTTTAGCTTCCGGAATCAGGTCTTTTTCATACAGTGACTTGCCGACGTTGTAACCGGCAGATGCAACAAAGGTGTTGGAAATACCACCGCCAACCACCAGAACGTCGCATTTCTCGGACAGGGCCTCAAGGACCGTCAGCTTGCTGGAAACCTTGGCACCGCCGACCACGGCCACCATCGGCCGTTCCGGATGCTCCAGTGCCTTCGCCAACGCATCGAGCTCTGCTGCCAACAGGGGGCCGGCAGCCGCAATGGGTGCATACTGAGCAACGCCGTGCGTTGACGCCTGCGCCCGATGCGCTGTACCGAACGCATCCATGACAAATACATCGCAGAGCGCCGCCATCTTGCGGGCCAGTTCCGGGTCGTTTTTCTTCTCACCCTTGTTGAAACGGACATTGTCGAGAATGACCAGATCGTTCTCGCCCATATCGACGCCATCGATCCAGTCCCGCAGCAACGGCACTTTCCGGCCCATCAACGACCCGATATGGTCTGCCACAGGCGCGAGCGACGCCGACTCCTCGAACTGGCCTTCCTCAGGCCGGCCGAGGTGCGAGGTCACCATAACCCGCGCGCCCTTGCTGAGCGCCAGCTCGATGGTGGGAATAGAGGCACGGATCCGCTGATCCGATGTAATGCGTCCGGTCTTGTCCAGTGGCACGTTCAGATCCTGGCGAATGAGGACGGTTTTTCCGGCCAGATCCAGATCCGACATTCTGATAACAGACATGAAGCGATCCCTTTCGTTGTGATTTGCGCACATTCTAACGGCTCATCGTATATTTCTCATCCTTGTCCGAAATAAATTTTCAGGAATGGGTATGCCAGCACGATTCTACGGCCTTTATTACCTTGGAAATGTACTTTTATTACATATACCCGAGAGGATTCGAGATAAAGTTGCTATTGACAATTATTATCATTCGTATACGATCGTTTCATGGATCAACGTCCGGAGTCATTATGTACATCTGCATCTGCAAAGGCATTACAGAACAACAAGTTGACGATGCGCTCGAAACCGGTCAGGCCGAGTCGATGGGCGACCTGCGCCAGTCGCTCGGGCTGGGCACCCAGTGCGGCCGCTGTGCCTGCCATGCAAAAGAGCGTCTCGCAGCCCGCGCTCGTATCGAACACCCGCCGGCAAACGCCCCGTTCTTCGTAAACGCGGTTGTCCCGGAAGCCACGGCGACCGACGCTGCACTGGCATAACGTCACTCGGTCAGCTATAAATACCCGACACTTGAAATGATGGTGAAGGGTTAGCTGATGCAGGGCGCTCAAGGCATTACCACCGAACTGAATCGCGTACTTTCCAACGAACTGATTGTTATCAATCAAACCTTTCTGCATGCGCGCATGTTCCGGAACTGGGGCTATGAAGGCCTCAACCACCCCGTCTACAAGGAATCCATTCGTTCGATGAAACAGGCCGACAGCCTGATCGAGCGAATTCTGTTCCTGGAGGGGCTGCCCAACCTGCAACACCTCGGTCGGTTACGGATCGGTGAAAACACGCCGGAAATGCTGCAGGCCGACCTGGATCTTATGGCCGACTGCATTCAGGGCTGCCGGGATACCATTGCGCTCTGTGAGCAGCAACGCGATTTCGTCAGTCGTGCACTGGTGGCAGAGGTTCTGGACGCTGAGGAAACGTACTACGACTGGGTAGAAACACAACAGGAACTGATCGGGGCCATGGGGCTCGAGAACTACCTGCAGTCCAAAGTAGACGAAGGCGACGACTGAATTCATTCAAAAGGGGGTGGTATGCAAGGCCAGGCCAATGTAATCAAAGCGCTTAATTCCTTACTGGCTACCGAACTGACATCGGTCGATCAGTACTTTGTGCACAGCCAGATGTATGAGAACTGGGGCTACACCCGGCTGTTCCAGCGTATCGACCACGAGCGTCAGGACGAGATCGGGCATGCGACGAAACTGATCGAGCGTATTCTTTTCCTGGAAGGTACGCCGGATATCGCGGCGCGAAGCGCATTGCGTGTTGGCGCCCATGTTCAGCAGATGCTCGAAAACGACCTTCAGACCGAATACGACGTGGCCGACCAGTTGCGGGAGGCGATTGCCCTGTGCGAACAGGAGCGTGATTTCGTCACGCGGGACATGCTGCTGATTCTTCTCCAGGACACGGAGGAAGATCATGCACACTGGCTCGAACAACAGCTCGGCATGATCGGCAACATGGGCCTGGAGAACTATCTGCAGACGCAGGCCATGTAGTAGTAATAATTCAAATAATAGTTATTCTCATTATTAAAAGCTTCTGGTACAGTCCTCTATACATATCAGGACATCGACCAGGAGCAGTTATGCCACGTCTGAAATCACTGGCCGCCGCCGTCACCCTATTCTCTGTTGTCGGCGCGGCACAGGGCCAGGAAACAGTTATTGACCATGCCATGGGCACGACCACTATCGAGGGCACGCCCGAGCGGGTGGTCACCCTGTATCAGGGTGCCACGGATGCGGCGGTAGCACTGGGCATCGAACCTGCCGGGGTTGTAGATTCCTGGGTCGAACAGCCCATGTACCACTACCTGCGTGATGACCTTGCAGGGGTTCCGCATGTCGGGCTCGAGACCCAGCCGAACCTCGAGGAAATCGCGGCACTGAACCCGGATCTGATCGTCGCCTCTGAACTTCGCCACGAGGCCGTTTACAACCAGTTATCCCAGATCGCACCGACCGTCACTCACGAAACAGTTTTCGCGTTCAAGGACACGCTGGACATGATCGCGAAAGCGACCGGCCGGGAAGCACAGGCAGAGGCCTGGTATAACGACTGGAATGCCCGGATTGATGAATTTCAGCGCGAAGTTCGACAGCTCGACGATATCGACTGGCCGCAGGAAGTGGCACTGCTGAACTTCCGAAATGACCACGCGCGTATCTACTACACCAGCTTTGCCGGCCAGATACTGAATGAACTCGGCTTTGAGCGGCCCGAAGGCCATCGCGAAGATAAATGGGGGGTTCGACTGACCAGCAAGGAAAGCATTCCCAGCATGAATGCGGATGTTTTCTTCATCTTCATGACGGAGTCCGATGAGACCGTCATGCAGAACTATGAAGAGTGGACCTCACATCCGCTCTGGAACACTCTGGATGCCGTGCAGAATGACCAGGTGTATCGCGTGAACCAGGTGGACTGGAATATGGGCGGTGGTCCGATCGCAGCAGAACGAATGGTCGACAGCGTTTTCGAGCATTACGGGCTGGAATAATCGTTCATGCTGAGTTCGACTGGCCTGCGTTCCGCAGGCCTGCTCGCCCTGCTCCTGGTTGCAGCGCTAGCCGCGCTGGCCAGCCTGGCGTGGGGCCAGACGCGCATGCCGTTCGAGACCGTTATCGAGGCGCTGATCGCCTATGATGACACTGTCGTCGAACACATCATTGTTCAGGCCAACCGGCTGAATCGCGTGGTGCTTGCCTTGCTGGTGGGTACCAGCCTCGGCATTGCCGGCGCGCTCATGCAGGCCATGTCGCGCAATGCGCTGGCCGCCCCGGAACTGTTCGGAGTCAACGCCGGTGCCGTATTTTTTGTGGCACTGGCGTTCACCTTTTTCTCCCTCACGCGCATCGAGCATTATATCTGGATCGCATTTTTCGGTTCGGCAGTGGCCGGCTCTCTGGTCTACCTGATCGGCCTGAAAGGGCGGGGCGGCCTGTCGCCCGTGCGCATCGTGCTTGCAGGTGCGGCGATCAGCGCGCTCTTCGTGGCCCTCACCCAGGCACTCCTGATCATGAACCGGGAAAGCCTGGAAGGCATTCTCTACTGGCTTGGCGGCTCTGTTGCCGGGCGCTCCATCGCCAGTACACAACCCTTCCTGCCGGTCTATGCCGCGGCCATCGCCCTTACGGCACTGATGGTACGGCCGATCAATCTTCTGATGCTGGATGACGATGTGGCCCGCGGGCTGGGGCAGAACCTGTTGCGCACGCGCATCCTGGCGGGCCTTATCGTCGTTGTACTGGCGGGCGGTTCAGTAGCACTGGCGGGTATGATCGGGTTTATCGGACTGGTGATTCCGCACATGGCACGAAGCCTGTTCGGCCGTGACCACCGATGGGTGCTGCCGGCCTCAGCGATGCTTGGCGCCACACTGCTGCTGGTCGCGGACACCGCCTCACGTTTTATTGTGCCCCCGCAGGAAGTGCCGGTGGGAGCGCTTACCGCCCTGATCGGTGCGCCGTTCTTCATTCATGTGGTTCGCAAGCGGAGTCTTTCGTTGTGAGCGAGGCGATACGGAACCGGTTTGTGGCTCTGTTGTTACCCGGCGCTCTGTACCAGGGCACGGCGGCCCGGTTGTGCCTGGTGGTGGCACTGGCGCTGTTCGGGGTTGTACTGTACCTCTGCGTTGGGAGCACGCTGATTTCGCCCGTTGATGTCCTGCGGGCGATCGTATGGCCGGAGACAAGCCAGCATGTATTCGTGGTGCAGGCGCTCAGGCTTCCGCGCGCCGTGCTGGCACTGATGGTGGGTGCCGGGTTGGGCGCCGCGGGTGCCATTCTCCAACACCTGGTGCGCAATCCACTGGCGTCACCGGACATCATCGGCATCAGTGACGGGGCCGCGGTGGGCGCGGTTCTGTTTCTGGCCTGGCTGGCCGGAACCGTAAGCCTCGACTGGTTACCGCCCATCGCGATCGCCAGTGCGATGATCACCGCCTTGCTGATTGTCGGGCTGGCCTGGCAGAACGGCATAGTCCCGATCCGCATGGTATTGCTCGGTATTGCTCTCGCGGCAGCACTCAAAGCCGTCACTACGCTGGTCCTGGTCATGAGCCCACTCAGCACGACGGTTCGCTCCTACATCTGGTTGACAGGGAGTCTCTACGGTGCGGAATGGCAGGACGTGCTCGGGCTGCTGCCCTGGATCCTCACGCTGCTCCCGCTCACGCTGCTGTTGGTGCGACCATTGACCCTGCTGGCCTTCAACGATGAGCAGTCGGTGGGGCTCGGGCTGGCGGTCGGGCGCTACCGGACGATACTGCTTGCCTGCAGCGTCGGGCTGGCAGGTTCTGCCGTGGCCTTTGCCGGAGGTATTGCGTTCGTCGGGCTGATTGCACCACATCTGGCTCGACGCGTCTGTGGCCGTTCGTTGATGGCCGTGCTGCCGGGCGCAGCAATACTGGGCGGTGTCATCGTGCTGATGGCGGATCTTATCGGGCGCACCGCCTTTCTGCCACAGGACCTGCCGGCCGGCATATTTGTATCGGCCGTCGGGGCGCCATTTTTCATATGGTTGCTCTATCGGCGGGTATAGTTTCTTTTCGCCGTGTGACTATTCGGCCGATAGGGCAAATGAATAGCCGCCATATCCACCAACCGGTGCGATACTCTGCTACCATAAACAGGTCAGGGGGGAGTGTGTATCCTCAGGGAATGGGCATCAATCAAGCGCTCCCCCTTGTGTTTCAGTATCAGCGCCGCCATGTTTGACGGTATCTGAGCTTATCGCAGACGCTGCGACCCAATGAAAGTAAGGAAAACAGGAGAACTGGTAATGCTTCACACACTGGTATCAATGTATGACAAATGGGCGCATGTACCGTCCGCTTCAGCTCACTGTGATATTCCCTGCAAGATCTACGATCCGATCTCAGCACAACTGGCAGCTCTGAGTGTCATTCGATTCATGGACCTTATTGCCGAACTGGATGGCAAGAATCTGAGTCTGGCAGAACAGGCGCAACTGAGCCGACTCGTTCAGGAGAAAGAAACTCATGCGGAGAAAGCCAAGCATGAAGTTCGGGTCATCTGGGGTGACTACATCAAGCAACCCCAGTTCGACCAGTACCCGGACATCAGCAGCCTGGTGCACAACATTATGCTGGCCGGTTCAGCCTGCAAGCAGGGTATCGAGCGTGACAAAGGCGAAAAGCTGCTGTCTCTGATCAATGAGTTCACAGAAGCGTTCTGGACAACCAAGCAGGTTGAGACGTTCAAGGCTACCTGCCCCTACCCACCAAGCGAGACACTGGTCTACCCGAAAGTAGGATGATCGGTCTATACCGTGTCGACGGGGACAGTATGTCCCCGTCTCTGCTCCCCGGTGATTACGTTATTACCTGGAGCGCTTCGGCATCCCGAATAAAAATCGGCCAGGTGGTGGTAGTCAATCATCCGCGGCTGGGCCGTATCATCAAACGTGTCAATCAAGTCACTGACCAGGGACAATTAATGCTCTCCGGCGACAACAAGCTGGCCAGCACCTCAACGGAAGACATCGGACAGGTCTCAGCGAAACATCTGATTGGTCTTGTCAAATTCCACATACGACAGCCCGGTCGTCATCGAGATAAAGCCTGACTCAACCTGTTGTGTTTGCCCCCGACTCGCCTGCCACAGTGATTGAAACAGGCTGCCAGTACTGGCCAGGCACCGGACCGTCGGGTATATCTGCGCACGTACTGAATCGGGTAATGGCGACAGGCCGACACTCCACTGTAAGGTGGCCCCTGCCCGCAACTGATCGCCCATCCCACTCAACGCTTACTGAAACACCGGATCCTGCCTCCTGCTGAGGGTTGACCGTTACAGCCGCCCGGATACCCCGATCTTCCAACCATTGCAGTGCGGCAACCTCCGCACATTGCTCCGCCGGCTGCAAATCAGAGCTCCCACGAAAGCCCGGCGCCCAGGGGCGCCCCTCACTGGCAGCCGCCAACAAGCCCGCGGCCGAATCCGGCGACAGGCGCCCGTATTTGTGCCGCTGCGGAAAAACGATCGCGCTACCACTGAGCCGACACCCTCCAAGATGCGTGCAACGCCAGACCTCGACCGGCAACCCGGTTTCCCGTTGAGTCCGTTGCAGCGCCAGGTAGGCCGCATTGCCGAACCGGGCGCAGCACTTGTCTTTTCGGCCGTGCGTGCAACACAGCAGTACCCGGTCAGGGGCCTTACCATCGTGCCACCGGCAAACAGCCTCATGCCCTTGTTCATTAAACGCTTGCAGAAATGCGGCCATGTCGGGACGCGGTACACGGTAGGCACGACCCTGCGGGAACTGATAAACAAGGTGTTCGCCCGTCTTGCGGCGCGGTCGATCCATGAGATTGATACGCCAACCGTTCCTGACAGTGGCTTCCACCCACTCAAGTTCCTTCGCGGTCATGTCTTTTGCACGACGAAGGTTTGCCGTCCATTTCCCGATGGGCCAACTGATCAACAGGTTGTTTGATGCATGAGCACCGACACCGGCGGCGGGCTCGCCCAGGTTTCTGCTGACTTCACTGCAGTATATCGTGTCGGCCACTCAATGCTCCGTCAGATTGGCTTGGATGACCTGCAACCGGAAGCCCGGAGGATTTCTCCAGTGCAGGTTTTTGCGGCACACACATCAGTGTACCGCTGTGCGGATCTCTTATCACATTCGCCTGAAGGTGAAACACGTCGTGCAGGTTATCCGGCGTAAAGACCTGCTCCGGAGGGCCGTCGGCTGCAATTTCACCCTCGCGCATCATAACGAGCCGGTCTGCATAGGCAGCGGCCAGGTTGAGCTCGTGCAATACCACCACCAGGGTGCAACCCCGCTGGTGCGTCAGACGAACCAGCAGGTTCATGACATCCACCTGCACTTTCAGGTCGAGAAACGTCGTTGGCTCATCGAGCAGAATCAGGTCGGTTTCCTGAGCCAGGACCATGGCGATCCAGCAGCGCTGACGCTGGCCACCGGACAGAGAATCTACCGGCCGGTCCGCAAATTCGGCCACATCGGCTTCGGCCATGGCGCGCTGCACCGCTGCCTCGTCCGCGCTGCGCCACTGGCGCAGCAGACTCTGGTGCGGGAACCGACCCTGGCCAACCAGCTCACGAACGGTGAGCCCCTCCGGTGCCACCGGGCCCTGCGGCAACAACCCGAGGCGCTGTGCCACCTGTTTGGTCGGCTGGCGGTGAATGGCCTTCCCGTCCAGCAGTACCTGGCCCGACTGCGCCGGCAATACCCGGGCCAGGGTCTTTAACAGTGTGGACTTGCCGCTGCCGTTCGCTCCAACCAGGACCGTGATCTCACCAGGCATTACCGAAAAATCCAGCGACTCGATGATTCGGACATCCCCATAGCCGGTGGAAAGGGAGTCCGCCGCCAGCGGAGAGCGGAAACCCGCCGCTTCACCCGCAAGGTTCTTTTCGGACATCGCTCGCATAATTAGGTTATCCTGCAAGACCGAGTAATTGCACCATAGCCGCTGTGGCCAACGCTGCGCCGATGAGAAAGACCAGCGCCGCGGAGGTCGGAACCGCCTTTGCCAGGCGCGCTCTGCGGGCTCTCTGTTCGGTGAGGCCACCAACCCGGTTGGCGACAGGCTCTTGTGTAGACCACATAACACACCTCTGGCGGTTCATTCGCCAAGCAGACAATCGAATGTATACTAGCACACTAATGATAATTGTTTACATTTGCAAGGAAATCTGTTGAAACACGCCGTACCCAAACGCCCGATCATTGTCGGCATTACCGGCCCCTCTGGTTCAGGCAAGTCCAGCCTGGCTGAGTGGCTGCGCCACGCGCTTGGCAAGCGCCAGGCCAGTCTGGTTCAGGAAGATGCTTATTACCATTCCACCCCGTCAGCCCACTCCATGGATTTCGATACGCCCATGGCGCTGGACCATGGCCTGCTGCTTCAACAACTGGACCGCCTCTGCGACTACGAGCCGGTTGATATGCCCTGTTATGACTTTGCAACACACCAGCGGCAGGCGGCCGTTCAACCCGTAACACCCGCCGGCATTCTCTTGTTGGATGGGCTGTTCCTGCTGTATTCTGCGCCGGTGAGGCGACGGTTGGATTTTTCGGTTTTCGTCGACACACCGCCGGACATCTGCCTCGTGCGACGCCTGCGGCGTGACCGTCAGAGCCGCGGCCGATCCACCGACGATATTCTTCGTCAGTATGAGCAAACCGTGCGTCCGGGCTGGAGAGACTTCGTGGCGCCCTCACGGCAATGGGCGGACCTGGTCGTCGACGGCGAGGTATCCGTGGCAGAAACCGGGAAAACAGTGCTGGCCCGGCTACAGCAACGATACCCTGGATCAACCTGAACCGGAGACAAATCGTGGCCTACGTGCACAACCTTGATCCGGTGGCGCTGAGCATTGGGCCACTGACCATTCACTGGTATGGCATCAGTTATCTGGTGGCCTTCGGCGCCGGCTGGTGGCTCGGCACCCGCCGCGCACGGGCCCAGCCCTGGCGTGGCTGGACCGCGGACCAGGTCAGCGACATGCTCACCTTTGTCATACTGGGCACGTTGATCGGTGGACGGCTGGGCTATGTGCTTTTTTATCAGTTGGACGCCTTTCTGGCGAATCCGCTCTATCTGTTCAACATCTCGCAGGGCGGCATGTCGTTCCACGGCGGGTTCATCGGTGTGGCGCTGGCACTTCTGCTGTTTGCCCGCCGCTGTGGCAAGAGCTACTGGCAGGTCTGTGATTTTATCGCCCCGCTGACACCACTCGGTATCGCGGCCGTGCGGATCGGAAACTTCATTAACGGTGAGTTGTGGGGCCGGCCAACCGACCTTCCGTGGGGCATGGTTTTTCCGGGGGCCGGTGACCAACTGGTCCGTCACCCATCGACACTGTATCAGGCGCTGGGCGAGGGGTTATTGCTCTTCGTGGTGCTCTGGTGGTTCAGCCATCGCCCGAGACCCCGTTTTGCGGTAACCGGTTTTTTCCTGTTGGGCTATGGGCTGTTGCGGTCAGTTGCCGAATTCTTTCGGGAACCCGACGCGCACATCGGCTATCTGATGGGGGACTGGCTGACGATGGGTATACTGCTGTCGCAGCCGATGGTACTGCTGGGCATCCTGTTCCTGATTATGGCCTATCGGCTACGGATTGACGATCAACAGCCCGTTGGCAGTTCCGCCGGCCGCGGACGAGCCAGGAAACGAAAATAACGGATACGCATTATGAAGCAATATCTCGACCTGATCCGACACATCAAGGCGCATGGCACCGACAAGTCAGACCGCACCGGTACCGGTACACGCAGCGTGTTCGGCTACCAGATGCGGTTTGACCTGCAGCAGGGTTTTCCCCTGGTCACCACCAAGAAGATTCACCTGCGCTCGGTGATACACGAATTACTCTGGTTCGTCCGCGGGGACACGAACGTCGACTATCTTCAGCAGAACGGCGTGTCGATCTGGAACGAGTGGGCGGACGAGAACGGCGACCTGGGGCCCGTGTACGGCAAGCAATGGCGCGCCTGGGAAACGCCGCGGGGTGAAACCATTGATCAACTCAATGAAGTGCTCGAGCAGATCCGCAATAACCCGGATTCACGCCGGCATCTGGTGGTCGCCTGGAACCCGGCGGATGTGCCTGCCATGGCCCTGCCACCCTGTCATTGCCTGTTCCAGTTCTACGTGGCCGATGGCCGCCTGAGCTGTCAGCTCTATCAGCGCAGTTGCGATGTCTTCCTCGGATTGCCATTCAATATCGCCAGCTATGCCTTGCTGACCCATATGATGGCGCAGCAGGCCGATCTGGACGTCGGCGATTTCGTCTGGACCGGCGGTGATGTCCACATCTACAGCAACCACTCAGTGCAGACGGACCTGCAGATCACGCGTGAACCCTATCCGTTGCCGACGCTGAATATCCGACGCAAACCGGCGTCGTTGTTTGACTACCAGTACGAAGATTTTGAAATTGTCGGCTATGAAGCACATCCACACATCAAGGGCGCGGTTGCCGTCTGATCCGGGAGGATTATCACTGAATGACTGACCGTCATCACGCCACGGAGCTTCGTGCCGAACAGCTGTGCGCCCGGGTCAATATCGATTACCTGGACTTTGAAACCACCAGCGACCTCACCGGTACGTCAGATTTTCTGGGCCAGCCGCGCGCCAAACAGGCACTGGAATTCGGCATCAACATATCGGCGGGTGGCTACCACCTGTTTGTAATGGGAGAAACCGGTACCGGCCGACAGTCATTGGTATCGAGCTATGTGCGCAAGGTTGCCAACCAGCGCAAGGCGCCGCCGGACCTCTGCTTTCTGAATAATTTCGACAACAGCAGAGAACCGATGGCCATGCAGTTGCCGGCCGGGCGAGGCAAACAGTTCTCGGACGATATGGACAAATTCGTCGATGAACTGATGAATACGTTCCCCGATGCCTTCGAGAACCCGAGTTATCAACGCCGTCGGGCCGGTATAGACCGGGAGTTCAATCAGAAATACGACCAGGCCATCATGCAGGTGGAGCGGTTGGCGGGCCAGCAGGACGTGGCGATGCTGTCCGATCAGGGCAACATCATTCTGGCGCCCATCGTCGATGGCAAGGTGCTGGATGAAACGGAATTTGCCCAACTGCCCGAGGCCACCCGCAGTGAATTCCAGAATCGCATTCAGGACCTGGAAGGGCACCTGAACGAAGCCCTGCTGGAGCTGCCACAGTGGCGCCGGGAAACCTCGGAAAAGCAGCGCCAGCTGGATGAAGAAACCATCAGCCAGGCAATACGCCCCCTGCTGCGCGAACTGGAGCACGATTACGACGGCGAGCTGGCCGTGCTGCGCTACCTGCGCCAGTTGAAGAACCAGTTGCCACAGCTGATCAGCGAAGTCTTTCTGGAAGATCATCCACTCGAGAAGGTAACCGACCCCGACCGTAAGCAGGCCCTGCAACAGCACCTGTTACCCAACCTGATGGTGCGGCATGAGGCGGATGCCGGTGTGCCCGTGGTCTACGAACTGTTACCCACCTACCAGAACCTGTTTGGCCGCATCGAATACGCCACCCAACAGGGCATGGCGATGACCAATTTCCAGCTGATCCAGCCGGGCAGCCTGCACAGGGCGAACGGCGGTTATCTGATTCTCGATGCGGAAAAGCTGCTGGTGGAGCCGTTTGCCTGGGACGCCCTCAAGCTGGCGTTGAAGACCCGTCAGATAAAGATGGAGTCACCCTTTGTCGATCCCAGCCTGATGCATGCCGTCACTCTTACGCCGGAGACAGTGTCGCTCAACGTCAAGATAATCCTGATCGGCGCCCGAGACATTTATTACCAGTTGCTCGACCTGGACCCGGAATTCAGCGAGCTCTTCCGGGTGCCGGTAGATTTCGACAGCCACATTCCAAGAGATGATGCGTCGGTCGAGCAGCTTGTGCTGCGCATCAAGCACTACAGCGAGGAGAAATCCTACCTGCCACTTTCCCGCCACGCCGTGGCCCGGCTTATTGCCTACTCGCTCCGGGTGGGAGAGCACCAGGCACGTATCAGCGCGCGCATCATCCAGATTTTCAAGATGGTGGCAGAGGCAGATTACATCGCCCGCCAGCAGCACGAACAGGTGATCACAGCGGTCCATATCGAACAGGCCCTGGAGGCGGCCTGGTATCGAAGCAGCCGGATCAATGAGGAAATGATCCGGGAGATCGCCGAGGGTACGATCAAAATTGTCACCAGCGGCGCGCGGCTGGGCTGCGTAAACGGGCTCACCGTAATGGAAGTCGGAGAGATGCTGTTCGGCTCACCGGCGCGCATTACGGCCACCGCGTCGCTCGGCTCGCAGGGCATCATGGATATTGAGCGCGAGTCACAGCTCGGCCAGTCCGTGCATTCAAAGGGCGTCATGATTCTGAACGGGTACATGGCACAGCAATATGGGCGCCGAATACCGCTGACGTTCAATGCGCACATCGCCATGGAACAATCCTACGGGCATGTCGACGGCGACTCGGCCACCTGCGCGGAACTGGTGGCTCTCGTGTCGACGCTGAGTGAGCTGCCGGTGCAACAGTCATTGGCCATTACCGGGTCCATGAACCAGCACGGAGAGGTGCAGGCGGTCGGCGGCATTAACGAGAAAATTGAAGGCTTTTTCAGTGTCTGTACCAGCCAGGGCCTGACGGGTGAACAGGGCGTCGTCATTCCGGCGGACAATATGCGTCATCTGATGCTCAATGACGCGGTGCGGTCCGCTGTCGATGCAGGCCAGTTCCGGGTTATGGCCGTGCGCGATATTGACGATGTGCTCGCGCTGATGCTTGGCCGGCGGGCGGAAGAAATTCACCGGTTGACACAACAGGCACTGAAGCATATGTATCAGGAAATGCATCAGGACAACAACGACGACAACACCGGCCGATAACAGATGTGGCCACATGCCGAAGAAGACGGCATGCCCAGGAGCAGAGAAGGAGGGCACCATGACCGACAAGCGCTACCCAGTACCGGAAGCCGTGCGCACCAGTGCGCTGATCGACGAGGACCAGTATCAGACGCTTTATCGTCGATCCATAGAGGATAACGAGAACTTCTGGCGCGAGCAGGCGCAACGCATTGACTGGTTCAAGCCCTTTACGCAGGTCCGCGATGTCTCCTACGCCAAAGACGACCTGCATATCCGTTGGTACGCCGACGGCGAATTGAATGTGACCTACAACTGCATCGATCGTCACCTGGATGAGCGGGCCGACCAGACGGCCATAATCTGGGAGGGCGATGAGCCGGCGGATGACAAGGCGATTTCGTATCAGGAACTCCATGACCGGGTCAGCCAATTGGCAAATGGCCTGAAAGACCTGGGGGTCAAGAAAGGTGACCGCGTCACCATCTATATGCCGATGATCCCTGAAGCAGCCTATGCCATGCTGGCCTGCGCCCGTATCGGTGCCGTGCACTCCGTGGTTTTCGGCGGGTTCTCACCGGATGCGCTGGCCGGTCGTATCATCGATTGCCAGTCGGACCTTGTTATAACGGCTGACGAGGGCGTGCGCGGTGGCCGTACGATTCCGCTGAAGACCAATGTCGACAAGGCGCTGGCGGTAGATGGCGCTGATATCGTGCGCAATGTACTCGTAGTGCGTCGCACTGGTGGTAATATCGACTGGCACGATGGCCGCGATGTCTGGTACCACGAACAGGTCGATCATCAGCCGAGTACCTGCAAACCTGAGCCGATGAACGCGGAAGACCCCCTGTTTATCCTCTATACATCGGGGTCCACCGGAAAGCCCAAAGGGGTATTGCATACCAGTGGCGGCTATCTGGTGTTCGCTTCACTCACGCACCAGTATGTCTTCGACTATCAGCCCGGTGAAATCTACTGGTGTGGCGCCGACGTGGGGTGGATCACTGGGCACAGTTATATTGTCTACGGCCCGCTCTCCAATGGTGCGACCACGCTGATGTTTGAAGGGGTGCCCACCTATCCCACCGCTGGCCGCCTGGGTGAAGTAGTCGACAAACACGGCGTGAACATTCTCTACCATGCGCCGACCGCCATTCGCGCGCTGATGGGCAAGGGCGACGAAGCCACGGCCAGCTCATCAAGAACCAGTCTGCGCATTCTGGGCAGCGTCGGGGAGCCGATCAACCCCGAGGCCTGGCTCTGGTATCACGAGAAATTCGGCAACAGCCAGTGCCGTGTAGTGGACACCTGGTGGCAGACAGAAACCGGCGGCATCATGATCACCCCGCTGCCGGGCGCGACTGAGCTGAAACCGGGTAGCGCCACTCTGCCGTTCTTCGGCATTCAACCAGCTCTGGTGGACCCGGATGGCAAAGAACTGGAAGGCGAAGCCGCCGGTAACCTGGTCATCAAGGATTCCTGGCCCGGCCAGATGCGCACCGTGTACGGCGACCATCAGCGGTTTGTGGATACTTACTTCAGCACCTACGAGGGCATGTACTTCACCGGCGACGGCGCCAAACGAGACAGCGACGGTTTCTACTGGATCACGGGTCGCGTGGACGATGTGCTCAATGTTTCGGGCCACCGTCTGGGTACTGCCGAGATCGAGAGTTCACTGGTCGCTCATCCGGCCGTCGCTGAGGCCGCTGTAGTGGGTTACCCGCATGACCTCAAGGGTCAGGGAATCTACGTCTATATTTCGCCCATGGCAGGGGTTGAACCATCCGATGAACTGACCTCTGAGCTGAAGGAATGGGTGCGCAAGGACATCGGCCCACTGGCCACGCCTGATCTGGTGCACTGGGCGCCTGGGCTGCCGAAAACGCGGTCCGGTAAAATCATGCGCCGGATTCTGCGCAAGATCGCAGCCAATGAGTACGACCAACTTGGTGACACGTCCACGCTGGCGGATCCGGCTGTGGTTGATGAGCTGATTGATCAGCGCATGAATCGATAATGCGAATGAAAGGCCGCCCGCTGCGCGGGTCGGCCTTTATTTTTTCGAGGGCGTTGACAGCTCAAATTGCTCTGAGTAAAGTACGCTCCACGTTTCGGGCAGGCCCCGAAGCCAATCTGAAGTGCCTAGGTGGTGGAATTGGTAGACACGCTAGCTTCAGGTGCTAGTGGCCTTACGGCCGTGGAGGTTCAAGTCCTCTCCTAGGCACCACTTTCCCTCAAGTCGTTATCCCCTCGCTTTCGTTGCCCCGCGTCACCAGAGCGTTTCAAGGGTTCTATAGTCCGTATAAGTCCGATACTATCCCATTCAATCGGGCATAAAATGGGTATAGGAACAGGCATAGCCCTATGCCTGTTGGGTGCGGCGGATGAAGTTATCAGCAAGGAAGGTGGCCACAGTGAAACCGGCCGAAAAAACGGTCACGCTCACTGATGGCAATGGATTATCGTTTGTGGTCGACCCCAGCGGGGCCCGCGGTTGGCGTTTACGGTACTACCGGCCAGACGGCCGACGCAACATGATCAGCCTTGGCTCGTATCCCCAGGTGACTTTGGCACAGGCCCGCCTGAAAGTGCATGAAACCAAATTGATGCTGGCTGACGGCATCGACCCCGCAGAGAAACGCAAAGCCGATAAGCTCGAAGGGCCCAGCCAGGATAAATCGTTCCAGGCGATCGCTCGCGAGTGGCACGACAACAAGCAGTCTCAGTGGAAACCCGGATCTTCTCGATCAAGGGTTACCTGGGGAATACTCGAGCGCCACGTCCTGCCCTCCATGGGGTCTCGGCAGATCAGCGAAATCTCTCCGATGGAGTGGCTCCACTTGCTGAAAAAGTTGGAAGCCCAGGGCATACACGAGCAAAAGCGCCGGGTCCGCTCTATTTGTCGCGACGTGTACAAGCTGGCGATCGTGACCGGCCGTGCCACCACCAATCCGCTGGCCGATCTCGATGTGGCGCTAAAGAAACACAAAAGCGAGAACATGCCACACGTCCCTATAGAGGAGCTGCCGGCGCTAATGCGGGATATCCATGCGTATACGGGCCACATGGTGGTGAGGCGTTGTCTTCAGCTACTGTTCCTAACGATGCTGCGCCCAGGAGAGTTGCGGCTGACCACCTGGTCAGAATTGGATTTGGAGCGCGGTATCCTGGATATTCCTGCTGACCGCATGAAAATGGGCCGGCGCCACCAGGTGCCTTTGCCTCAGCAGGCGGTTTCAATGCTCCTCGAGCTCCAGAAACTGAATGGTAACCGTGAGCACGTTTTTGTCGTCCAGCCTCGCACCGGAAACCCCCTCACTGATGCCACTTTGAGCAAGGCACTTCGCATTATGGGATATGCCGACCGGCAAGTACCGCACGGTGTGCGCCACCTGTGCGCCACGGAGCTGCGCGAGCAAGGGTACCCGCGCGCCTGGGTGGAAGCACAGCTCTCGCACAAGGTGCCAGGCACTGAAGGGGTCTACACGCATGCGGTATACATGCGTGATGGTCAGCGGCCTGAAATGATGCAGTCATGGGCCGATCACCTGGAATCGATTTCAGGCCAGGCTTTCCGGGCATAGGCATAGAACGCCTTCCGAATTCTCTGGAGCATGGCCGCAGCAACCGGGTTCCTATCCAGCTCCGACCGGCTCTCGATGCCACAGGCCTTCAAGATAAAGCCACGCGCATCCTCTTCTGTGTACGTGCCGTCTGGCCAGTCGGAAATTCCATGCTTGTGTCTCGCCCTGCGATCCAGCCATAGGCGAAACTTCGGGTTTTTGCACAGTGCTGCGGCCAGTTGTGAATTTTTCATGCTCACCTCCGCATGGCACTCTGGCGCTCAAGCCAGGCTTGGCATTCCACGCAGGTTGTTACCCAGGGTAGCTTGTCTCGCCGCGCGGCCGGGATCTCATCGCCGCATTCCTCGCACCAGGGCGAGCCGCCTGACGGCGCTACCTTTCGGGCTCGCTCTATGTTGGCGTCGAGCGCCCGTTGGGCGATTTCATTGGCCTGATCGATTGCGTCACTCATTGGGGCTCTCCTTGTTATGACCGCTTGAATATCCAGCACTTGAGCACGCGGTTATCCGCGAACACCGCACTGCGCAGAGACTTGTTAGCTTCCAGAAACTTCCGGCTGCGTGAGGTGCGTAGATGTCGTTTCTGCTCTGATGGTGGCGGCAGACGCAGCTTGTATTCATTGCAGAGCGCTTCGAAGTGCCTCAGGTTCACCGCGATGTGGTCAGAGTCGATGCCATAGTGGTTCAGGCCTCCATTGCCCCGGGTCACGCCCTCCAGGTAATCGAACGCGTCCCAGAACTCCTGCACCACCGGGTGGTCGGCATTGATCGCCTGCTGCCGGTCTATGGCCATGTTCACCAGCTCAGAGCGCGCACTGGCGAGCTCTTCATCCGTGAACACACCCAGAGCCTGCGGGCCCAGGGCATCCAGAAACGCCATAATCTGAGCGTGATTCTTGGCCACCCGGTGCGACCGCACTTCCTCGAGCTTCATGAACTGCAGCTCGTACTCGGGCACCTTATTGAACACCAGGTCGAGCACCTGCTGCTCCGAGCGTGCCGCCAACAGGGCAAACCCGCTCACATCGTCAATCGGCGTGCGCTCCAGTTGCTCGGCCAGCTGCTTGGTGGCAGCTGTCTGCCCGGCTTTGGTAAAGGTGAGATGCACGATGCGCTGCATAATGGCGTCGCTGCTCTGAACAGCCGCGTTCTGGCTGATCACAATCGCCCCGCGGAAAGGCGGCTCGTAGGTTTCGTTCCCGGAATTCTTGATGCCTCGGCTTCGGACCGATCGCCCGTTGTACGCTGTCTTCAGTTCGTCCCAGTCGAACTGCTTACCCTTGTGACCTTCCTGGTCCCGGTCCGACTCAATGAGCACTACTGGCAGGTTGCTGACCTGGGCAAAGTTACGCGCACGGGCCGGCATACTGGCTTTGGACGGGTCAAAGCCTTCATAATCGCTGCGGCCGCAGAGTTTCCACAGAAACTCAATGAGCGTGCTCTTGCCGGCGCCGGCTTCACCGACGATCTCGAGGAACGGAAAGCTTTTGTGGTGCTCACGAACCTGCTCGGCAAACAGCGTCCCCAACCAGTACGCCAGCGCGATCACGCCTTTGTCACCGAAACAGTGGAGTAGCGCCCGGGCCCAGTCGGTTTTGTGCTCCTTCAGGTCCGGGTTGATGCTCAGATGCACCGACTCGCTCAGTGTCTTCAAGCTGAGCCGGCCAATTTCGAAAAAGTCCTCGGAATTCAGGGTATAGGTGCCGCCGGCATGCACTGCCTGGTCACCGAACACCCACGTTTTATGGCGCTTGCTGTAGCCGATGAAATCGATGGTATCAACCGTTTTGATGCGGCCAATCTGGTCGCGAAGCAGGCGGTCCAGCTGGTAACCCTGCCCTTCCCAAATGGCACCCGGTGCCACGCCAAGCAAGCGCTTCTTGAATTCGCCACTGCTGGCGAGCTGCCCACCTGTGAACGTGGCCTTTACCGGTGGTCCATCGTGCGGAAACTCGATGCGGTAGTAATACCAGCTCTCATCAGTGACCCGGTTTGCCTGGTAGTAGAGGGGCACCGGGTGGCAGTTAGCGATTTCCTGCACGCCACCGCACTGAAACAATGCCTGGTCACGCGCTTCGGCTTCCGATATAGCCGGCTTTTCATCAAAAATGCGGTCCATTTCGCGCTGGTATTTGTCCAGGTCCATCTTGAACCAGTAGGTGCGCTGCCGGAACTCGAACGGGAATTCCTTGCGGTGGTTGTGGTTGTACATGAGCAGCGCTTTTTCGGTGGCGCGGCTCGCAATCTCGAGCTCACCCAGGTAGTGAGCGTGGTCGATCAACTGGTCGGTCCACTCACCGCGCATGTGCAGCTCGTTCCAGTCCATCTTCACCGCGCCACGCGCAGGGGCGATGGCCGCCTTGCATTCCCAGCCGTCTTTTCGGGCCCGCTCTACCCAGCGCCGCAGATAGGTTCGCCCTGCCGGGTCGCCGTCGAGCGCCCACACCAGGGTAGGCCGGTTACGACCCGCCTTTTTGCAGGCTTCGTCGAGCTCTGCCAGGGCTTGCGCTGGGTAGTTATTGCAGCTGAACAGGGCTGCGGCCGCGTTGCCGTGGTGGAAGTGCGCGATCGCATCGAATATGCCTTCAACCAGCCAGAGGCAATCGACATCCTGCAGCTCCACCGCCGGCGGTAGCCACCAGGTGCCGGCGTAAGAAAGGCCCGGCTTGAACCGGGCTTTTTTCTTGCCGAACCGCTGTGGTTTATCAATCAGGCGCTCCCAGTAGCCGCCTGGCAGCTCAAACCGCACGGTGGTGCTGCCAATGCCCAGGGCGCTGTCGTAGAACTGTTCCTGCTGGTACCAGCCCCGAATGCGGGAAAGGTCGAACCCACGGCCGTGCGCCATGTAGGCGTCGGCCACAGCGTTTGGCGACTCGGCGCCGTCCGACTGCTGGCCATAGCGCTCGGTCCAACTTTCGAACAGATCAGGGAACTGGTCTTTTACGTGGACCTGGCTGCCGCATTTAGCCTCGCGGCCGCACTTGATCATCCAGGGCGACTCGGCGGAAAGAAATGCTTCCGCCTTGCCACACTGCGGGCAGCGGATGCCCTGCACGTACTTACCCTTCGTTTTTCCGCCCAGCTCATGCTGAATGCGCGCCAGAATATCGGCGCGCAACGCATCGTTTGTCATTGCGACTGACATGAATACAGTCCTGTTTCAGTGGGTCAGTGGTGAGCGGCTCGGCGTTGCTCCGCGGCGCGCAGGAACCCGGCGGCGGTTGATTGCGTGGCCTGCATCAGCTGCGCCAGTGGCACCGTGCGACGCTCGCCATTGGCCATGCGGAGCACCAGGGCGTTGCTGGTTGAATGGTCCAGATCAATAGCCATGCCGGCCGGCAGGGCAGCGGCCTGTACATCAGCCAGTGCACGCCAGGCAATAAAGTCGGCCTGGTCGCGGCTGCGGTCGTACTCGCTCATGAGCCGGTCACGCACCTGGGCGGCGACGTTGTGCACCCAATGCATGGGCAGCGGGGCCGGGAAGGGGTTCTCGACCTGGGTGTGAATAGCACGCCAGGTCATACCGATGGCGGTGTCATAGAGTTGTTCCAGCGCCTGGTCTGAATTCAGGTTTACGGTTGTCATCATTCGGCTCCTACTTGTTATGTTGCGCATTCCGTGCGGCAATGCGTTGTTGAATCCACTCGTTTACCTCCACCGAGCTCCAGGCAACGGCCCGGCCACCCAGCGGGATCGATTTCGGGAACTCGCCCTTTTTCATGCGCTCATAGAGCACAGAGTGCGAGAGCCCGGTGGCGGCACACACCTCGCCCACACGCATCAGGCGCTCTGGTACGGGATCGTTAGCGGTGGGCATGGGTCACACTCCCAGCGGCAGTTGGTCGCAGTCTTTGCCCAGTAACTCCAGCCCGGGCATGGGGCGGCCAATCAGGTTATGCAGGTCGCGCAGCTCCGCCATAAGCACCTGGTGCAACATGGCATCGCGCGTGCCGGCCAGCTGGCCGACCACCTGCGCGATCTGCCGGCTCACTTTGAGGCGCTCGGTGGAAGACACGGTGCCGAAGAAGCCCTGGCGGCGAATGGCGGGCAGCACTTCCTCGCACACCCAGTTGGCGAATTGCTCGGCCAAGGGTTTGTTGGAACGGAAAATGAGTTTGTAGACGCCGGCTTCGTTGACAAAAATCGTCTCGCGGTCGCCTTTTATGGTCTCGTGGTACGAGACCATAACCCATGTTTCTGGCATGGACCTGAGGGTATTCCCGCGCCCTGCCCACGCAATTTCCAGCGCCGAGCACACGTCCCGGGCGCAAAAATACACTTCACCCTGTTCGTCTACAGCGGTGCGCACGGGCGCATTGGCGAACAGGAACGGATTGGCCAGCGGCGAAACGGCTGGCTGCGGTGTCAGTTCGGTCATGGGTGTTCTCCCTTTTTCGTTGCAGCGGGGCTCAGCGGCAGCTGAATCTCCGGATTTGGGTTGTGGCTGGGCGTCGTAGTGCTGATGAACTGAATGGCGCATTTGCCGCGCCAGCCGCATTGCCAGTTCTGGCATTCGACCCACGCGTCGCGGTAGAGCGGTGACACACTCTCGCTGTTGCGAATGCGGGCAGAAGACCCGCAGTGCGGGCAGCGCAGGCGTATCCGGTTCTGAACAGTCTTTGTCATCGTCGGCCTCCGGGGATCGGATACAGTGCTCTGTGGGTACCGAACTCACGCTGCACCGCCCGGCGCAGCCGGACTTTCACCAACCATTCGGCGGCCTGTTGCAGATCGTTCAGCCCCTGTTGCTGCCGCACCCTTTCCAGCAGCGACGCCTCTTCCTCTGTCATTTTGAGGACCTCACTCGGCACAGGTTCGTACCTCGCTACCAGCCGTCTCCTGGTCGACACTGAAACCGTTGGCCAGGGCTGTGCGCGCGGCGTTCATCGCGAGCTGCCGAAGCACTTGGGCGCGAGGCAAGCCGGTGTAGTCGACATAGGCGTCGATCAGCCGGGCTTCGTATTCGTCCAAATTGATGCCGACGCGGATATGGCGGATGCGTTGAGTGTCCTGATACATGGTGTTTGCTCCTTTACTCGGCCGACCGGGTTTCCTCGGCGCGCCGATGCAGGGCGTCGAGAATCAGCAGGCGCGCCATGGCAGACACGCTTCGAACCTCCTGGGAGGCGACGCGTTCCAGCCATTCGCGTTCGGGGTCAGTCAGGCGCACACCCACCTGGGTGCGGGCGCCATTCGGCGCGCGGGACGGGCGCTGAGCCAACGCCGGGGGATAGGTGGCATTGCGTACCATCATGGGTTATGTTTCCTGTCAGTGTGTTAGACAAGTAAACAATAGGACATATATGTCCTTATGGCAAGTAGGTTATGGACAAAAATGTCTGTTTTCGTCTGAAAGAAGAGCTGGGAAAGTTAAAACTCAGCCAGTTACAGGTTTCTGCTTTTTTGGATGTGTCATCAAAGACAGTAAGCCGATGGCTGAAAGGGACACCCATCCCGAGCGATAAATTGGCACTGCTCAGGGAAAAGGGCGTCAACGTGATGTATGTGCTCACTGGTGAGCATCAGGAGCAAAAACAAGATCACCGGATTGAGTGGATCAAGTTTGAGCATGACGGGAAAGACTGCACGGTCGGATATATGCGGAGTGCCGGCCGCTTCCTTTTACCGGCCCGGCTGTCAGGAGAGACTGAGCTCGATGCACAGATGTGTGCCGCATATGACGCCACTCCAACTGCGCTATATTGCGGTCACCTTTTTGTTCCGTCGGACTGGCTAATGGAGGAGTTCCCAGACTCCCAAGAGACGTGCGAGCAGTTGGTAAGAAAGGCAGAGCAGGTGAGATCGATGGATGGCCGACAGACGGATAAGCATCCACATGTGGACGTGCAGCAGTTTGAGGTTATCGGACGGGCCCTCGACCACATGCTCACCGAAAGCAACCGCAAACTCAGTACCCAGGGCCTAGTGATGGTTGCGGCCCTGGTCTACAACTACCTGCAGGAAGAGGCGGAGACGGACGCTGACCAGGAAACCACACTCCACCGCGCACTGAAGCTGGTGGTGAACAACGGATGACGTAACACAGCAATACCGACAGGGAAAAAGGAGGCACAGGATGTCTGAAGAAAAACTGGAGTCACTGCTTCGCAAGGTGCAGAAAATTGTGCGTGAGGAGATGCCGCCAGATGAACGCGGCGGCGACGGCAGCGTGACCATCACGGTGGGCGACAACAACAATGGCAGCATCGTGGTAGGCGGCCAAACCATCATCAATCTGCCGCCGGAGTCTGGACAGCCCGACAGCATTGAGAAATTTTCCGACGATGAGCTCAGCCGTGCGCTCAAGAACTGTTATAGCGAGTGGTGGAGCAGCTGGCTGATTCCGATTACGCACTATTCTGTTGTCGGACCCATCGCCTCCCTTGGGCTTGCTTGGGCCATGGCGACCGGCCGAATGATGCCTGATCCAGACCTGTGGCACTGGTACGTCGCGTTCATCGTTTTCATTGGGCTTTGCGTGCCACAGATTGCCGAAAGATGCCGCACGGCCGCTTTTATTCGAGTCCAATCAGGCCAGGCGGCTACCGAAATCCGTGCGGAGCAGTGGCGCCGCCGGCGCACGAACATAGGGCGTTACGCTCAGTAACTCCATTTAAAGGCCCCAGGAGTATGAGGACCTGCATCAAATCGGCAGGAGAGCCGTATATGAAATTCATAATCACCACCATTCTGCTTGCCACCGGCCTACTAGTCGGCTGCTCATCGGACAGCGAAGAGCGAAGCCTTGAAGACGCTGAAACCCTGGACGAAATTATCGAGATCGTTACCGGTGACGCGCCTTCCAATGCGTATGCGATTGAGTCCACCTCATACATGGCCGTGATCTTTGAAACTACAAGCGCCTTTCGCGACGGGCACCTCCTCGACGTAAAGCGGGCCACTCCTGTACTTCTTGACCGTTACCCTGATATCGATCGTTTCTACTTTGCATGGGAACAGCCAGATGTGGGCCAGTACATGAAAGTCCAATTGGAGCGAGATCTGGCAGCTCAGGCGAACTGGGAAACTCTGAGAGTGGAAGACATAGAGCGCCTGTCATCTATGTATTGGATGGTTCCTGAGTTGCGGTGAGCGCCCCGAGTCGCGCACGATGCTTAGGAGATTTCTTTGCAGCATTACCATCTTGAATTCTATACTGTATGAATAAACAGTATAACGGAGAATGATCATGGCCAGTCAGAGCAGCATCGAATGGACAGAACAGACCTGGAATCCAGTGACTGGGTGCACCAAGGTGTCGCCGGGCTGCAAGCATTGCTATGCAGAAACCATGGCGAAGCGGCTCCAGGCAATGGGCGCCCGCGGGTATGAGGAAGGTTTTTCCAAAGTCAGCCTGATGAGCGAGCGACTGAACCAGCCGGTGGCGCGGAAAAAGCCGACCACCTACTTCGTTAACTCGATGAGCGACCTGTTTCATCCGGACGTGCCCGACACCTACATAGACCAGGTGTTTGATGTGATGCGTCGATGCCCTCAGCATTCGTTCCAGATTCTGACGAAGCGTGCAGAACGTCTGCGGGAATACTTCAGCTCGCGCAATGCGCCTGCCAATGCCTGGCTCGGCGTGTCTGTAGAGGACCGAAAGTACGGGAAGCCCAGAATATCTGAACTGCAGGCTGTTGCGGCAACAAAAAGGTTCCTCTCTGTAGAGCCACTGCTGGAAGATGTCGGCGAGCTTGATTTGACTGGAATTGACTGGGTGATTGTAGGCGGCGAGTCCGGCCTGAAAGCCCGGCCGATGAAGGAACAGTGGGTGCTGAGTATTCAACAGCAATGTGAGACGGCGGACGTTGCGTTCTTTTTCAAGCAGTGGGGGACATGGGGCCGTGACGGAGTTAAGCGGTCGAAGTCAGCGAATGGTCGCTTGTTGAATGGCAAAACGTGGGACCGGATACCGGCCATGGCCATCTGACCGCGCCAAGGATCGAGAGGAAGGGAGTGAATCTATGATCCCCGAACAATATGGTGGCAGGGAACAGGCCTACCTGAAGCACGAGGTTCTGAAGAAGTACCTGCAGGCGTTCTTCATGATTCTTGGCCGCAACCGAAACGTGACGGTTCTGAACTATGTGGACTGCTTTGCCGGGCCGTGGCTGGAATCCAGTGAGGATTTGAGTGACACGTCGATCGGCATTTCGATGGCTGCGATGAAATCGTCTGCCGAAGCCCTTGAGAAAACGTTTGGAACTCGCGTGACGTTCCGGGCGCTCTATATTGAAGAGAAAGGGAAGTCGTTTCGAAAGCTTCAGAACTACGTAAGCGAGAACTCAACCGATGTCGTACGGGCAACCGCACTGAAGGGCCGATACCAGGAGCACATAGCAGCCATCAAGCACTGGGCCGGTAGCGACTTCACGTTTTTTTTCATTGACCCGAAAGGGTGGAAAGGCGTCGTTAACGCCGAGCTTTTGAAGCCGCTTCTGCAGCACAGGAACTCTGAATTCCTGATCAACTTGATGTTCGAGTTTGTCAATCGGGCCGCCTCTATCGAGGAACTGCAGAAAGACGTCCAGGAACTGCTTGGCTCTACCTTCAGCATTCGCGAAAACCAGTCTACAGCCGAGCGAGAACAGCACATTCTCACAAGTTATCAGAGCCAGCTTGAATCCACTTACGGCGGAAAGGCTGCGGCCGCGAGGGTGATGCGCCCGTCGAAGAACAGGACGTTGTATTACCTGGTGTATCTGAGCAGAAACCCGCTGGGAATCATTAAATTCATGGAGACAGCCGAGGACATGGCAGAGACCCAGCGTGTCATGAAGGCAGAGTTGAAATTCAGGGCTCAAATTGAGCAAAAACCAATGTTGGATATGTTCGCTGAATCGACCAATCCAGAAGACTTTGCCGAGATTGCCGACAACGAATCACTGGCTCGAGAGTTCCTGATAGATGCGTTCTCCACCGGACCAATAACGGTCGACGGCAACACCTGGGCAGATTTTTTATTGCGATCCGGACTGTTTCCAAGCGACATCCAGATAGCCGCGAAAAAACTGATTTCAGAAGGGCGATTGGTAAACCTGTCAGCTAACGCCAGCCGTCGGACCAAGAAGCCATTCCATTATGAAAAGAGCGAGCGGTGGCAGCTTGCATAATATGAATCCCTGGAGTGCCGGAAGGCGCTACCGGCACTGGTCGACCCGGTCGAAATAAACCAACAAGTCTTCCCGGTGCTCCTGCTCGAGCACCACATTGCCATTTTTATTGATCGGCGGAAGTGCCGGCACCTCCGGCAGGTCGCAATCACTCCCGGCCTGAATCGTCACGCACCCCGAAACGGTCATTCCAAGCAGCATCAGGGTTATCGCGGATATCTTGCTCACGCTGTTTTTTCTTTCGGCGCTTGTGGTCATTGTACAGGTCTCCGATCAGGTGAATGAGCCGAGCGAGCGCGGCGATTATGCGTTGTCTACGGGTCATGGGGGGGTCTCGCACGATAAGGTGAGGGTGTAGGCCTGGCTGTCGGTGATCTGGTGGGTCACCTGTGTGGCCACCCAGGCCGCGTTGTCGATGCGGGGTTTCCAGCCGCGCAGCTCCAGCGGTGTTTCCACAATGAAGCCTGGCTGCCCCTCTGCCAGGGTAATTTCCATGGAGTGCCCGCCACGCTTCCGGCGGTTCAGCTCCGCCTCGGCTGCGTGCCTGGCGTCGTCTTCACTGGCGTATGTGCCGCTGAGGTCGGTAGTGGTCTCGGAGTCACCAGCCAGAACCCAGTTCAGGCTCCCGCCGGCCACGTCGTTCCATTTCGCCCGCACGCCGGTGACGGTTTCGCGGTCGGCCTCTGAATAGGCGTGGTCCTGCGTGTCGCTGCGCTCAATGCGTTGTGTGGGAATGGTCTTGCCGCTGAGTGTGCGCGCCAAAGACATGGGCATGAACAGGAGCTGGTCGGCCTTGATGGTGGCGATGGCGTCGTGGCGTTCAGCCAGGCGGGTGAGTAGGTTCAGGTCACTTTCATCAGTTTGATGCAGCGACCCAATGCGCAGGCCTGACAGCCCGTCCGATACGCTGGCTTTCAGGTTGTGCTCGCCGGCGATGGTCTCGACCACTTCACCGATGGTGGTGTCTTCCCAGCTGCGGCTCTTTCGCCCCGGTAGCCCCTTGCGCATGTTGGCCGCACGTGCTTTGACCGATATTCGGTCCGGCGGGCCGCGGTGGCTGGTTTCGTCTACAATGAACAGCCCTTTGTCGACCAGGCCATCACCCTGCCAGCCGATAGCGACCTGCATTTCAGCACCGGTGGGCGGCAGATCCAGCTCGCCATCGTTGTCATTGAGGGTGAGCGTCACGGTGTCTGCCTCGGTGCCCCGGTTGTCGGTGAGCCGCAGCGACTTCAGGCGCGGGCCAACGGCCGCCGTGATGTCCTCACCATTGACGATGATGCGGTAAGCCGGGGCTTTGCGCGTGGGTTTGAGCGGGTTCACAGGCCAGGCACCGGTAATCGGTCACGCACCTGGTTCAGCGGGCCGGCTAGGGCGCCGGTGGCACCCGTCAGCGCCGCATTGACGCCAGTGGCCAGCAGGCCAGGGTTTTCTTCGTCAACGCGCACCAGGTCCATGCTGAATTCGATCTTGCGCGGCACACCGTCGCGCATGAACACGGTGTCGGTTTCATCCACGGCCGTAACCGCCCAGTTGCCGTACATGCGACCGCTGCCCTCGATCATGGGCCAGCCTTTACCGGTATCAGCCATATTGCGCAGCAGATCCAGAGAAATGCGTCCGCCCGTGAGCTCGGGGTACAGGCTGCCAGTGAGCGTGATTTTGTCGGAGCCCGGGCCGAGGTACTGGTAACCAGGGCGCTGCCCGATGCGGTTGTGCTCACTGTGGCGCCAGCTCGACTGCCGCGAAAGCCGCTGATAAGCGGCGGTCGGCAGGTCAAACACGAACAAGCCCAAAGTCATCATCGGCATGGTCAGTCTCCATCGTGCAGGGCAGATCGTGCTCGGCTGATCTTGTCGTCCTCGCGATCACGCAGCACTTGCTCGATCTGGCGAGCGAGCGCTTCGCTGTCGGTGCCTGCCTGAGCGTGAATGTGGATTTCGATGCGGTCGCCTTCTATGGTGATCGGGGCACGGCTGGCCGCCGGCGTGCCCATGGGGCCACGGCTGTCCAGGGCTACATCGCCGGCGAATGCCGGCATGGCGGCAGCGCCCATCAGTGCACCGGCACCGGCTACCCGACGCGTGAGCCCCGAAAGCTGGCTGAGCGTGCTGCGCTCGCCTTTCTGCAGGCCCTGTCGGAAGCCGGCGAGAGTGTCTTCACCGTGCGACATGAACACGCGCGATGGCGATTTGATGCCGAGCTTGTCCTTGAACCAGCCAGTGACTTTTGATCCTGTATCCATCACGGTGTCTTTCAGGCCGCCCACGTTGAGCAGGCCCCCGATCAATCCATCAATGATCGCGCTGCCCAACGAGCGGAACTGTTCCGGTATCTCGATACCCAGGGATTCCACGGCTGACGCCAACACATCGTATAGCTGACTGAACACCGGGAAGTTATCGAGCATCAGTTTCAGGACGCCCGGGAGCCCTCCGGAAATGGCTTCCTTCAGACTGGCGACAAAACGGTCCCACTCAGCCAGGGCGCCGTCCCAGAGATCCCGGAAGAACGCCACAACGCCATCCCAGTTTTTGTACACCCAGTAAGCGCCGGCAGCTAGGGCGGCAACGCCGGCAATCACAGCCAGGACCGGTGCACTGATCGTGCCCAGCGTAATGCCGAGCAGGGACAAGGCATACCGTGCCATCGCTATGGGGCCAAGCACGGAGCCGAGTAGCATCATGAGCGCGCCGCCACCGGCCACCACGGTGGCCAGGACACCACCCACCTTGGCCAGCGTGGCCACCAGCTCAGGGTTGGCCTCCACCCACTCGCCGACGCGGCGGGTCATAGTTGTGATGTTCTGGATGAGCTCGCGGAGAGGGCCATCGTTCACTTCCTGGATGCTGATGGCTACATCCTGGAATGAGCTGCTGAGCGCCGCCAGGTCACCGCGGGCGTTGTCGCTCATAACATCAGATACGCGCGCCGCTTCGCCTTCAGACTGGCGCAGTATCGCCATGAGCTCTTCGATGCCGGCGGAGCCCTGTTGTTTGATCAGCTCCGCAACGCCGGCGCCCGCTTCGGTGCCGAAGATGGTCTGCAGGACGTTGCCGCGCTCACCGGTGCCCATGTCCTTAGTGGCGTTCATGACATCGGTAAGGATGTCCGGCACTGGCCGCAGGTTGCCGTTCAGGTCTACGGTAGAGAGATTGAGCGCTTGCATTGCCTCTTCCGCTGGCCCTGTCTGCTTGGTCAGCCGGTTCAACATGGCCCGCATTGTGGTGCCGGCCTGGCTACCCTGTATGCCGATGTTGCCGAGCAGGCCGGCCATGGCGGAGGCCTCCTCGAGCGATACGCCCATGTCGCGCGCGACCGGGCCGACATACTTCATGGTGTCGCCGAGCATCTCCAGGTCGACGTTAGCGCGCGTCGTGGTGGCTACAAGTACATCGGAAAGCCGGCCCATTTCCTCCGGCGCCAGTCCGAAGGCTGATAACAGGTTGCTGGCAATGTCAGCGGTTTGCGCCAACTCGGTGTTGCCGGCTTTCGCCAAGTTCAGCATTTCCGGCATGGCGGCCATGATGGCATCCGGATCAAAGCCTGCCATTGCAAGGAAGCCTTGTGCGCCGGCGGCCTGGCCCGCGCTGAAGGTGGTGCTTGCGCCGAGCTCACGAGCCTGTTCTCTGATGGCAGCCAGTTTCTCGCTGTCTTTGTCTAGCCTGGTGAGGGCCTGGACCTGGCTCATTTGAGCATCAAAGTCCATGCCGGTTGAGAGCAAGCGGTTGCCCGCGTAGAGCTGGGCTCCGCCGGCTGCAAAGGCGCGAGTGCCTGCACCTGTGATGGCACCGGCACGGCCCATCTGCTGGTCGAATTTGCGTTTTGCCTGGCTGAGCTGGCGTTGGCGATCCGCCGTGCGCTTCAGCTGGTCCTGCTGTCGTCGCAGGGACTTGTTGGCCTGGTCAACGCGCTCCGTGAGGCGCTTTTCATCACCACTCAGATTGCTGGTGCTTATGCCGGCCTGTTCCAGGGAGGTCTGGCTTTCCTTCAGCGACTGCTTTTTCTGGCGCAGCGTGCGATGCAGATCCTGAGCGGAGGTGTTCGCCTTCTGGAATTCCTTGCGAAACTTCTTGGTGGTGCCTTCCCCGCGCTGCATCTGCTCGCGCATTTCGCGCACACGGCGCTGGGCTTCATTGAACCGGTCAGAGGTGCGGTTAATCTGCGTCTGCAGGGTTTTATAGCTCTGAATATCGCGCTGTTGTTTTTGCAGGGCACGCAACTGATCCTTGTTTTCACGTAGGGAATCAGCGGTGGCGGAGCTGCCGCGCCGGATCTTCTTGAGCGGCCCGGTTACCCGGTCCGCGGCGTCGAGGATGACCTGCAGGCGGAGATCGCGCGACATTACTTGTCCTCAGGGTTATTGCGTCGGCGGGCCCGTTCGCGCCAGGCGGCGAGTTCCGCCAGTGGCATGACATCCATGTCCCCAGGGCGCCAGTGAAAAGTGATGGCCAGGTCGGCCATGGCATCGTCTACCAGAGCCGGCAGGGCAAGGTTCAGTCCGTCTGCTTCATCCGCTTCGGCAGCAAAAAACCGGCGACCTCGCCCCCCACCGAAACCAGGTCGGCAACGTCCATTTGGCGCACGTCCGCCTCGGTGATGGTCGGTGCGGTAATGCGGGGTATCACCTTTGTGAGCGCCGCAACATCCATGTTGAGCAGGTCCGTCAGCGACACACCACGCAGCTCGCCGGAGTTAGGCTTGCGCAGAGTCAGGGTGGTGATGTCGTCCCCCTCTCGCTTGATCGGCGTTTCCAGCTCAATGCTGACGGGCGCTGCGGCGTTCGTTTTCTGTGTCATTTCAGGTTCCCTTTATTGAGTCGGATCAGGCGCCAATGGCTGCTCGCCGCTGCGCCAGCTTGTCGGTGCCGCGTACATTGAACACGTAGCCTGGCACGTCGATTTCAATCACGTCTTGCCCACCAATGGTGAGCTTGTAATAACTGCAGGTGGTCGTGACCGAGATTTCGTTGCTATCGCCGTTCTTGGCCGTGCCCGGGTCAATCTCCCGGTGCCGGCCGCGCACAACAATTTCCACCGGCACGATGTCGCCGGTGTCGTCACGCTCGTAGGAACCCGCAAAACGCAGCATGGTGCTGTCGATCTCGACCGCGCCAAATGCGTCGAAGATGGCCTCGATCATGCCGCCGGCCGTCCATTCGAACTCGATCTTCTCCTGGCCCATGTCGAGCTCTACGGTGCCGTCCATGCCGGCCCCGCGGTACTCTTCCATGGAGCGCGCGAGTTTTGGCAGGCTGAGTTCAGCGATCTGGCCACGCCAGGTGTCGCCATCGCCGAACAGGTTGAAGTCTTTCAGTTTTTTCGGCAGTGCCATGGTTCACAGGCTCCTATCAGTTTACCCGGCTGGCGAATTCAGCCAGGTACCGGTCGGTGATGCGTTGGCGCAGCAGCAGGTTTTCCAGCGGCGGCACCGGCGTGTAGTCGTAGTCGATGAACAGCTTGCCTTCCTTGAGCGTGGCTTCCGTGTTGGCTGTTTCGTCCAGCCAGGCGTTCGCGTCGATGATGAAGCCCTGGTTCTTCAGGCGCCGGAAAGCGGCATTGATGCCCTCGATGATGTCCTTTGCCAGGGTCGGATGCATGGGCTTGTCAACGGCCCACATGTGCGCATCAGCGATGGTGTCCGACAGAATCTGCGCCGTGCGCGTGTAGTTCTCGAATGCGAAGAGCGGGTCATCCGAGCAGGTGCGCGAGCCCCAGAAACGGAAACCGGTGCGGTTGATCAGGGTGGTAATGTCCGCCTCATTCAGGAACCCTGCATCGGTATTCGGGTCCTGCAGGTCCCAGTGCACATCCTTGGTGATGCCGGTGACACCGCTGACGGCAACATTCGACAGTGTCTTGTGCCAGCCGGTCTCAGTGTCGATCTTCGCCCGCAAGCCCAGCGCATAGGCGACTGCGCTGGTCTGATTAGACGTTCCCGCCACTGAGTCGTAAGCCTTCCAATCAGGCCACAGCAGCATGAGCTCTCGAGCGCTGAAGAGGTCCCGGTACGTTGATGCCTCTTCCTTGGTGGCACAGCCTTCGCACGTGGCGTATGCGAACGCACGGAGCTTGCCGGCAATCACGGCCAGCTCCGTTGTTACCGCCTGAGTGTCGATACCCGGGGCGCCCAAAATGCGAGGCTTTACGCCCAGCGATTGCTCTGCCGACAAAAAGGCCTGCAGGCCGGTCTTCATACCCTCAGCGGTGACCGTGCCGATGGCATTGGTTTCTGTCTCTGTTGGATCGACGCCCTCATCAATGCGCACAGCGACAACAATTGGATCTGCCTGAGCCCGGATGCCTTTGAGGCTGTCGGCCAGAGTTCCTTCGGTACCGGCATTGCCCAGCGCATCATCCAGGTCCGTGATCAGAACCGGAGTGTCCAGGGGAAATGCATCGGCATCAGCATCGGAGGCGTGGGCCAGCAGCCCGACAACGGCTGATGACGGGAAACGGATCGTGCGCGTGCCATCGTTGATCTCGATGACCCGGACGCCGTGGTGGTATGAATCGGGCATGACGTGCTCCTGGGTGGTGGTTGCAGTCAGGGCTGCGCTCAATCAGCAATGTAGGTACTCATAGTGGCCAGAACGGCAGCAGGTGGGCAGGCTTCAGGGGTGTAAGTGGGGGTCTTACAGGCTATAATTATTCACGCAACCGGGTAATCTCTTCTAACCCGGTGACCGATAAGCGAGAGGTGTGGAATGAACAACAATTTCTGGTTACGCGGTGGAAATCGTTATTTTGGTGAACCCATGCTCCGCAACCTGGTCACTGATCCGATAGATGCCCGCGTCAGTTTGAAGAGCCCGATTATCCCGGTTCGGCGCGCTGTTGAACGCCCGCTTCCGCTTGGGCCTGCCTTAGGCCGTGATGCGCGGTTTGTGTTCGACTTCAGGTCGCGCCCACTGGGCTGCCGGCGCGGCCCTGAGTTTTCTTTGCGTCTGCACGCGCAGGAGAAGCCAGAATTTCCAAGGTTTGCCACGCTTTAAGCTCCAGCCCCCACCGTCGCGGAACCACCCCCAATCGACCCCGTAAAACTCCCCGCATGAGAGTCGCCCACTCGGGCCACCGGAAGGCCTTCTGCGCTGACCGTTGGCGAGCCGCTGGCGATGATGCCGGTGTGGCCGCAGGCGCCTATGATCGTGTCGTTCAGTCGGGCCACTGGCAGACCTTCTGCGCTGACGGTAGCGGCGCCCTGGGCGACCAGCCCGGTCATCGGAATGCAACTCGGGTTGCTGTGTGTGCAGCAGATGCCGGTGGTAATGTCGTTCACTCTCGCCAGGGGCAGGGTCACAGGTTCAGTCCTCGGATGGTCCAGTTGAATTCATCGAGCACGTTCTGTGCCCGCATGTCCTTCAGTAAGTAGTCGCGGTTGTCGACCGGGTTCGGCTCAATCACGGCCTCACGCCCGGCGAAGATGCCGTAAGCCACGCGGTCGCGGGTGTTGGCCTGCACCTGCAGGGGCAGTTGCTGCAGGCGCGCCAAATCGTCGGCCACGTACCCGCTGAACGCGGCCAGAGCGGCGCTGAACGCCTCGGTAGTGCCGAGCGAGAACACACCATCCACGCTGGTGGTCGGCGGCTCGGTCAGCGGATCATAGACGGGCATTTGCGGGGTGCCGTTATACAGCACCTGGAAAAAGCCGGTGAAGTCCGGCAGGTCCTGGCGCCACCAGGCGAAGAGCTGCCGCAGGTCTTCGCCATCCTCGCCGTCGATTAGGGCCGGCACAGCCACTGGCTCCAGGGGCGAGGGCTGCGCCACCGCCACGTTGATGTAGAAGAGCTGGCTCATCAGCACATCAATGAACGGGCCCCGCCGGCTGTTGTCGTCGCGGTAGCTGGTGACTGCTGCGTCGAACGCGTCCAGGTGGCTGCGCAGCTCGGCCTGCAGCTTGCTGATGTCCTCGCTCGGGCCGTACTCGGGCTGCCAGTCCTGGTCGGCGACGTCGGTCAACACCTGGGCAATGATCGGGTCCCAGTGGGCAGCGGCAGCGGCTTTCCAGTCTTTGTATTCAGAGAGTTTCATCAGTTCAGGTTAATCCTCAGCCCAGCCAGGTTCAGTATCCCGTCGGCCTCAAAGTCCAGGTTACCGGCGGCTGCGATCGTGCCATTGCCGCCGGCGATGAGCTCGGCATTGCCGTCTGCGGCCACCAGGGCGTTGCCCTCGGCCAGCACGTCGACATCGCCCGTGGTGTTCAGCACGCAACGGCCGTTGACCAGTATGGAAAGATCGCCCGCCGGCGCGATGGTCATCGTCTTCTCTTTCAGGTTGTGCTCAACGTAGGTGCCGTCACGGTAGTTGGTGCGCCGGATATCCGGGTCCGGCTCGGGCGCCTCGAACTCTTCCTGGTAGAGCGCCGGCAGAATCAGCGCTTGATTCAGGTCACCCGTGGGCGACAGCAGCACTACTTGCTCGCCTTTGGACGGAGCCCACCAGTCGGCGTCCTCACCAGCTCGGTGCGTCAGCCAGGGCCTCAGTGGTATGGTGTTGTCACCCGTGGCCACCGAAGCCCGCTTGCCCTCAACCTCGGTTACGGTGCCGATGCGAATCAGGTTGTTGATCAGCCTGAGCAGTTCGCTGGATCGCATTGTGACGCCCTCCGGGCTGTATGGTTGCGAGTGAATACCGCGTTGCCGAGCAGCTTCCGGCGGATGCGGTAGCTATCGGCGCGGCTGGCATGGCCGAGCCAACTATTGATGCGTTGGCGAATGGCAGTAAAGCCGATGGCGCCCTCGGCGTACTGCTTTTGCAGGCGCTGGAGTTTCTTCTCCATGCGCTTCACCGAGTCGCGTCTCAGCCGGCGATGTGTCGGCCACATCCGGTACCCGAGGAAATCCAGTGCACGGCCGTTGCGCTGGCCCACTGGAAATACCTGGGTTTTGTTGTTGAGGCGCAGCCGCAGGTGATCCCACAGCCAGGCCTCGATGACGCGCCGGAACGCGTGGAGCAGGGCCTTGTCATGATGGACGATCAGAAAATCGTCCATGTAGCGGATATAGCGCTTCACGCCCAGGTGCTGTTTGACGAACGTGTCGAGCTCATGCAGGTAGACGTTCGCCCAGAGCTGTGACGTGAGGTTG
The DNA here is from genome assembly GCA_965602035.1 of Natronospirillum sp. Classification (GTDB taxonomy): domain Bacteria; phylum Pseudomonadota; class Gammaproteobacteria; order Pseudomonadales; family Natronospirillaceae; genus Natronospirillum. The sequence continues at coordinate 2,504,629 of OZ271919.1, read as the reverse complement.
CCGATCGGCAGCCCCGAGTACCAGCTCTCCATGATGTCGTGGCAGAGCCCCAGGGTGCGCTTGCAGGTAATGCGCCGCTCAATCAGACGCATCAGAATCTCATGATCGATGCTCGGGAAGTACTTCGCCACGTCGGCCTTGAGGCAGTACGCGCGGCCGTGCGTCGCCTGGACTTCACGTAGCCAGCGCTGTGCGGTGTCGGCACCGATATGCATGCCGCGCCCGGGCCGGCAGGCGTAGCTGTGATAATGGAACCGACGCTCCCAGATCGGCTCGATAACGCCGACCAGGCTGTGCTGCAGCACGCGGTCGCGAAACGGCTGCGCCGCCACCAGGCGGGCTTTTGGCTCGAATACGTGGAACGTGCGATAGGCGCCGGTTTCATAGTGGTCCCAGATCAGTTCATTCTGGAGCTGGATGAGCTCACCCTCCAGGTTCTGCTCAAAGCGCAGCACCTCGGCCCGGTCGCGCTTGCCCTTGCGTGCCCGCTCGTAGGCCGCATAGAGATTGTCAAATTGGTAGACCTGTTCAAACAGGTGGTTGTACGTCTTCACTTCAGCTTTCCTTGTGAGCAGCGCCGCAGGACGTTCGGTGACCCTACCAGCCCAGTGGCGCCTGTTCATATTTCGGTTCTCACCGAGGACTAAGCGCCCTTTTGAAGGTGCGCTGTCGGTGCAGCCGTAACCAGCACCGCTTCTGGCTTACCTCAAGAGCCGGCCGGAATCCGATGTTCGTGTTCGTGTTCGAGCGCGGGTTGTTCAAGTTCAGAGCGCCCAACCCGGCGTTCGAGCCGTTGTTCCAGTTGCCGCCACGGATCGGCAGTCGTAGTAGCACTTAGCCCCTCTTGCTCTCATTGGTCCGCTTGATCCAACTGCCCACGATGCGTCCGATCTCATCCAGGTGCCGGGCCCACACCTCGTACTTCTTGAAGTCCAGCACGCCCAGATCTTTCGCCAGGCGAACCTCGCGGCGCAGCAGTTCCAGCTCCGCGTCGACCTCCTGCAGCGTGGTCTTCTTGTGGTAGCGCTTGGCCAGCACAATCACCAGTCGCAGCAGCCGCCACATGGACAGCCGCAACTCCTGGCTGAGCACATGGCGTTCGCTCTTCGGGAAATGACTCACGGCCTTGTAGCCGTACTGAATCATGCCCTCGACTTTCTGGATGATGATCAGATCTTGCATCGTGTCAGTGACGGGGCGCGCTATCGCACGCCCCAGCAGGCCTCATGTTGCAGGGTGTCAGGATACAAAAGCCGGCCGGAATCCGAAGTACGTGCTCGTGTTCGAGCGCGGGGTGCTCAAGTACAGAGCGCCCAACCCGGCGTACGAGCCGCCGCTCCAGTTGCCGCCACGGACCGGCAGTCGTTCGCCCTGCGTGCGGATGTAGAAACGGCCCTGCACGGCTGTCTCGGTCGCCGGGCTCACCAGCAAGCGCTGCAGCAATTGACTCTCCGTGTAGCCCGAGATCTTCTGCAAGCTGGTCCACGGGTCGGAGCTGATACTATCTTCAGACAAGGTGCCGGCCGTCTCCTGGAGGCGCGGCGTACCGCTCTCATCGCTGAAGTAGTGGCCCTGCGCTGCCCAATCGCCTTCGGCCGCGTCGAACGCGTTGTCGGCCGTGGTGATCACCTGGCCGTCGACGGTTTTGAGCAGGTCCTGCCATTCCCAGACGTTCCCCACCAGATCGGCGATACCAGCCAAGCCGCCATCGTGGCGCCAGCTGGCAGGGCCACCGCCAGTCATTGTGCGGGCTGTTCCGCTGCTGACACCGGGCTGTCCGCCGTCCTGGCGCACCGCTGTTTCGTGAGTCGCATCGTGCGCCCGGCCGTAGTTTGTGTTGCCGCGCGGCTCGAAGCCATTGGCTTTGCACCACAGGGCGACGGCTGCCCACTCGTGGACGTTCATCATGTGCCAGCCCGGGCCCTTTGCAGTGCAGGCCGCTTTTGAGGCATCGAAGTCGATGCTCGCGCGCGGATCTTTACCGGGCAGCGACACGGCGCGGCCGTCGTACAGCGACGCCTGGTACTGGCCGATGAAAATCTCGCTCTTCTCCTGGCCGTTTTTCAGGAACGCGGTGGCAACGCCGGTACCGAGCACGGAATCAAGGCCCAGATCCTCATAGCGGAATTGCGGCACCACGTGCATGTAGCTCGGGTAGCCCTGGTCGTCATACAGGACCGTGACGCGTCCGCCGGTGGCGGCTTCAACCTGCGTGCGCAGGCTGTCGGGTGAAAATATGATCATTGTGTCTCAGCTCCTCAGCCGTTGAATGTCCAGAGAGTGACCAGAACCGTGTTCGGGTCGAAGGGGATTGCCTGGCGCTCAAACACCGCGTTGCCTTCATCGTCCACCTCGCCGGTGTCGACCTCTTCATACTGGCGGGGCGGAATGTGGACGCTGGCCACCTGGCGGCCACTGCCGCCGACCGTGATCTCACCGTCCTGGTAGCGCAGGTCGATGATCTCAGCGCTGTCGCCCTGGTGGTCCGAGCAGTCAATCGTCAGGCCGCCAATCTCCAGCACGGCCCCCGACTTCATGATGTCCGGGTGCGGCCCGGCTCCAATCGTTCTGACTCGCATGGTCTGCTATCTCCTTACTGGTTCATCAGGTGCGCGACATACCGGACCTGCACAGCATCCGCTGTGCCGCTGGCGTAGACGCGGAAGGTGTTGGCAGCGCGGTCGTTTGCCCGGTTAATCAACGCCGGGCGCTGGCCGCCGATAAAGTCGACCACGTCCAGCGTGAGCTGGTAGCTGCTGTCCTGCACGACCTTAGCTAGGTCTTCCTGCTGGTAGGCTGGGTCGGTCTGGACGTGCGGCCAGTCCGGCTCCGAGCGAGCCACCGTGGTAATAGTCACGCTATCCAGGTATTGATCAGTCGCCCCGGTGTTGCCTGCGGGAATCGACAGATCGGCCAGCACCAGGGTGTCGGTCGGCGCGGTCTCGTTGAGCCCGGTCACCGCCAGGCGCACCTGGTTGTTGGTCACGTACAAATACGCCTGCGCGGTGGCCGTCTCGCTGCCGCTGTTGCCCGGCACCGAGGCCGCGTTGTCCTCTGAATCAACGCCCATTTCGGAGCCGTGCATGAAGCACACGCCGCTGGCGATCGAGAGGTTCCGGCTGGCCGACTGGCTCTTGCTGATCGCACAACCCGATTTCACGCCCCGGTTGTATAGGGTGAATACCCCCTCCTGGTGGCGCACGGTCTGGTTGCGCTCCAACTCGCGCATGAGCAGGCCGGCATCGGCAATGGCCTTTTCAACGGCTGCCCACAGGGCGTTCTGCCCGTCAGTGCCGACCGCCTCCAGGTCCTGCTGAGCCTGTTCGAGCTGCTCTTTCAGCCAGAGCGTGCGCGCGGCCAGCTGTTTGGGCTGTATGTTGTCAATGCCATCCGGCCCACCCTGGACCGGGTCATCTTCTGCAATCTGGTAGATCTCGGCGATCCACTCAGCGGTGACGTCCAAATTCGCCATCGTTCAGCTCCTCAGAATGTAATGGTCCAGACACCAGCCAGGCTGATGTCATCGTTTTTCTCGATGCCGCCGCGCACTTTCCGGCTGAACAGTGCCCCGCTGGAGGTAATCAGACCGAATTCACGGATCGTGATGCCGTTGGCCTCCGAGGTGTTCAGTGCGAACTCGAACTGCACTTGGCCTTCATCGGGGTAGGTGTGCCCCACCAAACTCCGGATATAGGCCGATGTCAGCCCGGTATCGTCCGGCGTGGCCGGGGTGTCGCCGACGCCGAACCCGATCTGGGTGATCGCCTCGCCGGCACCGTCTCCGGCGACCAGCTCAGCGAGCATGTTGCGCGCGCCGTCCACCACCAGGTTGTCATCGCGCCAGCGGTCAATCTCCCGGCCGTGCCGGTAAATGGCCAGCTCCAGCACGCCTCCCGGGCGGTGTTGTTGATCCGTTAGTTGCATGAGTCTCTCCCTACATCGCGTAGTTGATGGGCGCATCGCCCGAATGCGTCTGGGCGCCGTTGTGCAGCAACCGTGCGTTGTACCTGCGGCGCAGGGTCACGGTGAGCCCGGCCTGATCCATCGCCGGTGGCTGGATGCCCCCATGCGTCAGCGACCCGTCGTGCGCAGCGCGCCGGTTGTGCAGCGGCCGTACTGCATGGGTATCCGCCAGGGTCAGCGTCAACGCGAAGTCGAACAGGTCCCAGCGGTTGTCGTAACGGGTGCCGGTAATGTTCCACTCGAAATAGGGCAGCAGCCCGTCGTGGCGCAGCTCGCCGGTATGCCGGTAGCTGCCGTCGTGTGCCGAAGCCTGGCGGGGCAATTTGGTGGCGTTGCTGTGCGTGAGCGTGCCGTCGTGCCGGGGTCCGGCCGGGCGCACTTCATCGACGACATGCGTCACGTTGACGTCGTGTGTGTCCTGGGTGTCCAGATCGTCGGCAACCGTGGCCCGGTAGGCGACCTCACGCAGCACCGATCGCACATTCTTGCTTCGCTCAATCAGCCGCAGCAGGCGCTGCAACTCCGCGCCACCGACACCCTTGTCTTCGCCGATGTCGGCAATGACCTTGAACAACGCCCAGCGATTGCCGGCGGTGTAATCGTCAACGCCGTTGTGCAGCTGCGAACCGTCGTGGCGCAGCACCGGCAGCCCCTCCTGCAATTCGGCGTCGGCGTAGCCCGCTGCGCGCAGGGCCTCGCGGACCGCCCAGACGGTGCCTCGGTGGCGCGCAATGGTCATTGCGCTGGCAACGACACTCCGCCGGGTATCCTCCGGCCAGTCGTTCGACCACTCTTCAACGCCACACGCGAACGCCAGCCATGGCAAAAAATCGACAGGACATGTTTCGGGATTCCACAGAGAATCAACGCGCGGCGCTGAAGGTGGCCTGATTGCCTTATCAAGGGCTCGCTCAAGCGGCCGGGCTGGCGAATGGAGAAGGCGATCAGTCATCGAGATCAACCGTAATACTGGTCGCCCAGGCGCTTTGAGAGTCAGTGGCCGGAATATCGCTTGAGGGTGACTGCAGGTTGACGTGCTCTACACCTTCCACCCACAGCGCGGCCAGAACCCCGTCTCGAGAAACGCCGAGCCCAAGCTGCCGCCGGCGCCGATGGTATTCGGTGGCGGCCTGGAGTGCGTTCGACCGAACGACTTCTGCGCTTGGGCCAGAGCCAGTGCGCAACGTGGCGCTGATTGAATACTCCAGCACTTCAGCCGGCTGGACGACGACACTGTCATTCAATGGCCGGACGCGCTCATCGCTCAGCGCGTCGGTGACATCGCTGAGCATTTCAGCGGAGGCTGAGCCATTATTGGACTGCGCAAGCACAGTCACCACAACCGTGCCCGGGCCGCCGTTCGAGGCATTGGCATCGAGCACATCGTTATGGGCTGTGCGTGCAATGTATTCGTAGGCAGCAGGCGAGCCGGCCGCGCTGTAGCCATCAATCGACAACAGTAGCCGAGACCGGTATGCATCGTCGGCCTCATCCTCCAGGCGCGGAGTCTGGTAGTAAGTCACGCCGATATGGTCAAGGTTCGGGCCCGCGGCGTAGGCAAGCAGCACGCCAAGCGCGCGTTGGTTGAACGATTGGCGTTCGATCATTGTGCGGTATGCCCAAGCTTCAAGCAGCTTGGACAGTGGCTCCGATGGGAGGTTCAACGCCTCCTCTGCTGCGGGGTAGGCCTCAAGCAAGTCCTGCCGCATTTCAGCAAGGATGGCCTCGTAGTCCAGTTCAGCGTCGAAAGTCGGGGCAGGGAGCTGTGACAGATCGATCAGGTTCACTGGCCGCCTCCCAGCACAATCTCGAAGGTTCCGCGCTGTCCTGTATCCAGGCGCTGAGCATCGAGCGAGAGAATGAGGCGACTCTCATTGATCGTGGCGCGGATGGCCTGCACTCGAACACGAGGCTCCCATTGCTGAAGCGCGATCAACGCTGCGGCGCGAAGCTGTAGCAATGTCGTTTCATTCAACGGCTGATCAATGATCTCTGCGACCAGTGAGCCGTACTCGCGACGCATGACGCGTGAGCCGATCGGCGTCAACAGGATGTCGGTCATGCTCTGCTGGATATGGTCAGTGCCGGCAATGGATTTCCCGGTGCGGGCGTTCATACCGCGCATGGAATGCCCTCAGTCGGAATGGGTCGGGCTTCCAGTGTGGCCAATGGCCAGAAGCGGCGTTAGCCGGGCGAGGTGTAAGTGGGGCTCTTACAGGCTGGACAGGTGGTCGATGATCGCGTCCTGTATCATCAGATTGTCTTCTGTGGAGACTCCGAGCAGCTTACGCTCCGGGTAGTGGTAAACGGCGCCATCACGGCTCACATTGTCGCGCAAGCCATAGTGATGAACGCGGGCGATTCGGCCGACTCTTCCTGTAAATGCAATGGCAAAGCCGCTCGGGTTGGTCTCGATCTTCATGTATTTGGCTGTTCGCATCCTGGCGAACATGCCGCGCCGCCGAATAGCACCCTTGCGGCTTCGGTTGCGGGGTTTCCTGGGCTCCCAGCGGGAACCGTCTGGGTTCACTTCATCTTTGATTCTTTCTCTCTGCGATCTGCGCAAGTCCTGAGCAACCTTTCTGGCCAGGCTGCGGCGCTGACTGGCCGAGAGTTTTGCCAACAGCGGCGACACCCAGTCCTCGAGGGCCGTCAGGTCGTTACTCATTGCTCAGAAGGCTCCTGGAAGCTCCCCCCTGGACCCTGAACATCGAACTGCCACTCGGCATCATCGTTCATCTCCAGAGGCGGGCCCGGCAGAACATGTTCAATTTCACGGCCGGCCTCTGTTTCGGTGACCACCACGCGCTCGGTAACCTGGATGCGGAACGCGACATCCACCGTTTGCTTGTCGATAATTTCGGACTCGAACCCCAGTGCGTTCTCCGGATCCAGTCCAGGCTCACGAATGCTCAACCACTCGAGGATTGGCAACACTAGGTCGTCGGCTGAATAGCGCCAGTCCGTCACAATAAGGCGAATTGGCAGCACGTACTTGTGGGACAGATTGCCGCCCTGGTGGAAGATGATCTGGCCATCTTCAACGAACGTCAGCAACTGATCCGGGTTGCGGCGCAATGCATCAACCCGGGTCAGAAGGTGCTCGCGAAGATCGTTCAGCTTGATCATTCGCTGCCAAGCGCTCCAGCGCGGGCCTTTGCCTTCGTCACTGCCATTTCAATGACCAGGTTTTTCAGGCTATTGGGCAGTTTGTGCAGGTCATCACGGAAGTCACGCTTTGCCTCATCGATGAGCTTCGTAACGTGCTGTAGCTTCACCTCTGGCGGGTCGTCACTCTCCGCGACTTTGTTCACAAGGCCATCGATCAGTTTCTTCGGGGCTGTAGAGCCGGAAACCGCCTTGATGACGGCGCTGACCACAACGTCAGCCAGGAACATCAGAATTCCCAAGGCAATTTTTTTAAGCATGGACGTATTCCTCTCTCATGGTGGGGTGGAAGTGGGTAATATGGATGTTCCATTCAGTATGGTTTTCCAGTTCCGACATCAGCGACCGGAAGGCGGTGCGACTGTCAGTGACCGCCCACTGGTCTGCGACGTACCCAAGCGCAACGCCCGGGGAAAGACATCCCTCAAGGTCTAACTCAGTGTTGCCAGGGTGGATCATGATGAAGCTACGCCCTGTCACATTGCAGACTTCCCAGCCTTCCTGGAACTCCCCGGCGGTTGAGCGCTCGACAACGCCGGAGCGGCGCTTTCTCAGTGGGTACAAGCCTTCCGGAATGCAGCTGACGTTCTGGCGATTCTGCCGCCATTGGCGCTCAACGCAGAACAGTGACAATTCGCCGGCAAACAAGTGGCCAAACACGCCGACTGGTGTGTAGGCAAATCGCTTGAGCGTGATCAGAGGTGTATCCATCGGTTTGGCCTCCGCATAGCGTCAATGAGGGCGACCAGATTGCCCTTGGCTTTCCAGGTGAGAGTGGCGAGTACCCAGAGAATAATGGTGACAAATACCCCAGCACCGCCGTCCGGGAGGCCTTGAGTAAGAACCAGAATGGCAAAAGCCACAAAGCAGTTGACGATAAGCCAGGCGACGACTGAAACGCCGCGTTTGAAGCGACGGCTGCCCCTCCGAAACAGCAGCAGCTGCAGAGCAATGACGGTGGCAGCAATGGCCGATAATGTTTCAAAGAACATGGTTGCGCCTCACTTGGGTGGTTTCATCCATTTGGCGAAATCCAATTTCTCGACTCCATCGATGACTCGAAGTCCGGCTGTGACAATGGCAGCTGAGAATACGAATGCGGCGGCCGAGGGCTCTTTCACGATATGCCCCAACATTGCAGGCCCGCTGAGGTATCCCATAAATACCCCGATGTTCAGATAGATCACGCGAGTCAAAACGCATACGTCTTTCGCTGACACCACAAACAGGCTTGCACCAGCGAACGCGCCAATCAGCGTGTTCGGGTTCAGGCCAGTCAAAAAGCTCGCTGCCAGCATGGCCAGCCCGGAACTGAACACTGCGGTGGAGGTCGTCGGCTCGGTCATGGTGTCTCCATTCAATTCCACAACTGGACTGCTGGCTTCGAGGCGGCAGGCTGGAACGCCGGCAAGTACACGGCCGTACCAACCGGCAGAACCGGCCCGAGCTCGCACAAATCGGGGTTGGCCCGCATCACGGCCTCAGTAACACCGGCGGTGTAGCCGTAATGCTGGTAACAGATCAGGTCGATGGTGTCGCCCTGCCGGGTATGCACAACGTCTGTCTCGGTCATATCAATTCCACCGTCACGCGGTGAATGCCGCGAATGTCGTTGATTGCCCAGGCGGCATCACGCCGGTAATCGTCGGCCACGGGGTTGAGATCCTCCGCGTTGGTATGGCCGCTGTGCGTGGTGTCGTAGTCACGATAGCGCTCAATCAGTGAGGCCTTCGCGAGTGACCAAACGGCCTTCAGATAGAGGTGCTTGTAAGCACCCTCCGGGTGCTCGGGCCTTGCCGGTACGTCGCCCACCGTTTCGTACCCAGCTTCACGCTGAGTTTCTTCCCAGTCGACCAGCCGACTGTTGGCTTCCAGTACCGCGCTCAACAGTGCATATCGAGCTCGGGCCGGGGTAACGACAGAATCCACGCGCATGCTTTCACGAAAGTCAGACAGCTTGAGGTCGCCCCAGAACGGGTTGTTCTCGAGGTTGTCTTCCGTCTGTTCGCTGCCGCTGGCAATAAAGCTCATGGTGGCTCCGGAAAGAGGCGGTGGGCGGCGCTACACAGGGAAGGGATTAAACCCTGGGTAGCACCGCGCCGCCTGGCGTCGGGGTGCGACTCGGTCAGCTGCCCTGCTGGGCAGAGTTCTTTATTTCACGCTCGAGGCGCTCAATGTCTTTTTTCACGCCGACACGCTCATCGAGATCCAGGGCGCGCTTCAGCGCATTGAGTGCGGGCTCAAGAGACTCCGGGTTGCCCAGTGCGCGATGCAGGTACCCGATCGCCTTGAACTGCTTTGCACGCACCTGGTCTGGCATGTCATGCGGCTCGGTCATCGTGGTGAGTTCTGACATCAGTTGCAGCAGCCGGGTTGCGGTATCCGGATCCTCCGGCACTTCACGCAACACCTGGTCAGATGACTCTTCAGCGATAATCGTTGCCGTCGAGCGCTTGTAAGTGTCCGGCGGTGTCAGATCATGCTGCAGAGCGTAACGGGCAATTTCGGTGGCACGGTCCAGATCACCGACATCGAGGTGCCAGATCATCAGCACCATGAGCACATCATCCTGCGCGCCCACACCTTCCGACAAAACGCCGTCAATGTAGGGCTGGTACTGCGGCAACAGCTCGCGCTTCAGCTCGATTTTTCGCTCAATGCTCTGGATGTCATGCAGCCGGCGGCGGTCTTCAACCAGCGCTGCGCTCATCAGGGCGTAGGTGTCGCCAGTCTGAACCTGCTCAGGCTCAGACTGTCCGGCCGCCTGAGCGGCCATGGTCTTCTGATAATGTCGACGTGCAGGGCTTACCATAGGTCACCTGTTGATCCGGTTGTGGTTACACCAGCGCGATGTTTTCGATCACGCAGCCCGCGTCGTAGTCTTCAACCACGTAGCCATCGTTCGAGGACTCATAGTTCTCGATGCGAGACCGCTTCGGGTTGTCAACAATATGGCGACGGCGGGCACCGTTCTGCCAGTAGATCGAAAGGTTATCCAGCGGGGTGATCATCATGGTGCCGTCCGGGATATAGGGCACTCGTACCGCCTGCAGACCACCAACACGTTTCTGGCTGATCAGCATGTCCAGCGCAGCGTGCTCAGACGGCTTGTTGTCCTGGTTAATCAGCGGGAAGTACTTGTCTGCCATGAGCTTCCGGCCCAGAAGCACAACCAGATCCGGGCTCTCCTGATACCAGGGCTCGATCAGCTCATTGACCGCGTCGAATACGAGGGCGTCCAGATTCGCATAATCGCCGCCGGAGCCCACTGTGACTTCACCGGAGGAAGTCACAACCTCGCTCATGACACGGGCAGGCGCGTGATCCTTGTATTGCTTGATCCACCCGATGTTGACGTCCTGCAGCAGCGGGTTCGCAACGCGCTCTGTCGCGGCGGCGGCTGAGGTGCCGTTCCAGCCGATCATAATGCGGTCCAGCGCCTGCTGGCGCAGAATCACATCACGCAACCGAGCCTGGAAATCGGGGAACTTGGCCCAGGCATCGATCTTGGCGTAAGGCACGGCCGTGTCGAATTCAGTCAGGTGCAGTTCGTAATCTTGCGCTGACTTGTCGCCCACGTAGCGCGGGTTCCGGTCATTGGAATCCGTGTTGGTGCGCCCAGCAATCGTGCTGCCAGTGCCGAGACCAATCTTCTGGCCCTTAAGCTCATCCACGCCAACCACGTTGATCATGGACAGGAAGGCGCTGGATTCCTGCATGCGGGTTTCGAGCGTCTGCTGCACGGACGGCTCTACACTGAATTGCTCTGCAGCCGACTCCACCTGATTCAGCGCGGCCAGGCGGTTGCGGTAGTCGTTGAAAGCCTTGCGACTGGTGTTCTTCATAGCGGGGTATCCTGTTGCGTTCGGTTATCAGGTTGCGTCAGCAGTCGGTCTGCGCCGGGGCGTCAGACCCGGTGGCAGGCGACCGTGTGAATTGAGAGCCCGGCTGTTTTTCCAGGTCGGCTTTCAGGGCCGCGAATTGGCTCGCCAACTCCTCATGCTTGGCCTGCAGATCGTCCGATCCAGCGGGTGATGAAAGGGAAGCAACCTGCGACTCGATCGCGCTGATCCGCTGAACGAACAGTTCGAGCGTGGCTTCGAGGTCTTGCCGGAAATTGGACTGATCCGACTGCACTTCAGCCTGGTGCCGTCTGAACAGGGCTTTCACTTTGCCCAGGAGGCTGTCTTTGCCTGAATTCGGCGTACCGTCAGAGTCCGAGAACTCCAGGGTAACAGGCTCCGCTGCACTGAACAGGTTCTCTGGGCGTTGCTTTCGGTCGGCCAGCGGATGCGTTGAGGCGGTTGCGGAGAACTGGAGCATTTCAGTGCCCAGAGAGGCCGGACTGTCGGTAATCGCAACACCGACCAGGTAAGCCTCACCGGTGTCTGCGAACTCGGGGTCGACCTCCATTGAGGTGTAAACCTTCTGGCGTTTTTTGGACAGATCCACCAGCTCCGTGGTCGGGTCGATCTCAGCAAAGAGCTTCAGTTTCCCCTCGACCTCTTCGGCCTTCAGCCCGGTAATGTCGCCATAGGCCTTGAACGGGCTGTCAGGAAGCACGCCGCGCAAGTGCTCAAGGTTGACCCGGGCCCCATAGGTTTTCGGATCGTAGTTGTCGGCCATCTGCTGAATCCACTCGCGCGAGATGCGGCGGCCGTCTGTGGTCGCTCCCTCGGTCGCGATTGAAAACCATTTTTTCTTGCTCATCGGGCATGCCTCTGTGTTCGGGGTATGGTCAGGTTCGCATGGTGTGTGCTCAGGTTCGGCGCGCGCGGGCGCCGTGTCAGCCTTATAGGGGTGTAAGTCGGGCTCTTACAGGCATCCGGCGGGCTGTGACTCGGGGCCGGCAGTTAGTCTGAGCGCATGGCAGACCTCGACACCATCAATCCAGACAAAGCCCCTCGGCTCCGGGCGCGCAGCCTCTACTGGCAGGGGTGGCGCATCGCCCGCATTGCCGAGCTATTGGGTGAGAAACCGGTAACGGTGCACAACTGGAAACGTCGGGACCACTGGGACGACGCCAAGCCGATTGACCGCGTAGAAGGCACCCTGGAGGTCCGGCTGATTCAGCTCATCAGCAAGGACAATAAGGAAGGGAAGGACTTCAAGGAGATCGACCTGCTGGGCCGGCAGGTCGCCAACCTGGCGCGTGTTCGTCAGTATGAAAGCAGCGGCCGGGAATCGGACTTAAACCCGGAGATCCACAAGCGCAATGCAGTGCCGCACCGCAAGCCGAAGCGGAATGATGTGGGCGAAGAGGGCGTTCAACAGCTGCAGGACGCCTTTCTGGATTCACTGTTCCAGTACCAGATGAACTGGTACCAGGCCGGCCAGGACAACCGGATTCGAGACATCCTGAAAAGTCGACAGATAGGTGCCACCTGGTACTTCGCCCGAGAGGCGATTTGCGATGCCTTGGAGACTGGGAAGAACAAGATATTCATGTCAGCCAGCAAGGCCCAGGCGCATGTTTTTCGCCAGTACATCGTGCAATTCGTTCATGAACAGACCGGTGTCGAACTGCGTGGCGACCCGATTGTACTGCCCAACGGGGCGCACCTGTATTTCCTGGGCACCAACGCTCGCACGGCGCAGAGCTACCATGGCGACATCTACATGGATGAGTACTTCTGGATTCAGCGATTCCAGGAGTTCCGGAAGGTGGCCAGCGGTATGGCCATGCACAAGCAGTGGAAGCAGACCTACTTTTCTACCCCATCCAGCGTCACCCATGAGGCATACCCGTTCTGGACGGGCGAGCTGTTCAACAAGCGTCGCCGAAAGGATCAACGTGTCAGCGTTGATACGAGTCATGAGGCTCTGATGAACGGTGCAGCATGCGCTGACGGTCAATGGCGGCAGATTGTGACCGTGGAAGACGCGGTGCGCGGTGGGTGTGATCTGTTCGACATCGACCAGCTGCGTCTGGAATACAGCGAAGATGAATTCCAGAACCTACTGATGTGCCAATTCGTCGATGACACGCTGTCCGTGTTCCCGCTTGCCAAGCTCCAGGCCTGCATGGTCGACAGCTGGCTGGTGTGGCGAGACTTCAAACCGTTTGCGACCAAGCCTTTGGGCAGCCGGCCCGTGTGGATTGGCTACGACCCTGCCGGAGACAGCGAGGATGGCGATGGTGCTGGGTGTGTGGTCATCGCGCCAGCCAGCAGCCGGGACGGAAAGCACCGGGTGGTTGAGCGCCATCGGTGGCGCGGACTGGATTACGAGGCTCAGGCCGGCGAAATCGAAAAGCTCTGCGGGCGGTTCAATGTCGAGTACATCGGCATGGATGTCACAGGCCTGGGTGGTGCAGTCGCCGAGCTGGTCGCCAAGTTCTTCCCGAACGTTCGCCGGTTTAATTACAACGTGGAGGTGAAAGCTCAACTGGTAATGAAAACCCAGAACATCATCGACCATGGGCGGCTCGAGTTCGACGCAGGGGCTACCGACCTGGCGCAGAGCTTCATGAGCATTCGCCGCACGCTGACAGACCAGGGCCGTAATCTGACCTACACCGCTGGTCGGCGTAGAGACACGGGCCATGCCGAGCTGGCGTGGGCCACCATGCACGCACTATCAAACGAACCGCTGGCTGGGCCTGATGAGGGCGTCAGCCGCGGCATACTGGAGATATACGGATGAGCAGACGCCGCCGCAAGCAACGCGCGAACCAGAATCACGCAACTGCGCAATCGCAACAGGCCCAAGGCAAGGCCTCCAATGCGCCGGGCTTTGAGGCGTTTACCTTCGGTGACCCGACACCGGTTATGAGCCGATTCGACCTGCTCTATACCGGGTGCTGGATGTCAGGCAGCCGGTGGTACGAGCCCCCTATCGACCTCAGCGCGTTGAGCAAGAGCTACCGGGCCACCGCGCACCATGGCAGCGCTATTCAGGTGAAGCGCAATATCCTGGTGAAGACATTTCAGCCCACGCAGTACCTGTCGCGCTCCGAGTTTTCATCCATTGCCCTGGATTTCCTGGTATACGGCAACTGCTATGGACAACAGATAACGAATCGGCTGGGCAGGCTCCTGCGCATTGAGGCAGCCAAAGCGAAATATGTGCGCCGCGGGCTGGCTGAGGGCAGTTACTGGTGGGTGCACGGTTGGAAAGAAGAGCAGGAGTTCCCGGAGAACTCCATCATCCATGTCATGGAGCCGGACATTGACCAGGAGATCTACGGCCTGCCGGACTACATCGGTGGCCTGCAGGCAGCTTGGCTCAATGAGAGCGCCACCTTGTTCCGGCGGAAGTACTACGAGAATGGCAGCCATGCCGGCTTCATTATGTACATGACCGACCCCGCGCAAAAGCAAGAGGATGTCGACGCGCTGCGCGAAGCCTTGCGCAACGCCAAAGGCCCTGGGAATTTCCGCAACCTGTTCATGTACGCCCCGAACGGGAAGAAAGACGGCCTGCAGCTGATACCGGTCAGTGAAGTCGCGGCGAAGGATGAGTTCTGGAATATCAAGAACGTCAGCCGCGATGACCAGCTCGCCAGCCACCGTGTGCCGCCCCAGTTAATGGGTATTATCCCGAGCAACACTGGCGGATTTGGAGACGTAGAGAAAGCGGCCCGGGTCTTTGTGGCGAATGAGCTGGAGCCTCTGCAGGAGCGACTGAAAGAGTTCAACGAACGCGCCGGCGTGGAAGTGGTTCGCTTCAGGCCTTATGCGTTCCCGGAGCCAGCGGCCGGCCAGTAAAAAGGCCGCACAGTCTTCACTGCGCGGCCTAAGGATTGGTCGCGGGGTGAGGCTTTGAACCTCGGGGCTTTGCACAACTCTCGGCGCCCATCGCTGTCCCTGCAAACTGCCTGTCGTCACGTACCCGCGGCAATAACCCCAACCCCGTCAACGACTTTTCTTCCAATTTCCAGAACTTTCCTCATATCGGCACCCTCTTTCTTGGCTTGAACTACCATCCAGAGTACGCCAACGAAGTCAGCTATCGCGCCAACCGCAAACATCGCGGCTGCCAGCTCAGTGACGCCGAGCTGTTGTTCGTCAATTCGATCTTCATCATACCAAAAACCACCCGTAATTTCACGCCCAAGTGCTTTCCGCCATCACGCCTGGATCTCAGTGTGCGCCCAGAACCACCCTGCACCCACCCAGGGCGCCAGCGCGCTCTCGCCCCCACGCCCCGCCTGCGCTCTAAAAATGCGGTAAATTCGTCATTTTTTACCTTGTGGAATAAATGGGCCATGCCTGGCTTTCAGGCGGCAAATACGCGGCCATAAAACCATTCAAAATCAGTCATTTAGGTGATGCTGTCGGCGCTCACGCGGGCTTTATCGATACGGCGGGCGTCGTCAGGATAGTGGGGGGTGTCAGGGAAAGGGTTACAAAAGTAACAAGGCTCGAAATAACCACATAACCTGTTGATATTACTATATTTTTTGACTTTCCATAAAAGGTTACAAATGGGTTACAAGAGGTAACAGGAAAGGTTACAGATTTATAACCTGCTGATTTTAAAGCACTTTTGTTTTTACCAATGTTTCCTCTTATAAAGGTTACATGTAACTTCGTTGTTACCTATTTGTAACCTATGAGTGGACTCTAATAATCTAGGAATATCAGTAGCTTATGGCGTTTTTCCGGTCTTGTTACTTTTGTAACCCGTTTCCCGACCCCTCACCAGATTTCAGAGCGTCCTCGCGTGCGCAGGCCACGCGCGTTGAATCAGCAGCAACTGGTGAAAGCCGGGAACATTGTCGACGGTAGCGGTAGACAGTTTGGCTGGAGGCTCATTATCGGCGCACAGAGACGCACATGGCCCTATATTTGGCGCAGGTATAGCGATAGGTATAGATTCGGATTATTGTGCCCGGAAAGCGGCCTATGGTGCGGCTGTTTCCACCATCTCCTAGGCACCATTTCCTCTCTATCCAGTCGTTTATTGCCCTCGAAACCGCTCCCGGTTCTCCTGCTTTTTCTTTTCGCTTTTCTTGATCAGCACGTACAGTGCGCCAGCACCGCCATGCCAGGGCTGTGCGGAGTGGAAGGCCAGTACTTCCGTCATCATGCGAAGCCAATGGTTGGTGTAGGATTTGATCATGGCTTTCTGCTCGCCGCGTTCTCCCTTGCCGTGAAGGATCAGAGCGGAACGCACGTCCATGGTCTGGCAGTCCAGCACAAACCGGATCAGTGCGCGACGGGCCTGGTCGACGGTGTGTTTGTGCAGGTCCAGCCGGGCGTCCAGACGATAGCCGCCCTGCTTTAATCGGCGGAACACTCCGTGGGCGATGCCATCGCCCCGCCAGCCAATAATGTCGTGAGGCTCCACCCACTCCACATGGCTCTCACTGAGGCCGTCAGAATCGGTATCCTGGTTCTGTTCGGCCGCCTCTCGACGGCGCTGCATGGCTTCGCTGGCGGTCGCTTTCTGCGGTTTGCGCAACCGCACCGTCGGCTCTGCCCTCAGCCGGCGTACACCCGCCATTTCCCGGGCAAATAGTTCGTCTTCATCATAACCAGAACCAGAATCAGACATGTCACCCTCGGCCAGAGAATCCCTGTCAATGGTAACGCAGGCCCTGACTCAGAGCCACCGGAAGGGCTGTGATCCGGCGGGACCCGTTGATTGTATAAGCAGTGAAATCAACAGCGTCTATCGAGCTGAGAGTCTTTACACAGTGGAACAGTCTGCTGCACTATCCAACACACAGATTGAAAGCGCCGGGGCCCGACCGGGGCCCGACACGGTTTCAATAACTGGCTTGTTCTGGACACACTCAGGTTTAGTACCATGAAGGGCAACCAATTACTGCTGATCGACGATGACCGGGAGCTCGGTGAGCTGCTGGTAGAGTTTCTTGACAGCGAGGGATTCAGCCTGGATCTGGCGTTCTCCGGTGAGGAGGGGCTGCAGAAGCTGGCTGAGAACACCTACGACCTTATCCTGCTCGATGTAATGATGCCGGGCATGTCGGGGCTCGATGTGCTTCGTGAGATGCGGCACAGCAATACGGTGCCGGTGTTGATGCTGACCGCCAAAGGCGATGAGCTGGACAAGGTTCTGGGGCTGGAACTCGGTGCAGACGATTACCTGCCGAAGCCATACAGTCACAGAGAGTTGGTTGCCCGCGTGAGAGCCTTGCTGCGGCGTGTGGAGATGGACCAGCAGCGACCAGGGCCTGCGGTTCAGCCAGTACTGACACTCGGCCGGATTACGCTGGACACCCGTGTCTACCAGGCTCTGGTGGATCGTGTCGACCTGGAACTCACACAGACTGAATTCAAGGTCTTACAGACGCTTATGGAGCGTGCGGGGCAGGTCGTCACCAAGAACGAGCTTTATCAGATGGTTCTCGGGCGTCCGCTTGAACCCTATGATCGATCCATCGACATGCACGTCAGCAATGTGCGGAAGAAAATCCTGACGCTCGTTGACGACGACTACAAACCTATCAAGACGCTGCGTGGTATCGGTTATCAGTTCGTCGCAGACTGAGACGGGCAGAAGCAGCGCATTTGCGGCGATAGTAGGGTGGTTACGCGCAATCAACCCACTGGCCTCCCTGACCGGGCGCATCTTTATCTGGTTCTGGCTGACACTCGTCGTGATTTCAGTCGCCTCGTTCATCGTGCTGCAGCAGTGGGCGCGCCCGTACCAGCTCGCTGAAATAAGCAATGAGGAACGGGCGTTGCTGGTCCAGCAACGCGCCGAGCTGTCAGCCTATCTGGCGGCTGGAATGACCCCCTTGCAGGCCATCCGATATGCCAATATCCGTTTCGGGCTCAACCACTATCTCGTCGATCCCAATTTCCGCCTGCTCGGGTCACCGCAGCCCGAGCAAATGGAGCTCTACATTATCGGCGCGATGGTCGAATCGGACCGGGTGCAGACAGGTACCTGGGAAACCGTCCAGTGGCTGGGGGCGCTGCCACTGACGTATCGCGGTGAAACCTACCGGGTTCTGATGAAGCAGACGATCGAACCGGTAAGATCGGGCATCTCACGAATGCTTGATGAACGTGTCACCTGGACGCTGCTGGCGTTGCTGGTAAGTGGAGTGCTCAGTCTCTATCTGGCCTACAGCCTTTCACGGCCGCTCAAGTTGCTGCGGATTACCAGCCGCTCACTGGCCAGCGGGCGGCTCGAATCAAGGGTCCCCGCGTCTGTATCGCGGCGGGCGGATGATATCGGGCAGCTCGGCCATGACTTTGACGACATGGCGGAACGCATTCAGAGCCTCATCGAGGCTCAGCAGAAGCTGCTGTCAAACATCAGCCATGAATTGCGGTCGCCACTGACCCGGCTTCAGATTGCGCTCGGCATAGCTCGCCAGCGTGCAACAGACGATTCGTCGGCGCCTCAACTGGACCGCATTGAAAGAGAGGCGCACCGACTGGAGACCATGATCGCCCAATTGCTCCAATTGTCGCGCCTGGAGAACCGACTGCAGCATATGGATCTGCAGGTCATTGATCTGGCGAGAGTGCTTCAGACCATTGTCGACGATGCCCGCTTTGAGGCCAGCAGTGACGACTGCGAGGTGAGCCTGTCGATCAATCATCACACCCGTGTTATCGGCGATCAGATGCTCCTCAGCTCGGCCATCGAAAACGTTATCCGCAACGCGATCAAATACAGCAAAGGCGCCGGCACCGTGCAGATCACAACACATCAGCGCGACACCCATGTGGAAATTTCGGTCTCGGATCAGGGCGGCGGCGTACCTGAGTCGGATCTTCCCAGACTGTTTGACGCGTTTTACCGCGCCAGTAACTCCTCGGCAGGGGGGTCCGGACTGGGCCTGTCTATTACCCGCCAGGCAATTGAAGCGCATCACGGGCGGGTCGAAGCCATGAACAACACAGAGGGTGGGCTGACAATCCGGTTCGACATACCGATCACCCAGCCCGGTGATGAAAACACGCCAACGAGCGGCCGGTTACCCGAGCCGTCCGATGAGAACGAAGAGCTCAATAGCGCACAATAAAACGTGCCCATGGCCCGGACGAACCGATCACTCCTGTGGGCTGACACCGTGCAGTTCAAGCAGGCGTTGCCATACCGGATCCGGCAGGCTTGCCGCGTCGGATTGCCACCACGCCAGGTGACGGCCGGGAAGGTCGCCTTTACTGACCACCCATGCCTGGCACATGGCACGGCAGGCGCGCTCGAACTGACCCGCCTGGCGCTGCTGCTGGGCCGCCGCCAGCCATTCCTCAATCTGGTCTGTCTCGCTGCCACGGGCCAGCGCCATTGCGACCCGGTCATCCCTCAGCGGCTCGGGCACCGCAGACCAGTGCTCCCTGAGCACCTCAGCCAGCGGTAACGCTGGCCAGGGACGATTGGCTGATACTTCATACAGGCCCTGGCGCATCGCCTGAAGCGAATAGACAGCCTTTACCACAAGCTGAAGCGGCCCTTCGCCATCGCCGACCGTACGCCACAATCGCGATCGTTCGCGCCTTGCAGCATGCGCCATGGCTTCATCGGTACCGGCATTACGCGACTCGCCGGTGAGCAACGGGTAGGTAACCAGACTGGCGTCAAACAGGCGCAGTATATTCTGCGCGCGCGTTGAGGCCAGCCAGGCGTCCGATTGCGTTTCAAACTGGGGGCAATGCAGTTCCAGCACAGTGAGGGCATAAATGAGTGTACGCTCATAGCGCTGGGGATGTGGTTCGGCAAGCCAGAGGGCGAGTAAAACAGCTTCCCAGTATGCAGACCATGGTTCCCAACCGCGTACTGACGACCAGATACCATATTGCGTCAGCGCACCGCTGCTGGACACCAGCGCAGCCAGCGTTTCACCGCGCTGACCACAGGCTGCCAGCGGCAGCAGATCTGGCCGCATTCCATGCTGTACCAGCGTCGAGGGTGCCTGCATAACAAAACCGCCAGGTAACCGACCATGTGGCTCCGGGCAATATGGGCGGCGAAGCGGCGCACTCTGCCACGACGGTGAAACCGGTGCGGGTCCGAGGTCCAGTCCTCTGCTCATGGTCTTCTCCGTCATCTGTCCTGTTCGGGTGCCGAGCAGATCGATCGGCGGAACAACACAGCATGCGTTGTCGTTATAGTGTTGACACGAGCTATGATGATAGCCGCAATATCGTCACTGATCATCCATCACGGGGTGTAAAGATGCAATTCTGTGAACTGTCACCCTCCGGACCGGGTGCACATCATTGAGTCGGCGTATCGGGCGCGCAGGCCTCATCGCAGCCATGGTCTCCGCCGTGGCTGCTCTGTCCGCTGCAATATGGACCGTCAACGGGCTTCCTGATACTCCGGCAGAGCAAGGGCAGGTGAGTGTATCCGGACAGCCGGAATCACTATCACCTGAGGTGCCGCAACCCGGAGATTCTCTTCCAGCGCCGGTTAATGCAGGCGGCAACTCTCCTGTCCAGCCGCCCGTTGACCGAGGTGCCGACGTCTCAAAAAGCCCGGCTGAACCGGCCATGGCCGCTCCGCGCGCTGAGGCCCCGGATGCATGGCTTGACCCTCACTATGGTCTGGCAACCGCAGATGAACGGGATGCGATTGATGCACTGTTATCGCTGGCCGACACATTGGACTTCCGGACATTCGGCGCCCGGATAAAAAGCCTCACGGAACCGGAGCAATCACTCGCAGACTACCTGCTGCTCGAATTCAGAGCCTTCCTTGTGCTGGACACCCAGCTCACAGAGTCGGCCTTCGTACGCGAACCTTATCTCGAACAGGCGAGGGCAGCACAGGCAACGGACAACTGGCCAAGCTGGGTATTTCTGGATATGCCGGTTCAAACGCCGCTGACACCGGCGCAGCTTGAAGCCGGCATCCAGGCGGCATTGCGGGGTCATCACGGCGCTCAGGCGGTATTCGCCAGACGCAGCGCCTGGTTCAGCAGCGCTGCTTCGCCCACGGAAGCCGCAGAGATCAGACAGCAGATGCAGGCCGGCAACCCCTACCTTGATCTGCTCCAATTGCAGCGGACCGGCCGCAATCTATGGCGCCGGCCTGAGTCGAGAGCAGCATTGTCCGGTATCCGTGAACGCTTGCGCCGATCAGCGGACCCACTCAGCCAATGGCTGGCTGCGGGCCTGCCCGACCCAGACCGCTCCGAAGCCGCATTTGCCTCAGACCAACTGACCAATATAGCCGGAATCGGCTACCTGACTGCGCTGGAGGAAGTCCGGCTTCTGGCCACGCGCGGATCAGGACGATGGTCAGCCACGGATGCCGTATCGGTGCAGGATGCGGTTACAGTATTCCGGCAACTCGAAGCCCGCCTGCCGGATAACCCCGTGATCAGCGGCAGTCTCTGCGAATTATCGCTGCACCAGGGCGACTACCAGGCGGCATGGAATTATCTGCAGAAAATGGCCTACACGGACCGCTGGGCCGAAGAAGTAGAGGACTATAGCTGCCTGCCCGGACAGAGCGACGAGTTTGCGCGCCAGATGATCCGCTTCGGCGTCATCACAGAGGATCAATGGGCAGCACACCGCAATACCATTGACCGACGCCGTCGCAGTATTCGTGCCGGGGAAAGCCCCGGCACATCCTCAGCGACTGACTGACACAGGCGCAGGCCAACCTCCGACGCTTCGTTACACCAGCTTCCGGAATGTATCGAACAGATCCTGATTGAATGGATGCGGCATCCGCTCTACCGCTTCTATGATGTCGTGATGCACCAGTCGATTGTTCTGTATACCCACGCAGCGTCCGCCCTGACCGGCAAGCAACAGGTCAACGGCGTATGCCCCCATCTGGCTGGCCAGCACCCGGTCAAACCCACGGGGTGCCCCGCCACGCTGAATGTGGCCCAGTACCGTCGCCCGGGTCTCCTGCCCGGTCTGCGCCTCAATGCGCCGGGCAAGATCCGCCACATCGGTGATTTTTTCCGTGATACAGATAATCGCGTGCTTTTTCCCCTTTGCCGCGCCTTGATCCAACGCCTGAACCAGGGAATCGATATTGAACGGCTTTTCGGGAATAATGGCGTATTCCGCGCCGCCACCGACTGCGGCTGCCAGTGTCAGGTCACCACAGTTGCGACCCATGATCTCCACAATGGATATGCGGTGGTGCGACGACGATGTGTCGCGCAGACGGTCGATGGCATCGAGCACACAGTTCAGCGCGGTCAGATAACCGATCGTATACTCTGTGCCGGGCACGTCATTGTCTATGGTCCCCGGAATACCGATGCACGGGTACCCCATCTCGGTCAGACGCATGGCGCCCATGTAAGAGCCGTCACCGCCGATCACGACCAGTGCGTCGATGTCATGCTTCTTCAGATTTTCGATGCAGTGTTCACGTACCGAGGCTTCCTTGAACTCCGGGAACCGGGCAGACCCGAGGAACGTGCCCCCGCGGTTGATCCGGTCTGACACGTCTTCGCGGGCCAGAGGGCGTATCTCATCCTCATACAGGCCCAGAAAGCCATTGAATACACCGTATACCCCGATGCCGTTGTGCAAGGCCGTTCGAACCACCGCCCGGATAGCGGCGTTCATGCCCGGCGCGTCACCGCCACTGGTCAGTACTCCCAGCTTCTTGATCATTATGTGCCCCTGTTCTCTGGATTAGGGGTAGTCTCGGGATCAGCCAGAAAATGTAGCTTCACCGATTATTGGAATAGCTATCGCGCGGTATTATGGCAAAAAGCGGCGTACTTACCCAGCCCGGCGCGAAAAGATCGTCGCTAGCCGCCAGCCCGCTGGTACCGCCAGAAGCGTTAACCCGATCAACGGAACCATCGCCAACACCGGCTTTCCGGTGAGGTCCACGAGCAGCCCTCCCGTCTGAGGTACCACAAACGACAGGGCGTATCCCACGGTAAACATTCCGGCGGCCAGGGGCGCCGTGTTCTCCACCGAAGCCAGGGCTGCCGGGGTGGACACCATAAGTACCAGCAATATGCCCGCGGCCGTACTGACAGCAAATCCCGCCACCATTGCCGGGTAGCCGGCTCCCCAGCCAAAAACAACCGTGCCCAGAAGAACGATGCCGATACAGGACAACTGGGGGCCCAGGCGACCAAGCCATTGTGCGGCAAATTTCATGGCAACGAGCGACGCAACCACCTGAGCCGTATTGAACGCGAGGAGACCCAGAGCGAGCTGACCGGATTCAGACCGGGCTTCCAGCACCGGCGCCATATAGGCATTGATGCCGAAAAACACCGACGACGATGCACCCAGAACGATTCCCGCGGCCCAGGGCGTACTGTCACGGAAGTCCGGCTTCCAGGCCGCCTTCGAATGTCGGCCGGTGTCCCGGGAAGTCCTGTCCCTGCTACGGAATACCGTCGCGACCGCCAGTGCAACCAGCAGTCCGGGTAACGACCATACCCAGAGAGCCAGCCGCCAGCTGTCCGCAACCAGCGGCATGATAACGGGCAGCGTCAGGCCGGCGCTGAGCACTTCGCCCATCAGCATGCCGTTCATATAGACGGCGGTCGCCAGTGCAACCCGGCCAGGTGTCCACAATCGAACGAGGCCCGGCAAGGCGGGCTGTAGTGCCGCTATACCCAGCCCCATGACACCTGTGGCCAGATACAGCCCCACCGGCTCGACCACCATGGCACGTGCCACCGAACCCAGCACAATGACGACCAGGCACGCAGCTACAGTGCGACGGGGCCCCAGCCGGGCAATAATCCAGGCACCTGCCACAGCGGCAATCGACAACAGCAGCACCGGTAAAGTGGTCAGTGCGCCCATGCCGGCAACGCTCAGACCCAGATCGTCGGCAAGCATCGGCCCAACCGCCGGTGCTACCAGCAATGTCAGCCGCAGATACAGGCCCGCCAGCCAGAGTAAAGGCCACTTGAGCCATTCCGCCGACGACAGCTCCTGAACTTGGGACATGAGCGTTCCTCTTGATTGCCACACCATTGGCGGCTTCCGGAATAGGAGGCGACCCGGGTCAGATAAAGATCAGGGACACCGAGGCCACTGTGAGCAGTGCCAGAGTCGTATTGAAAATCTGACGCGCGCGGTCACTGCGCAGGAGGCGAACCAGCTCCTGACCCAGCAACGTCCAAAGACTGATGCAGGGTACACACATCAGAAAATAGGCAACGATCACTGCGGCTGCCGAGGCTATGTGATAAGGCGGTGGCAACGCAAATGCGGCAAGTGCGGTAATCGCCATTGTCCAGGCTTTCGGGTTCAGCCACTGAAATGCGGCTGCCTGAAAGAAAGTAAGCGGCTTGCCGGCATCTTCTTCCGATGCATCTGAAAGGCGGATTCGTCCAGCACGCCAGATTTTCCAGGCCAGAAACAGCAAATAACCGGCGCCGACGATCTGCAAAACAGAATGTATGATCGGCCAGCGCTCGAACAGGGCACCAAGCCCTGTAGCCATCACCGACGCCATCAGCGCAAACCCGAATGTGATACCCAGTATATGCGGAATCGTGCGGCGGAAACCGAAAGCTGCGCCGCTGGCAGTTACCATGAGGTTATTCGGTCCGGGCGTAATAGTGGCCACGAATGTGAACATGAGCAGTGAAGCGAAATAGGACAGCGTCATAGGCTTCCGCAACGAAAGAATGTATCGAAAACTCAATTGATTGTATGCATACTATCTAGTGACATTTAGCGGTCAATGGATTTTTTGTCACCATGACAATGTGGCCACCGCAGGATCTGCCGCCCGGAATGCCCAAGTACCGGGCACTCGCCAACGCGATTACTGACGCGGTAGCAACCGGCGCATTGCGCCAGGGGGACCGGCTGCCCCCGCAGCGGCAGTTGGCCGATCGACTGGGTGTCACCACCGGCACAGTAACCCGCGCATACGCTGAAGCCGAGCACCTCGGGCTGCTGGAAGGAAGAGTCGGCTCAGGCACCTACGTACGCGGTGAAGTGGCAGCCGAGTCGGGGTTTCGTATTCAACCGACGTCCGGCACATCGCTCGACCTTGGCTTCACTCTGGCCCTCCCGGATCACCAGTTGCGCGACCTGGGCGAAACGCTGCGTGATCTCAGCAATCAACCGGCATTACTCTCGGAACTGTTGGCGTTCGCGCCGGAAACCGGCCTTGAACGGCACCGGCTGGCTGCGCGCGACTGGCTGGTGGAGTACGGAGTACACTGTCATGCCGACGAGGTAATGCTTTGCTCTGGCGGTCAGAATGGTCTGTTTACCGCGTTGCATACGCTCTGCGAAACCGGGGATACCGTACTCAGTGACGGCCTCACTTACAGTGGCTTTGTGCTGGCGGCCCGTCACCTCAGACTGCGGCATGTAGGCCTGCCCATGGACGAGGACGGCCTGTTGCCCGACGAATTCCGCACCGCCTGTGAGCGGTACCGGCCACGGCTGCTATACCTGATGCCGCAATTGCACAATCCTACGGGAATGCAGATGTCGCAGGCCCGCAAGAAAGTGATACTCGAGCTGTGTGAGCGCTACAACGTCATGGTGGTTGAAGACGACGTGCAGAGCGTGCTGGTTTCCGAACGGTCGCAGCCCATGGTCAGCCTGATGCCGGATCGGGTGATTCATATCGCTAGTCCCAGCAAATGTTTTGCCGGCGGCCCGCGCATCGGTTTCATGGTCATTCCACTAGCCTGGCACACCCGGTTCAGGCTGGCGCTGCGAGTCAGCAGTTGGATGGTGTCCCCTCTGCTCGGGGAAATCGTCACACGCTGGCTGAACAGCCCTGACCGTTCAGCCAGCCTCCAGCGCCAGCGCGCAGAAGCGAGGGCTCGACACGACCTTGTGCGGACGGCGCTCAGCACTCATCGTTACCAGGCGCACCCAGAGTCTCTGAATGGCTGGCTGGCACTCCCCGCTCCGTGGCGCGCGGGCTCGTTTCAGCATGCCGCCCTGCGGGCGGGCATCGAACTGAAATCGGCAGAAGTTTTCGCCGCAGGGCACTATCAAGCACCCCAGGCCGTCCGGTTGTGCGTTGGAGCCCCGGCGTCCCGAGCGGAACTGGCGCGCGCAGCAACCATACTGGCGGACATTCTGGCCCGGCCTGAAGCGGAAAGCAGTTGGCTCAATGCCAGTACTAACTGATTGCCCCGCAGGAGGCGCAGACTGCGCTTCACCGCTCACCCGGCTATTCGGGCAGCGCTCTGCTGACCAAAGAACAGGCCCTCTGCATTGTTCCGGGTCTGCGCTATGGCGGCTTCTGTGGATACTCCTTTCAACTCAGCGACCTTTTGCGCCACCAGCGGCAGATAGAACGGTGCATTCTCCCGACCACGGAAGGGCACGGGCGTCAGAAAAGGCGCATCCGTCTCGAGCAGAATACGATCGAGCGGCGCAGCAGTGACAATTTCGCGCACGTTCTCTGCTTTGTTAAACGTGATAATGCCATTGAAGCCGAGATGGAAGCCTTCACTCAGACAGAATTCCGCCAGCGCCATGGAACTGGTAAAGCTGTGAATAACACCGCGCAACCCCTGGCCACTGAACTCCCGAAAAATAGCCATGGTATCGTCATCGGCATCACGCGTGTGCACGACGATAGGCAAGTCCAGATCAAGCGCGATCTGGAGTTGCTCAGCAAATGCCCACCGCTGTTGAGACCGGTCTGAATGGTCGTAATGATAATCGAGCCCGATTTCACCGATCGCGACCAGCTTCGGGTCGGGTAGCACGGAACGAATACGCTCACCCACAGACTCGTCGTACATGTCAGCCTCATGAGGGTGCACGCCCTGAGTGCCGTAGACGACATCATACTCGCGGGTCAACGCCCGTACCCGGTCCAGGTTCTCCGGCGACACCGCGATCGTGATACAGCGGTCAACACCATTGGAACCTGCATGTGCAAGAATGTCGGCGGTAGACAGCTGCTCCAGGTAGTCGAGGTGGCAGTGCGTGTCGATCATCCGCCCCTCAAACTGCGGGATCACTCGCGGCTTTTTGGACTTTGCCATAGTGCATGGACCTCTGACTGCAAATTCAGAGTGCAGAGTGTAACGCAGCCAGGTGCCGTCCGGGTAACCCCGGACGGATCAGAGCGAGCGCCGGACCGGAAGCACCGAAGGAACCCGGACGTTGCCCGCGCCCCTGCAGTGAGACCGTTCAGAACGCGATGGTTGTCGTCGCTTCAAAGACTTTTTCCGGCGTCCAGAAAACCGGGTCATACGGACGCTCAAGTGCCCGGCCGGTATCATCAATGGGCACGGAGGTACCCTGGCCCGGCTCTGTGAGCAGTACCTCACCGAAGTCGTTCGAGAGCGCGACCGGCCCGTCCTTGAACAGGACGTAGTCAGCCTGGCCGGGGATAAAATAACCGCCCCAGACGATTGTGCCTCGAATACCCATGCTGCCAGCTGTGGTCTCGATGGTGTACTCACTCTCGCCGGCTGTAATGCCCTCGGCGACGGCCAGCACCGCGCCTTCGAGCAGCCGGAAATACGCCTGCTGCGCTCTGTCCTGGTCGGCCGGCTGATACCGCACAACCTCAAAATCGGCACCGGCACCCAGGGTAACCAGGCTTCCGCCGATGAAACGGATGCGAACCCTGGCCGCATCGTCCGCGAGAATCCGTGTTCCCTCGCGCAGCGCCGTACCGCGTTGTACAGCGGTGCCGTCCGGAAGCGACGCCTCTCCCTGAATGGCGACGACCCGGGCGATAACGGCGTTATCGTCCGTTGTCTGTGCGGCAAGGGGTAGTGCAACCAACATCAGCAGCGCAGCGAGAGCACCCGCAAGCGCGCCCGTATGATTCGGTATTCTGTACATGGTTTTTGATCCATATTTTACTCTGTTCAGGATCACTGTAGTGGGTAAGACGTCATGGTGAAAGCAATCAGGGCAGAAAGTGTGAGCTGGGCGGCAAAACCCGATGGCACGCTTTACGAAAGCGCTTTCTTGAAGGCTGCCTGCGGTGCACAATAGGGGGCAACCACCGAATGGCGAACACCGCGCGGCGGTATTATGCGGTGCCTTGCCACGGTTTTTCGCTTATACCGATCGATGTGGAGCATCCGGTGCCGGCACAACACAGCGAGATGACCGACCAACACGATATACGGACAACAGACTATCGCACGCTGGAGCGTGGGCTCGCTGGCTCCATTGGCCGTGTATTGCGCCGCAGCCGCATTGATCGCGGTTGGTCGCAACAGCAGGCTGCAGAGCGGCTGTCCGTAAGCCGTGCACAGTACCTCCGATACGAGAGCGGGGCGTCTGTACCACGGCTTCATACCGCGGCTCTGTGGTCACTCCAGTTTGGTGCGCCGCCGACGGTGTTGCTTGCCAACTCAGTATATGAGCATCAGGCTGCCCTGCTGCCGCCCAATTTTTTCCGGCTGACGCCCTGGCTGCGCAATGCGCCTGAATCGCTTTTCGCGCAACTGCTCCAACAACTTTCCCAACTGACCGGACACCGGCTCGAACTGCCGGCAACCGGCATTCTGTCGCTGTCTCAGCAGGTTCTGACGCAGGCAGAGCAGGAAGTTCGAAGCCTTGCCATCTACGCAACGGTAGGGAAAAATCTCAAGTCACTCAGACGATCGCTGGGGCATAGCCAGGAAGCGCTCGCCACCGGTCTTGGTGTCTCTACCAGCCACTATCTCGGCGTGGAAAAAGGGTCTGTGTCCTATTCATTCGCGCTTTTACCACGCTTTGTATACAGCCTGCAGCGTTCAACACTCGAATTGACCCATAACACAAACTACTATCGGGCCCGTTCCGTACTGCACGAGCGGTTCATGCTGATGAGCCAGCTATTATCAGAGCTCAACTCGGATCAACAGGAGTCCGTTTTCACGATCGTCGAGCAAGCAATGAAGCTTTACTCCGATTGCCATAACGAAAATTAATGCAACATCTGCTCGGCCATTTTGTATCGTTTTAGATATAGCCCTGTCCTGCCTCTGGCGTTATCGTGACATTGGCTGTGACGGGACACTCACAGCCTTGTTCAGGCAACTGTACTCCCTGTTGCCTGTCTGTGTGATGAGTAATCAGTGCCCGCCAGGGCACTCAGTGGCATCTTTGATTGGGGCTGTTCGCAGCCCCTTTTTTTTGCCTGACCACCCATTCTCCGGCTTCCTGCCCTTACTTCAGCTATTTTTTATACACAATCTGTGGTATCCACCATAACGTTCGGATGATGGCCCTACCGAGGCGAAGAGAATGCCAAAACCATCTTAAAAACAAAACGCAACCTATTGATTTTAATAGATAATTGTTAAATTGATTATTTTTTGATCAATTTAACCGAAGGGTTGAAAACAGGGCGTTCCCGGCTGTTCTCACAAAGTTCCCCACAGGATTATCCACAATTATTGGGGAAAACCACCGGAAAGCCGCAATGCGCCATGGGAACGCATTCACCACTCAGTGATCCGTTTATTCACAGGCCTCGTAACGTGCCGCGTTTGCGCGGACACGACAATGCAACGACAATGGGCGTGGCGTGGTGAATTACAGGCTCTCATGGCGACGATAAAACAGGTTTCCGAACAGGCAGGTGTGTCTCAGGCTACGGTGTCCCGTGTGATGAATGGCAGTGCCCGGGTCTCTGACGCAACCCGGGCGCGGGTGGAAGCTGCAATGACAGCCCTGGGCTATCGACCCAACGCCTTTGCCCAATCGCTGGCATCGAATCGCTCGAACAGCATCGGGTTAGTGGTGTCCGAATTGAACGGGCCATTTTACGGGCAGTTAATGGAGGGGTTGGAGCAGACATTGCGCCGCGCCGGTAAAACGCTTCTGATCGCGTCCACGCACAGTGACGCGGCGCTGGAAGAAGAAGCCGTGGAATTCCTGCTCAGCCGTCGCTGCGATGCGCTGGCATTGCATACAGAGCGTTTGAGCGACCACTTTCTGTCTCAGCTTCAACAGCGGGTCCCCGTCGTTTTCCTGAACCGCAGCGTCTCCACCGCGATTGAGCACAGTATTTTCCTTCGTAACCGCCAGGGTGGTTTTATTGCCACAGACCACCTCCTGGAGCTCGGACACCGCTCGATCGCCTGTATCACGGGCCCGCTATGGAAGCAGGATGCCCTGGATCGACTCCAGGGCTATCAGGAGGCTTTACTGGCGCGCGGGATCCGCCTGGACGACACGCTTGTGGTAGAGGGCCAATTCTCCGAGGGCAGTGGACGTGAAGCCATGGCTCGACTATTGGCCCGGGAAAGACACTTCAGCGCCCTGTTCGCGGGCGACGACGACATTGCGATCGGTGCCATGCAGGTCCTCCGGGAAAACGGGTACGGGATTCCGAGCGACATTTCCGTTATCGGGTTTGACGATGCGCCCTACGCACGCTACCTGACGCCGTCACTCAGCACTGTATATAACCCGGTGGCCGAGATGGCCCGGTCGGCAGGGCAGATGTTACTGCACCGCGTTTATGGGCTGGGTGATTGTCCGCAGAACGAGTTCTCCCCCACTCTGGTAATCCGACAGAGTACGGCCCGCCTGTAGATACGCGGCCGATGGCACTGAGCCGTCGGCCCTTGCGTCCTCTTTTAACCGATCAGGCCACGTGCTCTGCGCACGACTTTGTCTGCGGTGATACCGAAGTGTTTGTACAGGTCACCGCCCGGCGCCGATTCACCGAACGTAGTCATGCCGACGACGTCGCCATCAAGCCCGACGTATTTCCGCCAGTAATCGACGCTGGCCGCTTCAACCGCTACCCGGTTGCGCACAGCGGTCGGCAGCACCTGCTCCCGGTAATCCGCGCTCTGGCGATCAAAGCGTTCCGCACAGGGCATGGAAACCACGCGCACGGCAGCGCCCTTTTCTTCGAGCACTGCTGCTGCGTCCTGGGCAATACCGACCTCTGAGCCCGTGGCGATCAGGATCACATCCGGTGTACCGGTACTGTCTCGAAGTACATAAGCGCCGCGTTCGATGGCCGCAATCTGGTCTTCGGTCCGACTCTGGTGCGGCAATCCCTGGCGCGAGAAAATCAGTGCGGTGGGCCCGTCGGTACGGAGTATGGCCTGTTTCCACGCCACCATGGTTTCAACAGTGTCGCAGGGTCGCCAGGTTTCCAGGTTCGGTGTACTGCGCAGCGTTGTCAGTTGCTCGACCGCCTGGTGCGTCGGCCCGTCCTCACCCAACCCGATCGAGTCATGGGTGTAGACGAGAATTGACCGCAATTTCATGAGTGCTGCCATGCGAACAGCGTTGCGGGCATACTCCATGAACATCAGGAAGGTGCCGCCGAACGGAATGAACCCGCCATGCAGGGCAATACCGCTCATGATGGCGGTCATACCAAACTCTCGAACGCCGTAGTAAATATAGTTGCCGTCGGCATCCAGGCGTGTCAGTGGCTGACAATCCGGCCACTTGGTCAGGTTGCTGCCCGCCAGATCGGCCGAGCCGCCCAGGAACTCCGGCAAGAGCGGCGCCAGCGCCGTAATGGCATCCTGGCTCGCTTTCCGGCTTGCAACGACTGCGCCGGCCTCGTTCATGGCGCGAACATGGGCATCTACCTGCTGTGAGAAATCCTCCGGCAGCTCGCCACTGAGGCGCCGCTTCAGTTCAGCCGCCAACTCCGGGTAGTCCGCCGCGTATTCCGCCATACGCTCATGCCAGTCGGCTTCCTTCCGACGGCCCTCGCCACGGGCGTCCCAGGCATCATAAACAGCCTGCGGAACCTCGAACGGCCCATGGGGCCAGCCGAGCTTCTCACGCGCCAGGGCAATTTCATCATCCCCCAGCGGTGCACCGTGCGCCGATTCCTTACCTTCTTTGTTGGGGGCACCAAAACCGATAATGGTCTTGCAGCAGATCAGTGTGGGGCGGTCGCGATTCTGCCGGGCGGTCTCGATCGCCATGGTAACCTCTTCCGGGTCATGGCCGTCGACCTTTGGAATCACCTGCCACCCATAGGATTCAAAGCGGCCAACCGTGTCATCGGTGAACCAGCCGTCAACATCGCCGTCTATGGAAATGCCGTTGTCATCGTAGAAAGCGATAAGCTTGCCAAGCCCCAGAGTGCCCGCAAGGGAGGCGGCCTCATGTGAGATGCCTTCCATGAGGCAGCCGTCACCAAGGAAACAATAGGTATAGTGATCAACCACCCGGTGCCTGTCCCGGTTGAACTGGGCTGCGAGCGTTTTTTCAGCCAATGCCATACCGACCGCGTTGGCAAAGCCCTGGCCGAGCGGCCCGGTCGTCGTTTCCACGCCCGGTGCGTAGCCGTATTCCGGGTGACCCGGCGTTTTCGAATGCAGTTGACGGAATTGCTTCAACTCCGCAAGCGGCAGGTCATAGCCACTGAGATGCAGCAATGAATAGAGCAACATGGACCCATGACCATTCGACAGCACGAACCGGTCACGATTCGGCCACTCCGGGTTGGTGGGGTTGTGGCTCAGGAACTGGCGCCACAGCACCTCGGCGATATCGGCCATACCCATCGGGGCTCCGGGGTGGCCGCTTTTGGCGGCCTGAACCGCATCCATACTCAGAGCTCGAATGGCATTTGCCAGCTCGCTGCGCTTGGGCATTACAGATCGTCTCCTGCAGACTTGATTGGTGTCAGTGCTGGTATCGGACGCGCACACACAACGACTGCGAACGCGCGGAAAACAGCTCCGATAAAAACCGGTGCGCCATTTTCCCTGAAACCGCGTCAGGATGAAACCCCGTTCGGGTCAGCGACCCCTGCCGGTCTGCATCAGGCGCTCGATTTCATCGGGGTCTGTCGGCACGCCAGCCGACAGATTCTCATGGCCGTCTTCCGTCACCACGACATCATCCTCAACTCGGATACCGATGCCGCGCCACCGGGGGTCTGCCTCCTCGTCATCGGGTGCAATGTAGAGGCCGGGCTCAATGGTCAGGCACATGCCGGGCTCCAGCAATCGCCATTCACCGTCGGTCTTGTAGCGGCCGCAATCATGGACATCGAGACCCAGCCAATGACTGGTGCCATGCATGAAAAACCGACGATAAGATTCCTGCCTGATGAGTTCCGGCACTTCGCCCTCCAGCAGCCCCAGTTCGACAAGCCCTACCGTAAGCACCTCGACGACCACTTCATGGGGTCGCCGAACACTGACGCCGGGCCGCACTTCGGAAAGGGCCGCGCGTTGCGCCTTCAATACCAGGTCATAGAGTGCCCTCTGGTCCGGGCTGAACCGCCCACTGACCGGAAACGTTCGTGTAATGTCCGACGCATAGCCGGACAGCTCACAGCCCGCGTCGATCAGCACCAGATCACCCTGACCCAATGGCGCATTATTTTCCGTGTAATGGAGAATACAGGCGTTCGCGCCACTTCCGACAATCGCCGGGTAGGCGAATTCAACGGCGCCATCCCAGGCACAGGCATGACGAATGGTCGCCTCGAGCTGGTATTCATGGGTAGCGTCAGCGGCT
Organism: Natronospirillum sp.; assembly: GCA_965602035.1. Taxonomy (GTDB): domain Bacteria; phylum Pseudomonadota; class Gammaproteobacteria; order Pseudomonadales; family Natronospirillaceae; genus Natronospirillum. Next base: position 2,471,219 of record OZ271919.1, on the reverse strand, counting down.
GCATGCCAGGCGGCGATGTGCGCACGGGCAGAAATGTCGGCAGCCTTGCGCATAATGGCGACTTCCTCGGGCGCTTTGAACAGCCTCGCTTCGTGAATCAGCGGTCGTACATCGCACCACGCTGCCGGTGCCGCCGGGGACCGAGGCTGACGCTGGCGGGCCAGTGCCATCCAGTGACTCACACGGGCATCGAACTCCGGGTTCTCTGCCAAAGGCAGGTACAGTTGGCTGCGCCCGTCGATCAACCCGGGAAGCGTATCGTCTATGTCATCAATCGAAAACGCCTGGTCCAGACCCAGCTGGCTGACAACCCCCTCCGGGCCGAGCCGATAACCATTCCAGATCTCCATGGCCTTGTCCCGGGGCCGGCAGAACAGCACGGCCTCCCCTTCATCACGCTCCGGCGCAAGCACCAACAGGGCATCAGGCTCACTGAAGCCGGTAAGATACAGAAAGTCGCTCTGCTGACGAAACGGATAATCCACGTCATTGTTACGGGGCATCTCCCCGGCACCGGGAATGACCGCAACACTACCGGTCGGCAATTGCTTCATCAGTTGCCGGCGTCGACGCTGGAAGGTTGCATTGGTGAGCATCGGCTCTGTCATAAGCGTGTACAACTCCTGACCGGAATAGGAATGCGAGTATAACAGTTTCAGGATTCTCCCGAGCGAGTACAATACGTCCGAATTCCGGACAGGAAGAGCGGAATATGGCGGCAGATACTCGGTATTTGAATCAACAGGCGGATCATCTGAAAGGTCGCTCTGATGTCTGGCTGTTCGGATACGGCTCGCTGATCTATAAGGTGGACTTTCCGTACCTGGAATCCCGACCTGCCAGTATCCGGGGTTGGGTCAGGCGATTCTGGCAGGCCTCTCACGACCACCGGGGAACCCCGGAGGCTCCCGGTCGCGTGCTGACGCTGGTTGAACAACCGGGCGCGACCTGCGTCGGGCTGGCCTATCGGGTGACGCCGGACGTATTCGACCATCTGGACCACCGCGAAAAAAATGGCTACCTGCGGCTGGAGGTCACACTGGAATTCAGTGAGCCGACCGGCGCCGGCGAGCAGGCGAGGGGGCTGTTCTATCGGGCCACTGAAGAGAACGCCGCCTGGCTGGGAGAAGCCACGGAAGAAGCCATTGCCCGCCAGATTGCGGGCGCGTCCGGGCCGAGCGGCACCAATACCGATTATGTCCTGCGCCTTGATCGCGCGCTCCGTGCGCTGAACGCAACCGACCCGCATGTATCCAGAATTGCCGGACTGCTGCGCAGAGGCTTTGAGTGAGTCAGTGTGTTGAGTGAATCAGTGTAGTGGCGTCTCCGCGCTGGGTGGCGCAAAGCGTTCGTAGAAATGCCGACCGGCCAGTCGCGTGTGTGCCACCAGTGCCGCGTAATCCCCCTCCGGATCATCCTGATCGTCGTCGCCCGCGCTGGCTGAGTCGAGCTGAGAAATGGCAATAAGGTCAGACAGCAATTCCTGGTCCTCAGCGTCCGGCGCGGTCAGGCGGCCGACTATTCCGAGCGTACTGACGAAGGCAGCACACCAGTCCGCGAGGGCTTCCATCCGATCTGCCAGTGGGGACTCGTCATCGGGTAGCAGGGGCATCGGCCCGTCGCGCCGATCCCCGGGGCCAGGCAGTGCCTCCAGTGTTTCGTCATAAAGGGACTGCAACATATCCGCCTGCACGTCACTCAGAGCGGTTTCTATTTCCAGCAGGTCCGTGACCACTTGCAGCCACTCTTCACGCGACAGCCGTTCACCACAGAGCAATCGCGCCATCAGACTGCCATGCAGAAACGCCACAGATTCCGTGGGATCGAAGTCAGCCAGCGTGTCATCGACCGCGTAATAATCCAGCGCCATTGGTTCCTCCACCATCGGGGTACTATGCTATGCTACCAGCTCACAACCATTCATGCCGAACAGGAAGCCACCCAACGCCATGTCGCACCAGAAATGGCTGGCTCTGGAAGCCCGCCTGGACACCCTGATCCGGGAGCATCAACGTCTGCGTCAGGTCGTAGCCACTCTTGAGCAGGAGCGTCAACAGGAGCAGGCTTCGTGGCAACGCGAACGGGAGGAGTGGGCCTCAAGTCATGAAGAGGCGCGAGAGCGTCTGGATTATGTCATCGCGCGACTCAGGGAGTTCGAAGAAGCCGGATGAAACATCAGAATACGGTCAGCCTGCGGATCTCCGAACGTGATTACACGGTCGCCTGCCCGCCGGAGGCGGAAGAAGCATTGCAGTCGGCCGCGCGTGAGCTGGACCGGCGTATGACCGAGATACGTCGCAGTGGCAAGGTGTTCGGTGCTGATCGTGTGGCTGTGATGGCGGCGTTGAACATCATTCACGAACTACGCCGACAGCTGGACCAGGAGGCAGTTTCTGACGAAGCCCTCGACCGCCTGATCAACAAGATAGATGACGCAATGTAAGTGACGCGATGCAATGGCTGCACGAACGCAGCAATTCAGAGAATGCCGGTAGAATCCGGATGTCAACACTGCAATTCAGTGGATTAAGCGTATAATCAGTAACTGCCCTGGGCTATTCGCCAGTTGATTCGTCCTCGAGCCGTACTTATACGACAGGGGATTCTTCGATGGCGTTGTTGAGCAAGTCCGTCACCGAGCGGAAAGCCTGATGCGCCACTAGAGTCACCCACCTTGAACTTCACGGTTCAAGGCCTTACTCAACAGCGGTAGCTCCGGGGCCCATTGTCCACCATCCAGATCACAGAAGCCTTCGATCAGCCGTGGAATCCCGCTCGCACATTCGCCGACAGATGCGTCAGCGCCGCCTGGCACTGACGGCCCGCCAGCAGGCCAGCGCTGCGCGCAAGGCAGCACGCTTCGTGCTGCAGGATCCCGATCTGCGCCGGGCATCACGCGTGGCGCTCTACCTGCCCAACGACGGTGAGCTTGACCCGCGCCCCCTGGTTCAGCACCTGTGGCGCCGCGGCGTGGATTGTTACCTGCCCGTGCTCAGCCACTGGCAGCCCGGGAGGCTCCGCTTCGCCCGGTACTCTCGCTCAACCCGATTTCGCATCAACCGGTTCGGTATCCCGGAACCTCGCACAACGCGTCTGCGCCATGCTCATGAGCTCGATATCATCCTGATGCCGCTGGTCGCGTTCGACGGATACGGCAACCGGCTGGGTATGGGCGGCGGCTTTTACGACCGCACGCTGGGGCCTCTGGTACGACGACCGCGACTGATTGGCATGGCACATATCGAGCAGTATTATCCGAGGTTGCCGGCCGAGAGCTGGGATGTTCCGCTCAATGCAATTGTCACCGGCGCTGGTCTGAAACAGTTACGAATACGGCACCGAAACGCATAGGAGATATAGAAAATGCCAACCGTGGCACTGACACTCGGCAGTGGTGGCGCCCGTGGGATGGCGCATATCGGTGTGATTCAATGGCTGGAAGAGAACGGCTTCGACATCGTCAGTATCTCCGGCTCGTCAATCGGCGCGCTCGTTGGCGGTATTTACGCTGCCGGCAAGCTGCCGGTTTATCGTGACTGGGTCTGTGGACTGGGCCGCAGTAATGTGCTTCGTATGCTCGACCTGTCATTCTCCCGTGCCGGCCTGTTCAAGGGTGAACGAATCATCAACAAACTCAGCGGTATGATCGGCGATACCCGGATAGAAGATCTGGAGATTCCGTTTACGGCCGTTGCCACCGATATTACCCGCGAGCGTGCCGTCTGGCTGAACTCCGGGTCTCTGTTCAGCGCTATCCGGTGCTCCATAGCGGTGCCGACCGTGTTTACACCGCATTACCACCAGGGGCGCTGGCTGGTAGACGGCGGCCTGGTTGACCCGGTGCCGGTGGCAGCAACACGGGCCGTACCCGCAGACCTGCACCTGGCAGTCAACCTGAACCACCCGACCCGTGACCTGAAGCTGGCGTTTGAGGAAGCACCCGAAGTGACCGGTTCAATTAAATCCCGCGTCGACAGCGACAAGGGGAATGGCAATAGCAATGGCAACCGACCCTGGTTCAGCAACATCCTGGACAACATCAAGACGCTGCACAAGGGCGACCCGGACATTGCCACCGAGGAAAACGATCTGAGTATGGTCGACGTACTGTTCCGGTCGTTCGATATCATGCAGGCGCAGATTACGGAAACCCGCCTGGCGGCCTACCGGCCCGACATTGTGATCAACGTGGAACGCTCTGTGGGCGGCTTTTTTGACTACGACCGTTCCGAGGAGCTCATTCAGGTCGGGCACCGCCTGGCCGATGAAGCGCTGCGACCGCACCTTCCCGGCGAGCGGAGGCGCTGAGTTCGCATTCGCGACTCAGCCCCGCCGGGCCATCACAGGAACATCCGGTAAACCGGGTTGTCGCTTTCCGGCCAGTACGCGTAGCCAACCTCATCCAGCCGGGCGCGGAAGTCCTTCCGTTCTGATTCGGGGACCTGGAAGCCGCACAGCACGCGGCCATACGCATCACCGTGATTGCGGTAGTGGAACAGAGAGATATTCCATTTGCCGCCCAGTTTGCGGAGGAAGTTCATCAACGCGCCCGGACGCTCCGGGAACTCGAATCGATAAAGTATTTCATCCGCCGCATGGTGCGATTTTCCGCCAACCATGTGTCGAATGTGGGTCTTCGCAATTTCGTTATCCGAGAGATCCAGCAGGCGGTAGTCGGCTGAGTTCAGATCCTCCAGCAGCGCTGCTTTTTCCGTCTCCCCGCCGACCTTGATACCGACAAAGATGTTGGCGAGTTCATCGTCATCGTACCGGTAGTTGAACTCGGTCACCGGGCGCTTGCCGATCGAATTACAGAACGCCTTGAACGCCCCGGGACGCTCCGGAATAGTCACTGCCAGCAGCGCCTCCCGTTTTTCCCCGACTTCTGCTTGCTCAGCAACAAACGCCAGGCGATCGAAATTCATATTGGCACCGCTGCATACAGAGACATAGGTCTCGCCCGAGGTACCCTCACGATTGATGTACTTCTTCATGCCCGCCAGCGCCAGCGCCCCCGCCGGTTCGGCAATGCTGCGGGTATCGTCGAACATATCCTTCACCGCCGCACAGATTTCATCGGCGGTAACGGTAATAACTTCATCGATGTGGTGGCGACAGATCTTCCATGCTTCCGCACCGACCTGAGCGACGGCGGCACCATCGGCAAAGATACCGACCTGATCGAGCTTCACCCGCTTACCCGCCTTGAGGGCTGCGGCCAGACACGCGGACTCCTCGAATTCGACACCGATAACCTTGACCTCGGGACGCAGATACTTGATGTAGGCAGCGACCCCGGCTGCCAGCCCACCACCGCCGACACAGACAAAAATGGCGTCCAGCGGCTGATTGTGCTGGTGCAGCACCTCACGGGCAATCGTGCCCTGACCGGCTATGGTATCGGGGTCGTCGTAGGGATGGATATACGTCAGCCCCTGTTCATCCATCAACTTGCGGGAGTACTCAGACGCCTCATCAAAGGCATCACCGTGCTGTACCACCTTGACGTATTTGCCGCCATGAGCCCGAACCGCAGCGACCTTTATATCCGGAGTCGTTTTTGGCATTACGATCACTGCACGGGTTTTCAGCTGGCGCGCGGCATACGCAACGCCCTGAGCGTGATTACCGGCGGAGGCGCAAATAACACCGCGTTCCAGCTCCTCCTGCGACAGGTGCGCCATTCGGTTGTAGGCGCCCCGGAGCTTGAATGAAAACACCGGCTGCAGATCTTCCCGCTTGATCCAGACCTCGTTATTGAGCCGTGTGGACAGGTTACGGGCGTGCTCCAGCGGTGTTTCCCGGGCCGCTTCATAGACCCGCGAATTCAGTATCTTCTTGACATAGTCCTCAAGGTTCATGCCGATCGTCCATCGTGAAGTGGTGTATGCAGGCGGCGAAGTGTACCAGAACCGGTCGAGCCGGGATAACGCCCCGACCTTTCCGTGACAGGCCAAAACACCGGTCAGATGCGCTATACTGGGGGCAAATTTTTCGCAGGGAGTGTCCCGGCAATGAACCAGGATGCAATGAAAGAAGCGGTGGCTGCCGCCGCACTGGAAGAAATTCGGGGGAACCTTCACCGGGATACCGTTCTCGGCATCGGTACCGGCTCCACTGCAAACTGCTTTATTGACCTGCTTCGACCGCTGGTCGGCGAATTCGCCGGCGCTGTCGCCAGCTCTGAGGCCACCGAAAAACGCCTCAGGGCACTGGGTATCGAGGTGCTGGACCTGAACCAGGTGGATGAGCTTCCCTATTATGTCGACGGCGCCGACGAAGCCAACGAAGACCTGGCGCTGATCAAGGGCGGCGGTGCTGCGCTGACACGCGAGAAAATTGTCGCTGCCTGCGCCCGCGAGTTCATCTGTATCGCCGACGAGTCAAAAATGGTCGATGTGCTCGGTACGTTCCCGCTCCCGGTGGAGGTAATCCCGATGGCACGATCCTATGTGGCTCGCAAGCTTGCTGCCATGGGCGGCCAACCAAAGTACCGCACGGGTGTCGTCACCGATAACGGCAATGTCATTCTGGATGTACATAACCTGTCCATCGTCGACCCGAAGGGACTGGAAGGCGAGATCAATGAGATCGTCGGCGTGGTCACCAATGGTCTGTTTGCGCGCCGCAGCGCCGACCTGTTGCTGATCGGTGGTGCCAGCGGCGTACGTCGGCGTTCTGTCATCAATACACCGTCGCGCGGCGGCGAGTATTACTGAACCCGTTCCCAGACCTGTGTCCGGCCGATCAGTGAAAACCCGATAAACCCTCTTACCCGGAGGGTTTCATTGGATTCATTGACGGTAAGAATAGCCTGGTACTCACGGCCGTTTGCCGGGTCGGTGATCGTACCGCCGCTCCACTCGTTGTCGCCTTCGTTCCAGGTCAGACCCTCAAGAATCTGCAGCCCGACAAAAGGCTGGCCCTGTTTTTCGCCCTCACATTCGGTACAGAACCACTCATCTTCCGGCAGATCCGACTGAATGATCTCCCGGATATGCCCCTGAAGCTCACCGTCCACAACCTCGATTTCAACGAGACTCCGGGCCTCTCCGGTCTCGTCATCGATGGTTCGCCACACCCCTTCCGGACTTGGGGCTGCGGTTGCCATGCCGACAAGCATCACCAGCACGGCGGTCATAACAATGGAACGTCGACAATTCATGGCCAGGCCTCCGGGTCTGTTCAGATCAGAGTAATACGAAACCGTCTATTCAGACTGTATACCAGCACCAGTGTCAGAAATGAAAACATCAATAACATACCGGACAGAATATGCGCATTGGTATATTCCAGTGTTTCCACGTGCTCATAGATGGCAATGGACAGCACCTGCGTTTCGCCGGGAATGTTCCCACCGATCATCAGCACAACGCCGAACTCTCCCACTGTATGGGCAAAGCCGAGCACAATCGCGGTCAGCCAGCCCGGCCGGGTAAGAGGCACGATGACCCGATACCAGCGTTGCCAGGGCGTGGCACCCAGGGTTGCCGCTACCTCCAGCGGACGCCGGCCCATGGACGTAAAAGCGGCATGCAGTGGCTGAACCACGAAGGGCAGTGAGTAAAACACCGAGCCGAGCACCAGCCCATAAAACGAGAAAACCAGAGGTGGCAGCCCCAGAGCGTCAGTCAGTTTGCCGATCGGGCCGTCGGGCCCCATGGCGACAAGCAGATAGAACCCCAGCACCGTGGGCGGCAACACGAGCGGCAGTGCCACCAACGATTCAATCAGTGTGGCCCAGCGACGCCGGGTATGGGCGAGCCACCAGGCAAGCGGCACGCCCAGTACAAACAGTATCGCGGTGGCTATCAGCGCCAGACGTAACGTCAACCACAGTGCCTGCCAGTCCTCGGGCGTCATGACGCTGGCGCCGTGTAACCGGCTGCCCGGATGACCTGTACCGCGCCAGGTGATAGCAGGAATTCACGGAACTGGTGTGCCGCTTCGGTATCGGACAGGAGTATCAACTGCTGCTCGATGGGTTCATACAATCGCTGTGGAACCTGCCACACCGTAGCAGGTGGATGCGGCCGGCCAATCAATTGCGATAACGCAACAAAGCCTCCCGGGGCGTTAGCCGTGGCCACGAACTGGTAGGCCTGAGCAATGTTGTTCCCGCGCACCAGGCGGGCCTGATAGTCCGCCAGCAAATTCAGCCGCTCGAGCGCTGTCTCAGCGGCTGCACCATAGGGTGCCAGCCGGGCATTGGCGACGGCGACCCGGCTCAGTTGCAGGTCGTGCAGTTGCTTCCGTGCCGGCTGTTGCTCTGAGGCGCCGGGCACCCAGAGAACCAGTTGCCCGATGGCATAGGTACTGCGCGTGCCGGGTACCCCGAAACCCTCCTGCTCCAGAAGACGCGGCCGTTCGACATCCGCTGCAAGGAATATGTCATAGGGCGCTCCCTGGCGTATCTGGGCATAATGCTGCCCGGTAGAGCCCTGGGCAAAGCGCACTGAATGACCGCTGATTTCCGAGAACTGTTCACCCAGTGCCTGTGCCACTGTGAAAAAGTTGCTCGCCACGGCAATCGTCAGGCTGGCGCCGCTGGCTACGGGCACCAGCATACTCAGCATCAGAATCGTCAGCACTGGCTTGCGCACCGTTTTTCAGCCTCCGGTTTCCGGCGTCACTGTCAGCTCGCCCGACTGTTGCCGAATGGTCCAGAGAGATTCGCCGGGCGCCAGCGTTGCCGACAGCCGGTGCTGGTTACGCGAGTCTGTATCCTGCCAGAGTATTTCTACGCTCCAGGGCACCGTCTCTTCGGTACGATTCGTTACCCGAAGCGTATACACGGTCAGCCTGTCACGGTTCTCGGCATCAGGCTCCAACGAAGCGGTCACCAGAGGAGACGTTCCAAGGTCCACACGAATCCGGTCAGTCTGACCGGCGGGGTAATAGGCGGACTGGCGAGCGCGTTGCTGATCAAACCAGTTGACGGAAATCGGGCCTGTCACTCGGGGCAGTTCGTTACCCGACGTTGCACTCAGCTCAAGAGCCTGTCGGGCCGGTTGCATAGCGGTCCAGGATTCGAGATAGAGCCGGTGCTGGTAGCTGAACACGACGTCAACCGGCTGACTGCTGATCGGCAATACCGCCAGCGAATCAGCGGCGAATGTTCGGGCCTCTGGGCTGCTTATCACGGCAGCCTGATCCGATACGCTCTCCTGCGGTCCGCCCGCCGTCGAGGTCATCGCCATTTCAGACACGGCCCGCGCCGATGGGACGGCGCGATTGCCGGTTTCGCGCTCAAAAGCCAGCCCATCCACCGATATCCGGCTGCCACGGTTGTCGATAATGAGCGATTGGGTCAGGCGCGGTGCCTGGCCGTCCTTGCGCATATCCAGGCGGTAGGTCGCTTCACCGCTGATGGCGTCTGTGAACCAGGCGATCTCTCGCGGTCTGGACAGATCGCCAGCCAGGTGGAGCCGATCCTGCGCGGCGGTTGATCCAGTGATATCCGACTCCGTCAGTACCGCAGGTGACAGCACCGTCAGCGTCCCCGGCCGCTCTGTTGGCCGAGCCGTAACACCGAAGGGCATCACCTGCACCACCACGTACTCTCCCGCCGGAATTCCGGCCTGTACGGCAACGGAAACAGGCACTCGTACCGGTGTCCCGGGTGCCAGGCCCTCCGGGTGTGCGCCGCGCGTGCGTGACCAGTGCAGCAATTCCCCTTCGTCTTCAATCCAGACGTCCCGCGCTTCCGCGGGAATCTCAAGCGCCAGCTCCTGATCCTCTGTCGCGGGGGCTGAGCGACTGACCCAGGCACCGTCAGGGGTCAGGTACAACCAGTTCTGTGCTGAAGCAGAACCTGCCAGTACGGCCAACAGACCGAAAACGGGGACAATACGGCTTGCCATTGCTGACTCTCTTTTCTCCATATCCGGTTACGGTAACCTCGGACAGCCGGCGGTCAAGTGACTTTTACGCAACTCATGCGGCATGATGGTGCAGTTGGACTGCCTTCCCGGCCTCCGACATCAGGCCGGTGGCACCGCTGGTCCGACCGTGCTCCCGCTGATCGTTGCCATAAGCCGCTGATCGCTTCGACAATGACGGAACGTACCCTGCCAACCATACTGGCCAGAGTTAAACAGAGACTAGGCGGATTGACCATGAGTGACAGCAGCATCCGAACCGACATACCCTTTGTTGATCGATCTCTGCGCGAGTGCCTGCAGACGTTGGGCATGACCGCCCTTATCTGTCTGTTCATCGCCGCTGTAACGCAGTGGATGAACGATGGCGGCTACATCGACAACCTCAGAATCGCGCTCGGGTTCGGCTTTTCCATCGTACTGTCCCTCTACGTGCTGCATCTGGTTGCGCCCGGCCGCTGGCTTCCGGCAAAGAATGCGCTCGCTTTCCTGATCGGTATGGCGATCGGCCTCAGCAACCTGTCGTCCGTCGCCTATAATTCACCGACTGCCGTCTGGGTATTCACTGACAACACGGCCAACCTGCGCAATATCGTATTCTCTACCGCCATCAGCCTGACGGTATTCTTCTTTTTCTACACACAGTACCGCGCGCAGAAGTACCGCTTGCAGGCCAAGCAGAGCGCCCTGGAAAGCGCCGAACTGAATCGCTCGCGGGCCATCAGTGAACTGCAGCTGCTGCAGAGCCAGATCGAACCTCATTTTCTGTTCAATACGCTCGCGCATGTCGAAGCGCTGACCGAGAGCGACCCTCAACAGGCGCGTGTTCTACTGCGCGACCTGACATCCATGCTGAGAACCAGTCTGACACGAACCCGCTCCGCAATGACGACGCTGGGCGAAGAACTGGAATTTCTGCGGCATTACCTGCAGATTCTCCAACACCGTATCGGGGACCGATTGCACTTCACCATCGACTGTGCCGACTCGTTGCGTACAGTGCCGTTACCGCCACTGCTGGTTCAGCCGCTGGTCGAGAATGCGATCCAGCACGGGCTGGAACCGTCTGTTGAAGGGGGTGAGCTGGTGATATCGGCCCGGTCGGATGCCGACAATCTTGTTATCCGCGTGAGCGACACCGGGGTTGGCCCGGGGCCCGAGGCAAGCAAGCAGAGCATCGGCCTGAAAAACGTTCGCAGTCGACTGCGACTGATTTACGGTGACGAGGCACGATGCGAACTTCAGCCAAATCAACCGTCAGGGCTGACCGCACAGTTGCTCATTCCACTGAATGCCACGAATAACCTGAAACCTGAACTGGACGACGCGTATGACACGCACTGCACTGATCGCTGACGACGAGGCCACCCTGCGCCACCATCTTGACCGCTTGCTCGCAGATTACTGGAGTGAACTGGAGATCGTCGCCCGGGTCAGTGACGGGGAAGCGGCCTGGCGCGAGTTATCGGAAAAACGCCCGGACGTCGCTTTTCTGGATATTCGCATGCCCGGATGCTCAGGGCTGGAAGTCGCCGCCCGCGCCCAACGGGCCGGTCTCAGCGACCAGTGCGCCGTCGTTTTTCTCACGGCTTATGATGAATACGCGGTCCAGGCGTTTGAACACGAAGCCGTTGATTACCTGCTGAAACCGATTGACGAGGGAAGACTGCAGCAAGCCCGTGACCGACTGGTTCGTCGTTGGCAGCACGCGGGGAGCCGGAGTACAGCCGACCCGGATACCCTGCAGCGAGTGCTGGCCAGGCTGGAGTCAGCAGAAACGGGCCAGGCCCTGAACTGGCTGACGGTGTCACGCGGCGAGTCCATCTATGTGATTGCAGTCGCCGATGTCCTGTATTTCCGCGCTGAGGATAAATACACCACAGTTGTGACCGGAGAAAGCAGCTACCTGCTCAGGAAATCGCTGCGTCAATTGGAGGACAGTCTGCCCGGTGACCAATTCTGGCGTATACACCGATCAACGCTGGTGCAGGCCTCGGCGATCGCCCGCGTTGAAAAGACACTGACCGGGCAGCTACGGGTGCACCTGAAAGACTGCACAAAGTCGCTGCCGGTCAGCCGGCGCTTCTCTGAGCGGTTCCGCCCTATGTGAGGGTGGTGTGTCCGCTCAGATGCGGGCGGCGATCAGGCCGCACGACGCTGATGACGGCCACTGGGTTTCCTGCCCGGCCCACCGCGGCGGCGGCGCTGTTGCGCTTTTGGTGCCGGCGCGCGGCCAGTGGGGAGCGCATGCTCCGGCGCAAAGCCCGGAACTTCGGTGCGCTTCAGTACCCGGCCGAGCATCTTTTCAATGCGTCGCAGTGCGTCAACTTCGTCGGCGGCCACGAGCGACCATGCCTGGCCCTGTGCGCCGGCGCGGCCGGTACGGCCGATGCGGTGCACATAGTCTTCCGGGACATTGGGCAGGTCAAAGTTGACAACCTGAGGCAACTGCTGAATATCAATGCCGCGCGCCGCGATATCGGTAGCAACCAGAACCCCGATACGGCCTGACTTGAAGCCTTTCAATGCCTGCGTACGGGCAGCCTGGCTCTTGTTGCCGTGAATCGCCGCCGCCTGGATCTTCTGGTCAAGCAGGTAGTTGGTGAGCTTGTTCGCGCCGTGCTTGGTGCGGGTAAACACCAACACCTGGAACCAGCCCCGATCATTGATCAATTGCGCAAGCAGTGCCGGCTTGCTCTTCTTGTCGGCCGGTACGATCTGTTGATGGACCGTCTCGGCAGCCGAATTGCGCGGGCTCACATCGATTTCGACCGGCTTTTTCACCAGATCTGCTGCGAGCTGGCGGATTTCGGGTGAGAAGGTCGCCGAGAAAAGCAGCGTCTGGCGTGCTTCCGGCAGTTGCGACATGATCTTGCGGATATCGTGGATAAAGCCCATATCCAGCATACGATCAGCTTCATCAAGCACGAGCGTTTCCAACTGGCGGAAATGCAACGCTTTCTGTTGCAGGAGATCCAGCAGTCGGCCCGGCGTCGCGACCAGAACATCGACGCCCTTTCGCAACGCCTTGATCTGCGGCTGAAAGCCGACACCACCGAATACGGTAGCCGTACGCAAGGGGAGGTTCTTGCCGTATGAACGCACATTGCTCTCTACCTGTGCGGCCAGTTCGCGCGTTGGCGTCAGCACCAGAGCTCGTACAGCGTGCCCTCGGGCCGGCTCGCCGGCGGACAGGCGCTGCAGCAACGGCAATGTGAAAGCGGCGGTTTTGCCGGTGCCGGTCTGTGCTGCCGCAAGCAGGTCGCGGCCATCAAGCACCGCAGGAATCGCTTTCTGCTGAATCGGTGAAGGATCACGGTAACCTTTCTCGGCAACCGCCTTGAGCAGGCCTGCTGACAGACCCAGGGAATCAAATGACATAGAACTCTCAGACTGGTGGGCACGCCGAACCACTCTGGCTGCGCCCGTGAAGGACCCGTAACGGAAACGTGGCTGCCAGATGGACTGAACAACTCAGTGGGGTACCGATCACGGGAAGGAGGGCGGAGTATACGCGCTCCGGGCAAAAAGCGCACGGATTTTTCCTGCGACAACAGGGCGTACTGATCAATTCACTAGCTCCGCCGGCCGTTTGATCAGTCCGTAGCGACAAAGGGGTAACGCACGTTGCCCTGGCGCAGCACCTCGTCCATGACCGCCGCCGTGGCCCGGGTGTTATCCCAGGAATTCCGCGCATTCTGCAGCCGCTCGGCTCGAACATCGGCCATGACCGCCTGTATTTCGTATTCAAACCCGTTTCCCGGATGGGGTACCTGCACCGTTTCCGGCGCCTCATCAAAGGGTTGAAGCACGGCCCGGGTAGCTCCCCAGAATGGCGCATCGACCTGAATCATGCCGTCAGTACCTTCAATCTGCATGTCGTTTTCACGATCAGCCAGAAAACCACAGGTAAAGACACTCACCGCCTGATCATAGTGCAGCAGGACACTATCGCGACTGTCCACTCCGGTAACGCTTTTGGCAACATGCGCGCTGACCGCGCTGGGCGCCCGGCCGAACAGGTCGTTGGATAACGATACCGGGTAGACGCCCAGATCGAGCATAGCGCCTCCGGCCTGCTGCAGATCCCACAGGCGGTCGGTCGGGTCCAGCGGTTTGCGGAAACAGAAACTCGAATTTACGGTATGCACGTCACCGATTCGGCCGTCCTCGAGCCACTGACGCACTCGCTGCCAGACCGGCAGAAATCGCGACCAGAGCGCTTCCAAAAGATAGACCTGGCGTTCTTCCGCCAGAAGATACAGAGGCTCGGCTTCACTGGCGGTCACCGTCAGTGGCTTTTCGCAAAGCACCGGCACTCCGGCTTCGAGACACAACCGGATGGACTCCGCATGGAACCGGTGCGGGTTGGCAATATAGACGGCGTCCAGCGCCGCGTCGTTGACCATTGCCTCGTAACCACTGTACACCGTCGGTGTGCTACCCGCTGGTGCATGATCCGCCACAAAGGCTTCGCCTCTGGCCGGATCACGGCTTGCCACAGCAGCCAGGGTGGCACCGTCAACGACGGCAAGCGCATCGGCAAAATTGGCAGCTATGCGTCCGGGTGCAATGATGCCCCAGCGGAACGGAGAGTTGTCGGACATGTCGGCTTCCTATGCTGGCGTGTTGAGTGACTATACGCGTCAACCACCTTATCCCGGAGGGCGTTTCAGCGAAAACGGTTTTCATGAAGGGTTGAGAATTCGGGTGGCGAGTTCCAGATTACTGGCACACACTGACAACTGCACACAATGCAACAGGAGGATTGACCATGCCATTCGCGCTGTCTGACCTTTCCATAACGAGCCCGGCCTTCGAACACGATGCGCCGATTCCCACGCGCCATACCCAGGACGCGGAAGACACATCGCCGGCGCTCCGCTGGTCCGGCGTCCCCGATGGCACACGCAGCTTTGCACTGATCTGTCACGACCCCGATGCACCCCTGGTCTCGGACAACGGAACCTATGGTTTTGTCCACTGGGTACTGTACAACATTCCGGGCAATGTGCGGGAACTGCCGGAGGGCACGCCGGACTATACCACCGGCCAGAACAATGCCGGCACCCAGGGATACAAAGGGCCGTTGCCACCGGAGGGACATGGTGTTCACAAGTACTACTTCTGGCTCATGGCGCTGGACACCGAACAGCGCTTCAGCCCGGGACTGACGCAGTGGCAGCTTCTCGAGCAGATTGAACCTCACATCATTGGCATGAACCGGTTGATCGGTTGTTACGAGCGGTAAACTGACAGCCCGGCGGTGCCCTGAACCCTGGGTTCAACCCCGCCGGGCACTCCCCTGTCAGAGGTTCTGCAGAACCGTTTCGGCGCTGCTCTTGTCAACGCCTTTCTCATCTACGCCAAGGTAAGTGACTTTGCCATCATCAACAATCATGGCATAACGCATCGAACGCAGGCCCATCTGTCCGGCACGGCCGTCTCGCACCAGCCCGATCTGATGGGTGAAATCAGCATTGCCATCGGCCAGCATCAGAATCTTCTCTGCATTCTGCGACTGCTGCCAGGCGCCCATCACAAAGGCATCGTTGGTGGCAACGCAGGCAATCGTGTCCACGCCCTTCGCCTTGATTTCGTCGGCGTGCACAACAAAGCCCGGCATGTGGGTGTTGGAACACCCGGGCGTGAAGGCGCCCGGCACCGCGAAAAGAACGACCTTCTTCCCCTTGAAGATGGTTTCTGTGCTGATGTCCTCAGGTCCGCTGGCACCATTGGTTTTGAAAACGAACGATGGAATAGTATCCCCGGTCTGAATAGGCGCGGTTGAATCCGTCATGAGTCTCTCCTGCTGTTGTCTTGGTCGATCGACGCTCAGTATACACTCACAGCCAGGAATTGGTTCCCCGGACCGGCGAGCCATTTGCCCCGTCTCACTGAACTATCAGTTCAATAAATATGAAACTGAACTTACACGGCGCATTGAATTACCTGTTCAAATTGCTGCATGACAGAAACCAGCGGTTTTGCACAGCGCCTGAAGAACGGGATGATGGCAATAGGGTTCGAGCCCAGGCCCAGTATTCTGGAGCGGGAGTTTAACCTGCGCTACTGGGGCAGGCCGGTCACATTCCAGGGTGTGCGAAGGTGGCTGCGCGGCGAGTCAATGCCCGAACAGGACAAGCTTGTGGTACTGGCCGAATGGCTCCGGGTCAGCCCTCATTACCTGAGGTTCGGTGTCGATGACGCGAACGCCTCCGTGCAGGAAAAACCCGGCGACTGGCGGCAAACACTGTCGCCTGATCTGCAGCATGTCATTGACGCCTTTCTGAGCCTGCCTGCCGAGGAAAAGCGGCTGGTAGCCGACCTGCTCTCAGCACTCAGTCGACGCAGCAATTGAAACGACCGACGGCACAATTACCCCCGCCCCCCGTCCGTCATCAGCGCAGCTGATACACCACCGGCAGTTCGAAGGTCAGATAGTCTGGCTGCCCACCCTGCATGTCCGGCAAAGCGGGGAATGGATCAAGCTGCACCAGCAAGTCGTGGGCAGCGTCATCCAGGGCCTGATGACCGCTGGAACCGATAACGGCTACGTCTTCGACGCGGCCATTGGCCAGCAACCGGAAACGGAGATTGACCACCCCTTCCTGCCGACGGCGAACGGCCTGTTCCGGATAGTGCTGCCGTGCCCGGATCGCCTCACGCAACTGTCGGGCGTAATCGCCTCGAACGACCTGCGGATCCACCCCGGCCTCACTGGCTGACTCCGCTCCGGAGCCTCGGGCCGGCGATTCGGCCGCCGGTGCCAACGCGGTCGGAGCGGAGGCAATACTATCATCCCCGGAACGGTAGGCGCCGGCCTGGTATCTCTGATAGGGCGCGGGTACAGCAGTCCGGTCAGCTTGCTGCTCCGCGGCCGGGACTGCACGCAATGAGCGCTGCAGTTCGGCTGGCAGTGACGCCATACCGCCGGGCGGTATGACCCTCTGCGGAGGCGTATCGGGCGCTGTACCCGGGTCCGCTGGAGTCACCGTCTCACGGTGCTCTGCCGCCGGCTCCGGTCGGGCGTCAGGCATTGGCCCTGCCGGCCCGTCACTGTTTGACGAGTCAGCAGCCTGCTCGGGCAACGATGCCGCTGGTGCTGGTGCGCGCTCCGTGACGTCAGGCGTCAGCACCTGCCATTCCCCGTTCTGGCGTGTCGGGACCAGCGACCGTTCCGACAACACGCCGGGCGCCAGCAGTGCACCGGTACTCAATCGTATCGCAACAACCGGCTCATCGCTGCCGGCAGACTGACTGGCCGCATTCGCCTGTCCGGTGTCAACCCGGGTACCTGTCCACAGGCCCAACAGCGCGGCATGGGCGCCCAGCGACACACCAAGGGAAAGAATCAGGCGTGCAGAAAGTGACATGCCCCGTTACCCAGCCTTACCGGCGATCGTAAACGACAAAATCGTAATCGTAGGGGTTCGGTCCGGATGCCTCGAAGGATTGCCGGCTTACCTCGGCAAACGCTGCCCAGTCGACTTCCGGAAAATAGGTATCGCCGTCGACATCGGCCCGGACATGCGTCACATAGAGCCGGTCGGCATCGGGGAGCGCCAGGGCGTATATCTGCGCGCCGCCCATGACCACAAACTCCTCTTCGCCGTTCACAAGCGCGTCTGCCTCCGCTCGCCGGTAGGCTTCGGCCAGGGTTGTCACACCGGTGACCCCAGCCGGTAGATCCTCCGGATGCCGGGTAACAACGATATTCGCACGGCCCGGCAAGGGCCGGCCGATCGAATCAAACGTGCGCCGCCCCATGATGACTGGCTTACCATAGGTGATTTTCCGGAAATACTTCAGGTCCTCCGGCAGATACCAGGGTAGCTGGTTGTTGCGTCCGATAACCCGGTTATCCGCCTGGGCCCACATCAGTGCCTTGCGCATTCCTGTTCCTCTGAGCACAGCGTTGAGTCTGCGCATTATACGCGGCACAACGGCCTGAAAAAGCGCAGTGGCGTTTTACCCATTCAATGCGGTCAGGCACAGACTGAACCCGGACACCATCAGCAACGCAAAGGCGACCCGGCGCAGGGTCCGGTCCGACAATTGAGGGGGAAAACGCCGCGCCAGCCAGGTAACCGCAAGAACAACCGGCAGCGCGGTGAGCGCTATTGCCAGAATGTCCACCGTCAATGCGCCCTGCCAGGACACAATGGCGATCCGTTGAACGGAGTGGATAGAAAAAATCAGCAACAGGGTGTCCCGAATCACTGTGCGTGCCAGCGGCTGGCGGTAGAAATGGAACACCAGCGGTGGGCCGGAGGTAGAGAACATGCCGCCCAGCAACCCCGAAACCGTGCCTGCAGCGAGAAATGACAGCGGGCCGGATCGAACCGGCTTCAATTTCGGTCGGATAACGAGCATCAGGCTGCTGACAATAATGGCTCCACCCAGGATTAATTGCAGCGTGCCGACATAGCCGGTAATCAATCGATCAAGAGCCCATACACCCACGAAGAGTGTGACGACGCTACTGACAGAACAGAGCACTATGATCTGCCGATCGAGATTCCCGACATTGCGGTACAGCGCCATGACACAGTTGAACAGGCTCAGAATACTGATCAGTATCGCCACCACCGGTACAGGCGCTATTTCGAGCAGCACCGCACCGCCCATCAGCGTGAGCCCGAACGCGAAGCCCGTGACGGTCTGTATATAGGCCGCCAGGGCAACCACACCGAGAAGTTGCAGCGTCGTTACCAGATCCATGGGGCTCGACTATACAGGATTACCCCCTTGCAACACTGTTGTCTGATGTGGATTATACGCGTTCGCTTGCAAGCCAATGGACGATCCATGTCTGAACTGCTCAACGAAGTATCACAGGTTATGGCAGAGGCCGAAGAACTCTACTCGCCGGCCGAGATCGACCGCGCCATTCAGCAGATGGCCGTCGGTATCACTCGGGATATGGCCGATGCCAACCCGGTGGTTTATTCGGTGATGAACGGAGCACTCGTCTTGACCGGCCACCTTGTGACCCGGCTCGATTTTCCGCTTGAGATCAGCTACCTGCATGCGACGCGTTACCGCAATACCACCACCGGGAGCGACCTGGACTGGCGGGCGTTTCCGGCCCAGAACGTCGAAGGGCGCTCGGTGCTGATTGTCGACGATATCTATGACGAGGGTGGCACCCTCGCCGCCATTGTGGATCACTGCTGGGAGGCGGGCGCCAGGGAAGTACGGATTGCCGTGCTGGTCAACAAGAACCATGATCGCAAAGTACGCCCGGACATGGAGGTACATTATGAGGGCCTGACCTGTCCGGACCGTTATATTTTCGGTTTTGGTATGGATTACAAGGGCTACTGGCGCAATACATCAGCCATATACGCTGTTCGCGGCCTCTAGTGTGTGCTGTAGCTGTTGGGCCAAACAGGACACTAGCCGGGTCGACTGAACCCGGTCGTCAGGATCCCCCGGCCTGGTTACGGACACGCCCGAACCCTGTCATAGGGTGTCATAAAAGTGTCACAGCCCGTCAATAATCGCTGTGCTACCATCCCGCCATGGAAGAGCTCACCCCCCGCCACTTCGAAAACCGGGAACTCAGCCTGCTGGAGTTCCATCGTCGCGTGCTCAGCCAGGCGGAGCTCGAGGAGATTCCGCTACTGGAACGCCTGCGCTTTCTCTGTATTTCGTGCACAAACATGGACGAGTTTTTTGAAGTTCGGGTCGGCGGGCTCAAGGAACGGCTCGAAGCCGGCATCAATACCGCCGGAGCCGATGGGCTGAGCACAGCGGATACGCTGCGGGAGGTCGCCGACCGTGCCCACGGTATGGTGGAACGCCAGTATGAGCTGCTTAACAACGTGCTGTTACCGCAGCTCAAGCAGGAAAACATTCATGTTCTGAGGCGGCGCCACTGGACTGCGGCCCAGCGACGCTGGCTGCACGGCTATTTCGAGAACGAGATCCTGCCTCTGTTGTCGCCACTCGGCCTTGATCCCGCCCACCCGTTTCCACGCATTCTCAACAAGACACTCAACTTCATCGTCAAGCTCGAGGGCAAGGACGCCTTCGGCCGCAACAGTGGCATGGCGGTAGTGCCGGTGCCGCGCGGATTACAGGATATGATCCGGCTGCCGTCGTCGCTGATGGGCCGTCGGGGCGGCGTGGGTGTCGTCTTCATCTCGTCCATTATTCACGAATACATCGATGATCTCTTTTACGGCATCACCCCCGTCGGCTCCTATCAGTTCCGCGTGACCCGGAATTCGGAACTGTTCGTCGATGAGGAAGAAGCGGGTGACCTGCGCCGGGCCATAGAGGGTGAACTGGTTTACCGCCAGTTCGGGGACGAAGTGCGCCTTGAAGTGGCCGAAAACTGCCCCGAAGAGCTGGTCAGTTTCCTGCTCGATCAGTTTGAAATGACCGATTCAGATCTCTACCGGGTGGACGGTCCGGTCAACCTGAACCGTATGACCCGCATCATTGATCTGGCCAACCGGCCGGATCTGCTCTACGCCGCCTTCACCGGGTCACTGCCCAAGCCGGTAAGGAAAAAGGACAGCGTGTTTACGGCGATCCGCAAGCAGGATGTCCTGCTGCACCATCCGTTCGATTCGTTTCGTACCGTCGTGGACTTCCTTCGCTCAGCCGCCAAGGATCCACGCGTTCTGGCCATCAAGCAGACACTGTATCGAACCGGCCCCAACTCCGTCATTGTCGATGCCCTCGTCGCAGCCGCCAACGCCGGTAAGGAAGTGACTGTGGTCATAGAGCTGCTGGCCCGGTTTGATGAGGAGGCCAATGTACAGCTCTCGGAGCGTCTGCAGGAAGTCGGCATTCATGTGGTTTACGGTGTCGTCGGTTACAAGACTCACGCCAAACTGATTCTGGTGGCACGGCGCGAGGGCGGCAAGCTGCGTAATTACGTGCACCTGGGTACCGGTAACTACCACCTTGAGACCAGTCGTATCTATACCGACTACGGTTTACTGTCGGCGAACCCGGAGCTCGGCGAGGACGTCCACAGGTTGTTTCTGCAGCTCACGAGCCTGGGCAAGATTTCCCGGATGACCCACCTGTTGCATTCACCTTTCACGCTGCACAAGGGCCTGATAAAGCGCATAGACCAACTGACCGCCGCAGCCCGAAAGGGTCAGAAAGCCCGTATCGTGGCCAAAATGAACGCGCTCTATGAGGACCAGATCACCCGCAAACTCTATGAAGCCTCCCAGGCAGGCGTGCAGATCGACCTGATCGTGCGCGGTATCTGCCAGCTTCGACCCGGCATTCCCGGCGTTTCTGAAAACATTCATGTGCGCTCGATTGTGGGCCGGTTTCTGGAGCACACAAGGGCCTTCTATTTCCAGACAGATCAGGAGCAGGAGGTCTGGGCGTCGAGCGCTGACTGGATGGAGCGCAACCTGTTTCACCGGGTAGAAACCTGTTTCCCCATCCTGCAGAAGCGTCAGAAGGATCGGGTGGTTCGGGAACTCGAACTGTATCTGCGGGATAACTGCCAGGCGTGGGTACTCGACTCAGAGGGCCGCTATACGCGTCTGGCCCCCGAACCCGGAGAGGATCGGTTCTCAGCTCAGGAAGCACTGCTGGCACATATCGCCCGGCCGGGCTAGCTGGCTTACCCGGTCGCTTCAAGACGAAGGCCAATGGCGTGGAGATAGGCCGCCTCTGTTTCCAGTTCCGCTGCCACGAGCGGCTGGCCTTCCAGCCAGACCGGGTCCAGGTGCAGGTGCAGCGACTTCTTGCCCGCCGACAGGTTCAGTGGCAGGTCCGGGTGATCAGTTCTGGCCCGATGCAATATCACAGCCAGGCGCAACAGAACCGCCAGCCGTTGTACCGACTGGGTCAGTGACTGTCGGCGCGATTTATAGGTTTTCGCCGGAAATTTCTTGCGCTGCGCCAAC
Organism: Natronospirillum sp.; assembly: GCA_965602035.1. Lineage (GTDB taxonomy): Bacteria > Pseudomonadota > Gammaproteobacteria > Pseudomonadales > Natronospirillaceae > Natronospirillum. Next base: position 2,449,447 of record OZ271919.1, on the reverse strand, counting down.
ACCAGAAAGGCCAGTACCTGCTGCTCCTGGACCGAGAACCCGGGCAGGTCGCTGTGCTCACAGATGTACGCACTGTGCCGGTGGAACTGCGTGTGTGAGATATCGAGGCCGATTTCCATCAGGCTGGCGGACCACCGGAGATACCGTTCAGCGTCGTCCGGGTCCAACTGCCAGTCTGCCTGCACCTGATGCATCAGTTCAACCGCTGTGTTCCCTACACGCTCGGCGTGTTCCATATCCACATGAAACCGCAATGCGAGCCCCCGGACGCTGTTTTCTCGAATGTCACGGCGGGCATAACGGCCCACCAGATCAAACAGGAGCCCCTCGCGCAAAGCGCCCTGCGAGGCTTCCATGGAACGAAGCCCGAGCTCTTCAAACAGCGCCCGCAGCACGATGACCCCGCCCAGAAAAACCGGCTCACGGTCACTGCTCAGGCCAGCCAGCTTGATGCGATCAATGGATCCGTGCTTCTCGTAGGCGTCACAGATTCGCACCAGGCCGTTCTGTGTGATTCCGGGGTCGGTCCAGTTGTTCGCGGCACAGACTTTGTAGGCCGCCTTTATGGTGCCACTGGCCCCGACTTCATGTGACCAGTGCTGCTTTTTCATGGTTCGCTTGATCGGCTCGATCTGCTGGTAACAGGCGATCAGAGCCTGCGAGATTCGCTTACTGGTGACCTTGCCGTCGCTGAAGAAGCGTCGGGTTATTGCCACGCAGCCCATGCTGAGACTTTCCTTGAAATCCGATTCGAACTGTTGGCCAATAATCAGCTCCGTGCTGCCACCGCCGATATCGGCTACCAGGCGCCGGCCTTCATGCCCGGCGAGGCTGTGCGCCACACCCTGGTAGATCAGGCGCGCCTCCTCACTGCCGGAGATTACCTCGATAGGGTGCCCCAACGCCTGTTCAGCCGCGTTCAGGAACTGCTCCGAATTGCGCGCCGAACGCAGGGTTTTGGTGCCGACGCAGCGCACTGACACATCGGGCAGGTGAGAAATCCGTTCGCCGAACCGCGAGAGACAGGCCATGGCCCGTTCCTGCGATTCGGCACTCAGGTTGCCGCGTTCATCAAGGCCGAAACCGAGCCGTACAGACTCCTTCAGCCGGTCGAGAATCCGCAGTTCCCCGGCTTCCTGCCGCGCAACCACCATGTGAAAAGAGTTGGACCCCAGATCGATAGCCGCGTACTCATTGGGCGGTTTACGCAGGAGGTCAGTGACGTTGAACATCGTTCTGGCATCCGTCCGGATCGGTTGTTCGACACGACTGTAACACCGTGGGGACTCAGCCGCTAACAACAGGCTACAGTTTCATCTAAACTGATGGCATCGGTTCCGGTGGCAACCGGAGCGCGACCGCTCAACCTGATCAGTCAGCTCGGGAAGGATCAAACCATGCGCATTCTAATCACCGGCGGAAGCGGGTTTCTGGGTCAGGCACTCATCGGGCCACTGCAGTCTGACGGACATGAGATCATTATCCTGAGCCGTCACCCCGACCGCCATCGCAGGAAAGGCAACCCGGCGGTTCGCTGGGCCGGCAGCCTCGAGGAAATCACCGGGCCGGTTGACGCTGTTATCAACCTCGCGGGCGCCAACCTCTTCACACTGCCCTGGACGAACCGGCGCAAACAAGAGCTATGGGACAGCCGGATTGCCACAACCGAGCGGCTGGTCCAGTGGATGGAACGACAGGAGAAAAAGCCGACAATGTTTCTGTCGGGCTCCGCTGTCGGCATCTATGGTGACCAGGGCGAAACACTGTTGACCGAGGTGAGCGAGCCCGGCCACGACTGGCCGACCAAACTGGTTCTGGCCTGGGAAAACACCGCTGCGGGAGCAGAGCGCATGGGCATTCGCACCGTCTACCTGAGAACCGGCCTGGTACTGGGTAACGGGGGCCTGCTCAAGCCACTGCTGCCGGTGTTCAAGGCGGGCCTGGGCGGATCTCTGGGTGACGGTCAGTTCTGGTACAGTTGGATCCACTGGTATGACTGGGTGCAGGCGGTTCGCTACCTGTTGACGACACCGACTCTGCAGGGGCCGGTGAATCTTACCGCGCCGAACCCGGTCCGCTATCAGGCGTTTGCCCGCACGCTGGGGAAGACCCTCCGCCGACCGGTCTGGCTGACGCCGCCCCGGTGGGCACTCAGGCCTGTGCTGGGTGAACGTACGGACCTGATGCTGGCCAGCACGCGGGCGATACCGCAACAACTTTCAGACGCCGGATTCAGCTGGCAATACCCGGAGCTCGAAGCCGCGCTGCGGGATCTGACAGGAACCCGACAGCAATGAGGCTATGGGTCATTGCGTGGCTGGTTTGTCTGTCTGCTCTGGCGCTGGCGGGATGCAGCCGAACAGAAACCCTGTGCAGTACACCGGAGCAGTCTGAACAATGCGCCAATGCGCTGGCCCGCGCGATGTCGGATACCGGAGTCTCGGCCGTCAGCGTTGCCATCGTCGATAACTATCGGCTGGTCGATCAATGGTCGGCCGGCCAACTGGCACGGAACGATGCACGTCCGGTTCGAAGCTCAACGCCCTTCCAGGCCGGTGACATCAGCCAACTGGTGACCACCATGGGCGTTATCAGTTGGCTGCAGCGCTACGGTGGTTCACTCGATATCGCCGTTGTTCAGGGCCTGTCTGCCTGGCCGCTGGATGACGGAAGCCGCTTCAACGCACAGGGTATCACGCTGCGCCATCTGCTTACGCACAGCGCCGGTGTAACGCCGACACGCTATGGCGGCTATGCGTTCGGAGACCGTCTGCCGACCCAGACGCAGATCATCAATGGCAGCGGTTTCGCCCGGGACAACCCCGTGACTCAGGTAGCCGCTCCGGGCACCGAGTGTTTTCGCAGTGCTGCGGGATTTGAGCTGCTCGGCCACTGGCTGGAGGCCCAGACTGCGACTCATATCACCCTCTGGTTCAATCGTATGGTGTTCGCGCCGCTGAATATTCCGGCCCGATATCGCCTGATTGGATTGCCGCCCCCAGCCTATGGCCACGACCTTGCCGGTCGACCCATGGACGGCGGCTATCTGCGTATGGGAAACACGGCTTCCGGCGGGTTGTGGGCCAGCGCAACTGACCTGGCCGGGCTGATGCTGGAATTGATGGCAGCGGAGAGGGGCCTGGGGCGTGTCATCACCGAACGCTCAATGGCCATGGCCATGCTGACGCCCGGTCCCTGCGGCCGGGGGCTGGGCATTGATGTACAGCAGTCCGGACCGGAAACGGTATTCTCACTTGATGGATCAACGCCCGGGTACCGGGCCAGAATTCTCGGCAATAGTCAGCAGGGCTCGGGTGTCGTCGTCATGACCAACAGTGACCGCGGGCATCTGCTCATTGACCGGGTGATGACGGCGGTGCGACAGGACTACGGCTGGTAACGCTGAGAACTCAGCTCTGCAGCAGGAAAGTCACCGGTCCGTCGTTGACCAGGCTGACCTGCATATCGGCGCCGAAGCGGCCCTGTGCGATGCTGCCATGCCGCGCCGCCGCGTAGGCGACGAGCTCACGGAACAGGGGCTCGGCAACGTCGGGCGAGGCTGCCGTGGAGAACCCCGGTCGACGCCCGCTGGCGGTATCTGCCGCCAGCGTGAACTGAGACACCAGAAGCAGTTCCTGGTGATTGTCCGACAAACTGAGGTTCATGCGCCCGTTACTGTCGGAGAACACCCGGTAGCCCAGAATGCGGTCCACCAGTCGCTTTCCGGTGGCCATGGAGTCGTCAGGCTCGATGCCGAGGAACACCAGAAGCCCCGGCCCTATGGTGCCGACCGTTTCCCCGCTAACCGTCACCGAGGCATGAGCAACACGCTGCAGCAGGGCTTTCATGCGTTGTCGACGGGCACCTGAACCACGGTTTCTCCATCGCCGTCGAGCTGGACGACCTGGGCATGTGGGTGCATGAGCTCGAACATTTCCTGCTTCGGCAACTTGCGATACTGGCCGCGAATGACTCGACTGGTCCACTGGTGGGTGACCGCAACTACGTCCCCGTACTCAGATTCTACCTGCTCCATCCATTCCGAGACGCGGCTGCAGAGGATCGGGTAGCTTTCACCATTGGGGTAGGTAAAAGACCACCGGTTTAGCTGTCGCTCGCGCCACGCATCCGGAAACTGCCGGGCGATCTCGTCATCGGTCAGCCCCTGCCAGTCCCCGAAGTCCATTTCCTCGAGCAGCGGCGATACTTTAACGCCACCCGGATCCATGTCCAGTTCGTTGGCGATGATCGCGGCAGTTCGTCTTGACCGGCCTGCCGGGCTTGAAATCAGGTGAATACGGTCCGACTCCGCGAGCACTTCACGCAGATAACGGCCAACCGCACGAGACTGTGCAATACCCTGCCTGGTCAGCTCAGAATCACCCCGGCCCTGCCGTCGGGCCTCAGTGTTCCAGATGGTCTCGCCATGGCGAACCAGATAAATCATAGGCTACCCCTTTACTGGGTGATGTTATGGGCGCTCTGAAGGGCGAGCAGCCTGGTGTGCCGCCCATCCGGTTCAGTGTCTGTGTGTCGGTTGGGCGCCCGTATTGTTGGTGTGGTTTTCTAACACAAAGTCGCTATCGGAGCCAGTATCGCGTCAACGCCCCGGCCCATCACCGCCGCTCGTGCCGCCACCCAGTACCGTCCGTACCTGCGCCCGGAACCGGTTGGCAACTGCCCGGCGGTCACTGAGGCGATGGCGAGCCTGCAGCGTTCTCCACGGGCGTCCCTGCCACAGGCGCTCAGCCCATAAGTCAGGGTGCTGAACGCTGATTTCACCATCGTACAACAGGTGCCAGAGTGCGCGGGCCAGCGTGGGCACAAGGCTCTCATCCGGCTGTTCACTGTCGCACCAGTGTCGCAATCGATGACGTTCATGCGAACTGAGACCCGGTGGCCTGAGGCGGGTTGCGAGCGTCAGCTGCAGGTCCGTGCCGAGAGGCTGCTCCAGCGCAGGCACGCTGACGATAAGTCGTTCGCCCGCCAATGTGCCGGCATCTTCAACCCATTCCGCCATCGCATGCGCATCAGGGAACATCAGTTCAAGTGCCGACCGCTCCCCGCTTGCCGGGTCCGTTCGGGTGCCGACCCGCACCAGATGAAAACCATTGGCGGACCAGAATGTGCTGAGCGATGGCGTAAGGCCGTAGGACACAGCAACATAGTCAAGCGGGCCACGGCCCGTCCAGGCGCGAGCGGCCTGTATCAAACGGCGGCCAATGCCCCGGCGGCGCCAGCGTTCATGCACCACGAGGCGCCATATCCGCAGTCCGTTCCAACCCGCGCAGTCCCGGCAACCCAACTGGCTGATCAGGCTCTGTTTAGCGAGCTGGCTGGCCGGACGACGTTTCCCCCGCCAGAGGGAATCCGCCAGATCGGCCTCGATCGGCGGCTCGTGCAGCCCGACCAGAACGCCGACAACGGAATCACCCGCATACTGGACCCACATGACCACTGCGGGATCATCGATACACTGTCTGATGTCTTCCGGCCGCGTCTGGTAATGCGCTTCACTCAGTAGCCGTACCCAGTCCGGCGCACCGGGATAAGACAGCAGGTCAGCCGGATCCACCCGACGCACCTGATCCAGCGCCCCCGATTCTGCCGGAATATTGCTTCGGTCCGGCTGAAGCGTGCTCCGCCGATAGGCAACACTCACCGGGTCATCGGCCGCCCATCGATACGACCATGGCAGCTCCAGCTCCTGCGTATGGCCGGCTTGTCGGAGCCAGGGCAAGAACCGCAGCAGGAATCCCTGCCCGCTGCCTTCGTAGCCTTCCACGGTACTGAAAAAGGCGACCCTGTCTGCATTGGCCGCCAACCAGCGGAGCCTCTCGAGGCCGAGTACCGCGGCCTCATCGACGAGCACAATTTCGTTCTCCACCGCCGCGTCGGCCAGTTGCTCCCAGGGGAGGCAATGAACCCGGTCGTCAAGGACAGGCCTCAGCCGGTTCAGCGTATCGGTAAGTGCGCTGGTTACTATTACAGTGTTGCGGCCGTCAACGAGCCGGTTTGCGGCAATTGCCAATACCGTGGTTTTGCCGCTGCCTCTCGGGCCGGTAACGATCAGACGCGTACGGGACTTCCCGGGCATTGCCACAAGGGCTGATTCCGCGGCCTGTTGCCGGGCGGAAAGCAACGGTAGCTCCTGTACTGATGATTTCGACTGCCACACAGCTTTTGCAGGTGGAGAAAGCGGTAGCGTTCCGGCACGTATCCATTGTGCCCCGCTGTCTTCCCAGGCCCGGAGCCAGTAGTGAAAAAAACGCGGGGATGTGGCAGGCGACCAGCCGTACGTCTGTTCCCATTGATCCTCCGCCGCCAGCAACACGATCAGGTGACCACCCGCGGCCAGTGCACCCACGGCCTGGCTGAGGTGATTGGTATTCCAGCCCCGGCGCCAATCCAGTACCAGCCCATCGAACTCGTCGCCGAGAATCCGCGACAATTGCCGGCCCGACTGCACGGTTCCGGCACGATGGACTGAGGGCAGCGCATTGCAGCCGTCAGTTACCCACAGCCAGCGATTCAACGCGTCCGCCGGCTGCTCGGCGAGAAAGGCGCTGAGGCGATCCGCACCGTTGTTTCCGGTATCCGCCAGCAGCCAGGCATGCCGATAAGGCAGTGCGATCTGACTTGTTTTCGCAGGTGAGGTCATGGGTAAACACCATCGCAGCAGTCCAGCCGCCTCAGCGGGTGACTTTCAGTTTAATTGAATCTCGCGTTCAGATAGTTCCGCTGTGATTCTAGCAGCCGCATGCGCACACTGTGAGCCTGACAAATTCAGTTCGCCCGGAGGAGTTATGGGATTACTGGTTGATGGACAATGGCACGATCAGTGGTACGACACCAGCAAAAGCGGCGGTCGGTTCGTGCGTGAAGACGCCCAGTTCCGCAACTGGGTCACCGCTGACGGCACGGCCGGACCCTCCGGTGAAAGTGGCTTTCCTGCCGAGTCGGGACGCTACCACCTCTATGTGTCCATGGCCTGCCCCTGGGCGCATCGCGCGTTGATTGTGCGGCACCTGAAAGACCTGTCCGACCACATTTCAGTGAGCACGGTGCACCCGGACATGCTGAGCAATGGCTGGGAATATCAGGGGCCTGACCTGCCGTCAGACACCCCGGTCGGGGACGATCTCTACGGCCTGGATTATCATTATCAACTGTATCTCAAGGCCAAACCGGATTATACCGGTCGCGTCACCGTGCCTGTGCTCTGGGATAAACAGCGCGAAACCATCGTGAGCAACGAATCGGCTGAAATTATCCGCATGTTCAATTCGGCATTCAATGAACTCACAGGAAACACCCTTGACCTGTATCCGTCCGAACTGCGCAGTGAGATTGACCGTATCAACGAGCGGGTTTACCACACGGTGAATAACGGGGTCTACAAGTCCGGGTTTGCCACCACGCAGGATGCGTACGAAGAAGCCTTTAACGATCTGTTTGACAGTCTGGACTGGCTCGATGATTTGCTGGGAGAGCGTCGCTACCTGGCCGGAGACCGCATTACCGAGGCCGACTGGCGACTATTCACGACGCTGGTACGCTTTGACGCCGTTTATGTCGGCCACTTCAAATGCAACCTCCGTCGGATCGCCGATTACGAGCACCTGAGCGGTTACCTGCGCGAGCTGTACCAGCAGCCGGGTATCGCCGACACGGTAGACCTCGTGCATATCAAGCGGCATTACTATTACAGCCACGACACCATCAACCCCACGCGCATTGTGCCGAAGGGGCCGGAGTTGAACCTGAACGCCCCGCATAACCGGGGTTAAGCCGCCATCAACTCTGTACCGGCCCGCCGGAGGGGGCCGGTCAGAACAGTCGCACGTTATCGGCCGTCATGGAATAGCCGGCCGTCCCCAGCTCTTCGTCCTGATGGCGCTCCAGTTCAAAAGTGCCGGATACCATGACCGGCTCATAGAGCTGACGAAAATCGAAACCTTCCGGGTATTCCACGTAGACCATCTGGTTGGCCGGCGGTGGAGGCGTGTGAATACAGGCCCCGAAATAGGGTACAAGCAGAAAGCGACGCACCTGCTGGCCGTCAAAATCGATGGGTACCATGAACCCCGGCAGCCGGGCGGCAACACCTGCCAAAGCCTCATTGGATGGCACGTCGGAGAGAACCCGCTTGAGCTCATCGTACAGGCGCTGAGCCTCCGGGTCCGTGTCGTCCATCGTGGTGAGATCGAACTCGTTCAGATCGACCTGATCGAGCCAGGGGTCAAAGCTGAAATCCGGCGGCAGCAGCTCATCCCAGTCCAGTTCGGTATAACCGTCTTCATCCGGCAGGGCGCTGCGTTCGGTGATCGGCGGCGCCATCGACTCAACCGGCGTGCCCACTTCAGGCTCCAGTGCCAGTTCATCGTCCGACAGGCCACGGCGCCCCTGATTCGAAGCGCTCTCATCATTTGATGATAGCCCCTGAGTTTCTTCACCTGATCCCGACGTCTCCCGGTACTGTCCGGCATCAATATCAATGAACGTGCCGGGACTGGCTGACGGTACGGCCTCGGATGTATTTTCCTTCGCCTGATTGCCGGAACGATACCTGATGTCCTCGGGATCTCTGCAACCGGCAACCAGAAAAGCGCCTGCGCAGATCAACGCTGGCCGGGCTAACCGATTTCGGATCATTTCTGCTCTGTTGCCGTTACCCTGTTACCTATTCCGCCGGTTCTGTCCGGCAAGAGGCAAAGCCGGAGACCAGACGGTCCATCAGGGTGAAATAGTGGTCAGGGCCCGTGGATATGTCCAGCCCGATTGCGTCAAGCCGACGAATAGGAAGATTCAATCGCTCATTCACCGCAGCGATCAAGCGGTCTGAGTACTGAACCTCAGCAAAAAGGCAACCGACGTTGGCCTCGGCCAGTCCATCGCGCAAACGGGCGATAGTCTGCAGACCGGGAAGCCGCTCCGGATCCAGCGTAACCGAGCCGGCAAAGGGTATGCCGAACGCCTGGTCCAAGTACTGGTAACCGTCGTGAAACACGGCATAAGGTGCCGAACTATCGCCGAGCTGACGCCGCCATTCTGACTGTGCTGCATCAAGCCGGGCCAGTGCCGTTTCGGCATTCGATCGATAGGTCGAAGAATTCACCGGGTCCAACTCAGAGAGCTTGCGCTCAATGACCTGAATAGCCCGCCGGGCGTTCTCCGGATCGAGCCAGAGATGCGGATCTAGATCGTGCGCCGAATGATCATGGCCAGCGTGCGCCGAGCCGCCCTCGGCCGCATGGTTATGGTCGTGCCCGGTTTCCGTGTGCCCGTGCTGTTCCTCGGAGTGGTCTCCATGGCTATGCCCGGGTTCATGCTCTTCGGTGTCGTGGCCATGGTCATGGTCCAGCTCCTCGGCGTGATGTCCATTATCGTGCTCGTGCACCTCGGTGTGCTGGTCATGGTCATGTCCGTCATGCGTCGCATCCACTTGCCCATAAACCACACCGGCATCACGGTATTCATGATGAATCAGCGACTCCGACTCACCGGTCAGTTGCCATACCCGATTCGACGGCAGCTCGCCTACCAGGTCCGAGAGCCCTGCTTCGAGCTGCGGACCAATCCAGATAACCCAGTCTGCCTGCCGGATGTTACGCAGTTGTGACGGCCGCAGGGATGCGTTGTGAGGGTCAGTATTGGCCGGCAGCAGGAGCGCGGGTTCAAAGACATCACCCGCCACGATAGCCACCCAGCTGTGAACCGGTGCCACTGTGACAGCTACCCTCGGTTGGGCCCAGGCTACGGCAGCAAGCAAAGACATCCCAAGCGCCACCACCGCCCGGTGCACGAGCGTTTGTAGGGTCAGATTACGCATTAACTCATCCCTCAGATCATCATTGATATGTTATAACGTAACATAACGAAGCGATGAGTCAATGCCGGGGTCAGCCATACACCCGAAGCACAGAGGTTTATTATTTCAGTGGGCCTGTTGACAGACCTCACACAGTCCGCGCATCTCGATAGTGGCGTACTGGTAGTCGAACCGTGCGGTCCTTGCTGCTGCTCGCAGGTGATCAATCGCTGCATCGACGATCACTTCGGAGACATTGCCGCACTGCTGGCAGACCAGGAAAGCCGCGTCATGTTGATGGGGGAAATCGTCGCAGACGATAAACGCATTCTGGGAATCGATGCGATGCACCATACCCAGCCGTTGCAGAAACTCGAGCGCCCGGTATATGGTCGGTGGTTTGGCATGAGGCATCGCCGCCTGCAACCGCTCCAGCAACTGGTAGGCGGTAAGGGCCTGGTCCTGGTCGGCCAGCAATTCGAACACAGCCCGGCGGGTTGGTGTGAATTTCTCACCGCGCCGGGCGCACCAGTTTTCGGCTTTTGTCAGATCAACCATCAATACTCTCAACAACCCTGCATCGGGCGTTCACCCCACAATAGTCTGCCACAGATCGGTCGGTAACAGAACGCGGCAAATGCTGCGCCGATCGCGCGACACACCCTGGTTCAGGCATCTTCCAGCCAGGTGCGCGGGTCGATATAGTCAAGGTTCTGTGCTTCGGCCACCGCTGGCTGATTGATACCACCGCGGCTCACATTGAGCCCGTTCAACAGGTCGGGATTGTGTCGCAGTGCTGTTGCCACACCCCGGTCAGCGAGTTGCAGCACGAGGGGCAGGGTGACATGCGACAATGCCTGTGTCGCAGTCCGGGGCACGGCGCCGGGCATGTTCGCCACACAGTAATGTACGACCCCGGAGACAACGTACGTCGGGTCTTCGTGCGTGGTCGGCCGAGCGGTTTCGATACACCCTCCCTGATCAATCGCGACGTCAACAACGACGCTGCCCGGTCGCATCTGTTCGATCATGGACCGGGTCACAAGACTGGGCGCCCGGGCTCCCGGCACCAGCACGGCACCGATAACGAGATCGGATTCAATGCAGGCTGCCTCCAGACTTTCAGCGGTTGAATACAATGTACGCAGCCTCGACCCCCACTGACGATCAAGCGACCGCAACACATCGATGCTGCGATCCAGAACCGTCACTCTGGCACCGGCACCTACGGCCATTGCAAGGGCATTGCGCCCGACAGTACCGCCACCGATAATTGTGACATTGGCCGGGGCCACACCGGGTACGCCCGAGAGCAGAACGCCTCGGCCGCCTTCCGGTTTCTCCAGACACCGTGCACCGGCCTGCACCGACAGACGACCTGCCACCTCGGACATGGGTGCCAGCAAGGGTAATTGTCCGTGTTTGTCAGTCACGGTCTCATAGGCGATGCAGGTCGCACCGGAAGCCATGAGCTCGCGCGTCTGGTCAGGATCCGGCGCCAGGTGCAGAAAGGTGAAGAGTGTATGGTGCTCACGCAGCAGCGCTCGTTCGTCAGACTGTGGCTCCTTCACCTTTACGATCAGCTCAGCGGCCTCGAACACCGCCTCCGCAGTATCCAGAATCCTGGCCCCGGCTTTGTCGTAATCACTGTCTTCAAAACCGGCGCCGCAGCCAGCCGACTGCTCCATGAACACATCGTGGCCATGGCTAACCAATTCACGAACCGCTGCCGGTGTTGCACCCACGCGGTATTCGTCGGTCTTGATTTCCTTCGGAACCCCAATCCGCATCACGTTCACTCCATGTCACTACAGACCGGAATGTCGAAACATTCCCCTGTTGACAGTGTAGCACCCGGGCGAAAAGGTCGGAGAGAGTTCCTGTATCGCGGGTTACGGCGGTGGACCATCATCAATCTGATTCAATGGTCGGAGAGACAGGATTTGAACCTGCGACCCCTACCTCCCGAAGGTAGTGCTCTACCAAGCTGAGCTACTCTCCGCCGTTGGGGGGCCTATTGTAGGGCGAAAATCTAGTGGTGCAAGTATCAGTTCCTCATGGCCGTCAGAACGACGACCCGGGCTCCTGTAGAAACGCCTCTTCCTCCGCTGTTGAGGGCCGGCCTAGGATCTCGTTGCGATGAGGGTATCGACCGAAGCGATCGATGATGACCTTGTGCTTGTGCTCGAACTCGAGATTCTGTTCCAGCCCCGGCTGGTCAAAGAGTTTTACAGCCTCTTCGTGTACCACCGAGGATTCACTGTGCATGTAGGGCATATACAGAAACGCCCGTGGCGGACCTTCCGGCAGGCGCTTGTCATCGCCGGCCTGCACAGCCGCCTGTGCCATGATCAGCGCCATTCCGTCAGCGGCAAAGGCCGCCGGCGTATCCCGGTACATATTGCGGGAAAACTGGTCGAGCACCAGCACCTCCGCCAGTCGACCCCATGGGTCCTCGCGCCACGTCCAGGTTTCACCCGCCGCAACGGCACGATGAAGATCTGCAAAATCACTCTGAATGCGCTGATCCAGCTCGTCACTCTTACGGAACCAGTCTTTGGGACTCAGTTCGCTGAACCAGAAATCGATCACTTGCTGAAAATCAGACATTTCCACCGTAAGCACCTCCTGACAGGCGGGGTATGCGGCTGGAAATGACCGGACCGCACGCGTACTCTACGCCGTTATCAATGAACACAAAAGCAGACTCTCCAATTATGACACAACAGACCATACGTGAACTCTGGCACCAGGTGTACGACCAGAAGCACAATGACGCCCTGGAAAAACTGATGCGCACACTGGACGCACAGAAAGCCACCCTCGCGTCGCAGCCCCAGGAAAACAACCCGGACTGGTATCGGGATGCCGTGGTCTATTCGCTTTACGTGGACGCCTATGCCGGAGATTTCGATGGCCTGACCGACAAACTGGATTATATCCAGGATCTCGGCGTCAATACGCTCTGGTTATTGCCCATTCTGGATTCGCCCATGCGGGATCAGGGTTTTGATATCCGCAGCTTTCGTAATATCCGAAGCGATCTGGGCGGCAACGACGCGTTCCGACGTTTCATTGCCGCTGCGCATCAGCGGGGTATCCGGCTGCTGTTCGACATGGCCGTTAACCACTCCTCCGACCAGCACCCGTGGTTCATTGATGCGGCCAGTTCGAAGACCTCACCCTATCGCGACTATTACATCTGGAGCACGGACACCACGCGTTACAGTGATGCCCGATTGCTGTTCAAGGGTATGGTGGACTCGAACTGGGAATACAATGCACAGACTGACGACTACTATTTTCACCGTTTCTATGCCTTCCAGCCGGACCTGAACTACCGCAACCCCGCATTGTTGATTGATATGATCGACAACTTCCTGTTCTGGCAGGAGCAGGGAGTGGACGGCCTGCGCATGGATGCCATCCCGTTTATATGGAAGGAAGAGGGCACCAACTGTGAAGATCTGCCCCAGGTCCACAGCCTGCTCAAACTGATTCGCGCCAGTCTTGATTACTGCCGCCCGGGCACGCTGATGATTGCCGAAGCGAACATGGCACCGAAACAGGTGGTCAGCTATTTCGGCGACGACGACGAGTGCCAGGCGGCGTACCATTTTCCACTGATGCCGCAGCTCTATATGGCCGTGGCCGAAGCGGACTATCGCCACATTGAAGAAGCACTTGCGCCGGAAGTCACACCCGCCATACCCGAGAAGAGCTGCTGGATGTCATTCCTGCGGTGCCACGATGAGCTTACCCTGGAGTTCGTCACGCCCGAAGTGCGCGACCGCATGAACGAATACTATCTGCATGACCCGCTGTGCCGCTTTCGCGAAGGCGAGGGCATCGCCGGGCGATTGTTCTATCTGCTCCGGGAAGATCCGGACAAGGTACTGTTGATGCACTCCATGCTCTTCGCCACCGAAGGCTCTCCGATTCTCTATTACGGTGACGAGGTCGGCATGGGCAATGATGTCGGTTTTTATGAGCAAACCAGTGAGCAGACCGGTTTTCAGGACGCCCGGTTTCTCAACCGTGGCTCGATGGACTGGCGAAAAGTGCAGCGCGCACTGAAAGAACCGGAATCCGTCGAGCACCGCATTCACCACGGTCTTCGTTCACTGATCGCCCTGCGCCGCGAATACAGTGCCTGGTTCTACCACAGTGCCCGTATCATCCGCTCGGACAATCATGCGTTGTACGGCCTGTCGCGCGAGCACAATGGCCAGGTGCTTCAGATCTACCACAACCTGGGTGACCAGGCCTGCACAGTGCACATGGATGCGCCAATGCACGATCTGGTCAGCGGGGCAGGAACCGGGCGTCAGATCACGCTGTCTCCGTCCTCGTACTGCTGGCTGATTGCGGATCGACAGGCCGCTGCATGACCGTGCGGAGCGCACTCGAGCGACGTCGCTCAATACGGCGGTTCCTGCCGGACCCGGTTCCTGAGGCGGTGCTGCGCGATCTTCTCGCGCAGGCGCGGCTTGCACCCAGCGGCGCCAATCTTCAGCCGGGCACACTGCATGTGCTGACGGGTCGCTCCCTCAAACGTCTGGTGGGCGCTCTGACCCATGCGTTTGACCACGGGGAACTGGATGCCGCTGAGTACGCCTATTTTCCCGAACGCATGCCCGGTTATCTTAAAGCCCGGCAGAGAGCCGTGGGGTACGCTCTTTATAACAGCCTCGGCATTGAACGCCGGGATATCCCGGCGCGCAAGGCGCAACATCGCCGCAACTTCGAGTTTTTCGCGGCACCAGTCGGAATGATTGTTACCATCGACCGGGACATGGGTCCGGGCTGCTATATGGACCTCGGCATGATGCTGCAGTCACTGTTTCTCGCCGCAACAGAGGCCAATATTGACAGTTGTGGCATCGGCGCTCTCGCGCAGGCACATGCTGTCATCCGATCCCAACTTGATCTGCCGGAAGATCAGGTGATCGTCTGTGGCATTGCATTGGGTTACGGTGACCATGAGGCACCGGAGAACCGCTTTCCGGTTGAGCGGCTTCCCCTTGCTGAATTCGCCCGGTTCCATACAGACGACCAGGCTGCCGGATCAACCTCAGACGATCTCCAGTAACGCCGCGCTGCTGACCCCACCGGCTGCTCCAATGGCAATGAGCCCCCGACGGCCGGCTGCTTCTTTCTGCAGTTCCGCCACCGCTCTGGCTACCAGTACGGCACCGGAAGCGCCAATAGGATGACCGCGGGCCAGAGCCCCACCGCCCCGGTTCACCACTGACTCCGGCAATCCGAGTGCCCGGGTGTTCTGGAGCGCCTGCACGGCAAAGGCCTCCATCAGCTCGGCAACCGCCAGCTCACCGGCGCTGATGCCGTACCGATCAAGTAATGCCCTCGCCGCCGCCACGAGCGCGCCCGGTGGGTCATCGGCGGCACCCGCACCCGGTCTGCCATCCAGCCATCGCACCGGCCGCTGCCGGAGCATCATGTGCGAGAAAGCACGTTCGCTCACAAGCAAGCACAGCGCGGCACCATCAGCCTGCAGCGCGGTACTGGCCACATCGACCACACCGGGGCCAGCTTCTGCAATGACCCGGCTCCTCTCGCACAGTCGTTTTGTCATCACCCGGGCTGCCGGGTCCATACGGATTCCGGCAAGCGGCAATATTTCCGGCAGTGAGGCAGCACCCAGCGCCTTGCGGTGGCTTTCAATCACCCACTGGTGCTGCCTGTCACGGGTCACTGCTGCCGCAGCCGCCAGCCTGGCAGCGCTCTCGGCCATATCCGGGTCACGATCAGGCCAGGGGGTGAACGGAGGGCGCTCATAGAACTGATACGGCTCGCGGTTGTCGCCGGCGATCGCGCGGTACGGGCGTCGGCTATAGCTCTCCACACCACCGGCAATTACAACGTCTGCCTGTCCGGCCCTGATCACCTGAGCCCCCAACCGGATGGCATCGAGTCCAGAGCAGCACTGCGTGTCCACTGTCGTTGCCGGCACGGACTCCGGCAGCCCGGCCGCCAGGGCACAGAGACGGGCCGGGTTACCACCGCCGTAAAGCGCGTTGCCGAGAATAACCTGATCCACCTGAGCGGCAGAGGTGCCTGTGCAGGCCAGTGCATCACGGACAAGTGGCGTAACCAGGTTCTGGACTGCCAGGCTCCGGAAGCCCCCATTTACCGGCACAACGGCCGTCCGGCGGGCATGGGCGATGAATACGGACGACATCAGCGACACCTCATAAATTCTGAGCCAGCTGCCCGGCTACCCAACGCTCGACAGCAGGCATGTCCAGCTTGCCTCCGGGCAGGAGCGGCCATTCCCGGCGCCAGAGCCAGTGCCTGGGCAGAAACCGATGGCCGAATTGCTCCTGGCAGTGCTGGCGCAGCGATACAGTGGAAACCGCTTCGACGCCGCCCACGGCTTCGAGGACAGCGACCAATTGCTGGCCGCGCGAACGATCGGGTATTCCCACAATAACAGCCCGCGCTACTGCCGGGTGCTGTTCAAGCCAGCTTTCCAGTTGCTCCGGATACAGGTTATGCCCCTTGGTGACCAGCATGCGTTTTTCCCGGCCGGCCAGATACAGGTACCCCTGAGTATCCAGCCAACCGTGGTCACCGACGGTCAGCCAACCGTCGTGCCATAGTGCGTCCGTTCCGCCACCACATTCGTAACCGGCAAACAGTTGCTGGCTGCGCACCCAGATTCGCCCCGGTTGCCCCGGCGGCTGCGGGCACTCTGGCGTGGGCCCGATACGGATTTCCACACCGGGCACCGCCCGCCCGACCGAACCGCCTGGTGCCGGTGCGTCGGTGTCATGCAATGCGATAAAACTGGTTTCTGATGTGCCATAGAATTCCGTGAGTCGGGCCCGGGGGAAAAGGGCCACAACGCGCTGTCTATCCTGCGACTGCCAGCGGGCGCCGCTGACCAGAATGTGGCGAACGGTCGGGCAGGGGGAAGCACCTGTTTTCTCCAGGTATCGGACCAGTGCCAGGAGCTGGGTCGGCGTCGCGTACAGAATCAGCTCGCCCTTGATCCTCAGTTGCGCCGCCAGACGGTCCGGGCGGAAACCGGACTGTACGATGACCCGGAGCCCGGTGTGAAGCCCATGCATGGCGCCGAAAAAATGCAGGGAAGTGGCCAGACTCCCGGGTATAAGCACGCTGGTGCCGGCTGGGGTCGCAGCGAGATAATCATCGATAAACCGGAACCCGAGCAGCCAGGACCGGTGGGTTCGGGCAAAGCCTTTCGGCAATCCGGTCGAGCCGGACGTGAAGCCGACATAGAACAGTTCTTCAGGACCTGTATCAGGCAACGCCGGGTCGTCACCACCGGACTTCGGCAACAGGCTGTTGTGAAAAAGCGCAGCGGGGCTGATTGCGTCGACCAGTTCCCGGAACCGGGCCGGGGGCCAACCCGGATCCAGAACCATGGCACGGCCGCCGGCACGCGCCACGGCGAGACACTGGCGCAACAGTACGCCCGGATCATTCTGGCAGAGTGCAACCGCCCGGCCGGCCAGCCCGGCCTGAACCAGGCCCCGGGCATCGGCCTCCACCGCCTGCCAGAATGCGCTGTGATCCCATTGCTGCTTCCCGACGACAAGCGCTGCGCCTGCCCGGTTTCCTCGGGCATATTCCGGCGGCTTACCGATCAGCCTCATCACCTGAACACCGTCATGGTATAGCCGCAATCAGGGCGCGTGTATAAGGGTCCTGAGGCTGGGTGAATACCTGCTCGGTAGGCCCCGATTCAACAAGGCGACCGGCCTGCATGATCAGCATGCGGTGGCTCATGGACCTTACTACGGCCAGATCGTGGCTCACGAACAGATAACTGAGCTGTCGGCGCTTCTGGAGCTCTCGCAGCAGGTGCATTATGTCGGCCTGAACGGTCCGGTCGAGCGCCGATGTTGGCTCGTCCAGTACCAGCAGTCGGGGCTGCAGAATCAGGGCTCGGGCGATGGCGATTCGCTGACGCTGGCCACCCGAGAATTCATGCGGATAACGGTGCCGCGCGTCGGGTTCAATGTGGACATCGGCCAACGCCCTTACCACCTCGGCATCAATTTCATCGGCAGACAGCGGTGAATGAATGCGCAGCCCTTCCGCCACAATCTGACTGACCGAGAGTCGAGGGCTCAGGCTGCCATAGGGGTCCTGAAAAATAATCTGCATGGACTGGCGTAACGGCCTCAGTTGCCGGTGACCCAGCGGCTGCAGCGCCAGCCCTTCTCGCTGGCCCGCCGGGAAATACCGGATACCGCCGGTGCTTGCAATCAGCCGGAGAAGGGCGCGTCCCAGGGTCGTCTTGCCGGAACCACTTTCACCAACGACGCCCAGAGTTTCTCCCTCATGCAGGGTAAAGGAAATGTCGTCAACCGCCCTGACGTGGTCCACCGTGCGTTTGAGCAGCCCCTTGCGCACCGGGAACCAGACTTTCAGCCCATCGACCTGCAGAACCGGTACCGGTGGCGCCGGTATGGCAGCAGGGTGGCCTGACGGCTCTGCGCCGAGCAGGCGCCTTGTGTAGTCCTGTGACGGCTCATGGAAGACAGTCGCCGTATCACCGGATTCGACGATTCCGCCTCTCTGCATGATCGCCACGCGCGCGGCCAGGCGGCGCACAATCGCCAGGTCGTGGGTAATGAACAGAATCGCCATACCCAGTTCCCGCTGCAATGACTGCAGCAGCGCGAGTATCTGGGCCTGAATGGTCACATCCAGCGCTGTTGTCGGCTCGTCCGCAATCAACAGATCCGGCTCATTGATCAGTGCCATCGCGATCATTACGCGCTGCCGCTGGCCGCCACTGAGCTCGTGCGGAAACGCCTGGAGCCGGTCGGCCGCATCCGACAGCCCCACGCGTCGGAGCCACTCCAGTATCTTCGGGCGGGCTTTGTGCCGGGGCGTACCATCGTGCAGGTAGAGCGCCTCGGCCAGTTGTTTCTCGATGTTGTGTAACGGGTTAAGGCTGGTCATGGGTTCCTGGAATATCATACTGATACGCCGCCCCCGGATGCGTCGGAGTGTCCGGGCATCGGCCCGCAGGAGGTCCTGACCCTGAAAATGAATCGACCCGCCTATCGCCCGGGCAGGCGGTTCAGGCAACAGACGCATGATCGCCTGTGCTGTGACCGATTTCCCGGAACCGCTTTCGCCGACCAATGCCACTATCTCTCCGGCATTGATTGTGAGGTCAACATGGCGAACGGCGTCTACGGGCGAGTCGCCGGTCTCAAAGCGAATACTCAGGTCACGGATTTCAAGCAACGGCGACGTCATCGTGATTCCCTCGGATCCAGAGCATCGCGCACACCCTCACCGATGAACACCAGCAGAATAAGAATCAGCGACAGCGTGACAAACACCGACAACCCGATCCAGGGCGCGTTAATGTTGTTTTTGCCCTGATTGATCATTTCCCCCAGCGAGGCTGAACCCGGGGGCAGGCCGAAACCGAGAAAATCGAGGCCCGTCAGTGTCGTGACCGACCCGGCCAGAATGAACGGCAGGAAGGTCACCGTGGCCACCAGGGCATTGGGCAGAACATGACGCCGGATAATGGTCAGACTGCCCAGGCCCATGGCACGAGCCGCCTGCACATATTCGAAATTCCGGGCACGCAGGCTTTCGGCCCGCACCAGCCCGACCAGCCCCATCCAGCCGAACAACAGCATGATCACCAACAGGATCCAGAATGTCGGTTGGACCATACTGGCGATAATAATCAGAATGTAGAGTGTTGGCAGGCTCGACCAGATTTCCAGCACCCGCTGGCCGAACAGGTCTGTCTTGCCGCCGAAAAAGCCCATCAGCGCACCGACCGCAATGCCGACGATGGACGTCAGCACCGTCAGCGTGAAACCGAACAGAATGGAAATCCGGGTACCGTAAATGAGCCGTGCCAGTACATCGCGCCCGAGGTCATCGGTGCCGAGCCAATTCTCAGCCGTTGGCGGACTCGGGGCAGGCGACGGCAGGTCATAATTGATGGTCCGATAGTCGAAACGGATCAGGGGCCAGACAATCAGGCCCTCCGGTTCGATCAGATCCCGGATAAAAGGATCGCGGAAGTCTGCCGGAACGTCGAAATCACCCCCGAATACCAGTTCCGAATAGTCCGCCACCACGGGAAAATAGGGCTGCCCCTCATGGACTACCAGCAGCGGATCCTCATTGGCGATCAGATCCGCCAGCAGGCTGAGCACAAAAAGCAGACCGAACAGCCACAGGCTCCACCAGGCCCGTCGATTACGGCGGAATCGCTGCCAGCGGGTTCGGTTGATCGGGCTCAGGGTCAGCAATGGCATGGTCAGCGGGCTTCAAAGTCAATTCGGGGGTCGACCCAGGTGTAGGCCACGTCGTTCAGTATCCCCAGCAGCAGACCGAGCAGACTGAACATGTACAGAGTGGCGAACATCACCGGGAAGTCCCGCTGCAGTGTGGCCTCATAGCCGAGCAGACCCAGCCCCTCCAGAGAGAAAATCACCTCGATCAGAAGCGACCCGGTGAAAAACAGGCTGATGAATGCAGCGGGAAAGCCGGCAATAATGATCAGCATGCCGTTGCGGAACACGTGCTTGTACAGAATCCGTTTCTCCGAAGCGCCCTTTGCACGAGCGGTAATGACATACTGCTTGCCGATTTCATCGAGAAACGAGTTCTTAGTAAGCATGGTAAGCGTGGCGAACCCGCCGATCACCATGGCGAGAATGGGTAGTGCCAGATGCCAGAAATAGTCCAGGATTTTCTGGTACCACAGCAGCTCGTCAAAATTGGCTGACACCAGACCGCGCAGCGGGAACCAACTGAAATAATTGCCCCCCGCAAACAGGATGATCAGCAGTATCGCAAACAGGAATCCGGGTACCGCGTTGCCGATAACAACGACCCAACTGGTCCAGACATCGAACGGGGAATGATGCTTGATCGCCTTGCGAATACCCAGCGGGATAGACACCAGATAGATGATCAGGGTGCTCCACAGGCCCAGCGAGATCGACACCGGCAGCCGCTCGACAATCAGCTCAATCACGGTTCGGCCCCGGAACAGGCTGTCCCCGAAATCAAAAGTCAGGTAATCACCGAGCATCTGGAAATAACGCACATGCAGCGGTTGGTCAAACCCGAACCGGGCCTCGATTTCCGCAATGATTTCCGGGTCGAGCCCCCGTCCCGCCCGGCTGTCAGAGCCACCGGTATCACCCCGACTGCCTTCACTGACCTCGCTGCCTGCTCCCGTGATTCGGTCCAGAGCCTGAGCCTCATTGCCCAGGTAGGACGCCAGCACCTGGTCCACCGGTCCCCCGGGTGCCGCCTGGATAATGAAAAAATTCAGGGTAATAATCGCCAGCAACGTCGGCACCACCAACGCCAACCGGCGGAGCACATAGGCCGTCACAGCAGGTCAGCCTCCTGGCGCCGATTCATCGTTGCAGTTGCCGGGCCCGGTCTGCATCGAACCACCAGGTGTCGACACCCAGCTCATAGTCAGGGCGAACCTCCGGCTGCTGGAACTGGTCCCAGTAGGCCACCCGGAACGAGCTCAGGTGCCAGTGCGGAATGACATAAAAGTTCCACAGGGCGACCCGGTCGAACGCTCGCCCGTAATGCAACAATGCCTCTTCATCTTCCTGGTTCGCGATAATGCCATCGATGAGCGCATCAATCGCCGGGTCTGAAACACCGGCCGTGTTCCAGGTGGAATCGATGTAATCCGAGTGCCAGGCGGTCCGCATACCCACATTGGGGTAGGGGTTGGCCTGGTAACCATTCGCGATCAGGTCAAAATCACGCTCGCGCAACCGGTTGGTGAACTGGGACGGATCGATGATGCGAATGCTCATGTCGACGCCCATACGCTCCAGGTTCTGCTGCAAACTCAGCGCCACGCGCTCAAAGGTGGGGCTCGACAGCAGCAGCTCAAATGACATCTGGCGGCCCGTTTCGGTGTGGGTCAGTCGCTGGTCCACAAGTTCCCAGCCCGCTTCCCGGAACAGCGACAATGCCTGCCGGGTTTCACTGCGCAGCCGGCCCGAACCGTCGGTTTCATTGGGGCGCCATACCTCACCGAACACTGCTTCCGGCACCTGATCAGCCAGCGGCTCCAGTATTTCCAGCTCGCCCTCTGACGGACGACCTTCAGCCATGTAGGGGGTGTTCTGGAAATAACTCACCGTCCTGTCGTACTGGCCATAAAACAGGTTTTGGTTCATCCACTGAAAATCCAGCGCCAGATTCAGCGCCTGCCGTACTCGCCGATCGCTGAAGACAGGGCGCTCAATGTTGAACACGAAGGCCTGCATATTCTGCGGGATATTGTGTGGCAGCATTTCCGTCACAATATCCCCCCGGTCGAACGCCGGGCCGGTATAGTCCCTTGCCCACTGGCGCGCCACATTTTCCTGACGCAGGTCGTACTCGCCGGCCTTGAATGCCTCGAGCGCAACGGTGGTATCCCGGTAATAATCGTAACGGATTCGATCGAAATTGAGAGTGCCGCGCCGCGACGGGATATCCTGCGCCCAATAATCGTCCAGACGCTCGTACTCAACCCACTGGCCCATCGAGAAATCGGCAACCCGATACGCGCCACTACCCAGAGGCGGCTCGTTGAGCGGCTGCGAGAAATCCCGCGCTTCCCAGTAGTGCTGCGGCAGAACTGGCAGGCTGGCCAGACCGATCATCAGACTGCGCGTGCCTTCACCCTCATGGAAACGGAACCGGACCTCCCGCTCGCTGAGGGCTTCCACCGCAGCTACCGGTTCGTATTGCGTGCGCACAAAGGGCACGCCCTCTTCAATGAACTTGTTGAATGTGAAGACAATATCGTCGGCCGTTATCGGCTCGCCATCCTGGTGACGGGCTGCCGGGTTCAGAGTGAAAATCACTTCGGAATAGTCGGACCGGTAACGGAGTGACTCCGCAATCAACGGGTAGTAAGCACCCACTTCATCGCCGCTCGGCGTCAGCAGGGAGTCGTAAAACTCGGTGCTACCGGCCGCCGCCAGCCCCCGCTGGGCATAGCGATTGAAATTGTCATAGGTACCGATTGCCGACAGCACCAATTGTCCGCCTTTGGGCGCATCGGGATTGACGTAGTCGAAGTAGTCGAATTCGGGCCCGTATTTCGGGTCACCGAGTTGCGTGAGGGCATGCGTTTCCACCCAGTCCGCCGTGCTCATTTGCTGCGCCGGCACAACAGATGACAACTGAGCGCAGAAAAGGGCTAACCCCGATGCAACTGCAACCTGCCTGTTCATGACTGAACTCCCCTTTGGGGCTGTACACTGTGCCGGCCAGACGTTCCGGGCGGCAGTAACAGCTTCTATGTGATGAAACCGGTTTTCTCAGCGCCGGAAATCCTCGCTGGCCACAAGCCCTGCACCGCGAAACAGCATGACCCAGGAAATGAGCGTCCAGATGGTCAGAAATCCACCGACACCGAGCAGCACCCAGGTGTAATAAGTGAACTGAAACGCCTCGACAACCCAGGCACTGTCCGGTCGCAGCCAGTCGTTGAGACCAATGGCCAGGATCAGCAGCGCAAGCGAATCGCGCAGCATCAGGAAGGGTGCAACGTGTACCGGTGATTTCTCTGACATCGTTTGGTGCTCTCTGTTATTTGTCGCCCAGCGCCTGCCGCTGCAGCCGGGTGAGCTCGGCGATACCCTCACCGGCCAGCGTCAACAGCTCGGTGAGACTTTCCGAGGCCAGCGTCTCGCCTTCAGCCGTGCCCTGTATCTCGACAAACCTGCCGGTGTCGGTCATGACTACATTCATGTCGGTGTCGGCCACAGAGTCTTCATCATAATCGAGATCCAGCACCGGAACACCCTGATACAGTCCCACCGAAACAGCCGCAACAGCATGCTTCAACGGGTCCTGCAGCAGCACTTTTTCACGCTGCTTGAGCCGCAATGCATCCACCAGCGCAACCATGGCGCCGGTAATGGCTGCCGTCCGGGTACCGCCGTCGGCCTGCAGAACATCACAATCGAGCGTTATCGTATTTTCACCGAGCGCCGACATATCGATAGCATTGCGTAACGCCCGCCCGATCAGTCGGCCGATTTCAACCGTGCGGCCACTCTGTTTACCCCGCGCTGCTTCCCGGTTACCACGGGTGTGCGTTGCGCGCGGCAACATACCATATTCGGCGGTCACCCAGCCGCGCCCCTGGCCGCGCAGAAATCCCGGCACACCTTCGGTAAATGAGGCGTTACACAGCACGCGCGTATCGCCGAATGCAATCAGTACACTGCCCTCAGCGTGCTTGGTAAAATGACGCTGAATGCTGATTTCCCGCAGTTGTTCCGGTTGTCTTCCGCTC
The DNA here is from genome assembly GCA_965602035.1 of Natronospirillum sp. Classification (GTDB taxonomy): domain Bacteria; phylum Pseudomonadota; class Gammaproteobacteria; order Pseudomonadales; family Natronospirillaceae; genus Natronospirillum. The sequence goes on along the minus strand of OZ271919.1, from coordinate 2,425,322 downwards.
GGTCGTTCCATTGGTGCCCTCGTTGTTCAGAAAAAAGCAGCCTCAGGATACCAGACGATAGCAAGGTGAATAGTCACCGGTACCCGGAAGCTTCATACGGTGCTGGGCAACAAAGGCTTCCAGCAGCGCATCCAGCGGCTCCATTATTTTCCGCTCTCCGCGAATCTCGTAAGGGCCTGATTCCTCGATCCGGCGAATGCCCTTGTCCTTCACGTTGCCGGCGACAATTCCGGAAAAGGCGCGTCGAAGATTGGCCGCCAGCTCGTGAACCGGCATATCGGAATGTATCTCCAGGGACGCCATGTTGTCGTGGGTCGGTTCAAACGGATGCTGGAATACGGGGTCCACTTTCAGTAACCAATTGAAGTAATAGGCATCATTGTGACGCTGTCTGTGCCGAGTCACTTCCTCCACACCAAGGAACATCTCTCTGGCCACCATGCTGGGGTCATCGATGATAATCCGGTATTTCTGCTGCGCCTCATACCCCAGTGTCGCGCCGATAAACTCATGCAGTTGCTGGAAGTAGGGCTCGGCGCTTGCCGGGCCGGTAAGAATCAACGGGAATGGGAGGGCACGATTATCCGGGTGCATCAGGATCCCGAGCAGGTAGAGCAGCTCTTCTGCCGTACCGGCACCGCCCGGGAAGATAATAATGCCATGACCCACCCGCACGAACGCCTCAAGGCGTTTCTCGATGTCGGGCAGAATGACCAGCTCATTGACAATCGGGTTGGGTGCTTCCGCCGCGATAATGCCGGGCTCGGTCAGCCCGAGGTAACGCCCGTCAGTGATGCGCTGCTTGGCGTGTGAAATCGTGGCCCCTTTCATCGGGCCCTTCATGGCCCCCGGGCCACAGCCCGTGCAGATATCGAGACCACGCAGGCCGAGTTCATGGCCGACTTCCTTGGTGTACTTGTATTCCTCCAGGCTGATCGAGTGGCCACCCCAGCATACGGCCATGCGGGGCTCACGACCGGCTCTCAGAGCCCGGGCATTGCGCAGCAGGTGAAACACATAGTCGGTAATACCGTCAGAAGTCTCCATGTCGACGGTCCGGCTGTTCAGCTCGCTTTCGGTATAGATAATGTCGCGCAATGCGCTGAACAGCATCTCCCGGGTACTGGCGATCATCTCCCCGTCCACAAACGCATCCGCCGGGGCATTGATCAGCTCCAGCCTGATGCCCCGATCCTGCTGATGAATCCGGACATCGAAATCGGGATAGGACTCCAGGATCGTCTTCGCGTTGTCGCTGTCAGACCCGGTGTTCAGAATCGCCAGGGCACACTGTCGGAACAGCGTATAGGTGCTGCCCGCCCCCGTTTGCCGTAATTGCTGGACTTCCCGCTGAGACAGGGTTTCGAGGCTTCCTTTCGGGGTAATGGAGGCGTTGGCTACCTTACGGTGCTGCTGCATACGTCTTGCTACTCCTTCCACATGAGGCAGATCAGGCTGTCAGAACGCGGTTGCGCCCTGCCTCCTTGGCGCGATACATCGCCTGATCCGCACGATCAAATACGTCTTCCGGGTCTTCGCCGGCACGAAATTCCGCGCAACCGATTGAAACGGAAATAGGAACCGGTCGGCGGCGAAAATGAAAAGGTGTCTCCGAAACTGCAAGGCGCAGTTTCTCCATGGCTGCGGCCGCCTCTTCGAGACCGGTCTCGGGCAGCAGGATGACGAATTCCTCACCGCCATGACGGGAAATGAAATCGGTGTCCCGCATCCAGCGGCGCAGTTGCCGTGCGAGAATTTTCAGCACGCGGTCGCCGGCTGAGTGCCCGAGCAGATCATTGACGCGCTTGAAGTGATCGACATCAAGCACGCACAGTGAGAGCGGGTGTCCGTATCGCCGGAAGCGCTCGACTTCGGTTTCCAGCTTGTCCACATAAGCCGAGCGGTTGGGCAGGCCCGTCAGGAGATCGGTCAGCGCCTGGCGACGGGTGCGTTCGAAGTCATCACGAATACTCTGGTTCTTCTTTTCCAGGTCGGAGATGATATCGACCATCTCCGACATCATATTCGCCATACTGCGCTCTTTTTCCGCGCTTTCGCGCAGAAAGTCATCGATGCTGGATACGATGTCATCGAGCTCGGATTGAATGCCGGTCTTAAGGCGATCGAGCGACACCGCCGTGCTCATCTCACGCCGAATGGTATTCACATGCCCCTGAATGCGAGCGTCCAGGCGTTTGCCGTCCTGCTGGAAATCATCCTGAAGCTTTTTCGCGTGCTGCACCGATGAGCGAATCAGGCTGAGCCGTTCGTTGAGTTCGCCCAGGTACTGCTCAAGTGCACGCTGTTCGTCGTTCAGAACGGACACGATCAGCTCAATCAGTTGATTGAGTAATCCGATCAGCTGGGGCCAGAGCGTCGTCCGGTTCAGGTCCTGAATGATAGTCTGCAACTGTGTCTGTTGTTGCATCGGCAACTGAATGCGGTTGGCCAGCCCGGTCACTGCCACAAACAGTTCATTGGTCATGGTCCGGATCGTGTCGGCGGTGGGCTCTGTATCACCACGCTGCAACTGCTCGGCGGCATTCAGTGCCCGGTGCCCCTGCTCAAGCCCGGCCAGACGCTCCAGTACCCGCTTCTGGGCGGCCCCGAACTCCTGCAGATAGTCAGAGAGTTCCCGGCTGTCACGAACCCGCAGTTCCAGCCCATGATCCAGCTGATCCAGCTCCGGGGTCGATTGCCCGTTGAAGTCCCGCAGTTGTCTGGTCAACTGGTGGAACCCGTCAACAATGCTCTCACGCCCCCGGTCACTGTCTGCAGCGGCCTCATCCTGACGTTTTTCCGCCTGGGAGAGCACATCATCCAGTAGCTCAGTGTCAACGCCGGGTTGACGCAGCAACTGCCTGAGCTCCTGCATCAAACGTGAAAGATCCGCATTCTGCTCTTCAGCAATGACAGTGAGACGCACCATCAAGCGACGAAGCATATCCTGTTTTTCAGCCTGAAGGGGATTGTCGGAGTCCCTTTGTTTGCTGGCCATGCTCAGTTCCTGTACACGCGCTTACGCTGAGCAGTGTATCATTTCAGACTATTGGTTCACCCCGAGAATTTGCGGCCTCGACCGGGGCGGACAGTCGTACCATGACGGGTTACACTGCGCAGTTGTCAGAGTTTATTCAACGGGACACAGCATGAGTGAACCAAAGAACCCGGCCTCGACGCCACCTGTCGTGCTGATCGACGGGTCTTCCTATCTTTTCCGGGCCTTCCACGCCCTGCCACCGCTTACCAATAAGGCAGGCCATCCGACGGGCGCCATCAAAGGGGTCGTCAGTATGGTCCGGGCGATGCTGAACCAGTACCCCGACAGCCCCGTCGCCGTTGTCTTTGATACCAAAGGGCCAACCTTCCGCAATGAACTGTACGCAGACTACAAGGCCAACCGACCACCCATGCCCGAGGATCTGGCGCCACAGATTTCACCGATTCACGATATTATCCGTGCCATGGGGCTGCCGCTGCTCGCGGTCGAGGGCGTCGAAGCCGACGATGTGATCGGTACGCTCGCCAGACAGGCAACCGCCGACGGGCGGGCCTGCATTATTTCGACGGGCGACAAGGATATGGCCCAACTGGTGAGCGCTCATGTCAGCCTGGTCAACACCATGAGCAATGAATCGCTCGATGAACAGGGTGTAACGCAGAAGTACGGATTCGGCCCTGAACTCATAATTGACTACCTCGCCCTGATGGGCGACAAATCCGACAATATCCCGGGCGTACCCGGGGTCGGCGAGAAAACCGCCAAGGCGTTGCTGTCCGGGCTCGGCGGCATCGATACGCTGTATGCGAACCTGGAAAAGATCCCCGAGCTGGGTTTTCGGGGCGCCAAAACGCTGCCGGGCAAACTCAGTGAACACGAATCTCTGGCGCGCTTGTCCTATGAGTTAGCCACCATTCGTTGTGATGTCGACCTGCCGGTAACTCTGTCTGACCTGAAGCGCGAATCAGCCGACACCGGTGAGCTCACCCGGCTGTATCGGGAGTTCGAGTTCACCGCCTGGTTGAAGGAACTGGGCGATGACGCAACGGCTCCGGAAGCAGCGCCAGAGGCAGACGCCGCACCGGACACCCGGGTAGACTCGCTGGAGTACCAGACCGTGGTATCCCCCGAAGCCTGGCAACGCTGGCTGGGTCAGACCGGTGCCAACGCCCGGCTGGCGGTCTGGCCGGTACTGGACAGCGCGCATTATCGGCTTGGCGCTGCTTCCGGACACTGGCTCGGGGTTGCGGTATCCGACGAGGCGGGGCGGAGTGTTTACCTGGATTTCCGGGCGGATTCCTGGCCACAGGACGCCATCAGGCCGCTGAACGAGTTTTTCTGCCGCCACAGCTTTCACAAGGTAACCTACGACCTGAAACGGACACTGCACGCGCTGTATGCGATCGGTATAGAGCACCCATCGCACCTGCAGGACGACGCGTTGCTGCTTGGCTTCGTCCGGGATGCAACGGTTCGTCGGCACCCGGATCTCGATCGCCACTTCGATACACTCTCGCTCGACAATCTGGTCCGACAATACCTTGGTGAGAGCCCCCAGACTCTGATCGACGTTGCCGGCCCCTTCGGTGCGAAGCAGAAGGCACTGAAGGACGTTGACCGGGAGCACCTGGCTACCTTTGCCTGCGAGCGCGCGGATTACACGGGCCGCCTGTACGATCAACTGAGTCACTCGCTGTCGCGTGAATATCCCGGCCAATGGGGCGTCTATCGACATATCGAGATTCCGCTGGCACCGGTGCTGCAACGGATTGAATGGACCGGTGTGCGCGTGGACCGGGACTGCCTTGCCGAATTGAGCGCCGGCTTCCGACGGGAACTGGAAGCGCTTGAAAAGCAGGCACACGAGATTGCCGGCAGCGCGTTCAACCTGGACTCTCCGAAGCAGCTCGGGGAGATACTGTTCACCAGGCTGCAATTACCGGTACTGGCAAAAACGCCGTCGGGGCAGCCCAGCACCAATGAAGACGTGCTGACGCAACTGGCCGCAGACTACGATCTCCCTGCCTGCGTACTTCGTTATCGCCATTTGCGCAAGCTCCTGACGACTTATACCGATCCGCTGCCGGAGCTTATCAACGAGGAAACCGGGCGGGTGCATACGACCTACCACCAGACCGGCGCCCAGACGGGGAGACTCTCTTCAACCGAGCCCAACCTGCAGAACATTCCCATTCGGTCGCCTGAGGGGCGGTCGATCCGGCGCGCCTTTGTAGCCGGGAAGGGCCGAAAGATTGTGGCAGCCGACTATTCGCAGATTGAGCTGCGGATAATGACGCACCTCTCCGGTGACGCGAACCTGCTTGCCGCGTTTCGGGCCGGAAAGGACATTCATACCGCCACCGCCGCGGAGATACTTGGTGTCGCCGAAGACGAGATCACCGGCGAACAGCGGCGTTCGGCCAAGGCCGTAAATTTCGGGCTGATCTACGGTATGTCGGCATTCGGGCTTGCCCGGAACCTGGGCATTGGACGGCGTGAAGCGCAGACTTACGTGGACACCTATTTCGAGCGATATCCCGGAGTACGCCGCTACATGGACGAGACGCGCGCCGCAGCGGCCGAACAGGGGTACGTGGAAACCCTGTTCGGCCGTCGGCTGTACCTGCCCGATATCAAGGCCCGCCAGCAGGCGGTGCGCCGAGCTGCGGAACGCACAGCCATCAATGCGCCCATGCAGGGCACTGCTGCCGATATCATCAAGCAGGCCATGGTCGATGTTCAGACATGGCTGGAACGGTCAGAACTCGACGCATGCCTGGTGATGCAGGTTCACGATGAACTGGTCATGGAAGTCAGCGAACAGGATCTGGATCAGGTCATTCAGGGAGTCAAATTCCGGATGCAGCATGCGGCCACACTTTCGGTACCACTGGAAGTCGACGTCGGCGTCGGCGACAACTGGGACGAAGCGCACTGATCGGGCCCTCAGGCCAGGGCCCTGTTTCCGCTGTGATGTGCGACGTTCAGTCCGGCTGCATACCACGGGCCAGCGCGTTGAGATCCTCCCGGGCATTGTAGATTACCTGCATGGCCGTTCGCGCATCCTGCGGCTGGAGCTGAAGGTGCGAGAATACGCCATGCTCAAGTGACTGCATGGGTCCGTTAACCATGCCGGACCGACGCAACAGGCGCGTCGCCAGATAGACCAGGTTGGCATAATCAGCGTGCAGGCCCTGATAATCGCCGTGCCCGGAAAAGCGAATCGCCCGGCAGACTTCTTCGGGAAGCTGCCAACTTGCCAGCAGGCTCGCGGCGATCTGGTCACGGGTGATCCCCAGAACATGACGCTCAATAAGCTGTGGCTCCAGGTGCGGGTTCGCCTCCCAGAGGCGGCAGCAGGTTGAAAAATGCGGCTTGAACACGTGCGCAAGCACCAGATAACCGAAGTTGTGCAGCAACCCACCAAGATAGGCAAGACCAAAACTGGGGCGGAATTCACGTGGCATCGCGCTGTGCAACTCACTGACCAGCTCCGCCGTATAAATGGCTTCCTGCCAATAGGGTGTATAGCCTTCGGGGGCATCGCCCGGGATGTCGATGGCGCGCCCCAGAGCAAGGCCCAGAGCAAGATTCATGACCAGGTCGTAACCCAGTACCCGTACAATGGCATCCTGAACCGATTTGATTGTGCCGGGCGCCGCATAATACGACGAAGACGCCCAACTGATCACCTGCGCCGCAAGGCTTGGGTCATGCTCAATGATGCTGGCGAGGCGCGCGATGTCTGCGTTGGGATCAACGCGCAGGCGAACAATTTTCTGCGCCGTCGCCGGTAATGGCGGTATTTCCAGTGTTTCCTCGAGCCGCTGGCGAATCCGTTTCGCAGTAAACCGGCTCACCGACATTTCTATCGCATCGAGGTCAAGGTCCATGAACTGGTTGTCGGGTTCGATATCAGCCGGCTCTACCGGTGACGTCCAGGAAGCCCGAGTCACCCGGTTCTGGTTACGCACCAGAGCCGAGGCCTCGAGGACCAGAAACTGATTGGTTGCGCCGCTGTGTACAACAACCTTGCCGCGCTTCGGCACGGCATTGTCCACCAGCGTTTCCATATCCGTCAGCCCGTCCAGTGCCGGCAGACTCTGTAGCCCCATTTTGCGCAGCAACCGGTCACGCTCAAAGGTTTCCGCAGCGCGCAGGTTGCGCCCGGTCACTTCAGAAACCGCTTTGAGGTCCAGCAGGTGGTCATCGGCGAGAAACGCCTGAACCATTCCCAATTCATCCGCCAGCAGGACATTTTCTACCCGGGGGTAGGTTTCGGACCCGCGACGGGGTACTGTCTCGAAGTCTATCCCCTGATCGCTCAGGTAGCGTTCTACCGATTCCGGAATCACAGGCCCCGTTCCCCTGGCTGCCGCGTCTGTCATAGTGCTGTATCTCCTGGATGGGCTCTTTCCAGCCTGGCTGCAAACGCCGGCCACTCGCCTGCGTTCAGACGTTTCCGTAGTCCAGCCCCGACGGATGCCATCGCCGTAATATGGCGTCCACCCGGTCCGGATAATGGCGAATCATCTGTTCACCCAGAGTTCTTACGGTGGGAAGCCACTTTTGGTCTCGTTGCAGATCTGCAACTCTGAGCGCTGCCAGACCAGTCTGACGAATCCCGAGTACCTCTCCCGGACCACGCAACATGAGGTCCTGCTCGGCAATGCGGAATCCGTCACTGGTGCTTCGCATCGTCTGCAATCGGGCTTTCCCCTGCCGGGAGAGTGGCGCATGATACAGTAAAACACAATAGCTTGCGGCCGCACCGCGGCCGACACGACCCCGTAATTGATGCAGTTGTGACAGCCCCAGCCTTTCTGCATTTTCAATGATCATAACCGAGGCATTGGGCACATCCACGCCCACTTCGATGACCGTTGTGGCCACCAGCACCCGGATACTGCCATCGACGAAACCCGCCATAACCGCCGCTTTGTCGGCTGGTTTCATACGGCCGTGGACCAGACCCACTGCAGCTGGCGCCAGAGCCTCTCCCAGTTGCTCATAAAGCTCTTCGGCCGCCTGCGCCTGCAGTTCCTCGTTCTCTTCAATCAGCGTGCAGACCCAGTATGTCTGCCGGCCCTCCGCACAGGCCTCGCGAATCCGGTTCACGACCTGATCACGCTGAACATCGCTGGTCACGGTTGTGGTTACCGGCTGGCGCCCGGGCGGCAACTCATCGATCACCGACAGATCCAGATCTGCATACACGGACATCGCCAGGGTTCGGGGAATGGGTGTCGCCGTCATTATCATCTGGTGGGGAGCCAGCCCGTTGGCCCGTCCCTTCTCGCGCAAGGCAAGTCGCTGATCAACACCGAACCGGTGCTGCTCATCCACCACCAGCAACCCGAGCGCCCGAAATTCCACCTCGTTCTGGAAGAGCGCGTGAGTACCCACGACGCACAGGGCGCCCTCCCGGATTCTGGCCAGTGCATCGGCGCGTTGACGGCGGGTCTGCTTGCCCAACAGCAGCACCGGCTCAATGTCCAGCGGTGCAAGCCAGGTACTCAGATTCCGGGCATGCTGTTCAGCCAGTATTTCCGTGGGCGCCATGAACGCTGACTGCCAGCCGTTATCCGCCGCCTTGAGTAACGCCATGACGGCGACCAGTGTTTTCCCTGAGCCCACATCACCCTGGACCAGCCTCAACATGGGCGTGGGTTTGCTCAGGTCCGATTCAATCTCCAGCAATACCCGGTTCTGGGCGGCGGTCAACTGGAACGGCAGCGTCGAGCGAAGATGCTGCTGCCTCGGACTATCCCGATCAAGTGGCGGCGCGGGGTCCTGGCGGTGTGCCTGGCGAACCCGCTGCAACCCGAGATGCTGGGCCAGCAATTCCTCAAGGGCAAGACGCGCGATTCCGGGGTGGCTGCCGTCGGTCAGTTCACGCGGCTCAGTACCGGGCGCTGGCGCGTGAACAAATGTCAGTGCCTGTCTGAGGTCAGGCAGATTGGCAGGCTTCAGCAGGTTGTCGGGCAGAAAGTCCCGTAATTCTCCACCTTCCTGCAACCAATCAAGCGCCTGACGAACCAGACCCTGCATCCGCTTCTGGGCCAGCCCTTCGGTAATCGGGTAGACCGGTGTCAGGGTGCCTTCAGGCCCCGGCAGCGCGTCCATGGTTTCCGCAAGGCTGTATTCCGGGTGATAGATTTCCAGTCCTGAGGCACCGCGCCGGGGTTCACCGAAAACCTGTGCGGCCCGGCCGGGCTGAAAGGCCGCCTGCTGGCGCTGGTTGAAATAATAGAATCGCAGTCCGAGTTCACCGGTCGCATCACGCAGCCGGACCAGCAGGGAGCGCCGACGGCCGAACTGCACCTGCGCACTCTGCACGATTCCCTGGAATACGGCTGCCTGTTGCTGCATGGCTTCGCCAAGGGGCCGTATTCTGGTCCGGTCTTCATAGCGAATCGGCAGGTGGAACAACAGGTCACTGACGTTGACAATACCAAGGCGCTGGAGCTTTTCCGCCAACGCCGGCCCGACACCCGGCAGGCTCGTCAGCTCCGCTTCGCCCGTTTGCACGGCGCCCGTTTGCACGGCGCCCGTTTGCACGGCGCCCGCATATTCATGATCGTCGCCCGGCTGCGCGCGCATACTGGGCACCGACCCGATTAATCCGCGAGGACCAGAATAGCGTCCATTTCGACTGCAGCCCCTTTGGGCAGGGATGCAACGCCTATGGCAGCGCGAGCCGGATAAGGCTCTTCGAAGTGACGGATCATGGCGTCATTGACCCGACCGAAGTCCGCGATGTCGGTCAGGTAAATAGTAAGCCGGGCTATATCCTGCAGGCTGCCACCGGCCGCCGCGCAGACAGCGCCGAGATTGGAAAACACCTGCTCGATTTCGGCATCCCGTCCACCCGGAACCAGTTCCATGGTTTCGGGATGCAATGGGATCTGTCCGGACAGGTAGACCGTGTTGCCGATGCGCACAGCTTGCGAGTATGGGCCGATCGCGCTCGGCGCCTTGTCGGTGGAGATAATCTGGCGTGACATTGTCAGTTCCCGAAGCGCCGGGGCAACAACACATTGCCCCGGCTACAGAATTTACAGGCCACTCAGGGGGAGTGGAATCAGTTCACTGAGTCTTTCAGCGCCTTGCCTGCCTTGAAACCGACCGTGCTGCTTGCTGGAATCTGGATGGCCTGACCAGTCTGGGGGTTCTTGCCCGTGCGTGCGCTACGATCTTTTTTCTGGAATGTACCGAAGCCAACCAGCGTGACAGCGTCACCTTTGGAGACCGAATTGGTAATTTCATCCAGCACGACATTCAGAACGTCGTTGGCTTTATCTTTTGACAGTTCCGCACGCTCTGCAATCGCGGCGGCCAGTTCTGGTTTACGCATAAGTCGAATTTCCTCTCGTGGTTTTAAGGCTGAAATTGACGCTCCTCGCCAACGGCCTATTCTTGTAAGCACCGGCTGCCTCGTCAACCTGAAGTCACCCTGATCCGCAAAAAAAGCCGACGGGTTTCACAACACCAGATTCCAAATTGAACCGGGCCGGCAGGGCAGCCTTCAGAATCGGCGAAACGGTCGCGATTCGGGAACGCCGCAGGTAGACTGCACCCGCAACCAGTAAACTATAAGGAATACGCTGTGTCCATGGTTTGGGAGCGAATCCATCTCTATTTGCAGCTCACACGGCTTAATCGGCCAATCGGCATTTATGTTCTGCTCTGGCAGACGCTCTGGGCCGTGTGGATTGCCGGCGACGGAACCCCGTCACCCTGGATTGTAGCCGTATTCATCGCCGGCGTAGTGTCTATGCGCAGTGCCGGGTGTGTGATCAATGATGTGGCCGACCGCCACATTGACGGGCACGTCAAACGAACGCGCGAGCGCCCCCTGGCAACGGGCAGAATACTGGTCCCGGAGGCTCTGGCGCTAGCAGGTGGGCTCACCGTCATTGCGTTTCTGCTGGTACTTACGACAAACGCACACACCATCGCCATGTCCGTTGTCGCCCTGGGGCTCGCGGCTTTGTATCCGTTCATGAAGCGCTATACACACTGGCCGCAACTGTTTCTGGGTCTCGCGTTTTCATGGGCGATTCCCATGGCGTTTACGGCACAGGACGCTGCGCTGGTACCAACCGCCTGGCTCCTGTTTCTCAGCGCGATCTGCTGGATCATCGCGTACGATACCGAATACGCCATGGTTGACCGGGACGACGATCTGCTGATCGGTGTTCGTTCCACAGCCATATTTTTCGGCGACTACGATCGGGTTGCCATCGGTGGGTTCCAGGCGGCATTTCTTGCCGGAATGGTGCTGGTCGGATTCATTGAGAGCTTCGGTATAGTCTACTACGTCGGCCTGGCGTGCGCGGTCGGGGTATTCATACGGCAGCACCGGCTTATTCATGGCCGGGAGAGAATGCCATGTTTCCGTGCCTTTCTGAGTAATCACTGGGCCGGTCTGGCGGTGTTTGCCGGTACCGTCCTGGACCTGAGTATAGTACCGCTGGTGATAACCTGAGCGGAATCAGCGGCCGGTGGGCTCGTAATCCAGCAGGGGCTCCTCAACCACCGGGCCCGCTGGCAACGACAGATCAGAGGCTGCTACCTGATTGATCAGAAATGCCAGCCGTACAGCGGCTTTCTGGAGTTGCTCTTCCAGCACCGGCAAGGCATCCCGGCGATAGATAGCGTTCCAGCCTCCGGCCTGTTCAGCCAATGGCCAGGCCGTATTCCGCGCTGCTTCGTGGGTTTCCCATACCCAGCTCTGCGGCTCCCCGTTCTGCCACTGATCAACGTCAAAATCCTGCATCTGGCGGGCGTAGACATTGGCCATGACGAAGGGCGGATGATCCAGGTGGTCAAACAGATCTTCCTGCCAGATCTCATACAACGTATGCGTTTCCAGGCTGCTGTCTGTCAGTTCTACCCGTCGCCCGCCCAGGTCATCGCGAAACCCGGCGTTCACCGGATCGTGCAGGTCAGCGGTATAGTGGACAAGAAAACGCAGCGCATCCAGCCGGCTCTGCGGTGAGCGGCTCTGATCACTCAGCACATCCCGGGCTGCCAGTACGGCCGCCACTGAACACTGCCCACGCGGGCAGTGCTGATCAGCGACGAACCCGGCGTCGCCCTCGCTGAACCAGGTGTAATGAAACCCGAGGCGCCATTCATTGCCACGCTGCTCTGTAACATCGGCCGCATACAGGCTGTCGGCCAGAAACAGGCGACGATAGTTACTGCCGTAAAAGTCCTCTATAAGGGCCTGGCCGTCGTCCGTCAGGTAATAGGTGGCCAGCTGAGCTACCAGCTCATGGCCCCGGTCACCGAATGCGCTGCCAGTCGGAACCAGAGCCACACACAGCAGCAGCGTGGTCAGACACTGTGCCGCTCCGCGTACCACCCGGCCCAGAGAAAAGCACCGACGATGGCCGGTGCCTGGAATTCCGGCTCGATCCACGCGACCAATTGTGTGAGCCATAGTCCCCCCTGAACGGTCAGATACCCGTAGCCTACTGCACAGAGTATGACAAACAGCGCGGTGCGCAAGACAAAATGCAGACCACGCATCCAGTGCCGCGCTTTACGGTTGATGGATTGCCCGAAAATCACCAGCAGCGTAGCGGCGAAGGCAGTACAGAGAAAATAGTGCCATGGGGCAAGCAGCTGAGCTGCATCAATCAACAGGGCGCGCATAGTAATCACCGGATTCAGCCAGGCAAAAAAAACCCGGACTCACCTGTGATGGCCCGGGCATTTTCACGCTTAAGCGCAGTAATTGGTGCCGGCACCACGATTCGAACGCGGGACCTACTGATTACAAGTCAGTTGCTCTACCAACTGAGCTATGCCGGCAAGACGGGCGCTAATATACTCACGGGACCAATTTGCGTCAATACCTGCAGGCCTAAAGTCCTCGGGCGTAATCTGCTGCCGGATCGTCGCACTGTAGCTGCCCTGAAATTCCCGTTATACTGGCTGTTCATGACTGACCGGCCTGACTCAATGACGTTACCTGACGACGATACCGACGCTCGCTCACCGGACCCGAAGGGTGAGCTGATGCTGCGGGTCGTTCCCACCATGGCGGATGCGAATCCGATCGGTGATATTTCCGGCGGCTGGCTGGTAACCCAGATGGACACGGCTGCAGCGCTGATGGCGGCAAAGATTGCACAGGGTCGTGTTACCACAATGGCGATCGGTGACATGTCATTCGTGAGACCGGTGCGTGTTGGTTCAGTTGTCTGTTGTTACGCCGTACTCGAACATACCGGGCGAAGCTCTTTGCGTGTGTCGATCGAAGTCTGGTGCCGTATGCCCGAAGAAGACCGACGCCAGAAAGTGACGGAGGCGCTGTTCACCTACGTGGCCATCGATGAGAAGCGGCGGATTCGGCCACTGCCCGCTTCTGCACGCTGAGCGCTGTTGCACTGAGCCAGAGTGCGGTATTCAGGCTATCACTTCCAGTTTGGCGAACTGATAAACCAGGTTCTTCAGCCCCTGATCCTCGAATTGAACCTGCACTGTAGCGTTGGGGCCATGCCCCTCAAACTGGAGCACAACGCCTTCGCCGAAAATGGGGTGCAGTACCCGGGCGCCGAGCGGCAAACCCGGCTCATCCGCGGAATCGTGACTGGCCTCCGTCGTGGCCATGGTCGGTCGCGACATGACCAGGTTCATACGTACTTCCAGTCGCAGATCGTCGGGAATTTCACGCACGAACCGGGAAACGGGGTTGAAGTTTTCCTGACCATACAATCGCCGTGACTCCGCATGGGTCATCACCAACGATCTTTCAGCCCGGGTTATCCCCACGTAACAGAGTCGGCGCTCTTCTTCGAGCCGGTCAGGATCCTGCGCCGACATCTGGTGTGGGAAAAGGTTTTCCTCCATGCCGATCAGGTAAACCGTATCAAATTCGAGTCCCTTGGCTGAATGCAGTGTCATCAGATTCACTGCGGGCTCGTGGTCATCCGCCTGGGAGTCGCCGGCGTCAAGACTGGCCTCGGACAGGAATTCGCTCAATGCATCCTGAGTGTCATCGCCTTTGTAAGCTTCCAATGCGCCGGTCAGCTCTTTGAGGTTCTCCACCCGTGCCTCTGCGCGCTCCCCCTTCTCGTTCTGGTGGTAGGCCAGCAGCCCCGTATCCTCCAGAATGGTCTCTGTGAGTTCACGCAGCGACAGATCCTCGCGCTGCTCTGACAACTGCGCCAGCAAGGCAACTAAACTGCTGAGCGCATTGTTGGCCTTACCACGGAGCAGCCGCTTCTCCAGCGCCGTATGTACCGCCTGCCAGAGCGAGCTGCCCTCGTCGCGGGCCAGCTGCCGCAGCATCTGCAGCGATTTCTCACCGACCCCCCGTGGCGGTACGTTGATCACACGCTCCATGGCCGGGTCATCGTGAGGGTTCGCAATAAGCCTCAGATAGGCCAGCGCATTCCGTATCTCGAGGCGCTCGTAGAAACGCATACCGCCATAAATGCGATAGGGGATTTGTTCGCGCATGAGGTGCTCCTCCATCACGCGCGACTGGGCGTTTGATCGATACAGAATCGCCATTTCTTCAGGGGACTCGCCTCCATCCAGGGCCGAGCGAATCCGTTCCGCGACAAATCGGGCCTCGTCCTGCTCGTTGAATGCGGCGTAGACCTGGATCGGGTCGCCCTGGTCTCCCTCCGACCAGAGCTCCTTGCCCAGGCGGCCCTGGTTGCGACCGATGACAGCATTGGCGGCGTCCAGAATCGTCCGGGTAGAGCGATAATTCTGCTCGAGGCGGACCAGTTCGGCACCGGGGAAGTCGGTATGAAACTGTTGTATGGTTTCTACGCGGGCGCCACGCCAGCCATAGATGGACTGGTCATCGTCACCGACCACGGTCAGATTACCGCTGTCGCCGAGTACCAGGCGCAACCAGGCATACTGGATGTCATTGATATCCTGGAACTCGTCCACCAGCAGGTGACGGAAGCGGGCACGATAGTGCTTCAGCAGGGCCTCATTGTCCCGCCACAGCTCATACGATCGCAGCAGCAATTCAGCGAAGTCGACCACACCGGCGGTCTGACAGGCCTGCTCGTAGGCCTGATAAACCTGCTGGCAGGTCGTCTCGAACGGGTCACTCGCCGGCGCGAGGTGGCGGGCACGTCGTCCGGAATCCTTGGCTCCATTGATAAACCACTGTATCTGGCGCGGCTGTACGCTGGTGTTCTGGACACCGAGCTGCGCCATCAGCCGTTTGATCAGTCGGAGCTGATCATCGCTGTCCATGATCTGGAACTCACGAGGCAGATCGGCTTCGAGCCAGTGCTGCCGCAGGAGCCGGTGCGCGAGGCCGTGGAATGTGCCGATCCAGAGCGGGGCAGCCGACTGGTCAAGCAATCCCTCTACACGCGCTTTCATTTCGCGTGCTGCCTTGTTGGTAAAGGTTACCGCCAGAATACCGGAGGGCGCGGCCAGTCCGGTTTCAAGCAACCACGCAATGCGATGTGTAAGCACCCGGGTTTTCCCGCTGCCCGCCCCTGCCAGCACCAACAGGTGGCGCGCCTCGGAGCGTACCGCCTGCTGCTGTGGTGCGTTCAGCGATTTCAGGCGTTCAACTATCGACATCGGATACTCCCAATCTGGCAGGGACGCGGATTAGCGACTAGATTTACAGAAACAGCAGGGCGGCTCTCACTCAAGCCGAGCTAATGCTGGAAAACGGGGCCGGTTTGTAGCTGCACTATTCTAACCCAGCAGCCAGAGCCCGCAACCGGCTGGCGCCCCAGCTTTAAGTTTAAGTAAGCCGCCTGTTCGGAATGCACCTATTGCCCGGAGGGCAGCGAGATGCCCATGAGTACAATAAGCCATTGGCAAACGGAGAATCCCGACGCCCTGACCGGGCTACCGGACGGCCGAGACTTCCTCCGGAGGCTGGACGAGTCGCTGAGACTGTCTGCCGGCCACGCGGCGGGTGTTGCCGTTGCCATACTTCTGTTGGACGGCCTTGAAGCCCACGGGCGATTACACGGGCAGACCGCGGTGGAATTCACAGTCCGCGATATTGCCGGGCGTATCAGTCAGATGGAGGCGCCGCTAAGCCTGGCTGCCCGACTGTCAGCCTACGAGTTCGGCCTGCTGATCACCCCCTACCGTGATAAATCGTCGCTGAAATCGGCCATCGACCAGATTACCCGGGAAATCCACCGACCCGTCCTGCTGGACCAGCGCGAGATCCTGCCCACCGGCTCGCTGGGAGTCGCGATAGCCACTCCGTTCAACCTGGGTGCGGATCTTGTGGATCAGGCAAGGGTTGCTGCCGGAGCCGCACAACAGGCCGGGGGTGATCAGGTTCGTTGGATCGACTAGTGTGCTCGCTGTCATCCGCTATAACAGGGCGGTCGTCACACAAACGACATGAATCGGTGGGACCCTGCCCAAGCATCCCCGGATTGAGCCCACCCTGGGATTGGGCTAGACTTTTACATGCTGAACCAACAATTAAAAAAACAGGCAAGAATCCTGCAAGGCATTGCAGGTATGCTTGCAGCGGAACAAGGAGTTAAACCATGTCGGTGAATCTTTTTGAAACGGAACTGGCCAATATTGTGGATGACCAACTGCACCGGTCTACAGAATCCAGCGAGAACAAGCGCCAGAACAATCACAGGAAACTAGCGGCCAGACGTGCCGTGGAAGATCACCTTGAACGCCAGAGACTGCGGGAGGAGCTGGGAGATTACGATCTGGAACTGATCTGAGTCCTTGGCTGTCGGGCCGCTCCAGAGCGACCCGATTCCCGTTTGCGGACCCTCACCGACTGCCTGCCGGGGACGACCAGACCGGTTCAGCCGCCCGATACCTCGGTAGCCAGTTGGCGAGCAATTCGCAGCATATCCTGATTGTTTGACACACCCGGCATACCACTTTCAATCATATACCGGCCGTTAACCATAACGGATGGCGTGCCCCGAACCTGTGCACCCGCGGTCATATTCTGTGCAACCCGTATCTTTGTCTGAACGGAAAACGAATTCATCATCCGCTCGAATTCCGCTTCTGTCACGTCGTAGCGTGATGCCATGAAACTGGCAACGGCTGACTCCGACCTCAGGTTATTATTGCGTACGAAGATTTCATCGTAGATTGCCTGATGCGTGTCCTCGGGCAGGTCAAGGAGCTGCCAGGCGTAAAAGGCCCGACCATGAAGCTCATGTATGTCGCTGAAGGTGGCAGGAACTTCCTCGAATGCAAGATTGTCCGGCAATTGCGCTTTGAACTCGATCACCGCGGGCTCGAGGTTGTAGCAGTAAATGCAGCCATACCAGAAGAACTCGTGAATAACCGCGTCCTTGCCCGAAGGAATCGACACGTTCAACGGGTTACTCAGCTCACGATAGTGGACACCCTCTTCCAATGCCTGCGCAGAGGCAGACATCGACATGACTGCAAGCGTGCAACCGACCAGCAAAGCCCCAATACGTTGTTTCATGTTGATTCGACTCTCTCTTGATACTGTTTGGTCCGACTGGCTACTCAAACCCTGCCGCAATAACGAGGGCAGACCTGAGTCAGCAACGTCGCGGTTACAGGATTCAGCCATGGTTCAACTGCAATTCTGGCAAAGGTGAAATAAAAAAAGGCGGAGATTTCCGCCTTTTTACACTTTCGCCATCTTTCCTTAAGGAATCAGTTTTCGTTGGCCGGGTTCAGGCCCTGAATGTACTGAGCGACCGCTTCGCGCTCGAAATCTTTCAGATTGTGAGCAACCGTGCGCATCATCATTGTTTCACCGTCGGTCATGCGGGCGTTATCCGATGGTTCTTCCGCACGGAACCCATTCGCATACTTGTTCAGCTGGTCGACAGTGTATGCCGCGTGCTGGCCGCCGATCTGCGGAAAGCCGGCAGGTGCATTGCCGGCACCGTTAGGCCCATGACAGGCGATACAGGCTGCCACACCGGATTCTTCAATCCCGGCGCGGTAGATACTTTCCCCCAGGTCCACGACATCCGCATCAGCCGCACCGAATGTAGGCTCCTGTTCTGCGTAATACGCTGCCAGGTCGGCGATGTCCTGGTCCGATAGGCCGCTGGCCTGTCCGGCCATGAGCGCGTTTACCCGCGCACCGCTACGGTATGCCTCAAGCTGCTCTATCAGGTACCGCTCATTCTGGCCGGCAAGCTTCGGGTACTGGGGGTTCTCGCTCTGGCCCTGCGCTCCATGGCAGCCGGCACAACTCTGGGCGAGCTCTTCTCCACGCTCTGCATCCTGCGCCACAGCATGGCTGAACAGGCCGAGAACCAGTGCGCAGAGTACGATTGACTGTCTAATCATGCGATTCGTTCCAGATCGATAAAGGCTTAATGGGCGACTAGTTTACTCACTGGGCCGCTTTCCGGCAATTCGGCGAGACAAAAAATCTCATTGGCCGGCGGGATGCAGATTGTCGGGCACCAGCCTGCGGATGAGCACTTCGAGGTCATCGCGGTCACAGGCGACGCAATAACCCTTGGGTGGCATGCGCCCGATACCGTTCATGGCGTTGTCCACCATTTGCTCCCAGCCTGTTTTTTCGATACGCGTCGCCCAGTCATCCTGATTCATATACGCCGGAGCACCAGCAATACCCGCAGCATGACAACCCATGCAGTTTCTTTGCAGGCGCTCTTCCACAATCGATTGAGCCATGGAATAAGCCGGGAATCCGCCCAGGAAAACGGCGAACAAGAAATGGGGGTACAACCGCGACGGTCGCTCATGGGATACTAGTGGTTTCATGTGCTTTGGCTTTCTGGTTTATGACGAATTCGATCAACTTTCACTCAGCTGCTTTCCTCCTGAGTGCCCCCGGACTACAGCACTGCCCGCCCGACGAGGGCATAGAGGTTGCCTTTGCCGGGCGATCCAATGCCGGCAAGTCCAGCGCCCTGAACGCACTTTGTGGCAATGGCAAACTGGCCCGTACCAGTAAAACGCCAGGACGGACCCAACAGATCAACTTCTTCACCCTCGGTGCAGAGAATTTACGATTCGTCGACCTGCCCGGATATGGCTATGCAAAAGTGCAGAAGTCCATCAAGGCATCCTGGGACAGGGAGCTGGAAGCCTACCTGCAGAAACGGGAGTCCCTGCGCGGACTGGTTCTGCTCATGGACAGCCGACATCCCTTCCGGGACTATGACCGAAGCCTGCTACAGTGGGCGGTCGACGCCGAACTCAGCACCCATGTTCTGCTGACCAAGGTTGATAAGCTCAGTCGTAATCAGGCGGCAAATACACTGCGTGATGCAGAGGCCGGGCTGGCCAACGTTGCCGACCTGGTTACCGTTCAATTATTTTCAGCCACTAAGGGTACCGGTATGGCGTCCCTCCGGGAAAAGCTCTCGGGCTGGTACGGTACCCCCGATCAGGAAAACCAGAGCATCAGGTAGTGGTCGGCCAACAGCGCCGTGAACAACCAGAGCAGATAGGTTATCGAGAACCGGAAGACCGGCATTGCATGCTGCTCATCCCGATACAATCGAACCGCCCACTGGATAAACCGGGCATTGAGCAGCAGTGCCGATATAAGGTAGACCGGGCCTGCCGCCAGTATCAGATAAGGCAGTATCGTAATGACCGCCAGCATAATGGTGTATAGCAATACGAACAGCTTCGTATAGGCAATACCGTGTGTCACTGGCAGCATGGGTATATCTGCCTCCGCGTATTCTTCGTGGCGGGCAATGGCAAGGGCCCAGAAATGGGGGGGCGTCCAGGTGAAAATAATCAGCACCAGTAACAGCGCCATGGGCTCAATCGTTCCGGTAACGGCGACCCATCCGAGCAGCGGCGGTGCGGCACCGGCGAGCCCCCCGATCACGATATTCTGTGGTGTGGCGCGCTTCAGGAACCCGGTGTAGATAAACGCATACCCGACCAGCGCAGCCAGAGTGAGCCACATGGTCAGCGGATTCGCTACCCACCAGAGAATCACGCTACCGGTCAGCCCCAGCAGAACCGCAAAACTGATGCCCATCGGTGCCGTAACCCGCCCCGTTGCAATCGGGCGCTGACGGGTCCGTGCCATTTTCTGGTCGATGGTCTCGTCCATGATGTGGTTTATGGCAGCACCGGAGGCCGCCACCAGGGCAATACCGAGGTTGCCGAAAACCAACAACGACAGGGGCACTATGCCCTCAACCGCAAGGGCCATGCCCACCACCGACGTGATGATCATCAGCAGAACGACCTTGGGTTTGCACATTTCCCACAGGTCTTTGGTGAGCGCGGACGAATAGGCCCGCACATCACTACCGATCATAAACGCGCTCCCGATAGGACCTGTAGAGAATAGTAACCAGGACCCATATAAATAACAGTGCGACCCCGTTATGCGCTGTCGCTGCCCAGAGAGGCAACGCCCAGTAAACGTTAATGATACCCAGGGCAACCTGAACGGCAAGAACGCCAACCAAAAGGATACCCAGCCTGGACAGGCCCGCACGAAACAGCCGCCAGCCGAGCAGCAGTGTCAACAGAGTCAGCACTAATGCCCCGATCCGGTGCACATAGTGTATCGCGGCGCGACCCTGGCCGTCGAGCTGGCCACCCAGGTAGTTCGGCCCCACGGTCTGGAATACATCAAAGCCCCGAGCGTATTCGAACGGGGGCAGCCAGTAACCCTGACAGGTCGGGAAATCAGGGCAGGCAAGTGCCGCGTAATTGGACGATGTCCAGCCGCCGAGTGCAACCTGCACAACCGTTGCTCCAAGGGTTAAGAACCCCAGCCCCACCGGCAGCAATTCCGCCCGAACACGTCTCGCACCGGGTTGCCATCCCGACAACCGCCAGCACAACAGCAGCAATAGAGCCGATGTGGTAAAGCCACCGAGCAAATGCGCGGTAACGACCTGAGGCCATAGCTTGAGTGTCACGGTCCAGGCACCGAATGCGGCCTGGACAATGATCACAATACCAATGGCGATGGGGAGCTTGAACGGTTGACCAGGCAGGTGCCGCGACCGGAACGTGTTCCACCAGAGCCCCAATATCAACAAACCAAGCAGCCCCGCGATATAGCGGTGCACCATCTCTGGCCAGATTATGCTGTGATCAACGGGGGCATCAGGCCAGACTTCGTTGGCCAGGGAAATCGCCTCTTCGGTCATGGGCGCCCAGAGATGGCCGTAACAGCCCGGCCAATCCGGACAGCCCAGCCCGGCATCGACCAAACGGGTAAACGCACCCAGAGTAACAACAAAGAAGCTCAGTATGACCGCCGACAGGGCCAGGTAGTAGCCGGGGCGTGCAAGGGCTTTTCTGAACATAAGGCGAATTCCTGAATTAACCGATGGTAGAAAGAGTGAGCAGTTCTTCCATGTCTTCCAGGACCTCTTCATAGGCATTCTCGGGCCCGAAAGTCATCATGATGTTGCCGTTGGGATCGACCACAAACAGCTGTACGGGATTATTCACCGGCAAGGGCGACAGATCAGCCGCCAACGGCTGGACGTCCTCTTCAGCCGCTGGTAATGCCGGGTCCTGCACACGGGGCGGGTAGAACAGTTTCTGCGTGACGCGGGGTGCGTCTTTGCCAAGGGCACTGATTACCTGGCCGACCCAGTACAACTGCTCCTCGCAGGCAGTTCCGCAGGGTTCATCGATGGCCGTAACGAGCCACCATTGGCGGTCCGACTTTTCCACCTCCAGTTGAGATATTTGAACCGGCGGGTCGATCAGTGTGCCGTTATTGGTAGTCGTGCTGGGATTCAGCCACCCGGTGTAATACAGCAGCGTCGCACTGGCCACTACCAATAGCGGCGTAAGCAGAATGATCCAGAGCTGGAGTGCTTTGTAGCCTTTAACGGGTTTCGCGGACATGGGTTACTCCGACCTATGCATAATATTGAATCGATGACGGCCCCAGATGAGGTATCCGAGAACCAGCACAGCCGCCAGGCCGAACCACTGAACCGCATAGGCTATATGACGACCGGGCGGCACTGAGACCGGGTCCCAATTGTCCGGGAGCGCCAGTTCTTCAGGTTCAACGACCTGGACCAGGATTGCATTGGATTCGCCGTAGCCAGAGTCCGGCATATCACCCAGAGACTGAAACCGCCATACCCGCTCCGACATCTGTTCGGGCGGCCCCGTCAGGAAGGGGTCTGACGGGTAGGGGCGTATCTCCACTACCATATTCAGTGGTCCGTCAGGAATCGACGGCAGAGCAGGAAGGTCACTGCGTGTCGGGCCCGAAGAGACCCAACCCAGACGAACCAGAACCCGATCTCCCGACTCACATTCAGCACCCGGCCAGTACACATCATAGCCTGCTGCTCCGTCATAGGTCCGGTTGTCCAGTAGCCAGGCATCGCCGCGGAATATGGCGCAGAGTTCAGTGCGCTGGCCATACCGCTGCTCACCGATTCGACCGGAATCGAGATCTGTGAACGGTACGACGGAATTGTCATACTCCGCCATCCGGTCAGAGACCTGAATTTTCTGCTCTGCCCTGTTAAGCTGCCAGATTCCGAGGCTCACAGTGACCGGTAGAAAAAAGGCGACAAAGAGCGACATTGGCAGTCCGGGCCGAAACCCCATGAGGATAACCTGATATGTTCAAATTACTGGTGGTGATACTCACGTTGGCCATGGTGGCAGCGCTGGTCACGGCGTTCCGGCATCTGTGGCGTGAGGACGGCGGCAAAACGCTTTACTGGCTATGGTGGCGCGTGGGCATCGCCGTTGCACTGCTGATCGTCATCGTCATCGGTTTTCTTACCGGCGAACTCGGCATGCAGGCGCCGTGGCACGGCGCCTACTGATACCTGGTTTCTGCTCCGATCACAGCAAATAAACCACGACAAACAGAATGATCCAGACGACATCCACAAAGTGCCAGTACCAAGCCGTTGCTTCGAACCCAAAATGATCCGGGCCGGTGAAATGGCCTTTAAAGACACGCGCACAGATCGTGATCAGCATGATCGTACCGATGATGACGTGCGCACCGTGGAACCCGGTCAGAATAAAGAACGTGGAACCGTAGATACCGGAATCCAGAGTCAGCCCCAGGTGAGCGTAGGCTTCGTAATACTCGAATGCCTGGAAACCAAGGAATACGAGCGCCAGAGCAATGGTAGCCAGCAACCAGACCTTGGTTTTTCCACGATGCCCCTCGCGCAGGGCATGGTGGGCAATCGTCAGCGTCACACTGGACGTCACCAGCAAGATCGTGTTGATCAGTGGTATTGTCCAACTCATCGCCTCATGCGGGCCTTCCAGTGACGGATCCGGGTTGTTGAGAAGTGGCCAGCTGTACTCGAAGCTTTCATACAGCAAGCCGGTTGCTGCCTTCGCCCCTTCACCCGACATCCAGGTAAGTTCGAACACCCGGATATAGAACAGGCCACCGAAGAAGGCCGCAAAAAACATGGCTTCAGAAACAATGAACCACTTCATGCACTGCACGAAAGATTCCTGTAGCTGAGTGCTGTTCAGGCCCTGCATGTGCTCACGTGCCGCTTTGGCAAACCAGGAGGCCAGGGTACCGGCAAACAGCACAAACCCGGCGATCAGTATCCAGGTGCGAGGCTCTTCATTGGTCAGCCCACCGACCGATTGCAGGACACTCGCCCCGCCGAAGGCCAGCAGCGCCAGAGCAACGGCCATAAAGATCGGCAGACGGCTGGATTCGGGTACATAGTACGCCGGGGTTTTTTGTGTAGTCGACGCCATGAATCTACGCTCCTTTATTGGACCTTCGGGGGTTCTTCAAAGGTGTGGTAAGGCGCCGGGCTGGGAAGATCCCACTCAAGCCCTTCGGCACCCTCCCATGGTTTCGCCGGTGCCTTCTCGCCTCCGAAAATCGTCTTCAGAACGATGAAGAGGAACAGCAACTGGCTCAGCCCGAAAAGGAACGCGCCCATGCTGGAAATCATGTTGAAGTTCGCAAACTGCAACGGGTAATCGGGTATACGGCGCGGCATACCCGCCAGCCCGAGAAAGTGCTGCGGGAAAAAGGCCACGTTGACACCGATGAACGACAGCCAGAAATGCACCTTGGCCAGGCCTTCATGGTACATATGGCCGGTCCATTTCGGTATCCAGTAATAAACACCCGCCATCAAAGAGAAAATGGCACCTGGAATCAGCACATAATGGAAGTGCGCCACCACAAAATAGGTGTCGTGGTACTGGAAGTCAGCCGGCGCAATGGCCAGCATCAGGCCCGAAAAGCCGCCGATGGTGAACAGCACCACAAAGGCAATGGCAAACAACATGGGTGTTTCGAAGGTCATGGAACCACCGATCATGGTGGCGACCCAGTTGAAAATCTTAACGCCGGTGGGCACGGCAATGATCATGGTCCCGATCATGAAAAATACCATACCTTCTAACGGTAGACCCACGGTGAACATGTGGTGTGCCCAGACAAAGAACGACAGGATGGCGATGGCCGCTGTGGCGTAGACCATGGACGCATACCCGAACAACGGCTTGCGAGCAAACGCCGGAATAATTGCACTTATAATGCCGAACGCCGGCAGAATCATGATGTAGACTTCCGGGTGCCCGAAGAACCAGAACAGGTGCTGGAAAACAAGCGGGCTACCGCCACCGGACGCGTCGAAGAACGTAGTACCAGCCGTAATATCGAGCAACATCATGGTCACCACACCGGCCAGTACGGGCATGACCATAATCAACAGGAATGCGGTGATTAGCCAGGTCCACACGAACAATGGCAGTTTCATCCAGGTCATACCGGGGGCACGCATGTTCCATATGGTGACGATGATATTGATCGCACCCATGATGGAGGAGGCACCCATGATGTGCATCGCCAGGATAAAGAAGACCGTTGACGGCGGGCCGTAGGTGGTCGACAACGGCGCGTAGAAGGTCCAGCCGAAGTTGGGGCCGCCGCCGTCCATGAACAGGGTGCTGACCAGGATCAGGAACGCGAACGGGAGTATCCAGAAACTCAGGTTGTTCATGCGCGGCAATGCCATATCGGGCGCGCCGATCATGAGCGGAATCAGGTAATTGGCCATACCGACAAACGCGGGCATGACTGCCCCAAACACCATGACCAGACCGTGCATGGTGGTCATCTGGTTGAAAAACTCCGGTTGCACCAGTTGCAGGCCGGGCTGGAACAACTCGGCGCGGATCACCATGGCAAAGGCTCCGCCCATCAGGAAGGCGGCGAAACTCAACCACAGATACATGGCGCCTATGTCTTTGTGGTTGGTGGTCAGCACCCAACGCATCAGACCCTTGGCTGGCCCGTGGTGGCCGTGGTCGTCGTGTGCAGGAATCGCAGTCATGGTAGATCTCCTGTTTACTGGCGGGCAGTGGTCAGTTCTGTATTGTCAGGCGCCGACAGAGCAGCGGTATCGCCGCTCTGCTCAGCCAGCCAGGCCTCGTATTCCTCAGGCGGGATTACTTCGACAACCACCGGCATATAGGCGTGTCGTGCACCGCACAATTCTGTGCACATACCCCGGTAGGTGCCCGGTTCCGGCACGGTTGTATGAACCTCGTTGACTATGCCCGGAATCGCGTCGCGCTTGATACCGAAGTCCGGCACCCACCAGGAGTGGATCACGTCCTGTGAGGTGATCAGAAAACGGATCGGCGTGTCTGCCGGCAGGCGCAGGGGTTCGTCCACCTCAAGCAGGTAGTTCTCGCCCTTGTCGAGCTGGTTGCTGATCTGTGATTGCGGTGTGGACAGATTGGAGAAGTGCGAATAGGCTTCTTCACCATCGTTCGCCAGATGGGTGTATTCCCAACGCCACTGATAACCATCAATGCGAACCGTGACTTCCGCCTCGGGCGTGTCGTATATGTTGGCCAGGGTGATGGTGGCGGGAACCGCCATGCCCACAAGAATCAGCAGGGGGACGACAGTCCACATGACTTCAAGGCGGGTGTTTTCATGCCAGGTCGCCGGCTTGACGCCTCTGGACTTGCGGTACTTGAACATAGCCCAGATCATGGTACCGAAAACCAGTACACCGATAATGCAGGTGATATAGAAAATCGCCATGTGCAGCGTAAATATCTCACCGCTGATGTCGGTCACACCGCGCCGCATGTTCAAGCCCCACTCAGCGGACGCACCACTGCTCAGGAGTGCGGCGGTCAGGGCGACCAGTCCAGCAATGCCGGCATTTCGATGTCGTTTTTGCATGGTTACCTCGGTTGTAATCAGCTGCTGCAATCTCATGTGTCTGTAAGGATTCAATCGGCCCGAGTCTTGGCGGCCTGCACTGGACCGTTAATCGGTACGGTACTCACCGGGTTGGGAAGTATAACGGCGTATTGATCGATTCGACAGTATTTGACCGGCGCTAATATTGTAAAATTGTCAGTGCAAAGTCAATTTTGGCGGTTTTCGGGCCTGAAGTCGCGGGTCTTGTTTCCGGTTGTCCCGGTTGCCCTCTGACACAGGAGTACGCAATGACTTTCTGGCCCCGTGACACGCTGTACCGGGTAGCTTTTCTGGCATTGCCGCTGATTCTCGCAAATGCGAGCACGCCTCTTCTGGGGCTTGTGGATGCGGCGCTGATGGGGCACCAGCCAGACAGCCGGTATCTCACGGCGACCACACTGGGCGGCAACCTGTTCAGCGTTGTTGCATGGGGCTTCAACTTTCTGGTGATGGCCACCAGTGCCAGTACCGCCTACATTGTGGGTCGGTCGGGGTTCGCTGCTGCAAATCGCTGGCTTGTCCGTGTGTTCAGCCTGGCAGGTCTGCTCGGCTTGATCCTGCTGGCCGCGTCGCCCTGGCTGATTCCGGTGGGTTTGCTTTTTTATTCCCCCGGCGCCGAGGTGGAGGCACTGATTCGTTCGTATCTGTCCATACGGGTTTTCGGTGCGCCGCTGGCGCTGATGAACCTGGCGCTCGCCGGGTGGTTTATAGGCGTGCAGCAAACCAGTGTCAACCTCTGGGCAACGCTGACAGCTCAGGTGGTCAATATCGTTCTCAGCCTGATTCTGGTAGTGGGGTTCGGGTGGGCGGTACAAGGGGTTGCACTGGGTAGCGTTGCCGGGGAACTGTCGGCACTGACCATTTATCTCGGGAAGGCAAACCGCTTCCGCCGGAACAGGGGCACGGTTGCCACAGCGGGGGCGTCAGACGGAGGTCCACCGGATTTCCGTCTAGGTTACTACGTACACCTGGCGATCCCCCTGATCGTTCGCACCTTTACCCTGCTGTTTGCATTCAGCTGGTTCAATCGGCTCGGGTTGAGTTTCGGCTCGGACACCGTGGCTGCCAATGCCCTGTTGCTCGGTTTCCTGCTGGTTATCTCCAGCCTGCTTGATGGCTTTGCGAACGCCGGCGAAAGTCTCATCGGGCAGGCAAGGGGTGAGGGTAACAGGGTCTGCGCATTGTACGCCCTGATGGCCAGCGGCTACTGGACCGTGATCACCAGCCTCCTGCTTGCGCTGGTTTTCGCCCTTGCCCGGGTGCCACTCATAGAGCTGATGACGGACCTCGCAACAGTGCGTGCCATTGCCTTGGAACACAGCCTGTGGCTCATTCTCATGCCGCTCTATACCTGTTGGTCCTACTGGCTTGACGGTGTTTACCTGGGGTTGCAGTGGGTTCGGCCCATGCGCAATCTCCTGCTGGTCTGCGTGTTCGGGGTGTACCTCCCGGCAACCTTGGTGCTGCCACTGTCTGACAACCACTGGCTTTGGGCAGTTTTCACCGGACTGATGATCTCAAGGGCGGTTCTGATGATCGGATACTTGCGGTATGGTTGGCGCCGGCTCATTTTTCAGTAAAGGGTTAACGAATGGCACTTCGGGCTGAGCTCTACGACTGGTACCCCGCCGTCTACAACACCATTGGCGTACTGGTCGTCTGTCATGGCATATCGGAGCATCGGGGGCGGTATCGGCTCTGGGCCGAATGGATGGCCGATGCCGGCTGGTCGGTACTGGTCGTCGATCTGCCCGGCCACGGAATCGCGGCAGACTCACCGGGGTTGCCGGAAGGCAATCGATGGGCCGATTTTCGCGAACGCCTCAAGGCGGCAGTACTCACGGCAGGAAACCATGCGCCGGGTGAACCGGTCTGGCTCATTGGTCACAGTATGGGGTCCATTGTGGCACTGACAACTGCCGCGAAGAAAGACTGGCCGGAGCCCCTCCATGGCATTGTACTTCTGGGTACCCTGTTACCCGGGCGGGCCGAAGCCCGGTTAATGAGGGGTATTGCCGGTTTCGGGCCCGACGATCGCACTCACCCGCTGCTGGAAGCCCTGGTTTTCGGGAAATATCAACGGCACTTCAGTCGCGATATGGCGGGAGCAGACTGGATAAGCGATCGAGCGGCATGCCGTGAGGACTACGCGCGGGACCCTCTGTGCGGGGCCCGACCGTCGCGCCGCTTGTGGCGTATGCTCGGTGAAGGCCTATGTGAACTCACGGCGCCGAATGGCCTGAAAAATCTGCCTGAAGGCACGGAAATACTGATTCTTGCCGGCGGTGAGGACCCCGTGGGCCAATTCGGCAAGGGGCCAAAGAAAATGGCTTCCAGGCTACGCCGTCACGGACTGTCAAATACCCTGAAACTGTACCCGAGCGCGCGCCACGAGCTGCTGCAGAACGGCAGTGACCTCACGGTGTGGATCGATCTCGAACGGATGATGAAAGATTTTTCGAAGTGATGAAAAACCATTTCGTATCGCCTAATCACATAAATGCGCTTTATGATCGTACCAGATATTCTTTCAAAGGAATAACGCAGTTGCTATACCCGAAATCTCGCAGAAGCTTGGCGTTCATTCCTGGCAATATCCTAAATAAGCCAGTTAGAATTTCTAATGTCCATATAACTTCGAGTTTTCGTGCGCATAATCAACATGCTCGAATTCCAAGCTCGAATGGCCAATCTCAAAATTGTCTTTCAACTGCGCCTTGATCTCCGTTTTAATAGCCTCCAGACGATCCCACCCTGCGGCCGTGATAACAACGTGGCAATCGAGCGCGGATTGGGATTCTTGCATTTCCCATAGATGAATGTGATGGACATCTTCCACGCCGTCGACGTCACACATTGTCGCAATAACGGCATTTCCATCTATGTCTGTCGGAGCGCCTAACATAAGCGTACGAATTGGATTTCCTATTTCATTTATACCTAGGTACAAAATATATGTTGCAATACCGACAGTTATCGCCGGATCAACCCAACGCATATCGTAAAGTAAAATCAATGAGCCACCAATTATAACAGCGATAGACGCCAGAGCATCGGACAGATTATGAAGAAATAGTGCACGTATGTTGATACTGTGCCTTTGCATCGACCAAGTTAATACGGCGGTCAGAGCATCAACTAGAAGCGCAACTCCCCCCACAATTACGACGATCCAGCCTTGAATCTCAGGCGGGTTCATAAATCGCATCGCGCCCTCATAGATCAAATACAGCCCGATCAGGATAAGAGTCGTGTAATTGATCAGCGCTGCCACAATCTCGATTCTTTCATAGCCAAACGTCATTCTGGAATCTGCCGGTCGACGTGCCATTTTCCGTGCAGCATAAGCGATAACAAGGGCCGACATGTCGGAAAAATTGTGCAGTGCATCGGCAATAAGTGACAGACTTCCAGCTACAATGCCGCCGATAATCTGAGCTATTGTCAGTATCCCGTTAGCCCAGATGGCGATACTGACCCTTCGGTCGCCCGATTTCGGGTCGATGTGTGCGTGGTCATGATGATGTCCCATGTATTATCCTTCTTATCGATTAGTTTTAAACTGATGACTTTGCACACCAACACGTTGGCAACGGATGAGCGGCCACTCTAGAGCCTCTACATCTGATACGAAGCGTTGGTGTCGAGAACCAGGACCGCTTCTAGTGTGCTGATCAATCGAGAGCAAAAGCACCTCATAGACCCGGCCCACTGGATAGGCTGGAGCATATCCAGAATCTGCCTCGCCTCCGGAAAGTACCATGGAGCTTGCTGTGAGCTGCATCCGATTCCCCATCATCTAGCTCCGATAGATTCCTGGATCCTCTGGTGCCGGTCACTCGCCACAGTAATGTCGGCCCGATTAAACGACTTCAGTTTCTTGTTCATCGATTACCTCCGTACTCTGTCTTCGGATTCGCAGAACCCACCGGGCAGCATAGCAGCACCCAGCACGCTGGAAATTGCATAAATCAGGGTATGGTCGAAAATGTCCCGCGAATCACCAAGCACTGCTGCTGAGTCCACTATCCAGCCGACAGTGAAATCGACGATGAACATCACAGCAATGATGAGCAGCAGGACGTAAAGAACACGGCTTTGCTTCTCGCGTAGTAACGCCAATGCATCACTCTTGCTATCGCAGTAGTCATCCATTTCAATCCCTGGTTAATCCACTAACCAATTTACGCTAGAATAGGGGTTATAGTTACTAAAAGGTCAAGCGGTATGGCATCGATAGAACGTAGTTCGACACACTACACAGTTGGCCAGTTCGCAAAGACTTGCGATACCAAGGCCGTAACAGACCGATTCTACGGGAATTGGGATTATTACCCTCGGCTGGTCGCACTGCTGCGGGGCTATCGTTTCTTTGCTTGCAAGGAACATGATCGGTTTCTCTTCATCCAACATACCAAAGACCTGCACCACGCGGCTCAACGCCGTGTCCGATCCCGCCCTCATAACGAGAGGTTCGGTGGCCAGCCAGATGGCATCGATCCGGATCATCTCAACAGACTCTCGTGGCTGAGTTTGTCGTGTTGCCCTTTATCAATTAAACCGAGCGAACGGTAACGAACCGTATCAGGAAATATTAGACGTGGTTACCGGATCACTGACGAACAGACAACTCAGAACCAATGAACTCCTTCAGACCGGAGATCATTCTATCCGCAGGATTTGGGGCAGCGTGTTCCGCAGTTTTCCCTGGTCTCGCTACAACAGGCTCCAACCAGGTGGTCCGTTAATGCGAAAAGGGCATCGAACACGGCACGATAATAGATAAACTGGCCTTCTCGATGCGAATCGACCAGGCCCGCGGCAGCGAGCTTTTGCAAGTGAAAGGTTAGCGCGTTCGGTGCTACATCGAGACGCTGTCCCAGACTGCCTGCTGCCAGACCGGCGGCACCCGCTGCAGATAGGTGGCGGATAACAGCCAAGCGGACGGGATGGGCGAGGGCAGTCAGTTTCTTGGCGACAACATCGTCGTTGTCCTGGTATCCGGAGTTGTACACCATCGATGCTCCTCAATCTTTTTCAGTGCGTTACGGTCGATGACTCGCGCCCGGACCAGTACAACGACCGGTGGCACAGCAACCAAAGCCACCCGTTCTTCTCGAAGCCAACCGACGGCGCAGATAACGGTAAACGCTGATCCCTCCAAGCACTGCAATGCCGAGCACGACTTGCCCTGCCAGAGCAAAGCCGATCCCACTTGCGGTGAAGATTGCAACCAGAGCAGGGATGATCAACGGGGCGCAGCAGGCCGCACAGGCTGTAAGCACCAGTCCAGCTACCTTAATGTTACTACCGGTGGTCTTGGATGACGTTTTGCTCATGATGATTTATCCCCTTGTTAAGACGCCAGGTTGGTGAGCACGGCTAGTATTCTCGCAGAGGGGCGAGATTTTTGAGCCGTCATGCTACAATATTACATGATATATTGAATTAAAGTCACCAGCCTGACGATAGAGGTAACCGTTGATCGGTACCTGTCAATATAGATGACGCCCAATGGGCGCAAAGCCACCGGGATGCTGGAGGAAACCGGTCTGGAATATCGGCTCAATAAACTGGAGCTTGCTGCGGGCGATCAGCATCGACCCGAGTTCCGGCGTATCAATCCCAGCGGTAAAATTCCCGTAATCCTGGATACCGACAACGGATTAACCATTACCGAATCCGGCACTATATTGATTTACCTGGCGGAGAAGGCCGGTGCCCTGTTGCCCGGGAAGACAGAGCCACGGATGAAGGTGCTGGAATGGCTGTTCTTCCAGGTCGGTAATTTCGGGCCCATGGCCGGGCAATATGAACATTTTCGCAATCACGAACCCCCGCGATGACTACGCGCTGGACCGTTACCAGGACCAGGTACAGCGACAATTGAAACTGCTGGATGCCGGCCTCGAGGGGCGGACTTTCATAGCAGAGGACTATTCGATTGCCGATATTGCCCTGTTGCCCTGGGTCCGTGCAGTGCAAAACTGGGGTATCGAACTCGACCCTCATGCAAACCTCCTGGAATGGTATCAACGCCTGCTGAATCGACCCGCGGTGATGCGGGGCTTTGAAGTGCTTGAGGTAGGGAAAACAGGGCAATGAATTCTATGCGGCCCGGACACGACCTACGCGCCAACCATTTTTGATCCAGAGCAGTTTAATTAGTTCGCCCATGTCATTTCACATCGTCGTCGTCATTCTTTCGTACCGGTGCCTCCACAATGGTGGCATCGATGATCTGGCCGCCACGGGGCACATAACCGGCGTTCTCGATCTGTAACATGAGGTCTTCAAACAGCGGCTTGATCAGTTCCTTTTCAATCAATCGTTCTTCATACAGCCAAACGGTGTTGGTGTCCGGCACCGGGTCTTCTAACTGCAGGCCCAGAAAACGGCGGAACGACAACCGATCCAATACCTGGTACTCCGCCTGCTGCAGTGACAGGTCGTAGTAATGACGCAGGAAGATCATCTTGAACATCAGCACCGCATCCAGCGGCGGGCGCCCGCCCTTGCGTTTGTCATACTCGGGCCGAATCTCTTCCAGCGTCAGCCGGAAGCCTTCCCAGTTCACGATGTCATCAATTTTGAGCAGGGGATCGTTCAACTGGTCGAGCTTGGTCAACACACGGTCCTGGTCAAAGAAACTGGGCTGCATGGTGGTCACTGTCCGGCTATGAATACGCCTGCTATTCTACCAAATGAGGGGGTTTATAGATGCTCCCAGTTGCCTTACCATTTCTTCACACACCACCAGGGCCAGAGATAAAACGAGGTCAGTGTCCATGCCTGAATCCAGCAAGAAGTCCAATTCCCGGGTTATCGTGCGAGTCCTGTTGTTCGCGGCAGCGATGGTGGCCCTTAAGTTCACTTTCTTAGTGGCAATCTACAATTAGACATCTGGGACGGCGGGGGTCGGTAGCCCTACTGCGGGCCCAACCACTGAACAGCTGGCTGAGGTTGGCGAATCGCGGGAGATACCGGTGCAGTGTATGTCCAGTGTTCAAAGCGGTCAGCCCTTCGAGTTCCTGGCTTTGCACACTCAGGTTAACGTCAACCCCGGGGAACACAAAGTGATTGAGTATCGGCTTGTCAATATCAGCGACGAACCGCAGGTGGTGCAAGCAATGCCCAGTATCACCCTTGAAAGCAGCATCGAAAAAGCCCAGGGGGCTCAAGGTAAACAAGGCGATTCTAACCTCGGCATGTGGATGATATACGTTGCGGTGTCAGTGGACCTCTTCAGCGATGGTCTATTGATAGGCACCGGGTCAAGCATTTCATTGTCCTTGGCTCTGATTTTGGCGTTGGGCCAGGTGCTGGTTGACGGTCCCGAAGGCTATTCCACCGTTGCTAACATGAAGAGTAAAGGATTCACCCGGAAAAAACGAATGGTGTTGAGCCTGTCATTCGTCCTTCCAGTGGTCGTTGCGGCAAACTTTTCTTATTATCTACTCCGTGGGCAGAGCGAGGCGCTCCAGATCGGTATGGTAACCTTTGCAGCGGGTCTTCTCACGGTCGCAGCAGTCGAGGATATGCTTTCCGAAGCTCACGAAAGCGCTAAAGATACCCGAACTTCATTATTCGCCTTCATTGGAGGGTTCGTTATATTTATGCTCGCATCTGCCGGGCTTTGAGCTTAGCAGTCCAACTTCCTCAGCGGCTCCGCCGCCGTCTGGAACAGCCTCTAAACGTCCAGGCGTCTGCGAGGCGGAAGGGTCACGATGATGTGTTCATACAGCTATCGGAATGCGCTGGTGAACCTATGGCCCGCTTCAAGCTCAACGCCAGCGTGTAGGAGATCGACTACCAGGACCCCCGGGGTGTCGATAAAGCTCTGATCGCCCGGCTGGCCCAGTGCGACTGGGTCAATCGGGGACAGAACCTGCTGATGACCGGGCCCTGTGGCAGTGGCAAGACCTATCTGGCCTGTGCCCTGGGCCACACCGCCTGTCTGAACGGTTACAACAACGTGCGCTACTACCGGCTCTCCCGCCTGTTGCTGGAATCTGACCCAGGCCAAGGCCGTTGGCACGTACCCCAAGCTGCTTAAGCAGCTCTCCCGGGTCCGGTAATCCCCCCGAAAAATAATCGCGGTGATAAGTGGAATTTTGTACTCTGAAGAGACAGGAGATTCCACATGCGTAAATCACGATTCACCGACAGCCAGATCATGGCGATTCTGAAGCAGGCTGAGTCCGGCGTGCCGGTTCCGGAGCTGTGCCGTGAGCACGGCATGAGCAGTGCCACGTTCTATAAATGGCGTTCCAAGTACGGCGGCATGGACACCTCCATGATGAAGCGCCTTAAGGAACTCGAAGACGAGAACCGCCGCCTCAAGAAGATGTACGCTGAGGAGCGCTTAATATCCGATCTGCGCCAGGAGGCCCTTGAGGGAAAGTGGTAAAGCCATCTCAACGCCGAGAGATGGCAAAGAACGCGGTTGAGGCCGGCTGCTGCAGTATCCGACTGGCCTGTGTGGCCTTCGGCATCAGCGAGACCCTCTCTGTCAACGTAGATGTCCAGTCGGCGGTTTCGCCGTTTAACCCCGAGAGAGGGCGCTTTGGACATTCATATGCCACGCTATTCACTGGAACGCAAAGCGGCCGTTCTAAAGAAATTACTGCCACCACATAACCGCACTGTGGTTTCGGTTGCCGCCGAGGAAGGCATTGCCGATGTGACGCTGTACAATTGGTTGAAACAGTGTCGAGAACGAGGTCAGCCTGTGCCCGGAGAGACGAGAACCGGAGACGATTGGTCTGCCGAAGCCAAACTGGCGGTGGTGATAGAAACCGCCCCGATGTCTGAGGTGGAGCTGAGCGAATACTGCCGCAAGAAAGGCCTGTACCCAGAGCAGATTGAGCAATGGAAAGCGGCTTGTCTATCCGGTGCCGGTCAGCAACAGGACGAGCAGAAAGCCGCTCAGGCCCAGAGCAAGAATCAGCGGAAAAAGATCCGTAAGCTCGAAGCGGAACTGCGACGTAAGGATCATGCATTGGCCGAGACCACCTCATTGCTGGTGCTGTCAAAAAAGCTCGAAGCCTTGTATGGGAAGGATCCGAACAACGGCGACGACTGACGCCGTTGAGGGAACGTACAAGGCTCCTGGCCTGGTTCGATGAAGCCGTGGCGCATGGTGCCCGGCGCTTCAAAGTGGCGGAGCTGATGGGGCTCAGCCAGCGCACACTGAAACGCTGGCGTAATGCCGCCGGCAAGGTGCTGGAAGACGGCCGACCGAGTGGGTTGAAACCGGTCCAGCCAAAACAACTGACACGCGAGGAAGAGGACCGGATTTTGATTATCTGCAACATGCCGGTTTACCGCAGCCTGCCGCCCTCGCAGATCGTGCCGAAGCTGGCCGACCTGGGTGTGTATGTGGCCTCGGAATCGACGTTCTATCGCGTCCTGAAAAAGCACAGCCAAGTGAACGAGCGAGGTCGGGCCAACAAGCGCCAGAAGCGCCCGGCGCCGGATACCTTTATCGCAACCGGGCCCAATCAGGTGTACACGTGGGACATCAGTTACATGCCGTCTGCGGTGAAAGGTCAGCACTGGTATCTGTACCTGGTCCTCGACATCTACAGCCGCAAAATGGTCGCCTGGGAAGTTCATGACTGTGAGTCCGGGCAATTTGCAAAAGAGCTCATAGAACGCGCTCTGCTCCGTGAGAACTGCTGGGATAACCCACCGGTACTGCACTCGGATAACGGCGCGCCCATGACGTCATACACGCTGCGCTCACGCTTGGGTGAATTGGGTATGCTGATGTCGTATAGCCGACCCAGAGTCAGCAATGACAACCCGTACTCAGAAGCGGCCTTCCGGACGGTGAAATACTGCCCCAAATGGCCGTCAAAGGGCTTCAAGTCCATTGACCATGCCCGAAAGTGGATGCTGGAGTTCGAGTACGCGTACAACGAAATTCATCTCCACAGTGGTATCAACTTCGTTACCCCAGGTGCTCGGCACCGGGGCGAAGACCAAGCCATTCTGGAGCAACGTGAGCGGGTGTATCAGGCGGCAAAAGCCAAGCACCCGGAGCGTTGGTCCGGTAGTACCCGGGACTGGAGTCCGATCACGGAAGTGGCATTGAATCCAACCCGGGAGCAACCAGAGAGACACGCGGCTTAGTGAACGTGTTTAATGGACAGCTACGTTGAAAAACAGCGGAGACCTGTTATCGCTACCAGGCGAAGCTGAGCCATGAGAACGCCGTCATTGCCGATTGGCTGGTGCGCTTGACCCACAACCAGCACAACTGGGGCTTTGGCCTGTGTTACCTGTATTTGCGCAACGTGAAGGGCTTTGGCTGGAATCACAAGCGCATTTATCGGATCTACCGGGAACTGGAGTTGAACCTACGGATCAAACCGAAGAAACGCCTGGTCCGAGAAAAGCCGGAACCACTGGCTGTGCCACAAGCGCTGAATGACTGCTGGTTGATGGACTTCATGCACGATCAGTTGGGAGACGGTCGAACGTATCGGTTGTTCAACGTGATCGATGACTATAACCGGGAAGGGCTGATCATCGATGCCGACTTCTCGTTACCAGCAGAGCGTGTCATACGCTCTCTGACGCAGCTGATCGAATGGCGTGGCAAACCCAAAGCCATTCGCTGTGACAACGGCCCGGAATACATCAGCGGCAAATTGATCAGCTGGGCGAAGCAGGAAGGTATTGAGCTGCTGTACATCCAGCCTGGAAATCCGCAGCAGAATGCCTACGTCGAACGCTACAACCGAACAGTTCGCTACGACTGGTTGAGCCATTATCTGTTCGATGACATCACCGAGGTTCAGGACTTCGCCACACGTTGGCTCTGGACTTACAACCACGAGCGACCGAATATGGCACTGGGCGGCACTACACCGAAACAGAAGGTAGCCATGGCTGCCTAAACGACTCTACTTATCGCCCCGGTTATAAATGGGGGGATTACCGTCCAGCTGCTGATGCTGATCCTCGACCGGCTGATGCACAACGCTCACCGGGTCAACCTCAAAGGAGAATCCATGCGAAAAACCCGAAACGAATTGACCGAAGATGAACACCCGAGTAGAAAAACAGACTGAGTGATGCGCCAGGAAATCAGGTGTTCACGTTCAACCAGAATAACCGTTCATCTTCACCGGAATACGCAACCGCCGCTACCGCTACATCCTGACCAATTTGGAAGAGCGCACCCTGTTGGACCTGTTGCCCGGTCGTCAGCAGGACGCGGTGACGAAGCGCCTCATGAGCATGACCGGGCGCGACAAGGTCGAGATCGTCAGCATGGAGATGTGGAAGCCCTACCGCCGTACCGTCCAGGCGGTGCTGCCACAGGCCCGCATCGTGGTCGATAAGTTCCATGTGGTGCGTATGGCCAAAGAGGCCTTGGCTTGGAGAAGGTCCGCAAGGGGCTCAGGAAGGAGCTGACGGCCAACCAGCGACGGACGCTCAAGGGAGATCGGAAGATCCTGCTGAAGCGGGCTCACGATATCTCAGACCGCGAACGGCTCATCATGGAAACCTGGACGGGGGCCTTCCCTCAGCTGCTGGCAGCCTACGAGCACAAGGAACAGTTCTACCACATCTGGGACTGTGCCACCCGGCGAGATGCTGAGCAGGCACTTGCTGCCTGGATTGACGACATCCCGCAGGGGCAGAAGGCGGTCTGGAAGGATCTTGTCAGCGCCGTCAACTCATAGCGTGAGGAGATGTTGACCTACTTCGAGACCGACATCCCGATCACCAACGCCTTCACGGAGTCGATCAACCGGCTGGCCAAGGACAAGAACCGCGATGGCCGGGGCTACTCATTCGAGGTGATGCGGGCGCGGATGCTCTACACCACCAGGCACAAGAAGAAGGCGCCACAGATCAAGGAATCCCCTTTCCCGGGCAAGGCCACCATGACCTACAGCATGGGTCTCCCCGAGCCCGAGAAGAACTGCGGCGTCGATCTATCAACCTTCTGGGAGAGATAATGGTTCGAAGGAGCAGGGAGGCTCCATCTACCACTTAATCCAGATACCCTTGATTAACTGCTATGCTCCATTGACGCCTTGTAGCTAAGGCTGATAGCGATCAATGACTGTCGAATGCCCCTCTCGGGTGAATGCAACTATGTTGTAATGATTGCTGCCTTTATTATTATTGGTTCGATTCTGTACATCCACGGTAACGGAAAGGCCGACCGTGCGTGACCCAAAAGGTTTAACAGGCGCATG
This sequence comes from Natronospirillum sp., assembly GCA_965602035.1. Lineage (GTDB taxonomy): Bacteria > Pseudomonadota > Gammaproteobacteria > Pseudomonadales > Natronospirillaceae > Natronospirillum. The sequence continues at coordinate 2,386,942 of OZ271919.1, read as the reverse complement.
AAGGAATTTTTCTATGGAATGGATAGGTACCTGGCCCTCGATTAAGTAACCATCTATAACGGTCGTTACACATCGTTTCAGTTTTTTTGGCACATTTTGACGCTGTTTTACGACATCGCTACTTTCCATGTATTTATGGGAAATTTTGTAACCTGCTGATTCCAAGTACTCAATCATCGATTCACAACATGTACATTCCGTCGGAATAATTATATTGGCTGAATGCCGGGATGCATCTGTTTTGGAATATTTCCCATGTTCTACGTTCTTGGCGACCGCATAAGAGGTAATAGTAGTTATTGTTATAGCTATCAAGGTTCGGGCAGCTATTGATGGCATAAACTGTACTCTGGCACGGGATTCTACTATCCGGTTCGATATTTGCGGCTATTATCTTGAATAAAGCATATCATACTTTGGCGGGCAAGGTTTTCGGTACCGGACGATGTTGTGCACTATTTTCCTATACAGAAACTGCTGAAAATCTCACCCAACAGGTCGTCTGAGGTGAACTCCCCGGTAATGGTGTTCAATGCCTGCTGGGCCATACGCAGGTTTTCGGCGACGAGCTCCCCCGCTGCAGTCGCCGCCATTTCATCCCGGGCATGACGGATATAATCATGTGCTTCCGTTAATGCCTCCAGGTGCCGCCGCCGGGCAATATAACCGCCTTCCGTGGTGCTTTCGTAACCCACGATCGTTTTCAGGTGGTTGCGCAGTGACTCCATACCCGTCCCCGTTTCCGCACTCAGCGTCACGATAGCGGTAAACGGCTCCGCTTCCCGACCGGTCGTGAGGCCTGCGGGTTCGCCGGTCAGATCGCACTTGTTCCGGATCTGCGTAACGGATAGGCCAGCCGGCAAGCGGTCAAGAATTTCCCGGTGGTCTTCGAGCGCCCCTTCAATACTGTGACGTTCCGAATCAACCACCAGCAGTACCCGGTCCGCGCGGCTGATTTCGGCCCAGGCACGATCGATTCCGGCCTGCTCGACTTTATCCTCGGTGGCTCGCAGGCCTGCCGTATCAATAATATGCAGGGGGAGCCCATCTATCTGTATGGTTTCGTGCAGTATATCCCGGGTGGTTCCCGCGATTTCTGTAACTATGGCCGATGCCTGGCCGGACAGTGCATTGAGCAGGCTGGATTTGCCCGCATTCGGCTGTCCCGCGATGACCACGGTCATACCGTCTCGCAGCAAGGCGCCCTGCTGGGCAGTTCTGAACACATCATCAACCCGGGCCAGCAAATCGGCCAAATGTTCGGCAACCCGGCCTTCGGAAAGAAAGTCCACCTCTTCGTCGGGGAAATCAATGGCCGCTTCCACGTAGACGCGCAAGTGGATACAGGATTCAGCCAATGCATTGACCGCCTCCGAGAACGCCCCGTTCATGGAATTCACAGCCTGCCGGGCGGCCTGTTCGGATGATGCGGCTATGAGGTCAGCGATTGCCTCGGCCTGTGCCAGATCAAGCTTGTCGTTGAGAAAGGCTCGCTCGCTGAATTCCCCCGGCTTTGCCAGTCGAGCGCCCAGACGGGTCATGGCCTTGATCAGGAGGTCGAGCAGTACGGGCCCGCCATGCGCCTGCAGTTCAACCACATCTTCGCCCGTGAACGAATGCGGTGACGGGAAATAGAGGGCGATGCCATTATCGAGCCAGTCACCGGAATCGTCATGAATGGCACCGTAATCGGCGAATCGGGGTCGAAGGTCGCGTTTCAGCAGTGCCCGACCGATCGGATAGGCGTCCGGACCGGACAGACGGATTATGCCGACACCCCCGCGCCCCGGGGGTGTGGCAACAGCACAGATGGTATCAGCCACAGGTCTGCTCTCCCGGCTCCGGTACCGATCAGCCGGACGCCGGCTTGCGGTCATCCTCCCGCATCACGCGCCAGTTGATATATTGCTGCTGGGCAATCGAAAGACTGTTGTTGACCACCCAGTACAACACCAGACCGGCCGGGAAGAGCAGGAAGAATGCCGTGAAGCCGATCGGCAGGAATTTCATGACCTTCGCCTGCATCGGGTCAGTCGGCTGTGCCCCCAGCTTCATCTGAAGGAACATGGTGGCGCCGAATATCAGCGGCAGTATGAAGTAGGGATCACGCGACGACAGATCCTGAATCCAGAATATAAACGGCGAGTGCCGAAGCTCCACACTTTCCATGAATACCCAGTAGAGGGAAATGAACACCGGCATCTGGACAAGCATCGGCAGACACCCGCCCAGCGGATTGATCTTTTCCTTCTTGTAGAGCTTCATGGTTTCCTGCGCCATTTTCTGACGGTCGTCACCATACTGCTCTTTCAGTTCCTGCATCTTCGGCGCGAATTTGCGCATCTTGGCCATGGATCGATAGGCCTTGGCGCTCAATGGCGAGAAAACCAGCTTTACCGTCAGGGTCAGAAGAACAATGGTCCAGCCCCAATTGCCGACATATTCGTGTATCAGCTTCATAAGCTGGAAGAGCGGTTGAGCGGCCCACCAGAGCCAGCCGAAATCAACCGTCAGCTCGAGGTTGTCAGCCAGGGCATCGAGCTGTTCCTGAATTTTGGGCCCGACAAACAGGGTCGTCTCCCAGGTTTCTGTGCCACCGGGAGCTACGGTTTTCGCCGGTGTGGTGAACCCGGCGTAGTAGAGCCCATTGTTCTCGCGGGCAAAGAATCGATTGGTCTGGTTCTGGGGCGGTACCCAGGCGCTCAGGAAGTAGTGCTGGAGGAATCCGATCCAGCCGCCGTAATACGTGTGACTATGGGCTCGGTCGTCCATATCACCGAAGTCGATCTTGATGTAGCGGTCTTCCTCACTGGTGGTGGCAACACCAAGGAAAGACGCCATGGCAAATCCGGCGCCGCGCCCCGGATCCGAGCTACGGTCACGACGTACCTGTCCGAACAGGGAATATTCAGACGTGGCATCACCGTTATTTCTGACGGTGAACTCGACCTGCAGGTCAAAGGTATCGTCCGGCACGATATATGTCTTGGTGAGGACCTGACCGTTGTCGAGCGTCTTCTGAAGTGGAATGCGGAGTTCTCTCCGATCCTGAGCAATCTGGAAATGGGAGCGTGCCGCTGAATAGGTGCCAGACCGGGTCACGTCGCTGTTCATTCGATTGAGCAGTCCACTCTGGGCGGTATACACACGCTGGTTGTTCGACTCGAGAATTCGGAGTGGCGTATCGCTGTTGACGCTTGTGGTGTGGTTCTTCAGTGCGAGTTCAGTGAGGTCACCAGTGGTTAAATCGATACGGCCCAGCATCTCGCCGGTCTCAAACGTGACAGAACCATTGCCTGCAGGTCCGTCCGCAGCCTCTGTGCCGGGTACGGCGGGAGCCGGCCCCGTTGTCTGTTGGTTCTCAGTCTGGTTGTTTGCCTGAAATTCGGGCAGTGCGCTGTCATCACTGTTGGTCTGCGGTGCTTCAGCGGTCGGGAATGCACCTGAATCAGCAGCGGTTTCAGTGTTGTTGGCCGTGTCGTACTCGGACCATTGAAGTACCAGGAGGTAGCTGACAAAGGCAAAGCCGATTATGGGTACAATACGTCGCCAATCCATGAAAGATCCTGTGTATCTGGTTGGTATTCGTGGCCATCAGGCCCTGTCAGGTCTGTTTCCCGGTCTCAGATCGCGCATAGCGTTGTTGGAGCTTGTTCAGGAGTGAGCGAACGGTTCTGTGCACAGTGGGCCGATCGAGCTTGTCGGCACCCCGGTTCGCCATGAACACAATGTCTATTGGCGGATAGCCATTGTCCGATACGGACAGTGTTCTGAACTGTTCCCTGGCAATGCGTTTGATGCGGTTACGATCCACCGCCCGCTTCACTTTTTTCCGTGACAGAATGAACCCGATTCGTGGCTTCATGGCCTGCTGTCGGGTTTTTCTGGCCAGCAGGAAAAACTCTCCTGATCCGGCTTTGACGTCGGCGCTGCTGAAAACGTAGCTGAAATCGGCTGGTTTGAGCAGGCGGTCTGCCTTGGTGAATCGAGCACTCATCAGACAGCGCGCCTGCAGGAGCCAATGAACTGATCGCAGCGGTTGGTCAAACCTCAGGCGCTCAGGACGCGGCGGCCTTTTGCACGACGGGCTGCGAGAACCTTCCGGCCATTCCGAGTTGCCATGCGAGCCCGGAACCCATGGGTGCGCTTGCGCTTGAGAACGCTTGGTTGAAAAGTACGTTTCATAAGTCTGATCGCTCTTCAGAGACAATGTGAAATCGCTGCAATGAACGTTATTCGCCATTGAGCAAAATTTGAGCGCGGATTCTATCGCAGGGACCCGATGCAGACAAGTGAGCGGGTAAATTATTGCGGCTCGGCTGGAAGGGGGCATCGGGTTGTGAGACGAGTCGTTAATAATGTTCCCTGAACTTTGATGTGGGATAGAGGAAGAGACTTGTTGAAGTTATTTATTTATAGGGGCTGTGGGTAACTGGATAAATCGTTAAGTCATTGAATAATAAGTGTCTATGTTGTTTTTCACTGTGGATGGTTAATGCTGTCTTCTGTGGAAAAGGTCGGTACTGACGGTGGACCGGCGTCCTGGTTATCCACAGTTTTATTGTCCACAGGTTGTTCGCTGGTGTTGAAGGGTATTTTATCCCATGTTTTCCACAGGTTTATTCACTGGCATGCCAGAAATTTTTGGCGAAAAACTGAACTCAGCGACGGTAGAATGATAAAGTAGTGGGTCCCGCCCAACTGGCGGTGCAATGGTCTGCTATTCGCTCGGAACCCGGCGAAAGGTATTCAAGGTGTCAGAGACTACAAAAACGCAGGAAATCTGGTCGGTCTGCCTGGCTGTGCTCGAGGCCGAATTGCCGGCTCAGCAATACAATACCTGGATACGGCGGCTGGTGCCGGACGAGGCCGAGCGTTCTCTGTTTCTCGTTGCGCCGAATCGTTTTGTGGCGGATTGGGTGCGCGACAAGTATCTGAATCGAATTCATCAGCTTGCACGCGAAGTCAGCGAGGACCCGACGTTCAAAGTGTCAGTGGGCCAGGAAGCGGTTGGTGGTCTCAATGGGTCTCCGGGCCCGGAGGCACCGGCGAAAAGGCCGGCCGGCCCTGAGTTGCCGCCGGGGTCAGTGGATGGTTCTGAGTCAGACCGGGGGCTGCAACCGGAAGAGAATACACCCGACCCGGATGAGATCGACCGGAAACTGAATGTTGAAGGTGGCCTCCGGCATCATAGTTTTCTCAATCCCGGGTTTACGTTCGGCAGCTTTGTCGAGGGCAAGGCGAACCAGTTGGCGTTGGCGGCGTCACGCCAGGTGGCGGCGAATGAAGGTGGCGGCTACAACCCGTTGTTTATCTATGGTGGTGTCGGGTTGGGTAAGACCCACCTTATGCACGCCATTGGCAATGAAGTGGTGGAACGTAACTCAAATGCGCGCGTGCTGTATATCCATTCAGAGCGTTTTGTGGCTGACATGGTGAAGGCCCTGCAGCAGGGCGCCATGCCAGATTTCAAGCGATTCTACCGCAGTCTGGACGGATTGTTGATCGACGATATCCAGTTCTTTGCCGGTAAGGACCGTACTCAGGAGGAGTTTTTTCATACCTTTAACGCGTTGCTCGAGGGCAATCAGCAGGTCATTCTTACCTGTGATCGGTTTCCCAAGGAAATTGATGGTCTGGAAGACCGGCTCAAATCCCGGTTCTCATGGGGGCTCACAGTGGCCGTGGAGCCGCCGGATCTGGAGACTCGGGTGGCAATTCTCAAGAAAAAGGCGGAGCGTGAGAAAGTCAGGCTATCCGACGAGGCTGCGTTTTTCATTGCACAGAAGATCCGCTCGAATGTTCGGGAACTGGAAGGTGCGCTGAAGCGGGTCATTGCAAACGCCCAGTTTACCCGTAGCCGCATTACGCTGGGTTTCATCAAGGAAACTCTGAAGGATTTACTGGCCGCCCAGGAAAAGCAGATTTCCATCGACAACATACAGCGAACGGTATCGGACTATTACAACATAAAGATATCCGACCTGATTTCGAAACGTCGGAGTCGTTCGGTGGCGCGGCCGAGACAGATGGCGATGGCACTGGCAAAAGAACTCACCACCTACAGCCTGCCGGAGATCGGAAAGGCATTCGGTGGGCGCGATCACACGACGGTGCTGCATGCCTGTCGAAAGGTTCGGGAACTGGTGGAAACATCATCCGACCTGCGCGAAGATTACGCTAAAATTCACCGGTCGCTGACCAGTTGATTGATCATTAAGGCTGACAATTATGAACCTACGGTTGAGTCGGGAAGCACTTGTAAGGCCATTGCAGTTCGTGGCAGGCGTCGTTGAGCGCCGCAACACCATGCCGATACTGGCAAACGTGTTGCTGGAAGTGGATGGAGAAACGCTGAAGCTCACGGGCACCGACCTGGAGGTGGAACTGGTGGCCAGGGTGGCGCTTGACGAGTCTTTCGAACCGTGGAAGGTTACACTGCCGGCGCGCAAGTTGCTGGACCTGTGCAAGTCGTTGCCAGCCGAGTCCCAGCTCGCTTTTGCCGGTGATAGTGAACGGGTTACATTGAAGAGCGGTCGCAGCCGCTATGCGCTGGCTGCGCTTAGCGCCGATGATTTTCCGGACGTGGAAATCGGACCGGAAGCCCGCTCTGTAGAAGTCAGCCAGGCAGACCTGGGCAAGGTGATCGAGGCTACCTCGTTTGCAATGGCGGTTCAGGACGTTCGGTATTACCTGAACGGAATGTTGTTGGAGCTGCGTGATGGGGCCGTTCGCACGGTAGCCACCGACGGCCATCGGTTGGCGCTTGCCGGCTGCTCGGCTGCGGTGTCCGGCAGCGAGCGCCAGCAGGTGATTCTGCCCAGAAAGGGCGTTCTGGAGCTGCAGAGAGTACTCGGGAACGTTGAGGGGTCGATTCGGCTTCAATTGACCCAGAACCATCTGCGTGCCGATATCGGCGAGTTCACGTTTACGACGAAACTGGTAGACGGAAAATTTCCGGACTACGAACGTGTCATACCACGGGGCGGTGACAAGGAGATTGTCGCCGACAAGGAATCCTTCAAAGCGGTGCTGACGCGTGCGTCCATTCTGTCCAATGAGAAATATAGGGGCATCCGGCTGACGTTGACGGAAGGCAACCTCCAGATCGTCGCGAATAACCCTGAGCAGGAAGAAGCGGAAGAGAACCTGTCGGTGGATTATCAGGGTGAGTCGCTCGAGGTCGGCTTTAATGTGGCTTATCTGATAGACGTATTGAATGCGATTCGCGGCGAGCAGGTCATGATGGTGGCGTCGGATGCGAACAGTAGCGCGCTTGTTCGTGACTTTGACGACGAATCGGCGTTATATGTCGTGATGCCAATGCGACTGTAATGTGTCGATAGACGCGCTTTTCCTGTTGAACTTCCGGAACATCGCGGAGTCCAGGCTATCGTTGGAGTCTGGTCTCAATCTGTTTGTGGGCGATAACGGTGCCGGCAAATCCTCGGTGCTCGAGGCGGTTCACGTGCTTGGAACCGGAAAAAGCTTTCGCGTCGGTAGTCACCGGCCGTTGATACGGTTTGGGCAGGAATCGTTTGTCGTGTCAGGGGTAACGCACCAGGGGCTCCGTGTGGGTCTGGAGCGTAGCGCCGACGGCAGGGCGCAAGTGATAATCGGGGATCGTCGTGTTCGGTCGGCCAGTGAGTTGGCGCGTGAGTTGCCCGTTATGGCAATTACGCTGAGCGATTTCCGTCTGTTCGAGGATGGGCCAAGAATCCGGCGACGTTTCCTCGACTGGGGGGTCTATCACTTTTTCCCGCAAGACGCCCCGCAGCTGTTCCATCGGTTTGGTCGAGCGATGAAGCAGCGGAATTTTCTGTTGAAAAATGATACAATAGATCGCTCGGAACGGCTGGCCTGGGAACGCGAATTCACGGAGAGCGGCGAAGCACTTAACGCCTTGCGGTCGGCCTATATGCAGCGGCTCGAGAGCGCTTTTGCTGAGCTGTTTGCTGAATTCAATGCGGTCGAGGCGATCCCGGAGCCGGATATAGAATTACTGTCGGGCTGGCCGTCAGGGGAGTCACTGAGTGAGGCCGTACAATCGCAGCGGGTCCGGGAGCAGGAGAGGCGGTATCGTCGTTCCATGGTCGGGCCGCAGAGAGCGGATGTGCGATTCCTTACCGGGAAGCAGCCGGTTCAGGACATTTTCTCGCGTGGACAACTGAAGGTACTGGGGCATCTGCTGAAGCTTTCTCAGGTTCGATTGCTGCATGAAAACTCGGGTGGAGTGGAACCGCTGATTCTGCTGGATGACCTGACCGCTGAGTTGGATCAGGGGAATCTGAATCGAATGCTTCGAGAGCTGGGTAAAACCGGGTTTCAGGTATTTATATCATCGTTGACGGCGGACCAGATACGGTCCGGCCTGTCAGAAGAAACAAAAATTCCGGTACGAGTGTTCCACGTGGAACAGGGTACTGTCAGAGTGGTGGAGTAACAGGAGCACGAGATGGCTGAGACCTATGATTCGTCCAGTATCAAGGTACTGAAAGGGCTGGATGCCGTGCGCAAGCGCCCGGGAATGTACATTGGTGACACGGATGACGGTACCGGGTTGCACCATATGGTCTTTGAGGTGGTGGACAATTCCATTGACGAGGCGCTGGCGGGTTATTGCTCCGATATACAGGTGGTTATTCATCCGGACGAGTCGGTATCCGTGTCAGACAACGGCCGCGGGATTCCCGTGGACGATCACGAAGAGGGCAAGAGCGCGGCCGAAGTTATTATGACGGTGCTCCATGCGGGTGGGAAATTCGACGATAACAGCTACAAGGTATCGGGCGGTCTGCACGGAGTTGGGGTGTCCGTTGTCAATGCGTTGTCCAGCGAGCTGATACTCACTATCTGGCGTAACGGGCACAAATATCAGCAAACCTATCATGGCGGCGTTCCGGATACGGCATTGCAGGAAATTGAACCCACGGACCGGAACGGTACACGTATCCATTTCCGGCCCTCTGCTGAAACGTTTAACAATATCCACTTCGAATTCGAAGTGCTTGCGAAGCGGCTACGGGAATTGTCGTTCCTGAACAGCGGCGTCTCTATTCATCTGCGTGATGATCGCGATGGTGCCTCTGAACATTTTCAGTATGACGGAGGCCTTCGGTCGTTTGTTGACTATCTGAACCGGAGCAAATCCACACTCAACAAGACTTTCCATTTCTCGAAGGAGCGGGATGACGGCGTTGTGGTAGAGGTGGCGTTGCAATGGAACGACAGTTATCAGGAGAATATTCTCTGCTACACGAACAACATTCCACAGCGTGACGGCGGAACGCACCTGGCGGGCTTTCGCGCGGGCATTACGCGCTGCCTGAATTCCTATATTCAGGAAGAGAATATTCAGAAGAAACAGAAAGTGGCAACGACTGGGGACGATGCCCGGGAAGGTCTGACGGCAATCATTTCCGTGAAGGTTCCGGACCCGAAGTTCAGTTCTCAGACCAAGGACAAGCTCGTGTCGAGCGAAGTGAAAACAGCGGTTGAACAGGAGTTGTCTGCCGCGTTTTCAGACTACCTGCTGGAAAATCCGGCAGAAGCAAAAGCCATTGTCCAGAAGATGATCGATGCCGCCAGGGCGAGAGAGGCGGCTCGGAAGGCGCGGGATATGACCCGTCGTAAAGGCGCACTGGATATCGCAGGGCTTCCGGGCAAACTGGCCGACTGCCAGGAAAAGGACCCGGCCTTGTCGGAACTGTATCTGGTGGAGGGTGATTCCGCCGGGGGCAGTGCCAAGCAGGGTCGTGATCGGAAAACACAGGCGATCCTGCCCCTCAAGGGCAAGATCCTGAACGTGGAAAAGGCGCGTTTCGACAAAATGCTCGGATCAGCAGAAGTGGGAACGCTGATAACCGCACTGGGAACCGGTATTGGCCGGGAAGAGTTCATGCTCGACAAACTGCGGTATCACCGGATCATTATTATGACCGATGCGGACGTGGACGGGTCACACATCAGAACGCTGTTATTGACCTTCTTCTTCCGGCAAATGCCTGAGCTGATTGAACACGGCCATATCTATATCGCGCAACCGCCCCTGTACAAGGTAAAAAAGGGGAAACAGGAGCGCTATATCAAGGACGACGAGGCCCTGAACGAATACCTCACTCAGGTGGCTATCGACGGTGCCGCGTTATATCCGGAAGAGGGCGTACCCCCTATCCAGGGCGAGGGACTGGAAAAGCTGATTCACCAATATCAGGGCGTTATGTCGACCATTGGTCGTCTTTCCCGGGTATACCCGGAAGCTGTGCTGGAGAATCTTCTGTACCTGCCCAGGCTTGATCGTGAGGCCTTGCGCGACTACAACAATGTGCAGTCATGGATAGAGCGGCTGGCGGATCTGTTGGCCCAGTACAATACGTCCACAAAGGCGTACGAGACGACTCTGGTTGAAAATGAGGAAACACGTCTCTGCGTTCCTCGGATAGCCACTGTGCAACATGGATATCGCCAGGAATACACCCTGAGGCCGGAATTTTTTGAATCGGACGACTACAAGCGGATTCTTGCACTGGGAGACGTCATGGCTTCACTGTTTGAGGGTGGGGTCAGGATAGAGCGGGGTAACCGAACCTTTGAAACCGAGCGAATGGCCGAAATGATGAGTTGGCTGATGAATGAGGCACAACGCGGGTATTCGATTCAACGGTACAAGGGCCTTGGCGAAATGAACCCCGAGCAGCTCTGGGAAACGACCATGGACCCGGAGGCACGCAGGATGCTGCAAGTCTCGATAAAGGATGCAATCGCGGCCGACCAGATATTCACGACGCTGATGGGGGATGACGTTGAGCCTCGTCGGGACTTCATCCAGCAGAATGCGCTGCTGGTTGAAAACCTGGACTACTGAGTGCCTTGATCAGTCTGGACAAAAAAGGGGTGTTCCACGTGGAACACCCCTTTTTTGTTTGTGACAGAACTGTGCGCTTCAGTGAGCAAGAAGTGATACGTCAGCCACTTCCAGGAACAAACCACGGACTGTTTGCAGCAATGCCAGTCGACTCTGACGAAGCTCTTCGTCATCGACATTTACCATAACGTTGTCGAAAAAACCGTCCAGCGGTACAGCGAGTTCACTCAATTCGCCCAAAAGTGACTGATAACCGCCATCTGTCTTTTCCTTCACCTGCGCCACCGCGTCTATCAATTCACGCTCGTGTTCCGATACGAGCCGCGCCCGAAGCTCTGGCAGCGGGATGCTGGGAACAGTGGCGCTCTGCAACAGATTCTGGACACGCTTGTTGGCCTGAATAAGCGTATCGGCATTCCTGCCAGCGCTGAAGGATTGCACGGCCCGGATCCGCGCATCAAAATCAACCGGCCGTGAAACCTGAGACGCCGCTACACTCAGGAAGATATCGGTACTGACACCACGGTCCTGATAGTAGGCCCTCAGGCGCTCCATGCAGTATTTCAGAACCTCATCTACCAACGGGCTGCCCTGATGCTTTAGCCGCACGTCCTGTTGCTCATAGGCCGCCAGGGCATAACCGAGCAGTTCGCGCAGATCCAGATCCAGGTTGCCTTCCAGCAAAATCCGTAATACACCGAGCGCAGCCCGCCGAAGGGCGTAGGGATCCCGGGTTCCTGAAGGCCTCTGTCCGATTCCGAATATGCCCACCAGAGTGTCCAGTCGGTCAGCCACTGCCAACAGTTTCCCTAGGTGATTCTGCGGCAAATCATCGCCTGCATGGCCGGGCCGGTACTGATCGCGGATAGCCAACGCGACTTCTTCCGGCTCACAATCATTCAGCGCATAATAGTATCCGGCAATCCCTTGCAGATCGTCGAACTCAAACACCAAATCCGTTACCAGATCGCATTTGGCCAGTTCGGCAGCACGTTTTATGCGGTTCACATCGATATCTGAATGGGCCCCGATCTTCTCCATTACCGACCGAATTCGAGCCGATTTGTCAGCCAGGGTCCCCAATGTTTTCTGGAAAACCACTGACTCGAGGTTGGGCGCTCGGTCCGCCAGTCGCTCCCGCTTATCCATATCCCAGAAAAACGCCGCATCAGACAGGCGCGGCCGGATAACCCGTTCGTTTCCTTCAATGACCGAAGCCGGATCCTTGCTCTCCAGATTTGCCACGAACAGAAACCGGGCCGCAAGGTCGCCGCCTTCATGCCGCAACGGGAAGTACTTCTGATGGTCCTGCATACTGGAGACCAGTGCCTCCGGTGGTACGCGCAGAAAGGCTTCGTCGAAGCTTCCGCCCATTACCACCGGCCATTCGTTCAGCGCCGTAACCTCGTCCAGTAGCTCTCTCGGAATGTCTGCTACCAGGCCCTGAGCCTGTGCTGCTTCTTCAAGCCCGGCCAGGATTACCGAACGACGCTTCTCAAAGTCAGCTATGACTTTACCCCGGGTCTCCAGTACAGATTCATAATCCGCCGGCGCGTTGAGTTCTATTGGGTCCGGGTGATGAATGCGGTGACCCCGTGTTGCACTTCCTGCCGCCACACCGAACAGGGTGGCCTCTACAGTGTCGCTACCGAACAGCATGACCAGCCACTTGACCGGCCTGACAAATTCGTGGGAATGGTCACCCCAGCGCATACGCTTGGCGATCGGCAACTTCTGAACGGTATCGCTCAGCATCGCCGGCAGCAACTCGGCAACTGCAGATCCGGGTGTTACGCCGCGATGAACCAGATAGTCCCCCTTATCGGTTGTGACCGTCTCCAATGCGTCAACCGAAACACCACAGGACCCGGCGAAGCCCATGGCTGCACGGGTCGCATTGCCGTCCGCATCAAACGCTGCCTTGACCGCCGGACCGCGCTTCTCGAACGGCTGGTCGGGTTGTTGCGTTTCAAGCTCCCGCACAAGCACGGCCAAACGCCTCGGGCTTGCGAACCCGTTTATGGTGCCGTGCGCCAGACCGGACTGGTTCAGGGATTCGCCCAGGTTCGACGCCAGTGCCTTCCCCATCTGTTCGAGTGTTTTCGGAGGCAGTTCCTCAGTTCCAATTTCCAGCAGAAAATCCTGACGAGTCATAGTGTAGGGTCCTTGAGACGAGCGGTGATTTCCTCCCGGGCCATCGGGAACCCGAGTGCTTCGCGACTCTGGAAATACGCCTCGGCAACCCGGCGTGAAAGCCCCCGGATCTTGAGGATGTAAGCCTGGCGCTCCGTCACTGAAATGGCATGGCGTGCGTCGAGGAGATTGAACGTATGCCCGGCTTTTAGCACCTGCTCGTAAGCCGGTAGCGGCAGTGCCTGATCGATCAGGTCGCTCGCTGTCCTGGCGTGGTTTTCGAACGCCCGGAAAAGGTCCTCGACCGGTGCGTGGTCAAAATTATAATGCGATTGTTCCCGTTCGTTCTGCAGATAGACGTCTCCGTAGGTCACAACGCGCCCATCCGGCGAACGAGACCAGACCAGGTCATAGACGCTGTCTACATTCTGAATATACATGGCGAGCCGCTCCAGACCATAAGTGATCTCGCCGGTTACAGGAAAGCACTCAAGGCCGCCGGCCTGCTGAAAATAGGTGAACTGCGTGATTTCCATCCCGTTGAGCCACACTTCCCAGCCAAGCCCCCAGGCACCCAGCGTCGGGTTTTCCCAGTTGTCTTCCACAAAGCGGATATCATGAATCGCCGGGTCGATACCGAGTTCACTGAGTGACGCCAGGTACCGCTCCTGAAAGTCGTCCGGTGAAGGCTTCATGACCACCTGGAACTGATAGTAATGTTGAAGACGATTCGGGTTTTCGCCGTAGCGTCCATCGGTGGGCCGACGGCTGGGCTGTACATAGGCACTGCTCCAGTCCTCTGGCCCGATCGCTCGCAGGAACGTCGCTGGGTGAGATGTGCCGGCCCCGACCTCCATATCCAGCGGCTGCATGATGACGCAACCCTGTTGAGCCCAGAAGCTCTGCAGTGTGAGAATCAGATCCTGAAATGTCGGTTTGTCTGTCACAATCAGGTTTCCCGTAATTCTGTAAAATGAAGGCAGCGTACCGGGTCCGCGTCACAGCAACTGAACGGCGCTGTGCCACGTCAAGACCGGGGAATCGCCACCTGAGACAGGTGTGGGATGCCACGCCAGGGAAGCCCGGAGCTACTGGCGTGCCACGGCGCTTCGTGAGAAGGCGCATTATAAACACCGGGGGGTAAATTGCCTACCGGCGCCAGAACATCGGGCTCAGGACGATGATCAGCGTGAAGAACTCCAGCCGCCCCATCAGCATGGCGAGACAGAGTATCCACTTGGCAGCTACCGGGATAGCACTATAGTTAGCACTCACTTCGCCCATTCCCGGGCCCAGATTGTTCATAGCGCTTCCCACCGCGGACCAACTGCTTATGAAGTCCATTCCGGAGGCCAGCAACGCCAGAAGCAGACAGATAAAGGTGAATACATATACGGCAAAATAGCCCCACACCGCATAGAGAACCCGTGCCGGGATCTCCTTGCCACCCACCTTGACGGGGAATACTCCGTTCGGATGTATCATCCGCTTGATCTCCCGCACACCCTGCTTCCAGAGCAACAATATGCGGATGGATTTCATACCGCCGGCTGTAGACCCTGCACAGCCCCCAAGAAACGCGGCGAGAAATATCAGAAAGGGCAGGAACAATGGCCAGTGCTGAAAACCCGTTGTCGCAAACCCGGTCGTTGTCATGATTGAGACGGCTTCGAAGATCCCGAAACGGACACTCTCCAGCCCGGCAAAGGTGCCGGTGACCGCCAGTGATACAACCACGATGCTGACCAGGGCAGCAATACCGTACAGGAAGAACCGGTACTCCGGATCCCGCAGGTAGACCAGCGGGTTCCGTTGATGCATCACGGCGTAATGAAGCGCAAAATTGGCCGCCGCCAGCAGCATGAATACAACAGCAATGGCCTCTATGATTGCACTGTCAAAGGCCGCGAAGCTGCTGTCGTAGGTGGAGAAGCCGCCAATGGCGACCGTCGAGAACGAATGGCCGATCGCATCGAACAGGCTCATCCCGGCAGCCCAATAAGCCAGCAGGCAGGCCAGCGTAAGCCCGGCATAGATATACCAGAGCGCCTTTGCGGTCTCCGCTATTCGCGGTGCCAGCTTGTTATCTTTCATTGGCCCGGACATTTCGGCGCGATACAACTGCATGCCGCCCACACCGAGCATCGGCAAAATCGCGACAGCCAGTACGATGATGCCCATACCGCCCATCCAGTTAAGCTGCTGGCGGTAGAACCGCAGCGACTCGGGCAACCCCTCGATGTTGCCCAGAATGGTGGCCCCCGTCGTCGTCAGACCGGAGAAAGACTCAAAATAGGCATCGGTAAAGGACAGTCCGGCCTGATTGGACAGGTACAGCGGCACCGACCCGGCGGTACCCAGGACTATCCAGAAGAGCGCAGTAATCAGAAAACCTTCGCGCGTGCGCAGCTCATCCTTAATCTGCATGACCGGAAGAAACAGTAAAAGCCCAGCCCCGGCGATGACCACGAAGGACAGACCGAATGCGTAAAAACTGCCATCCTGGTAATACAGCGACACGCCGGCCCCGGGCAGCATCGCCAGCGAGAACACCAGCAACAACAGACCGACAACCCGAATAATGACCTTGTAATGCATGTTCGGATTTCCCTATTGCCCAGTCCCGACCTGCCGGAACTACCGGATTGCCCCACCGGGCCTTCTGTCAGAAGAACGTAATACCCACCTGGAAGAGTTTCTCGACGTCCGGAATCCGCTTTTTGTCCGTCAGAAACAGAATAACGTGGTCATCGGATTCAATGACCAGTCCACGGTGCGCCATGATGACGTTATCATCGCGTACAACGGCACCGATGGTTGCGCCCTCAGGCAGGTCAATATCGGCTATATCGCTGCCAACCACCTTGGAGCTTTGCGCATCACCGTGTGCTATGGCCTCAATCGCCTCTGCCGCCCCGCGGCGCAGTGAGTGAACGTTCACTATGTCGCCACGCCGCACATGGGTCAGCAAGCTACCGATGGTGGCCAGGGACGGTGAAATGGCGACATCGATTTCGCCGCCCTGAACCAGGTCAACATAAGCCGGGTTATTGATCAGCGCCATGACCTTACGGGCACCCAGCCGCTTGGCGAGCATGGACGACATGATGTTCGCCTCGTCATCGTTGGTCAGTGCCACGAAGATGTCGGTGTCTTCAATATTTTCGCCGATCAGCAGTTCCTGATCGGACGCATTGCCCTGAAGTACCACAGAACGGTTGAGATGTTCTGACAGATACTTGCACCGCGCTTCGCCCCGTTCGATCACCTTGACCCGGTAGCGATCTTCAATCGACTCCGCCAGGCGATAGCCGATATTGCCACCGCCCGCTATCACCACCCGCTTGTAAGGCCGCTCCTTACGTCGCAGTTCGCTCATCACGGACCGAATGTCCTCCGCAGCCGCGATGAAAAATACCTCATCTCCGGCTTCGATGCGGGTGGAGCCTTCAGGCAGCACGGCCTGGTTCTGTCGGAATATAGCCGCAACACGGGTCGGTACGTTGGGCATATGGGACTTTATGAACCGCAGTTCCTGACCGACCAGCGGGCCGCCTTCGTAGGCCTTCATGGCGACCAGCTTGATACGACCGCGGGCGAAATCGAGCACCTGCAGTGCGCCCGGGTGTTCGATCAGTCGGCGAATATAGTCGCACACCAACTGTTCGGGGCTGATCAACACATCGATCGGTATCGCCTTTTCCTGGAACAGGGCATCGGCACGCTTCAGATAATGGGGGTTGCGAATACGGGCTATCTTGGTGGGCGTTCGAAACAGCGAATGTGCAACCTGGCACGCAATCATATTGACTTCGTCACTGTTGGTGACGCAGATCACCAGATCTGCATCATCAGCGCCGGCTTCAATCAGTACATTGGGGTGCGCGGCAAAACCGGCGACGGTCCGGATATCGTGCTTTTCCTGAAGCTCCTGGAGGCGGTCCTCACGGCTGTCCACCAGCGTGATATCGTTGTCCTCACGGGCAAGGGTAGCGGCCAGATTTCCCCCCACCTGGCCCGCACCCAGTATAACGATCTTCATGGTCTGATCTCCGTCAGAGGCCTGTCAGCCCGCCTTGTGCAACAACGCGAAATAAAACCCGTCCGCCCCGTTGATTTCCGGCAGCCACTGCACCCCAACGGCAGCGGCACGTGCCTGAGAGCCGGCCACAGGCAGAGCAACGACAGAGGCGTCAGGCGTTGTCTGCAGAAAAGCAGTAACCTGCTCGCTGTTCTCGGCCGGCAACACTGAACAGGTACTGTACATCAGCATGCCGCCCGGCTTAAGTACCTGCCACGCGGCATCCAGAATATGTCGCTGAATCTCCCCCAGCCGGCTGACATCTTCGGGCTGTCGAAGCCATTTGATGTCCGGATGCCTGCGCACAACGCCGGTGCCCGTACAGGGGACATCCAGAAGAATACGATCGAAACGCCGCTCGGGGAACTGCTCTGCCAACTGCTGCGCGTCGGTCACATGCAGCTCGGCCGATGCCCCGATACGCCCCAGGGTATCGGCGAGTCGTTCCAGCCGGTGAGCCTGACTGTCTACCGCAACCACCTCACCGCTGCCATTGAGGCGCTCAAGGATGTGACCGGTCTTGCTTCCCGGAGCCGCGCAGGCGTCGAGAATCGACTCCCCGGGTTTCGGGTCCAGCCAATGAACGGCCATCTGCCCGGATTCATCCTGAACCGAACAGGCGCCTTCGGCAAAGTGTGGCAGGGCGGTTACCTCTGTCGCGGCGTGCAATACAAGCCCGTCCGGACTGTAAGCTGTCGGTTCGGATTCAATACCCAGATCGGCCAGCAGCGCACGATAGTCGTTGCGCTGAAAAACCCGGCGATTAACCCGCAATGTCATCGGGCCCTGGTGCTGGGCGTTTTCCAGCACGGTCTCCCAGTCATCGGGCCAGCCACGCTGAATCGCTTCGATCAACCAGAGCGGATGCTCCCAGCTGACCTCGGGGTCGCTGCCGTCGGTTGTCAGTTCACCCCGCAGGAAACGACGAAGCACGGCGTTCACGAGGCCGCGCGTCCAGGGTTTTTTCAGAATCCGGGTGGCGTCCACGGTGGCATTGACCGCTGCATGGTCAGCCACGTTCAGAAATCGGATCTGGCACAGCCCGACCATCAACAGCGCGACAATATCGTGGTCTTTCCCCCGAAGCGGCTTGCTGAGCGCTGCTTCCACGTCGCGTTTCAGGCTGAATCCATGGCGCAGAGTCTGGTAGACAAGAGCCTTGAGAAGGCCCTTGTCGCGGTCCTTCACTCGGTCGGTGGCAGGAGGCAGTACTTCACTCAGCGATTTCCGGTGACGGATCACGGCGTCAACACAGCGGGCAGCCGTGGCTCGAACCTGGGCCATCAGTTCACCTGCTTGCCGTCATAACGGTCGGTGCCCTGGCCATTGAGCCAATCTGTAACCGATAGAGGCTTCTTGCCGGGCGCCTGCAGCCGCGTCGGGCAGAACAGGCCGTCAGCGGTCGCAATGGCGAACAACCCCTTCGCCCGATCCATCAGAACCGTGCCGGCAGCGAGCCTCCCGGCATTGGGTTCCACGCGGGCTTGCCATGCGCGGAATCGTTGTCCATCCAGTTCGAACCACGCGACGGGCCAGGGATTAAAAGCCCTGACCTGACGTTCGAGATCCACAGCAGACCGCTGGAAATCCAGATGGCTGTCGGCCTTGGAGAGTTTGGCTGCGTAGGTTGCGTTGGCGTCGTCCTGAGGCTGTGCCTGTCGGAGCATTTCGGGCAGGTGCGGAAGGGCCGCAAGCAGAAGGTCCCGACCCGCCTCACTGAGCTGATCGTGCAGACTGCCGCCCGTCGTTGACGGTGTTAACGGTACAGACCGAGAGGCCAGAACCGGACCCGTATCGAGCCCGGCTTCCATCTTCATCAGGCACACGCCGGATTCACTGTCTCCAGCTTCGATCGCGCGCTGAATTGGTGCTGCCCCACGCCAGCGAGGCAACAACGAGGCATGAACATTGATGCACCCGAGCGGAGGGATAGCCAGAACCGCTTCCGGGAGCAACAGCCCGTACGCGACCACAATGATCACGTCCGGCTGGTAATCGGCCAGTCGCTGCTGAGCCTCGGGGTTTCGGAGCGATTCGGGTTGGTGCACCGGAATCCCCGACCGTTCGGCCAACTGTTTGACCGGGGGCGCAGTCGCTTTTCTGCCTCGCCCCGCGGGCCGGTCCGGCTGTGTATAGACAGCAACCGGGCGGTTGCCGTCTGCCAGCATCCCTTCAAGAATGTGCGCCGAGAAATCCGGCGTCCCCATGAAAACCACTCTCAGGGATGGGCTGGTTTCAGGCAACCCGTTGTTCCTTCACCAGTTTCTTCCGGATGCGGTTTCGCTTGAGAGACGACAGGTAATCCACGAACAGCTTGCCTTCCAGGTGGTCGCATTCGTGCTGGATACAGATTGCCAGCAGATCATGCGCTTCCATGGTGAACGGTTCGCCGTCTGTATTCAGCGCATGGACAATAATGTGGTCCTTGCGCGTCACCTCTTCATAATAGCCGGGGACCGACAGGCACCCTTCCGGCGATGAGACATCATTGCCGAGCAGCTCGAGCTCAGGGTTAATAAACACGTGCGGCTCGGACTGATCTTCCGACACGTCCGCCACCAGCATACGCTTATGCACATTCACCTGAGTTGCTGCCAGGCCGATGCCCGGTGCATCGTACATGGTTTCCAGCATGTCACTGGCAAGCTGCCGGATCTCATCATCCACGACGTCAATGGGCTTTGCCTTGGTACGCAGCCGCGGATCGGGAAATTCAAGAATATCGAGTTTAGCCATAATCGTAAAACTGCTATAAAGTGACACCAATTTGCCTAATTGTAGCGCAATCAGAGCCGCTTGTGATGTATTTGACCCGCCTGACAGGAAAGGATTTACCGTCCCTGTGCACACGCCCTGCGCTGCTCGCTGCCGGACTGATCGGGTCACTGCTGGCAGCCTCCATGGCCACCGCTCAGGACCGTTGGCAGGCCATTACCGACTCTGATTCTATATGGGCCCTGTCCCAGGCAGAATCAACCCTGCCATGGGTCTGGTCTGAGCGCATTCAGGCGGGTGTCCTGCCCGGTCGACTGACGCTTGGCTCAGACATCCCGGCCAACAGTTGGTTGATGCCCTACCGGCCTACGCTCGCCAATTGGGTGGAAGTACCATACCGCTCCGTCCGCACGGAGGCCGGTGACGTCACGTACCGACTGTTACGATATCCCGGTCGGCCGCCACTGCGCCTTCCCGAAACAGTGCCACTGTTGCCGGCGCGGGACTACCTGTACAGCAACGCGGAACTATTCCTCTGGTCCGGCTCTCTCGAACCGGCCATCGGCGATGTAATGCTGCTGGAGCCGGGCGCGTCATCGGCCGGCTCCGGTGATTCGCTATGGGTAACCGGAATCACAGGTTCGGACGGTTCGATCGTGTATTTCCTGGCGCCGGGCTTCGTCACGCCACCCGAGCCGATCGGGGAATCCGGTTTCCGTGTCACCGAAGGCATCGGCCAGGTTGACGACCAGACGGAGTCGCTGACCCGGGTGTCGGTGCGTACCGATGCCGCCGAGGTATCCGTGGGTCATCGCGTGATCAGAGGCGCGGTGGATGATCGTTGGGATCGCGATTCCCCCGTGCATTTTCCCGACCGTGTTCTGGGCATGGACCCGGTTATCCCGCTGGACAACAGTGCAGCGCGCCGCACGGGCCAGTCCATTACCGCCGGTAAGGAAGTAGGTCTCCAGGTCGGTGTGAGCGACGGTATCGAAGCGGGGCAAGCCTGGCGTCTGGTGCGACCCGGCATCACCCGCTACGATCCGCTGCGGCAGAGTTCGATTCAGTACCCGGACCAGACAATTGCTCATATCCTCACCCTGCGGGTATATGACAACGCCACCATTGCCTTTATTCTCAGCGGATCAGTCCCGCCGGGTGTATCCCTCCTTCTGGAGCCCGCGTGAACCCGGCGGGCAGGCCATCGTAGAACCGTGACTCAGAGACGGTGACACGCAAAGAGGCCGTGACACGGAAAAGGTAACGAGGGAATCTGGCAGCATGGATGAGCTGACCGTGGCCCTGGCGCTCAGGCTGGCACCGGGCATCAGGGAACCGTATCGCAACCGGCTGATTGCCGAAGGCATTGCACCGGCAACTGTCGGTGAACTGACCGAATCGGATCTGGCGGAACTCGGTTGGCCCCGAAAAACTATCCTGCGATTTCTGCACGCCTGTGACCGACCGGAGTCGGTACCAGCCATTGCCGATATTCTCGACCGGGTGAAAAACGACCGCATTCAGTTGGTTCCCTGGAGCAGCCCCCGGTATCCAGAAACGCTGCTACACGTGCTCACTGACCCGCCACCGGTACTGTTCGCTCGCGGAAATATCGAGCGACTCCGCCAGCCTCAACTGGCCATTGTTGGCAGCCGGCGGCCCAACCCGGCGACGCAGAGGCTGGTCTGCCAGTGGGCAACCCGGTTGGCGGAGCAGGGCGTCGTCATTACCAGTGGCCTGGCCTACGGCGTTGATGTCGCTGCACACCGGGGCGCGCTTTCGGCCGGCGATGGCCTCACCATCGCCGTGCTGGCGGGCGGTCTGGATCATATCTACCCGCCGCCCCACACCGTGGTGGTAGAGGATATTGTGCGCGCCGGCGGCCTGGTGCTCACTGAACAACTGCCCGACGTTCGTCCCAGGGCGGGGCATTTCCCGCGCCGGAACCGACTGGTCGCGGGTCTGGCAAGGGCAACTCTGGTCGGGCAGGCAGCACACCGCAGCGGGTCGCTGATTACCGCCGGGCTTGCTGCCGATCAGGGAAAGCCCGTTCTGGTGGTACCCGACCACCCGGGTAACCCGGAAGCCCATGGCGGCCTGCAACTGCTGCGAGACGGGGCAGAGCCGGCGGTCGAATGGCGCGATTGTCTGGATCATTTTCCGGAACTGGCCGGCGGTTCTTCGGTTAAAACCCACATCGATGCCAAACCAAGGGATCTCGCTGAGCCGCTGCAGCAGCTTCTGCAGTGCCTGTCGAGTGTTCCGGAGCCCGTTGAGAGTCTCGCCCGGCGAGCGGGGATTCCAGCCGCTGAATTGCTGCCAGGTCTGATGCAACTGGAGCTGCTCGGTCTGGCAGTTCGCCACCAGGGCGGCTTCCAGCGTCTGGCGCCATAAAAGCGGTGTTGCCGCTCGTGCCAATCCGGCTGTTGGTGCAGGCTCTGTCAATCCTGCAGCCCGTTTATTAGAATCAGCCACCGGTCGACAATGCGGGAGAGAACCGAGCATGATGCTGAAGCCACAGCAGTGGGTGGATGTAATTGGCAGCGGTGGGGTGATTGCCTATCCCACGGAGGCCGTCTGGGGCCTGGGCTGCGATCCGTGGCAGCGCGACGCGGTGCAGCGCATACTGGACATTAAGCGTCGCCCCGTCGAAAAGGGCCTGATTGTCGTTATTGGTAACCTGGATCAGTTATACAGACTGTCGCCGGAACTGACGACCAGGCAGCAGGAAACCGTTATGGCAACATGGCCGGGCCCGGTAAGCTGGCTCGTACCGGCCGGCCCCGACGTACCTGAGTGGGTGCGCGGGGACCATGACACGATAGCCGTGCGTTGGTCGGCACATCCGCTGGTACAGACTCTGACCGATGCCGTCGGCCATCCGCTGGTGTCGACCAGCGCCAATCGTGCCGGGAAGCAGCCGGCCCGCTTCGGGTTTCAGGTCCGGCAGTGGCTGGGTGACGAGATCGACTGGCTGGTTCCGGGCCAGACCGGTCGCTCCTCGCGACCCTCGCAAATCCGTCGATTGTCCGACGGCGAAATCATCCGATCATAGGGAGACGTCAATGGGCACTGATACGCCAGCCGATACCGAAGCCGTGCGTCACTACCTGACCGGCCTTCAACGACGTGTCGGCGAGATGCTGCAACGGCACGAAACGGTCGCCGAACTTCGTCGTGACCCCTGGGATCGACCGGCGGGCGGTGGCGGCGAAACGCATATCATGGCGGGCGGTGACGTATTCGAAAAAGCCGGAGTCGGGTTCTCGCATGTTACCGGCGATAAACTGCCACCGAGCGCTGCAGCCAACCGGCCCGAACTGGCCGGGCGCACCTGGCAGGCACTGGGTGTGTCGCTGGTGCTCCATCCGCGCAATCCGTACGTGCCTACGGCGCACGCGAACGTTCGATTGTTCATTGCCGAGGCCCCGGGCGAGCCTGCGGTATGGTGGTTCGGCGGCGGGTTTGACCTTACGCCGTATTACGGTTTTCGAGTGGACGCGGAGGCCTGGCACCGAACCGCAGCCGATCTCTGCGCCCCGTTCGGCGATGGCGTTTACCCGCGGTTCAAGGAATGGTGCGACGAGTACTTCTATCTGCCGCACCGGGATGAGCCACGGGGCATTGGTGGCCTGTTTTTTGATGATCTGAATGAGTGGTCGTTTGACACCTGTTTCGAGTTCATCCGTGCGGTCGGCGACGGCTTCATTGCAGCCTATGAGCCCATCATTGAGCGGCGCAAGTCGATGCACTGGGGCGAGCGGGAACGTGCCTGGCAGGCCGTTCGCAGAGGGCGTTACGTGGAGTTCAACCTCGTGTATGACCGGGGTACCCTGTTCGGCCTGCAGTCCGGTGGGCGCACAGAATCCATTCTGATGAGCCTGCCGCCCAATGTATCCTGGCAGTACGATTATCAGCCGGAGCCCGGCTCCCCGGAAGAACAGCTTCTCACCGACACTCTGGCTCGAAAGGAATGGGTATGAACTGGCACCTCGCTCTGATCGGACATCCGGTAGGCCACAGCCGCTCGCCTGCAATACACAGGGCGTTCGGACGTCAGTTCGGACTGGACGTCCGCTACGACCTGCTGGATACCGAACCGGCAGAATTGCCAGTCAGGCTTGCAGGCCTTTACGCCAGCGGCGTTCGCGGGTGTAACGTCACAGTGCCGTTCAAGGAAGCGGTGTTTCAGGAGCTGACCGAATACACCGAACGTGGCCGGCTCGCCGGAGCCATCAACACCCTGATCCCCCGTCCCGGATATCCCGGAGAGTGGCTGGGCGACAACACCGATGGCGAAGGGTTCATGCAGGACCTCCGCCATAGCCTCGGCATGAACCCCGAGGGAGCCACCGTGCTGATACTGGGTGCCGGTGGTGCGGTGCGCGGTCTGCTGGGACCGCTGCTGGCGTCGCAGCCAAGGCAGGTTGTGATCGTGAACCGCACTGCAGAGCGGGCACAGAGCCTGTACGCGGAATTCGCGGCGCTGGCGGATCAGCATGGCGTTCGGCTCACGGGCGGCGGCTATGATGCCGTGCCGGACACCGGTGTTGACCTGATTGTGAACGGTACCTCAGCGAGCCTCACCGACGATTTGCCGGCGATTCCGGCGCACCTGGTCGCGCCCGGCACAGTGGCCTATGACCTCATGTACGCGCCACAGCCGACCGTGTTCATGCGCTGGGCCCGGGACCAGGGCGCCGCCGGAGTGGCCGATGGCCTCGGTATGCTGGTGGGCCAGGCGGCAGAATCCTTTGGGTTGTGGACGGGCCATCGGCCCGAGGTCGCCCCCGTGATGGCGGAATTGCGGGGAGACCGCTGAACAGGCGCTACCGCCTGAATTGAATTCGCGTATCTTAACCCTTATCTATCAGCGAGTGATTGATGAATTCCATGCGCCAGGTCGCCTGAAAAATCATGCGATCAGAGCGCCAGTCAATGGTGGATGAGAACAGTAATGGCAGGTGAAGACGAGTTTATCGACAGCCAGGCGGATGCCAGTCGGTCTGAACACAATGACGCACCCGGCAAAGACCTTGTCGGCGCATCCGGGCATCGTCCGCAGAGCCTCTATGTGGTGCCGGTCAGTACCCGACCGTTTTTCCCGGCGCAGATAATGCCGATCGTTCTTGATCTGGAACAGTGGGGCGAGACCATCAAGCGCGTCATGAATACGCCGCACCACATGCTCGCACTGTTCTATGTGGAAGATCACGACGAAAGCGATGCCAGCCTGGACCGCTCGGCGGTGCCGCGCGTCGGCACGCTGGTTCGGGTACACCAGCTGCGGCGTGAAGGCAGCAATGTGCAATTTGTGGCCGAAGGTGTGGAGCGCGTCGAGATCCGTCAGTGGCTGACGCGCAAAGCGCCTTACCTGACCGAAGTGGCCTACCCTGTGCCGGACTCCGAGCCCGAAGAAGAGGTAAAGGCCTACGGCATGGCTGTGATTTCGGCAATCAAGGAACTGCTGCCGGCAAACCCCCTGTATGGTGAAGAACTGAAGCAATACCTGCAGCGCTTTTCGCCCAACGAGCCCGGGCCTCTGGCTGACATAGCCGCCGCTATTACCACGGCAGAAGGCAATGACCTGCAGAAGGTGCTGAACGAGGTCGATCTCCTGCCGCGACTCCAGCGCGTGCTGCCGCTGCTCAAGAAAGAAATCGACGTGGTTCGGATGCACTCCGAGCTGCAGGACGAAGTCAACAGCAAGATCCAGAAGCATCAGCGCGAGTTCTTCCTGCGTGAACAGCTCAAGGTCATTCAACGTGAGCTCGGGATCAGCAAGGACGACCAGACCAGTGATGTCGATACCTTTCGCGAACGGCTGCAGGGCAAAACCCTGACGCAGGAAGCCGAACAGCGCATCGAAGAGGAACTGGAAAAGCTGAAAGTGCTGGAGTCCGGCTCGCCGGAATATTCGGTTACGCGGAACTATCTCGACTGGGCAACCAGCTTGCCCTGGGGCCTGAAAGGCAAGGACCGCCTGAGCGTTCGGCGTGCCCGCCGCGTGCTCGATCGCGACCATGACGGCCTGTCTGACGTGAAGGACCGCATTATCGAGTTTATCGCCGTCGGTGCCTACCGGAAGTCTATCAGTGGCTCCATCATGCTGCTGGTTGGCCCGCCCGGTGTCGGCAAGACGTCTATCGGCAAGAGCGTGGCCGAAGCCCTGAACCGCCCCTTCTACCGGTTCAGCCTCGGTGGCATGCGCGATGAGGCCGAAATCAAGGGCCACCGGCGTACCTACATTGGCGCCATGCCGGGCAAGTTTGTTCAGGCCCTGAAACAGGTTAGGGTAATGAACCCGGTCATCATGCTGGACGAAATCGACAAGCTGTCGGCTTCCTATCAGGGTGACCCGGCATCGGCGCTGCTCGAAACCCTCGACCCGGAACAGAACAGCGAGTTCCTCGACCACTATCTGGATCTGCGCGTGGACCTGAGCCAGGTCATGTTTATCTGCACGGCCAACACACTGGACTCCATACCGGCACCACTGCTGGACCGTATGGATGTGATCCGGCTATCCGGCTACCTGACGGAAGAAAAGGTGGACATTGCGCGGCACCACCTCTGGCCCCGCCAGCTCAAACGGGCCGGCGTAGCACGGCGCAACCTGCGTATCAGTCGGTCGGCACTGCGCTCGGTCATAGAAGGCTACGCCCGGGAAGCCGGGGTTCGTAACCTGGAAAAGCAACTGGCCAAGATCATCAGGAAATCCGTTGTGCGTCTGTTGGACGATCCTGACCAGACCATCCAGATTACCCCGAACCGCATACCCGAACTGTTGGGTAATCCCGTATTCCGCCAGGAGCAGCAGTTGGCGGGCGTGGGCGTTATCACCGGACTGGCCTGGACATCGATGGGCGGTGCCACCCTCCCGGTGGAGGCGACTCGCATCCATACACTGAGCCGTGGCTTCAAGCTCACCGGCAAACTGGGCGATGTAATGAAGGAGTCGGCGGAGATCGCTTATTCCTACATCTGTTCGCACGCGGTGCGTTATGGGATCAAGCCGGAATTCTTTGAGCAGGCGTTCATACACCTGCATGTACCTGAGGGCGCCACGCCGAAAGACGGCCCCAGCGCCGGCATTACCATGGCGTCGGCACTGGTGTCACTCGGCCGAAACCATGCCACAGAAAGCTACTGGGGTATGACCGGTGAACTGACACTCACGGGGCACGTGCTCCCCATTGGCGGTGTGCGCGAAAAAGTGATTGCGGCGCGCCGGCAGAAGCTGACGCATCTTATTCTGCCCGAGCCGAACCGGGGTGATTTCGAGGAGCTGCCGGATTACCTGAAAGAGGGGCTGGACGTGTCATTTGCCAGCCACTTCGACGATGTGTTCCGCGCCCTGTTCGACGCCGAGCCGGCGCGGGAGCCCTGATCGAAGCCATACCGTGCCGGTTTCGACGGCCCGGTTATCGGCGGTCAATTCCGGCTTCAAGGTACTCGTCTTTCAGCTTCACGTAGTTGCCGGCGCTGTAGGCGAAGAAGGAACGCTCCTGATCGGTCAGTTCCCGTGCCGGCTTTGCGGGGCTGCCCATGTACAGGTAGCCGCTCTGCAGTGTCTTGCCCGGCGGCACCAGCGTGCCGGCAGCGATAACAACCTCATCTTCAACCGTGGCCCCGTCGAGCACGGTTGCACCGATGCCGACCAGTACGCGGTTACCGATCGTGCAACCGTGCAGGCAGGCCTGGTGGCCGATGGTCACCTCGGAGCCAATCGTCAGGGGATAGCCTTCCGGGTTGTAGTCGCTCGCATGGGTAATATGCAATACGGCGCCATCCTGTACGGAGGTGCGTGCACCGATACGGATACGGTGCATGTCGCCGCGCACAATGGCACCCGGCCAGACCGAGACATCGTCGCCGAGAACGACATCACCGAGCACAAAGGCCAGAGGGTCAATCATTACCCGGGCACCGAGCTCAGGGACAAATTGGCGATACTTTACGACAGACATGAAACTCTCCCGCTGATTCGTTCTGGGGAACGAAATGCTTTCATTTGATGGCTTTAGCCCCAATGATACCAGACACACCCAGAAACACGTCCGGAGTAGCGCATGCGTTCACAGACTTCGGCGAATCCACTGCTGGCTGATTCGCCACTACCGCTGTTTGATCAGATAGCACCGTCTCACGCCGTGCCGGCAATAGAACACTGCATTACCGAGTACCAGGCGGTTGCGGAACGGGTGGCTGCAGATACCGGGGAACCCACCTGGGCCTCAGTAATGGCGCCGCTTGAAGCCGCTGACCGTAATCTGGCCAATGCATTCTCGCCGGTCAGTCACCTGTCGTCGGTCATGGACTCGCCGGAGTGGCGTACCGCCTATGGTGAGTCGCTGCAGAAGATCACCGAATTTGAAACCTGGCTGCATCAGCACGAAGGGCTTTATCACCGGTATCGTGCACTGAAAGACAATCAAGCCGCGTATCAGGCCCTCACCGAGCCGCAGCAGGCGGCGCTCGATCAGGCCTTGCGCGATGCCGAGCTGTCAGGCATTGCCTTGCCCCCGGCGCAACGTGAGCGTTTCGGTACGCTCGCCAGCGAGCTGTCCACGCTCAGCCAGACGTTCTCCGAGCACCTGCTGGATGCCACGCAGGGCTGGACGCTCGACATAGCGGATGTGCGCGAACTGGACGGGCTGCCGGAAGACGCGCTGGCTACGCTGAGCCAGAATGCGCGTCAGGCGGGTAAGTCGGGCTGGCTGATTACGCTGGATATCCCCTCCTATCTGCCGGTCATGACGTATTGCCGAAATCGCGAGCTGCGCCGGCAGGTGCACGAGGCATTTGCGACCCGAGCCTCTGATGCCGGACCCAACGCCGGGCAGTGGGATAACAGCCCCGTGATGGTCGATATCATGCAGCGGCGGCGCGAAGCGGCCGAACTGCTGGGCTATGCCAACCCGGCCGAAGTATCGCTGGTCACCAAAATGGCCGATTCTCCCGAAGCTGTCCGCGCGTTTCTGCAGGACCTCGCTGCCCGAGCATTGCCCCAGGCGAAACAGGACGTTGCAGAGCTGGCCGAATTTGCGGCCTCCGAGCTCGGCTTGTCGGCGCTCGAACCCTGGGACATCGCCTTCGCGTCCGAGCAGCTAAAGCAGGCGCGCTATCAGGTATCTGATGAAGCGCTGAAGCCCTGGTTCCCGCTGCCCAGAGTCCTGAACGGCCTGTTCGAAACCGTGCAGCGCCTGTATGGCATTACCCTGGAACTGGTAGAAGAGGGTGCGGTTTACCATCCCGATGTGCAGCTTTATGAGCTGAAGGAAGAAAACCGGACACTCGCCTACTGCTACCTGGACCTCTTTGCCCGGCAGGGAAAACGCGGTGGTGCCTGGATGGACGACGCCAGGGTGCGGCGCCAAGTAGGGCAGGAGCTTCAGTTACCCGTGGCCTATCTGTGCTGCAATTTCACGCCGCCCGTGGACGGCCAGCCGTCGCTGCTGACCCACGATGACGTCACCACGCTGTTCCACGAGTTCGGGCATGGGCTTCACCACATGCTGACCGAGGTCGACGTGGGCGCCGTCAGCGGCATCAACGGAGTGGCCTGGGATGCAGTTGAACTGCCCAGCCAGTTCATGGAGAACTTCTGTTGGGACCCTGAGGCACTCGCGTTCATTTCGGGCCATGTCGACACCGGTGAACCCATTCCGGCCGAGCTGCTCGACAAAATGCTGGCGGCACGGAACTTCCAGGCCGCCATGCAGATGGTGCGCCAGATTGAGTTCTCGCTGTTCGATCTGGATCTGCACGAGTACTATCAGGGCGGTGATGTGGCTGAAATCCGTCGCTACCTGAACCGCGTGCGAGATGCGGTAACGGTTATACCGGTTGCGGACTACCAACGGTTTGAGAACAGTTTTGCCCACATTTTCGCCGGCGGATATGCGGCCGGGTATTACAGCTACAAATGGGCAGAGGTGCTGAGCGCAGACGCGTACAGCCGGTTCGAGGAAGAGGGCACCTTCAGCCCACAGGCAGCCCGGGATTTCCGGGAGTGCATTCTGGCGCGTGGTGGCTCCCGCCCGGCCGCCGAGCTCTACGCCCTGTTCCGCGGGCGCGAGGCCAGCAACGATGCCCTGTTGCGACATAACGGCATTCACGATGTTCAACCGACAGCGGGAGGCTGATCCCCTATGGAAAACGCCCTGGCACACCACCTTCTGTTGGCGATGCCAATGCTGGAGGATGCCTATTTCGCGCGCAGCGTCGTCTATATTGTCCAGCATGACGACAACGGCGCCATCGGCGTGGTCATCAACAAACCAGTCGCCATGGGCCTGCCACAGATCCTGAGCAACATGAAGATCACGCCGCAGGTAAGCCTGGAGTCGCCCGCGATGCAGAAGGAAATCTCGTTCGGCGGTCCGGTCATGCGCGAGCGCGGTTTCGTTCTGCACGGCGACGACAGGCAGTGGGATGCCACCTTCGCCAACGACAACTGGGGGCTGACTACCTCCCGGGATATTCTGGAAGCCATTGCGCAGGGCGCCGGGCCGGAAGCCTTTCAGATATGTCTTGGCTACGCCGGCTGGTCGGAAGGCCAGCTGGAACAGGAAATGGCGTCAGATGCCTGGCTGGCCATTCCGGCCACGTACGATCTGGTGTTCGGAACCGCACCCTATGACCGGTACCAGAAAGCCTTCGACAGCCTGGGGGTTGACCCGAACCAGCTCAGCCCCGGTGGCACTGCATGATCACATCAGCGACAATACCCATCCAGAATGAATTTCTGGCCTGAGCCACGGGCCAGCACACAGACGCGTGCTTAAGGTGCTTAAGCCGCGTGACAACCGCATAAAACATGTGAGAGGGAACGACATGGCAGTTGATGCAGATCTCCGACATACCGTAAAACGCCTGGGTCAGATGCTCGGTGACACTATCGCCGATGCGCACGGCCCCGATGAGCTGGCGGCAATCGAGGAAGTGCGTGCGTGGGGCAAGGCCGCCCGGGAAGGTGATGAGTCCGCCCGCAAGGCCATGGCGGATCGGTTCGCGGCCATGTCGGACGATGAACTACTGGTCATGGCAC
Source organism: Natronospirillum sp. (assembly GCA_965602035.1). Lineage (GTDB taxonomy): Bacteria > Pseudomonadota > Gammaproteobacteria > Pseudomonadales > Natronospirillaceae > Natronospirillum. The sequence goes on along the minus strand of OZ271919.1, from coordinate 2,356,096 downwards.
GGGCATTTGCCCAGTTTCTGAATCTTGCCAATATTGCCGAGCAACGCCATACCGTGTCACCGGCCGGGCTGGCGGAGCAGGAGCACCCCAACCCCATGGCCGATCTGTCGGAACGGGTCAGCAAGGCCGGCATCAGTCAGGCGGACCGGCAGGCTGCGGTAGACCGGCTGAACATCGAGCTGGTACTGACGGCGCACCCTACGGAAGTTACCCGCCGGACACTGATTCACAAATACGGGGAACTGGCGCAGCAGCTCGACGTACTCGACGATGCTCCGACCAGCCACCGCGTGCAGCGCTCCGAACAGCGTATGCGTGAACTGATCAGCCAGGCGTGGCATACCGAGGAAATCCGCTCCGTACGTCCAACGCCGGTCGATGAAGCGCGCTGGGGGCTCGCGGTGATCGAAAACTCCCTCTGGGATGCCGTGCCGATCTTCCTGCGCGAACTGGAGACCGAGCTGGCAGACCAGGGGTTGCAGTTACCTCTGGAAGCCCGGCCCCTTACGTTCAGCTCCTGGATGGGTGGCGACCGTGACGGCAACCCGAACGTAACCGCGACCGTGACTGAGCGCACGCTGTTGCTGGCGCGCTGGAAAGCCTGTGAACTTTTTGCGGCCGACCTGCACCGCCTCGGCTCGGAACTGTCCATGAGCGCCTGCACGGAGGAACTCCGGGTTATGGCCGGAGACGGCAAAGAGCCCTATCGGGAACTGCTGAAATCGGTACGTAACCGCCTCAGCCAGGTGCAGAGCGCCATCGATCAGCGTCTGTACGGTGACACCACCATCAGCGTCAGCGACTGCCTGATCGGCGATGATGCGTTGCTGACGCCGCTGCTTGCCTGCTACCGCTCGCTCAATGAGTGTGGCCTGTCGGTCATCGCCAATGGCGCACTCAAAGACACCATTCGCCGTGCCCATACCTTCGGTGCTTCGTTGCTGCGTCTGGATATCCGCCAGCACAGCGAACGCCATCGGGACGCTATGGCGGAGCTGACCCGCTACCTCGGGCTGGGCGATTACGCAGAGTGGGCCGAATCCGACAAACAGGCCTTTCTGCTCCGGGAGCTCGGCAACCGCCGCCCCCTGTTGCCACGCAACTGGGAACCGTCGCCGGACACCCTGGAAGTGATCGACACCTGCCGGGTCATCAGCCAGTTTCACCCCGAATCCCTGGGTGCTTATGTGATTTCGATGGCCGCGCAGCCATCCGACATTCTGGTGACCCAGCTGCTCTTGCGTGAAGCCGGCGTGAACTGGGCCATGCCCATCGCGCCGTTGTTCGAGACGCTCGACGACCTCAATGGCTCTATTGATACCATGCGCGCCCTGTTCGATATTGAATGGTACCGGGGCTATTGTCAGGGCCGACAGACCGTCATGATCGGCTATTCGGACTCGGCCAAGGATGCCGGAGTACTGGCAGCCTCCTGGGCACAGTATCGGGCGCAGGAAGCCCTGGTGGAGCTGGCGGATCAGTATCAGATTGAACTCACCCTGTTCCACGGCCGCGGCGGCAGCATCGGCCGGGGTGGCGGCCCTGCCCATGCGGCCATCCTCTCCCAGCCACCGGGTTCAGTGCGTGCCGGGCTTCGGGTCACCGAGCAGGGGGAAATGATCCGCTTCAAGTTCGGCCTGCCGGACCTGGCCGTGCGCAGCCTGCACCTCTACGCGAGCGCGGTTCTGGAAGCCGAACTGCTGCCGCCGCCGCGACCCAAGGAGCACTGGCGGGCGCTCATGGACGAACTGGCGGATGAATCCTGTCGGCTTTATCGGTCGGTCGTGCGTGATCATCCGGACTTCGTGCCGTACTTCCGCGCGGCCACGCCGGAGCAGGAGCTCGGCAAACTACCGCTCGGCAGCCGCCCGTCCAAGCGCAAGAAAGACGGAGGCGTGGAATCGCTGCGCGCCATTCCATGGATTTTCGCCTGGTCGCAGAACAGGCTGTTGCTGCCCAGCTGGCTCGGCGCGGTGGCGTCCATTCAGGCTGGCAAGGACAACAACAAGGGCGATTTGCTCGATGAAATGAACGCCGAATGGCCATTCTTCAAAACCCGTCTGGCCATGCTGGAAATGGTGTTCATGAAGACTGACCCGGAGCTCTCGCTCGCATACAACGAGCGGCTTGTCCCGAACGAGTTGCGTGAGCTCGGCGAGACGCTGGTGGGCTACCTCCGAAGCGACGCCCAGGCGCTCAAGTCGCTGCTGAGCGAAGAGCAGCTCATGCGCAGCGACCACTGGAACCGCGACAGCATTCTGTTGCGGGAACCCTACATTGAACCGCTACACTGGCTGCAGATAGAACTGCTGGCCCGCGAGCGCCAGCTCGAAGAGCGTGCAGAGGACGCACCGATTGCAACGGTTGAAAAAGCACTGATGATCACCATTGCCGGTATCGCGGCTGGTATGAGAAACACGGGATAACACCGACATGCATATCGGATTTCTGATTGAAGACTGGGCCAACATGGAGCCCGGCAAAAGTTCCACACTGCTGATGATGCAGGAGTGCATGCAGCGCGGGCACAAGGTGTCCGTGCTCTATGTACGCAATCTGACGGTGCGTAACAACGTCGTGTACGCCTTCATCAAGCGCGTGCGGTTGCCCGCCTCCGGCAAGGTGCCGGAGCAGGTGGCGTCCTTCCACAAGCGCTGCACGCTGGAAGACAAGATGCTGCCACTGCACGTGCTGGACCTCATCTTCATTCGCAAGGATCCACCGATCGACCCGATCACCTACAACTTCCTGGACTCGGTGAAGGACCTCACGCTGGTGGTGAACGAAGTCGATGGCCTGCGCAAGGCCAACAACAAGCTCTACACCACCACCTTTCACGACCCGGACAACGAGTTCCTTCCGATCACGCACGTGTCCAAGAACAAGGACTACCTGCTGCGCATGATCGAAGAGAGCGAGCACGACCGCATGATCCTCAAGCCGCTCGACGGCTCCGGTGGCCGCGGTGTGATCGTGCTCGAAAAGCGGGCCCGAATGAGTGTGAACTCACTGCTCGATTTCTACATCGATGGCGGCCGCAACTACGTTATTCTGCAGGAATACATTGAAGGCGCCGACAAGGGCGATGTGCGCGTGCTCATGCTCAATGGCCGGTTTCTCGGTGCCTACAATCGCCAGCCGGCGGAAGGGGAATTCCGTGCCAACATCCAGACCGGCGGCAGTGCCCACCGTTACAAGCTCACCGAAGCCCAGAAGCGGGTGGTGCGCAAAGTGGGGCCCAAGCTCGCGCGCGATGGCCTGTTTTTTGTCGGGCTCGACATGATTGGTGAGAAAATCCTGGAAGTGAACGTCTGTAACCCGGGCGGCATCACCAACATCAACCGGCTGGACAAAGTGCGCCTGCAGCGCCAGGTCGTCGACTTCCTGGAAGACAAGGTGAACGAGCGCCACCAGGACAGCCTTGAATTGCATGACCGGCTGGAACGCCGCCACCAGTCACGGCGTAATGACCACTGAGGAGAACCACCTCTGTAGGAGTGGCCCGTTACACGGCGTCTTGGCCGCGAAGAGTAATTGGATCCACTGGGTTATTCCCGGCTGTTCGAGCGGCCGAAGCCCTGAGCAGCCCATGCCCGTCTGTAGGAGCGGCCCGTTACACGGCGTCTTGGCCGCGATTAGCTATTGCAGGAAAAATGGCTCAACCTATTCCAGCGGTTAGAAACGCACCTGACCGGTGGCTAACGCTGATCAAACCTTTTAGACTGTGTAAGGTAGATAACCGGATAACAAAAAGAAAAGTACACGGGACAACAACAAGAAAGAAAACCGATGTTAAGCGAACGATGCCATGGAACAAGTAACGAACCCCCTGCGGTCGGTTCGTTCTGAGGTCCTTCGTAGTTTTCGACCCAGGACGGTCGATTTTGAGGAACTGGACGATAATCTTCTGACCATCTGCGGAGAAAACCTCCGACAGCTTCGCAACGAGCTCGGCTGGACTCAGGCGCAGAGCGGCGCCGTGATGAGTGTGTCGGCGTCGCAGTACCGCAAATACGAGCGTGGCATGGACTTCATGAAAATGGGTCGGGCCGCCCTGTACATGCAGCAGACCGGCGTGCCATTTACCTTTCTCTTTGCCCGCTCACAGTACACCGCGCAATTCGGGAACATGGCGGTTTCCTCAGATCTTCTGCCCTTCCAGATCCTGTGCGGAACAGCGACCAACGCCCAGTTCAGGGCCTATTGTCATCAGCTATCCGGTTTCGCCCCGGGCGCTGCGGCCATCCCGGAGGCTCTGGATAATGCCGACTGGCCCGAGAAACAAGCGGTGACTGCAGACATAAACGGCTATTACCGCATGGTCGCACGCGGTCTGAGAAATCTGCGCGACGTGCTGGGCCTGACTCAGGAAAACCTGGCCGATCTGCTCAACCTGAATGTGCGGACCTACAGCCAATATGAGTGCGGGAGTTCACCGTCCCATTTCAATATTGTGCAGGCGCTGCATCTCTGGATCGCAACAGGTGTGCCACCGCTCTGGGCTACCTACGGAACCGCTTTCTATCAGATGCGAATTCTTCAGCATAAGCGCATGGCCTGGTTGCTTCCTCATCTCCAGGCGATGAAGCCGGATGAGCGGGCCGCCATGGCAGAGCTGGCGCGTCTGCTCCGCGCCCCGGTCTATCGCCAGAACGATAATTCGGTTGCCGATGACCCGCGCTCTGAATCCGCGGTTTGACTCTGTTATAATCGCAGGTCCCTGAAACCAACCGACATACATGACCCCGGAGGCCAGTATGCCCATGCGTTTTGTGGCCGGCGCTGTGTGCCCGCAGTGCGGCGAGCAGGATACCCTGCAGCTCGATACTGACGCGCCGGAAGGCCAGCCTTATCGGGCCTGTGTGGAATGCGGCTTTACCGAAGAAGGCTCGGAAGAATCGGCGTCGCCCGCCGTTCCCGGTGCACGCTTTGATCAACAACCGGGCAACGATGATCGCCAGGTAGTGCGCATTCTTCCCGATAGTAAGCGCACACTTCACTGAACAACGTTGCGTGTCCTGGCGTCACCGGCCGAGCGGCGGTTGGTACGGCCTTTTCCGGGCACGCCCCTGAACCATTGACAGGAGAAACACAGGATGTCGGCTGAAATCCCGGTCGTAGGCATTATCATGGGCTCGGTATCCGACTGGGACACCATGGCGCATGCCGCTGAACAGCTCGATGCGCTGGCCATTCCCTACGAAACCCGGGTAGTCTCGGCGCATCGTACCCCGGACCTGCTGTTTGACTACGCCGAAACCGCCGCAGGCCGCGGACTCCAGGTGATCATCGCCGGTGCCGGCGGTGCCGCACATCTGCCCGGCATGTGTGCAGCAAAAACACTGCTACCCGTGTTCGGTGTGCCCGTGCAGTCGAAAGCGCTCAATGGCATGGACTCCTTACTCAGTATCGTTCAGATGCCGGCCGGTGTACCTACGGGAACGCTCGCGATCGGCCGCTCCGGGGCCATCAATGCTGCATTGCTGGCCGCCTCCGTCGTGGCGTTGGGTGATTCAGGCGTCCGTGATCGCCTGCAGGCATTCCGGGACCAGCAGACGCAGCGTGTTCTGGACCGGCCAGACCCGTCCGTAGACAGCCCGGAGGGGTCATGAACCAGCACCTCGGTATTGTCGGTGGCGGTCAGCTCGGCCGGATGCTCGCGCTGGCGGCCGCCCCACTGGGTATTCGCTGTACGTTCCTGGACCCATCAGACAGCTCTTGTGCCGGTTACCTCGGCGGCCAGATCGTGGCCGACTACGGTGATGCCAGCGCGCTTGATCAACTGCTGAAAACGGTAGAGCGGGTTACCTTCGAATTCGAGAACGTCCCGCCGGACGCCATTACTCGGCTGGCGGATGCGGTGCCGGCTTTCCCGCCGCCGCAGGCACTGGCCACCGCGCGTGACCGCTGGGCCGAAAAGACATTGTTCCGCGAGCAGGGCATACCGCTGCCAGCCATTGCCGCAGTCGATTCACAGGCCGATCTCGAAAAAGCGGTGGCGGAAACCGGGCTTCCTGCCGTGCTGAAAACGCGTACGCTGGGTTACGACGGCAAGGGCCAGAAGGTCTTGCGCACGGCAGCGGATGTGGCCGGCGCGTTTGCCGAGGTCGGCAAGGTGCCGGCGATTCTCGAAGGCTTTGTCGACTTCGACGACGAACTGTCCTGCATCGGTGTTCGCGCCGCTGACGGGGAAATCCGCTTCTACGATCTGGTGCGCAACACGCACGACAACGGCATTCTGTTTCTCTCAGAACCGCAACCCGGGCACCCCCTGCAGCCATTGGCGGAAACACACACCCGCCGGGTCATGGAAGCGCTCGATTACGTGGGTACCATGGCGTTTGAGTTTTTCCGGCAGGGTGACCGGCTGATCGCTAATGAAATTGCGCCGCGGGTGCACAATTCCGGCCACTGGACCATTGAAGGCGCCGTAACCAGTCAGTTCGAGAACCATATCAGGGCGGTTTGCGGCCTGCCTCTGGGCGACACGGCGATGCGCCAGCCCGTGGCCATGCTCAACGTCTACGGTCAGCATCCGAACGCGGAAGCACTGCTGGCGCTGCCCGATGTGCACTGGCACGACTACGACAAGGGGCCGCGGCCCGGTCGCAAAATCGGCCATGTGACCGTATTGGCGGACGACGACCAGACACTGTCCAGCCGGTTGCAACAGGCGCAGGCGCTGCTTCGCAACGAACGGGGCTGACGAGGCTGGAGGGTACCGCCACAGCGTTCAACGCAGCGTCAGCAATACCCGATTGAAAGCAGCAGCCCCTATGCTGTGCATTTTTTATCCGTATAATATCTGGCCCCGATCAACAGGGGAGCCCGTGCATGCCACTCGATAGGCTGTGCACGGCGCCTGTTGCGAATTGATTACCGAGAGTGAAAAGGCAGCCAACGTGAATTACCCAACCCGATTCGATGTCATTGTCATTGGCGGCGGCCATGCCGGCACCGAAGCCGCGCTGGCCGCGGCGCGCATGGGGTCGCAGACGCTGTTGCTCACGCACAACATCGAAACCGTCGGTGTGATGTCCTGTAACCCCGCAATCGGTGGCATCGGTAAAAGCCACCTGGTGCGCGAAGTCGACGCACTGGGCGGCGCCATGGCGCGGGCTACAGACCGCGCGGGTATCCAGTTCCGCGTGCTGAACAGCCGCAAGGGCCCGGCCGTGGGCGCTACACGTGCGCAGGCAGACCGCAGCCTGTATCGGGCCGCCATTCGTTCCCAGGTCGAGAATCAGGAAAACCTGTGGATTTTCCAGCAGGCCGCCGATGATCTGATTCTGGAAAACGACCAGGTCACCGGGGTGGTGACCCAGACCGGCATCCGTATTTCGGGTACCACCGTCGTGCTGACCGCCGGTACTTTCCTGGGCGGCAAGATTCACGTGGGCATGGACAATTACCAGGGCGGCCGTATGGGCGACGGGCCGGCCAACCGGCTGTCGGAGCGCCTGCGCGAACTGCCGTTCAAAGTCGGCAGGCTCAAAACCGGTACGCCGGCACGGATTGACCGTCGCTCCGTGGATCTCGCGAGCCTGGACCAGCAGTGGGGCGATGACCCGTTGCCGGTCATGTCCTTTCTCGGTGATGTCAGCGAACACCCGGAACAGGTGTGCTGCCATATTGCCAAAACCACCGAAGAAACCCACGACATCATTCGCGACAACCTGCACCAGTCTCCCATGTACGCGGGTGAGATTGACGGCATCGGGCCGCGCTACTGTCCGTCCATTGAAGACAAGGTCGTGCGATTTGCCGACAAGACTTCCCATCAGATTTTTGTGGAGCCGGAAGGGCTGAACGCCAACGAGCTGTACCCGAATGGCATTTCCACCAGTCTGCCGTTCGATGTACAGGTGCGCTTTATCCGGTCTATTCCGGGCTTCGAGAACGCCCATATCACCCGCCCGGGTTATGCCATCGAATACGATTTCTTCGACCCCCAGGAGCTCTGGCACACGCTGGAAACCCGCCATCTGAAAAACCTGTACTTTGCCGGCCAGATCAACGGCACCACGGGCTACGAAGAGGCGGCAGCCCAGGGCCTGCTGGCGGGTACCAATGCGGCGCTGCGTGTGCAGGGTCGGGAAGCCTGGTACCCGGGCCGTGACGAAGCCTACACTGGTGTGCTGGTCGATGATCTGATCAATATGGGCACTCAGGAGCCCTACCGCATGTTTACCAGCCGTGCTGAATACCGGCTGTTACTCAGAGAAGACAACGCCGACCAGCGCCTGACCGAAAAGGGGCGTGAACTCGGGCTGGTCGATGATGAGCGCTGGCAGGCCCATTGCGAAAAGCAGGAAGCCATTGCGCGCGAAACCCAGCGCCTGAAATCCACCTGGGTGCAACCGGGAACCGCGGCTGCCGATGTGGTGGCGGGTTGGTCAGACCACAGCCCGAAGCGCGAGTACTCCCTGTTAGAGCTGCTGCGTCGTCCGCGCATCGGCTATCAGGATGTAGCTGCCCTCAGCGACGACAGCCCCGAACTGCCGCTGGCGGTTCAACAGCAGGTAGAAACCAACGTGAAGTACGAGGGCTACATCAAACGGCAGCAGGACGAGATTGACCAGCTCCGCCGCCACGAACAGATGCGTCTGCCGGCCGACCTGGATTACAGCCAGATCCAGGGGCTGTCGAACGAGGTGCGCCAGAAGCTGGAAACGGTTCGGCCGGAATCATTGGCGCAGGCAGGCCGTATTTCCGGCGTAACGCCTGCGGCGGTCAGCCTGCTGATGGTGCACCTGAAGAAGCAGGGCCTGGCACAGGCGGCGCGCAAGAGTGCCTGATTCGACCTTCACGGAAGAGCGGAAGATACTCGCACAGGGTCTGGAAGCGCTGGGTCTCGCGGACGCGAATGCCGCAGTGGACCCGCTCATGCAGTACCTGCAGGCGCTGGTGAAGTGGAACCGCGCGTACAACCTCACCGCCATCCGGGACCCGAAAGACATGGTGGTGCGCCATCTCCTGGACAGCGCTTCACTCGCGCCCTGGGTAAGCAGCGGCCAGAGGCTGCTGGACATCGGCACAGGAGCGGGCCTGCCCGGCGTCGTGCTGGCCATACTGGTGCCGGGGCTGCATGTAACCTGTCTGGACAGCAACGGCAAGAAGATCCGGTTCATCCGCCAGGTGGTTATGGAGCAGGGTCTGTCTACCGTAGAGCCGGTGCAGGCCAGAATTGAGGGCTTCACCTGTGAGGAGCCCTATGATCGAATCACGAGCCGCGCATTTGCGGCGATGCATGATACGATAGCAGCCAGTCAGCATTGCCTGCGTCAGGGTGGGCAGTATCTGTTTATGAAAGGTCAGCGACCGGACGGTGAGCTTGCAGCACTCGATCCGGCATGGGAAGCACTGGCAGCGGAACCGCTTGCGGTGCCGGGGCTGGCTGAACAGCGGCATCTGGTACGTATCGGAATGCGATCGTCACCGGGGTCGAACCGGACGTCGCCGGAACAGGGGAGCAGAGCATGAGTCGAATGATCGCCGTGACCAACCAGAAAGGGGGCGTGGGCAAAACCACGACTGCGATAAACCTGGCTGCATCACTGGTGGCCACCCGGCGAAAGGTACTGCTTGTCGATCTGGACCCACAGGGCAACGCGACGACCGGCAGCGGCGTCAACAAGAACGAGGTCGAGTCCCACATTTACCATGTGTTGATGGAAGGCCTGCCACCGAACGAGGCCGTGATTCACCTCAAGGACCCGGGCTACGACCTCCTGCCCGCCAACGGTGATGTGACCGCGGCAGAGGTCGAACTGCTGAGCAAACTCGGCCGGGAGCGCAAGCTGGCCGAAGCGCTGCAGTCGGTTCGGGACACGTACGATGTGATCCTGCTGGACTGCCCGCCCTCACTGAACATGCTGACGGTAAACGCCCTGGTGGCCGCCGACGCGGTGCTGATTCCCGTGCAGTGTGAATATTTTGCCCTTGAAGGCATCGCCGCACTGCTGGACACCATTGAACAGATCCGTCAGTCACTGAACCCGGATCTGGCGATAGAAGGCGTATTGCGCACCATGTACGACGGGCGCACCAGCCTGACCAGCGATGTATCGCGAGAGCTGAAAGAATACTTCGGGGATCGGCTGTATCGCACAGTGATCCCGCGAAATGTCCGCGTTGCCGAGGCACCCTCGCACGGGCTGCCGGTGATGCATTACGATCGCAACTCCCGCGGTGCCATGTCCTATCTGGCGCTGGCCGGGGAAATGATTCGCCGCCATGAAGGCGTTACGGCAGACGCGGCGCAGAGCCACTGACGGAACGGGCCGGAATAACAGAGTATGGCAAACAGAAAACGAGGATTGGGACGCGGGCTGAGCAGCCTGATCAGCCAGCCGGAAGTGCCCGCAGAGCGGGACGAATCAAACGCCGACGCGCCGGCTGAGGCGCCTGAAGGCACACCGGCACCGGACATCGACACGGAGGCCAGTGAGGGCGACGGTCTGCGCTACCTGCCGATTGATCAGGTCGAGCCCGGCCAGTACCAGCCCCGCCAGCACATGCAGGAAGGCGCACTTGAGGAACTGGCGACTTCTATTCGCTCGCAGGGCGTTATCGAACCTATTGTCGTGCGCCCGATCTCCTCAACACGCTATGAGCTGATCGCCGGGGAACGCCGCTGGCGAGCCGCACAACTGGCCGGTCTGCAGGAAATCCCGGCGGTTGTGCGTGCGGTGTCGGACGAAGACGCCATCGCCATGGCGCTGATCGAGAACATTCAGCGCGAAGACCTTAACCCCGTCGAAGAAGCGACGGCGCTCCAGCGTCTGCAGAAGGAATTCTCCCTGACCCAGCAGGACATCGCGGACATTGTCGGCAAGAACCGGGCAACGGTGGCGAACCTGTTGCGACTGCTCAACCTGATGCCGGATGTGCGCAAGCTGCTGGAAGACGGCGATATTGAAATGGGGCATGCGCGCGCGCTCCTGTCGCTGACCGATCAGGCCCAGAGCCGGGCCGCCGGTGAAGTCGTGCGCAAGGGCCTGACGGTCCGGGCCACGGAAGCGCTGGTAAAACATCTGCTCGAAGGTAAGTCTTCCGAAAAGAATGAAGAGCCCCCGGTGGACGCCAATATCAAGCGGCTGGAGCAGACCCTGGCGGAGCGCCTGGGCGCCTCAGTGGCGATACGCCATGGGCAGAAGGGCAAAGGATCACTCGTCATCCAGTACAACAGTCTCGACGAACTGGACGGCATACTCGGCCATATCCGGTAACAGTGATATCCGGTGCAGATCCGATTTGGTAATATTTTAACCAGTGAACAGTTGATGCTTCCCCCCGGAATCCCTATACTTTCCGCCGATTTAGCGCACGTCAGTGTCACAACAGGGTGTGCCTCTTGAGTGGATCCGGGAGTGTAGAGCAGTTTCGGCGAACGATGTTCCGGCTGCTGATCCTCGAGGCAGGTGTGATACTGGCAATAAGCACCGGCGCAATACTGATTTCAACAGCGTCGGCGGCGGCTATTTTTCTGGGCGGTGTGGTGTACTGGGTGCCAAAGGGCTTCTTCATGCGGTCCGGTCTTAAGCGGCTGGGGCGCAAACCCTCGGAAATTGTCGTCGTCAACGTGCTGGCCGGCACGATTGGCAAGGCCCTGATTATGGGCGTTCTCATCGTGCTGGTCATACAGACACTACCGGGTCTGCCCGTGCCAACCTTCATCGCGGCACTGGGCGGTTTCTATCTTGCTGGCCTGGTACTGACAGCTTTCACACTAGCGGTGCCCTGAGACTGACCATCGGTCGCGCAGGGCGAACAGGACGAGACAATCTATGGCTTACGAAACTCCCGTCGACTACATTCAGCACCACCTGACCAACCTGACCTATGGCAAGCACCCGGAACTGGGCTGGAAGCTCGCCGAAAGCGGTTCTGAAGCCGCCGCCATGGGGTTTATGGCCATCCATGTGGATTCCATGATCTGGTCCATCGGCCTCGGCCTGATTTTCCTGGGCCTGTTCTGGTATGCCGGCAAGAAGGCCACCAGCTCTGAGCCCGGTGGGTTCCAGAACGCCATAGAAATGGTGATCGAGTTTATCGATAACACCGTCCGCGACGTATTCCACGGGCGCTCCAACATGATCGCGCCGATCGCCCTCACCGTCTTTGTGTGGGTGTTCCTGATGAACCTCATGAAGCTGCTCCCGGTCGACCTGATTCCGTTCACGCTGGAGCAGTTCGGTGTGTACTACCACAAGATCGTCCCCAGTACCGACCCGAACATCACACTGGGCATGGCGACCTTCGTGTTCTTCCTGATGATCTTCTTCTCGATCAAGGTCAAAGGGCTCGGCTTCCTGAAGGAGCTGTCGTTCACGCCCTTCAACCACTGGCTGTTGATTCCGGTCAACCTGGTGATCGAAGTGGCCGGTCTGCTGGCGAAGCCGGTCAGTCTCGGCCTTCGTCTGTTCGGCAACATGTATGCCGGCGAAATCGTCTTTATCCTGATTGCCCTGCTGATGGGGGCTGGCCTGTTGTTCATGCCGCTGGCCGGCGGGCTCCAGATGATCTGGGCAATCTTCCATATTCTGGTGGTGACATTGCAGGCGTTCATTTTCATGATCCTGACAATTGTGTACCTGGCCATGGCGCATGAGGATCACTGATCCTCTGCGACAGCCGGGGTATTACCGGATAGACTGTTAACCCTTTGCTTTAAAACTCGAAACTCAAGGAGAAAACCATGGAAATCGTACTGATCGCCGCAGCCGTTATTATTGGTGCTGGTGCTATTGGCGCACCGCTGGGCATCAGCCTGCTGGGTGGCAAGCTGCTCGAAACATCAGCGCGCCAGCCTGAACTGGCTCCGGCTCAACAGACGAAATTCTTCATCGTTGCCGGCCTGGTAGAGGCCATTCCGATCATCGGTGTTGGTATCGCGATGTACCTGATCTTCGTAGTTGCTGGTTAATTCGGGGTTGAACCCAGACCGACCATTGTCAACTAACGAGGTGAAGGCGTGAATTTTAACCTGACATTTATCGGACAGATCATCACCTTTGGTGTCTTCGTCTGGTTTTGCGCCCGCTTCGTGTGGCCGCCGCTTGTGTCGGCCATGCAGGAACGTCAGAAAAAAATTGCGGATGGTCTGAACGCAGCCGACCGCGCTGCCAAAGACCTGGAACTGGCGCAGGACAACGCTGCGGCCAGGCTCAAGGAAGCCAAAGAGGAAGCGGCGGGAATTGTCGAGCAGGCAAACCGTCGTGCCGCAAAGATTGTTGAAGACGCACGAGTGGAAGCCAAAACGGAAGGCGAGCGACAGCTCAAGGCCGCCCGCGAGGAAATCGAGCAGGACCGCAACCTGGCACGCGAGCAACTGCGCGCCCAGGTATCAACCCTGGCGCTCGCCGGTGCCGAAAAGGTAATCGACCAGCAGGTTGATGAGTCCACTCACAAGGCGATGTTGGACAAGCTGGCATCGGAACTGTAAGGGGGCGTTGCTATGGCAGAACTGAGCACATTGGCACGGCCCTATGCCCGCGCGGCGTTTGATACAGCCAAAGAGCGAAAAAAGCTCGAAGGGTGGTCAACCATGCTGCGCGCACTGGCAACCGTGGTGTCGCTGCCGGCGGTCAAGGCATTGGTGGATAATGCCAGCCTGACCGCTTCAGACAAGGTGGCGCGCCTCGCGGACCTGTGCAAGGAAGACGTCGCCGACGGCGGTCAGAGCTTTCTTGAGGTACTCGCGGAAAACGGGCGCCTGGCACTGTTGCCGGCCATTTTTGAGCAGTTCGAAACACTTCGCCTGGCGGAGTCACACACTGAAGACGTTCTGATTTCTTCGGCATTTCCGCTGAACGACGAACAAGTATCGCTTCTGCAGGACAAGCTGGCCAAACGACTGGGCCAGTCCGTCACAGTCAGCACGGAAGTCGACTCTTCGCTGAAAGCCGGTGTCATTATCCGGTACGGCGACACCGTCATTGACGGGTCGGCGCGAGGTCGTCTGCACAAACTGGCAGAAGCGATGAATTCCTAATGAGGGAAACAGCATGCAGCAATTAAATCCTTCAGAGATCAGTGAAGTCATCCGGAAACGCATCGAAGGTCTGGATGTCACTTCTGAAGCAAAGAACGAAGGGACCATCGTCTCTGTCTCCGACGGTATCGTGCGGATTCACGGGCTGGCCGACGTCATGTTCGGCGAGATGATCTCCTTCGACGAAGGCAACCTGTACGGCATGGCGCTGAACATCGAGCGGGACTCGGTCGGCGCCGTTGTACTGGGTGATTACAAAGGGCTGGCAGAAGGCCAGAAGTGCTACTGCACCGGCCGTATCCTGGAAGTACCGGTCGGCCCGGAACTGCTTGGCCGCGTTGTGGATGGCCTGGGCAACCCGATCGACGGCAAGGGCCCGATCGATTCCGAACTGACGGATGCGATCGAGAAAGTCGCCCCCGGCGTTATCGCACGTCAGTCGGTAGACCAGCCACTGCAGACCGGTTACAAGGCGGTAGACGCCATGGTTCCGATCGGCCGTGGCCAGCGTGAGCTGATCATCGGTGACCGTCAGACCGGTAAAACCGCCATGGCGGTTGATGCCATCATCAACCAGAAGGGCACCGGCGTTAAGTGTGTCTACGTGGCGATCGGGCAGAAGCAGTCCACCATTGCCAACGTGGTACGCAAGCTGGAAGAGCACGGCGCGATGGAACACACCATCATCGTAGCGGCCTCCGCGTCTGACCCGGCGCCGATGCAGTATCTGGCACCCTATGCCGGCTGCTCCATGGGCGAATACTTCCGCGATCGCGGCGGTGACTCCCTGATCGTCTTTGACGACCTCACCAAGCAGGCCTGGGCCTACCGCCAGGTATCCCTCCTGCTGCGCCGCCCACCGGGCCGTGAAGCCTACCCGGGTGACGTCTTCTACCTGCACTCACGCCTGCTCGAGCGCGCCTCCCGCATCAATGCGGAAGAAGTTGAGCGCCTGACCAACGGCGAAGTGAAGGGCAAGACCGGCTCCATGACGGCGCTGCCGATCATCGAGACACAGGGCGGTGACGTGTCGGCGTTCGTACCAACGAACGTGATCTCGATCACCGACGGTCAGATCTTCCTCGAGACCAACCTGTTCAACTCGGGTATCCGCCCGGCGATGAACGCAGGTATTTCCGTATCCCGTGTCGGTGGCTCGGCGCAGACCAAGATTGTGAAGAAGCTGTCCGGTGGTATTCGTACCTCACTGGCACAGTACCGCGAACTGGCGGCCTTCTCACAGTTTGCCTCTGACCTGGACGAAGCCACCAAGGCGCAGCTGGAGCACGGTGAGCGTGTTACCGAGCTGATGAAGCAGGGTCAGTACAAGCCATTGAGTATCGCCCAGATGGCCATTTCCATCTTCGCGGCGAACGAAGGCTACCTGAAGGACGTTGAAGTCAGTGATGTGGGTCGGTTCGAAACCGAACTCCACGAATTCATGGCGTCGGAATACGCCGACCTGATGAAAGAAGTGGTCGAGAAAGGCGATTGGAACGACGACGTAGAGAAGAAGTTCCGCGAAGCGCTGGACAAGTTCAACGCATCTCGCAACTGATCGACCGGGCTGCCTGCGGGCAGCCGGGAACTGACTGAGGCGAACATTTATGGCAGCCGGAAAAGAGATACGCTCCAAGATAGGGAGCATCAAGAACACGCAGAAGATCACCTCTGCAATGGAGATGGTGGCCGCGAGCAAAATGCGCAAGGCGCAGGAACGCATGGCAGCCACCAAGCCCTATGCAGAGCGGATGCGTACCGTGATCGGCCACATTGCCAACGCCGACACGGATTACGACTACCAGCATCCGTTCATGGAAGAGCGTGAAGTCAAGCGTGTTGGTTATATCGTGGTTTCAACAGACCGCGGCCTGTGTGGCGGCCTGAACGCTAACCTGTTCAAGGAAGCGCTGAAATCAGTGCTGCCCTGGCAGAAAGAAGGCGTTGAAGTCGACGTCTGCGCGATCGGCCGGAAAGGCGCCGGGTTCTTCCGCAAGTCCGGAATCAACCTGCTCGCAGCCACCTCCGGTATCGGCGACAAGCCGGAAGTGCAGGACGTGATTGGTACCGTTCAGGCCATGCTCGACAAGTATATGGACGGCGACCTCGACCGGGTTTACCTGGTTGGTAACGAGTTCATCAACACCATGGTGCAGAAGCCCGTGGTGGAGCAGTTGCTGCCGGTCGTGCAGGCCGAGGACACCACCCAGCGCAAGGACATGTGGGACTATCTGTACGAACCGAGCCCCCGTGTTCTGCTGGACAAGATGTTCAACCGGTACATTGAATCGCTGGTCTATCAGGCGGTTGTGGAAAACCTGGCGTGTGAGCAGTCGGCCCGAATGCTGGCCATGAAGAATGCGACGGATAATGCCGGCAACCTCATGGAGGAGCTCGAGCTCGAATACAACAAGGCCCGCCAGGCAGCGATTACACAGGAACTGTCGGAGATTGTCAGCGGCGCGTCCGCGGTCTGAAGAATTCAGGATTGAGAGGAAAGTTCAATGAGTAGCGGAAAGATCATACAGATCATCGGTGCTGTCATCGACGTGGAGTTCCCACGCGATTCAGTACCCAAGGTGTATGACGCTCTCGAGGTGCAGGGCAAGGACCTGACCCTTGAAGTTCAGCAGCAGCTGGGCGACGGCGTTGTGCGCACCATCGCAATGGGCACATCGGAAGGGCTCACGCGTAACCTGGAAGTGACCAACACGAACAAGCCCATTTCTGTGCCGGTCGGCACACCGACGCTGGGCCGTATCATGGACGTGCTGGGCAACCCCATTGACGAGCGCGGTCCGATCGGAGAATCCGAGCGCAAATCCATCCACCAGGAAGCACCCAGCTATGCGGATCAGTCGCAGAGCCAGGACCTGCTGGAAACCGGCATCAAGGTTATCGACCTGATCTGCCCGTTCGCCAAGGGCGGTAAGGTTGGCCTGTTCGGCGGTGCCGGTGTCGGCAAGACCGTTAACATGCTCGAGCTGATCAACAACATCGCAAAAGAGCACAGCGGCCTGTCCGTTTTCGCGGGTGTCGGTGAGCGGACACGTGAAGGTAACGACTTCTATCACGAAATGTCCGAAGCCGGGGTTATCCAGCTTGAGAACCTGCCGGAATCCAAGGTAGCAATGGTGTACGGCCAGATGAACGAGCCGCCGGGTAACCGTCTGCGCGTTGCGCTGACCGGCCTGACCATGGCCGAGAAGTTCCGTGACGAAGGTCGTGACGTACTGTTCTTCGTCGACAACATCTACCGTTACACCCTGGCGGGTACCGAGGTATCGGCACTGCTCGGCCGTATGCCGTCGGCGGTTGGTTATCAGCCGACACTGGCAGAAGAGATGGGTCAGCTCCAGGAGCGGATCACGTCGACCAAGACCGGTTCCATCACCTCCGTCCAGGCGGTCTACGTACCGGCGGACGACCTGACGGACCCGTCTCCGGCAACCACCTTCGCCCACCTGGACTCCACGGTGACCCTGTCGCGTGACATCGCGGCCCTGGGTATCTACCCCGCGGTTGACCCGCTGGATTCCACCTCACGCCAGCTTGACCCGCTGGTCATCGGTGAAGAGCACTACAACGTGGCTCGCGGTACGCAGCAGGTGCTTCAGCGCTATAATGAGCTGAAGGACATCATCGCGATTCTGGGTATGGACGAACTGTCTGATGAAGACAAGCAGATCGTTGCCCGCGCGCGGAAGATTCAGCGCTTCCTGTCCCAGCCGTTCCACGTGGCCGAGGTCTTCACCGGGGCACCGGGCAAATACGTGTCCCTGAAAGACACCATTGCCGGGTTCAAGGGCGTTATCGATGGTGACTACGACCATATTCCCGAGCAGTTCTTCTACATGAAGGGCACGATTCAGGACGTGGTGGATGCTTACGAGCAGAGCGAGAAGTAATCACCTCAGCAGGAGGGTAATATGGCAATGACTGTACATTGCGACATCGTCAGTGCTGAGGGCGAGATCTTCTCCGGTCTGGTGGAAATGCTGGTGGCTCCCGCAGAAAACGGGGAAATCGGCGTTCTGCCCAACCACGCACCGCTGCTCACATCGATCGAGCCTGGCCCGATCAAGATTGTGAAGCAGGGTGGCGAGGAAGACATCATGTTCGTATCCGGCGGCTTTCTGGAAGTGCAGCCGGACCTGATCACCGTGCTGGCGGACACCATCGCCCGGGCAGACGACATTGATCTCCAGGCGGCGGAACGCGCACGCGAAGAAGCCAAGAAGGAACTGCTGGAAGGCGGGTCGGAAGACACCGACTACGAACTGGCAGCCGCCCGACTGGCCGAAGCGGTCGCACAGATCCGCGTGCTCTCGCAGATCCGCCGGAAGCGGTAATCCGCCTTCGCTGGCGCTGCATACCGAAAACGGCCTACGGGCCGTTTTTTTGTGGCCGACGATCTGGTCTCATCGCGCCCGAGACGCCGTGTAACGGGACGCTCCTACAATCCCGCGTATTCGTCGTAGGAGCTGCCGAAGGCTGCGATTACCGCGGCGGTAAACCCAACGGCTCCTGCAACGTAATACAATGAATATTCCCACCCCCGTACAAAATCTCCCGGCTCGGCACCGGCACTACCGTCCGCTCGGGAAATAACTCGGCCAGCAGATTCTGCGCCTCGGTGTCCCCCGGCACACCGAACGTCGGCATAATCAGCCCGCCATTGCACAGATAGAAATTCACATAACTGGCGGCCAACACATCACCAGCCTGCCGTGGCTGCGTGCCTTCACGCGGGTAGATCTGCTCGGCAACCTCGGCAGGCAACGTCAGCCGGGGCGGCAACGGCATCGGGTGCACGGTTAATGAACGGCCCGTGGCATCCGCAGCGCCTTCCAGGTACGCCCGGTTTTCCCGGCAGCGATGGTAATCCGGGTGTTCGGGGTCGTCCGTCCAGGCCAGCAACACCTCACCCGGCTTCACAAAGCAGGCGACGTTGTCGACATGTCCATTGGTCTCATCGCCATAGACCCCCCAGGGTAGCCAGAGCACCCGGTCCACGTTCAGCGTGTCACAGAGTTCGTACTCAATCGCTGCCTGATCCAGTGACGCATTACGCCCCGGGTCCAGCAGGCACTCCGCCGTGGTCAGCAGCGTGCCTTCACCATCAACATGCAGTGCACCGCCTTCCATCACCAGGTCGGAGCGGTACCGATGCAAACCGAGTTGCGCCAGCACCGAGGCCGCCACCTGGTCATCCAGATCCCAGGGAGAATACAGCCCGTTGGTGTGCCCGCCCCAGGCATTGAATACCCAGTCGACGCCGGCGCGCTGGCCCGATTCATTGATACCGATGGTCGGCCCCATATCGCGCATCCACGCATCGTTGCTGCTTATCTCAACCACCTGAATGGCGGGATCATCCAGAAAGTGAGTACGCACCAACGGCAACCAGTGTGCATCTGCGCCGATGGTCACTGGCTCGAACGCGGCAATCGCCCGCGCCACACGGCTGAAGGCCTGCTGCGCCGGCCACGCTCCCGAGCGCCAGTTGTCGGCACGGGTCGGCCACAGCATCCAGGTACGGGCGTGCGGTTCCCGCTCCGCGGGAAAACGCAGCTTCACGATGCGCCTCCGTCCTTGGTGAGCAACGCACCGTAGAGATCCGGGCGCCGATCGCGGAACAGGCCCCAGGCACGGCGTTGGCGGGCGATGTCGTCCAGATCAAATGTCGCCAGGCAATGGCCCGCCTCGTCCGCCATGCTGGCCACCAGCTCCCCGGTCTGGTCGGCAATGAACGAGTGCCCATAGAAATCGATGTGGGTGCCGCCGATCTCCTCGCGTCCGATGCGGTTGCTGGCAATCAATGGCACCAGATTGGCGGCGGCATGGCCCTTCTGGGTGTTCTGCCAGTGCCGACGTGAATCCAGCGACGGGTCGTGCGGTTCACTGCCGATCGCCGTCGGATAGAACAGCAATTCAGCGCCCTGCAGCGCCATGGCCCGCGCGCTTTCCGGGAACCACTGATCCCAGCAGATTGCCACGCCGATGCGCCCGAAGCGCGTGTCCCAGACCCGAAAGCCGGTATCGCCGGGTGTGAAGTAGAACTTCTCGCTGTAACCGGGGCCGTCCGGAATGTGCGCCTTGCGATAATTCCCCATCAAACTGCCGTCGGCATCGATGATGCCGATACTGTTGTACAGCGCGTTGTTAGCCCGTTCGTAATAGCTGATCGGCAGTACCACGCCGAGCTCCCGGGCAATCGGCCGGAAGTGGTTTACTGCCGGGTTTGCTTCCAGCGGCGTCGCGAACTCGAGGGATTCATACTGCTGCTGCTGGCAGAAGTAACACCGCTCAAACAGCTCCTGCAGCAGAATGATATTGGCGCCGGCGGCCACCGCTTCGCGCACGCGGGTTTCAGCCAGGGCGATATTTTCGGAAACATCCCAACCACAGGCCATCTGGGTTGCTGCTACGGTTACCGTACGCATCATCGACACCACATCCTTCGCTCACTGTTTGCTGTTTGCATTCTAACGCGCTCCGCGGCCACCGTGCACCAGAATAGCGGGTCAGTTGGTGTTCACTGTCCACTGTCTCACATACAATAACAGGACGTCCGAACACCAGCAGGAAACCGGTATGTCACAACCCCACGTCGTCGTTCTGGCCGCGGGCCAGGGCTCAAGGATGAAAAGCCAACTGCCCAAGGTCTGCCATGCCCTCGGTGGCAAACCCATGGTTCAACACGTCGTGGAGACTGCCCGCACACTCACGGACCGGATTACCGTCGTAGTCGGCCATGGCGCCGAGCAGGTGCAGGCGGTGCTGGCCGACTCGGGCGTAGAGTTCGTGTTGCAGTCTGAACAGCTCGGTACCGGCCATGCGGTGGCCCAGGCACTGCCCAACATCAGCCCGGACGACACCGTGCTCGTGCTCTATGGCGATGTGCCACTGATCCGCCAGAACACCCTGGAACACCTGCTGGAGACCGCCGAACACGACAACGGTCTGGCGTTGCTGACCGCCACGCTGGAAGACCCGACGGGTTACGGCCGCATCCTGCGCGAGAACGGGCAGATTCGGGCCATCGTGGAACAGAAAGACGCCACGGACGAACAGCAGGCCATCAACGAAGTGAACACCGGCTTCATGGCCGTCTCCGGCGCCCGGCTCCACGACTGGTTGCCCCGGCTCAGCAACGACAATGCCCAGGGTGAGTACTACCTCACCGATCTGGTCGAACTCGCCGTAACCGACGGCGTGCCGGTTACAGCCACCAACCCGGGCGCCCTGGCCGAAACCCAGGGCGTGAACAACCGGGCGCAACTGGCGTATCTCGAGCGCCGCTACCAGCGCGCCCGTGCCGAAACCCTGATGCTCGGCGGCACCTCACTGGCTGATCCGGCCCGCATTGACCTGCGCGGCACGGTAACCGCCGGCACCGACAACTGGATAGACGCCAATGTGGTACTGAAAAACGTTACTCTGGGGAGCGGCGTTTCCATTGGCCCGAACTGCGTTATCAGCAACAGCGCCATTGAGGACGGCGCCCGGATCGAAGCCGGGTCCATCATCGACGGCGCCCGCGTCGGCCCGAACGCCCTGGTTGGCCCCATGGCACGGTTGCGGCCGGGCGCGGACCTGGCCGATGGCGCCAAGGTCGGCAACTTCGTGGAAGTGAAAAAAGCGGTCATTGAAGCCGGTGCGAAAGTGAATCACCTGACCTATGTCGGCGATGCGCGCGTAGGTAAAGGGGCGAACATCGGAGCGGGCACCATTACCTGCAATTACGACGGCGCCAACAAACACCACACGGACATCGGTGCCGGGGCGTTCGTGGGCTCCAACAGCACACTGGTGGCGCCCGTGGCCATTGGTGACGGCGCCTTCATCGGCGCCGGCTCCATCATCAACCGCGACGCCCCGGCTGACAAACTCACGCTCGCCCGCAGCCGCCAGACCACCATTGAGCGCTGGCAGAAGCCGGTAAAAGCCAGTAAGGAATAGAGCAACCAGTGAATCCCAATCAGTTTGAAGCCGTACTGTTCGACTGCGATGGCGTCCTCGTCGACTCCGAGATCATCGCGACGCGTGCCCTGCACCGGTCACTCACCAACATAGGCTGGTCGATTACCGAAGCCGAAGTGGCCCGTACCTTCACCGGCCACAGCTGGCCGACCTGCGTGGCCATCATCGAAGAACGCACCGGCCAGCCCGTGACCGATGCTTTTCTGGCCGACAATGAGCGTTTCTTCAATTCGGTCATGGAAAAAGAATTGGCAACCATGCCCGGTATCGAATCGGCACTGGAAAGCCTGAATGTACCCTTCGCCGTGGTCACCAACGCCCGCGCCCGCGAACTGAACAAAAAGCTCGAAGTCACCGGCCTGGAACGCTACTTCAGCCATCGCCACCGGTTCGATGCTGAAACCCTCGGCGTCGCCAAACCCGACCCGGCCATCTACCGCCACTCCGCCGACGCCATCGGCGTAGACGTCACCCGCTGCCTGATCATCGAAGACAGCCTGCCCGGCCTCACCGCCGCCCATGGCACCGGCGCCACCGTCTGGGCCTACCGGCCGCATGCCGATGAAAAAGCCCTGCTGGATTTATCAATCGATCGGATTATTCAGGATTGGGGTGAGTTTGCAGACTCGGCCGACCGGACGGATCAGAAAAGAAAAACTCGAAGCACCACGCCTTGACATATCATATATGGTATACATACTATTTATGGTATGTGGGAAATACTTGAACATCGGAAAGTTGAAAAAAGTCTCGCCGCAGCCCCTGTGGAAGTTCAGAAACGGTACGAAAAATGGAAAGACATCGTTGCTGTTTCCGGCCCCCAAGGGTTACGACTGATTCGCGGCTTTAATGACGAACTGTTATCCGGCAAATGGAAGGGTTTCCGGTCCTCGCGTCTGAATATCCAGTACCGGGTCATCTATCAGGTAGACAAAGATCGGGTACTAGTTCAGGTGGAGAAAGTGACTCCCCACGACTATGGGAGGCGATGATATGAGTGACTACCAGAAAGCAAAGAACCGAATTGACTTATCCGTCGGCGAATCCGTGCGGATTCTCCGGGAACTGCAGGAGATGAGCCAGAACGAGTTAGCCACTGTTTGCGGCATCCCGCAGTCCACAATTTCGGCCATCGAGAATGATCGGGTTCGACTCGGCGTCGATCGAGCAAAAGTCCTGGCTCGAGCATTGCGTTGCCACCCAGCAGTACTGGTGTTTCCCGGCTGGGATGTTGAGCACGACTCCGCCGCATAGTGCTTTTGCGGCCTAGGAATGGTTGCTAAAAAACCCCTTGCGAGATGCCTTCGAAACGATACAATACCTTTCACACCGAAAGAATTGGTTTCGTTTCATGCCCAAGCGCCAGACCCAACATCGCCGACGTGCGATCATCGACCGGCTCACCGAACGTGGTGAAGTCAGCGTGGATGAACTGGCGCGCGTGTTTGAAACCTCCGAAGTCACCATTCGCAAGGATCTCGCCGAACTCGAACAGAACGGCCTGCTGCTGCGTCGTTACGGCGGTGCGGTGCCCCTGCCCGGCGAGTTTGTCGGCGAAGCAGTCAGTGTCGGCCGCGGCAAAGTTTCGGACCGAAAGAAATCGCTGGCACAGGCCGCGGCCGCCCTGATTCAGGACCACAACCGCCTCATCATCGACAGCGGCACCACCACTGCCGCCTTGTTGCCGGAACTGGGTAAAAAACAGGGCCTCGTGGTCATGACCAACGCCCTCGACATCGCCAACGCCCTGCGTGAGCTGGAAAACGAACCCACGCTGCTGATGACCGGTGGCACCTGGGACCCCCGTTCCGAAAGCTTTCAGGGGACACTGGCCGAACAGACGCTGCGCGCATTCAATTTCGACCAACTGTTCATTGGCGCCGACGGGCTCGACCTGGTTCGCGGCACCACCACCTTCAATGAGCTCTATAACCTGAGCCGCGTCATGGCCGATGTATCCCGCGACGTGATCGTCATGGCGGAATCCGAAAAGCTCGACCGCCGGATACCCAACCTGGAACTGCCGTGGTCGGAGATCAGCACCCTGGTTACCGACAGCGACTTCCCCGACACCGCCGTTCAGGCCCTGGAAGAGCAGGGCGTGCGGGTCATCCGGGCCACCGAATCAACACCACCCGGTCAGCGCCGGCCCCTGGGACCGCAACCGCTGGCGGGTCAGTCACCGAATTGAGATAAGGAGAGGAACATTATGTGTGGCATCGTAGGCGCCGTTGCGCAAAGAGACATTGCGGACATCCTGCTTGAAGGCCTTCGCCGGCTCGAATACCGCGGGTATGACAGCGCCGGCATGGCCGTCATCAACGGCGAAAACGCCTGTGCCAGCCACCGGCGCGTCGGCAAGGTCACCGAACTGGCCAGCGCCCTGGAAGACGGCCCACTGCCCGGCGGTACCGGCATTGCCCACACCCGCTGGGCCACCCACGGCACCCCGACCGAGCGCAACGCGCACCCGCACTTCAGCCACCGCATTGCCGTGGTCCACAATGGCATCATTGAAAACCACGATGCGCTGCGCAAGGAACTGCAGGGAGCCGGCTATACCTTTGCCTCGCAGACCGACACCGAAGTGATCGCTCACCTCATTGACCACCTGCGGCCACAACACGACAGCTTGCTCAAAACCGTGCTGGCCGCCCGCAAACGCCTGCACGGCGCCTATGGCACCGCCATCATGGACACCGAAGACCCGGGCGTGCTCGTGGTTGCCCGGTCCGGCTCCCCGCTGGTCATCGGCCACGGCATCGGCGAGAACTTCGTCGCCTCCGACCAACTGGCCCTGCTGCCGGTGACCCGCCAGTTCCAGTTTCTGGACGAAGGCGATGTAGCCGAAGTCACCCGCCGTTCCGTGCGCGTGTTCGATGTGAATGATAAGGAAGTGAACCGCCCCGTGCAGGAAAGCAACCTGCAGCACGACGCGGGCGACAAGGGCGACTATCGGCATTTCATGCTGAAAGAAATCCACGAACAGCCGCATGCGCTACGACAGACGCTCGAAGGCCGGCTGATCAACCACTCCGTGGTGGCCGAAGCCTTTGGCGCCCACAGCCTGGACATTCTCTCCAAAGTCGAAGCGGTGCAGATCATTGCCTGCGGCACGTCCTATCACGCAGGCATGGTGGCGCGTTACTGGTTCGAGGAAATCGTCGGCATTCCCTGCCAGATCGAGATTGCCTCTGAATTCCGGTACCGCAAATCCGTGGTGTTGCCCAACAGCCTGCTGGTGACCATTTCCCAGTCAGGGGAAACCGCCGATACGCTGGCGGCGCTGCGCCTCGCGAAAGACCTGGGCTACATGGCGTCACTCACGCTCTGCAACGCCCCAGGCTCCTCCATGGTGCGCGAAAGCGACCTGGCCTACATGATGCGCGCCGGTGCCGAAATCGGCGTGGCTTCCACCAAAGCCTTTACCGTGCAGCTCACCGGCCTCATGCTGCTGGCCCTGAGCATCGGCAAACAGCGTGGCCTCGACACCACAGACGCCGCCAAAGCGCTGGAAGCTCTGCCCCAACAGATCGAACAGGCCCTGCTGCTGGCACCGACCATTGAACGGCTGGCGGAAGACTTCGCCCACAAACAACATGCCCTGTTCCTGGGCCGAGGCACCCAGTACCCCATTGCCATGGAAGGGGCACTCAAACTCAAGGAAATCTCCTACATACACGCAGAAGCCTACGCCGCCGGCGAACTCAAACACGGCCCACTGGCACTCATTGATGAAGACATGCCCGTGATCGTCGTCGCCCCCAACAACGAACTGCTGGAAAAACTGAAATCCAACATGGAAGAAGTGCGCGCCCGGGGCGGCCAGCTCTATGTGTTCGCCGACGCCGAAGCCGGTGTACGCGAAGAACCCGGCGTACGCGTAGTACCCGTACCCCACATCGACAACCTGCTGGCACCCGTCATGTACACCGTACCGTTGCAACTGCTCTCGTACTACGTCGCCCTCATCAAAGGTACCGACGTCGACCAGCCCCGCAACCTGGCAAAATCCGTCACCGTCGAGTAGGACGCTGCCCCCTGTAGGCTGCGTGCTTGCGCGCGCATGGTGAGGTGGCCCTCTAACACAAACGAGGGCCGCGTCCCGTCACACGGCGTCTTGCACGCGCATGGCCCCATTGCCACCAGACACACCCACCACCCATCTTTACTCCCACCCCCTTGCCCCGACTTCCCACACCGTTTATACATAGGAACTAGTAGTGGCGCCTATCAACCGGCTCCACCACTCAGCCACAACCACGGTGAAGGAAGTACCGTGCCCACACCCCAAAGGATTGGCGTGCCGTTACGTAACCAGGCCGGGCGGTAGCGTTCCTATCGCCGGAATACCCATCTGATCCCTCAACCCTTTTATCCGTAAACAAACAGAACGTCACCGCCGCTAGGCGTCGTGATCATTTTCTGCCAGAAATTGACGGATAGTAATCAAAGTGACCGAGTTGCCGTGAACGGGGATTGAACCGACACGTATTCGCCACAGTCGGGTAGATATTGATCAGCGTGACGTATATACAAATGTTAGGTGAAAGAATTGAAGAAAGGACATTCTAAACACTCATCGATTAAGTGGTTTGAAGACTTGTATCACTACGCTGCAGGATCTGAAGAAATGATTTCGCAAGTACTTACAGGTCACTTGGCTATTGAATTTTTACTACGACAACTCATTATTCTTTATGACGAAAATTTAGCACCATTTTCTGACGAGTTATCCCATGCGCGACTGATAGCGCTTAGCCGAGATACCGCGACCATAGCTGCTGAGAGAGCTAGTGTTCTCCAGCAAATTAACAAATTGAGGAATCGATTCGCCCATGAAATAAGTTATCAACCAGAATTATCAGAACTCATAGCCTTGTTTAAGAATGCTAAAGAATCTTTTACTGATTATTCGGATGGCTTAAAAGAAGGAATCGAAGGAATGGAAACAGCAAAAAGCGTTTACGACCTGAAATACAAGTTTCATATGTCGGAACTATTTTTAGCAATTATTTATGATCTTCATCAAGAGATTGTGGCTCGTGGGGGCGATGAGGAGGTCCCGCATGCAATAACCTGACAAAAGCGTCAACGCGGATTGTGAACTTGCCCCGATAAAACGGACACCTCAACATGACATAGAGGTGAACCATTGCCGAGGCCAATTTACCGAAAAGGATCCGACAGTACAGTCTGCACTTCAAACGCAATACTGTTGAAATGACGTTCAACCTTGAAGTTCTGATCCGGGAGGTTGCCGAGCGAATGGACATTCAACCGTTCATGCTGTCACGCTGGCGCAAGGAATATGGAGAGAAGGCCTGTTGAAACCTTCACGGAGGCGCAAGGCCGTGACCAGTAAATCTACCACATCCAAGCCTGAGCGGCCTGAAAGTGCGGGGCCGCCCGATACCGCTGAATTGAAGCACCTCCGCAAGGAAAACGAACAACTGAAGCGGGAAGACGACCTGCTAAAAAGTTGCAACGATTTCTGTCGGAAGCACACAAGACAGATACCGATTCATAAAGCAGCATGGCTCCACGTTTGGTGTGCGTTTTATGTGTCACTGCTTCCGCGTTTCCCGCAGTGGCTACTACGACTGGATGGATCTGCCTGTCAGCCTTCGGAGACAGGAGAACCAACGACTGCGTCGACGTATTGCTGAGATTTTCTCGGCCAGCAGGGGCAGATATGGAGCGCCTAAAGTTTATCGTGTGCTTCAACATCAGGGGCTTCGCGTCAGCCGCAAGCTTGTAGCCCGATTGATTCGGGAAAGCCAAATGAGAGGCCGTGTGGCGCGGATATACCGGCATTAACCCGGTACTGATTGGTTTTATCCGAAGCACAACAACCTGATCCTGGGCGCTCCCGCTCCAACACCCGTCGATCAACAATGGTTGGGTGATCAGACGTATATACGAGTGGGGCAGAAGTGGCCGTATCTGTCGGTAGTCATGGACCGGTTTTCACGGCGTATTGTCAGTCGGTGCCTGAGCCATGAGAAAACCGCCTTGCTGACACCCATGGTGTTGCGATCAGCAATGGACACCAGGCAACCAGCTGCTGATCTTGCACATGGACCGAGGCGTGGTGTCAACGCCAGCGTAGGTTGGCCTTTAAGGACATCTAGCACGGGCACTGACATCTGATACAGTCCGCCAAACTCAATCGCCTGGAGCCACACGCTTACCTTATTAACGCCAACGTAATTTGTCCGCACCTCCTTTACGGACATTAAGCTTAGGCGCTAACAACCTGACGGATGTGCTAGTCGACGGCCGACCTGTAAGGCCAGCGAGGTGAGGAGATTGCTACCATATCGGTCGCAACCTCAGCAATAGGGGTTCGCCGGACGGTTACCAAGAAAGTCCAAAATTTGCAGATTCAGTAATACGAGTTGCGATATGAGCTCGATCAATAAGAGGGAGTTTGTCCGCCTTCTGCGCCTTATGACCGAAACCGAAAAGCGTAGCTTCAAGGCAGAACTAAATCTTGGGGAAAGTCTGAACGATAAGGCAATCTTGGCGGCTATTGAAAAATTGCCAGGATACGAATCTTTAAGGGCATTCATTCGAGCAGTAGAACCCACTCTCACCTTGCTCCGGGAAATCTTCGAGATTCTGGAAACCTTTAAAATTACGACGAAAACCACTGGCTGCGTATTTGTGTTGGCAAATCCAGTTAACCCCGAAGAACGCTCAGAACTTGCCTTTTCACAACAAACCGTTGGTGCTGTGTGCAATTGGTCAGCTCGAAACAATTGGAATAGAGCATCTCATTCTCTATCCGATCTCCAATTGAATTGGATGAAATTTCGGCCGAATTGGCAGACATTAATCCAGAAGGCTCGGCCTACCCGTCGTCGCCGTAGGCACGATGTCGTTCAGTCGTATATCAGAGGCGAAGCGAGGTATCGGCCAGAACGCTATCATTTTGATGAAAATGCTCAGAAAGTATTGCGGTATTTCGGGGATCGAGTCGAAAGCATGGCAAATCGGCTAATACAAATTCCAGATGGAAAAAGGCCACGAGAGTTATCATTAATTTTGGATGATGCTCGAAAACTGATTAACGCAGTTGAAGATTGCTTACATGCATCGCGAGCGCGTTATTCTCCTCGCAACAATAGGCTAAAGGAACCGCCCGACCAATCTAATATTGAGCGGTACGTCTCACAGCGTTTTGTATCGGACTTTGATAAGTTCCTTGAGGACCTCTATACCCTTTCGGATCTTCTCCATGGGGAAGATGTAGTTGATATGTTGCGGGTCGACATATGGTCTACCAGGCCTCAGTTATTCGAAATATGGGTATTGCTGAGAATCCTAAGTTGGCTTCGCGACAGGGGTTATGATATTGATTTTCTGAAAACGGAGAGTCTCGGTGACCAAAATCCGGTCAAATGGAATCTCTCGTATTCTAAAGAATCCAAGCCTTGTGCTGTGTTGACCGACCCCCAGACCGGTATAAAGCAGTACGTGTTCTATCAGTTGCATGGCCCCTCCGGCGATATGCCGGACATTTCACTTCTTGAAAGTTCAAATCCACATTCATCGCCAATCTGGTCTGTAGATCCCAAGCATTCCGAAAAGGGGGGATATTCTCGCTCTGATTATCAAGCACCTGCAGTGCGCTATCGTGACAGTTTTGGTGCCAAGCTCTCAGTGGTCGTAGAGTACTTTGATAGATTAGTGCTGGGAGATACTAATCCGATTGAATTTGGCCCTCATGCTAGGCTGATTCGCAGCTGCCGACCCCGTGGGAATGGATTGCCGCTAATGCTTAACGAACTTGCCAAATTCCATCCAAAGAGAAGTAAGGTATTGGTTTGCATAGATTTTTCTTGCAGCTTTTGTCCCAAGAGAGAAACAGCCCTTGAGGAACTGCGTCAGAGTTTTAGCTCTGGGCACCTAACCAACGTCGCCACTGAGTGCATTTGTTTCGCAGAAAGCACAGCGAATGTAATTAATTTCGACAAGTGGTTGAGGGCTGAACACGGTCATAAAATTTCGGCTAACGGCTTGGGAAGAGGAACGGCATCAGCGCCACTTCTCAGAGCAATCTCCGAATGTATGGAAAGAGCGCCGATTTCAGAAGTACTGCTAGTCACAGATGGAGAGTTCGAAGTCCCAGTCGATGTCTTAACTAATCGGATTCAGGACGATTTGGGCATATCCGTCAGGGTATTCGCCTCCTGATTTAATGAGCTTTCTGGCGATATATGGTTATGAAATCCCATGGCTACTTCTTAATTAAGTATGAGACGGCGAAATAATCGAATGCACGCAGACGGCGGACTTTGCCCAATATGTTTATACAAATATTAGACCATAGGAGGGTCTGGATGAGCAACCAACATTATGCCCCAGTATTTATAAAGAGGAAGCGGTTCGAAACTTGGTTGACCGAGGTTGTCATGTCTAATCTGTTATCATTAGACCCATGCGCTTAATTCGGGAGCAAAATCTATGCTCTACGAGAAGTCCAAGAAAGCCATTTCGTATGGGACGTTAATTACCCTCAATGCGTTGCTGCCGAAATTTGGTGAATGGGCAACCGCCGGGAAAGTAAAATACTATGTTTGGGCAGAGATATACCTGTTTTTTCGCTTTATTTTTTCGACAGTGGCGGCTCTATTTCTGCCTTCAAATATATTCATTGGCATTCTTGTGGCACTTATTCAGTTAGGATCCATGATTTACCTATTGAATATTGTGTTTCCTGTTGAAAAGCGGGCGCTTGTAGATTCCGGAAGATCGTTATTTTTTGCCTTAGGTCACTACTTGGAAATTGGGTTCTCTATGGCTTATGTCTATTGGTCATGGGGGGCATTTTCGGTCGAGGAGTTGACCCGCATAGATAGTATCTACTATAGCTTTGTAACTATGACAACGCTTGGGTATGGAGATATATACCCAGCTTCAGCCCTGACAAAAATGCTTGCAACTGGTCAGACTCTGGCAGGTATGTTCATGTTTGCTGTTGTAATAGGGTTGTTCCTGTCTAAGACGAGTCAAGACGACTGACAATTCCAAAAAGGGCTGCTACCGGTTTTCTGTGGTCACTCTTCAATTTGAGACTTCTCCTTTAATTCAGTTGGAATTGCGGTTCCTCCCAGGCAGAGCGGAGACAGCTCGTAGGCTTTGTAATGAGGTCGTTAGCACCGGTACTGGTGCCTATCGCGCTTAGAGAATTGTTGCTGGCGATATGGAGCGGCCGCAATATCGGTTTTCATGTACGGGAGCGATTATTGACCATCCTAGAACTTGCCTCGGAACGCGAGCTGGTGCTCAATGGGCAGTCACTTCCCCTTGTAGACACTGCTGTAAAGGAGGAAAAGATTTGAGGTACCCATCCACTAGTATGGTCCTCCACTTGGCCCTGACGAGCCTTTACTGGTCGTACACTGGCAGTCGGGGCGATATGATTGTGTTTAGTGTTACCTGATTCGACGAATATTTTAGTCGATTAATCAAGTAGGTGGTGATCGGATTTGAGACTCGTGCTTGTCGAAACTAAACAGGACTTTCCCTATGACCTTGGGAGAATTTCCCATTAGCATTACTCAGGCACCTCCCGTTGATCGGTGAACTGAACAATATGCTCTCAAGCGGAGTTCCACCGAGTGTGTATGCAGAAGTCGGTTTAGTCCGCCGGCTGTCTCAGGAGTGTCAGGCCGTTGAGGCTCAAGACCTCGATGGTATGTCGTTACATCGACGAAACGAATTTATTGCGGGTAGAGAGCTTGTGCGAAGAGGCTTAGATAGTTTTGGTATTCCCGATTGCAGGGTAGGAAGAGCTGAAGACGGTCGCCCAGTTTGGCCACCCGGGGTTTGTGGCTCAATATCCCATACGCGAAACCTCTGCGCTGCCGTTCTTTCCCATACCTCGGCTTACTATGCGTTGGGAGTGGACATCGAGAAAGATGAAAACCTCTCACCAACAGTGTGGAAGTACTTCTTGAATCCGCAGGAGCGTATGCAGAGTATAAATGAGGCTTTTGACCGCATTGCCAATCTCCTCTTCTCGTGTAAGGAAGCGGCGTACAAGTGCCTGCAGCCTCAATTCACGGGCCCCGTCCCTTTCGAAGATATCTTAGTCTACCTCACTGCAAAAAATGTTATGTCCTACAAAGTAAGAAGTTCCTATCGAGGCATTGAGTTAGACGGCGAGCTATATCGCTCGAACGGTGTAATTCTCGTTTGGATGACACTCCAGAAAAAATAGTTTGATTATCGCACATGATAAGTTAATAATGTCTGAAAATCTAACATATGAAGGTCTTGTATGGCTACTATCACGCTTGACGATTTCTTGGCGCGAGTCGACGAATGGCGACAGGTCTTTCTGAAAGAACTTGAGGACATCCTAGCGGGAGAAGAGGGGTTCGAGGCTGATGAAGATGACACACTTTGGGGTCAAGTACCGCCGGTAAACTCTAAAGCAGTTGTTCAGATGAATCCGGTCGTAGAGGAATATTTGGAGATCGAACTGAAGCCCGAACAGTGGATAAAACCCGGCGGGTTTGACTCTATCGGCGAGGCAGTGGAAGCGATGCTAGAAGCAATTAAGGCCGAGCTTAATGTTTCTTTGCGGGAGAGTAGTGATGAACGATGAAGCTGGGCTTATGGCGCACCGCTTAAAGGAAGCCAGAGCATATTTGGGATATTCTCAGGAATATGTTGCTCAGCAATTAAATATTCCAAGGACGGCTGTTTCACTAATTGAATCAGGTAAGAGGAGAGTGAAAAGCGATGAACTCTTTCAACTTTCGAAGCTATACCAACGACCACTTGCCTATTTTACAGGGGAAGAAACCCCAAATGAGGCGGAAGAGCAGGTCTCATTATTAGCCCGTAGCTATCAAAAGCTCTCTAAAGAAGACCAGTCTGAGCTCGTTAAGTTCGCTCAATTTTTAGCCCAGCGCAGCAAGGCGGGGAAGTAACAATGGACACTCGGGCGGTTCGATTGCGAGCAGTGGAGGCGGCGAGTAGGCTTCACAGAAAGTTGGGGTTGAAAAATCAGATCCGTGAGGGACTTCAGCCAATTGATGTCTATGATGCAATAACTCGCGTTGGCATCCCGCTCCTATTTAGACCACTTCAAGGATTACTTGGGGCCTATTTGAGCGCCCCCGCACCAGGAATCATGATCTCATCGGCGGACTCCTTAAGCCCTGCGCGCCAGCGTTATACAGCCGCTCACGAACTTGGGCACTGCTATATGGGACATGAAAGTAGTATTGATAGTGAAGAAACTCTTAAGAGAACAACTGCTTCCATTGGAACTGCTCCGATTTACGAAGCGGAAGCTGAGGTCTTTGCTTCTGAATTTTTGATGCCAAAGGAATTGGTAGTCAAGACTGCGAAGCGGTCAGGCTGGGGTGCTAAGGATGTACGAGATCCTAGTGTGGTTTATCAGATTTCCCTGCGACTGGGAACTAGCTATTCGGCAACCGCCTATGCTCTTCGATCTCATGAGTTAATAACCAGTCGTGATCTCGACCTGCTAGTTAACGTCCGACCAAAGAACATCAAAGAGGACCTTCTGACGGACGAGACAACACTGGAAAGCTATCACTCTGATATTGTTGTACTTTCTGAGAAAGATCATGGCCGTTTGCTCATTCTAAAGCCTGGCGATTGTATAATCCTGAACCTTGCGGAGCACACTTCCGGAGGGTTTCAGTGGCGACTGCGAGAGGCATATCCCAACTTAGACATAATGAAAGATAACCGAACCCAAGAGGACGAAGGGTTAGTCTTTGGGCGACCCACAATGCGCAACTTCGCTTTCAAAGGGCAAGACCTGGTTGAACTGGGTCTCGTTGAAGGCCGTGCTTGGGAAAGTCATGTCGACAATGAATTTTTGATAAAGGCAGATTTCCGCGGAAGAGAAGAAGGCCTACCAAGATATCTAGGGGGTGGATTCCGTGACTGAGTTGGATATTAGTGCCGACCACCGAAGTATTGTGCCGGCAGTGAGAGACCAAGGGCGTCGCCCGCTTTGCTTACCGTTTGCCGCGAGTGACGCCAATTCATTTGCTAATAATAGCATTGATCCGCTTTCCGTTGAATACTTAGCTTATCACTGCGTCATCTGTAACTCTACTAACGCTGACTCTGACCCAGCTGGCGTTACGTTTGAAGCCATTGGGGTAGCGCTAGAATATCATGGGCAACCGCTGGAGGATAAGTTTCCTTATGATCCTTTGGCTGCAGAGTTTACTCGTACGCCTCCTCATCCTCAAGATCACTATTCGCCACTGCACTTTTCAAAAATGCGAAGCCTGCGTTATAGCTTCAGCGAGTTGCTGCGAGGTTTGGCGTCTGGACGGGTCTTCGTTCTAGGGCTGCGTTTGACACAGGCGTTTCTTGATAACACTAAGCCTGCAATATTTCGTTACGACGGTACTGAAGTTGGTAATCACGCAGTGTTAGCTGTTGGAGCTGGTAAATTGCCTGATGGTGAGCCGGTCATACTGATACGAAACAGTTGGGGCAGTATTTGGGGAGACCAGGGGCATGGCTGGGTGACGGAGTGTCTGATAGAGAATGCTTTGGTAATAACAGCGGAGTTGGAGGCTCGTTCATGGTAGAGGTATGCCAAGCGAAATCTCGGGCTGAAGCTTGGCTTCAAGCGGCTGGGCGGCTGTTGGATGCCCCTGATATGGAGCATTACAACCTCATTGTTGAGATCGAGGAACCCTGCGTATTTAATCCAAAAGATAAAGAAATTGAAGACTGGCTCAATCAGCATCTCAAACAAAAAAATTTATACACGATAAACACAGTAGCTGAAACGATTTTCCCCGCCTCTGAATACAAACGATATCAAGAATATGGTGTATTAAATATTTATCCAGACCGTGTGTTTCCAACCTTGAGGAAATGGGGCGCTAATAACCGTGGCACCTATGCAATGCGGATTCTCCGAGGAATAAATAGTAAAGGAGAGAAGACACGGCCTCTTGAGAATGTGATTGGCCAGCTTAAGAAGCAAAAAGCCCCCAATGGTCGTGGTATTCGGATGTGTTATGAGATAGCCCTCTTGCAACCGTGTGATATTTCGATCTGCCAGAATGACCGAAACGTAAAGGCGTTTCCCTGCCTGAGCCACTTGAGCTTTAAGCTTTCGAAAGATAGGACGGCGATACATCTCACAGCGCTTTATCGCAGTCAGTATTACTTCGAAAAAGCACTGGGTAATTTCTTGGGTTTAGCTAGACTATTAAGCTTTGTAGCTAAGCAGGTAGACCTTAAGCCTGGATCCATTGTTTGTCACGCTACTTATGCGAAGTTGAATGTCCGGAAAACGGTTCAACATGAGATTCGGGAGCTCATGAATGGTAAGGAGGTCTTATGAAACCCAAAGACTACCTCGAGTTGGCGAGAAAAACCTCTGTTATCAGCTGGGATGACGAAGAGCAACGGACGATCGCTCCTCTAGGCTTGTTGGGCGAGCTCGGTTCGCTTGCTACTATTGTCAAACGCAGCATTAGAGATAGCTTCGCGAGCTCTCGGTACGAGAGTCATATGATCGAGGAGCTAGCAGATTTCCTCTGGTACATCACTATCATTGCAGATAGTCGTAAAGTCGTTTTGGAGTCATGGCCGGTGGCTGAGCGTCCCAGTGAACGGTTTGAGCAACTTATTCGGCTAGAGAATGAGGTGGCATCGTTGCTGGCGCTAGTAGTTGACCATTCTGTTGGAACGC
This sequence comes from Natronospirillum sp., assembly GCA_965602035.1. Lineage (GTDB taxonomy): Bacteria > Pseudomonadota > Gammaproteobacteria > Pseudomonadales > Natronospirillaceae > Natronospirillum. Next base: position 2,320,394 of record OZ271919.1, on the reverse strand, counting down.
CTGATGAAATAAATGTTGTGATTAGGAGGGTCTTCCAAGAACTGGCAAATACGGCGGACGTAGTAGACCTCGCGCTTGGAGACGTGGCTGAAGCATCCGCAAAAAAAATAACTGCATATTGGCTGCCGGATAAATCCAGACCAGCTAAGCATTTCGATGCCGACTACCCATCGTACGAGCAATTGCCGAGAAAATTTAGAGTTGATTTTCGCGAGATTGTCTATGATGCTGAGGATAAGCCAAATGAACTGATAACCTCTATGTCCGGAATGCATCTAGGCGATCGGCTCACAGATAATAATCACCAGGTAGATGGATATCGTTATCACGATGTATTTCATTTAGCTGGAGCCTGTTGTTTAGGATGGTCGCCAGTGTTTAGAAGTATGCTAAAGCGAAAAAGAAAAAGCGATCGCGAGATCGACAGAGTTCAGGATGGGGCTCGGGCAATAATCCTTGAAGAGGCGATTGTCGGACAAATCTTTACGTTCCTTCGAGGAAGCGATTTTACAGGTCAGATAAATCGGGTGGATTCAGATCTGATTAAACTGATACAAGCATTGGTAGAGGGTTATGAGGCTGACAGATTGGAGCCATGGGAATGGCAGGACTATATCATCAAAGCCTTCAAGCTATTTCAACAGATTCGGAACGGCTTCAATGGAAGCGTCCTATTCGACGCTGAACGGCGTGAAATGACACTAGTGGATTCGACTTTCCAGTGAAACATAAAGTTCGATTAAACATTAATTACACTTTGCGCTGCAAGCAAGTTATGCCATCAGTTCGAAATTAAAGTATTGCTAAGTTCCTTTTTGACCGGGCTAGTAGTGGCACCTCTCAAGCGTTCCATATTTTGATTTATGCCCCATTTAGGTGGATACCAAGGCAGGCTGAGTAATGTGGATTGCGGAAAGAATTTCTGTTTGATGTGCGAGCGCCCGCTCCGGCCGGACATTTCTGGATGCGTAACACGAGCATATTTGTCTACTTCGCAAAAGAGGTTCTGACAGTCGATAAGTTGGAGCGGTCTTCCCCAAAGTGACTTAAATGATAGGCCAAGTCGACAGAAGTGCTCATTCTGTTCATCTGACATAATCTTGATAATGTCAGTTTCACTGAAGTCTCCATAATCCTCGAAACACTTGCGAATGCCATCACGGGCTCCTGGCCCAGGGATAACAAATTCCTGCTCAGAAAAGTCAAAGTGTTCGGAATAATTCAGATCTGTTATGTATTGGTAAGCTAGAAATGGGCCAATAGATGGCAGTGACAGCAGAAGTTCATAACCCTCTTTCATTGATTTAACGTGGTATAGGGTTCGATAAAATCCTGACTTATCCAATGACTTCAGAAGTTCCAGGTGGAACCGGTGCTTCGATCTACTCTTTGCGCCTTTGGTGGTCGCACCTGAAGGCATGATATAAGCCGGTGAGTAGATAGTTCCTTTGTGGGCTTTTTCGGCCTCCAACAAGCGACTGAACCCGGGTACGCTAAAATTACGCAGTGTTATTTCCTCGCCGATTCCGTTTCGGAGTAGTTCCCAGGTTTCAATCTTGTTGAAAATCTTGAAGAGTAATATGCGAAAAATCGTATCTTCGGCACTGTAATCGCCATCGTATATGACGTCCTTGATGAGGTACTGACTTACCCGATCAGATGCCCTGTAGGCGTTGGTGAACTTGTATTGCTGTAAAACTGGGTCGTTGGTCCAAGGTCCAGACTCGCCTCGAATCCGCTTTTGAAAGATAGCCTGACGCTCGGCAGCGAACCTCCAATAAGTGTCAAAAACCACTGATGGAGCTGGCCGGCGCTTCTTTATGAAAGCCAGTGGTGCTGCATTGTTCATGATCGCTCTCTAGGGTTGAACGGTAAGTCAAAATTATTATATTATGATAATAACAAATTTCACAGTTAATATCAAAATGTCTCGAACTAAGAAAGATCAGGAGCTGATGAGATCGATGTGTGGAAGGTTACGGTACCTCTCTCAAGAAATCCTTGGTCTGAGCGATAGGGATATGGCGTCAAAAATGGGTTACAGCAACTCCACGACTCTATGGCGAGTATGGAAAGGTAAGACCTTTCCTGATGCTGAGAAGCTTTACCGGTTGGCGGAGCTTCAGTCTCCTGACGGGAGCCATCCCTGCCTACATTGGGTTATCACCGGTGAAGGCGTGCCTACCATAAAAGTGGCGGATTCTGAGGGGCCTGCTGATGATAGAGAGGTGTTGCGAAATCGGATTTTGGTGTTGCCAACAAATAAAGTTCGCTCTCTACTATCGTTATTAGGCGATTAAAAATAGACATAGAATAGAACCCCGCCCAAGAGAGGTTTTATGCTATTCTAGGATTAATTAAACTCCTATTTCGCGAAAATCAGATTCGATTTAGCAAGGCCATCTGCCGGGTGACCTTACTTTTAGAGCGGAAAGCGTCGAGTAACTGGCTTTTTTGACTGTAGTTCCCGCCGACTGGATAATCAGCGCTACGTAATGAATAACTGGAAAAACACCGACTCGTTTGTTTTCCGGGAGGGGGGCTTATACGAAAAGCAATCAATGCCATTCTTTAAAGAAGTGATATTTAAGTTTGGGTTTAGAAATGTCTGGTCGGTAATGCTTAATAAACCCCCACATGCGCCGGAATCCTCTGCTCCTCTGGCACATCCTCCGAACCCCAGTACCCAATCAGAATGCCCTGCCTGCGTGACAATCCATTCAACTCTTTCTCCATTTCCCGGCTGACCGCCCGGCGGTTTCTCAGCGCGGCTGACCAGTCCAGCATTTGGCTGCGCAGTTGTTGCCGTATCGATTCATAGCCGGGGTTTCGTCCCAGGTCCACGAATTCATTCGGGTCGTTGTGTACATCGAACAGCATGTCGGGGAAGCCGAGGCAGTGTACCAGCTTGTAGCGGCCGTCGAACGCCATGGTGAGCCGTGCTTCGAGTGCGTCGACGCCCAGTTTTCTCGCCACGGGAATTCGCCCGTAGTCGGTTTCCGACACAATGATCTGTCGGTGTGCCGGATTGTTATGGGAGCTGCTGTTGCGCAGGTGCGGCAGTAGCGAGAACCCCTCCAGTCGGTGTTCCGGAATGGGCTGGTTCAGGCTCTCCAGCAATGTGGGGATCACGTCGATACAACCGACGAGGTCATCACACACGGTGCCGCGTGTGTCGTTGGCTTCCGGCGACGGGTCGCGGATGATCAGCGGAATTTTGGCTGACGGGTCGTGGAACAGGTCCTTTTCGCCCAGCCAGTGGTCGCCCATGTAGTCGCCGTGGTCGGACGTGAAGATCACCAGTGTCTCGTCCAGTTGGCCCCGGGTCTCCAGGTGGTCCATCAACCGCCCGATGTTGTCGTCGATTTCCTTCACCAGCCCATAGTAGGTGGGCAGTACGTGGCGCCGTTTGGCGTCGTCGCTGAACGTTCTGGCAACCGCCAGTTCCGTATAGGCCTGGTAGATGGGGTGCGGGTCGTTGAGTTCCTGGCCGCTCTTGACCGCATCAGCCTTCGGCACGTCGCGATACAGTGAGTGGTAGGGCTCCGGCGCCAGGTAGGGCCAGTGCGGCTTGATGTAGGAGGCATGCACACACCAGGGTTCGTCGCCGAGCTCATCAATGGTCTCGATGATGCGCTTGGTCAGGTAGGCGGTTTCCGAGTGCTCGGCCGGTACCCGCGCCGCGCGATGGGCGTTCTGCATGTAGAACCCGGAGCGCAGCACGCCCTGGTCGTCTTCTGCCGAGTTCGCCCACTCCAGCCAGGGGTTCCGGCCGTCAAAACCCTGCTCACGCAGGTACTGGTTGTACTTCGGCTCGACGGGGGAATATTTCCCGGCGGGGCCTTCCGGGTGCAGCCCGTCGTCGTGTTCACCTTCCACAAACCCCGCATTCATCAGAATGTCGGCCTGCTTGCTGGCGGGGTCAATGCCCAGCCGTTCCATGCCTTCCCTGTCGGGCTTCATGTGTGTTTTACCGAGCTGGGCCACTCTCAGGCCGGCTTTGCGCATGTAGTCGGCGAGTGTCCACTCACTCAACTGAAACGGCCAGTCGTTCCAGGTGGCGCCGTGCGAGCGCACGTGCAGCCCGGTGTAGAACGACGCCCGTGAGTTCCCGCAACTCGGGCCCTGGGTATAGGCCCGCGAAAACCGCACCCCTTCTTGCGCGAGCCGATCGATATTCGGCGTCTCCACAATCGTGTTGCCGTAGCAGGACAACGCGTCCCACCGTAACTGATCGATCATCAGAAAAAGCACGTTCTTGACGGTCATATCACACCTGTACCCTGAGTGGCCGCACGCGCCTGGCGCGTGGGCAGAAAGACGTGGTGCCAGCCCAGCACCAGCAATGAACCGGCCAGTGCAAAAGCACCGGCAACCGGATAGGGCGCCAGCAGCACCGCTGCCAGCGCGATGCGAACGCCAGCCTCACCCCACGATGTGCGCACCCGGTCGAACCGGGCCAGCCCGCTGGTGACCATGTACAGCGCGGCGACCAACTGCGTGAGCATCCAGACATAGCCGCCCAGCGAGAACTCAGCGCCCGCTTCCGGCACGGAGAGCATCAGCGGGTTGTAGGCGAAAGCGAACGGAATGAGGAACATCACCGCCGACAGCCGGGTACTGGTAATGGCGGTGGCCATCGGGCTGCCACCCGATACGGAGGCGGCCGCATAGGCTGCAATGGCCACGGGCGGTGTAATAACGGAAGCGACTCCGAAGAAAAACACGAACATGTGCGCGGTCAGGGTTTCCATGCCGAACGCCTGCAGCGTTGGCCCCATCACGGAGATAATGGCGATGTAGGCCGGCAGCGTGGGCATGCCCATGCCGAGTACGATGCACCCGAACGCCGTGATAATAAGTGCCGCGAGCAGGGAGTAGTCCGACGCGTTCGACAGAATAACCGCGAAGGTGGTCGGTATCCCGGTGGCCGACAGCGTGGCGACGATGATGCCAACCACCGCAATCGCTATCGCCAGCCGCCCGATCGTGACGCCGCCTTCGGCGATGGATTGCAGCAGCACCAGCGGTTGCCGGCGCACATCCGGGTTCAGAAAGCTCAACGGCAGCAACGCCAGAATGGCCGAAATGGACGCGCCTGAAGGCGACAACCCGTACACCAACAGCCACACAATGATCGATAGCGGGGCGATGATCAGCAGCAGGTTGATCCAGTCCTGTCGGGTAATCGGGTCGACTTCGGCTTCGCCGTTGTCGTTGCCGGGTTCAATGCCCAGCCGCCGGGCTTCGAAATACACCGCCAGGAACAGGCTCGCGTAGTAGGTAATGGCCGGGATCAGCACGGCCAGAATCACCGTGAGGTAACTGACACCGACGTAATCGGCCATCACCAGTGCCGCCGCGCCCATAATGGGCGGCAGTATCTGCCCGCCGGCCGAAGCAGAGGATTCCACCGCGCCGGCGAAATTGCCGTTGAAGCCGCGACGGCGGATCATTGGAATAGTTACGACGCCGGTGCCGACCACATTGGCGACAGCACTACCGGATACGGTGCCGAACATGCCGGAGGCCATGATGGCGGCATAGGCCGGGCCACCCCGGAACCGGCGCATAAGCGCAAAGGAAATACGGATCATGGATCCACCGGCACCACAGCCTTCGAGTACCGCGCCGAGCACGATGAAGGGCAACACCGTGGACAGAATAACGCCGAAGATACTGCCCATCAGGCCGTTGGCGCTGCTGAACCAGAGGTTTGAAGCGATACGGTCAATCAGGTTACCGCCCGCGGTTTCCAGCACGCCGGGCCAGTATTGGCCGGTGGTCAGGTAGAGCAGGGCGAGTAAGCCGATCAGCGCGATGGGTGCGCCCCAGAGCCGCCAGCAGAGAACGGTGGCGACGGCGACCATGACCAGGGCGGTGATAGCGTTGCCCAGATCGAAGAAGATGAACGAGGTCACCATGATTTCCGCGATGCGGTACGACTCGTAGGCCGAATAGAGGGTGACCGCGATCATGACCAGGTCGACGCCGAGGCGCCCCCAGGTCAGCCGCCCTTCCGTGCGTGCTATCTGGTCCCATGCGTAGGCTATGGCTGCAAGCACGCAGAGCGTGAAGAAGAAAGGCCGATACCATTCAAGTTCGAACGGGCCGATTCTCGGCAGTGAACCGTAGCCCGGCAGCAGATTGATCAGCCCGATCAGGCCGAGCAGCCCGCCAATCAGAAGCATCAGCCGCCGGGTCAGTACCGGTGACAGGGAAATGGTGCGGTGCATGGGCTTTCTCCTCCGGACAGTCGCCTGAGCCCGACGGAGCGGCAGTCAGGCCGCCGCTCCGGGGCATGGTGGTTACGGCAGCAAATGTTCCGGAATATCAATCCCGTTTTCCCGGTAGTAGGTCACCGCACCCGGATGCAGTGGCGCAACCACGCCGGCAAACGGATTCGACGTGTCCACATTCCTCAGCATGGCGTTGGACGACTTCATTTCATCCACGTTTTCCCAGTAGGATTTGGCGAGGCGGTAGGCCACGTCGTCGCTCATGTCCTTGCTGACACCCATGAACATGATGTTGGAGCCGGTGATGATGTCTTCATCGCCGTTGACCTGTCCGGGGTAGGTGCCGGCCGGTATGACCGTGTGCGACATGTGCGCCCGGTTCACGTACTGATCCCAGGCATCGGTGCCAATCTGGCTTTCCGGTATGCCCAGTATCCGGATGGGGCGCTGCAGGCTCATTTCACTGATGGATTGCTGGCCAATGGGCGCCGACAGCACCAGTACATCGTACTGACCGTCCTGGAAGCCCTGCACGGCGGTGCCCCAGGGTGCACGAACCGCCTCATAGTCCCCTTCGGTCATGCCGGAGGCTACCTCGATCATGCCCATGATCTGCATGTTGGCAGCACCGGCTGGCGGACCGACATACACGCGCTTACCCGCGACGTCTTCCCAGTTTTCGATGCCGTCCTGTTCCCAGGTAATGGCATGGTAGGTACTGCCCGGCAGCCCCGTTACGGAGCGAACGATTTGTGACAGGGCTTTCGCCTGCTCTGCCTGGTTGGCATAGGGGCCCACACCATTGCGCATGGCAACGAACGCGGGCGGTGGTACCACCGAAGACTCCAGGCGCCCGGCACCGATCATCATTATGGAGCGGGTGAGTGTCTGCCCCAGCACCACCTGCAGGTTGATGCCTTCGCGGCTGGCGTACTGTGCATAGGCCTGTGGCAGAATGCCGGTGATGGAGGCACTTCCGCCGGCGTCCATCTGCAGGTTCTGGGCATGACTGGTAGAGAGTGTGGCAGCGAGGGCGAGCCCACCCAGCACCGCTTTTATAGAAGTTCTCATGGCAACCTCGAATTTATTGTGTCTTGTATTGCAGGGAAAAGTGTGACGCCAAAAGGTTTATTCGTATAATTCTTTTTTGACTGTCTGAACAAAAGAAAATGTATATATGGAATCCCGCCATCTGATGCAGCTCGCGGCCATTCTCGACCACGGCGGCGTGAATGCGGCGGCGAACGAAATGGGTATAACGCAGCCGACCATGACCCGCAATATGCAGACGCTGGAAATGCAGGCGGGTGGCAAGCTGTTCAGCCGCAGCCGCCATGGCGTGGTGCCGACACCGTTGGGCGAAGCACTGGCGCGCGAGGGCCGGGCGATTGCGAAGGCGGTGTGGTCTGCCCGCCAGGCGAGCATCCGCAACGAGCTGGGGATGGTGCGCGAATGGCGCATCGGCGCGGGCCCGTTGCTGTCGAACGTGCTCATGCATCGGGTGGTTGAACGAATTCAGACTGTGCATCCGAACTTGTCGATCCTGGTCCGTGTCGACACGCCCTATCGGCTGATCGAGCAGATGCAGAACCAGGAGCTGGATGTGGTGGTCGCGCCCCATGTCGTGGCGGGGTCAGTGGGTGTTCAGCGGGAATTTCTGCATCCGGATGCGCTCGGGGTTTTTACCGGTCGGTCGCATCCGCTGGCGGTGAACGGTGGTGTGGTTTCCGTGAGCGACCTGAACGGCCATAGCTGGATCAACCTGGGGACGTACGCGCGGTTCAATGAATCGCCGGCGGAACGTTTGCAGCGGTTGGGTGTTCGGGACTTTACCACCCCCATAGCGCTCGCCGGTGACACCATGATCTGCCTGAATCTGCTGCGTGCCGGGCAGCACCTGTGCCTGATGCCCAGAACGCTGATGCAGTGGATCAAGCACGCATACGACCTGGTGGAACTGGAGGTAGACAGCGAATTGGGTGAGCGTGATCTGTACCTTTGGTACCCGACGGAAAACCCCGTTGAGCCAGCTGTGAACCTGATTCGCGAGACCATGCAGGGGTTGTTGGGTGGGTCGTCAGGGTGATTATCCACACTCGTTCAGGCTTAATAGCAATTGCGCCCATGAATTCTTGAGGCGCTGCCAACCGCGTACGAAAAGCACACAATGTGTTAAAATGAAGGTTATGAAACCAATCACATGGAACCCGGACAAAAACCGGATGCTCAGGGAAGATAGAGACATCGCTTTTGAGGATGTGGTTTTGCACATCTCGATAGGAGGTATTCTGGATACCTTCGAACATCCGAATCAGGGGCGGTATCCGGGCCAACAGATCCATGTGATTGAAATCGAGGGGGTATGCTTATTTGGTTCCCTTTGTGGAATCAGAAGATGACGTGTTTTTGAAAACGATTATTCCGAGCCGGAAAGCGACCAAAACCTATTTGGGAGGTCAGAAATGAGCAGGCTTGAGAAAGAAGAGCAGGAGCTTCTGGACGCATTTGATGCCGGAGAGTTAGAGCGGTCGCGAGATATCGATGACCGGAAATCACGGCATCAGACCTACGCAGAGGCCATGTTCAGGAAAGATGCCCGTATCAACATCAGGCTATCCTCCAAGGATCTACGCGGGCTGCAGAAAAAAGCGCTGTCCGAAGGTATTCCCTATCAGACGCTCGTGGCCAGTATCCTCCATAAATATGTCGAAGGCCGACTGCACGAGGACGGCGGCTAAATAGTAGCGAAAGACCCCTGTACGCGGCGTACTTGCGTGCGCATAAGATACAGGCGAAGGAGTTTGCTGCCTGCAACTAAAATGCGCCACCCTGGAAGATCAAGAAGAGAATTATCATCTGGAAGCGGTAGGGGAGTCGATTTGGCAAACGATAGCAGGAATTACTCATTGCCCGTTCCGGTCAGATTTCTCTGCAAGCACCCTTATCGCATCTTCGTCTAACCGGGCATGTCGCACCTCTTCTGATATTCTCGCGCCCGATCGCTCGTAGAAGCGCCTGCCTCCGGCGTTGTCTGTGGCCACGATCCAGTCGATACGCCCACAACCGGTCTCTTGCGCAAGCACACACAACCTGGAAAGGAGTGCCTCGCCCAATCCGCTCCCCCGGTATTCCGGAGAGACGAACAGGTCATCCAGCCAAATGCCGGTCTTGCGTTTCTTATTTCAATGATAACTATACCCTCGCAATGGAATGTGAGCGGTCAAGGTAAGCAGCCCTCGCGTAGATCGAGCCGATACCCCCGCCCCATCGCCGAGCATGCCATTCACTAGGCGGGCAATGCTGACACCACCTGATCGGCAACTTCGTTCATTAATCGTCTGATCCTTGTGACCCGCCGGAGGTCTCTGTGAGTAAGCACCCACAGGCCTGTTTCCAACTCATCTATCGGCGGTGTCAGGCGGCACAGTTTGTCATCTGCATCGCCAACGTAACAGGGCAACACGGCGATGCCGCTGCCCGCTGCAACGGCCGTTCGCATCGCCCGGACCGAATTGATTCGGTATTGGCAGTTGTGCTCCGGCACATTGTTCAACAACCACCTCTCCATCGGAGAGTCACCCATCTCAGGATCGGCCGTGATCCATTGCTCCTGCGCCAGATCTGTTACATTGTGCTCTGCTTGCGCATCGCCCCATTGCATCTTCTGCCCGTAAACCGCCTGCCGGATGGTACCTATTCGACGCCCAACCAGCATTTCCGGGGGGTTATTGGTGGGCCGAATCGCAATGTCCGCTTCGCGTTTTGACAGGTTCTGCTGCTGGTTTGAGATCACCACTTCAAACTGAATGCCCGGGTGTTGTCTTCGGAAATCGGCAATTAACCCGGCGAGCAGTCCCGCGTATAGCGTGTCTGTCGTCGCCAAGCGAATCGTACCGGCCAACTGAAAATCATTGCCGGCAATGCGTCGTTCGGCGCCGAGAATCTCACCTTCCACTCGCTCCGCCGAACCCGCCAGGTCTTCTCCCAACGGTGTCGCCGTATAACCACTCCTTCCCCGATCAAACAACCGGACCCCGAGATTGCGCTCCATGTCATTCAGTCGCCTGAATACCGTTGCGTGACTGATACCCAGCCTTCGACTCGCGCCGGATAGCGACCCGGTTTCTGCTATCGCGAGAACAATTTGAAGGTCATCCCACCGAATTGACTGTTCGTTCATGCAAACGCACCTTGCAAAATTTGGAATTCCTGATCGGTTGTGAACAAGTTAGGCTAATTTCCAATCTATTGGAACGAGGCCGGAATGAATAGTCTGATCGTTTTAGCCCATCCCGAACGACAGTCGTTTAATGGCGCCCTGGCGGATACGGCGTGGCAGACGCTTCGCGCAGAGGGCCATCAGGTGGACATCGATGACCTCTATGGTGAGCGCTTTGACCCGGTTGAACGAGCAGATTGGTACCCGACGCCGCAAGACCCGGACTATTTCCAGGCGCTGACCGAACAGTCCGCCCACTTTAAAGCCGGCGAACTGCCCGCGGATGTGGGCCGAGAGATTCGCTGGCTGGAGTGGGCCGACCTCGTGATATTTCAGTTCCCGCTCTGGTGGCATGCGCAGCCGGCAATTCTCAAGGGGTGGTTCGACCGCGTGTTTGTCTATGGCGGGCTTTACACCGGGCGTATGCGCTACGACAACGGCTACTTCTCCGGCAAGCGCGCGGTGTGTTCGGTAACAACCGGCTCCCCGGAGGCAGCGTTTATGCCGTTTGGTCGGGCGGGCAACATGGCGGAATGGTTGTGGCCTATTCACTCTTCTCTGAATTATGTCGGTTACGATGTGCTGGCGCCGCACGTAAGCTACGGTGTTCAGGGCGGGGGTATTCAATACCAGAAGCAGGACGCATTCGAGGCCCATCTGGACACTCAGAAAACTACCTGGGCATCACGGCTGCCATCGATCGGGAATGAGCGCCCGATACCGTTTACCGGTTGGGATGACTGGGACGACCAGGGCGTTCTGAAGCATTCTCATCCCATGCGTTGGCGGGTTTGAGACACACCTTCCCATTGTAACTTACCTTATAGTGAATGAGCTGAATTCCGATGTTTTACACGTCATTGCCGGAACTGAAAAATGTGGAGCAGGAGAACCTCGCCCACCGTAGAAACGCGCTACGGAGACTTATTTCGTGGTTTCGACGGCGCCAGAAATGATCGCGGCGTCTTGGGTTTCGATGAAGTCCGCTGGGCAACTGATGCCCTTGCCAGTGAGCTGCGACATGAGGGCATGTGCCTGACATTCAGCGAGCGCCATGGCACCAACAGCCTCTTCGAACTCCATGTGCGACAGAGACAGCAAAAAATTATCAAACTTTATTATTCACCCATAACTGTTGTTGCATACTGGGGAAGGTCTTGCCTATAATTTCAGCTAAATGGATTGGGGGTGCCCGGTCGGCGTTGTAGCCTCGGTGAGTTTCATCGGGGCTTTTCGCTTTCTGGAGGCGGATAAATCATCAGACCCAGATCCTCATACCCTTCGCCAACACAATCCCTGCCCCCATCGCAGTAAAACTTGTACTTGAGTACATCGAACGCTCTATTCGTTTGTTCGGGTCTCAAAATGTTGATTCCTATTGGGCGTGCAACCAGATCAGCAAGTTGTAGCCCGGATGACATCACCTTCTTGTCGGCAAATAATACGTCAAAGGGAAAAGCGATACTCTGAGGGTTGTTGCGGTCACAGATTCGCCGAAACTCAAGCTCCAGCTCGTCATCCTCCTTGGGCCCTCGCCTTTCGACCACCACATGAGTCAACGAATCTTGTTGGTGTTTTTCCTGCAGGAATTCATAGAGTTTTTCTAGGCAAAAACCGAGCGCAATATGGTACGGGTTCCCTCCCACAGAATCGTGTTTATTCAGGCGACGTTTATCAATAACGCAGCTAATCAGAATAAAGTTGCTGTGCTCAATGATTTCAGTCAGTTCGTGAAGAAATTGGTGCTTCTGATCCCGGCTGCGAAAAATATTAAATTTCCCCTTTTCCTTGCGAATTTCATTTTCGTGAAGAACAACCTGGTCATGTCCAAAGTGATTAAATTTAAATTTCTCAAGAGCTGAAACAACCTGCTCACTGTAGTGACGCTTGTGAAATACACAAAAAGCCAACACGAAGAGTGGGTATTGCGGATCAATGGTATCCATACCATGGTCACCGCTTTCATCCACATACACGATGTATTTACTGAAGGGGCTACCAGTCTTACCTTTGCTGTAAGATGTTACCTCGTCAACCGAGCCTGCGGTTGGGTCTTGTTCGAACAAAGGCAGTTGTAGTTTGTCAGTCATCGTACAGTTCCTCTGATCCAAACAGCTTTGTCGGCCACCGCAAACTAATCGCCGGGCGAACACACGTATTCACAGAGTCCTCCCTGAACACACGTTGAACGGATAGCGGCAAAGCGAATAGTCCAGTGCCATGAAATATTGCCGAGAGCGCCATGCGGGTGGGTTGGTGCATCTTGTCATTTTTTGATTCAGACTAGAGTCAGGTGCCTGGGGTTGCAAGGCACATCTAGTCTTCTGTTCCACCGACAGGGAGTTCACATGACGTACCAGCCCGCCACCGACCGTTACGACCGCATGACTTACAACCGCTGTGGGCGCAGCGGGCTCAAGCTGCCCGCCCTGTCGCTGGGGCTGTGGCACAATTTTGGCGACAACGTCCCCTTCGATAATGCGCAGGCCATCTGCCGGCGCGCCTTTGATCATGGCATCACCCACTTCGACCTGGCCAATAACTACGGCCCGCCACCGGGCTCGGCCGAGGAGAATTTCGGCAAGCTCTTGAAGACCGACTTCGCTCCGTATCGGGATGAATTGGTTATCTCCACCAAGGCGGGTTACGACATGTGGCCTGGCCCCTACGGCAACTGGGGCAGCCGCAAGTACCTGCTGGCCAGCCTGGACCAGAGCCTGGCGCGCATGGGGCTCGACTATGTCGACATCTTCTACTCCCACCGCGTCGACCCGGACACCCCGCTTGAAGAAACGATGGGTGCGCTCGACAGCGCCGTTCGCCAGGGCAAAGCGCTCTATGTGGGCATCTCTTCCTATGGTCCGAAGAAGACGCGGGAGGCCGCCGCCATTCTGCGCGAGTTGGGCACGCCGTGCCTGATTCACCAGCCGAGCTATTCCATGCTGAATCGCTGGGTCGAAAACGAGGGCCTGCTGCCGGTGCTGAAAGACGAGGGCATTGGCTGCATCGCGTTTTCCGTGCTCGCCCAGGGCATGCTGACGGGCAAGTACCTTAGTGGGATCCCCGAAGGCAGCCGCGCCACCGCCGACGATTCGCTGCCTCCGGATTTCATCAACGAGGAAAACATCGCGAAGATCCGAGCGTTGAACGAAATCGCCAGGGAACGCGGCCAGACGCTACCACAACTGGCGATCGCCTGGGCGTTGCGCGATCCGCGCGTCACCACGGCCCTGATTGGCGCCAGCAAGGTGGAACAGATCGACGACTGCGTGGCTGCACTGGACAACCTGGACTTCAGCGATGAGGAGCTGGCGCGGATTGATCAGTACGCGACGGAAAGCGGGATCAACCTGTGGGCGGAGTCGAGTGATCGGACATGACGCCCGGCCCTGATAAAAGGTGAGGATCAAGCAGTGACCAGGTACGGAACTCTGATATTTTTCAGTGGCAAGATGGGCGCAGGCAAAAGCACGCTGGCGGCTCGTATCGCGAGTGAACGCGGCGCTGTTCTGGTTTCCGAAGATGCCTGGCTGGCGGCGCTTTACCCGGGCGAGATCAAGGATTTCGACGATTACCGCCACTATTCGTCGCGCCTGAAGCCCTTACTGCGCGCACATGTGGAGCACCTGCTTCTGGCCGGTTTGACCATCGTGATGGATTTTCCCGGCAACACGAAGAAGCAGCGGGCCTGGTTCCGGGAAATCTTTTCACCCCATGACATACCGCACGCCCTCTACTATGTGGCTGCAGCGGACGCCGTATGCCTGCAACACCTCGAACAACGCCGGCAGGAGCAGCCCGACCGGGTCCGGTTCGATACCGAAGACGTCTTCAGGCAGGTGACGGGCTACTTCGAACCACCCGAGCCGTCGGAAGGGTTCAATGTTGAGCGGGTAGACCGGGGTTAGGCAAGCCATTGCTCTGAACCATTGCCAAATCAACCTGCACCGGGCCTTTCTGGGTGTGCCGGATTGACACCCCACTCAGTGGTGCGCTGGGGAATATTTGCTGCGTGATTGTCCAGAGGCCCACATTGCCAAATACTTCCACCGATGATTGGTCCAGATAGATCACGAGGTCGGCATTGCTCAGATCAAGTTCGTATGCGCTGTCACAGGCGCTGAAGTGCTTCGGTAGATGCTTCCCGTGAAGCCCGGTCCGGTCGAGGCTGGCAACGCCCGTATGGCCGTCCAGGACAATGGCAAGGCGAGCCCGGCCGAAGTGCAACTCAATGTGGAATTCGCCCTCGATGAAGTCTGAGGTGTTCAGACGCAGACACACTGTGTCGACCGGTAGAGACAGCTCTATCGGGTCGTTGGGAAAGACCGCTTGCCCAGCCAGAAGCGTGCGGCCCACATCCCTGATTGTTCGGGGTGCGATGGGCTCGGATACCGGACGGTACTGCCCACCCTGCTCGCTCAGATGCAACCGGCGTGCGAGCGTCATTTGCCCGCGAAAACCCCGGTGCGGTATGTCGTTGGCGTACAGCCAGTTGTTCATCCAGGCGATTACCAGAGGGTCCGGCTCCGGATCGTTGTGAAAGGATACTGCCGCATAGAAATCACGCCCCCAGTCCAGCCGGTTGCGCCCCGGGTGATGCCCGTCCCGGACAGGCCCGGTTTCGGAAGCATTGAAGTGGAATTCGTGGCCGTCGAAATCGCCCACGAAGTAGTGCTGCGTTGATCCCGCCTGGTGATGGATTCCTTCCGTATTGACGCTGAGGAGAAGCACCCATCGACGGTCATTACTGCCCGGCGCACGCATCTCGACCAGATCTGGCACTTCCCAGAGGTCCTGCGGGTTGTCACCCGGGTCTGAGAACGTGGACATGGCCTCCCAATCGAGCAGATTGTGGCTGCGGTAAAAAATGACTTTCCGGTCGGTCGCGAGTACCAGCACCATGATCCAGCTTTCGGACGGGGCGTGGTAGAAGACCTTGGGGTCCCGGAACTCGTCGGCGTTATGGCCCTGATCATTGTCCCGATGCAGGTGAATCAGCGGTCTGTCGCCATGGAACTGCCAGGTGTCGCCGGCATCCAGGCTGTATGCCAGAGACTGTGCCTGCCGCCCCATCGGAGCCGGTGCGGTGCTGTAGTGGCTGGTGTAGAAGGCGAGCAGTGGTGCCTGCCCGGCCTTCCCGAGGCAGCTGACATTTTCACGGTCGAGCACACAACTGCCGGAGAAAATCGACTCTGTGTGCACGGCTCCTTCGCGTTGTGGCAGCGCGATCGGCCGTTCGCTCCAGTTCACCAGGTCGCGGCTGACCGCGTGCCCCCAGGACATGTTGCCCCAGCGGGTGCCAAACGGGTTGCACTGGTAAAACAGGTGGTACAGGCCGTCGATACAGACAAGCCCGTTGGGGTCATTGATCCAGTGTCGGGCCGCCGAGAAGTGGTATCGCGGACGATAATCGGGTAGTTGCGACGTTGCAGACACGATGGCCTCCGCGGTTACGAGGCAAGCATTGTAGCAATATGCCACAACTGAAACAGAAATCCGGGGCCATAGATTGGTACGCTGGTTCTGCGGAAGGAACAGTCGGCCAGGTACCGAGATCTGACCCCTCGGCCAGTGCCCGCTGTACAAAGACGAGATACCCTGATGTCCGATCCACTTCATCACGGACGATGTCATGGCACTGCTCGACCCAAAGAACGACTATGTGTTTAAACGCCTGTTTGCGGACGCGCCAGATTTGCTGGCCGAACTGATCAATGCCATTCGGTACGACCGCCCCCCGATACAGGAACTCACGGTACTAAACCCGGTGATTCGGCCGGATGAGATACGCGGCAAATACATCGTGCTTGATATCCTCGCGGCGGACATCAGTGGGGAACGCTATAATGTGGAAATACAGGTAAAACGTTATAACGATTGGGGTGCGCGCAGCGCATTCTATCTGGCGCGCATGCTGAGCCAGCAGGTTGGCCAGGGTGACGATTATCGCCAGGCATCGCCGGCGATTGGGGTGCATCTGCTCGATTTCGACCTGTTCCGGGAGTACCCGGAGCAATGCGCTTGGCGGTTCGAGATGCGCGACCGTAAGCAGCACGAGCTGATACTTGGCGACGAACTGCAGCTGGATATAATTGAATTAAGGAAAGCAGACCGCCTTGGAGTGGCCACTGAGCCATTACAGAATTGGGTTGCGTTCATTGAGCACTGGCAGGAACTGGCCGAGAACGCTGACATACATTACGAACCGGTGAGAAAAGCCATGGGACGATTGAAAGAGCTGAGCGAGGAAGAAGAAGCCCAACGCATGGCCTGGCAGCGTGAACGGGCATTAATGGAAGAGGTCAGCTACCGTAATCAGGCGATTCGCGAAGGCCGGGAAGAGGGTCGCAAAGAAGGTCGCAAAGAAGGTCGCAAAGAAGGTCATAAAGAGGGTGCACAGGAAGGGGCTCTGAATCGTGCCCGCCGGGATCTGCGGCGATTCATTGAAAAAAGGACTGGCTCGGTTCCTGATCGCGTTCAGGCACGTATTGATTCCGCATCTGAAGATGTAATTGATCGCTGGATGGATGACTTGATGGACGGCAAGTCTCCCCGGGACTTGTTAGCCGATTAAAGCGAGCACCATTGCGTATCTGAGTCAGATTTCCTTTGCTGCCATTGATGCCTGAATATCGCAAGATTCGGGTCGGCACGGGCCTGCGGTGCAACTACTATGTCCGCTGAATGGGCGGGTGCCCGGTTTGTCGGGGAGTGTCGGTAGAATGATGTCAGATTACGATCGCATCGCAAGCGCGATGGCCTATCTGGTGGAGCGAGCGGCCGATCAGCCCAGCCTGCAGGATGTGGCGGCCCATGTGCATCTGAGCCCGTTTCATTTTCAGCGGTTGTTCTGCCGGTGGGCGGGTACGACGCCCAAGCGTTTTCTGCAGGTGTTGACGCTGGAGCGCGGAAAGGGGCTGCTGGACAATGCCAGTACCCTGCTCGAGGCCTCGCATGCGCTCGGGCTCAGTGGCAGCTCCCGTCTGTATGATCACTTTGTTCAACTGGACGCCGTCACGCCCGGCGAGTACCGAAATCGGGGCAGTGAAGTTCGCATTGACTACGGCACCCACCCAACGCCTCTGGGACCCATGATGGTCGCCGTCACCCAGCGCGGTGTGTGCCGGGCAGAGTTCACCGAAGCCACGTCCGAAGAGCAGTTCCTGGCGCAACTGCGCACCGACTGGCCCGACAGCGGCATACGGGAAAACCCGATATCGACGCGCCACGTGATCGATGCGTTCTTTGGTCATGAGTCGTCTGCTCGAGAGGGCCCGCTCTCACTTCATGTCGCCGGGACCAACTTCCAGGTAGCCGTCTGGCGTGCTCTGCTGAGAATTCCGCCGGGTATGTTGGCCAGTTATTCCCAGGTGGCGGAGGCACTGGGCGCCCCCGGTTCTGCCCGGGCAGTAGGCAATGCCGTTGGCAGGAACCCGGTGGCGCTGCTGATTCCCTGTCACCGGGTTATCCAGCAGAGTGGCGCCCTGGGCGGCTACCGGTGGGGGGCCACCAGAAAATTGATGGCACAGACGTGGGAACGAGTGCAGGACGACCCGGTTGCACTACAATAATGCTACATGGGGGCAGGAGAGCCGCTTATGGCGAAGCACTCAATATTCGACATGCCGTTTGCCCGGGTATATCCGATGTATGTGCAAAAGGCCGAGCGAAAAAACCGTACGCAGGAAGAAGTCGATGAAATCATCCGCTGGTTAACGGGCTACGATGCGGCAGGTCTCACAGAGCAGATTGAGCGGCAGAACGACTTCCGGACGTTCTTTGCCCAGGCTCCTGCGCTCAACCCGAATGCATCGCTCATCAAGGGCGTTGTCTGCGGGGTTCGTGTGGAAAACGTTGAAGACCCGCTGATGCAGAAAATCCGCTATCTCGACAAACTGATCGACGAGCTGGCGAAGGGGAAGAAAATGGAGAAGATTCTCCGGCAGCCCGCCTGAAACGGGACGGGCCATAACGGCCGACCGCCAGGGCGGCTCAGCCCATATAGGCCGCCTCGGGAAAGAACTGCAGCATGAAGGACGCCACCCGGTTCATCATGCCGACCATGATCAACAGCCCCATAGCCATGATCAGCGCCCCGGCAACACGGTGCAGGGTTCTGGCGTGGCGTGTCCAGCCAGACACCTTCTTCTGAGCCACTTCAAGAAACGCGGCCGTGAGCAGGAACGGCGCCGCCAGACCCATAGAGTAGACAAACAGCAGCAACACACCGGATTGGGTCTGTGAGGCCATGGTGGATACCGCAAGAATGGACCCCAGAATCGGCCCGATACAGGGTGTCCAGCCAAACGCGAAGACCAGCCCGAAGCCGAACGCAGCCAGAGGCGTGCCACCCTCCTGAACAGCAAGAAGCCAGCGGGTATCGCGTTGCATCCACCGTACCGGGATCAGCCCCGCCATAAACGCGCCGAAAAGCACCATAAGCCCGCCGCCGATTATGGCAGCTTCCTGCTGATAGGCCCGGAACAACTGGCCGAGCGCAGTGGTGGTGGCACCCAGTGCCACGAACACCAGGGTAAAGCCCAGCACGAACATGAGGCTCAGCCCCATGCGCCACGCCCGGTCGTTTGGTTTCGACTGGCCGCCGATAAAGGCTACGTAGCCGGGCACCAGAGGCAGGGTGCAGGGCGAGAAAAAGGAGATCAGGCCGCCTAGAAACGCTGTCAGCAGCCCGACACTTTCAATACCTGACATCAGATGGCCTTAACCACCTCGCCCAGCATGTCGCGCACCTGGCCAGCCACGTTCTTGAGCTCGTCGTTGTCGATTGCGGCCATGGAGGCGACCGGGTCGACCGCGCTGACTTCAACGCCGTCCGCGACTTCCCGCAGAATCACATTGCAGGGCAGCATGGCGCCTACTCGTGGCTCAATGCCGATCGCCTCCCACGCCATGGTGGGGTTGCAGGCACCCAGAATCCGATAGCCGGACATGTCTTTGTCGAGCTTCTTCTTCATCGTGGTTTTGACGTCGATTTCCGTCAGTACACCGAAGCCACTGTCAGCCAGCGCCTGCCGGGCCCGTTCGTCGACCTGTTCGAAGTCGGCACCGCTGATCAAGCGATTAATGGTATAAGACATAATTATCTCCCGGGTTGAGTGTAGCCACTGAAATGGTGGCACAAGGTATGTTTATCCAGTCCCTGAAACTGAACAGATTTAATCCGGTCCCGGCCGATCATTGCCATTCTTCTCTGCAGGCCACTCACCGAACGCAAGGACATAGAGCAGTATCAGATTGGCCATCGGCACGACAATCAATAACCCCAGCCAGCCTGGATAGCCGACCCGCTGGCACAGACGCCATGCCGGTATGACTAATACAGCGGCAAACGGAAGCATCCAGAGCCAATGACTGATCCAGAATCCGGATTCGTAAAAGTAAGTTCCCATCATTGGAAGCCTCGGTGACAGCGGTCAGTGGTGGTGATGTGAATGCTCATTGGGTTCGCTATGATTGGCCCGTCGCGCCAGAAACAGTTGTTCACCCGCCGCAATCGCAAGCATGGTGATCATTGCGACGCCGATAACAAAGGGATCTGTGTTCAATTTGACCCAGACAAACCCTCCGAGTGCGAGAAGGTCAAGCAGAATAGCCACGGTCGGTACCCAGGCGCGGGCGTTGATATCATTGCGAAGATAGCGAAGTACACCCCAATGAATGGCGATGTCCATGATCAGGTAGAACACGATGCCGAGGGCGGCTATTCTCGAGAGATCGAAAAAAGCAGTTAGAATGAGACCCAGCACAACGGTGTAAACCAGGGTGTGTTTCTGTATATCCCCAGGCATGCCGAAGTGACTGTGGGGCACCAACTTCATCTCAGTCAGCATCGCCAGCATGCGAGACACGGCAAAAATGCTTGCGAGAATACCACCGGCGGTTGCCATCATGGCAATGCCCACTGTAAACCAGACACCATAATCACCCAGGGCCGGACGAGCCGCCGCCGCCAGCGAGTAATCCCGCGTTTCTATGATCTCGTTGAGCGAGAGGTTGCTCGATACCGCGAACCCGACAAGAGTGTAGATCACCACGCACGCAGCTATAGAAATGATAATCGCGCGCCCTACGTTCCGGGTCGGGTCTTTTACTTCTGAGCCACTGTTCGTAATGGTGGTAAAACCCTTGAAAGCCAGAATACCCAGTGCTGTGGCGCCCAGGAAATTTCCGACTGTGCCGGACTCCCCCGCCTCTGCAAACTCAACCGTCACAGAATCGGCAACCCATACGCCGACGAGGCCGAACACAATGATGCCACAGATTTTGAGCACGCCGATAAACGATGCCACGCCCTGAACCAGGCGATTTCCCAGCAGGTTGACCAGAAAAGCGGCCAGAATAAGGGACACGCCAAGTATGGGCACCATGCGACCGCTATCATCTCCGCCAAACAGTTGCATGGTGTACGAGCCGAATGTGCGCGCCAGAAAGCTCTGGGCTATCACCATGGAAAAATACATCAACAAGGCGTTGAATGCTGTCGGCAGCCGGTCTCCATAGGCCATATGGAGGTACATGCCGATTCCGCCAGCGGATGGGTAGGCATTAGAAATTTTAACGTATGAGTAGGCACTGAACCCCACCACCAATGCAGCGGCCAGAAATGCCAGCGGAAAAAGGGCACCCGTCATCTGCGCCATCTGCCCCGTCAGAGCAAAGATCCCGGCACCGATCATGACGCCGGTGCCCAGCATGACGGTTCCGGGCAGCGTTAAGCTGCCCTCCGCGTAGTGCGGTTTGCGGTCCTGCATAGAATCCATAGAGGTCGCCTCCTGTTGCCGACCAGCGGACGACCGGTCGGTTATTGAGCGTATTCCCTGAACACTCGGGCCTGACCGCTATCATCAAACGCCACCACCTGGAAGTCGTCTACGCGGCCGGTTTCCATGCCCGGTGACCCTTGAGGCATACCGGGCACGGTAATGCCACCCTTGGCGAACACTGGGTCGTTCACGTACGCCAGAATATCTGCCGCTGGTACATGGCCTTCGACGACGTGGCCGTCAATTACGGCCGTGTGGCAGGAGCTCAGTTGGCGCGGTACACCCTGCTCCTGCTTGATCTCATAAAGGGTTTCCGTATTGACAACTTCTGCCTGAAACCCGTGGGCTTCAAGATGCTCTACCCAGGATTGGCAACAGCCGCAGGTCGGGCTTTTGTATACAGTGATCGCCTGGCCGTCGACCATGGCGCTGTCGTCGGCGGCAAACGAGAAGTCGCCAGCGCCGGCGGTTTCGGTACCGAACTGGCCGAATGCGACCACGGCTCCAACCGTTGTCACGGCAACGGCACCAGTAATAAGTCCCAGTTTCTTCGAATTCATTCTGTGCTCCACGAGTAAAAGACTAGTAATTAAGTTCCAGTGGCACCGTGGCGCCATACGTGTGTTGGCCTCGGGGCCCTTGATAATCAGACAATGAACAGAATTGGTCGGCCGCGAAGCCGCCAATCACAACAGGAAATTTGGGGGAGGTGTAGAGACGTCAGGAATCGGATTGATGTAGGAAGCGCGGTCTGTCGCCAGTTCGGAGGCTCCTGCCGCCGGGCCCGCAACGCCAGGCAAGTCTGAGACCATCGCGACAGCGGCGCTGTTCGCACAATGCGCAGAATCCGAGCTGCTGCACACTGTGTTCAGATCGTGTACACAATCTGTTTCGTTGCTTAGCCGTGCATGTTGTGCCGGTTCATGTGATCCCGAGACCCTATCAATGCAGGTGCTGAAACAGCGGGACTGGGAGACGCTCGCTACCGTGTCGGCGCTTGCGGCGACACCAACAAGCACAAACGCCAGCATGATTGTCAGTATTGAAATACGCCGAAAACGTTCCGCCACATTCCCCTCCCATGGCTGGAAGCATGCCCGTCAGAAAGAGTAACGGTACCGGCCTCCGAGCTACTGCCACAGAGTATAAAACCTGTGTGCTGCACTCAGGTCAAGGCAGCTAACGTACTCTAGATATTAAGCACGTTAGCTGCCGGGGGTTTTCACAACCTTTGCGTGCGGACAGCAAACGAAGTCGGGGTCAGCTTGACCCACTCACATGCAATGGCTTGTGCATGCCGGCTTGATAGTGGCCGGGCAGGTTGCAGGCAGCTTCGAATGTGCCGGCCTCTGTGAAAGTCCAGGTAATTGACTGAGTTTCACCAGGTTCAACGGTTACTGCATTCACGTCTTCATGGGTCATCATGTGTCCGTTATTCATGGCTGAAGCCATGGACTCACGGTGCTGCGCATTACCAGTTTTCGAATCAATCACAAACTCGTGCACGAATTGCCCATCATTGTGTACAACAAATTCGACGGTTTCGCCTACGTTGAAAGACCATGACGGTGCAGTGAACTGCATACGGTCTGAAGCCTCAACCTGCACTATGCGGTCCGGTGTGGTGGTCGTGGCCGGGACTCCGGCTCGCGGCGTCCCCTGGCTCTTGCCTGGTTCGTCGGAATGCCCGGGTGAAGCTGTGCTCAGCGGCGCAGTAGTTGCAATAATCAATAAGACGGCTAATCGGATAATCATTCAATGTGCTCCTTTAAATCGTGTATAGGGTTAAGTGCCGGGCCCGGCATATGGGCCAGGTGCGCAAGACCTAGTTCAGGAACACACAGAGCGTCAGGTAAGCAGGTGGTTCAGTCGACCACTTTACACCGGCCCTATTCACGGCCAGCGTTTGTATGTGGGGAGCGCGGCTGGAAGGGAAGACGGTGGCTTTCGGCCAGGGTTCCAGCAGGTCCGGTGCCGGTATCTGGCTGTCACCGGACGCCGCAATGGCGATCGCCAACGGGCCTTCGGAGCGGCAGTCCCTGGGGCCGGGGAAATGGTCATGTTCGACGCTGTACCCGGAAAGAATGGATTCGCCAGTATGGGTGTGCATGGCATGAAGACACAAAGGCATAGCTGCGAGCAGCAGTGCAAAAGCACCGTGCATGACCATTCTGAAATTCCGGCTTTGCGATATTGCCGGGCGCCTTTGCTCTGTCATTGCGATAGCGGCCTGTCACCCTGAATGGAGAAACGGCGGAACTATCCCAGACGAACAGAGAAAGTCAATGGTCGGACGGAAATCATCGGAAAGTCCGTTATTCGGCTTGACCTGTGTGCAACACAAAGGTTCTAGGATTATGATCACCAAACCGTCGGCCGGTACCATTGGGTGCGGGCGGAGACGACAACCGGTCATTTCCGAAGGGGGGTAACATGGCGGAACATCATTGCCATCACGATCACCAACACCACGATAACGGGCAGGGTGATCAGGTCGCGAAAGATCCTGTGTGCGGCATGTCCGTCGACCCGGACAATCCGAAGCATTCGACGGAGCACAACGGAACGCCCTATTACTTCTGTTCGGCGGGCTGCAAACAGAAGTTTGAGCAGGACCCCGAGCACTACCTGAGTGGCGCGCATAAGAAGGCCGCTGAGGAAGCCGACCCGGAAGCCATATTCACCTGCCCGATGCACCCGGAAATTCGCCAGCAGGGCCCGGGCGACTGCCCAATCTGCGGCATGGCGCTGGAGCCAGAACAGGTCAGCCTGGACGACGGGCCGTCGGAAGAGCTGGTGGATATGACGCGGCGGTTCTGGATTGGCGCGGTACTCGCGTTGCCGGTACTGGTACTGGAAATGGGCAGCCACCTGTTCGGCTGGCATCTTATGCCGTCGCAGGCGTCCAACTGGGTTCAACTCGTGCTCGCAACGCCGGTGGTGCTCTGGAGCGGCTGGCCGTTCTTTGTGCGCGGCTGGAAGTCAATTGTGAGCCGCAACCTGAACATGTTCACCCTGATCGCGATCGGCACCGGCGTCGCCTGGCTTTACAGTATCGTGGCCACGCTGGCACCCCAGGTATTCCCCGATACCTTCCGCCAACCCGATGGCTCCGTGGCCGTTTATTTTGAAGCGGCGGCGGTGATTGTGGTACTGGTGCTGCTGGGCCAGGTACTGGAACTGCGAGCGCGCGAAAAAACCTCCGGCGCTATCAAGGCCCTGATGGATCTTGCGCCGGCCACGGCGAGAAAGCTGGATGACCAGGGCAACGAAGCCGATGTCTCGCTCGACCAGGTACAGGTGGGTGACCGCCTGCGTGTCCGCCCGGGTGACAAGATTCCGCTGGACGGCGAGGTGTTGGAGGGGCAGTCCAACGTCGACGAATCCATGGTCACGGGTGAACCGATTGCCGTTGGCAAGAAAGCCGGCGACACCGTGATCGGCGGTAGCATCAACCAGCAGGGCAGTTTCATCATGCGGGCCGACAAGGTCGGCAAGGACACCATGCTGGCGCAGATCGTTCAGATGGTGGCAACCGCCCAGCGCAGCCGGGCGCCCATTCAGGGGCTGGCCGACAAAGTGGCCGGCTGGTTTGTACCGGCGGTTATTCTGGTGGCGATTATTGCGTTTATTGTCTGGGCTGCGGTGGGGCCGGAGCCTGCCATGACCTATGCGTTGATTGCCGCCGTGAGCGTGCTGATCATCGCCTGCCCCTGTGCGCTGGGCCTGGCCACACCGATGTCGATTATGGTTGGCGTTGGCCGTGGCGCTCAGAGTGGCGTATTGATCCGTGATGCGGAAGCACTGGAGCGCATGGAAAAGGTGGATACCGTGGTGGTCGACAAGACCGGCACGCTGACCGAGGGCGAGCCTCGGGTGACGAAGCTGGTTGCGGCCGGCGAATTCTCCGAAGACGAGTTGTTGCGGCTTGCCGGCGGTATCGAGAAGGGCAGTGAGCACCCACTTGCACGCGCCATTCTGGATAGGGCGGAAGCGCAGAAACTGAGCCTGCCGGATGCCAGCGACTTTGATTCTCCCAATGGCAAGGGTGTGACGGGCACCATCGACGGCAAGCGCGTTCTGCTCGGGAACCGGTTGCTGATGGAATCCGAATCGGTGGATACCTCGGACTTTGAAGAGGATGCCGAGTCGCTGCGCAAGGATGGTGCCACCGTTATTTTTGCCGCGGTCGATGGCCGTGTGGCTGGTCTGATCGCCATTGCGGATCCGGTGAAGGAAACCACGGAAGCGGCCATCACCGCGCTGCAGCAGGATGGCATTCGTGTGGTCATGCTCACCGGCGACAACCGCACCTCGGCCGAAGCCGTAGCCCGTAAACTGCACATTGATGAAGTGGAAGCCGAAGTCCTGCCCGAAGACAAGGGTAAGATTGTGCAGCGCCTGAAGGACGAAGGCCGCATTGTGGTGATGGCGGGCGACGGCGTGAACGATGCGCCGGCGCTGGCCACCGCCGATGTGGGTATTGCCATGGGTACCGGTACCGATGTGGCCATAGAGAGCGCGGGTATCACACTGCTGCGTGGTGACCTGATGGGCATTGTTGAAGCGCGGCGGCTGTCGCTGGCGACCATGAAGAACATTCGCCAGAACCTGTTCTTTGCCTTTATCTACAACTCGGCCGGGGTACCGATTGCCGCGGGCATACTGTACCCCTTTGTCGGCGTGCTGCTGTCTCCGATATTCGCCGCGGCGGCCATGTCGCTGTCGTCGGTCAGTGTTATCGGCAACGCACTCCGGCTGAGAGTCGCGCGGCTCGAGAACCGGAAATAAGGGGCAGCATCAACAGATAGGGCAATACTTTACGCCCGCGCCATTTGACCAGCGTGCGATGGTGGGCCATTGTCAGTTAGAGAAGATTACCTGCAATGGCCATAGGGGGCAGAGTGCATGCCAGAGGATAATGTAGGCACAGGCGTTGGACCGCGGAGCAGAAGCAACCCGGTGGCGTTCTTTCGTGGTTTCCTGCGTAACCCGGCTGAAGTGGGCTCTGTCATACCCAGTTCAAGGTACCTTGAACACCGGATCCTGGAGGCCGCCGACTTGCAGCAGGCGCGGCTTGTGGTGGAGCTGGGGCCCGGGACGGGCGGCACCACTCGCACGTTTCTGCACAACCTCGGGCCCGGCGCCCGCCTGCTGACCATTGAGCTGAGCCCGGAGTTTCATGGCCTGATCGGTGACATTGAAGACCCCCGTCTGATCAACCACCATGGCAGTGCGGCGGACCTCGCGGACATTCTGGCGGCCCATCAACTGGGCCAGCCGGATGTGGTTATTTCCGGCATTCCGTTTTCGAAAATGCCGGATCACGTTGGCACGGCGATCGCGCAGGCCATTGCTGATAATCTCTCCGCGGATGGTCGATTTGTGGCCTATCAGTTTCGCAGCGATGTGGCGCGTTTTATGGACCCGATCATGGGCCCACACCGGACCTGCAATCTGGAGATGCGCAATATTCCCCCCATGCGGGTTTACTCCTGGTACAAATCCGATCGCGGGTCACGCTGATCAGGCTGTAGTAGCGGCTCCAAGGCGCAACCGGTCCACATCCTGATTCACCGCCTCGGATACCTGGCTCAGCCGGTCGGATACCTGAACGACAGTCTGCACGGAGTCCCGGTTCTCACCAGCCAGTGAGGCGATGGATTGCACGCTGCGAGCCACTTCACCGGAGGCCTCAGACTGCTGCGACAGCGCGTCCGATATCTGGTTGACCAGGGTCACCACACGTTCCGTGCTGGATTCGATGCCCTTGATCAGGTCCCGAGCGTCGCGTACCTGAGCCGACCCGCGATCGACTTCTTCCACGGCCTCGCCCATTTCCTTCACGGCGCTCTGAATACCCTTCTGAATGGTTTCGATCCGGGTGGCGATTTCCTGCGTTGATTCGTTCGTACGCTGGGCCAGCGTGCGCACCTCGTCGGCGACAACGGCAAAGCCCCGGCCCTGCTCCCCGGCACGGGCGGCTTCAATGGCCGCATTCAGCGCCAGTAGATTGGTCTGTTCGGCAATGGCTTCAATCACGCCGACCACACTGCTGATCTTCTCGGACTGCGCACTCAGAGCGTCCACCTCTTCTGCCACTTCGCGCACTTCCTTGGTAATCCGCTCCATGGCAACCACGGTTTCGTCCATTACACGGCCACCGTTCTGCGTCTGTTCTCCCGATTGAAGGCTGAAATCACGCGCCTCCTCAGCGCTGGAAGAGACCTGTGAAATACTGACAGTGAGTTGCTCTACGGATGCGGAAATAGTGTCCGCTGAGCTGCTCTGCTCATCGGCAACGCGCGACATACTGGTGACGACACTGTTCAGGTGCTCTCCTTCCTGCCCCACGTCGTGAGACCGGGCACGGATGCCATGCAGGGTTTCCCGCAGGCGCGTGCGCATGGCGTCGAAATCGTTCATGACGCGGCCAATTTCGTCGCGCGAGCCGGTGCTGATATCGGCCGAAAAGTCACCGTCGCCCAACTGACGGGCCAACCGGCTCAGTGTCTGGAACCGCTGCTTCAGAGTGTTTCCGATCAGAGCGAAAATGCCCCCGCCGACTATCAGAATGGCGAGCGGGCCAGCAACCAGAATCGGCAGAACTCCGCTCCGGTCGACATTGGCCCCGGGTTGCTCCAGGAAATGCCACACCAGCAGGCTCTGCAGCGCTGCCAGAATCAGAATCAGTCCAAACGTAAAGTAGAGGCGTGCAACGAGAGAGACTCGGTCCATGTTGATGTTCTCCTTCTTTTGACTAAAGGCGGCCGGCATCGTTTCGGGCACGATGGTATACCATATCCGGTTAGGAGTGTGAATCGGCTGGCGCGGCGCGAGCTTTAGCGGTGTTGCAATATTGCGACTCCGTTCTGAAAAACGGCAGTAAAGGCCCGTAGAATAAAACCTTATTGCTCAGTCGGACAGTATGGAAGTTGACTGGCTGATGCATGAGGAGCTAGATACTCTGGTATGCCAGAAGAGGCCTGGTGTCGACGGGCGGTCGGCGTATACTCGATCTCTTATCAAAGCGGTTCGGGGTGCCTATGAAAGCGTTTATTCATACCCGTTACGGGCCTCCGTCGACGCTCGCGGTACAGGACGTCGCGAAGCCGGTCGCCGGTCCGGGAGAAGTGTTGGTGAAAGTGCATGCCACAACCGTGAATGACTGGGATTGGGTGATGCTGCGCGTCAGACCTTCTCTGCTGCGGCTGATGATGGGCCTGCTGCGCCCGAGAACCGCGATACTGGGTGCCGAAGTGGCAGGCACGGTTGAAGCAACGGGAGCCGGTGTCACTCAGTTTTCAACCGACGATCCTGTGTTCGGTGACATTTCAGAGGCGGGTTTCGGGGGGTTTGCCGAGTATGTTGCGGTGAAAGAAGACGCCCTGTACCTAATGCCGCCTGCGATGACGTTCGAGCAGGCGGTTGCATTGCCACACGCCGGGGCGCTGGCCTGGCAGGGGCTGGTAGACATTGGGGCGATACAGCCCCGAGAGTCTGTGCTGATCAATGGTGCCGGCGGTGGCGTGGGAAGCCTGGGCCTGCAGATTGCGAAATCCTTTGGCTGCGAGGTCACGGGTGTGGATTCCGCCGATAAGCTGGAGGCTTTGACGGCTCAGGGCTTCGACCATGTTCTCGACTACCGGGAAACGGATTTCACGTCGGGTGAACGCAGATACGACCTGGTGCTGGATGCAAGAACCACGCGGTCGCCGTGGCGCTATCAACGCGCACTCAACCCGAACGGACGCTACGTGACCGTGGGTGGCAGCCTGTCAAAGCTTCTGGAGCTGGCCTGCCTGGCACCGATACTCAACCGACTGGGTAACCGTCGGCTGGCGATTGTGGCACTGAAAACCAATCAGGGACTGCAACACATTACGGAGCGCTTTGAGGCTGGCGCACTGCGTTGTGTCATCGACGGGCCATACGACTTTCAGGACATACCGCGCGCGCTGCAGCGATTCGGTGAGGCTGCCCATGTCGGTAAAATTGTCATCAAGGTAGGTGAACATCATCATGAAACCAAAGATCAGCCTGATAACACTGGGCGTTGATGACCTCGAGCGCGCCACACGCTTTTATGAGGAGGGGCTGGGTCTGCCGCGCCACAACTTCGACAGCGACGGCGTGGCTTTTTTTGAATTGGAAGGAACCTGGCTGTCCCTGTTCCCGCGCTCGTCGCTGGCGGAAGATATAGGGCTGCCTGCTGACACCCCGAGCCAGGGTTTCAGTGGCGTCACCCTGGCACATAATGTTGCCAGTGAGCAGGAAGTCGACGCCGTGTTACAGCAGGCAGTGGCTGCGGGAGCCACTCTTGTGAAGCCGGGGCAGAAGGTCTTCTGGGGCGGCTATTCCGGGTATTTTCAGGACCCGGAGGGCCACTACTGGGAAGTGGCCTATAACCCTTTTGCCGATCTGACCTGATACGGGTCTGACCGAGCAGAAAAGCGGTCCTCAGTCAGGCACTCTCCGGCTGTGCGGCTTCGCCGTGTCGCGACAGCTTCTGCGCCATATCAATGCCGAGAATACTCTGCATGGCATCTTTCAGTCTGGGGTATTTGTAATAGACGCGCTGCAGGTCCTGGCGCCGCCAGACCAGGTACTGAACCGGGTCCCGGGCGATCACATCGGCGCTCGTTGCGTTGCCGGTCGCGAAGCTCATTTCGCCGATAAAATCCCCCGGCCCCACATTGGCGCGAAATTCGCCGTTCTTTCGTACTTCAGCCCGCCCCCGATGTATGAGCATCAGCTTGTTCAGGTGTTCGCCCTCGCGAATCAGCGTATCTCCGGCTTCAACCGTGCGCCACTCTGCGGGCCTCAATACCTTGAGCATTTCGCGCGCAGTTAGCGTGCGAAATGTCGACAGGTGCAATTGTATCTGGGCATCGGTTAGTTTTACCGGTCGCCGTTCGAGCAACAGTATGGTCAGGTTGACACCATTGATCACGATGAACGCCCCCTGCCAGAACATGGCGCTGTACAGGGGCTCTGATTGCGCCAGGTAATACGGGAACGTGAAACTCGCGGCCAGGATGGTGATGGTTCGAAGCCAAGCCATATCGCGGACGACATACGCCAGGCAGAACAGCAGATTGGCACCGAAGAACATGAAGGTATCCATTGCAGCAACATCCCGGTCACATTTTGACCACTGATCGTATCCGCCGTTGGCTTAATCAGCAATCTGTTCGCCGTAAATTCATACGATCTGTATCTCCAGTGAAACGGCGGTCCCATTCAAACTGAGCGGTATCTCCACGATGCAACGGAAGCCGTCTTATGAACAGGATCAAGGCCATTGTCGATAAACCGTTGGGTTCCTTCCTGCGAGTCACTCGTTTGTGGCACTGCTATCGACAGAAAAAGCGCAGTCTTATGCATGTGGCTCAATTGCCGGATCACCTGCTGAAAGATATTGGATTAGAGAGGGTCGACTTGGAAAAAATGGGATACGAATGTCAATGCACGGAGTCGAAACGGCAACTGATGCGGCTGTTGCATGATCGCTAACCTGCGAATTCACCCATCGAGCTGACGTTTGCAGGCGTCTCCCAGCCATCGAATGGCGCGGCGACGTTCCGTTGTCCAAGGTTGGGCGAAAATCAATCTGAGGCAATGTCGGAAGCGTGAGTCTGTTGCGAACAGCTCCCCAGGCGAGAAGTGAATACCGGCCTCACGCGCTTCATAGAATAACTGGGTTGTATCTGCACTCCCTGGCAGTTCCAGCCAGAGCGCGAGACCGCCCGCTGGCCGTGAAACGCGCGTGCCAGTTGGAAATTCCTGATGTACCCATTCACACAGTTGTGCGTGTCTGTGGGCGTAGCCTTCGCGAGCCCGTCTCAGATGCCGTTGGAAGGCCGTTCCATCGAGCCAGTTTGCGAGCGCGAGTTGCGCCATCGTCGGCATTCCTAGCGTTGACACATATTTCTGATGTAGCACCTCACTGTAGTAACAGCCTGGTATGATCCAACCGGTGCGGAACTTCGGGTCAAGGCTCTTTGACAGCGACCCGCAGAGAATCACCCGTTTCTCTGTGTCAAAGGCTTTTACGGCGGCGCGATAATGGTGGTCGAATGCCAGGTCAGCGTAAATATTGTCCTCTATCAGGGGCAGATCGTGCATGTTCAGCAACGATACAAGCCGTTTGCGATGCTCCGGTGGCATGCTGCCGCCCAGCGGATTGGAAAATGTCGGTACGGCGAGAACCAGGCGAACCGGCCACCGGGTTAACGCCGTTTCCAAAGCGTCAAGGTCAAGGCCGGTATCGGGGTCGGCCGGGATTTGCACTGCGTGCAGCCCGAATGTGGCAATCATCTGAACAAAGCCCGGGTAGCAGGGTGATTCGACGGCGATGACGTCCCCGGGATTCGTTAGTGCCTGTAGTGCGAGTGTGATCGCTTCCTGGCAGCCGGCCGTCATGATGATATCGTCTGCGGTTGTCGATACGCAGTAATCGAGTGCCTGGCGTGCTACCTGCCGTCGAAGTTCCAGTTCTCCTTCCAATGGACCGTAGCCGAGCCGGAGGTAATGCCCGTGCTTGGCTGTGCGCACGAAAGCGCGCTTCAGGCTGGTGTGCACGTTTTCTTCGCAGTGGGGGTAGGCGGTAAGCAGATTAACACCGTCTGAATGCGCGACCGATAAGGTATCAACCATAAGCTGGGAACTGGCTACGGGCAGAGGGTGCGCGGGAACGTTGCAGGATCTGGGCGGTTCTAGAGCTGCCGAACTCATCAGGCGAACGAAATAGCCGGATCTGGGGCGTGACTCGACCAGCCGACGCTGCTCCAGCAAGCCGTAGGCCGAGGCAACAGTCGTCAGGCTGAGTGCTTCTCGCCGAGCCATATCACGCACAGATGGCAGCCGTTCACCAGGACGGTAGAGGCCGTCTCGAATTTGATCTGTGACCTGCTCAGCTAGCTGTTCGTATTGAGTCAGGTGCGTGCGGTTCAGGCTCACTGTTTGGCCCCTCCAGGATTACGTATCACCAGCATCTCTGTGGCATTTCTCTGAAATCGATAAGGAACAGGTTTGCGTTGCCACTCAAATGCCTGTTCCGACAGCCAGTCCTCTACTCCTGCTAGGTGGGGGCTGAGGTCGCCATCCAATGTTGTGAGTGGGTAGATTCTGGTTTCCCTCGAGACGCGCATGAGCTCGCGGATGGAGGCCAAATGAAACGCACTGTCCCACTCAGCGCTGTACAGGAAAAGGGCATGTGAGCACAGAGCAAGGTCAAATTCGCCGTCACTGAATGGTAATTCGGGCAATCCACAGGCCCGGTACCGACCGTCCTTGAGTCCCGCATCGAAGTCTTTCAGGAACATGGCCATTGCTTCAAGGCGTTTGCTCTCCAGGATCTCAGGAGACTGCATAGTTGACCAATCGTAGTCATTGGCGTTCGATCTGACCTGATTCATCACAACGGGCCGAACAGCGCGAATACGACTCTCAATCACCGTTGCAGGGAATTGATAAATCGGGTCGACCGAGATCGCCGAGCCGCATAGCGCGGTCACTTCTGCGTTGAAAGAGGCGGGGCCATCGGCGCAACCTAATATCCTTAGGCTGGCAAGGTCCTGATTCGTGAGGTCGAACATTTGTTGATACTCCCCAAGGTTCCTGCCCCAGGGAATGATCTCATCCAGTTTGAAACTCATAAGCCCGCTCTACTTTACAAATTCGAACACGGTATCCGTCATACCAACGGTTTTTTCCAAGGGTTTGTGCCTCGCGATGTTCGATGTGCTGGCGCCAACGATGGATCGACTCGGCATCCCGCCAGTAAGAAATGGTAATACCGATGCCGTGGCGAACAGACTCCAGTCCGAGAAATCCGGATTGCTTCTGAGCAAGGCGAATCATTCGTTCTGCCATGGCCTCATACCCGGTGGAATCCGAGTTGAGGGTTGATGTGAAAATCACAGCGTAATAGGGAGGTACCGGTGTTTGAGCAAACATAACCGCCTCGTGTGGTCTTTTGTTTCGTGGAAGTTTACAAGCCTCAGCAATCACCAGACAGTGTCAGTTTGGTGTGATCTGGACCATACAGATTGATTACTCAGCCGGTGGGTTCGACTCCCTGGCCTTTGAAGAATGGCATTACTTCTGCATTATATGGATTCGATCAGAAACGACCGGCAACGCTCGGTTAGCGATTGCTTTATTCCGGTAATGTGAGGCCATGCATGTTGCCATTGCACTCTGTTTTCACCGAATTGCGCGCTCTCCTGCATCCCTACAAAGAGCGGCTGACGTGCACAGCCGACAGCGAAAATGAATTGTCGCTGTACACGCACCACATCATGAAAAACCGTCAGCCGCTCTGGTTCGGAGCCGTGCAGATCAAGAAGAACTACGTCAGTTTTCACCTCATGCCGGTGTACGTGAACCCGGCGTTGCTGGAATCGGTATCGCCTGAGCTGAAAAAGCGCATGCAGGGGAAATCCTGCTTCAATTTCAGGCGGTCCGATCCGGTGCTGTTCCGGGAACTGGCCCAGCTCACCGAGACTGGTTTTCGGGACTACCAGCGTCAGGGGTACGTGTGACCCTCCAGAAGCACACATAATGACGTCCTGAATTTAATTTGTTGACGTCTCTGCTCCCCTGTACTAAAAGCATTCTCAGTCTTTTCACGGAGCGAAAACCATGAGATTCACGAACCTCAACCTGCTTGCCCGGATCGCCCTGCTTTCGACCCTGTCCATGCTGGTTGGCTGTGCCGGCCAGGGTATTGTCGGTCAGGGTGCATTCTCTGAGGTGACCCATGATCTCGGCGGCGTCAGCCGGTTAGAAATGCATGAAACCGGTGCGGTTACCATTGTGCCGTCTGACCGGAACGAGCTGGTTGTTCGCGCGCAAGCCAATATCCACGAGGCGCTGCAGGTGAGGGTGAACGGTGACCAGTTAGAGGTGGACACGCGCTCCGGTACATCGATTTCCAGCCGGACCCGCATTGAGTATCGAGTGTATCTGCCGACCGTGCGTGAAATCGACCTGCGGGGTTCGTTCACCCTGAATGGAGAGGGGCTGTCCGGAGATTCGCTGGCGTTGCAGTTCAGCGGTGCAGTGGATGCTGAGCTGGCTGAAATCTCCGTGGATGAAATGAACATCAATACCAGCGGCAGCGGCGAGCTGGCGCTTGCCGGGCGGGCTGGCGACGTGACTGTAACCTCTTCCGGGTCGCTCGCACTGCGGGCATCGGATTTGAGCACACAGACGCTGCGCTTGCGGTCCAGCGGTTCGGCTTATGCGGACGTACGTGTTGCCGAGCAATTGAGTGTCAATTCCTCGGGCTCTGCCAGCGTGCGCTACTATGGGCAACCACGGGTTACCCAGAGCGCGTCCGGGTCAGCCTCGGTAGAGCCGGCTGAGTAACTACACAACGGCTACCCGGTTCCGGCCCCGCCGCTTGGCGGTATAGAGCGCCTGATCGCAGGCGACGTAGAAGTCGTCGCTGCTCTGTTGTGCGGGGACAACGGAACCGACGCCAAAGCTGGCGGTTACCTGACCCTGGCGCTCGATGGCTTCGCGGGTACGGTTGGCAACAGCCTGAGCGTCTTTCAGTGTTGTATCGGGCAACAGAATCGCAAACTCTTCGCCGCCGAGTCGCACACAGGTGGCCTGTGGCCTGAGCAGGCCGTTCAGCAGTTCGGCAATTTCGCGCAGGCATTGGTCACCCTCGGGGTGCCCGTTACGGTCGTTGAAACCCTTGAAGTCGTCTATGTCCATGAGAATCAGAGCGATCGGCTGCTGTGACAAGGTGTCGTCGCTCCAGTGCCTGGCCAGCAATTGGTCAAAATAGCGGCGATTCGCCAGCCCCGTCAGTGGATCATGCATGGCCCATGTAGTGAGCTGGCGGTTCTGATGATTCAGTTGATCGACCATACGCCGGTTACGGAACAGCAGGACGGTGCTGTTGAAATTGCCCACGGAAAGAATGAACGCGAACAGGCAGAACAGTACACCGTTGTTCACCGGGTAAAGCGCGAGCAGACCATTTGACCAAAGGATGATCGTGTAGGTAATGGCGAAAAATGTGAGGGCGGCCGCCGCCTGAATGGGCGTCATTGGTCGCAGCATGGCCAGCGCCAGCGTACCGATAACGAACTCCACCAAACCGAACCCTTCCGTAATCTGGCTGTCCACGGCGTAGAACATCCAGGCGACAGCAACGGCCAGAACGACCCATTCTCCGCCATGGCGAAGCCGGTCTGAACCAAGGTGGATCATACCCAGTCCGATAGCCAGGCTGATCAGAAACAGCACAAAGGGGAACAGGGTGGCATCGGGCATGCCGAGCAGCGCCAGCGTAGTCCAGAATACGGAAAATGCGAAAAGCACCCAGCCCACGGCGCGGGTTCGGCTGGTATTGATCGCCCCGAGTGCTTCGCGGAAGTCTTTCCGGTCTGCGGCGCGTACCCGGCGCGTGAGTCGCCAGAAATTGCTGGCCGTCATGGTAAACCGCCGGATACTGTGCGCGGTCGGATTACACCGAATTTTTCGGCAGACAGCAGATTGTCAGCCGCCGCTCTGAACGGTGACCGAATATAACGGCAGGCAATAAGATCCCAAGGGGATGGAAAGGGCTGATCGCGGTTCATGGTCAGTGGCAGTCCGGCGACGTCAGTGTCTGCACTATAAAGTGGAAATGCGTCCCGGTACAGGCCCGGGCCCACGCTGAGCCCGGTTTCATACCACGAGCTGCAGGATCAGTTGATCGCCTGGCAGTTGATGGTGTTGTTGGTCGGCGGTCGGAAGCTGAACACACCCTGGAAATTGGCCTCGAGCTGGGCGTACTCCGCCGGGCCGATCAGTGGAGCGCCATTTACTGTGAGTTCGGACGGGTAGCCGACCAAGCCCTCAATGCGGCCTTTCATGCTGGCGCTCTGGTCCGGCAGGCCATCGCGATTGATGGGGGCCATACTGTCGATCACCAGACGCAAGGGTGGTAGTTCGATAACGCTCTCCGTTGCGGCATCTATGAACGTAAGTCCAAAAGGTTCACCACTCAGGAAGTTCGTGGTCCACGATGTGGAACCACTGCCATCCAGAACCCCGCCGCCATTTGTGAGGCGTACCGGGGTGGCCCAGCTGCCTTCACGGTCCATGGACACCGGATCCTCGAACTGGAAGAACAGTGTCGTAATATCGTCCGGGTCAAAAGTCTGGTTGGGTCCGTCGGCGCCCTCCATGGTCATATGCAGTCCTGTGTAGGTATTGCCGTCGAACACCAGCGCAAGGCTGGCGGTTTTGCCGGCCAGGCTGTCTTCGGCGTACTTCGGCCGCGAGAGCTCGGCTTCCCACTGGCAGGTGCAGTCACCGGTAGTCACGCGGGCAGTGTCAGAGAGCGTGTCGCCTTCTTCGTTTTCCATTGTCGCCGTTACGGTACGCTCGCCTTCACCGCCCGGTGCCGTATAGCGGCCTGACGTATCGATCGTGCCGCCGCTGGCCGTCCAGGTGACTTCCCCGTCAGCGATCGGTGCTCCCGTAAAGGTATTCATGGCTTCAAAGTTTTTGTTCTCTCCCTCTTCCAGGCAAAGCTGGCTGGGGATTACGTCAATGTCTTTCGGGTCGGCCTTCGTTGTCACCAGGAAGCTGCCGCTGCGCGGCGGTGGTGCGTTCTCTTTATCTCGGATGCCTTTGCTGCTTTTGGCGTAACCGGTTATTCGCACAATAGTATCCGGTGGAAAGT
Organism: Natronospirillum sp.; assembly: GCA_965602035.1. Lineage (GTDB taxonomy): Bacteria > Pseudomonadota > Gammaproteobacteria > Pseudomonadales > Natronospirillaceae > Natronospirillum. Next base: position 2,283,458 of record OZ271919.1, on the reverse strand, counting down.
CCTCTTCAGGTGGCAGATAGTGGTAGTTCAGAGTACCGTCCGGGCTCATGTTCTGGTATTCAACGGACCCGATACCCTGGGGTGTCATCAACAGTGAGTCGTGATTCTTGATATACGGGTGATCTTCATGGTGAAGAATTGAATTTTCCACCGTAATCGAGAATTCGACAGGTTCAGAGCGATCAGGTTCAATGGTGACGTATTGCGGGTTTACGTCGAGCTCAATGTACTCCAGATTGACGAGCCGCGAGTCGGTGATTGTGCGCGGAAATTCATCCCGGTTGGTTTCAAAGCGGATAAGCGAACGCGGCCAACTGAACGCATCCGGGGTGCGTAGATTGAACTCATAAGCGGTTTGTTTTGTTTCGTCGTGATTCAAGATTGTTCGGCCCCCTCCGGCGAAGGTGGTGGCTTCATGGTCCAGCCAGCGCTGGGGATCAGCCATCATCATGTCAATATCGGGCCATACGAATTTCAGCGTCAGGTTAACGTTCAGGCCGTTCAGGTATTCTTCCGTGGCCTGACTGGCCCCGTAGTCAGCGAGGTCCTTCGCAATCCCACCGTTCTCCAGCAGCACTTCAACCGAGCCGCCTGCTGCCGTGCCGGCGGCCGACGTTAACCGGTCTGATATCTGGCTCATGATCTGCTGGCCAAGGTCTATGGTGTCGCTCTCTGCAAACGCTCTGGCATCTGTCAGTTTAACCTGATTTTCTCTCCGATCTTCGGCGTCTATCTGGCCATTGGCCGGGTCAAGAGTGGTCTCCAGGTCACTGATCGTGCTGGGTAAGAACCAGAGGCTGACGCCAGTGGTCCCGGCCACGTTCCCGGCAACATTCGACAGGGCTTCAATGGCGGCGACTCGCCCGGCGCTGACCAGTGCAGCACCACCGGGCCCCGCCGGCAGGGAGGCGACCGTCGCAACCGTGGAAAGGTAGGTGCCAATCACCTCATCAAACAACTCGATATCGCGCTGCAGGTCTTTGAGGTCATCGTACTCATGCAACTTTTCAGCGAGCTGTTCGGCATTGTTGATCGGGAAGATGCCTGTCATGTAGTAGTTGCCGCTGCTGCGGGCGTCGGCGCTGCCGGTGTCGGTCTGGATTGTCGACATGGTGTTGTTCATGACGGCAGTCTGGTCTGCGGCCAGCGACAGCGCCGTATTGCCGTTTTCCATCATGGCCGCCTGGTCATTCATCTGACTGATCAGTGGCTTTTCGGCGAGTATGCGGGCCAGCAGCTGTTCTGCATCGGGGTTGTCGCTCATGTCCGGCCAGTTCTGCAGCGAGATCCAGGTGCGCATCATGGGGAACAGCCAGGCTGGCATCTGGCTCATGTTGCCTTCCCAGTGCTCCCAGGTTTCCGGGTAGTCTTTGCCGAGTTCTTCTGTGGCGGCTTTCAGGTTGCGCTCCATGGCGTTTTTCAGGTCGCTCATGGCGTCGGGTCGCGGCGGCGGCAGGGCCCCGATGTCGAGGTTCATCGGGGCACTCTCTGTTGTGCCGTCAGTGACGCGCATGGCAATGCTGGCACCCTCGGTGTCCAGCAGGGGGGCCATGGTGAAAACCTCGCCGTCCAGCTCCACCAACGGCAAAATCCGCGGCTCGTCGGCGTCGCGCGTAACGCCGGGTATCTCGCCGGACTGAACCTCGTAGCGGACATACCAATCAGACAGATCGGTTTCTTCGTCAAATCCGCTGATGGAGACGCGGTCCAGTGGCTGCGCGTCGGACCGTGACAACTGAACTTCGGCTACTGAATCGCCGCCAGTCTGGTCGGAGTCCCCTACGGTCGTGTCACCCGGTGACGTATCCAGGCAGCCGGACAGCACAATTGCGGCAGGACCCGTGCACAGAAATGTCGACAGTTTTGTACTGATGCCCGGCATGTCTTAACGCTCCCGGCCGCTGTGGCCTGCGCCGGTAAATGGCCAATGAGCGTGACGGTAGTAGAGATTCGAGCGGGGTCAAGCGCGCGGGGTTGTCTCCGTCACCGCGGCCTGTCATCTGTGGTTCAGCATGCCCGGGATGCCGGGCCGGAGTGCATGGCCCGGGCATGGACGCCGATTTTATTGTTGTGTGAACGGGTTCGCATGATTGGAGCTTTCACCCTGTAGGCGCGCCTCAGGGTGGTTCTTTTCCATCAGGCGTATCATCTCCTGTTCGCTGTTGCGGGGAACGTCTACCAGTATCAGGTGCTGACCCTGCTCAATATCGTCGTGATATTTTCGGATGTTGTGGTTTTCTGTGGAAATGCCGCCAAACCCACCGACCCAGGCACCGAAACCGGGGCCGAGGATCAGCAACAGGATCCACCAGCCGGTGCCAAGGCTGGCCACACCAATAAGGTGCGTGACGATCAGTACGAGCGCTGTGGCGGCGAACCCGATGAGTGCGCCTCGTTCCACAAAACGTACCAGCTCGCTGCGCTGCAGAATGCTGGCGGAGTGGAGCTTGCGGGTATACAGGCCGGCGTCGTCCTTGCTGATCACATGAAACCGCCAGTCGGTTACGCCGTTTTCATGCAGGTCGCGGGAGATGGACTCCACGCTGTTGAGTTCGGGGACCAGATAGTACAAGCGTTTCATTTTACGCCTCCATTATCAGCCAGTCCGTGTGGCCGTCATCACCGGTTTGTCGGTGTGGACGGAAGAACGGCTTCATAAATCGCCATCCTGAGTGTAGCCCACTGCCACAGGCTCGTTAGAACGTTGTGATATAGCCCAATGAAAGTGAGGAATGAGGAGGAACGCGAACTTTATTCAGTTATTCCAAGGCCGTGAGTCGATTATGTAGTAATTCTGCATTATGTATTTATGGATCTTCGTTTGTGGCTGGCGGCCACCGTGCTATTTTCTATCAAGTAACAAAACGGTGTTCCGCATAACAAAACCAAGACGGACAGGTGCAGCAATGACCACATTGGATTCAGACATTTCAGCGTCGTCACTTTCCCCGGCGCTTGGCACGCTCGTAGATGGCCTCGACCTTTCAGCCCCGCTCGCTCCGGAAACCGTGGACCAGCTCAAAAGTTGGTTGGCAGACAGCTGCGTACTCGTTTTCCGCGGTCAGCAACTGTCTGAGGAAGAGCAGGTTCGGTTTGGTGGGTATTTCGGCGAATTGAAGGAAAGTCTGCGCAAGTACGCTGCCACCGATCACCCACTGGTGATGTACATCACGAATGAGGTGAAAGATGGCCAGCTCCAGGGCGCATTGCCCGACGGGGAAATGTATTTCCACGCTGACATGTGCTACCTCGAGAACCCGGCGATGGCCAGCGTTCTGTACGGAATGAATATCCCGACGAAAGGCGGCGATACGCTGTTTGCCAATATGTATCGGGCGTATGAGGACTTGCCGGAGAACCTGAAAAACCGCATTGACGGGCGGAAGGCGATCAATAGCTACGACCCCGGCAAGAGCGATTATGCGTCCACCCGGTCCAGGAGTGACTACCAGTCGGAAACAGAACTGTCATACGCGCAGCCGATGGTGTTCCGTCATCCAGTGAACGGACGCAAGGCGCTCTACGTGAATCGCGTCATGACGCGGGAAGTGGAAGGGCTGTCAGAGGCAGAGAGCCAAGAGCTTCTTGAGGCTCTCTTCCGCCACCAGGAGCAGGAAAAATTCATTTATCGGCATCAATGGCAGCCGGGTGATGTAGTGATGTGGGATAACCGCTGCACGCTGCATGCCCGTACTGACTTTGACGCATCGGAACTCCGGAAACTGCGGCGTGTCACGATCAAGGGCGGGCCGATTACCCAATAACTCTGAACTTGCTGAGAAGGGCGAATATGGAACAGGTACTGAAAGACAAGGTAGCCATTGTAACGGGCGGTGGCCATGGCATTGGCAGGGCGTATTGCCGGCATCTCGCCGAACACGGTGCTGCCATTGTCGTGGCAGAGCTGGACGCCGTCGCGGCGAAAGCGGTCGCTGATGAACTCAATGGCGAAGGATTCCGGGCGCTCGGTGTTCCCACCGATGTGACGGACGAGTCTGCCGTAATGGCGATGGTGGACGCGGCGGTCAATGCGTTCGGCACAGTCGACATCCTGGTCAACAACGCGGCCATGTTTGCAACGGTTCCAATGTCCCGCTCCCCGTTTGACCAGATTACCGTCGATGAATGGGACAAGATGATGTCGGTAAACCTCAAAGGTACCTGGCTGGCGGCAAAGGCTGTCGCGCCCGTGTTCCGCAAGAAGGGCGCCGGCAAGATCATCAATATCAGCTCTGGCACTGCGCTCAAGGGCAGTGGTAGCCGGATCCATTACGTGACCAGCAAGGCCGGCATACTCGGTTTCACCAAGACCCTGGCCACTGAGCTCGGTAATGACAACGTGAATGTAAACTGTATCGCTCCCGGTAGCACGCTCAGCGAGGAGAACCCGGATGAGTCGATTCTCAAGATGCGCGAAGGCGCTATCAACACGCGCGTTCTGAAAAGGGTCCAGAAGCCGGATGACATGCTGGGTGCGGTTCTGTTTTTCGCCTCCCCGGCGAGTGATTTCATTACGGGGCAGACGCTCGTTGTCGACGGCGGCTCCTGCATGCACTGAGCCAGCGGCATAATTACAGACAGAATGAGTTAGCGAGAGATCCCATGACCGATAAACTGAATCAGTTTGCTACTGACGTGCTCGCGCGCGCCGAAGATGAGACCCAGGGGTGGTCACTCACCATTGGTGGTCGCTTTGTGAAGCCGCAGAATGGCGGAACCTATACCACTGATAACCCGTCGACGGGCAAAGACATTGCCACTGTTTCATTTGCCGATGCCGATGATGTCGAGGCAGCCGTAAAGGCTGGAAAAGAGGCTTTTCCGGCATGGCGGGCGCTTCATGTCGATGAGCGGGCGAAGGTCCTCCGGCAGTTCTCGGCTGCGGTTCGTGCCCGGGCGGAAGAGTTTGCGATTCTGGATGCCATTGATTGTGGCAACCCGTATGAGGCGATGCTCGGTGACGTAGCAAAGGGCGCAGGTAGCGTTGACTACTTTGCCGGTCTGGGCATGGAGATCAAGGGCGAGACCGTCCCGACACCCGGTGGTGGCCTCAACTTCACGCGCCGGGAGCCGTTCGGCGTGACGGCGCGAATCCTGCCGTTTAACCACCCCATCATGTTCGCGGTCGGGAAGATTGCCTCGGCCCTGATTACGGGCAATACCGTCGTCATGAAATTGGCCGACCAGACACCACTCAGTGGTCTGCTGCTGGGAAAACTGATTCAGGACATTTTCCCGGCCGGCGTCGTGAATATTCTCTCGGGGGATGGCCGCACAACCGGTGCTAGCCTGGTTCAACACCCGGATATCTACCGAATTGCCTTCACCGGCTCAGTGGAGACCGGGCGCCTGATCTCGCAGCAGGCCGGTATTGCCTCGCTGAGCCTGGAGCTGGGCGGCAAGAACCCGCTGATGGTATTTCCGGATGTTGACGTTGACGAGGCTGCGGAAGCGGCCGTGGCGGGCATGAACTACACCCTGTCTCAGGGCCAGTCCTGTGGCTCAAACTCCCGGGTTTTTGTCCATGAATCAATGAAGGATGCGTTCATTGAGCGGGTGAAAGCCCGTGTTGAAACGATCCGGGTTGGTGCCGCCACGGATTCCGGGACTGAGATGGGTCCGCTTATTTCGCGAGCCCAGTACAACAAGGTCATGGGTTTCATCGACGGCGCGAAGAAGCAGGGTGCGCGGTTGGTGACCGGCGGCAACCATGTGCCCGGTAAGGCATTCGAGGACGGCTATTTCGTCGAGCCCACGGTATTCGCCGATGTGACAAACGACATGGACATCGCCCAGCACGAAATATTCGGCCCCGTGATGAGCATTCTGACCTGGTCGGACGAAGAACAGATGCTGAAGGATGTGAACGACTCGCGTTATGGCCTCTGTGCCAATATCTGGACGAACGACATCTCCCGGGCGCTCCGGCTGGCGGATGCGGTGGAGGTCGGCTATGTCTGGATCAACGGTCTCGGCGGCAAGCGTTTCAAGGGTGCCCCGTTCGGTGGGGTCAAGAACAGTGGCCTCGGTCGCGAACATTGCACGGAAGAAATGATGAGTTTCACCCAGCACAAGAATGTGAACGTGCGTTACTGAGGTTGTTGAATGGCCGTTTACGAACCACAGGGAATCAGGCTGTCCGATGAAGAATGGGCGGTCGTAAAAGCATCCGGCTTCGGTGCTGCCCAAGGCATGGGGCAGCGGCCGGCTCTGTTGGTGATCGACGTGAACCACAAGTTTGTCGGCGACCCTCAGGAGCGATTGCTTGCCGCAATCGAGCAGTGGCCGACAAGTTGCGGGCCGCGGGGCTGGGCGGCCATGCCGGCGATTCAGCGGTGCCTTCAGGCATTTCGTGCGGCCGGTAACCCGGTGTTTTACACCACGGGCGACGACCGGGGATCCGCACTGTCACACGGGCGCTGGGCCGGCAAGAATAACCGCGTACAGAATATCCAGGGTGACGAGGCCGAGGGCAACCGGATTATTAATGCCGTGGCACCGCTTGAAACGGATGTGGTGATACGGAAAACCAAGCCCAGTGCGTTTGTCGGCACGCCGTTGCTCGGGTACCTGGTGGAGGCCGGCATTGACACGCTGGTTCTTACCGGCTGTACCACCAGTGGATGCGTGCGTGCTACCGCCGTGGACGCGTTCTCCTGCAACTATCGCGTAGCCGTGGTAAGCGATGGTGTATTCGACCGGTTCGATACGTCTCATGAAATGAGCCTGTTCGATCTGAGTCTGAAGTATGCCGATGTTGTACCGGCGGATGAGTGCATTGCGTCGCTGAAACAATGAGCCGGTGAAACGAGCATGCTGACGGCTGCTCTGCCAGAGCAGTCAGGTGAACGAGAGGCGCACTGCACCGCAGTGGTGTCTCGAGACAATCATAACAATTGAGGACATGATCATGAGAAAACCCGATATGCTAAGAACTACGCTGTTAGGGCTCGCGGTATCAGTGGCGCTCGGCCCGGCTGTTGCGTTGGCTCAGGACTCGATCACACTGAGAACGGTTTCCGGCTGGCCGGAGTCGAATGACCTGGTACTTCCGTTGTTCGAGTTCAAGGAGATGATAGAAGAGCGGACCAACGGGCAGGTCACGATCGAGTATGTCGGTGGGCCCGAGACAATCCCGTCGTTTGAGCAGGCAGAGGCCGTACGGAACGGCATCATGGACATGGCACTGTCCACCAGTTCCTACTACGCGTCAGCCATGCCCGAGGCGTACGCCATGGATTTCTCTGAGCTGACGGCGCAGGAAGAACGCGAAACCGGTGCCTATGACTACCTGGTTAACCTGCATCGGGAGAAAGTAGGCGTGCACTATCTGGGCCGTACTCCGGGTCGCCAGTACGCCATCTACACCATCGATGAAGTACGTCGCACTTCCGATCTTGAAGGCATGAATATCCGCGCGACTGCGGTGTATTCATCGCTCCTCGAAGCGCTGGGTGCTTCCTACACCACGATTCCGGGCAGTGAAACCTACACGGCGCTGGAGCGCGGCGTGGTTGACGGTGTGTCCTGGCCGAATGTGGGCGTAACCGACCTCGGTTTTGACGACCATGTTCGCTATCAACTGACGCCCTATTTCTGGCAGACCGGTACAGGCATCATTGTGAACCCGCGCGTATGGGATCGGATGTCGCCGGAGCTCCAGGAGACCTTCAACGAGGTGATGATGGAGGTTGAACAGCGCAGCGTGGAAATCATGGCAGAGGTGATTGAGCAGGAGCGTGCCGCGCTGCGTGAATCCGGTGTTGAAATCGTTGAGCTGGAAGACGCGGAGTACTTCACGGAAACCGCCAGCCGGGCTGCCTGGGAATGGTTCGCAGAGCGCGCACCGGAGCGAGCTGCGGAAATGGAAGACATGTTCCGTAAATAACTGCGGACATCCTTCTCTCGATTATTGCTGTCAACACAGTCCGGCGAACGCTGCCGGACCCGGAGGCACCCTGAACCGGATTCGGTGAGGGGTGTCTCCTTAGTTCCCGGGAATCGGAGACACCTATGAATCGCCTGCTCCGAATAACATACAACCGTCTCAATTGTGCAAATCACTGGGTTGAGCGGCTGTTTCTCGCGATCGCATCGCTGTCCCTGGTCGTCATCATGTTTGTTGTGGCCGGAAATGCGCTGAGCCGGTACTTTCTGGACGCGTCGGTGCGCTGGTCGTTTGAGCTGAGTGAGTACATACTTCTGTACTTCACCTTTCTGTCGGCACCTTACCTGATACGCGTGGGAGGCCACGCGACCTTCGACATCTTTACCAGTCTGGCCCGTGGGCGCCTGCTCATGGCAATGACAGTAACGAGCCTCGTGTTGTCGCTGGTGATCTGTGCCATGTTCACTGTGGCGGCGTTCAACCTGACGGTCGAAAACTACGAACGAAATATCATTCTGCAGAATAATCTGATGACGCCCCGCTACCTGTTGCTGGCCGTCATTCCGGTCGGCGGCGCACTGATGTGTTCTGAGCTACTGCAGAAATTACTGGCTGTCGTCCTGGGGATTGACCCCGAGGATGCTTCTTCCTCCACGCAATCCACAGAGTGAGCTGAGCAGCGATGTTTCTTGAGTGGTGGGCTTATTTTATTTTCTTTCTCGGTGGGTTGCTGGTGCTCATGTCGATCGGCATGCCGATCGCACTGGCATTTCTCGGGATCAATACCCTGTTCATGGTCTGGACATTCGGTTTCGACACCGGCATGTCCCAGCTGGTTATTTCCACCTACGATGCGCTGGTCAAGTTCTCGCTGACCCCGATACCCCTGTTCATACTGATGGGGGAAACTCTGTTCCGATCCGGGCTGGTCGGAAATATCATTGATACGCTTTCCCGGCTGATCGGTCGGCTTCCGGGCCGGTTGGCCCTGCTCACTCTGGGCAGTGGCGCCCTGTTTTCCAACCTCAGCGGCTCCGCCATGGCGAATACGGCGCTTCTGGGGTCGACACTGATTCCGGAAATGCGCGAGCGCGGCTACAAAAAGCCGATGATCTTCGGTCCCATTATGGGTGCGGCGGGTCTCGCAATCATCATTCCGCCCAGCACCATTGCCGTTTTGCTGGGCAGCATTGCCGGTATTCCGGTGGGTCCGCTGCTGATCGCGGGGATACTGCCCGGGCTGGTCATGGCCGGCCTCTATCTTGCGTATATTCTTATCCGGTGCCGCCTTAACCCCTCGCTGGCACCGGACTACGAAACTGCGCGGTTCACGACCGCCGAGAAGTTGATTGGCGTTATAAAATACATTCTGCCTCTCGGACTGATCATTTTCGCAGTACTCGGGTCTATTGTATTCGGTGTAGCGACACCGACCGAGGCAGCGGCGCTGGGGGCTTTGAGTGCCATTGTACTTACCTCGGCGTATGGCAACCTGACGCTCCCTGTTATCCGCTCGGTTCTGGTCAGCACCGCCAAAACGACCGGGCTGGTGATGTTCATCATTGCCGGTGCGGCAGCGTTCAGCCAGTTATTGTCGCTGACGGGGTCAACCCGGGTTCTGGTCAATACGGTGACGGCGCTCGATGTGGCACCGATCCTGATTCTGCTGGCCATGCTGGCGCTGGTGTTCGTTCTGGGCACGTTCCTTGAGCAGATCGCCATAATGATGATCACACTGCCGCTTTTCATGCCGGTCGTCGCGGCGCTCGGCTTCGACCCCATCTGGTTCGGTGTGCTGATGCTCATCACCATGGAGATCGGCACGTTCAGTCCGCCATTCGGCATGATTCTTTTTGTCATGAAGGGCGTGGCGCCGCGTGATACCACCATGATGGATATCTACCGCAGTGCAATGCCGTTTATCGGTCTGGACGCGCTGGCTCTGTTCATTGTCCTGCTGATTCCATCGATTGCCACCTGGCTGCCGAGCCTGATGTATTGAATGAAGGAGTCGGCTCGATTCGCGCTATGCGACTGACCCCCATTGTAACGATAGTGCATGGACTACTGATCGCGCTGTTTCTGGTCTCGGAAGTAACGCCGTCGGTAACCGTCCAGCGCGTTATTGCCGTGTTGATCGCACTCGTGATCGGGCTGACGTTCGTTCAGGCCCGCAGCAGCGCACGGGTAATCTCCGGCCTGTTTGTTGCCGCCGGAACGCTGGTGTTGCTTCTTCGTGAGGCAGGGCCGGAGGCGGCCCTGTTGAGTTTCGGCGACATGCTGTTTGTGGTTGCTTTTTTCACGGTCCTGCCGGTTGTCTCGCTGCCTATCCGGGTCTGCGGCTACGACGACACTATAATGGCTTTTATCCGGGATAAAGCCCGGTCTCTGCGGTCGGAGTATCTGTCCATACTGACGATCTCCTATTTCTATGGGATATTTCTCAACCTTGCTGCTGTGCCCATGAGCTATCGGTCACTGCAACCGGTAATGCGGATCGACAATGTTGATAACAAGGAACGATTTCTCTATTTCAGTATGTCCCAGGGGTTTACCTCGCCTCTGATCTGGACCCCCTTTTCGGGCATGCTGGGCACCATAATGGTGGCTTTTGGCGTTGCCTGGTTTTCCGTATTGCCACTGCTGCTGGCACTGAGTCTTACCGTGCTGTCACTCAGTTTTCTGCTGCATTGGGCGTATCTTCGGCGGCACGAGAAGCCGCTGACACCCGTCGCCGAGTCCGCTCACCAACCAGCGCCCTACGGTTGGCGGCTTTTCGAACTCGTCTCTGTTGTTATTGCTCTGATCGTTACGGTGTTCATCCTTGAGAGTTTTGCCCAGCTCGGGCTGATCACGAGTATCGTCCTGATAACATTCCCTTTCACCTATCTCTGGTGCCTGTGCAAAGGGCGTATTGGAGGGCTCAATCAGCAGGTCGGGCAGTATGCAACGAGCCAGATTCCCCGGATGCACGGATTGTATATGGTGTTTCTCAGTGCGGGCTTTTTTGTCGGCACCGTGCAGCAGACCGGCCTGACCACCGAGATCAGCAATATGGCAGTAGCGGCATTGACCGGGTTTGCTCCGAGCCTGGTGTACGCGGTTCTGCCCCTGGCCGTTATCGGGTTTTCATTCCTGGGGCTGCATCCGATTGTGCTTCTTGTGCTGCTGACCGGTTCAATCAATATCGGCCAGACGGGCCTTGACCCGACGCTCCTCGCGCTCGCCTATTTGTGTGGCGGTGTGTCGACCTTCCTGGTCAGCCCCTTCAGTGGCACCGTTGGTCTGCTCAAGAGTTATACCGACCGGTCGTTGGTCGATGTGATACGAACCAATGTCCCCACCGTGCTGATTCTCTACACGGTGTTCATGGTCGCGATACAGGGGCTGGTTTTCCGGGTGTGACGGGCACAGCGGCTATTCATCCAGTGACTGCACCATGTAATCGATAAATGCGCGTATCCGGTACGGTAGAAAGCGGCTGTACGGAAACAGGACATGAATATCCTGGGTTTCTACATGGTATTCCGGCAAGACCTCCACCAGTGCGCCGGTTTCCAGTGCATCATCCAGGCAATAGGTCGGCAGTACACCGATCCCGAGGTTGGCAAGTGCCGCATCGCGAACCAGAAAGATACTGTTGGTTTCCAGTGTCCCGCTCACCCGTACCGCATGATGCTGCTCCCCGCGGGTGAAATGCCAGGTCGAGTCCGGCGTCGCCTTTCGGTGAATCAGGCAGTTATGGCCCACCAGGTCCGAGGGCATGGAGGGTGCGGCGTGCTGTTCCAGATAGCGAGGCGAGGCACAGGCCACATGCTTTACCCGCCCTATCCGGCGGGCGATCATTGAGCTTTCCTCCAGCTCACCGAAGATTATGGCAAGATCAAAACCCCCTTCGGTCAGATAGGCCCGTGTCGGCCGGGTATCGCTCAGGATCAGACTGATCTTGATATCCGGGTACAGCTCGAGAAACTCCGACACGGTCGAGGCCAGCTTGAGGTTGCTGAAGCCCATCATCGGCGAGCTGATCTTTATATTGCCGCTCGGCGCCTTCTGGCTCTGCTGAAGGTAACGTTCTTCCTCTTCAATCTGGGCAATGACATCGGCACAGAACTGATAGTACGACTGGCCCACCTCGGTCAGTGCAATGTGGCGGGTGGTGCGTACCAACAATCGGTTGCCGAGATACTCCTCCAGTTGCTTCAGGTGCATACTGGCAAGCGACGGCGAAATATTGAGCAGTTCAGAGGCTTTGGCGAGGCTGCCGGTGCGGACAATCTTGACGAAGGTTTCCATGTGCTTAAGTTTGTCCATGATCGCCTCGCTGCGAGTGGTCTTCGGTAACCGTAGCATTTCCCTGGTCGAGAATCTGAAGCAGGTTTTCCAGTATTGGGCTGCTTTCCTGTTCATGCCAGCAGACGAGAAGCTCGGACTGCGGCGGTTCGGGCATATCAAGCGGGCGGAACGCGACTCCCTGTATTCTTATGTTGGTCCCCGCCATGGGCGCCAGGGCGATACCGGCGCCGGTGCCTACCAGTGCGATGATCGTCGTGAGCTGAGACGCTTCGAGTACCGCTCGGGTCTGCAGGTGATGCCGTAACAGGAACCCCTGGGTGAGACGGTAAAAGTAGGGGGAATTGCGACGATCATAATTGATGAATGTCCGGCCATCGAGCTGCTCCGGTGTGATTCGGTCAAATGCGGTCAGCGGGTGATCGTGTGGCAGCGCGACGACCAGTGGCTCTGTCTGGAAGACGCGCGAACGGATGGCCTCCGGTATAAGTGCCGGGCGCATGACACCGAGATGAATGAGTCGGTTCTCCAGTGCCTGTAGCTGGTCAACGGTCACCATTTCGCGGAAATTGAGCGAGACACCCGCAAAGCGGCTGTTGAATTCGCTGATGAGTCGCGGCAGAGGGCCCAGCAGGGACGCCGCCGTGACTGCCATGGTGAGGCTGCCAAGCTCTCCGGCAGCGGACTGTCTGGCACGGTTTACCGCGGCATCGGACTGCTGGAGCACATTGCGCGCGTAGGCGTAAAACTCCCTGCCTGCCGACGAGAGCTGTATGGGTCGTTTACCCCGTGCGAATAGCGGGACGCCAATGTGATCCTCCAACTGTCTTATCTGCATACTCAGCGGCGGCAGCGTCATATGAAGGCGCTCAGCCGCCCGGCCAAAATGCTGTTCTTCGGCAACAGCAACAAAATACCGATAGTGACGAAGCTCTACCATTAGTAAAACCTATTTTATATAAAACATTAAAATCATTTATCTAACTTATATTGGAAATATAAATATGGGCTCACTATAGTCAAGCACAGTCAATAACAAAAACGGGTTGATGGTCTGGCAATTCCCGCAGACATCCACCCACTGGGGACACCAGACTATGCTCCTTGATGGAATTCGCGTCATTGAACTTGCCAACGTTATCAGCGGCCCGTATGCCGGCCTGATACTGGCCGATTATGGTGCTGAGGTCATCAAGATCGAGATGCCGGGAAGCGGCGACCCGTTTCGGGGGTGGCAGGAAAGCACCGATGCGGTCAGCCCGGCGTTCTTTGCGATGAACCGTGGCAAGAAAAGCCTGACGCTGAACCTGAAAGACGATTCAGGTCGCGAGCTGTTGGAGCGCCTGCTCGCCGAAGCGGATGTGGTTATCGAGAACTTCCGGCCCGGCGTCATGGCGCGACTGGGCCTGGACTACGAACGCCTGCACGCTCGGAACCCGCGCCTTGTGTATTGTTCCATAACCGGCATGGGCCAGCACGGACCGGAGAAAAGCCGGCCCACCTTCGATGCCATCGCCCAGGCCTACAGCGGCCTCTGGAGCCAGCTTACGGATATGAACTCGCCCGAACCTGTGGGCCCACCCATGTCGGATCAGTTGTCCGGGCAACAGGCGGCGTCGGCCATTCTGGCAGCGTTGGTCCGACGCGGGGTGTCGGGCGAAGGGTGCCGGGTTGATACAAGCATGGTCGCGGCGTCGTTGGCCTTCCAACCACTGGCGGTCGCCAATTACGCCATGGAAGGGAAAATTGCCGACAAGCTGTCGAGAGCCTACAACTCCCAGTCTTTTGCGTTTGTCGACGCGGACCACAAGCCCTTCGCCGTTCACCTGTCCTCACCGCAGAAGTTCTGGGACCGCCTCGTGACCGTAACCGGCCGCCATGACCTGGCCACCGATCCCCGGTTTTCAAGCCGGCCCGAGCGCATTGCGAACTACCACGCGCTGCACCGCGAGCTTCAGACGACCTTCGCATCACAGTCACGTGACCGGTGGCTTGAACAGCTCGTAGCGAACGAAGTGCCGGCGAGCGCTATCCACACCATCGATGAGGCGCTGGGTGCAGACCAGATTCGGTCACAGGGCGTGATTCGTTCCATCCGTCAGCGCGGGCAGAGCATCGATTACGTCAGTTCGGCTGCCGCTGTAGACGGCGACGTTCCGGGCGCAGCGGGTGACCAGGCGGCGCCTGCGCTCGGAGAGCATACCAACGACATACTTGGCGCGATGGGGGTCGACAGCGAAACGCTGAGAGCCTACGCGTCGGCGGGCATTATCTGACTGTTTCAGGGCAAACGAATTATGGAACTGAGCCGAGATGACATTATCACCATACTCAACACGGTACGGGAATCCGGGTACCAGTATTTCAATCTGGAAGTCGGTGACCTGAAGGTCACCCTCGGTGAGTCAGGCCTGGCAACGAATGGCAGCGTGGCCGGAGCGGACAGCAGTGCACCCGCTGCTCCGGCGGCGCAACCGGTTACGACGACCCCGCCTGAGCCGGTTGACACGGCATCGCCGGCAGAGCCGGCCCGTAACCCGAATCATCATGTGCTTACCGCGCCCGTGGTCGGTGTGTTCTTCAGCTCGCCGTCGCCGGATGATCCACCCTATGTGTCAGTCGGCGACCGTGTAGAGGTCGGTGACACGGTCGGGCTGATTGAAGTCATGAAGGTCTACAACAGCGTCGCCAGCGACGTGGCCGGCACCGTGGTGGAAGTGATCGCGGAAAACAACGCCGCGGTTGAATACGGTCAGCCCCTGCTTGTCGTTGATCCTGACGGAAACTGAATGAGGGCACTGGAATGAGCAGCAATATCCAGTATATCGACACCACGCTCAGAGACGGGCAACAGAGTCTGTGGGCCCTGAACATGCGCATCAACATGATGGTGCCCGCACTGGAAGCTCTGGATAACGCCGGCTTTGAGTCCATGGAGTTTTTCCTGCCCAATATCCAGCTCAAGAAAATGACGCGCGAGCTGAAAGAAGACCCCTGGGAATGGCTGCGCCGCGGCGTGCAGACCGCCCGCCATACCGAACTGCGCCTGCACGGCGGCTATAAAGGCGGGCTGGCCAAGGTGCCGGAATGCGTCAGCAAGTTGCTGATACGTAAAGTGGTGGACCACGGCCTGACGCTGACGCGGACTTCGAACGCCTGGAACGACTTTGATCAGGTCGCTCATGAGGTGAGCGAAATGAATCGCCTGGGGATGCGGTCCGTTGTAAACATTATCTACACCCAGTCGCCCCGGCATGATGATCAGTATTATCTGGACCGTTTCCGTCAGGCGCTGAAGACCAACGCCTGGCGTTATTGTTTCAAGGACGTCGGAGGCCTTCTGACACCTGATCGCGTGCGCGCTCTTTTCCCGGCCATACTTGAGATTCTCGGGCCAGACCGGGTGCTCGAATTCCATTGCCATTCCAACAACGGAATGGCACCTCTGAATGTCATTGAAGCCGTCAACTGCGGAGTGCGTCACGTCCATGTGGCAACGCCGCCACTGGCCAGCGGCTCCTCGCAGCCCTCCGTCTACAACGTGGTGCAGAACCTGCGCCTGTCGGGTTACACCGATGAAATTGATCTCGATGCGATCGATCCGGCGCGGGACTTCCTGCACCAGGTGGCGGAAGACCAGAATTTTCCGATCGGATCGCCGGCTGAATACGATCTGAATCTGTACCAGCACCAGGTGCCCGGCGGCATGATCTCCAATCTTCGTTACCAGCTCAGCCGCGTCGGCATGGAGCACAGAGTGCCGGAAACCCTGGTCGAAGCCGGTCGGGTTCGGGCTGACTTCGGCTACCCGGTCATGGTTACCCCGCTGTCGCAGTTCGTTGGCACACAGGCAGCGATCAACGTGATAACCGGTGCCCGATACAAACAGGTGACCGATGAAGTGATCCACTACGCCCTGGGCAACTGGGGCAAAGAAGCGGTGGCGGTAATGGACCCCGCTGTCCGCGCAACGATTCTGGACCGGCCGCGCGCCAGAAACCTTGAAGCGATTGAAACCCACGAACCGACATTGAAGGAGGTACGCCACAAGTACGGAGAAAGTCTGTCTGACGAAGAGCTGATTCTTCGCACCTATGTGGACGCAGAGGCGGTGGAAATAGCGCGGCAGTATCGCTATATGCCTTACCGAACCTGGTCAATAGTCCACATGATTCAGCAGTTGAGCGAACAGAATCAGGCCAGTCGGCAGCCGATCCTGGTAAAAACCCGGGATTTCAAGCTGGAACTCGGCTGAGCGTCCGGGTCTGCCGGTGAGCTCCGGGAACCCTGAGGCTGCTGTTACATTGAGATACAACAACAACGAGGTCTTGATATGAGTGTATTTACGACAATAAAGAAAAATACCCGGCCGCTGTCAGCGGCTCTGGCGGCAACTGTGCTGTCTGCTACCGTTGCCGCACAGGGTATTCCCTCCAACGCCCAGTTCCCCACGGGCCCGACCGGCGGTGGTTATTACTTCGTCGGTGGCATCATCGGGAATATCCTGGAAAACAATATTGATGGGCTGTCCGTATCCGCGATGCCGTCACAGGGCTCGGGCGAAAACCTGAACCTGATCCAGGCGGGCGAGGTTCCTATCTCCATACTCGGGGCAAACTCCATGTATCCGGCCTGGGCCGGTATGGGGGATTTTGAAGGCCGTCAGATGCAGGATTTTCGGGCTCTGATGCACCTTTACCCCAACCCGACGGTGTTTGTAGCCCTGGAAAACAGCGGGATCACGCATATGAACCAGCTTGCCGGGAAGCGCGTGGCGGCGGGCTCTGCACCCATTCCGTGGGATGCCATAACAGGCCCGTTCCTGGAAGCACACAATATTGACTACCCGGAAGATATCGACCTGGTCTACGGTGGCCATGGCGACAACTTCGCCGGGGTCGGGGATGGTCGCATCGATGCAACGATCGGCACGGCCAACATGGCCGGTGTTCAGCAGTTGGCCAACCAGCGCGATATTAACTTCCTGCAATGGGATGAATCCGCCAGGGATCAACTGGTCAACAATATTCCCTACTTCGCCAAAATCGATGTGCCGGCCGCGACGCTGCCCGGGCTTGATTCAGGGGTTTACTCTACCGTGGATATGGGCGGTCCCTATCTGGTAGCGCACAAGGACATTTCTGATGAGTTCGCGTACGAAATTGTCCGCG
This sequence comes from Natronospirillum sp., assembly GCA_965602035.1. Lineage (GTDB taxonomy): Bacteria > Pseudomonadota > Gammaproteobacteria > Pseudomonadales > Natronospirillaceae > Natronospirillum. The sequence continues at coordinate 2,266,106 of OZ271919.1, read as the reverse complement.
TGCTGAATGAGAACATTAACCGGCTGGCCGATCAGCGCGGGGAGTTCGATTTCATCCGTGACAATCCGGAAAAACGAGCCAAACCGCTCGGTGACGTTGAGTTCCACCCGGGCGCGCAGCGCTACTGGGAAGAGCAGGGGCTCTGGAACCGTTGATCCGGTGACGATGAGCTGACCAGAAACCGGGCCGGCCTACCGCGCGTGACGCCAGCCGGCCCTTTTTCCGCAGGGCGCCGCAATCCGGCGCCGTACTGCATTGTTTGGCCAATAAGAGAACAACAATGGCAATTATCTATCCGTGGCTCGACAAGCTGCTGAAAATCGGCCTTACCCTCTATGTGGTCTGGAATTCGTTTTATTCGTTGCCCGCCATGCAGGAACGGCCGCTTTTCGTGCTCTGGCTGCTGGTGTGCCTGTTTGTCGGGCAACTGGCCTCGCGACCGGGCTCCTGGATCCGCCAGTTGTTCTTCTGGGCCTTGATCGCACTCACCGTCGTGGCATTCGGTTACCCGGTACTGAACCACCGGGAACTGCTTTTCTATGCCGGTGCCGCGCCGGACCACATAGTGGTCTACGGCGTGATCGCCACACTGGTGGTGCTGTACGCGTGCCTGATCTCGGTGGGCAAGGGGCTGACGCTGATCATTCTGGGTTCCCTGGCCTACATATTTATGGGCCATTATCTGCCTGCGAACTGGGGCGGCATTTCACAGTTCAGCATTAACCGCGTGGCAGCCACCGTTTATCTGTCTACTAACGGTATTTTCGGTGACGTCATCTATACGCTGTTACGCTACGTCTACCTGTTTATTCTGTTCGGCAAGCTGCTCGAGAAAGTCGGTGCCCTCGACTTCATTATGGACTTCGTCCAGGCCCTGATGGGTCGGTTCCGCGGCGGCCCGGCCCTAGTAAGCTGTATGTCCAGTGGTCTGATGGGGTCCATCAACGGCAGCGCTGTGGCCAACGTAATGGTCACCGGGTCCATCTCCATACCCTTGATGAAGCGTATCGGTTTCCGCTCAGAATTCGCCGGCGGTGTAGAAGCCGCTGCCTCGACCGGAGGCCAGTTCCTGCCGCCGGTAATGGGCGCCACGGCGTTTCTGATTGCGGGGAACCTGGGGGCACCCTATATAGAAGTGGTCCGGGCTGCATTGTTCCCCGCTGTGCTCTATTTTGTCAGCATTCTGGTCGCCATCTATGTCTATGCCTGGCGCAATGACATTCATGGCCAGAATCCGGCTGAGTTGCCGAAACTGGCGCGTGTTCTCAGAGAGCCGGCGTCACTCTCGTTTCTCAGTGGCTTTATTCTTCTTGTTGTACTGCTGGTTCTGGGCTACTCGGCGCTTTACTCGGTGCTGATGGCCATGGGCGGCCTGCTGGTGGTCAGTACGTTCACACGGGAGCGAATGACACCGCGCAAGGCAGTGGCCGTGCTGTCCGAAACGGCGGACGATTTTCAGTCGATCGGTATCGCCGGCGCGGCAATCGGCATCATGGTGGGCATGTTGCTGTTGTCCGGGCTGGTGCTTCGGTTCAGTAATCTGGTTCTGGGGCTGGTCGGCGACAACCTGCTGCTGATCCTGCTGCTCACGTCCATTATTGCGATCATCATCGGTTTCGGCCTGCCGACGATAGTGACCTATATCATTCTGGCGATTATGGCGGTGCCCTTGCTGATCGAGCTCGATGTGAACCCGATGGCCGCGCACCTGTTCGTATTCTTCACCGGAATGGTGGCAATGGTAACTCCGCCCGTTGCGCTGTCGGCAATGGCCGCATCGTCGATTGCGCGATCGGACTTTTACGCGACCAGTGTGGTGGCCATGAAACTCGCGTTCCCGGCGCTGATCCTGCCGTTCTTCTTTGTCTATAACCCCGCTTTGCTCACCTACGGATCTCCGGTGGAGGTGATCGCATCGGTTACAACGGCACTGATCGGCGTATGCTGCCTTGCGATTTCGCTGACCGGCAGCGTGCTCAACTGGCGCCAACTGGCGGTGCGTATCGCCCTGTTTGTGGCGGCTGTGTTACTGATTCAGCCGACCGTTGTGATCTCAGTCGCCACCATTGCAGTGCTGGCAGTGATGGCCAGCATGAAGTCACTGCGGCGTTTTATTCTTGACCCGAAGGCAGCCTGAGGTGAGTACATGAACGAATCCCCAACCACGGCGTTGTCTGCCTTTAACGAGAATGGCGCAACGATTCGCGGATACGATCTGGTCAGTGAGCTGATCGGAAAAATCAGCTTTACTGACATGATATTTCTCTACCTCATGGGCCGCATGCCCTCGGCCCCGCAGCGCCGTGTACTGGACGCGATTCTGGTTACCATGGTCGATCACGGCGTCCCGGCCGGGCTCACTGCTCGCCTGACCCTGAGAAGTGCACCGGAATCCCTGCAGGGCGCAGTGGCTGCGGGCCTGTTGGGTGTCGGCAGCCAGTTCGGTGGTGTCATGCAGAATTCAGCAGAGCTCCTGAGCCGTATCGTTTCAGTACCTATGAGCCGTGATGCCATCAGGCGCCATGTGCAGGAGCTTCGCAGTGCCCGGCGACCGGTCCCCGGCTTCGGCCATCCGGATTTCCGACCCGTTGATCCGCGTGCACTGGCATTGCTGGAGCTTGCTGACCAGGAGGCTGTAGCCGGCGATCATGTCCGAGCCCTGCTGACCCTGTCAGCCGTCGTCGATGAAGTAATCGGCAAACCCGTCACAATCAATGTAACCGGCGCAATCAGCGCCATTCTTTCGGATGTCGGTCTGGACCCACGAACGCTGAGAGGCATTTCGCTGATTGCACGCACGCCCGGTTTGGTTGGCCAGTTGAAGGAAGAGGCAGAAAACCCCATTGCGGAGCACTTCCAGCAAAGCGCCCGCCGCGATGTGGTGTACACGGGTGAGGAGCCCGGGAAAACAGATAATGGAGGCACCAATGAACTGGACCGTTGAACCACTTAACGACGCCCTGGGGCACCGGGTAACGAACATAGATTTGCGCGAAGCGCTGTCCCGCAATCAGGTCGAGGACCTGCTGCAGATGCTGTATGACCGCTGTGTCCTTTGTTTCCCAGGGCAATCACTGTCTGAAGAGGAACAGGTCGCCTTCGGTGGCCAGTTCGGAGAGCTGCAGGAGCGCCTCGCGCACTATCAGATCGACAGCCACCCCTGTGTGATGTACATCACCAACGAACAGGAAAACGGGAAATACGTGGGCGCACTGCCCGATGGGGAAATGCATTTCCATTCGGACACCTGCTACCTGGAAGTACCCGTAATGGGCAGCATTCTGTATGCGATGAATGTGCCGGATGAGGGCGGGGATACACTGTTTGCGAACATGTACAAAGCCTACGAAAACCTACCGGCGGAGCTGCAGCGTGATATTGATGGCCTGTACGCTGAAAATTGCTATGACCCGGGCAAGAGCAACTACGCCTCAACCCGCGCAAAAACAGACTATCGCTCGGAAACGGAGCTTTCCCACAACCAGCCTGTGGTGCTTCGCCACCCGAAAACCGGCCGCAAGGCACTGTACGTCAACCGCGTCATGACCCGGGCTATAGTGGGCATGCCGGAAGGCGAAAGCGCAGACCTCCTGACGCGGCTGTATGAGCACCAGGAGCAGCCGCAGTTTCAGTATCGGCATCGCTGGACGCCCGGCGACGTCATCATGTGGGACAACCGCTGCACCGTCCATGCCCGCACGTTTTTTGACGGATCCCAACTGCGCAAGATGCGGCGGGTTACCGTTAAGGGCACACCGTTCAATGCCGTGCAATGAGCCGAGGTTGGTATAATGATTGATATCCCTGAACACTACCTGACCGACACGGATCGTGCGGTGTTTGATGAAGCGGGCTACGGCAAGCAGCAGGGACTCGGAAAAAATCCTGTCCTGCTGGTAGTTGATATGACCTACAACTTCATCGGCTACGAAAGCAAGCCGATACTCGATGCGGTCCGGGAACGGCGGGGAAGCTGCGGGGAGTATGGCTGGCAATCCCTGCCGGCGATCAGCCAGGTTATTTCACACTGCAGAAAAGCCGGTTGCCCGATCGTTTATACCCGTATATCCGACCAGGACATGAGCGGCGGTGGTCGTGGCTTCGGTAGCAAGAATTATCGCGCGGTCTCCGATGAACAGGTCGCCATGACCCGTGCCGGCAACCGAGTGATTGAAGAAATCGCGCCCGAGCCCGGGGATCTGGTGCTCGACAAGCAGAAGCCGAGCTCTTTCGCCGGCACGCCGCTGGCGTCTTATTTCGTCGCGAACGGTATCGATTCCGTCATTATCGTCGGTTGCACAACCAGTGGGTGTGTACGCGCCACAGCAGTGGATGCGTTTTCGCTCAATTACCCGGTTACTGTGGTCGGGCCAGCAGTGTTTGATCGCTTTCAGCTCTCTCATTATGCCAGTCTGTTTGATCTGGATTGTAAATATGCCGACGTGGTCGACGTCGAGACACTGAGAGATCGACTGGGAGAAATAAGCGGCCACTGAACGGTCACGGTCGCAGACTAAGGGAGGGATGCCCGGGTGAGAACGATCGTATTTCTGGTCCTGATCGGGCTCTATCTGAGCTCGGTATTGGTCGGCGGTGCGCTCTTTGCTCCCCTTATTTCTGTGGCAACCCTGGCGGCCGTTCTGGTCAGCTGGCCCAAAGCCGGCGCTGTCGGTCGGATCATGGCCGGCATTTTTCTGGTTGCCGGCGGGGCAATGCTGCTGGGGTCAGGGCAGGGGCCGGTCTCCTTGATACTGGGCTTCGGGGAAATGGTGTATATCGTCACACTGTTTTCCCTGTTGCCGGTGCTCTCTATTCCCATTCGCCTGTTTCGCTACGATCAGTCGGTCAGCCATTTCTTCAAGGCGGTGTCGGCAAGCACCACCAAAGCCTATTTCGGCATACTGTTCATCAGCTACTTTCTCGGGTCGTTTCTGAATCTGGGTACGGTGCCTCTGGTCTATCGCACGGTGGAACGGTCGGTTGAAGAGCTTCAGGTTCCGGAGTTTCGAAAGTTTATCGGGATCAGTCTGACCCAGGGGTTCATTGGTCCGCTGGTGTGGACGCCGTTTTCAGGCGTGCTCGGGGTGACCCTGGCGGTATTTGGTACGGCCTGGCTGGATCTGTTGCCGGTATTGCTCGTCATCGGTGTGGTGTCGGCCAGCCTGAGTATACTGGTTTATCTGCTGCTCCAGTCAGCCCGGTTCCGGGACACATCCAATAATTCTCTGGCGTCCGGTCCCGGCTCCAAAGTGACCTGGCCCATGATTCAGCCACTGGTTGAACTGTTTGCCATAGTACTCACATTCATTCTGGCAGTACTCACGCTGGAAACCGTTTTTCATGGTGGCCTCGTGACCACCATTATCTTCGCAACGGGGCCCTTCATGCTGATCTGGGTGGCCCTCAAGCGCGGGTTGGATCAGCTTCCGACGGCGCTGCGCGCACATTTTCAGGGCCATTTTGAATCGATGAGCAGCACCTATCTCGTTTTTCTGACCGCCGGTTTCTTCCTGAGCGCCTTCGAGGTGTCCGGCTACAACGCCCTGGTGATCGATGCGACACGGATTGCGATCGAAACTACCGGGACATTGACCTTTATCGTGGTTTTCCCGCTGGTGGTCGTGGGGCTCGCATTCCTGGCAATACACCCGATCGTTTTCCTGATTCTGATCAGCAGCGCATTGACCACAGAAGTCGTGGGGCTCTCCGCGCAGGGAATGGCGGTGACCTTCCTGGCAGGCGGCGTGCTCAACTTTATCATCAGTCCATACAGCGGAACGGTCGGGTTGCTGCGCCAGATGACGCATTATTCAGCGAGCGAGATTATTCGATCGAACCTCCCGACTGCCGTCGTGACCTACCTGACATTTGTAGCTGTTACCGCGCTGGTTTACTTGTGATGATGCGTTTCCCCGGCGCTCAGACCGTTTTCAGAAACTCCCCCTCACGCCGCAGACGCTCGCGCTGCTCTGCGGCGCCCGGGTGGTCGGCTATACGTCCGTCGCTGCGGATGACCCGAAACCAGGGCAGGCGCGTGTCGTGCGGCAATTGGCCCACCTGCCGCGCAACCCACCTCGGGTTGGCACCAATGGCACGGGCCAGTTCGCCATAGGAGCGGGTTTCGCCGGCCGGAATGTCGGCGATGAGTGTATACAGCGTGAGTTGTCTCTCGTCATCGGCCATGTATCATGAAATCCGGTTCCGCCACTGCCACTATGCTATGCGAATTCCCCGTATCCATGAACCCGACGCGAGTCGTGTCGGCGACACATTGACGCTTTCGGCCGTCAACAGCCGGCATCTGGTCAAAGCGTTGCGTCTTGGCGAAGGCGATAGTGTCGATGTGTTTGACGGCGATGGGCATGAATTCAGGGCAAGGCTCCGAAAACCGGGGAGCAACAGCGTGCAGGCCGAGCTGACAGAGGTACTGTGCCCGATCGCTGAATCGCCGGTAGAAGTCACCATTGGCCTGGCCATGTCATTGGGTGATCGTATGGAGTACGCGATTCAGAAGGCAACGGAGCTGGGAGCAGTGGCGTTCGTGCCGTTACAGTCGGAGCGCTCTGAGCTGCGTCTCAAAGGCGACCGACTGCGGAAGAAGCAGGCCCGCTGGCAACAGGTTGCGATAAGTGCTGCCGAGCAGTCCGGCCGCGCGCGGGTACCCGAAGTGGCCATGCCACAGGGCCTGAAGGCCTGGTTGGAAAGCGCACCCGGGGCGGACCTGAGCCTGTTCCTGCATCACGAGGCTGAGAAACCACTGGTGGATTACCCGGCGCCATCCACCATGACGGTCATTATCGGCCCCGAAGGCGGGCTGTCCGATGAAGACCGAGACCACTGCTCGGCCGCCGGTTTCAGCGGTCTGCGCCTCGGGCCACGGGTGATGCGCACGGAAACAGCACCGGTCGCGTTGCTCGCAGCGGTGCAGACGCTTTGGGGTGATTTCCGCTGATTCCCATCCTTCAGTGTCAGCCCGGTTCGGACACGGGCTCGTCCGCTGGATTGCTCAGGTAGCGGGTAACCATGTCCATCATGGCCTCATCGGGCTCGGGCAGTTGCAGATCCGGGTCCGGTTCGCCGTTCAGCCACTTTTCCAGGTTGGCCATAGTCTGGGCCTCGGCCAGCTCGGGTGACACCGGGTGGCAATGCTGTATCAGGTGCAGCAGACCGCAGTTTACGGGTCGGTCGGGAACGACAGGAGCACCGGACGCCAGGTTACGACGAAGACGACGGAACGCTTTTTCCAGTTGCATCCAGGTGCCCAGACGCTGGCCTCGATGGAGGTGCAGATGGTCGCGGGCGATGGCCTCGGTGACCAGGCCGGCCGTGTGCCAGAACAACCCGACACTTGTGCCCTGAAACTGCTTTTCCACGTGTTCGCACAACTGGCTCAGGCGATACTGCAACACTGCCGGCTGGCGAGGGTCGCGCAGCAACCTGAGCAGGATCGACTGCCAGGTCGCATGGGCGAGCCGCAGCCTGTCGGTATCGACGTCCTCCATTCGATCGGCGGGCACCGGCTCATCAAGCAGTCGATAGAGTGATAAAGGCTGTTCCATAGAACTCCAACAGAGCCGACTTCCCATTCGATCACAGGGTTGCCCGGGGGCCGATTGCTGAGACCAGCGTGCCGGAAATACCGGCGATTTTCACCCCGAATCGCAAAGCATGACGCGCAGCGGCACGATTCGCTAGAATAGCCGGCACATTGATAGACAAGTGCATATCGCCGTGACACCGGTTGCGACGTATACGGCGGTACCTTATCGTTCATCTTATCGGCACAAGAGGCGCCCGCATGACCCTGAAAATCGCGGTGGTAATGGACCCGATCGATCAGCTTACCTACAAGAAAGATAGCACATTGGCCATGCTTTGGGCCGCACAGGATCGCGATTGGCCGCTTTTCTACATGGAACCGGGGGATCTTTCGGTCGTCGACAGTCAGCCAATGGCCCGTTATCGGCCACTATCCGTGCGTAAAGACCCGTCGGACTACTACACGCTGGGAGAAAGTTCAGAGGCACCGCTGGCGGATTTCGATGTGATCCTGATGCGCCAGGATCCGCCGTTCGACATGGACTATATCTACGCCACCTATGTGCTGGAAATGGCAGAGGCGCAGGGTGCTCTGGTGGTGAACCGGCCACAGTCGCTGCGTGACTGCAATGAAAAGCTGTACGCCACGCGTTTCCCCGAGTTCTGTGGGCCGCATGTGGTGACATCCAATGCCGACCAGCTCAAAGCGTTTCATGCAGCGCACGGCGATGTCATCTTCAAACCGCTGGACGGCATGGGCGGCGCGTCCATCTTCCGCCTGCAACCCAACGAGCCTAACCGGTCGGTCATCATCGAGACACTGACCCGGCACGGCGAAGAAATGATCATGGGGCAGAAATACATTCCCGAGATTCGGGACGGTGACAAGCGCATTCTGCTGGTGGATGGCGTCCCCGTGGATTATTGCCTGGCCCGGATTCCGGCCGAAGGGGAGACCCGGGGCAACCTGGCAGCCGGTGGGCGCGGTGTGGCCAGGCCGCTGAGTACCAGAGACCGCGAAATCGCCGAAGCCATCGGGCCGATCGTTCGGGCCAAGGGGCTGATGTTTGTGGGTCTGGACGTCATCGGTGATTTCCTCACCGAGGTCAATGTAACCAGCCCGACCTGTATCCGCGAAATTGACGACCAGCAGGGCACGGACATTGGTGGCATGCTGATGGACGCCATTGCCCGCTGGCATGCGGCGCGGTAACGCACCGGCATGAGCGGTGCTCAGGTTTCTCCCGCTGATCGGCTGATTTTCACTCTGGTCGTGATGCTGATTCTGCACGGGTTCGTGCTTCTCGGGGTCACCTTTACGGTGAACAGTGGCGAGGGGAGTCCCGCCGTGCAGGAGATTACGGTTTCCCTGATGCCGGGCGAGCGCCCGGACGATACGGATTTCATTGCCGCTGACGATCAGACCGGCAGCGGCGACGATGTGCGCGCGGAACCGTTGAGCAGTCCTCAGGAGGCCGAGTTCCCGGCCAATCGGGTGCAGCCGGTCATGCCGGAACCGCTGGCAGTGCTGGCAGCACGCAGCGAGCAACGGTTGCCGCTGGTGGCCACCACGGGCGAGTCGGCCTGGTCGTTGCCCGCCGAGGACGTCACCGTCAGTGCCAGCGATGCGGACAGCCCATTCGACCTGACCCAGCTTACCACAGCAGATATCGCCACATTGCGGGCGATGCTCGAGGAGCGACAGCAGCAGTATGCCGAGCGGCCACGGGTACGGACCCTGACAGCAGTGTCGGCGCGGGCGGCGCTGGAAGCGGATTACATTCTGGACTGGCAACAGGCCGTGGAGCGGATCGGCAACGCCAATTATCCGCGCAGTGCCCGGGCGGACCGGCTTTCGGGCGATGTGCGCCTGCTGACACGGATCAATCCGGATGGGTCGCTGCAGGAAGTCCGGCTGCTCGACAGCTCCGGCCACAATGTACTGGACCAGGCGGCTCAGACCATCGTGGAGCTGGCGGCGCCGTTTCCGCCCTTTCCCCAGGCCATGCGGGCGTCGTTTGATGTGCTGGAGGTTATCCGCACGCTGCGCTTTGAGGTGGATGGTGAAGTCCGTGCCGATTGATCCGACCGTGACCACAGGCACGGCGCCATGAATTCAGGCAACGGGTTTCAGTTATTGGTCTTCGATTTCGGTCTGCGCCGCACCGGCGTGGCGATTGGTGAGAGTATCACCGGCCAGGCCCGGCCCTTGCCCACGCTGACCATGTCGAACGGCACGCCGGACTGGGCCGATGTTGAGCAGCGAGTCGCCTACTGGCGGCCGAACGGGCTTCTGGTCGGGCTGCCGCTCGATCTTGATGGCGAAGTGACGGATATGACGCGCCGCGCGGACAAGTTCCGACGGCGATTACACGGGCGCCTCGGTCTGCCGGCGCTGGCCTGGGACGAACGCCTGACCTCCCAGATGGTCAAGCAGGCCGCCAGAGCGCGGGGCATTACCGACTTCGGTGCGCATTCCGTGGACAGTGAAGCGGCGGTGCTGGTGTATGAGTCGTGGTTTGCGGCGTTGGCCGACCCCTCCGACTGGCAATCTCATACCATGGCATTTCCCTGAAATCCGGGCAGAGTGTCCGATCACTCACTCGGCAGGAATTCCGCAACCGCATCGTTGTAGAACCACCAGCCGCGCTCGGTGAGCTGGTGTCGGTCCGGGTGCAGAACTCCCTTTTGAATCAGGCGGTCCACGGCGGGCTGAATGCCGGTTAACGGCAGACCCGTGCGTGCCTCGAACTGATCGTGTGGTGCACCCGCGCGCAGGCGCAAAACGTTCAGCATGTATTCAAATGGCAGGTCGCGCGCCTGAACCACCTGGTGCCTGCGGCCGAAATCGATGGCTGCCAGGTAGTGCTCAGGCTGCCGCGTTCGTTGGGTGCGAACAATGGTGTCGGTCGTAGTGACCTTGCCATGGGCACCGGCGCCAATGCCGAGGTAATCGCCAAAGTTCCAGTAGAGCCGGTTGTGTTCGCAGGTCTGGTCTGGCCGGGCGAAGGCGGAAATTTCGTATTGCCGGTAGCCGGCTGCCGCGAGCCGAGCGTGGCCGGCCTGCTCAATATCGGTCAGTGCGTCCTCGTCGGGCAGCTCGGGCGGGTAGCGATAGAAGCGCGTGTTGGGTTCGAGGGTGAGCTGATACCAGGAGATATGGCCCGGCGCCAGGGCCAGTGCGGCATCGATATCGGCCATTGCCTGCTCCACCGTCTGCTCCGGGAGACCGTGCATCAGGTCGATATTGCGCTTCTGAAGCGGCAGGCCAACGAGTATGTCCCACGCTCGGTGCACGTCCTCGGTGTTGTGGATGCGGCCAAGTGTTTGGAGTTGCGCGGGGTCGAATGACTGCACGCCCAGTGAAATGCGATTGACGCCGGCCGCCACATAATCGGCGAAATAACGACGTTCCACCGTGCCCGGATTGGCCTCCAGGGTAATTTCGGCACTACTGCCGAGACGTCCGGTTGCCCGCAGCGCATCGAGCAGCCGTGCGATGCCATCGCCCGATATCAGGCTGGGGGTGCCGCCGCCGATAAACACCGTTTCTATGAGTCGCCCGTCCGGCACGAGCGACAACTCATGCTGCAGATCCGCAATTAACTGGTCGATGTATTCGCGCTGAGGGAGTTCGCCGGACCGCTCATGCGAATTGAAATCGCAGTATGGGCACTTTCTGACACACCAGGGGAAATGAACGTACAGGCCAAGTGGCGGCAGCGTAATTATGGGCGGGGTCATTTCAGCCAGTTTGGCAGTGCAGCGACCAGTTTCCGGCTGGCCAGAGCACGGTGGCTGATCTGGTCCTTGACGCCGCTGGGCAGAGCCGCGGCTGAACAGTTATAGCCGGGTACCTGGAACAGCGGGTCGTAACCGAAACCACCCTCGCCCTGTGCAGCCGTGCCGATAGTTCCTTCCCAGGCGGCTTCGCAGATCAGCGGCCTCGGGTCTTCGGCGTGTCGAAGTATGACCAGTACACAAATGAACCGGGCTGTGCGCTCCTGTTCCGGCAGGCCATCGAGCTTTTCCAGCAGGCGCTGATTATTTGCGGCATCGTCACCGTGGCGGCCGGCGTAGCGCGCCGAATAGATACCCGGCTCGCCATTCAGCGCATCCACTTCCAGCCCGGAGTCATCGGCCAACGACGCCATACCGGTGAGCGTCGCCGCGTGGCGGGCTTTCAGCAGCGCGTTCTCGACAAAGGTCAACCCGGTTTCATCGGCGTCAGGTACGTCGAAATCACTCTGAGGATGCACGCGGAGCTGCAGGGTTCCCAGCAGCCGACTGAATTCATTCAGCTTGCCGCGGTTATTGCTGGCCAGTACCAACTCTCTCATGGTCGGTCCTCACGGTAGATTTCCTGCGCAAACTCGAGTGTGTAGGCCTGATCGTCGGAATCCGGCGCGACGGTGACGGTGAACCTCAGGCGCTCGCGGTGCGGGAACTGGAATGTCGCGATGTAATAAACCGCGTTTCCTTCATCGAATTCCCGGAACGTCAGCGTGGTGCTCTGGCCGACCAGGTTACGGAATGCTCCCGTTACCTCCGCCGTCTCCCCCTGAACCGTATCAACGCGATTGTCCGTAACGGCGATATTCACGAACGCCGTATTGTTGGCCCGCGGTATGTCATAGGAACGTGCAATGTCGGCACTGAGCTGAGTGGTCGGCAGTACCGTGTAGTGTACGTCCCACGGGCCGAATGTCTGAGTCTCGGCAGAGCCGAGCAGTGGCAGCAGGGCGACAAGGGTCAGCAGGGTGTGTCGAAATCTCATGAGCTGGCTGCACTCCCGGGTTTGTCCACGTGGTATATGGCAATTTCGCCGAACAGGTTCGGTAACAAGGATATCAACCGCTGGCTCCGGTGTTGACTGTCCACAACGGTACGCTGGCGGATTCGCACGCTGTAATCGATGCAGAGTTGCTCGAAATCACGGCAGGTACACAGGTGTATGTTCGGCGTGTCGAACCAGCGATAGGGCAGCGTCCTCGACATCGGCATACGGCCGAGGAAGAACAGGTACCGCCGGGTGTTCCAGTGCCCGAAGTTCGGAAACGTCACAATGGCTTCGTGGCCGATACGCAGCATTTCCTGCAGCGTTCGGTGTGGCGACTTCATCTGCTGGAACGATTGCGACATGATCACCAGATCAAAGCTCTTGTCCCTGAAATCGGCCAGCCCGGTGTCGAGGTCATTCTGAATCACCGGCACGCCGCGCTCGATGCAGGCGAGAATGCTGTCGGTGTCGATTTCGACACCCATGCCCGAGACACCACGGGTTTCACGCAGATGCGCGAGCAGTTCGCCATCGCCGCAACCCAGGTCCAGTACCCGGGCGTTTCTCGGCACCGCCTCGGCGATGGTCTTGAGGTCGTTACGCATCATGACGCTGCTCCTGATCCAGGCGATTCAGAAACCCGGAAAGCGCGCTGACATAAGGGCGTATCGGGAACAGAAACGCATCATGCCCCTGCGGCGCGTCAATTTCGAGGTAGGTCACATCGCGCCGGGCATCGACCAGTGCACGCACGATTTCTTCGCTGCGCTCCGGTGAGAAACGCCAGTCACTGGAAAAGGACACCACCAGAAACCGCGCCATCGCCTGTGACAGGCATTTGGCCAGGTCGTGGTTATGATCCGCAGCCGGGTCAAAATAATCGAGCGCCTTGGTCATCAACAGGTAGGTGTTGGCATCGAAGTTGGAAGAAAAATTCTCTCCCTGGTACCGCAGGTAGCTTTCCACCTGAAAGTCGACATCGTAGTCAAAGCTGAGCTTGCCGGTTTTGAGGTCGCGCCCGAACTTTTCGCGCATGCCCTGATCTGACAGGTAGGTAATGTGGCCGAGCATTCGGGCCAGCATCAGCCCCTGTTTCGGGTAGGCGTTGTGTTCCTGGTAATAACCGTCGTGAAAGTCCGGGTCGTTGATGATGGCCTGGCGGGCGACCTCATTGAACGCGATATTCTGCGCTGTCAGCTTGGGTGCCGCTGCAATGACGGCGGCGCCTTTCACACGCTCGGGGTAGTCGATAGACCAGCGTAGTGCCTGCATGCCACCCAATGAGCCGCCCACCACCGCAAGCCAGCAGTCGATGCCCAGCCGGTCGGCCAGACGAGCCTGACTTTTTACCCAGTCGCGCACCGCGAATACCGGGAAGTCCGGGCCCCAGATTCTGCCGGTTTCGGGGTTGACGGATTGAGGCCCCGTACTGCCATGGCAGCCACCGAGATTGTTCAGGCTGACCACAAAATACCGGTTGGTATCGAGTGCCTTGCCCGGCCCGATACAGGCATCCCACCAGCCGGGCTTGCTCTCGTCAGGGTTGTGATAGCCGGCGGCATGGTGGTGGCCGCTCAGTGCGTGACAGACCAGAATGGCGTTGTTGCGCTCGGCATTCAGCTCGCCATAGGTTTCGTATACCAGCTCGTACGACGGCAGAACACGCCCGCTGCGCAGCGGCAGAGGCGTATCGAAAGCCGCGACTTCAGGCGTTACGAGCCCGACGGAGCTGCCGCTGCCAATAGTATCCGGCATCAATTACAGCCCCAGAAATGCGATGCGAATCGGCCCGATCGGAACGACGCTGTAGGCAACACCGCGCAGAATGCCATGAACGATGTAGAGCGCCAGAAACGCCAGCAGGTAGCTCAGGTCGAGCATACCCACCTGGAGGTTCAGTTTGCGGAACGGCGCCACCACCGGTTCAATCATCTGACCGAGGAACGCCAACAAGGGGTTCGGTGGTCCGGAGGCCAGCCAGCTGCCGATGGCAACAATGATCATTGACCAGCGAGCGACCTCCAGCAGAAGCCCCGCCGAGGCAAACGCTGCCCCGACCAGAATGGTGGCCGGCGATGCCGAGAGTTGTGGCAGGATGCTGACCAGAAGAAAGGCCATGGCAGCCTGAGCCACCCATATAATGACCAGCGATGCCGTATCCAGGCCGCCAACGCGCGGCACCAGCCGGTTCACCGGCATGACAAACGGGCTGGTAATCCGGCGGATGGTGTCTGCCATCGGTCCGTAGGGATCCACATTGGCGACCTGCGCCAGGAACCGTGCCGCCGTTGCGATCAGCAGAATCGCGAAGGCGGTTTTTACCAGGAGTACATAAATTTCGGCCATGCCGGGCTCCTACAGATTGATCAAACGTTGTCTTGGTATAAGCGGGTTGCCCCCGAACGGGCCAGCCCTCAGCGGTTGCCCAGTTCGTCGGACAACTGTCGGCTCCGAACGATGCAGGCGTCGACTGCTTCGTTGACGATGGCATCAAGGTCGGCTGCATCGAACCGTTGGAGCGCCTGTTCCGTTGTGCCCCCCGGCGACGTAACACGGCGACGCAATTCGCCGGGTGTCTCGCCCGTCTCGGTCATCATTCTGGCGGCTCCGAGTGCCACCTGGCCGACCAGCGCCCGGGCCGTCTCTTCACCCATGCCCCGCTGCACCGCCGCACCGGCCAGAGCCTCGGCGAACCGGTAGAAATAGGCCGGTGCACTGCCACATATCGCAGTGATCAGGTGCAGGTCCTGCTCGTCGTCTACCCAGTGTACCTGACCGACGGCTGAAAACATGCGTTCCGCCAGTTCTCGTTCACGGGCCGTTACTTTTTCGTTTGCGTACAGCCCGCTCACACCGGTTCCCACCAACGACGGGGTGTTGGGCATACAGCGCACCATCGGCAGGTCCGCATTCAGCCACCGTGCGATCGCCCCGGCCTCTATACCGGCGGCAATGGAGACGACCAGCGGTTTTCCGGCCTGCACCGCCGGGGCAATGGCACGGCAGACGTCCGCGAGCATCTGGGGTTTGACGCCCAGAACCACGACATCGGCGCCGGCAATCGCAGCGTCGTTGTCGGTAGTGACCCGAATGCCGAGTTCACGCGACGCGCGCTCCGCGCTGGCGCTGCTGTGAGTGGTGCCGGTCAGAGATTCCGCCGACACGCCATCCGCAATGAGCCCGCCGATAATGGCACTTGCCATATTCCCGGTGCCGATAAATGCAATACTGTCCATGGGTTGCTTTTCCACGTCGCTCAGGTGTTGGTTTTACGGGTTGGCCCATCCTACCGGACCGGGGCGCTCAGTGCTCGTCAGCCCGTCAGGTTTCCCGGGCACCGAAAATGCCACGGCCGATGCGAATACAGGTACTGCCACAGGCGATCGCTTCTGACAGGTCGTCGGACATACCCATGGAGAGCATGTCACACTCCGCGTGGCGGGCCTGAAGAGCCGCCAGTAAGGCGGCCATTTGCCGGTATTGTTCCATCAATTCATCGCGGCTTAAACCCTGGGCCGGAATTGTCATCAACCCGCGCAGCCGTAAGTTGCCCATGGCTGCTACCTGATCCGCCAGTGCGGGTATTTCCTCCGGGGTTACGCCGGCCTTGTTGGGGTCTTTACTGATATTGACCTGCAGACACAGATTCAGAGGCGGCCGGTCTGGGGGGCGCTGTTCACTCAGCCTACGTGCGATTTTCAGACGATCCACCGTATGCACCCAGTCGGCACGTGTGGCAATAGCCCGGGTCTTGTTCGACTGCAGCGGGCCGATAAAGTGCCAGATAATGTCCGGGTAAGGGCAGTGATCGATTTTTTCCACTGCTTCCTGCACGTAATTCTCGCCGAAGTCGCGGGCGCCGGCCGCGTATGCCTCGCCGATGGCCTCCATCGGAAATGTCTTGCTGACCGCGAGTACCAGCACCGACTCCGGATCACGCCCCGCAGCCGCGCTGGCTTCCTGTACCCGGGTCTGAATCTGCTGCCAACGTTCGGCGATAAGGCTCATATCGGTTCCGTGTCTATGCCAAAGTCGTTATTCTACCGGCAAGTCGACCATCGCAACCAGAGGCGGACATGGAGATCAGCGAACTGCTTGAATTCGCCGTCCGACAGAACGCGTCGGACCTGCACCTTTCCGCGGATATGCCGCCCATGATTCGGGTCGACGGCGATGTGCGCAAGATCAACGTACCGCCGCTGCATCATGAGCAGGTGCTGACGCTTGTGCACAGCGTTATGAACGAAGCGCAGCGCAAGAGCTATGCCGAGTCCATGGAAACGGATTTCTCGATTGAGATAGCCGACGTTGCCCGATTCCGTGTCAATGCCTTTCACCAGAACCGGGGAGCCGGCGCCGTATTCCGGACGATTCCGTCCAGCGTGCTGACCATGAGCCAGCTCGGGCTGGGCGATGTGTTCCGGGAAATCGCCCGCGTACCGCGTGGTCTTGTGCTGGTCACCGGTCCGACCGGTTCCGGCAAGTCAACAACGCTGGCAGCACTGATCAACGACATCAATGAGAACCGCCACGACCACATTCTCACCATTGAAGATCCGATTGAATTTGTGCATGACAGCAAGCGATGCCTGGTCAACCAGAGAGAAGTGGGCCGGGATACGGATTCGTTCAATGCGGCGCTGCGTTCGGCATTGCGCGAAGATCCGGATGTGATCCTGGTCGGCGAACTACGCGACCTCGAGACGATCCGGCTGGCCCTTACCGCTGCAGAAACCGGGCATGTGGTGTTCGGTACACTGCACACCACCTCAGCGGCCAAGACCATCGACCGGATAATCGACGTGTTCCCGGGCGAAGAAAAAGGTATGGTGCGCTCTATGCTGTCGGAGTCACTGCAGGCGGTGGTGTCGCAGGTGCTGCTCAAAAAGCAGGGGGGAGGTCGTGTTGCGGCGCATGAAATCATGCGCGGGACAGCGGCGATCCGGAATCTGATCCGGGAAGACAAGGTCGCGCAGATGTACAGTGCCATTCAGACGGGGTCCGGACTGGGCATGAAGACAATGGATCAGTCACTGACAGAGCTGGTTCGCGCGGGTACCATTACACGGGCAACGGCACAGGCCACCGCACGTTCACCGGAGAGTTTTCAATGAGTGGAGCATCAGTCTCAGTCTGGCACCGGCTTGCCCTCGGGGTGGCTGCGTTGATCCTGACGGTTACGGCACAGGCCGGCGGGTTCAGACACCACGCCGCCGTTGACCTGGTTGGAGTGGGCCTGCTGGCGCCGACAGCCCAGTACGAATACCGACCGGCCTCGCAGTGGTCGGTGGGTGGGCGCCTCGGAACGCGGCTCCAGGCGCTCGATGAAGGTATTCAGGCAACGCCATTTGTCCGGTTTGCGCCCTGGGGCACGTTGCGCAGCGGTTTCTGGGGGGAGTTGGGAATGTACCTGCCGACCTCGGAGCCATTGGCGGCGGAAGCAGGCCTTGGCTATGCGCTCTGGGTTGACCGGATGCAGATAACACCGGCGCTCGCTGTTCGTTCTACCGGCGAGCTCTCGGCACGTCTTACCATAGGCTACGGCTGGTACTGACCACGCCAGTGCATCAATACGGGCAGCGTCAGCCGGGCGTCCGAACGTACAGCAGATCCCAGACACCGTGGCCCTTGCGCCGCCCACGCTGTTCAAATTTCGTTTCAGGGCGGCCGTTCGGTGGTTCCGGCGCAAAACGGCCGGGCCCGAAGGCATTGCGAAATTCGTTACTGGACTCCAGAACCTCGAGCATGTGCTCGGCATAGTTTTCCCAGTCTGTCGCCAGATGCAGTTCACCGCCCGGCACCAGTCGGCTTGCCAACAGGGTGGTGAGAGCCGGTTGGATCAGGCGGCGTTTGTGGTGACGTTTCTTGTGCCAGGGATCCGGAAAATAGATCTGAATCCGCGTGAGTGAGGCCGGCTCAACCTGCTGCTCCAGAATGGTGACGGCGTCTTCGCGCATAACCCGGATGTTCTGTATGCCGGCTTTGGCCACATTGTTGAGCAGTCGACCGACGCCGGGACGATGCACCTCGATACCGACAAAATTCTTCTCAGGCTCCTGCTGTGCCATGGTGAGCAGGGAGTCGCCCATGCCGAAGCCTATCTCGAGAACCACAGGCGCGGCCCGATCGAAACGGGAAGACCAATCCAGGAGCGTACCGTCTGCATCAATGCCGAAGCGTGCCCAGTTCTCCTGCAGTGCCCGTTCCTGAGCCGGCGTCATCCGGCCGGAGCGCATCACAAAACTGCGAACCGGGCGTTTCAGTGCTTCTGTCATAGGTGTTTCAATGCCTTCCAGATAAATACGGCCCAACCGGTGAGCATAATCACACCCCCCGCGGGTGTCAGCATGACCAGAGGTAACCAGCCGGTCAGCACCCAGAGGTAGAGGCTGCCGGCAAAGCCCATAGCGCCGGTCAGCAATAACCACCCCGGTAATTTCAGTCGGGGGCTGAACAGGGAGAGCACGATGGCTGCCAGTGCGTGCCACATCAGGTACTGCGTCGCGGTGTCCCAGGTCGCCAGTGCGGTCTCGTCAACGTAACGCTCGAGCGCGTGCGCGCCGAATGCGCCCAGGGCAACGGAGAAAAAAGCGGCGGCGCCGGCAGTGGCCAGCAATGCACGCTGGCCTGATTCAGCTGGGGTCATCACGGTGAAGATTCTTCCGTCACAATAAAAAACGCCGTGTGAGACACGGCGTTTTCGGTCAGCCTGTTCGCACCGGGTTGATCAGGCAGCCAGTGAGTCGGCAGCCTCACCCATTGCGGTGCGCACTTTCTTCATGGCGTTCTTCTCAAGCTGGCGAATCCGCTCCGCCGACACCTGATAATGGTCTGCCAGTTCGTGCAGCGTCATCTTGCTGTCGCCCAGCCACCTTGCTTCCAGAATGTGGCGGCTCCGGTCGTCCAGTGCGTTCAGGGCCTGATAGAGCCGATCGTTGGCGTCTTCCGTGAAATCCGCCTGCTCTACCTGCGCGGCCGGGTCACCGTCGACCTGGGACAGGAACTGTTCCGGCGCGAAGCCGGCATCTTCATCGTCATCGTCCATTTCGAACGCGGCGTCCTGGGCCGCAAGCCGGCCTTCCATGTCGTAGACTGTGGATTCCTTGACGCCCAGATCTTTCGCGATGGATTGCGCTTCAGATGTATTCAGCCAGCCCAGGCTCTTTTTCGAGCTGCGCAGGTTGAAAAACAGCTTGCGCTGCGCCTTCGTTGTGGCAATTTTCACGATCCGCCAATTGCGCAGGATGTATTCATGGATCTCTGCCTTGATCCAGTGAACAGCGAACGACACCAGCCGCACGCCCACCTCGGGGTTGAAGCGCTTTACAGCCTTCATCAGGCCAACATTGCCTTCCTGGATAAGGTCTGCCTGGGGCAGGCCATAGCCGGTATAACTGCGGGCAATGTGCACGACAAACCGCAGGTGCGACAGCACCAGCTGGCGCGCCGCCGCGAGATCATTCTCATAATAGAATGATTCGGCCAGTCCACGCTCTTCGTCTGCCGACAGCACCGGGACGCTGTTCACGCCCTGAATATAAGACTCCAGGTTGGCCCCGGGGCTCATGGTGTCTACGGCAAGTACCGGTAACTGCTTTTTCATAGGTGTCCGCATAAGCCTCTTGCACGAACGATTTGATGCCTCGCAGGTGCGTCCGTCTGAACGTCACCGCTCCGCTCTTTTCAGGAGCGCTATTATAGCATAAATCAGTGAATTTCAACTATTCCAACTCTATTGATAAATACGATTTCAGAGCGGATTCGGTTCAATATCGTTGATTCTGCGCGTGACGGTAAGCCAGGTGCTGCCTACGCTCAGGCCGACAGCCAGCGTAATCAGAAGCAGGCCTTCGACCACAGTCAGGCCTGGCAATGATGCCGTGGCACCGTAACTGCTGACAAGATCCAATACCGGACCCCGCAGCCACAGTAAAGTCACCAGCGTAATGGCAATGGCAGCCAGGCCACCGAACACACCATACCAGAAGCCCATATACAGAAATGGCCGACGTACGAAAGACGCCGTTGCACCGACCAGTTTGACGACCTGGATTTCATCACGGCGAGCTTCGGTGGCCATACGCATGGTGTTGCCAACGACCAGTATGACGGTCAGTGCCAGCACGGCAATCGACGCCAGAAGAACCCGGTCGAGAAACCGCGCCAGTTGCTCCAGACGCTGCACCCACTCAATGTCGTACTGCAGGCTGTCCACTTCCGGCAGGTTGGACAATACCGCGCCCAGTGCTTCCATGTCTGTGCGCGTCTGCGACTCGGGAACAATAATGATGCTGTCAGGCAGGGGGTTGCTGTCGAGCCCCGCCAGCGCGCTGTCCAGCGACAGTCGACGCGAAAACTCGCCAAGCGCTTCGTCAGAGGACAGGAACCGTGCCGAGCTGATCTCCTGGCGCTGACGCAGAGAGTCTGTCAGCGCCCGGCCCGATGCATCGTCGGTGGATGCGGTCAGATACAGCGTCAGTTGAGCCCCTTCCTGCCACTGGCCGGCGAGCGCGCGCAGGTTTTTGTCGGTCACGTACATCAGTGCGGGCAGAGCCAGCGCGATACCGATGACCAGCCAGGTAAGCACGGACGATACCGGCCGGCGGATCACCTGCCCCAGACTGTCGCGCAGCACGTACCGATGGTGCAGCAACCAGGCACGCAACTGCAGGTTTCCGGAGCTGTCGCTGCGCCGGCGCAGGCGGTTGGCAGGGCGCCTCCTAGCGGTCATGGTGCACGGCCTCCAGCGGCGACGCATTGATCAGCCGGCCCTCGCGCAGTGTGAACACCCGATACGGCATGCGGGCGATCAGGCCCAGGTCGTGGCTGGCTACCAGCACCGTGGTACCAATGCGATTGAATTCGGCAAACAGCGCCATGACATCACGCGACAGCGCAGGGTCGAGGTTCCCGGTCGGCTCATCGGCCAGCAGGATCGGTGGCCGATTGACGACGGCACGTGCAATGCCTACCCGCTGTTGTTCACCACCGGAGAGCATCATCGGGTAATAGCGCTCACGCTCCAGCAGTCCGACCTTGTCGAGGGCGGCCCGAACGCGTCGCCGCACATCATTGGTGCCCGCGCCGGCAACCCGCAGCGGCAGCGCGACATTATCGAATACCGTGCGATCCATCAGCAGTTGGTGGTTCTGAAAGACCATGCCGATCTGGCGGCGGTATACCGGGACCTGACGGCGCGCCATTCGATTGAGCAGCACGTTGTTCACCCGAACCTGACCGGAGGTAGGCAGGTCGAGGCGTGTCAGCAGCCGCAGCATTGTACTTTTCCCGGCACCGCTATGGCCGGTCAGGAAGACCATTTCACCTTTTTCGACACGCAGCGAGACACTGCGGAGCGCTTCATGGCCACCGTCATAGCGCTTGCTGACCTGATCCAGAACGATCATCCCTGGTTACTGTCCGTCTCAGTGGTTTCATACTCATGGCCAAACAGCGCCGAGGCGAACTGTTCCGCCACAAAGGGCCGCAGGTCATCCGCCTGCTCCCCGACACCGACAAAACGCACGGGAATGCCGAATTCCTCGGCCAGCGCAAATATAACGCCGCCCTTGGCGGTGCCGTCCATTTTGGTCAGAACCAGACCGGTAACCCCCAGAGTGGCGTTGAACTCCCGGGCCTGCGCCAGGGCATTCTGCCCGGTGCCCGCATCGAGCACGAGCAGGACTTCATGAGGTGCGTCCGGTGAGAGCTTTTGCATGACGCGGGTTACCTTGGCAAGCTCTTCCATGAGATTGCTCTTGTTGTGCAACCGGCCGGCGGTGTCTGCAATCAGCACGTCCGTGCCCCGGCTCTGTGCGGCCTGCACCGCATCATAGATGACGGACGCACTGTCGGCGCCCGTGTGCTGTGCCACCACGGGCACATCGTTGCGTTCGCCCCAGGCCTGCAATTGCTCAACGGCGGCGGCGCGGAAGGTATCGCCGGCAGCCAGCATCACGGATTGCCCCTGGCGGCGGAAGTGGTGGGCCAGTTTGCCGATCGTGGTCGTTTTGCCAACGCCATTGACACCGACCACCAGAACGATGGCCGGTTTGTGGTCACTGATCTCGAGCGGCTTTTCCACTTGCTGCAACAGGTCAGCCAGCATCGATTCCAGCAGGTTCTGGAGCGATGCCGGATCCGCTACCGTCTTGCGGTCCACCTGAGCGGTGAGATCATCCATAATGCGCTGGGTCGCCTTTACACCGACATCGGCGCTGAGCAGTTGGGTCTCGATCTCCTCCATCAGGTCGTCGTCGATGCGAGCGCGCCCGCGGAACAACTGGCCCAGACCGCCGAACAACTGGCGGCGGGTTTTGCCCAGCCCTTCACTCAGGCGTTCAAGCACACCGGAACTGCTGGAATCTGCGGGCCGCTCCCGCTTTTTTCCGAAACCGAACATGGGCTGAAATTCCACTGAATCTGTAGTTTAATGCTAGCAGATTGGCCAGAACGTGAATACTGCCACCATGTCGGACCAGCCTAAGTCACGGTTGCGGGCAAAGCCCCATTTCAGCAGGCGCTTTCTTTGGCTCCTCATCCTGCTGTTGATTCCGTTAATTCCGTTTCTGGACAGCCTCGGCCCGGATGAGGTGTACCGGTTACCGGAGCGAACCTCGCAGCCGGCGGACTCCTTCTCAACGGCGCAGGTTACTGAATCCACGGTCTCAGAGGTTCGCGGCAATGTCCCGGTGCTTCGGCTCGCGTTGCCGGATGCCCCCGAGTTCCGGTTGTCTGTGGTCAGCGACCGACAGCCGGCTGAACTGCCACCGCTGCCTCAGGGCATCACCGGCGAATCCGTATTCCGTTACGGTCGCTGGGTGCTGAACCTGGTGGCACCCTATGACGGCGATCAACTGGAGGCGCTGGCGGAGTATCTGATGTGGGCACTGCCGCCGGCTACCCGGGACACCCGCTATGTGTTGTCGGGTCCATGGAGCGATGAGCTGGCCGGCGCGGTGATTGGCTCGCTGGTTCAGAGCGACGCACCGTCCTATCGGGTGGACCCGCCGCGAAGCCGGGGCGTGGTTGTGTATACCAGCCCCTATCCGGATGAACCCGGGTACTGGTCGTTTGTGCTTGCGATGGATCTGCTGGATCAGCGACTGACCGGCTACCGGGCGGAGATGCAGTGGAACCAGCAGGTGCGGCCGGCCGAAGTGGCGCTCACGACATCATTATTGCCGGAGCAGCGCGAGCTGCCAGCGCCTGGAGATTTCGGCAGCAGTCGCGAGCGCTTGCTGCGGGCCGTAGCGGCTGAGGAGCGTTCGCTCAACGGCTGGCATCAGCAACTGATCTGGCTCGCCGCCTATGACCTGGCGCCGGGCTACCTTGCTGAGCGTGAGCGCCAGGTCAGTGATCTGGCGTACGATGAATTCGCACGTACCTGGGAGAATCTGGTTGGCCCGACCCGCTCGGAAGACACGCTTGCGCCGTGACGCCGGCAAAACACAGCGGCTGCGTATTACCGGTGGTGACTGGCGTGGTCGTCGTCTGCACTGCCTGGATTCGGAGGGCTTGCGCCCGACCCTGGCGCAGAACCGGGAACGACTGGGCAACTGGTTGCAGTATCGGCTGGCAGGGCGTGTCCTGTTGGACGGATTTGCAGGCACCGGGATCCTGGGCCTGGAAGGGCTGAGTCGCGGTGCCGCCTGGTGCGATTGGGTGGAATCCTCGCCGCGGGTGGCGGCGGCCCTTCGCCAGTCTCTGGCGACGCTGGGAGACCTGGCCACTGAGCGGGGGCGGGTGTATCAGGCAGATCTCCTGTCGTTTCTGCAACAGGCGCCGCGCCGCTATGATGGCGTGTTCCTTGATCCGCCCTTCGATTCGGGTCTGACAGAGTCGGTTCTGGCAGCGCTGGCGGAGGCGAACTGCCTCAACCCGTCGGCCTGGGTCTACCTCGAAATGCCGGTCACTGAAGCGCTTCCTGTCATTCCACCCACACTGACGCTGGACCGCGAAGCCCAGAAGGGACATATCCGGCAATGGCTTCTGGTGGCAGCGGACCCCGGTTGCGTTGAGTCAGCACAGGGTTCACGTTAAGATCGCCCGACAATCTGTGCAGAACCCGAATTATGGTCACCATTGTCTACCCCGGTACGTTTGATCCCATCACGAATGGCCATCAGGATCTGGTGGAACGTGCCAGCCGCCTGTTCGGGCGGGTGGTGATCGGCGTTGCATCGAGCTCGAAGAAAAAGCCGTTGTTCTCGCTCGAGGAGCGAGTGGCTCTCGCCCGTGAGGTCGTCGAGCCTTATGACAACGTGACGGTCTGCGGCTTCAGCAACCTGCTGGTCGATTTTGTGCGCGAGCAGAAAGCAACCGCAATACTCCGTGGGCTGCGCGCGGTCTCAGACTTTGAGTACGAATTTCAGCTGGCCAATATGAACCGGGCTCTGGTGGAGGGAATGGAAAGTCTGTTTCTGACCCCGGCCGAGCACTATTCCTTTATTTCGTCCACCCTGGTCCGTGAGGTGTCGCTGCTGGGCGGCGATGTGTCCAAATTTGTGCATCCTGCAGTGGCCCGGGCGCTTCGGCAGAAGGCCGCTGAAGCAGCAAACGGTGGTGTCTGAACGTGGCGCTTCGGATCGACGATCGCTGCATCAACTGCGATATCTGCGAACCGGAGTGCCCGAACGAGGCAATTACACCGGGCGAATTGATCTACACTATTGACCCTCAGCGCTGCACCGAGTGCGTCGGCCATTACGACGCGCCGCAATGCCAGGCCGTCTGCCCGGTGACCTGCATCACCGTAGATCCGGATTACCGGGAATCCCGCGACGTCCTGCTGGCTCGATTCGAGCGGCTGCAGGGTGAGTACAGCAATACATAGGGCGCAGCCATGCCCTCAGCCAGGATACGTTCAGCCGCTTATGGCTGTGCCAATTACCGGAGACATCATTACCTGCCATGACAGATTCAACCAATACCCAGTGGGGCGGCCGCTTTCGGGAGTCCACTGACGCCTTCGTCGCAGAGTTCACTGCCAGTGTGGGCTTTGATCGTCGCCTCTACCAGTACGACATCGACGGTTCCATTGCCCATGCAAGTATGCTGGCGCGTGTCGGTGTGCTGACGGCAGAAGAGCGGGACCAGATTCTGGACGGGCTCAAGGCGGTGCGCGAGGACATTGATAACGGTCGATTCAACTGGCAGGTGGCACTGGAAGACGTGCATATGAACGTTGAACGTGCGCTTACCGACCGCATAGGGCCTGTCGGCAAGAAACTGCATACCGGCCGCTCGCGGAACGACCAGATCGCCACAGACATCCGGCTGTACCTGCGTGATGAAATTGACGCGCTCTGTGCGGAGCTTACGCGCCTGCAACAGGGTATTGTCAGCCTGGCCGAGCAGGAAGCAGACACCATTATGCCAGGGTTCACCCACCTTCAGACGGCCCAGCCGGTGACCTTCGGCCATCATCTGCTCGCCTGGAATGAAATGCTCGGCCGTGATTTCAGCCGGTTGCAGGACTGTCGGGCACGCATGAACGTCATGCCGTTGGGTGCGGCCGCGCTGGCCGGCACCACCTTCCCGCTGGATCGGGCCTTCACGGCAACCCTGCTCGGCTTCGACCGGCCTACCGAAAACAGTCTCGACAGCGTGTCCGACCGGGATTTCGCCATTGAGTTCAACGCGGCGGCGGCGCTGATCATGATGCATCTGTCACGGATGTCGGAAGAGTTGGTGCTCTGGACGTCAGCTCAGTTCAATTTCATCGAACTTCCGGACCGGTTCTGCACCGGTTCTTCCATAATGCCGCAGAAGAAGAACCCGGATGTGCCGGAACTGGTACGTGGCAAAAGCGGCCGTGTATACGGTCACCTGATGTCACTGCTGACACTCATGAAGTCGCAGCCATTGGCTTATAACAAGGACAATCAGGAAGACAAGGAGCCCGTCTTCGACACCGTTGATACACTCGCTGGTTGCCTGCGGGCGTTCGCGGATATGGTGCCCTACATTGAACCCAATCGCCCCGCCATGCGCAGCGCTGCTGCTGCCGGTTATGCAACGGCCACGGACCTCGCAGACTACCTGGTACAGAAGGGCGTGCCATTCCGGGACGCACACGAGGTGGTGGGCCGCGCGGTCGCCTGTGCTATTGAACACGGGTGCGACCTGGCTGAGCTCAAACTGGAAACACTGCGCGGGTTCCATGACACCATTGCCGAGGACGTCTACGCTGTCCTGACCCTCGATGGCTCCGTGGCCGCCCGGGATCATCTGGGTGGCACCGCACCGGCTCAGGTTCGTGCGGCGGCAGAACGCGCGCGGGAAACGCTGCAGAATCGCGCCTCGGAGCGCTGAACCCATGTGTCTGTTGGTGGTTGCTCACCGTGTCTCGGAGCAAATGCCTTTGCTGGTGGCGGCCAATCGTGACGAGTTCATGGACCGCCCAACAGCGCCATTGCACCGCTGGGACGATGGCTCGGGCATTATCGGTGGCCGTGACCTTGAAGCCGGCGGTACCTGGCTGGGTGTGCGCTCCGGCCGCTGGGCGGCACTGACCAATGTGCGCCAACTGCCCGCACCGAAGAAAAACGGCCCGTCACGCGGCCAACTGGTGGTGAAGGCACTGACGCTCAGTGGCCCGGTGACCCGTGTGGCTGCCGTGCTGCAGGCGGAAGCGGATCAGTATCAAGGGTTCAACCTCATGGTCGGCGATGCGACCGACCTGTGCTATGTCTCGAACTACACAGAGAACTGGCGTGAACTTGGCCCGGGAATCTACCCGCTCAGCAATGGCACACTGGACTCTGCCTGGCCCAAAATGGCGTCCGCCCATACCCGGATGGCCCGGTTCATTGAACAGCCCGGCAGTCCCGAGCAACTGGCCGGTTTGCTGTCGAGTGTTCGCCAGGCCGACGACGACGCGCTCCCGGACACCGGCGTAGCGCCGGAACTGGAAAAAGCGCTGTCCAGCGAGTTCATTGTACTGCCCGACTATGGCACCCGCAGTACAACCGGGATGATAGTGGACGGCGATGGCCGGCTGCAGATCCTGGAACGTACCTACACCCGGGGCGGGGAACCGGCCGGCATCGAGTCACGCGAGGAGCCTGCCTTCTGGTAGTGACGGGTGGTACGTAATTACGTCGTGGTCCTCAACGACAGAGATTTTCACACATGCAGGGAGAACCCGATGAGCACAAGACGCGAGCGTGTTCGTTTCGAGAACGAAGACGGCGATGAGCTGTCCGGTCTGCTGGAATTACCGGCCGGTTCGCCCACCGGGTTTGCCTTGTTTGCCCACTGCTTCACCTGTGGGAAAGACATTCGCTCGGCGTCCCGAATGGCCGCCACACTGGCACAGGAAGGCATTGCCACACTGCGGTTTGATTTTACCGGGCTGGGCAGCAGTGATGGCGATTTTGCCAACACCAATTTCCGCTCGAATGTGGAAGATCTCGTCAGCGCCGCCGAATACATGGACCGTGAATGGCAGGCACCCAGCCTGCTGATCGGCCACAGCCTGGGTGGCGCCGCTGTGCTCGCGGTGGCGGACCGGCTGCCCTCTGTCCGCGCGGTGGTCACGATCGGTGCGCCCTCGGACCCGGGGCACGTTGCCCACCTCCTTGACGACGCGGTTGGTGAACTGGAGACAACCGGCGAAGCGCAGGTGTCGCTGGCCGGTCGGCCCTTCCGGATCAAAAAGCAGTTTCTCGAGGACATCCGGGAAGCCAGCCTGGAGCGGCACATCGGTCGGTTGCGGCGCCCGCTGCTGATCTTTCATTCGCCCGTTGATGAGTTCGTCAGCATTGATGAAGCAGCACGAATCTATGGCCTGGCACGACACCCGAAGAGTTTTATTTCCCTGGACGATGCCGACCATCTGTTGTCCCGTGATGCCGATGCGGCCTATGTCGGCGATACGCTGGCGGCGTGGGTGAAGCGCTATCTGGGCGTTCCGGCAGGCGATGCAGCCGGAGCACTGAACCACAGCGAACCGGGCATCGTCCGCGTGGATGAATCCGACCGGCAGTTTACCCGCCACGTAGTCACTGATGATCATGACTGGCTGGCCGACGAGCCCGAGGACAAGGGCGGCAGGAACCTGGGGCCGGATCCCTATGAACACCTGCTGGCCGCACTCGGCACCTGTACGTCGATGACGGTCAGGATGTACGCCAACCACAAACAGTGGCCACTGGAGGACATCTCCGTGTCACTGTCGCACGATCGGGAGCACTGTGATGACTGCGCG
The DNA here is from genome assembly GCA_965602035.1 of Natronospirillum sp. Taxonomy (GTDB): domain Bacteria; phylum Pseudomonadota; class Gammaproteobacteria; order Pseudomonadales; family Natronospirillaceae; genus Natronospirillum. The sequence continues at coordinate 2,237,574 of OZ271919.1, read as the reverse complement.
GCAGCCGGCACCAAGACCGACAGCAAGGGGCGAATTGACGTGCTGCGCCGCCGCATCCGGCTGACCGGTAAGGACCTGAGCCAGGAGCAGCGTGAGCGACTGCTTGAAATCGCCGACAGGTGCCCGGTGCACCGCACCCTGAGCAACCATATCCGGATCGACACCACGGAATGACTGCCCGGGCACCCAGGTTGACGGGGGCGTTTCAGAGCCTTACGGCCAGAAGCCCGGATAGCTCCTCATCGGTAAGCACAATGGGGTTGGTTTTCATGCTGCCACCCCGCGCATTGGCGATAAGCTTTGGAAAGTCTGACGCAGCGATACCGTACTCGCGCAGGCGTGGCAGGTCGAGGCGTTCCGTCCACTCGTTGAGCGTCTGCTGCAACACTGTCAGCGCCGCACGATCGTCCAGATCATGGCGGGCCGAGAGAAGCCGCCCGATCTCGGCATAGCGCCCCAGTGCCCGGTTGTCCGGCTCACGCGCCTGCAGGGAGCGAATATTCACTTCCGTGGCCGCAGCCACAAGGGTTCCGCAGACGATGCCATGCGGAATAGGGAAAAACCCGCCCAGCGGCGATGCCAGGCCATGCACGGAACCAAGCCCGGCCTGCGCCAGTGTGACCCCGGACAGATAGGACGCGTAGGCGAGGTGACGGTAACCCGGCATGGCGTCATCGCCTGATTTCTCCCAGGCAGTCCAGAAGCCGGCGGCAAAATGGGTCAACCCGGACCAGGCCAGAGCATCGGTGAATGGACTGGCACCGGTTGCGACATAAGACTCCATTAACTGGGTGAACGCGTCCATGCCGTTGGCGGCAATCTGCAGCGGCGGGCACTGGTCGAGCAGTGCCGGGTCAATAACCGCACGGGCAGCAACCAGTTTCGCCGAGCGAAACGATTTCTTGAACCCGTCGGGCCCCTGACGGCTCAGTACCGCGTTCTTGGTGGCTTCACTGCCGGTGCCGGCGGTCGTGGGCACAGCGATCAACGGAACGGTTTCGCTGTCGAAGCTGCGGCCTGCGCCAACGCCTTCCAGATATTCCATAACCGAGTCGCCACCGGGCAACAGCCCGGCGATGGATTTGCCGGCATCGAGCACGCTGCCGCCGCCAATGGCAACGACCATGTCGGGCATAACCGGTCGGTGAGCACTTACCGTCTCATCCACGAGCTCGGGTGACGGTTCGCCGGTGACACGAATCATTTCCCAGGACACGCCGCGGGCAGCAAGCGCGCGTTTCAGCGCCGGCCAGTGTTCGCTGTCGGTAAAAGAAGAACGCCCGGTAATAATCAACGCCTTGCTGCCGACACCTGCCATCAGTTCAGGCAGCGACTCGATAGCGTTCTCGCCGAAGGTCAGTTCCGGCAGTCGGGCCACGGAAAAGGGCCCGGGCGGTGGTGGGAACAGTGCAGTCATGAGCTGGCCTCGTTGTTCGCTAATTTTCGATATTGTTCATTATGTCACTAAAGTTGCAATAATTCCCGGCCGATATATTATTACCTCCGATATGGATACCGAATAATAAAGATAAGTCGCGTTATCATCACACCTGCCAGGTGCGTGAGCCTCTCGTTCGCGGTACCTGCCTGAACCGTTAACCTGCCGGAGGCGCGGGTTTCGATAGCGTGCGGGACCGGGATAAAAACAGCATTTGCCCAGAGAGGTTCTGCCATGAAATTGATCAACCGAATCAGTTTTCGGTTTCTCCTTGTGACCAGCATTGTGCTGGTATTACTGCTGGTGGTTTTTTCGTTCAACAATTACCGGACCACAGCGACTACCCTGACTGAGCAGCAGCAGAGTCAGCTCGACGCGGTTGTCTATCGATTACAGCAAAGCATTCCCCCCGCGATCTGGAACTTTTCCACGGGTCAGGTAATCCTGATCGTTGACTCGGAAGTGGCCGCCGATCTCATCGACGCGATCTTTGTCTACGACGATCAGGGCGAGCTGATTGTGGGAACAGAAAACGCGCCCGAGGGCGAACCCGCTGATGCGGTGCGGGAAGACTACGCCGGCCGTGAACCCGTCGAGGTAGAGCTCGTGTGGGGCGAGGCTATGGTGGGTACGGCGGTTATCTACGAGAACAAGGATCGTATCCAGCAGGCTCTGGCTGATTCGGTGATTCAGGCGATCGCCCAGAATGTTGTCCTTGTGCTGGCGTTGCTCGGTGCAGTGACCATTCTGCTCAACGTTCTGGTGACACGCCCGATCCGGGCGCTTCAGGTGGCTTTCGACGATGTGGCGCAGGGCGAGGGTGATCTGACGCGCCAGATCCGGATTCGCAGGGAGGATGAAATCGGGCAGCTGGCCAAAAGCTTCAACCGGTTTATCGATCGCATACGTGAGCTGGTGACCCAGGTGATCGATTCGGTCGAACAGATGGACCGGGGCATCGAGGAAAGCCAGAGCAGTACGGTACGAACCCAGGCGGGCGCCCGGCAGCAACGCGAGGAAACCGATCAGGTTGCGGCTGCCATGCAGGAAATGACGAGCACAGCGAATGAAGTGGCCAGCAGCGCCGACGAAGCGTCCCAGGCGGCACAGAGCGCCGACGAACAGGGCGAACGGGCGCGGCAGATTGTTCATTCGGCAATAGAAGCGATTGTTGCGCTGGCAGATGACATTGAGCAGAACGCGCAGGTTGTGAATTCCCTGGAAGGCGACGTTGAATCCATAACCACCGTACTGGATGTTATTCGCGGGATCGCTGAACAGACCAACCTGCTGGCGTTGAATGCGGCCATTGAAGCGGCCCGTGCCGGCGAACAGGGCAGAGGCTTTGCCGTTGTAGCTGATGAAGTGCGGACTCTGGCGAGTCGGACGCAGAGCAGCACCGAAGAGATTCAGCAGATGATTGAACAGCTCGAGCGGGGTGCGCGCAATGCCGTAGACGCCATGAGTGCCAGCCGCAAGAAAGGGGAAGAAACGGTAGAGCAGGCTCGCGGTGCCGAAGGCTCGCTGGACCAGGTTGCTGACGCCGTGACGCGGATCAACGACAAGAATACGCAGATCGCCAGTGCCGCCTCACAGCAGACGTCGGTGGCCAACGACATCAGCGCCAGCCTGACCCGCATTGTCGAAGTGGCGGAGCAGGCGGCCCGCGACACGGACGATGCGCAGTCTGGCAGTGAACGGCTGGGGGAACTGGCCCGGGATCTGCGCGAGCTGGTCGGTCGCTTCAAGGTGCGTGAGGACGAAGAGCCCGAAACGTCGGCCGAAGAAGCGATCGAAGCCCGGGCCTGACCGTTGTCGCGTTAGCAGCGGCCCGTAATTGAACCCTATAGCCTGCGGTGATTTCACCGCGGGCTTTTTTTGTGCGTCATTGCACCATGTACCGGGCTGGTCGCATTCCGCGGGATTCGCCGGTGCGCGACCGTAACAGCCCTGGATGCTCGAGGCCGGAATTGTTGCTATGCTGCCGAAGCAAGGGCCCGGATGAAGCCAACAGTGGCGGAGCAGGGGAAGAAAAAGGGCCACCCGGGGGCGGCCAAACGGGACACTCTCTCTATAACTATGCACAGTTGATGTCCGCCTGAGAAGCCATTCGGCAGTGGCAATCTATCCGATCTGGGTGAAAATGGCGGGTAATCGGACAAAAAAAAGGGTATACGGATTTAATGGTTGATGGGGCACCTTCACCCCATCAATCTGATACCACCCTCAGATGGTTGATAGATCGACTCCGTAGTTGAGTTCCTCTGCGAAGTCCGGCAGTCCGTAACCGATGGTTTTCTTGTAGAAAGGAGAGACCTTCGCAGTCGGTGCCTTCTTCTTGTGCTTCGTGGTGTAGAGCATTCGTGCCCGCATCACCTCGAAGGAGTAACCGCGCCCTTCACGGTTCTTGTCCTTGGCCAGTCGGTTGATGGACTCCGTGTAAGCGTTGGTGACGGGCATGTCCGTCTCGAAGTAGGTCATGGTCTCTTCGCGCCAGTTTCCCACTGCCCTGACCAGATCGCTCCAGACTTCCTTTTGGCCCTTCGGGATGGTGGCTATCCACTCGTCCAGGGCGGCTTCTGCCTGGAGCCGTGTGGTGGCGTCCCAGATGCCGTAGAAGCGCTCCTTGTGCTCGTAGGCGGCCAGCAGTTGCGGGAACGCGCCTGTCCAGGTCTCCATGATGAGGCGCTCCCGGTCTGAGACTTCGTGAGCGCGTTTCAGCAGGATTTTCCGGTCTCCCTTGAGAGTCCGGCTCTGGGACGGTTTCAGCTCCTTTCTGAGGCCCTTGCGCACTCTCTCTAGGGCATCGTTGGCCATGCGCACCACATGGAACTTATCGACCACGATACGGGCCTGGGGCAGCACAGCCTTGACCGCTGCCCGGTAGGGGTTCCACATGTCCATGCTGACGATCTCGACCTTCTGCCGGTCTTTCAGCTTCATCAGGTAGTTGGTCACCACGTCCTGGCGGCGGGTGGCCAGCAGGTCGAGCAGGGTTCGCTCCTCAATGTTGGTCAGAATGCAGCGGTAGCGCTTGTTCAGGTATAGCTCGTCAATGCCCAGGATGCGGGGCGTCTCGAAGCGGTGCCAGCGCCCCAGGAACTCGGCGCGGGCGTTGAAGATGTCGCGCACCGTCTTCTCGTCCAGGCCGGTCTGTGCCGCCACAAAGGTGTAGGGGTGGTTGAAGGATTCCTTCTCCACGTACTCATGCAGCCGCAGTGTCATACGGAATCCGTCCACCATCTCCGGTAGCTGGGGCCTGAATGTTGTCTTGCAGGCCCGGCAGGTGTATCGGCGGCGGACCACCCAGAGAGTGACCCGCTTGCCGAACCGTACGAACTCACCCTGCACGCCGCATTCCTCGCAGGCGATGGGATCGGGCACGTCCACCTGGAAGTGCATTTCGTCGTCGGTTGATTTGCAGCCCAGTACTTGGTATTGCGGCAGGTGAAGGATGTTGTCGGGAAGTTCGGTCATGGTGTTGTATAGGCGTAGGTGTCAGTCAGATCCATCCGGCTCGGCATTGGTGTTTGCTTTTTTACCCAACAAGCTGCTGGAAACGAAAAGTAAGGCACCGAGGACAATTGCAATATCAGCCAGGTTGAAGGCCGGCCAATGCCAGTCTCGCCAATAGAAATCAAAGGAATCCACAACATAGCCGCGAAAGACCCGGTCAATCAGGTTGCCCATGGCGCCACCGAGGATAAGACTTAAGCGATGGCTTCTCCTTTATGACGATTTTCAAGGATCAGCTTGATCAGAAAAATCGAGACCACTACCGCGATTCCGACAAAAAAGTAGCGCTGCCAGCCTCCACCATTCGCAAAAAGACTGAATGCGGCACCGGTGTTCCATAGGTGCACCCAGTTAAAGAACGGGGTCACCGAAACATACTCGCCATAGGCCATTGATTGATGCACCAGCCACTTTACAGCCTGATCAGACGCTGCCAGCAGGCCCGATATGGACAATAGGGCATACGGCGAGAGCTTTTTGCCAATAATGAGCATTATTTAACCCTTCAACGCCAAAATGCGTCTGGCACCGTTAAGTACAATGCCCCCCGCGATGGTGCCGATAATCAGATCCGGATAATTGGAACCGGTCCACGCGACCAGGGCGCCGGCGGTGATGACCCCCAGGTTGATCACCACGTCGTTGGCCGAGAATATCCAGCTTGCCTTCATGTGCGCCCCGCCTTCCCGATGTTTGGATATGAGCAGCAGACAACTGGTATTGGCAATCAATGCGACGAATGCGATAGCCATCATCACCAGCGATTCAGGCTCACTACCGAATACAAAGCGTCTCACCACCTCTACGAGCACGCCCACAGCCAAGATCAGTTGCAGTACACCAGCAAGATGCGCGGCACGTACCTGCATTTTCACGCTATGTCCAACCGCATAAAGGGCAAGCCCGTACACCGCCGCATCGGCAAAATTGTCCAGGGATTCTGCAATCAAACCGGTGGAGTGCGCGATCAGGCCGGCCGTCATTTCCACCACAAACAGGACAGCATTGATACCGAGCAACCAACGCAGGGTGCCCGACTCCTGCTCGGCCGAGATAGCCGTACCCCCGAGCGCCTTGATTGATTCAGGGTCGGCAGCGGCCGTTTCCTGAAGCGAAGCTCCCAGCCCGAGGGTCGCCAGCTTCGCGGTGATAGGCTCAGCCTCGCCATCGTGCACAACCTTCAACCGCCGATCAGACAGGTCGAAGGACAGCCCGCGAATGTCTTCAAAACCATTCAGGGCCAGTCGAATCATCCGTTCCTCCGAAGGACAATCCATCTTCGGTACGGTATACACACTGATCCAGTTGCCGGACGCTTCAGAGGCCTCCGACCCGGCGTTACCCTCGGCGGACGTTGCGTCGCAGCCACAGGCGTCTTCACAGGATTTACTCATGATACGGCTCCACTTGAGTATTGTCGGATTATGATTTAAAACCATATAGCCACTATAAGGTCAATAGAGCAGATACCATTTGTTGAGGAGACACCCGATGCGCATTGGTCAGTTGGCGCGGTCCGTAGGGGTTGACACCCAGACCATCCGTTTCTATGAGCGAGAGGGCTTGTTGCCGCCGCCTAGTCGGCAGGACAACGGTTACCGTGTCTATACCGAGAAGCATGGTGAGGGGCTGGCCTTCATCCGTCGCTGCAGAATCCTGGGCCTGTCACTGGCTGAGATTCACGAACTACAGAGCTATCAGGACGACCCTCATCAGCCTTGTACCGCCGTCAACGCCTTGCTCGATGATCACATCTCTCATGTGCGGTCGCAGATAACCGCTCTGCAAGCGCTTGAGAAACAACTCGTTTCACTGAGAGCGAGTTGCAACGATGACCGGGAAGTTGAGGCGTGTGGGGTTCTTGCTGGAATTAGCGAAGGAAACATGCACCAGCAGTAGGTGAAGCATCAACCAGATAATCCGATGAGATGCCGGTCTGTCTCACTCTCATGCAAAGGTAAGATCAACCATTTAATCCGCTTACCCAAAAAAAAGACCGCCCTGGTGGGCGGCCAAACGGGACACTACAAAAACACACCTTGTAGCAACGGTCTTCAGGCAATCGGCCTGATGACCGAAGTCGAGAGTGCAGGTTCCAGCTCAGTGCGCCTGCACCCGATAAAAGAGACGGGCCGGCCCGGCGGGCCGGACCCGTTACACATCATGCATTCCGGGACGGATTAACCGTCAATCCAGTCAGCAATCAGCTCGTCGTAAGGCATTGTGGTGCCTTGTGGCATTTCATTGTCGAGCTCCGCTTTCGGTGAGCCCGGCTGGTTCAGCCAGTATTCCGGATCACGCTCTTCATTGAGCTCCGGCGCATAGGAGTCAAACACGTTGGCACGTGCGAGACGCGACATGATGTCGTCCATTTCAGACGCCAGGTTATCCAGAGCTTCCTTGGGCGAGATGTCGCCGTTTACGGCCGGAGCCAGGTTCTGCCACCACAGCGGTGCCATCCGCGGATAGTCCGGAACGTTTGTGGAAGACGGTGTCCACCAGTTCTCGTTCTCGCTGCGGTAGAACTCGACCAGACCACCCAGGCGCGGCGCCATGTCACCGAACTGTTCAGACTCGATGTCGGAGCGGCGAATCGGCGTCAGGCCTGTCATCAGCTTCTCGAGAGACACTGACTTGGCCGTAGTGAACTGGGCGAACAGCCATGCCGCTGTGCGGCGATCTTCCGGCGTGGACTCGAAGAATGTCCAGGAACCCACGTCCTGATAACCAACCTTCATGCCTTCTTCCCAGTAGGGGCCGGTCGGTGAAGGCGCCATCCGCCACAGCGGACCGTCTTCACTGTTAACCGGCAGATCCGGGTCGATCATGTCGGCGGTGAAGGTGGTGTACCAGAACATCTGCTGGGCGATATTGCCCTGTGCCGGTACCGGACCCGCTTCGCCGAAGGTCATACCCTGGGCTTCCGGCGGTGCGTAGTCACGCAGCCAGTCAACCATCTTGGTGACGGCGAACACAGAAGCCGGCGAGTTGGTTGCACCACCACGTGAGACGCTGGCACCAACCGGGTTGCTGTCTTCGTTCACACGAATGCCCCAGTCATCCACCGGGTTACCGAACGGTACGCCCGGGCTGCTCATGCCGGCCATCGAGAGCCAGGAGTCGTGGAAACGCCAGCCGAGTGACGGATCGCGACGGCCGTAGTCCATGTGGCCATAGACGGTTTCGCCATCAATCTCACCGACGTGCTCGGTGAAGAATTCAGCGATGTCTTCGTACGCCGTCCAGTTGGTGGGAACGCCCAGATCGTAGCCGTAGATATCACGGAACTGATTCTGGAGATCTTCACGCTGGAACCAGTCATAGCGGAACCAGTACAGGTTGGCGAACTGCTGCGTCGGCAACTGGTAAATGCTGCCGTCAGGTCCGGTGGTGTACTGGATACCGATGAAGTCGTCCAGGTCAAGCGTCGGCAGCGTATAGTCTGCCCATTCGTTTTCCATGGCGTCAGAGATGTTGATCGTCACACCGTAGCGAATGTGGGTACCGATGGCGTCGGAGTCGTTCACGAAACCATCATAGATGTTCCGGCCAGACTGCATCTGCGTCTGCATGGTATCCACCACGTCGCCTTCACCAATGATGTTGTGAGTGACCGAAATGCCGGTGATTTCCTCAAACGCTTCTGCCAGTACGTCAGCTTCATACTGGTGCGTTGTGAGGCCTTCCGCCACCGTGCTGATTTCCATGCCCCGGAAGGGTTCAGCGGCTTCCGCGAACCATTCCAGCTCGGCGATCTGCTCTTCACGAGTCAGAGTCGAGTTCTGGAATTCCGAGTCGATCCATTGCTCAATGACTTCCCTGGTGTCCTGGGCCTGCAGACCGCCGGAGGCGATCATGACGCTGGCCGCAAGGACACTCAGGTGCATGGTCTTATTTTTTTTCATACCTACCTCGTTGCTGTCGAGAATTATCTTCCTTGAGAATCAGGTCTTCCCTGAGTCTTACTTTGACTAACCCCAGCGCATCACTATGGCCATCCAGACCACAGAGATACCCAGAGCAAACCAAATCGATACATCGGTGAATCCGACCAGTGCCAGGTGAATGTAGGCGGACACCAGCAGGCCGATGAAAAAGCGATCACCACGGGTCGTGTGAATGGGCAGAAACCCTTTTCTTTCTACCGTGGGTACCAGAACTTCCCAGATCGTCATCCCTGCCAGCAGGGCAGCGATCGTGGCGAAGAACGTGGCAGTGGGAACTGTCCAAACCATCCAGCTCAACATAATGCGTACTCCCTTCTGATCAGGTCCGACCGAGGGCAAAGCCCTTGGCAATGTGATTGCGCACGAAATAGACCACTGCGACACCCGGCAGAATGGTCAGCGTGCCCGCAGCAGCCAGTAGCGACCAGTCGATGCCGGACGCCCCACGGGTGCGGGTCATAATGGCGCCGATCGGCTGTGCATCCGTTGAAGTCAGCGTCCGTGCCAGCAGCAATTCGACCCAGGAGAACATGAACAGGAAGAACAGGGTCACGCCGATACCGGAGCGGATCATCGGAATGAAGATCCGGATGAAAAACCGCGGGAAACTGTAGCCGTCGATATACGCCGTTTCGTCCACCTCTTTCGGTACGCCGCTCATGAAGCCTTCCAGAATCCAGACCGCCAGCGGAATGTTGAACAGGCAGTGCGCCAGTGCCACCGCGATGTGCGTATCGAAGAGCCCCACTGAGTAGTAGAGCTGGAAGTAGGGCAGCAGGAAGACCGCCGGTGGTGCCATCAGGTTGGTCAGCAGCCAGAAGAACAGGTGCTTGTCACCGATGAACCGGTAGCGGCTGAACGCATAGGCGGCTGGCAGTGCCACCAGGATGCTGATCAGCATGTTCATGCCGACATAGGTCAGTGAGTTCACATAGCCCATGTACCAGCTCGGGTCGGTGAAAATCTCGACATAGCTGCTGAACGTGAGGGCCTGTGGCCACAGCGAGAAAACCGACAGTATTTCATTGTTGGTTTTCAGTGACATGCTCACCAGCCAGTAGATAGGCAGGAGCAGAAAGGTCAGAAACAGGCCCAGCAGGATCCGGTTCCGGATCAGATATGTGTTGGTTTTCCGGCTGACAGCGCGCTCCAGCGAAGTGGCCGTGCCAGCGGCTTCAGAACCAGCGCTCCGGGTTTTCATGGTGGTCTGGCTCATTGGTTCACGCCTCCGCCTTTTGTTCGTTGTCGCGCCCCATGTTCATGATGGCGACATAGAAGCAGTAGCTGACTGCCAGGATGATCAGGAAGTAGATAATCGAGAACGCGGCCGATGGACCCAGATCCTGCTGGGCAATGGCCATGGTGGTCAGCGACTGACTGAGGAACGTCGTTGAGCTGCCGGGGCCACCGCCTGTCAGTACAAACGGTTCCGCGTAGATCATGAACGAGTGCATGAAGCGCAGCAGTACCCCGATGACCAGTACGTTGGTCAGTTTGGGCAGCTGTATGTAGCGGAAAATTGACCACTTGGATGCCCGGTCAATGCGGGCTGCCTGGTAGTAGGCCTCCGGAATGGCGCGCAGACCGCTGTAACAGAGCAGCGCGATGAGAGGCGTCCAGTGCCATACATCCATCAGGACAATGGTGACCCAGGCATCGGTCGCATTGCTGGTAATGTTGTAGGCGTAGCCGAGTTCACGCAGGCCGACGCCCATCAGGCCGATGTCGGTACGGGTAAAGATCAGCCAGATGGTGCCTACCACGTTCCACGGCACGAGCAGGGGCAGTGTCACCAGAATCAGCACGGCAGAAGCCTGCCAGCCCTTCTTGGGCATGATCAGTGCGATGCCGATGCCAAGGGGCACCTGAATTGCCAGAATCGTGAATGAGAACGCGAACTGACGAAGCAGCGCGCTCTGCAGCTGCGAATCGTTCAGCATTTCGACGAACCATTCCGTGCCGACAAAAAAGGCAGAGTTGCCCAGAATGTCCTGAACGGAGTAGTTCACCACGGTCATCAGCGGAATGATGGCGGAGAATGCCACCAGCACCAGCATGGGGAGAACGAGAAACCATGCTCTGTTGTTCTGTACTTTATTCATCGTCTACCTCCACCCGGTACTCATCGACGTAGATGTTCAGCCACTGCTCGGGAAAGCTCACAAATGCCTTGCGGCGGGGAACCCTCTGGTCCTCATGGAGGCGGGCGCGCAGTAACTGATCACCAAACCAGAACGACATGATCCGGTAGGTGCCGAGGTCTTCCACGTCCTTGACGTCCACCTCGAACGCTTCGTCGTTGCGGTCGTCCCAGACGTGTATGAACTCGGGGCGTATGCCGGCCTTGGTGTTGTCGCTGCCCGACGCCCGAGCTGCTTCAAGCCGACGTTGATTGGCGGGAATCAGCAGGTCACCGAACCGCACCCCGTCGTTCTCGATGGTGACATCAAGGAAATTCATCCCCGGGCTGCCGATAAAGAAGCCGACGAAGGTATGGGCCGGGCGTTCAAACAGTTCACGGGGTGTACCGAACTGAACGATCTGACCCTCATACATCACGGCGATCTTCTCGGCGAAGGTCGACGCTTCGAGCTGGTCGTGCGTGACGTAGATCATCGTGATGTTGAACCGCTCATGAATCTGCTTGAGCTTGCGGCGCAGTTTCCATTTGAGCTGTGGATCGATCACCGTCAGCGGCTCATCGAACAGAATCGCCGACACGTCATCGCGCACCAGCCCCCGGCCCATGGACACCTTCTGTTTCTCGTCCGCGGTGAGGTTCTTGGCCTTGCGGTTGAGCAGCGGTGTCAGTTCCAGAATATCGGCGACTTCGTGCACTTTGGGTGCAATCAGGTGATTGGGCGTTTTTACGTTCTTGAGCGGGAACGCCAGGTTCTCAAACACAGTCATCGTGTCGTAGATGACCGGGAACTGGAAAACCTGGGCAATATTGCGCTCCTCGGGCGACAGGTCGTTCACAATGCGACTGTCGAAGACAACATCACCGTCTGACGGCCGGAGCAACCCGGAAATGATGTTCAGCATGGTGGACTTGCCACAGCCCGAAGGGCCCAGCAGCGCGTAGGCGCCACCCTGATGCCAGACGTGATCCATCTGGCGAATGGCATAGTCCTGGGGCGACCGGGGATCTGCGCTGTAGGTGTGCGCGAGTGTTCGCAGGGTTATCTCGGCCATCTTACATACTCCCCATACGTGAAGGAATGTGGACTACGGAGCCCTGCGGGTCGAAGGCATAGATCTTGTGCGTTGGGAAATACACCTTGATCTCTTCGTCGACGTCGTATTCGTGGACACCCGACAAATGCAGTACCAGCTCAAAGTGTTCATTCCGCACGTGGAGGAATGTCTCGGAGCCGCTGATCTCGGCCAGGTCCACGCGGACCGGCAGTTCCAGATCGTCATCGGCATGCGGCACCAGCCCGATGTGCGATGCGCGCACACCGAAGTGGTAGCGACCCGGGTCGAGGCTGTTCAGGTCCTGGTTCAGTTTGAAGTGAACGGTTTCGTCGAATGTCACTTCGGACTCGGTCACCAGCCCGGGCACGATATTGATCGGCGGTTCGGAAAACATTTCCGCCGACAGAATGTCATTGGGCCGGTGATAGACATCGGGTGTCGGCCCGTACTGGAGCAGCTCTCCCTCATGCAGCACCGCCGTATTACCGCCGAGCGCCAGCGCTTCGTTCGGCTCCGTTGTGGCATAGACCGCAATGCAGTTTTTCGCCTTGAACAGTTCACGAAGCTCTTCGCGAAATTCCTCGCGCAATTTGTAGTCAAGGTTGACCAGCGGTTCGTCGAACAGAATCAGGTCGGCGTCCTTGACCAGAGCGCGGGCCATGGCCGTGCGCTGCTGCTGGCCGCCGGACAGCTCCAGCGGCGTCCGGTCGAGCATGCCTTCAATGTGAAGCATGGCGGCCGTTTCACGAACCCGTTCGTCAATCACCTTTTCCGGCAGATTGGCGAGACGGAGCGGCGACGCGATATTTTCATATACCGACAGTGCCGGATAGTTGATGAATTGCTGGTAGACCATTGAGAGGTTTCTTTTACGGACCGGCACGCCGGTGACATCGACCCCGTTCATAATGACGCGCCCCTTGGTCGGCCGCTCCAGGCCGGCCATCAGACGCATCAACGTGGTCTTGCCGGCCAGCGTACGGCCGAGCAGGACGTTGAAGGAACCAGGCTCCAACGTCAGGTCAATGTTTTTGATCCACTCTTGGCCGCCAACGGACTTGCTGACGTTTTCAAGCGTTAAGGACATGTTGTTTTCCCGTTTGTTATCGGCCTGCCGGTGTGCTCACGCGGGCATGGCATTTGTTTTTGCAGTGTGGATATTCAAGATCAATGCCAGGTAAATCGAAAAAATACGAAAAATCTGTAAAGCACTGTTTTAAAAGGATTAAATATTAATTTCGGAATTTCTGCCGATAAATACGAACGTAAATGAATGTGCAGAAAAGTTCACATTTAGTGTTCAAAGTGTTCAAATTGAACTGAACACAGATTGAGCACCGAGCGAACTGAACGTTCAATATTGAACACTGGCGTTTCCTTCTGAACAGGGTTGTGTATAAACTGTACAGCGCTCAGAAAACGCGGAGTGACCCGGCAGGCGCCGGGAAAACAAGAAAAGCAGGTAGCGAGCCAAGCGATGAGTGTCCATCAATTCAGCACCCCGGGCGGTGCGCCCGGCAGCAGTACCTCAGAGCCGGGTACAGAAGTGTCGCATCAGGAAGTGATCGAGAATTCCTGGTTTCGTTGTGAATCCTACGGGCTGTCGCACGCCACACAGCCGGACTACGGTGAAATCCGTCAGGGTGATATCACAGCGCTGCTGGAAGAGCATCACAACCTGGTGCGTACGACCGAAACCGAGGTTCTGCCCTATTACGAGAATATTCTGTCGAATTCGTCCTGCCTGATTGTGCTCGCGGACAATCAGGGGCATGTCCTGAACACCTGGGGTGACAGCCGCTTCCGGGGGCGTGGGCAGCACGGGCTGGTCCCCGGCCACCAGTGGCAGGAGGTGGGTGTCGGCACCAACGCCATTGGTACGGCCCTGGCCACCGGGCAGGCCATTCAGGTCAGCCGGGATGAGCACTATCTGCGCGCCAACCGCTACATGGTGGGCTCGGCGTCACCCATCTACGATACCCATAAGGAAATGATCGGGGTGCTCGATATTTCCTCTGATGCCTACCTGCCCCAGGATCACACGCTGGGCATGGTCAAACTGATGTCGCTGAGCGTGGAAAACCAGCTCATATACGCCGCGTTCCAGAAAGAGCATCACATTCTGACCTTCAGCACCAACATCAGCGGGCTGGATTCGCACTGGGCCGGCATGCTGGTGCTGGATGACGAGGGCCGCGTGATATCCGCCAACCGCCGCGCCTGGGTGCTGCTGGCGCATGATCTGGCCCTGGTGCACGTGGACCAGATCTTCGGCTGCCCGTTTCTTGAGCTTCGGCAGCAACCGGCCAACGCCCCGCTGGCACTCAGGGCCTTTAATCGTTACCGCATGTGGGTTCGGGTTCAGGCGCCGCTGGCGCCGCCGCTGACCATTCCGGATTTCCGCAAACCCGAGGCGCGGCCAGCGCCACAGGAAACGATTCAGACGGCAGAGCCACCGAAACGCCGACTGCCGGACGACGTCGTGCCGTTCGATGAACTCGAGCATGGTGACGCGTCAGTGCGCACGGCGCTGGATCAGGTCAGCAAGGTCATCGAGAAGGACATACCCATTCTGATCAGGGGGGAGACCGGCGCCGGCAAGGAGATTCTGGTGCGCTCGCTGCACTATCAGAGCAGCCGTGCCGGTAAGACTCTGATGGCGGTGAACTGTGCGTCCATTCCTGTCGACCTGGTGGAGTCGGAGTTGTTCGGTTATGAGAAGGGTGCCTTCACCGGCGCCAGCCAGAAGGGCTCAATTGGCCTGATTCGCCGGGCGAACGGCGGCACCCTGTTTCTGGACGAAATCGGTGAAATGCCGGTGAATGTGCAGGCACGCCTGCTGCGTGTTCTGCAGGAACGGGTGGTTACACCACTGGGGTCCAGTGAAGCCTTTCCGGTGGATATACGCCTGATTTCCGCGACGAACCGGGACCTGAAAAGTGCGGTCGAGGAAGGAGAGTTCCGGCGCGATCTGTTCTATCGCCTGTCCGGCCTGAACATTACGCTGCCGCCATTGCGACACCGGGCGGACAAGGAGCGGCTGATTCGTTACGCCTACCATCGGTTGCAGCGCGAAGAGCAGAGCGACGTGCAGCTTTCGGGGGAAGTGATGCAGTTGTTCATGCGCCATCCCTGGCCAGGCAACATGCGACAACTGGCCAATGTGTTGAAGGTGGCGCACGCCATGGCAGACGGCGGGTTGATTACGCCACAGCACCTCCCCGAGGATTTCCACGAAGACCTGGCAACCGTGGAGCAGCCGCAACGACCAACGGAAGGCGTTTCCGGGCAGCAGGGTGGAGCCCGCAGGCCTGCGCCGGGGCAGAGTGAATCGCGCGCCGAAGTCATCGCCCGGCTGTATGAGGAACATGGCGGCAATGTCGCCCAGACAGCTCGCGCCGCTGGTGTGAGCCGGAATACCGTCTACAAGTACGTGCGCGACCAGGGTATTGCCGGCTGACTCGCCGCCTGCATTGATAAGCAGTTTACGGAATAGGGGCCTGCAGCCTGGCGACTGCCGCATTCCAACGCCGCAATGCAACGTCGCGCGTATGATCGGACAATGTGGGCCCGTAGCTCGGGCCGGCATGCCAGAGGCGTGCGGCGTCTTCCAGGGAATCAATCCATCCCAGGTGTAACGAGCCGAGGATCGCCGCACCCAATACCGCTGCGTTGTCCCGCTCCGGCGTCACAATGGGCAGGCCCGTAATATCGGCCAGGTTCTGCAGGAACCACGGCGTACCGAGCAGGTCACCGGTTACGCGCAGTTCGGCAATGTCCAGGTTGTCATAGCGCATGGCGGTCAGCAGGTCTTCGGACTGAAATGCGATGCTGCGCAGCCCGGCGGCAAGCAGGGCCCGGCTGTCGGTGTCCCGGGTCAGGCCCAGAATGGCACCCGTGGCGTTCTGGTTCCAGTATGTGGTGCCCATTCCGGTGAAGGACGGCACCATGATTTCCGGTTGCTCAAGCGGCACGCCCTCAACCTTGCGGTTAAGGTCGGTGCGTTCGGATATCACCTGCAGACTGTCGCGCAGCCAGTGCACGACTTCGCCCGCCATCGCCAGGTTGCCCTCGGCAGCGTAAACCGTCTGGCCCCCGCAGCGGTAACCGATGGTTGCCAGAAGCCGGTTCTGACTATCCAGCGGTTGCTCACCGGTATTTACCAGGATAAAACAGCCCTTGCCGTAGGTTGCCTTCGCTGCGCCCCGGAATGTGCATCCCTGGCCGATCATTGCGCTCTGCTGGTCTCCGATCATGGCCACAACGGGTATAGTCAGCCCGCAGACGGAAGCGGCCGTGGTACCGAAATCACTGTCGTTGTCCATGACTTGCGGGAGCAGACTTTCAGGCAGGTCCAGAGCTTCGAGGATGTCCCGGTCCCACTCAGCCCGGTGGATATTGAACAGCTGGGTACGCGCGGCGTTGGTAATATCGGTCGCATGCACGGCGCCGTCGGTCAGCCGCCATAAGAGAAAGCTGTCCACAGTGCCGAAGCAGAGCTCGCCAGCGCGCGCCCGCTCGCGTGCCCCCGGAATGTTGTCCAGCAGCCAGTTGAGCTTGCCGGCGGAAAACATGGGATCGATCAACAGGCCGGTGGATGACTGGAACAGATCCTCCAGGCCGGCATTGCGCCATGCCTGGCAGTGTTCTTCCGTTCGGCGGTCTTCCCAGCTTATCGCCGGTCCCAGAACATCGCCGGTTGCACGGTCCCACAACAGCGTCGTTTCCCGTTGGTTGGTAATAGCAATACCGGTCGGTGAAACGGTTGCTGCATGCTCCCTTACCTCGGTAATACACTGCAGGACCGATTGCCAGATGGTCTCCGGGTCATACTCATACCGGTCCGTGTCCGGGTGCTGACTGGCGACGGGCACCGAGGACCGGCCCAGGACCGTCATTCCGGTACTCAGCAGCGTGGCACTCGTTTCCGTAGAGCTCTGGTTGATTACGATCAGTGCGTCAGGCATGGCAGAATCAAGGCAGTATATGTTCGTTTATTTTCATAAATGTTTATAAATCAGAAAACGAAAAAAATCAACGAACGGCTCATCAGGGTGTCGTGTTGGAGAGGACGGCTCGTGCTATGCTCACTGATGAGTGATGTGACGGGACAATGGATATGTGGGAAGCAATGGAAGGAGCAATCCTGCTGGTCGGCGGCGGTTGGCTCTGGCTGATTGCCTTCGGTCGGGTTCGCCTCAGCCGTGATCCGGAGCGGGTAATGGCTTTTCGACGCAAGTACGGTGTCGTGCTCTCCGTCGTTGGTGTGCTCGTCATGGCGACCGGCCTTTACCAGCTGATCCAGTTTGTCCTGAGCGCACCGCCCGCCTGATGACAACGTCCACCGCCCCTGAAATCCGCCACCCGAAGCGACAGATAGCCGGATGGGCTATGTACGATGTGGCCAACCAGGCGTACACCACGGTCGTTATCTCGTTTGTCTACAGCGCGTTCTTTGTTCGCTTTATCGTGCCGTCGGAAAGCGCATGGCGCGACGCCTACTGGTCGGTGGCGCTCATCGGCTCCCTGCTGGCCACAATGGTCCTGGCCCCGTGGCTGGGAAACCGCATGGACCGGGGCTGGCGGCGCAAGCCGTTGCTCGCTCTGATGACACTGATCTGCAGTCTCTCTACCGGCGCATTGTTCTGGGTGGACCCGGGCGAGATCGGGCTGGCCCTGCTGTTGCTCTTTCTCTCGAACGCGGCCTGGATGCTGGCCGAATCGATCATTGCCTCCTTTCTGCCCTATCTGGCGAGCCGCCGGAACATGGGCGTGGTGTCCGGGCTGGGCTGGGGTATCGGTTATCTCGGCGGTCTGATCAGCATGGTGGTGGTCAGCCTGGTGATCCTGTCGGCCAGCCCGGAGACACAGGAGGCGCTCTACATTCGTCAGCACCAGTGGGCCATGGTCTTTGTGGCCGGTTATTTCGTTCTGTTCAGTCTGCCCACTTTTATCTGGCTTCGGGAGCCACCGCGCGGCGCTGGTACCCATGCGCCAGCGGCCGGGCAGCTGGCCGGCTGGGGTCTGCTGCTACGAAAGCGGGCACTGCGGCGTTTCATGCTCGCATTCCTGTTCTACATGGCCGGCGTGCAGGTGGTGATCAAGTTTATTGGCATATTCACCTCCGCTGAGCTGGGTATGTCATCGGCGGAACTCGTGCAGGTATTTCTGGCAACCCAGGTCAGTGCCATGCTCGGGGCACTGGGGTTCGGCCTCATAGAACGGCGATTCGGAGCCGTACCGACACTGATGACCACCATCGGGCTATGGTGCCTGGCTATCGGGTGTATGATCGGAATTTATCCATTGTCCGCGTTTGTCGGATTATCGCCGCCGTCCTTTTTTACCATTGTCGCACTGCTTGCCGGTACCGGTATCGGCTCGATTCAGGCCTCCAGCCGCTCGCTGGTGGGGCAGATCATCGATCCCGGCGAAGACGGGGCCGCGTTCGGTATATGGGGGGCGGTGGCCCGGTGCGCGGCTATCCTGGGCGCCGGTTTCGGCGTGATTGCGGATCTGATGGGACGCCAGCCGGCATTGGTGTTCGTGCTGGCACTGTTCCTGTTGGGTGCCATTTTTCTGGCGCGATATGACCGCACCTGATTCGCTTCCTTGTCGCAGTTTTCTGGTCCGGAACGTATCAGCTCCGGTAAACTCAAACTGCGCAACCTGCGTAAAGACTGTCGAAGCCAGTCCATTGAGCAACTACAGTTGTGGCTTTATGACGGTTGGCTTAACCACGACATAACAACACCGGAGACGCTCTGCCTGTGACAACTGCGAATTTCACGACGGATCCCGAGATCATCAAGACCGTGCCGAAAGTCGACCTGTGTGCCTGTCAGGTGCCGCTGCCGTTCGAGTTCTCCATGGCGTATCAGCCTATCTGGGATGCCCGCGATCAGCGTGTGTTTGCGTATGAGGCACTGGTCCGTGGCACAAAGGGCGAGTCCGCAGGCCAGATCCTGTCACAGGTCACGGTCAAGAATAAATACGCCTTTGACCAGGCGTGCCGGGTCACGGCCATCCGCCTGGCCACCCAGCTGGGTGTGTGTGAAGACACGTTCCTGAGTATCAATTTCCTGCCCAACGCCATTTACGATCCGGAGACCTGCATACGCGCTACCCTGGAAGCGGCGCAGACCTATAATTTTCCGCACAACCGGATTCTCTTCGAGATGACGGAACATGAGTCAATGGATGACACCTCGCATTTCAAGACCATCGTAGAGGCTTACCAGCGGCTCGGGTTCACCACGGCCATCGATGATTTCGGGCAGGGCTACTCCGGCCTGCATCTGTTATCGAATTTCCAGCCCAATATCATCAAGATTGATATGGAGCTGGTACAGGGCTGCTCGAAGAGCGACATCAAGCGCGGGATTCTGGAAGGTATCGTGGTCATGGCTGAGCGCCTGGGCATCGACCTGATTGCCGAAGGCATAGAGGACTGGGCGGATATGGAAACACTGGTCGGCCTCGGTATCCGTTACCATCAGGGATTCCGGCTTGCCCGGCCGGGTTTTGAGACATTGCCGGAAGTCGACACATCTGAGGCGGCCATCCTGAAAGGATGACCGCCACTTACCGATGACGCGTCAATCGCTCTGAACCTTGCGCACAGCGCTTTGCCATTGCTGGTAAAGTCGCTTGCGTTCTTCGGCGCGAATGGCCGGCTTGTAGTTCTCGGCCACTTTCCAGACTTTGTCCAGATCGTGCAGACCGCTGAAGTGGCCCGTCTGCATTGCCGCCAGTAAAGCAGCACCCTGAGCAGTGGTTTCCGCCGTATTGCCGGTCACGGTCGGTACGCCGGTGAAATCAGCGAGCGTCTGCAGGAACCAGCGGTTGCGCGTCATGCCGCCATCGACCCGCAGAGATTTCACGGAAATGCCGTCCTGTACCATGGCCTGCAGCAGGTCTTCCGTCTGGAAAGCCACGCTGCGAATCGCTGCGGCCACCAGTTGGGCAGCGCCCGTATCGCGGGTCATTCCGAAAATGGCCGCGCGCGCATCCGGGTCCCAATAGGGAGCGCCCAGGCCCGTGAACGCCGGCACCATTATTTCCGACTGATTGTGGCGAATGGTCTTCACCATGGCCTCGGTATCAGCCGCTTTCTCAATCAGGCCAAGCCCGTCCCGCAACCACTGAATGATGGCGCCGGCCATGAATATACTGCCTTCCAGCGCGTAGGTGGTTTCGCCTTTCAGCCGGTATCCGACCGTGGTCAGCAACCGGTGGGTACTGGGTACCGCCTCGGTGCCGGTGTTAACGACCGCGAAGCAACCGGTGCCGTACGTACTTTTGAGCATGCCGGGCTCAAAACAGGCCTGGCCGACCAGGGCACCCTGCTGATCGCCAATCGCACTGCATACGGGAATGTCCGCTCCGAGCCACTCGGCGTCACAGACGCCATAATCGCTGGCGCTGTCCCGGACTTCCGGCAGCATGCTTTCGGGAATATTCAGCTCTCCGAGCAGTTCCTTATCCCACTCCTGCCGGTGAATATTGAACACCAGCGTCCGGGACGCATTTGACGCATCGGTTGCGTGCGTCCGGCCCTTGGTCATGCGCCACATCAGGTAACTGTCGACGGTGCCGAACAGCAAATCGCCGCGGTCTGCCCGGGCACGCACCCCGTTCACATTGTCGAGAATCCATTTGATCTTGGTACCGGAAAAATAGGGGTCCAGCAGCAGTCCGGTCTTCTCCTGGAACACAAATTCCAGTGATTGTTCCCTGAGTGCGCGACAGATGTCCGCAGTGCGCCGGTCCTGCCAGACAATGGCATTATAGACGGGCTCTCCGGTGTGCCGGTCCCAGACGACGGTCGTTTCACGCTGGTTGGTGATACCGATTCCGTCGACATCGCTGGCGGCGACATTGCTCTTGGAGAGCACGGTCCGGCACGTACTGAGTACCGTCTGCCAGATGTCCTCCGGGTCATGCTCAACCCAGCCGTTGCGCGGAAAATGCTGGCGGAATTCTTCCTGGGCGGTGGCGACGACCGTCATGTCAGGTCGGTAGAGAATGGCACGGCTGGACGTCGTGCCCTGATCGATCGCAAGAATATATCGGCTCATAGTAACTGGACTACCATTTGTGTTCAGATGAGTTCGTTTTTGTTCCTATGGGGGCATTTATAGCGTTGCGTCTGCCGATTGGCAACCGTTCGGTGTATATCAGTGCAGTGTTCGGCCGCTGAGGCGGGCTGTCTGGCCGCCCGCTATCGGATGTATCATAATGGTCGAAATCGAAAGCCGGCGACTAAGGAAGCAACCATGAGCCAGGCACTGCGACAGAACCAGGTGCTCGAGCTGATTCGACAGAAAGGCTATCTGACCATTGATGAACTGGTTGATCATTTCGCGGTAACGCCGCAGACCATACGACGCGACCTCAACCAGATGGCCCAGCAGGGACTGATCGAGCGCCATCATGGCGGTGCCGGCGTCGCCTCTTCGGTAGAGAATACCGCGTATCAGACCCGGAAAATCCAGCACCTGGCCGAGAAAAAGCGTATCGCGAAGATGGTCGCGCAACACGTGCCGGACCATTCGTCGCTTTTCATCAATATCGGCACCACCACAGAAACCATTGCCCAGGCCCTGCTCGAGCACAAGGGGCTCAAGGTGGTCACGAACAATCTGCATGTCGCATCTTTGCTCAGTACCAAGCCCGATTTCACCGTGATCATTGCCAGCGGACAGGTACGAAACCGCGATGGCGGCATTGTCGGTGAGGCCACACGGGATTTTGTGCATCAGTTCAAGCTGGATTATGGAATTATCGGCATCAGCGGCATCGACAATGACGGTACGCTGCTGGACTTTGATTATCAGGAAGTGCGGGTAGCCCAGGCCATTATGGAGAATTCGCGCTATGTCTACCTCGCTGCCGACCACTCGAAATTCGGGCGAAACGCGATGGTACGGCTCGGTAACCTGACTCAGTGTTCGGCCTTCTTCACCGACCAGACGCCCGATGCCGGCCTGTGCTCACTGCTTCAGGACGCCGAGGTGGATCTTCACATCTGCTGAGCCTGTTTTCGCGAAAGGCGCTTGCAGCGATGTTCGTTAATGTTTATATTCGATCCAAACGAAACTAAATGAGCATTCACACGCAGGCGTGGCAGGGTTAGTCATGGAAGCAAAAACAGTTGACCTTCTGGTCATCGGTGGCGGCATAAACGGAGTCGGTGTGGCAGCGGATGCTGCCGGGCGAGGGTTGTCAGTGGCGCTCTGTGAGGCAGACGATCTGGCCAGCGCCACCTCGTCCTGGAGTTCCAAGCTGATACACGGCGGTCTCCGGTATCTGGAGCATTATGAATTCCGGCTGGTGCGCGAAGCGCTGGGCGAGCGTGAGGTGTTGCTCAATGTGGCGCCGCATCTGGTCACGCCGCTGCGCTTTCGCATGCCGCACCACCGTGGTCTGCGCCCGGCGTGGATGATCCGTATCGGTCTGTTCATGTACGACCATCTCAGTAAGCGGGTCAGCCTGCCCGGTTCAAAGAGTATCCGCTTCGATCCGGACGGCCCCGTTCGCCCGGAATACCGAAAGGGCTTCGAGTACAGTGATTGCCGGGCCGACGACGCACGCCTGGTGGTCA
Source organism: Natronospirillum sp. (assembly GCA_965602035.1). Lineage (GTDB taxonomy): Bacteria > Pseudomonadota > Gammaproteobacteria > Pseudomonadales > Natronospirillaceae > Natronospirillum. The sequence continues at coordinate 2,214,869 of OZ271919.1, read as the reverse complement.
TGAATGCCAAGCTGGCCGAGCAGCACGGGGCGGACATCATGACCCGCCACCGTGTTGTGGGTGCGCGCCGGAAAAACAACCTGTGGGAAGTCGATATTCAGCCCGCAGAGGGTGAGGCCTTCACGGTGTATGCCCGCTCGCTGGTCAATGCGGGTGGTCCCTGGGTGCGCAAGGTTCTGGATACCTTTGACAATGTCCACATCGACAAAACGGTCCGGCTGGTCAAGGGCAGCCATATCGTGGTGCCGAAGATTCACAACGAAGAGCAGGCGTACATTCTGCAGAACAGCGATGGCCGCATCGTCTTCGTGATACCGTTCCAGGACGATTACTCGCTGATCGGAACCACCGATGTGGACTATCAGGGCGACCCCCGCGACCCCGCCATTGACGACCAGGAAACCGACTACCTGCTGGCGATCACCCGCGATTATTTCCGTGTGGACCTGAGCCGTTCGGATATCGTCTGGACTTACTCCGGTGTGCGGCCACTCATGCAGGGAGAGCGGGACGACGGCGAGGACGCGTCCAAGGTCAGCCGCGACTATCACTTCGAGGTGGAAGACGACAACGGCAAGGCTCCGCTGCTGTCCATTTTCGGTGGCAAACTCACGACCTACCGGAAACTATCCGAAGCGGCGGTGACCGCGCTGCGGTCCTATTTCCCGGCCATGCGCGGCGCCTGGACGGCACGAGCGAAACTGCCGGGCGGCGAGAACCTGTCCTCGCCGGACGATTATGCGGCGGAATTGCAGAAGCGGTTCGGTTTTCTCGATCGCAAGGCGGCGCGCCGGATAGCCTACACCTATGGTCGCCAGGCGGAGCTGTGGCTGGGCGACGCGGCGGCTGAAAGTGACCTCGGCGAAAAATTCGGACCCCTGTACCAGGCCGAAGTGGACTATCTGATGCGCGAGGAATGGGCTCAGACCGTCGACGACATAATCTGGCGCCGCACCAAGGTCGGCATCGGGCTGGCAGATGAAAGCGTTCGACGGCTTTCGGACTATGTTACCGCTTCAGAGGCGACAGGGGCCGCCACGGAGGCCTGATCAACTGACAAGGCAGGCCTCCGTTACCGTTTGAAACTGTCGACCCGGCCACAGTTCCGGCGCATTACACACGCTCAGAGCCGCACTGCTCTGTACGGGGCCCGAGACGATGGTATGCTGAACGTCTTTCATCGGTTTCTCTGGTGGTAACCAAGGCATGCCGAAATCGGAGGCGGTCGAGACGCTCGGGCGCGATACGGCCAACAGCCCGTCCGAGGCACTGGATTTCAGAACTATCAACCGGCTGCGCGAACGCTTTCTGAAGATTCAGCTCGGCCGGATGGAGCGCGTGCGCCAGGGGCTGCAGCCACAGCAACAGCTTTGTCTGAACATGCTCCCGCTGCTGCTGCACACCAATGACCCCGCATTGCCCGGCTTCGTGTCTGAAGCGGTGCCATCAGGCATCAAGGGGTACCAGCCCGATGATTTCGTTCTGAAGATCACCCGCCAGCACAGTCGGCAGTTCTCCGGTCTGGTACGACCGCCCCGGGAGGAACCGGCGATGGTGGCCCTGTTTCTCATGGGCAGTTCCGGGAGTATTGCGCAATCGGTGCGCAGCGACCTGGATCTGTGGGTCTGCCACCGGGCCGGGCTCAGTGACGAGGAGATCGCGCTGCTTGAGGAAAAATTCGCCGCACTGGAACGCTGGGCCCGCACGTTCAACCTGGAGTTGCATCTTTTCCCGATGAACGCCGAGAGCTTTCGCGGCGGGGAGCGTGAAACGCTCAATGGGGAGTACTGCGGCAGCTCCCAGCACTATCTGCTGCTCGACGAGTTCTACCGTACCGGTATTCATCTGGCCGGCGCCACACCCGTGTGGTGGTATGTACCGCCCGGGTATGAACAATCCTACGACGCCGTGGTACGGCAGTTGTTTGAGTCCGGTTCGGTATCCGCTGAACAGGTGGTGGATTTCGGCCGCATCGATTCCATGCCACTCGGCGAGTTTCTGGGGGCGGCCATGTGGCAGCTCTACAAGGGTATCGATGCGCCCTGGAAATCACTGCTCAAGCTGATGCTGCTCGAGTGCTACCTCGAAGACCATCATCACGGACGCGGCATGCTTTGCCATGAGTTCAAACAGCGCGTCTATGACGGCGAACTCGACCTGAACCGGCTTGACCCCTACATCATGCTTTACCGGCGCCTGGAGCGCCATCTGCGGCAGCGCAACCAGCCCGGGCGCCTTGAGCTGGTGCGTCAATCGCTGTACCAGAAGCTGGGTATCAGTCTGAGCCGGCCGCTCAGCAAAGGCCGCACCAATTGGCGTCGCGAGCAACTGAAGGCACTGGTGTCCGAGTGGGACTGGTCCAGCCGCGAAATCACGGAGCTCGACAATCGTGAAACCTGGGGTATTGAACGCGCACTCCAGGAACGCTACGAGATCATGCGTGAATTCACCCAGAGTTACCGCCAGATGACCCGGTTTGCCCGGGATCTCGGTGGCAAATCGTTTATGAAGCGCCAGGACATGGTGGTGCTGGGGCGAAAGCTGCACGCCAGTTTTGACCGTAAGCCGGGCAAGATTGAGGGCCTCAACGGCGACATTGCGCCCAATCTGAGCCAGGAAAAAGTCACGCTGCACCAGTTGCGAAACGAGGATGGGGGTTACCACTGGGCCGCTTATGTCGACCTCTCCTCCATTACCCCCGACCATTATCCGCCGCCACTGAAGCAATCCACGAGCTTTATTGAAGTGCTGCTCTGGTGCCACCTGAATGGTCTGCTCACCGGTCACCTGCATATCCCCGTGTACTCGAAGCGGTCGCACCTGTCCGATTTCGAGGTCAAGGAAATCATGTCGACCTTCCGGCAGCTTCTGCCACACCCGATGCCGAGTGCCCCGCAACAGGCATTCCGGGCGAGGTCGCGGGTGTGCAAGGCCTACCTCTACGTCAATGTCGGCGTGGATCCGATGATCTCGCTTTCGCAGCGGGGCCTGCAGAAGATTTCCAGCAAAGTGGACTCGCTGGATTACAGCGCGATGGGGGAAAACCTGGTACGCACCGTCGACCTGGTTACCGTCAGCAGTTGGAACGAGGTGGTCTGCACACGATTCTCCGGTCGCAAGGCACTGGTTGAATGTGTCCAGGCCCTGTTTACGCAGATAGGACGGGGCGAGACGGGCGAACTGCCGGAACTGGATGTTTTCTGCTACTGCCCGAGCCGGGCCGCCGCCACCGCCCAGCGCGTGGACCAATTGTTGCGCGCCATGATGAATGCCCTGTTCCGGTCCGGTGGTGAGTATGAACCCCGCTATCTGCTGCGGGTTGAGCAGACCTATTATCTGTGCCGGTTTGTCGATGGCCGTCTGGAGGCGGAACCGGCCGAGTCACTCCGAGCACTCTACGTGGCGCTTGGGCGCCCGGTCTCACAGTTCAGCCCCCTGGTGCTGGATCAGAATGCGATGCCGCGCAACAGTGGGCTTCGCCTGATCCTGCAGTCCGCCAAACCCGGTCAGATCGTGGTGTGCTACCAGGCCAGCAGAACCCATATCAGCTATTGGGTTCTGGACGAAGTAGGCGCACTGTTCTTTGGCCGAATCGAGAACTATGGCGTCAGCAACCTGCTCAATCATCTCTATCGGTTTCTGCGCAACGTGGAAATGCAGCAGGTAACGGAAGACCCCGACGACGTCGAGATGGATCTCATCATGCTGCGCCGGCGGATCCATTTCTTTGTCGTCAGATCGGCCACAAAGGATCGCCGGGCCCGGTTGGTTCGCTGGCTCGGTGATGAGGACGATGAGCTGGATGGCGGCAACCTTCAGGTATTCGTGGATCGTACCTCCGAGGGAAAGGTGCACTATGACATCTATCTCGGAGAGCGCAGCTTCAGCTCGCTCACGCTCGGCAAGCGCATTTACCGGGAACTCGCCAGCGCCATACTGTCAATGCGGCGGGGTGGAGAACGTTATCCGGTGTACATCAGTCGACTCGAGTTTTCCGATGCCCTGTTATCGGGAATGCGGTACGGCCGGGCGCAGACGTCGCAATACCTGTATTACAAGCAGCGCCTTGAAGTCCAGATTAACCGCCATATCGTCTGATCCCGGATGCGGGACAGTGCCAAACCCCTTATACTGACCGCTCCTGGATTGACCGCGGAGACATGCCATGAGCTGCACCCGTTTCGCTGTCTGGCTGGCCGCCGCTGTTGTCTGCAGCAGCCTTGTCGCCGGCTGCGGTTACAAGACCGACCTGGAGTTGCCACCGAACCCCGAACCGGATAGAGAAGAGACCGATCTTGGCCAGTAACCCCGTACCAACGCATTACCAACAGGGCCGATTGATGATAGACGGTGTCGCCGCCAGCGCCCTGGCAGACGAATTCGGCACGCCGTTATACGTATATTCCGCCGATACCCTGCGTCAGCGCTGGCAGGCATACCAGGCCGCGCTGCCCGCCAGTGCCGGCATGCTGTGCTATGCCGTAAAGGCGAACTCGAACCTGACGCTACTCGGCATGCTTGCTGATGCCGGCGCGGGGTTTGATATTGTCTCGGTGGGCGAGCTTGAACGTGTACTGCTGGCGGGTGGCAAGCCCGAACGCATTGTTTTCAGCGGCGTGGGCAAACAGGCGCATGAGCTGCGTCGAGCGCTGGAAGTGGGTATTCACTGTTTCAATGTGGAATCGTCATCCGAACTCGACCACCTGGAAGCAGTGGCACGGGAGCTCGGAACCATTGCGCGTGTGTCACTGCGGGTTAACCCGAACGTAGACCCGCGCACGCACCCGTATATCTCCACCGGACTCAAAACCAGCAAGTTCGGGGTGGCGATCGAAGAAGCGCTGCCGCTATATCGTAAGATGGCGGCATCCGACCATCTGGATGCCATCGGTGTGGACTGTCATATCGGCTCCCAACTGACCGATACACAGCCCTTGATGGAAGCGCTCGACAGCGTCATGGCACTGGTCGACAGACTGAAAGCCGAAGGCGTGCGGCTGCAGCATGTTGATATGGGCGGCGGCCTCGGCGTGTCGTATGAGCCCGGCGAGGAGGCGCCCGATATCGGTGCCTATGTCAGCCGGCTGGTGGGAAGGCTCGAGCCGCTGGGCCTCAAACTGATTCTCGAGCCCGGCCGGTCTGTGGTAGCCGATGCCGGTGTTTTTCTGACGCGGGTAGAGCTTCTGAAAACCGGCAGCGAACCCGGATTTGCGGTGGTTGATGGTGCCATGAACGATCTGCTTCGCCCGGCGCTGTACGGAGCCTGGCAGGCGGTGGTGCCTGAGCGCGAGGCGGACCCGAATGCCACCGCGCCGCGTTGGGACATTGTCGGGCCGGTCTGCGAAACCGGTGATTTTCTGGCCCGTGACCGGTCGCTCGACCTGCAGGAAGGAGATTTGCTGGCGGTACTCCAGGCAGGAGCGTATGGTGCTGTAATGGCGTCCAATTACAATACACGGCCGCGCCCGGCAGAGGTGCTGGTAGACGGAGCAGAAAGGCGTCTGGTCCGCCGGCGCGAGACACTGCAGGACGTGTGGGCACATGAGGTAGGTCTACCATGAGCCTCAGGTTCAGTAAAATGCACGGTCTGGGCAACGACTTCATGGTGGTGGACGCCATCACTCAGGATGTGGCCCTTGATCCAGAGCAGATCCGGCGCTGGGCGGATCGCCAGTTCGGCATCGGATTCGACCAGATGCTGGTGGTGGAACCACCCGGCAATCCGGATGTCAGTTTCCGCTACCGAATCTTCAATGCGGATGGCTCTGAAGTGTCCCAGTGCGGCAATGGCGCCCGTTGCTTTGCGCAGTTTGTACGCCGGCAGGGTCTGAGCTCGGAGCGCCTGATCCGGGTCGAGACGGCCAGTGGCGAACTCACGCTCGAGGTCCTTGATGACGGGCAGGTCACGGTGAATATGGGGGTCCCGGAGCTGGACCCGGCCCGGGTACCCATGCTGAACGCCTCCGGGTCGTTGTCGACACCGGTGCCGCTGGCCGACGGCCGGACCATTGATGTGACCCCGGTGTCCATGGGTAACCCGCATGCGGTGACCTTTCACGATCGATTGACCGACGAACTGGTGCTGGGGGTCGGTCCCAAGCTCGAATCGCACCCATGGTTCCCGGAGCATGCCAATGTCGGATTTCTGCAGATAAACAGCCCGGACTACGGGAATCTGCGTGTGTACGAGCGCGGCGCGGGTGAAACCCTTGCCTGTGGCAGTGGCGCCTGTGCGGCCCTGGTGGCAGCCCGTCAGCACGGGCTGATGAATGACGCGGTGCGATTGCGCTTACGCGGCGGTGAATTACAGTTATTCTGGGCGGGCCCCGGAGAACCGGTTCTGATGACCGGGCCGGCAACCCATGTCTTTGATGGCATACTGGACGAGGAAGACGAGTCATATGGCTGACTCGAAGCTGACCACAGAGCAGGTGGCAGACTACCTGCGCGACCACCCGGATTTTTTTGCCGGGCAGGATGAGCTGCTCAAGCTGATGAGACTGCCGCATCAGAGTGGTCAGGTCGTATCGCTTCTGGAGCGCCAGAACGAGCTGCTGCGCCGGGATCTGGCCCGGCAGCGCGAACGCCTTCAGCACCTGGTCGCGACTGCGCTCGACAACGACCACCTGTTCCTGCGCCTTCGTACCCTGGTGCTGCGGTTACTCGAGACCACTGACTGGACCGACACGCTGGCGACCCTTCAGCGTGAAATAATCGCCCGGTTTGATGTCGATCAGGTGCGCATTCTGGCGGCCAGAGGGCAATTGCCTGACGCGTCGAACCCGGTGATGCAATTCATCGACAACGCGGATCTGCCGGAACCGGTCCGCGGCGTTCTGAGCTCGGATAAACCCTGGTGCGGTGCCCTGAACAGCCGCGAACGGACGCGACTGCTGGACGGAGAGGGCGATTGTTCAGTGGCGCTGGCACCGCTGAGCGCTGACCGGGCGGTGCACGGGGTACTGGTTCTGATGGCGGAAGACGCCGGCTACTTCCATGCCGGTATGGATACGGTCTTTCTCATGCACCTGGCCGATGTACTGGTTCGGCTTGGGCTCCGGCAGGGGCAGGGACAGGGTGCCGCCGAGGCAACTTCAGCGCCTGAGGAACCGATCCGGCGCCGGCTGCAGGAAGGCGATCAGCGCTGACACCGCAGGCAGTATACTGTACTGCGATTGGCCTGGCGGATCTCCCGGAGTGGCTCCCCACACGCACGGCAGGGTTGACCACCGCGCCCGTAGACAGCCAGTGATATACGGAAATAACCCGCCTGACCCGAAGCGCTGTAATAGTCTCTCAGGGTGGTGCCGCCTTGCTCAATGGCTGCTGTCAGCACCGAGCGTACGGCCGTTACCAGAGCGTCGCATCGGGTTCGACTGATACGGTTTGCTGCCCGTTTCGGGTGGATACCGCTCATGAAAAGCGCTTCATTGGCGTAAATATTCCCGACCCCGACGACCAGCCTCGCATCCATCAACGCCGATTTGATCGGTCCGCGACGTTTACGCAGTTCGCGGTAGAGGTGGTCGACGTTAAACCCGTCTTCCAGTGGCTCGGGTCCCAGGTGCTGCAGCAACGGATGCGCCTGCCAGGGCTCCGGCGTCCAGAGCATGGCACCGAACCGACGAGGGTCACGATAGCGAATGACCGTGCCATCGGTGAATTCCCAGTCCACATGGTCATGTTTCTCCGGCGGCGTGCCGGGCGGTACAACGCGTAACTGGCCGCTCATGCCAAGGTGGGTCAGCAGGGCACCCTGGTCCAGCTCAAGCACCAGATACTTGCTGCGTCTGTGCACCTGCCGCACCGTTCGGCCGGCAAGCTGCAGCGGCCAACCCGACTCGATCGACCAGCGCAGCCGCGCTTCGCGAACCTGCCAGTGCGCAAACGTTTTACCCAGAATATAGGGCGCTATGCCACGGCGGGTTGTTTCAACTTCAGGTAGTTCAGGCATGTTCTGGCCGGTCAGGTGGCGTCAGACATAAAAAAACCCGACAGGGTGTGCCGGGTCTCTGCGTTGCTCAGGCAGGCCGGGCACACAGACGCTGTACCCTGCCAGGATCTTCGCCTTACTTGATCTTGGCTTCCTTGAAGATCACGTGCTTGCGTACCACCGGGTCGTACTTTTTCATTTCAAGCTTGTCCGGGGTGTTCCGCTTGTTCTTGTCGGTGGTGTAGAAAAAGCCGGTACCGGCTGAAGACACCATACGAATCTTGTCGCGCATCAGGGACCTCCTGTTAAACGTTCAAGCCGCGCTTGCGCAGGTCGCTGAGTACCTGGGCAATGCCCTGTTTGTCAATGATACGCATACCCTTTGCCGATACACGCAGTTTTACAAAGCGGTTCTCTTCCTGAACCCAGAACCGATGCGTGTGAATGTTCGGCATGAAACGGCGCTTCGTCTTCCGGTTCGAGTGCGATACGTTGTTACCGGTAATCGGGCGCTTCCCGGTTACCATGCAAACTCTGGACATAATATTTTGCCTCCACTGATTGGCCAGCCTGAGCGTTTTGCGGGCCCCGAGCGTCTTGCGGACTGTACGCAAGGCCCTCCGAAAAAGAGTGCGCTTTATAGCAGAACTGCCCCTGTGATTCAAGTGGTTCCGGGCCTTTCGGTGACCCGGGCCGGGTTCAGAGCCGGTCTTCGGTTTCCGGGTCGAAGAAGACCGCCTTTTCCATATTGATCATGAACGTCATCGTCTCCCCGGGGTGACCGGCCTCACTCGGATGCACCCGGCAGTTCACTTCCTGGCCGTTCATATGAACCAGCGTCAGAGTGTCCGCACCCGTCGGCTCGGTGACGATGATTTCGGCATCGACCTTGGCCATATGGTCCTGGTTGTCGAGGTGAGGAACCACGTGGGTAATCTGCTCCGGGCGGATACCCAGGGTGACGCGTTTTCCTTCGTGCTCACGCAGGTGTTGCTCCTGCTCCGGCAATGTCAGCCAGTGCCGGGTGCCGTCTACCTCCAGCGTAACGCAGGCTCTGCCATTGTCGACGCCGATCTCTGTCTGGATGAAGTTCATTGAGGGTGACCCCATGAAACCAGCCACAAACTTGTTGGCCGGGTTGTCGTAGACTTCCTGCGGGGAGCCGAACTGTTGCACCAGCCCGTCTTTCATCACTGCAATGCGGTTGGCGAGCGTCATGGCCTCGATCTGGTCATGGGTGACATACACAATGGTGGTGCTGAGCCGCTGGTGGAGCTTCTTGATCTCCGTGCGCATTTCCACGCGCAGCTTGGCGTCGAGGTTCGACAGTGGTTCGTCGAACAGGAAGATCTTGGGGTTCCGTGCCAGTGCCCGACCCATGGCCACACGCTGACGCTGACCACCCGAGAGCTGGCTCGGCTTGCGCTTCAGCAGCGGCGTTATCTGCAGCAGTTCGGCGACCCACTGCACCTGGCGCTCGATCTCCTCTTTGGGAATCTTGCGGATCTCCAGCCCGAACGCGATGTTCTTCCACACGTTCATGTTCGGGTACAGGGCGTAGGACTGAAACACCATGGCGATGTCCCGGTCTTTCGGCAGCGTGGCGGTAACGTCTTCGTCGTCAATAATGATCCGGCCGGATGTTACCTCCTCAAGCCCCGCGATGCAGTTCATCAGTGTCGATTTGCCACAGCCTGACGGCCCGACGAGGATGATGAATTCGCCGTCCGCGACGTCCATGTCGATGCCCTTGAGAATGTGGGTATCACCGAAGGATTTGTGTACGTTGTCGATTTTCAGATTTGCCATAATGTCTGACTCCTGACCCGGCCTCCCGGCCGGTGCCCTTGAATGCCTTAACCTTTGACGCTGCCAGCTGTCAGCCCGCGTATGAAGTATTTGCCTGCGATCACGTAAACCGCGAGAGTGGGCAGGGCGGCGATAATGGCGCCGGCCATGTCCACGTTATAGCGTGCGGTGCCGGTGGAACTGTTCACCATGTTGTTCAGCCCCACCGTGACCGGTTGTGAGCTGGGGTCAGAGAACGACACCCCGAACAGGAAGTCGTTCCAGACCTGAGTGAACTGCCAGATGACGGCCACCACCGTGATGGGTGTCGACAGCGGCAGAATGATCCGCCAGAAAATCCGCCAGAAACCCGCACCGTCCAGTTGAGCCGCCTTGACCAGTTCGTGTGGTAGCGCCACGTAATAATTTCGATAGAACAGCGTCGTGAATGCCACGCCGTAAACCACGTGTGTGAGTACCAGGCCCGGAATAGTACCGCCCAGACCGAGCTTCCCGAGAATCGTGGCCTGCGGGAGCAGAATGGCCTGAAAGGGCAGAAAGCAGCCGAACAGCAGCATGGCAAAAAATACATTGCTGCCTTTGAAACGCCAGAAACTCAGCACATAGCCGTTAATGGCACCAATAAGCACTGAAATGATCACCGAGGGTATGACCATTATCAGCGAGTTAATGAAGTAGGGCTTCAGGCCGCGCGCGCTGCGCGCACCGATCTGGGCTTCATCCCAGGCAAGGCGCCAGGCTTCCAGCGTGAAGCTGCCGGGCAGGTCGATCAGTTGCCCGAGCCGGATTTCGTCCATGCTGCGAAAGGACGTGGAAATCATCAGTGCCAGAGGCACCAGGTAGTAAATGGCCACAATAATCAGAATGCCATACAGAATGGCACGTCCGGTGACCGGCGAGTAACGTCTGCTGTGATCAGTCATTTTTCTTCACCCGCAGTTCGGAATACAGATAGGGGATAAGAATCGCCATGGTGCCCATCAGCATGATGATGGCCGAGGAGGCACCGATCGCCATCTGCCCGCGCTGGAACGAGAACTGGAACATGAAGATGGCCGGCAGGTCGGAGCTGTAACCCGGTCCGCCGCCGGTCAGTGCCAGAGCGAGGTCGAACGATTTGATGGCGATGTGTGCCAGCATAATGATGGCACTGAAGAATACGGGCCGCAGGCTGGGAATGATGATGCGCGTGTACACCGTAATGCGCGTGGCGCCATCAATCTGGGCTGCCTTGATGATGCTGTCATCCACACCGCGCAGGCCGGCCAGGAAGAGGGCCATCACAAAGCCCGACGACTGCCAGACGGCGGCGATGACCACGGTATAAATCGCCATGTCGGACTGCACCAGCCAGTCAAAGCTGAAGTTCTCGAACCCGAGACTTCGCATGAATCGTTGAATGCCGACCGACGGGTTCAACATCCACTTCCATACGGTACCGGTCACGATGAAGGAGAGGGCCATCGGGTACAGGTAGATCGTGCGCAGGAAGCCTTCGCCCCGAATCTTCTGGTCGAGAAGAATCGCCAGCAACAGGCCGATGCAGAGGCAGAACAGAATAAACAGGCCGCCGTAAATACCCAGATTGGTGAGCGACACCAGCCAGCGTTCATTCTGGAACAGGCGAACGTAGTTGGACCAGCCGACAAACTCGTTGAAGCGCGGCAGGATTCGCGAGTTCGTGAACGAGAGCGCCAGGGTCCATAGCATGAAACCATAGATGAAGATCACGGCGATCAGCATGGTCGGCGAGACCACAAATTTGGGAATCTGCTGGGCCAGGCGATCGGCCAGACTGACCTGCCGGATTCGGGCAACGGGCTTGCCGTTGCTCGCAGTTGACTGGGTCATAGGGGATACCATTGCGATGAGTTCGGTGGATAGCCGGGCTGTGCCCGGCATCGGGTATGGCGGGTGGCTGAGCGTCCGTGCCCGCTACCCGCAGCGCCCGGAGCCAGGCTCCGGGGCCAGCCCTTACTGCGCGGCGCGTACCGCTGAGGCGAGACGCTCTACCGCTTCTTCGGCTGCCATATTGCTATTGTAGTACGCCGTTACCACGTCGAAGATCGCGCCCTGAATGGCGGCGGTTGTCGACATGCCATGCGCCATGGACGGTACCAGGCCTTCGCCGGAATCCGCAGTTTCCTGGAACGTTTCCATGGAATCCTGCGCACACTGGTCGAACGAGCTCATGTCATGGTCCAGCCGAACCGGGATAGAACCCTTGTTCTGGTTGAACACTTCCTGGAACTCGGTCGTCAGAACCAGACGGGCCATCTCGGCCTGTGCTTCGCGGTTCTCCGGATCATCCTGCTGGAACATCGCCAGGGAATCCACGTTGTGCGTGAATGTGCCGGCTGTACCCGGGAACGGCGCACAGATGTAATCGGAGCCGGCTTCCATGTCAGCGGCTACGAATTCACCCTTGGCCCAGTCACCCATGAACTGGAACCCGGCCTCACCCTGAATGATCATGCTGGTTGCCACGTTCCAGTCGCGGCCCGGAGAGCCTTCGTCCACGTAGTCACGCATTTTGCGCAGGTGCTCGAACGCTTCGACCATGGCGTCGCTGGTCAGTGCATCCTGATCATGGTCAACGAATGCGGCGGAGAACATTTCCGGCCCACCGGTTGCCAGGAACATGGATTCGAATACCGTGGCGTCCTGCCAGGCCTGACCGCCATGGGCAACCGGAATGTAGCCGGCGGCTTCGAGCTGGTCTGCCGCTTCCCACAGTTCGTCCAGCGTCGTGGGCACTTCCACGCCCGCGTCCTCCAGTACGTCAGGGTTGGCCCACAGCCAGTTGACCCGGTGCACGTTCACCGGCACAGCGACATATTCACCGTCGTATTTCATGTAGCTGGATACTTCGTCCGGGATCAGTTCGTCCCAGTTGTTGGCTTCCGCAGTGTCCTCCAGGCTGGCGAGGAATCCGAGGTCCCCCCACTCCTGGATTTCCAGTCCCTTGATCTGGGCGGAGGCCGGCGGGTTGCCCGAAACTGCGCGTGAACGCAGCACGGTCATGGCATTCTCGCCACCGCCGCCTGCCACGGAGAAGTCCACCCACTCATGGCCGGCGTCTTCCACCATGTCGCGCAGCACAGAGACCGCCGCTGCTTCACCGCCGGATGTCCACCAGTGCAGTACTTCCACTTCGCCCGCCTGAACAGAAGCGGCGGTGGTTGCCATGGTGGCTGCGATGGCAGCACTCAGCATAGATTTCTTCATTCGCATGTCATGTCCTCAACTTGTTGTTATCGACAGCTTACAGCGTCCATTCATTTGTAGTGTCCCGCCTGGCCAGTAACCAACCGGTGTCGACGCTGAGAACAGGCTAGCCCCGGATCGTCGCCGGGACACGTAAGAAAGCGCAACGAATCGTAACGCCAGAGTGATCACACGCCCCGGCGCCGGCGCGCCGGATGGCTGAAGGGCCGCAGTATTCGGGGCAGAGTCCGTGGCGGCGGGGTGTAACAGAGTTGTTACAAATGCACCAATCCACGCGGGTACGGGCGCTTCATGGCCGGCATCAATGCTGCGGAATTCGCAGCGTGACATGCAGGCCCCTGCCCATCTGGTTTCCAATCTGTATGTCGCCACCATGGCTGTGCACAATGTTCTGCGCAATGGTCATGCCCAGGCCGGTGCCACCGGTATTGCGGCTGCGTGAGCTTTCGAGTCGCACGAAGGGGTCAAAAATGTGCTCCAGCTCGCTTTCGGGCACGCCCGGGCCGTTGTCGATAATATGTATGACAATGTCGTCCTGTTCCCGGATGACCGTCACCCAGGCCTGATCTCCGTAGAAGACCGCGTTGTGGATCAGGTTGGACAGGCACCGCTTCATGGCGCTGGGTTTGACCACTGCGTTGAAGGGCCGCTCGATATCGAGCGTAACCGTCCGGCCGAGTACCGCTACCTCCTCGCGGATGGCCTCCAGCATGTCTGCCAGGTCGACACTTCGTGCGTGCTCATGAAAGTCCGTGCTGCGAGCGAGCTCGAGCGACCCTTTGACCAGATGCTCCAGTTCGTTGAGATCGCGGTTCAGGTCCACTCTGGCCTGGTCATCGTCCAGCAATTCGGCACGCAGTCGCAGGCGGGTAATTGGCGTCTTCAGGTCGTGGGAAATAGCCGAAAACAGCAGGTCGCGGTCATTGATAAAGGTAAGAATGCGGCGCTGCATGATGTTGAAAGCCCGCGCCATCATGCGGACTTCCTCCGTGCCCTGTTCCGCCAGCGGTTTCTGGTCGATGTCCCGGCCCAGTGCCAGTGCCGCATCCGATAGCTGCCGCATGGGCAGTGTCAGCCAGCGCACGATGAACCAGCTTGAAATCATCAGCACGGCCAGCAGTATAAGCATGAAAAGCAACTGGTCCGTGGTGAACAGGTCCAGGCCTTCTGCAATATAGGGATCCGGAAGTAACAGGCTGGCCAGATACAGCCAATCACCGTCGCGCATCTGCATCTGTGCCACCAGCAGCGGTGCCGGTGGGTTGGTAACCAGATTATTCTGTACCCAGCGTGGAGGCAGCTCGGTAAACAGGACGTCGCTGTTGAATACCTTCAACTCCTGCGGGTATGCGAAGTCGACGCTGATGTCGCCCACACGCTGCCCCAGCCGGTCGCGAAAGGTGGACAGGTAGGTATCAATCAGGCGGGTCTTGACCGGGTTGTCCCGAATGGCGTCAAAATCCACATAATCTGTATTAACGCTCAGGAAAAAGCGGGTACCACCGAGGTTGCGCTGCTGGTCCAGAATCAGGTGCTGAAAATCCTTGGGCAACTGCTCGAAATAACTCACCGTCGAGGCCATCGATGTGGCGAGGTCCTGAACGCTGGAGATGGCGTCCGCTTCCTTGCCCGTCTGGATATAGCTGATCCACACCAGTGACGCGACACTGAAAGCACCGCCAACCGACAGAATGATCACGATAAGCAGGCGTCCGAACAGAGTCCGCGGGCTAAGCCCGCGAGCGAGCGACTGATACCAGCGGCCTGCACTGGCCTCAATGCTCATGTCAGTCCGTTTCCACAGCGGCAGTGAGAATGTAGCCCTTGCCGCGCACTGTCTTGATCAGTTGCTGGCTCTGGCCGTTGTCATCGAGCTTGTGGCGCAGGCGACTGACCTGCACGTCGATGCTGCGGTCGTAGGGGCTGAGTTCCCGGCCCTTCAACTGCCGGAAGAGGGTTTCGCGACTGATGATTTCCCCCGGATGGGCCAGGAAAATCATCAGCAGTTCAAAATCGGCGCCGTTGAGCGGCATTGATTCACCCCGCTCATGCCAGAGCAGGCGCTTGCGGGTATCCAGTGTCCAGACACCGAAGCGCCAGCGTTCATTGCCCTCCTGCGGGTCATGCCCGGTTTGCTGGCGCACTTCGGCACGGCGCAGTACGGCCTTGATCCGGGCCAGCAGCTCGCGCGGGTTGAACGGCTTGGTCATATAGTCGTCGGCACCCAGTTCCAGGCCCACGATGCGGTCGGTTTCGTCTGACCCGGCCGTCAGCATGATAATGGGTGTCGACGCTCGGGCACGGATCTTCTGACAGAGGGTAAACCCGTCGTCGCCGGGCATCATGATGTCGAGCACGATCAGGTCGGCCGTCTCACGTTCAAGCGTCGCCAGCATGCTGGGGCCGTCATGGGCCTTGATGACCTGGAACTGGTTGCGGGTCAGGTACGTGTCCAGCAGTTCGGTGATTTCCCGGTCGTCGTCAACGACCAGTATACGGGCCCCGTCCCGACGAGCCTCCATAAACGACCTGTTATTGTTGGATTGATGTGCGGCAATATAGCGCAAGGAGTGGGGCGCCTCAACGCCCCTGATCGGCGACGCTCTGCTGTTGCGGGGGCCGTCAGTTCTGCGCCAGCCGTATGGCACGTCCGGCCGCCGACGCCTGCTCGACGGTTTCCATGATCTCGATCAATGCTCTGGCCTCCGTACCGGGCACGGGCAGAGGCGCATCGTTGCGAATGGCGTCCGCCAACTGAGTGAAAAAGCGGCGATAGTCGCCGGGAGCGATGTTGCCCGACTCTGCCGAGTCCCGGGTGGCGACTTCCTCAGCCTGTACGGTGCGCACACCAGCTGCCCATTCATTGGCTTCGGGCTGAGCCCCCTCGCGCAGCAGGCTTTCCTGAGGGTCCAGGCCCCAGCACTGCCACGTGCCGCCAGTGAATCCGGCCCGAAACCGGCGCATTTGGCCTGCCGAGAACGGGTTGGAGCCTACAGTGACCAGGCGGTTGGGGTAATGCAGCCGGGCTTCGAAGGCATCGGTGACCTGCGAGCCGTCACGAAGCGCCAGTAGTGTGCCACTCACAGCGTCGGGCCGGCCGAACAGCGCCAGTGCCTGATCAATCAGGTGCGGCCCGAGGTCCCAGAAAATACCGCCGCCGGCCACATTCTGTTCACGCCAGCGGTCCTGAGGCTCCGGCCGGAATCGGTCATAGCGCGAGTCGAGTACCCGCAGGTCACCCATAGACCGGCGCTCGATCAATGACTGCAGCCGCACGAAGTCGCCATCGTACCGACGGTTCTGATACACGCAGAATTGTCGGTTCTGTCGCTCAGCCAGCAACTGCAGTTCGTCGATGTCGCTGACACGGGTCACTGACGGCTTTTCCACCAGCACATGCTTGCCGGCCAGCAGCGCGTCACGGCAGAGCGGGTAGTGAAATTCGTTCGGTGCGGTGACAATGACCAGGTCAATATCCGGGCGTGCCAGCAACGCCTGCGCCTCCGGTTCGCAGACGACACCCGGCAACGTACCCTGTGCCTTTTCCCGGTTCCGGGTGCTGACTGCTATCAGCTCATACGCCGGGTGATGGCGAATAAAGGGCGAATGGAACACCTGGCCCGACAGGCCAAACCCGATGATTCCGGTGCGAATTCTCTGAGTGTCCGACATATCGGTTCTCCTGTGGTGACGGCGGTGACAACCGGAATAAACCAGCTCAGTCAGCCGGACCGCAAGTATCAAAGTGTGACAACCGGCCGGTGGATCAGAGCCAGCCGCGCTCCGCAAAGGACACAGTGTCGCCGCACCCCACCACGATATGGTCCAGTAAACGGACATCCACAAGGCGCAGCGCTTCCGACAGCCGACGGGTAATGAGCCGGTCGCTGTCGCTGGGCTCGGCGACACCGGAAGGGTGGTTGTGGCTGACGATCAGCGCCGCTGCGTTGAGTTTCAGCGCCAGCTTCACCACCTCGCGCGGGTGTACTGGGGCACTGTCGATGGTGCCCTCAAACAACGGCTCGAAGGCCAGCAGCCGATGCTGGTTATCGAGCAGCAGGAGCGCAAAGCATTCGCGCTCCCGGTGTTGCAACTGCGCCTGCAGAAAACGCCGTACGGATTCCGGCTGTGTGAACACCGGCGCATCCCTGAGGCTCTCGGAAAAATACCGGCGCGCCATTTCCAGCACCGCACTGAGCTGGGCGAATTTCGCTTCTCCCAGGCCGGGGCAGTTACAGAAGGCGTCACGTGGCAGCCGCATGATGTTGCCCAGAGATTGATGCTCCTGAATCAGTTGCCGGGCGACATCGACGGCACTCTGTCCGGCAAACCCGGTGCGCAGCAGTACGGCGAGCAGTTCGGCATCGCTGAGAACGGATACCCCATGGGCAAGCAGTTTCTCCCGTGGCCGCTCCGTCTCCGGCCAGTTTTTGATCGACATGAGTCGCACTTCCCTTTGATGTCACGGTAAACTATGGACGCGCCGGATGGCGCACTTAATTGTCGCCGATTGCTTATCAATGAACAGGCAGAAACATGTCACTTAACGGGCGGAAAATCGTACTCGGCATCACCGGCGGTATTGCGGCCTACAAATGCGGCCAGTTGTGCCGGGATCTTCAGCGTGCGGGGGCGACAGTCCAGGTCGTACTGACACCGGCTGCGCAGGCGTTCGTCACGCCGATGACCCTGCAGGCCCTGACCGGACGGCCCGTCCGGATGGACCTGCTGGACCCGGCGGCCGAACAGGGTATGGGCCATATCGAGCTTGCGCGCTGGGCGGACACCGTACTGATCGCGCCGGCATCGGCCGATTTCCTGGCCCGTATGGCCGCCGGCATGGCCAATGACCTGCTCAGCACCCTTGTTCTGGCGACCCGGGCACCAATTGTAGTGGCGCCGGCGATGAACCAGCAGATGTGGGCCAACGCGGCGACGCAGGCCAACCTGCGCCGGCTGGACGAACTGTACAGCCCGCAATGGATCGGGCCGGACAGTGGCGATCAGGCCTGCGGCGAGTTCGGCAGCGGTCGGATGAGTGAACCGGCAGCAATTGTGGCCGGCCTGGAGGCGTCTGACGCGGCGGACCGGCCGCAGCCTCTCAGTGGCCGACGGATACTGATTACGGCGGGTCCGACGCGGGAAACCATAGACCCGGTGCGATATCTCACCAACCGCAGCTCGGGCAAAATGGGGTTTGCGCTGGCGGAAGCGGCTGCCGCCCTCGGTGCGAAGGTTGGCCTGGTCGCCGGGCCGGTGAGTCTGACCACGCCACCGGGTGTGGTTCGATACGATGTCGAAACCGCGGTGGAAATGGCGGATCAGGTCGACGCATTGCTGCCGGATGTTGATGCGTTCATCGGTGCCGCCGCCGTATCGGACTACCGCGTCAGTGCGCCACTGTCACAGAAGCACAAAAAACCGAAGGACGAGGCCGGGAACACCGGCTGGACGCTGCAGCTCGTGGAAAATCCGGATATCATAGCCGGCGTTGCGGCCAGCCCCAGGCGGCCGGCGCTGGTGGTCGGGTTTGCGGCGGAAACCGAGAAACTGGAAGATCACGCGCGCAGCAAACTCGAGCGAAAGAAGCTTGACTGGGTGGTCGCCAATTCAGTCGGCGGCGTCGACAGTGGCTTTGAAAGCGACCGCAATGCGGCGGTGTTGCTCGGTGCCGGCGGTCAGCGAATCGAATATCCGGCACAGGCCAAGAAGCAGTTGGCCCTGGCGATACTGCAGACGCTGTTTGCGTCTGAATCACCGAAGAATCCGATATAAGGAGCCCCGAATGGGCCTGAGTCGAGTCAAGATAAAGCGGCTGGATACGCGGCTGGGCGATACCATCCCCTTGCCGGGTTACGCCACGGATGGGTCCGCCGGCATGGACCTCAGGGCCTGTCTGGACGACGCCATTGAGCTTGCCCCTGGCCAGGTAGAGCTGCTACCCACCGGGCTGTCGGTCTGGGTTGAGCACCCGCATTACGCGGCGGTGCTGTTGCCCCGGTCCGGCCTGGGCCACAAGCACGGGATTGTGCTGGGCAATCTGGTCGGTCTGATCGATTCCGATTACCAGGGGCAGTTGATGGTCTCCGTCTGGAACCGCGGTTCGACGCCCTACCGAATTGACGTCGGTGACCGCATCGCGCAGATGGTCATTGTCCCGATCGCCCGTCCGGAGCTGGAATGGGTCGACGAATTTGAACCCACCGAGCGCGGATCGGGTGGCTTCGGCCACACCGGCCGCCACTGAACAGGACAGGAAATAACCCATGCCCCTGAGTCGGCAAGATGCCCTGACATTTTCCAGTGTGCTGAGTGAGGCACTGCCCTATATCCAGCAGTTCGCCGGCAAGATTCTGGTGGTCAAATACGGCGGCAACGCCATGACTGACGAGCACCTGAAAGCCGGTTTCGCCCGGGATATGGTGTTACTAAAAACGGTCGGTATCCATCCGGTCATTGTGCATGGCGGCGGACCCCAGATTGGCGAATTACTCGAGCGTCTGAACATTCAGTCGGAGTTTGTGCAGGGCATGCGGGTGACCACCGGAGAAACCATGGATGTTGTTGAAATGGTGCTCGGTGGCCTGGTGAACAAGGAAATTGTCAATCTGATCAACCAGAGCGGTGGCCGGGCAGCCGGGGTTACCGGCAAGGACGGGCAGACCATCAGGGCCCGGCGCTGGCTGGCACGGTCGGGCAGCAAGGAGCTTGATGAGCCGGAGATTATTGACCTTGGCCACGTCGGCGAGGTCGCGTCGATCGATACCCGGCTTATCCGGCTGATCATCGACAGCGACCTGATTCCCGTGGTGGCACCGATCGGTGTGGGTGACGATGGCACCAGCTACAACATCAATGCGGACCTGGTGGCCGGTAAGCTGGCAGAGAGTCTGCACGCCGAGAAACTGATACTGCTGACCAATATCGAAGGCCTGAAGAATCGTCAGGGTGAGGTGCTGACCGGCCTCACAGCCACCCAGGTGGACGCACTGATCGAGGATGGCACGATCCACGGCGGCATGCTGCCCAAAATCCGCTGTGCGCTGGACGCCGTTCGCAACGGGGTGCGCACGGCCCATATCATTGATGGGCGTGTCGAGCATGCTACCCTGCTCGAAGTGTTTTCCGATGTCGGCGTCGGCACGCTGATTTCAGGCAATGTGGATGATCTCCCGTCATGAGTGGTATGACCCGTAAACAACAGATTCTGCAGGCGCTGGCGGAAATGCTGGAGGAAGGCGCCGGTACCCGTATAACCACCGCCCGGCTGGCTGAGCGCGTCGGAGTCTCCGAAGCCGCCCTGTACCGCCATTTCCCCAGCAAGGCGCGCATGTTCGAAGCGCTGATCCAGTTCATAGAGGAAACGGTATTCACCCGCATCAACCGGATTCTGGACGAAGACCACAGGGCCCTGCCCCGAACCCAGGCGGTGCTCTACCTGCTGTTGACCTTTGCAGAGCGAAACCCGGGAATGTGCCGGATTCTCGCCGGTGATGCCCTGGCCGGTGAAGTGGACCGGTTGCGCGATCGCGTTGCTCAGCTTTTTGAACGTGTCGAGCTGCAACTGAAACAGATCCTGCGTGAATCCGGGCTGCTTGAAGGCGATAATTCCAGCTCGACCGTCGCGCCGGCCGTGGCCGCCAACCTGCTGTTGGCCACCGTGGAGGGCCGGATCGCCCAGTTCGTGCGCAGCGGGTTCGAGAAACCCCCAACGGCAAACTGGGACGCCCAGTGGGCCATTCTGTCTGCCGGCGTGTTTGCCGAGCAGGAGCCGGCAACAGAAACACCCTGAAATATTCTGACTCGACGGACATACCATGCTGAAAGTATATGTCGACGGCCAGGCCGGCACGACTGGCCTGCAGATACATGAGCGGTTGCAACAGCACCCTGAAGTGGAAATTCTGAGTATCGACCCGGCCGAGCGCAAGGACCCGCGAGCCCGTCAGGCAATGCTGAACCGGGCCGATGTGGCCTTTCTCTGTCTGCCCGACGACGCGGCGCGGGAAGCCGTGAGGCTGGCCGACAGCGGTACACGGTTGATCGATGCCAGCACCGCACACCGCGTTGATGACAACTGGGCATTTGGCCTGCCGGAGATCAGTGAAGACTATCGGACGGCGATTCGGAATGCGCATCGGGTAGCCAACCCCGGCTGCCATGCCACCGGCTTTATTGCCCTGGTCGCGCCGCTGGTTGCCCAGGGTGTGCTGCCCGCCGCAACACCGCTGTCGTGCCAGTCGGTCACCGGTTACAGCGGTGGTGGCAAGGCGTTGATCCAGCGGTATGAGGAAGCCGGTGACGCGGAGTCACTGTCTCTGCAGGCGCCCCGTCATTACGCCCTGACCCTGACGCATAAACACCTGCCCGAAATGCAGAAACACACGGGCATTTCCGTGCCACCGGTGTTTTCACCGATTGTGGGCCCCTACTACCGGGGCATGACGGTAACCGTTCCCCTTCATACCTACCAGCTGCTGGAGCTCGGGTCTGCGGCAGAGGTGCGGGATCGTCTGGCGGACTACTACACCGGCAGCCGGTTTGTAACCGTCATGCCACATGATGCCGAAGGCAAGCTTGATGGTGGGTTCATGGACCCGCAGGCCGTGAACGGGACCAACCAGCTTCAACTGTTCGTATTCGGTAACGACCAGCACATACAACTCGCGGCCCGTCTCGACAACCTGGGCAAGGGCGCCTCAGGTGCTGCCGTGCAGAACATGAACATCATGTTTGGGCTGGATGAGGGTACCGGCCTCGAATGACCCTCGTGTCCCATGGACGGCCCGCCGCTCAGACGCCATACCGATCGCGATAGGCAGCAACGGCATCCAGATGCCTGCCGGCATCGGGTGACTCGCGCAGGTATTGCAGCAGGTCATCCAGTGTAATAATGGCCACGACCGGTACGCCGTAGTCGGCCTCGATTTCCTGAATCGCCGAGCGCTCTCCCTGGCCGCGCTCCTGCCGGTCCAGGGCAACGGCAATGCCGCCGGGGCGGGCGTCGGGCAGGCTGTCGAGCAGCGCCATTATTTCCCGGATGGCGGTACCGGCAGTGATTACATCGTCGATCACCACGGTGTCACCCTGTACCGGTGCGCCAACGAGCATGCCGCCTTCACCGTGATCCTTGGCTTCTTTCCGGTTGAATGCCCAGGGCACATCAATGCCGTGGTTGCGATACAGGGCGATACTGGTTGCACTGGCCAACGGAATGCCTTTGTAGGCCGGCCCGAAGAGTGTGTCGATCGTCAGCCCCCGGTCGGTCAACGCGGCGGCGAACGCATCGCCGGTCTGGCTCAGGTCACGGCCTGTGTTCAGCAGGCCGGCATTGAAGAAATACGGGCTGACACGCCCCGATTTCAGGGTAAATTCACCAAAGCGTAAAGCCCCGCGTTCCACGGCAAGAGCGATAAAAGCCCGCTGATAATCCTGCATATTCCTGCTAAACTCCCCCGACAGCGAATCACCGATTGCGTTTGCCAACCGGCCCTGTGACATTAAGTTCGCGCAATCATACAATAGAAGCCGCAGAATCCCGAACGTGTGCCCGAGCCGTGCACACGGTAATGTGAACAGTTTGGGTGTGCGCTACCACGCCCTTAGGAACCGGAATGAAAGTCGTCACAATCAATGTCAATGGTCTGATCAACGCGGCTGACCGCGGTTTTCTGGATTGGTTGGAACATGCCGATGTTGATGTCGTGTGCGTTCAGGATATCCGTATCCGTGAGAAAGATATTCCCGACAGCCTGCTGGAAGTGCCCGGTTACTTCGGCTTTTTCTTCGATGCAGATGACCCCGAGCAGGGTGGCGTCGGAATCTACTGCCGCGATATGCCGAAGGCGATTATTCGCGGGCTGGGTATACCTGATATTGATATGGAAGGTCGTTTTCTGCAGGCGGATTTCGACCGCTTCAGTGTCTGCTCGGTGCTTTTTCCCCGGGCGAACGACGAGGAGGAACTGGAGCACAAGTTCGCCTTTATGGAGCAGTTCCAGACACACCTGAGAAAAACACGTCGCAAGCGCCGTGAGTTCATTTTCGCGGGTACTTTCCACATGGCACACCGCACCATTGACCTGGGTAACTGGCAGGATCACCAGCGCACACCCGGCTTTCTGCCGGAAGAACGCGCCTGGATGGATCAGGTCCTGGGCCCCATGGGCTATGTCGACGCCTTCCGGTTGATGAATCGTGAGGAGCGCCAGCACACCTGGTGGCCGTACGATGAAGCGCAGCGCAACGGCCTGCGGCTTGATTATCAGATTCTCACCCCGGGGCTGGCGGAGTACGTGTTTTCTGCCCGTATTCTGACCGAACCCCGGGTGTCGCCGCATTGCATGTTGGAAATTGACTACGACCTGGACTGATCAGCGCGGCATTGCAATTTCCGGGCGACTTGCACAGAATGCCGCCTCCCGGTTCTGCGCCCTGCGCAGGCCGAAGCAGGGTGGCACGCATACGGGCAGCAGCTGGTGCTCGGATCGCGGTGGCGCCCCGATGTCAGTCTATTCCGCCGGAGGGTAACGCCCATGGATAAACTCCGCCTGCACGGTTTCAACAATCTGACGAAGTCGTTGAGCTTCAATATCTACGACATCAGCTATGCCAAAACCGAGCAGCACCGGCAGGAGTATATTGCGTACATCGATGAGCTCTATAATGCCGACCGGCTGACCGACATCCTCACCCAGGTCACCGAGATCATAGGCGCCAATGTGCTGAACATCGCACGCCAGGACTACGAGCCGGAAGGCGCCAGCGTCACCATGCTGATTGCCGAGCACCCGATTGACCCCAAACCCGAAGAGCTGTCAACGGCGCCGGGTCCACTGCCTGAAGCGGTCGTGGGCCATCTGGACAAGAGTCACATCACGGTACACACCTACCCGGAAAGCCATCCGGACAATGGCATCAGCACGTTCCGCGCTGATATCGATGTGTCGACCTGCGGGGTAATCTCTCCCCTCAAGGCGCTGAACTTCCTGATCCATTCGTTTGATTCCGACGTCGTGATCATGGATTACCGGGTGCGCGGCTTTACGCGCGTCAAGGATGGCCGGAAGATATACATTGACCACGAAATCAATTCCATTCAGAACTATATCGACGACGATACCAAAGAGTTCTACGAATTGATCGACGTCAATGTGTATCAGGAGAACATCTTTCACACGAAAATGATGCTCAAGCAGATGGAACTGGAGCATTATCTGTTCGGTGCCGGGGAAGATGAATTCAGCGCGGACGAACTGGGTAATATCCAGTACCGGCTGAGCAAGGAAATGCAGGAAATATTCTACTCACGCAACATGATGCCCAGTCAGCCTGTTAGCAGGAAATAACGGGCAAAGCTCCCGCCGGCTGACCGCGGGTCAGTCGACCTGCAGCGGCGCCTGAAGCAGTGTGTTGCTGATGCCCAGTCGAATCGGGTCCACCGGGCCTTCTATCCGCACGCCGGCATCGCTCAGTGTTATGTCTCTGGGCATGCGAGGTGACTGCTCTTTCAGGTTATAGATCACGCGTACCACGGTTGGCTGCCGGTTGTCGCTCTGGCGCATGACCAGCCCGGCCGTCTGGTCACTGAGACGCACCGGTGACCCGAGAGGGAACAGACCCTGGCCGACCACCACCTGTTTGATCACTGAATCGCTGATGCGGTCGCTCATGCCGAGCAGTCGTTTGTAGGCCATGGCCGGGTGGTAATAAACATCTTCCCGGTATATATGGGCACCGCTGTCAATCATGTCGACAGCAAT
This sequence comes from Natronospirillum sp., assembly GCA_965602035.1. Taxonomy (GTDB): domain Bacteria; phylum Pseudomonadota; class Gammaproteobacteria; order Pseudomonadales; family Natronospirillaceae; genus Natronospirillum. The sequence goes on along the minus strand of OZ271919.1, from coordinate 2,190,137 downwards.
AGCCAGTTTGGCCATGGCATCAAGGTCATTGCCTTTCAGGCCGTCCGGCAGCCCGGAGCCGTCTTCCCGCTCGAAGTTCTGCGCGGCCAGGCGTGGCACCAGTTCCGGTAGGCGGTCGTCCGCTTTCAACAGCGCACGGTAGCGCATGATCTGCTGACGCAGTGGTTCGCGTTTGGCCGGCGACACATCGATGCCGGTTTCCTTTTCACCGTCCTCCAGCATGGCCTTTGCGACATCGTGGCACAGGCCAGCCATCATCACGTTCTGCAGCTCATCACCGGAGGTGGCGAGCTGCATCCGAGCGGCCTGATCCGTCAGCAGTACGGCCATCCCCACCGGGTGCTCGAACAGGTAGTCGGAGAGGTTGCGCATGTGGGTCGTGAGGATTAATTGTTCCCGGTTCTGCTGCCAGACGGTGACCAGATTGGCTGCCGATTCCCGAAGCTCATCGACCGGCAGGGCCTGTTCCAGCCTGACCCGACCGATGAGCGACTTGATCGCGCCAATGGCCTCGCTGTGAACCTGCTTCACCTCCAGTTTCGGCTGGCGCTCGGTACGGCGCTTACGTCGGGATTCCTTGGCTGATTTCTCGGCTTCGGCGTTCATTTCACCCGACGAAGGGCGACCCTCGCGATCCATTTCAGCGATATCGTCGTCTTCTTCAGGAGGCAGAAACAGCGCCGGAACCCCCTCGATCTTGCCGCCATTCTTGGTGAAGTTGATGTAATCGCGTTGCAGGTCGGTCACAATGCGGGCAATCTGCTGCTCTTTCTGTGCGTCCAGCTCTTCGAACTGGCAGCCACATTTTGTGTAGCCGCCATGCTCATCGTACCCGACGAAGCGCAACTCCACTTTGGCCACCAGAGACGTGCCATTGGGGAAATAGATTTTGATGGGAACCAGTGTTTTGCCGTGCGCTTTCAGGCGTTCAGATACGTCACCGGGCACCTGTATCTGGCACCCTTCGGCGGACATGTCCCGCAGCAGGCCGGTGAGCACCTGTCGGTCTGCATCCATGATGCGGGCAGGAATTTCCAGTGATCGGCGAACCTGCGCCCGGTAGGCCGCCCGGCGCTGCAGATAGTGCACCTCATCAGGAAACGGTATGCGATATATCACATTGCCGTCGCTGTCCTTGCTCTCACGGGCATACAGATTGCGGGCACGCAGCCGGCAGCCCTCGTAATAGGTCTCAAGGTTGAACGTCCGGCCGTCCTTGATCATGCGGGCGTCGGATTTCGGCAATACCTCATCGAGCAGCACATAGCGTCGCTTCGGATCCACACCGGCGATGTAGGTAGTGAGCGCTCGCTGAACACCGGGGAACCGCACGGTAACCGGCGACAGCTGTGTCTGCACACGGCCGAGCAAGCGGGCAATTTCCCCCGGTGCTTTAATGTATTCGCCTTCGGCGTCCACCTTCTCAGTCAACGGACCAGTACCTCGGTTACTCTGTGTTACGGGATCACCCTTTAATCAGGTGCATGGCCAATACCGGAGCCCAACGACTCGCCCACTGTAACGGCCATAATCGCATTCACTGAAGTGGCGGCTGCGAACCGGGCCTTCAAGGCCGTACGGTTTCAGCCCGCAGATGATCCTTCCATGTTACGCCGATCAGTCCGGCATTTCTCGCGAAGATTTGTCAACACCTTCCCGTACCAGTTCAACCCGCGGTGGTCGCGCCCGATACCCCAGAAATAATCGTATTGCTCCATGGCGAGCAATTTCCGTTCGCTGGTGTCCAGCAAGGCCTGCATCATATCCGGGTAAAGCTGAATCTGAGTATAGAGTGCCCGTGACATATATACTGGCGCGAGTTTTTTCCAGTCACTCCGGGGCCGCCAATACCACCGGCGGGCCGCTTTGCGGGCTGCTGATGCATCCGGCGCACGTCGAATGGTGTCGATACGATCGCGCTGCGTGTACAGGTTCGCCTGCATGTAGTGTTCAGCCGTGGGCCACTCGCATTCATCGAGTCTGAATGGTCGGTCGCAGGCAGAGCCCAGCGCATCGTCGGGGTCCAGACGATGAATAAAAACGCTGTCTTTTTCCGGTGTCTCTGCAGTAAACAATGCCATAAAGCCGCTCCGGGGCGAATTCCTTATGGCATTGTACTGCCTGGCTGACGATGCGGCGACAGATTCAGCCGCCGAAGATGCTGCGCAGCACCATGAAATAGAACATGGAAAGGAATGCGCCGGCCGGGAGAGTGACCACCCAGGAAACAAAGATGGTTCCGACAATGTTCAGGTTGAGTGCAGAAATACCCCGGGCCAGACCGACACCCAGTACCGCGCCGACCAGCGTGTGCGTGGTGGAAATCGGCAGGCCGGTGCCCGATGCCAGTACAACGGTACCGGCGGCACCCAGCTCTGCGGCAAAGCCGCGTGACGGCGTCAGTTGGGTGATCTTTCGGCCAATGGTGCCCATCACCTTGAAACCATAGGTGGCAAGCCCGACGGCAATACCAATACCGCCCAGCAGCAGAACCCAGCCGGGCACCAGTGCTTCACCGCCGACAACGCCACCGCTGGATACCACCGAGACGATCGCTGCCACCGGACCGACTGCGTTGGCAACGTCGTTTGAACCATGGGCAAAGGCCATGGCGCAGGCGGTAAACACCATCAGCACCGCGAACAGTTTTTCCACGCCGGCAAAGCGTCGATGCGCGTTGCCCTCGGTGTCGTCCTGTACATTGCGCAGAAGGAATTTCCCCAGAAGCGCAACGATCACACCAAAAACCGTCGACCAGAATAAGCTTTCCAGAAAATTAAGATCGAGTCCGATGTGCTTCAGCCCTTTGACCAAGGTTACCATGGCTATCAGGAACCCGGTCAGGAACATGTAGTACGGGACATACCGGCGGGCGTTGGCAAAGGGCTCGTCGGTATTCAGTACCAGGTGATAGACACTGCGGAACAGCAGATAGGATACCGTGCCGGCCAGCAAGGGAGAGATAACCCAGCTCGCGGCAATGGTCCATATCTGCGGCCAGTTCACGCCCGAGGTGCCCAGGTACAGCAACGCGAAACCGACAATGGCACCGATGATCGAGTGCGTGGTCGACACCGGCCACCCCATGAACGAGGCCACCAGCAGCCAGGTACCGGCGGCCAGCAGCGCGCCGAGCATACCGAATACCAGTATTTCCGGCGCCCCTTCAAGAGCGCTGGCGTCAATGATGCCCTTCCGGATGGTCGAGGTAACCTCGCCACCGGCCAGGTACGCGCCGGCAAACTCAAAAATGATGGCGATAATGATCGCCTGAACCACCGTCAGTGCACGGGAACCGACCGATGTACCCATGGCATTGGCAACGTCGTTAGCGCCGATGCCGTAGGCCATGAAGAAACCGAACACACAGGCGAGCATAATGAACAGCTCGGCATTTTCTGCAATCAGGGTCATGGCGAACTCCTAGCGTGCAATGAGTATCTGCAGTCGGTGGCCGACGCTCTGCGCGATATCGGACAGACGCCCGATGGCCGTTATGACCTCGTACATGAAAATGGCATCGACCGGTGACAGCTCGTTCTCGTTCTGGCGCAGTGACCAGCGCAGGCGAATCTGCTGCTGATCGGACTCCTCTTCGAGAACCTCGAGCCGGTCGATGTATTGTTCCACTGTCTTGAGTTCCTGGCCGCTGAAGCCGGTCTCCAGCAGATTGTCCAGCTCGTCAATCGCCTCCATGGCCTTGTGGGTCGCATCGATGGACGTCTTCAGGAACTGGTCGAAATCCGTGCGCAGGCTGTCCGGGAATTGCATTTCCCGGCCCAGAATGAGCCCGGAAATACGCTTGGGCGCGCCGGCAAGGTTGTTCTGGGCGATCAGCAGTTCAAGCAAGTCCGAGCGGGCCACAGGCATCAGCAGACGGTTGGGCATATGACTGCGGATCTCGTTCTTCAGGCGATCCGCTTCTTCCTTGTGGTCCCGGAGTCGGGCCCTGACGGTGTGAGCTTTCTCCCAGTCACCTTCATTCGCGGCTGCCACCAGTTCCGGCAGTTCCAGCACACACTGAAGCGTGGCATGCATGTGCTTTTTCAATGGTTGAATGGGACTGCGCCCAAACAGGTTGAACAGTGGGCTTTCGAAAGCCATAACGCCTCCCAGATCTCAGGACGGGCCGGGCATTATAGGCTTTTGTCACAAATTTGTAATCAATTCCGGGCCAATCAACACGTTGAGTTGAATTGAGAGACGTCGTTCGCGTGTGACCGGTTAACGAGACGCCCCCAAACCCAGTCGGTCACAGAGCTGCAGGTTCACTTCCGCCTGATTCATGGCGTAAAAATGAATGCCGGGTGCACCGCCGTCGAGCAGGGTACGGCAGACCTCCGTGACGACATCGAGCCCGAATGCCCGGATGCTGTCCGAGTCATCGCCGTAGGCTTCCAGTTGTTTGCGGATCCAGCGGGGAATCTCGGCCCCGCATGCGTCGCTGAAGCGGGCCAGGCGGGTGTAGTTGGTGATCGGCATGATGCCGGGCACAATCGGGATATCGCAACCGAGCTGACGCACCCGGTTCACGAAGTGGAAGTAGGCTTCGGGCTGGAAAAAGTACTGCGTAATGGCCGTGGTGGCACCCTGGTTGGCTTTGTGCACGAAATTGCGAATGTCCGCGTCCAGGTTCGGGGCCTGCGGGTGCATCTCCGGGTAGGCCGCGACTTCAAGTGCGAATCGGTCGCCGTATTCCGACCGGATAAAGGCCACCAGATCGCTCGCGTATCGGAAGTCACCACCGGTACCGCCACCGGTGCCGGATGGCATGTCGCCGCGCAGCGCAACAATGCGATCCACACCATGTTCGGCGTAGTGGTTGAGCAGCCAGCGCAGCGTATCGCGGGTTGAGCCGATACAGCTCAGGTGCGGTGCGACGGGTATGCCTTTTTCGTGCAGTTGCAGCACGGTGTTGATGGTGCGCTCTTGCGTGGAGCCACCGGCACCGTAGGTGACGGAGAAGAATTCCGGTCGGCATTCGCTCAGTTGATCGTGCACTCGGTGGAGTTTGGCGAGGCCTTCATCCGTTTTGGGCGGGAAAAATTCAAAGCTGAGGGTGACATCTTGGGTCATTGGTTTATCTCGTGTCAGTTCCTGCCGGGAAAGCAGCTTCGCTGTCAGGGGGCTGAAAACCCCGGGGGCCGGTAATCGACACCCTGCTCCGGGGAGCTGCGAAAACAGGATGTTTTCGCCGCAGGGCTACAGGGACGTACTTGTGCCCGATCTCCGGAGCAGCGTGTCGTTTGGCGGACTGATCAGGCGTGATCAGTATTTATAGTCAGCCGGTTTGAACGGGCCTTCCACCGGCACGTTGATGTACTCGGCCTGGTCTTTTGTCAGCCGGGTAATCACACCGCCGAAGCCGCGGACCATTTCGGCGGCCACTTCTTCATCAAGCTTCTTGGGCAGCACCTTCACGTACAGCTTGTCCGCCTTGTCGCCAGCCGGCAGGTCAGCGAACTTCTCATCAAACAGGTACATCTGCGCCAGCACCTGGTTGGCAAAAGAGCCATCCATGATCCGGCTGGGGTGGCCCGTGGCATTGCCCAGGTTCACCAGGCGACCTTCGGACAGCAGGATCAGGAAATCGGCCTTGTCATCGCTGCGGTAAATCTTGTGTACCTGCGGCTTGATCTCTTCCCAGCGCCAGTTCTGACGCATGAAACCGGTGTCGATTTCATTGTCGAAGTGGCCGATGTTGCAGACCACCGCGCTGGCCTTCAGAGCCGCCAGCATGTGGCGGTCGCACACATTGGTGTTGCCGGTCGTGGTGACCAGCAGGTCGGTGTTCGCAAGCAGCTCGTGGTTGATGGAACCGGCGGTGCCGTCATTGTTACCGTCGCGATAGGGCGACACCACCTCGAAGCCATCCATGCAGGCCTGCATGGCACAGATGGGGTCCACCTCGGTGACCTTCACGATCATACCTTCCTGGCGCAGCGACGCCGCCGAGCCCTTGCCCACATCGCCGTAACCGATCACCAGTGCTTTCTTGCCGGACAACAGGTGGTCGGTACCGCGCTTGATCGCGTCGTTCAGCGAATGGCGGCAGCCGTACTTGTTGTCGTTCTTCGATTTGGTGACGGCATCGTTCACATTGATCGCCGGTACTTTCAACGTGCCCTGGTTCAGCATTTCCAGCAGACGATGCACGCCCGTGGTGGTTTCTTCAGAGATACCGTGGATATCATCGAGCAATTGCGGGAACTGTTCGTGCACCATGGCCGTAAGATCGCCGCCGTCGTCCAGGATCAGGTTGGCGTTCCAGAGGTCCTGGCTGCCTTTCTTCGCCCGGATCGTCTGCTCGATGCACCACAGGAATTCTTCTTCGGTCTCACCTTTCCAGGCGAAAACCGGGATTCCGCGGGCCGCAATGGCCGCTGCCGCGTGGTCCTGCGTGGAGAAAATGTTGCACGAAGACCAACGCACCTCGGCGCCCAGATCCACCAGCGTTTCGATCAGCACGGCGGTCTGGATGGTCATGTGGATACACCCCATGATGCGTGCGCCCTTGAGCGGCTGCTGATCACGGTATTTCTCACGCAAAGCCATCAGCGCCGGCATTTCGGTTTCGGCAATGTCGATTTCCGCCCGGCCGTAGTCGGCCAGGTTGATGTCGGCGATGGCGTAATCGTCGAAGCTGTTCAGTTGTGCTGCGGTGGTCATAGTCTTTCTTCCTGATTCGGTGTTTATTTCAGCCCTGCTTCAATGCGCAGCGCTTCAGCCTTGTCGGTTTTCTCCCAGCTGAACCCGGCGTCCTCACGGCCGAAGTGGCCATAGGCAGCCGTCGGCCGGTAGGTCATGCGGCGCAGGTCCAGCATTTCAATGATGCCGCCGGGGCGCAGGTCAAAATTGTCGCGCACCAGGCGGGCGATCAGCTCTTCGCTGACCTTGTGGGTACCGAACGTATTGATGGAAATGGAGGTCGGCTCGGCCACGCCGATGGCATACGACAACTGGATCTCACACTTGTCGGCCAGCCCGGCCGCGACAATGTTCTTGGCCACGTAGCGGCCCGCGTAGGCGGCAGAGCGGTCCACCTTGGAGGGGTCCTTGCCGGAGAACGCGCCACCACCATGGCGGGCCATACCGCCGTAAGTGTCCACAATGATCTTGCGGCCGGTCAGTCCGCAGTCGCCCACCGGGCCGCCGATAATGAACTGGCCCGTCGGGTTGATGTGGTACAGCGTATCGCTGTGCAGCCACTCCGCCGGCAGTACGGGCTTCAGAATCTCCTCGCGTACCGCTTCGTGCAGGTCTTTCTGGCTGATTTCGGGGTTGTGCTGCGTGGAAAGCACCACGGCATCAATGGCGACCGGCTGGCCGTCCTGGTACCGCAAGGTAACCTGGCTCTTGGCGTCGGGACGCAGCCAGGGCAGGCGGCCGGAACGGCGCAACTCGGCCTGGCGCTGCACCAGACGGTGCGCATAGGTTGCCGTGGCCGGCATGAGCACATCGGTTTCATTGGTGGCGTAGCCGAACATCATGCCCTGGTCGCCGGCACCGAGCGCCTTGCTGGCCTCGATGTTCTCGTCGACCCCCATGGCGATGTCGGAAGACTGCTTGCCGATGGCATTGAGCACCGCGCAGCTCGCCCCGTCGAAACCGAGATCGGAGCTGTTGTAGCCGATGTCGAGGATGACGTCGCGCACGATGTCTTCCAGTTCCACATAGGTATTGGTGCGCACCTCACCGGCGATCACGGCCATACCGGTTTTCACCAGCGTTTCCACCGCCACACGCGCGTTCGGATCGTCCTTGAGGATTGCGTCGAGGATGGCGTCACTGATCTGATCCGCCATCTTGTCAGGGTGCCCCTCGGAAACCGATTCCGAGGTGAACAGGTTGTACTCACTCATGCCAGAATATCTCCTTCATGTCATGCTCCCGTCAGGCCACACGGGCTGCTGCAACTTTCTGAAATAGCAGGCTCTGCACCTGAAAACCATTGCGCAGAGCCGACAGCGTATCGCTGATTCGGCGCAGGCCGACGGCGGCGGCCCACTGATTCAATTCTTCTGCCGCGAACCCCAGCCAGTGGTCCCCACAGCTCTCTCTTGCCCAGCTCTGTTGATGCCGGTCCAGTTCGGTGACCAACAGCAAACCGCCGTCGGCCAACTGTCGGCCGGCCCGCTCCAGCTCGCCGCCGGGGTCCGGAATATGGTGCAGCACCATGTTGTACACCAGCAGGTCCGGAGCGGATCCATGGTCCCGTGCCCAGTCGTTCAGATCACCGTGGAAAAAGTGAACATTGGTGATCCTGTCCGGCAACGCCTCCTGTGCGCGGGTCAGCAGTTCCGCTGAGATATCCACCGCCCATACGTCCCGGTAGGCGGCACTGAGCTCGGGCAGGAATTCCCCCAGCCCGGGCCCGACCTCTACTGCCAGTTGCCCGCCGGCAGACTGTTGTTTCAGCAGCTGGGTCGCCAGCTCACCGTACTGCGGATACTCCGCAATCAGGTCCTGGCGCTGCCGGAACTCATCCGCGTGCCGGGCGAAGAACTGCTCGGCGCTTTGCTGGCGTTCGAGGTCAATCTGCTGTCGTCGCTCTGCGACCTCGGCCGGTAACCCGTTCTGGTCCAGCAGGTCGAACACGCTCGCTGCCCAGTGTTCCGGTACCGGGTGTCGCTGATAAAAAATGGAATTGCCTTCCCGCCGTTGGGTAACCAGACGAGCCTGAGTCAGAATTTTCAGGTGGTGGCTCAGTCGCGACTGTTGCACGTCCAACAAGCGGCTCAGTTCGAGCACACCATAGGACTGACGCCGCAGTACGCGCAGTATCAGCAACCGCAGGGGGTCTGCAGTGGCTTTGAAATCCCGGGCCTGCGCCTGAAAAACTTCCGCAACACGTTCCATGCCGCGAAGTCTAGGCGCTCTCACAGCCAAGTCAAGATCTATATCAAAATATTTTGATGCTTTTCCCGCTACAACCGAGGCGCGTCGTCAATGTGCCGTGCCGTCAGACACCACCCGGCCCGGGTCAGGGTTCAGGTGGCGGTGGCAGGCGATCCGCCCCCCAGCTTTCCTCGATCAGTGACTTCACATGCTGCACTTCGTCTTCGGGGACCGGCTCGGTATGCAATTGCCAGTCGGTGGCGTCGTAGTGGAACAGGTAAAGCCGCGACACGAATTCCGCGACCGGCAGTGAGGATTCCCCGTGCTGTTCACCATGCCCCTCGGTGGAGACGACCACGCCATTGCCCCAGTCCTGACCACTGTCGTTGTTGGGGTTGAAGAAATACACACGCATCAGGTCGTCCTGATCCAGTGCCACGCGCAGTATCGCGATGGCATGCCAGCCCACAAAGCGTGCCTGTGTGTCCGTGACCGCAACGCCGGCCGGCTGGGGGTGCACCACCGGGGTGTTGCTGTTGTAGCGCGGGTCGTAGAGCGCATAGAACGTGCGGATAAACTGTGCGAGGTCCTTCAGGTGACCGGTGTCTATATCCACAGCGATGGCGAATGCCCGGTTGACCCACCAGCCATGAAATTCCGGGTTGATCCACTTGTGCGGATCCTCGCCACGATCCTCTGACAAGCGCCCCATTTCAATATAAATGCGGTCGAGGTGCGGCACGAGCACCGACGACAACGGGTCCAGGTCAAACGCCCAGGGGTTCACGATGCCAATGTCCAGGTCCGCGGAATTCAGGCTTTCGCCCTCGAATTGCATGACCACCCGGTCATCGCGGGCTGCCCAGCGGGCGAGCTGGAGTAGAAAATCAGGGTCGGTGTACGACCACATGGAAATTGCCCGCGTGGACTGGCAGGCCGGGTTATTGCCCTGGCCCAGCCCGAGTGGCTGCCCCAGTACGCTGATGATGCCGGCCATGAAGAGCACCTGGCCGTCCAACTCCTTGCCGAATATTCGCTTGAGATTCTCGTGAGTATTGTGGTGTAGCGGTGTCTGCATCTGGCGCCACAGGGCGGCAGCAACGCTGGAGCGGTAGAGCAACCCGCGTTCCAGCAGGCAGGACAGCCCGTACACCGTCTGTGCGGTGGCCGCATAGACACAGTAATCAATCAGGGTTTCGCAGAGGTTCCGGTAGCACAGCAGGCAGTCCCGCCCCGTGGAGCTGAGACCCAGTGACCGTGCCAGCAGTTCCATATCGCCCTGCGGCAGAATGTGGCGCAGGAACACGGTGTGATAGGGCGACACCAGGCCGGTGTCATGCATGGCGCGCGCAAAGCCCTGTGCTTCGGCGTCGAGCGCCATGTCGTCCATGCCGTTCAGGCGTTCCTGGTAGGTCTCGAAGCCCGGGTCTTCCTGACAGCCCTGGGTCGGCCCGTAGACGGCACTTACCAGCCGCTCGGCACCGCGTGCCGTGCCGCCGGTATTCACGGAGGGGTCAAACAGGCAGGTGGCCACCCGGTCGATCATCTGATGGATGTGGGCGACCTGTATCGGGCGCTGGCGAATCAGGCGCCAGATTTCCGCGACCACTTCATCGAGGATGCTCTCGAAGCCGATGTGCTGCGCCACATAACTCAGATGCCGGCTGATCAGCGCTCGTGCTTTGGGGTCGGCGTTGCGTTGTGCTTCATCAGCGGCAAGGCCGAACAGCTCATTCAGGTTGAAGGCCAGTACCTGAGTGAGGAAATGCGTTGCCTGTTCCGCCGCCACGTGCGGGTGGAAGTAGTGCCCCGACGCAATGGCCAGAAACCGGAGCTCGCTGAGCACCTCAATGGTGAGCAATACCTTGTCAGACGACTGAAACGTTACGGGCACAAACCGCGCCTGCAGCGATTCGGGGTAGGCCCAGTCGCTGCCGGCGAAAATCCCTGACTGGTCCAGGTCGGGAATGCGCTGGAAGAGAGCATCCAGCCCACCGTCGCGCAAGGCAATACGCCGACACAGATCTATGGCATGGGGGGCGTGGCTGGCCTGAACAAAGCTGCGGCCGCCCCGCATCTTTTCCACCTGTTGATCCAGCCGTTGTAGCATCGGGCCCAGCCCGGCATCGGTACCCGGTGTAGTGGGTGCCATCATGGTACTTTTCCTCACGAGTGAGCCGTCGACAGTCGTCCCCCGCAGTGCATTCAACGCATCAGAGTTTCCGTATGTGCGCTACCTTAGCTCAATTGGTGCAGAGACGTCATTACTGAATTGAACCGGGGTCTCCTCAACGGGGGTGGGCCCGATATGCTAAGCTGGTTACTGTTTGTTCATGTCGCAACGCGGGAATGCCGAGGTTTCTTTCCCCGTCAGCGACCGTTATCGGAGGCGAATCACTATGGTAGACAAGGATCCGAACAAGGGTTATGTGGCATTGCTTGGCTGGGCGCTGGGCGCCGTCGAGGCAATGGACAATTTCGATCGGCGTTACGTGGTGGTCGCCCCGAGCTGGGCAGAGGATTACTGCAAGGAACACGACATTCCGTACGTGCCCTGGGATTTCGAGCGCCTGAACGATCGTTCCATGGAAATTGCTCAGACGCTGCAGGACATGGGCGTGGATGTAGCGATCCCGCTGTTTGAAGAGACTGTGGAGTGGGCCGGTGCCATTAACTCTGTGTTGCTCGACAACCCACGACTGTACGGGCAATCCATTCTGTTCCGTGACAAGGCATTGATGAAGCGTCGAGCGCAGCTCGGTGGCATCCGTGTCGGTATTTTTGAGGAAGCGCACGACCGCGATGACGTGATCCGCTTCCTCAAGCGCGTCAACCAGACCCTGCTCAAGCTCGATGGTGACCCGAACGACCCGATTCACCTCAAGGCATTCGACAAGGCCGGGTGTCTGGGGCATCGCGTCATCCGTACCCCGGATGAAGTCGATATGATCCCGGAAGAAGAATTTCCGGTACTGATGGAAAGCCACCTGGATGGCTGGGAATTCGCGGTGGAAGCGTGGATCTGGAACGGCGAGATCAAGTTCCTGAACATTTCAGAGTACGTGACTCTGGGCTATTCGGTATTTGTGCCCGCGACACCGGAGCTGGAGAAGCACCGCGAGGCGATCACGAAGCAGATCGAGAAGCTGATCAAGACGTTCGATATCCAGTTCGGCTTTATTCACCCCGAATACTTCGTCACCAGCGATGGCGAAATGTACTTCGGCGAAGTGGCCTACCGTCCACCGGGCTTCAAGGCCTTCGAGCTGATCGAACGTGCCTATGGCTTCAACGCCTACCAGGCGCTGGCGGTGGTGTTCGACCCGAAATCCACGGAAGAGGAAGTGAACGCCTTCTTCCCGACCCCGGTGAAAGACGCCAAAGGCGTGGCCGGTTGCTTCGGCGTATACCCGCGCCGGCGCGTGGTCAGCAAGCTGGAGATTCCGGAAGAGGTGGAAGACCACCCCTACTACGACTTCCACGAACTCACACCGCCGATGGAAGAAACCGTTACCAAGCGCACCGCGTTCGGCACGCACTGGGGTCTGGTGTTCTTCTACGGTGACGACACCTACACCATGCGCGACCTGCTGAAGCACCAGGAAGAGCTCGACTTCTACGTGTAACCATGTAGGAGCTGCCCGTTACACGGCGTCTTGGCTGCGATCGTGTAGGAGCTGCCCGTTACACGGCGTCTTGGCTGCGATTGCGATTGTCGCGGCCTCCGGCCGCTCCTACAATTTTACCGATAAGCCATCGGCCAACGCCCGCCGGTACGCCGTAATCCCCGGCACCAACCCCACCAGCAACGCCAACCCGATAATCAATCCGGCGAACGCGAGGGTACTGCCCGTCCATAGGCCGGTACCGATAAACAACCCCCATTCACTGATCAGCCACGGCTGAGCCACCCACAGGCCACCCCAGAGCGTCAGGCTGCCCAGAAGCAGGCCGGCCAGTGTGGTCAGCAAGACTTCCAGTTCAATCAATGCCAGCAGCGTCAGGGGCGAGGCGCCCAGCGCGCGGAATATCGCCATTTCCCGCCGTCGTTCGCGCAGCGACGCCAGCAGGCTGGTCGTCATGCCCACCAGTGTGGTCACCAGCACCAGAAACGCGATCAGTAACACCAGGTTTTCTACGGTGCCAATAGTCTGCCACAGCTCCGCCAGTGCAACGCCCGGCAGTACCGCCTGCAGTGCTTCCTGGTTATAGCTATTGATGGCCCGTTGCAGCGTAAAGATCTGCACCGGGGAGGTGACCCCCACGAACGCCGCAGTTAACTGCTCTGGTTGCAGCCGGGCTTCGTCCAGCGCCAGCACTTCGGCCGCGGAAGGCGTATCGCGCGGCATGCCCGTTTCCCAGCCGAGGTGAATCGCTTCCCAGGCTTCCAGCCGAATGTGCACCGACTGGTCCACCGGCGTGCCCGTTGGCGCCAGAACGCCCGACACCCGGAACGGCAGGTCGCCGTGGTTCACAAAGCTGACGTCACCCATACCGTGGTTGATCACCAATTCCGAACCCACCTCGTAATCAAGCTCATCAGCCACTTCAGCACCGATCACGGCATCGAACAGCCCGCTGAACCGTTGGCCTTCCGAGAATGCGAGTGCTTGCTTACGCCCGTAACGGAAATGGTCGAAATAATCGGTATTGGTGCCGACCACCCTGTAGCCCCGGTGCGTGTCGCCAAGCGTCAGCGGAATAATCCAGTCGACCGCCGGGCTGTCGGCGATCTGCTGGTAGGATTCCCAGGTGATGTTGTTGGTGGGGTTGCCGATGCGGAACACCGAATACAGCAGCAGGTTGATCGGGCCGGAGCGGGCGCCAACGATCAGATCGGTGCCGGAAATGGTGCGGGAAAAGCTCTCCCGTGCTTCTTTGCGGATATGATCCACGCCCAGTAGCAGCGCCACACTGATAGTGAGCGATATCAGCGTCAGAACCACCGTGCCGCGGCGGTTCCAGAGACTTTGCCAGGCGAGCTTGAGTGTGAAGCGGTTCATGCGCTGCCCCCTGCGCCGGCAGCACCCGATTGAACCGCCGCCCCCGACTGCAGGCTACGCATGTCCAGGTGCCGGTCGAAATGGTGTTGTAGCCCCCTGTCATGACTGACAAACAGGATCGTGCTGCCGCGATCCGAGGCGACGTCCATGAGCAACGCCAGAAACTCATCGCGGTGGTCGGAATCCAGCGCAGAGGTAGGTTCGTCCGCAATCAGCAGCGCCGGGCGGTTCACCAGCGCCCGGGCCACGGCCACCCGCTGTTGCTGCCCCATGCTCAGCGAATGCGCCGGACGTCGCCTGAGCTCATTGCTGAGGCCCAGCGCGTGCAGTAAGTGCTCACCCTCATCGGACGCGTGTGATCGCCCGGCAAACTGACGGGCCAGTTGCACGTTATCCTGCACGGATAACCAGGGAATCAGGTTAAACTGCTGAAAAACAATGCCGATATGGCGGGCGCGAAACCGGTCGCGCTGGCGGCCCGAGAGTGAAGTGAGCCTGTGCCCGAGCACGTCCACGGAACCCGACTCCGGCGTATTGACGCCGCTCAGCAGGTTGAGCAGTGTGGTCTTGCCGGAACCGGACGGCCCGTACAGAAACACCCTCTGCCCCCGAGGCACCGTCAGTTCGGGTACCTCAAGCACCGCCGGCAGTCGGCGGTGCCAGCGAAACACCACGTCTTTTAATGCAATGGCTGGGGCAGAATCAGACACCGTTGCGGCACTCTCTTATCGGTTTTCGGCCAACGTCTCTCCGGGTGGCAGTGAACCCGCTGCTCAGGCTCCGTTGAGCCAACATGGCACCCATGAACACAGGAAGCCTCCGCGCAAACCGGCCAAGCGTCAAGTCAGAACCGAATGCCGGGCCGTCCGGCGTCTACCTGCTGCGCACCCTGGCCGCTGGGCAGGGCCCACTGTACGTTCACGGCCTCAAAGCCCGGGAAATGCTCAAACACCGTCACGCTCAGGCGATTCAGGGCCAGTGGGTCATTGCACACAAACCGGTAGTCCACCACGAACTCCGCGTGGCTGGTACCGTCCTGGTCGTCATGGCTGTGGCCATGGTTACTGTCCTGGGCGTGATCATGCTCGTGGTTGTGCGGGTTCAGAGCGTCGAGCTGGGTGGAACTGATACGGACAGATTCCGGCTCGCAGCTGGCGGAGGCCGCAGGCACCGCAACCCGATCCGCGTTGCGTAATGCTCGCTCGGCGGCCCGTAACCGCTCACGCTCGGCGTCGGTTCGGGCGTTGTGCTCAAACCCGACCACATTCACAGCGGGGGTCTCCAGCGTAATGGCGAGATGGTCGCGGTCAGCGACCACCAGAAGCTGAGCGATACCATGAACATGAACGCCAGCCTGCCGCCGGAGTTCATCATGGTCGTGGTCATGACTCTGGCCCACCGCCGCAGCGGCCAGGAAGAGGGGTACGAGTGGCATCAGGTAATGGGCCGCGCCACGAAGTCCGGATTGGGAGAACGGCTGGGCACAGGCCATGCAGACAACCTCCTGAAGTGTGTGTCGATCAACTGGGCATTGAGTATATATGTTATAACATAACACTAAATACCCGGGTATCGATACGGAACGGCTTCAGTTGAAACGGTTTACCTGGGTGGGTCTACCCGCCCGTTCACCGACCCGTTCACCCGGAACCACCCCGCAATGGAGTAGCGCTTGCGCTGTGCCGGCAAGACTTCGTGCCAGAAACGCTCGCTCTCGAACACCAGCAGAGTGCCGGCCTGCGGCAGCAGATCGAACAGCACCGTTTCGTTGTCCGCTGGGTCGAAACACCGCAGTTCGCCGCCCTGGTGCGCCCGCCAGTCGAAGTTCAGGTACAGCACCGTCGAGAGCCGCCGGTTGGTGCGGCCCCGGAACGCGTCCAGATGCTTCTTGTAGAACGCCCCCGCCGGGTACATGGCCAGATGCGCCTCGTAATCGAACAGACCCATGAACAGCGACCGGTTCAGCGTCTGTTGCAATTCCGCCATGGGGTCCAGGAACAGCCGCGCGGCCGGGTTGTCGCGGCTCAGCCAGTGAATGCGGTCCTGCCGGACAAACCGGTTCGTCTGGAAATCCTGTGCCCGGCCAATCCCCGCCGCTTCCAGAGCGTCTGCCCGTTCATAGGCCGCTCCCATCACCTGCAGAGCCTGCACCGATGACGTGGGCAGAAAATCCGGGCAAATCGCGTAACCCTGCTCAGCAATATCGTCGGTAATCCGCGCCAGTGGATCAAAGGGCGGCGGGTCGCGCGGTGGAAGCCGGGTAAGGGAGGCAGGCTGGTTCACAGGGTTCACCCAAATACAGGAAACCCGCGCATTCTAGAGCCAAACCGGTTAAAAACTGTGTCAGCAAATGGCAAAGAACACCGCCGGCACAGGGTGGGGTTTGGGCTGGCAGTGCTCTATAATCGGGCATTCGCTCATTTGCAATCAGTTGCCCGACCTATGACCACCCAGCTCAGCGTCAACCTGAACAAGATCGCCCTCATTCGCAACTCCCGGGGGCATCGCTACCCGGATATTCGCGAGTTTGCCGAACTGGCCATTCAGGGAGGCGCCATCGGTGTCACCATTCACCCGCGCCCCGACCAGCGCCACGCCACCTACCAGGACATCAGCGACCTGAAAGCACTTGTGTCGCGCTTTGTGGCCGCCGAGCTCAACGTAGAGGGTTACCCCACGAATACCCTGGTTGAACACGTGCTGGCGGAACAGCCGGCTCAGTTCACGCTGGTGCCGGATGCGCCTGACCAGATCACGTCGGACCACGGGTGGGACCTCACCCAGCACGGGGCGCGCCTGAAACCCCTTATTGAACGTTGCCAGCAGGCCGGCGTTCGCACCAGCCTGTTTCTCGACCCGGATCCGGAACAGGTGCGGCGTGCAGCGGACACCGGCACCGACCGTATTGAGCTCTATACCGAAGCCTATGCCCGCGCCTACGCCGACGGCGACTATGAGTCAGTACTGGCTCGCTACATGGAAAGCGCGGATCTGGCCGCTGAGCTCGGGCTGGTGGTCAACGCCGGCCATGATCTGGATCTGAACAACCTCAGCGCCTTCGTGCAGACCGGTAACATTGCGGAAGTGTCCATCGGCCACGCCCTCACGGTGGAAGCCCTGCGTTACGGATTCGCCGACACCGTTCAGCAATACCTGCGCATTCTCGGTGACCACCACGACTGAACGCCCTGCACGCGACCGGGAATTTTGCATTCACCGCCATCTGAACTAGGGTGGGAAACAAGGACGTTTCATTGAAGCAATTCACGGGAGGTTGAAGGCAACCATGAAAACCATGACCTGCAAACAACTGGGTGGCGCCTGCGACAAAGAATTTCGCGCCGACACCTTCCAGGAAATGGCCCGGCAAAGCGAGGAACACGGGCGCGCAATGTTCGAGCAGCAGGACCCTGACCACCTCGACGCCATGAAAAAAATGGAACGCCTCATGCAGCATCCCGATGAAATGAACGCCTGGCTGGAAGAAAAAGAACAGGAGTTCGACGAACTGCCTGACGACTGACCGCCAGACTAACCACCGGCCGGAAAGAAATACCACTGCCTGCAACCAACCCCACGGTTGCAAAACCGGCAGACTGAACTAGGGTCAAAGTAAGGAAACGACAAGCCGAAGGATTGGCTCGCCACAGAACCCGGCCGAGCGGTAGCGTATCCATCACCAAAATCTCACCCTCGTACCGCCGCACCATCCAACGTAATTGTCGCAGAAAACACGCATGCGCAGTTTTACGCGCTGAATCCGGCCGGTTATCCAATCGGCTGATTACGCAATGAACGCCCGCATAGCAGGCAATGAGCAACAGCGTCTGTGGATCATGCGCAAACCATGTTTGTTATGGGACAGGATATTGCGCATACGCGGATTTCGAAGCGTTTAGAACTAGGGGATACTGAAATGGGATGGAATTCAGACCGTTACCTCATAGATACAGCCGCTACAGAGCGTGCATATACGCATGCTCACGAATAAAACTGTTAAGCCGCAAAGGGGAAGCTTTTGGACCGTCCCAAGTTACTCGGAGATCAAGCAGCGCAGGAAGCTCGGTTGTCTCAGGTTACCGAGACCAATGTGGCGGAGTTGACAGAATTTGTCCATCGGTTGCGTATGAGGATGGGGCCTGACGCTTCTATCCCTTATTTCGACCCCTGGGATGGTGGTGTCTATGCCGAGATCTTGTTCCTACTTGAGGCACCTGGTCCAAAGGCAAGGAACTCCGGATTCGTTTCAATGAACAATCCGGATGAAACCGCGAAAAATTTGTTCGAGTTGATTCATTCCGCCGCCATAGACCGGCGCCGGATCGCCATTTGGAATATTGTCCCGTGGTACATTGGGTCAGGCGCTAAAATTCGACCGGCGAACTCGGCCGATATCGCGGCTGGAGTCGAGTCACTGGGAGAATTATTGCCGCTGTTCACAAAGTTACGCGCTATTGTGTTGGTTGGCGCCAAAGCTCAGAAGGGCGAGAACCATATCAAACGCATTGCGCCGGAGATGGAGATCTTTTCAAGCCCGCATCCGAGTCCAATGTTCGTGAACAGAAGACCAGAGAACCGGGAATCGATTTTGAGTAGTTGGCGTTCTGTACGAAAACTGTTGGACGGTTTGTAACGTTTCGGCTTAACAAGGCGCAGCAGTCCGCGGCCTGCGGCCGCCGGACGCTCGTAAACTCGCGCCGCTGTGCTGAACGTTAGCCGTCAAAATTGAACGGACTCGCCCTCATCCTTGGAGGGGTTGCATAGGTCCCAAAATGGGACTAAACTGAATTCATGCGAATCATTGCCCTGTCAACACTGAAACGGTTTTGGGAAAGCTCGCCTTCTTATGCGGATTCCGTCGAGCCCGGAATGGCCTGGTACAGGGAGACGCTGAAGGCGGACTGGTCCACCCCGAATGAAGTGAAGGCGCAATTTTCAAACGCCAGTATCCTGCGAGATGGCCGTGTTGTTTTTAACATCGCCGGGAACAAGTATCGGTTGGTGGTTTGGATCAACTATGCCTATCGTGTTGTGTACATCCGCTTCATCGGTACACACAAGCAGTATGACGAAATCGATGCTCAGACTATTTGAGGTGTCTTATGGAAATTCGTCCTATCAAAACAGAAGCTGACTACGAGGCAGCTCTGAAAGAAATTGAAGGCCTGATGTCCGCTGAGGCTGGTTCCTCTGAGGGAGACCGACTGGATGTACTTGTAACGTTGGTTGAGGCATACGAACGCGCGCATTATCCAATGGATTTTCCGGATCCCATTGAAGCCATTAAGTTCCGTATGGAACAGCAGGGACTTACCGTGGATGACCTGGTTCCAGTCATCGGGCGCAAGAATCGGGTCTACGAAGTATTGGCCCGAAAGCGGCCACTGACACTTCGCATGATCGAGGGGTTGCACGAGACGTTTTCAATCCCGGCAGAGAGCTTGTTAAAACACCGTTCTCACGATGACAGCCATGCGGCGTAGCGCTGGAGTTGACGGCTAACAATACGCATCAGTACGCGGCCTTCGGCCGCCGGACGCTCGTAAACTCGCGCCGCTGTGCTCGGCGTTAGCAGCCACGCGTTCTACGCCTCTCTTGCCAGATGAGTAGAAAAGGCATAATTTATACTCATGAGCGATTTCGAGTTCGACGACGATAAAAGTCTGGCCAACCTGGAAAAACATGGAATCGACTTCCTGGACGCGCAGGCTCTGTGGAGAGATCCGGACCTGCTTGAAATCCGTGCTAGATCAGATGACGAGCCTCGGTTTCTGCTCATAGGCCGCATTGGTCCAAGGCACTGGTCTGCCGTCGTCACCTACCGAGACGGAACGATTCGGCTCATTTCTGTACGGCGTTCTCGAAGAAGTGAGGTAGAGCTGTATGAAAGCTAGAGATTTTGACAAGAAATTTGATCAAGACGAAAACGATATCGTTGATGACCTCGACGTGTCCACGGCGCGTCGGATCAACCGGGATCAGCGGCGCATCAATGTCGACTTTCCATCATGGGTAGTGGAGTCATTGGATCGGGAAGCGGCTCGTATCGGTGTGACCCGACAGTCGATCATCAAGGTGTGGCTGGTAGAGCGATTGAACGCCGAAGCTGCTAACAAGCCGCTGAATGATGACGCCGCAGGCGGCGCACATTAGCGAAGCGTTGCACCCACGTGACCGCGCCTTGATCCACCTACGGCATCGCCGTATACTTTTTAGATGGTCTTCATAGAATCCAGTCTTTTCACGAAGCTACTGCCAAAGTACTTCACAGATGGCGAATACCGTGCACTGCAGGAGTATCTGCTGAAGTCGCCGAATGCTGGTGACCTGATTCGGGAATCTGGGGGAGTCAGGAAGGTACGGTGGGCACTGCCTGACACCGGCAAAAGTGGCGGGGTGAGAGTGATTTACTTCTGGAAGAAGAGTCGACACCAGATCTGGATGTGAACGATGTATCGAAAATCCAGGCGGGACTCGATACCGGGTCATACGCTCAAGCAAATCGCAGAGGCGCTGAAAAATGAGTAAACGGGACATTGGCAACGAAATTCTGGAGAGTATCCGGGAGATCCAGCGGCACAATGCCGGTGAGATCGAGCTACGCACAACCGAGCTGACACCGCCATCGCCGCCCAGAGAGATCCGCATGAAGCTGAACTTGTCACAATCAGCGTTTGCCGGATTGATGGGTGTCAGCATACGAACCCTGCAAGACTGGGAGCAAGGGCGTCGAGAGCCACAGGGCCCGGCATTGGCGTTGCTTAGAATTGCAGAGCAACACCCTGAGGTGTTTAACGAACTTCACTAGGACCAAGTGTAACAAGCCGCAGCAGTTCGCGGCCTGCGACCGCCGGACGCTCGTAAACTCGCGCCGCTGTGCTCGGCGTTAGCAAGATGCCAATAGGCACACACTCTGCTAGGCTTCCCCCATGAAGCAAATTAACTGGAATGCTGAAAAGAATCAGCAGTTGATGAGCGAGCGCGGAGTGTCCTTCGAAGATGTTCTCTTTGCTCTTCAGTCTGGTGGTTTACTTGATGATGGACCTCACCCCAATAAGGACAAGTACCCGAATCAACGATTGCTGGTGGTTCGGATTGACGATTACGCCTGGTTGGTGCCGTACGTCGAGACTGATCGAGAGATCTTTCTCAAAACGGTCATTCCCAGTCGCAAGGCCACCAAGACATTTCTAGGGGGGTAGCATGGCCAAGACCAAATTAGATCCGGAAGAGCAAGAGCTGCTGGAGGCTTACGAATCCGGAGAGTTCGAGTCAGATCTGGATGCCGATCGTCGGGAGTACCTGACGAAGGCAGCGGAAGAAACGTTCAAGAAAGATAAGCGGATCAATATCCGTATCTCCAGTCGCGACCTGGAGGCACTTCAGCGCCGAGCACTGGAAGAGGGGCTCCCTTACCAGTCCCTGGTTTCCAGTGTCCTGCACAAGTATGTCTCAGGCGGCCTCAAGGACGTTTCTGCTAACAAGTCAGGCCAGCGGACGCGCTAACGGGCGCCGCTGCCTTCTGCGTTAGGTGCGCGAAAATGCATACCGAGATATTTAGCCGTTTATCCGGGAGCCGCCAAGGAGGAGACAGCGAGTGTCGAACAAGCGTCCAACCACAATCGAGGAGTACATCGAAACTGCGCCTTCGCAGGCGCAAGGGCATCTGCGTGACTTGCACGCACTATTGAAACGGTTGGCTCCCGAGGCAACGGAGGCCATCAAGTGGGGCAGCCCGGTGTTTGAAGAGCGTCGAATCCTGTTTGCGTTCTCCGCGCACAAGGAGCATATCAATTTCGCACCTACGCCGGCAGCGATGGAGCCTTTCCGTGACGAGCTTGCAAACCACAAGACTGGGAAGGGAACTCTCCAAATCTCGTACGACAAGCCCATCCCTGAGGCTCTGATCCGAAAAATTGCACAGTTCCGGGTCAAGGACGTGCGCGAGAATGACGCTAGATGGATGTAGGGCGGTTAAGCACCGCGAAGATTCTTGAATTGCATCATCATTCGAGGCTGATAGAGCCTTGCAGTCGGATCAAGTCGTACTGTCATGGCTTTTGCAATAGGCGCAAAAGACTCGCCAGCAAGCTTTGGCTGCTGAAGAAAAGCGCGGTGCAGCAGGACTAAACAATAATGAATCACCTGCGTACTTACATTGCGCTTCTACGGGGCATCAACGTTGGCGGGAAAAACACGCTGCCAATGAAGGAATTGCGGGACGCTTTGGAAAGCCATGGCTTTATGAACGTTCGCACCTACATTCAAAGTGGGAATGTCGTTTTTGAATCCGAAGAACAAGATCGAGCAACTCTCGCTTCAGACATTTCTTCCTGCATTAAGGCGAGCCACGGTTTCGAGCCATCCGTCCAGGTTCTAACTTTAGGTCAACTGCGAAGAGCGATTGAACAAAACCCCTACTCCGCGCGAGAAGTAGAGGACAATCGAGTACATTTTTACTTCCTTGAGAGCACTCCCAATCAAGCGGCTTTAACACAGGCACAGCATTTGGCTGCCAACGAGGAGGAATGCGCCGTTATAGGCAATGTGTTTTATATGTTCGCTCCGAACGGCATCGGCCGTTCAAAGCTGGCTGCCAACGCAGAGAAGGTTTTGGGTGTAGTAGCAACAGCTCGCAACCAACGCTCGGCAATCAGGATCTGTGAATTGGCTGAGAGCAACGGGTCGTAATAAAACTGGTATGCGTAAGTAGAGCGGAGGACAAATATGGCAAGTGATATTCTCGTTGGATAACGTTAACCGTAGATGGTCGGCGTATCGACGCCATTTAGTATTCATTTGGTAAGGTGGGTCGGGTAGAACATGAGAGGCGAGCTGATATTTGTATATGGCACGCTCCGGCGCGCCGTAAAGGGTGACATGGCCCGCCTTCTCTCGAGGCACGCGGACCATGTGGCACAGGGCAGATATCAGGGGCGACTCTACCAGGTGGCGGGTTACCCCGGCGTAGTGCCATCGGATGACCCTGAAGAGGCCGTGACCGGCGACGTTTATGCGCTGCGCTCACCGAAACGGGTGTTGCCCACCCTTGACCAGTATGAAGGATGCGGGCCCGGCTTTCCCAAACCGACCGAATACGTTCGGCGCAGGCAGGACGTTTTATTGGAGAACGGCACGGTTTGCCGGGCTTGGGTTTATCTGTATAACCGCTCTACCGACAGGCTTCGGAAGATCGCCTCTGGCGATTTTCTGGCGCCGAGTGACACGTGGTTACGGAGAGACTAATGACGACGAAGGCTAAGAACGTTCTGGTGGCACGGTGTACCTGTGGCCAGGTGGAAATCGAAATGACCGGCCCTCCGATCATCGGTGCTGCCTGCTACTGTGACGATTGCCAGGCCGCCGCCCGCAAAATTGAAGCGCTGCCGGACGCCTCGCGTGTTCTGGAATCGGACGGTGCCACCGAGTTTCTGCTCTTTCGGAAAGACCGGGTTCAGGTCCGCCGTGGGGCGGAACGCCTGGACGCCCATAAGCTCAAGCCCCGTACGCCCACCCGTCGAATGGTCGCGACCTGCTGCAACACTGCCATGTATCTCGATTTCAGAAAGGGACACTGGTTCTCGATTTATCGGGCACGTGTCGGCTCTAATGCACCGCCCTTGGAACTGCGCATTCAGACCCGGTTTATGCCCGAGGGGTTTCCGGCACCGACCGATGTGCCGACCTACCGCCGTTTCCCGCTGCGGTTCATCGGCAAGCTCCTCGCTGCCCGCCTGGCCATGGCGATAGGGCGATGACAACCGGACGGCGGACCGTTGCGGCCATCGGCTCCGGTACCCGCTGGCTGCACTTTCCTGGCGGTATTCCTGAATTGGAGGCAGAACCCATTGCATGAGTTGAGAACAGTTGGTCTTTTCCTGGTGACGGCGCTGGCCGAAATAGCGGGTTGTTATCTGGCCTACCTGTGGCTGCGTGAGGGCAAATCCATAGTGTTGCTGCTGCCATCGGCATTGTGTCTGGCGGCATTCGCCTGGCTGCTCACATTGCACCCAACGGCCGCCGGGCGTGTTTACGCCGCCTATGGTGGCGTTTACATATTCTCAGCGATCCTCTGGTTGTGGGCCGTCGATGGCATACGGCCTACCACCTGGGATCTGGTCGGGTCGGCCGTGGCGCTGGCGGGCATGGCCATCATCATGTTTGCACCGCGTGCGGCTTAGCACGAATCGATGGGTTGAGGCGTGCGCGCCGCCTGCGGCTACAGGTTGACACGCCCTCTCAGAGCCTTGGTTCGGCCGTGCCGCGTTTTTCGGTCGACCCGCCGCCGTTGTGATGCGCGCGTCGGGCGAGTCCGCCGGCGGCGTTTCTGTTGTTGTGTCGCCGAGAGTATCAGTGCTTTCAGGCGTTGCAGCGCGTCTTCCTTGTTCAGTTCCAGTGTGCGGTGGGACTGCGCCTTGATGATGACCACGCCTTCATTGCTGATCCGTTGGTCGGACAGCGCCATCAGGCGTTCCTTATAAAACGCGGGCAGGCTTGAGCCGGGAATGTCGAAACGCAGGTGCACAGCCGAGGCAACCTTGTTCACGTTCTGGCCGCCGGCGCCCTGGGCGCGAATCTGGGAAATCTGTATTTCCCACTCGCCTAGTTCGACAGTATTGGATATTTTCAGCATGATGCGTGCAGGTATATCACGCCATGTAACCGGGGTAAAACCCGGGTCTGGAGCAACATTAACGGGTATCGGGCAGCCGGAGAGTGTACGGAGTGGATGCGGATTTCTGGCTCAGGAAGTGGGATTCGGAGGAAATCGGATTTCATCAGCCCCGGGGGAACCCGTTGCTGGCCAAATGGCTCGGGTCTCTGAGCCTGGAGAAAGGGGCTCGTCTGTTTCTGCCGCTCTGTGGCAAGACCGGCGATATCGGCTGGTTGCTGGGAAAAGGTTATCGTGTCGTGGGGTCTGAGCTCAGCGAGAAGGCGGTCAGAGAGTGGTTTGATGAGCACGAAATCAGCCCGCTTATTGATCCGGTCGGGTCGCTCACCCGTTACGCCGGCGAGGGGGTTGAGCTCTATGTCGGCGACTTCTTTGATCTGTCGGCCGAGACACTTGGCCCGGTAGACGCGGTTTACGACCGGGCGGCCCTGGTTGCGCTGCCTGAAGAGTTGAGGCCGGTGTATGCAGAGCATCTGGCTCGGATCACACACAGGGCGCCACAGCTGCTCATCTGTTTCGAGTACGAAGACGGGCTGATCAATGGGCCGCCGTTTTCCATTGAGGCGGCTGAAGTGAAGCAGCTGTACCGCGACTACTACGAGGTCGAGTGCCTCGAGGGCGCGGAGATGGCAGGCGGGTTCAATGGTGGCCGGGTTGCTGAAACCGTATGGTTGTTGCGAAACCCATGATGTCGGCGCCGTCGGAATTGCCGAGCTGGATATGATCCAAATTCGCACTATACGTGACCAGGCCCGGCTCCGCCGGATTGCACTGCGGGCTCAGGGCCTGCTCCATGCAAAGCCGTTCGGGCGCGGCCTGTCCGGCGCTCAAAAAACCATAGGGCACCTCGGGTACGTTCAGATCGACACAATCTCTGTGGTGGAGAGAGCGCACCATCATGTGCTTTTCTCACGTGTCCCCGGGTTCGACCCGGAAATGACCAATCGCCTGCTGCGCAATCGGTCGATTTTTGAGTACTGGGCCCACGCAGCGGCGTTTCTTCCAATTGAGGATTTCCGGTACTCATTGCCCTACAAACAGGCGATCCGGGATGGCCAGGTACACTGGTTCCGCCCGCCGGACGCCAACCTGATGGCCAGGTTGTACGACCGGATCTATCGGGAAGGGCCGCTGCGGGCCCGGGATCTTGAAACCAGCGCGCGGAAAACCGATGGCTGGTGGGACTGGAAGCCGGCCAAAAAAGCGCTCGAGCACATGTACATGCGCGGTGACCTCATGGTAAGCGACCGGGACGGGTTCCAGAAAACCTACGATCTCACCGAGCGGGTGCTGCCATCGGATGTGGATACCACAATGCCGACTTCCGAGGAGTTTGCTTTACACCTGTTGGACCAACAGCTTCGATGTCATGGGTTGGTTTCGCAGAAGGGCGTCACCTATCTACGCCGCAATGCGCCTTTGCGTGACGCGGTCAGTGCGCTGGTTTCGCAGCGGCTCGCTACCGGGGAGCTGGTTCAGGTTCAGGTGCCGAGCGGCGAACGGTTTCTGGCGGAACCCGCCATGTTGGAGGCTCCCGTGGCACCGGTGAGGAACCAGGTGCGGATACTGTCGCCGTTTGACAATACGGTGATTCAGCGTGAGCGCCTGCGAGCACTGTTCCAGTTCGACTACCAGATAGAGTGCTATCTGCCCGCCTCAAAGCGACGCTATGGGTACTTTTCCCTGCCGCTGCTCTATCGGGATCAGTTTATTGGTCGTATGGACTGCAAGGCCCACCGCGCTTCCCGCCATCTGGAGATTGTGTCTCTGCACTTTGAACGGCATGGATACGATGCCGACGCCCTGTTCGTCGCGTTTGCCGAGGCGATGGCTGAATTCTGCCAATTCCAGGGCTGCGACACTGTCGAACTGAATCGGGCGTACCCGAGCACAACTGAAACGCCCCTTCGACGGGTTCTGGAGCGCCAGGTTGCGGGACGCCACTCAGCATGAGTCAGACCGTTAATTCTTGATTTCCACACCGCCGAACAGGCAGGTGCCTTTCAGGTTGAGTCGCGGCGGGTTCTCGGCCTGCGGCTTTCGGCTGCCGTCTTCAATACCGCCGAAAATGGGAATGCCTGAGAAGTGAATATCCCATTCTTCCGGAACCCTGAGCTCGACCCCACCGAACGCGACAAACAGGTCAATCGTGGTTTCTCCCTGCAGTTTTGCATGGCGTAGGTCGATCTCGGCACCGCCGAAAAGGGCCGTTATAGCGCCGCCTTTGAAGTGGTCAGTTGTGTTGTGCAGTTCAAGCCCCGAAAACAGCACTGTCGCCTTTATTTCCTCGTCTGTCACCGTCGTGCCGCCGCTCCTGGAGCGTTTCATCAGAATGGACAGACCGAATCCGATGATGGCGATGGGCACGATTAACTGCCAGATGTTTACGTTGATGACACCCAGCGAGTTCAGCAGGAGCAACACGCCTACCAATGTAATCGCGACCGGCATAACGAAGGCCCGGGGGTTGCTTACCAGACTGATCAGGCCCACGGCGATCACCAGCAGCGAGCCCCAGTTGTTAACAAGCCCCGAGACATCGACCAGATTGAGGGCGTCGAGGAGAAGCAGGCCACCCACAGCAACGAGGCCGCCACCAAAGAGGGATCGCGATGAGAGTTTTTGCACGGAAATCTCCGGAGTGCTCGGTGATGCTGAAGCCTCAGTTTAGGATTAATCTCGGTATTCGCAATAGCCCGTGTGATCAAATGCACATTGAATACAAAGAATCGGCGTGAATGCCGATAGCAGGATGGCTTACACTATCACCGCAATACCGTCAGGCTGACGCGGCTGCGCGCGACTTTCGAAGGCGACCCCGGGAGGGCAGAAACCGGTCTATGCATGTTCTGATTGTTGAGGACGACCCTCTGATGACAGACCTGATCGCTACCCTGGTCCGACAGCTGGCACCCACCGCAGAGGTACACAGGGCCGATACGGTGGCCGGGGCTGTTGAGCTCTGGTGGCGCCTGCGCCCGGCGGTTATCATCTGCGACTGGCAGCTCAGTGGTACTGAAACCGGTGACGAGCTCGTACAGACGGTGCGCCGCCGTGGAGACAAGGCCACCATTCTCATGGTAACCGGCCAGAGTTCGCGCCAGTGGGTTGAACGAATGATCCGGCTTGGCGTGGACAACTACATAACCAAGCCATTTACACCGGCGGCGCTGCTGGAGCGACTCCGCCCCTATATGAGTACCCAACCCGCTCAGGCAGATTCGGCGCCGGTGCCCATTGCCGACTGGCTGGCGGACATCGACGCTGTGCTTGAGGAAATACCGGACCGGGCAGCCCGTTTCGCCGCCACCGACAACTACGAGACGCTGCGTTCGCTGTCTGCGGTCGAACTGGAGCACAAGTGGCAGGCGCATGCCGGCCTTACCGAACGGCTGGTTCGGTCCGCGAATCAGATGCTCTACCGAGGCAGCGGGCGGTCTATTTCCGTATTGCGCGATGCCATCGCTGTTATGGGCATCGACCAGGCGGTCAACCTCGCGTTTGCGCTCAGTGTCGGCAACCCCGAGCCGTACCCGTCAAAGACCCTGGCGGCCGTGCAGGCACGACTTGCCGAACAGTCCCGGCGGGTAGCGGAAACCGCCAGTGACCTGGCCCGCCAAGTGGGCCGCGACAGTGCGCTCGCCTATACCGCGGGGCTACTGCACAACCTGGGAGAAATGACGGTATTGGCTGCCATCGCCTGGTACGACGAACACTATCGGGCGGTTGAGGGCCAGTCTGTCGAGCGGTTGATCACACGCTGGGGGCCGGAATACGGGAACCGGCTCAGGGTGAGGTGGCGACTGCCACTGCAGTTGCGGGAATTGATGGGTGCAACCCATCGGCTACCGGATGATCATCGTACACAGGATATGCTGCTCATGCGGTTGGCCGGTATGCTCGGGCAGAACGAGGCGGTTTCCGAGGAAATGAAACGCCTGGCCCGCCAGGCGGGTCTGTCAGAGTATGCACTGACGCGTCGACAATTACCGGGTAACGGGCCGAGATGAGCCCTGTGCCCCCATTGAGGAGACATCGTTGGAAGAACTCAACAGAGTGCTTTTTGTGGAGGACGAGGCCGATATACAGGTGATTGTGCGGCTGTCTCTGGAAAAACTCGGTGGCTTTACTGTTACCGGTTGTTCCAGTGGGAAAGAGGCGCTGAACCGGCTGCCGGAAACACAACCTCAACTGATTCTGCTCGATGTCATGATGCCGGGTATGGACGGGCCGGCCACGCTGGAGGCCATTCGGGAGGTGCCGGGGTTCGAGCGCACCCCGGTGGCGTTCATGACCGCCAAGGTACAACCCCATGAAGTGGCGCATTACCGCTCACTCGGAGCCATTGACGTGATCTTCAAACCCTTCGACCCAATGACGCTGCCGGATCAGGTACGGTCTGTATGGTCCCGGGCCTCGTCATGAGCAGCGACGGGTCCTTTGAACAGCAACTTGAGATGTTGCGGCAGTCTTATCAGGCACGTATTCCCTCTGACCTTGAGGCTTTGGCCGAGCGCCTGAGTGGGCTGACCGGTACCGACTCGGATCAGGAAATCCTTCAGTCACAACTGATTGATATTCACAAGATCGCCGGCTCGGCCGGTTCATTCGGTCTGCCGGAGCTGAGCACACAGGCGCGCCGCCTTGAGCACAGGCTCCAGGGTTGGCTTGCCGACGGCGATTACGTCAGCGCACAGCAAGAGCTGCCGTCGTTGCTTGACGCACTGAGCTACCATGCCGTGGTTGACCAGTCAGTAGCAAAGGCGGAGCCCGGGGCGGAACCGAACCCCCGGTTCAGCGGCGAGCTGGCGTGGCTGGCTTCCGATGACGCGGAAATGAACCAACTGATCGGTCAGCTACAGGCGTTCGGTTACACCGGTCAGGCATACTCGGGTATCGATGACCTTGTTTCGGATTCCGTCAATGAGGCCCGTGTCGTGTTGGTCGATCTGGATGCCATTGCGCCGGGCGATCTTGAGCGACTGAGGCCCTGCGTGGCAACGCACTACTGCATTGGTCTGAGTGCCCGGGATGACTTTGGCATGCGGCAGGCCGCTGTGACGGCCGGGCTGCAGGACTTTGCGCCCAAACCGGTCGACAGTGCCGTAATGGCGAGGCGCATCGAACGTGTGCTCAGCCGGTTCAACGCACCGCCGGGCCGGGTGCTGGTCGTCGACGATGATGACCTGCTGGCACGGTTCTACCAGACCACACTTGAGACCGCCGATATTGAGGTACGTGTGCTGGCGAACCCGGCGGATATCATGGCGGTTCTGGGGGATTTTCAGCCGGATCTTGTGTTAATGGACCTCTATATGCCGGGCGTCTCGGGCCGGGAACTGGCGCGCATTATTCGGCTGTACGATCGCTGGTCGACCCTGCCGATTGTTTTTCTGTCTGGAGAGACAGATATTGAATTGCGCGCCGAAACAGTGGCTACCACCTTTGCCGATGACTTCATGATCAAACCGGTACCGCCGGATATTCTGGTCGCGTCCGTCAAGAGCCGGATCATGCGAGCCCGCCAACTGACCGAGTTGATGCTTACCGACAGCATGACCGGGTTGATGACGCACGCACGCATAAAAGAGGCGCTGCAGGCCGAGTTCAGCCGGGCCACGCGCCGGAACAGCACGGTCAGTGTAGTGATTTTTGATCTTGATCATTTCAAGCAGGTCAACGACCAGTACGGCCATGCCAGGGGTGACAAGGTGATTGTCGGGGCCGCTGCGCTGATGCGCCATGCCTTCCGCCATGGCGACATGAAGGGCCGTTATGGCGGTGAGGAGTTCGTGGTTGTGTTTCCGGATACGCCAGGGAATACTGCTCTGCAACTGGTTGAACGACTGCGTGAACGGTTTGCGTCATTGTCTTTCAACAGTGATGGGGCAACGTTTCAATGCACGCTGTCAGCGGGGGTGGCGTCGACCGATTGGGTGTCCTCCAAAGACGCCGATGCGCTGCTGGAACAGGCGGACCGGGCGCTGTACCAGGCCAAGGCGGACGGACGCAATTGCGTACGGGGAGCCGACTGAGCGAGCTGCCGCACTAAGCGGCCGCTGGCGTTCACTCGGAAACCGGCGATACCAGTGGCACCGATACCGAAAACAGGGCACCGCCGTCAGGCGCGGATTCATAGTCAATCCAGCCACCCATGCGGCGCATCAGTTCCTGGCTGATGGCAAGCCCCAGCCCCGTGCCCCCTGTGCTTCGTGTGGTGCCGCTGTCGACCTGACTGAATTTCTGGAACAGTCGAGGTACAAAGGCCTCCGGTATGCCGGGGCCCTCGTCCAGAATTCGCACTTCTGCCATTCGTTCGCTGCTCCCGAATTCTATCGAGATGGTGGACTGTTCCGGTGAGAATTTGATCGCGTTTGACAGCAGGTTGCCCAGGACCTGCTGAAACCGGTGAACATCGACGGCGACAACCCTGGCGGGATCTGCGGCCGGCACGGCGATTGTGATTGATTTTTCCTGTGCGAGAGACAGCACCAGTTCTACCGCTGCGTTGACCTGCTCGCCCAGCGGCACGCGCTCGCTGTTCAGGGCCAGTCGCCCCAGCTCCATTTGCTGAATATCGAGCAGATCCTGAATAAGCGCCTTGAGTCGCCCACCGTTGCGCTCGGCCAGGGTAATAAGGCTCAACGCTTCATCCGGTAGTTGGTCGCCATAGCTCCCGCGCAGCAGACCCACCGCGCCAAGCAATGCGGTAACCGGCGTACGCAGTTCGTGGCTGACAGTGGCAATAAATTCGGATTTCAGTTGTTCGTTCTGCCGCTGCTCGGTGAGATCAGTCGCAATGCTGAGATAACCCTGTGCTTCGCCCTGGTCGTCTGTAATGTCGCTCAGAACCAGCCAGACAGGCAGGGTGGTTCCGTTCTTGCGTTGATAGGTCCATTCTCCGATATCCGTATCACCTGGGCGCAGATCGGCCACCAGGGCGCGGAACAGGTCAGACTCTGTCCCGGAGGGGTGATCTTTCTGCGCCGCATTCTCTGTCACTTCGCTGCGGCTGAAAAAGCGCACCGGCGTGGAGCGTCCGATCACCTCGTCCGCTCGGTATCCGAGCATGGCTTCGGCACCTTGATTGAACAGGGTTATGGTGCCGTCCCGGTCGGTGGCGATAATCGCGAAATTCCTGGCGGAATCCAGAACCGAAGCGAGCAGTCCATTGGCCCGGGCCAGACGATCGGTTCGTTCGTCAACGGCACGCTCGAGGCGGGATACGACCATCTGGTGGAAGGGTACACGGACGCTGAGCAGCAGCAGGCCCAGCAAGAGTGCGGTTGCCAGCCAGATTGATACTCGCTGTATCGGGGATAGCGGTATCGGCGCGGCGGTCTGGCGAATCGCCATCTGCCAGCTGCCACCGGGAACAAAAATGTCGAGCACCGCATCAGCCTGATCAAACGTAATGACTGATCCCCGAAAAACGGCACCCTCTGCGCCGAGGGCGTCTGCACCTCGAAGGGCGACATCAATGCCGTTATTGTTCGCCAGCGAATCAATGGTCGACAGTAAATCGTCGGAGTTGATAACGGTGCTGAGCAACCCCCAGTAAGCATCGTTGATGTAGATCGGCTCTCGATACAGGAGCGCCGTGCCACCCTGCACCAGCGGCAGGGGCCCGGCGAGCCGACCCTGACGCTGTTCGATCATGCTCTGTATCACAGGCCACTGTTCCGGCAGGCTTCGGTAATCAAGGCCCAGTGCGGCTTCATTGCCGGCCAGCGGATAGAGGTACTCGATCCGGTTATCGGGCGCCAGGCCGATATTCCGGAAATAGTCACCGCTCTCGTAGACCTGACGGAGCACGCTTTCCAGATCGTCCGCCTGAATGTCACCTTCGACCGCCGTCACATAGATGGCGACCCCATTGGCCTTGGCGGTTGCCGCGTTGATTCGCGACTCGAGCAATGCCCTCACTTCATTGGCCTCGTCCAGTACAGACCGCCACAGGCGATCGCCCTGAACCAGACGAGCTTCATAGAGCACCAGCTCGCTGATGAGAACGCCCAGTATCAAGGCGCCGGTGGGAGCCCACAGCCGCTTCAGGGTCGGGATAACACCGGATGATTTCACGCGTCGGTTGTCTCCTGATGGGCCGTATCAGCCGTTGGCAGGGTGAAATGGAAACAGGCACCCCGGCCTTCTTCCGTGTCCACGCCGATGGAGCCGTTCATCTGTTCAATCAGCGCCTTGCTGATGGCCAGGCCCAGGCCTGTGCCCTGTCGTGAACGCCGGTCAGACGCATCGACCTGAGAGAATTTGCCGAACAGGCGTGGCAGAAACGAGGCCGGTATACCCGGGCCCTGATCGGTCACCGTTACCCTGGCACCCGTGTCAGTAGCCTGAATGCCAATCAACACCTCGGCCCCTGGTGGCGAGAACTTGGCGGCATTGGACAGCAGATTGGCAAGCACCTGTTGTATCCGGTCTCCGTCCGCCTGAATCACCGGGTTGTCCACGGGTTCGCTGAGCCGGAGCGATACGTTGTATTGGTCCGCGTAGGCCTGATTATCCCGTATCGCGGCTTCCACCAGTGGCAACAGGGGTTGCGGTTTTGTCTGCAGCGTCAGTTTGCCACTGACCAGCTTTTCCATATCGAGCAGATCATTGATCAGGTAGCCGAGCCGCTGGCCGTTGTTGAAGGCAATGTCCACCAGGCTTCTGGCCTCATCCGGTAATTCTCCGGCCATTCCCGCGCTCAGCAACCGAAGCGAGCCCGTTATGGCCGTCAATGGCGTGCGCAGTTCATGACTCACCGTGGAAATGAATTCATCCTTCATCCGGTCAACGCGTTTGCGCTCGGAAATATCCTCTATGATCGACCAGATCAGGCGGCGGCCGCGGTGGTCGCGTGCCAGCACACCATTGAGTACCACCGGGAATCGTGTGCCGGATTTCGTGAAATACTCCTTTTCGAATGGGCCGTAGCGGCCTTCAGACTCGAGCCGGTCGCGCATCTCCCGCTCTCTGAGGAAATATTCAGCCGGTGTCACTTTGTAATAATCGAGCTGCAGGAATTCGTCACGCTCGTAGCCGGTTGACTTGAGCAATGCATCGTTCACGTCAATGAACTGGCCGGTCTCAAAATCATTGAGTGCGATGCCGATCGGGGACAGCTCGAACAGCGCACGCAGGCGCGACTCGCTGAGCCGCAGTTGAGACAATGTATTGTGGCGCTCGATGGTACCACTGACCCAGCGGCCCAGCAGGCGCACAAACTGCTTTTCACCTTCTGTAAACGGCGTGGCGCGGGGTTCACTGGACGAGAAGTTCAGGGTGCCAAACAGGTCGCCATCCAGGGCGATGCGCACACCGATATAGGATTCCAGGCCGAAGTCAGTGTAACAGGGGTGGCCGGCATACCTGGATTCGGCCATGTGTGCGATGCCGACCACGTCGTCTGACGCCAGCGTGAGATCACAGTAGGTTCGGCCGGTTTCAAACTGCTGATCTTTCAGCTCGTCCAGCCCCTCAGGCGATACACTGTGTCTGACCCTGTATTCCTGCCCGTTGATCTGGCTGACGATACCAAGGCTCAGGCCGAGGAATTCCGCCCCCAGCGACAGGGCC
This sequence comes from Natronospirillum sp., assembly GCA_965602035.1. GTDB lineage: Bacteria > Pseudomonadota > Gammaproteobacteria > Pseudomonadales > Natronospirillaceae > Natronospirillum. Next base: position 2,156,045 of record OZ271919.1, on the reverse strand, counting down.
CGGTGCATGCGCTGGGTGTGCGACAGTGCATGATCCGCAGCAATCGAGTTCAGTACTTCAAAGGCGTCGAGTTGTCGCTGCAGCGACTTCTGGTTGTGCATGTCCCGGGTGACATCGGAGTGGGTTCCGGCAACCCACAGCGGGTTGCCCTGATCATCGCGGGAGACGACCCGGCCCCGGTCATGTACCCAGACCCACTGGCCGCTTTTGTGCTTCATCCGGCATTTCACGTCATAAAAGTCGGACCTGCCTTCGAAATGGTCGTTCAGTGCGTCTTCAGACTGTTTGAGGTCGTCCGGGTGCGCCAATGTCAGCCACGTATCAATGTTGATCGGTTCAAGTTCATCCAGTGTGTAGCCCACTATGTCGGCCCAGCGTTCATTGAATACGGTCTGCCCGGTCTGCACGTTCCATTCCCAGGTGCCGACATTGGTCCCCTCAATGATGGATTGAAGTCGCTGCTCACTCCGGCGCACGTGCTGCAGCAACGCCTGCTCTGATTGGCGATTCAGTTCTGCCTCCACGGCATCGGCCAGGTCGCGCAGGCTGCTGTGTTGCGAGGCTGACAATTGGTGTGGCCGTGAGTGGATCAGGCACAGCGTGCCCACGCGATGACCAGTTTCGGTGTGCAAAGGGGCGCCGGCATAGAACCGGATATGTGGCTCGCCTTTGACCAATGGGTTGTCATGGAAGCGTGGGTCTGTGTACGTATCCGTAATTTCCAGCGTCTGATCGGCCAGTATGGCGTGCCCGCAAAACGAAACATCACGCCCCGTTTCACTGGCCTCCGTGCCCTGGCAGGATTTGAACCACTGCCGGTTGGCATCCACGAGCGACACCAGCACGATATCGACGCCGAACAGGTCTCTGGCGATTCGCGTCAGGCGGTCGAAACGTTCCTCTTCTGCGGTGTCGAGCAGGTTCAGCGCCCTCAGTGCGTCGAGGCGGGCGGGTTCGTCGGGGGGGAAGTCCGGTGCTTTCATGGGTAGAGCTCGGTCAATTCTCGGGTCGTGCTGATAGCTACCTTCAGAGGCGGAGAATAGCCAATAAACAGCGCCAATGATATTGAATCGTGTTGCCCTGCCGGAACTGCCCCACAGGCCTTGCGGTGCCGTGCAGTCCACCCGCACAATGGTGTTGCCATCTGAGAACTCAACAGGAGCAGCCGCCATGCGTGTTTTTGCCAATCCGGTCGGGGCAGGCAAACTCTGGTTCGACAACCTTGCCACCGCTGATGGTACGCCGGTGGCTTATGATCCCCAGGCGCGCGCGTTCCTGCCTATGCCGCCGTTCTGTGCCAACCGTGAGCGTATCGGCTGCAACTGGATTGCTCCGGCCGAGGGTGAGTTCTGTCGCTCTTGTTCGATGACCGCCCTGGCACCGGACCCGACGCTGCCTAATGCCATTCCCAACTGGGCCGAGACCGAAGCTGCAAAACGGTGGGTGCTGGACAATCTGGGCCGCTGGCACTGGTTCCGGCCGGAAGACCCGGGGACACGACCGGCATTCCACATGCTGGCTGATGGGCCGACACCTGCACCCATGGGGCATGCCGATGGCGTGGTGACCATCAGTGTGGCAGAAGTGGACCCGGTTCTGGTCACGGCCCGCCGGGAAGCACTGGATGAGCCGTATCGCACCATGATCGGCCATATGCGCCATGAGATTTCCCACATGCTGTGGTGGCGGCTCAGTCTGCGCGAGGATTTCATGGAGGAATTCCGCGGCATATTCGGTGATGAACGTATCGACTATCCCGCTGCCTTGCAGTACCACTACGAAAATGGCCCGCCGCCGGAGTGGCGTGACTACTATCTGACCAGTTATGCGTCGGCGCACCCGCATGAAGACTGGGCGGAAACCGCGGCCCACCTGCTTCACCTTACGGATATTGCCGACAGTTTTGTTGCCACGGGGCTGTCCTCGCCCGAGATTCCGCATTCCGGGTGGGACCCGTACTCCGAGCCGGACGCCAAACGCCTGATCGATACGGCCGCAGCCCTCACCGTGGGAGTGAACCACGTGAACCGGTCCATGGGCCTGTCAGACCTTTACCCGTTTGTGCTTTCCGAACATGCCCGGCAGAAAATGGCGTTTGTTCATCGCTGGCTGCGACGGGGGGCACAGGGGCTGTGACGTCCGCTGTTCATGCTGGGCCTGATGGGTCAGAACACCCTGTTCAGCAGGACACGGCCTGTCTTGCGATCAGCATTGAACCGTCGTCCGGTCTGCCGGCCCACCGGCAGATCAGCGAACAGATTCGCGGGCTGATCGAATCCGGGAGGCTCCGGGTCGGCGCCCGTTTGCCGTCGTCGCGTCGGCTGGCGGCGGAACTCGGGGTTTCCCGAATGACCACCCAGACCGCGCTGGACCATCTGCTGGCTGAGGGCTATCTGGTCTCGGCGCCGCGTCGTGGGCTGTTCGTGGCAGAGCACTTGCCGCTGTCCGCATCGCTGGTGGAAGCAGATCGGCCGGTGCCCGAGTCTGTGGGTAATGGCGCTGAGCACGGGTGGCGTTTTGAATCCGGGGCGTCGGTCGCGGATTTTCCGAATCAGAGTTGGCGCCGTGCGTTGCGCCGGAGCTGGCTCAATCCATCACGCGAGCTGATGGAAGGAGCTCGGCCCGGTGGCTACCCGCCGCTGCGGGCTGCTATCGCTGATTTGGTGTATTCGCTGCGTGGCTTGCGCTGCTCACCAGAGCAGATACTGGTGACGGCGGGCAACCGGGATGCTCTGACGCTGGTGCTCAATACCCTGCGTCGCCTGTATCCGGAGCGCTCGTCCATGTGGCTGGAAAACCCCTGTTACCCGCTCGTTCTGAACAGCCTGCGCGGGCTTGGCTTTGATCCCTCACCGCTGATGGTAGACGGCGACGGCGCCCGGCTGCCGGGGCCATCGACCGGTTCAGGCGATTCGCAGTCTCCGCTCGCGGCGCTGGTAACACCTGCTCGCCAGTATCCGCTGGGCAGGATGATGAGCACCCGTCGCCGGCAGCAATGGCTGGATTACCTGAGCCGGCAGAGCAGGGAAAAGACGCCGCTCTGGTTGATCGAGGATGACTACGACAGCGAATTCATCTACGAAGGGCAGGCCCAGGCGCCGTTGAGTGCTTCCGACGAGTCGGGGCGCTGCATCCTGCTCGGCAGCTTTTCCAAGAGTGTGTTCCGCAGCCTGCGTCTCGGCTACATCGTGGCCCCTCCGGCACTGGTTGACGCATTGCTTGCGACCCAACAGCAACTGGGACAGGCAGCGGCATTGCCGCTGCAGCCGGTATTGCACCACTTTATCGACAGCGGCGACTTTAGCGGCCATCTGCGCCGCATGAGGCGGTTGTACCTTAGCCGCCGCGATGCGCTGGTGACGCTGCTTGAGCAAGCCGACCTTCCGTTGACCCCCTGGCCCTGTCGGAGCGGCATGCATCTGATCGCCGAGCTCAACCCCGATTGCCCGATGGATGATAACGAGTGGGCTCGCCGTGCCGGGGCCGTTGACCTGAAACTCGACACACTGGCCCGGCACTTCTGGGCGGGCGAGCCCTATTGCCGGGGTTTTCTGCTCGGGTTTACGGCGAGGGGTGAGGACTATCTTCAACAGGCGGTGCAACGGCTCGCGCAGTCGCAGCGCCTGAAACAGACCGGGTAATCTGTAAACGTGTGGATCAGGCCGCCTGCAGCCGGTCTCGTTCGTCCCGTTCCTGAATCGGCCAGTGCAGGGCAACCGCGATGAGCCCGAAGAGGATGCCGGCGACCCACATGCCGTCATAGTGGCCCTGAAGTTCGTACAGCCAACCACCCAGCCAGACGCCAATAAAGCCGCCCAGCTGGTGGCTCAGAAACACGATGCCATAGAGAAACGTCATGTACCGGGTGCCGAAAAAAGTCGCCACGAGCCCGGTTGTCGGCGGCACGGTGGCAAGCCACAGAAACCCCATGGCGGCACTGAATACCAATACACTGCCCAGGGTTACGGGCAGAACCAGGAACACCGTCAGAGCCACCACGCGCAAACCATAGATGGTGCACAGTATCGATTTCTTCGGTATGCGGCCGCTGTAAGTGCCTGACACATACGCCCCGACCACATTGCACAGCCCGATCAGACTGATGCTCCATGCCCCCACCCGGGCGTCGAAACCGAGATCCAGTAAATAACTGGGCATATGCACTGAAATGAACGCCAGATGAAAACCGCAGACAAAAAAGCCGATTGCCAGCAATCTGTACGACCGGCTGCCCAGTGCCCGTCGCAGAATGGCGAGCAGGGAGCCCTTGATTTCCGGCTCAGACGAAACGGAACTGCCACCGTACGGGGCGAGAGGAATGGCCAGCACCGCCATGATGAATGCGGAAAGGCCCAGTATGTGGAGCGCAGTGAACCAGCCGGCAAAGTTGATCAGTTCCTGCATGAAGGGAACCACCAGAAATTGCCCCAGACTGCCTGAGGCTGTGCCAAGGCCCAGAGCCCAGCCCCGTCGGTCCTCCGGCACTGCCCGGGCCAGGGCGGGCAGAACGATCCCGAACGCGGTACCGGAAATACCCGCGCCCACCAGCAGGCCGGCGCTGCCGATCATGGAAAGCGGGTCGGCAGCATGTGCCATGCCGATAATGCCCAGGGCATAGCAACACACCCCGCCCAGCAATACCCGCAGCTGACCGTATCGATCGGCCAGCCCGCCCGCGATCACCGCGAAAATCCCCCAGGCCAGATTCTGGATAGCCAGCGCGAGCGAGAGAACGTCGCGCCCCCACCCGCGTGCCTCGGAGATGGGCTGCAGAAACAGACCAAACCCCGCCCGGTATCCGAACGACAGCAGGAGCAGAACGCAACCGGCAATGATGACCGGCATAACCGGGAGGAGGCGATTCGACATGGCAGAAGTTCCCTGGCCCAACACGACGAAGGCGTTACTATAGCCATCTTTTGTGGAGACCGTCATAGCCAGTTCCATAAAAAAGCGTCAGCCCAGATGCCCGGTATTCTGGCCCGGACATTATTGTACGAACTGGCTATGTAGCACCATGCCAGCAATGACTACTCTGGCTTCCCGGGATGCATCATTCGATGCATACGGAAAGATTTCAGGAGCCCCCAATGACACAGCTCTCCCCGACCGACCAGACCCGCATTGTGCGGGGCGCAAAGCGCGCTTCGTACGACCGGCAAACCGTTCACGCCATTATCGACGACGCACTGTTTTGCCATGTCGCGCAGGTTCTGCCGGGCCAACGCCCGTTGGTGACGCCGACGGCGCACTGGCGCGACGGTCGATGGCTGTACTGGCATGGTCTGGCGTCGGCGCGGAACGTGGCAGATGCACCGGCGACTCCGGTGTGCATCAATATCTGTCACCTCGATGGGCTAGTGATGGCGCGCTCGGCGTTCCACCATTCCATCAATTATCGCTCGGTGACTCTGTTCGGAGTGCCGGAACCGGTGACGGACGCCGCGGAAAAAGCCCGGCAACTGGAGCTGTTTCTCGAGAAAGTCAGCCCGGGCCGCTGGTCACAGTTGAGGCCCATGTACGATAAGGAACTGAAGGCCACCGGGCTGGTGCGCCTGGGGATTGACGAGGCGTCGGCCAAGGTGCGCAACGGTCCACCTGTGGACGATGAGGAAGATTACGGCTGGCCGGTATGGGCCGGGGTCATTCCGTTGGAAACCCGGTGGGGCGAACCGGTCTCCGACGGCAAGCCGGGAGACGCCGCAACCGTGCCAACACCGGCAATGCCAACGGCCATGAAAATGCGGTAATGACCGTGGCAAGTGACCGCAGGACTTGACGAGAGGCTGTTTCGGAGTGCCTCCTGTAGGGGATGAATCCGATAGTTCACCGGAGGTCACATTGGAAAAGATCGATTCCAAGACCGCGTTGCTCGCCTTTCAGGCGATTACGGAGAAAGGCACCAAGGCCGATGAGGGCTACGAGCTCGATGGCCTTCGGGCAACGTCAGATATCGATGGTTATACCGTACAGCTGACCGATGGCCAGGTGACCGTGCACGTGATGTTTCACCATTCCCTGAAGGTGGACTCTCCCAACGGGAAAGCCACCGAGAACTTTCTGAGGCGGGTTGAGGCACTGCTGCGGAAATACGATTAATCCGCCGCGCTCAGAGCGCAAAAAAGGCCAGTTGCTGTACAAATCGCCCCGGCATCAGCGTAAACGCGCCGGCGATCAGCAGAGCCCAGCATACGCTCACCATCTGTTGCACATGCCGGATACGGTTGCCTCGCCGAATGGCGATGATGCCGGTGACCACCGAATAGATGGCCAGCCCGGACAGCGCATGGATCGGCCCAATGCCAAACGGAAACCCGAGGGCAGCACCGATGCCGTCGCGCAGCGCGAAGCTGGACAGGGCGATGAACAGGAGCATGGCGGACCAGGCGCGGCCAGCCCAGCGGTGCATCACGGTGCCCTTTGGCGCCAGTAACATCCAGACCGTGAGCAGGCTGGCAACCAGTGCGATGCCGGAATGGGCAAGCATCACGCCCCCACCAAGCGCCTCCCAGTCATACTGTGCCATAACCTGAAACTGGCGAAGCAGCAAAGCCAGAGCGAGTGCAGCGCCGAGGTACAGGGCCAGCCGCAGGCGCGGGCCGATATCGACATCCGGTTTCGGTGAAGGGGACAGGGTTGTCATGGTCAGGCTCCTTGCTTCGAACGGCTACTACTGTGCCTGCTCTCCGCAAAGTTGCCTGCGTCCTGCGATCAGCGGTCACGCTGGCGGATCAGTGGTCCTGTCGGTGGCTGAACGGCGCTGGCAGGGCGTGATGGTAGCGGTTATTGCCTCAGCCGCCGGCTTTCTTCACCGTCCAGCCTTTTTTCTCGAGCAGTGGCAGCAGCAGATCGCGTTGATCGCCCTGTATCTCGATGACACCGTTCTTGATACTGCCACCGACGCCGGCTTTCTTCTTCAGTTCCCTGGCCAGCGCTTTCAGCTCCTCACCGGCGAGAGGGACGCCCGTGATCAGTGTGACACCGCTGCCCTTGCGGCCCTTGGTTTCGCGCTTCAGGCGGACAATGCCGTCGCCCTCCGGCGGCGCGTCGGGCGGCGGCGTATCATCGGGCTTAATCCGTCCGCTGTCGGTGCTGTAGACCAGACGGCTGTTCTTTGCCATGGCTATGTCCTGAATGAATGAAGGTTACCATCATAAAAAAACGGGCACCCGAGGGCACCCGTTGTTCCGTCTCACTGCCGGCCGCTCGTCTGAATCGGCCGGTACTTACTGACGTCAGGCCGTGCCGATCATCCGGCGCAGTACGTAGTGGAGAATACCGCCGTGGCGGAAGTACTCCAGCTCGTTGCCGGTATCGATGCGGCATTTGGCATCAATGGTTTCCGTTTTCCCGTCAGAGAACGTGATTTCCACCGGCACCGTCTGACCGGGCTTCATGTCATTCAGGCCGGTAACGGTGAACGTCTCTTCACCGGTCAGTTCCAGCGATTTACGCGTCACGCCTTCGGGGAACTGCAGTGGCAGCACGCCCATGCCCACCAGGTTGGACCGGTGAATCCGTTCATAGGATTCTGCCAGTACGAAGCGAACACCCAGAAGCAGTGTGCCTTTTGCCGCCCAGTCCCGGGAGGAGCCAGTGCCATATTCTTTACCGGCAATAATCGCCAGTGGCTGACCATCCGCCTTGTATTTCATGGCGGCGTCATAAATCGCCATTTTCTCGCCGCTCGGAATGTGGCGCGTAACACCGCCTTCTTCGCCAGGTACCATTTCGTTCCGGATCCGTACGTTGGCGAACGTGCCACGCATCATCACTTCATGGTTGCCGCGGCGTGCCCCGTACGAGTTGAAGTCTTTCGGCTCGACGCCGTGCTCCTTAAGGTATCGGCCGGCCGGGCTGTCAGCCTTGATCGCACCGGCGGGTGAAATGTGGTCGGTGGTGACCGAGTCACCGAGCATGGCCAGCGGGCGAGCACTCTGCACGTCTTCCACGGGTGCCGGTGTACGGGCCATGCCCTGGAAGAACGGCGGGTGCTGAATGTAGGTGGACTCGGGCCACGCATAGGTCGTACCGGTCGGGAATTCGATGGATTTCCAGACGTCGTCACCTTCGAAGACTTCACCGTATTCCTTGCGGAACATGTCGGTACGGACTTTTTCCACCGCCTCGGCGATTTCCTGCGTGCTCGGCCAGATATCCTTCAGGTAGACCGGGTTACCATCGCTGTCTTCGCCCAGCGGATCTTCTGACAGGTCCGTGCGGACCGTTCCGGCGAGTGCATAGGCGACCACCAGTGGCGGCGATGCGAGCCAGTTGGTTTTCACCAGCGGGTGCACACGCCCTTCGAAGTTCCGGTTACCCGACAGTACCGAAGCAACCGTCAGGTCCGCGTCGTTGATGGCCTTCTCGATTGATGGGTGTAACGGGCCGGAGTTACCGATACAGGTTGTGCAGCCGTAGCCGACCAGGTTAAAGCCGAGCTTTTCGAGCCATGGCGTCAGGCCGGCGATATCGAGGTAGTCGGTGACCACTTTGGACCCCGGTGCGAGCGAGGTTTTCACCCAGGGCTTGCGGCCCAGACCTTTCTCGGCGGCGTTCTTGGCCAGCAGGCCGGCCGCCATCATCACACTCGGGTTGGAGGTGTTGGTACAGGAAGTAATGGCCGCAATGGCAACGTCACCGTGCTTGATGCGGTTAGTTTCACCGTCAATGGTGAACTCTGCTTCACCGGCCGGCAGCCCTGCACCCACAGCGGCACCACCGCCGCCTTCGGCTTCCATCGGCGTCTTGTCTGACGCAATGGCCTGCTGTTGCTGGTCCATGAAATCAGCGAATGCGCGCTTGACCTGGGTTACGGTTACGCGGTCCTGCGGCCGCTTGGGGCCGGCCAGGCTGGACTCGACCGTGTTCATGTCCAGCTCCAGCGTGTCGGAGAATACCGGCTCGTGGCCCGGCTCGCGCCACATGCCCTGTGCCTTGGCGTAGGCCTCGACCCGCTCAATGACTGCCTGCTCCCGGCCGGTAAGGCGCATGTATTCCAGCGTTACATCGTCTACCGGAAAGAAGCCGCAGGTGGCGCCGTATTCCGGTGCCATGTTGGCGATCGTTGCCCGGTCGGCAAGCGGCAGATCCGCAAGACCATCGCCGTAGAACTCAACAAATTTGCCCACGACACCTTTGGCACGCAGCATTTCGGTTACGGTCAGTACCAGGTCGGTGGCGGTAATGCCTTCTTTGAGTTTCCCGGTCAGTTTGAAGCCCACCACTTCCGGGATGAGCATGGAAACCGGCTGCCCGAGCATGGCCGCTTCCGCTTCAATACCGCCCACGCCCCAGCCGAGAATGCCGAGGCCGTTGATCATGGTGGTGTGTGAGTCTGTGCCGACCAGGGTGTCCGGGTAGGCGACTTGGCGGCCGTTTTCTTCCGACGCCCAGACTGTCTGGCCCAGGTATTCCAGGTTGACCTGGTGGCAGATACCGGTACCCGGCGGCACAACACGGAAGTTGTCGAACGCCTGCTGGCCCCAGCGCAGGAAGGTGTAACGTTCACCGTTGCGTTCCATTTCCCGCTGGACATTGGCTTTGAAGGCCCCGGCTGTGGCGTACTCATCCACCATGACAGAGTGGTCGATAACCAGGTCGACCGGTGACAGGGGGTTGACCTTTTCCGGCTGGTCGCCCAGCTCGGAGACAGCCGCCCGCATGGAAGCCAGGTCGACAACGGCAGGTACACCGGTAAAGTCCTGCATCAGTACCCGGGCCGGCCGATACGCAATTTCCCGGTTTGCACGGCCTTCTTTCTGCCAGTCAACCAACGCCTGAATGTCGTCGTTGGTCACGGTGTCGCCGTCAAAATGGCGCAACTGGTTTTCCAGCAACACCTTGAGCGAAAAGGGCAGGCGGCTGATATCTCCATACCCGGAAGCTGCTTTGGGCAGGCTGTAGATATCGTAGGCCTTGCCGCCGGCCTGAATCTGATCTTTAACCTCGACCTTGGGTTTCATGTATCTTGACTCCTGACTGTTCTTTTAGGCTGGGGCAAGTTTAGCAGCTTGGGGGCCAATGCGGATAATTCGGTGTATTTATTCCCGTCATTCATAGCCTGCCCCGGCTTGACGCCCCGGCGGGCAGCGGTCAGAGTTCCCAACCGGAAAGCCCTGTCGGGCAAGATGACAACAACCCCGGGTGCAAGGCGTCAAGGTGTTGTCGAGGAGCGGTACGTGCGTAGACGATTCAGAGCTTCGTTTTTCTGTGTGTTGGTGCTGGCAGTATCTGCAGTCTTTCCGGCATTCGGCCAGCAGCTCCTGCTTGTTCAGGGCGAATCATCCCGGCTTCTCACACGCCCACTGTTGCGCGAACTGCCCCAGGTTGAGCTGGTGACGGAGACACCATGGACCAATCGCACGGATACCTACACAGGCGTGAGCATAGCGGACTTGTCTGAACAGCTTCCGAACCCCTCTGCCCGGAACAGGGTGCGACTGGTTGCACTGAACGACTATTCAGTCACGGCACCGCTTGACCTGCTGCTGGAGGCGGATGCAACGCTCGTTTATGAGCGCAATGGTCAGCCGATGCCGGTGCGCGAATACGGACCATTCTGGCTACTTTTCCCCTTTACGGAGCGCCCGGAGCTGGTGCGACCCGAAATTCGCGATCTCTCCGTATGGCAGTTGCAGCGCATGGAATTTTTACCGTGATCCCGCGGTCCTGGCGTTTCTGGCTTTTCGGTATGATCAGCCTCGCTGTGGCTATAGCGACGGCGTACACCCTTTATTCGGTAAGGAACGAGGTCAACCGGCTGACCAGTATGACCAGCGACAGCCTCTCCTGGAACGTCTCCAGGCTGGAGCTCGAGAACCAGCGGGTTATCAATGCGCTCTCCGGCTATGCGGCACGACCTGATGAGGTGGGCAGAGACCAGGTCCTGCTGCGGCTGGATATTCTGCTGCACCGGCTGACACTGACCCGCAGCCAGGCCGACCGCAACCATCCGCTGGTCGACGTGCAGCCCCTGCGACGACGGCTGGCAAATCTGAATGAGCAGGTTGAGGGGGTCCGCGACGACGTGCTGGTTATGACACCGGCGACGGTCGGCAACCTGATCGATGTATTCCAGGGTATAGAGGTCGAGCTTTTCCAGTTGGCACAGACCTATATTCTGACGGCAGGTGATGTATCCGAGCGTGCCGTGAACTCGCTGGAGTCCAGTTATCAATGGATATTCGGCCTCCTTATTCTGCTCGCCGCATTGATCGCCCTGGCCACCATGCTGCTCAGCCGGGAAGTACGCCGCTCAACCCGACTGCGGGAAGAGGCAGAAGCCGCCACGGCGGCAAAGTCCCGGTTTCTGGCCAATATGAGTCATGAGATCCGGACGCCCCTGAATGGCATTCTCGGCCTCACCGGTTTGCTGCAGGAAACGTCTGTTACCCGAGAGCAGAGAGCCTACCTGAACAGTCTCGACAGCACGGCCGAGCAATTGCTGCGCCAGCTCACCGATATTCTGGATCTCAGCAAGGTTGAAGCCGCGCGGCTCCGGCTGGAGACGCGACAGTTCGGACTGCGAGCGGAGCTCGAGCGGCTGGATGCGCTGGTTCGGGGTATGCTGGTGCGGTATGAGCGCGATGAGGTCAGCTTTGTGCTCAGCGTTGACCAGGGTGTCACTGATCGGCTGGAAGGCGACTGGCACCGATTGCATCAGGTGCTGGTGAACCTGCTCAGCAATGCCACCAAGTTTACGGAAAAGGGTTTCGTCCAGTTGTCCGTTAACGAGATGTCGCGAACCGACGGCCATGTCTGGCTGCGGTTTCGCATTGAGGACTCCGGAGTGGGTGTCCCGGACAGTTTCCGTGAAGAGCTGTTTCGGGAATTTTCCCAGGCCGACAGTTCTACGACGCGACATGCCGCCGGCACCGGGCTCGGCCTGGCGCTAAGCAATCAACTGGTGCGGCGCATGGGCGGTGAGCTGAGACTGGATACGGAGTGGTCACCGGGGGCGGCGTTTGAATTGACTATCCCGCTGCGGGCGACCGATGACACACAGGAGCTGGAGCCGGCGGAAGAAGGCAAATACGGCGGGTTTGATACGCTGTCCGTGCTGGTGGTTGAGGACAATCTGGTGAACCAAATGGTCATTCGCCGCATGCTCACATCGGTCGTGGGGCGGCTCACCATGGCCAGTGACGGCACCAGTGCGATTCAGAAGCTACAGACAGCGGGGCCGTTTGATCTCATTTTCATGGACCTGCATATGCCGGAAATGGACGGCTTTGCGGTAACCCGTGAAGCCCGGCAGATTGAACAGACCGAGGGCTGGGCACGCCAGCGTATCGTCGCGGTGACGGCTGATGCGCTCAGCGGTGATGAGGAGCGGTGTCTGGCCGCCGGTATGGACGATTACCTCGCCAAACCGTTCCGGAAAAAAGAACTGCTCGCCTACCTGAGCCGGGCGGTCAGAGGCGGGCACCGGGACGCCGACGGGACGTCACATGTGCCTGAAGGTCCGGGAAAAAACGGTTGAATGTGTCTTCGATGGGTCTCTCAAGCCGTTTCAGCTCTTCCAGCGAATTGGCCAGCGGCGTCGTAAAGCGCGAGCGCCGGTCCAGACTGGTGAGCGCGCGCTGAATGGCGTAGTCGTGACGGTAGTCCGACAACCACTGCCGCTCAACCAGCGCGAGCCGGAGCCCTCTGAGGCGATCGTTTTCCGGGCCATCGTAGGCAGCCAGCGCGCGGTAGACCGCCTGCTCGAACTCTTCCAGAGGCTGCTCGTGCAAACTGGCCCAGTTCCTCGCGAGGCTCTGGTCAAACCGGACATCGAGCAGTATGCCGGCAAACCGCCTGAACGGTGGCTGGAACTCCCGTTTCAGCGCGACGATGGCCGGGTAATTGTCCGTGAAGTGGTCAATGATCTGGTGCAGGCGGATATGCTCAGCCAGTTCGGGTGACGCTTCGGGCAACACACGCAACGGCGCCATGCAGTCTGGCAGCAACTGCCCGACACAGCTTTCGGGTGTAAGGTCAGAGAAGTACAAATGCGCCAGATAGTTCATGGCCCTGTGCTACACTCCGCGAAAATTCAACAGGAGCCTCGAGTATGTCAGCGAAGCCGCTGGAAAACGACCGCCTGATTCGGGCGTTGCTGCGCGAGCCGGTGGATCGCACTCCGGTCTGGATGATGCGCCAGGCGGGACGTTATCTGCCGGAATACCGCTCTACCCGGGCTCAGGCGGGCGACTTCATGAGTCTGTGCCGCGACGCCGACCTGGCCTGCGAGGTCACCTTGCAGCCGCTGCGCCGGTTTCCCCTCGATGCCGCCATTCTGTTCAGTGATATTCTGACCATACCTGACGCCATGGGCCTTGGGCTGTACTTCGAACCGGGCGAAGGGCCGAAGTTTCAGCGGGTGGTGCGTACGTCGGCCGATGTGGACGCGCTCCCCACGCTGAATGCGTCGGTTGATCTCGACTATGTGATGAATGCCGTGAGTACGATTCGCGAGGCGCTGAATGGCTCGGTGCCGTTGATCGGCTTTTCCGGCAGCCCCTGGACCCTGGCCACCTATATGGTGGAGGGCGGTTCCAGCCGGGACTTTGCCCATATCAAGGGCCTGGTCTATGACCAGCCGGACATGATGCACGCGCTGCTGGCGCACCTGTCCGATGCGGTAACAGACTATCTGAACGCACAGATCGACGCCGGTGCCCAGATCGTGCAGATCTTTGATACCTGGGGCGGTGCACTGGCGCACGACGAGTATCTGAATTTCAGCCTGGCCTATCTGACCCGCATTGTGCAGGGGTTGCAGAGAGAAAAAGACGGCCGTCGGGTGCCGGTGATTCTGTTCACCAAGGGGGGCGGCCAATGGCTGGAAGCCATGGCCGATACCGGGGCTGATGCCCTGGGGCTGGACTGGACAACGGATCTGGCCACAGCCCGGCAGCGCGTGGGCAGCAAGGTGGCGCTGCAGGGCAACCTTGACCCGGCCATTCTCCAGGCGTCACCGGAGACCATACGGGCACAGGTGGAGCGGGTTCTGGCCGCCTGGGGCTCAGGCACCGGGCACATTTTCAATCTCGGGCACGGTATCACGCCGGGCATTGACCCTGACCATGCGAAAGCGATGATCGATGCGGTGGTGGAACTGAGCCCGCAGTATCACAAGGGCTAAGACGTAACCAGTTTACGGCGCGACCGCTGGCCGCGACCCGTTACACGGCGTCTTGGTCGCGAATCCCAGCCGTTGGCAGTTCCTACTGTAGGAGCGACCGGAGGTCGCGATCCATTGCACGGCGTCTTGGTCGCGAATCGCAGCGTTCCGCAGCTCCTACATAGAGAAGCGTTCGGTGAGCCACTCGCCGATTCGCTCTACCTGTTCCGCACAGACGTTGTGTTCGATCGGCCATGTTTCGTAGTGCACCGGGTATCCCCAGGTCCTGAGGGTCTCGGCAGAACGCCGGCCGAGGACCTCGGGAACGACCGGGTCCCGGGTGCCGTGTTGAATGAGCACCGGCAGGTTCTGGTTGACCTGGGACCGCTGAATCACTTTCTCGCTGGCCAGATACGTGGACAGCGCCAACAGGCCTCCCAGGGCATGGGGGCAGCTCAGGGCCGTGTGGAAGGCGACCGCGCCCCCCTGTGAGAAGCCGGCGACGATGATGCGTTCACTGGCAATCCCTTGGTCAATCTGCTCGTCGATAATGGCCTGAATGCGGTCGCTTGATTGTTGCAGTTGGTCCAGGTCAGCGTCGCGGTCAATATCGATGGCCCGGATGTCGTACCAGGATGGCATGCTCATGCCGCCATTGAGCGTTACCGGCTGTACCGGCGCGTGCGGGAAAATGAAGCGGACGGCATAGTCAGCAGGCAGCCCGAGCTGTGGCACAATGGGCGCAAAGTCATGGCCGTCGGCGCCCAGGCCGTGCAACCAGATTACGGCGGCATCAGGATGTTTACCGGTTTCCCGGACGACGGCAGACAGGGATGACATGAACAGGCCTCTGCAATTGATGAGCTCGGGGCAGAGGGTATACGAATTCAGGGTATAGCACATAGTGTCGGCGCTCACGTGCGCCGGTGATCAGAGGGTATTGACGATATGGCGCGTAAGCGTGAAGTGGCGTTTGTCTGCAGCGACTGCGGCGCGGAACACACCCAGTGGCAGGGGCAATGCAGCAGCTGCCGGGCCTGGAACACGCTGCAGGAATTCCGGCCTGCAGCCGGGCGGTCGCGCCCGACACATCAGGGCGCTCGCACCGGTTATGCCGGTGCCCTTACACCGGTGACCCGGCTGAGCGATGTGTCCACAGCCGAGCAGCCCCGCCGCAGCACCGGTATTGGTGAATTTGACCGCGTTCTGGGTGGTGGCATTGTAGCCGGTTCGGCAGTTCTGCTGGGCGGTAGCCCCGGGGCCGGCAAGTCCACATTGTTGTTGCAGACGCTTTGTGAGCTTGCCCGTCAGCAGTCTGTGCTGTACGTGACGGGTGAAGAGAGCCTTCAGCAGGTGGCGTTACGGGCCCAGCGCCTGAAATTACCGACTGAATCGCTGCAGGTAATGGCGGAGACCGATGTCGATGCCATCCTTCAGCAGGCCCAGACGCTGGCGCCGAGGGTATTGGTGGTCGACTCCGTACAGGTGGTGCAGCGTGGTGATCTGGATTCTGCGCCGGGCTCTGTATCGCAGGTGCGTGAGTGCGCTGCGGCGCTGACGCAGTTTGCCAAAACGTCGGGAACCGCCCTGTTTCTTGTGGGTCATGTGACCAAGGATGGCAGCCTCGCCGGCCCCAAGGTGCTGGAACACATGATTGACTGCTCCGTGATGCTGGAAACCACCAACGACAGCCGGTTTCGCACGCTGCGGTCGATCAAGAACCGATTCGGCGCCGTCAACGAACTCGGTGTTTTCGCCATGCTCGAGTCCGGGATGAAGGAAGTGCGAAACCCCAGCGCGATCTTTCTCAATCGGCAGTCGCAGGCCGCGCCCGGGAGTCTGGTGACGGTCCTGTGGGAGGGCACGCGACCGTTGTTGGTGGAGTTGCAGGCGCTGGTGGATGAAGCCACCGGCGGCTACCCGAAGCGTGTCACGCTCGGGCTCGACCAGAATCGGCTGGTGATGATGCTGGCGGTTCTGCACCGGCATGGGGGTGTATTCACCGGCGATCAGGACGTGTATCTGAATATGGTGGGTGGTATCAAGAGTGGCGAAACCAGTGCTGACCTGGCGAGTGTAATGGCAATTCTCTCCAGCCTGAGAAATCAGGCCTGGCCGAAAGATCTCTGCGCCTTCGGCGAGATCGGTTTGTCCGGTGAGGTGCGGCCGGTTGTTTCCGGTTCAGAGCGAGCGATGGAGGCGGCCAAGCACGGGTTTCAGCATATTCTTGGCCCGCGCGCCAACCAGCCGAAACAGTTGCCTGACGGGGTGACATTCTACGGTGTGGATTCACTGCAACAGGCGCTGGAGGCGGTGGCGTCACTCGCCACGAGTTGATTGGGGCCGGCCCGAGGTTTGGAAGTCCATTTCCGGCCGCGCGTCCTGCCATATCCTCGAGATTGCCGTCCTGAATCCCGGATCCTTCCGGGGGTTTTGCTGGCAGCCATCGTTCCTGATAGCGATGCTTCCGTTCACTCCGATAAAGGGTAACTCCCTGTCCAGCCGCGTCCCTGGGCTATTGTCCTGTTCCCGCCCTGTCCCTGAGCATTAGTCAGTTTACGGATCCGTGACGGTCTTGGTATAGGACGCTTGCGCCAATTTGTGTAAGCATATACTTACACAAATCATTCATCCCGTGCGCGCAGCGATCGAAGCTGCTCCCGGGTCGCCTCGAGTTCGCGACTCTGTTGTTCATGCCGCGACTGGAGTGCCTGATAATCCTGGCGCAGTTGCTCAAGCTCCCGGCGCAGCAGATCAAGGGCCTCCCGGCTTTCGGCGGCAACTTCCGCCTGTTCCGCCAGGCGGGCTTCAAGTCTGTTGGTTCGGGTGGTCTGTTCGCTGGACGTACTGGCAGATTGCTCCCGGGTTTCCGGCAAAAGCAGTGAAATGAGCGCGACGAACGTGCCGGCAATGACCAGGCTCACCAGAAAGCGCCAGTGAAAGCGGTCGCCCAGCGTCTGTTGGCGCCATTTCCGAATTGCCCGGCAACGAAAACATGGACCCATAAGGCGTGCTATTGTCTGGAGTCTGGGCAGTGAATCTGACAAGGGTTGTGGCCCGGTGTCAACTGGTGTGCTGTATTGGCCAAACAGCACAGGAGTGGCGCAGAATCTGGCCTGCTAATTGCTGCATTGGCGTTATCAATGGCGCTGTCAGAACACTGACGGTAAGGTGGTTCGGGCAATGAAAAGGCAACTGACTGTGCACTATTTTCGAAGGTTTATCCCGATATTCTGCGGTTTGATGATGGCGGCAGCCACTCAGGCCGTTGAGGTCAGAACGGATCCGTATCTGCTGGCAACGAGTCTCGGGCCCGTGCTTGGCGGCGGTGACGGGGCAACACGCTTTGAGCTGGCTCTGGATATACCGGCGACCACAGAAAGTTTCTGGGGGCCGGACTATCGGTACGCCGGTGGCGAGTCGGGCAGTTACCATCGGCTTGGCATGTCCTGGACGGCAATGGCGCCCGACAGTTCCGGCATATACTGGGGAACGGGTGCCGCCTGGGTGCAGGTGGTCCCCGAGGCGGGTGCGGCTCTTGACGCTGTCTGCCGGCCACTGGTACCGGTGCAGGCACTGGGTCGTTGGGGCTACCGCTGGCAGTTCAGTGAACTGGCCAACCTGCAGCTGGGTATTCAGGTGAATGCAGGTCAGCTGACCGGTCGTCAGGCAGAGCGCTGTGCGCAGGACGGCAGTGAGCAGGACCTCGGCCCGGCACAGAACGTCGTGGATCCCCGTCTGGATCTGAAGCTGGGGATTCGCCTCTGAACCCCGGTCCCGCCGGCCGCCGCTTGTAAACAGGTGCACCGGCTATTAAATTCGATGGTCGATTCGTCGGGAGGTGATGAAGCATGTCATCCATCAGAAAATCGGAAGAGGAATGGCGTCAGACCCTGTCGCCGGAGAGTTACCATGTAACCCGGGAAGCCGGAACGGAGCGACCCTATACCGGAGCATACTGGGACCATTTTGCGCCCGGGACTTACCATTGTATTGCCTGCGGCGCCGAGCTTTTCTCGTCTGATACCAAGTACGATGCCGGCTGCGGGTGGCCCTCGTTCTATGATGTCATGTCCAGTGATCGGGTGGTAACGCATGACGACCACTCGCTCGGCATGCACCGGGTGGAAGTACTCTGCAGAAGCTGCGACTCGCATCTCGGGCATGTGTTCCCGGATGGGCCGGCACCGACGGGACAACGCTATTGTATAAACTCTGTAGCGCTTGACTTCCGACCGTCGTCGGGGAATGCTCAGTGATCATTATCCAGGTGGTTCTGTTCGGGATCCTGATTGCGTCACCGGCGCTCTGGTTTCGCTGGTGGCGTGACAGCCGGTTCACGACGTACGCCTGGGCGATGCTGGTCTTCATGACCTGCACCGCACTTGTGTATCTGAACTTCGGTGTGCTTGACTGGTGGCGTATCGGTGGTTTGTTTGTGTTCGTGCTGGTGCTGTCGATTGCCCGTCAGCTCTATGCGCGCAAACGTGCCGAAGAGCATCAGCAGTAGCAGGTAACCGTGCGCGAGAGAGGTGATTTCACATCAAACGCTTGCCGCCGCTGAACAGTCTGCGGAATTTCGAGGCTGCAGCGCGTCTGGGCAGCTTCCAGAAAGCATCGCAGGAACTGTTTGTTACACCGTCAGCCGTAAGCCATCAGGTGAAAGCGCTGGAGGAGTTTCTCGAGGTCGACCTGTTCATACGCCAGACACGGCGTATTGAGCTGACGTCTGCAGGGCGCGACTACTATCGCTCGGTACAGAAAGCGTTCACTGAACTCGAGCGTGCTACCCAGAGGGTGGTCGCCACACACACCACCGGCACGCTCAACCTTGCAGTGGCACCCGCGTTTCTCACGCGCTGGATGATTCCGCGCATGAGCCGCTTCTATGACCAGTATCCCAACATTGAACTGGAAATAACCGCGTCCACGGGACTGGTCGATTTTGCGCATAGTGAGCGTGACATGGCCGTCTATTTCGGGGATGGTCAGTGGCAGGACGTGGAGGCGCACTTTCTGAAAAGTTCGGAGCTGATCCCGGTCTGCGCCCCCTCACTGCTCGAAGACCATCCGGTAGAAAGCCCGGCAGATATACTTGAGATGCCGCTGCTGCATGTCAGCAAGCGTCCGGATGAGTGGCCTGCCTGGTGTGAGGTGGCCGGTGTCGAATTCTACGAAGCACGCAAGGGGTTGTCGCTGTCGAGTTCACTGTTGACGGCGAGAGCTGCCACCAAGGGCCTCGGTGTGGCGCTGGCGGATGTCAATCTGATCAGTGATGATATCCAGAGCGGGCAGCTTGTTGCGCCGCTGAATGTGACGCTCAAGCGTGCATACTCGTTTTATCTGGTGTACGAAAAAAATCGCCCCATGACCACTGCTATGCGCCAGTTCAAGGACTGGATCATGGCCGAAATGGCCAATGACGCATTGAGCGCGCTCCCCTAGGAGCAGGGCTCTGTCGCAGGGTCAATGGGGCACTCCAGGGAAGGAGAACACGTCCACGAAGACCAATCGTCACAAAAAAACAGTCAGGGTGCCGGCGGTTGTCACCGGCGGCACCGGCCAGCCCGGGTGTATCAGGCCTGGCGGCTTACCGGGCCGGAATTGGTGTTGTCGCTGACCTTGTTCACTGCTGCAGAGAACAGGCCGACAACAGCACGGCGAAGTGCCCTGAATCCGCTTGCCAGAGTTTCCATGCGGAGCTGCTCGGCTTTTGCCTCGTAGTAGGCAACGTCCACATTTCCGAATTCGTCCACTACAATGTTGTCTGCATTGCGCATCGTCATGGTTACAACCTCCTTGCGGTCGTTCAGCCCGGCATTGGCTGCCGGGGAATATGGTGCGTATGCTAGGCTTCAGGCGGGGAGCCGACAAACGATGCTTTTTCACTTTATAGGTGAATTGAATTCATCCATGGGGTGACTGGCGCTGGCGAGAGGGAGAAATTATGGCGCTGACTGTTCCGGTACCCAGACGATACTGGTTGTGGCTTGGCTGCGGCGTTCTGGCACCCGTATTCGGGCTGCTGGCCATCATGGGTTCGCTGGGCTGGCTGATTCTGGCCGGGCTTTTCACGCTGTTGTTCGTTCTCGGGTGCATAGATTTCTTCCAGACACGTCAGGCTATTCGCCGCAATTACCCGATCGCAGCCCGCATCCGGTTCCTGCTGGAGTCGTTCCGGCCGGAAATCCGGCAGTATTTTCTGGAGGGGGATGATGAGGAAATACCGTTTTCCCGGACACAGCGTTCGCTTGTCTACCAGCGAGCCAAGAATGTGTCTGACAAGCGGCCGTTTGGTACCCACAAGAATGTTCACAACGCGGGTTATGAATGGATCAACCATTCCGTGCGCACCCGGGAAATTCACGATACCAACTTCCGGACGCTGATCGGAGAGCGGACCTGCAGTCAGCCCTATTCCCTGTCGTTGTTCAATGTATCGGCAATGAGCTTTGGCGCGCTGTCGGCCAATGCCGTACTGGCATTGAACAAGGGTGCAAAGCTTGGCGGGTTTGCACAGGATACCGGGGAAGGTGGCATCAGCCGGTATCACCGGGAGCACGGTGGCGATCTGATCTGGGAGATCGGCTCCGGGTATTTCGGTTGCAGAACGGCGGATGGCCACTTCAACCCGGATCGCTTCGCCGAGGCGGCGGCCGACCCGCAGGTGAAAATGATTGAGATCAAGCTGAGCCAGGGTGCCAAACCGGGGCATGGGGGTATTCTGCCAGCCGCCAAGGTAACGGCAGAGATTGCTGCCGCACGGGAAGTACCCGAAGGAGAAGACTGTGTCTCTCCGGCCAGCCATTCAGCGTTCAGCACCCCCATGGAACTGATGGAATTTATCGCTCGGCTGCGGGCTCTTTCGGGCGGCAAACCGGTCGGCATCAAGCTGTGTATCGGTCAGCCCTGGGAATTCTTCGCGATCTGCAAAGCCATGATGGAGTCAGGGGAGCATCCGGACTATATCGTGGTCGACGGGGCGGAGGGCGGTACCGGTTCCGCGCCGCTGGAATTTGCCGACCACCTGGGCGCTCCCATGTACGAAGGGCTCGTGCTGGTGCACAACACACTGGTCGGGCTCAACCTGCGCGATCGTGTGAAAATCGGTGCTGCCGGGAAAATCGTGTCGGGGTTCGACATCGCCCGTGCACTGGCGCTGGGCGCTGACTGGTGCAATGCCGGCAGAGGGTTCATGTTCGCCCTCGGCTGTATCATGGCTCAGACGTGTCATACCGGGCATTGTCCGACCGGCGTCACGACCCAGGACAGCATGCGCCAGCGGGGCCTTGACCCCACCGACAAGGGGCATCGGGTGTACCATTTCCATCAGAATACTCTGCAGGCGCTTGCCGAAATGGTCGGTGCGGCTGGCCTGGACAACCCCAGTGACCTCGGCCCGCACCACATCAGCCGCCGGATTTCGTTCAATGAAGTGGCCTTGCTGTCACGCGTTATTGATTTTCTGAAACCGGGTGATCTGTTGAACGACCGGGCCAATCACCGTGTCTACAACCAGTTCTGGCACCTGGCCAGTGCACACAGTTTCGACGCAGTCACGCATGAGCAGGCGGAAGCCGCGGCGCAGACAGCCTGACATGGGCCGGTCACGCGCAAGAGACTTCTGGCGACAGGCTGCCGCGCCGTCCCTGGGCAGTGAGCTCACAGACAACCCTGAGCTGAGCGCACTGAACGAAGCCGAGCAGGCCGAGGTGCTGGGGCTGCTGCCGCCACTGAGCGGGCGTCGTGTGCTGGAGCTGGGTGCCGGCACCGGGCGCTATACCCGTTTGTTCGCACGCCAAGCTGAATCCGTGCTGGCCGTCGATCTGTCACCCCAGAGTGTCCGCATAAACCGTCAGCGTCTGGCGGGGTTCGACAACGTGGTGGTGGAAGCGGGGGATGTCACCGAGCTTGATCTGGGGCGGGAACAGTTTGATCTGGTGTTCATCAACTGGCTGTTGCTCTATCTCGACGACGCGGACGTGCAGCAGGTGATTCGACAGGCAGCGCGGGCATTGCGGGTGGGTGGCACGCTGTTCGTGCACGAGAGCTGTCGTCCGCCCGGCGGGTTCGGCCTGTTCGGGTTGCCCGTGATCCGGCTGGCCAACAGTGGCCAGGTGCTGTTCGAATCCGGGCGCTGGTGGCAGCGATTGCTGGCGGCCTGGCAACGCCACCCACTGTGCTACTTCCGTACCCTCGACACCTACACGGAGTGGCTGGAATCCGAATTCGAACCCGAGACGTCGGGCCACCTGACCACCTACGAGGCGGCCTTCGATTCCGTGCAGCAACATTTCTGGCGGTTGCGTAAACCGGACGGGCCCGGTGTCGTCAGGCCGGTGGGAGATTCGCTGGCGGCAGCACGGGGAGAATGGCAGTTCGGCGCCGGGACCTGGAAAACCTTCGACCAGCATGTGCGGCGCTCGATCCCGTTCTACGACACACTGCACGAACTGATTGTACTTCTGGCCGAGGAGCGGGTTCGGCCCGGTGGGCATATTGTTGAACTCGGTTGCTCGACGGGCAACCTGACGTACCGGTTGAGCCGGGCGTTAACGGGCGCAACGGTGCTGGGTATAGACTCTGAACCCGGGATGATCGCAAAAGCACAAACCCGCCAGGCACCGAACCTCGCCTACTCGTGCTCGGACATCCGGTCTGCGCACTGGGGTACCGCAGACCTGGCCATTCTCTGTTACACCCTGCAGTTTCTGCCGGTGGAAGAAAGACCGGCACTGCTGCAGCGGGTTTATAATCGGTTGGCAGACGGTGGTGTGCTGGTACTGGCGGAAAAGGTGCAGCAGGAAGACCGGGAGTTCGAGCAATTGACCCGACGCCTGTTGCACCGGTTCAAACGGCAGCAGGGGTTCAGTCAGGATGAAATCGATGCAAAAGATGCCAGCCTGGAGGGTGTGCTGACGCCGCTGACGGAAGTGCAGAATGAGCGCTTGCTCAAAGACGCCGGATTCCGTCGTGTCTGGCCGCTATTCCGCAACACCCAATTCGTGGCGTGGATGGCAGTGCGGTGAAGTTCTAGGCGGCTGCCTGCACCAGTACCCAGGGCGCTACCACGACGGCCCATACTGTGGCGTCTTCGTCATACCACCCCTGGGCCGTCGACGCCTCGACCGGACCGAGGCTGCCAGTATCCCGCCATTCGGTGACCTGTGTGGTGTTGTCACGGATAAGTTCCGAAGCAACCTCGATCAGGTCCAGTTCCGGTGCAACCGAAATCACCTGACCCCGCGCGAACTGGGGCTGGAGCTCATGCCAGCGGATGCGCGCCGTCTCGCGATTGAGTACCGCCTTCAGTTGCTCATGGGTGAGGTCGTCTCGGGGCTCAGACATTGGCGACTCCTGCAGGCGATCAGCTCGGGGATTTGAGGCCGAATGGTAACATTCATTGGAGAAATGTAATATTCGGCCGACACACTCCCGGGTGAGCCGCTCTGTCGACGTGCCGGCGGTGAATCGAAAGACTCAGCAACAGGAAATCTGGTCAGATGCGAAAAACCGGTCCCGTTACCCAGAAAGAAGTGCCGGTAAAATCCGGTGAACAGCTCATTTCGGCAACCGATCCGAAAAGCCGTATCACCCACTGCAACGATACATTCGTGCGAATCAGCGGTTACTCAGCCGATGAGTTGATCGGCGAAGCACACAACATACTTCGACACCCGGATATGCCCCAGGCCGCGTTCAAAATGCTCTGGGATCGTGTGCAGAGTGGTCGCCCGTGGATGGGCCTGGTGAAGAACCGCTGCAAGAACGGTGATCACTATTGGGTCGATGCCTACGTGATGCCGGTCTGGGAAGGTGACCAGATCGTCGGCTATGAATCCGTTCGTGTGAAAACGAACCCGGTTATGCAGGCGCGGGCCGAGCGGTTGTATGGTCGTCTCAATGCCGGCCGGAAGCCCTTCACAGTCGCTGACCGCCTACGGGCAGCAAAGCCGTTTATCGCCAGTGGTGTCCTGATCGGGGCACTGGCGCTACTGTTGATCAACCTCGGGAGCCTCGCTCAGGCGGGTCTGGTCACCCAGGCGCTGACGGCTATCGGCACCGCGATTGGTGGCGGTGTACTGCCGGCCGGGGTCCTGCGTCGGCGTGCGGCGTTTGCCCGGGACATTATCAATGACCCGGTAGCCCAGTATGTGTATACCGGTGATATCGGCGTTCTGGGGCAATTCCGCCTGGCCATGCTGGCACAGCAGCACCACAGCCAGACAGTGCTGGGCAGAATGGCAAACCTGTCGGCCTCTCTCAGTGAGGCGACCGGCCATACCAGCCAGCGCATTCATCAGGTTGCTGAACGGGTCGCCAACCAGCGTTCTGATACCGACACGGTAGCCGCCGCTGTTCACGAAATGTCAGCGACCATTCGTGAGGTTGCCGAGAACACCCGGGCGACGGCAACGCAGACCGCCAATGTCAGCCAACAGGCCAATGACGGCTCGACCATCCTCGAAGAAGCGGTCACGAAGATCAATCGCCTCAGCGAGGAGGTCGGCAAGGCAACGGATGTGGTCAGCAGGCTGTCTACCGACTCCGGAGATATCAAATCCGCCGTCGACAGCATCGGCGCAATTGCCGAGCAGACTAACCTGCTCGCCCTCAATGCCGCCATTGAGGCGGCGAGGGCCGGTGAACAGGGCCGCGGTTTTGCCGTGGTCGCCGACGAAGTGAGGAGCCTGGCGCAACGGACCCAGGAAAGTACCGTCTCGATCAGTGACCTGTTGAATCACCTGGCCTCGGCAACCGAGGATGCGGTGGTCGCCATACAGCGAAGCCGGGACGAGGCGGTTGGCGGTGTGGACGCCATTGACCGTGCGAACGAACAGATGAGCGCGATTCTGGCGGCGGTGGCGGATATTGAACGCAGCAGCGAAAACATATCCCAGGCGGCATCAGAACAGGAGACGGCCGCCAATGAAATCTCCGATTCAACCAGCCGGATTGCGGGCAGCGCTGAAGAGACCAACGAGGACATGAAAGAGGGCGCGCGCCTGGTGGATGGTATCGCCGAAAAAGCACGGGAACAGGCCTCACTCGTCGACCGGTTCAGCCGCTAGAACGAGCCGGATTTCGCCTGCTTGTAAGGTTATTGTATAGAGGCTATTCTCGGGTCGAGTGCTGCGGTGGAACAGGGAGGGCCGTATGACGACAGAAACCCAGATTCAGGCGTTATCGACGGCGGCTCAGACTCACCACCACAGCCATCACCAACTGGTCTTCGGTCTGCGCGGTCGTGCCGAGTTCGAGCTGGAGGGGCCCGGCGGACATGAAGTGAACCCTTGGGTTGGTTGTCTGGTACCCTCGGAGTACAGCCACGCCTTTCAGGGTATCGGCGATAACCGGATGCTGATCGTCAACGTTGATCCCTCCAGTCCGGCCGTGTCACTACTGCACCCGCAACTGCTTGACCAGTTGTTTGATCAGCCGCGCTATGTTGACCTCGACATGGATTTTGTCCGCTTGCTGCGCACCGTCGGGGGCGAAGTGACCCGGGCGCCTGATGACGACTGGCTGGCCGGCCATCTTATCGGTACCCTGTTGCATGCCCTGTTTCATCGGATCGATGAGGCCGCTACACTCCCGGCCATCGCTTCGGGGCGTATCCAGATGCCCCGGCTGGAAGCCTGGATTCACCAGCATCTTTCCGAGACCATCCGGGTAGCCGATCTGGCGGATCTGTGCTGCCTGAGTGTGAGTCAGTTTCAGGAGGCATTCCGCCTGAAAACCGGGTATTCGCCCTATCAGTTTGTCCTCAGGATCCGGCTCGACGTAGCAGCCTGGCTGCTGCGCAACACGCGTCAGCCGGTAGCCGATATAGCGCTGCAGGTCGGATTTGCCAATCAGAGTGCGCTGACGCGCGCCATGCAGCGCGAACGGCATATTTCCCCCACCGCTGTACGCGAAGAGTCCGGTAAACCGCTTCTTTACTGATCGCCGTCGAGCATACGAACCAGGGCACTGTTCCCCACCGTTTTCCCACCGGTACCCGCTTTTCCGTTGTTTTGGATAAATGCACCGTTGTTTCGGATAAGACAAGCCGTACGGTCTCTTCTATGTTGTCCTGAGTACTGCGATACGCACGATACCGGATGATGCAGAGGACGGATGGATATGCATACACAACTGGTGCCCGAACGGCTTTTCCGTGAACCGCTGTCTGACTGGTCGACAGATCAGTGGCTGGATGCCATTTCGGAATTGTATGCGCACGATGAAACCGAGATCGTCAACGCATTGGTGCCGCTCGCCTGGGTGGATGAGACCACTGAACAGGAAATTGTCCATCGCGCTGAGCAGATTGTCCGCCAGGTCCGAAACGATACGGAAGTCGCTCACGCGGTGGATAAACTGCTACAGGAGTACAGCCTCGACAATGAAGAAGGCGTGATACTCATGTGCCTGGCCGAGGCGCTGATGCGGGTGCCGGACGCCGAGACGGCCGATGACCTGATCCGGGACAAGCTGTCGCCGGCCGACTGGCGGGCGCATCTTGGCAAATCCGATTCATTGTTCGTCAATGCTTCTACCTGGGGCCTGTTGCTGACAGGACGGGTGACCCAGTTGGAGACCAGAGAACGGTCGCCGGCCAACATGCTGGAAAAACTGATCAATCGCGCGGGCGAACCCGTTATTCGGCAGGCCATGCATCAGGCCATGCGGATCATGGGTCGCCAGTTTGTACTCGGTGAAACCATTCGCGAAGCGTTGAAAAACGGCAAGAGTTACCGGGCCAAGGGGTATACCTATTCGTTCGACATGCTGGGCGAGGCGGCAATGACAGACGCCGACGCCCGGCGGTACTGGGACGACTACCATGATGCCATTCAGGCGCTGGTGAAATCGGCGCCGAAATGGCCGAAAGACCTTCTCCAGCCCAGCATTTCCATTAAATTGTCCGCGCTGCACCCGCGCTACGAGGCCCTTCAGGGCGAAACGGTGGTGGCAGAACTGGCAGAGCGGGTACTGGGGCTGGTCCGCGCCGCCAGGCCGGCCAACATCGGTGTGACCATTGACGCCGAAGAAGCAGACCGGTTGGAAATGTCCCTGCAGATCTTCGAGCGCGTGTATTCTCACCCCGATATTGTCGGCTTCGGCAATTTCGGCATGGTGGTGCAGGCTTACTCGAAGCGGGCGCTCGGCGCGCTGGGTTACCTGCGGGCACTGGCCGAGAAGCAGGGAGACTGTATACCGGTGCGCCTGGTCAAGGGCGCGTACTGGGACACTGAAATCAAGCATTGCCAGCAACTCGGTGATGCCGGTTACCCGGTGTTCACGCGCAAGGAAAATACCGATGTGTCGTATCTGGCATGTGCCCGATACATGCTCAGCGATCTCGTTCAGGGGCATCTGTTCCCGCAGTTTGCCACTCATAACGCGCATACAGTGGCTGCCATACTGACCATGGGCAACGGCCGGGAGTATGAGTTCCAGCGCCTTCATGGCATGGGTGACGCACTGTACGACTCACTGATGGCTGATATGGACCGCGCCGTGCGCATCTACGCGCCGGTAGGGGCTCACAAGGACCTGTTGCCCTACCTGGTACGCCGCCTGCTGGAAAACGGCGCAAACTCCTCGTTCGTGCATCGTCTGGTGGATGCACGAACTCCGGTATCGAACCTGATAGAGAGTCCGATTCACCGGGTCCGTGGGCACAAGACCCATGCCAACCCCAGAATTCCGCTGCCAGCCGATATTTACGGCGATCAGCGCCGGAATTCGAGAGGCCACAACATAATGATCCGCCATGACAGGAGCGCCTTGATGGATGACATTACCCGGTTCCGCAGCCATTACTGGGAAGCGCGTCCGGTTGTGGGTGGCAACGCGCTGGACAGTGAGAACCAGGTGACAGTGCTGAGCCCACAGAACCATGGGGATGAGGTTGGACTGGTTCATTATACCTCTGAACAACAGGCTCAGGAGGCACTGAAGGTCGCGTCGGCGGCACAGCCTGCCTGGAATCACACGCCGGTTGCACAGCGAGCCGGAGTTCTTGAGCGCATGGCTGACCTTCTGGAGGAAAACGAGGGTGAGCTTATCGCGCTTTGCACGCGGGAAGCCGGCAAGACCCTGCAGGACGGTATCGATGAAGTCCGTGAAGCCGTTGACTTCTGTCGCTTCTATGCCCAGCAGGCGCGTGCCGAGTTCCAGAGTCCGAAGCAGATGCCCGGACCCACCGGCGAGTCCAATGAACTTTATTATGAGGGGCGGGGGGTTTTCCTGTGCATCAGCCCCTGGAACTTCCCCCTGGCCATTTTTCTGGGTCAGATCAGCGCGGCGCTGGTCGCCGGCAACAGTGTGCTGGCCAAGCCAGCCGAAGCGACCTCTCTGGTTGCTGCCCGCGCGATTGAGCTGTACCACCAGGCGGGCGCGCCCGGAGAGGTGCTCCAGTTTTTGCCGGGTGCCGGCGCCACGATCGGCGAAGCCGTTATACCCGATCAGCGCGTGACGGGGGTCGCGTTTACCGGCTCCACTGAGACGGCGCACCGGATAAACCGCCAACTGGCAGCACGGGATGGTGCCATTCCGACCCTGATCGCCGAAACCGGTGGCCAGAATGCCATGCTCGTTGATTCAACAGCACTGCCGGAGCAGGTCGTGCGCGACGTGCTGCGCTCCTCGTTTGCGTCGGCAGGCCAGCGCTGCTCCGCACTGCGGGTACTGTGTGTGCAGGAAGATATTGCCGATCGCGTGATCGAGTTGATCGAAGGGGCGATGGACAAACTGAATATCGGTGACCCCGCAGACCCGGCAACCGATGTCGGGCCGGTGATCGACGGGCCGGCACGAGACAGCCTGAACGATTATCTGCGTCTTTGTCGCGAACAGGGTCGCATTCTGCATGAAGCGCCATTGCCCGCAGAGGCCGGAAATGGCACGTTTGTCCCACCAACGCTTGTAAGCCTGTCCAGCTTTGACGCATTGGGCCGGGAGCAGTTCGGCCCGATACTCCATGTGCATCGCTATGCCCAGCGGGATCTGGACCGGGTAATTGCCGCAGTCAATGACACCGGCTATGGCCTCACGCTCGGTGTGCATTCGCGGAATGAAGCAACGGCGGCCTATATCGAGAAGCACACGCGGGTCGGCAACTGCTACATCAACCGTGACCAGATCGGAGCGGTGGTCGGTGTGCAGCCTTTCGGGGGGCGCGGGCTCTCGGGTACCGGGCCCAAGGCCGGCGGACCCAATTACATTATCAGGTTCGCCACGGAGCGGACCCGAACCATCAATACTACGGCGGTTGGTGGCAACGCCACGCTGCTGTCTCTGGGAGACGGCTGAACCGCAGGTAAAGGGCTACTGACCGGTGCTGTCTGAAAAGGACGGGCAGCGCCACAGTGGGTGCAGGGTGGCTGGCAAGCGGCGTCGACCTCGACGCAACTGCTGGCTGAAAATAACGATAATCTGAGGGAATCAATATGGACGGTAATACCATTACCATCACCATTACCTTTATCATCTATCTGGCGGGTATGCTGGCCATAGGTGTCTGGGCCTACCGCCAGACCAACAGCCTGTCTGACTATATTCTGGGTGGCCGCAAGCTGGGGCCCTGGCCGTCGGCGCTGTCCGCCGGTGCCTCCGATATGTCCGGCTGGCTGTTGCTCGGGCTGCCCGGGGCGGCGTTTGCCTCAGGCCTCGGGGCAGGCTGGATCGGTGTCGGCCTGTTGATCGGTACGTATCTGAACTGGCTCATCGTCGCACCGCGTCTGCGGACCATGTCCTACAACGCCGGTGACTCACTGACACTGCCCCAGTATTTTGCCAACCGGTTTGAAGACCATCCGGCGCTGCGTCTGATTGCAGCGATATTCATTCTGCTGTTCTTCCTGTTCTACACCAGCTCCGGTCTGGTTGCCGGTGGCAAGCTGTTTGAATCAGTATTCGGGCTGGACTACACGCTGGCGGTGTTGATCGGCACGGTGGCTATTGTGTCCTATACGCTGTTCGGCGGCTTTCTGGCCGTATCCTGGACGGACCTGGTTCAGGGGCTGCTGATGGCGGCCGCTCTGGTGCTGGTACCGATTCTGGCGCTGAACAGCATGGACATGAGCCTTACTGAATCACTGGGCGACCGCAGCGGTGACATGCTGAGCCTGTGGGCCGGCGCTGGTGGTACCATCGGTATTATTTCGTCCCTGGCATGGGGCCTCGGCTATTTCGGGCAGCCTCATATTCTGGCGCGCTTCAAGGCGATCGAGAGCCGTGAGGCGGTCAAGAGTGCACGCCGCATCGGTGTTACCTGGACGGCAATCGGTCTGGCTGGTGCCATGGCCGTGGGTGTGATCGGCCACGGTTATTTCCAGGGTAACCTGGGCGATGGCGAGACCGTGTTTATTGTACTGGTTGAATCCGTGTTCCACCCGGTGGTTGCAGGCTTCCTGCTGGCAGCGATTCTCGCCGCCATTATGTCCACTGCCGACTCGCAACTGCTGGTATCGTCTTCGGCCCTGACCGAGGACTTCTACCGTGCGATCTTCAACCCGAATGCTGACAGCCAGTCTCTGGTGAAAATCGGCCGGATTGCCGTGGTCATCATCGCTCTTGTTGCGTTCTTCATCTCTCTGGATGAGAACAGTGTGGTACTGGAGCTGGTTTCCTACGCCTGGGCCGGGTTCGGCGCTGCCTTCGGGCCGGCGGTTATTCTGTCGCTGTTCTGGAAGCGCATGAACCGTCAGGGCTGTCTGGCCGGTATCATCGTCGGTGGTGCAACGGTCGTCATCTGGGACCTCGTAGGCACGCCGCTGGGGCTGTATGAAATTGTACCGGGTGCGATTCTTTCGACCATTGCCATTCTGGTCGTCAGTAACGCGACACCGGCACCGTCGAAGAAAATGGAAGAAGTGTTCGACAGCTCAATCTGAGCCCTGTTGTTGAGCCCGGCGGTATTGCCGGGCCGGTAACAGCTGAAAAAGCGCTCCCTGACAGGGGGCGCTTTTTTTGTCTGGCTGAGTTGGTCGCGAAACGACTAGTCCCGATAGGGCGGCAGGCGTTCTTCTTCCACGGCGAAGCATGCCACCCGATCACCGCCTGTATGAGTCAGGTCGGGTATTTCCCGACGGCAGCGCTCATTGGCAAAGGGGCATCGTGGGTGAAAGACACACCCGGAAGGCGGATCGATCGGGTTCGGAATCTCACCCTGCACGTCTTTCTCGCGTTGCCGCCCGGTGCGTGTCGGGTCGGGAATGGCGTCTAGAAGCATGCGAGTGTAGGGGTGGTTGGGCTGTGAGAACAGGCTATGGCTGTCTGCCAGTTCCACCAGACCGCCCAGGTACAGCACGCCGACCCGGTCGGCCATGTGCCGTACAACCGACATATCGTGGCTGATGAACAGGTAGGTCAGGTTGAATTCGTCCTGCAGGTCACGCATCAGGTTGAGTATCTGTGCCTGTACCGATACATCGAGCGCTGACGTGGGCTCATCGCACACGAGAAACTCCGGGCGAGCTGACAGCGCACGCGCAATCGCAATCCGCTGGCGCTGGCCACCGGAAAACTCATGGGGGTATTTCGCGCCGTCTGTCGCAGAGAGCCCGACCGTCTCGAGCAGGCGCTTAACCTGCTCTGATGCCGGACCGTGGTTGCCACCGACCAGCCCGAACGCATGCAGCGGCTCGGCAATGATATCGCCGACGCGCCACCTGGGGTTCAGGCTGGCGAACGGGTCCTGGAAGATCATCTGTACTTTCTGACGCTGTTGGCGATCATTCGGGTTCAGTGGCTTGCCATGGAACAGGATGTCACCGCTGCTGGCTTCCAGTAGTCCAACTATGAGCCGGGCAACTGTGGACTTTCCGGAGCCTGATTCTCCCACCAGAGCGAAGGTTTTTCCGCGTGGGATGTCGAACGATACGTTGTTGACGGCGGTCAGTCGCTGACGCGGCAGACGTTCGAGCACGCGATTGAGCCAGGGTCGTGAAATATCGAACACACGCGTCAGGTTTCGGACGCTGAGAAACTCAGAGGGTTGATCGGTCATGTCGTCTGCTCCGTTGCATCATGCAGCCAGCAGGCGGCGAGGGATTCGTTGTCGGCAACCGCGATCAGGTTCGGTCGGTCACGGTAGCAGCGGTCAAACGCGTGCGGGCAGCGCGGGTTGAACGCACACCCGTCGGGAATGCTGTCCAGCCTGGGCATGGCACCGGGGATCTGGGTCAGTCTCTCGCGGGACTCCCTGAGCGAGGGAATGGACCCCATCAGCCCCTGGGTGTAGGGGTGCTGTGGTTGGTGCACAACGTCTTCAACCCGACCGATTTCAGCAATCCGACCGGCATACATAACGGCTACCCGGTCTGCCGCATCGGCTATCACGCCCATGTCGTGGGTCACCAGAATCACGGCAGCACCGCGGTCATGGCATACGCGTTTCAGCAGATCGATTATCTGAGCCTGCACCGAGACATCAAGGGCGGTCGTCGGCTCGTCAGCAATAATCAGGTCGGGCTCCGCCGCCAGTGCCAGTGCGATCACCACACGTTGGCGCATCCCGCCGGAAAAATGGTGCGGGTAATCGTCAATCCGCCGAGATGCGGCCGGAATACCGACTTCGTCCAGCAAGGCAATGGCTCGTCGACGGGCCTCTGCATCTGACACATCCAGATGCGTCTGGATGGTCTCGGTCAACTGATCGGAAATGGTCAGTATGGGGTTCAGTGACGTCAGCGGGTCCTGGAAGATCATGCCGATGCGGCGGCCGCGGATACGGCGCAGCTTGTCCTCGGACAATGCATCGATCCGCTCACCCTGGAGATAGATTGCACCGCCGGTAATCTCGCCCGGTGGCTCCAGAAGGCCGATGATGGCGGCGCCGGTCAGTGATTTGCCAGCGCCGGATTCGCCGACCATACCGAGCACCTCACCCGGGTAAAGGTCGAAACTGACATGGTCCAGCGCTGTCAGCCAGCGGTCGCGCTTCGGAAAGCGCACCACAAGGTCTCTCACTGACAATAACGGGCTTTCACTCATGATGCTGTGAGCCTTCTCCTAGCGCAGTTTGGGGTTCAGTGCGTCGCGCAGCCAGTCGCCGAGCAGGTTGACTGACAGAGCCAGCAACAAGAGCGCGAAGCCGGGGAACAGCGTGATCCACCATTCACCGGAGAAAATGTAATCCTGGCCGACGCGGATCAGCGTGCCCAGGCTCGGCTGTGTTGGTGGCACGCCGACGCCGAGAAATGAAAGCGTGCTTTCGAGAATGATGGCCAGCGCAAGGCCGATTGTACCGATGACCAGTACCGGGCCCATGACATTCGGCAATATGTGACGGAACAGGATACGCGGCGCAGAAACGCCGAATAAGCGGGCGGCCTGCACGTATTCCTTGTTTTTTTCCGACAGGGTTGAGCTGCGCACCGTGCGGGCATATTGCACCCAGTCGCTCAGCCCGATGGACAGGATCAGGACATAGATCGCCACATCGTCCTGCATATCCGGCGGCACAATGCCTCTCAGAATGCCGAAAATCATCAGCGCGACCAGCAGTGCCGGGAAGCTGAGCTGAATATCGGCAATGCGCATGATCAGGCTGTCCACCCATCCGCCCTTGTAGCCGGCGAGCAGTCCGAGGGTGACACCGAGAACGGCTGCCAGCGCCACGGCCGCAAAGCCAACCAGGAGCGATATGCGGGCCCCGTAGAGAATGGCGGAGAACACATCACGGCCCTGGCTGTCCGCGCCAAGCAGATAAAAATTACCGGTGAACTCGTTGGCGCTCATGGGCGGTGTAAAGCCATCCATCAGGTTGAGAGATGACGGGTTGAAGGGCGTGTAGGGGGCAATCCATGGGGCCAATAGCGCAGCGAGCAGTATGGTGAACGCCACCGCCGCAGAGACCAGCACCACGGGTGAGCGCAGAAAGCTGTAGACCAGGTCACTTTGCCAGATGCGCTGCCAGCGGCCGGGTGCGCCAGGTGCTGCGTTCGAAGAGCGGGTTGTTTCCGTCATAGTGCGTTATACCTTTTGATGGCTCCGTACTGACTCGTTCAGTGCTTGCTCGCGCGCAGGCGCGGATCGACCAGAAAATAAAGCAGGTCCACCACCAGATTGATGACAACAAATACCAGCGCGATCATCACGAGATAGGCCGACATGACCGGTATATCCACGAACTGTATGGCGTTGATGAACAACAGTCCGACGCCGGGCCACTGGAAAACCGTTTCGGTGATGATCGCGAACGCAATGATAGAGCCGAACTGCAGCCCTGTGATTGTGATCACCGGCAACAGGGTGTTTTTCAGCGCGTGACGAAAGTGAATAGAGCGCTGGCGCAGCCCGCGGGCGCGCGCGAACTTGATGTAGTCTGTACGCATGACTTCCAGCATCTGGGCACGGACCAGTCGCATGATGAGCGTCAGCTGATAGAGGCCAAGCGTGATGGCCGGCAGTATCAGTGAACGCAGGCCACTGGACGTCAGCAACCCGGTTTCCCAGTCACCTATGTGAACCGTGTCCCCACGCCCGAACGATGGCAGCCACTGCAGCTCAACGGCAAAGATATAGATCAACAGGATGCCGATCAGGAACGTCGGCAGGGATACGCCCACCAGGGAGAGTGTCATGATCAGGTTGCTGACCACGCCCCGGCGTCGAA
Source organism: Natronospirillum sp. (assembly GCA_965602035.1). Lineage (GTDB taxonomy): Bacteria > Pseudomonadota > Gammaproteobacteria > Pseudomonadales > Natronospirillaceae > Natronospirillum. Next base: position 2,121,324 of record OZ271919.1, on the reverse strand, counting down.
GCGCGGTATAGACGCCCAGCACGATACCGAGCGTGAGTGCGATAATGCCGGATACCAGCGCCAGTTCGAGGGTCGCCGGCAATCGTTCGGCAATAACGTCGGACACTGGCCTGGCCATTCGGTAGGAAATACCGAAATCGCCCTGAGCGGCATTACCAATGAACCGCATGAACTGGACAGGAACCGGGTCTGTCAGGCCCAGCCGTTCGCGAAGCTCTGCCCGGTCCTGGGCTGTTGCCTCCTGCCCCACCATATTATTGATGGGGTCGCCCACGTAGCGGAACAGGCTGAACGCGATCAGAGCCACCACCAACATGACGATCACTGACTGCATGACCCGACGGATCATCATTGCGAGCATGTTCGTACTCCTGCCATCAAAAAACCGGGGCAAGTCCCCTTGCCCCGGTCCGGTCTGCTATGAGCGTGACGCGTGTCAGTCGAAGCTCATGTACTTGATCAACGGCTGGTTCTGGGAGTGAACGCCGAAGTTGATGTCCTCGCGCATTGCCCAGTTGAGCACCTGATGGTGAATGGGCAGATAGACGATCGCGTCGTTGGCGATCTGCCATGCCTGGTCGATCAGGCGGTTCCGCCGGTTCAGGTTAACCTCGGAGGGCAGCTGCTTGGACAGTGCATCGAACTCTTCGTTGGACCAGCCCGTGAAGTTCCAGGCGCCGTCGGATTCCAGCAGGAAGTCAAACACGTAGTGAGAGTCCAGCGTGGGAACGGCCCACCCGATTATGTAGAAATCCAGCTCACCGTTCTGCAGTTCGGCAAAGTGAATGCTGTTCGGGCGCGCATTGAGCCGCACGTCGATGCCGATCTGGCCCAGCATGCCCGTCACTGCCTGGCAGATGCCTTCATCTTCTGTGTAGCGATCGTTGGTACAGGTCAGTGTGACGCTGAAACCATCACTGTAGCCGGCTTCTGCCATCAGTTCGCGGGCCAGTGCAACGTTTCTGCCGGTGACTTCGTCCAGTTCCGGGCTGTAACCATTGACGAACGGCGGTGCGATCATGCCGGCCGGCTCTGACTGGCCGCGCATGACGATCCGCTGAATGGCCTGCCGGTCAATGGCGAGGTCCATGGCACGGCGCACGCGACGGTCGGCGAACGGGTTTTCACCCTCAATGTTCGAAGTCCGAAGCTCGTCACGACCCTGATCCATGCCGAAGAAAATCGTGCGGTTTTCCGGCGCGGAACGGACGCGCAGACCATCGGCATTACTCAGGCGGTTGATGTCCTGCACCGGCGGGTCCTGCACAAAGTCAACTTCGCCGGAGAGCAGCGCGGCCGCCCGGGTAGAAGCGGACTGGATCGGCGTGAATTCGATACGGCTCACTTCCAGCGGGAACTGATCGCGGCCCCAGTAGCCTTCATAGCGCTCGAACACGGTGCGGATGTCAGGTTCACGGCTTACCAACTGGTAAGGGCCGGTACCGTTGGCATTGCGCACGGCGTAGTTTTCCTCACCCGCGGAATAGTTCTGCACCTGTGTGGCGTTGTTGGCCTGCGCCCAGCCACTGTCCATGATGAACAGGTTCGTCAGGTTGTTCGGCAGGAGGGGATTCGGGCCATCCGTGCGCATGCGTACGGTGTAGTCATCCACGGCCCAGATTTCGACCACGGACGAAATGAGCGGCGCCATGTCGGAGTTTTCCTGCTGCGCGCGCTCAAAGGAGAACACAACGTCCTCTGCTGTGAAGTCCTGGCCCTGGTGGAAAGTGACGCCCTCGCGTAACTGGAACTCCCAGACTTCCGGGTCGTCGGTTACACCCCAGTCCGTGGCCAGCCCGGGAGTGGGTTCGGTATCCATATTCAAGTAGATCAGCGCATCGTATACCTGGTGGGCAATGGCGTGCGTCTGACCATGGTTCTGGGCGTGGGGGTCCAGCGTCAGTGAGTCGCCGGCGTTTGCCCAGCGCAGTGTTTCGGCCTGTACCGCAGTGGCCAGCATCAGTGTGGATGCGGCGAGTCCGGCTCCCAGTTTGTTCCATCTTACGTGCATAGTGTTTCCCCTATGTTGAGTCGTCCTGTTTCTGGCTTGAACGGCCTGGACTCGAAACAGAACAATTACCGCGACATACCCATGAGTACTGTCTGGACGGTATGTTCACTGTTTCGGAGTCAATCCTGCTCGTGCCGGGCAAGGACAGCATTATTTTTCTTCCTGTGCCAGCGTACCATTTACACCGGAAACCCGGGGCGTCGTCAAGATGTCAGGAACGACGAAACCGTGATTTTTCACTTTCCGTTGAGAACCGCTGGATACTGAGCGTATTCAACGGCTTGCAGGCACAAACCGGGACAGGCGGCATGGCTCGTCTCGCGTACATCCCACGCCCCTCGCAGCGTCCCGAGCACGCAGCGGGCGTCGTTAGCAGGAGTCCCGCACAACGAGTCGGGCATCAAGGAATTCGTCGTGCTGCGGTGCGTCGGTATCGAGAATCATCTGGGCCGCACGCCTGCCTTTTTCATGCTGTGGCTGATGTATGGTTGTGAGCGCCGGGCGCTGGAATGCCGCGGTCGGTATATCGTCAAAGCCGATGACTTTGAGATCGTCCGGAATGCTCAGCCCCATATCCTGCGCAGCGGCGATGGCACCAAGAGCGAGGCGATCACTCATACAGAGCAGAAGTCGGGGACGCTGCTCGAGGCGAAGCGCTTCCCGCGCCGCCTGGTAGCCCAGTTCATAGCGGCTCTCCGGTGCGTTCCACAATGATACGTCCGCGGGGCTGATACGCTGTTCATCAAATGCCCGCTGATACCCGTCCAGACGCCGTCGTGACACAGATTCATCACGCCCTGCCATCGTCTGATCGGTTATCCGTTCAATGCCGTCCGCATCCGGAATCAGGCGCAGGCCCAGTATGGCCACGGGGGGATTTACCTGGCGGAGGCCATGACTCGCCGCGAGGTATGCCCCGGTTTCATTGTCGATGTTGAGTGAGCTGACAGAGGGCAGATTGAAATCGACGGTGAGCGCTGGCTTGCGGCGCCCGACGATACGTTCGAGGATCCGTTTGTCCCTCGGTGGACCATAAATGATATAGCCATCGGCGAGGCTGTCGAACGACTGGTCGAGATAGAACTCGGTCCGGCTGGGGAGAAGCAGCATGTTGATGTTGCGCTCGTCGAAGACTTCCGACACGCCATGCAGGAATCGGGTGGCGACCGGGTCTTCAAAGTTGTACTGAAGCCGGTCCGCCAGCACCAGCCCGATGATACCGGTTTCACCACGACGAAGACTGCGCGCGGTGGCGTTCGGGCCCTGATAGCCAAGGCGTTTTGCTTCCGAGAGAATGCGTTCACGAAGCTCGGCGGACAGTTGGTCCGGACGGCTGAACGCGTTGGAAACCGTTGCCGTGGAGACGCCCAGTTCACGAGCCAGGTCTTTGAGGGTCAGCCGCATGACAATACCTGCTATCAGACGGGCTGGCCGCGACAGGAAGTCCCTCCTGCCGCGGACCAGCCACGATCTGGCATCAGCCGCCTTTCACCGAGCCGGCCATCATGCCGCGAACGAAGTAGCGTTGCATCGAGATAAACACGATCAGTGGAACGATCATGGTGATGAACGCGCCGCTGGTCAGTATTTCCCAATTATCGCCGCGCGACCCGAGCAGTTCGCGCAATTGCGCTGTCAGCACGGTTCGGCCTTCGCCCTGACCAAGGAACACAATGGCCACGAGCAGGTCGTTCCAGACCCACAGGAACTGGAATATCGCGAACGAGGCAAGGGCCGGAACGGACAGAGGCAGCACAATCGATACGAAGATCTTGAAGTGCGTCGCACCGTCCATGCGGGCGGACTCCATGATCTCTTTCGGGAGCCCCGCCATATAGTTGCGCAACAGGTACACGGCCAATGGCAACCCGAAACCGGTGTGCGCCAGCCACACCCCGAGATAGGATCGGGGCTCCCAGCCAAGATTCGCCAGCCAGGTGTCACCAAGCCAGTTGTAGGTTCTCAGAATCGGCACCAGTGCCATCTGCAGGGGTACGACCAACAGGCCCACGATGGCCGCGAGGAAGAACGCCCGGCCCCAGAAATTCATCCAGGACAGCGCGTACGCCGCACAGGCTGCGATGAGAATCGGGATAAACGTGGCAGGCAGAGTAACCGTGACCGAGTTGATAAACGCACGTCCGATGCCCTCTGCCGCGAGAACCCGCTCATAATTCGCTAACGTAAAGCGAGGCGGGATCAGGGCTGCATAGAATATGCGTTGCCCCCGGGTAAACTCGAAGGGTTCTGATTTCACGATCCGGTATGAGCCATCAGCGGAGACAGTGAGGGTGGAGCCCTCTTCAAAGTCTACAGGTTCTCCCGGTTGAAATTCCCGGATGTTACGCGGAGAGGTGCCGAATGCCGCAATTTCCCGACCGGATCCGGGCTGAAAAATGTCACCCTGAATGACATACTCGCCGTTCACCTCAGTCTGGCTGTCAGCCGCCAACGTGCGATGGGCGTCGGTCCGTTCGGACGCTGTCAGTGCTGTCCACCAGCCCGATACGTTCAGCTGATCGGCGTCACGTACAGAGCTGACCAGCAGGCCGGCCGTTGGCACCGTCCAGATAATGACAAACACAAGCACAGCAAGGTGTTTGAGGAGGTTGGCCGGGCCAAGTTGTTGTGATCTTATCATGGTCAATCTCCTTTAATTCATTTCCTTGCGGGCCTGTGACACGTTCCACCACATGATGGGCAGAACCGCGATCATGATGAAAACGGCCACGGTACTGCCTCGGCCGAAGTCACCCGCACGGAACATGACGTCGTACATCAGGTTCGCCAGAACCTGCGTCTCCCACTGGCCATTGGTCATGGCAAGGACCACGTCAAAGATCTTGAGTACCAGTACCGTAATGGTTGTCCAGACAACCACGATCGTGCCCCATACCTGGGGAATAACGATCTTGAACAGCATCTGGAAGCCATTGGCACCGTCCATGTTGGCCGCTTCAATGGTGTCTTCCGGTACACCGCGGATTGCGGCGCCGAGCAGCACCATGGCGAAGCCGGTCTGAATCCAGACCATGATGGCCATGAGCAGGAAATTGTTCCAGAACGGTACAGCAATCCAGGCCTGAGGTTCGCCGCCCAGTGCCACCACGATGGCATTCAGAAGGCCAATCTGCTCATCACCGGAACCCCGGTAGTAGTAAATGAAACGCCAGATAACACTGGCGCCCACGAACGAGATCGCCATGGGCAAAAACACCAGTGAGCGGGCTATATTTCGCCACCACATGCGGTCTGTCAGGTACGCCACCAGCAACCCGAAAATCGTGCTGAAGGTTGGCACGACCAGCAGCCAGAGAATGTTGTTGCGGATGGAAATCTGGAAACCTTCGTTTCCGATCGCCCAGGCATAGTTGCCCAGGCCAATGAATTCTCCGGCATTATCGTGGAGCGACAGCCAGAGTGTGTAGATGACGGGGAACACCAGATACCCGCCGAGAATGGCCAGTGCCGGGCCGATAAAAATCCACGGGCGAATCGATTCGCGCACATTGTCGCGTTTGGACCGTTCGTCGTCGTTCTGAATATGGCCGCTGGGTAATGCTTTATCCAGCAGCAGGTTGGCACCTACGAAAAAGCCGGCAGACAGGCCGATGGCGAGAATAATCGCCCAGCCTGCCAGGATGAGTTGCTGCAGCACGGTGAGCCTCCGGGTTCTTATAATTGGGTGATAAAGCCGTGCCGACGCCCGGTCGGCACGGGGTCACCGGCAGCCCGAAGGCTGCCGTTTCCGCTTTGGGTTATCCCTGAAGGCTTTACAGGTTTTCCCAGCTCTGCTGGATGGACTCAGCCACGCTTTCTGCAGACTCACCGCCTACGAAATCGACCATGCCTGTCCAGAAGGTACCGGCGCCGATGGCACCCGGCATCAGGTCAGACGCGTCGAAGCGGAAGGTGTCTGCATTACGCAGAATCTCACCCTGCTGACGTACGATATTGTTGGCGTAGGTGTCCGGGTTGGCGCCGAGGTGGGCGGACAGGAACTGACCCTGTGCCATCCACAGCTCATGTGCCAGCGGTGTCTGCAGGTACTGCAGCAGTGCGCGTGTCGCTGATGAGTCGCGAGTGATTGACATCAACGTACCCGCACCCAGAACCGGGTTGCCCAGGTCTTTCTCTTCAAACGCCGGGAAGTAGAAGAAGTCCACGTCTTCGCCTACCACAACGTCATCCGGGAAGAAGGCCGTTACGAAGCTTGCCTGCTTGTGCATGAAGGCACGCGGCGGTACGTCGGTAATGGCCTGGGGCGCATCACGGAAGTCGGTAGTCGCTACACCTGCGGGACCACCGGCCACGTAATCCGGGTTCTTGGCGATGTCACCGAAGATTTCGATAGCTTCAACGATGCGCGGATCGTCAAACGGGATCTCGTTGGTGACCCACTGGTCGTAAACAGACGGCGGCTGGGTACGCAGCAGGATGTCCTCGATCCAGTCGGTTGCCGGCCAGCCTGTGGCAGCGCCAGAACCCAGACCGATGCTCCAGGGCGTTTCACCGTCTGCGGCGATCTGCTCAGTCAGTGCGAGCAGTTCTTCCATGGTCTCCGGTACTTCGTACCCGTAATCAGCGAAGTTATCCGGTGAGTACCAGACCAGAGACTTCAGGTCGACCCGATAGAACACGCCGTAGAAGTTTTCCTCGCCGGCACTGTTCTCGAAGGTCGCCAGATCAACCCATGACTGACCGGCCGCAAAGTTGTCGGCCACCCAGTTCGCGGCATTGGAACCCAGCGGTGTCAGCAGGTCCTGTGCTGCCAGGTCTGAGGCCAGGCCCGGCTGCGGGAAAATCGCCATGTTCGGCGGGCTGCCGGCACGGGTATCTACCTGAATCTGCTGCTCAAAGCTGTCGGAGCCGCTGTACTGAACGTCGGCACCGGTGGCCCGTTCGAAGTAGGCGAGTACTTCATTGAACGTTTCCTGCTCACCACCAAGCCAGGGCCCGGCTACGGTTACGACCTCGCCGGACAGGTCCCTGCCCTCAAATTCTTCATACCATTCCCAGCTGAAATCACCACTGCCGATTTCGTAAGGAAGGCTTTGCGCTGCGGCGCCTGTGGCCACCGCAGCCGATGCGATTGCTACAGCGAGCGTATTTTTCGAGACCATTATCATTGTTGTGTTCCTATTACGTGTTTTCCAGTGAACCAAGGCGCGCCGGGTAACGGAGTTAGCCAGAGCGCCATTTCCATGATCGCTTTTAGAGTCGAAGCGTAACTGTCAGCTACCGATCTTAAACGATTAAGAACGTGGATGTTAAACCCTGTTTTTTCGTTTTATTAGATTAAATAATTCTAACGAGCCAAAAATACCAACTAAAAAGAAATGGATAGCCGCTTGCGGCCTGTCAGCAGGCATCTGTGCTAGTATGCTTCACCCGACGCAATCTACCGGAGCCCTGAACCACCATGTCAGACGCCGACCTGCAACACGCTGATGCCGGAATCGGTCCGGGAACGCTCTACATCGTGTCGGCACCCTCCGGTGCGGGCAAGAGTTCTCTGGTGAATGCCCTGCTCAAGCGATTGAGCTTTGCGTACCTCTCTATTTCGCATACCACGCGGCCGATGCGCCCGGGAGAGGTCAATGGTGAGCATTACCATTTCGTCTCCGCAGAGGTCTTCCTGGACCGTGTGAAACAGGGCGATTTTCTGGAATACGCACAGGTCTTCGGCAACTACTATGGTACGTCACGCAGTTATGTGGAAGGGCAGTTGGCGCGTGGCCGTGATGTGATTCTCGAGATCGACTGGCAGGGCGCCCGTCAGGTACGGCAGCTGATTCCGGACAGTCGTGGGTTATTTATTCTGCCGCCTTCACTCGACGCTTTGCGTGAACGGCTTGAAAAGCGCGCCCAGGACAGCGCGGAGGTAATCGAGCGACGGATGAACGAGGCCATGAGCGAAATGTCGCATTATGAGGAATACGATTACCTGCTGTTCAATGACGATTTCTACCAGACGCTTGATGAGATGTGCTCTATTCTGATCGCACGCCGGTTGCGGACGCCGGTGCAGACGCGTCTCCACGCGGATACACTGCAACAACTGTTGCGTTCATGAGCGAATTTTGTACACTTCGCCGCACTGAAAACCATTGTCAGAGGATACCCGCATGGCACGAGTGACCGTTGAAGATTGTCTTCAGCACGTCGACAACCGATTTGAACTGATCATGGTAGCATCGAAGCGTGCCCGCCAGATTGCCAACATGAATGCGGAGCCACGGGTGTCACGTGACAACGACAAGCCGACTGTGTTGGCACTGCGTGAACTGGCTGAAGACCGGATCACCGTGGATGAAATCATGACCACACCACAACAGCAGGACGAGGACGTTTCCCCGCTCGCCTGAATCTGCTTGTCCCGGCGCCGGTGCCAGTGCCGGCGCCGCCGTGTCCGCCCTCCTGAATTCAGGCTGTCCGCATCTCCGTGCCGCTTACATCGCAGCACCCGGCAGGCTGTCCCGTGGTGAACCGGTCCCGGCGAGTGCCGTTGCCGGAGGTAAACAGCAGTTATACACATTGCTATTGTCCCGCCGCATTCAATAGAATTGATTGTAAGGTTCACTCTCAACGCGCACTCGGACGCCGGAAAACGTGCCAACCATAGACGCTCTCGCCCATCGCCTGCAGGATTACTTAAGCGCGGACAACATCCAGCGTATCCAGAGAGCTTATTATTTCGCCGAACAGGCTCATTACGGCCAGAAACGGGCCAGCAAAGAGCCCTATATTATGCACCCGCTCGCTGTCGCCAATATTCTGGCGACCATGCATATGGACCATCAGAGTCTGATGGCTGCAATGCTCCACGATGTGCTGGAAGACACCCCGATGACCCGGGAAGCCATGGCAGCACAGTTCGGTGACGGGGTGGCCAGCCTGGTTGATGGTGTCAGCAAGCTGACCCATCTCGAATTCGAAGACAAGCGCCATGAAATGGCAGAGAACTTCCAGAAGATGGCCATGGCAATGGCGAAAGACCTGCGCGTCATTATCGTCAAGCTGGCGGACCGGTTGCACAACATGCGGACACTGGCACCGCTCAAGCCGGAAAAGAAGCGACGGATCGCCCAGGAAACCCTCGATATCTACGCCCCGATCGCACAGCGCCTTGGTATCAATGATATTCGCGTCGAGCTGGAAAACCTGGCGTTCGCCGCGATTTACCCCATGCGGGCCCGGTCCATTTCGTCGGCAATAACGCGCTACCGGGGTAACCGACGTGAGATTGTGGATCAGGTTCAGACGGCCCTCGAAAAGCGTCTGGCTGAGTTCAGTCTGGAGCAGGCCCAGGTGTTCGGGCGGGAGAAACACCTGTTCGGCATTTACCAGAAAATGCATGAGCAACGGAAACCATTCCGCGAGATCATGGATGTTTACGCGTTCCGTATTGTGACTCAGTCCATCGACGACTGTTACAAGGCGCTGGGCGCGGTACACAGCCTGTTCAAACCGGTATTCAAACGGTTCAAGGACTATATTGCTGTGCCCAAGGTCAATGGGTATCAGAGCCTGCACACCACCGTGGTTGGGTTCAACGGGGTCAATATCGAGATTCAGATCCGTACCGCTGATATGGACGCCATGGCAAACCATGGCATCGCCGCCCATTGGCTGTACAAGGAAAATGATTCCGACAACCCGACACCGGCTCAGGCCAGAGCACGGCGCTGGATCAATTCGTTGCTGGAGATTCAGCAGCAGGCAAACAGCAGTATTGAGTTCATTGAACACGTCAAGGTGGACCTGTTCCCCGATGAGATCTACGTTTTCACACCCAAGGGCCGGATCATGGAACTGCCGCGCGGTGCCACGCCCGTGGATTTTGCCTATGCCGTACACACGGATATCGGCAACAGTTGCGTTGGTTGTCTGGTCAACCACAAGTACTGGCCACTGAGTCAGCCGCTTGAGAGTGGTGACTCCGTCAAGATCATCACCACCAAAACGGCGCGGCCGAACACCGCCTGGCTCAATTTCGTGGTCACCGGAAAGGCCAAGAGTGCGATTCGCCATTACCTGAAATCGGTGCACGCTGAAGAGTCGGAAGAGATCGGTCGCAAATTGCTGTCCCGGTCGCTGCACCAGTTCGGTCTGTCCATAGAGCGGATAACCCGCAGTCAGTGGAACCAGCTTCTGAGTGATCTGGAGTTGCCGTCGCAGGAAGTGCTGCTGCAGGACATCGGGCTGGGGACCCGGCTTGGCTTTGTTGTTGCCAAACGTCTGGCGCAGCAGGCATCGGTGGCCGCGCGGGCCGATGCCGGCCCGGTGTCAGAGAAGGCGTCACCGGTGGCCCTCAAGGGCACCGAAAAAATGGCATTGAATTACGCCCGGTGCTGCTCGCCGATACCCGGCGACCCTATTGTCGGCCTGATCACGAAAGGAAAGGGGCTCGTGATTCATCGTGAGACCTGTCGCAATATCGCCGAGTTACGTGGCGACCAACAGCGCTGTGTGCACCTGGACTGGGACGACGACATGGGCGGGGAGTTTCATGCCGACCTGCGCATTGTGGTGCACAACCAGCGTGGTGTGCTGGCAACGGTCGCCTCGACGATCGCGGACGCCGGCTCGAACATCGATACGGTTCACATGGAGGAACGTGATGCCGTAGTGAGCCAGTTGCATGTCAGCGTCAATGTGAATGACCGCCGCCACCTGGCGCAGGTGATGCGGCGGTTGCGGCTGCTCCGCGAAGTGGTTCGGGTGTACCGCATCAGCCGCTAAAGAGCATCGCGGTCGGTTTCTCCGGTGCGGATGCGAACGACCTGGTCGAGGTTGCTGACCCAGATCTTGCCGTCGCCGATTTTGCCTGTGTTGGCAGCCTTGGAAATGACATCGAGTACATTGTCCAGTGCGTCATCGGACACGGCGATTTCCACTTTGACCTTGGGCAGAAAGTCCACTACGTATTCGGCACCACGGTACAGCTCTGTGTGCCCTTTCTGGCGCCCGAAGCCTTTGACCTCGGTGACAGTAATGCCCTGTACACCCTGGTCCGAGAGGGCTTCGCGAACGTCGTCCAGTTTGAAGGGTTTGATGATCGCAGTAACCAGCTTCATGAATCGCTCCTGTGATTGGCTGTGCTGTAAATTACCACCGCCGTGGGCCGGTATACAATCATCCGTCTGCATACAAAAAAGGCGCCCCATGGGCGCCTTTCCGTATTTCCGGTCAGTAAAGCCCGGATTACTTGCTGGAGGTGAACTCCGGATAGGCCGGCAGGCCGCATTCGGAGAGGTCCACACCTTCGTACTCGTCTTCCTCGGACACGCGGATACCCATAACAGCCTTGAGAATCAGCCATACAATGAGCGAGGCCACGAATGTCCAGACAAAGATCGTCAGCAGGCCAACAACCTGACCGCTGAACGACGCACCACTGTTGGTCAGCAGCACGGCCATGACACCCCAGATACCGACAACGCCGTGCACCGAGATAGCACCGACCGGATCATCGATCTTGATTTTGTCGAATCCGACAATCGCCAGCACGACAATGATACCGCCAACAGCGCCAATCAGCGTTGCGGCCAGCGCAGACGGAGAAGCCGGGTCGGCAGTAATCGCAACCAGGCCGGCCAGCGCGCCGTTGAGAATCATGGTCAGGTCTGCCTTCTTGAACAGCACCCGGGCCATGATCAGCGCCGCAATCGCGCCGCCAGAGGCTGCCATGTTGGTGTTGACGAACACGTTCGCCACTTCGTTGGCCACATCAATACCGCCCAATTTCAGGGTGGAGCCGCCGTTGAAGCCGAACCAGCCCATCCACAGGATGAACGTACCCAGTGTAGCCAGTGGCATGTTTGCGCCCGGAATAGCGTTGATTTCACCGTTCTTGCCGTACTTGCCCTTACGTGGACCCAGTACAAGGACACCGGCCAGTGCTGCAGCCGCACCTGCCATGTGCACAATGCCGGAACCGGCGTAGTCAGAGTAGTTCAGTGAATACAGGCCGAACACAGACTGGCCGCCCCAGGTCCAGCCGCCCTGCACCGGATAGATGATACCGGTCATGACAACCGCAAATGCCAGGAATGCCCAGAGCTTCATGCGCTCTGCAACGGCACCGGAGACAATCGACATCGCTGTCGCAACAAAGACGACCTGGAAGAAGAAGTCTGAGGCACCGGAGTATTCACCCATGTTGGCGAAGCCGGCTTCCTGCGATGCAGCCAGGACCGCTTCCGCGTCCGCAGCACCGACAGTACCGGACAGGAAGACCCCGCCGCCGTACATCAGGTCATAGCCAATCACCATGTACATGATGCTGGCGATGGCAAACAGCGAGAAGTTCTTGGCAAGAATCTCGGTTGTGTTCTTTGCCCGCACAAGGCCGGCTTCGAGCATGGCGAACCCGGCCGCCATCCACATTACCAGTGCGCCACAGACCAGGAAATAAAAGGTGTCCATGGCGTACTGCAGTTCGAAGATATGGTTCAATTGTTCCATGGTTCAGGTCTCCTCCTGCCTTAAATGGCGTCTTTGCCGGTTTCGCCGGTACGGATACGGATCGCCTGCTCGAGTTCCGAGACAAAGATCTTACCGTCGCCGATCTTGCCGGTATTGGCGGCTTTCGTAATGGCTTCCAGCACCTGGTCAAGCGATTCTTCACTGATCGCGATTTCCACTTTGACCTTGGGCAGGAAGTCCACGACGTACTCGGCACCGCGGTACAGTTCAGTATGCCCTTTCTGGCGGCCGAACCCCTTGACCTCAGTGACTGTGATGCCCTGGACGCCTATGTCCGACAGGGCTTCACGCACATCATCAAGCTTGTAAGGCTTGATAATTGCCGATACTAATTTCATAACACCCTCTCCACTCGTTGTTTGAACAATACGGGTAAATCGCACCGCGCTGCTCGCTCGCTGTCAGCCAGCTTGCTAAACTGCCCCTCATCAGAGGAGCCGCTGGCGCACCTACCGGTGAGACTCGGGTTGGACACTGCATCGGGTATGCCAACTTCCTGTAAACCGCGCCATACGGGGGGTGCGCACCAAACGGCGGCGTGATCGGGCGTGTAGGCGCCCCAAAAAAGTGCACATCAACTTCGCTGGTGACTGATATTGGTGCAGTTGCACCGGTCTGGTCCGGAGAGGATGACCCGCAGGATTCTCACAGGCACTGAAAGCGGCTGGCAACGGCGTCGGCACAGAAGGGGAACAGATATATGAACCGCAGGCGTGACCAATTCACCGATCAACTGGCCAGCATTTTTGACCGGGGGCGACACCTCCGTGATGGTGCGGAGGAGAATTTCCTTGCCCTGGTCCAATCCCAATTGCACAAGCTTGATGTTGTACCGCGGGAGGACTACGACGCCCTGGTCAGCATGGTCAGTCAACTTGAGGAACGTGTCGCCGAACTTGAAAAGAGGTCGGAACCCGACTCGGGCGAATCACCCGCATCGGACGACTCCGTATGAGGCGTTTCGACCGGGTTCTCTTGTCAGCCATCGGCGGATTCGCGGTGGCAGCGGGTATGGCGCAGGCGCAACAGACACCGGTTCGCGTAGCGCTGGTCAATGATACCGAGCCCGTGTTCGTGGATTACGCGGATGAGCGGAACCTCGGGTTCCGGCTTGGTCTGGAATATGCCCGCAGCATCGGGAATCTGTCTTCCGGCCAAGTTGTGCTGGAAGAAGTAACTGTGCCGGCATCGACCTGGGAGGATGACGTTCTGCCGGAGCGTCTGCCGATGGAGTCTTCCATGGTGTGGATTGCACCGATTCAGGCTCGCAAGACTCACCGGATTATCCAGTACGGTGCCGAGCGACGCAGGCTGGTCCTGGTGGCAGCGACGCCGGCGACCGAACTGCCCGTGACGGACAATGACCTCGCGTTCAGAACCTATTTCCGCTGGCAGGATGTAGACCGCGAGCTGCTGGAGTGGAGTGCGCCGGATCAGCCTGTCTGGGTTTCGGCGGTACAGAGCGGCGTGCAGGTACCGGTGGGGATTCATCGTATCGATGTATCGCCACGCAGCACGGGCGCCAGTACCGTAGACCGCTTACAGCCTGACCTGGAGTCGCGAGAGGCACCCGCCCTGGTCACCAGTTGGCCGGTGCTGCTGGACTGGTTGAGCGTACTGCAGAATGAAACCGGGCTGACATCGGAACGCACCTATGTCTGGTTGCCCGACCTTGGTGCACTGACCGCCATGAGGGCCCAGCAAGGCGTAAAGGGACTGACGTACTATTACTATGATCTGACCGCAACCGAGAGCAACGACTGGTTGGTGCGCACCATGTTGGCGCGTCATGACCGGCTGCCCAGCCATTATGTTGTTGCCGGAATGGTCGCGGCTCTGGCACTCGTGGAAGCGTTACCGGAATCCGGTGCTGGTCCGGCAACGGCCGCCGAGCTCGCTGAACGAATGGAGGGGCTGGAGTGGCAGGGCCCTCAGGGTACGCTGCGCATGCGTCCGGGTGGCGAAGCGGACGTGCCGCTGTTCCGGACAGAGTTGCAGCAGCAGTCGCAACTGGAGTGGGCCCGACCGGTGCTCATCGACTGAGCAGACTGTGCCGGGGGTTATGGCGCCGCTCACGCCCCTGCTTTAACGTAGCGGACCTCGGAATGGATTCGGAGGCAGGGCTGCATGGCGTTGGCAACGGTGGCGACGCGCGCATTGGTGGGCATTGATGCGCCGCCGGTAACGGTGGAAGTGCATCTGGCAGGTGGACTGCCTGCCATGACCATCGTCGGCATGGCCGAAACAGCCGTCAAGGAGAGCCGCGACCGTGTCCGCAGCGCGATTCTCAACAGTTTTCTGGAGTTCCCGGTAGGCCGGATTACGGTCAATCTGGCGCCGGCTGATCTGCCCAAGAGCGGAGGCCGCTTCGACCTCGCTATCGCGTTGGGTATTCTTGTTGCCAGCGGTCAGGTGCCGGCCAGTGCCATGGCAGACAGTGAGGCGATCGGGGAACTGTCCCTGTCGGGGGATCTGCAACGCATCGGCGGTGTATTGCCGGCTGCCGCCGCGGCCCGCAAGGCCGGCCGGCAGATCATCCTGCCGTCCGGCAATGCCGATGAAGTCGCTTTGCTGCCCGGGGAAACGGGATTCGCCGCCACGGATCTGGTGGCTGTGGTTGGTCACCTGCGCGGCAATAGCCCGCTGCCACCGATTGTGCACAGGGAGGCGTCTGAGCAGCCCGGCGGTCCCTGTCTTTCCGACCTGAGAGGGCAGCCAGAGGCCCGACTGGCACTGGAGGTGGCTGCAGCCGGCGGGCATAACCTGATGGTATTCGGCCCGCCCGGCACCGGGAAATCCATGCTGGCCAGCCGATTACCGGGAATCCTGCCACCGCTCTCTGCCGATGAATCTCTGGAAGTTGCGACCATTCAATCGGTCTGTGGGCTGCCGGTACGCTGGGGGCAACGGCCCTATCGCGCGCCGCACCACTCCTGCTCGGGTGCTGCGCTGGTCGGTGGCGGGCGCAATGCGGCCCCGGGAGAAGTGACACTGGCTCATCGGGGCGTTCTTTTTCTCGATGAGATGACTGAATTTCAACGTCATACACTGGATGTGCTGCGTGAGCCCCTGGAATCCGGCGAGGTCACCATCTCCAGAGCGGCGCGACAGAACCGGTACCCGGCCGAGTTCCAACTGATCGGCGCGTTCAACCCGACACCATCGGGCGACAGCGTGCAGTCTGCAGTGAGTAACGGCGCCGACCCGAAAACATTGCAGCGTTACCTGAGTCGCCTGAGCGGGCCACTGCTCGACCGGATGGACCTGTTCGTCGAAATGCCCGTTGTGTCACCGGATGTGCTGCAGGCAAGAGAGGCCGGGGAAGCCTCTGATTCAGTGAGAGAACGGGTGGTGAGTGCACGGAACCGTCAACTGAAGCGGCAGGGTTACTGCAATGCGGCATTGCCCATTCAGTCATTGATGCATGCGGCGTTTGATAACTCGGCAATGGCATTGCTGGCCAGTCTGACTGAGCACTTCGGCCTCAGTGCACGGGCGCAGCACCGGGTACTCAGGGTCAGCCGAACCATTGCGGACCTCCGCGCCGCTGATATAGTTGCGGAAAGCGATCTGGCGCAGGCCATGCAGTTGCGTCAACTGGATCGGCTCAGTGTGTGAATCATCGGTTCGGTTACGTCAGGAGACTTTCTGGCGGGCTGTTGCCAATACCGATTCGCTCTGCAGCGGAACCAGTGTGTGGTCAACCAGCTGCATTATTTCCCATAATGGCCGGGGCTGGCTGAACAGGAATCCCTGCACCTGGTCGCAGCCTTCTGCGCGCAGGCAGGCCAGTTGAGCCAGGGTTTCCACACCTTCGGCGACAACCTGCAGGCCAAGCTCATGGGCAAGGTGAATAATCGACCGCACAATGGTGCCGGCCTCGGCATCCGAGGTGATGCGTTTGGTGAAGCTACGGTCAATCTTGATGGTATTGATCGGGAACTGCTGGATATGCGTCAGCGCTGAATACCCGGTGCCGAAGTCATCCAGTGATAAATGCACTCCGAGCGCGTGAACGGATTCCAGCGCGGTCATGGCACGGGCGGGGTCTGTGAGAACGGCGGTTTCCGTCAACTCGAATTCAAGGTTCTCCGGTGTGACATGTCGTCGGCGCACCAGCCGCGGCAGTAGGTCACAGAAGCGGTCATCCTGCAGCTGGCGGAACGACAGGTTCGTCGCCACCATGACATCGCCCATATCGTGCGCGGCCAGCACGGCCAGATCCCGGCAGGCCTGGTCGATAATCCAGTACCCCAGTGGCACGATCATGCCACTGGACTCAGCGGCCTGAATAAAATCGTTGGGCATCACAATCCCGCGTTCAGGATGGTGCCAGCGTATCAGTGCTTCCAGACTTACAAGACGCCGGGTACGAAGGCAGAGACGGGGCTGGTAATAAAGCTCGAAGCGGTTCTCCCGCAGTGCGGCCCGGATTTCTTCACTCGCCGCGTGATCGGTTCGGCTGAGCACGCCGTCTTCGTAGCGCCAGAAATTGAGTGCATGCTCTTTCGCCCGGTGGAGTGCCTCATGGGCGCAGACAACCAGCCTTTCCGGTGTGCCCATGGTCTGCGGATAATGCGCCGCGCCTAATGTGACGCTGATCTGAACGGTCAGGTTCCGGGTTTCCAGCGGTGCGCTGAACGCCGCCCTGATCCGGTCCATCAACCGGTCAGAAGTCATCTGGTCGGGCAGGTTTTCCAGCAATACCAGGAATTCATCTCCCCCCATTCTGCCGATGGTTGCCGGCGCAGGCAGCGTATCCTGCAGCCGCGCAGCCGCAGCACTCAGAACGTCATCGGCGACCTGAAAGCCGTAATCCAGATTCAGCGCGTTGAAATGCCGCAGGTCGAGAGCCAGTACCGTCAGCATACGACCATGGTCGGCCACGCGGGCAATCGCCTTTGCGGTTGCGGCAATGAACGGGTCGCGATGCATTACACCGGTGAGCCGGTCAAGGCCGGTGTCAGCGGACAGTCGCTCGCCATTCATGGGTCGTGATAACATGCTGCTCTCATAGTGAACTGCCTTGGCAGATGTAAGGCTATCATGCACCGTGTTTCAATAAATCGTCAACTTGAGGCTGCCGCCGTCACCGCACGGTCCCGGACCGCGCAAATGGGCGATACAGGAGAATGAATTGGCCGATCTGAACCAGCGCCAGGACGAAGCTGTTCGATATATTGACGGGCCTCTGCTGGTGCTGGCGGGAGCGGGCAGTGGCAAGACCAGCGTTATCACGCGCAAGATTGCCTATCTGATAGACGCCTGCGGCTACCCGGCGCGGGGCATTGTGGCGGTTACCTTCACCAACAAGGCAGCCCGTGAAATGAAAGCCCGGGTTGCCCAGCTCACCGAAGGGCAGAATACGCGGGGCCTGACGGTATCCACATTTCACACCCTCGGCCTGAACATGTTGCGCCGCGACGGTCGTCGAGCCGGTCTGAACCCGAATTTCACGCTGTTTGACCAGACGGATGCGCATGCCCTGATCAAGGACATCATCAATCGGGAGTACACGGACAAAGCGGACTGGGCGGGTTACGTGCAGAATGCCATTTCCGCGCTCAAGAATGATCTGATCACACCGGCCGCAGCGCGCAGTCGGGCATTGGATGAGCAGGCAGTCATGGTGGCGCACCTTTACGAAGCCTATGACCGGTTGCTGAAGGCCTACAATGCGGTCGACTTCGATGACCTGATCCGGCTGCCGACACAACTGCTGATCGACGATGCAGAGGTGCGCGAGCGCTGGCAGAGTCGGGTACGTTATCTGTTGGTGGATGAGTATCAGGACACCAACACCAGTCAATATCAACTGGTTCGCAGCCTGGTCGGTGAGGAGGGGCGTCTTACGGTGGTGGGTGATGATGATCAGTCCATTTACTCCTGGCGCGGGGCACGCCCTGAGAACCTCGTGCAGTTACAGTCGGATTATCCGGCGCTCAAGGTCGTCAAGCTTGAACAGAACTACCGGTCCACGCGGCTCATTCTGCGGGCCGCAAACCAGCTCATCGCGCTGAACCCCCACGTGTTCACCAAGTCTCTGTGGAGCGAGATGGGGTCGGGTGAGCCCATTCGAATCGTGCGCACGGCGAGTGAAGACGCGGAAGTCGACAGAATCGTTCACGACATCATTACGCGTCGTCTCGGCAGGCAACTGGAATATCACGACTTCGCTGTGCTCTACCGCGGTAATCATCAGGCCCGGTTGCTCGAAATCCGCTTACAGCAGAACCGGATTCCCTACCAGATGTCCGGAGGAACCTCGTTTTTCAGTCGGGCCGAAATAAAGGACGTGATGGGCTATCTTCGGCTGCTGGTGAACCCGGATGACGACGCCGCATTTCTGCGGATCATCAACACACCGCGTCGGGAAATAGGCGCTGCGACACTTGAGCGTCTTGGCCTTTTTTGTGGGCAGTACGAACTGCCGTTGTACCGCGGTGCCGGTGATCACCGGCTGGCACAGGCGTTACCGGCCCGGTCGCGCCACAGTCTTGAAACGTTCTGGCACTGGCTTGAGGAAAAGCGTCGGCAGTTGAGTGCATCAGAGCAGCCGGTGGCGGTTATCCGGGAGTTGTTGCAGGATATCGAATATGAGCAGTGGTTGCGTCAGGAGTCGCCCAGCGCTGCGGCTGCGGAAAAGCGAATGAGCAATGTCTGGCAGCTGATCGACAGTCTGGCCCAGATGCTGGAAAAGGGCGATCAGCAGGATGATTCAGACGTTGCCATTGAAGATGCCATCTGCCGGCTTGTGCTTCGTGATCTGCTGGAGCGCCAGGAGGAAGACGAGCAGACCAACGCGGTACAGTTAATGACCCTGCATGCTGCCAAGGGGCTGGAGTTTCCGCACGTCTATATAATGGGCCTGGAGGAAGAGCTTCTGCCGCACCGGAACAGTATTGAGGCAGAGACCGTCGAGGAGGAGCGCCGCTTGATGTATGTCGGCATCACTCGGGCACAGCGGTCGCTTTGCCTTACCTATGCGGCGCGGCGACGTGTGTTCGGGGAAACCGTCGACTGTGTGCCCAGCCGGTTTCTGGAAGAGCTTCCGGAGGACGATGTGGTATGGGAGGGCACGCGCCCTGCCAGTGCCGAAGAAAGTCGCGCTACGGCGCGGGATACACTGGACTCCCTGTATGCAATGCTTGATCAGTAGAACAACGGTGGCAGACGCCGGCTCAGCTTTCATCAGGGCAGGCTTGATGCGCTGCATCACCCTGGCCGCTTCGCTGTTGCTGCTGGCGGGAGCCACGCTGGGCCAGAACGGAGCAGGCTGGGCATTGGGTGCGAACCCGGTCTGGCAGTTGGATGAGCGCCTGAGCGTCCTGAAAGCCGTACCCGGGAATGCGCATCAGACAATAGCAGCCACAGAATCAGGCCATGTCTGGCTGTTGGAGCAAGGCAGCGGCCGGGCAACCTCCCTGTTGCAACTGGGCCTGGACGCATCGGGCGATCTGGGCCTGAGCGATCTGGCCTTTCATCCCGACTTCCCCGCAGATAACCGAGTGTTCGTTGCGGTGACCGATCTGGATCCTGAGCTGGGGCCGGTAACACGCGTCACAGCCTGGCACTGGCGCCGCGACGGCGCGACGCACTATCGAATCGACGCGCCCTATACGCTTTTCTCCGTGCCGGCGGACGGGATATGGCGTACTCAGGCGCTGCTGGCTTTTGACGAAGCCGGGCATCTGCTGGTTGCTCTGGGGGACGGTGGAGCTGAGCCAGCAACGCTCAATGATGCCGGGAACTGGCGCGGAAAACTGCTGCGTATGGCTATTGACCGACGCAGGCCTGGCCAGCCATTCATCGAGGCGGGTGCAGCGCCGGGTTCCGCGGTTATCGCCAGAGGCCTGCGTTCCCCGGCAGGCATGGTGAGCGGCGGGCCGCTGGGCACCTGGGTGCTTGACCTCGGGCCGGAGGGTGCGGCAAGGCTGTTTGCGGCTACCGAGGGGGCGCATTTCGGTTGGCCGTGCCGTGCCGGCAGTCGGCAATTGCGCCGCACCGGTGGGTGTGACTCGATCACGGTAGTGTCGCCGCAATGGGACAGTGGTCCACGCGAACCGCCTGTCGCTCCGTGGAATCTCGTGGTTCAGCAGGTTCCGGCATTTTCGGGTGATGGACTGCCTGCGCACACTCTGGTGTTCGGCGATCCGGCGTCCAATCAGGTGATCGGCTATTCGCCGTTTGGTCCAAGGGAGTTCAGGGCCTCTACCGGAACGGGAGCCTTCAGCCTGTTGCAGGCAGACGGTGGCCGGCTTTATGGCTTCAATGCGTCTGATCGCCAACTGTACCACCTGACTGCAGCGCCGGTTCTTCAGGTCTCAGGCAACCAGGACCTGCGTGAGTAGCAGGCTTGCGAGCTGCAGCCACCGCAGGCGCAGGTACCAGGGCTGAATGTAACGGGTAATCTGCCCCCACGTCTCCTGCCAGAACAATAACGCTGCCGCAAGCGCGGCTGCATAAAGTGCCCACTCACTGCTCAGCAGCACCACAACCCCAAGCGCCAGGGTCAGCAGGGCGGTCATAAGCGCCATTGGCCAGGTGAAGCCCTCGCACAGGTCTTCCTGCCATTGCGCCATTGCCCAATGGTAGCTGCCGAGATGAATGATCAAGGCACCGCAGAGCACCTGATACAGGGTCGGCGCCCAGTGCGAAGGGGGCATGGAGGGCATCATCTGCGTGACCGCCAACCCCCATAATGCGGCATGAAGGAACAGGTGCACGATCAGTGTCAGTCGGATCAGTCGCATATCAGGTAGCGCACCCGTAGTTTTGAGTCGGTTGTCTGAATGACAGTGGGCTGCCGGGTTGCCCGGTGGGCCAACACGGTATAACTCAAATTGAAATACGCCTGTTGGTATCAATCGGTTCACACCGTATTTCCGCGGTTACTTCGATGCGGCCAACCCGACCCTTGTGCTCTGACTCACGCACCGTACAATAGCCGCTCCAATGAATACAGTTTGCTGGCTGCGCTCCGGAGCATCATGCAGGGCGAATCGGTTCGACTCGACAAATGGCTATGGGCGGCGCGCTTTTTCAAGACGCGTGGCCTGGCCAAGGACGCTGTGGAAGGTGGAAAGGTTCACGTCGATGGTGCCCGTGCAAAACCAAGCAGACAAGTTCAGATCGGTGCGCTGCTGCGCATCCGTATCGGGCACACCGAACGGACCGTACGTGTTGAAGGTCTCAGCGAAAAGCGGGGACCGGCGTCACAGGCGCGCCTGTTATATGCGGAAACTCAGGAGAGTGCCGAGCGCCGGGAGCGTGAGGCCGAGCTTCGCCGTCAGGCAAACCTCGCCGATGCGTCGCCAGCCGGCCGGCCCGACAAGAAAGACCGCCGGGACATTCGCCGGCTCAAACAGCAGGGTATTGACCCCTGAGCCTCAGGCAGACCCGGCGCCGCCTGAAAGCCAGGCTGTGCAGATACACCGGGTACCCTGACCCTATACCATTAGTTTGCGATCAATGCCTTTATGAATGCCGATCAGACACAACGATTTCTCTTCGATGACCTGCCGGTTCGTGGCCAGCTTTCCGGACTTTCCCGAAGCTACCGGGATGTGCTGAAGCAGCACCCTTACCCGAAACCGGTGCAGCATCTGCTCGGCGAGTTCATGGCTGCGGTCAGCCTCCTGAATGCCACGATCAAGTTCAGTGGTCGCCTGTCTCTGCAGGCGCGCGGGCAGAGTGGCCAGGTGCGGCTTCTCATGGCCGAGTGTGAAAAACGCGAAAACCTGCGGGCGATCGCCCGCTACAATGACGATTTTGTCGACAGCGGGCCGTTGCTCGGTGAGGGTCAGTTGGCCATTACGCTTGAGCCAGAGGGCGGCCAACGCTATCAGGGCATAGTGCCGATGCAGGACAACGGTCTGGCCGCCGCCCTGGAAGATTATTTTCTCCAGTCCGAACAGATCCGCACTCGTGTCTGGCTGGCCGCGGACGGCCATAAGGCTGCAGGTATGCTGCTCCAGATTATTCCCGGCGAAGCGACCAGTGCCATGGATACAGACAGTGACGGCTGGAATACGGTCACACACCTGGCATCGACGGTAACGGACAGCGAATTGCTGGAACTGGCCAATGACCGGCTGCTGACGCGCCTTTTTCATGAGGAGCAGGTCCGGGTTTTCAGCCCGGAGAATCAGCGCTTTCGGTGTACCTGCTCACACGAACGCAGCGCCGGCGCGCTGGCCTCTGTCGGGTATGAGGAGGCTCGTCAACTGGCCGTGGAACAGGGCAGTATCGAGGTCGACTGCCAATTCTGCCATGCCAAATACTACTATACGGTCGACGACGTTGAGGCCCTTTTCGCCGACGGAGCGAACGCCTCTGACGATGCAGATGATTCGCCGGATCTGAACTGAGGAGACTGAATGGACGCCATCGCACGCCAGTTGGCGGAAGAGCTGGGTGTAGACAGTGCACGCATCAGTGCAGCGGTGCGCCTGCTCGATGACGGCGCCACGGTGCCGTTTATCGCCCGGTACCGGAAAGAAGCCACTGGAGCGCTCGACGACACGCAGTTGCGGCGCATGGAGGAGCGCCTGCGATACCTCCGGGAATTGGCGGCGCGCAGGGAGACGATACGGGAGTCCATCGAGCAGCAGGGAAAGCTGGATGCTGACCTGTCTGCCCGGCTGGATGCGGCGACCACAAAAACCGAATTGGAAGACCTCTACCTGCCCTACCGACCCAGGCGGCGTACGAAAGGGCAGATCGCACGCGAGGCCGGTCTCGAGCCACTCGCTGACGGCCTGCTGAACGATCCCTCCCGGAACCCGGAGGAAGTCGCCGCCGACTACGTGAACATCGATCAGGGCGTAGCAGACGCAGCGGCAGCCCTGCAGGGTGCCCGCGCGATTCTGATGGAGCGCTTTGCCGAAGATGCGGATCTTTTGGGGACACTCAGGGCGTTTCTCCAGAGTCACGGCGTTGTGGTTTCTTCTCTGGTACCTGATAAAGGCGAGTCAGGTCAGAAATTTGCCGACTATTTTGATTACCGTGAAGCCTGGAGCCGAATTCCATCGCATCGTGCCCTGGCGTTATTCCGGGGCCGCAATGAAGGTGTGCTGCAACTCTCTCTGGTACCCGATCCTGATCGGTACGAACCCGAACATGGCGCGGGGCTGCTGACGGAGCAGCTTGGCCTGCCGGTCGGGGAACAGGGCGCCGGACCCTGGTTCCGTGAAGTGGCCCGATGGACCTGGCGCGTGAAAATACTGCCGCATCTCGAGACAGAGCTGTTCAACACGCTCCGTGAGCGTGCCGAGGACGCGGCCATTCAGGTCTTCGGAAAGAACC
This sequence comes from Natronospirillum sp., assembly GCA_965602035.1. GTDB lineage: Bacteria > Pseudomonadota > Gammaproteobacteria > Pseudomonadales > Natronospirillaceae > Natronospirillum. Next base: position 2,097,515 of record OZ271919.1, on the reverse strand, counting down.
TGAAGGATCTCCTGCTGGCGCCGCCCGCCGGGCGGCGCGTTACCATGGGGCTGGACCCGGCGTACCGTACCGGGGTCAAGGTGGTCGTGCTGGACGAAACCGGAAAACTGCTGGCCCATGACGTTATCTATCCCCATGTGCCACAGCGCCGTTGGGCCGAGTCGAAACAAACCCTGCTGACGCTGGTGAACCGGTTCCGCGTATCACTGATCGCCATAGGCAATGGCACAGCGTCTCGCGAGACCGATGAACTCGCCAGGGAACTGGTGCGCGAGGCGGGTGTTTCCGGGTTACAGTCAATGATGGTGTCCGAAGCGGGCGCGTCGGTCTATTCTGCCTCGGAGGAGGCAGCACGCGAGTTTCCTGAGCTGGATGTGAGCTATCGCGGAGCGGTGTCCATTGCCAGGCGGCTGCAGGATCCGCTGGCAGAGCTGGTGAAGATTGATCCCAAGGCTATAGGCGTTGGCCAGTATCAGCACGACGTCTCCCAGACAGCACTGGCACGTTCCCTTGATGCCGTGGTGGAAGATTGCGTGAACGGAGTCGGTGTTGATCTGAACACGGCCTCGGCCCCGCTTCTGGCACGCGTATCAGGCCTCAGCCGTGGGCTGGCGGATAGCCTGGTTGCGTTTCGGAACACCGAGGGCGCCTTCCGTAACCGACAGCAGTTGCTCAAGGTTCCGCGTCTCGGCGCCAGGACGTATGAGCAATGTGCCGGCTTTCTGCGTATAAGAGAAGGTGACAACCCGCTGGATGCCTCGGCTGTGCACCCCGAAGCGTATTCATTCGTTGAGCAGATCGCCGGCCGACTCGGGGTGCCGGTCAGTGGTTTGCTGGGCAATGGCGAAAAACTGTCCGGGCTGAAACCCGAAGCACTGGCAACAGACGCCTTCGGCGTGCTGACCGTTCGTGATGTGCTGACGGAGTTGGCGAAACCCGGGCGTGATCCCCGGCCGGAATTCCGGACGGTATCGTTCCGGGAAGACGTGACCGACGTCAAGGACCTGCGCCCCGGCATGGTGCTGGACGGCGTAGTGACCAATGTCACCAATTTTGGCGCATTTGTTGATGTCGGTGTGCATCAGGATGGCCTCGTGCATATTTCGGCGCTCAGTCATAAATTCGTCAAGGATCCGGCCGCTGTCGTCAAAGCGGGTGATTTTGTGACGGTCAAGGTCATGAGTGTCGATGTGGCCCGCAAACGTATCGGCTTGAGCATGCGCCTGGATGATGACCCCGAAGCCGAACGCACCGGAAAAACGAGTCGAACTCGCGACAAATCGGGCGGTTCGGGCCGTAGACGGTCGGAAAAATCTGAGGCTGCGCCGGCCAGAACCGGTGCGATGGCGGAAAAACTACAGGCAGCTCTGGACCGTTCCAGGCGTTGACGCATTGCACAAGAGGTACGTGTACCGATGACACCCAAGTCCATACTAAACTGGCTGGCAGACCAGCCCCCCGAATTGTTTGCGTTTCGGCACGGCCTGGAGAAGGAAGGGCTGCGGACCAACCAGTTCGGTCAGATCAGCCAGTCTGAGCATCCGGCGGCACTGGGGTCAGCGCTGACACACCCCTCTATTACGACCGACTATTCCGAGGCGCTGCTGGAATTCATTACTCCGGTCGTTGAAACGCCACAGGAAAGTCTCAGGCATCTTGAAGAGCTGCACAAGTTTGTCTATGCCTCCGGTGTCGAGGATGACATCTGGCCCGCGAGTATGCCGGCCGTACTCGATGGTGAAAAAAGCATCCGCATAGCGGAATACGGCAGTTCACATATCGGGCGCCTGAAGAATATTTACCGCCACGGGCTCTGGCATCGCTATGGCCGGATTATGCAGGTGATCGCCGGACTGCATTTCAATTTCTCGGTTCCGGATGCGTTCTGGCCTGCATTTCAGTCTTTCTCGGGCGCGAGTGCGGAACCTGAGTCGCGCTTTCGTTCACGCATGTATTTCGGACTCATCCGGCATTTCCGCCGCCACTCCTGGTTGTTGCTGTACCTGTTCGGGGCGTCCCCGGCGGTAGATCGTTCTTTCCTGCGCAGCGGATCGGCTCGGCTTACGGCGCTGGGTGATCAGACGCTGTATTCGCCGACGGCGACGTCGCTTCGGATGAGTGACATCGGCTATACCAATGCCGCTCAGCAGAGCCTGAAAGTCTGCTTCAACAGTATGCCGACCTACGTGGATACACTGCGGCAGGCGCTGCACACACCGTACCCACCGTATCAGTCGATCGGGCTGAAAAAGGGTGATGACTATCAACAGTTGAATGCCAACGTACTGCAGATCGAGAATGAGTATTACTCGGACATCCGGCCCAAGCGGACGACACAAAGTGGCGAGAAGCCGCTGGCGGCGCTGGAGCGGCGGGGTGTTGAGTATATTGAGGTCCGCTGTCTCGACCTGAACCCCTACCTGCCATTGGGCATTGACGCGGATCAGATTCGTTTTCTCAACTGGTTTCTGTTCTGGTGCCTTACCGCAGAGGCGCCACCTCTGGGCGATGTAGAGTGTGAGCGCGTCGGATTCAATCAGCGTCTGACCGTTTTGTACGGGCGTGATCCTGAGTTGCGGCTGGTCGGTCAGGAAGCGGTTCGACAGCCTGCGGAATGGGGTGAACGCATCCTGGATGAGATGACGGAACTGGTGGAGGCTGTCGGGCCAGCCGACAAGGCCGATGTGCTCAACGCAATTGAACGGTACCGGGGCTGGCTGCACAACCCGGAACAGACACCCTCTGGCCGCCTCTGTTCAGCGCTGACTGAAGGGCGTCAGGAATTTCATGCCTATGTGAGGGACCTGGCTGCTGAACACAGAGCCTCTCTCATGGCAGCGCCGCTCACTCCTGATGCCCTTGAGCGGCTCAAGCGGTTGGCGCGGGATTCACGCGAGGAGCAGGCAGCCATGGAGGCACAGTCCACCGGGTCGTTCGAAGACTTTCTGGCCACATTCATGGCGCAGTGATGTCGGTCTGAACAGGTCGGCTCCGCGGTCAGTTAACAATGAAGTTATTGAACAGGACCTCACTCACCAGAGGGGCGTCCGACTCTTCCTCGAAGAAGGCTCGCATTTCCTGGCGAAGTTGATCGCGCAGGGCCTGACGACCCTGGGTTGTAGCAATGTCGCTCTGGCTCGCCCGGGTCAGGGTCATGACCACGATGTGTCGTAGCGCCGGTGAATGGTGGTTGATGTCGGCTGCGGCTTCCAGTGATTCGCCGACCACGGTGACCTCGAGGCGGGCAAAACGCAGCCGGTCCGTGTCTCCGTAATTCAGCACGAATTCCGGTTGCAGGTTCACATAGCGGCCCGACGGCGACACTTCTTCCTGCGGCTCGGTGTCTTCGTCCTCGTCCCCCTCGGCCAGCCCTTCCTGTCCCTGTGCGACCAATGCCAGAAGCATCAGTACTGCCCCGGTCGACGCAATGAAAAAGTTCCGCAACCAGTCGGTGTGAGGGTGCCGATTCTGTGAGATAGCGTGTAACATGAGCCGGGCTCCGTGGGTAAAGCACTGTGCTGATTTTACAAGGATACCAGAGTCACTCATGAATGTTCTGCTCCGTTACGAACGACCATTGACGGTAATAGCGGCCCTTCTGGCCTGGGGTTTAGTGGTTTACGCCATACTTTACCTGCAACAGGTACTGGGTCTTCCCCCGTGCCCGCTCTGCATCTTTCAGCGCATCGGGTTTATGGCCTTCGGCCTGGTTGCCCTGACCGCAGCGGCACTGTTCTGGAACCGCCGTCTCTATCCCTGGTTAATGGCACTGGCGACGATAGCGGCGGCCACTGGCCTGGTCATCGCGGCGCGGCACCTCTGGCTACAGTGGTTTCCCACCCCCGGTTTTGCCAGTTGCGGCCCGGGCCTGTCGTACATGCTCGATAATTACAGCCTGCCAAGCGTGTTTCGCACGGTCTTTGACGGCTCAGGCAATTGCACGGATCTGCACTGGTCATTTCTCGGCCTGAGCATTCCGGGCTGGTCGCTGGTGGCGTTTGCGGGCTTTACCGGTTGGTCAGGCTGGCAGACTATGAGGGGCTTTCGGCGCCGCTGATCAAGGCCTGCGGAATTCCGGTGCGCTGATCACTTGCTTTTTCCGCGCGGCAGTGTTTTTCTGAGCTGGTACGGATTGAAGTAAACAGGTAGAACGCCATGCTGGAACAATGTCACTCAGCAAAAGAACGCTGGGGCGGTGTCCATGAAATCATCGACCGGTGGCTCAATGAGCGACGCGAGCTGATAGTGAGCCTGTTTGCCCTGAACGAGAACTCGGAATTTGCCGACCCCGACGAACCGAGAGAGCAGCGCCTCGCCCGGTTCTGTGAGCTGCTGGTTGATTATGCCTCCGCCGGCCACTTTGAGGTGTACGACCAGTTGATCAAGGAAGCCGAGGCCTTTGCCGACAAGGACATGGATGAGGTCCAGAAGGTAATGCGTCATCTCGACAGCAACACCGAGCACATTCTGGCGTTCAATGATCAGTTCCGGGATGCGTCGGCCACGCGAGCGCACTGGGGTGACCTTGATGAAGCGCTGGCGAACCTTGGCAGCCACCTTGAAGACCGCTTTGCTCTGGAAGACCGCCTTATTCAGGATCTGCATGAAGCGCACCGCGGCCGGGCCATGTCAATGGAGTAAGGCCTGATGGTCACCAGACTGGTGGCATTGGCCCTGGCAGTGCTGCTGTTATCCGCATGCGCCGATTCCCCATCGGTGCGAATCACCGTCGCCGAGAGGGGTGTTTACTCGGGGGCTGTGGCTCCCGATGGGCGCTATGCAGCCGTGGGGTCACTGCTTCACGGTGGCAGCCTCTGGCGTATTGGCGACCGTGAACGTCTCTACGACTGGAATCTCCGTGCCGACCGGCAGATCGACAGCTTTACTGTTTTTACCACTATGGCCTTCTCTGGTAATGGTCAGCGGGTTGCCAGTGCCCGTGAGCGCGAACTGGTCGTCTGGTCGGTCGATTCCGGCTCATCACTCAGCTTCTTTGAAGCCCCCGCCGTGATCCGATCGGTCGCCATGGACCAACGGGGCGAGCGGATGCTGCTCGGTCTGGAGGACGGAACGGCCGCGGTCTTCAACGTGTCATCGGGTGAACTGGTTCGGCGGCTGTCCGGGCACCGTGGGGCGGTTCAGACCGCCCGGCTGTCCGCCGATGGTCGGTTCGCGATCACCGGGTCTGATGACCTCACGGCCATCTACTGGTCGGTCGAAGAAGGCGTGGCGCGCCAGCGCTTCCAGCATGAGAATCTGGTCCGGTCGGTAGCCCTGTCGGCCAACGGCACCTATGCCCTCTCGGCTGCTCATGGCGAGAATGCCCAGGTCTGGCGGACCCGCGACGGTCAGGCCGTGCGCTCTCTGGGTACGGCCCGCAGTGTGGTATCGGTGGCCCGATTCGTCGACGCCGACAGCCGGGTGCTGATCGGTGATCGGCGTAACGGCGTTCGCCTCTACGATCTGGAGAGCCAGCGCCAGTTGCGTTCATGGAGTATCGGCAACAGGGGCCTGTATGCCCGCGAGAGCCAGGTCATACTCGATGTGCAGTGGACCGGCAATCAGGCGCTCGCGCTGAGCTCCGGTGGCACACTTGCTATATTGCAATAGACCCGCTTACACTGCCAGACTGAGTTGAAACAAAGCCCGGACGGCGAATCTTGGGGCCGCCAGAGATAGAGTATGGATAAACTCGATGCGTCGAAGTCAGCGGACATGCGCGTGAACAGATACGAGCCACCGGTGCGGTTGGTCCTGGCCAATTCGAAAGGTGGCTGTGGAAAAACCACCATTGCCACGAATCTTGCCGCCCATTTCGCGAGTCAGGGCAAGGCCACGTCGCTGATTGACTTTGATCCTCAAGGCTCCTCCATGCAGTGGCTGCAAGCGCGTCATACCGGCCACCCGCTGATCAACGGCGTGGCCGCGTACAGTCAGTTGGCGAACTCGACCAGAACCTTTGTCATGCGCAAGCTGCCGGCCGAAACAGAGCGGGTGATTATCGACACCGCCGCCGGCCTCAAGGGGAACGCGCTCAGCGATATGATCCGTGATACCGATATCATGCTGGTGCCGGTGACACCGTCCCCGATCGATATTCGTGCCACCACAACGTTTATCAAGGAAGTTCTGCTCAGCCCGGCGTTCCGGTCAAGGCCGATTCTGGTCGGTGCCATCGCCAACCGCGTGAGACGCAACACACTGGTCTATTCAAAGCTGGAGTTGTTTCTGCGGAGTCTGAAAATTCCGTTTGTGACCAGTCTTCGTGACACCCAGTACTACGTTCGGGCCTCGGAGCACGGCCTGGGCATCAGTGACCTGTCAGCCCGGCATGAGGCGGATACGCAGGAGTGGGACTTTCTGCTGGAATGGATTGATGTCGCGGTTGAAAAAATTCAGGAGCGCCGTCGTAACGGCGCCGATCTGTCGGATGCGACCGGGCTTGACGGTGATATTCCATCCGACGATGAAACCGAACCCGGGACTGACGCCAGCGCTGACAGCAGTGATCTGAGCGAAGCAGCGTCCGCAGAAGCCGGGAAATCACCACCTTCGACCTGATGCAGGTTCGCAATCGCGAGATCTGATACCGGCACTGTTCCGTCAGGGCGTTTCAAAACGGATGCAAGCCGCGCCAGGAACAGCTGGTCTGCCCACTCCATGGCGACCTCGGCCGCCAGCCACCGCCGATAAAGGGGCTGGCTTTCCGCTTTGAGATCACGACGCTGGCTACGCCAACGCACGATGGCGTTCCGGAGTGGTGCCTGTGGGGCGACCCGGGCAGGAAACGATGCATCGATCATGATACCCTCGCGCGCTGACCACATGGCAAACAGCCAGTCATTGATCCAGATACCCTGTGTGGATTGCCAGTCGAGCAACTGGCGCGCCACGCCCGGGATTTCGTAGATACTGAGGCTGAATTGCCAGAATTCCTGTTCACGGCCGGTGGCCGGACACTGGCGACGGACTACACCATGCTTCAAGGCACTGATCTCGCATTATTGCGCGGTGGCGAGCCGCTTTTCACGCACGCTGACATCCGTATTGCCCCCGGTGACCGGGTTGCTGTCGTTGGCCCGAATGGCGCGGGGAAGTCTTCCCTGTTCCAGCTACTACTGGGCTCCCTGACACAGGATCAGGGCGAGCTGGAAATGCCCGCCGGGTGGCGGATCTCACATCTGCATCAGGAAACCCCGGCCCTGGACCGGTCGGCGCTCGACTTCGTGCTCGATGGTCTCACCGAGTGGCGTACCCTGCAAGCAGACATACAGGCGGCTGAAGCGGCGGATGACCATAACCGCCTGGCGACATTGCACGGGCGCATGGATGATATTCAGGGGTATCAGGTCAAGCATGAAGCGGAAGCGCTGCTGTTGGGTCTTGGCTTCACCGCCGCCGATTTTTCGCGCACGGTGGCTGATTTCTCGGGCGGCTGGCGAGTGCGGCTCAACCTGGCCCAGGCACTGATGACGCCGAGTGATCTGTTGCTGCTTGATGAGCCCACCAATCATCTGGACATTGAAACTGTGGAGTGGCTGCAGCGCTTCCTGGTTCAGTATCAGGGGACGCTTCTGGTTATTTCGCACGATCGGGACTTTCTGGATGCCGTTGCCACGCATGTGCTCAGTTTCGAGAATGGCGAACTGTTCAGCTATACCGGCAACTACTCGGCATTTGAACATCAGCGTGCAGAGCGACGCTCACGCCAGGCGTCAGAATACGCAAGGCAGCAGGCAAGGCGTGCGGAAATCGAGAGTTTTGTGGCCCGGTTCCGTTACCAGGCCACCAAGGCCAGGCAGGCACAGAGCCGACTGAAAGCACTCGAACGACTGACAGCGCGGCCACCGGACCCGGAGGGGGAGCGCTTTACCTTCAATTTCCGGGCCGGCGACAAGGTATCGGACCCTCTGATCAGTATGCGTGATCTGCGGCTGGGATATGCGGATCGCGCTGTGCTCGACCATATTCACCTGTCGTTGCACCCGGGTATGCGGATTGGGCTGCTCGGCCGCAACGGCGCCGGCAAGTCGACCTTTATTCGCCACCTGGCCGGAGACCTGTCGGCACAGGGGGGGGCCAGCGTCCCGGGAATGCACTATAACCCGGGGTACTTTGCCCAGCATCAGGTCGACACACTCGACCCGGCCAATAGCCCCCTCACACATCTGCAGCGCCTGGCACCCGACGCGCGTGAGCAGCGGCTGCGGGATTTTCTGGGTGGTTTTGACTTTCCGGGGCCACAGGCGGATGCGGCAGTCGGGCAGTTCTCCGGAGGCGAGAAGGCCCGCCTGGCGCTGGCGCTGATTGCGTGGCAGCAGCCCAACCTGTTATTGCTGGATGAGCCGACCAACCATCTGGATCTTGCGATGCGGGGAGCGTTGGTGGACGCCCTGCAGTCCTACGAAGGCGCCGTGGTCGTGGTATCGCATGACCGTTTTCTGCTTGAAGCAACAGTCGATAATTTCTGGCTGGTGGAAAACGGTACGGTAGAGAGCTTCGATGGTGATCTGGACAGCTATCTCCAGCGTTTCCGGGAGTCGCCGGTTGAGCGGTCAGACTCCGAGGCCGGGTCGGAGCGCAAGGCAACGCGTCAGCGCCGTGCCGAAATGCGTCGCAAGCTGGCACCACTCAAGCGGGAGGCTGAACGGTGGAGCTCGAAAGTGGAGACCTGTCAGGCCGAGCTGGATCGGCTCAACCATGAATTGGCGGCCCCGGAACTCTATGACACTGCGGCCGGCGATCAGTTGCAGACATTATTGGAAGCTCAGGGTAAGGCAGCCCGGGAGCTGGAGCATGCGGAGCAGGAGTGGCTGGCGGCTGAGGAGCAGCTTGAGGACGCTGACCGTGCACTGAAAGATTCTGAAACGACTGGCTGAATTGCTATAATGCAGCTGCCACCCAGCAGTAGTGACTCAATTGACGGAGCAAGAGATGAATCATGGTTTTCCCCGCCAGCGCCCGCGTCGACTGCGGCGGGACGCGTTCGTGCGCAATCTGGTACGTGAGCACCTGCTTACTCCGAATGATCTGATTTATCCGGTGTTCGTCTGTGAGGGAAGCAATGAACGGCAGAATGTTCCATCGATGCCGGGCGTTTCCCGTTTGTCCATCGATTTGCTGGTTCAGGAAGCAAAAGAAGTCCAGGCACTGGGCATTCCGGTTCTTGCACTGTTCCCGGTAATTCCGGAGTCGCGCAAGTCACTGCGCGCCGAGGAAGCCTGGAATCCGGACGGTCTCGCACAGCGGGCCGTCCGGGCAGTAAAGGACGCCGCGCCGGGGCTCGGTATCATGACGGATGTGGCGCTGGATCCGTTCACCTCACACGGCCAGGATGGCGTGGTGGATGACACGGGGTATGTGCTGAACGACACGACCGTCGAAATTCTCGTGCAACAGGCGCTGTCCCACGCAGAGGCCGGCGTAGACATCGTTGCACCGTCCGACATGATGGACGGGCGTATTGGTGCCATCCGGGACGCCCTGGAGCGGGCCGGGCGTATCAACACGCAGATAATGGCCTATTCCGCCAAATACGCATCCGGGTTCTATGGTCCATTCCGGGATGCCGTCGGCTCTGCCGGCCAGCTCGGTGGCGGAAGCAAAGAGACGTATCAGATGGATCCGGGCAACGCGAATGAGGCACTGCACGAAGTGCAACTGGATCTCGATGAGGGTGCCGATATGGTCATGGTGAAACCCGGTATGCCCTACCTGGATGTTCTGTACCGGGTCAAAGAGACGTTCGGTCGCCCCACCATGGTGTATCAGGTCAGTGGCGAGTATGCGATGTTGCGTTCGGCTATCGACAATGGCTGGCTTCCTGAATCGGTGATCGCCGAGAGCCTGCTGGCATTCAAGCGCGCCGGGGCCGATGGCATTCTCACCTACTATGCCAAATGGGTTGCTCAACAGTTCTGAGTTCAGAACCCTTTAATCTTTGGCAGGTGGGAGCAGGGGTTGTATGATCCCGGTTCGCCCCCATATCCGGGAACGAACGCGAATCTTTTTGGAAGGGTGTTATGAGCGACCATATTATCAAAGTGACAGACGAGTCATTCAGTACCGATGTACTGGGCTCTGACAAACCGGTACTGGTGGACTATTGGGCCGAGTGGTGTGGCCCGTGCAAAATGATCGCACCGGTGCTGGAAGAAGTAGCGGATGAATACGCGGGCAAACTGTCCATTGCCAAGCTGAACATCGACGAAAACCAGGCGACACCGCCCAAATACGGGATTCGCGGTATTCCGACCCTGATGATGTTCAAGAACGGCGATGTTGCGGCCACCAAGGTGGGCGCGTTGTCCAAATCGCAACTGGTCGAATTCATCGACAGCAACCTCTGATCCGTCCGGGTAGCAGTCAGGCTGTTTTTATCGGGGCAGCCTGATCTCCCTTTGCATTCCAGACAGGCTCCGGACCTCAGCAACGCGGCTGAGTATGCCTGTCACCAGTCGAAATTTGACAGCACGGCGCGAGCGCGGCGGTTTTCAGATGTTTCGGTAGTGGACACCAGTCCCCATTGCCACTATAGTACGCCTGCGGATCGCATTTACCCCCAGCGTCTCCCGCCCCCAATGCGATAGCCGATTTCCTGATCCAATAATCGAATTAAACTGATAACGCGTCCTTTAATCTATGAATCTGAGTGAGCTGAAAACCAAGCCGGTTCCCGAGCTATTGAAAATTGCCCAGGATATGGGCCTGGAAAATGTCACCCGAACACGCAAGCAGGATCTGATCTTCACGATTCTGAAGCGTCATGCAAAAAGTGGTGAGGATATTTACGGCGACGGGGTGCTGGAGATCCTCCAGGACGGGTTCGGCTTTCTGCGCTCCGCAAGCAGTTCCTATCTGGCCGGCCCGGACGACATCTATGTCTCGCCCAGTCAGATACGTCGCTTCAATCTGCGTACCGGAGACACCATTGCAGGGAAGATCCGGCCGCCGAAAGAAGGTGAACGATATTTCGCGCTGCTGAAGATCGATACGATTAACGAAGAGAACAACGAATCCTCACGCAACAAGATTCTCTTCGAAAACCTCACGCCGCTGTTCCCCGATGTTGCGTTACCTCTGGAGACCGGGAACGGCTCTACCGAAGACCTCACCGGCCGGGTGCTGGATCTGATCTCGCCCATCGGCAAAGGTCAGCGCGGGCTGATTGTCGCACCACCCAAGGCGGGCAAGACGCTGATGCTGCAGCACATGGCGCAATCCATCGTGCGCAATTCGCCTGAAGTCGAACTGATTGTTCTGCTGATCGACGAACGGCCCGAGGAAGTGACTGAAATGCAACGGTCCGTGCGCGGTGAAGTGGTTGCGTCCACGTTTGACGAGCCGCCGTCCCGCCACGTGCAGGTCGCCGAAATGGTTATCGAGAAGGCCAAGCGGCTGACCGAACACAAGCGCGATGTGGTTATACTGCTTGACTCCATTACCCGCCTCGCCCGCGCCTATAACACCGTGGTGCCGTCGTCGGGCAAGGTGCTCACCGGTGGTGTCGACTCGCATGCACTGGAGCGCCCCAAGCGCTTTTTCGGCGCGGCACGTAACCTGGAAGAAGGTGGTTCACTGACCATTATTGCGACCGCTCTGGTGGATACCGGCTCCAAGATGGATGAAGTGATCTACGAGGAGTTCAAGGGCACGGGCAATATGGAAGTGCACCTGGACCGCAGAATCGCGGAAAAGCGGGTATTCCCGGCGATCAATATTCGCCGCAGTGGCACTCGCCGTGAAGACCGGCTGGTCAAGCAGGCGGACCTCCAGCGCATGTGGATTCTGCGCAAATTGCTCGCCGATATGGAAGATGTGCAGGCCATCGAATTCCTGCTCGATAAGCTGAAAGGCAGCAAGACGAACCACGAATTCTTCGATTCAATGCGCGGTGGCTGATCCGGCTATAGAAGCCGTATGCTGCCCCGGGATATTTTTCCGGCTACCGTGAACGGGTTAAGGGTGCTTTACCGGTTTCAATCTGCGGGTGCGTCGCGCCCGGCCTGCACATCTGCGCCAGAGGGCCCTGAGCTCCCGCTTCCGTCAGTGACAGTCCGTTGGTTTCTCAGCCGCAACAACATGGCCGTGATCTGTTGCATGTCCTGATGCGAGGGAACACCGTTGTTATTCGCCGATCGGACGATGGACATCACGTCATTCCAGCGCTCTTCGGAAATACCACTGTCGAGCACGGCTGTGCGGGTCAGCGGAAGCGCCCACCAGTCAGACAGGTGGCTTACCAGCCCCTGGAGAACCAGCCTGTCATGCTCCGGTTGCAATGCGACTCCGGGTCGACCTCTCGATAACGCCAGCGATTCATCAGCAGCCAAAGCTACCCGGCGATCAAATATCGCCAGTATCGACGACATGGCGTCAGGCATTTGCCCGGCTTCCTGACGGGCCATGCCGCGCTCCATGTAGGCGAGCCATTCCTCTGCGGTGCCGGCCAGGTGCTCAGACAGCAGCGTCAGCACACGGGCCCGGCGAGCCGCTGGCTGAAAGTCTGTCTCCGGCAGCGAACGGGTGAAATCACTCCAACGCCGGTCTCCGGCCGGACCGAACAGAATAATTTCCAGGGCATAGAGGCCCAGGCTGACCTCGGAGTCGTCAGTAATCTGATGCTGGCGCATCAGACTTTCCAGTGAAATTGTAACGGTTTCGTCCATGATCAGCCCGCTGTTCGGATACGCGGGCAACCGATCAAGGTAGCCTGGCAGAGCGGGTCCCGCCGCTGTCACCGCCAGTCGATCCCGCATTTGCTGGCCGCTGGCGTCAGGCAGTGGCGCAGACAGGCACAGTGTGGCGCCTCCCCAGTCCCTGAGCGCGTCGCGCCAACGCGACTGGAGCTGCATGAGACCGTCTTCACCCGGTTCCTGGCTGAAGTTCTGAGCCTGGCGCGCCAGTGCGTTGGTATTGGTCCGGAACCGTTGCAGCCAGGCGTAGCAGTTGCTCAGGGTGGCTGCCGCCCACTCGCTGCCCTCAGAGGGCCCGGCAGTTTCCGGCACGGGTTGCGGCGGAGGGGTAAGATTCGATGCTGCCGGCGCGTCGGACGAACCGTCGGGTTCCGGTGGCTCCTGGTCGGCGCAGGCGGTAAGGCCGACCCAAAGCAGTATGCCTGCCAGGTTTTTTAATCGCGCAGTGAGATGATGGGCCATGCGTTCTGCTCCGCCGCTGATTTCAGTCGGTCGTCCGGGTCTACCGCTACCGGGTTGTCAACAGCCTTGAGCAATGGCAGATCATTGTGGCTGTCGCTGTAGAACCAGGTGGCAGCATCGGATAGATCCGGACGATCCTCGAGCCATAGCCGGAGGCGCTCCACCTTGCCGCCCTGGAATGCGGGTGTGCCGGCGATCGCCCCTGTGAACGACGGGTAATCACGGTCGGAGTCGCGTTCGGCATTGGTTGCAATCAGGGCATCCACGCCCAGTTGGCGGGCAATCGGCTCGGTAATGAAGTCCAGCGTTGCGGTAATAATGAGCAACGTGTCACCTTCGCGCCGATGTCGTTCGAGCAGTCCCATCGTTCCGGCTGCAACCATGGGGCGGATAATGTCCTCAAGAAAGGTTTCACGAAGAGGCAGGCGCTGATCGCCCGGGACGCGCTCAATGGCGGCAGTGACAAAGCGCACGTATTCGTGAATGTCGAGTGATCCGTCACGGTATTGGGCGTAGAAATGGTCATTCGCCCGTTGATACTCGTCAGCATCCACCCACCCCTGATCGAGCAGGAAATTGCCCCAGGCGTGGTCGCTGTCGCCAGCAAGCAGTGTGTTGTCCAGATCAAAAATGGCCAGTGCCATAGAACATTCCGGCAGCAAAAAGTCGTTGCGCGAATTGTCGCATATTTCCGGCGACAGCGCTTCCCGCAAGCCATTGCCGTTTCGACGCTCTGGCGGCTGCCCTGGCTACTGCCCGATACATGGCCGTAATGCCGCGGCATTTGCTAAGTTCATCGTTCCTGTGGAACAATCACTTTCGTGCTGTCAGTCTTCAACGGGGTCAGACGTATTATGATTGATGTCGATGGGTTCAGACCGAATGTCGGCATTATTCTGGCCAATGAGGCCGGGCAGGTCCTCTGGGCGAGGCGTATCGGGCAGGATGCCTGGCAGTTTCCACAGGGCGGAATTGGCACGGGTGAGTCGCCGGTAGGTGCTATGTACCGCGAGCTCCGTGAGGAAATCGGATTGCAGGCCACCGACGTGCGTATCGTCGCCTGCACCCGTGGCTGGCTTAAGTACCGGTTGCCGCGACGACTCATGCGTCACCGAAGTCTGCCAGTCTGCATTGGTCAGAAGCAGAAATGGTTTCTGCTGCGCATGATCGGAGACGAGAGCAATATCAATTTGAACCTGTCCGCAAAGCCGGAGTTTGATGGCTGGCAATGGGTGAGCTACTGGTACCCTCTGGGTGCTGTAGTATCGTTCAAAAAACAGGTATACCGACAGGCCCTGTCGGAGCTGTCACCGCGGCTTACCAAAGACTTACAGGGATACTCCATACAGCATGCTGACCACCCTCAAGCGCATCGTACAGGAAGTTACTAGCGCCGATAGTCTCCAGGACGCACTTGACCTCATTGTTACCAGCGTTCGTGACGCAATGGCGGTGCAGGTGTGCTCTGTATTCCTGGTAGACGAGAGCTCCCAACGCTATGTGCTCATGGCCACCGAAGGGCTGAACAAGGAGCAGGTTGGCCTGGTTTCGCTCGGGGCTGATGAGGGGATCATCGCACTGGTCGGCAAGCGCGAGGAGCCGCTGAACATAGAGGACGCGCCAAACCACCCGGCCTATCATTATGTGCCGACCGTTGGCGAAGAGCCTTTTAATGCATTCCTGGCGGCGCCTATTATTCACCAGAAAAAGCTGCTCGGCGTTATCACCGCGCAGCGCCAGGAAAAGCGCCGGTTCGATGAGAGCGAGGAAGCGTTTCTGGTCACCGTGTCGGCCCAACTGGCCAGTGTGATCGCCCACGCTGAGGCTTCCGGCCAGTACAGCAACCCCGTTCTTGCATCGTCCGGTATGGCGCAGACCGACATTCGTTTCAAGGGTGTGGCGGGTGCGACGGGCGTTGCCATCGGACAGGCTGTGCTGATTGCGCCCCCGGCAGATCTTGAGGATATTCCGTCGCGGCAGGCCGAGAATATTCCGCATGAACTCGAACGACTCCAGCATGCACTGGATTCCGTGAAGGCCGATATCCGCCGTGCGGGTGACAAGCTGGCCGGCGAGCTCCGCCCTGAAGAACAGGCGCTGTTCGACGTCTATCTCAACATGCTGGACGAACAGGCCCTCGGATCCGAGATAAAACAGCGCATCCAGGAAGGCGAGTGGGCCGAGGGTGCGCTGGCGCAGATCATTCACAGCTACTCCCGCCATTTCGCGAAGATGGAAGACGGTTACCTGCGGGAGCGGGCAACCGACATTCGCGATCTTGGCCGGCGGGTGCTGGCCTATCTGCAGGCCGATGAACAAAAGCCCCGGGAATTGCCGGAAAAGACCATCATTGTCGGGGAAGATCTGACGCCCGCCATTCTGGGCGAGGTGGATGAGTCAAGGCTCGCCGGTATTATTTCCATTCAGGGTTCGGCTAACTCACATATCGCGATTCTCGCCCGTGCGATGGGAATTCCCACGGTAATGGGGGTCGTTGATCTGCCGTATCGCCGAATCGACGGCCAGCCTATCGTGGTAGATGGCTACCGTGGCCATGTGTATCTGAATCTCTCCGACGAGCTGATGTCGCAGTATCGCGAGATCGAGCGTGAAGAGGCCGCCTTTGCCGCAGAACTCGAGACCCGGAAAGACCTGCCCTGCGTGACGCTTGACGGTCATGCCATGACTCTCATGGTCAATACCGGTCTGTTGACTGATGTTTACCGGTCACTGGACCGGGGTGCCGAAGGGGTCGGGCTGTACCGGACGGAAGTGGCGTTCATGATGAAGGAGCGGTTTCCGTCGGAGTCGGAACAAACGCTTACTTATCGGCGGCAGCTCGAGATATTCGCGCCGTCCCCGGTTACCATGCGGACACTCGATATCGGTGGCGACAAGGCCTTGCCGTACTTTCCGATTGAAGAGGAGAACCCGTTCCTGGGCTGGCGCGGTATCCGTGTAACGCTTGATCACCCGGAAATTTTCCTGGTTCAGATACGCGCCATGCTGAGGGCGAGCCTGGATCTGGAAAACCTGCGGATTCTGCTGCCCATGATCACCAGTGTCAGCGAGCTGGATGAAGCGCTGCATCTGATCTATCGCGCAGTCTATGAGCTGCAGGAAGAAAATATACCGGTGACCATGCCGGAGCTGGGCATGATGATCGAGGTCCCGGCGACGGTTTACCAGACGGCAGCCTATGCGTCTCGCGTCGATTTTCTCTCGGTGGGCACCAATGACCTGACGCAGTATCTGCTTGCCGTGGATCGGAATAACCCACGTGTCGCCTCGCTTTACAGCAGTTACCACCCGGCCGTGCTTCAGGCGCTTAAATTTATCGGTGATACCGCGCGCGAGGTCGGAACCCCCGTGTCTATCTGCGGGGAAATGGCAGGCGACCCGGCAGGGGCGGTGTTATTGGCGGCAATGGGGTACGACACGCTCTCCATGAACAGTGCGAGTCTGTTGCCGGTCAAGTCTGTATTCCGGGAAATCCGTATGGACTGGGCCCGCGACCTGCTTGAGGAGGTCATGCGGCTGGAAGACCCGCTGGTGATCCGAAGCACGGTTGAACTGGCGCTGCGCGATGCCGATGTGAGCCTGGCCAGTCATTCCTTCAACCGGGATAACTGGCACTGAAGCAACCGTGAGAACTGCTTCGCTCACGACGTTTTGGCCTGCACTGAGCGGAGTTATTTGGCAGCCCGTTCCGCGCGCCGGCGTTCGTTTTCCTGCAGCAGCTTCTTGCGCAGCCGGACATGGTTCGGCGTCACCTCGACGAGCTCATCGTCATCAATGAACTCCAGGGCCTGCTCCAGGCTCATGCGCACCGGCGGTGTCAGCAGCAGGGCATCGTCCTTGCCGGCCGCCCGCACGTTGGTGAGCTGCTTTGCCTTGGTCGGGTTCACCACCAGGTCATTATCCCGACTGTTCTGGCCGACGATCATGCCTTCATACACTTCTTCATTCGGACCGATGAACAGGCGGCCACGGTCCTGCAGGGTAAACAGTGCATAAGACAATGACTTGCCCTTCACCATGGATACCAGCACACCGTTCTGCCGGCCGTTACCGATTTCCGGGATAACGGGCCCGTAGTGGTCAAAGACACTGGTAAGAATGCCCGAGCCGGAAGTGAGCGTGAGAAACAGCGACCGGAAGCCGATCAGGCCACGTGCCGGCATGATAAAATCCATGCGCACCCGGCCCTTGCCGTCCGGTACCATGTTCTGAAGGTCCGCCCGCCGGTATCCCAGCTCTTCCATGATGGCGCCCTGATGCTGTTCTTCCACATCGGCCACGACCTGTTCGTAGGGTTCGGTCGGCGAGCCATCTTCGGCCGTGCGAATTACTACCTCGGGCCGGGACACGCCCAGCTCGAAGCCCTCGCGACGCATGGTTTCGATCAATACGGAGAGGTGCAGTTCACCCCGGCCGGACACCTTGAATTTCTCCGGCGTATCGCCGTCTTCGACGCGCAGTGCCACATTGCTGAGAAGCTCGCGCTCCAGCCGTTCACGTATATTCCGGCTGGTAATGTACTTGCCATCCTGCCCGGCAAACGGGGAGTCGTTGACCTGGAAGGTCATGGAGACTGTCGGCTCATCGACGGTCAGCGGGGGTAGTGCTTCCGGGTGGTCGGGGTGGCAGAGCGTATCTGAAATGAACAGATCGCTGATGCCGGTTATACAGATAATGTCGCCGGCTTCGGCCCGGTCCGTTTCCACCCGTTCGAGTCCATGGTGCGACATGACCTGAAGCAGTCGGCCGGAGCGAATTTTCCCTTCCTTGCTGACGACTTTAACCGGGCTGTTCGGCGATACGGCTCCGCGGGTGACCCGGCCGATACCAATAACGCCAACGTAGCTGTTGTAGTCCAGAGCGGAGATCTGCATCTGGAAGGGGCCGTCGAGGTCGACTTGTGGTGGCTCCACGTAGTCGACAATCATCTCGAACAGGGCCGTCATGTCGTCACCCAGGTCTTCGTGGTCACGACCGGCAATACCATTGAGTGCCGAGGCATAGATCACCGGGAAGTCGAGCTGTTCTTCGGTTGCCCCCAGGTTGTCGAACAGGTCGAAAACCTGATCCACTACCCAGTCGGGGCGCGCGCCGGGGCGGTCCACCTTGTTGACGACCACAATCGGTTTCAGCCCCTGCTCGAACGCTTTCTGCGTTACGAACCGGGTCTGCGGCATGGGCCCATCCAGCGCATCGACCAGCAGCAGTACGGAGTCCACCATGGACATCACGCGTTCTACCTCGCCTCCGAAATCCGCGTGTCCCGGGGTATCGACGATATTGATTCGGTAGTCATGCCACTTCAGGGCTGTGTTCTTGGCCAGGATGGTGATGCCGCGTTCCTTTTCCTGGTCGTTGGAATCCATGATGCGCTCGGCGTCCTGGTCTTTTCTGCCGAGCGTGCCTGATTGCTGGAGCAGGCGGTCCACAAGGGTGGTCTTGCCGTGGTCGACGTGTGCGATGATGGCAATATTGCGTAACTGTTCTATCACTTAGAGTGCCTTGTCGGTTAAAAGCTGCGCGCATTGTACCGATTACCGGGCAGGGAACAATAAATAAGCACCCGACAGCCGGCGTCATGCCGGCTGATGGGTGTGAGGAGGCTTCAGGCTCTGAAGGCGTTGCGGGCGGCTTCAAACGTGTGCTGCAGGTCTTCCGGGGTATGTGCGGATGACATGAACCCCGCCTCAAATGCCGAGGGCGCCAGATACACACCCTGTTTGAGCATGCTGTGGAAAAAGCGTTTGAACCGCTCAATATCACAGCCCATGACCTGCTCGAAGTGCCGGATGTCTGCCTGCTCGGAAAAGAAAAGCCCGAACATGCTGCCGGCCTGATTCGTGCTGAACGGTATGCCGGCGGCGTCGGCTTCACGCTGCAGGCCGGAGAGCAGATCGGCCGTGCTCTGTTCAACACGATCATGGAATCCGGGCTCCTGAATCGCTTCCAGCATGGCGAGGCCTGCCGACATGGCGATCGGGTTCCCCGACAGCGTACCCGCCTGATAAACGGGGCCGGTCGGCGACAGGCGCTGCATGATGTCCTTTCGGCCACCGAATGCGCCCACCGGCAGGCCGCCACCCACTACCTTGCCGAGACAGGTCAGGTCCGGGTATACGCCAAAGCGTTGCTGAGCACCGCCCAGTGAGACGCGGAAGCCGCTCATGACTTCGTCAAATATCAGAACAGCGCCGGCCGCTGTGCACTGGTCGCGCAACGTTTCCAGAAAGCCGGGTACCGGTGGAACACAGTTCATGTTGCCGGCCACCGGTTCGACAATCACAGCCGCAATCTCGTCACCCAGTTCCTGGAAACAGTCTTCGGCCGCTTTGCTGTCATTGTAGGGGAGTGTGATCGTATGCCGGGCATAGTCCGCCGGGACGCCCGGAGACGTCGGCTCGCCCAGCGTCAGGGCGCCTGAGCCCGCCTTGACCAGCAGGCCGTCGGCATGCCCGTGGTAATTGCCCTCGAATTTGACAATCTTGTCGCGACCGGTATAGCCCCTGGCCAGACGAAGCGCCGACATGGTGGCCTCTGTGCCCGAGTTGACCATGCGCACCTGGTCCATCGACGGCACTAGTTTGACCAGCGTCTCCGCCATGCGGACTTCCAGTTCGGTGGGGGCACCGAAAGTCACTGCCTGCTCGAGTTGTCGCTGAATGGCACCAAGCACTTCCGGGGCGCCGTGACCCAGCAACAGTGGCCCGAACGACAGTACATAATCAATGTATTCGTTACCGTCGACGTCGAAAAGACGGGATCCTCTGGCGTGATCAAAAAACGGCGGCGTACCGCCGACACTCGAGAAGGCACGTACCGGTGAATTGACGCCGCCCGGGATGCAGGCCAGTGCACGCTCAAATAATTCCGTCGATTGGGTCATACAGGCTCCTTCGAGCATCAGGTTACTATTGCTGATATTCTACGCTTCATTGTCGCCACTCCGACAGTGGCGATCCGGAATTTGAACCAACCAGACAGAACACCGGGTAGGGCATGGTCACTGACCGCGACAACGCATACATTATTCCGGCGAAACTGGCAGTACCGCGGCTTCCGGACGCGCTGATCCAGCGCCCGCGAGTCGACAACCTTTTCCTGTCAGCCTGTCGAGCGCCACTGGTCCTGTTCCAGGCCAGTGCCGGCTTCGGCAAGACGCTGGCTGCGCTGAGCGGCTACCACGCTCTCGCGGGGGATGGCGATCAGGTCATGCTGAGCTGGCTGTCGCTGGACGGCAGCGACGATGACCTGCACACGTTCATGGCGCACCTGTACGCCAGCCTCAATGAAACCTCGGCAGTCAGCGAAACGGTAATGCCCCTGTCATTGCCTGACCGAATGATGACGCCTGATGCGATGGTTCAGGAACTGCTGCAGTGGTTCCATGAGCTGGATGGGGAACTGGTCGTAGTAATTGACGATTTTCACCACCTGCAGTCTCCCGACATTCACGCAAACATGGCGTTTATGGTTCGGTATCTGCCATCCCACGTCCGGTTGGTGCTGACATCGCGCGAGGAACTTCCGGCGGAACTCGCAAATCTTCAGCTGAAGGGGATGGTGCGCGTGATTGACTCGGGTGACCTGGCCTTCAGTGAAGCGGAGACCGCCGAATTACTGGAGTTGCAGGTCGGTCGTGAACTGCCTGCGAGTCGCGTTACGGAGGTCTGGCGCCAGGTAGAAGGGTGGCCTGTGGCATTGCATCTTCAGGGGCTGCGATGGGCCAACGCGACAGCCACTGAAGCCCTGGAGACCGTCAGGCTGACGGTGGGCAACGAAACGGCGCTGAATAATTACCTGGAATCGGAACTGTTTACTGCATTGCCGGAATCAGTTCAGCAGTTCTTGCTCGATACGTCGGTATTCCGGCAGTTCAACCAGGACTTTGCGCTCGAGCTGTGCCCCACTCTGAACGTTTACGATGTTCTGGATTATGTGCTGCGAAACCAGTTGTTCGTCGTGCAGCTGGACGACGAAGGCCAGTGGTATCGGTATCACGCACTGTTACGAGAGTTTCTGCTGCGTCGCCTGCGCATCCGGGATCTGGACCGGTTGCGAGGTCTGCAGCGCAGAGCCAGCAGGATCCTCGTGCAGGCGGGGCAGGTGGTTGAGGCTGTCGAACAGGCCAACCAGTCCGGTGATGGTGATCTGATCGCGGCACTGATCGAGGAGCATGGCAACGAGTTGATTCATCGCGCCCACTACGAGCTGGCGCGGCGAAGTCTTGACCAGTTGTCACCGGAACGGGTGTTTTCGCGGCCCGGGTTGTTGCTGGTTCGGTGCTGGGTGGAGGCAATCTACGGCCAGCCCCGCCGGGTTGATGAGTGGGTGGAACAGGCCCGAGAAGCGTATGGCGATCAACCGGCGTGGCATGACCGGACCGTCAGCGGGGAACTGCTGACTGTTCAGAGCCAGGCCGCCTATGCTGCCGGGCATCATGATCGTGCTCACCATCTGGCCAGTGAGGCGTTGTCTCACCTTGATGACCATGATGCCGGGCGCCAGGGCGCATTGCTGGTATTGGCCAACGTGCTGTTTGATGCCGGAGAGCTGGACGAGGCAAGAAAAGTCTACGAACAGGGGGAAGTGCTGAGCCGGCGGAACCGGAATTATGATGCGGTGCTATGGGCATTGAACCAGCAGGGCCGGATTGCTCTGCAGTCGGGCCAGCTGGACAAGGCATCCGGTTTCGCCCGGGAAGGTATTGAATATGCCGGGCGAGAAAAATTGAAACCCGGTTTCAACCTGTTGCTGGGTCACCTGGTGGAAATCGAGATTGCCCTTGAGCAATACCGGTTGCGTGAGGCCAGGGCGCTGATTGACCAGGCGATCGGCTTCTGTGATGGCTGGGATGATTACTGGACACTTCACCTGCGGAGTTGGCAACTGAAGTGCGAACTTCTGCGTGGCCGACCCCGAACGGCTGAGGCGCTGGCTGCAGAGCATGAGCCGTTGTTGCATGAGCTCAAGGGCTCCGATGTCCTCATGCCCTTTAGTATCGAAACGCAAACGCTCTGGTGGTTTCTGGAAGGGGACGAGCCGAGGCTACATACCTGGCGCAAGACGGGGCAGCCGGGTCCGGTGTCAGCACCGGTCAACGCCAGTGACTTCCTGTTGCTGCGCTCGATCATCTACGCCCAGATCACAGAGGGTGAGTTCGAGGCGGCTGAACAGGCTGTCTCGATGGCGCGGCAGGCGGCCCGGCAGCGAGGGTTCATACTTGAGCATTACCGGCTCGTGCTGTTGAACGTTGCGCTGCTGCAGGCATCGGGTCAGCCGGACAGCGCGCGCCTCCTCCTGCGACGGCATCTCGGTGTGCTCAGCGAACTCGGGCTGATCGCTTTCTGGCTTTTCTATCAACACCACCTCATTCCGGTAATACGAGAAATCCGGTCAGAGGGCGGACTCAACGCTGCGGACCAGTCCTACCTTGATCAGATTCTTCGACTTCACAAACAGCGAAATACCACAGACCGGCCGGGCGCCGACCAGGTGCCGGATGATCTGCAGGCACTGGGTGTGTCGCGCAAGGAATGGCGGGTTTATCGCCATATCCTCCATGGACAGAGTAACGACGAGATAGCCGGTGCCATGTTCGTCGCACTGTCCACGGTCAAGACGCACATCAACAATCTCTACAAGAAACTGGGCGTGCGGTCGCGCTCGGAAGCAATGGCGAGAGCCCGCGAGCTGCCGGGTGTTGCAGAATCGCTGGAGCGGGATTGAGCCCGACGGTCCACCGTCGGACGATTAGACCCCGCCTCCACCTACTCGACGGTTCGACATCGGACTAGGGTGTACACATGTCCTTGCAGGCAAGGGCAGTCTAGTTGATAGGTAGTCTCTCTGGCCGACTTCGCATTGCGGGGTCGGTCTTTTTTTTGCCCGTCTTCCGACGGGACTGCCTCACACCGCTCCTCGTCAGAAGGGGCGAAAGACAGCCAGGCCGACAATCAGGATCAGCGGAATGAGTGGCACTTCGTTAAACCAGCGGAAATAGGTGGCACTCTTCCTGTTTTCGCCTCGGGCAAACCGTTTCAGGTGTGCCAGGCAGACATGGTGATACCCGATCAGCAGTACGATCAAGGCCAGTTTTGCGTGCATCCAGCCCATCGACAGCCAGGCCGGGTTGAGTACCAGCAGCGCTATCCCGAACACCAGCGTCGCGATCATGCTGGGCGTCATGATGCCCCGGTACAGTCGTCGTTCCATGGTAACAAAACGCTGATGACTGATGTCGTCGGTGGCGTCCGCATGGTAGACGTATAATCGGGGCAGGTAGAACAGCCCTGCATACCAGGCCACCATGGCGATCAGGTGCAGTGCTTTGAACGTCAGATACAGCATGCTTGCTCCGGTTCCATAATTGGGTGTTGCCACGCCACGGTCTGCGACGCATATCTCATTGCCCGCGAATGCGGGTAGTCCTGAAGCGATTGCCGCAGTATGATACTTGGCCGGCATGCGGATTCCCAACATCTTATACGCATGCCGAAGGTGCCGGGTCGGTGTCAAGGCCCGACGCGATGAAATGGAGAGCAGGCATGACGCGAGGTAGCGGCGGTCGGATAGAAAACCTGGTAGTGGTGCCGCACAGGCCGTGGTATCTGTTGCTGACACGCATTGTCAGTGCGGTGCTGACGGTTGCACTGGTAGTCGGTGCGTTTGTGTACGGAAGCACTGAGGGCTTTCAGAGCCGTCAGGGCACTGCGGAGCAACTGCAGGCGGTCAGGGCGGATCTGCGTGCAGCGGAGCAGGAGCTCGAAACATTGCGGCAGCGGGCGACGGTGCTGGAGCGGGGCGCACAGGTTGACAGGGATGCCGCAGAGCGGGTGAGGCAGACGAACCGGGAGTTGCGCGACGAGATAGCGGCGTTACAGCAGGAAGTCAGATTGTACCGGGGTATAATGGCGCCAGACGATGGCTCCGTCGGCCTTGCTGTCGATGAGTTCGCGGTGCGGCCGATTGGCGAAAACCGGTTCCGTTTCACCCTGCTCATGACCCATGTCGCCAGTGATGGCACGTGGCTTGAAGGCTCTGTCGGCGTTAATATTGTCGGTCAGAACGAGACAGGTGATCGGGTAGTCTATGCCCTGCAGGATGTCTCGCCGGATATTGACAGCGTGGATATCCGGATCCGCTACCGTTACTTCCAGGAAATTGAAGGTGAAATTGCGTTCCCGCAGGGTTTTGTGCCGGAAACCGTGAGGGTTGTTGCGCAGGTAACAGGAAACAGAGCGTCCACCCGGGACGTTGAATTCGGGTGGGACGACCTAGGAGAACTCTGATGTTTGGCAGTGATAAAAAGAGCGGGAATTTCGATACGACGCTGATCTCCTCCAAAGCGGAAATCGTGGGAGACATCAAACTGACCGGTGGCTTGCATGTGGATGGCACGATCACCGGCAATGTTATCGCGGAGCCGGACAGCGCAGCAGTGGTTCGTATCAGTGACAAGGGGTCGGTAAAGGGCGAAATCCGGGCGCCACACGTTGTCATCAACGGACGTGTAACCGGCGACGTTATCTCGTACGAGCATGTCGAGCTGGCGAAGAAAGCTGAAGTGAATGGCGACGTCTACTACAGCACCATGGAAATGGTGATGGGCGCCAAGGTGAATGGCAAGCTGCTCAACGAAGTGGAGCAGCAGAAATCGACCAAGAGCCTGGTCAGCCGGCTGAGTGGCGGTAACAATAAGCCATCGCCCTCTGTGTCCGAAGAACAGGGTGGTACTGGTGACGCATCCTCTTTGGCTGCTGAGCAGAAGTAGCCTCACCGTCCGGTTTACCGGGCTTGACTGTTCGAAGGCTGCGGGCGGATAATTTTCAGACAATCTCGTTGGTTGACTTGCCATGACTGAAGCAACAATTGATGTGTCTCCCGAAGCAGTTGCAAAACTGAAAGCGCTGAAGGCCGAAGAGGGAGATTCCGGGTTGAAGCTGCGCGTGTTCGTGACGGGTGGAGGCTGCGCCGGGTTCCAGTACGGGTTCACCTTTGACGATGAAGCTGCCGACGACGACGCCGTTATTCAGGTAGACGGTGAACAGTTCCTGATTGATGCACTGAGCTATCAGTATCTCGAAGGGTCAGTCGTGCACTATGAAGAGGGGCTCCAGGGGGCCCGGTTCTCGATCGAGAACCCGGCAGCAGTGACCACCTGCGGTTGCGGCGCCTCGTTTGCCATCTGATGCCGGTCAGTCTGGCTTGGTCTGCCCGGTCTTTCACCCGGCGCAATCTGTCGCCGCTGTGAGGATAGAGCCACCCATCTGACAATGCTATACTCCCGCCTCCCTGTTTTCGGCACTATAAGGTATGCAGCAGATGGCGTCTCTGGAAGACGCGCTGGCGCTGATCAAGCGTGGCGCTTCCGAAATACTGATAGAAGATGAACTCGTCGCCAAGCTGAAAAGCGGTCGGCCGCTGAGAATAAAAGCAGGCTTCGATCCAACGGCGCCTGACCTTCACCTCGGACACACTGTCCTGATCAATAAGTTGCGACAGTTCCAGGACCTCGGCCATGAAGTCCTGTTCCTGATCGGTGACTTTACCGGAATGATTGGCGATCCGACGGGAAAGAGTGCAACCCGTCCACCGTTGTCGCCCGAGGATGTGAAGCGCAACGCCCAGACCTACCAGGAACAGGTGTTCAAGATTCTGGACCCTGACAAGACCACGGTTATGTTCAACAGCGAGTGGATGGAGAAGGTGACTTCTGCTCAGATGATTGAGCTTGCTGCCCAGTATTCCGTGGCCCGCATGCTTGAGCGCGATGATTTTGACAGGCGCTTTCGCAATGAGCAGCCGATAGCAGTGCATGAATTTCTCTACCCGCTTGTTCAGGGCTATGATTCAGTCGCGATGAAGGCTGACGTAGAGCTGGGCGGTACCGATCAGCGGTTCAACCTGCTGGTCGGTCGGGACCTGCAACGTCACTGGGGTCAGGAGCCGCAAGTGGTTCTGATGATGCCCCTGCTGGAAGGTCTCGATGGCGTACAGAAAATGTCCAAATCGCTGGGTAATTACGTGGGCATCACGGAGCCGCCGGGGACGATGTTCAACAAGATTGTATCGATGCCCGATGACCTGATGTGGCGTTACTTTGAATTACTCAGCTTCCGCCCGATGGCAGAAGTAGAAACATTCCGCAAGGACGTCGGCAACGGCGCCAACCCGCGCGATATCAAGATGCTGCTGGCACGGGAGCTGGTGGCAAGGTTCCATGGTG
This sequence comes from Natronospirillum sp., assembly GCA_965602035.1. Taxonomy (GTDB): domain Bacteria; phylum Pseudomonadota; class Gammaproteobacteria; order Pseudomonadales; family Natronospirillaceae; genus Natronospirillum. The sequence continues at coordinate 2,071,112 of OZ271919.1, read as the reverse complement.
AAGAAGCGGCCGTTAACGCGCATCAGAGCGCGGGCAATGTTGTCCGTGAAGGTGAGGTGCCCGAGGATACGCCGGAGGTCGAACTTGGGCTTGAAGGCCAAGAGGCGCTGCCGATCAACGCGGTAATCAACCGCGCCGGGCTCACCGCCAATGCGGCACAGGCGCGGGATATGCTGAAGAACGGGCGGGTCAAGGTAGACTGGGATCCGGTGGAAGCCGGGCATAAGCTCTCGGCTGGCCGGTACCTGATCCAGGCGGGCAAGAAAAAGATCGCCTGGGTAACGCTCGCCTGAGAGCATCATACCGTCCAGTCTGCTTCAGGACCTGATCGTAGGAGCGACGGAACGTCGCGTTAATTTGAATGCGGGCGTGCCGCCCGGCCATTCCCTCCGGGGACCGGGCGTACATACGTCCCTGTAGCCCTGCGACGAAAACGTCCTGTTTTCGACGACTCCCCGGAGGGGATGGTCGGGCGGCGGCGCACCTGTATCGGCTCTTCAGGCAGTAAATCGATTATTCTTCGGATTAACCGTTGACTCCCTCGGGCAGAGGTCTATAATTCGCGCTCCCTGACACGCAGACCTTGGTCGGCGGGGCAGGGAGCAGGGCCTTGAGCGGTGTGTCTGTCGGTTTGTAAGTAGCTGACGGCACACGAAAAAAGCGCAAGGTTCCGGTTGACAGTGTGGCATTGCGGTGTAGAATGCGCGCCACGCTAACGGGGAGGCAGAGTTACTCCCTGAGATCTTTATACAATCAGCCAGAACATTCGTGTGGGCGCTTGTTGGATGAGGCAGTAGCCAAGAAATTCAGCAAGTGACTGTTCGAATTCATTTGATGCTTTTTAGTATCAGAGTTTCGATTTTAGGTGACGATGCTGAGCGTGATGTAAGCGCTGCGGTGGTGGCATTTTGCAGTAGCCATTGCTGTGGTGTTTTGTTTTGAACTGAAGAGTTTGATCATGGCTCAGATTGAACGCTGGCGGCAGGCCTAACACATGCAAGTCGAGCGGAAACGATCCCAGCTTGCTGGGAGGCGTCGAGCGGCGGACGGGTGAGTAACGCGTAGAAATCTGCCCGGTAGTTGGGGATAGCCCGGAGAAATCCGGATTAATACCGAATACGCTCTACGGAGGAAAGTGGGGGACTCTTTATGGGCCTCACGCTACTGGATGAGTCTGCGTCGGATTAGTTAGTTGGTGGGGTAAAGGCCTACCAAGGCGACGATCCGTAGCTGGTCTGAGAGGATGATCAGCCACACTGGGACTGAGACACGGCCCAGACTCCTACGGGAGGCAGCAGTGGGGAATATTGGACAATGGGGGCAACCCTGATCCAGCCATGCCGCGTGTGTGAAGAAGGCTTTCGGGTTGTAAAGCACTTTCAGTGGTGAGGAAGGCTTGGTCTTAATACGGTCAAGTACTTGACGTTAGCCACAGAAGAAGCACCGGCTAACTCCGTGCCAGCAGCCGCGGTAATACGGAGGGTGCGAGCGTTAATCGGAATTACTGGGCGTAAAGCGCGCGTAGGCGGTTTGTTAAGTGAGATGTGAAAGACCTGGGCTCAACCTGGGAACGGCATTTCATACTGGCAGGCTAGAGTATGGTAGAGGTGGGTAGAATTCCTGGTGTAGCGGTGAAATGCGTAGAGATCAGGAGGAATACCGGTGGCGAAGGCGGCCCACTGGACCGATACTGACGCTGAGGTGCGAAAGCGTGGGGAGCAAACAGGATTAGATACCCTGGTAGTCCACGCTGTAAACGCTGTCGACTAGCCGTTGGCCTTATTAAGAAGGTTAGTGGCGCAGCTAACGCGATAAGTCGACCGCCTGGGGAGTACGGCCGCAAGGTTAAAACTCAAATGAATTGACGGGGGCCCGCACAAGCGGTGGAGCATGTGGTTTAATTCGACGCAACGCGAAGAACCTTACCTACTCTTGACATCCTCGGAATCCTGTAGAGATACGGGAGTGCCTTCGGGAGCCGAGTGACAGGTGCTGCATGGCCGTCGTCAGCTCGTGTTGTGAAATGTTGGGTTAAGTCCCGTAACGAGCGCAACCCTTATCCTTAGTTGCCAGCGGTTCGGCCGGGCACTTTAAGGAGACTGCCGGTGACAAACCGGAGGAAGGCGGGGACGACGTCAGGTCATCATGGCCCTTACGAGTAGGGCTACACACGTGCTACAATGGGGCGTACAGACGGTAGCGAAGCAGCGATGTGGAGCCAATCCGAGAAAGCGTCTCGTAGTCCGGATCGCAGTCTGCAACTCGACTGCGTGAAGTCGGAATCGCTAGTAATCGTGAATCAGCATGTCACGGTGAATACGTTCCCGGGCCTTGTACACACCGCCCGTCACACCATGGGAGTTGATTGCACCAGAAGTCGGTTGCTTAAAAGTGGGCGCTGACCACGGTGTGGTTAATGACTGGGGTGAAGTCGTAACAAGGTAGCCGTAGGGGAACCTGCGGCTGGATCACCTCCTTAAACGCACTGCCGTTCCGGCAAGCGTTCACACGAATATTCTGGTTTTGGTTGTTGGCCTGCCGTGTTGTAGGCCGAAGCGGCCTTGGCCGCGCCATACGGCCCGGCAATGCCGGACCGGTTCTTTAACAATTCGATGCGAAGTTCCTGAATTCACTTTTTCTCAAGAAGTGATTCAGAGTGCTGGTGTTGTCGAAAAGCTTTGGCTTTTCGGTGGCATCAGTACCGATACTGAAACGAGGCTGACGCGTCGCGAGCGCAGGCCTGGCAAGGCGAAAAGCCGTGAGGCCGCGCAGCGTACATTGAGTACGTGAGCACGCCGAACGGGTTTTCAACACCGCCAGGGCAAGCGCAGCAGCGCTCAGGCCGTTTCAGGTGATACACATTGCATGAGTTTTTAACTCAAGCGCCGGTGTGAGATCGTGATAGAGCTCTGTTGTGGGCTGCATGGCCGCAGGCTATGGAGTCAAGCAGAGAAGCGTACACGGTGGATGCCTAGGCAACTGGAGGCGATGAAGGACGTGGTAGCCTGCGAAAAGGCTCGGGGAATTGGCAAACGAGTGTTGATCCGAGCATGTCCGAATGGGGAAACCCACTGCTTTTAAAGCAGTATCTCATTCTTTAAGGGAGTGAGAGGCGAACCGGGGGAACTGAAACATCTAAGTACCCCGAGGAAAAGACATCAAATGAGATTCCCGCAGTAGCGGCGAGCGACCCGGGAATAGCCCTTAAGTGTGGATAGTGGTAGTGGAACGGTCTGGAAAGGCCGGCCGTAGTGGGTGATAGCCCCGTACACGAAACCGCTGTTGACATGAGAACGAGTAGGTCGGGACACGTGTTATCCTGACTGAACATGGGGGGACCATCCTCCAAGGCTAAATACTCCCAGTTGACCGATAGTGAACCAGTACCGTGAGGGAAAGGCGAAAAGAACCCCTGTGAGGGGAGTGAAAGAGATCCTGAAACCGTGTACGTACAAGCAGTGGGAGCCTCGTCTTTTGGCGGGGTGACTGCGTACCTTTTGTATAATGGGTCAGCGACTTATTTTCAGTGGCGAGCTTAACCGAGTAGGGGAGGCGTAGCGAGAGCGAGTCTGAACAGGGCGTTCAGTCGCTGGGAATAGACCCGAAACCGGGTGATCTAGCCATGGGCAGGGTGAAGGTTGAGTAACATCAACTGGAGGCCCGAACCCACTAACGTTGAAAAGTTAGGGGATGACCTGTGGTTAGGAGTGAAAGGCTAATCAAACCCGGAGATAGCTGGTTCTCCTCGAAAGCTATTTAGGTAGCGCCTCGGATGAATACCTGCGGGGGTAGAGCACTGTTTCGGCTAGGGGGTCATCCCGACTTACCAACCCGAGGCAAACTCCGAATACCGCAGAGTAGTATCCGGGAGACACACGGCGGGTGCTAACGTCCGTCGTGGAAAGGGAAACAACCCAGACCGTCAGCTAAGGTCCCCAAATACCAGTTAAGTGGGAAACGATGTGGGAAGGCTCAGACAGCTAGGAGGTTGGCTTAGAAGCAGCCATCCTTTAAAGAAAGCGTAATAGCTCACTAGTCGAGTCGGCCCGCGCGGAAGATATAACGGGGCTCAAACTGGTTACCGAAGCTACGGATAGGCAGCCGCTTGCGGTTGTTTATGGTAGAGGAGCGTTCTGTAAGTCTGTGAAGGTGAGTCGAGAGGCTTGCTGGAGATATCAGAAGTGCGAATGCTGACATGAGTAACGATCATGGGGGTGAAAAGCCCCCACGCCGAAAAACCAAGGGTTCCTGTCCAACGTTCATCGGGGCAGGGTGAGTCGGCCCCTAAGGCGAGGCGGAAACGCGTAGTCGATGGGAAACGGGTTAATAGTCCCGTACCGACGTGTGTTGCGAAGGGGGGACGGAGCAGGCTAGGCCATCCGGGCGTTGGTTGTCCCGGTTCAAGGGTGTAGGTAGGTGGTGTAGGCAAATCCGCACTGCTGATGATCTGAGACCTGATGACGGTGACTCTACGGAGTCCGAAGTGGTTGATGCCAGACTTCCAGGAAAAGCCTCTAAGCGTCAGATACACGTTGACCGTACCCGAAACCGACACAGGTGGTTTGGTAGAGTATACCCAGGCGCTTGAGAGAACTCGGGTGAAGGAACTAGGCAAAATGGTACCGTAACTTCGGGAGAAGGTACGCCGGTGTTAGGTGAAGGCCCTTGCGGCTGGAGCCGAGGCCGGTCGAAGATACCAGGTGGCTGCGACTGTTTATTAAAAACACAGCACTCTGCAAACTCGTAAGAGGACGTATAGGGTGTGACGCCTGCCCGGTGCCGGAAGGTTAATTGATGGGGTTAGCGTTCGCGCGAAGCTCTTGATCGAAGCCCCGGTAAACGGCGGCCGTAACTATAACGGTCCTAAGGTAGCGAAATTCCTTGTCGGGTAAGTTCCGACCTGCACGAATGGCGTAACGATGGCCACGCTGTCTCCACCCGAGACTCAGTGAAATTGAACTTGCTGTTAAGATGCAGTGTATCCGCGGCTAGACGGAAAGACCCCGTGAACCTTTACTACAGCTTCACACTGGACTTTGATGTTACTTGTGTAGGATAGCTGGGAGGCTTTGAAGCGTGGACGCCAGTCCACGTGGAGCCGCCCTTGAAATACCAGCCTGGTAGCCTTGAGGTTCTAACTCCGGTGATACAACACCGAGGACCGTGTGTGGTGGGTAGTTTGACTGGGGCGGTCTCCTCCCAAAGCGTAACGGAGGAGCACGAAGGTGGGCTAAGCATGGTCGGAAATCATGCGGTTAGTGCAAAGGCAGAAGCCCGCTTAACTGCGAGACAGACACGTCGAGCAGGTACGAAAGTAGGTCTTAGTGATCCGGTGGTTCTGTATGGAAGGGCCATCGCTCAACGGATAAAAGGTACTCCGGGGATAACAGGCTGATACCGCCCAAGAGTTCACATCGACGGCGGTGTTTGGCACCTCGATGTCGGCTCATCACATCCTGGGGCTGAAGCCGGTCCCAAGGGTATGGCTGTTCGCCATTTAAAGTGGTACGCGAGCTGGGTTTAGAACGTCGTGAGACAGTTCGGTCCCTATCTGCCGTGGACGTATGAGACTTGAGAGGCGCTGCTCCTAGTACGAGAGGACCGGAGTGGACGAACCTCTGGTGTTCGGGTTGTCACGCCAGTGGCATTGCCCGGTAGCTACGTTCGGACGGGATAACCGCTGAAGGCATCTAAGCGGGAAGCCCCCCTCGAGATGAGGTCTCACTGGAGGTAATACTCCCTGAAGGGCCCTGGAAGACGACCAGGTTGATAGGCGGGATGTGTAAGCGTTGTGAGGCGTTGAGCTAACCCGTACTAATGGCCCGTGAGGCTTGACTCTATAGACTGTGGTGCAAAGACCCAGGCGCAGAGAGTCACAACGAGAGCGACACACGGTGATGTCTTGTCATCGGCGCTTGAGTTAAGAGCTTATGTTGAATGTGTCACGCAGAAGAACTTCGCATCGACCCGAATTGATGGGTGTGGCCCGGAGTCCGAATAGACAGGACCGAGCCGCACCGAAACATCAACCGCTTTGCTTGACGACCATAGAGCGCTGGAACCACCTGACTCCATCCCGAACTCAGCAGTGAAACAGCGCATCGCCGATGGTAGTGTGGGGTCTCCCCATGTGAGAGTAGGTCATCGTCAAGCACTTATTCCAAAGCCCCGAGACGCTGATGCGCTCGGGGCTTTTTCATGCGTGCTTGCCGATGACCACGGTCATGGTGTGACCTGAGTAAGCGTCCGGTGAAGTCATCTTGTCCGGTACGCCACGTGCGTCACGATAGTGTCCACTAAAGACTAAGTGGACACTTGTTATGAGCACATTAAACGTAACTTCCGCGCCTGCCAAAGCTCGCCGACGTCGGCACTCACCAGCGTTCAAGTCGGAGGTGGTTGCCGCCTGTCGACAACCCGGCGCGTCGGTCTCCCGCGTTGCTCTGGATCATGACCTGAATGCCAACCTGGTACGCCGCTGGATCCGAGAAGCGCAAGCGGGCACTCTGCCAACCTCGTCTTCCCCGGGGTTTATGCCCCTGCCTCTGGCGTCCAGTTCAATAGTGGGGTCGCCGCAGTCAGATTGACCTGACCCCAACTTTCTAATCCATTTGGATCTTAGTAATGTTTATCACCAGAGAGGATGATGAACATGAAAAAACGATTCACAGAAGAACAGATCATTCCGATCCTGAAGGAAGCCGAAGCCGGACTGCCCGTGAAGGAGCTGTGTCGCAAGTACAGCATATCGGATGCGACCTTTTATACGTGGCGTAAGAAGTACGGCGGCATGGAAGTCTCTGAGGCGCGCCGGTTGAAGGCTCTGGAGGAGGAGAACACCCGCCTCAAAAAGCTGCTCGCAGAATCGATGTTGGACGCTGAAGCTCTAAAGGCCGCACTCAGCCGAAAGTATTGACCGTCGAGAACAAGCGCGAGGCGGTGCGCACCATGCTGTCCCAAACGGCAGTATCGGAGCGCAAAGCCTGTTCACTCGTCGGGTTATCCCGCGCAACGATGCGATATCAGGCTCAACACTCGCTACAAGAGTGTGAACTGACAAAACGCATCAAGGACCTTGCGTTCGAGCGTCGCCGGTTCGGGTACCGGCGTGTTCACCAGTTACTGCGTCGTGAGGGCACCGAGGTGAATCACAAAAAGGTCTATCGGCTATATCGGGAAGCAGGACTGGCCGTTCGCAAGCGAAAGCGCCGAAAAGGGGTCATGGTTGAACGGCAGCCATTGGTTTTGCCCGAGGCAGCAAACCATACGTGGTCTATGGACTTTGTGATGGACTCATTGGCCAATGGGCGAAGGATAAAGTGCCTCACTATCGTGGATGACTTCACGAAGGAATGCTTGAATATCCCCGTTGCCCTGGGTATATCGGGTGATCAGGTAGCGCGTACACTCGATGGTATCGCCGCTTTCCGTGGCTACCCCAGGTCAGTTAGAACAGACCAAGGGCCGGAGTTCACTGGCAGAGCACTTGACCAATGGGCGTACTGTCACGGCATCGAACTCAAGCTGATACAGCCTGGAAAGCCGATGCAGAACGGCTATATTGAGAGCTTTAACGGCAAATTCCGGGATGAGTGTCTGAATGAGCACTGGTTCCAGGACCTTGCCCACGCGCGAGAGACGATCAACCAGTGGCGCATCGATTACAATGAGCGACGTCCACATTCATCGCTCAACTATCAAACGCCACTGGAGTTCGCTTCTGCTATCCGGCTTGGGAAAAACCCATCAACATCAACCGACATTACTAGGAGCCTGTTGGATTAAAATCCGGGGGCAGGTCAGTATGACTTCACCGCCGGTCGCGGTGGGGTGCATGCCCGGAACTTCCTGGCCGGATGGCGGGGCCACCTGGTCTGTGACGACTATGCGGGCTACAAGGCCGCGTTCTCACAAGGCATCACGGAGGTGGGCTGTATGGCCCACGCCCGACGCAAGTTCTTCGACCTCCATGAAGCTACCGGCAGCGAAGTGGCTGCCCGGGCGATGGAGTTCATCGGCCAGCTCTATGACATCGAGCGCGAGATCAAACCGTTGAGCTCAACGCAACGGCTGCAGCACCGTCAGGCGATAGCCCGGCCCATTGCCGATCGATTACACGAGTGGATGGTCCTGCAACGCCAACGCCTGCCGGCAGGCACCGCGTTGGCCCAAGCGATGGACTACAGCCTGAAACGCTGGGAGGCACTCACCCGTTATCTCGATGATGGACGGTTGCCGATCGACAATAATCGGGTGGAAAACCAGATCCGGCCGTGGGCGCTGGGCCGGTCCAACTGGTTGTTCGCAGGCTCATTGCGTAGTGGTCAGCGAGCGGCTGCCGTGATGAGTCTGATCCAGACTGCCAGGCTGAACGGTCTTGAACCACAGGCGTATCTCAGTGATGTGCTGAAACGGCTACCGAGCTGCAAGGCCAGTGAGATCGATAGCTTGTTACCGCACCACTGGCAGCCAGCGCAATAGGGGTTCGCCGGACGGTTACGATTAACGGAAATAGTCGCCGGGCACGGATCGCAGCCTCGCGGCAGCTCCTACAGGAACGCCTGCCGGGCCGAGAATCGCAGCGTGCCGCAGCTCCTACCGCAACCTCCGCGCCTACAAAATCAGCCTTGCCGTGGTATTCTTCGCGCCATGGATAAACACCAGCAATACGATCAGATCCTGAAAGCCCTGAGTGCCAGCCGGTTTGTATCAGGTGCCTCACTCGGAGCGCGGCTGTCACTGTCACGCACAGCAATCAATCGACGGATTGCTGAGTTGAAGGACATGGGAACGCCGATTAACGCGGTACCGGGAAAGGGGTATCACCTCGACAGCAGTGTGACGCTTCTGCGCGATCAGTACCCCGAGCTTCCGGACAGTGTCTATTTTGCCCGCCATATCATCACGCAGTCGACGAATGACGATGTCGCGGCGCGCGCGTCGATGTATCCGGAGCCGTGCCTAATCACCACAGAGTACCAGCAGGTTGGCCGTGGCAGGCGGGGTAATACCTGGGTTGGTGCATTGGGTCGTGACATGGCGCTGAGCATCGGCTTCCCGCTGAACGGGGTCGACAGCATACCGCCTTACAGCTTGGTGACCGGTGTGATTGTGGCATCGGTGCTCCGCAATCAATTCGGTGTCACAGATATCGGGCTGAAATGGCCCAATGATCTATGGGTCGGAGACGCGAAACTGGGCGGAATACTGACAGAGCTGCATACCTTCAAGGGGATGCCATACGTTGTTATCGGTGTCGGGCTGAACGTCAACCAGTCTGCTTCTGCCGTGGCGGGTCGTCCGATCGCCAGTCTTCGGCAATTGCTTGGCCATCCCGTTGACCGTGACCAGTTATTGGTACAGCTCGCCAGGCCGCTTTGTGCGCTGACACGGGGTGAAGGGGTTGCAGGGTGGTATGAGCAGTGGTCGTCGTTCGACCTGCTGGTCGGGCGTCAGGTCTCGCTGAACCTTGGTGATCGGGAGCTATCGGGCAAGTGCGAGGGCATTGACCAGGCTGGCCACCTATTGCTCGATACCGGTAGTGGTCCAGCAGCCTTCACTGGAGGTGTGGCGAATGTCAGACCACAGTAACCTGGTCTTTCTGGAAATCGGCAACTCCCGAGCCCACTGGCGGTATCACGGTTCGGATTACAACTGTGACACCGCGGTAACGAACGATGTGTTTGCCCGGTTTCTGGAAGACAAGCTCGCAGTGGAGAAGATAGTAGCGGTGTCAGTCGGGAAACCGGAGCTTCTGGATTCGTTGCATGACAGGCACGGATCTGCCATCAACTGGTCTGTACTGCGTGCGGCGCCTGAGAAGTTGATGGCGTCAGACTACGTGCCGGACCAACTCGGGCTGGATCGCTGGTTAGCCTGTTATGCTGTTGCGAGGTTTCAGCCTCAGGGGAGCCATGTCGTTATTGACGCCGGTACGGCAGTAACTGTGGATCTGGTTCGTGATGGCAGACACGAAGGTGGCTGGATACTGCCGGGTATTGGACGCTGGCACGAAACCTTGCTGACCGGTACAAATATTCCGTCATGGGAACCTGTATATGGCCGCAATGAGCCCGGGCGAAGCACCGCCGAAGCGATCGCCAACGCCTGGATCTCAGCCGTGTTCGGGGTTGTCGGGCGGGCAATTGAATATGCAGGAAGAAACCAGGTTACCTGGTTGACCGGCGGCGATGGCCCCAGGTTGACGTCCGTTTTGCCGGCGGCAAGATCCAGGCCGAACCTTGTACTTGATGGGCTGGCAGCCTGGTTTTCTGACACGACTGAGACGGGCTAGGGATGAGAAAGATCGTTGTATTGTTGGTGATTGCCAACGTGGCATTTCTGTTGTGGGGCCTGCAGTCAACGGATGCGCAGGAAGACGCTGGCAGTGACCTGAACGCCGAAGCGGAACTGACTGAATTCAATAACCTCGAGACCTACGTCCCGGGCGAAGCGAACACAGAAGCGGCCCAGGCGGAGGTCACAGTTGCTGAACGTTGCCGGTTTGTTGGCCCCCTCGAGACTCGCGAATTACCGGCTGAGGTGCTCGCGGCGATAAATGGGCAGTCCGGGCAGTCGTGGGTGGAAACGCAAAGAGCGGAGGCGCCCCTCTGGTGGGTGCATCTGGCGCCAGCGTCCACGACGGCGGAAGCCCGGCAGCGGCTTGCTGCACTGCAGCAGCGCGGCATAGACAGTTTCCGGATTGACGACGGTGAATTCCGCAACGCCATATCACTCGGTTATTTCCGCAGCCGTGACAATGCGAACCGCCTCACCGAGGAATACCAGAGGCGCGATATCGACGCTCAGGTCCGTGAGCTGCCGCAGGCGCGCTCCATCTACTGGTACCGATTGCCGGCGGACGGAGAGTCGACGGCACTGGCCGAGGTTGTCGAGGCTGCCGACCTTGCCATTCAGGAGCATGCCTGCGACTGGCGTGGCAGTGCGTCGTGACATGCGCGTCACAACCGGTGGTACAAAGGCGTTGCGAATCAATCGATTGTTGACATCCCGGTGGCCTTAATAGAGAATGCGCATCCGTTCGGAGGGGTTCCCGAGTGGCCAAAGGGAGCAGACTGTAAATCTGCCGCATTATGCTTCGGAGGTTCGAATCCTCCCCCCTCCACCAGTTACCGATTGCGGGTATAGTTCAATGGTAGAACCTCAGCCTTCCAAGCTGATGATGCGGGTTCGATTCCCGCTACCCGCTCCACAGCAATGTGCCGGTGACCAGAGACAGGTACTGCTCGCGTAGCTCAGTGGTAGAGCACTCCATTGGTAATGGAGAGGTCGCGTGTTCAAATCACGCCGTGAGCACCATCTTGAAACGACAGGCAGTAGGCCTGTCTTTTATTATGTAGCAAACAAAATACATTAAGAGAGGCAGGTTCTATGTCAAAGGCAGCCTTTGAGCGTAAGAAACCCCACCTGAACGTGGGCACAATCGGACACGTGGACCATGGCAAGACCACGCTGACGGCGGCGCTGACGCGCGTCTGCCACGAAGTCTGGGGCAGTGGTGCGGCGAGTGCGTTCGATATGATCGACAACGCGCCGGAAGAGAAAGAGCGCGGTATCACGATCGCGACCTCGCACGTTGAGTACGATTCGCCGAACCGTCACTACGCGCACGTGGATTGCCCGGGGCACGCGGACTATGTGAAGAACATGATCACGGGTGCGGCGCAGATGGACGGCGCTATTCTGGTGGTATCAGCAGCGGACGGCCCGATGCCGCAGACGCGTGAGCACATTCTGCTGTCACGCCAGGTGGGTGTACCGTACATTGTCGTGTTCCTGAACAAGGCGGACATGGTCGATGACGAGGAGCTGCTCGAGCTGGTTGAGATGGAAGTGCGTGAGCTGCTGAGCCAGTACGACTTCCCGGGCGATGACACGCCGATCATTACCGGTTCTGCGCTGATGGCGCTGGAAGGTAAGGACGACAACGAGATGGGCTCTACGGCGGTACAGAAGCTGGTAGAGGCGCTGGATGAGTACCTGCCGGAGCCGGAGCGTGCGATTGACCAGCCGTTCCTGATGCCGATCGAGGACGTGTTCTCGATTTCCGGCCGTGGCACCGTGGTAACGGGCCGTGTTGAGCGTGGTGTGATCAAGTCCGGTGAAGAGATCGAGATTGTGGGCATCAAGGCGACGACCAAGACGGTTGTTACCGGTGTCGAGATGTTCCGCAAGATGCTGGACGAAGGCCGTGCCGGTGAGAACATTGGTGCGCTGTTGCGTGGTACGAAGCGTGACGATGTTGAGCGTGGTCAGGTTCTGGCGAAGCCGGGCAGCATTACGCCGCACACCAAGTTTGAGGCCGAGGTGTATGTACTGTCGAAGGACGAGGGTGGTCGTCACACGCCGTTCTTCAAGGGTTACCGTCCGCAGTTCTATTTCCGGACCACGGATGTGACCGGTAACGTTGAGTTGCCAGAAGGCGTAGAGATGGTTATGCCGGGTGACAACGTGAAGATGGTGGTGACTCTGATCGCGCCGATCGCGATGGAAGACAACCTGCGCTTTGCGATCCGCGAAGGCGGTCGTACGGTAGGCGCCGGCGTCGTCGCCAAAATCATCGAGTGATCCTTCCTGCTTCATTTGCAAATTCGTACCGAGCGGTGTAATATGCGCCGCCCGGTCGAATGCTGCAGGCCAGTGGCTCAATTGGTAGAGCATCGGTCTCCAAAACCGAGGGTTGGGGGTTCGAGTCCCTCCTGGCCTGCCATTTCCGGCGAAATTCAAACTCTCAGGGAATAACTATGGCAACGCAGGCTGCTAAGAAAGGTGGCGTTCTGGACGTCATCAAGTGGCTGATTGTAGTTGGTCTGCTCGGTGCTGCGATCGTCGGCAACGGACAGTTGACACAGATCGGGCTGCTGTATCGTGCCTTGGGCGTTCTGGTTCTTGCAGCTGCTGCCGTCGCAGTTGCGCTGACAACCGAGCGCGGACGGCAATTCAACCGGTATCGTAAAGAGGCCTGGACTGAGCTGCGCAAGGTTATATGGCCCACCCGGACGGAAACAACCCAGACTACGCTGCTGGTACTGGCGGTTGTTTTGTTGGTAGCACTTATTCTGTTTCTTTTCGACATGCTGATCAGTTTTGTGATCGGTCTGCTGGTTGGATAAATAAGGAAGTCGTTCATGCGTTGGTATGTGGTTCATGCCTATTCAGGTTATGAAAAGCGGGTCGCGGCGACTCTCAAAGAGCGTATCGAGCTGCACGGCATGCAGGACTCCTTCGGCGAGATCCTGGTGCCTACCGAGAGCGTCGTTGAGGTCAAGGATGGCAAGAAACGCAAGAGCGAGCGGAAGTTCTATCCCGGCTATGTGATGGTCGAAATGGATATGAACGATGAAACCTGGCACCTGGTGAAGAGCACACCCCGGGTGATGGGGTTCATTGGGGGCTCTTCAGACGCCCCGGCACCGCTGTCGGATCGGGAAGCCGATGCCATTCTGCATCGGGTCAAGGAAGGCACCGAGAAGCCGACGCAGAAAACCATTTTCGAGCCCGGCGAGTCAATACGGGTTACAGATGGTCCTTTTGCTGATTTCAATGGCACGGTGGAAAAGGTGAACTACGAGAAAAGCCGTCTGCACGTGTCAGTAACAATCTTCGGGCGCGCGACGCCTGTTGAGCTGGAATTCACTCAGGTCGAGAAAGTCTGATCGGCCTGAGCGTCAGGTGCCCCTGGGGCATCCAATCAACCGGGGAGCCGAGAGGCGTTATCACCCACCAAGAGGTATTTTATGGCTAAGAAAGTTCAGGCTTATATCAAGCTGCAGGTTGGCGCCGGGAAAGCCAATCCGTCACCGCCGGTTGGGCCGGCGCTCGGTCAGCACGGCGTCAATATCATGGAATTCTGCAAGGCGTTCAACGCCGAGACTCAGGACATAGAGCCGGGTCTGCCGACGCCTGTGGTCATTACGGTATATAACGACCGTAGCTTCACGTTCATCACCAAAACACCGCCTGCGCCTATTCTCCTGAAGAAGGCAGCCGGCGTTAAGAGTGGCTCCTCACGGCCAAATACCGAGAAAGTCGGTACCGTGACCCGCGATCAGCTCGAGGAAATCGCGAAGACCAAAGAGCCTGATCTGACAGCAGCGGATCTGGATGCGGCAGTCAGAACCATTGCTGGCACAGCCCGCAGCATGGGCCTGAACGTGGAGGGTGTATAACCATGGCCAAAATGTCCAAACGCGCAAAAATGATTGCGGAAAAGGTTGACGCCAACCGCCAGTATCCGGTGGACGAAGCCGTTGCGCTGCTCAAAGAGTTGTCGACCGTTCGTTTTCCTGAATCAATCGATCTTTCCGTTAATCTGGGTATCGACGCCCGGAAATCAGACCAGAACGTACGTGGCGCGACGGTACTGCCGAACGGCACGGGCAAAGACGTTCGGGTTGCGGTATTCGCTCAGGGTGCTGCTGCAGACGCTGCCAAAGAGGCAGGCGCCGATGTGGTTGGCATGGAAGACCTGGCCGAGGCGATCAAGGGCGGTGACCTGGACTTCGGCGTTGTTGTGGCCGCTCCGGATGCCATGCGGGTCGTGGGTCAGCTGGGCCAGATTCTCGGTCCTCGTGGCCTGATGCCGAACCCGAAGGTGGGCACGGTAACGCCTGATGTCGCCACCGCAGTGAAGAACGCGAAAGCCGGCCAGGTGCGTTTCCGTACCGACAAAAACGGTATTATCCATGCGTCTATTGGCAAGCTCTCCTTCGAGGCGGATGCCGTGAAAGAGAATGCCGAGGCACTGATTAACGAGCTGAAAAAGCTCAAGCCCGCCAATGCAAAGGGTGTTTATCTGAAAAAAGTGAGCCTGTCCACAACGATGGGGCCGGGGCTCGCCATTGATCAGAGTTCACTGGCGGTGTAACGACTTTGGGGCTTCGGCGTACGCTTCCGGCGTGCGCCGGAGCTGTCAAAGACCGTAGGTGGGGCGGCTGCGGCCTAACCTTAATGTCCTACGCAGACGGTGAAGCCCAGTCAGTTTTGTGCTGGATCCTGTAGCCGTATTGAAAGCTAACCCCGCCTCAGGGCGGAAATTGGGAGATAAACAGTGGCACTTAGACTCGAAGACAAGAAACGAGTTGTCGCCGATGTGAGTAAAGTGGCTACCAGCGCACTCTCTCTGGTTATTGCCGACTCGCGTGGTGTATCGGTTGCCGATATGACCAGACTGCGGGCCGAAGCACGTGCCAATCAGGTTTATATGCGGGTAACGCAGAATAACCTGGCTCGGTACGCTGTGGCAGGAACCGATTTTGAGTGCGCAACCGAGGCCTTCCGTGGACCGACTCTGCTCGCGTTTTCAATGGAAGATCCGGGTGCGGCAGCGCGCCTGTTCAAAGACTTCGCCAAAACCAATGACGCGTTTGAAGTCAAGGCGCTGTCCATCGGTGGAGAGCTTCTCGGTGGTGAGCAGATCGATCGTCTGGCCAAGTTGCCGACGCGCGAAGAAGCGCTCGGAATGCTGGCTGCGGTCACGCTGGCTCCGGTCACCAAGCTGGTTCGCACGTTCAACGACGTCCCCGGACGCGTTACTCGTGTGGTCCACGCGGTCGCAGAACAGAAGAAGGCGGCCTGAGCATCGGCTTAGGATTCGAACACTGAATTTTATTGGAGATTTGAAAAATGGCATTGTCCAAAGACGATATCCTCAACGCAATTGCTGAAATGTCTGTCATGGAAGTAGTTGAACTTGTTGAAGCGATGGAAGAGAAGTTCAACGTATCAGCTCAGGCCGCTGTTGCTGCAGCGCCCGCTGCTGGTGGCGGTGAAGCGGCTGCTGCTGAAGAGCAGACCGAGTTTGACGTCGTACTGACCGCCGTCGGTGACAAGAAAGTGAACGTCATCAAGGCCGTTCGCGAAATCACCGGCCAGGGCCTCAAAGAAGCCAAGGCAATGGTTGACGGCGCACCGGCTACCGTTAAGGAAGGTGCAGACAAGGCAGAAGCGGAAGAGCTGAAGAAGAAGCTGGAAGAAGCAGGCGCTTCTGTCGAGCTTAAGTAATCGCACCCGAAGGCGGTGTGAATGGCCGATGGCTGGCGCTGTTATGGCGCCAGCCTTTTGCCGTTCTGGGATTACTGAAGAATGAGGGGTGCTGCGGCAGCCCTCAGAGTGCCTCTGGCCGGCCAGTACCGGCCACGGGCACCAACTGGACGACAGTCCTGTTGAAACGTCCATTACTGTGAGCTGGGGAACGCTAGATGGCTTACTCTTACACCGAGAAAAAACGCATTCGCAAGAATTTCGGCAAGATTCCACCTGTTATGGAGTTGCCTTACCTGCTTGCGATTCAAATGGACTCTTATCGTCGGTTTCTGAATTCTGACCCGGAAGCCGAAGGCGCGCAAGGGGTTGGTCTGAAATCGGCGTTCGAATCTATTTTCCCGATCAGCAGTTACTCGGGTAATGCGGCACTGGAATACGTGAGCTACCGGCTCGGTGAGCCGGCGTTCGATGTCAAGGAATGCCAGCTTCGTGGCGTGACCTACTCGGCGCCACTGCGCGTGAAAGTCCGCCTGATGATCTACGACAAGGAATCCTCCTCCAAAGCGGTCAAGGACATAAAGGAGCAGGAAGTGTACATGGGGGAAATACCCCTCATGACGGAAAACGGTACGTTTGTGGTCAATGGCACCGAGCGGGTTATCGTGTCACAGCTCCATCGCTCGCCGGGTGTTTTCTTCGACCACGATCGCGGGAAAACACATTCCTCAGGCAAGCTCCTGTTCTCCGCCCGGGTCATTCCGTACCGCGGTTCCTGGCTCGATTTCGAATTTGATCCCAAAGACAACGTATTTGTCCGGATCGACCGTCGCCGCAAGCTGCCGGCGACCATTCTGCTCCGCGCTCTTGATTATTCGAATCAGGAGATTCTGGACATGTTCTTCGACACGGTTTCGTTCCGCCGTGGCGATGAGAACTTCCAGATGGCCTTCAATGCGGAGCAACTGAGAGGTGAAACAGCCTCGTTTGATATCAAGGACCCGAAAGGCAAGGTTATCCTTGAAGCGGGTCGACGTATTACCGCACGGCATCTGCGTCAGCTTGAGAAAGCGGGCGTTGAGCACATTAATGTGCCCGATGAATATCTGGTCGGTAAGGTGCTGGCCCGGGATTTTGTCGATGAAAGCACCGGTGAAATACTCGCACCGTGCAACACGGAAATCACCGTCGACCTGCTCGAAAAAATGGTGCAGGCCGGCGCGGACCAGATCGATGTGCTCTACACCAACGAGCTGGACTGTGGGCCGTACATTTCCGACACCTTGCGTATCGACCCGACGTCCACACGCCTTGAGGCGCTGGTCGAAATCTACCGGATGATGCGTCCGGGTGAGCCGCCGACCAAAGAGTCTGCGGAAAGCCTGTTTGATAACCTGTTCTTCTCCGAGGACCGGTACGATCTGAGCAATGTCGGGCGAATGAAGTTCAACCGCCGCCTCGGACGTGAAGAAGACACGGGCAACAGCGTTCTTGATAAGGACGACATCGTTGCTGTTCTCAAGACACTCGTCGACATCCGTAACGGACAGGGCGAAGTGGATGATATCGATCACCTCGGAAACCGCCGTGTTCGCTCCGTCGGCGAAATGGCAGAGAATCAGTTCCGTGTCGGGCTGGTGCGGGTAGAGCGTGCCGTGCGCGAACGCCTGTCTCTGGCTGAGAGCGAAGGGCTGATGCCGCAGGACCTGATCAATGCCAAGCCGGTGGCGGCGGCGATCAAGGAGTTCTTCGGCTCCAGCCAGCTGTCCCAGTTCATGGATCAGAACAACCCGTTGTCGGAAGTCACGCACAAGCGGCGCGTGTCCGCCCTGGGCCCGGGTGGTCTTACCCGTGAGCGGGCAGGCTTCGAAGTCCGCGACGTGCATACGACCCACTATGGTCGTGTCTGCCCGATCGAGACCCCGGAGGGGCCAAACATCGGCCTGATCAACTCGCTGGCCACCTATGCCCGAACCAACCATTATGGGTTCCTGGAGACAGCGTACCGCGTGGTGAAAGACGGCAAGGCGACCAGCGAGATTGTTTACCTTTCCGCTATCGATGAAGGCAAACACGTAATCGCGCAGGCCAACGTGCCGATGGACAGCAACAACCGTATTGAAGGCGAGTTCGTTCAGGTCCGGCATCATGGCGAATTCACGCTGGCGCCGGTGGATTCCGTGGACCTCATGGACGTATCGCCACGTCAGGTTGTATCCGCAGCGGCCGCTCTCGTGCCGTTCCTTGAGCACGATGACGCGAACCGCGCCCTGATGGGCTCGAACATGCAGCGCCAGGCTGTGCCGACGCTGCGGTCGGACAAGCCGCTGGTTGGTACCGGTATAGAACGTTCCGTGGCCCGGGACTCCGGCGTATGCGCAGTTGCGCGTCGTGGCGGCGTCATTGAAACGGTCGATGCCAAGCGCATTGTGGTTCGGGTCAACGATGACGAGGTGGAAGGCAGTGAGGCCGGTGTGGATATCTATAACCTCACCAAGTACACCCGTTCGAACCAGAACACCTGCATCAACCAGCGGCCGATTGTGAGCCAGGGCGATTCAGTCGCTCGTGGCGACATCCTGGCCGATGGGCCGTCCACGGATCTGGGTGAGCTGGCTCTGGGCCAGAACATGCGTATCGCCTTCATGCCGTGGAACGGCTACAACTTTGAAGACTCGATTCTGATTTCGGAGCGGGTCGTGCGTGAAGAGCGCCTGACCACAGTTCATATTCAGGAACTGACCTGTATCGCACGCGACACCAAGCTCGGGCCGGAGGAAATCACATCCGATATTCCGAACGTCGGTGAAGCCGCCCTGAGCAAGCTGGATGAGAGCGGTATTGTCTACGTCGGCGCGGAAGTCGGGCCCGGCGATATTCTGGTCGGGAAGGTCACTCCGAAGAGCGAAACCCAGTTGACGCCGGAAGAAAAGCTCCTGCGTGCGATCTTCGGCGAAAAGGCCTCGGACGTAAAAGATACCTCGCAACGGGTCAAGGGCGGCATGCGCGGCACCGTGGTTGACGTTCAGGTCTTCACGCGTGACGGTGTCGAGAAAGATGAACGGGCCAAGTCGATCGAGCGCGAACAGCTTGATGAATTCCGCAAGGACCTGCAGGCCGAGTTCAAGATCATGGAGCAGGCGACGTTTGAGCGTCTCGCTTCGGTTCTGGAAGGCGCCAAGGTCAATGGCGGAGCCGGGTTCAAGAAAGGCGATGTGCTGACCCGTGAGGCATTGGACGAGCTGCCCACGAAGCAGTGGTTCGAACTGCGCCTGGCGGAAGACACCAAGGCAGCCGCACTGGAGCAGGCAGAGAAGCAGCTTGAGGAGACCCGCAAGGACCACGAGCACCGGCTTGAAGTGAAGCGGAAGAAGATCGTTTCCGGTGACGACCTGGCGCCGGGCGTGCTCAAGATCGTCAAGGTTTACCTGGCGGTCAAGCGCAAGATACAGCCTGGTGACAAGATGGCCGGACGCCACGGTAACAAGGGGGTTATATCCACTATTGTGCCGATCGAAGACATGCCGTACGACGAGCATGGTGAGCCGGTCGATGTGGTGCTCAACCCACTGGGTGTGCCGTCACGGATGAACGTCGGTCAGGTACTTGAGACGCACATGGGTGCGGCGGCCAAGGGCATTGGCGACCGTATCAACGAAATGCTGCGCGAGCAGCGGGCCATGAGCGAACTGCGCGAGTATCTCGACAAGATCTACAACAGCGTGGGCGACAGTCACAAGAAGGAAGACATCAGCTCGTTGAGCGATGATGAGGTCAAGGAACTGGCGAGCAATCTGCGCGGTGGTCTGCCGATCAGTACCCCGGTATTTGACGGCGCCCAGGAGCCCGAGATCAAGGCGCTGCTGGAGCTGGCCGGCTTGCCGACGTCAGGCCAGATTCAGCTGTGGGACGGCCGTACCGGTGAAGCGTTTGAGCGTGAGACGACGGTCGGCTATATGTACATCCTGAAGCTGAATCACCTGATCGACGACAAGATGCATGCCCGTTCTACCGGCTCGTACAGTCTGGTTACCCAGCAACCGCTGGGCGGCAAGGCACAGTTTGGTGGCCAGCGCTTCGGCGAGATGGAAGTCTGGGCACTCGAAGCATACGGCGCGGCACATACGCTGCAGGAGATGCTGACTGTGAAGTCGGACGACGTGAACGGCCGGACCAAAATGTACAAGAACATTGTCGATGGTGATCATCGCATGGAGCCGGGCATGCCCGAATCATTCAATGTTCTGGTCAAGGAGATCCGTTCTCTTGGTATCGACATTGAGCTCGAACACGACTGAGCGGAAGCTCCGGATTAACCGGCAGGGATGCCCGCAGCCCGTCTACAGAAACGGGTTGCACGATGGAATGAATGGGGCCTCGCGCGCGGCCCCGACAGCATTGACTAGCTTTGAGGCGGTTATATGAAAGACTTGTTAGGTCTGCTGAAGGCACAAAGCCACGAAGAAGAATTCGACTCTATCCGGATCGGTCTGGCCTCGCCGGAAATGATCCGTTCCTGGTCGTTTGGCGAGGTTAAAAAGCCAGAGACGATCAACTACCGTACCTTCAAGCCAGAGCGGGACGGCCTGTTCTGTGCTCGTATTTTCGGTCCCATCAAGGATTACGAGTGCCTGTGCGGCAAGTACAAGCGCCTGAAACACCGTGGTGTGATCTGTGAGAAATGTGGTGTGGAAGTCACTCAGTCCAAGGTTCGCCGTGACCGTATGGGTCACATTGAACTGGCGGCACCTGTGGCCCACATCTGGTTCCTCAAGTCGCTGCCGTCCCGGATCGGCCTGATGCTCGACATGACGCTGCGCGACATTGAGCGCATTCTTTACTATGAGTCCTTCGTTGTAATTGAACCGGGCATGACCACGCTCGAGCGTGGCCAACTGCTGACCGACGAGGACTACTACCAGGCGATTGAAGAGTTCGGTGATGATTTCGACGCCCGTATGGGGGCGGAAGCCATTGAGGAGATGCTGAAGAACATCGACCTCGAGGGTGAAATCAACCAGTTGCGCGAGGAAATCCCGGCAACCAACAGTGACACCAAGATCAAGAAGCTGTCCAAGCGGCTCAAGATACTGGAAGCATTTCACCAGTCCGGCAATCAGCCGGCCTGGATGGTGATGAAGGTCCTGCCGGTTCTGCCGCCGGACCTGCGCCCGTTGGTACCGCTTGATGGCGGCCGGTTCGCGACATCGGATCTCAACGATCTCTATCGCCGTGTGATCAACCGGAACAATCGCCTGAAGCGCCTGCTCGAACTCAATGCGCCGGATATTATCGTGCGCAACGAAAAGCGGATGCTGCAGGAGTCTGTGGACGCGTTGCTCGACAACGGGCGTCGTGGCCGGGCCATTACCGGTTCCAACCGTCGGCCGCTGAAGTCACTCGCCGATATGATCAAGGGCAAGCAGGGCCGCTTCCGTCAGAACCTGTTGGGCAAGCGCGTCGACTATTCCGGCCGTTCGGTTATCGTGGTCGGCCCGACATTGCGTCTGCATCAGTGTGGTCTGCCCAAGAAGATGGCGCTGGAGCTGTTCAAGCCATTTATCTACAGCAAGCTGGAGCTGCGTGGTCTAGCGACAACGATCAAGGCCGCCAAGAAGATGGTGGAACGCGAAGAAGCCGTTGTCTGGGACATCCTGGACGAAGTGATCCGCGAACACCCTGTGTTGCTGAACCGTGCGCCGACGCTGCACCGCCTCGGTATTCAGGCGTTCGAGCCGGTTCTGATCGAAGGCAAGGCGATTCAGCTCCACCCGCTGGTCTGCGCTGCCTATAACGCGGACTTTGACGGTGACCAGATGGCAGTGCATGTGCCGCTGACACTGGAAGCACAGCTCGAAGCGCGGGCGTTGATGATGTCCACGAACAACATCCTGTCGCCGGCGAACGGTGAACCGATCATCGTGCCGTCCCAGGACGTGGTTCTCGGCCTGTACTACATGACCCGTGAGCGCGTGAACGACAAGGGCGACGGCATGGTGTTTGCCGATATTGCCGAGGTCGAGCGTGCCTATGGGGCCGGCAAGGTCGGGCTGCAGGCGAAGATCCGCGTGCGGGTGCATGAAATCATTCGCGACGAAGACAGCGAAACGGAGCAGACGAGCCTGTACGACACCACCGTCGGTCGTGTGCTTCTGTACACCATCGTGCCGGAAGGCCTGCCCTTCTCTCTGGTCAATCAGACCATGAAGAAGAAGTCTATTTCGTTGCTGCTGAACGAAAGCTACCGGCGCGCTGGTCTCAAGCCCACGGTCATCTTCGCTGACCAGATCATGTACATGGGCTTCCACTACGCTACCCGCAGTGGGGCTTCCATCGGCGTAAACGATTTCGAAATCCCGCAGAACAAGCTGGACATCCTGTCCCAGGCCGAAGCCGAAGTGCAGGAAATTCAGGAACAGTATGAATCCGGCCTGGTCACCCAGGGTGAGAAGTACAACAAGGTGGTCGACATATGGTCACGGGCGAATGAAGCGATCGCCCGCGCCATGATGCAGTCTATCGGCAAGGAAATGGCGGTCGACAAGTCCGGCGAAGAAGTTGAGCAGGAGTCGTTCAACTCTGTTTATATCTATGCCGATTCCGGGGCACGGGGTTCACCGGCCCAGATTCGTCAGCTTGCCGGCATGCGTGGCCTGATGGCCAAGCCGGACGGCTCGATTATCGAAAACCCGATCAAATCCAACTTCCGCGAAGGCCTGTCCGTGGGTGAGTACTTCATCTCCACGCACGGCGCGCGGAAGGGTCTGGCGGATACGGCTCTGAAAACGGCCAACTCCGGTTACCTCACACGTCGGCTGGTTGATGTGGCGCAGGATGTTGTCGTAACCGAGGACGACTGCGGCACCAAAGCCGGGCTCACGTTGGAGCCGATCATCGAAGGCGGCGACGTCGTTGTCGGCCTGGGTCAGCAGGTGCTTGGCCGTGTAGTGGCTGAAGATGTCTACATGCCGAACGGTGAAGATCTGGCCATTGAAGCCGGTACACTGATCGACGAGCGCTGGGTGCGCCAGATCGACGAATGGGGTATCGATCGCATTACGGCTCGTTCTCCGATTACCTGTGAAACGCGCCATGGTATCTGCTCGCACTGTTATGGTCGCGATCTGGCCCGCGGTCACCTGGTGAATATCGGTGAGGCTGTCGGCATCATTGCCGCGCAGTCTATCGGTGAGCCGGGTACCCAGTTGACCATGCGTACGTTCCACATCGGTGGCGCGGCGTCCAGTTCCTCTTCGGTTGACAATGTCGAAGTCAAGCACGGTGGCCGCGTGAAGCTGCACAACATCAAGACGGTTGAGCGCACCAACGGCGAGTTGGTTACCGTATCCCGTTCGTCTGTGCTGTCGATTCTTGACCAGTCCGGCCGCGAACGCGAACGCTACAAGCTGCCGTATGGCGCCACGCTTACCGTTCGTGACGGTGTCGAGGTTGGTGCCGGTGACGCCGTGGCCAAATGGGATCCGCACACGCACCCGATCATCGCTGAGATGAAAGGCCGCGTTAAATTTGTCGGCATGGACGATGGTATCACCATCAACTCGAAGATCGACGAGATGACCGGTGTGTCCAATATCGAGGTGATCCCGCAGAAAGACCGGAACAGTGCCGGCAAGGACATTCGGCCTATGCTCAAGCTGGTTGATGAAGCGGGTAATGACATCAAATTCGGGGACTCCGATCAGCCGGTGCAGTACTTCCTGCCCGATGGGTCACTGCTGAGCCTGACCGACGGCGACGAAGTCAATGTCGGTGATGTATTGGCGCGTATCCCGCAGGAGAGCTCTGGCAACAAGGACATCACCGGCGGTCTGCCGCGTGTTGCGGACCTGTTCGAGGCTCGTCGTCCGAAAGAGTCCGCTATTCTCGCGGAAATCAGTGGTACGGTCGGCTTTGGCAAGGAGACCAAGGGCAAGAAGCGCCTGGTTATAACACCGACAGACGGCAGCCAGCCGTACGAAGAACTGATCCCGAAATGGCGTCAGCTCAGCGTGTTTGAAGGCGAGACCGTGGAAAAAGGTGAGTTGATCTCCGAAGGTCCGCTCAATCCGCATGACATCCTGCGTCTGCTCGGTGTCGAGGAACTGGCCAAATACATCACGGCAGAAATCCAGGAGGTCTATCGCCTCCAGGGTGTGGGCATCAATGACAAGCACATTGAAACCATCTGTCGCCAGATGATGCGGAAGGTCCTGATCGAAGAGCCGGGTGAAACCACCTTTATCAAGGGTGATCAGGTCGAACTGACGTCGGTTCTGGAAGCGAACGAGCAGGCTGAAACGGACGGCAAGCTGCCGGCCCGCTATGAGCGTGTGCTTCTGGGTATCACCAAGGCATCGCTGGCTACCGAGTCCTTCATTTCGGCAGCGTCGTTCCAGGAAACCACCCGGGTGCTTACCGAGGGTGCGGTTACCGGCAAGCGCGACTATCTGCGTGGTCTGAAGGAAAACGTCGTCGTGGGTCGACTGATTCCTGCGGGCACCGGGCTTGCTTACCATGCCGAGCGTAAGCGTCGCCGCGATGAGCGTCTTGCCGGTGATGATCGGCCAACGGTGACCGCAAGCGATGTCGAGGCTGCGCTGAGCGAAGCACTCAACAAGTAACGGCCGGGCCCTGTGGCCTCGCTGTGTGGCTTGACTAAAAATTAGCCGGGCCCTATCATGCGCCTCCCTTATCGGGTCGGGCGCATGGTCCGGCTCCTATTTGCGAAAAGTGAGAATGGAGAAAGGCTGAATGGCAACCATTAACCAATTGGTGCGCAAACCGCGTAAGCGTCGGGTGAAGGCCAACGACGTGCGTGCGCTGGAAGCGTGCCCCCAGCGGCGTGGCGTATGCACCCGTGTGTATACCACCACTCCGAAGAAGCCGAACTCGGCACTGCGTAAGGTGTGCCGTGTGCGCCTGACCAACGGCTATGAAGTGTCATCCTACATTGGCGGCGAAGGCCACAACCTGCAGGAACACTCGGTTGTACTGATTCGTGGCGGTCGTGTTAAAGACCTGCCGGGTGTGCGTTATCACACCGTCCGTGGTGCCCTTGACTGTGCCGGCGTTCAGAACCGTCTGCAGGGTCGTTCCAAATACGGAACCAAGCGCCCCAAGAGCTGAACAAACTGAAAGCTGTACAGGTGGTCGCAGGTTCGACCTGACCGCGCAGCATAATTATCTGTCGATAAGAGTAAGGCCAGTCACTCCGGCCGGGCGCCGGGTCGTACTGGATTACCCTGAAGACCTTAAACTGAGGGCTTATCATGCCAAGAAGACGAATTGTCGCAAAACGGGAAATCCTGCCGGACCCGAAATTCAATAACACCACTCTGGCCAAGTTCATGAACCACGTGATGGTCAGTGGCAAGAAATCCACGGCAGAACGGATCGTTTACGGTGCGCTCGACAAGATCAAGGAGCGCACGGACAAGGATCCCGTGGAAGTATTCGAATCAGCACTCGAAGCCGTATCGCCGATGGTAGAGGTAAAATCACGCCGTGTCGGTGGTGCGACCTATCAGGTACCGGTAGAAGTACGCCCTGAGCGCCGCGAAGCACTCGCCATGCGTTGGCTGGTTGACTCAGCGCGCAAGCGTGGTGAGAAATCCATGGAGCTGCGCCTGGCCGGCGAGCTGCAGGATGCCGTTGATGGCAAGGGTGCTGCTGCCAAGAAGCGCGAAGACGTCCACCGTATGGCCGAAGCCAACAAAGCCTTCTCACATTTCCGCTTCTAAGATACAGGGGAACCAATCGTGGCTCGTAAGACTCCGATTAATCGCTACCGAAACATTGGTATTGCCGCGCACGTGGATGCGGGCAAGACCACTACAACAGAACGTGTTCTGTTTTATACCGGTCTGTCTCACAAGATCGGTGAAGTACATGACGGCGCTGCAACGATGGACTGGATGGAGCAGGAACAGGAGCGTGGCATCACCATTACCTCCGCTGCGACGACCTGCTTCTGGAGTGGCATGAACCAGCAGTTCGACGAGCACCGGGTGAATATCATCGACACCCCGGGGCACGTTGACTTCACCATCGAGGTTGAGCGCTCGCTGCGTGTTCTGGACGGTGCCATCATCGTACTGTGCGCGTCTTCCGGTGTGCAGCCGCAGACAGAGACTGTCTGGCGCCAGGCCAACAAGTACGAAGTCCCGCGGATGGTGTTCGTCAACAAGATGGACCGGGCCGGTGCGGACTTCAAATGGGTCGTCAAGCAGATGAAAGAGCGCCTCGGCGCCAATGCAATTCCGGTCCAGCTTCCGGTCGGTGCCGAAGACAACTTCAGCGGTGTGATCGACCTCATCCGCATGAAGATGATCGTCTGGAGCGAGGATGACATGGGTATGACCTATGACCTCGAGGACATCCCGGCAGACATGCAGGCCGAGGCGGAAGAAGCTCGTACGGAAATGGTTGAGGCTGCCGCCGAAGCCAATGACGAGCTCATGGAAGCGTACCTCGAAAATGGCGAGCTGACAGAAGAGCAGATCAAGCAGGGGCTGCGGATTCGCACGCTCGAGAACGACCTCGTGCTGACACACTGTGGCTCAGCATTCAAGAACAAGGGTGTGCAGGCACTGCTCGACAGTGTGATCGAGTACATGCCCAGCCCGACCGAGGTCAAGCCGATCGAAGGTGTTCTCAATGATGCCGACGAAACGGTCGAAAAGCGTGAAGCCGACGACAACGCGCCTTTTGCGGCACTGGCCTTCAAAATCGCGACCGACCCGTTTGTGGGCACGCTGACCTTCGTCCGTGTGTATTCCGGCAAACTGAACTCCGGTGATGCGGTTTACAACCCGGTCAAGGGCAAGAAAGAGCGTGTCGGCCGTATGGTTCAGATGCACTCGAACAACCGCCAGGAAATCAAGGAAGTGCTCGCGGGTGATATCGCGGCGCTGGTCGGCGTCAAGGGTGTTACTACCGGTGACACACTGTGTGACCCGGACAACATCATTACCCTTGAGCGCATGGAATTTCCGGAGCCGGTTATTTCGGTTGCGGTTGAGCCGAAATCCAAGGCGGATCAGGAAAAAATGGGCGTTGCTCTCGGCAAGCTGGCCCAGGAAGACCCGTCATTCCGCGTTCGGACCGACGATGAAACCGGGCAGACCATCATCTCCGGTATGGGTGAGCTGCACCTCGACATCATCGTTGACCGCATGAAGCGGGAGTTCAAGGTGGAAGCGAATATCGGTGCGCCGCAAGTGGCGTACCGGGAGAAGATCCGGAACGCGTGCGAAGTGGAAAGCAAGTTCGTGCGGCAGTCCGGTGGTCGCGGTCAGTACGGCCACGTCGTTATCAAGTTCGAGCCGTCAGAAAACGAAGGCCTCGAATTCGTCAACGAAATCGTTGGCGGTGTGGTGCCGAAGGAATACATTCCGGCGGTTCAGAAAGGCATCGAAGAGCAGATGCAGAACGGCGTGCTCGCGGGTTATCCGCTGCTGGGCCTGAAAGCCACTCTGTTTGACGGGTCTTACCATGACGTGGACTCCAATGAGATGGCTTTCAAAGTGGCAGCATCCATGGCCGTGAAGAAGCTGACGGAAAAGGGCAACCCCTGCATCATGGAACCCATGATGAAGGTAGAGGCAGTGACCCCGGAAGATTACATGGGGGATGTCATGGGTGACCTGAACCGTCGTCGCGGTACCGTCCATGGTATGGAAGACAGTCCGTCCGGCAAGATCATCAATGCGGAAGTTCCGCTGTCTGAGATGTTCGGTTATGCCACGGATCTGCGTTCCATGTCTCAGGGCCGTGCGTCCTACACCATGGAGTTCGCTCAGTACTCGGAAGCGCCGAACAACGTAGCCGAAGAAATCATGAAAAAGGCCTGATCCGTCGGGCCACCACAGATATTGAGGAAAGAAACATGTCAAAGGCAGCCTTTGAGCGTAAGAAACCCCACCTGAACGTGGGTACAATCGGACACGTGGACCATGGCAAGACCACGCTGACGGCGGCGCTGACGCGCGTCTGCCACGAAGTCTGGGGCAGTGGTGCGGCGAGTGCGTTCGATATGATCGACAACGCGCCGGAAGAGAAAGAGCGTGGTATCACGATCGCGACCTCGCACGTTGAGTACGATTCGCCGAACCGTCACTACGCGCACGTGGATTGCCCGGGGCACGCGGACTATGTGAAGAACATGATCACGGGTGCGGCGCAGATGGATGGCGCTATTCTGGTGGTATCAGCAGCGGACGGCCCGATGCCGCAGACGCGTGAGCACATTCTGCTGTCACGCCAGGTGGGTGTACCGTACATTGTCGTGTTCCTGAACAAGGCGGACATGGTCGATGACGAGGAGCTGCTCGAGCTGGTTGAGATGGAAGTGCGTGAGCTGCTGAGCCAGTACGACTTCCCGGGCGATGACACGCCGATCATTACCGGTTCTGCGCTGATGGCGCTGGAAGGTAAGGACGACAACGAGATGGGCTCTACGGCGGTACAGAAGCTGGTAGAGGCGCTGGATGAGTACCTGCCGGAGCCGGAGCGTGCGATTGATCAGCCGTTCCTGATGCCGATCGAGGACGTGTTCTCGATTTCCGGTCGTGGCACCGTGGTAACGGGCCGTGTTGAGCGTGGTGTGATCAAGTCCGGTGAAGAGATCGAGATTGTGGGCATCAAGGCGACGACCAAGACGGTTGTTACCGGTGTCGAGATGTTCCGCAAGATGCTGGACGAAGGCCGTGCCGGTGAGAACATTGGTGCGCTGTTGCGTGGTACGAAGCGTGACGATGTTGAGCGTGGTCAGGTTCTGGCGAAGCCGGGCAGCATTACGCCGCACACCAAGTTCGAGGCCGAGGTGTATGTACTGTCGAAGGACGAGGGTGGTCGTCACACGCCGTTCTTCAAGGGTTACCGTCCGCAGTTCTATTTCCGGACCACGGATGTGACCGGTAACGTTGAGTTGCCTGAAGGCGTAGAGATGGTTATGCCGGGTGACAACGTGAAGATGGTGGTGACTCTGATCGCGCCGATCGCGATGGAAGACAACCTGCGCTTTGCGATCCGCGAAGGCGGTCGTACGGTAGGCGCCGGCGTCGTCGCCAAAATCATCGAGTGATGCAGCGTCGTCAGGTCGGTTGATCTGGCAGACAGCAGAGAGAGGGGCTTCGGCCCCTCTTTTTTTGCACGGTGCGCCAGCGTTGACATAGTGCGGTCGCATCCATATAATGCGCGTCCCTCAGTCGACCTGGGGCGACAAACGCTGTTTAACAATTTCGGAGTTTTGGTCACATGCAGAACCAAAAGATCAGAATTCGCCTGAAAGCTTTCGATCACCGTCTTATCGACTCCTCCACGCAGGAGATCGTTGATACGGCAAAGCGGACAGGCGCACAGGTGCGCGGCCCCATTCCGCTGCCCACCAAGCGTGAGCGCTACACGGTACTGATCTCACCGCACGTCAACAAGGACGCGCGTGATCAGTATGAACTGCGCACGCACAAGCGCATGCTCGACATTGTTGAGCCGACTGAGAAAACAGTCGATGCGTTGATGAAGCTGGACCTGGCCGCCGGTGTCGACGTCCAGATCAGCCTGGGATAAGTGTTCATTACCAAGGCTCCGTTGACTGAGTCAGCCTGATAGATCCAGTCTGTCCGAGTCTGTAATGACACCTCCGAATGTAACAGTCCCCTTGGGGACGGCCATAGCGGGTACCCCGGCAAGACGGGCAGCCCCGTACATTGGAGTTAGAAATTATGACAATTGGAGTAATCGGCCGTAAGGCGGGTATGACGCGTGTCTTTACTGAAGAAGGGCACTCCGTACCGGTCACGGTCATCGAAGTTACCCCTAACCGGGTAACTCAGATCAAAACCGACGAAACTGATGGCTACAGCGCCATTCAGGTGGCATTCGGCAGCCGTAAAGCCTCGCGCGTGAGCAAGCCTCAGGCCGGGCACTACAGCAAAGCCGGTGTTGAAGCCGCAGAATCCCTCCGTGAATTCCGGGCCGCCGAACTGGGCGAGCTCAAGGTCGGTGATTCCCTGGACGTCTCGCAGTTCAAGGCAGGACAGCGTATCGACGTGACTGGAACTTCGAAAGGCAAGGGCTTCCAGGGTGCCGTAAAGCGGCACAACTTCCGTACTCAGGACGCCACTCATGGTAACTCGCTGTCACACCGGGCGCCCGGTTCCATCGGCCAGTGCCAGACACCGGGGCGTGTCTGGAAAGGCAAGAAGATGGCCGGCCATATGGGTGCTGAGCGTGTCACTGTTCAGACCCTGGAAATTGTCCGGGTGGATTCCGAGCGTAACCTGCTGCTGGTCAAGGGTGCTGTTCCCGGTGCCAAGTCCGGTCAGCTGATCGTTAAGCCGGCAACCAAGGCCTGAGGGGAGCAACATGAATCTGAATGTAGTCGGTAAAACGAATTCTTCCGTCGAAGTCTCTGAGGAGACATTCGGCAAGGCGTTCAACCAGGCGCTCGTACACCAGGTGGTCACCGCGTTTCAGGCTGGTGGACGTCAGGGCAGCAAGGCGCAGAAGAGTCGCAGCGCAGTATCCGGCGGCGGCGCCAAGCCATGGCGCCAGAAAGGCACGGGTCGTGCGCGTGCGGGTACCAGTCGGAGCCCTATCTGGCGTGCAGGCGGTGTCACATTTGCGGCACAGCCACGCAATTATGAGCAGAAGGTAAACCGGAAGATGTACCGCGGCGCATTGCGCTCCATTTTCTCCGAGCTGGTCCGGCAGGATCGTCTGCTGGTTGTAGACGAGCTGACGGTCGATGAGCCGAAAACACGGCTGTTTGTCGAGAAAATGAAGAGCCTGGGCGTTGAAGGTTCGGCGCTGTTTCTGTCTGAAGACGTCAGCGAGAACCTGTATCTGTCGGCGCGTAACGTGCCGTCTGTCGATGTCCGCGATGTCACCGCAATGGATCCGGTTTCCCTGGTAACACCGGAAAAGGTCGTTATCACGGTGGCCGCACTGAAAAAGGTAGAAGAGGTGTTGGCATGAGCAAGCAGGAACGCCTTCTCAAGATATTGATTGGCCCGCACATTTCCGAGAAGGCCACTATTGTGGCGGACGGAAACGGGCAGTATGTCTTTCAGGTTGTGCCCGATGCGACCAAGCCGGAGATCAGGGAAGCGGTAGAGCAGTTGTTTGAAGTGAAAGTGCTCAGTGTCCGCACCCTGAACCACAAGGGCAAAGTCAAGCGGACCGCGCGCGGCTTCGGCAAGCGCAAGGACACCAAGAAAGCCTATGTTCGTCTGGCTGAAGGCCAGGAAATTGATTTTCTGAGCGTGTAAGAGGGGTAGGCAAGCATGGCGATCAAGAAAACGAAACCATCATCTGCCGGACGCCGCCACGTTGTGCAGATCACCAATAGCGATCTGCACAAAGGCGCCCCCTTTGCAGCGCTGGTGGAAAAGCAGTCCAGACGTGGCGGTCGTAACAATCACGGCCGTATCACCAGTCGTCATATTGGCGGTGGTCACAAGCAGCAGTACCGCGTTATCGACTTCAAACGCAACAAGGACGATATCGTGGGCAAGGTGGAGCGGCTCGAATATGATCCGAACCGCAGTGCACACATTGCGTTGGTTCTTTATCGGGACGGTGAGCGTCGTTACATCCTGGCACCGCGCCACCTGACGGTAGGCAGCGAGATCGTGTCCGGCGAACACGCACCGATCAAGCCGGGTAACGCAATGCCGCTGCGGAATGTGCCGCTGGGCAGTACGGTTCACAACGTTGAGCTGAAGCCGGGCAAAGGTGGGCAGCTCGCCCGCTCTGCCGGGAACTCCGCACAGCTTGTCGCGCGTGAGGGCACTTATGCCCTGATTCGCCTCAAGTCCGGTGAAATGCGTCGCGTGCAGGTAGACTGCCGCGCAACGCTGGGCGAAGTCGGTAATTCGGAGCACAGCCTGCGCCAACTGGGCAAGGCCGGTGCCACCCGGTGGCGTGGCAAGCGCCCGACCGTCCGCGGTGTGGTAATGAACCCGATCGATCACCCGCATGGTGGTGGTGAGGGCAAGACGTCCGGTGGCCGTCATCCGGTAACCCCCTGGGGTGTGCCGACCAAGGGCTACAAGACGCGTAAGAACAAGCGGACGGACAAGTACATTGTGCGTCGTCGGAATAAATAACTGAGAGGATATAGGCCGTGCCACGTTCACTAAAGAAAGGTCCATTTGTAGACCTTCATTTAATGAAGAAGGTAGAGGCTGCTGTCGAGAAAGGCGATAAGCGACCACTGAAAACCTGGTCACGCCGCAGCACAATCTTCCCGGAGTTCATCGGGTTGACGATAGCAGTCCATAATGGTCGGCAGCATGTTCCTGTGTACATCACAGAAGACATGGTCGGTCACAAACTCGGCGAATTTGCGCTGACCCGTACGTACAAGGGTCACGCCGCCGACAAGAAGACCAAGCGGTAAGGGGTGAAGCCAATGGAAACAAGAGCTGTTTTGCGCGGCGCCCGTCTTTCTGCACAGAAGGGCCGCCTGGTTGCCGATCTGATCCGCGGCAAGTCCGTTGAAGAGGCGCTGGACATCCTGACGTTCAGCCCCAAGAAAGGGGCCAGGATCGTCAAGAAGCTGTTGGAAAGTGCTGTTGCCAATGCAGAGCATAACGACGGCGCCGATATCGATGAGCTGAAGGTCTCCACCATCTTTGTTGATGAAGGAATGACCATGAAGCGTATTCGTCCACGTGCCAAAGGTCGTGCAGACCGGATTTTCAAGCGCACGTGTCATATTACCGTGAAGGTTGCGGACTAACAGGAGAAGGTCAGATGGGTCAGAAAGTACACCCGACCGGGATTCGACTGGGCATCGTGAAAGACCACAATTCTGTGTGGTACGCAGAGTCCGGTGATTATTCCGAAAAATTGGTTAATGACATCGTGGTCCGCCGGTTTCTCGAGAAGAAGCTGGCCCGGGCGTCGGTGAGCCAGATTACCATTGAGCGCCCTGCTCAGAATGCCCGTATCACGATTCATACGGCGCGCCCGGGCATCGTGATTGGTAAGAAAGGCGAAGACGTGGAAGCGCTGCGCCAAGAAGTGTCCAAAATGATGGGCATTCCGGTGCATATCAACATTGAAGAGATCCGTAAGCCGGATCTGGACGCGGTACTGGTTGCCCAGAATGTGGCGGGCCAGCTTGAGCGTCGTGTCATGTTCCGTCGTGCCATGAAGCGGGCGGTTCAGAATGCGATGCGTGCCGGCGCCAAGGGCGTGAAAATCCAGGTCGGTGGACGCCTCGGCGGTGCCGAAATCGCCCGCACCGAATGGTATCGCGAGGGCCGGGTGCCTTTGCATACCCTGCGGGCCGACATTGACTACGCCAACATCGAAGCGCAGACAACGTACGGGATCCTGGGTATCAAGGTCTGGATTTTCAAAGGTGAAATCCTGGGCGGCCTGGAAGAAGTACGTGCGCAGGCGAAAGGCGCTAACAAGAAGCCGGCGCGGTAAGGAGTATCACAGATGTTACAGCCAAAACGTACGAAATTCAGGAAAGTGCAGAAAGGCCGGAACCGCGGGCTTGCCAATCGTGGCGCCAAGGTCAGTTTCGGCGAATACGCACTGAAGGCCACTGGTCGTGGTCAGATTACCGCACGGCAGATTGAGGCCGCGCGTCGTGCCATGACCCGTAAGGTCAAGCGGGGAGGAAAGATCTGGATCCGGGTTTTCCCGGACAAGCCGATCTCCAAGAAGCCCCTGGAAGTCCGGATGGGTAAAGGTAAGGGTAACGTGGAGTACTGGGTTGCCCAGATCAAGCCCGGTAAAGTGCTCTACGAAATGGAAGGTGTGTCCGAGGATCTGGCTCGTGAGGCCTTCATGCTTGCAGCATCCAAGCTTCCGGTATCCACAACCTTTGTGAAACGGACGGTGATGTAATGAAAGCGAATGATTTACGTGAGAAGTCGGTAGACGAGCTGAATGATCAGCTGCTGAGCCTCCTGCGGGACCAGTTCAAGCATCGTATGCAGAAAGCGACCGGTCAACTGACGCAGACGCATGTGCTGGGTGAAGTACGTAGAGATATCGCACGGGTTAAAACCGTGCTGCGTGAGAAGACAGGAGCTTGATGATGGCTGAGAAGAATGCTCGTACAGTAACCGGTCGTGTCGTCAGCAATAAAGCCGACAAGACCATTACCGTTCTGGTGGAGCGTCGGGTACAGCACCCGATTTATGGCAAATTCATGAAGCGTTCCACCAAAATGCATGCGCACGATGAAAACAACGACTGCCAGATGGGTGATCTCGTTGTTATTCGGGAGTCGCGTCCGTATTCCAAGCAGAAGACTTGGGCTTTGGTGAATATCGTTGAGCGTGCAGCCAGCATCTGATGCGGCTCGCCCGACGACTGGGGAGTTTGGAAAATGATTCAGACACAAACAGTACTGGACGTAGCGGATAACAGCGGTGCCAAGCGGGTGCAATGCATCAAGGTGCTGGGTGGTTCACATCGTCGCTACGCCCGGATTGGAGACCTGATCAAGGTGTCCGTGAAGGAAGCGATCCCGCGCGGGAAGGTAAAGAAGGGCCAGGTCATGAGCGCTGTCGTGGTGCGCACCAAAAAAGGTGTCCGCCGCAGCGATGGTTCCGTGATCCGCTTTGATACCAACTCGGCGGTGTTGTTGAACAGCGCGCTGGCCCCTGTGGGCACGCGTATTTTCGGACCTGTAACGCGTGAACTGCGTACAGAGAAATATATGAAAATCATTTCCCTGGCGCCGGAAGTGCTCTGAAACGGGGCATGAGACGGTAGCAGGAAGTGAGGAGTTGAAATGAGAAAGCTGAAGTCAGGTGATGAAGTCATCGTGATTGCCGGTAAAGACAAGGGCAAGCGAGGCAAGATTACCAAGGTGCTGGCGAACGAGAGAAAGGGCGACCGGTTCCTCGTATCCGGTGTCAATCGCGTGAAAAAGCACGTCAAGCCGAACCCGCAGATGAATGTGCAGGGTGGCATTGTCGACCGGGAAGCGCCTATCGCGGCGTCAAATGTTGCGATTTTCAACCCGGAGACCAACAAGGGTGATCGTGTTGGGTTCCAGATTCTGGAAGACGGCCGGAAGGTTCGTATTTTCAAATCGAACGGCCAGCAGATCGAAGAGTAAGGGCAGGATCAGACATGGCAAGACTTAAAGAGCTGTATCGGAAAGAGGTAATGCCTGCTCTTCAGAAAGAGTTTGGCTACAAGAACGTAATGGAAATCCCGCGGGTCACCAAGATCACCCTTAACATGGGTGTCGGTGAAGGCGTCGGTGACAAGAAGCAGATCGACAACGCGTTTGCTGATCTGCAGGCGATTGCCGGTCAGAAGCCGGTGATAACCAAGGCCCGAAAGTCGGTCGCCGGTTTCAAGATTCGTGAAGGCTGGCCAATCGGTACCAAGGTGACGCTGCGCCACGACCGTATGTGGGAGTTCATGGATCGCCTGATCGATATCGCACTGCCGCGTGTCCGCGACTTCCGCGGTATCAACGGCAAATCATTCGATGGCCGCGGAAACTACAGTGTGGGTCTGCGTGAGCAGATCATTTTTCCGGAAATCGAGTACGACAAGGTGGATCGGCTGCGTGGTATGGACATCACCATTACCACCACCGCACGCACCAACGAAGAAGGGAAGGCGCTGCTCAAGGCACTGTCGTTCCCGTTCCGCAACTGACTGGAGGCGGCACATGGCTAAAGAGAGCATGAAAGCGCGTGAAGCCAAGCGTGCGAAACTGGTAGCCCGGTATGCGGAAAAGCGTGCACGGCTGAAAGCTATCATCAACAACCCGGAAAGCTCTGATGAAGAGCGCTGGGATGCACAGGTTGCGCTGCAGAAGCTGCCGCGCAATGCCAGCCCGGTGCGGCAGCAGAGCCGCTGCCAGATCACCGGTCGGCCACATGGCGTGTACCGGAAATTCGGACTGGCACGGAACACCCTGCGTCAGGAAGTGATGCGGGGCAATGTACCAGGTGTTCGCAAGGGCAGCTGGTAATTACCCAGAAACCCTTTTGATAAGCCCGGATGATCGCTCTGCCGGAGCCTTAATCCAGGCTGAACAAATGAGGAAATCAATACCATGAGTATGCAAGACACGTTGGCGGATATGTTTACCCGTATCCGCAATGGTCAGCAGGCCGGAAAGAAGACGGTTACCATGCCGGCTTCGAAGATGAAGAAGGCCGTCGCTGACGTTCTGATTGAAGAAGGCTACCTGGAGACGGCCGAGGAAAGTTCTGAGCAGAAGCCGGAGCTGACGCTGGGCCTGCGTTATTTCGAAGGTAAGCCCGTTATCGAAAGTATCCAGCGCGTCAGCCGCCCGGGCCTCCGCCGTTATCGCGGTTCGGACAAGCTTCCGAAAGTTGCCAATGGCCTGGGTGTGGCTATCGTTTCTACCTCCAAAGGTGTCATGACCGATCGTTCGGCCCGTCAGGCCGGAATCGGTGGTGAGATCATCTGCGAAGTATTCTGAGGAGGTTGGCGATGTCACGTATCGGAAAGAAGCCGGTCGTCGTGCCCAATGGCGTGGAAGTCAAGGTCAGTGGCGATCAGGTATCAGTGAAAGGCGCCAAGGGTGAGCTGTCAGAGCGCATCCATTCGTCGGTCACCGTCAAGCATGATGATAATGTGGTAACGGTTGAGACCAACGACGGGTCAAAGCAGGCACGTGCCATGTCCGGCACCATGCGGGCCTTGATCAATAATATGGTCGTTGGCGTCAGTGAAGGTTTTACCAAGCGCTTGCAGCTCAATGGTGTTGGTTATCGCGCCAAGGCCAGTGGCAAGTCGCTTAACCTTACCCTGGGCTTTTCCCACCCGATTGATTACAGCCTTCCGGACGGTGTGACAGTGGAAACACCGAGCAACACGGAAATTGTGGTCAGCGGTGCGGACAAGCAGCGTGTCGGTCAGGTTGCGGCTGAGATTCGGGCCTTCCGTGCACCGGAGCCTTACAAAGGCAAGGGTGTTCGTTATGCCGATGAACGAATCCGTCGCAAGGAAACCAAGAAGAAGTAGGGGTAGGGCTCAGTTATGAACGCGAAGAAACAAGCACGTTTACGCCGGGCGCGCAAGAATCGGAAGCAGATTCGCGACCTCGGTACACATCGGCTGTGTGTTCATCGCACACCACGCCATATTTACGCTCAGGTAATTTCGCCGGAGGGCGATCGAATCGTGGCCCAGGCCTCGACGGTCGACAAGACTCTGCGCGATGGCCCGACAGGCAATGTGGAAGCAGCATCCAAAGTGGGTGAGCTGATTGCACAACGGGCAAAAGAAGCCGGTATTGAAGCAGTGGCATTCGATCGCTCCGGTTTTCGGTATCACGGTCGGGTCAAGGCGCTGGCTGATGCGGCCCGGTCTGGCGGATTACAGTTCTAGAGGTGGTTATGGCTAACGTTGAACAGCAGTCAGGTGAACTGCAGGAAAAATTGGTTCAGGTGAACCGGGTCGCCAAGGTGGTAAAGGGCGGTCGGATCTTCGGTTTCACCGCACTTACCGTGGTCGGCGATGGTAACGGCCGAGTCGGCTTCGGCCGTGGCAAGGCCCGGGAAGTTCCCGCGGCCATTCAGAAAGCCATGGATCAGGCACGGCGTAACATGGTGCAGGTCGACCTGAAGGGACATACCCTCCAGTATCCGGTCAAGGCACGCCATGGCGCATCCAAGGTCTACATGCAGCCGGCTTCTGAAGGTACAGGCATTATCGCCGGTGGTGCGATGCGTGCAGTACTGGAAATTGCCGGCGTACAGAACGTACTGGCCAAGTGTTATGGCTCCACAAACCCGGTGAACGTTGTTCGGGCCACCATCAATGGTCTGAAGAACATGCGCTCACCCGAGGATGTGGCAGCCAAGCGCGGCAAGTCGGTTGAGGACATCGTGGGGTAAGACATGGCGAAGAAAGCACTGAAAGTAAAGCTGTTCCGCAGCCCTATTGGCACTCAGCCAAAACACAGACTCTGCGTACAGGGACTGGGCCTGCGGAAAGTAGGTCAGGTCCGTGAGCTGGAAGATACGCCAGCGGTGCGGGGTATGATTAACAAGGTCAGCTACATGGTACGTGTAGTAGAGGAGTGATCATGCAACTGAACGATTTGACGCCCGCAGATGGCGCCCGGCACGCACCCAAGCGGGTTGGTCGCGGCATCGGCAGCGGCCTGGGCAAAACCGGTGGCCGCGGCCACAAAGGCCAGAAATCACGGTCAGGCGGCAGAGTAAAGCCGGGTTTTGAAGGCGGTCAGATGCCTTTGCAGCGTCGGTTGCCGAAATTCGGTTTCAATTCGCGTAAAGCCCGTGAGACAGCGGAAGTCCGGCTGCACGAACTGGCGCGTGTTGAAGGCGATGAGGTGACTCTGGAAACCCTGCGCGCGGCTGACGTTATCAATGGCCGTATCAGAACCGTCAAGGTCATCAACTCTGGCGAAATCAACAAGGCTGTAACAGTCAAAGGCCTGCGGGTTTCTGCAGGCGCAGTGAAAGCGATTGAAGCAGCCGGTGGCAAGGTAGAGGCATAACGTGACTAAACAGGGTGCACAGCCGGCAATAGGGCAGTCCGGGCTTGGCGGCGAGCTGGGCGGAAGGCTGCTGTTCGTATTGCTGGCACTCATCGTTTACCGGATAGGCGCGCACATTCCTGTGCCCGGAATCAATCCTGACAGCCTGGCCAACATGTTCGAGGGCCAGCGCGACACAATTCTGGGTATGTTCAATATGTTTTCCGGTGGGGCTCTCGAGCGCATGAGTATTTTTGCGCTCGGAATCATGCCTTACATCTCGGCAGCAATCATCATGCAATTGCTGACGGTGGTGAGTCCGCATATTGAGCAGCTCAAAAAGGAAGGTGAAGCCGGTCGTCGCAAGATGACCCAATACACCCGGTACGGCACCCTGTTGCTTGCCATCGTGCAGTCACTGGCCATTACGGTCGGGCTCGCGGGGCAGGGCATCGCGTTTACCGATTCCGCGGGGAATGTCCCGTGGAACTTTTACTTTGTCGGCATGGTGACATTGACCACCGGGACCATGTTCATGATGTGGTTGGGTGAGCAGATCAGTGAGCGCGGTGTCGGTAACGGCATCTCGTTGCTGATATTCGCCGGTATCGTGTCTGCTCTGCCATCGGCAATCGGACAATCGTTCGAGTCGGCCCGGCAGGGTGACATGAATATCCTGGTGCTGCTCGCCATCGCGGCGTTCGCGATTGCGATTGTCGCACTGGTTGTGTTCCTCGAGCGCGGTCAGCGCAAGATCATGATCAACTATGCGAAGCGCCAGCAGGGTCGCAAGGTGTTCGCTGCTCAGAGCAGCCACCTGCCGCTGAAAATCAACATGGCGGGTGTTATCCCGGCAATTTTCGCCTCCAGCCTGTTGATATTCCCGTCTTCACTCGGCACGTGGTTCGGTGAGAACGAGTCTCTGGGATGGCTGCAGGACCTTACGGTGTACATTACACCCGGGCAGCCGCTGTATTACCTGATCTTTGCGGCAGCGGTCGTGTTCTTCTGCTATTTCTACACGGCGATAACGTTCAACCCGAAAGATGTCTCTGAGAACCTGAAGCGCAGCGGTGCTTTCGTGCCGGGTATCCGGCCGGGTGAACAGACTGCCCGCTATATAGACGGCGTCTCCTCGCGGTTAACGTTGTTCGGTGCCGGCTATATTGCGGCGGTATCACTGGTACCCCAGGGCATCGTGCAGGCAGCCGGCGCACCGTTCATCTTCGGTGGTACCTCTCTGTTGATTGTCGTGGTCGTGGTAATGGACTTCATGTCACAGGTGCAGTCACACCTGATGTCACATCAGTACTCGTCCTTGATGAAGAAGGCTAACTTGAAAGGGTACAGCCGCTGATACGGCGGCGGCTGTCGATTAGGAGACAACGATGAAAGTTCGTGCATCCGTTAAGAAAATCTGCCGGAACTGCAAGATTATCCGCCGGAACGGTTCGGTTCGGGTAATCTGTACTGATCCGAAGCATAAGCAGCGTCAGGGTTAAGGGGTAGGCACGCCGCAGGCGTGCTTGCTTTTTAATCAATCAGGCGTTATTCTCACGCGCCCTTCGCACACGTGAACCAACAGCACCACCGCGTGCTGATAACCTTGAAACTACGGAGTATAACCAATGGCACGTATTGCCGGTGTTAATATTCCTGACGCCAAGCATGCGGCGGTTTCTCTGACCTATATCTTTGGTATCGGTCCGACAACTGCGGCAAAGATCTGTACGGCGACAGGTATTGATCCACAGCGCAAGATGGGTGACCTCAGTGAAGACGAACTCGACAAGGTTCGTAACGAAGTCACCAGCTACAGCGTCGAGGGGGATTTGCGCCGCAGCACCCAGATGAACATCAAACGATTGATGGATATGGGCTGCTTCCGCGGAATCCGGCATCGTCGCAGCTTGCCGCTGCGTGGTCAGCGCACCAAGACCAATGCCCGTACCCGCAAGGGTCCGCGCAAGCCAATTAAACGTTAAATCGAATTTGTTGACAGGAAATCGAAGATGGCTAAGCCAGGTACGAACAAGTCACGCAAAAAGGTGAGAAAGCAGATTGGAGACGGCGTTGCGCATATCAATGCCTCTTTCAACAACACCATCGTGACGATTACGGATCGCCAGGGAAACGCCCTGAGTTGGGCGACTTCCGGTGGCTCCGGTTTCCGAGGATCTCGCAAAAGTACTCCGTTCGCAGCACAGGTGGCTGCTGAACGCGCCGGTAATGCGGCCCAGGAGTACGGCGTCAAAAATCTTGATGTCGAAGTGAAAGGTCCCGGACCGGGTCGTGAATCAGCAGTACGCGCATTGAATGCGTGCGGGTTCAAGATCACCAACATCACAGACGTGACGCCGATTCCGCACAATGGATGTCGTCCGCCTAAAAAGCGCCGCGTGTAACGGAGGAGGTACAGCAAGATGGCAAGATATATTGGGCCAACCTGTAAGCTGGCACGTCGCGAAGGTACCGATCTGTTACTGAAAAGTGGCGTCCGCTCACTGGATACCAAGTGCAAGCTTGAAACAGCACCCGGTGTGCACGGTGCACGTCGTAGCCGGTTGTCAGACTACGGCCTGCAACTGCGGGAAAAGCAGAAAGTCCGTCGCATCTATGGTGTTCTGGAGAAGCAGTTCCGGAATTACTACAAGGAAGCGGCACGGCAGAAGGGAGCCACTGGTGAGAACCTGCTCCAGTTGCTGGAAAGCCGCCTGGACAATGTGGTTTACCGTATGGGCTTTGGTGCGACCCGCGCCGAAGCACGCCAGATTGTCAGCCACAAGGCAATTGAAGTGAACGGTCGGCCGGTAAACGTGCCGTCGTTCCATGTAAAAGCAGGCGATCAGATCGCAGTTCGCGAGAAGGCGAAAAACCAACTGCGCATCAAGGGCGCCCTGGAACTGGCAGGTTCCCGTGCCCCCGTTGAATGGGTTGACGTTGACAGCAACAAGTTCACCGGCGTGTTCAAGAATGCGCCCGAGCGCAGTGAACTGGCTCAGGACATCAACGAAAACCTGATCGTGGAATTGTATTCCAAGTAACAGTCTGCTTTAAGGTAGGGGCATTTATGCAGCGTTTTATCAACGACTTTCTGATTCCGCGACACATCGAAGTGCAGGAGCTGTCCCCCACCCGGGCAAAGGTGGTACTGGAGCCCCTGGAGCGTGGATTCGGGCACACCCTGGGCAGTGCATTGCGACGCATTCTGCTGTCGTCACTGCCGGGCGCCGCCATCGTTGAGGTGGAAATTGAGAACGTTCTGCACGAGTACAGCACGCTTGAAGGGGTGAAAGAGGATGTCCTGGACATTCTGCTCAACCTGAAAGGTGTCGCTGTCAAGCTGCACGATCGAGACGACGCCACTCTGACTCTTAAAAAGGCAGGGAACGGTGTTGTGACAGCAGGCGATATCCAGTTGGATCATGGCGTTGAGATTGCCAACCCGGATCATGTCATTGCGACGCTTGCCGACAACGGCTCGCTCACGATGACGCTTCGGGTAGCCTCCGGCCGGGGGTATGAAGCGGTCGAAAACCGTGAATCCGAGGACGATGAGACCAGAGGCGTCGGCAAGCTCCAGTTGGATGCGACCTTCAGCCCGGTGGTTCGCGTTGCGTATGCGGTCGAAGCAGCGCGCGTGGAGCAGCGTACGGACCTGGACAAGCTGATTCTGGATCTTGAGTCTGATGGCACACTGGATCCGGAAGAGGCGATCCGGTTTGCGGCGACCATTCTGCAGCATCAACTGTCGGCTTTCGTGGATCTTGAGTCAGAAGTCCAGAAGGAGCCGGAGGAAGACGAGGATCGCATCGATCCGATTCTGCTGCGGCCGGTCGATGACCTCGAGTTGACTGTGCGCTCAGCCAATTGCCTCAAAGCAGAGAATATTTATTACATCGGCGATCTGATTCAGCGCACCGAAGTTGAGTTGCTGAAAACGCCGAACCTGGGTAAGAAGTCGTTGACGGAAATCAAGGACGTGCTCGCTTCGAAGGGCCTGTCTCTGGGCATGGTGCTCGAGTCCTGGCCGCCGGCCAGCCTCAAGAACGACGACAAAGTACTCGGATAACATCGGAATCTGGAAGGAATTGAATCATGCGTCATCGTAAGTCAGGACGTAAGTTCGGCCGGACCAGTGCACACCGGAAAGCCATGTTCAGTAACATGGCGGCGTCGCTGTTCGAGCACGAGCTGATCAAGACAACGTTGCCAAAGGCGAAAGAGCTTCGTCGTACGGCAGAACCGTTGATTACCAAAGCGAAAGTTGACTCTGTGGCCAACCGGCGGTTCGCTTTCGATCGTCTTCGGTCGAAGTCCGCAGTCGGTAAGCTGTTCACGGAGCTGGGCCCGCGGTACGAGGCGCGTCCGGGTGGCTATATCCGTATCCTGAAGTGCGGGTACCGCGACGGAGACAATGCGCCCATGGCCTATGTCGAGTTGGTTGACCGTCCGGTAGTCGAGCTGGACGACGACGATCTTGACGAAGAGTGATCAGAAAGGCCGCCGACAGGCGGCCTTTTTTATGGTTGCAACCATGATGACGTTTCCTGTACGTATCCGGTTCCTGAGTCTCGTCAGGACAATCCTGTATACCGTTGTAGTGGTCGGTGCACTGGCGGGAGAGGCCGTGGCGCAGGATGCACCGGTCACATACCGAGAAGGACAGTCTCTGCGCGTTATCGGCTCGGACGTTCTGATGCGGGCTGAGCCGTTCAGGGGCGCAGACGTTGTTCAGACGCTGTCGTTGTATGACCATGTGGAGTTTCTCGGCGACTATACGGTTGAGCCAATCACTGTCACATTGCGCGGTGAAGATGTATCCGCACCCTACCTGCGGGTAAGGGCAGACAGTGGCCAGGAAGGCTGGATATTTGGGGGTCTGCTGGAGGAAGAAGTTCGGGAATCCCTGCTGCAGCGTGCGGCAGGCATGGTGACGTCCGGTGATACACGCGCTGATGTCCGCTCTTTATACGGAGCTGATTACCTGAGCCATGAAACCGGCATGCCCAGCCCCTATACACAGGCGCTACTGGATCGGCTGGGTGCAGACGAAGCCTGGGAGTACTACTACTTCCGTACCGGCGAAGGCATCGCTTTTGGTTTTGATGGTGACACGGTCATTTCCGTGCGCATTCGGCAGGATGTCCTTGATAACGGGCTCAATACGTATTGGCGAACGGTCGACGGGTATCTTGATCACCCGCTCAGGCGCGAGTGTCATGAAACGCCCGGTTCAGCCACGTGTGATGCGTATCGCCGTTGAGCGGCGTTCGACCGAGCACACCACACACGACACGTGTCGCCCCGGCTCGCCTCAATGCGTCGGCTGCCTGCTCCATACTCGCCCCCGTCGTGTAGACATCATCGATAATTGCGCATACGCCTCCAACCGGTCCGCTCGCGGCTATTGTGCCTTTCACAACGCGCTCTCTGGCACGTCTGTCGAGCCCTTCAAGAGGCTCAGTGGCCTGAGTGCGGCT
The DNA here is from genome assembly GCA_965602035.1 of Natronospirillum sp. Lineage (GTDB taxonomy): Bacteria > Pseudomonadota > Gammaproteobacteria > Pseudomonadales > Natronospirillaceae > Natronospirillum. The sequence continues at coordinate 2,027,156 of OZ271919.1, read as the reverse complement.
CAGTAATTGCCGGCAGGGAACCCCCATGATTCGGCTGAGTCGCCGTGCCAGGAGATCCGCCTGGTTGTATCCCCGACGCCTGAGCCGGCTGATGTGCATGGGCATGGCCACCAGTGAGTCCGGCTGCAGCCCACGCTCCCGGAAGCGTTCTGCGAGCAGGTGAGCCAACGGCTCAACTAGTGTGAGGTCACCGTGGTATTTCAGTAATTTGATCAAAGCCGCATGTGGCCCGGTGAAATCGCTGACAAAAACCAGTTCCGCGATTGACCGGTCCGGCTGCTCCTGACATCGGACACAGGCTGATTTACCCGGAGTACCACAGCCGTGGCAATGCCTGACCGGGGTCAACCAATCCTGCGTACAGCCCAGACAGAACTGAAAACTCGGGGCTTCAAGCCCGCATCCCGGGCACGGGGAACCCAGGAAACTGACCAGGATCCGGTCGAAAAGCTGGGCGAGAGAGAGCATAAAAGGCGTCCTTGCCTGGTGTGGTCGTCAAGAATTGCTTAATATTTGGCCAATTCACCATCAGTTGCTATACTCCATTATCTATGGCGGCTATTGCAAGTTGAACTTTAATGGCAATTTCATCGGTATTGAGCACAGGGTTACAGGGTATACAGACCGGCATCCGAAAGCTGGACGCTGCGGCTGGTGATGCTGCGCGCCTGAATGGCGCGATGCCCGGGAATCAGGCAGGCGTAAATGCTGCCGCGAATCCGGCTCAACCGACCGGGCCGGCTGCAGGCCAGCAGCCTGCGCCTGTGGATTTTACTTCGACAAGGGTTGAACAGGTCGAAGCTGGAGTATTGGTGCAGGCAAATGCCAATACCATTGAAGTCGCTTCGGAAAACCTGGGCACGCTGATCGACACGATGGCGTAATCAGGGGGCAGACTATGTCCAGTGTAACCGGTGTATCTCTTAACGCGATTTTTCCTTCCGGTCTGGCAGACCGACAGCAGATGGGCGTGAATCAACAACCGCGCCCTGAGAGCCCCCTTTTTGTCCCCGTCGGTGAAGCCCAGAAGACCATGCGCGGGGAAAACCGACGTGAAATCAATCCGGAGGAACGTCAGGGCGCCGGGCAGTCTATAGAGCGCCGTGCCGGTTCCGGCTCCCCGAATGCGGTATCCGCCTTCTCATCAGAGCGGGAAGCAAATACCGGTCGGCCGGAAGCGCCCTCCAGCGGGCCGGGTGCTTCGACCGTCTCTGATCAGGCGCTGCAGGAACAGCGAGAACTGGCGCGCCGTGACCGTGAAGTTCGCGCGCATGAACAGGCGCATAAAGCCATTGCGGGACAATATGCCGGCCAGGTTCGATATGAATACACACAGGGGCCCGACGGTCGACGTTATGCGGTTGCCGGTTCTGTTGAAGTGGATCTGCGGCCTGCCGAGGACCCCGAAAGAACGATCGAGAAAATGGAGCAGGTTCTCCGAGCCGCCCTCGCACCCTCGGAGCCTTCCGCGGCAGACCGTCAGATTACCGCTCAGGCCAACCAGTTGATCCTTGAAGCCCGGGCCGAGGCACTGCGTGAGCAGCAGCAGGGCGACGAAGAGTCGGCCGCTGCATTGTCCGGCCTGGATGGGTCAGACGAGTCCATGGCTGACGATGAGGCCGTTGCCCTGCGCACCAGTGAGGCTGCCCGAGAGGCGGCCGCTGAACGTTCAGAAGAGGCCGAACGCGAGCGTGCGTCCCGGCAGGATGAGGATGAAACGCAAGACAGCGCCCGGGTAGACGAACAGCGCGATAACATGAATACTGACGCACAGCAGCGTTTGCTCGCCGTTCAGGAAGCGATTGCCGAGCTGCTGCGCAACCAGGGGGGCTCGCTCGACGATGTTACCCTGGGCCGCACGATCAATTTCGAAGTCTGAATATTTCGCTGGCCCGGCCGGCGTCGGGTGAGTGCAGTTCATGTCAGATCAACCGTTGTCGTTTGAATACGGTAGTCCATCGTCCCTGGAATCCCTGTTTCCCGGCGCCCAGTGCCAGTGGTTGCACGATCAGGTGCTACAGGTGCTTCCGCAGGTCGGAACACTTCTCCCCGCTGCCGTGGTCCAGATCCCGGTCTCCGGTGATAGCGGACAAGCCTTGCTGGATGTCCTGGAACAGATCGGGCTCAGCCAGGAAACGGTTGGCCGCCCATTACTGCTGCTGGCATCTGATCTAACGTGTCAGGGCGCACCAAAAGATGCGCTTGACCGCTTCATCGCCGCCTATCCCGATGGATTGCATTTCTGCCTGTCGGCCGCACCGGCTGAATGGCCGGATCAGGCCGGCATCGGGCTTCTGCCGGGAAGCCTGAGCGGCCAGCCAGTCTCCAACCTGATTAAATGGATGCAACGCTTTCGCCTGCCATCCTGGTGTCTGGTCGACTCCGGATACCACGCATGGGTGGAACACAGTGCGGATAGCGGTTACCTGAGCGCCCTGTTGCTGGGGGCTGACCGCAGCGTGCTCGGGGCGGAGCTTACACGCTTGATGGCTGGCCCCTGCACGCCGACCAGTTTCGAGTGCTTTGAGTTTCATGTGGTACGGCACATCGTGCAGCCGCATGAACCCCTCAGCCGGGAAATGCCAATCGCTCAGAGCTTTTTTCGCCAGCCGCGGGGGGCTGTAGTGGCATCCAGTGACCTTGAACTATGGCAGATTGAGCAGGCCGGGGACCGATCCGTCATCGTGACACCGTCGGCGCAACCCGGGCAGTTATTCGGCCTGATCATCCGTGATGCCACCGGGCATGCGATTCTGCCCATAGACTGAGCACAGGCTGTGTACAGGCCGTTAGCCGCTTGTGGTTGTGAGCGTCAGTCAGTCCTCTCCGATGCCAGGGCAACCGCGCGCTCTATGCGCTCGAGCGCCTGAGCTGTTTCCTGCTCAGAAATCAGCAAAGACGGCGCCAGCCGCAGCGTCGCCGAACCTGCAGAGAGCATCATGACACCCGCCTCCAGGCCGCACTGCAGTACGTCCTTGATACGCGCAGCCCAGTCGCCGTTCAGTTCTGCACCGATGAGCAGGCCTTTTCCCCGTATCTCGGAGAACAGGTCGTAGCGGTCGTTAATGGCCGACAATCCCTCCCGGAATTGGTCATGGCGTGCCCTCACGTTATTCGCGACTTCAGGGCGTTGAACTATTGCCAGGGCACGACGGGCCACCGCGCAACCGAGCGGATTTCCGCCATACGTGGAGCCATGGCTCCCTGCGGGCAGATAGGAAGCTACAGACTCGGTTGTCAGCATGGCGCTTATGGGAAAGCCACCGCCAAGCGCCTTGGCACTGGTCAGAATGTCGGGTACGACCCCATACCCCATATAGGCGAAAAGGTCGCCTGTACGACCCATGCCGGATTGGACTTCATCAAATATCAGCACGGCATCGTGCTGATTACACAGGTCACGAGCTTCCTCCAGAAAACCCGGATCAGCCGGATAAACGCCGCCCTCACCCTGAACGGGTTCGACCAGAATCGCGCATACTGAATCGTCCATCGCTGCTTCCAGCGCGGCGGTGTCGTTGAATGCCACATGTTCAAATCCGGCCGGAACGGGTTCAAAGCCCTCGGTATACTTGGCCTGCCCTCCAGCGGTAACGGTGAACAGAGTGCGGCCGTGAAACGCACCCCGCGCGGCGATGATTCTGTGTTTGCCGGCGCCTGCGATTGACCAGCCCCTGCGACGGGCCAGCTTCATCGCCGCCTCATTGGCCTCGGCACCCGAATTGGCGAAGAACGCCCGGTCAGCGAAGGTTGCGGCACAGAGCTCGGATGCCAGGTTCAGCGCCGGTTCGTTGGTATAGATGTTGGAGACGTGCCACAGGCGGTGCGCCTGCTCGTTAAGTGCAGAGACAAGCTCCGGATGACAATGACCGAATGCATTGACCGCGATGCCACCGGCGAGGTCCAGGTAATCGCGGCCCCCCTGGTCCCAGAGCCAGCACCCTTCACCGCGCACCGGCACCACGGAGAGCGGGGCGTAATTGGGCACCATAACGCTGTCGAACGTTGACCGGTTGACCGGGCTTGCTACCATAATGCTATCCTTCCGCTGTTGAGCGGGATGAGTATACGGAAATGCCGGTGTCATCGCGACCGGAACAGCTTTGCAACAATGATCAAAAAACAAGCACAAAGCCAATAAATCCGTTACCATTGTGGCTGGTTGGAAGCCAGTGTATTCAGGGGCCAGAGGGCATCACAAGACGTGTGTGAAGGCAGTCATCCGATAAAGCGCCGTACCTTCCTCGAAGGTATGTTTGTTGCCGGTGCGGCCGCCGCGAGCGGGTCGTATCTGTGGCACAATCGCGGGGCCGGAGTGTCTGCAGTCCAGGCCGGCGAGCTGGCTTCCATGCCCGAGCGGCACATGACCAAACAGCAGGTGGCCGAGCGGGTACACCTGGAAATTGCCCGTGATGAAGTCGGTATCTCGCTCGATGAAATGGTTCGGGCGACCAAACCTGACATGAATCTGGAGCACCTCGAGCGCCTTTCCGATGAACTCAGGTCGGCCTCCCAGGCAGAACGACACCTGGCAACGCTGACCAGGGCGAGGGAAGCAGCCGCACAGCGCGTTGAGGAAGGGCTCGGCCTGGCTGATCTCAATACGAACCGGGATCCGCGTGAACTGGCCGCCGAGTTCGAGGGAGACTATTTCGACCGGGTACGGTTCTTCGACAACAATTTCACCACCGATATACACCTGTCCGATGCCGAGTGGGACACCATGCTCGGCGTATCACACCGCATAGAAGCGGTTCGAAACTATGTCGGCTACGGTAACTTCAATATCATCAGTTGGGATGACATGCTCGCCTACGCCCGAAACGTCGGTGAGATCGGGCGGTTTAATGAGGCCGAAGTCGCGTTTCTTGAAGAACTATTTTACGGTGATGCCCGAGAACTCGGGTTTTATGGTGAGCGCACCAGCGACCAGATTGCAACAGTGGTTCCGCGCACGGATGTAGAGAAAATTCCGCGTACCGGTCACTTCCTGCTGCGCGGCGAATCGCTTGAGCTATACAACCGGTTGCGTGACGATATTGGCGATACGCTGATCCTGACGTCGGGTATTCGGGGTATACCCAAACAGTTTGATCTCTTCCTGGCAAAAATGCGCCAGACCGAGGGAAACGTGTCGCGGGCGTCCCGTTCTATAGCACCGCCGGGGTATTCCTACCATTCTGTGGGTGATTTCGATGTCGGTAAATACGGCCTCGGCCTGGGGAATTTCACCGAAGAGTTTGCCCAGACCCAGGTGTTCGACCAGTTGAAGAACTCAGGGTATACCGATATCCGCTATACGGCCGATAATCGTTTTGGGGTAAGGTTTGAGCCCTGGCATGTGAGGGTTGGCTAAAGCCTTACTTCGATGCCGTGTGCGCGCATGGATTCCTTGGCCTGGGGTACGCTGAATTCGCCGAAGTGAAAAATACTGGCCGCCAGAACAGCGTCTGCATGGCCCTCGAGAACCCCTTCTGAAAGATGGTCAAGCGTGCCCACGCCACCGGAAGCAATGACCGGAATCGTCACGGCATCAGCCACTGCCCGTGTCAGAGCCAGGTCAAACCCGGTTCGCACGCCATCCCGGTCCATACTGGTCAGCAGTATCTCGCCCGCACCCAGCGCCTGCATGCGGCGCGCCCATTCAACGGCATCGATGCCGGTGGGTTTGCGACCACCATGGGTGAATATTTCCCACTGACCTTCGCCGGTCTGCTTGGCGTCGATGGCGACCACGACACACTGGGCCCCGAATCGTTCTGAGGCTTCGCGCACAAACTCCGGGTTCCGGACCGCTGCCGAGTTAATGGAAACCTTGTCCGCACCGGCATTGAGCATGGTACGAATATCATCACAGGTGCGAATACCGCCGCCGATAGTGAGCGGAATGAAAACCTGGCCGGCAATGGCACTGACCGTTTCCACCATGGTTTCACGGCCTTCATGAGTGGCCGTGATATCCAGCATGGTCAGTTCATCCGCGCCCTGCTCGTTGTAGCGGCGAGCCACTTCCACCGGGTCGCCGGCGTCACGGATGCCCACAAAGTTCACGCCTTTGACCACACGGCCCTTGTCAACGTCGAGGCAGGGGATAATACGTTTCGCGAGTGCCATGGTGCCTACCTGCCTGTTTCCGCCTGTTTGCCGGTGGCCTGATCCAGCCACAATTGAGCCTCTTTCAGATCAAGGGACCCCTCATAGATAGCCCGGCCGGTGATGGCGCCCATCAGGCCCTTGCCGGCGTATGTGGCGAGTGTTCTGACGTCGTCCATACTGGTAACACCTCCGGAGGCAATAACCGGGATGTCGGTGGCTCCTGCCACGTCAGCCGTTGCCTGCCAGTTCACGCCCTGCATCATGCCGTCACGGCTTATGTCCGTATAAACAATGCTGCTGACACCGTCGGCCTCGAAACGCTTCGCCAGTTCAGTGGCAGCAACACCGGAGACATCAGCCCACCCGTCTGTTGCCACATGGCCATCGCGTGCATCCAGTCCCACGATGATATGACCCGGGAACGCTTTGCAGGCCCGGCTGACAAAGTCGGGGTCTTTCACTGCCTGGGTTCCGATGATGCAATACTGTACGCCTGCCTTCAGGTAGAACTCGATGGTCTCCAGCGTACGTATCCCCCCGCCGATCTGAATCGGCAGGTCGCTGTGCTCAGCGGCAATTGCCCGTATGCTGTCACCGTTAACCGGGTTGCCGGCAAAGGCGCCATTGAGGTCGACCAAATGCAGCCTTCGGACGCCCATAGCGCGCCAGTGCGTAGCCATTGCCACGGGGTCTTCGCTGTAGCTCGTCGCGTCGTCCATGCGCCCCTGACGCAGCCGAACGCAATGGCCATCCTTGAGGTCGATGGCCGGAATTATCAGCATGGTCTGTGTTTCTCCAATGATCCGGAACGCTGCCGCTCAGGCACCATTCCACTGAGTAAAATTTCGGTACAACTGAAGGCCGGAATCGGCACTCTTTTCCGGATGGAACTGGGTGGCGAAGAGGGTGCCACGAGCGACGGCTGCGGCAAACGGCACGAGATAGTGACACTGGCCGGCTACCTGCTCGATAGGTTCGGGCCGGGCACAATAACTGTGCACGAAATAGAACCGGGTCTGGTCTTCGATACCATGCCAGAGTGGGTGCGCCTGAGACTGCGTCACCTGGTTCCATCCCATATGTGGCACCTTGGCCGGCAGTCCGTGCTCATCGGTCTGGCCATCGGGGAACCGTTCGACCCGCCCGGGCAGGATACCCAGAGTCGCCACCCCATTGTTTTCGGTGCTGTGCTCCAGCAGCGCCTGCATGCCGACACATATGCCAAGGAAGGGGCGATCGAAACAGACCCGTTTGACCAGTGCGGCGACACCGGCGTCATGCATGGCCTGCATACAGTCCCGAATCGCACCGACGCCCGGCAGCACTACCCGATCCGCTGCTTCGATGGTGGCCGCATCACTGGTAATCAGCACGTGCTGATCGGGGGCCACATGCTCCAGCGCTTTTGCCACTGAATGCAGATTCCCCATACCATAATCGATAACTGCAATGGTCTGTCCGGACATCACTCAGAGTGACCCTTTGGTGGACGGTGTCACGTCGCCCAACCGTGGGTCCTGAGTAGCCGCCATGCGCAGCGCGCGACCGAATGCCTTGAACACCGTTTCGATCTGGTGATGGCTGTTGACGCCCTTCAGGTTGTCTATGTGCAGCGTAATCCACGCATGGTTGACCAGGCCCTGGAAAAACTCGAAGAACAGGTCCACATCGAACCCACCGACCGCAGCGCGAGTGAAGGGAATGTCGTAGTGCAGGCCCGGGCGTCCCGAGAAGTCGAGAACGACGCGCGACAGTGCTTCATCAAGGGGCACATAGGCGTGCCCGTAGCGCTGTATTCCCTTCTTGTCGCCAATCGCCCTGGCCAGCGCCTGACCGAACGTGATACCGACGTCCTCGGCACTGTGGTGGTCATCAATGTGGGTATCGCCTTCACAGACAACGGTGATATCGATCAGGCCGTGGCGTGCCACCTGATCCAGCATGTGGTCCATGAACGGCATGCCGGAGTTGAGGTCAGCCTTACCGCTGCCATCCAGGTTCAAGGATACCCGTACGCGGGTCTCACTGGTGTTGCGTTCTACACTGGCTGTGCGCGCCATGGCCTGATTCACTCCTCGATCGCTGGCAGCCGAAGCTGCTATTGCCTATAGTGGAACTGAGAAACCCCGGAAACTGAACCCTGGAATTTGTCAGCGCGTGTGTTGCATCATGGTCGGCTCCCACCAAGCCGCAGGAGATTATACCTGACGGCGGGTTAGGGTATAAAGGAGCCTCTGAATAATTCCCCGCAGGGCCGCAGCGCGAGGCAAGAGCGGCTCCCGCGAGCGATCAGTAACAGGAGGGTGGATTATGCCAGTGACGGTTCGGCAAGTGGACCTGAACGACCGTGATCAGTTTGATGATCTCGTGAAAATCTATTCGGACGGGCCGCACTGGATGCGGCGCGACCTGGACGGTAAGGACTTTACCGACAAGTACATCCGAAACTGTGATTCCGTCTGGGGCGGTTGGTTCAACGGCCGCATCATTGGCGCCGTCGGAGTGCGTGAAACCGATGTTGGACATCAACTGATCGGCCTGTGCGTGCGCAGTGTGACCCGTGGGCGCGGCGTGGGGCGCCAAATCCTTGACCAGGTGCTGCAACAGCTCGATGGCCCGGTATTTATTGAAACCCGGCAACAGGCTTCTACGGATCTGTTATTTGATCGGCTCGGGTTCGCAAAGACCGTATTGGATCATAAGGATGGTGGCATTACCTGGGTCCGCTGGCGCAAGGAGCCTGAAGCTGCCCGGAAATAGCATCCCCATGCAGCCATGCACTAATAAAGTGCAATTAGTGAGATCTCTGTCTAGAATGCACTATATTAGTGCAAGTTGAATTCCTGTTTCGCCCTTTGTTCGCCCGATTCTTCGTTTGCGTCAGGAGCCGCAGGGTCCTGTTCCCTGCGGTTCAGCGGTATTTGTTTAATGGTCCCGGCTGCCATTCAGACTGTATTTCCAACCCGGGTGCGGACTGGCTTGATTCTTGCGAATTGGCAGCAGGAGGAATCGGAATTGAGCACTGACCTTTTTCGCTGGATCGTTGATCATCAGACCACGGCGCTGGTGCTGCTCGATGATCGGCTTCATATCCACTACATGAATTCCGCCGCAGAGGCCCTGTTTTCGCGCAGTGGTACGCAACTGCAGGGGCTCTCCTGGTCGCAGCTTTTTACGCATGAAAATGGCCTCACGGAACTGCTCCAGCGTGTTCTCGATGAGGGGGCGCCCACCACGCAGCGAGCCGAACAGTTGACGCTGGCGGCCGATGGGACGCGCATAACGGTCGACATCATGCTGACCCCCATGCTCGAAGGGCGACCGCACCGGGTACTTATGGAGTTCAGTGCAATTGACCGGATCATCCGTATCAGTCGGGAGGAATCCTCTCTGGCGAAACAGGAAGCGGCTCGGGTTCTGGCCCGTGGTCTCGCGCATGAGGTCAAGAACCCCCTGGGAGGAATCCGGGGGGCGGCTCAGCTTCTGGCCCTGGAGCTTGATGAGCCGAAATACGACGAATACACCGATATCATCGTGCAGGAAACCGACCGGCTTCGAAATCTGGTAGACCGGATCCTCGGCTCCAATCGCATGCTGAGTCTCTCGGCCACCAGCATTCACGAGGTCACCGAGCGGGTTCTGGCTCTGGTGCAGGCGGAGACTGGCGGCACCATTCGATTTGAACGCGACTATGATCCCAGTCTGCCGGATATACAGGCCGACAAGGAACAGTTGATTCAGGCCATTCTGAATGTGGTGCGCAATGCGATGGAAGCGCTGCAGAATCAGGGGGATGCACAGCCAGACAAGGTTATACGGCTGTCCACGCGCGTGCTGCGCCAGTTCACGATCGGTAAACGGCGCTACCGGCTGGTTGTGCGCCTGAGCATAGCGGATAACGGCCCCGGCATTCCCGCTGATCTGCTGGAGACACTGTTTTATCCGATGGTGAGTGGGCGGGCCAATGGCTCCGGGCTCGGCCTGTCAATTGCCCAGCAGGTCGTCACTCAGCACAACGGGGTCATAGATGTTGAGAGTGAACCCGGCGATACCCGTTTCCGCCTGTACCTGCCGATTTCCCGGCCCGACGACGCAACCCCGACCACGGAGGCGCAACCATGAGCGTAACTGAATCTGTCTGGGTCGTTGATGACGACCGTTCCATTCGATGGGTAGTGGAAAAAGCTGTGCAGAAAGAGGGCTGGCAGTGCAAGGCGTTTGCCGACGGCGAGAGCCTGCTCCGCGAGCTGTCGCGCGGCGAACCGACCGTTGTACTGAGCGATGTGCGCATGGAAGGGCTGGACGGTCTGACGCTGATGCGCGAAGTGCATGCCGTCAACCCGCATGTTCCGGTGATCATCATGACGGCGCACTCGGATCTGGACAGCGCAGTCCAGTCATTTCAGGGGGGCGCCTTCGAATACCTTCCCAAACCGTTTGATGTTACCGAGGCAGTGGAACTGCTCAAACGTGCTATTGAACATGCCCAGGAGCAACGCGTCGACGGGCTGCCTGAAGCACCCAGCGAAGAGCAGGAAATTATCGGTGAGGCCCCGGCTATGCAGGAGGTCTTCCGGGCTATAGGGCGCCTGTCGAATTCCAATATTACCGTCCTGATCAATGGGGAGTCAGGTACCGGCAAGGAGCTTGTCGCGCAGGCACTGCACCGCCACAGCCCGCGCCGGGAATACCCGTTTATCGCCCTGAACATGGCGGCCATACCCAAGGATCTGATCGAGTCGGAGCTGTTCGGCCACGAAAAGGGCGCGTTCACCGGTGCCAGCGGTCAACGCTCTGGCCGATTTGAACAGGCGAACGGCGGCACGCTCTTTCTTGATGAAATCGGTGACATGCCGGCGGATACCCAAACCCGTTTGCTGCGGGTGCTGGCGGACGGTGAATTCTACCGCGTCGGCGGGCACACGCCGATCAAGGTGGACGTGCGCATTATCGCTGCGACGCACCAGAACCTGGAGACGCTGGTCCGTGACGGCCGGTTCCGGGAAGACCTGTTTCACCGCCTGAATGTCATTCGCATACACATTCCACGGTTGGCTGACCGGCGTGAGGATATTCCCCGATTACTGACCTATTTCATTCGCCGCGCCGCGACCGAGCTCGGTGTTGAAGCCAAGGCGTTGCGGCCGGAAACGGTTGATTTTCTCTGCACACTGCCGTGGCCCGGAAACGTGCGCCAGCTGGAGAATACCTGCCGCTGGATTACCGTGATGGCATCAGGCCGCGAAGTCTTCGTGAATGACCTGCCACCGGAATTGCTGTCGGACGAGCCATCACCGTCGGTGGATGTTGACTGGGTAAACAGTCTACGGCAATGGGCTAACCGGGAACTGGCTCAGGGCCGACGGGACCTGCTAGACGTTGCTGTACCGCATTTCGAGAAAGCCATGATCGACGTGGCGTTGGAGCACACCGCCGGACGTCGGCGCGATGCCGCTACGTTACTTGGCTGGGGTCGTAATACACTGACCCGAAAGATCAAGGAACTCGGGATGGAGGCGCCTGCAACCGCCGATCAAGAGGATTAGTCCTCAGTAGCAGTCCAGGTCGGGAAAGCGCCAGTGAGACGGTGTTCTGTAGGAGCGGCGATACGCCGCGATTCAGATCTGAAGACGGCCACCGCGGAATCGCAGCCTTCGGCAGCTCCTGCGAATCCTCCGGCCCGGAGGGCCGCGATCTTGATGCGGCGGGTGCCCCGGTCCATACTCTGCAACCTATTGAATCGTAGTAGCAGACCGTATGCCCACGTTATCATCCATTGACCTGAGCGAAATCCAACCCGACGAGGTCAAAACCGACCACCGGGGCATTACCCTGTGGTTCCCGGGTGGTGTCTGGCAGGGCTACCTGGATTTCGCCGATCTTAACGCTGTGCATCTCAGAGCATTCGGTGACCAACTGATCTGGCATCTTGCAGGGCGAAACGGTGCAGACTGGCTTATTCCGTTTGGCATTCCCGGCGAATCGGGCCTGCGGCAGGAGCTGGCAAGGCTGCCCGGTTTCAACACACACCGCTTCTACACCTGGCTCGACGACCGCAGTGACGAGGAGCCGCCCTTTATCCTCTGGCCCTCGGAGTAAGCAAGGTTCTGTAGGAGCCGGCCCGTTGCACGGTGCCTTGGCCGCGAATCGCAGCCGTTGGCAGCTCCTACACGTCTCCTTGCCACTTTGTAGGAGCCGGCCCGTTACACGGCGTCTTGGCCGCGATAATCTACCGTGCCTGCGGCAATATGAACAAAACCGGCGGCCGGCCCGTATATTCACCGAAACTGGCTGTGGTCTGTGGGCCGATCAGGGGCGCGCAGGTCGCAGCGCTGGACCTTGCCCAGGGCGCCCTGAGGTAAACAGGAATGTCACAGGTGCCGGTCACCGTAAACCGCCCGGTATAGGCAGCGAACTGTTCGTTGGTCGTTGAACTGTCCTTGTTCAGAGTCAACAGTAACTGAGCTTCACCATTTCGGAGAACGACGTTGCCGGATTCATTTGACTCCCGCCAGCCAAAATCGTACCCGGTGAGCAGCGAATCGCTTCCCGGCGACGGATCAATCTCAAAATAAGTATCCAGGTTGGCGCTTGTGCCCAGATGTTGGTTGTCGCTGTCCTGGCTCCAGAAACGCCATCCTGATTCGCTGGCGTTCTGGCAATCAACCCAGGTGGTAGCTGCGGACTCGGGCTCACACCAGACTTCAGCGGTGGCCCGCATCGACAGAGTCTGGTCACCCCGGGCCTGGCCAGGCTCCAGCCGAATCCGGCCATAAACCAGTTGGCCGTTCTGAATGGTTTCGGACCAGCTATTGGCCGGATCTGTTGGGCCATCGGCGTACACGATATTGTCGGCATCAGTGAACACCGATGCATCGATATCGAGTGTCAGCGTCAATGCCTCCACCGTTTCATTGCCGCTGTCAGTATTCTCTGGCTTGCTGATTGTCCAGTCGGCGTCCGGTGTGACTTGCAGTTCGTGCGTACCATTACCGTTGTCTGTCCAGGATGCGGAATCGTCGCCGCTGGAAATACTGAGAGCGTCTCCGCCAACAGAGGATTTGGTGATGCGCACGGGCTCACCGCTGGCGGTGGTAAGGCCGACTCCGGGGTCCTGGCCCAGGCTCGCAAATGCACCCTTGTAATTGGTGGTTGTCGTGGCCGGGTCATTGGCATTGAGCGCGGTCAGTGTCAGCCTGGGAGCAGTTGCCCAGCCAAACGTCTGGCCCTGGTAGGTGAAATCAAAGTCAGTGCCACTCTGCGCGGGCGCGAGTGCCGGATCCGCTCCGCTGTACGCAACGGAAAAATAAGCAGGGACAAACCGGCCAATGCGCACGGTGCCGTTCGTCGCAGGTAGTGTGCCGCCAAGATACGAGCTCTCCAATGTCGCTGTCAGGTCGAAAACGCCGACTTCGTCCCAGGTGAGGGTCAACGCCCTTGCATCGGTAGCAGGCGAGCCCGGCGTCATCATGAGGCTGCCGTTATTGCCGGGTGAAGGTGCAACCAGGGTGTAGCTCAAGCTGATATCGGAGGCGTTCGTTTCAGAACCGAAGTTGGCGAGTTCGTTGTCATTGATATCAAAGGCTACCAGCGTGCCTGTGAACTCGTTCCCCGCCGTGCAGAATTCATCCAGGTCGGCCGGGGTTGTGCCGGTATTGGCACCGCTTTCTATAGTTTCACCTGATCCCGTGCAGGTGATATCACGCAAACCGAGTGCGGCCGGGTAGACAACAAACGGCCCGCCGTTAATGAGTGGTAGCGTATCGGAATTGGACGTGCCGACAGGCGTCACCATGGTATCAGCGCTCAGGGTGATTTCACCGACATCGTTATAGGTAACACTCAGCGGGTTTGTGGTACGCCCATCGCTGTTGAACGCGAGCGAGATTGTGGTCGGGCTGGCAGGGCTGGAATTCAGGGCCGTTGCAATTTCGGTGCTGTTTACCAGAACGCCCTGAGTGGCGGGCAGCGAATCAAGCTCTCCGACAACCGCGCTGAAGTCCACTGGCTGGCTGGCATCCTCAATCGCCGCTTCACAGGCTCCCGTATCGCTCCCATCGTCCCGTACGGCGCTCAGGTAGTATCCAGTCTGCGCTGTGCCCGCTGATGTGTCTGACAGATTCAGTCGGTTTCCACTGCTGTCTGTCAACAACAGCCCGGCGTCAACAATGTCCAGGTCGCAGTCGGCGCTGTCGTTGCAGGTAACGGCCGGGCTGGCCGTTGGAGTAGGGGAGATGCTGCCGGCACCCAGGGTAACTGTACCACTGCTTGTCTGATTGAAGTCCACTGTTGTGCGACCTGTAAACGACAGGCTTGTGCCGCCGACCCAGCCCGCTGAAGGCGACGCCGTCAGGCTGACAGTGGACTCTGTGAAATCGGATGTGCAGTCGCCGTCGGCACAGGCTACGAAGGTGACTTCGGTCGCCTCACACGTCAGCCCGGTGGTGTTGAAGCGGATATCGATGTGATCCGGGGCATTTGGTGTGCCGTCTCCCTCATACAGGAACCGGATCTTGCCGTTGGCACCGTCACTTCCGCCGGAAGTTGTGCACCCGGTCGCCCCGTTGCATTCGATGCCGCCACCGCCGCCACCGCCGGGGTTGCTTCCGGTGTCGCTGGTTGTGGTGGCGGTTGCACCGTCGCCGCCGGAACCGCCATCGCCACTGCCGCTTGCACCCGCCTGCCCTGATGCCGAAGACCCTGAAGCACTGGTTCCGGCAGACGCACCACCGCCGCCGCCATTCGTCATGCCGTTGGCACCATCTCCGCCACTGTACCGATAGACCCCGATGGAGGTAGAAGCCGGACCTCCGGCACCACCGGATTGACCACTGCCGGATGAGCCGCCTCTGGCCAGCAGGATCCGGCTACTGTCGCCCGGCCGCTGAAACCAGGAATCCCGGTTTGGTCCGCTGCCGCTGCCGATAAAATATTCAAACGTCTCACCCGGAGTCGCAGACAGGTGCCGCCTTACAAATGCACCGCCTCCGCCTCCGCCGCCTCCGGCACTGTTATTACCCCCCGCAGTCACTCCGTCAGCGCCACTGCCGCCGGCTCCCCACAGTTCCACGGTAATACTGGTGACCCCGTCCGGTACTACAAACGACCCTGTGCCAGAACTGGTATCTGTCGCCTCGTCGACATCGGAGCACGGGCCGACATTGGTATTCTGGTCGCAGGTTTCACCCTCGATATTGCCGCTGTTGTCGTTGACCGTCGGAGCGTTGACGTAACCGGTAATCGTCCCATTGTTATTCACGCTGCCCGTCGCATTCACGCTGCCATCGATCACCGAATTACTGCCAACGTTGATATTGTTGCCCTCAACGTTGCCGTTTATCTCGGTGTTGTTGCCGGTGTTGATATTATTCGCGCCAAGGTCACCATTGATGGTGACGTTGTTGCCGATATTGGCATCACCCTCGACCGTTACAATGCCATTGATCTCCGCATTATTGCCCAGATTGAGGTTTCCCCCGATAGTCAGACCACCCTCCAGCTCGGTGTTGTTCCCGGTATTCAGAGAGCCGCCCACGGTCAGGTTGGCGTTGATGTTGGCATTGTTGCCGGGGTTGATATTGTTCCCGATATTGATGGTCAACTGGCTCGCGTCGTTGCCAACATTAACCTCAAGATTATTACCGAAAGTCCAGTCGCCTGTGACATTCAGCGTGTAGCTCTGATTGGTGTTATCGAGCACAATGACTTCGTTGTTGCCGAAGATGAGATTGACCGGGGAGGCAGGTTTCCCGGCTATGCCTTCATACAGTGGGTACCCAGTATCGCCCGGGTCATCGGGGGAGGAGAAACAGTCCACAGTTCTGGTAGACGGAGTATAAGTACAGTTGGCGTTGTTGTCGGCAATATCGCTGACGGTGGTCTGCGCACTGGCAAATGCTGTCAATGCGAAACCAAATATCAGCGCTCGTAAAAAGAGTCCCGTCATAGCCCCAGCTCCACGGTGGCCCGCTGCCGTTGCCACACGTATTCCGGGTCTGTCGTATTCAGGCTGTCACTGCTGGCGGTGGCAATGATGTTCCACAGCGCCACGCCCTCGCTGCCGTAGATATTCTCCTCACAAGTAATGGAAACGGAGAGCCCGGGAAAGTTGTCTGCGGGGAATCCGGGTGCGTCGGAACAGGCGGTGCTGTTGTCGGTCACCAGCCGGTGCACAGCCACATCTATGGCGGACTGGGCCATCAGCCTTGCGCGTGCCTGTTGCAGCGCCTGATTGTTGCTGCCTGTATTGTCAGCGGTGAGCTGAGCGATGGCGATGGCGGCGCCCCCCAGAACGACGATGAGGAAAACCACAGCAGGTAGCACAAAACCGCCATGTTGGTTCTTGAGTGCCGTCATAACGCGTTGCTCAATTGCAGTTGCCGAACAAGACGCACCTGCTCGCCCGCTTCGTCCTGTAGTGTAATATCAATCAACAGGGTCGGCGCGGTCAATGTAGTGCCAGGGTTCAGCGTCAGGCCGCACTGCTCGATATTACCGGCCAACAATCGGGTGTCGGTCGGGTTAACGGTGTCGGTGCCTGCAAAGCGTAAGAGTTGGTTTCCTGTGCAATCAATATTCAGTTGCCCGGTGGTCAGGTATAACCGGTAGAACGGGGAACCGATACCGTTGGCATCGAAGGTTGTCGCTTCGTCGAGAGTAATGGTTGCCGATGGCGGCGTGTTCGAGCAGCTGCTCCGGTCAACGGAAGCGACCAGCGCAATGGCAGTCGTATCGCCGATAACAATGGACTGACTCCCCGTTGCCGGAGTCGCGGCACAGCCCAGGACCGGTAGGCTGGTCTGGTCCGAGCTTACGTCGACACTTGATGTGTATCTGGCCGATGGGGGAAACGCCGGGTTCGGGTCGCGAGTCAGTGCCAACCAACTGATGGTATCGCCGTTGACCGATACCGATGAAGGCACGGCATACGACAGGTCGTATTGAATTCGCTGAACAATGCTCTGAGCCTGCTGAACCAGCGTTGCACGTCGGCTACTGTCGGTATAAGCGTTGAATGTGCCGCTGACTATTGGTGCGACCACAACGGCAAGGATCCCGGTGATGACGATCACCATGATGAGTTCGATCAGAGTGAAACCACGGGTAGGGTGCAAGTACTTGCTCATGTGCAGCCCTCCCAATAGCTGGTGCGATAGGCATTCAGTCGGGTCGTAGCGCCACTCGGATCGGTTACAGCAACGTTGATGCGTACGGCGCAGTTTGCAGCGATATCCGAAAAATCGTCGGATTCAGAAGGATCCACAGTTACCAATAGCGAGTACCCACTTACTCCTTCATACGGTTCGCCGCTGGCCTGCTCAAGGGTATTCAGGCCGTTGTAGTCACAGACGCTGGTCTTGGCGTTGTTGTCTGCGGAGGCGCAGGTCAGGCTGCCGCTGTTGTTACTGTCCAGCGTCGGGTCGTTCTCGGGTCGATAAAACGGCCGTGCGAGAATTTCGTCCATTACCGATTCGGCCAACGCCTGGCTCTGTACGCGGAGCAGTGGGTCCACGTTCAGAACCGCGGTACGGCTCAGCGCGGACAATATGCCCACGGCGGCAATGCCAAGCACCACAATGGCGATAATCAGCTCGATCAGGGTCAGCCCGACCTGCCGCCTGTGCTGAATCACTGCCATCGGGCGTACCCCGTCGTGTCATCAATGAGTATGGATCGACCACTGCTGTGAGTAATGCTCAGCGTACCGCTGCTCCCAGAGAAATATGTCAGGTCGGAACCCGTGGACAACACATTCACGCTGGTCAGGTCGCTGCCGGTAAAGCGCCTGGCTTCACCCGAAGGTGTAAAGACAATAACGGGTGGTGTACCTGTGAACCCGGGAGATCGTCCACTCAGCCCTCCTGCAATAAAGCCGAGCACATTGCCGCCACCACCAGGCAGGAAATTGCGGGTGTCATCCCACTCGAGATTGACACAGTCGTTCGCGATGCGGGCATCCAGTGCGCCGTCGGTCTCCCGGACCAGCACATGACATTGGCTGGCAACGGCATGCGCGCGGGCACGAGACAGGCTCGAAACCACCTGACGGACATCGAATTGACGGTTGAACAGGCCGACATCCGGCAGTCTCGGGACGGCAATTGCGCCGAGAATGCCGAGCACGATGATTACCAGGATCAGTTCAACCAGAGTAAAACCTCTGGCCCTGGCGGATATCGACCCGATACGCGACCGTTTCATGAGTTTTTCTGACGATCTTTGTCTCTGTACATGGCCCTGTCAGCCGCTTTTACCAGAGTGTCGGCGTCCTGCGCATCATCCGGGCACAGGGCAATACCAACGCTGGTGTCGATGTTGACAGGCTTGCCATCCAGATTGAAGGGGGTTGTGAACACTGAGCGCAGCTTATTCGCCAGTACCTCCGCAGAAGCGCCGTCGCACTCGGTGGCAATTACCGCGAATTCGTCGCCGGCCAGACGCGCCAGCGTGTCGGCTGCTCTGACCCGTTCGGCGAGTCGCCGGGCAACCTGATAGAGCAACTGGTCGCCCGCGTTATGCCCGAGCCGGTCATTGACCTGCTTGAAACCATTGAGGTCCATGTAGAGCAACGCGAATGGACGCTTGTAGCGGCGATACTGCGCCAGCGCATTGCTGATGCGGTCATAAAAAAGCACCCGGTTTGGCAGTTCCGTCAGGCTGTCATGATTAACTCGCCACTGCAGGGCCAGTTCTGCGTCCTTCTGAGCGGTGATGTCGATAATGATCATCAGGGCTTTGCCGTCGCTGTATCGAACGGTGCGGGCCTGATAATAGTACGCCCTGTGATCGCGCTGCACACTGTACTCAAACGCCTCGGCCTGCCCCGATGCCAGCGCGTTCCGAATGCACCGGCGAACAGTGGGGGCCAGTCTCGAGGGCAGCAAGTCAGTGACCGGGTGCCCCAGAAATTCCTGAGGTGTCCGGTTAATCGGGATGCCATTACCAGCCTGGTAATCGAGTACTCGGCCTTCCGCGTCCAGCGTGAACATCAGGTCGGGAATGGCGTTCACAATGGCCCGGTTGCGTTTTTCGCTGGCTGTCAGCGCTGCTTCCCGCAGCCTGAGGTTGCGCACGTAGCTGGTTCGGCGGATCAGCAACCATACCAGCAGCGCCAGAAGGACAGTGGCGGCGATTGCAATGGCGATAAACAGACGGCGTGCCTGCTCCCGGAACGCGCCAATATCACTCTGCATCGGTGAAATGTCTTCAGCCACGAAGACATAAAGCCCCCATTGGGGAAGGTGGTGCCAGGCGGCCATACGGGTTTTTCCGTCCACTCTGGACCTGTAAAGCGTTTCACCCTGAGGTGTCAGCGCGCCATGTTGCTGCAGATAGTCCATCTTGTAGCCGGGCTCCACTTCCTGGTACGGAGCGACCATAAGAATGTCGTGATTGTCATGGGCTACAAGGGTAATGATCTCATCATTTATGGCGGCAACGCTCAGGGCACTGGTTAACCTCTGGATATCCAGTCCCAATGCAATGACGCCGGCAAAGTCTCCGTTGGTGTCGTACCAGGGCCGGCTGATCGCAATGAGTGAGTCCGGCTCCGGTAAACGGGGGTTCAGCGGCATCGAAACAAACGGTCGGTCTTCCGTCGCCTCTCTTTGCGCCTGGAAGTAAGCCCGGTCGCCAACATCAGGCGCTGACGCAGAGTTGGTCCATCGCACAACCTGTCCGGTGGTGTCTGTAATGAGGATATCCAGAATTTCCGGGTCCGCATCGCGCTGATGCGACATCAGCCGATCCAGTGCCGGTGGAAATGGTGATCCGTCGGCGCGAGGTGCGCTATCCAGGTATTCCCGGATGACGCGCAGTGCATTGTCTGCCTGTTCAAGCTGCAGAGAGAGAAGCTCGGTCTGCATTAACGCCAGAATCTGGGTACGCTGCTGCAATTGGCTGTGTGCCGCCTCGTCTACCAGGGCAGTCTGTGTCTGATAGGTGGAATAGAGATAATAGAGCGATCCGACCCAGGCAGCCGCAACGATCAGCAACAGAACAATGATGCCGCGGCGATCCTGCCGCGCATGGTCATCCTCCAGCCGGGATTGCGTTGCCATAGTGGGTCGCTCTGAATGTCTGACGCCATTTCAGTATATGGTATGTGAACCGGTTCAACCAAGCTTAACAGCGATCAAATGGCGGATTTACGCGGGCTGGAGATGCGTCTTCAGTCCCCCGTCCGCACGACCTGATTGCGCAACAGTTTGGGGACCTGCTCCTGAACGGTACTCTGGCGTCGCCAGTCCCAGAGTCGCTTCCTTGCTTTGCGTCCGGTTTCGTCATGATCGAAGCATCGATCCGGATAGTCCCGCCCTGGATGGAATCCCAACATGCCAGCTTCCAGAGGCGTTACCTCCCAGGGCTGATGGAGCAGCCTGCCCGCATCGGCGAGCGGTGCGAGCTCAGGCACAAATTCCAGAATGAACCGGCCCTCGGGATCCTGTTTGAGAGACTGCTGGAGCGGGTTGTACACGCGCACGGTGTTGTACCCGGTGTGCCCCGCCTGCATGTGAATCTGTGGATAGTGGATGCCGGGCTCGAAGTCCAGAAACTGCCGGGCGAGGTGCAGAGCTACTGGCTGCCAGTGCAGTTCCAGGTGGTGGCAGGCGACGCTGACCAACATTGCCCGCATTCGGAAGTTAAGAAAACCGGTCTGAATGAGTGCGCGCATGCAGGCGTCGACCAATGGGTAGCCTGTCTGACCGGCAGCCCATGACTTGAATGCGTCAGAAGAGCCGGTTATTTCCGGGCTGGTGTATTCGTTCAACAGTGCAATGTAGGCGGGATTCAGAGGCTCAAATTCGATTCTGGTCGCGCTTTCGAACTTCTGGATGAAATGGCAGTGCCAGCGCAGGCGAGAATAGACCGCCTGGCGGTGACCTGGCGGTAAGTCTGAGTGCTGTACTGCCTGAGCGACCTGACGAATCGAGAGGTTTCCGAACGCCAGGTAGGGCGACAACCGCGAACCGGTACGGCGGCTGGCATCCGGTTTGCCAATGTTGCCTCGGTAGTGCCGCCCATCCCGAGTCAGAAACGCCTGTAGCCGCATGTGCGCTGCCTGTTCTCCCCCTTTCTGGAATCGCGTATTGCGGCGCAGCCAGGGTGCCGGAAGCGCATGGCAACGGAGCGCCATAAGCGGCTTCAGCTCAGAGATGTCAGCGGGCTCGACTCTTGCCACCGGTGACTCCGCCGGCTCGGAGCCGAGAAACTCATCGGCGAAGCGTTTCCACCCGCGCCGGCCCGATTGTCCGCGCTGTACCGCCAGTTGCGAGAATTCGTGCCATGGTACATCGTGGTCTCTGAGCAATGCTGCGACCGCCCGGTCGCGGCGCCATGTCCAGGTGAGCCCGACTTCTTCGTGACTGTAAACCGCGCGAACGTCCAGATGCTGCACCAAGGTTCGAAACAGGGTAATCGCATCACTATGGAATACCCAGAGCCGGTGCCCCTGGTCCTCCAGTTGCCGGGACAGGTCTGCCAGGCTTTCGACCAGGAACCGACAATGCCGGACGTCCGTATGTCCGTCTTCCTCCCAGCTCGGCTCTATGCAGTAGACCATCAGAACCGGAAGCCCCGATTCGCAGGCAGCGACGAGAGCGGGGTGGTCACACAGGCGAAGGTCTCGCTTGAACCATAACAGATTGACGGGTTGGTTGGTCATTACTAATTCTGTACATGAGCAGGGTGTTGTTTCGCGGAAGAGCTTAACCATTTGCAAATGGACTTGTCGGGTTCAGCGACTTACCATCCGGCACTTGATTCTTTGGCAAGGGGCCTGCCGGTGGACTGGCTACAGATTGCAATTCTGGCTCTGGTGCAGGGCGTCACGGAGTTTCTGCCCGTATCGAGCTCAGCGCACCTGATTCTCGTACCGCAGTTCACGGCCTGGGCCGATCAGGGGCTGGCCTTCGATGTGTCGGTCCACGTGGGTAGCCTTTCGGCGGTGGTATGGTATTTCCGTCGTGACATTGGGCAAATGATCACGGGGTTTTTCCGGTCGCTGGCGGACCGGCAGCAGAACGAACACAGCCGACTGGCCTGGTTTGTGGTGGTCGGCACAATTCCGGTGGGGTTGGCGGGCATTCTGACCCGAGACTGGGTCGAGGTGTACCTGCGCTCCCCGCTGGTCATGGTCGCGACGCTGATCGGGTTCGGCCTCCTCCTCGGCTGGGCGGACTGGCGATTCCGTGGTGCTCGTACCGTGCGCGATATGGGCTGGCGAGATGCGATATGGATTGGTCTGGCGCAGGCAGTCGCCCTGATTCCCGGCACGTCGCGTTCGGGCATCACCATGACGGCCGCGCTTGTACTGGGGCTGAGCCGTGAAGCGTCCGCAAGATTCTCCTTTCTCCTGTCGATTCCGGTGATTGCACTGGCCGGCCTGCTGGAAGTGTATGGCCTCATCACGTCCGACACGCTCGTTGACTGGAATGCACTATTTTGGGGCACAGTGCTGTCTGGCCTAAGCGCTTACCTCTGCATCGTCCTGTTCCTCGCCTTTATCCGCCGGATCGGCATGCAGCCATTTGTGATCTATCGCGTCGCGCTTGGTCTGCTATTGCTGGTCGTGTTCTGGCCGTAGGTCCCATCGCAACGTTCCGCAGCTCCTACAGGATCCGGGAGTGTAGGAGCTGCCAAAGGCTGCGATCAGAGGTCGCGATAACGTCCGCTGGCGGTGGCGGTCGTGGCATCCTGCACCCTGTATATTTGCACTTGCGTTCGCAGTAGTAGAGATTGTCTTCTGGCTGAGATCTTTGTTTCTGGACGGAGAGCCGCTTTATGGCATTGAAGACACTGCTGTCCCGACGCGAACCGTTTATAAACCCCGGTACCCTGCATTTCCTTGGTGTTGCGCTGGTATTGCTGGTGGGAATGCACCTGACGATGCCGAACGTGGGCGGCACGGGTCTTGTATTGCCATTCAACGCCTGGACCTGGCTGTTTTTTGCATTACCGCTCGGGGTAGGGCTCTATGCCATTGCCGGAGCCGGGCAGACTACCTTATCGGCTGTTCATTTATGGCTTGGTGTCGGGGCATTAGCCCTGACCGTGCCAGTGTTGTATCCGCAAGCCGAAGTGGCGGACGCTCTGCCCCGTCTGGCCGGTATATGGGCCGGGTGGCTTTGGCTCGTGATGTTGAGCCAACCGAATCTCTCGGAAACACACCGGCCCTGGCTGATGTTGCCAGCCATTGCCGTATTGATTCAGACCGCCTTCGGGTTCGGCCAGTACTTTTTTCTGGATCCCGGTAACGTGTTTGGTTACTGGGCCGAGAACTGGCGACCGGTTGGCGTATTCAACCAGCCGAATGTCGCGGCTACATTCTATGCAACCGGGCTTGCCATATCAGGGTATGGAGTCATTCGTTATGGCGGGTACCTGCAAAGCAAAAGGCCCGCGCGGCGAGGCTGGGCAGTTCTGCAAACGGGTACTATTTACCTGCTCCCGCTGATAACGGTGCCACTGATCATTGTTCTGGGGTCGCGCACTGGATGGCTCGCCGCAATTGGAGTTGTAATCTGCATCAGTGCGTATGCACTGCACATGCAACACCGGGCAGGGCTGCTTAAGTGGTGGATTAGTGTACTCGGAGGAATCGCTCTTGGTTGGCTGATGCTCACCATACAACCGGAAGCGGAATCACGAACGGCTGCCAAGGCAAATCTGGACACGCCTCGCTGGGTTATGTACCGGCAGGCCGGGGATCTGATTCAGGAGGCACCATTTATCGGTCATGGGCTCGGCCGATTTGAACCGGCTCAGGTCGAAACCGCCGCATCGATCCGGGATGCCAATCCGGACTATCCGCCAGTGATCCCGGCAACCACGCACCCTCACAATGAGTTCCTCTACGTATGGTCGGAGGGCGGACTGCTTGCCGTATCCGGACTCGTGTTGATGGTTATAGCCGGAGTGATAGTACTTTGGCGACTGCCACCGGGCCGACGGCTGGTTTCTGTGGCTCTCATCCTGCCGATCGTCCTGCATACACAGACGGAGCTGCCACTCTACATCTCGTCGATCCATTGGCTGGCGCTTGTGCTCTTTCTGGCCATTATCCTGCGCGACGCGGAATTTCAGAGGCTTTTCACGATGGATTTACGGCCGGCTGTGTCGAGATCCGTTCGACTGGCCTCACTTGTTGTGCCCGTGATTCTGGTCTATTTCATGGCGACAACATTGCACACTAATCGCGTGCTCAATGAGTTTCAGCGTCAGATATACCGGGATCTGTCGGACCTGGATGCTGTGAGTAACACATTCGTATGGAGAGATCGCATTGATTGGCTGCGATTCAATTCGGCTCTCGTGATTGGGATGGATACGAATAATTCCGAGTACGTGAGAGCATTCACAATCTGGGCTGATGAGGCGCTAGATCGACTTCCGAGGCCGGGAGTTTTCAGGCATCAGATTGCCGCATTTGACTGGCTAGGAGCGCCCTTAAAAGCCAGGGACCTTAAGATCAGCGCAAAAAGGCTATACCCAGACAAGAGTTTCGAATTTATTGATAAACCTGAACTGGCTACTGAGATTAGCGCCTCTGTCTCGGCCTACTTGGAACGTTGAGAATCCGCCCCATAGCAGAGCCGGATGGAGACTGCTCTGCTATGGGAGTTGTTGTCAGAGCAATAATCTACGGGCTTACTCCGCAATTATCGTTTGTCGTGCTCCAAGCGGTGCTAACGGCGGAAACTCTGGATGGTTGATTGGACCCTGATGACTCTACAAATGTGAAGCAAGCAGAATTGTCTGACGGATCATTTATTGTCACATAGGCCGCGCTTGTGCCTGTGTTGAGCTCTACCAGAAAATCCTCTAACTGCGCAGCGGTTGTAACTGCGTCGGCAGCCAGATAGCCGAAGGCGGTTGATACTGTGGCTCCTTCAATGGTCACGCTACCCGAAGCGCTGGTTTCATTGTCCACTAGCGCAGCAGAGCGCACGATGCCGGAGGCACTTTGGACGCTGGCCCGAGCACCTTCCACAGATGCAGTACTCGCATTATCCCCGAAATCAGCAAACCGCGGCAGTGCGAATGCCGAGAGTATGCCGAGTATGACGATGACCATGATCAATTCGATCAGGGTAAAACCTGCTTGATTCCGTCTCATGTTTGGCTCCGTGTGAGTCGTGTATCTTCAATTACGCCAGCAATAAACATGCCGACGAAAATCTGTCAAACGGCTGTCTGGTTATTTCCTGTTCCGACTGTAGCTCTGGTATACCCATTTTACAAGGCAATCTAACGCCGTTCGTATAAATTCTGACGCAAAAATCTGCGTTTCTTCGCAGTTGGCGCTGACAGCGAGCCAGCTATCGTCATAGTGAACACTGTTCTGTTCAAGTTTTGCCTGAACAAGCGTCGAATTTCCGACACCCCGGTTGGCTGATCTACAGCCCACCCTGCGATGATGCCATTTCCCACATCGGCAGGAATACGCCGAGAGCCAGTACGACAACCATGCCACCCATGAGGGCGATCAAGATGGGCTCGATCGAGGAGGACAGTGTCTTGAGCTCGTATTCGATTTCCTGGTCATAAAAATCCGCTACGTCGCGTAGCAGGTCACTGAGGTTACCGGTTTCTTCGCCGACACCAATCATCTGCAGTACCAGTGGGCTGAACATGCCGCTGGCACGCGCGGTACTGGTTAGGGAGTCACCACGTTCAATGCCGCGGTGCATGTCGCGTATTCTCTGGCCGACGTATTCATTACCCACGGTTCTGGAGCAGATGGTCAGTGCATGGAGCAGTGGCACGCCCGAGTCCATCATCATGGCGAAGGGCCGGGTGAATCGGCTCATGGTCACGCGCTCGAATACCGAACCCATCAACGGAAGCCGCAATAACAGCCTATCCCGCCAGACACGACCTTTCTGTGTCTGAATATAACGACGGTACAGCGCATAGAGCCCGATCAGGCCTCCGAGTATGAACGGTCCGTAGGCGACCGTGAAATTGGAGCTGTTCAGCAGTATGCGTGTCATCAGGGGCAGCTCACTGCCCATGCGCTCGAATACACCCGCGAAATTCGGAATCACCATGTAGTTGATCACGGCGAGGCCGGCGACCAGCGCAATGATGACAAAGGTCGGGTATCGCGACGCCTGTTTGATCTGCCGTTGGGTATTCTTTTCGAGTTCGAGGTGACCGATCAACTGCTTGAACGCGTTGTCGAGCTGGCCGGTGGTCTCGCCCATACTGATCATGGCCACGAACAGGTTGTTGAACGCTTTCGGGTGCCGCGCGAGGCAGGTGGCGAGGTCGTTTCCGCTGGTCAGGTCTCGGCTGACATCGATCAGTACCTCGCGCAAGCGTTCATTGCGGGTGGCTTCTGCGAGGCCGTTGATGGCGCGCATCAACGGGATTCCTGAACGGGTAAGCGCATACATCTGACGGCAGAAGAGGATCAGGTCATCGTTCTTCAGTGCCGGCCGCGTGGCCCGTTTCCAGAAGGCTCGCAGGCCGCCGCTTTCACCGCTGGCGCGAGGTTTCTTTCGGGTGGGCTCGATGTGCAGGGGCAGTATCTGCTGGCGCTGCAGTTCATCCAGCGCATGATCCATTGAATGGGCTTCAATGATATCGCTGACTGTCTGCCCTTCGCTGTTTCGTCCACGATACGCAAAATTCGGCATGATGACGCCCCGTTACTCGTCCAGCGGCGTAAGGGTGAACCGGCCACCCCCGGACCGGCCCTGTGATGAGCGTTCACCAGACTCACTGCTGCTCTCTGACGATGCCTCACCGGAGCCGCCGGGCGCCCGGAAAATACCACCGCCATTGGGTTTGCGGTCGGTCTCGGGGTCATCCAGATCGGCCGTTATGCGAAATACTTCGTGAAGGTCGGTGACTCCCTGACGGGCGTAATCCAGTGCCCGCTGGGTCATGGTGACAAAGTGTGTATTGGCACGGGCCACTTCCACAAATCGGTTGGGGTCGCGGTCGCGCAGTGCATGCAGCATGTCGTCGGTCAGCTCCAGCAATTCATAGACACCGATACGTCCGCGGTACCCGGTGTTGTTGCACTGATAACAGCCGGTGCCATGCTGCAGGCTGTCAATGCCGTCGAACATCCCCAGGTGTTCCAGCCAGATCTTTTCCCGGGTATCGGGTGTGTATGGCTGGCGGCAGTTGTCGCAGATCTTGCGCACCAGCCGTTGAGCCACAATTGCCCTCAGGGATGATGCTATCAAGTGCGACTCCACGCCCATATCAACCATCCGTACGGCACTGGAAATCGCGTCATTGGTGTGCAGCGTCGACATTACCAGGTGGCCTGTAAGTGCTGCCCGCACGCCCACGGAGACGGTTTCTGTGTCCCGCATTTCACCGACCAGAATAACATCAGGGTCCTGGCGAAGGGCGGACCTAAGAATGCGTGCAAAATCCAGATGAATCTTGCTGCTGACCTGCACCTGTTGAATGCGCGGCAACCGGTACTCGATCGGGTCCTCGGCAGTGATTATCTTTCGGTGTGATTTGTTCAGCTCGGTCAGAGCGGCGTACAACGTGGTGGTCTTACCTGAGCCGGTCGGGCCGGTAACAAGAATCAGCCCGTGCGGTCGCTCTATCTGGAGTTTGAATCGATCCATTACGACGTCCGGCATGCCGAGCTTTTCCAGTGTCAGTATGCCGGCCGTCTGGTCGAGCAAGCGCATGACCACTGATTCACCGTACTGCGTGGGCAGTGTCGACAGGCGGATATCGATGCTCTTGTCGAGCACGCGGATATTGAAGCGGCCGTCCTGCGGCAGGCGCTTTTCCGAGATATCGAGGTTGGACATGATCTTCAGTCGCATCACCAGCGCATTGGCGGCGCGACGTTCCTTCATTACCTGCTCCTGCAGCATGCCGTCGATACGTGTACGCACACGCAGCACGGTGTCATCCGGCTCGATATGAATGTCAGAAGCACCGGTTTTTACAGCGTCCTCCAGAATGGTCTGGAGCAACCGGACAACGGGCGCATCCTGGGTGTCACTTTCACCGGCAAGCTGTGCGAGGTCAAAATCACTCTCGCGCATTTCGGTTTCGATTTCGCCGGCGAGGGAGGCAATGGCGCCGGTGTTCCGGTACATCTGGTCCAGCGTCGCCAGCAATTCGGACTCACGGACGATCGCCGGCTGGATCGGCTTTCCTAGCGATTGCTGAATCGCATCGCGGGCGACCAGATCCAGTGGATCGGACATGGCAACCTGAAAGGCACGCTCATTCTCTGCCAGAACCATGCATCGATACCGCCGGGCCAGGTTTTCCGGCAGCTTTTCCACCATTTCCCGTTTCAGATTGAAGCGGCGAAGTTCCAGAAACGGAATGCGCAGGTGCTTGGACAGTACGCCGAGCATGCGGTCTTCGGTGATAATCCCCATATCGACCAACAAACGCCCGAGCTTCTTGCCGGAAGAACGCTGAGCACCGAGCGCTTTCTTCAGTTGGCTGTCGCTGATGGCACCCTGTTCCACGAGCAGGTCGCCCAGACGGATTTTCTTGTTGGCGTCGCTCTGGTTCCGGGTCTGTGACTGAGTCATATCACGCGGTCTCCCATCATCTGTCCAGTTGTCGCAACCGGTCCTGCGCGTATTCCCGTAACTGCGTGGACTGCTGCTGGCCCTCGCGCAGGTAGAGTCGGTAGTAGCGTATGGCCTCATTCGGGTTCTGCATCTGCTCGGATCCTATACCCAACCACAGGTACCACTCTGTCTGAACAGTCGGTGCCTCATTCAGCAATCGTGTGTAGTAGCGAACCGCGTCCGCATAGGCGCCTGACTGGTAGTCTGCATAGGCGCGGAGCTCCATTTCCGCGGTATTGGCCTGTGGGCGCAATACCCTCCGTGCTTCCTGGGGGCGGTCTGCCCGTAACAGCAATCTGCCATAGAGCTGTCGCACTTCCGTGTGGTCGTCTTCGCGAAGCCATTCTGCCAGGTGCTCAAGTGCTCGCTCCTGCTGACCTTCACGGAACCAGTTCCGTGCCTCCTCCATGCGTTGATTTCGACCGGATTCGGAGAACAACACCTGTCGCGTCTGCGGGTTCTGATTGGTGCTGACCGGGGACTGTGCTGACCCGGGAGATCCTCCGTTGTCTGATTCCTCCGGGCCCTCCGACTGTTGCCCGGTTTGACCCTGTGGTTGACCGGATGTTTCGGACACAGGCTCAGTGGTCGGTAACGAGATCTGCTCCGTCGCCTCGCGGGAACCCCCGTTGCTCTCCGGCTCAGGCCGTGTGTTGCGGTCGGCAGACGCTGCGGGGGACGGTTCCGACTCGGTTGTTGCGTTAGATGGCTGGTTCGTGTCATCACTCGCAGTGTCGTCGCCAGAACCGTTGGTCCTTGGAGCTGAATTGTCGGGTTGCGCCTCCGGGGTGACGGCCACCGGTGCATCCGGCGCAGGTTCTGGCTCAACCGGTGAAGCGGGCTCGGCTGAACGCTCCGCAACCGGAGGCTGGGGTGGCTCCGGGGCTATAGCCGCGGGCGAGTCTGGTTCGATGCGGACGGCGGGCTCCTGTTGCACCCGTCGGGAGACCGGTGGTGGTTCTGACTGAGATTCCGGGCCCGTACTCTGAACCAGAAAGTCGGGCAGGAACCCGGAAACAATCGGATGGTTCTGCCAGAACCGACTTCCCTGTGACACGATGACGGCCACGATGCCGGCATAAAGAGCCAGGAGGAAGAGGCGGCGCAACCAGCGGCGCCGGCGGTGTACCGGGCGAGCCCCGGCGAGGGGGTTGTGAATGGAGCCGTCGCTCCCCAGCGGCTCGCCATCGGCACTGGCGGAGGATATACCCCGTTGCAGGTCAGACGGCGCCCGGCTCATAAGGTGAACACTCCGGCATTCAGTGCCAGCAGACCGGCGGCAATCAGCACCAGTGGCACCAATCCCCACCACCAGCCGATGTGCCGCTGTTCCGGGTAGACACGGGCCGGCGAGTTACGCACGGCCTCACGGATATCCGCCGTGGTAATCCGTCTCTCGCCGCGGCCGTAGGCGCACAGCAGCGCCTTATGGCAGAGAATGTTCAGCATTCGGGGAACGCCACGGCTGTAGCGGTAGAGCTGCCGAATAACCCGGCCGCGAAACAGTGGCGGCCCGTCGTAGCCCGAGGCCGCGATGCGACCGTTGACGTAATGTGAGACATCCTTCGGGCCCATCGGGGCCAGTTCGTAACTGAAGGTGATGCGTTGCAGTAGCTGTCGCACCCGGTGCTGTTCGAGAATGGTATCCAGCTCAGGCTGGCCGAACAGCACAATCTGCACCAGTTTCCGGGTTTCCGTTTCCAGATTGGTGATCAGCCGCAATACTTCCAGCGTCTCTTCCGGCAGTGCCTGTGCTTCGTCAATAACGATCACTACCGTGCGGCCCTTCGACGCCAGTGCCAGTAGCCGCCTCTGTACCTGTTCGAACAGTTCGACATAGCGCATCTGTCCGGCGTCCGGAACCCGGAGTTTTCCGGCGAGTACCCGCAGGAGACCGGTACCGCTGAGCATGGGGTTGGGAATGAACACGGGAAGGAACTGCTTGCGGCGCTCACCCCGGGTTAGTTCATGCAGAAACTTCCGACAGAGCAGCGTCTTGCCCGTGCCTACATCGCCGACCACTTTTACGAAGCCTTCATTGGCCTCAATGGCGTAGCGCAACATGTCGAAACAGCCACGATGGCTTTCGAGGTTAATGAAGCGCCTCGTGTCCGGGGTCAGCGCAAACGGCGGGTGTGTCAGGCCAAAGAATCCCTCGTACATGATCAGGGCTGCAGCAGTCTGGTTGCGGTGTTGTCGATATCCTGTTGCATTGTCGCCGGATCCGCAATTACCGGACGTAACAGAATGATCAGCTCACTGCGCTCCGTGGCGCTGCGCTCCTGCCCGAACAGCCAGCCCAGCAGGCCGTTGCTGCGATTCGGCACACCACTGCTCTGATTGGTCACCGAATTCTGCAGCAAGCCGCCAATAACCACCACCTGGCCGTTGTCTGCCCGAATCACACTGTCGGTCTCCCGGATCGTGCTGTTGGCGAGGGGCAGGTTGTAGGACTCACCCTGTACCGTGAATGATTTGGTGGTGGACTCGACCCGGATCACGGAAGGGTGAACGTGCAGAATAATGCTCTCTTCTTCCTGGATCTGTGGGGTTACGTCCAGTGAAATCCCCGAGAAATAGGGCTGTAGCCCGAACGAAGGCGTAACCGTCTGTGTGCCTTCCTCGGTCTCCGAACTGACGGAGCTGACGGTCACAAACTGCTCCTCACTGCCTACTTTAATGACCGCCTTCTGGTTGTTCACGGTCGAAATACGGGGGCTGGAAAGCACTTCCACTTCACCCTGAGTACGGAGGGCGCGAATCACCGAATTGAAGTTCTGGAGGTTCAGACTGAAGTTGAACGCGCCATCGAGCCCATTGTCATTGGGGGTGGAAAACGGATTGCCGTCGACTCCGCCACCGATCTCCAGGCCGTTCGCGCTGCCGAGTATCGACCAGTCAATGCCGGACTCGAAGGACTCTGACAGCCTGACCTCAAGAATGCGAGCCTCAATGATGACCTGCTGCTGCAGCGCCAGCTCAGCCTCGTACAGGAAATCACCGATCGCCTGCAGCTCCCGGGGCTGGGCTCGAACCACGATGAGTCCGGTCTGCGCATTGACCACCAATTGGCGGCCGCCGCCTTCGCCCATCATCAGACTCAGCGTGTCTTCCAGTGTGGCCCAGAAGTCGGTTGAATTCTCTGTGTTGATCTGGCTGGCCTGGCCACTACCGCCGCCGATCTGCCCGGAGCTGACGCCGGTGGCCGAGGAGCCGAGCCGGGAAATGTCGAGGTAATTCACGCGGAACATGCGGGTCTGGATCTGGCTGCCGCTGACACGGTAGCCGTAGCTGGTCTGTTCGAACGCGATGCCGAGCTGATCCTGGACCGCACGCATGACATCCGTCACGGTCACATTGCGCATACGCAGGGTCACGTTGCCTTCAATGGCCTCGCTGAGCAGGATGTTGGTATCTGCTATGTCAGACAGGTCGTCCAGAAACTGGGCCAGCGGAACGCCATCGGCCGCCACATCAAACCGGGCGCTGCGCCGTTCAGCGCTTTCGTCCAGAATCATGTCATTGAGCTCGGAGGGCACATCGGGTGGTGACGCCTCTGACTCTGGGGCGTCTGTCGACTGGCCGGCGAACGACTCAATGGCTGCAGCCGTATTGCGAGATGCCTGCGGCGCTGTGTCGGCTGTCGGCTGCTGCTCGCTGCTTTGCGGTTCGGTCGGTTGCCCGGCGCACCCGCCCAATGCGATCAGGGTCAGCGTTGACGCCAGCCACCATACCGGGATTCGCCGAATTGCGTTCACAATAGTCATTGGTTCTCCTGCCGATGCCGGAAACTGGCTCTCGGTGTGTCCTTATACAGCATGTGCAGATCGTCGTCCGCCATCACTACGGCCGCGTTGGTCCGGATCGCGGTAATACGGCCAATGCCGAGTCGGTCACCTACTTCGTACCAGTCGCCGTTGATCCGGACCCGGCGTTGGTCACCCAGCACGTACAGGGACTGTACGGAATAGTCGGCCGGATTGAACACAACCGGGGGTGCGGGTTCCGGCTCGGGTTCCGGTTCACTGGGTGCTACCTCTGTCGGTTGCCGTGTACTGGGGCGCATCGGGTCATCCAGCGCCTGTGCGGCTGAGTGCCCGATTACACCACAGAGGGCCATAATCATGCACCATTTTCTACCGCCGTTCAGTCTCGGGTCAGACATCCAGCCAGACCTCCTCTGTGCTCAGCGTATAGAGCGTCATAACGGCTCGACCTGTCGGGTAGTCCTGAATTTCATAATCCAGACTCTGCCAGTATATCTGCCAGTTGGCCGCCTCGATCAGGCGGACGTACCGCGCGAGCGCATTGAAGGAGCCCTCGAGCTCGAGCCTCACCGAGTGCCGGAACAGTGCGCTGTCGTTGTTCCCTGTCGTGCTCTGGGTCGTGGTGACCGGCAATGTGGTGAACCGGGTCAGAGTCAACCCGGTCTGAGCATTGAGTAGCTGCTGGATCACGCGAACCATTTCGTCCGGAGCCACGAGTTCATCGGTCAGTCGTGCCAGTTGCTCATCAATCTGCGAGATGTCGTTCTCAAGCCGGTCTATACGGTTCTGCAACTGTTGCTGCTGCGGGTTTTCCTGCTGCCGGCGCAGCTCGGCCAATTGGCTCTCCAGTTGCTGGACTTCGCTCTGGCGTCGGGCAACCTGATCTTCTACCGACATCATACGGTACCAGCCCATGGTATAACCGAGTCCGTATTGACCGGCGGCAATAACCAGTACGATGACCAGTGCCAGCAATTTGACTTCGCGTGCCTGCAAACGGTTCAACAGCCCGTTCAGGCGGTAGGCCATGGCACGATACCAGATACTCATTGGCCGCCTCCCTGCATCAGAGAATTCAGCAGGCCGGGGGGCAGGCCTTCCAACGGCAGCCGAGAGGCCGGTGGTGCTGAAGAAGACTGCGCACTGTCGGACCCACCGGCACTATCCGGATTACCGCTCGATGACTCGTTGCTGCCCATGGCTTCCGCGAGCACAGCTGGATCGGTCCGGGTGCTTAACTGGAAGCGAAAAAGTGGGCCGTCAACGCCTGAGGATGGCTGCTGCGGTGCCGTCTGTCGGTTGACTGTCAGGTTGTTGAAACTGACGCTCTGCAGCCCGCCAGACCGCAGACCGGCAAGGTATTCCGGTAACAGTTCCGTGTCTTCAGTGAGTCCGCGCAGCGTCACATAAAGAACGCCGCGATCCTCGTCATTTTCCAGCCTGAACCGGGTCAACCAGGCACCATCTATGCGTTGGCGAGCCAGTGTACTCAGAAAATCATAATAGGAGAGCCCGCGGACGCCACTGGTCTGTATCAGATTGCGCAACCGGTTGAGCTCCGTCTGTCGTTCGCTTTCCAGTTCGGATATGCGTTCGCGCAGATCCGTGTTGTCTGAAACCTCCGGGTTGTCTGCCCGAAAGTTCTCTACTGCCATGCGTGCCGCCGCTACTTCGGACTCGGCGTTTGCAATACGGGCCCGGTTCTCGGCGGCTCGATCAGACTGCCAGAGGCTGAGAACCCCGGCTGCGAGAAGGCTTGCCAACCCCAGCGCCAGCAGGTGACCGGCCCGGGGTCTTCCGGTACCCGTTTGTCGTCGCTTGAGGTCAATATTCTGCATGAGTGGCACGTCCGGATGAGTAAAGTGCGCCACCGATTGCCACCGAGGCCTCGGAGAGTCGATCTGAGGCAACCCCGGGTGCCAGTGCAATGTGCTCTTCGAGCGACAGTGGTGCAGCAAGAAGGTCAAACCGGCTGTTCATGTTACTGTATACCTGGTCGGGCAGGTCATAGCGAGACATGATCCGCAGCTCGGCAATACGGCCGAGCCCCAGTTGACTGTCGAAGTAGTCGAATGAGCGTTGCAGCTCGAGCGCCAGAGTGTCCAGTTGTCGGGCCAGCGGGTCATCCGGTTCATTCTCGCTGCGTGCCAGGTCGTCCGGCGACAGTTCCAGATCGAAATCATAGGAGTCCGAGCTGCCCGTGTCGGCGTCGGTTTGCAGTTCAGACTGATCGTCAACCGCAGCCAGCTCGCCGGCGGCAATAGGCAGCGCTCTTACCAGGCAGAGGTCGTCGGCAAATATAGCACTGAGTGCGGATTCATTGTCGCGCATCACCAGCAGCGCCGCCGCTGCATTTTCGCTGACCAGGTGCAGCAGGTTGCGATACGCGAGGTCAGCCACGGAAATGCGCTGCAGCTTCAGCCCCGCCAGGCCGAACAGGTCTTCTACCGGCACCGTGTCTTCCCGGTGCGCAACGACGGCAAACGCCATCCGGCTTCGGCCCCGGAATGCTTCCTCAGGCAGAAACAGAATGTCTACACTGGCCTGGGCGAGCGGAAAATCGATCAGGTCTTTGACCTTCAGCTGAAGTGCACTTTTTACGTCTTCTGCCGGCACGTCCGGAACGTCAACCAGCAGGAGCTGATAGGCGCCTTCCGGCAGAATCCAGACCCATGCCCGATTGTGCAGACCCAGTGACCGGGCCAGTCGCCTGAGAGCTGCCGGCTCATCACCGGGGTGGCGCACCCGGTGCAACGCCTCGACCCGGGGTTGGCGCCCACCACGAACGTCTGCAATGATCAGATCATCGCCGGCCGGCAGACAGCCCACAACGGAGCCAGTATTCGGTTTCAACAGTCGCATAGGTTCTGTGGCTCCCACCCCGTATTGCGAGCTATCATGACAATTATTTGACCTGTAGGCTAATTCCGCCGCAGGGAACGTGCAACCCAGAATTCGACCGGTGTTCATTCATGTTCCACATTGTACTTTACCAGCCCGAGATTCCGCCCAACACCGGAAATATCATCCGGCTCTGCGCGAACATAGGATGCCATCTTCATCTGATACGGCCACTTGGATTTACAATGGAAGACAAAGCACTGCGGCGGGCTGGTCTCGATTACCATGAATGGGCCCGTGTTCGCGTTCATGACAGCTACGACGAGTTTTTGACTCGGCAGGTGCCTGCGTCTCTCTGGGCACTGACCACCAAGGGCCAGCGGTCTTTCTACGAAGTGCCTTTTGCCGGCGAGGCCTATTTCCTCTTCGGCCCGGAGACGCGCGGGCTGCCGGAGTCGGTTCGGGACGCTGTCGGTACAGAGCAATGCCTTCGGCTGCCCATGCAGCCTGATTCACGCAGCATGAACCTGTCGAACAGTGTGGCCGTCGTTGCTTTTGAAGCCTGGCGACAGTCAGACTTTATCGGTGCCCACTGGCCCAGCGGCCAGCCAGCCGACGCATGACACCGGATTGATTGAACACGCGCATGCCGAGATTGCGGGCCGCATGCACAGCCGGACTGGTGGGCGCAAAGAGGCGCCGGAACCCTTCCATGGCAGCGACACCGCCCAGGTTCTGCGCCTGGCGCTGGCGTGCATAGCGGCGATACAGCAACGGGTCGGTGAGGTCGACTCCCTGGCTGGATGCGGTAATCAGAATGCCGGCGAGGGCGGACACGTCCTGCAGTCCAAGGTTAACGCCCTGGCCGGCCAGTGGGTGCAATTGATGCGCTGCATCACCCGCCAGTACCGCGCCCGGTTGCCAGTAGCGTTGGGCAAACATCTGGTACAGAGGAAATGAATGGAGCTCGCTGCACAGTTCAACCGCTCCCAGGTGAAAACCAATGGCGCCGGTCAGCCGCTGCGCCTGTATGGCCGGGTCAAGGGCCAGAAATTCATTGGCTTCGCCGGTATCCATTGACCAGACGATCGACGAGTAGTGGGGCAGCCTCAACGGCAGGAAGGCCAGAGGGCCTTCACGGTGAAATGCCTGTCGCGCCGTCGACTGGTGCCCGTGTTCGTGCCGGACCGTGGCCACCAGAGCAGTCTGATTGCAGGACCAGCGCCGGGTACTGAAATCCAGCGACTCTCGCAGCGGTGAACGGGCCCCATCCGCAATGACAAGTTGCCGACAGGTAAGAAACCGCACGCGGCCATCGCTGCCCAAGAGCTCGAGGGACCAGGCACCGTCGTTTCGGCGTTCGGCATGCTCAACACGCTCTCCGTTACAGGTTTTGACCCTGTCTGTCTGGTTCAGGCGCTCCCAGAGAGCATGCTCTACCCACGAATTTTCCACGATATACCCGAGAGGACCGACTTCTTCGTTGTTCCCCAGGTCTGCGGCATCGAAGTGAACGACACCCGACCCGTCAGCGTCCCAGACGTGCATATGGGTGTACGGGCTCAGGCGCGTGGCGGGGATCAGAGGCCAGGCCCCCACCTCATGCAGCCAGGTCTGGCTCGACGGGGCGAGGGCGGACACTCGGGGGCTGAAATCCCCGCCGGTTGAAGGGTCGGTACTCCCCGGCGACGGGTTGTCCGGCCTCGGGTCAACAATGGCGACGGTCCACCGTGTTGCCGCGAGCGCCAGCGCAAGGCTCGCACCGGTCATGCCGCCGCCGACAACGATCAGATCATAGTCGGTCATAGGGAACGGACTCCTGACTTGTTCAGTGGCGGATGCGAGTACCCCAGCGCCAGGCTGATAATGGAGCGCCTTGCCGGAGCGAAGGCGTTCAGACTGGCAAGTCCGAGGCCCCGCAGGTGCGCGAGCGGGGACCATTGGGGCTCAAAAAGCCGGACCAGGCCATGACAGGCCTGCTGCATCTGATCGAACGCCGCTTCGGTGCTTGTCAGCCAGGGTGTAAGCGCCTGCCGACTGCCGGGGTCCCCGGCCGCATCGCTCACCGCCCTTGCCAGTTGCTCGGCTGTTCTGAGATGAAGATTGAAGCCCTGGCCCGCCACGGGGTGCAGTGTCATGGCGCTGTTGCCGAGCTGCACGATTCTGGGGCGACCGATTTCGCAGGTCCTGGTCATGGACAGTGGGTAGGCGGATCGGTCAGACACCGCCGTTACCGCGCCCTGGTCGGTCCCGAAGGTGGAGAGTACAGCGGTTTTCCAGTCTTCCACGGGTGTCGCCAGTATGTCTTCCACCATCTCCTGATCAGCGGTCCAGACAACCGTCTGCCGGTTTTCAGCCAGGGGTAACAGGGCCCTCGGGCCTTCTCGTGTGAACCGTTCATAGGCACGCCCGTTGGCAGCACCACTGCGCTCAATATTGAAGGTAATGGCGTGCTGGCCGTAGTCATGGCGCCGCTCACCAAAACCCAGCCGGCGCGCAAGCCCGGAGCGATTACCGTCGGCCAGCACGAGCAGCCGACAGGAAACATCGCCACTGCCTTCCAGAGCTATTGTTGCCCTGTCGGAATGCATCGTCACCGTTGTACCAACCGTATTGAATCGCCACTGCAACCGCGATTGCTGCACCCTTTCCCAGAGTGCAGCGCCGAGGTGTCGGTTGGAAACAACCGCGCCGAGTGCATGATCGTCCGTCAGCTCTGACAGTCCCCAATAACCGGCCTGACTGACTTCAATGTGGCGAATCTCACCCATGGCCGGTGTAATGCGGTCCAGCACGCCAAGTTTCCGGAAAATCGACAGGGATCGCCGGTTGAGCGCGGTTCCGCGGTCGTCCAGTCCCGGTGGGCCGGGCCAGTCAGACCCCGGTTCGGCAGCGGCATCGACTAGCAGCGTGCGAGCCTGCACGGATTCCGGCAGATTAAGCGCGAAGCTCAGGCCCACCAGACCCGCTCCAATGATGGCAATATCGTAATCGGGCGTCATAGTGGCGTTGAGGATAACAGTAAAACCGTCGGGATGCCGGGCAAAATAAAACCCGCAGCGGGTGAACCACTGCGGGCTTCGAAGTATGCAGGCGGCCTCGATTCAAGGCTGCCTGCACAGGGTGCGTTACACCGCCCTGGTGTCAGACGGAGTAATACATGTCGAACTCGATCGGGTGCGTTGTCATACGCAGCTTCTCGATGTCCTCGCCCTTCAGTTCAATGTAGGCTTCGATCATGTCTTCAGTGAACACGCCACCCTGCGTCAGGAAGTCCATGTCGTCTTTAAGCGCGTTGAGGGCCTCTTCAAGAGAACCGGCAACCGTCGGAATAGACAGGGCTTCCTCGGCCGGCAGGTCATACAGGTCCTTGTCGGCGGCTTCGCCCGGGTGAATCTTGTTCTTCACCCCGTCAATACCGGCCATCAGCATGGCAGCGAACGCCAGATACGGGTTGGCCGTCGGATCGGGGAAGCGGGTTTCAATACGCTTGCCTTTCGGGCTGGCGACATACGGGATACGAATGGAAGCAGAGCGGTTGCGGGCAGAATAAGCCAGCATTACCGGTGCTTCGAAACCCGGAACCAGGCGCTTGTAGGAGTTGGTGGATGCGTTGGTGAACGCGTTGAGCGCCCGTGCGTGCTTGATGATACCACCGATGTAGTACAGGGCTGTTTCAGACAGACCTGCGTACTTGTCGCCCGCGAACTGGTTCACCCCGTCTTTCCAGAAAGACTGGTGCACGTGCATGCCGGAACCGTTGTCCCCGACTACCGGCTTGGGCATGAAGGTCGCGGTTTTGCCATAAGCATGCGCGACGTTGTGGACGCAGTATTTCAGGATCTGTACTTCGTCAGCCTTGTTGACCAGGGTGTTGAACTTGATGCCGATTTCACACTGACCGGCGTTCGCTACCTCGTGGTGGTGTACTTCCACGTCGAGGCCCATGGCTTCCATGGCGTCGCACATCGCTGAACGCACGTCGTAGAGGCTGTCGACCGGCGGCACCGGGAAATAGCCGCCTTTTACGCCGGGGCGGTGGCCCTGGTTAATGCCGTCAAACTTTTCCGCGGATGCCCAGGCACCTTCTTCTGACGTGATGCGGTAGCCTGCACCTTCCATGTTCACATGCCAGTTAACACTGTCGAACACGAAGAACTCCGGCTCCGGGCCGAAAAAGGCCGTGTCGCCCAACCCGGTTGACTTCAGGTATTCTTCGGCGCGCTTGGCAACAGAGCGCGGATCACGCTCATAACCCTGCATCGTGCTCGGCTCGACGATGTCGCAGCGCACGATGACGGTAGCGTCTTCTGTGAACGGGTCCATTCTTGAGGCGTTGTCATCGGGCATGAGAATCATGTCGGACTCATTGATGCCCTTCCAGCCGTTGATGGAAGACCCGTCGAACATCTGACCTTCCTCGAAGAAGTCCTCATCCACTTCTTTCGCAGGAATCGTTACGTGCTGCTCCTTACCGCGTGTATCGGTAAAACGCAGGTCGACCCACTTGGCCTCGTTATCCTTGATCAGCTTCAGAGTTTTCTCTGACATACGATTCATCTCCACATGGTTGACCGTCCGGACTGCGGAAGACAGGCCGGGTAAGAGTTTCCCGGGACGGATCCCAGCCCGATGTCCGCCACCGGGGGTAGTCCGAGCCGAATTGCACTACTTGTGGGCATTTAAAGCAAGGCGTGTGCCATTGTTTCAAGTTGCCGGATTAGAGGCGGTGTCAGGTGTGCAACTACTCACTTCCTGTCCCAACAACACTAAAAATGCACCAAAAATGGGCATCTATGCACTGCCATGGTGCACCAAATCAGTGCGCCGCAGCCGTTTAGCTTGTTTTCCGCGCACTGTTTCGGAACATTGCTGTATCAGCTGTCTGTCTGCTGGTTTGATTCGGGCTGATCCGACCCGTTCTGCTTCTGCTGGCGGGAGCGATACAACGCCTCGAAATTGACCGGTGCCAGCATCACGGGAGGGAAACTGCCCTTGACCACCAGTGTGTCGATGGTCTCACGGGCGTAGGGGAACAGCAGCCCCGGGAGGTAGGCGCCCAGCATCTGATTCAGTTGTGCTTCCTCGAAACCGCTGATGGTCGCCACGCAGCCTTGTTCGACCTCAGCGAGAAACGCCGTCTTCTCTTCGAGTGTTGCGGTAACCGTAATCCGCAGCAGCACCTGATACGTGTCCTCGCTGATGCTGCTTGACTGGGTGTCGAGGTCCACCTTTACCTGTGGCTGCCATTTCTGTCGGAATACGTCAGGAATATTCGGAGCTTCAAACGAGGAATTGCGGGTGAATATCCGCTGCACGGCAAAACGCGTCTTGGGTTTTTCTTCGGCCATGGGGTCTTACTCCTTTGTCTTGTTCAGCAGGGTATCGAGCCTGTGGTCGCGTTCCAGCGCCATCAGTTCATCGCAACCACCGATGTGTTGGTCACCTATCCAGATCTGGGGCACCGTATGACTCCCGGCCAGCCGTGTCATTTCCGCCCTCAGTGCACGGTCACCGTCGACCGGGATTTCCTGATAATCCACCTGTTTGCGATCCAGCAGCGCCTTGGCGCGCATGCAGAACGGACAGAAGCGCGTGGTGTAGAGCGTAACGCGGTTCGCGGGCATCAGGATTTCACCAGCGGACGCCGGGTGCTCTGCCATTCCAGGATCCCGCCTTTCAGGCGGTGCACGTTTT
This sequence comes from Natronospirillum sp., assembly GCA_965602035.1. Lineage (GTDB taxonomy): Bacteria > Pseudomonadota > Gammaproteobacteria > Pseudomonadales > Natronospirillaceae > Natronospirillum. The sequence goes on along the minus strand of OZ271919.1, from coordinate 1,986,178 downwards.
CGAAACCGGCCTTGCGCAGCTCAGCACCGGCAGCGCCGGAAGACTGACCGGACTGGCAGGCAACAATGATCGGTTTGCCCTTGTGCTTTTCCAGGGTACCCAACTGATCCTTGATCTTGGCGGCGGGAATGTTGATGGCGTCGGGGATATGACCCCGGTCGTACTCATCGGGTTTACGAACATCGACCACCACAGCGGACTGCGTGTTGATCAGGTCCGTAGCTGCCTGCGGGCTGACCGACTGGCCGCCGCGCGAAGACTCCGAATAGATGACCCAGACCAGCATTGCCAGCCAGACCAGCGCCAGCGGCCAGTTCTGGGATACGAAGTCGACCAATTCCGGAATGAAATCAAACATGTTCTGCTACTCAGCCAGGTCCAGAGGAATTCAGAGCGCGGCAGTATACACCAGATGTCTGAAATCGGCATCCGTCTGCAGTTCGCGGTAGACGCGCAATAACGTTAGAATACCGGCGTATTCCCGCCAACGCAGTAACACAGATGCGACAGGGCGGGGCCAGGGAGTATTCAAGGAAATGAACTGATTAGAGGTCAGCATGACTGCACAGAGCCAGACTGCAAAAAAAACAGTCGCACTCATTATTCTGGACGGTTTCGGGTACAGCGATACGTCCACATCAAATGCCATTGAGAAAGCAAATACCCCGACCTGGGATCGGTTGTGGAATGAGTTCCCGAAAAACCTGATCGAGACGTCCGGTATGGCGGTCGGCCTGCCGGACGGCCAGATGGGCAATTCCGAGGTGGGCCACATGAATCTGGGTGCCGGCCGGATCGTATACCAGAACTTCACGCGGATCTCGAAAGACATAGAAGATGGTTTGTTTGCCAGCAATGAAGCGCTGGTGAATGCGGTGAACGCAGCGAAAGCCGCAAACGGCAGGGTGCATATTTTCGGGCTCGCGTCACCCGGTGGCGTGCACAGCCATGAAGACCATCTCGTTGCCATGATGGAAATGGCCGCAGGAGCCGGGGTGGATGTCTGTGTCCATGCGTTCCTGGATGGCCGGGATACACCACCGCGCAGCGCTGAGCCGACACTGGCGCGCCTGCAGCAAAAAGCCGACGAGCTCAAGGTGACGGGTGTTGTGTCGCTGATCGGGCGCTATTACGCCATGGACCGCGATAACCGCTGGGAGCGCGTGCAGAAAGCCTATGATCTGGTTACCCGCGGGCAGGCAGACATTGTGGCGGAGGATCCGGTCTCTGGCCTCAAGGCCGCCTATGAGCAGGGCAAGGATGATGAATTCGTGCCGGCCACATCCATTCAGCATGACGGTCAGCCTATCGCCCTGGCCGATGGCGACGCCGTGGTATTCATGAATTTCCGGCCGGACCGCGCCCGCGAGCTGACCAGAGCGCTGGTCGATGATGGACTGGAGTCCGACCTCGACCGGTCGGTTCGACCCCAGCTGTCTGATTTCGTCATGCTGACAGAGTATGCGGCTGATATCCCGGCACATTGTGCCTATCCGCCCGAGGCCCTTGAGAACACGTTGGGTGAGTACCTTTCAAAAAAGGGCAAAACGCAGTTGCGTATTGCCGAGACTGAAAAATACGCGCATGTGACCTTCTTTTTCAACGGTGGTGAAGAGAGCCAGTACGAGGGCGAAGATCGCATACTGGTGCCTTCGCCCAAGGTGGCTACCTACGACCTGCAGCCGGAAATGAGTGCACCGGAAGTGACCGAGAAGCTGGTTGAGGCAATCCGTGCCGGCAAATACGACCTGGTGGTCTGTAACTACGCGAACGGTGATATGGTCGGTCACACGGGTGATATGGAGGCCGCCGTCAAAGCGGTGGAGGCACTTGATGCGGCGTTGAAAGACGTAACGGACGCAATTCTGGAAATTGATGGCCAGTGCCTTATTACCGCCGACCATGGCAATGCCGAACTGATGGTTGATCCCGAAACCGGCGGGGCTGTCACATCGCATACCGTCTTTCCGGTGCCGCTTGTCTATGTCGGCAACGACCGGACGCATTCGCTGCGCAAGGGGCGGCTCTGCGATATTGCGCCTACATTATTGAAAATGATGGGTGAACCCCAGCCGCAGGAAATGACCGGCGAAAATCTGTTGGATTGATTCGGGAGGCGCCGGTGTCGGTGAGCTTTGTGTCTCGTGCCATAGCTGTATGGGTGGTTTTGCTCATCGTCTCGGCCATTGCCGGGTCCGCCGGGGCTCAGGAATCGGTGTCGGAAGCCGACATTGAGGCATTGGAGGCAGAGATCTCTGAGTTGCAGGAGCAGCTCCAGAGCAATCGCCGGGCCCGGTCGCGTGAGGCACAGCAGCTGGAGTCGATCGAGCGCGAAATAGCCGCTGTTCGCGAGGCGAGACGGGAGGCATCTGCGGCTATTGACCGACTGTCGGCCCGACAATCAGCGCTGAGGTCAGAGATAACGCGCCTGGAAGCCGCGCTGGAAGCGCAGGCCGGTCGGATAGAAAACCTGCTGGTAGCGGCCTGGAAAAGCCAGCAGCAAACACCGCTCAAGGCGCTTCTGGCACCTGACACACTGGTGGACGGCCAGAGAATGGCCCGCTTTTACCGAATGTTTAACGAGGCACAGGTAGCGGAACTGCGCGCCTTTGCCCAGACTCAGGATACGTTGCGGGCATCTGAACAAGCGCTCGCACAGCGCATTGAAGAGGAAGCCGCCGCCCGGGAAGAACTGGTACAGCAGAATGCCCGCCTCACTGAACGGCGCAATGAGCGGGCTCAGGTGATCAGCCGCCTGGAAAGCGCTATTGATTCAGACGAGGAGCGGCTGGCGGAGCGCGAAGCGGAAAAGGCCGAGCTGGAAGCGCTGCTGGCCGAGATGCGGGAGCGACTCGATGCCTTTGCCTTCGAGAATGAGCGAGGGCCCATCAGTGACGCCCGCGGACAACTGGCATGGCCAGTGGACGGGTCACTCAACGTGGGGTATGGCGAGCGTCAGCCCGGATCCAGGCTGCGCCAGGAAGGCGTTCTGCTGGCGGCCGAAGCAGGCGCAACGGTCAGGGCAATCTACCCGGGGCGGGTGGTGTTCGCTGATTATCTGAAAGGCTATGGCCTTCTGGTAATACTGGACCACGGGCAGCAGACGCTGTCATTGTACGGTCGTAATCAGGCGCTCCTTCGGCGTGTCGGGGATTGGGTCAACGCGGGGGACCCCATAGCCGAAGTTGGTGATACCGGGGGGTATGGCCAACCGGCGCTCTATTTTGAACTGCGTCGCAATGGCGCCACAGACAATCCGATGACCTGGCTGGCCGGCAGATAACCGGACGGGAAGCCAAACAGGAGTAACAGTATGAAAATGAAACTCACGTCAGGCGTCACACTGCTGGCCGTGCTATTTCTGGGGTTTGCCATCGGGCTTGGATCGACCGTCTATGCCGACCGCCATCAGAGCGAGATGCCGAGTTCGCTGCCGGTTGAGGAAATCCGGCAACTCGCGCAGGTCATGGACCGCATCAAGCGGGCCTATGTTGAAGAAGTGGATGATAACGAACTGATTCGCGACGCCATCGACGGCATGTTGCAGGGTCTGGATCCGCACTCTGATTTTCTGGGGCCGGAAGAAGTGGCCGACCTCCGTGAATCCACGTCCGGGCGATTCGGTGGGCTTGGCATTGAAGTCCAGATGGAAGATGGCCTCGTTCGGGTGGTTTCCCCGATTGACGACACGCCGGCCTATCGGGCGGGTATCCAGGCCGGTGATCTGATTACCGAGCTGGACGGCGAGCCGGTACAGGGCCTGAGCCTGAGCCAGGCGGTGGAGATCATGCGGGGAGAGCCCGGTTCTGAAATTACGCTCACGGTGGTCAGAGCGGGTGAGAACAACCCGATTGAAGTGACTATCGAGCGCGCCATAATCCAGGTGACGTCCATTCGCAGCGAAATGCTGGAGCCAGGCTATGGGCTGGTGCGCATCAGTTCGTTCCAGGAGAACACCGGCAGCGATCTGGAGGACGAGATCAACGCACTTCGTGAAGAAGCAGACGGCGAACTCCGTGGCCTCGTGCTGGATCTGCGCAACAACCCCGGTGGGCTTCTGAACGCCGCAGTGGATGTGGCCGATGTATTCCTGTCGGATGAGCTGGTGGTCTACACCGAGAGCCGCCTCCCGGACAGCGCGAACCGATACTATGCGCGGGGAACCGCAGCGGAACCCGATATCCCGCTGGTGGTACTGGTTAACTCGGGGTCGGCATCGGCCAGCGAAATTGTGGCTGGCGCCCTGCAGGACCACGGGCGTGCTGTCCTGCTGGGCACGCAATCGTTCGGCAAAGGCTCTGTTCAGACGATCATGCCGCTGGATGGCAGTACGGCGTTGAAACTCACCACAGCACGGTACTTTACACCCTCCGGCCGCTCCATCCAGGCTTCAGGCGTGGCACCGGACATCGTGGTACCTCAGGGTCAGTTCACACCGTCAGAAGCCAATCTGCGCCGCGAAGCAGACCTGCGTGGCCACTTGCGCGGGCAGAACGAGAACACCACACAGTCTGAATCCGGATCTGCGAACGACGGCGACGGATCGGATGAAGCCCCTGAGGCGCTGATTGACCGTGATTATCAGATGCATGAGGCTCTCAATCTGCTGAAGGGGCTGACCGTGCTGCAGCGGAGCAGGCAATGACAGGTCCCGGCTCATTCGGGCACTTGCTGTCCGGCATGGCCCTGGGCACCATTCTGCTCTTGCTGGCCGGCATGTCGACGGCCGGGCGCATGGCACTGATCATTGATGATGTGGGCAACAACTGGGCGCGTGGCGAGGCCGCCATCAATCTGCCGGGTCGTGTCACGCTCTCGGTACTCCCGGGGCTACCTTCCAGCCGTGCGCTGGCGGAGCTGGCTCATGAGCGCGGTCTGCCGGTCATGCTGCACATGCCCATGGAAAACCACGGGCAGCTCCGGCTCGGCCCGAAAGGCATTACGTTGGCAATGACCGATGAAGACATCCGGGCAACGGTTGAGAGTGCGCTGACCGATGTGCCGCATGCGCAGGGAATCAATAACCACATGGGCAGCCGGTTCACCGAAAGTCGGGCCGGCATGCGCACGGTGTTGCAGATTTTGAAGCAGCGCAACCTGTATTTCCTCGACTCTCTTACCACGCCGCGGACGGTCAGCCGTGACATAGCCGCGGAAGAAGACGTTCCCTATCTGGCAAGACACGTATTTCTTGATCATGAACGCTCCGATGCGTTCATGAGCCGTCAGTTCTCCAGTGCCATGGATATCATGGACCGGTACGGAGAGGTGATTGTGATAGGTCATCCCTACCCCGAGACGATGGCCTTTCTGAACTGGGTGCTGCCTCTGGCCACTGAAGCCGGTGTCGAACTGGTGGCGCCGGCAGAGCTCATTGAGCCACCGGCAGCGCCGCCGGAGCTGCCAGATGCGCTTCAGTGACGGCCACTGTCATTTCGATTTTCCGGCCTTCGATGCGGATAGGAACGCCCTCATACAGGAAGCACTGGCGCGCGGTGTCCATCGACTGGTTGTTCCCAGTGTAACGGCTGATCAGTGCAGAACTCTGCCGGCGTTCGCCCGCAGCTGGAGTGATGACCGGTTCACCGTGCGCTTTGGTGCGGGTCTGCATCCTTGGTTTCTGTCCCGGCATCAGGCGGGCTCACTGGCGGCAGTCGAGTCCGTGTTGGCATCCGAGCCAGACTGCTGCGCAGTTGGCGAGATCGGGCTGCACGGCCCGGGCGAAGACATGGACAGGCAGGTCGCACTGTTCGAGGATCAACTGGCTCTGGCGCGGCAGTACCATCTGCCCGTGATCATCCATCAGGTGAAAAGCCACAATGAACTGGTTCGGGCACTGAAGCGACAGCCTCCGGTGGGAGGTTTGTTGCATGCATTCAGTGGCAGTACCGAAATGGGCGAGGAATACATTCGGCTGGGACTGAAGCTGGGTATTGGCGGCACCATTACCTGGCCGCGTGCCCGGAAGACGCGTCGGGCTGCATCAGAACTGCCGGCCACGGCACTGGTACTGGAGACCGATGCTCCCGATATGCCGCTTGCCGGATTCGCCGGACTCAGAAACAGCCCTTTGCAGATCCCCTCAGTGTTTCGGTCTCTCTGTCGGCTCAAACCTGAAGCCGACCCGACGAGGCTGGCGGGTGAGCTTGAGAAGACTGTCACTGACCTTTTCGGATGACTCTCCCGTGCAGTGAAGACCGTGTCAGTAGTCCCGGCGCCAGCGGAGCTGAAGGCCACCGCCCCGTCCTCCCGAGCCGGTGAACGTCTCCAGGTTGAGATTCGGGGTAAGCTCAACCTCCACGGTGCTCTGCCAATCCTGTTCAGCGGCGAGCTCTGTATCGACTTCCAGATAGACACGGCTGTTCAGGTACCGGCCGACACGCAGCGTCGCGTTCTCCCCTTCTTCCCCTGATTCAACTTCCAGCGTATCCAGCCCCAGCGTGTTGCGGGTAGCTAACAGCAGGTCGATACTCTCCCCTCCGCGCAGTTGATTCACGGCGTTGGCCAATTGAAGTGCCTGCCAGGGGGTCATGTTCTGCACCGTCTTGCCGAACAGCAACTGGGCGATTATTTCATCTTCGGGCAGTGACGGCGTGCTCTGCAGCTGCAGTCGCAACTCCTCAGTGTTGCCCGTGAGGCGGGCTTCGATGGTGGTATCACCGCGCTGATGTACGGCAAGGATGTCAATGTTGAGTGCTTCATCTACCAGGCGCAACTCGCCCTCACGGAGATCAAAGCGGCGTGTGAGCAGATTGAAGCTGCCCGAATCGATCGTGAGAGCACCATCAGAGCTGAGATCATCCGGCGTTCCGTTGACACGGAGCTCACCGGAGAGCATGGCATCCAGGCCATTGCCCCGGATGCTGGCGGAGCCATCCGTGTTCAATGTCACATCCAGAGTGACCGGAATACTGGCGCGGCCGTTGCCCAGTTGCGCGTCGTTACTTACCTGAAGTTGCGGTATTGAATTGTCACTCAATCGGTTGAGGTTGACCGACAATTCGCGCAGGCCGACCGTGCCGGCCAGCTGCATGTTGCTCAGAGGCCCCGTGAGCCCGAGTTCACCGTTCGCCAGGCTCTGGATGTCCGGTCGCTGAAGGATCGCCGCATTATCGAGCGACAGCGCGAGGTCGGAACTCCACTGGCCGCCTTCGCGGGCGAGCGCGCCGCTCAGTGAGAGTGTCCCGTCGCCGGCGCGGGCGTTCGCCGTGATGTCAACGCGATCGGCTGAATCCGACGACAGGGAAGCGGCAATGTCGTAGAGCTCGGTGTTGGTGCTGGCGATCCGCATGGCACCCTCGGACCAGTCGGCCGCTGCCTCGAAATCCGGGTCCGCCAGGGGCCCTGACGCAACGCCGTCACCGGTAAGGTCACCCTGCAGTTGCAGTGACTCCTGACCCAGCCAGAACCCGAGCAACGCCATTGGTATATCGATTTCCCAATAGCCCTCGAACGGCCATTCGCGCCACGGCTGGCCCAGTCGCTCAGTCCATGGCTGGCGGGGTAATTCCAGTCCGGCGAGAGCGAGTTCTTCTCCCGGCGACTCGAGCGCTGCCGTCAGCGCCAACCGGCTGTCCGTCGTGCCGGCCTGCATGTTCAGCTCCATGGGTATGGGCTCGCCGTCGCTTCGATCCGGCCATTCGCTCTGCCAATTCATCGTGCCACGAATATCGGGGTTGTCGCCTTCACCGCGCAGCCGAAGTCGCCCGTCGCCGGACCATTGTGCGTTCGGTACAGGCCAACTGGCCGGTGGCTGCCAGTTCAGGCCGTCCCAGTCTAATGCCAGATCCCACTGCTGGTCCTGCAGGCCTCCGTTGCCTCGTATCCTGGCCAGGTTCCCGAGATCCAGCGCCAGGGTCCGGACGTCAACCATACGCACCCGCTGGTCCGTGCCCGCCAGATCCGCGGCCAGCGCGGCCTCCAATGGCTCATTGTTGAACTCACCGTTCAGCGCGAGGTCCGGTGACACTTCCCAATCCGGCCAGGCCGCAGTGAAGGCGACCTGGCCTGACAGATCAGCGACCAGGCCGGGTTGACTGACGAACTCCTGCAGCGGAACACGATTGACGGCCAGAGTACCGGTGTCGGGCAACGGGTCGCCCGCATTGCTTGCCACAGCCAGCGTTGCCGTGGCGTCTCCCCAGTTGATACGGCTGTCGGCCAGCGACCAGGCTTCCAGTTCCCGGCCAAGTACCGACGCGGTGCCGTTCAGTCGGGCTTCGATATCGCGGCCCTGCCAACGACCTGAATGCGTACTTTCCAGTGTAGCCTCGGCGTCGTTGATATTACCCTGAACCTGCAGCGTGCCGGAATGTGTCAGCCCGGCAGCCAGCACTGGTTCCGGAATGTCCACCCAGGGCTGAATGTCCGCCGTTCGCAGACGCTCGAACCGTAATTGCCAGTCGCCGCCATTCCAGGGCCGACCCGCGCCATCCAGCCGAATATAGCGGTCCTGCCAGTTGAAGTCAGCTTGCAGGTTGTCCGCCTGCCAGTTCACCGACCCGGTCAGTGCTTCATCGCGATAGCTTGCGTTCAGACGTGCCTGAGCCAGCAACTCGGGGTCACCGAGTGCACCACGAACGGAGATCGAGCTCATCAGGTTGCCTTCATCCAGTGCCTGCGGCCACTCGGGCACAACGCTCGCCAGGTTGGCCAGAGACAGGGAAACAGGAGACACGTCGAGCTGCGTCTGCCATTCGCGCCAGTCTGCATTCAGGTCGGGCTGTAACGAACCTGATGCAGTCAGCGAACTGTCACGCCAGGTCGTGTGAAGCCGGTCTACCAGCACCCGGTCCAGACTGAGTTGCGGCGATTCGAACTCCAGTTGCCAGGTTTCCCCGAGAAACACGCCTTCGGAGCGTATCCAGGTCGAGAGGTCCGGCCGGTTGATAGGCCCTTCGATTTGCCCGCTGGCAGCGACTCGCGCGCGACTCAGGTCGGCCGGCGCCGCATTGAGGTCTCTCAGCCAGGGAAGCAGGTCGGCCGGCTGCAATGTCCAGCGAGCGTTGATCTGCCCGCCATCGAACTGGTAGTCACCGGCGCTGCCCAGGCGGACAGCCGATGCGGCAGGCCCTACTGAGAGTTCAAGTTCGCGCCAATCCAGCTGCGGGTGTTGCCATTCTGTCCGCGCCGTCGCTTCCCAGTCGCGACCGGCGGGAATGCCGTAACCCTCCGGAATACGACCGCTGGCGGCCATCGTCCCTTGCCAGTCGGGCCAGGCGATCGAGCCGTCGCCTTGCTGTCCACCCGCGTTATCGGGTTCGTTCCGGCCATTGCCAATCAGCGTCCCGTTCAGTTGAACCCGGTCAATCCAGTCTGTAACGATCGCCAACTGAGGCAGCGGCTCGAGCAGTCCGTTGTCCAGATCACCGCTGAGTTGCAGTGCACCGCTATGGGTTCTCAGGTGCCACGCACCGGTTGCTGACAACATGCTCTCACCGATGCGCGCATCCGCTTCAATGTCATTGACGGCAAATCGGTTGCCACCGGCAGACAGGTTGATGCTTGTGCCCTGGCGGTACCATTGCGTCTGGAGGTCTGCGGACATCGCCCAGGGCGCGTCTGATGACCAGTCGACATCTGCTGTGAGTCGATCCTGCGCAGTCAGTCCATGTGCGGTAAGACCCTCAGGAAGCCATGGTTCGAATATGGCCAGTGGCAGATCAAGCGTGCCGGCTACAGACCCTGCGCCGCCAATCCATCGGCCCTGCAGCCGACTCATCCGGTCATCGACGCCGAGTTCCGCGTCCTGCAGTGCCCAACCGCCGGGCAATTGGCGAACACGCCCGGACAGGGCCACACGATAGCCCAGCCAGGGTACGGACAATTCCGACACCTCCAATTGCAGCGGTGATACGTTAAGGGTCGTTTGCAGGGACGCAGACAGGGGTTCATCCAGAGGCCACCTTGCGGCGCCCTGCAGCCAGCTGTTCGGTGGAATGGTACTGTCGGCAGTGACTGACCACGAATCATTGCCGTTTGTGGTTCTGCTTTCCGTGGTCAGCTTCAGAAGGTCAAGCTCATGCTCGGGTGAGCGCCAGTTCAGTTGTAGTTCCGGAAAACGGTTGCGGGCACCCCATGCCAGGTTGCCCTCGGCGCGCCCGGCAAGCGAATCGCCCGGCTGGCCGGAATGGGCAATTTCGAGCCGCTCTATGCTGATGTCATCAATACGTGCGCCTCGGCCGAGCAACTGCTCTGGTGTCGGCGGCAACGCCGCCGGTGCACCGGCGTCCTGTTCTTCGCCCAGTGCGGACAACCGTTCAATATCCAACATGATTTCATCCGCAGCCAGCCTGTGCAGGCGAAAATCGCCATTCCATTGATCGAGCGGAAAGCGGATGTTGAGCTCGCCGGCCGAGAACACCGATTCATCCAGCGCTGGCGGGTATACGCGCAATGTGCCGAACGTCCACTCGCCCAGGCTGGCGCTGCGTATATCGGTGGCCTGGATGTACCAGTCGCTGAACTGGTTGGCCAGCCAGATTCCCTGGCTCCCCAGCCAGCTTCGTCCGCTGTTGGTCCCGACCATCAGGGCCAGAGCGAGCGCAGTAACGAGCAGAAGAGCGAGCACGAAATGCACCAGTTGTCGAAACCAGAGTCCGAGCCCGGTTGTTATGCTGCGCCACAGAAGATTCATGTCAGAACGCCTGCCCTATACTGAAATAGAATCGCCAGTCCGATCCCCAGTCCGGCAGGGGCGATGCAATATCAGCGCGTAGTGGTGCAAAATTGGTGAAATACCGGACCCCGAACCCGGCGCCGTAGGAGCTGTCATTCCGGGTCAGTGTCATCTGATCCGAGAGCCAGGCGGCATCGGCAAATGCGACTGCACCCCAGCTTTCACTGATGCGCAGACGTTGCTCGGCGCTGGTGAGCACCCGCGTTCGCCCACCGGAGGCCGGAGGTACTTCCTGGTAAGGCCATCCGCGTAGTGAACCACCGCCACCGGCGTATAACCTTTCAGTCGGCCGCAAGTCAGAAAAGTTCAATGATCCCGCCAGACCGGTCAGTGCGGTTGCGTCTCCGGACAGTGCCAGTGTCAGCCGCTGCGACTGTGACCAGTATCCACGCCAACCGGTCGTGATCGAAGTGTAGTTGGGCTGGGTTCCCGACAGGGAGATACTGGGCGTTACTCCGACCACCCACCGGGTTCCGCTCTGCGGGTCCAGTGGGTCATCTCTGGTGTCGCGCACAACAGACGCGGGGAGCTCGAGCCACTGTTCGAATGAGGTGACACCGCTGCTCTCCCGTAGCCATGTCGAGCGCAGGTCGGCTCCCACCGAAGCGGACCAGTTGTCCCATAACCCCTGTTCCAGCGATACGCCCTGTTGCCATTCGTAGGAGGGTGACTCTTGCACGAGCTCGCGCTCCAGGCGCGTACTCAGTGTGACACTGGGCCGACCGGCCGTTCGTTCGGGTATTTCCAGGCTCGCATAAAGGGCCTGCCGCAGCTGGCTTACCTGAGCCCCCAGTGTCAGCTGTTCGCCTCGCCCCGCGATGTTGCGATGCGTCCATTCCGAGCTGACACCAAACCCGGAGTCGGTGTCGTACCCGCCGCCCAGTGAGAGGGTACGGTGGAAACGTTCCTGCACACGGAAGGTTACCTGAACCTGGTCATTCTCGTCCGGCTCTGAAACTGCCTCTTCCACACGGGCGAACAGGTTCGATTCGTACAGATTCAGGCGCGCCCGGTCCAGGGCCGGTCGCTGAAAACAATCTCCGGGAGAGAGCGCAGTGAGGCCCCGGGCATAATCCGGTCGTACTGTCTCGGTGCCCGTTATCTCAACATCGCGAATGGTGACCTGGGGGCTGGGATCCATATAGAATCGCAGAGTCCCTGAATGCGCCCTGCGGTCCAGATTCAGCTCGTACCGGACGTTCACCCGCAGAAAACAGGCGGTAGACTGGATTTCGCGTCGCAGGGCAGCCTGGGTATCCAGAACCGTCTGCGCGACCAGCGGTTGACCGGGTCGCAACCGGGACTGGGCATTCAGGGTGTTTCCGGTGAGCGGCTCAGGCCACTCCCAGTCAACGCGTCGGATAATGAATCGTTGCCCGGGATCAATGTCATAGCGCAGCCGCGAGAGGTCACCGGGAAGCAGAGGCTCTACGGATGCGTTGTAATACCCCTGAGAGCGAAGGCTGTCCAATAGCAGGTCAATTTCAGCGTTCTGCTGCGCCAGTGGTCTTGTCGCTACCTGTTCGCCACTGCGCAATGCCTCGCGATACTCGGCCAGGGTATCGAGCCAGGCACGCTCCAGTTCTTCAGGCACGACGGCCGAATAGACCAGGGTTTCGGTAGTTGGCTCTGACATGCGATCCTGTGCCTGTACGACGACCGTCGCGCACAAGAGCCAGAACGCCGTAACACGAATAACAGACGACTTCAGGTGGGCGATTCTCAATGATTTACCGGGTAACACCGGGTACCTCGGCATCGGCGACTTCAGCTATGGCCTTACGCATCCAGATATGGGCCTGGTCCTGATGCAGTAGCGGGCTCCACACCATACTGAGCTCCAGTGGCTCAACCGGGAAGGGCGGTGGCATCAGGGTCAGGCCGGGCCAGTTCCGGTAACTCGCAGCGATTCGGCGAGGCACCGTGGCAACCAGGCCGGCACTGAATACCAGGTGCAGGGCCAGGTGGTAGTCGCGTGCAAAGAGTTTGATGGTGCGCCGGTGCCCCAGTTCATGCAGGGTACGATCGACGCGGCTGAGCCGTTGAATATCCTCCGGATCAATCCCCATGCCAACGCCGTAACCGGTCTTGTTCACCCAGACATGGTGAGCCGCGAGGTAGGACTCGAGCGTGAGTTCATCCGCGGCATCGCTATCGGGAACGGCACAGATGAAGGCATCGCGCCACAGGACCTTCTGGTAAAACGACTGCGGCAGATCACTGAAGCTGTTTATGGCGAGGTCCACCCGGCCATCCTCGACATCGCGGAAGCTCACATCGCTGGGGGTCATGATGTCGAGCCGGATATTGGGTGCCTTGCTGCTGATGCGCTCCATCAGCCCCGGCAACAGCGTTGTGGCGGCATAGTCACTGGCCATAATGCGAAATACCCGGTCCTCCGCTCCGGGATCAAACGGTGTGTCGTCCTGAAGAACAGCCTCCAGATCCAGCAGCATCTGGTGCACCGCGGGCTGCAGCGCAAGCGCGCGGGCGGTCGGTTCCATGCCTCTGGAAGTGCGTACAAGGAGTGGATCGCTGAACATCTCACGCAGTCGTTTCAGGCCATTGCTCATTGCCGGCTGGCTGATGTTCAGGCGATCGGCGGCCCGTGTCACGTTACGCTCCCGCAACAACGCATCCAGATACACCAGCAGGTTCAGGTCGTGTCGTGACAGTTTCATAGGTCGGATCGGTGCTAACGCGAAGGGCTTCCAAACTAACCCCGAAAAGCGCGGAATACAACGTTCTCGCGGGACAACAGGGCGTAAAAAGGCACCCGGGGAAGGCCCCGGGCAAAAAGACACATGATTTCAGAGGTGCGGTCATCCGTAACCCTGGGGCCGACAGGGTGTCGGCCTCGACGATCACCCTTCCCGGGAGATCGCCATCACGACCCGATGCATATTACATATAATGGGAATCATTATCAATAACTTTTCTTACGCTCCCTTTGGGTATGGCTTCAGGTGCCATATCCGGTTGACATAGTCCTCTATGGAGCGATCCGAGTTGAATTTACCCATGCTTGCCGTGTTGAGAATCGCGCTACGGGCCCAGGCCTTTTTGTCGCGGTATTTGCGATCGACCTGCTCCTGAGCTGCGCAATAGGCACGGAAATCCGGCAATACTCGAAACGGGTCGCCGCCATCAAGAAGGCTGTGCTTGACAGGGCTCAGCGCTCTGGGTTCACCGGGTGTGAAGTAGTCACTGTCGAACCAGTCCACCAGTGCTTTCAACTCGCCGTCGTTGAGATAGTAATCATAGGGGTTATAGCCCTGGCGATTCAGCGCTTTTACCTCGTCAACGGTCATGCCGAAAATGAACACGTTGTCCCGGCCTGCTTCGTCAGCGATCTCAATATTGGCGCCGTCAAGCGTACCAATGGTGAGTGCTCCGTTCAGCGCCAGTTTCATATTGCCGGTGCCGGACGCCTCCTTGCCGGCGGTTGAGATCTGCTCCGAGAGGTCCGCCGCAGGAATCATCTTCTCTGCCAGGCTGACACGGTAGTTGGGGAGCATAACCACTTTCAGTTTGTCGTTGATCCGGCTGTCATTGTTGATTTTCTCCGCCACCTTGTTGATGGCGTAGATAATATCCTTGGCGATCTTGTACCCTGGCGCTGCCTTGGCACCGAACAGAAACACGCGCGGCACGATATCGAGCTGGGGGTCTTCCAGCAGCCGACGGTAGAGCGCCATGATATGCAACAGGTTGAGGTGTTGGCGCTTGTATTCGTGGAGTCGCTTGATCTGCACGTCGAACAATGCATCCGGGTTTACTTCAATGCCGGTCAGCTCGCGGATTTCAGCCGCCAGATCAACCTTGTTCTCATACTTGGCTTTCATGTACGCATTCTGGAAGCGCGCATTATCAGCCAGTTCCTCGAGCTTCCTGAGTTTGCTCAGGTTCAGCGGCCAGTCCGCATCAATATGGCGGTCGATCAGCGAAGACAGCCGGGGATTGCACGACTTAAGCCAACGTCTCGGTGTAATACCGTTGGTTACATTGATGAGCTTATCCGGCCACAGTTCATGGAAGTCGGGAAACAGATCCGTCTTCACCAGTTGTGAGTGGACCTCGGCCACACCATTGACCTTGTGTGATCCGATGACACTAAGGTGCCCCATGCGCACCATTTTCTCGCCGTTCTCCTCAATAATGGACAGGCGGCGTTTGACGTCGTCATCTTCAGGCCAGTGAGCTTCCACTTCGCCATGGAGGAAGTGATGGTTGATCTCGTAAATCAGTTCCAGGTGGCGGGGCAGTACCCGCCCGAACAACGGCACGCTCCACTTTTCCAGCGCTTCCGGCAGCAGCGTGTGGTTGGTGTAGGAGAACACCCGACGACACAGGTCCCAGGCTTCCTGCCACGGCACGGTATAGTCATCGATCAGCAGTCGCATCAGCTCGGGAATCGCAACGGCCGGGTGCGTGTCGTTCAACTGTATCGCCGCGAGCTCCGGCAGTTTGCGCCAGTTGTCGCCGTGCGTGCGCCGGAACCGGCGAACAATATCGGCCAGTGACGCGGCGCTGAAGAAATACTGCTGGATCAGCCGCAGCTCTTTGCCCGCTTCGGTCTCGTCGTTCGGGTAAAGTACCTTGGAAATGGCTTCTGCTTCGGCCTGCTCAGCCTGAGCATCAATGTAACCGCCGGCATTGAATACGTCCCAGTCGAAGAAATCCGTGGCTCGGCTTTCCCAGAGCCGCAGTATGTTGACATTGGCGCCGTTGTAGCCGACCACCGGAATATCCCAGGGCACAGCCTTCACGGTTCGTCCGGGGTGCCAGACTTTGCGTTGTGCATCGACACCGTATTGGGTTTCCACGTAACCGTACAGCTTTATCTCCTGCACAGATTCGGGGCGGCAGACTTCCCAGGGGTTGCCGTATTCGCGCCAGTCATCTGGCCGTTCGATCTGGCGTCCATTGCGGAAATACTGCTCGAACAGACCGTGTTCGTAATGAATGCCATACCCCACGGCCGGGTAGTTCATGGACGCCAGCGAATCCAGAAAGCAGGCGGCCAGGCGGCCAAGGCCACCATTGCCAAGTGCCATATCCGGCTCTTCTTCCAGCAGGTCCGGGAGGCTCTGGCCGAGTGACTGAAGGGCCTTCTCGGTCGGCTGATACAGATGCAGGTTATGCAGATTGTTTGACAGGAGACGCCCCATGAGAAATTCCATGGAGAGGTAATTGACTGCCCGCGTGTCATACTGGGAGTGTGTGCGCTGTGTTTCCGTCAATGCGTCCATCACAAACTCGTTGATGGCCGATGCGGTCGCTTTCCACCACGCCTGGGGCGTTGCCTTTTCTTCATAGGTGCCCTGGGTTGCACGCAGATGCTGAACGATTTTCTGCTGCATGCTCCGCGCCGTAACCGGGGCGACCCGATTGGTGGCTGAGCTGCCCGCGCGGTTCTGACTAGTTGCTGTTTTGCTGGCCATGACCGGTCAAACTCCCGTTTGTTGTCAGTTTCCAGAATCTGCCCTGCTGAGTGTGGGCGGATAACTTGCTACCATGGTAGCCGACAGGAAAAGACTGTCCGGGTGGAGAGCACTGCTACGGGGTGGAAAAAAGGGTGGAAAATAACAGGCCGGATTCAGAGCGTGGCTCACAACGTGCAGATTTCCAGTACCTGAGGCTGCCGCCCGCGTGGCAGCCGTTGGCGAGCGATTTTCTGGTCAGTGACGCCGCTGCACAACTTGATCGCTTCCTTCAGCAGGAGGACGCTGCGGGCCAGACCGTATACCCACCCCATGTGTCCCGCTTCCGGGCGCTTGAATCCGTTTCACCGGATGAGGTCCGGGTGGTTATTCTCGGGCAGGACCCTTACCACGGGCCGGGTCAGGCTATGGGGCTGTCTTTTTCGGTGCCGCAGAGTGAGCCGGTGCCACCGTCGTTGCGCAATATGTATGAGGAGTTGCGTGATGATCTCGGCTTCGCGCCAGTGCGGCATGGCAACCTGTCCGCCTGGACGCGCCAGGGCGTGCTGTTGCTCAACACCGTACTGTCAGTGCGGGCCGGAGAAGCCGGTTCCCACCAGGGCCGGGGCTGGGAGTCACTGACCGGAGAACTTCTGCGGCGGCTCTCTGAGCGGCGGAACGGGCTTGTGTTCCTGCTCTGGGGCAGCCATGCGAGGCGCCGGGGTGAACTGATCGACGCCAGTCGTCATCTCCTGCTGGAAGCACCGCACCCATCGCCGCTGTCGGCCTATCGTGGTTTTTTCGGTTGCCGCCACTTTTCCAAGGCCAACGCGTACCTGCACGCAACGGGCCAGACACCCGTCGACTGGCAACTCCCGGACGGGTAACCTGGTGGCCCGCGGTCGCACCGTTGCAGCTATCGCGATTCCGAGCTATAGTCTGGCTATGAACATGATGTGGCACGCCCGACTTTTTCTGTCCCTACGACTGCGCCTTCTATAGGCAGCGGTCATGCGATGCGTGGCCGATCGGTCGATCGAAAGCAACGATCCGTTTATTCGCATTTTCAGGCAGTCAGCGACATCATGAATCAACCAGCATTACACCTTCCCGGTTTTCCTTTCTGTAAGGCTCCTACGGGCGCGCCCGAGTCTGCCCTGCTTTCTTCTGTGCTGCTACGACTGCGCCGCGCCTGCTGAGCCGTGTGTCAGGCGGTGCTCAGGGGGCGAGTTCACACCAGCCGCCATGCTTGGTTAAACTATGAACAGGTCAGGCCGATTATCTGAATATGCGGGATACTCGGCATAGAGAACAGGAATAGAGTGCAATGAGTCAGTTGAAACAAGCCGAAGGCATCAAGACCGAAGCGTTTTCCGATGGAGGGGAGGGCCGCTTCGATCACCGAAAATACCCGCGGTATCCCAAACCGGAGCTCGCGGACCGTACCTGGCCGGATCAGGAAATAACCGCAGCGCCGATCTGGGCCAGCGTGGATCTGCGTGACGGTAATCAGGCGCTGATCGAGCCAATGACCGTCGAGCAGAAAATCACCTTTTTCCGTCTGTTGGTCGATCTTGGCTTCCGGGAAATTGAAATCGGCTTCCCGGCGGCTTCCCAGATCGATTATGACTTCACGCGCTGGCTGATTGAAGAAGACCAGATCCCCGAAGACGTTTATGTGCAGGTGCTCGTTCAGGCCAGAGAGGATCTGATCGAAAAGACCTTTGCGGCGCTCGAAGGGGCACCCCGCGCCATCGTGCATGTGTACAATTCAACGTCCCGTGTCCAGCGCGAACAGGTATTCCGTATGGATCAGACCGGCGTTCGGCAACTGGCGGAACAGGGCGCGCGCTGGGTTCGTGACTATGCCTCGCGTTATCCGGACACCCACTGGCGGTTCCAGTATTCACCGGAAAGCTTTACCGGTACGGAACTCGACTATGCCGTTGAAGTCTGTAATGCGGTTCTGAACATCTGGCAGCCATCGCCGGATAACAAGGCCATTATCAACCTGCCGGCGACCGTGGAAATGTCCACCCCGAATGTGTTCGCGGACCAGATCGAATACGTGAATCGGCGGCTCAATTACCGGAATTCGGTGGTGCTGAGTGTCCACACCCATAATGACCGGGGTACCGGCATTGCAGCGTCAGAGCTCGCGGTCATGGCAGGCGCGGATCGCGTTGAGGGCACACTGCTCGGTAACGGCGAGCGCACGGGCAATATGGACATTCTGACGATGGCCATGAACCTGTATTCGCGCGGCATTGACCCGGAGCTGGATCTCGCTGATATGGCGCGAATTCAGGCCGTGTATGAGGAGTGCAACCAGTTGCCTGTTCACCCGCGGCACCCCTATATCGGTGAGCTGGTGTACACCTCGTTCTCTGGCAGTCACCAGGACGCCATCAAGAAATGTATGGCCGCCCGCAATCCGGAAGACCCGTGGGAAGTCGCCTATATTCCGATTGACCCGAGAGATATTGGCAAGACCTACGAGTCTGTGATTCGTGTGAACTCCCAGTCGGGCAAGGGCGGTGTTTCCTGGCTGCTTGAACGCGAGACGGGGTATCGCCTGCCGCGGGAATTGCAGCCCCTGTTCAGCCAGCATGTGCAGAAGGAAGCCGAGCGGACATCCAGCGAGATCAAGGCAGACTGGATCGTCGAGGCATTCCGGCGGGAATACATGGCCGGGGACCCACTGCGCCTGACCAGTTATCGTCTGTCATCGGCGAATAACGGCGAAGATCAATTGTCAGCAGATGTTGTGCTGCGTGAGTCACGTTCCACCTGGGTAGGTCGTGGCGATGGGCCCGTAGCCGCCTGGACCGCCGCCCTGTCGCAGCAGCTTGGCTTTGTCGTCGAGGTTGACGATTACGCGGAGCACACGCTCGGTACCGGGTCGTCGGCCCGTGCGGTGGCTTACCTGAAAGTACGCACCGGCGATTCCACCTGGTGGGGCGTCGGCACCGGCAGCGATATTGTGCGGGCGGCCATGGACGCGATCAGTGCTGCAGTGAACCGGGAACTGGCCGAACGTAATCAGGCCGGTGCGGTGGCCTGACGGGCAAGCCACGCCAATACAGGTAATTTGCGAATGGCGTTGCCATCAACTCGGTGACGGTTGAATTCGAAGGTGGTACGGTAACGATTTGACTGGTTCAGGCACTGAATGATGGCAGCCATCAGGATCCCGGCCCGGGAGCACGACATGGGCGGAATGCGGATCGGCCGCGTTCTGCCGCACAGACAATGTCGCGCGGTCGGGCCGTTCGTTTTTCTGGATCACATGGGCCCGGTTGAAGCTGCTGTCGACGTACCGCCACACCCGCATATTGGTCTCAGCACACTGACCTGGCTGTTCGAGGGGCAATTGCGTCATCGGGACAGCCTCGGCAATGACCAGTGGATCTATCCCGGTGACGTCAACTGGATGACTGCCGGCCACGGTATTGTGCACTCTGAGCGTAGCCCGCATGGTGCCATTCACGGCCTGCAGTGCTGGGTAGCCCAGCATCGCGACTTCCAGCAGGGCGCTCCGTCCTTTCAGCATATTGGCGCCGGCGACCTGCCGCGCTTTTCCACCGATGGCATTGACTGGACACTGATTGCCGGCCACTGGTTCGAGCATCGGTCGCCGCTGAATATTGACTGGCCGACGGTGTTTGCCGAGGGAAGGATACGCGCACCGGAGCGCTGGCATTGGCCCTATCCGCCGGGGTGGACCATAGCAGTCTATGTGGTGTCAGGGTCGCTTACCATTAACTCGACCGACCGAGAGCAACTGCGGGTAGGGGCGGGTGAACTGGTGGCTTTCCCGGCCAACGATATTCACCGGACCTCCGAGCCAGCGATTCGTGACGTAGAGGGCGAGCCGGACACACACTTTGTGTGCCTGGGTGGCGAGCCCTTCCCGGAAGAGCGGCACTTTGACTGGAACTTTGTCTCCAGCGACAAGGCGCTCCTCGAGCAGGCGAGAGCCGACTGGATCGCCGGGCGTTTCCCTCCGGTTCCCGGCGATGAGGGCCGTATTCCGCATCCCGCCGAGTCGTCCGGAGAGCAATGACGTCGTGGCCCCAGCGGCGAAACGGCATGTCATAAATCTGTAACAGGAACGGCTCAGACTGCGGGGTGGATAGTTGCAACACGGCTGTGACGGCACAACGATCAGATACAGGGCTACAGGAGGCCGAAATGGATTCCATGAATCTGAACACACATATTTCCTCGCGCTTCAACGAGGAGCTGGAACTCGTGCGCAACGAAGTTCTTGCAATGGGCGGTATGGTCGAGCAACAGCTCACCGACGCCCTGAAGGCGGCTGTGGATTCCGACTCTGAACTCGCGCAGAAGGTGCTGGCGTCGGATGAAAAAGTGAACGAAATCGAAGTTCGCATCGATGAGGACTGTTCGCGGATCATTGCCAAGCGGCAACCGACAGCCGGCGACCTGAGACTGATGCTGGTCGTCATGAAAGCCATTGGCGACCTCGAGCGAATCGGCGACGAGGCTGAGCGCATTGCCCGTGTAGCCCTCGGCTCGTCCGCCAATCCGCGTCAGAAGGATCTGATGGTTCACCTGGACAACCTCGGGCGGCATGTCCTTTCCATGCTCCACGACACACTGGACGCCTTCGCCCGCATGGACATTGAAGCCGCGCTGCGGGTCCACCGTGAGGACCAGCGGATTGATCGTGAGTACGAGGGCCTGATGCGCATGCTGATGACCTACATGATGGAAGATCAGCGCTCGATTCCGAAGATTCTCGATGTGATGTGGGCCGTTCGTTCCCTGGAACGGATAGGGGACCGTTGCCAGAACGTCTGCGAATACCTGATGTACCTGGTCAAGGGTACCGATGTCCGTCACACGGACTATGAGGAAATCGAAGAACGGATGCGGGAAGACGATTCCGCCCGTTGAACCGCACATCGGGATCACTGGTCGTCATATTTCTGTCATAAACGTATCGTTCAATGGTGAGCACGCGATCGATGGGCATATCGGTTCGCCGATCGAGCACCGACTGGTATGAACGAGGAAAACTGGATGGCTGACCGCACGATTCTGATTGTTGATGATGAGGCCGCAATCCGCGAGATGATTGCCTCTGCGCTGGAGATGGTTGATTACGAGACACTGGAGGCCGGAGATGCCCAGACAGCGCACAGCATTATTGTTGATCGGAAGCCTGACCTGATTCTGCTCGACTGGATGTTACCCAATACGTCCGGTATAGAGCTGGCCCGCCGGCTCAAAAAGGAAGAGCTGACGTCGGAAATTCCCATTATCATGCTGACGGCCAAAGGTGAAGAAGACCACAAGGTGCAGGGGCTGGAGTCGGGGGCCGACGACTATATTACCAAGCCGTTTTCGCCGCGCGAGCTGGTGGCCCGCCTGCGTGCTGTGCTGCGCCGCACAACGCCGCCGGGTATTGAAGACCCTGTGGAAGTCAAAGGGTTGCGGCTGGACCCCGGCAGCCACCGGGTGAGCCTTCAGGGTGAGCCACTGTCGATGGGGCCAACGGAATTTCGACTGCTGCAGTTTTTCATGACGCATCCGGAGCGCGCGTACAGCCGTGCCCAGTTGCTTGATCAGGTCTGGGGCGGTAATGTCTATGTGGATGAACGCACGGTGGATGTGCATATCCGCCGGCTGCGCAAAGCCCTGGGCGATGAGCACAGTGCACTCATTCAGACGGTTCGGGGTACCGGATACCGCTTCTCTGAGAGAGTAGAAAAGCTGAATGCTTAATGATCGACGCGGGATATTCTTTCGTCGGGCTCTGGCACTTTATGCGGTAGTTGCCGTTGTCGGGCTTGCTCTCGGCCTGTTCTGGCCGCTGCTGGCTATTGTGCTGGCCCTGCACGTCGGGTGGGCTACCTTCCAGCTGAACCGGTTGCTCCGCTGGCTTCGTGACTTTGAAGAGCAGTCGGCACCTGAGGCAGTGGGAGCATGGGGGCAGGCGTTCGACGAGTTATGGCACCTCCGGCGCCAGCAACGCGTGCGTGTCCGCCGGCTGGAAAAGAACCTCAGGCGCGTTGAGAGGTCGGTGCAGAATCTCTCGGATGGGCTGGTTATTATTGCCCGCTCGGGCGAAATTCAGTGGTGGAATGAATCGGCTCAGTCCCTGTTGCAATTGCAGCCCAATGATACCGGGCAGGCCCTCACGAACCTGATTCGTGACCCGGCTTTCCGGTCCTGGTTCCGGCTCAATCGGGAACACAGCCAGTGCGAGTACGTGCACCCCCGATCAGGCCGCAGTCTCCAGTTCATCAACAACCGGCATGCTGCCGGCAATCGCTTGCTGATGGTCCGTGACGTCACCCGGGTGAAGAAACTGGAGCAGATGCGCCAGGACTTTGTTGCCAATGCGTCTCACGAACTGCGTACACCACTCACGGTGTTGCAGGGTTACCTTGAGAGCTTCGCCGACTTCCCGGAATCGGTGCCTGAACGCATGCGCCGGGCCTTACGCCAGATGCTGAACCAGACGCGCAGGATGAACAATCTGGTCAACGATCTCCTGTTGCTGACACGACTCGACAGTGTGGGTTCACAGGGCACGACCGACCACACAGTGCAGGTCAGTGAACTTCTGCGGCGAGTGGTGGAAGATGGCCGGGCGCTCTCGGGAGAGAAAAAGCAGTCGGTTGAACTGGATATCCAGACATCCGACGCACTGCGCGGCAATGAAGACGAGCTTCGGTCCGCCTTTTCCAACCTGGTGTTCAACGCGGTGAATTACACACCGGAGAGTGGTCGAATCCGTGTGGTCTGGCGGTCTGACTCGACCGGTGCATTTGTCGATGTCATCGACAATGGTGAGGGCATTGAATCACGCCATATACCGAGGCTTACGGAGCGGTTCTACCGTGCCGACCCCAGCCGTTCGAGTGAAACGGGCGGAACAGGGCTGGGTCTTGCCATTGTGAAACATGCGCTCGCTCATCATGACGGGCGGCTCGATATTCAGAGCGAGATCGGCAGTGGCAGTCAGTTTACCTGTCGGTTTCCACGCTCCAGAGTTGTGTCGTTGGCGGAGTCTGAACCCCGCTCTGCTGCCGGCCGGTAGGGCGCTTTCAGCCGTACGTAAAGCGTTCGGTGAACCGTACAGACCAGCTCCCCCTGCGCATCACGGATCTGCGCCTGAAATTCGGGGAACGTTTTGTCGCCGTTCTGCGTGGCAAGGCGTATTTCATGAACCTGGCTGTCTTCCACATGGAATTCCGCCGTCAAGGTGCCGCGTCCGGGCGCAATGAACTGAATATCCGCCGCTCTGTCCCAGATCAGGTAGCGCTCCCACCCAAGACTGCCGAACAGCAGCAGCGCGAATATCGGATCGGTCATGGAAAACAGGCTGCCGCCGTACTGGGTATTGTTGATATTCCGCGTCCACGGGCGTGATTTCAGTTCCACCCGCGCATAGCGAAAGTCCGGGCTGATTTCACGCACCCGAATACCGACGAACAGAAACGGCGGCCACAGGTTCATCAACCGCCGAATCCAGTTCGGGTGTCTTACCAACCAGGCCTTTGCGTTCATGCGTCCCAATTCGGTGCAAATGAGGGGTTGGCATGGCGCTCACCCCGGTCCAGCGCATCGATTGCAGCCAGCTCGTCCGCGGACAGTGCGACGTCAAAGGCTTTCATATTGGCTTCCTGGTGGGCCCGGCGGGTGGACGACGGAATAATCACCAGGTCCCGTGCCAGGAGCCAGGCCAGTGAAACCTGCGCCGGCGTAACATGGTGGCGTTCAGCAATCTGTTTCAACGTCGGGTCTTTCATGACGTTGCCGACCGCCAACGGCATGTAGGCCGTCACCTGCAGGCCATGCTGCTGGCAATGATGCACCAGCGCCCGGTTGCTCAGAAACGGGTGTACCTCGATCTGGTTAGTGACCAGATGTTCGCCACCCGGTGCAGCGCGTGCCTCGGAGACCTGATCGATGGTGAAGTTGGAAAGCCCGATGTGGATTGTAAGGCCCTGCTTGCGCGCCTCGTTCAGCCCGGCGAGCGTTTCCGCGATCGGGACTTCGCCTTTGGGGGATGGCCAGTGAATGAGAACCATATCCAGATAATCAGTCTGCAGACGCTCAAGGCTTGACTTGATGCTGTCCACAACCTGGTCTGCCCGCAACTGGTCATGCCATACCTTCGTGGTAAGGAAGTACTGATTGCGTGCCAGTTCACTCTGCGCAAGCGCCATACCCACGGCGTTCTCATTGTCGTAGATGGCGGCTGTATCAATGTGGCGGTATCCAAGATCGAGGGCACTGGATACTGATTCAATTACCACATCGTCTTTCAGGCGGAAAGTGCCCAGGCCCAGGCGGGGTATTACGTCGTTCTGTGTCATTCCGATTCCTCGTCTTGATGACTGAGTTCCCTGTGTGTTCGCGAGTGTGCGGTTATGGGCCGGGCTATGCAACCAGACAGCACACTAGTGGTTGTCCAGATAATGGGACAGATCGCACAGCGGCATGGGCCGTGCAAAGTAATAGCCCTGCAGTACGTCGCACTTGAAGGCCAACAGGCGTTCTCGCTGGTCGGCCGTCTCCACGCCTTCGGCAACGACCTGTAAATGAAGTCGGTGTGCCATATCAATCACGCTGTGGGTGATCGCCGCGTCATGTTCGTTAGTCGTCAGTTCTTCAATGAAACTGCGGTCAATTTTCACACTGCTGACCGGCAGGTTCTTCAGGTAACTCAGACTGGAGAAGCCGGTACCGAAATCATCAATGGCCACACCGATCCCGGCTGCACGAAGCTTCTGCAGCAGTTCAATGGCAGTGCTCGTCTGGTCCAGAAGAATCCCCTCTGTCAGCTCCAGAATCAACGCGTCCGGTGGCAGGCCGGAACAGCTCAATGTGGCCTGAAGCGCTTCGAAAAAGCCGGTCCTGTGGAACTGCAATGGTGACAGGTTGATGCTGATACGGAAATCGCCCCGCTCACGCAGCGTCACCAGGTCCGCGCAGGCCTGCTGCAATACCCAGTCACTGATGGGCAGAATCTGCCCGGTTTCCTCGGCCAGCGGGATAAAATCAGCCGGGCTGATGTACCCATGTTCCGGGTGTTTCCAACGCAGTAATGCCTCAAAGCTTACCACTGCGCCATCGTTGCTGATCAGTGGCTGGTAGTGGAGTTCCAGCCCATTCTGGTCGATCGCTTCCTGCAGCTCATTGCGCAGCCGGACCCGGCGCCCCAGCCGTTCATTGATATCTTCGGTATACCACTGATACTGATTGCGCCCCTGACTTTTCGCCTTGTACATGGCCATGTCGGCTTCCTGGATCAGGGTCGTCGCCTGGGTGATATGGCCGTCGTTGATCGTTGCGCCGATGCTGGCAGTAATAGTGAGTTCCAGATGATCGGCACGGTAGGGGCGCGCCACGACCTCCAGAATACGTTCGATCACGGGAATCGCTTCTTCCGCTGAGGTGACGTCGTTCAGCACGGCCACGAATTCGTCGCCGCCGAAACGGGCCAGTGTGTCACCCGCCCGGACCCTGCCTTCAAGACGCTTGGCCACCTCAATCAGCACGCGGTCACCCACGCCGTGACCCAGGCTGTCATTTACCGGCTTGAACCCGTCCAGGTCGATAAAGAGCACCACCACCTGGTGGCCCTGTCGTTTCGCCTGCTCACAGGCCTGCAGCAGGCGGTCCTCCAGCAGACTGCGGTTCGGTAATCCGGTCAACGCATCATGACTTGCATGGAATGCCAGCTCGGCTTCCTGTGACATCTGGTCAGAAATGTCCTTCTGCACACCGATAAAGTGCGTGCACTCGCCGTTGTCATCCTCAACCGGCGATATATAGAGGTCGTTCCAGAACGGTTCGCCGTCCTTTCGGTAATTCCGCAGTGTAATATGGACTTCTTCGCGGCGATGTAACGCCTCCCGGATATGCTCAACGGCAGCCTTACTGGTGTTCTCGCCCTGCAGAATCCGGCAGCTCTGGCCCAGCATTTCCGCTTCCGTATAACCGGTGATTTCCGTGAAAGTCGGGTTGATAAAGGTAACGGGGTAGCCGGGCTGTCGTGCATCTGCAATGACAATACCGTTGATGCTGGCATCGACACTGCGCCGGAGTAACTGCAGTTGCGACAGATGCTCCTTGCGCTTTGTTGTGTCCTTGGCGATACAGAAGACACCCTCGACCTCGCCATCGACGATGATGGGCAGTTCGGTAATGTCACAATAGGCTATTTTC
Organism: Natronospirillum sp.; assembly: GCA_965602035.1. GTDB lineage: Bacteria > Pseudomonadota > Gammaproteobacteria > Pseudomonadales > Natronospirillaceae > Natronospirillum. The sequence continues at coordinate 1,959,865 of OZ271919.1, read as the reverse complement.
CCGTTGGCGCCCTGCGTAGTGGCTTCAAAGCGCTGTGGCCGACCGGACAGCGCCAATGCCAGCGAATGCCGTGCTTTCTCGGCGGATTCCGGGCTGAGCAGGTCGGCCAGCGGCCGATGAATCAGTTCCACTTCAGTCATGCCGAACAGGCGCGTGGCCGCCGAGTTCACGTCGGCGATCCAGCCCTCCGAATTCAGCGAAAGGACCACCTCAGGGTTTTCGCGGAACAGGGAGCCATAACGCTGCTCGTTTCGTTCCAGGCTGCGCAGCATACGATGCCGCTCGAGCGAGAGCATCAGCAGGTTGCGCGCGTCTTCGATAATGCCCACGGCTTCCGGGGTCGGTATCCCCTCGGCCTCCCGGTAGATCGCCAGCGTACCGATAACAGCGCCCTGCGTATCCAGCAGCGGATGCGACCAGCAGGCCCGAAAGCCGATTTCACGCATGAAATCGCGATATTTGAGCCAGCGGTCGTCATGCTCTATGTCGTCGGTTATGACGGCCTGACCCAGATAGGCCGCGGTGCCGCAGGATCCCTCGTCACTGGCAATCGGGATCTGGGTCAGCTCCGCCCGGAATCTGGCGGGAAGTCGGGCGCCGGCAGCAAGGTAGAGCGTGTCTGTTCCCGGCCGCCGCAGCATCACTGAGGCAACCGTACCGGGCACATAGGACTCGACCAGTCTCGTTATACTGTCCAGTGTACTGCTCAACGCCACATCGCGGCCGATCTGCTCCTGTATCTGACGGGCATGCGTCAGCCGCTGAAGGGTCTGCCTGAGTGTGCGTGCGCCCCGAGCGCTGAACCGTGACTGTTCAATCGTCAGCACGACAAAGAAGCTCAACACGAAGCCCAGCATCGCGACGCCGAACAACAGGTTAGGCGTGAATGCCAGCATTCGCGGGTTCAGGTGGATGACCTCGACACTCAAAATCTGGCCATAGATCTGCGCGGTGTGGCTTCTCAGCAGGGCACTGCTGAAATTCTCGGTGAGGGGCTGTCCGTCAGGGATCAGCGTCATGAAGGGGTCGCCGTCAATCGATACTCTCAGTGCAAAAGGCGAGAGTGCACCGGCGAGCTGACTCTGCATCAGGCTCTGCAGGTCGATCAATGCCACCATCTGGCCCGGTTCAACACTCTGGAGTATGACGGGGAAGGAGATCAGCGCCCCGCGCCAGTCAACGTTCGGTAGCTGCACAAATCGCACGCGACTGGAGACCAGCGACGTCGCTGCCAGACCGGTCGGTGCCTGGGCCGACTCCGGTGAATCAGTGAGGTTGTCGAGCGCCTGGGCCAGATCCGTATTGCCGTCACGGCTGGTCTGCCAGATCAGCTCCTGTCGGCCATCGGACAGGCCGACGGCACGAATTCCGGGTACATCCCAGACATAGCTTGCGGCATCGGCCTCGGCCATGGACATATCCGCCTCATCCGCTGCGGCATTGAACCGCTGCGCTAGTCGCTGGATGAGCAATGTGTGCTGCCGGACCGTCTGCTGGAGCACCACCTCGAAGCTGTCTGAAACGCGGCTGGCCTGCTGATCCAGGGTCCGGAAATGCTGGACACCCATAACGTACCAGAGCAGGCAGGTCAGAAGTATCCCGACCGTACCGGCCACCACAGTGCGTGAATCGAGGGACTGGAGCGATCCCACCGGCGCGTCATTACGACGGCTCAATACGAGAATGGTGCCACCGGACAGAATTCCGTAAAGCCCCAGCATGGGTGCTGCAACCGGGTTTATCGGGCTCTCCAGCCGGAAGCCGAATACCCAGTGTGTGAGCATCAGCATTGCGCCGCCAGCAAGGCTAAGGCAACCAAGGATCTGGCGCGGCCGTCGCCACTGAGTAAAGTCGGGGCGAGGCAGGAAGTAGACACCGAGCAGCACAAACAGTACTGCGGTTGGAGTACTTATTCCGACGGTGTCAATTTCCCCGGGCCAGGGCACGGCTAACCCCATACCCCGGGACAATGCCAATGCGCCCAGAAACGCCAGAAGACCGCCGACAATCAGGCGCGTTCTATGCCAGCTCTGTGTACTTGCCAGAAAACCGACACCGGTCAGCGTGGCCCCCAGAGCACCCGCCGGTGCGATCAGCGCACCCAGACCTGTCGGCGGGGCGAACAGCGGTGCCAGCAGAAGGGACGTGCCCCCCAGTATTGCCATGGCGAGACTGGCGGATAACAGGTAGGCGTGGGCAAAAATCTCACGGTTAGTGCGCATGGATACAGCAGAACTCTACCTGTTCACATTCACTTTGGATGAGTCGAGTGTATCATGCTGACAGGCGGCTGCAGCCCACAGTGTGCAATCTTTGAGCACAAATCGGCAATCGCGGACACAGCCCGTTGATTACCGTGTCAGGCGATCGATTCCGGATAGTTCACATGCAGCACGGAAGCGGGTATCCCCTGTTCCTGACACCACCGGAGAAATTCGGTTTGCTGGGGCTGCAGGCGGTCACCCGGGCCTTTGACCTCGATCAGTTCATAGTGTGACAGCCGCGGATTGACGACCAGGAGATCCGGGTAGCCACTGCGGTGCCGGCTCATGTCTTTCAGCATGAACATGAGTATGGCCACCAGATGGTCCGTCGGGACCAGTGTCAGCACTGTTGCCAGAAGCGGTCTCGACAGTATCTCCCAGTGAACAAAGCGGTTCGTGATGCCGAAATGCTCGTCCCAGGTCCTGAGCACCTGGCTGGCCCCATCTGGTGACCGGAATTGTTCCAGTGCCCGGTCAATAAGCGCCTGTCGGCGACCCACGAACTCCGGTTCATAGAGGTCCGCGGGCGCGGCCTGAAACGGATGAAAAAACGCACCGGGGAGCGGGGCAAAAAGTGCGTCCCAGAACACAAGGCCGAACAGGCCCGTGAACAGCGTGTTCTCGGTATAGTATGCCTCATTGCCGCCGGCGCTGGCGGCAGATGCGGCAAGACGCTCCACGCTCTCACCGGAATTCGGCGTCGTCAATGTGATAGTCGCCGTCGGGATGATGGTGCCCCGGATGCGCCGTTTCGAGCGTTGACGGGGCGTCTGGCAACGACTGAGTACCCGCTTCAGCGCCTCAGTGGCGGTATCCGGTAATGATCGTTCGAGGGCGACGGTGCATTCGTGAAGGGCCAGATCGCGGAAGCCCAACTGCTCGAGCAATCGTGCCCGACGCACCAGTGCTTCGGGCAGGCTGCTGATCGACCAGGCACGCAGCGCGAGGCTCCATTGTTTTTGCCGATAGGCATGACTGCCCAGCGCGAGGAGCACACGCTGGCGGCGGGATTCCAGCCAGGCCGGCTGTACCGGATTCGCCGGCGTGCTGGCAACGGCCGAATCCAGATCACCGGTGTCGTCCAGGTGGTCGCGGACCATGCTGAGGCGTTCGTACGTGATCAGTTCTGAGCGGTTCTGAAAGGGGCGATGAACACCCTCCAGAGCGACGCGTTGGTAGCGGGTCTGGCCGAGTTCGACCAGGACAAAATCCGACCAGCTCTGGCGACGATTGCCGAAGAACAGCAAGCGCAGTCGTTCGTAGTACTCAGAACGAGTCAGAGCCACCCATGGCCACCGGCGGTGCAGTGCCCGGATGATTGTCGCGTAGTGTGCTGAGGAGCATTGGTTCAGCCAGTCCAGAAGCTCCCGCTTGGTGCGGATACGGCGGCCGGCAGACGCGCTGCCAGGGCCGAGTTCCACCTGCAGGAGCTCGGGGAATCGAAACAGGCGATTCAGGTCTTCCGGCTGCGGAGTTCCGGTCGGCACAACGAGGTCCGCCTCTCTGAGCGCCTGTATCGCTGGGGTCAGGTCGGTTGAAATTTCGGGGTAATCCAGTACGTCGAGTCGGAAAAAGTCACCCCGGCGCATGATCAATCGCGTCAATAATGCCCGGGCCGGCTCGGGGAGCGACAGAATCGCATTGAAATGCTGTTTCTCGGCTGGTGCCAGTACATCGTCGGGGTATAGATGCAATACCCACGAAATCACCGTCTCCAGGTTTCTCCGGTAATACTGGGGGTCGTCAAGACCAGCCGCGCTGATTGGCTCAATCGGTTCCATTGGTCGAGCCGGAATCCCGTTTCCCGGGGCCGAAATCCTGCACGAAGATATCCCAGACGGTCATGAACAGGGCGGCGATCAGCGGGCCGATCACAAAGCCGTTGATGCCGAGCAGCACGAGCCCGCCGAGCGTGGAGATCAGCACAACATAGTCCGGCAGCTTGGTATCCCGGCCCACCAGTATCGGCCTGAGCAGGTTATCCGCCAGGCCGATGACAATAGCGCCGAACGCGATCAGTACCGTACCGGATAACCAGTCACCGATGGCGAGGAGGTAAATCGCCGCGGGCCCCCACACCAGGAATGCACCCACGGCGGGAATAAGCGACAGGAATGCCATGAGCACACCCCAGAGAACGGCAGCGGGCAGCCCGAGCACCGCGAAGATAATGCCGCCGAGCGACCCCTGCACAATGGCCACAATAATGTTGCCCTTGACGGTGGCGCGGGTTACCTCCGAAAACTTGGCCAGCAGGCGGTGTTCGCGCTCGTCGCCGAATGGCAGCGCCTGCACGATCAGGCCGAGCAGCCGGTCACCGTCACGGAACATGAAAAAGGTCAGATACAGCATAATGGCAAGGCTGATCACGAAGCTGACTGTACTCTGCCCCGCGGAAACGGCTTCTTCCGCCAGAAACCGGCTGCTGTTCACCGCGAAGCTCGACAATCGATCGACGATGGCCTGCGTGTCAATGCCGATGTCCTGCAGTAGTTGGGGAATAATGGGAAACGCGGCTTCGAGCTGCGCCAGCATGTCTCCCAGCCGAAGCTCGCCGCGATTGAAGCGCTGGTAGAGCGCAGTCGCTTCCTGTACCACCTGAAGCGCAATCAGTGTGAGCGGCAGGATAACGACCAGCATACTGCACAGCAGCGTGAGCAAAGCCGCGAGGTTGCGACGACCCTTGAGTACCCGGTTCAGGCGTAAAAAAACGGGCTCGAAAATGATGGTGATCGCCACGGACCAGAAAATGGCACCCCAGAACGGGAACAGAATCACGGCAAAAGCAAGACTGACCGCTGTCAGCAGGAGCAGAAACGAACGGTTTTCGAGCGGTGTCGGCACCATAGTGGGGAGTCCTGAGCGATGAGCCTGCCACGTTTACAGCCTGATTGCGCCATCACGTGTATAAAACCGCAAGCTTAACGGAGAGCCAGCAGCCTGGCTACCTGGGTTGCCGTTCGGCGCAGATTGCCCGCCGCGTCGGAAAGTGCGGATTCAAGTGTCATGGGCGACGGGGTAATGCTGAACACGGCGTCAATACCGTGTTCATTGACGAGTGCAGCGTCCGGCGCAACGGAGCCTGCAAGAGCGATTACCGGTACACCGGCCTCAACCCCGAACCGTGCGACCCCAACCGGTGCCTTTCCGTTCACGGTCTGGGCATCCATTTGGCCCTCGCCGGTAAACAGATAGTCGGCTCCCTTTAATGCCTCAGGTAAGCCGGCGGCCCGGGCAATACGGTCGATCCCGGGCTCTATCGTGCCACTCAGGGCTAGCAGTGCCGCGCCGATACCACCGGCGGCACCCGCACCCGGCTGTTCCCGCAGCCCCGGATTGTCGGAAGCAGACTCGAGCGCGTTACCCAGTCGTTGTAAATTGGCGTCCAAACGGTCGATATCCGTTGCGTGAGCGCCTTTCTGTGGCCCGAATACGGCGCTGGCTCCGTCCCTGCCGCAGAGCGGGTTGGTCACATCGCTGGCAACCGTCAGCCGGCATTTCGCCAGGCGCAGGTCGATACCGGAGAAATCAATGGTGGCCAGTTGCTCGAGCGCCTCATTTCCCGGTTCAAGATCACGGCCTTGCGAGTCCGTCAGGCGGGCTCCGAGCGCCTGCAACAGGCCTGCGCCTCCATCGTTGGTTGCCGAACCGCCCAGCCCGATGATCAATTCCTCAGGATTGTGTTCCAGCGCAGCGCGGATCAGCTCACCTGTGCCGTAACTGCTGGCCCTGAAGGGGGCCCGCTCTGACGGCTGCAATCGGTCAAGCCCGGAGGCGGCCGCTACTTCCACCACGGCGGTGCTCCCGGCGCCCAGCATTCCGAACGGTGCGCGGATCGGGCGGCCGAGCGGATCATGAGCGTCAACGGTCATCACCGAGCCGTCGGTGGCATCGACCAATGCCTGAACTGTGCCTTCACCGCCATCGGCGACCGGCACCAGTACGAGTTCGGCCTCCGGCCATACAGCCGCCAGACCCTCTGCAATGGCGGCCGCGACCTCGATGGCGGACAGACTTTCCTTGTAAGAATCCGGCGCGATGACGATTTTCACGAGCTTTGGCATCCTGTTCTGGGCGTGTCACCGACCGATGATACCGTAAACAGCGCGTTGCCGGACCTGTCGGGTGAGAACTCGAGCCGATCCCGTATTACTGTCGGGCGCTCGTCCTCGCGGTGGCTGACAAACAGCAGGGTAGTCGTTGCGGTGTCGGGGCTGGCGTCCGTGCCGCCGATAATCCGGTCGATCAGCGTCAGCATGCGGAACCGGTTGAGGTCGTCGAGCCCCTGAGTTGGTTCATCGAGTATCAGCAGGGGTGGTTGTTTGATCAGCGCCCGGGCAATCAGGATCAGTCGCTGCTCACCGGCCGAGAGAGCCCGGAACAGATCGTTGGCCCGGTGTGACAGCCCCATGACCTTGAGCCACTCCTGCGCCAGATGAATTTCAGCATCGCCAACCGCCTCATAGAGGCCAATGGAGTCGGTAAGACCCGACAATACGGTGGTAATGGCGTTGTCCTGTACCCGGTAGTTGCGATGCAGATCATTGGACACGTAACCAATGTGTCGCTTGATATCCCAGATACTCTCTCCGGAACCGCGTCGGAACCCGAATACGGTCAGGTCATTGGCGTAACACTGAGGGTGGTCGCCGGTTACCAGGTGGAGCAGGGTCGACTTGCCACAACCGTTCGGGCCGGCAATCTGAGTGTGCTCCCCCGGTCGCAGTGTCCAGTCGACATTGGTGAACTGCAGGGCCTCACCGTGACGAACAGTGCCCCGATGCAACTCGACCAGCGGTTTGCTTCTGTCCCAGCCGGGCAACTGAAACTCGGATCGCCGTCCTGGCACAGCGGGAGCAGGCTGAGCGACCAGTTCTATCGCAGCCTGCCAGTCCGGATTTGCCTGAACGTCGCCTGCCTCCCCCCAGATCACCAACCGGCCACGGTCAAGCAGGCCGAGCTGCTGTGTGCCCGGGGGTATATCGTCGTGATGTCCCAGCAACAGAAGCACAGCGGTGTCGGCCGCGGCATGCTGAAAAATGTCCCGTCTGAGTTGCTCACGCGAGATCCGGTCAAGGCCTTCAAACGGTTCTTCGAGAATCAACAGGTCGGGGTTTGCCAGAATAGCCCGCGCCAGTATGACGCGCCGTCCTTCACCGGAGCTCAGCGACCGGTATCCGCGCGCCAGCTTGCCTGACAGGCCCAGACTTGCCGCAATGGCGTCAATGGCATCGCGGTCGGTCGTGATTTCCATCAGCAGTTCACTAACGGGGGTACCATCGTGTGGTATATCGGTGAGGTCACTTTCGTCCCGCCTGAGCTCCTCTTCGTAGAGTGCCTGCTGGGTTTCCTGTGACACCCAGACGACGGTGCCTGCCGGTCGTTCGAACTTGCCTCGTTGCACGGGCAGAGCCCCGGCCAACAGCCGCGCGAGGCTGCTCTTTCCGGAGCCGTTGCCACCGAGAATCGCGGCGCGGGCACCCCTGTGCAGGGCCCAGGCGGTTAACTCCAACGGTCCGGCACTCAGCCCCGAGGCGCAGGTCAGCGTATCAGTGTTGGCGGACAAGTTCGGCTCCACGGCCCGGGGCGGTTGGACTCTGTCGGTCATAAGCGGTGACGGCGCGACGATCACGGTAGAGCCGCCAGATCGTGATCAGGTTGGTCACGGTGATCATGGCCTCGGCAATGGTTCCGCCGAATGAACCGATCAGGAAATTGTTGAGCGTCCAGGTCAGCGCAGCCAGCGCCAGCACCCAGCGCATAGCTATCCCACTCAACAGGAACATTCCCAGTGTCCCAAGCACGCTGGCAAGCAGTGGCAGCGTATCCATCGGGCCCGACCAGGTCAGCCAGGCGGCAATGGCAGTGGCACCGAGCATCGCGGACATCACTGAAATGCTGCCCTTGAATCGGCGCACCAGCATAAGGCGAACCACAATCAGCCCGGTCAGGGCCGCCGCTACCCAGCTTTCGAAGAAAATGAACTGCGCTGCAAAGGCGATGTTGGCGCCGATCAGAATCAGGAAGAGCCGGTCATCTTTCTTGCTGGCGAAAGCCAGTATGCAGAGAGCCAGCGCAATCAGCCCCGACAACTGACCGGCGAGCCATTGGGGGTCTGTCCAGCCCATGACCGTGAGAGTTCCTCCAGAGAAGATCGACATAACAAAGCGGCATGATACCGTCTGATGCGGCCGTTTCCCAAGCATTCGGTAAACGCCGGAGGTGCAGGCGCGGATTGATTAGCGTAACGCCATGGGGCATGGTGAGGCCCTGTCGGTCGGGCGGGAGTGCCGGAAAATGCATGGATTATGGGGCGCCCTGTTGGTTGGGTTGGGCGGATTTGTGGGCTCAGTCGCCCGTTATGGGCTCGCGGTCTGGCTGAACCCCCTTGCCGGTTCCTGGCCACTCGGGACACTGGCAGCGAACACGCTGGGGTGTCTCGTTATCGGCATACTCACCGGTTGGTCTGCGGCCATCGGTGGTCTTTCCGAATCCGCACGCCTGGCGCTGGCCGTTGGCTTCTGCGGCGGGTTTACCACCCTGTCGACATTGATGCTGGAAGCCGAAGCCGGCCTGCGCTCTGAGGGCGTCCTGTTTCCGGTGATCTATCTGTTGGCGACGCTGGTTCTGGCAGCGATAGCACTGGCAGCGGGGTTGCTGTTCGGGCGGGTGGTGCTCGGCTGAGCCCCACCCGACAGAGCCATCAATCGTCTTTTTCGATTTTCTCGGCGACCCAGTTATTCGTGGATCGTGAGTAACTGATTTCCAGAATGTCACCGACGTCGATATCGTTGAACGAATGGTCGTCAAATACGTCGCCTGCATTCCACGCTATGGTAATTCCCAGAACCGTGATTGTACCGCTGGATTGTGAGCCGGTTATCCCGGCGATCGGCGCGCGCAGTTCAAACTCGTCGTCAGACTCGTTTTCCCGTTCAATCACCAGGGCCTCAATAGTCGGCGTGTCGTCGCCGTTTTCCTGATAGATCCCTTCTGCTTCAACGTAGTCGCCCACGCTCAACTCGGAGAGCTGGAGCGTCTGGTCATCGTTATCGTCGTCCGTTATACGGGCAAAACCGGGTACGTCGACGGTGATACCGCCTATTGTCAGCTCTTGGCCATCTATACCGCTTATCTGACCCGATATCTCGGCGAGACCATCACCCAGCTCGATTTCCTCGGCAACCAGCTTCCCGCCACGCCAAGTACCTTCCACCTCGACCGGCAGGCCGACGCGCAGCTGATCATGCGTGAGCTCATCATCGAACACGCTCAGGCTAGACCAGGTCACTTCAATGCCATTCACAGTCATGGAACCGGAGCTTTCGCCGCTGACGGCGGATAGAGTCGCAATCGGACCTTCGATTTCGGTGTCGTCATCATCGTCGCCCCGATACAGGCGGTAAGCATCATCGCGTTCAATTTCGCTGGCGACCAATTCGCCGCTGTCATTGAGAGCGCCCTCAACTTCGACGCGAATACCGTCTTCGAGCGTCAGATCGTCTTCGACCACGCTCGTGTCGAAGTTAACCGTCAATCCACCGATGGAGAACGAATTTCCGGACAGGCTATTGATGGCGCCCTCGACCTCAATATCAGCGAACTCGTCATCATCATCTGAATAATAGATCCATGACGCTCGAATGGATTCTGAGTCGCCTGAACCGCTCGACCGCCAGCCGCTGACGCGTATCGATCCGCTGTTAAGCCCCTGGAGCTCGGTGCGCGTGGCGTCGCCGGCTATTGCCGTGTCGCTGGTGATTTCCACCGTCTGTCCGGCCACAGTCAGGGTACCAACGCCACGACTGTCGATAGTCGAGTCGCTCACCGGGCCACGGAGCGTGTCGTTGTAAACGAGCCGGGTTGCGTTTCCACTTGCTGCAGAGTCCCAGTTACCATCAACCCTTACCAGCATTCCGTCGGCCAGTTCTGTGAGCCCCTCGGGTACGTTGAAAGAGGCAGACGACGTATCAAATGTGCGGCCGCGAATAGTCACCGAGTCCGGATTACTGGTCAGCGATCGAGCACTGCTCTCGAGCTCCAACGGCCCGATAATGAAACCGGTGCCGGAAATACCGCCTTCAACAGACTGGCCCTCCAGATTGCAGCCACTGAGGGCTACGGTTGTTGCGACCAGAAGGCCGATACCGTAAATGCGATTGTTCTGAGACCGTTTCATGGGGATTCCTCTCGATTCGGTGAGGTGTCGTCAAAATAAAAAACGCTGAGCCCGGTGGTGACCGGGTCTTCAACCTGATCCGGATTACCGGCCACGTCGCCGTCCTGTTGCGCAAGCCAGTGATTGAGCCTTTTGAGTAGCGCTTCGCTCTCTGCCCTGGCAAACGCCTGCCACTCCGGCAGCACCGATACCGGAATGCGTGTGTAGCGAACTGTCCGCTGCAGGCGAGGCGCGAGTTCAGCATCGGATGCTGCCCGAAGGTTGTGGTCAACCGTGTTCAGAAGCGCCGAGACATCCTTGCCCACGATGCCGAAAAGGTGACCCGGGTCACCGGAGGGGATGTATCCCGCTTTCATCAACTTAATTCCCTGATCCGCCTCTGTTGCTACGCCCACACGCTTGAGTTCCTCGAGCATGGCCCGCGGCGGGATATCGCCGCTGTAGCGACGCACCAGCTCGGAAAAGCTCCGCGAGCCGTTGAAGGGCAGCAGGGCGGACTTTCCGTCAGCATCCAGAAAGTCCGGATCTCGCTGCCAGCCCGACACAACCCGTTCACCCCGAGGAGCAGGCACTGGATTCTGACCGGTTTTTGTCTCAGCAATCTGTTGTCGGAGGCGCCGAATTTCTTTTCGGTTGAGGCCGGTCAGCGCGGACGCTCGCGCGTCGGTGATTTTTTTTCCGGATTCAGGGAAGTCGGAGAGGGCGCTCTCGACATAGGACTGCCGGGCGAGTTCACAGAATTCCTGACAGGTCATACCGTTGCGAAGCAGCACGCGAACGAGTGGCCGCAGTATTTGCAGCGCAAGTTCTTTGATCGGAGAGTGGGCTGTTGTGTTCATATTTGGGAAAATAATCCCAAATATGAATCAAGTCAACAAGAATCGATGGGGCTGTGACGTCGGTCACAACCGCGGGTTCAATTTGCCGAAGTAGGGAAACAGGAAGCGAGCGGAATGGTAGCGCGCTGCAACGCGGGAGATCAGTCGGCGAGCTGTGTCAGCGTCCCATGGATTCCTGGCCGGGCAGCAGCACAATAACTCTGTCGTCCGGTGCAACCGGTTCATTGGCGATCACACCGAACCGAACCCCGGTCTTCGAGTGGAATCGGCCGAGCAATTGCGCATTCAGTGCACGCAGCCAGTGGCGCAATTCGCCCTCCGTGACGGGCTGCTCGTTCCAGAGCAGCGCAAGGTCGCCGGCCGTGGTCACCCGAATCTCAGGTCCGAGAGGGTTGAGCAGAGTGTTGTGCGTAATGGCCAGTTCACGGCGCAGCGCCACCTGAACCAGCAGGTGACTCATCACCAGCGGGCTCACCAGGAACTCACAGTTTCGCTCGAGCAGCAGCCGCTCGTTGGCCGGGTCGGCAAGCTCAATCAGCACATGGGGGCGACCGGACTCGGGCAGGCCGGCGGCGCGGCGCTCAAGGTGCAGGTAGGCCACCATGCTCCGTGCGTCCGCTTCTTCACCGGTCGCCAGTCGATCGCTGCTCAGGAATAACACGCGGTCGGCGGTTTCGATCGGAATCTGCTCCCAGACGTCTGAGCGTGTGGCATCGCCCACAATATGATCGCAGGCTGGTAATGGGCTGCTCCCGGCGAGTTCTTCCCGCTCGGCAACCGTGCGCATCGAGACCAGAGTCAATTTCACTCCCGACGTGTGGCCGGCGGCGAGCTCGCGCAGTACCAGTGGTGCCAGCCGACTCCAGCCAATGACAATGACATGGGTCGGTTCAGGAGGCACTGGTAGTCGGTCCGGTAAGCCGGCAACCGTAGCGGGTTCAGTTGATTGACGGACCGTGAATGCTCCGGAGGCCTCGTAGTCGGCAGCCAACAGGATCAGAGCGTCATCACCGTGCAGTTGCGCCTCGTCGGGCAGTGGAATTTCCACGGACGCATCGGCACAGACCCGGCCGATGAGCGACACATCATCGGGCAGGGACAGTTGGCCGACTCTCGCTCCATCCACGTCCGTGCGACGCTGAATGAATATGGAGTGGCCGGTGCGCTGGGTAAGCATCTGGGGGTAAATGTGGGACAGCCCCGGGTTCCGGAGCGTCTGTACAAGGAGGTGGGTGATAAACAGATCACCGGGTAGCAGTTCCAGTGGGCCCTGATAGGCGCGCTGTGCCAGTGTTACCAGGTCCGGGTCCTGCAGCTCCGCGACAACATAGGGTGCCTGAGTACCGGTTTCTGCCCGTGACTGATCAAGCGCCAGCAGCATCTTGATGGTTTCTGTGTCTGAAGTAATGGATCCATCCTGATACGTCTGCGCGGATACGATAATCGCGGCAGCGTGACCGGGGTCAGTCCGCGCAAGATGCTCTCGATTCAGCGGTGAGCCGTTGCGCAGTATTACGTCTTTCAGGTGCGGCCCGATCTCGGGGTCATGGCGCAGGCTGTCGTTCAGCTCAGGCGTGATCAGGTTATCCAGAACCACCAGACGCAGCCGCTTGCGCTGTCCCCGCCGGGCGAGAAACCGGCGCACCCGGTTCTCGGAGGCCCAGAGCTCTCGCAGCAGCGGCTTGGTCCGCTCAGTCCAGCCAAGGACGACAATATGGTGGCGCATGGATACCGGCGTAGTACCGCGTTCGAGTTGGCGTATCTGACGGCCCAGCCATTCTGACAGAATGGCGATCAACGACCCGGTGACCAGCGCGTACCCCAACACCGTTATGATCAATGCCAGTGTTCTGGCAAGTACGCCCTGATCATCACCCAGATAGCCGGAATCTGACAGCCTGAGAAAGGCCCACCATATCCCGTCCTGCAGCGCACCGGTCTGTCCGAAAGCCCAGGCGAGCGCCCCACCGACCAGACTGACAAGACCGATCAGCGCGGCAATAAAGGCAAGGCGATAGGCTGTGCCCTTCGCCAACTGACGTTCCAGCCAGAAGCGGAACCGCTGCAACCAGTGGTTGCCTGAATGCCTCATCAAACGTGACTCCCATGCTGACTCGGAACCTACCACGCAGAGGTTAACCGGAGTCCGGGGATTCTGCTACTGGCCCTGGCTATTACGGGGCTGAGACTGAGGTCACAGATGCGCGGTGTGTGCTGTAATTCTCTGGTCAAGAATTGGACACCCACAGGTGCATTGGCTATTCTTTAATCAGAAAATTCTCAGTCGTAATGACGAGGAGTAAACTGTGGCAGTAAATCTGAATCCGGTCATGTTACCGCCCAACAATGATCTGGCGTACAACCGCAGTGTTGACCAGATCAGCAGTGGGCAGCGGATCAATTCGGCGGCAGATGATGCGGCAGGGTCCGCTATTGCCGAACGGTTTACAGCGGGAATCAATGGCATCGGAGCCGCCACCCAGAATATCGGTACGGGAATGAGCCTGCTGGAAACACGCAGCGGACAGAGCAGTGAATTCATCGATCAGCTCCAACGCATGCGAGATCTGGCTGTTCAGGCCGGCAACAGCACATTGAGCGCGGGTGACGTCGCCGCGATAGACAATGAATTTGCCGGTCTGCGGGATACGATTCTGGAACGTGTCGATAACGCCACATTCAATGGGCAGTCGCTGTTCAGAGGCGAAGAGCAGACACTGCAGACCGGTCCCGATCCCGGCCAGACGACCGCGCTGCCGGGCAGTACGCTTTCATCGGTGCTGGAAGAGCAGGACTTTGGCCAGTTGAGCCTGAGTGAAGCCGAGGACATTGGGTCCGTTATCGACCGTCTGGACTCGGCACAGGCAGCCATCACCGACTCACAGGTTCAGGACGGCGCTGCCTACAATCAGCTCGCCGCCAGTGCCGAAGCGCTTACGGAGCAAGGCCTGAATGAGACCCAGGCACGGAGCCGGCTGGTTGATACCGAGATAGCGCAGGTGGCGAGCAATCTGACGCAACAGTCGACGCAGGAGCAGGCCTCTCTGTTGATCCAGAGCCAGGCCAATGCTGGTCGTCAGGATGTGCTGAAATTGCTGTCCAGTTGATGGGCGGGCAACGAACGCGTCGACAGGCGTCACCTGCAGAGACTGTACTGAGCACAACCCGGTTCTGAATCATCAAATGATCGAACCGGGTGAGTTTCACCGGTAAACTGTGCGGCCAGAAATTTAGCAGCGCTGTATCTGTTCAATGGTCGACACAATCCGGATTGTTTGTCTGATTCCCCTGAAGACGTTCTTGGCTGGCGTTATTGCCAGTATTCCCCTGGCCATCGGCTACCTGCCGATGGCCTTTTCTTTTGGTATTGTGGCCATGCAGGCCGAGCTGACGGTATGGCAGTCCGTGGCCATGTCTGTTGTGGTGTTTGCCGGCGCTGCGCAATTTGTGATGGCCAGCATGCTCGCGGCGGGCAGTGGTGGTGGCGCCGTCGTTGCCGCAGTCCTCGCCCTGAACCTGAGACATCTGTTTTACGGCCCCGCTCTGCTCGCACGGCTCAGGCCCTCTCCGGGCAGGACGACGCCCTTGCTCGCCTTTGTACTGACGGATGAAGTCTTTGCCACGGCGATGGCACGGGCGGGCCGGGACACGCCGCATCCAGTCTGGACGCTGGGCGTTGGCGCAGGGGCATACAGCGCCTGGGTCACCGGAACTCTGCTCGGGGCCGTGTCCGGGAGCAGTGTCAGCTCTGCCTCCCCGTTCCTGGCTGATGCGCTGTCTTTCGTGCTGCCTGCTCTGTTTATTGCGTTATTGGTCCAGGCGTGGCAATGGCACCGCTGGGCAGTGGTTACCGGAGCAGCGGTGATTGCGATAGCGACCGGGTTATGGCTGCCCGCGCACCTGGCGATGCTGGCCGGTATGGTTGGCGGAGCCCTCTTCGCAAAGTGGCCGACAGTGCCCGTAGATGAGCGAGCCGGGTCATGAGTCTTTTCTGGATAATCGCCCTGGCCGGAATTGGTACCTATGCAACGCGCCTGGGGCCTATGTTCGCCGCGCGCTGGATTGATGGGCTAAGAGCTGACGGCTTTATCGTGCGATTCCTGCAAGCCTTTGGCCTGACCGCGATCACCTCGCTCATCGTGGTCTCGGTATCGGGCCTGCTGCAGGGTAGCCCGGACACGGTTCATGTTGCCTCGGTTGTTGCCGGCAGCGTCACCGTGGTCGCGGCGGTCAGGGTAGTCCGCAATGTCGGCATGGCAACGTTGCTGGGCGCGTTTATGTACGCGCTTGTCAAGTCGGGCCTGGCCTGACACCGTATCGGGATCTGAAGGGTGCGCTGAGCCGTAGGTTCGGAAAGGCCAACTACGTTTTCTGTCGTCCGGCACCCGAAACCAAGGAGTCCAATGTGACCGGTTCTTTTGTACGTCTGCCATCTTTTGTTGTGGCAGCAGCCCTTCTGTTTCTGTCAGTTGATGCTGCCGCCAATGACTGGGTGGTCCTGCCGGTGTTTGGCAGCCAACCCGACACCGGTTTGCAGTTCGGCACAGCGGCTTTCTGGGAAGCCGGCACAGCCCCGGACGATCCCGGCGCCAACCTGTTTGCCATCGCTACCGAACAAAGACAGGTAAGGGGCAACGCTTCGGTGCGTCTGCCGGGACGAGTGGCTGATCGTTCGGACTATTTTCTGGTCAGTGTCAACGGGGCGCTCTTTCCCAGTACGTTCTATGGTTATCGGTCTACGTACCTTGACGCCGGCATCAGTTATGACGAAACCAGCGGCGGCGCTGAGGTGGCATGGTCTTACCCGTTGACATCGAATTGGCGCGGTCAGATAGGGCTTTTATATCAGCGTGAAGACATCCAGTTCGACCAGCCTGACCAGCCGCTTCTGAGCAATGTTGCCGGCACAGAGGGCGGTGATTACGCTGGCTTTGTCCTGACACTTGAACGGGATACGAGAGCCAGTTCAACATGGCCGTTGATGGGCACGTACCTGAATACATCCCTGACGGCGGCCGTTCACTCAAGTGCGGGTCCATTTCTGGTGGCGAGCCAGAGTGTGGCAGGGTATCGAACCGTCCGCTCAGGCTGGATACTCGCGGTGGGCGGTCAGGTTCAGGCCGCAACGGAGTCGACGCCGTTCACGCGCATGCCCACCCTTGCCGGCAGCCAGTGGCTGCGCGGCGAAACTGATGGCCGTTTCCGTCATCAGACCACCATTGCCCAGCAGATCGAACTGCGCCGCGAGCTGACCGGCCGGATGGCGGCGACCGGATTTCTGCACCAGGGTCAGGTCGGGCCGTCGCCCGACGCCTGGTGGGAGTCCTCCTGGAAACAGGGCGGCGGTGTTGGTCTGCGCTACTCAATCAGTGACGAGCAAAGACAGAATGTCCGCGTTGATCTCGGCTGGGTCGACGGTCGGAGAGGTTTTGTGATCAGTTTCGGAGAGGCGTTTTGACGAATCAGAGATTCAGCAAGACATCCCCCATGGGTTCAGACGCTCTGGCCTGCGAGGCTGAGGGCCTGAAGGCACTCGGTAAGGCACTGGCGGATGCCGGTGTCGAGAACGTCTGTGTCCCTGCCATTTATTCGCTGTCCGAACGCGAGCTGATACTCAGCCGAATCCCGGTGGCCAGGCCGGGAGCCCATACCTGGCGCGCCCTCGGCGATGGGTTGGCACGGATTCACGGGCTGAACCGGGAACAGTACGGATGGTCGCGGAACAACTGGATCGGTATGAATCCTCAGCCGAATCAGTGGTCCGACGACTGGGGTTCATTCTTTGTTGCGACGCGTCTGGGTTATCAGGTCAGTCTGGTGGAACACCCCGCTGTGCGGAGTGAGTTCGAAACGGTACTGGCGCGTTACTCTGAGCCGTTGGCGGACTGGCTCAATCACAACTGCGACGGGCCCGCACTGGTCCATGGGGACCTCTGGTCCGGTAATGCGATGTTCTCAGAGGACGTCGCCTGGTTGATTGACCCGGCAGTCTATTGCGGTGATCGGGAAGTGGATGTGGCGATGACGGAATTATTTGGCGGGTTTTCTCCTGAATTCTACGACGCCTATGATGCCCGTTATCCGCGTACGCCCGCCTATCCGGAAAAACGACTGATCTATAACCTGTACCACTACCTGAACCACTACAACCTGTTCGGTGGTGGCTATCTGGCTGCATGCCGTGACGGGTTCCACGCGATTCCGCGTATTGTCAGTGCCTGAGCCGACCTCAGTGACGCCTGAACAGTTTCACTACCGGGTGCTGGAATAGCCTGTCCAGCAGCGCCCGCTGGCTCAACTGGCGCCAGGCATCGGCGTAGGTGGGGTAGGGATGAATGACCTTCTGTAGCCGAGTGAACGGAACGCCCAGTGTTTTCAGGGTCTGGACCTGGGCAATCATGTCGCCGGCGCGTTCTGCCAGAATATGGGCACCGAGCAGCCGTCCCCGCCGATCGAGGATGACTTTCAGCAGCCCGACTTCTCCGGGACGTGTCTGTGCGCGGTCAAGCCCGGTAAAGTCGCTTTCATAAACACGAATACGGTTACCATAGCGTTGCCGTGCTTCTGCTTCCGTCATGCCAGCCCGCGCCAGTTCCGGGCTGGTGAAGGTAGCCCAGGTGACGTGCTCATAATTCGTGCGCCGGCGAATCGGCCAGGGCAGCACCGCGTTCATGGCGGCGATCTTGCCCTGGTAATTGGCCATGTGGCTGAGCAGGAAGGGCCCCGCCACGTCGCCACAGGCAAAAATGTGGGGCACGCTGGAGCGCAATTGCCGATCCACCACAATACCGCCACGATCCGTTTTTACACCGATTTCTTCCAGGCCCATGCCCGTTGTATTCGGCGATCGCCCGAGCGCAACCAGTACCTGTTCGGCGTCGAAGGCCCGGGGCTCTCCCCGGCTCGACTCTGCATGCAACCGGATAGAAACGTGCCCGGTTCGTTCGACGTTCGTTGCGGTTGTTTCCAGCTCAAAGACGACCCCCTCGTCGGCGATAATCTGCCGGATGCGTCGGGCAAACTCAGGCTCTTCCCGCCCCAGCACTTCGGGCTGCATCTCTACCACGGTCACACGGACACCCAGCCGGTTCATCGCCTGGGCCAGTTCCAGGCTGATAACACCGCCACCCAGAACCACCAGTGATTCGGGCAGGCTGGTCTGCTGGAAGATGTTTTCGTTGGTCAATGGGTCGATATCGCTCAGGCCCGGAATCGGCGGCAGGAGCGGAGAGCTGCCGGTAGCCAGCACGAAGCGTTTACCCTGATAGTGCTGGCCGTTCACCGAAATGGTATGCGCGTCGGTGAACCGTGCCCAACCCTGAACGTAATCGGCGCCGGCCCCTTTCAGTACCTCCGGGGTTTCATGCGTATAAACGGCTTCACTGACCTTCCGGACCCGGGCCAGCACCGCTGCAGAGTCAACAGAGACCTCTGCAAACTGT
This sequence comes from Natronospirillum sp., assembly GCA_965602035.1. Taxonomy (GTDB): domain Bacteria; phylum Pseudomonadota; class Gammaproteobacteria; order Pseudomonadales; family Natronospirillaceae; genus Natronospirillum. Next base: position 1,941,141 of record OZ271919.1, on the reverse strand, counting down.
CGGGCCGTGTGTACGTCCTTGGCCTGATTGATAAGAGCCTTGCTCGGCACACAGCCGGACCAGGTGCACTCGCCACCGGGTCGGTCGGCCTCGACAATCAACACCTTCTTGCCAAACCCCAGCGCGGTGAAGGCCGCGGTGAGCCCTCCGGCGCCGGAGCCGATCACGATCAGATCATACGCTGTATTAGACATCTTCCCCGGGTGTTCCCAAATCCGTTACTGAATCGACTGGTAATGGTCGGTCAATGCCTCGAATCGCTTACGGTTCAACCCGCCATCGGAATGCCCGGCCCGGCTCTGCGACCGGAAATGCACGAGGCGCGTGTCCTGATTCAGGTAGAATTCAGCGTCATCATGGAAATGCAGTGTGGGTGTTGTGAATACTACCCGGATGTACTGTTCGGAGTCTTCCACAATTTCCGCACCGCCATACTGCTTTACTGCCGCCAATACAGCGGCCCGCGTGCCTGCCAGATCTGCCTTGAACGGCCAGGGGTCAACCCGCTTTTTCGGGTCCTGACTCTGGGTGGACACACCATTGGGTTTATTACCGAGCGGTTTGAGCTCGCCACGCTCATGTCCAAGCGTCGGCACCTGGGTGTTCTGCCAGACAATCAGCCCGACACCCAGAATCACAACCAACGCCAACGCAAGAATCAACCACTGCCACATCCTCTGAATCTCCTTTTTGTCGGCCCCTGCCGGGCCTGCTGTTTACCATGTTCTGTAGCAGGTACAGAGCCCGCCGTGTAACGGATCATCAAGCCGGGAAAGGGGTGAGGTTTGTCATTATCGGGGCCTTCGGTACAGCAACATGGCGACAGGCGCGAAAACGGCCGTGATGGCGGCCGGCAATGCCAGCGCAAGCGCGATACCGGTAATCTGTGCCGTGCCGTTCATCAGGTCGCGAAGCGCCGACACCAGATGAGATACCGGGTTTGCCCCGACTATTGTCTGCAGCAACGACGGCATGGTGGCTGGATCCACAAAGACATTGGAGGCAAACGTCATTGGCATCAGCACGATCCAGCTGACCGTCATGACGGTGCCGGGTGTCCGCATCAACAACCCTAATGTGGTGAAGATCCAGCCAATGCCGAACGCGAACAGATTCAGCAGAATGAGCGATGCCAGGATGCCCGCAACCCCTGCCTCGGGCCTGAAGCCCAGCACAAGGCCGATGATCACAACAATCAGAGATGATCCGGTGTAACGCAGAACATCACCCACCATGGCCCCCACCAGTGGAGAAGGCGCCCAGATCGGCATTGACTTGAACCGGTCATAGATGCCCTTGGAAATATCGGTATTGAGCGTCACACCGGTATAGATTGTGGTGAATATGACCGTCTGCGCGAGAATACCGGGTAAAAGAAACTGCAGGTATTCGATCGATGAGCCTGCCAGCGCACCGCCGAACAGGTAGGTGAACATAACGGTAAACATGATCGGCGTGACCACGACATCAAACAGTTGCTCCGGAACGTGTTTGATTTTCAACAAGGCACGCCAGCCAAACAGGGCGGTGTTGTGCCAGGCTGAGGGAGCCGCTGGCGCACGGCGTCTCTGTATGGCTCGGGCCAGTGTCGGGTCGAGCGCTGCAGCGCCTGTTCTGCGCTGAGCGGGCCTGGCAGCGTTTCCGGACTGAGTCGTCATGTCGTGCTCTCCTCAACGTCGGCGGTATGGCCGGTCAGCGCCATAAACACTTCATCCAGGCTGGGCTGGCCGAGTGAAAAGCTCAGCGGTGTCAGACCGTGTGCCCGGAGAACCTCCAGAACCGGCAGCGCCTCTTCCGGGCTGGTCAATTGAACCTGCCAGGCGGTGGGTTCGGCGCCGGGCAGTGCCGTGAGTTGCAATCGGTCACGGACCGCCTGCAGCGCCAGAGCGGTCTGATCCGGTTGACGCATGTGCACGTGCAGGATATTGCTGCCGACCGAGGCCTTGAGCTCGGCACTGGTGCCTTCGGCGATAACCTGGCCACGGTCGATCACGGCAATCCGCTCCGCCAACTGGTCTGCTTCTTCCAGATACTGCGTGGTCAGTAACACGGTTGTACCACCCGCCACCAGCGCCCGTACGATGTCCCAGACCTGGCCGCGTGACCGCGGGTCCAGGCCGGTAGTGGGCTCATCAAGGAATAACAGTTCCGGCGTCACCAGAATCGATGCAGCTATGTCGAGGCGACGTCGCATGCCGCCTGAGAAATGCTTGACCTGCCGCTCCGTTGCCTCTTCCAGGTCAAACGCCTGCAACAGCTCTTGCGCCCGTGCCCGGGCATCCCGCCGGGAGAAGCCGAGTAACCCTGCCAGCAGACGAAGATTTTCGAGCCCGGTAAGGTCTTCATCCACCGACGCGAACTGGCCGGTCAGGCTGATCTTGCGTCGAACCGCCGCCGCGTCGTGGGCCACATCGTGCCCCAGCACCCGGGCTTCACCGCCATCCGGTTTCAGTAACGTCGCCAGCATGCGCAAGGTCGTCGTTTTACCCGCTCCGTTCGGCCCGAGCACCCCATAGACCACGCCCACCGGCACCTGTAAGTCAATACCATCCACGGCCCGGGTGGTGCCGTACTGTTTGACGAGGCCACGGGTTTCAACAGCCAGCGGAGTCGTATTCACCGCGTTCCCTCCACATTCTGGTTGTGCATGATTGACCGGCTCCGGTAGCGTGGAATACCGGACGCTCCGTTATACTACGCTACATTCAACCATAGAGTGAGCAGATAATTTATGTCGGGCACCGAGTACAAACCGCCACGTGTATGGACCTGGGAAGAGCTGAGCGGCGGTCATTTTTCCAGCATTAACCGGCCGACGGCCGGAGCTCAGTTCGATCGTGCTTTACCGCGCGGCAGGCAACCGTTGCAGCTCTATTCACTGGCAACACCGAACGGCGTCAAGGTCACGGTTATGCTCGAAGAGCTGCTGGCCGCCGGTCACGGAGGTGCCGAGTACGACGCCTGGCCCATTCGTATTCAGGACGGTGACCAGTTCGGTAGCGGATTTGTTGAGCTGAACCCGAATTCCAAGATTCCGGCGTTGCTCGATACCAGTGTCGAGCCCTCTCAGCGCGTATTTGAGTCGGGCAATATCCTGCTGTATCTGGCAGAGAAGTTCGGTGCGTTCCTGCCCGCTGAGCCGGGCAAGCGCACGGAAACCCTGTCCTGGCTGTTCTGGCAAATGGGCAGCGCGCCCTACCTGGGCGGCGGGTTTGGCCACTTCTACCATTACGCACCAGCGTATTACGAATACCCGATAAACCGCTTCACCATGGAAGTCAAACGACAGCTCGATGTGCTCGACAAACAGTTGGCGGACCGGGAGTTCATTATCGGCACTGACTACACTGTCGCTGACATGGCCATCTGGCCCTGGTACGGCTCACTGGTGCTTGGTCGATCGTACAATGCCGGCGAGTTTCTGAATGTCGGCAGTTATACCCATGTTGTGCGCTGGGCTGAAGCGATTGACCGTCGGCCTGCCGTGATTCGGGGGCGCAAGGTCAACCGTACCTGGGGAGAACCTCATGAGCAGTGCCCGGAACGGCATAGCGCCAGCGATCTGGACGTTCTGGAGGGCTAGTCTTTGGCCTCTCCCTCGGCCGCCTGAATCTTCGCGTACAGCGCCTCGGCCTCGGCGGTCAGCTCGGAATAGGTCTTTATGTCACCGTTTCGCTGCGCTGTCATCGCGGCTTCCAGCTTGCGGTTATAGTCCTTTCTGAGCTTGCGCGTCGGGTCAGATTTGAACAGTCCGAACATGGTTGGGTGCTCCGGTCATTGAATTCGTTGAAACCCAGTTACCGGAGCAGGTACGTTTACGTTCTCAGGCTGGACTCGTGGCCGGTGACAGTCTGTGGAAATCAAAACCTGACGGGTTCTGGTACAGGCGTAACCCGAACTCCGGCAGTATGGCCATCAGATGGTCGAAAATGTCCGCCTGAATGGCTTCATAGGCACCCCATTCGGTAACCTCGGTAAACGCGTAGACTTCGATCGGGACACCCTCTGAGGTTGGCGACAATTGGCGCGCCAGGTGCGACATGTCCTGATGAATCGCAGGGTGGCTGTCCACATAACGCTCCACATAGGCACGGAAGCACCCGATATTGGTTATTCGGCGCCGGTCGAGCGTCGGCCGGCCTTCGGCAGCGAGTTCGCTGTTCCGCTGATCGATATCCGCCTGTTTGTCCCGCAGGTAGTCCTGAAGCAGGCTGAACTGTTCCAGGTGCTGTATATCGGCGCTATCGATGAAGCGCACGGTGGTCTGATCGATCAGCAGGCTGCGCATGATCCGCCGCCCACCGGATTCCTGCATGCCGCGCCAGTTCTTGAACGGGTCGGTAATGAATCGCTTGGTCGGAATCGAGGTAATGGTATTGTCCCAGTTCTGGATGCGCACCGTATGCAGGGCGATATCGAATACCAGGCCATTGGCATTGAGCTCCGGCATCTCTATCCAGTCGCCAAGCCGTATCACATCGTTCGATGAGAGCTGAACACTGGCCACCAGCGACAGCAGCGTGTGCTGAAAGATAAACAGCAATACCGCCGCCATGGCACCGAGCCCGGACAGCAGTATGGCCGGTGACTGGTCCATCAGCAGGGCAACGACAAGCACGGCGGTCAGGCTGTACAAAACGATGCGGCTGACCTGTATGTAGCCCTTGATCGGTCGGGTTACTGCCTCCGGCCGGCGTTCCCACAAGCGGTTGGCAAAGGTCAGTGAGCGCCCTATGGCAAGTGCCAGCAGAAACACAATGAGTGCCTGGGCCACATTACCGACAACCAGTGTTATATCGTCGGGAATACCCGGAATCAGGGGAATACCGGTGGCGATCAGGATGCTCGGCACGGTATTGGACACACGGTCGACAATAATACCGACATCTGGCTCTGTGGCCAGTCGGGCAGAATAGGGGCTGGCCCGCAACGCCCGGAACAGCCAGCGCAGCAGAATTTTCTTGATCAGCCAGTTGGCTGCCCAGGCGGACACGGCCAGCAATACCACCCACAGGCTGGCGGCGAAGCCCTGGTGGCCGGTAAACCAGGTGCCGATACGATCGAGTGCGATTTCCATGCGCGGATGGTAGCCTGAAAAAACAGGACATTGAACCGAAATGCGGTCCTCAGCTCCGGTAACGCGCAGGCGGCGGGTCGATTTGCAACAAACAGCACACTAGCCGGTCGCTGAATCAAGTGCCTGGCGACGGGCTTTCCTGGCATTGTCACTGAATGTCACGGGGTAGGGCGTGCTGGCTGGTTCCAGCGCGCGGAGGCGCACCGGCAGCCGGTTCAGATGAAACCAGGCATTGTCATGCGAGTCATCCGGCGATGAACCGCTGCGCACCTTTTCCCCGTTTCGAATGAGCGGAGCCAATAAGGGGGTGGCCTTCCTTTTCTCGGATCGTAACGTGATCTCGTCGCGCACGAACTGATCGCCGTTGCCATCGGCAAAGCGCCACACCTGCTTGGCTCCGGGAGTCAGCTCTTTGCCCGGAGAATTCTTTAGTCGCGGGATCCCGGCGTATTCGGTCAGTTTGTAGGCGAAGTCCAGCGTGGGCGCGTCGGCTACGGACCCCATCTCTGTGCCGACGCCGAAACCATCAATGGGGGCACCGTCGGCAAGCAGAGCCGAAATCCGGTCTTCATTCAGGCCGCCACTGACCACGATACGGATATCGTACAGTCCGGCGTCGTCCAGACGTTTTCGACACTCGCGGGACAGGCTGTCGAGGTCGCCTGAATCGAGGCGTATGCCCCCGACATTCAGACCTTCATCGCGTACCAGGCGAATCACCCGATCCACCGCCTGCAGGGTATCGAAGGTATCGACCAGCAGAATCGTGCCCGGGTACAGAGTGGCATATGTTCTGAACGCGGCCTCCTCGTCCTCCATCGCCTGTATGAAGGAATGCGCCATCGTACCCCGAGCCGGAAGCCCGGAACGCAGCGATCCCAGTACGTTGCTGGTGCCGGATATACCGGCCACATGGTAGGCACGACTGCTGCGCAGGGCAGCATCCAGGCCATGCATACGGCGCATGCCGAAATCGAGCACCGGCCGTCCGTTGGCGGCCAGCACAAACCGTAACGCCTTCGATGCGAGCAACGTCTCCGTGTTGATCACGTTCATCAGCAGACTTTCCAGAAGCTGGCCCTCAATGACCGATGCTTCTACCTCCAGAATCGGCTCATTCGGGAACACCGGTGTCCCCTCCGGTACTGCCCAGATATCGCCGCGGAAGCGGTAGTTTTCCAGCCATCTCAGGAACCGGTCCTCAAAAAGGCCCGTTTCTGCCAGCCTCGTAACCTGACTCCCGGGAAAGCGGAGCCCCTGAACCAGCTCGCTTACCGCTTCCTGACCGCATGCGAGCACGAGATTCCGTACCGGGGGCAGCTCGCGGAAAAACAGGCTGAATACGGCTTTTTCCTGCATCCCCTGCGACCAGTAGGCCTGCGCCATGGTGAACTCGTACAGATCAGTGAGCAGCCCCAGCTCGTCCGCAGCCGGCCCGGGGGCCAGTGACGGTTCAGCCATTGGTTTCCTCCAGCACCACGCCGGCCTCTTCCATTTCCTGATGGGTTGCTTCAAGTTTTCCGGGTTCTACAGGCCGCGTGCCATCGGCTATCAGGTGCGTGTCAAACCCGGCTTTTGCACCGTCCTTCACCGTTTCAAGAACACAGACATCCTCTGCCAGTCCGCCGACCCACAGACGCCTGACGCCATGACGATTCAGGTAGTCATTCAGCCCAGTCCCGTCAAATGCGGAGTAGGCGTCCTGATCAAATGCCGTGCCCTTGCTCACCCGAACTGTTTCATCGGGCAACTTCAGGTCAGCATGGAACTGTGCCCCTCTGGTATCCTGAATACAGTGGTCCGGCCACGGGCCGCCCTGATCGGCGAACGAAACATGCTCGACCGGGTGCCAGTCACGCGAGGCAATGACCGGTATGTCGGCGTTCCGAGCGCCCTCGATCCATTGGTTCAGGGTGGGAATTATCGAATCTCCGTTCGGTACCTCGAGGGCACCGCCCGGGCAGAAATCATACTGCACATCAACGAGCAGCAGTGCGTCGCCTTTTTTCAGCACAGGAGTCACCATAATGGTCCCTCCACTTGTCTGAAGTGTGTCCTATAAGGTAGACCATTAGGGTGAGGGCCTCGAATTCAAGGCAAACCCAGCGGTTGAATGGCGTGCGATCCAAACCGCTGGGAGCTTCAGCCCTTGATGGCGCCCGAGGTCATGCCGGCGACAATCTGTCGATTAAAGATCAGGAAGACAATCAGCATCGGTACAGTAATGACCAGAACGTTCATGAAAAGCAGGTTATACGACGTATTGAACATGCTCTGGAAATTGTAAAGCGTCAATTGAATGGTCACATTCTCTTCGCCCGGCAGATAGTACAACGGGTGCACAAAGTCATTGAAGATAATGACAGACAGTACGACGATATTGGTCACGGTAACCGGCTTTAACAGGGGTAGCATCACCTTGAAGAACAGTGTTATGGGGCCGGCCCCGTCCATAATGGCTGCCTCATCCAGTTCGGTCGGAATCGTGGAGAAAAATGCCCGATACATAATGATCCCGAACGAAATGTTATAGGCCACTTCGATCAAGACCATGCTGTGCAGAGTTCTGAAGATACCCAGCTGCTGCAGCAGCCATATGGTCGGTACGATCGCCGGCGGTATCATGAGACCGGAGAGCACCAGGAACCCGATCATCTTGTTCCAGGACGTTTTTCGCCGATTCAGTACAAACCCGACCATCGCTGAAAAAATAACGATGAGAGTCACGCTGCCGACCGTAATAATGGCGCTGTTGATGAAGGCCGTGATCATCATGTAATCCCGTGCCTGAATCACCGCCACAAGGTTCTCCCAGAGTTGCGTCTCGGTGGGCCAGGTTAGGCTGAGCAACGACGCCTCCTGGCGTGTCTTGGCGGCTGTCAGAGCAATAAAGGCGAACGGTACGACAAAAAACAACGCTGCTAGTGCATAGGCGATGACTGAAACGACAAGTTTCCGGGTATGGGTCATGTCAGCGCTCCTCCCGGTTGAGATAGGCGACGATCGGCAGTGCGACCACGGCAATGACGACAAACAGGATGACGTTACCCGCGGTGGAAAGCCCGTAGAACCCGGCCTGATACTGTTTGTATATAACAGAAGCCAGCACGTCGGATGAGAAGCCGGGTCCGCCGCGTGTCATGGCCCAGACCAGGTCGAATGTGCGCAATCCGTCGATGAGGCTCAGGGTAACGACGGTAGCGATAGCGGGCCGCGCCAGAGGAACCGTAATGCTCCAGAATTGGCGCCAGGAGGAGGCACCGTCGAGCCGTGCCGCCTCGTAATAGTCCGAGGGAATGGCGACCAGACCGGCGATCATGATCAGGGTGGCCAACCCCACGCCGCGCCATACCTCCACCAGGGCGACCGAAAAAATGGCCAGGTCGGGGTTCGTCAACCAACCAGGACCATCGATGCCGAATAATGCCAGTGCTGTATTGATCACCCCGTCCTGAGGGTCCATCAATACCGTGAACGTGATACCGATACCAATGGTTGATACCAGAACCGGGAAGAAGATGATGGAGCGCAATAACCCGCGAACGTAGATATTCGATGTCAGGAGCACGGCCAATCCCATCCCCAGTGCCACTTTACCGGCAGATGTGCTGAACCCGAATATGAACGTGTTGATCAAGCCCTGTAGCAAAAAAGGTTCGTTGAAAAATTCAACGAAGTTCTCCAGGCCGATAAACTCCTGATTAAACAGTGTCCATCGGGTAAGGCTGAAGTAGAGCGACGCAAAGGTCGGCAGCAGGAACATCAGACCGTATACAACGCCGGCCGGTACGTAAAACCAGAGTGGGTAGTACGACTGCAGTCCCTCGCCCTCGCCCGATACGCGGCGCTGTCTGCGAAACAGTTTCATGGCTTACGCTCATTTGATTATGGGTTACCCGGCATGGCGCCGGGCAACCTCTTTGTGATTATCAGTCCCAGCCGTCCAGACCAAGCTGGCGCGCCTGACGGCGAACGTCACGGTCATAGAGTTCGGCACCGGAGCGCGCATCGCGAATTCCTGAGCCGATTTCGACAGTGATCTGTGGCAGGTTCGGCCCCTTCACCGGCGAGAGGAACTCCAGCGCCGGTGCATTGCGGTCGGAATCCTGGAAATACACCAGCATGTCGGCAACCGGCTGCGGCACGGTGTCGGGCAGTCCGCACGTTTCCACGAGGAACGGGCCGGAGGCGCCCACTGCACCTACGATAGCCTCACAGCCATCTGTGCTCGCGACAAAGTCCATGAACTGCTTGGCAGCATCAATATCCGAGGCGGTACTCGATATATAGAGTGCGCTGGGCATCCAGACAGTCAGGCCATTCGCGTCCGGATTGTCACCGGGCTGGGCGAAGAATCCGATATCATCGATCTGCTCCGGATAATTGTCCTGCAACGCCGAGATGGCGAACGTCAGCATGGGGTAATGGGCCCCTTCACCGTTGGCAAGCATGCGCAGGCCGTCCTCATAGCCGGCGGACTGATAGTCTTCGTTGTAGTAGCCGGCCTCATGAACCTGCTGCAAGCGCTGAAAGCTCTTTAGCGCCGCTTCGTTCTCGGCGAAGGATTCATTGCCGGCGGTAAACTCCTCAGCGAAATCCGGGTCTTCTTGCAAAACGTTGTAGAAGTCTGCAAGCACAAAAAGCTGAGAGGTCCAACTTTCACCGAACGTACCGATAACCGGTGCCACATCGGATTCATTCTGAATGACTTCGTTGTTGGCCATGAATTCGTCCCAGGTACGCGGCACTTCGAGGCCCAGGTCCTCATAGACCGTACGGTTGTACAGTATCCCGCCGCCCATTCCGGCCTCGAATGGCACACCAAAGACCTCGTCGCCTTGGGCAACCACCTGCTGGAAAGACTCGCCCAATCGATCCATAAAGGGTTCGTTGCTGAGGTCCACCAATGTCTGACTGGGATTCAGTGCCTGGAGCAATGAGCCGGAATTATACGAAAAAACATCGCTCATTGAGCCGGTTGCCAGCCTTGAACGAATCAGGTTGTCCCCCTCAGAGCCGCCGGGGCGCACCCCAGTCGAGATTGAAATCCCCGGATTCTGTTCTTCGAAAGCGGCGACAAGCGCCTCCGCTATCGCAGAACTGTTCGGCGTATTATCGGTCAGCAGATCCAGTTCCACATCGTTGTGATTGGAAGCGATTGCGGCGGAAGACAGACTGGCTGCCGTCAGGGTCAAGCCGAGCGTCCTCACAAGCATTCTTGTTTTCATGGTCGTCCTCACTTTCTTGGTTGTATTACTGGTAGGTTCAGGCCGCATGGTTCCCGGAGGCCAGGCGGCCGTTGAGTCGTTCCAGGCGGAACGAAATCGTGTGTTTCCCGCTGTCCAACCGTATTGGGGCAGTCGGCTCTGCCGGCGAGCCGTTAACGGTCAGATCAAACAGTGGCTCATCGAGCTCAAATTGACCGGAGACCCCTTCGGGCAGTGTGACCGTGTAAGTAACCTGATCGCGCGCCAGCGACCAGGCCGCCTCAATCAAGCCAACATGGGCACGGTAACTGGCAGCCGCCCTGCCGAGCTCGGGCAACACGACCGGGCTGAGAGCGACGGTTCTGAAACCGGGATCGGAATCAGTGGGTCGTATGCCGGCCACGCCTTCGAACAGCCACTGGCACACGGCGCCGTAGGCGTAGTGATTGTACGAATTCATGTCTGGCTCGAAGGCGGTGCCGTCCTCTCGCAGCGCATCCCATCGCTCCCAGATCGTGGTCGCACCCTGCTTCACCTGGTACAGCCACCCGGGGACGGATTCCTGCAGGAACAGTTCAGCGGCAAGTTTGTACTCACCGACCTTGATCAGTGCCGGCAACAAAGCCGGTGTTCCGATAAAGCCGGTGCCGATAGTGGTTCCGGTTCGGCGTATTGCATTCACAAACTGGGCGCGAGCCGTTTCAAGATGCTGTCCGGGGACCAGGTCGTGAAGCAACGTTAAGGCGTAGGATGTCTGGTCGTGGTAGGCCACACGACCTGCCGGGGTAATGAATTCATGGGCGAAAGCATCTCTGACCGTTTCTGCCTTGCTGAGCAAAGACGCTTCGTGGCCATGCTCGCCGATAATGGCGGCGACCCGAGCGGTATTCTTCAGCGCAATATAGAGGTAGATCGTGGCAGCGGCGTCGTCGCCAATCGTTGCGTGGGGCTTGTCTGTCGGCCCTTTGGGTTGGAGCCAGTCGCCGAAAGAAAACCCTTTGTCATCCCAGCTCTTCGGCGGGCGAACGATCGGTCCGTCGCTTATAGACCAGACATAATCAATCCACCGCAGCATCGCGGGAAATGCGGTTTCGAGCGCCTCGTGGTCACCGTAGTGTTCCCAGAGCGTCAGCGGTAGTACATGAATGACGTCGCCCCAACCTGTGCTGCCAACAAAGTTCGCCATGTGCGTGCTATTCATTCGCACCGGGTTGGGGACCACGTGCGGGATAGCGCCGTTGTCGGTCTGCTCCGCAATTACATCGGTCAACCATTTGCGCAGAAAACGGTGGCTGTCGTGCAGGTAACAGGCGGTACCCGCAAACACCTGCGCGTCTCCCGTCCAGCCCAGGCGCTCATCCCGCTGCGGGCAGTCGGTCGGGACCTCAATGAAGTTTGAACGCTGCGACCACAGCGTGTTTTTCACCAGCTTGTTAACGAGGGGCAGGTCGCACTCGAAATACCCGGTTTGATCATCCACAGAGCTGATCGGAACGGATTGGATCGCTGTTATCCGACCGTTGCCTGAAATGGAGACACGGGCGTATCGATATCCCATAAAGGTGAAATGAGGTCGGTAACGCTCTACTGCCTGCCCGCTGGCCTTATACACTATCGTGGCAGCGGCTGTGCGGTAGTTGCGATTATCGAACTCCCGGTTCGGGCCGACAATCTCTGAATGCTCGATGATAACCTCATCGCCGGCCGCAGCGCCTTCCAGTTCAAAAGCGATGTATCCGGCCAGGTTCTGGCCGAAGTCGTAGACCGTCCGGTCTTCAGCATCCTGCCACTGGGCTATCGGCTCAAATGGCTTGAGCTCTCTGACGGGCGGCGCCTCCTGCGGCACAAGAATCGAGCTGTCAAAAGCCATTTCGCTGACCGATTGGTCGGTTCGCACCTCTGTGCAACGGGCATCGAAGTGCTCACCGCAATAGATGCCGGATTTGCGAACCGGCCCGGTACCCGACGCCCAGCGATTATCGGTACTGATGATGGTTTGCCCATTATCATCGAACAATGCTGCAAGAGCGCCCAGCTTATCGCCCCAGGTGTTGTAAATCTCAACATCGCGCCACATCATCTGCGAGCGCAGCCAACCGTCGGCAAGCCAGATCTCTATGTGGTTCCTGCCTTGCTGGAGAAGTTCGCTGACGTTGTAGACCTGATACGACAGGCGCAGGTCGTAGGCGGTCCAGCCCGGCGTGAGTAAATCATCGGTGACGTTCCGACCATTGATGCTGCACCGGTAGAGGCCCAAAGCAGTGATGGCGAGGTGCACCTGTGCGGGCAGATCATTCATGGAAAAAGTGGTACTGACGACCGGCGACGGGTTTTCTACACCGGTATCGGTGGCAGGGTGTATCATCCGTGCTTGTTGCAGAGCGCGCTTGGCAGCAGTTTGGGCTGTCGTCATTCAGAATTCTCCATTGCTGCCATTGCAAGATGCGGATCGGAGATGGCAGCGTCGTCTTTGTTTTTGTGTAACGTTCTACATTTCAGGATAATCGGGGTGCGGCAAATTGCAAGAAAAAAATGTCAAAAAACATTATTATCTGTCATCAGCGCTCAATAAGTGTCATGGCGAGGGGTATCGAACACCATGAACGGTCGAACACGGCGGGTGACTATTCGCAATGTTGCCGAGGATGCGAACGTGTCCGTGGCGGCCGTCTCGAAGGTGCTGCGCCGCTCCTATGGCGTGAGTGATGCCATGCGGGAAAAGGTGGAAGCGTCGATCAAACGACTCGGTTATCGACCACACATGGCGGCTCGTGGATTGCGCGGAAAGACCTACACGGTTGGAGTGGTACAGAACGACCTGCGGAACCCGTATCTGCCGAACATCTTCGACGGCATATTCGAAGGCTTCGACGGAACCGGATACCAGCCGTTGCTAGGCGTCGGTCAGTCGCAGGAGCCGCTGGAAACCGCCCTGATCAATGCCATGATTGATCGCCAGATGGACGGATTGATCATGATCGGCCCACGGCTCCCGAGCCAGCGCATCGACACGTTCGCCCGACAGGTGCCTACCTGTGTTCTGGCTCATCACTGTCCCGAGGAACAGGCTTTTGACACCGCCAACTTCGATGATCAGATGGGTGCCAGGCTGGCGGTCAGCCATTTGGTGGAGCAAGGGTGCCGACGGGTCGTCATGTTGTCGCAGGCACTCCCGGAACCGGGCACCTCGGATGTGATACGTCAGCGTGAACTAGGGTTTAGGCAAGGCCTTAAACATCACGGGTTTGATGCGTCGTCCGGTCTGCTCCACTATGGCGAATTCGACCCGGGCGCGACCGAGGCCGTTATCCGTGATCTTCTGACAAAAGGGAACCAGCGGCCCGATGGACTATTCTGCTGGAGCGACATGGTGGCGCTGCAGGTATTCGAGGTCGCCCGGGAGCTGGGTATCCGTGTCCCAGACGAGCTCGCGGTGGTTGGTTTTGATAATACCTTTGACGACCGGCTGCGTCCGGTAGGCCTGAGCAGCCTGAACCAGTCGGGGCACCAGCTTGGGCTCGAGGCCGCACGATTATTGCTGGAGCGAATCGAGGGACGGGCAGAGCCGGTGCATACCCTGTATGAACCGGTTCTCGTCGTTCGCAGCAGTTCCCGCAGGCGCGCCACATAGGCGCACCACGGGTGGTGCAGGGCACCTCGTCAGACGATTCCGGAGCCCGAGCCGCCTGCAGAGGGCCGATCCGCGGCCACAGACTTCCGATAACCGGACTCACGGTATGCCGTGACGGGGTCTATGGCTCCGCCAGACATCAGCCGGGCCATCTGGAGGATGGGTTCCACGTCCTGATTGAATGCGGCTTTCAGTGTGCCCTGTGCCATCAGCGCGTCATTGTCGTGTTGATACGCGGCGAGCGCGCTTCGATCCACCAGCAGGGCCCGGGCATAGGCTCGCTGAACTTCGGCGGCACTGTACATCAGGCTCTCGACCGGATCCGTCACATTGTGCGACTGGTCCAGCATGTAGAAAGGCGCAAACGCCGGTTCATCCCGTGCGAAGTCCACCAGCTCGTTGAAGATCAGGAACAGTTGGTAGGGCGCAATGGAGCCGCTGTCCAGATCGTCGTCGCCATATTTGCTGTCGTTGAAATGAAATCCGCCGAGCTTGCCGAACTGAGCGAGCCGCGCCACGATCATTTCAATATTGACCGTCGGGGCGTGGTGCCCGAGATCAACCAGTGACAGGCAGCGCTCTCCGGTCTCCTTTGCGGCCAGGTAGCTGCTGCCCCAGTCCTGGATGACGGTGGAATAGAACGCCGGCTCGAATATCTTATGTTCGAGCAGCATGTTCCAGTCGTCCGGCATGGCATTGTAAATGGCCTTCGCGCTATCAAGGTAGCGGCTGAAGGCGCCGCGGAAATGCTGCTGACCCGGGAAGTTGGAGCCGTCGCCGACCCACACGGTCAGTGCTTTGGATCCCAGTTTCCGGCCGAGCTCGATGACCTCGACATTGTGCGCGATGGCCTGCTCACGGATGGCCTGTTCCGTATGGGTCAGACTGCCGAACTTGTAGGAGTTCTCCTGGTCGGGCTGATCCTGAAATGTATTGGAGTTCATGGCATCAAAGCCCAGGCCAAGGCTGTGACCGTATTCCCGGAGCTCCGCCGGGTCATTCGGCTTGTCCCACGGGATATGCAACGACACGGTCGGCGTGGCCCGACTCAGATTATTGATGACCGCACAGTCGTCCAGTTTTTCAAAGATATTGCGCGGTTCACCGATGCCCGGGAAGCGGGCGAAGCGGGTGCCGCCTGTGCCTACGCCCCAGGAAGGGAGTGCCACCGCGAAATCCTGTACCTGTCGGGTGACGGCTTCAATGTCCACTCCCTGGCGCTGAAGCCGCCCGGCGAGCGCGTCGTAATCGGCCTTGAGAGTCGACTCACGTGATGAATTATGCTGGTTGATCTGGTCCGGCGTTATTGTCGTCATGGTTCTGTCTCCGTTCTGCTGGCCGGTTTATCGCGTGAATGACGGGGCATGCCCGGCATCAACGTTAATAATGTTGCCGGTGGATTTGGCCGACTGATCTGAGGCAAAGAAATAAACCGCCTCGGCAATGTCCTCAGGCAGGACACTGAGCTTCAGCATGCTCCGCTGGCGGTAATGCTCCTCAAGCTCGTCCGAGTCCAGGTTGTAGGCCGCAGCGCGTTCTTCTTTCCATTTGCCAGTCCAGATTTTGGAGCCCCGTATGACGGCGTCCGGGTTGACCACATTGGAACGGATGCCTAACGGCGCGCCTTCCAGCGCCACGCTACGCGACAGCTGCAGTTCAGCAGCCTTGGCGGTGCAGTAGGCGGAGGCGTTGGCCGATGCCACCAGGCCATTCTTGCTGCCGATAAACACCATGGAGCCCCCGAAATTCTGTGCCTTCAGCAGCTTGAAGGATTCACGTGCGACGAGGAAATACCCGGTCACCAGAATATTCTGGTTGCGGTGCCAAAGATCGAGCGAGGTTTCATCCAGTGGGGCTGATGACGCAATGCCGGCATTGGACACCACGATATCCAGGCCTCCGAATTCAACGGCAGCCTCCTGGAGAGCCGTGCTCACGGACTGCTCGTCAGTGACATCCATATGCACCGTGCGAACCCGGTCTTTCCCATGCTGGCTGGCAAAAGCTTCCTGCGCTTCGTTCAGCGCCTGTTGGTCAATATCCATCAGAACCACGCAGGCACCTTCTTCCATCAGGCGGTCCGCGGTTGCCTGGCCAATCCCGCCGGCACCTCCGGTCACAAGCGCAATGCGCCCTGCCAGCGATTTCGGTTTGGGCATGCGTTGCAGCTTGGCCTCTTCAAGCAACCAGTACTCAATATCAAAGGCTTCCTGCTCGGGGAGACCCATGTACTCGCTGACCCCTGAGGCACCGCGCATCACGTTGATGGCGTTGATGTAGAACTCGCCGGCGACGCGGGCCGTTCCCTTGTCTTTTGCGAATGTCAGCATGCCGACCCCGGGAATCAGGTAGACCACCGGGTTGGAGTCACGCATCGCCGGGCTATTGGACCGCTTGCACCGTTCATAATAGGCGGCATAGTCGGCGTTGTACTGGGCCAGTTGTTCGTCCAGGCCGCTGATGACATCGTCGAGATTGTCTGCCGACGGGTCGTAGTTAATGACCAGTGGCTTGATTTTCGTGCGCAGAAAGTGGTCCGGGCACGACGTCCCGAGTTCGGCCAGGGGCTCCAGGTTCTTCGAATTAACGAATTCCAGGACTTCCGGTGCGTCGTTGAAGTGCCCTACCTGCCGTTGATTGGCGCTCGTTTTGCCACGGATAACGGGCATGAGCCTGGCAGCAACGGCCCGGCGCCGTTCGGCGTCCAGTGCAGAGTGCACCGCGCCGCCGAAGGCGGGAACGCCTTCCAGTTTCTGATCCAGCCAGGCCTGTGCCTTGTTGATCATTTCCAGTGAGGTCTCGTAGCATTCTTTACTGCTGTCTCCCCACGTAAACAGGCCGTGTGCTTCCAGAACGACACCACGCAGGTGTGGCTTGGCGGTCGCTATTTTTTCCAGCTCCATACCCAGCTGGTAGCCCGGCCTGAGCCACGGGAGCCAGCCGATTTCATCGCAATAGATTTCCTCTGTGAGCTCGCGGCTGTTCCGTGAGGCGGCGATTGCAATCACCGCGTCCGGGTGCAGATGGTCCACATGCTTCCACGGCAGGTAGGCGTGCAGGGGCGTGTCGATGCTGGCCGCCCGTGTGTTCAGGTTGTACGTGCAGTGCGGGAGGTACCCGACCATTTCATCTTCGTGCTCCAGACCGCGGTAGAGCTTCTTGAGGTCTCGGAGCTTATCCATATACAGCGTCGCGAATCCATCCAGACCCATGCTGCCAATGTCTCCACCGGAGCCCTTGACCCATAGAATCTCGGCGTCTTCGCCGGTGAGCGGGTCCGGGCAGACGATCTTGGCTGAGGTATTGCCGCCACCATAATTGGTCACGCGCATGTCAGAGCCGAGCAGGTTGGAACGGTATTGCAGCAATTCCGGATCAGACAGTGACGCCGCCTTGGCGTCGTCCCAAAGATTCGGCACGTTGCGTGATGATTGGTTTGCCATCGCGGGGGCTCCTCGCTGAGATCAACTGATTTGTTTTCTGGCCTGTCAGGCTGGGCACGGGATGCCAATTGTCGATATGATTGTCAGGCACTGAGCGCAGATGACAGGTTTTAAACGAATATAGCGCATCAAAATTTCACGTTCAATCAAAAATGCGCCATATTTTGCTTGAAAATGAAAATTTGACCGCTAGTATGATTGGAGTGGATCGGAAATGCATGAAATTGAAAGGCATAGAATAATACTGGCAGAGGTTGATGAAAAACCGATTGTCACTCTTGGCTACCTGGTAGATTTGCTGGGCGTCTCAGAAGCGACCATACGGCGGGACATCAATTACCTGCATAAGCAGCGTAAGCTGCAAAAGGTGCGTGGCGGTGCGGAGGCAATGCACCCGCCAAGCCGGGCGAGTCTGGTCGGGCGACCGTATTCGGTCAACCAGTCCATAAACGCGAAGGCCAAGCGAGCGATCGCCAGGGCCGCGGTGGATCTGTGTGAAGATGGTCAGTCGATCATTATCAACGGCGGAACTACCACGTTTTTTATGACTGAGTTTCTGCGCGCACGGCGCATGCAGATTCTCACCAACTCGTTCGTGATGGCGGAGCATCTGCTGAAGCACAGCAGAAACATCGTCACTCTGCCGGGAGGCACGGTGTATCAGGAACAGAACATCATACTGAGTCCGTTCCCGAACGATGTGTCGTCCCAGTTCTATGCCTCAAAACTGTTTCTCGGTGCCCAGGGTGTGAGCCCTCAGGGGGTGCTAGAGGCCGATCCGCTGGTGGTACAGGCTGAAATGAAGCTGATGGATCAGGCGGAGCAGAGAATTCTTCTGATCGACAGCACCAAGTTTCAGCAGCGTACCAACCTGATTCTGTGTTCGCTGAGCCGCATCGACGTGGTGATAACGGACGCAGGAATCGACGAGGAAAACGTAAAAATGCTCGAAGAAGCTGGCTGTCAGTTAATTGTTGCTGACGACATGGCCAGCGCAACGGAGAAAGCCCCGAGCGGCGCAGACTGACCGGACACCGGCTGGCGCTGCAAGGGGGCACAACAATAAACAGGAGATACCCATGAGCGTCAGAAAACTGCTTACCGTATTGTTGGCCGGCTCGGCCCTGGTGCTGGGAGCACAGGCCCAGGCACAGGAAAAGCGCATTGCACTGGTGGTGAAGTCACTCGGCAACGGCTTCTTCGAAGCCGCCTATGAGGGAGCGCAGGAAGCCGCGGAAGAGATCGGTAACGTGGAAGTAATCTATACCGGCCCTACCTCAACAACGGCAGAGGGACAGATTGAAGTGATTACCTCACTGATTGCCCAGAATGTCGATGCAATAGCCGTATCTGCCAACGACGCCAATGCGCTGGTGCCGATACTGCAACGCGCGCAGCGCCGGGGGATTGAAGTCATTTCCTGGGACTCGGGCGTCGCGCCGGCAGGCCGGGAAATCCATCTCAATCCGTCCAGCAACTCGCTGATCGGTGAAATGAACATCCGCCTGGCCGAGGACGCACTGGATGCGGCGGGCAAGGATGAAGGGCAGTTCGCCATTATGAGTGCGACGCCGACATCGACGAACCAGAACGTCTGGATCGAAGAAATGATGAAGGTGCTGCCGGACTATCCCCGCCTCGAACACGTCGACACCGTTTACGGTGATGACCTGGCCGACAAGAGCTACCGTGAAACGCTCGCTCTGCTCGACAACCACCCGGACCTGGACGTGATTGTGGCGCCCACCACCGTGGGTTTCCTCGCAGCGGCCCAGGCGGTTCAGGACGAAGGTCTGATCGGCGAGGTGTACGTAACGGGCCTTGGCCTGCCCTCTGAGCTTGCGGGCCACGTTGATGCCGGCACGGTACATAACTTTGCGATCTGGAACCCGATTGATCTTGGGTATGCAGCGACTCATATCGCCAACAACCTGATTGAAGGCAATGTGGATGGGCGCGAAGTCGGTATGGGCCGACTCGGTACCGGTGTCATGGATGAAGAGGGCAATATGGCCATGGGCGAGCCGTTTATCTATGACGAAAGCAACGTGCATCGTTTTGCAGAAATCTTCTGATCACAAACGATCGTGCGGCGGGTGTGGGCTGAGCTGCCCATGCCCGCTTTTCCGGCAGACATGAGTGGCCCTGTGATAATGCAGCGGTCGCTGTGACTGCCTGCCGATTGGCCAGAAAAAAGACAAGAGTCCTATGCAGTCGCAGAGCCCACTTTTCGAATTGCGCGATGTCAGCAAGGTCTTCCCGGGCGTGAAAG
The DNA here is from genome assembly GCA_965602035.1 of Natronospirillum sp. Classification (GTDB taxonomy): domain Bacteria; phylum Pseudomonadota; class Gammaproteobacteria; order Pseudomonadales; family Natronospirillaceae; genus Natronospirillum. The sequence continues at coordinate 1,921,511 of OZ271919.1, read as the reverse complement.
CCCTGGACAATGTCCAACTGACGCTGTTTCCCGGCGAAGTTACCGCACTGGTCGGGGAGAACGGTGCCGGAAAGTCCACGCTGGTGAAAACCATGACAGGAATTTATCAGCCGGAAGCGGGAGAGCTGTTTTTTGACGGCGAACCCGTAATCTTCCCGACGCCTGAACATGCGCGGCAACATGGCATCACCGCAATACACCAGGAAACCGTCCTGTTTGATGAGATGACGGTGGCGGAGAACATCTTCGTTGGCAGTTACCGGCACAAAGGGCGCCTCAAGTCGCTCGACTGGAGGACCATGTATGAAGAGGCCGCCAGAATACTCGAGCAGATTGATGCGCCTGTGGACCCGGGCGCGAAGTTGAAAGATCTCAGTATCGGCCAGAAACACATGGTCGCTATTGCGCGAGCGTTGTCGGTAAGCGCCCGTGTCGTGATCCTCGACGAACCTACCGCAGCACTGTCACACCATGAAATTCAGGAGCTGTATCGAATTGTCGAGGGCCTGAAAGCATCAGGTACCGCCATTCTTTTTATCAGCCACAAGTTCGATGAAATATTTGCCATTGCGGATCGCTACACGGTCTTTCGCGACGGACAGTATATCGGCGCCGGACGGATTGAAGACACGACCGAGCCGGAGCTGGTGGAAATGATGGTTGCCCGGAGCGTTGAGAACGTATATCCGAAGGTAGAGGCGCACATCGGCAAGCCGGTTCTTGAAGCCCGTCATCTGAGTCACCCCACCGAGTTTGACGATATCTCATTTGAAGTTCGAGCCGGCGAAATACTCGGATTCTATGGTCTGGTCGGTGCAGGGCGCACGGAACTGATGCACGCGCTGTACGGGTTGTCTCCGAAGGCCACTGGCGAAATACGCCTCAATGGGGAACGTGTTGAACTAAAGGCGCCATCGGATGCGGTTCAAGCCGGAATCGTCTATGTGCCGGAAGAACGCCAGCAGCAGGGCACCATGCTCAATATGCCCATTTTTCAGAATATCAGCCTGCCACAGTTGCATCGTACCGGCCGCGGCGGGTTGCTGAACGAATCCCGCGAATTGAAGCTCGCCCGCGAATACGGTGCCCGGCTCAATGTACGAGCTTCCAGTTGGAGCGAGCTGGTCAATAATCTGTCGGGCGGCAATCAGCAGAAGGTTGTTATTGCGAAATGGCTGGCGACTCAACCGGCCGTAATCATCATGGACGAGCCGACCAAGGGCATCGATATCGCGGCCAAGTCGGCGGTTCATGAGTTCATGTCGGAGCTGGTCCAGCAGGGGCTGGCCGTCATCATGGTGACGTCGGAACTCCCTGAGGTAATGGGGATGGCCGACAGGATCATGGTTATGCACGAAGGGTTGCTGGCCGGTGAGTTCACCCGCGAAGAGGCAACGGCTGAAGGCATTGTGGGTATGGCCACCGGAGGCACATTATGAACTGGCTACAACGAGTTTCCCGTTCGCGAGAGGGCATGCTTGCCGTGGTGATTGCGGTAATGCTTGTGGCCATCGCCCTGCGCAGCCCGTCATTTGCAGCGCCAGCGAATCTGGTGCAGGTGTACACCGACACGTCCATTCTGATCATTCTGGCCCTTGGTCAGATGCTGGTGATTCTGACCCGCTGCATTGATCTGTCAGTGGCCGCAAACCTGGCGCTGACCGGAATGGCAGTTGCCTTGCTGAACACGGCTTTCCCCGGCTTCCCCGTGGAGGGCCTGATCGTTCTGTCGGTGCTGATGGGCGCCGTATTGGGTGCCTTTAATGGCGCCTTTGTCTGGTTGCTTGGTGTACCGGCCATTGTCGTCACGCTCGGAACCATGAGCATATTCCGTGGTTCCGCGTTTCTGCTGAGCGGTGGCGAATGGGTCAACGCCCACCAGATGAGCCCGGATTTCCTGGGCATACCGCGGTACACTGTATTGGGCGTACCCGTCCTGGGTTGGGCGTCGGTCGGGGCCTTGCTGTTAATGACCTACATCACCCGTTTTCGCGCTGTGGGGCGGGAATTCTTCGCCGCCGGTGGCAACCCGCGAGCGGCTTTTTACGCGGGCATCAATGTAGGGCTGGCACAGTTCAAGGCATTTGTTATATCCGGGGCACTGGCCGGCCTGTGCGGATACCTGTGGGTTTCACGGTATGCCGTTGCCTATGTGGAAGTCGCCAACGGCTTCGAGCTCCAGGTGGTCGCGGCCTGTGTGATCGGTGGCGTCAGTATCATGGGCGGTATCGGCTCTGTTGCCGGGGTCGCGATGGGGGCGCTGTTTCTGGGTATTATCAATAACTCCCTCAGCATCATTGGCGTGTCCCAGTTCTGGCAAATGGCCATATCCGGTGCCGTGATCGTTATTGCTGTTATTGCCAATTCTCTTTCCGAACGCCAGCAGGGCCGGATTATTCTGCGCAAGGCCGTTACGGCCGAGGCGCTGCGGCAGCCCGCTGCAGCAAAAGAATCCTGAACGAGGTCTACTCCATGGAACAAACTATTGATCGTACCGTTCCGGATACGCTGAATGTCGGTTGGAAATCGGTGATACTCCGCTGGGAAGTATTTCTGTTGCTGGTATTTGCGGCAGTATTTTTCGCATTCTCGGTCATTTCTCCGTACTTCCTGAGTGTCTGGAACCTGTCCGATGCCACCTTCAATTTCACGGAGCGGGCTCTGATTGCCTTGCCCATGGCAATGCTGATTATCAGCCGTGAAATCGACCTGTCCGTCGCCTCGATAATCGCTCTGGCCTCTGTGACCATGGGTTACCTGGCACAGGCGGGGTTCGATACACCCTGGTTGATCATGGCGGCACTGGCAATTGGGCTCGCCTGTGGGCTGTTCAACGGATTCATTGTCACTCGTTTCGGGGTGCCATCGATTGTTGTCACCATTGGCACCATGAGTCTGTATCGCGGTATCAATAACGGATTGATGGGAGACCAGGTACTGGCGGGTTACCCATCAGGGTTTTCCTTCTTCGGCATGGGCTATGTGCACTGGGTATTCTCGTTCCAGTTTGCGGTTTTTGTCGTCGCAGCCATTCTTTTCTACATACTGCTACACCGAACCAACTTCGGCCGACGTACCTACGCTATCGGCGACAACCCCACGGCAGCGCTCTATTCCGGTATCCGCGTGAAACGCCACAAAATGATCCTGTTCGCCATGGTGGGCGTAATGTCCGGCCTCGCGTCCGTATTGCTCACGTCGCGTCTGGGCAGCACTCGGCCGGGTATTGCGTTCGGCTGGGAGCTCAGCATTGTCACCATGGTGGTCCTGGGCGGCGTGAATATTCTCGGCGGCTCGGGTTCGATCATCGGCGTGGTTATCGCGGCCTTCCTGATGGGTATTGTCACGTTCGGGCTTGGCCTGCTCAACATTCCGGGGATCGTGATGACCATCATTATCGGGGCGATGCTGATTACCGTGATCAGTATTCCGGTTATCAACCAGCGCATTCAGGCAAGGAGGCAGCGCCGCTTATGATTCATGCGTCCGTTATGCAATTGCATCCGGGGCAGGCCGAAGAATACAAGGCCCGGCATGATGCCCTTTGGCCTCGTCTCAGTGATCATCTGAAAAACTGCGGAATACGCAACTACCGGATCTTTCTGCACCCGGAGACAGGTCAGCTGTTTGCCAGCTTTGAAACCGATGGCCCACTGGATGAAGAAGCACTGAAGTCACATCCGGTTATGCAGGAATGGTGGTCATACATGGCGGATATAATGGAAACCCGACCGGATTCGAACGAGCCGGCCGCTCACCCCCTGACAGAGGTGTTTTACCTGCCATGACGTCCCGGGGTGAGGTGCCGATGCAGCCGGTCATCGCGGTGATTGATATCGGCAAGACCAATGTGAAGGTCAGTGCGGTGGCCAGCGGCAATACCGGTGGCGAGACAGTGGATGAGCGGCGTCAGGCGAACGCGCCCCTGATGCACGCCCCCTATCCGCAGGTCAACCACGATGCTATCTGGACATTTCTGACCGACAGCCTGAAGGATCTGGGGGCACGTTATTATGTCGAGTCAATCGCCATAACCACGCACGGAGCCACAGCGGCGCTGATCGATGATGCCGGAGCGTTGGTGCTGCCGATACCGGACTATGAATCCGATCGATTCGATGAAGCGCTCGATGCGTATCGGGCGCTGCGACCGCCGTTTGCCGAAACCGGGAGCCCGGAGCTCCCCGCCGGTCTGAACCTGGGCAAGCAGATATTCTGGCTTCGTGAGCGCTTTCCCGACGAATTCTCTCGGGCTCGAAACATCCTCATGTACCCCCAGTACTGGGGCTGGCGACTCAGCGGAGTGAAGGCCGGCGATGTCACCTCTCTCGGCTGCCATACTGACCTCTGGTGCCCATCACTACACGACTATTCATCAATGGCGCGGCAGCTCGGGTGGCAAGAGCTTATGCCCCCGCTGGTGCCTACCGGCGATATCTTGGGCCCGATAGCACCTGATGTCGTCGAGCTCACAGGGTTGCCGCCGTCCTGCGTGGTCCGCAATGGGATCCACGACAGCAACGCGTCCCTGGTACCCCACCTGCTCAGCCGTGAGGAACCGTTTACTGTCATCTCGAGTGGTACGTGGACGGTGATCTGCGGGGTGGGTGCCTCGCTTGAAGGCCTGGATGAAACGCGGGATATGCTGGTGAACGTCAACGCCTTTGGCACCGCTGTGCCGACCATCCGGTTTATGGGCGGGCGCGAATGGGAAACACTGCGTTCCGAGCGGGAAGCGGAGGTCGGTGATCTTGAGGCAGTGCTGACACAAAGCGTGATGGCGCTCCCCTCATTTGCAGATGCCGGTGGCCCTTTTCAGCACCGGGAGGGTAAGATTATAGGTCCGCGTGACGGCCTTAGCCCGGGAGGCCGATCCGCGCTGGCCGCTCTGTACTGCGCGCTGATGACGGAATACTGTCTCGAGCTGTTGAATAATGCCGGTGATGTCATCGTTGAAGGGGCGTTCGGCGGGAACCCCGTGTACCTTGGCATTCTGGCCCAATTGCTGCGCCCCAAGGGTGTTACCGTTCTGGTCACTGGCGATGTGGCCGGCACGACGCAGGGTACGTCGATGCTGGGCCAGAACATTAACCATTGGCCGATGAAGCAGCCGAGCTCGGTACCGGCCTATGAGGTGGCAGGGTTAAGCGAATACCGCGACCGCTGGCGCGCCCGGCTCTGAGCCCCGCGTGGCGTCAGCGGCACAAGAGCACAATCAGCTCTTTCGGGCCGTGGGCGCCGTATACCAGCGTCTGTTCAATATCAGCGGTTTTGGACGGTCCTGAAATGAGCAGCGCATTGGCCGGCATTCCGTCAGCCCAATGTTGATCCGACATGGCCTCGGACAGCGTCCGGTAAATCTGGTCAGCCCTCAGCAGCGCGATGTGGACCGGCGGCACCAGACTCATCAGCCGTGGCGAGTTCTGGTCCGGCCATACGATCAGAGATCCGGTTTCCGCAATCGCTCCCCGCGTATCCGTAAGCGCCGCCTCAGTGCCATGGAACAATCTGTCGCTCCAGGCTTCCACGGGCAGGTCATAAGGCGTCAACCGAGTGGCAAGCCCGGGCGGCCAGTCTGCCGACACCCGATTACTCAACGGGTGTCCCGACGCCGGCAGTAGCAGAGATTGCCACTGTCTCTCTACGGCCAGCCCAACGAGCGTGTCCAGCCAGCCGTTTTCTGTAGTCTCGACAACTTCTCCATTCACCGAACGGATAGTCGTCGTAAACAGCTCAATCAGTTCGGCTGTTGTCGGTGGCTCACTGCGTTGCCGGGTTGGCCGCGCCAGAATGGTATCCAGTTCAGCACGGCTGGCCGTGAGGGGACCGTCATCGCGCTCACGCAATCGACGTAGAATAGTGGCTCTCGCGTTCATCGCGACGATGCTCCTTGTGCAGCATTTTTCTGCCTGGCGCGTAACTGTTCGTGCAGGGTTCGAGGTGCCGGACGCGGAGCGGTGCGATAACGGGTCCAGCCAGCAATCCGATGGGGTGAAAGCCAGCGCAGGCGGGAGCCGGCACGTGTAGCCAGGCGCCAGGCGCGGCCATAGCGGGTCAGCCAGGCCCATAGGGTCCAGGCTGCAGCTTCCCGCCAACGACGTTTATGGCCATGCCCGGCAACCCGCGACGGTCTTGCCTTGTCACCGTCTACGCCTTCCCGACGCAATCGCACCAGCAGCTTTGGTATGGGAATTCGCACGGGGCAGACCTCGCCACAGGCGCCGCACAAAGACGACGCGCTGGGAAACTCGGGTGTTTCCTCCATACCCAGCAACTGCGGCATCAGAATCTTGCCGATCGGCCCGGGGTAGGTAGTGCCATAGGCGTGTCCGCCCACCCGCGTGTACACCGGGCAATGGTTCATGCATGCGCCACAGCGAATGCATCGCAGGGTATCGAGCAATTCGTCATCCTGGTAAATGCCGGAACGGCCATTGTCTACCAGTACCAGGTGGACTTCCCCCGGGCCATCTTTCTCGTCCTTCTTGCGCGGACCGGAGATCATATTGAAATAGGTGGTGATGGGCTGACCGGTCGCTGATCGGGTCAGCAGGCTGAGCAGCGGTGCCAGGTCGGTCAGACGGGGTATCACCTTCTCAATGCCCATTACCGCAATGTGACAGTCGGGAACGGTGGTGGACATCCTGCCGTTACCTTCGTTCTCCACCAGGCAGAGGGTGCCGGTTTCCGCCACCGCAAAATTGACGCCGGATACGCCGACGTCTGCCTCACGAAAACGCTGACGCAGCTGGCGGCGGGCTTCTCCAGCCAGGTAGGCGGCATCAGAGCTCCGCTCGGTGCCGGTTTTGTCGTGCAACAGTTCCGATATGTCGGCCGTATTCTTGTGAATGGCCGGCATGATGATGTGGGAAGGTGCCTCGTGCGCCATCTGGATGAGATATTCACCCAGGTCCGACTCCAGCGCGTTGATACCGGCTTGATCCAGGTGGTCGTTCAGGTGCATCTCCTCTGACACCATGGACTTGCCCTTGATGACCGATTTAGCGCCCCTTTCCGTGCACAGTGACGTGATGATCTCGCACGCCTCGTCGCCGGTCTCCGCCCAGTGCACCCGAATACCATTAGCGGTGCAGTTGGCTTCGAGCTGTTCCAGCAGGTCGGGCAGGTGAGCCAGTGCGTAGGCTCGGACTGCTGCACCCTGATCGCGCAAGGCCTCTGTATCAATACCGCTCAGCGCTGCCAGGCGTTTGCTCATCAGGCCGTCCATAGCGGAACGGAAGTTGGTCCTTATCTTGTTGTCGGCAAGCGCCGCCTGGGCTCTCGGAGTGAATTCGCGGACGGGACTCTGTTCCTGCATGGTCATTGGCAACGCTCCCGAATGAAGCTGAGAATATGCTGGCCGCGCACGGCGCTTTTTTGTTTCTCCGCGAACCCGTCGATGTTCATCAGGCACCCGCAGTCCGTGGTAACGAAATGCTCCGCGCCGGCTTCGGCGAGACTCTGGTGCTTTTCAGTCACCATGGCGCCGGATATGTCCACATGGCGCACTGCGAAAGTCCCGCCGAAGCCGCAGCACTCTTCAGGCCTGGCCTGTTCTACAAGCTCGACGCCTGATAATTGCCTCAGCAGTGCGGGCCCGGCGCCTGCCGCGCCCATTTCCCGACGGGCGGTGCAGGAGGTGTGCATGGCTACCTTCAATGGGGAGCCGTTGTCTGTGAGTGACAGATGGCAGACATTGACCAGAAAATCGGTGCATTCCCAGGTGCGAGCTGCCACATCTCTGGCGAGGCTTTCCCATTCGGTACCCCGAAACAGGTCCGGGTAGTGCTGGCGTATCATGCCACCGCAGGAACCGGCGGGTACCACGATTGGCCAGGGTTCCGGGAACAGCTTCAACTGGCGTTGGGCGATTGCGCGTGCCTGGTCCATATAGCCGCTGCTGTAGGGCGGCTGCCCGCAACAGGTCTGATCCTCAGGAAACAGTACCTCAATGCCGGCCTGTTCCAGCAGCTCAACAGCGGCGATACCGGCATCGGGGTAGAGCACATCGATCAGGCAGGTACCAAAGAGGTATACTTTCTCCGGCCGGGCCGGGTACATTTTGATCGCATCAGACATGGTCGTGATAGAGTTTGATTTATTTGTGACTGATTATGATTGAATATGGAAAATATTGAAAGGGCTGCGCCACTGAGTGAGAGCAGAAAATCTGATAGTGCTTCGGTATTATCGAGAGTATATCCCTGGGCAACTTGACTCGCACCGCAATGACAATCGTTTTATCACATGGCCTGGCTATCGCCATCACCTTTACGGTAGTAATTGCCGTGGTCATGCTGCACTACCAGACCATTCATGCGCTGGGGCATCTGGTCGATCGGCGTCGGCTTACTCAGCGCTGGCGCTTTATCACCATTATTCTTGGCCTGTTGTTGGCGCATGTTGCAGAAATCTGGGTATTCGGTGTGGCCGCCTGGGTTATGGTGTCGTTCCTCGACCTGGGGAGTATTGTGACGGTCGGGTCACCGCCGGTAGAAGGGCTGTTGGATTATATCTACCTATCCACCACGAGTTTCACCACGGTAGGGTTTGGCGACCTGGCGCCCACGGGTGAGGTGCGGTTCCTGTTTGGCAGTGAATCGCTGGTTGGGCTGGTACTGATTACCTGGTCGGCTTCATTCACGTATCTGGAAATGTCGCGTTATTGGCGCGACTGACTGTTGGGTCGAATGTCAGAGTCTGAACTTATTGCGTTATGTCGACCCGGTTTTGAACGGGAATGCCTCGCCGAGCTGACAGAAGTCGCTGCTCTTGCTGGTAGCTATGGATGGTCGGAGCCCGAGCTCGGAAGCGGATTTCTACGTTTTCGAACGCCGGATGCTGCCGCGCTTTACATGCGATTGCCAGAGCTGGTGTTTACGCGGGAATGCTGGCCTCTGTTCGCGGAACTGACAGAACTGCCGTCCTCGGATCGTGCAGAGCCCATCGCGCGGGTGCTGATCGGGTCAGAGGCAGCGGGGTTGCTTTTCTGTGATACGGCGGAGGGCGACCACTACCGGGCGACGGCCCGTTTCGCCGGCAAATTTGTGCACCCGCTTCGCCAGACTCTGCGTTCAGAGGGGTTGTTGACACCCGTGGATGATCCGGCCCGCCCGGCGCTGCATGCACTTTTTCTGGATTCCGGACATGTCTTGATCGGGTACGACGAGGCAGAGTGGCGGCCACGTTGGCCCATGGGCATTGCGAGGCTCAGGTTCCCTCCGACGGCGCCATCGCGCAGTACCCTGAAGCTCGAAGAGGCTTTTCTCCGGTTTCTCGGCGACCGTTGGCGGGAACGACTCGGTGCCTGCCATACCGCGGTCGACCTCGGAGCCGCACCCGGTGGCTGGACGTGGCAGTTGGTGCAACGCGGACTATCCGTTCAGGCCATCGATAATGGCCCGATGGACGAAAACCTGATGGCGACCGGGCTGGTGGAACATCTGATGGCAGACGGCTTCACCTGGGAGCCAGACTACCCGGTCGACTGGCTGGTCTGCGACATGGTGGAAAGCCCGTATCGTGTGGCGAACCGCATGCAGGACTGGCTGCTGAACGGGTGGGCTCACAATGCGGTATTCAATCTCAAGCTGCCCATGAAAAAGCGTTGGCAGACCTGGGTGGACATACGCGATCAACTACACGAGGCTCTGGGCGCCAGGCTGGCTGGCATTCAGATACAGGCGTCACAGCTCTACTTCGACCGTGAAGAGGTGACCGTCTGCGTAACGTCGTCAACGGACGGGTGACCGTTGAGCGGAAGTGTGCGCTGCCTTTTAACCCTTAATCCGCAACTCTGCACTCCGACTCGTTTATTTGGTGGAGCAGGTCTTGATGCCAATCAGTCGGTAAAGCGGACAGAACCCCACGAATGCCGTCGCCAGCGGCACAATACCGATCCAGCCCCAGAGACCAATGGCGCCGCTCAGCGACAGTGCAATCAACAGAGTGCCGATGGTGATGCGGGCGATGCGATCGATCAAACCCATATTGATGGTCATAACACTCACCTCCGGGTGACAGCCATTAATATAAGAACTGTCTTATACAATAGCATGAGTTTTCCGGGTATCAAACATGGAACCGGGCCAGATTGGCTTTCAGGTCATTGCTCAGTTCATGCAGTTCGTCCGATTGTGACGTTGCTCCATCAACATTGTGCGCCAGCTCGTCCGCCGCGTCCTGAATGGCCGTCGCGATTCGGCTAATTTCGTCCGTGGCTTTGTTCTGTTCGCCGGCCGCTTCGGCGATGGTACTGGCCCGGTTGGAAATATCGGTAATGGCTTCGCCGACGGCTTCCAGGCTACCACGCACGGCTTTGGCGCTGTCGGCGGTTTCTCCGGTCAGTGTGCGGCTGGAGTCCATCATCGACACTGCGTCTTTGGTCTGAACCTGGAGTTCCTCGATCATGGACTGTATCTCGCCGGTTGCCTCGTGCGTACGCTGCGAGAGCGCTCGCACTTCGTCTGCGACCACCGCGAACCCACGGCCATGTTCACCGGCACGCGCCGCCTCTATCGCGGCATTGAGCGCAAGCAGGTTGGTCTGTTCGGCTACCTCTTCAATGGTCGAGAGAATGGTGGTGATTTTCTGGGCCTGCTCGTTCAGCCGATTAATAACCTCTGTGGTTGAGTCGATCCGTTCGGTCAGCTTGCCCATACGGTCCCGGTTGGCTCGGGCACCCTGTATACCGTTTTCCCCTTCCTTGCGCGCTTCGCTGGCAGCGTCTGCGGTTTCTGCCGCATTGCTGGCGACCTCTGCGGCGGTCGACGACATCTGGTTGATTGCAGTGGCCACCTGGCTGATCTCGGACTGCTGTCGACGTATGGCTTCGCTGTTAGCTCGTGCATTGTCGCGCGCCGATTCCGACAGTTCCGCCAGATGACGGGACGAATCCCGCGACCCGGTGACCAGGCTCTGTATGGATTCGATAAACTGATTGAAGGAGCGGCTCAGTGATCCGACTTCATCATCGTGCACAATCGCCAGGCGCCGGGTGAGGTCCGCCTCACCCTGGGCTATATCCGACATGGCCCGGTTCACCTGCAGCAGCGGTTGCAGTTGACGGGAGATCATGAATCCGCAGACCAGGGTAACGATTCCGATGGTCAGGCCGCTGGCCAGCAACGAGCTGATGAGGAGGCCATTCAGGCCTGTATAGGCTTCATCCCGGTCCATAAACAGGGCAATATTCCAGTCCGTACCCGATACCGGGTATTGGGCGGCAATCCACTCGTTTCCACCACCGGTCAATGGTGTCGGTGTCGACTGCAAGGGTGACTCAGCCCAGTCAGTGACCGAAGTTCCGAGCCTGTCGTCATTGGGGTGGACCAGAAAATTGCCGGCGCCGTCTATCAGTGCCGCGTAACCGGATTCAGCCAACTGCACGCTCAGCACTTCATTCGCAACATCCGTAAGTGGCACGTCGGCCGCTATCACACTGCTGCCCACTGGTCGGGCAAAGGTCATGATCAGTTCGCCCGATGCGGCGTCCGTGTAGGGCGGTGTCAGTACCATTCCCCCCGCGTTCCGGGCTTGCTGGTACCAGGGTCGTGTGCGCGGGTCGAAATCGGCCGGGAGATCGGTTCCAGGCTGAATCAGCATCTCGCCGTTCGGCGTGCCCACATACATGTAGAGAAATTCTGCCGATGCAGCGCCTTGGCTGACCACGGGCAGAATGTCACGACCACTGTCGATGGCCCGAGCCGCGCCGTCCAGCACGGCCTGACGGCTTTCCAGCCAGCTCGATACGAAACGTGCGGTATCGGTTCCTGCCCGGTTGATCAGCGCGCCAACTTCATTCGCCAGACGCTCACGAGCCTGCTGATAATTGTAGAAACCATAGAGGGTCACCAGCACAAATACCGTGGCCCCAACCACGACCATCAAGCGGCTGCGAATGTTGAGCGAAGCCATGAAAACGTCCCAATTCGAACTTGTCCATTAACCCAGTCGGCAAAATGCGGCTATCCTTTACAGATCAGCTCACACCGGACGGGACTTTTTACTCGTTCAGAGTGCGCTGCCCCGAAGGTTTTGTACACAGTTCAACGACACAGGGTCGCAAACGGAGGCACTATGGAATGGTCATCGATCGATTTCGGACTAACTGTCTGGCTTGGTATTCTGCTTGGCGGTGTAGCCAATTTTGCCATTGGCGCACTCTGGTACGCGCTCCTGTTCCAGAAGCCCTGGGTGGCTGCCACCGGGCGCACGAAAGAAGAGTTCAAGGCCATGGGTGGGCCCGGCGCAATAATGGCCTGGACGCTGGTCGGTGCTGTGGTCAGTACGGCGGTCATTGCTGTGCTGTATCAGTGGTCCGGTGCGCAGACGCTTTGGCACGGTCTGGTGGTGGGCCTGATCCTGGGCGCGGGGGTTTCTTTCTGGGAGCGGCTCAAACCGGCGGTTTACAATGTGGATGATCGGGTCGATGTGTGGCGGATGTTCTGGATAGACGCGTCGTACAACGTCACGGGGATGGCGGTGGGAGGCCTGGTTTACGCCCTGGTTGCCGGCTGATACAGCCGAATTGCAGGAGCGACCGGAGGCCGAGATGTCGCAGCCATCGGCGGCTCCTACGGGGTTGGTAGGAGCGGCCGCAGGCCGCGATTAACGGAAAAGACCGCGCCGGATCGCAGCCTTCGGCAGCTCCTGCGGCCGATTTATTTCAGGTCGAAACGATCGGCATTCATCACCTTGGTCCAGGCTTTCACGAAGTCATTCACAAACTTCGGCTCATTGTCAGCCTGGGCGTACACTTCCGAAATGGCACGCAGTTGCGAGTTGGAGCCGAATACCAGGTCTACCCGGGTACCGGTCCATTTCACATTGCCTGTCTTCCGGTCGAGCGCCTCGAACGTATCTTCCTCACCTGAAGCGGCAGCCCATTCAACATTGCTGTCGGTCAGGTTGACGAAGAAGTCGTTGGTCAGTTTGCCGGGCGTTTCGGTAAACACGCCGTGTTTGGAGCCTTTGTAGTTGGCACCCAGTACACGCAGGCCACCGACCAGCACCGTCATCTCCGGCGCACCGAGGCCGAGCAGTTGAGCACGGTCTACCAGCATTTCTTCGTCTGACACGGTAAATGCGGTGCGACGGTAGTTGCGGAACCCGTCAGCTTCCGGCTTCAGGTACTCGAACGACTCGGCATCGGTCTGCTCGTCTGTCGCATCCGTGCGGCCCGGCGCGAAGGGCACTTCGATGTCGTGTCCTGCATCCTTGGCCGCCTTCTCAACGGCCGCGTTGCCGCCGAGCACGATCAGATCTGCGAGGGATACCTTCTTGTTGCCGGACTGGGCATTGTTGAAGTCGCTCTGCACGCCTTCCAGTGCTTTCAGCACTTTGGCCAGCTGCTGCGGATCATTGGCTTCCCAGTCTTTCTGTGGTGCGAGGCGGATGCGGGCGCCGTTGGCACCACCCCGGTTATCCGAACCACGGAACGTGGAGGCGGACGACCAGGCCGTGTATACCAGCTCGGATACAGACAGACCGGATGCCAGGATCTTGTCCTTCAACTGCTTCACATCGGCATCGTTCACCAGATCGTGGTCTACTGCCGGTACCGGATCCTGCCAGATCAGATCTTCAGCAGGTACTTCCGGGCCGAGGTAGCGAGACTTCGGACCCATATCCCGGTGCGTCAGCTTGAACCAGGCACGGGCGAACGCGTCTGCAAACTCTTCCGGGTTCTTGTGGAAGTGTTCTGAGATCTTCCGGTACTCGGGGTCTTCCTTCATGGCCATGTCCGCTGTGGACATCATGATACCGACTTTCTGAGACGGGTCTTCCGGGTCCGGCGCCTTGTCAGAATCCTTCAGGCCCTTCGGCACCCACTGCTGTGCGCCGGCCGGGCTCTTGGAGAGTTCCCAGTCATAACCGAACAGCATGTCGAAGTAGGACATATCCCACTTGGTTGGCGTCCCGGTCCAGGCACCTTCCAGGCCGCTGGTAATCGTGTCTCGGCCTTTGCCGCTCTTGTAGCTACTCTTCCAGCCCAGACCCATTTCTTCCAGCGGGGCTGCTTCCGGTTCGGGTCCGACATGGTCGGGATCACCCGCACCGTGCGTTTTACCGAAGGTGTGGCCACCGGCGGTCAGGGCGACGGTTTCATAGTCGTTCATCGCCATACGCTTGAACGTTTCGCGAATGTCCTTCGCAGATTTCAGCGGGTCCGGTTCGCCGTCCGGGCCTTCCGGGTTCACATAGATGAGACCCATCTGCACTGCGGCCAGCGGATTTTCCAGCTCCCGGTCACCGGAATAGCGGCTGTTCGGCTTGTCGCTGGTAGCGAGCCACTCTTTCTCTGCGCCCCAGTACACGTCTTCTTCCGGCTGGAAGATGTCGGCGCGACCGCCACCGAAACCGAAGGTTTTGAAGCCCATGGATTCGAGAGCCACGTTACCCGTCAGGATGAACAGGTCAGCCCAGGAGAGCTTGTCACCGTACTTCTGCTTGATCGGCCACAGCAGGCGGCGTGCCTTGTCCAGATTGCCGTTGTCGGGCCAACTGTTGATGGGAGCGAACCGCTGGTTGCCCGTGTTGGCACCACCACGGCCATCGGCTGTGCGGTACGTACCGGCCGCGTGCCAGGCCATGCGGATAAAGAAGGGTCCGTAGTGACCATAGTCTGCTGGCCACCATTCCTGGGAGTCCGTCATCAGGGCTTCGAGGTCTTTCTTGACGGAAGCCAGATTCAGCTTCTTGAATTCTTCGGCATAGTCAAAGGTTTCACCCAGGGGGTTCGATTTGGGTGAATGCTGGTGGAGGATCGCCAGATTCAATTGGTTCGGCCACCACTCGTAGTTGGCCGTACCCACGCTCCCCATCTTGGTGCGTGAGCCGTGCATTACCGGGCATTTACCGGCACCTGTGCTATTGGCGCTCATAGAGTCTCTCCGATTATCTGTGTCTTCGTGAATATTGCCGGCGAGTGCACATAAATTCGCCGGTTGGCCGCGTTCATCCCCTGATTAAACGTCCTTGGGGAGAAACTGGATCCCTTATGTCAGTTTTCTTTATAGCACAGAGTTTCATTGTCACAAGTAGACATCAAGAACTGAATTGATAGTTTTTTGCTATAAGGTACCCTGTTTGTGCGATGAACGGCGGCACCACCGCGCGGTAAGGTCTGGCGGCTCTACTGCTGCCTCCACGCGCTGGAGGTCCTTCAAGAGGTCTTCGACAAGGTAGAGATCAAAGTCATCCGGATGAATAACGAGCCGGACAGGCCACCATCGTGACAACGACCGGTTCAGGGCGTTCCACCAGCGAACCGCATGGCGTCGCCATCGAGTATCGGCCTCATAGCCCAGCATCGGCATCCAGTGAAATGAGCGCTCAACACCGTCGTAGACGCCGAAGGTCGATTCGAAGTATCGGTAACCCGAGCGACGCCTTGCCGACGCCTTCAGGCGGCCGAATGCCCAGGCCGGTGCTACGTACCAGTCGCTGACAGCCAACGCCTGATCCCGGAACCACTCCCGGTTACGGCGCATCAGGCTGAGCTCTTCGTGCGGTGTCAGCGACAGGTGTTCCGCCACTCGGCGGGAGACCAGCGCCGAATGCAGGCGGTGGTAGACGCTATGAATGTTGTCTGTGTAATGCATCCAGCCATGGCCCGCGATGACCAGCCCCTCCTCCTGCCAGCGCCTGAGCTGATTCAGTTGAACGTTTTCCCAGGCACGGCCGGGCACCACCAGAAGCATCAGGTGGCGGCGTATCGAAGCCGGAACACGCTCCACGATCGCGGCAACGCGGTCCATTGTTTCCGGCATGACGTCGTGAATCGAAACCAGTGCTTTCATGCCGCTTTTCCCGCCATGGATTGAACGTCCAGCAGATCAAGCCATTGGCTGATGCAATGATCATGCATTGCAAGGGCGGCCCGGTGACTGCCATGAGCCTGGTCTCTGAGCTGGACCGGGTTCGATGTCTTGAGAGTGGCCAGTCTATCGATAAGGGTCGCTTCATCCTGAAAGATGCTGAGATGCGCTGCTAGCTGCGGCCACTGACCAATGCCACACCCATCTGACACGATGGCGATGCGTTGGCGGGCCATGGCTTCAAGCGCAACCGTACCGAATGATTCGAAATGCGAGGGCAGGAGCAGCGCATCATGCTGGTCGACCTGGTGGCGCAGTTCCATCCGGGACAGCCAGCCCAGGTAGGTCAGGTTCTCAAGCCGCTCTGATTCGGCGGCCACTTGATCACGCAGAGGACCGGTCCCGGCAACGGTGAAGGCGATATCGGGATGCGCCCGGGCAGCCGCAAACACGCATTCGACCCGTTTTTCAGCGGCCAGTCGCCCGGCGAACAGGCAACGGCGCAGGGTCCCCGAGAACGGCACAACATCCGGGTTGAGGAAGTCGGGCGGTATCGGCGTACCGACCAGCGCAGGATTGTTGGCTCCAAGCTCACGGGCCATACGCACCATGGGTTCCGAATGTGCCAGTACCCGGGTGGACCGGCGGAACAGATACCGGTGTATCGCGTCGAAATAGCGGTTGGCCAGGCGCCCGAACAGGCTGCCGTGCCAGTAAAGGTCTGCCAGGTGTTCAAATGACGTATGAAACCCGACGATCACAGGCAGATTCCGCCGCCGGGCTGCCCAAGTGCCGGCGAGGCCGTAGGGGCCGGGGGTCGGTACAATAACAGCGTGAGGCTGCGCGCGGTCAAGCCACTGCCCGATTGAGCGAGGGTTGGGCACGCACACCTTCTGCGTGTCGTCGCCCGGCATGGGTAGTACCAGGCTGGCTTGCCACTGACCATGTCGGATCGTGGGGCTGAATACCGATACCGAGTCCACGAGCGTTTCGAGATGCTTCGTCAGATCGTGGTAATAGGCTCCGACGCCGTTCCGGCCCGGCGCTGCATCTGAAATTATCGCCAACCTGAGTGTCCGTGGCTCCCGGGCGGTCATGGGCTGGCCTCCTGATTCCTGAGGGCCTGGTGGTGCTGCCAGTTGCGCAGGCAGTCTCCCATCCGATCCGACGACTCGGAGGCGCTGTTGAGCGGTCGATAGCGATGCTGACTGGTATGCTGCCTGGATCGATCGGCTTCCTGTCGGAACCAGTCCTGTAGCGGGTCTGTCATTTCAAGCTCACAGTGTCGGTACAGTGCGGAGACTTCCTCCCAAAGTTGCTGCTTGAGCGCACGCTGCTCGATCAACAGACAATCACCCCGTTCAGCGGATGCACTCAGTTGACGATAATAGCCGCAGAGCAGATCAATCAACGGTTCACGAATCCTGTTGGCTGCTTCCGGCGTGGCGAGCAGACGAAACGCCGGAGCGAGTGAGCTGAATTGCGACGCAATGGCCAGGTCCGGGTGCCGCGTACAGCCAATAAGACAGACGTCGGGAAAGGTTGTGCGCAGGCTGTCGTGCAGCGATGTGAACGATGGATTCTTCGAAAGAAAGCGCTTGCCCGGCCCATGAAAATACAAGTGATTTCGGACGCATTGCCGGTAATAGTGCATCACTCTCCGCCGCCACCATGCGGGTAGCGCTTGATCGAAGCGGCCCAGGTTCCACGCATAGTCCGATCCTGGGGCGACAAGAAACAGCAGGAAACAGGCGTTGATCGGCCAGAGAAGCAGAAAGTCCTCCTCGGCCTCGGTCAGCCCGATCTCGTGGATGGCATCCATATCCTGTCGCCAGCGGGTCGGCACCAGCCGCTTGAATCTGGCAAGCGGGGAGAGCAGTCGAGCCAGTCCGAGCCAGGCGTAGCGCTCACTGATACTGGGAGCCAACACACATTCCCAGGTCGTCAGTGTGGTCAGTCGATCGTCGTGCGCCAGCAGGCGTTGAAGAAAGGTGGTGCCGCTGCGTGGAATACCGGTAATGAAAACGGGTCGATGTATCGGCGCACTGGTGCGCCCGGGGAACAATAGCGTGTCGGCCAGGAAACCGAGGCAATGCAGCAGATTGAGCACAACCTGAGCGCTCCACAGGCCGGCAAAAATAACGACTCTCTTGGGAATGGCCCTGAGCCCGGCAGCCGGAACGGCGGTAACAAACAGCCAGAGCGACCAGATCGGCGCAATGGCCAGTAACAATACAATCATCTTCCGCGTCCTGCGTCAGTTCGGATGCGTGATAAAGACTAACCCCGAGCGATTGCTGTTGTGTGACAGTGTAGTCAAAGTGTCACGAGCCTGCCCGATCAGGGCCGCTGATACTGCAGTGTAAGAGCACCATTCTCGCGGCGCCAGTTCAGCCGCTCAAGGGCGCTCATGCCGAGCAGCACGGCATTGCTCTCATAGGACGGCAGAATCTGAGCGCTGACATCCCGCAGCTCGATGTCGCCCAGACCCACCGTTGACAGTTGGGTTCGGTACGCCGTTGTCTGGCCATTGGCTGTGCGCACCTGCAGCGGTGCACCGCGCGACAGGCCGATCCGGTCAGCAATGGACGCCGGAATCGCGACCTCCGTGGCACCCGTATCCAGCAGAAACGTAACAGGCTCACCATTGATGGTGCCGCGCATGGCGTAGTGACCGCCACGTGAGGGCTGCAGCGTGATTTCGATCGTGTCGGCTGTGTGCACCGATTCCGGATTCCGGTTGGGGTTGAAGCGGTCGGCTACCTGATCCTGAAAAACGAGCAACAGCAGCCCCGCCACAGACAGCCAGGCCAGAAGCCCAAGCCACAGACCGATACGTCGGGTGCCGTCGGCTTCAGAGGGCATGGCGAGCCAGTAGCGCGTCGACTGTGGGCAACACCGACCGGTGCTCAGGCTTCAGCGGCCGCGGGTAGAGCGGGTCGTCGCGGTCATCCAGCCGCTCCTTCCAGCTGTGTGTGTTGCGCAGAAAGTGGGAGGCGAATGCCTCGCTGACGGTCAGGCAACCTCGAAGAGCGACATCCAGATAGGACTGTGGAATCGGATGTGGGCTCTGCTGCGCCTCGGGGAGGTACACCCAGATGTTGCCTTCCGGCACCGATGCGCCGGTCTCCACCGGGCGTATTCGTTCTGAGGCCAGCGGAATGCGCTGGTATTCAACTTCCCGCCTGTCGAAGGCGCCGAAGTCATCGTCGCTGAGCGGAAACAAAACACCGCCGGTCTCGGCGTCCGACACACCGTCACGGATGCCCAGCACGGTCAGGTCAGCGTAATTGACGGCGACCGACCAGTGACGCTCCAGGCCCTGCACGATAACCGGTATGGCCGCTCCGGTGAGGCCGGTACGTTCGCGGCTGTCGGGGCAGATAAGGCTGCCGTAACCGAATATCCAGTGAGTCATTGTAGATCCCGGAGTTGTGGACTGTGGTCGTCAGTTAAAACGTACGTCAGGTGGCGAACAACTGGTTCATGTCCCTGAAAGACTTGAACTCCAGTGCGTTGCCGCAAGGATCCATAAGGAACAGCGTGGCCTGCTCCCCGGGTTCTCCACGAAAGCGGACGTAGGGCTCGATCACAAAGTCGGTTCCGCGCTCACGGAGCCGGTCCGCGAGCTGATGCCACTGATCCCACTCGAGTACCACACCGAAGTGCGGAACCGGTACATCGTGTCCGTCGACCGCATTGGTGTGCGCCTGTTCCTGGGTTGATGTCTTCGGATGCTCATGAATCACCAGCTGGTGTCCGAAAAAATTGAAGTCAACCCAGTGCTCACTTGAACGGCCCTCCGACAGACCGAATACATCGTTATAAAACGCGCGCGCGGCGGGCAGATCATATACCGGGATGGCGAGGTGAAATGGCGTCAGTGCACTGGCTTCCTGATTCATGGTCAACCTTGCTGAAAATGATGATCAAGACCGTATTTTCCCGGAGAGGTCACGGGTCTGCAAGCAGCAGGGTGTTGGCCGGGAATTGTAAAAATCGATACAGGAAAATAACTATACCTTGACACCAGTCTGGTGGATGACAAAAATCGGATACGTTGATAAGGGCAAACCAGTCGAAAGGCTGGGGCGCAAAGTTACCGGTCTAAGGGCACAACAAGCCTATGACAGCGGAGCCGCCAGCGTTTCTTTCATGCCGTTTGGCACCCCCGCAACAGTTCGAGTGAAACCTGTCGGTATCGCTTCCATCGCCAGATCCGGTAACCCCGTTTGTGTCATCTGACACAGCCAGCAGACGCCCGGGAGGGTAGCAGTATGAAACCCGTTCAGTCTGAACTTCGTGCAAACCTCAACCAGTCTTTCTTCGACCTGTCGCCCGATCTGCTCTGTGTGGTTGACCCGACCGGGAAGTTCTTACAGGCGAGTCCGTCGTATCGCACGCACCTGGGGTATGAGCCGGCGGAGCTCATCGGATGCACATTCCAT
The DNA here is from genome assembly GCA_965602035.1 of Natronospirillum sp. GTDB lineage: Bacteria > Pseudomonadota > Gammaproteobacteria > Pseudomonadales > Natronospirillaceae > Natronospirillum. The sequence goes on along the minus strand of OZ271919.1, from coordinate 1,901,242 downwards.
GCGCTTATTCATCCGGACGATATCGGTATTGTGGAAGATGCACTGGCAGCGATCGGTCGCCGGCGTGTTATCCGCGGCCTGAAGGCACGGGGCTTTGCAGCCGACGGGGCGCTCCACTGGTTTGATATCAGCGGGCGGATGTCTGACGACGATTATATCTATGTGGTATGTCGTGACATTACCGAGCAGGTTCGCCTGTCTGACAGAAATCAGACGCTGGAGACCCAGCTTGCCGCGACACTGAACAGCATGACAGATGGGTTTTTCACTGTCGATCGCCAGTGGCGTATCACCTTCATGAACCCCATGGCGGAAATCACACTCAAGATGCCAGCGAGCCATGCGCTCGGGAAAGTGTTATGGGAGTGCTTTCCCGACGCCTGCGGCACGGCGTTTGAAGAGCATTACCGACATGCCATGACCACCGGCATCACCGCGGAATTCGAAGCGTTCTTCGCACCCCTTCTGCTCTGGGTCGAAGTGCATGTCTATCCGGGTCCGGATGGTCTGGCTGTCTATTTCCACGATATCAGCGATCGAGTGTTCGCGCAGGATCGCCTGCGGTTGCTTGAGCGCAGTATCAAGGCCAGCATCAACGGTGTGCTGATCGTCGATGCCCAGCAACCGGATTACCCCATCATCTACGCCAATCCGGCGTTTGAACGTATTACGGGGTACAGCAGTACCGAAGTGCTGGGGCAGAACTGCCGGTTCCTTCAGGGCGAACGCACGGAGGCATCTGCAAGGGCTATTCTGCGCGATGCCGTTGCCGAGGGCAGAGAAGCGCATGTTGTAATCGGCAATTACCGGAAAGACGGCACCCTGTTCTGGAATGAGTTGTACATTGCGCCCGTCCAGGACGACTCTGGCCAGGTCACCCATTTTGTCGGCATTCAGAACGATCTCTCGACACCTGACGGATCCCGGCTTCAACTGGCACACAAGAGTCACCATGATGCGCTGACGGCGCTGCCGAACCAGGCACTCCTGGAGGATCGCCTGCAGCAGGCCACCGCAATGAGTCGCCGGCCCGGCCATTTGCTGGCCCTCTACATGATCGAGCTGGACCACTTCCGGCGGCTCAGTGATCACGTCGGTGTGAGCATCAGCAATGACATTCTCATGGCGATCAGCGAACGTCTGACGTCCCGTATACACGCCACCGAGACACTGGCCCGAATTGAGTCCGACGTATTTGCATTGCTGGTACCCGAGCGAAGTCGTCCGGCCATTGAGGCACTGGCCAGAGAGCTGGTGGGCGCACTGAGTGAGCCGGTCATTATCAGACAGGAGATCTACCAGGTAACGGCAAGTATCGGCTATACCATCAGCGCCCGCTCGGACGACGAACCGGCTGAACTGATGAGGCGGGCCGATGTGGCGCGAAGAGAAGCGCGCCGGAATGGTCGCAACCAGGCCCTGCAGTACCTGGACACCTTTGAAGAGGCGGCGCTCGGCCGGAACGAGTTGCGAAGGGACCTGCAGGACGCCCTGTCGAACGACCAGCTGTCGCCCGTCTACCAGCCACAGATCAATGCCATGACCGGCCAGGTGACCGGCGTGGAAATGCTGACCCGATGGCATCACCCTGAACGGGGCGTGGTATCGCCCGATCAGTTCATTCCACTGGCCGAGACAACGGGTCTGATTGGCCCCATGACCGACTGGTTGCTCAGCCGACTGATCACGGACATGGAGGAGCTGTCTGCCCGGTGTAATTCGACTCTGACATTTGGCATCAATGTGTCGCCGCTGCTGCTGCGGACACCGGAATTCGCGGAGCGGCTGACCCGGGAAGTACTGGCAGCAGGTATCGCCCCACAGCGAATCGAAATTGAGCTGACCGAGAATATTCTGCTGGATGCCACCGAATCGCTGATTCAACGACTGAACCGCTTGAGCGACAGCGGTTTCCGGATTGCGATTGATGATTTCGGTACTGGCTTCACAGGCCTCAGCTACCTGCGTGATCTGCCGATCGACACGCTCAAGATCGATCAATCTTTCGTGCGCGATATCGTGCTGGACGGCCGCGACAGCACCATCGTAGACAGCGTCGTTTACCTGGCGCGACACATGAACATGACTGTGATTGCGGAGGGTGTGGAATTCGCGGCTCAGGCCCGCCACCTCAGTCGCGCCGGTGTGCATCTGTACCAGGGGTATCTGTTCTCGCCGCCGCTGGTGAAAGAGGAACTTGTGCGCTTCCTCAGCGCATCGCATCCGCGTCCCGGCTATGTAGCGCTGCCGGGCCCGACCGCCAGGACCGAAAGTGGGTTGTTGGTTGTAGACGATGACCCGGCCACCCGTAATGCGCTCTCGAGACTGTTCCGCAAGGAGCCCGTCAGCCTCTCTCTGGTCGGAACCTACGATGAAGGGCTCGCCAGACTGGCGGAGGGTGATATCCAGGTGCTTGTCTGCGATCTCCAGACCCGCTCAACCGACTGTGTGAGCTTTCTGAGCGCGGTAAAGGCCCGTTACCCCGAGGTGTGCACGATCGTACTCAGTGGCACGGTGTCTGTGTCAACGGTGACGGAGGCTATCAATACCGGGGCGGTATACCGCTACCTGACCAAGCCGTGGTCAGACGCCCGGCTGCTGGAGGTCGTCAACCAGGCATTTCAGAGTGTCAATAACCCGGAGCCGCTGACCTATGAATAGCAGCCCTACGGATAGCGGTTACGGGCCCCGCGACATTTCACTGAATGCGGAATTCCGTGATCGCCTGTTGCAGAACGAGAAGCTGGCCTCGATCGGTCAGATCGCCGCCGGCGTTGCACACGAAATCAATAATCCGATCGGTTATCTGGGCTCGAACCTGAATGCACTGCATGACTACATGGCAACCTTGCTGCGTGTCGCGGACAGCCTGCAGTGTCAGGTTGCTGAATCGGGAGCAGGGGGAGCCCGTGACGGTGAAAAGCTCTCATCCGAGGACCTGAGCGAGCTGGCCTATATACGCGACGATCTTCCGGTTCTCATGCGGGAGTCACTGGAGGGCATCGAACGCATCCGCCGTACGGTGAAAGACCTGAAAGACTTTTCACGTATGGATGACATCGCCTTCGAGTGGGCAGATATCCATGATACGCTGCGCAGTTCGCTCAACATTGTTCACTACGAGCTCAAGCATGTCGCGGAAGTGGAACTGAATTCTGGCACGGTTCCCCTGATCTGGTGTTCACCGTCGCAGATGAGCCAGGTGTTTGTGAACATTCTTCTTAATGCGGCTCAGGCGATGCCGCGTCAGGGCAAAGTGACCATTACCACCCGGCAGCAGGGAGACTGGGTGGAAATAGCCATCGCGGATAACGGGCCCGGCATGCCTCGCGATGTACAGCAACGGATTTTCGACCCGTTCTTTACCACCAAACCCGCCGGCACCGGTACCGGTCTGGGCCTTCCGATTTCAGCCAAAATCGTCGCCGACCATCAGGGGGTTTTGACCGTTGATTCAGAACCCGGCAAGGGAACCTGTTTCATGATCAGAGTGCCCATTGAGTGCAGGGCGTCACAATCAGGTAAGTAGCGATGCAGAATCCAGTCAAATCACCGCCGGAATCGATTCACGACACAGCTACGGCCAGTGAAGAGGGAACTGGCCATGGCAGAACAGAAGAAACGACCCTGCTCATCGTGGACGACGAGCCGGCCATTCTGTCTGCGGTCGGTCGCGCACTGCGCCGCTCGGGGTATCGGCTGTTCACGGCCCAGAATGCGCTGTCGGCGCTCGAATTAATGACGCGTGAGGTCGTGGACGTGGTGGTATCGGACATGCGTATGCCCCGCATGGACGGCGCTGAATTGCTGGCCCGCGTTCGTCGCAATTGGCCACAGGTGACCCGAGTGTTGATTACCGGCCAATCGGATTTGAGTGAAGCCATTCGCGCGGTGAACCGAGGGGGTATTCACTTCTACATCAGCAAACCCTGGGACGATGACGATCTCCGCCGTGTCATGGCAGAGGCAGCCGAGCGTGCGCAACTGCACCGTGAAAATGCGCGCCTCCTGGCACTGACGCAGTCCCAGAATGCCCGCCTCGCTGCCTTGAACGAAGAGTTGGAGGCCCGGGTTGAGGCGCGTACCGGTGAGTTACAGAACGCCTACACCAAGCTCCAGAAAAGAAACCACTCTCTCAACGATTCCTACCGTGCCACTATCAGGCTGGTAGCAAGCCTTATTGATATGCGCCCGGGTATCGAAAAGGGATTTGGCAAGGACGTTGCCGACCTGGCCAGACGCATTGCACGCATGGGTGACCTCAGTCGGCGTGATTGCATGAACGTCTATTTTGCAGGCCTGCTGCATGAGCTCGGTAAGGTGGGTCTGCCGGAAGACCTTTTCGCGCCGTTTGAGGACCTGACGGTCGAGCAGCGTGAGATTTTTCAGAAGCACCCGGCATTGGCCCAATTCGCCCTTGATGGTGCGGATTTCCTGAAGGAGTGCGGAACCATTATTGCCGCACATTGCGAGGATTGGGACGGACGCGGCTTCCCGAACCGCCTGAGCGCGCACTCCATCCCGGTCGGAGCCCGTGTGTTGCGGGTGGCCCGCGACTACATGTTGGCGTATCGGAGCCTGACCCGCATCGCGCCCAAGCATCGGTCCCGCCACGCGTTTACGACGCTGCAACCGCATATCGGTGCACGCTATGATGCCGAGGCCATGCATTGGCTGGAGAAAGTGCTGGACCGGGAGCGCCGAGACACGGCCATGGAGGATGAGTCCTGCATTGTGGTGCGCCAGTTGATGCCGGGCATGGTCTTGTCGCGGGATGTCATTACCAGCCATGGTGTGGTCATGCTGGCAAAGGATCATCGGCTCACCGAGCGCAATGTTGATCATCTGGCGGACCTGCAGGTAGTTGAGCGCCGCGAGATCAATGTGTGGGTGTATACATGAACAGCACTCAATACCGGTTTCTGATCGAGCATCAGCCGCCCATCGATATACACATTCAGCAGTCAGGCGACGGTATGGTTAACAGCGTGGATCCGGGCCCGGTTGAATTCGATGAGCGCGTAACCTGGCTCGAAAACGCCACCTGTGAGCATTGCCCACTCAAGCGCAGCCGCACGCCGATCTGCCCGTTGGCCAGGACGGTTTGCCCCGTGGTCGCCCGGTTTGAGAAAGAACACTCGTACACGCCGGCCCGGGTTCTCGTAAAAACGGGCGCCCGCAATTACCACCGTGACACAACGGTTCAGGGCGGGCTCAGCTCGCTTCTGGGCCTGTTGATGGGCGGAAGTGGTTGCCCCTACATGGCGTTTTTCCGCCCTATGGCTCTATTTCACCTGCCGTTCTCAACGGAAGAAGAAACCGTATTTCGCGCGATGTCGAACATGACATTGGCCGGTTACCTGTTGCGCGAGGCCAACCAGCCGGTGGACGAGGTGGCAATGGTCACTGACGTCTACCGGAACATTGAGTTGCTGAACCGGGGCGTGAGTCAGCGTCTGCGCGGCATGACAACCTCTGACGCGACCAATAACGCCATCGTGCTGCTGGATATGTTTGCCAAGTCAATTGGTTCCTATGTTGACGCAGGGCTTGACGCTGTGCGGGAGCTCTATGAGCCCGTTCTTCGACACTTCAGCGAGCCCCACGAGAACGGGAGAGCGATTCAGCGGCAATAGCTCAGCCGGGTAGGCCGTGCCCGCAGGCGTCGTCGTGGCAGACTGAATGATCCGCATGCTCAAACTCCAGCGTGGAGTGTTCAATTCCGAACTCTTCCGCCAGCCGGGATTTGATCTGTGCTTTGATCTGTTCAATGGCCGGCCAGCCGGTTTTGCTCAGCACCACGTGCGTATCAAGGGCCGGCTGGTTTTCCTGCATCTGCCAGAGATGCACATGGTGCAGCTCTTCCACACCGTCTATTCCGAGTAGCCGTTCAATGATGTCATCGCCATTGATCCCGACGGGGCTTCCGAGCATGAGCGTGCGAACAGGGTCGCCGATTTCCCGTGCCGCGAGATAAAGAATGTAGACCGCGATACCCAGGGTTATTACCGGATCTACCCAGTACAGGTCATAGAGCAGGATCAATGTGCCACCGGCAACCACCGCCACAGAGGCAAAAGCATCCGACAGGTTATGCAGAAACAGCGCCCTGATGTTCACATTGCCGCGCTGCATGGCCCAGGTCAGTGCCGCGGTGAATGCGTCCACGGCCAGTGCGATGCAGCCGATAATCACTACGGCCCAACCGGCGACCGGCGACGGATCGATCCAACGAAGAACGCCCTCGTAGAGCAGGTACAGGCTCAGCAGTATCAATGTGGTGTAATTGATCAGTGCCGCGACCACTTCAACCCGACCGTAACCGAACGTCATTCGCGTATCAGCGGGGCGCCGGGCAATTTTGCGGGCCGCGAATGCGATAATCAGCGCGGCCATGTCCGAGAGGTTGTGCAACGCATCGGCAATCAGCGCCAGACTGCCGGAGAGAATGCCACCCAGTACCTGTGCCAGCGTGAGCAGTCCGTTCGCCCAGATGGCCAGCGATACCCTGCGGTCGCCGGCAGATGGGTCGAGGTGCAGATGCTGGTGTTCATGTTGATGCGAATGTGCCACTGGTCACATTAACCCGTTGCTGCCGAGTAGGTGATGCGTAAGACTATAGGCGCCCGTGTCCCCAGTTTCAATACCGATCCAGACAGTTTGCCTGTTACGGCCAGGGCTGATCCGGCAAACGCTATAGTGTTTTCATCCAGAAATTCATGGTTTTCGCCGTTTCCTGACAGTTGCCGATATCACGCCAACGGTATTGCGTGGTGAGACCTTCCACCGGCCGGTAGCCACGCTTTTTCCAGAATGAATCCAGTGGTACATAGCCAGCCGGCTTTGCCGGGTGGTCACCAGGTCTGTCGACAGCACAGAAGGTCGTGTAGCAAATGCCGCTCAGCGTCCTGGCGTGCCGCTCCCTGAAATCGAAGAACCGATGGCCGATTCCCTGACCGCGCCATTCAGGCAGCAGCACGGATTCCGCGCAATAGAAGATCTCCCGTGGGTTGTAGCCGTTATCCTGAAACGGCTTCCGGAAGGCGGCCTCCTCGTCAGCCAGCGGCAACCCGGTCGCTGCACCGACCAGCTCGTGGCCATGCCGTTTCGCGAGATCAGCCGCCGGCAGACTGGCATCAATGGGCCCGGCAAAGGTCAGTACGGCAATACTACCTCCACTTTCGGTATAGGTTCTCAGGTAAGACTCCTCGTACTCAAGGTCGCCGTCGTACAGATACGGCCACTCCCGGAAAACCGTAATTCGAAGTTTAGCGAGGGCCGGAACGAAGTGGACAATATCACCACCACCGACCGGTGTTAGCGTCACATCCTGCATTGATAAAACTCTGCCACACTGTGCGCGAACCATAGCGCTTTCGGTGGCCGATAAAAACCTGGTGCGGTTGAATGGATACGCACCGGGAGCATGTCGTATTTACCGTTTCGTGCGTCTGTAAAGCACGATAGACTGACCGCCATACAGGCACTTTCTGACCGACAAACCTTCTGGCCGGGTTGCTTAATGACGGAAATCAATACCCAGACCGTGGCATCGGCAGGCATTCAGGACTGGCTCATTCCCGGCCTGACTGCCCTGGTAGCCGTCGTCCTGACGTATCTGGCCTACAGAGCTGTCCTGTCGTTTATCCAGCGCATCACCCGCAGCAAGGCCGTCGCCCGGTTGTTTCTCGATCCGGCGGAAACGGCGCTGGGTTTTGCCATCCCCCTGATCGTGCTCAATGGTGTGCTGGAGACGTTCCGTTCAGACCTGCCCCTGCTGGCGGAAGTCCAGCATGCGGCGACACTCCTGTTGATCGTGGCGGTTACCTGGGCGCTGGTGCGCAGTACCTCGGCGACAGGTAACGTAATCGTCGCGATGAATCCGGTACTGGAAGGCCAGTGGAAGCGCGCCCGCAAGGTCGAGACGCAGACGCGCTTTCTGGTGCGGGTGCTGAACATTCTGATCGTTATTGTCGGGCTGGGCGCCGCGTTCACCACCTTCGACCCCGTGCGCACGCTGGGGGGTAGCCTGCTGGCATCCGCCGGTATCGGTGGCATAATACTGGGCTTCGCGGCGAAACCGGTATTGGGAAATCTGTTGGCCGGGATGCAGATCGCCCTGACTCAGCCGTTTCGTATCGATGATGTGCTCTTTGTGCAGGACGAATGGTGCTGGGTGGAAGAGGTGACTGCCACTTATGTCGTTTTACGGGTCTGGGATCTGAGGCGCCTCGTCGTGCCGCTGCAGTGGTTCATAGAGAACCCGTTCGAGAACTGGTCACGCAATGACACAATTCTGCTCGGTACTGTCTTCGTGAACGTGGATTATTCCATGCCGATCGAACCACTGCGCAATGAATTCAACCGGTTGCTGCATCAGGCGCCGGAGTGGGACGGCGAGATCGCCACGGTACAGGTGACGGAAGCGGGCGATACTACGATCAAGGTTCGTTTCCTGATGAGCGCCCGTGACTCCAATTCTCAATGGAATCTGCGGTGCGCTATCCGTGAGGGGATCGTGACCTTTGTACAGCAGCATTATCCCGAGCGGTTGCCCCGCATGCGTGCCAAACTGGTGGAAACACCGGAAACCTAGTGTGCGTATTGGCCGAACAGCACACTAGCAGCCACAGTCTGTACAACTCCCTGCTCCTGTTACCAGAGAAAATCCATTGACCTCGACTCCTTTCTCGCACTTGCCGCTCAAACCCGAATTGCTCAGCAACCTGGAGAGCCTCGGGTATGTCCGGATGACGCCGATTCAGGCACAGAGCCTGCCTGCCGTGCTGGCAGGTAAGGATGTGATCGGGCAGGGCAAGACCGGTTCCGGGAAAACAGCGGCCTTTGGCCTGGGCATACTTAATAGCCTCACTGTGAATCATTGGCGAGTGCAGGCACTGGTGCTGTGCCCGACCCGAGAGCTGGCTGATCAGGTGGCGGCAAGTCTGCGTACGCTGGCGCGTACTCAACATAATGTGAAAGTAGTGACGCTCTGTGGTGGCGTGCCTTTTGGTCCGCAGGTCGGGTCACTGGCGCATCGTGCCCATATCGTGGTGGGCACGCCCGGACGGGTGGAGGAGCATGTGCGCAAGCGCACGCTCGATCTTCGCCACCTCAAACAGTTCGTTCTTGATGAGGCGGACCGTATGCTTGAAATGGGGTTCCAGCCCGCACTGGACGCCATTGTTGAGGCTGTCCCCCGGAAACGCCAGACGCTGCTGTACAGCGCGACCTTTCCCGGCACTATTGAGGCGCTTGCCGGCCGGATAACGACCGAACCGGTCGTGGTCAGAATTGAAAGCGCGGAGAGTGCACCGCGCATTGAACAGTCTTTCTATCGGGTTGCCGATGAATCAGAGCGGATGGAAGCACTGAAAGCATTGCTCCGTCACCGGTCGGCGGAGCGGGTTATTGTTTTCTGCCAGACTAAAGACGATACAAAGCAGGTGGCACAGGCGCTGGCGTCCGCAGGCTTCAGTGCAGAGGCCCTGAATGGCGACATGGAACAGAAGCAACGCGACCAGGTCCTGGTGCGGTTCGCGCATTGCAGCCTCTCCGTACTTGTGGCCACGGATGTCGCTTCCCGAGGCATCGATATAGAAGCGCTCGACCTGGTCGTGAATTACCAGCCAGCGCGCGATACCGACGTGCATGTCCATCGCGTCGGACGCACGGGCAGAGCGGACCGGAGCGGTGAGGCACTGACCTTGTTCAGTTATCGCGAGCGCCACCGGGTTGAGCGGCTTGAGGCGCACTTTGGTGCGACCTTCGAGGTGCACCCGGTACCCGCACCGAATAGCGACGACGCCCTCGTTCCACCGATGGTAACGCTGCAACTTGATGTCGGCCGAAAACAGAAAATTCGCCCGGGCGATGTGCTTGGTGCCCTGACAGGGGAAGCCGGGATTCCGGGCAACCTCGTCGGGAAAATTACGCTGCATGACCAGTCGGCATTTGTGTCGGTGGCTCGCTCAGCCGCAAAACAGGCCCTTTCGAAACTGCAGCAGGGCAAACTGAAAGGCCGTGGGGTCCGCGTTCGGCGGCTCTGAATGGCCTGCGCTGTGTTCACCCGGTGATCCCGAAAAATTTCCTGAGAAAATTTCTTTTTTTCATTTTTCTGTCATATTCCGTCATTAAGGTCTCACCTGCGTTACCCGAATGCACTAAGAGGAGTGACCTCATGTTGAATTGGAAAACAGCAGTAATGGCCGTTGCGGCAGCGGGCCTGACCACCGTTTCCGTTGCTCAATCGCGTGACCAGATCCGTATCGTTGGCTCAAGCACGGTTTACCCGTTTGCGAGCTACGTGGTGGAAGAGTTTGGCGCCACCACTAACTTCCCGACACCCGTAATTGAATCTACCGGGTCCGGCGGCGGCCTCCGCCTGTTCTGTGACGGTGTTGGTGTCAGCACGCCGGATATCACCAATGCTTCGCGCCGTATGCAGCCCAGCGAGTTCGATCGTTGCATGGAGAATGGCGTTACAGACATTACCGAAGCGCTCATCGGCTATGACGGCATTGTTCTCGCCCAGAGCGTTGATAATGCGCCCATCGCTCTGACGCGCGAGCAGATCATGTTGGCAGTAGCGGCGCAAGTGCCCATGAACGGTGAACTGGTCGACAACCCCTACACGAACTGGAACGAAATCGATTCCAGTCTGCCGGACCGTGAGATTGAGATTCTCGGCCCGCCGACCACTTCCGGTACGCGTGATGCGTTCGAAGAGCTGGTCATGGAAGCATCTAGCGCCGGCCTGGGTTATGACGACGATTACACGAATATACGTGCCGATGGAGTTTATGTGGACTCCGGTGAGAACGACAACCTGATCGTTCAGCGTATCAACCAGAACACCGACGCGCTGGGCATCTTTGGCTACAGCTTCCTGGTTGAGAACAGCGATATCGTTCAGGCAGCAACAATCGACGGTGTCGCGCCGGAGCCGGAAGCGATCGGTAGCGGTGAATACCCCGTGGCACGCAGCCTGTGGTTCTACATCAAGGAAGCCCACGAAGGTGTTGTGCCTGGCATCGAAGAATACGTCGGCCTGTTCATGGACCCGATCATGATCGGCAACGATGGTCTGCTGAAAGAAGAGGGCCTGATCCCGCTGCCGCAGGATGTCCAGCAGCAGTGGCGAGATCGTGTTGAGAATCGTGTTAACCTTCAGCGCAGTGATCTGGAAGGCTGAATTGAGACCCGATTCGTAGTACAGAGCATACTGATCGTATGACTTGAGTCGCTGCTCCCTCGGGGGGCAGCGACGTTTTAATGTTGGTCGATTAACCAGTGAGGTAACAACTTGGGTATCGGACTCGCGACACTGCTGCTGACAGCCGCGATCGCAGCACTGGGGTTTTTCAGTTACCGCATGGGCCTGGGCAAGGCCCACTCCTTTTCTGCCGCCGGTGTGTCGATGCATTCACGCCCCCAGCAGTATGGCTGGTACGCCGTCGTCTGGATGGGCATGCCGGCCTTCGGGGTGGCGTTCGCCGCGGCCATGCTCAGCATTCTGGGGCTGGTGGAACCATCGCGGGAACTGGTGGCGATTCTGGCGCTGGTGGTGGCGCTGGTCGGACTCGCGTATGGGGTACGCCGAATTCGGCCCGAGGTTCGTGCCCGTAACGCGCTGGATACATTGGTGCAGCGGTTACTGCTGACGGCGGCGCTGATCTCAATTATCACCACGGTCTCGATCGTACTTTCGATTTTGTTTGAGGCCATGCGATTCTTCCGTGAAGTCAGCGTGTGGGAGTTTGTCACCGGCACGGTCTGGTCGCCGGGTCACAGCTTCCTGGAAGCGGCCGGCCGGGGTGATGAGGCGGGCGGTGGTGAGTCTTTCTTCGGCTCCGTCCCGCTGTTTGCGGGCACGTTTATGGTAACGGCCATCGCCATGGCAACCGCCTTGCCGATTGGTCTGCTGTCAGCCATTTTCATGTCCGAGTACGCCACGCGGCGTCAGCGCAGCTTTGCCAAGCCGGTGCTGGAAATTCTGGCCGGCATTCCTACTGTGGTCTATGGTTTCTTTGCCGCTGTGACCGTAACGCCGATCATCGTCGATATTGCCGCGTTTTTCGGCCTGGATGCGTCTTACAGCAACATTCTGTCACCGGGTATCGTGATGGGTATCATGATCGTGCCCTTCATCTCCTCGCTTTCTGACGATGTCATCAACAGCATTCCGCAGAGTCTGCGTGAGGGCGCCTATGCACTGGGAACGACGCGTTCGGAAACCATCAAACAGGTGATTCTGCCGGCGGCTCTGCCAGGGGTTATTTCGGCGTTTCTGCTGGGTGTATCCCGGGCTCTGGGCGAGACCATGATTGTGGTCATGGCGGCCGGTGTGCGCCCCAACCTGACCTGGAACCCGCTGGAAGACATGACGACGGTGACCGTGAATATTGTCATGTCACTGACCGGCGACCAGGCATTTGACAGCCCCATGACCATGTCCGCATTCGCGCTTGGCCTGGTTCTCTTTATCGTCACGCTGATGCTGAATCTGGTGTCCACCTTTATGGTGCGCCGATTCAAACAGAAATACGACTGAACGGAGCGAATTCCATGGAGCGACGACTCACCGGCTCTGCCAACGATCCACACATCCGCTCACGCTATCGTCGGGAGAAACGATTCAAGGGCTATACCGTCGCCGCGGTGTTTGTGGCGTTCGGCATCATAACCGCTTTTTTTGCAGACATTATCAGCCAGGGCTACAGCGCGTTCTGGCGCGCGGAAGTGCAGGTAACATTGGACTATAACGAGCGTGCGGCCCGCATCGGTACCTTCGCGCTGGAAGAAGATATGCGCGATATAGTGTCGCGTGGCGCGGTGCGCTCGATCCCGCTGGAGATCAGCAATAACCCGGAGCTTGCCGGGATTCAGCGCACCATCTGGGCGCCCACCAATGGGCGGATTGACCAATATCTGAAAGGCAACGAGGACCTGGCCCCTGAGTTGGCCGCTCAGGTTGACCGCCTTATGGCCGAGGGTCGACTCCAGAGCAATTTCAACTGGACGTTCTTTACCACCGGTGACTCGAAGATGCCGGAGCTGGCGGGTATTTTCTCGGCTGCCGTGGGTTCGATCCTGGTTCTGATGGTCACCCTCGTGTTTGCCTTCCCGATCGGCGTCATGTCGGCTATCTATCTGGAGGAGTTTGCGCCCGATAACCGCCTGACTCAGGCCATTGAGGTAAACATCAACAACCTGGCCGCCGTTCCGTCGATTATTTTCGGTCTGCTCGGGCTGGCGGTGTTTATCAATACCTTTGGTGTGCCGCGGTCGTCAGCCTTGGTGGGTGGCCTCACCCTGGGCCTGATGACCCTGCCTGTGATCATCATCAGTACCCGTGCCGCACTGCGTTCTGTGCCGGACCCGATCCGACTCGGTGCGTTCGCCATGGGGTGCTCGCGGTGGCAGGTGGTCCGTGACCATGTGCTGCCACAGTCATTGCCGGGCATTCTGACCGGTACCATCATCGGCCTTGCACAGGCCATGGGCGAAACGGCCCCCCTGATCATTGTCGGCATGATTGCCTACATTCCCGAAGCGCCGACCAGCATCTTCGATTCCGCCACGGTGCTGCCGGCGCAGGTCTTCACCTGGGCGTCCGAGCCACAGAGAGCCTTTGTCGAGAAGACCAGTGCGGGCATTATCGTGCTGCTGGCCATTCTGCTGACACTCAACGCGTCCGCTGTGTTGCTGCGGCGCAAATTTGAACGTCGTTGGTAACACCTGACGAGCGAGAGGATATTATGACCACTGATATCAACACAGACGCATCGGCAACCGCCACTCAATCGGGCGTTGTCACCCGCCAGGCAGCTCCCACGGCAACCCGGCGCCCGAGCGCCGATGTGAAGATGAGTGCCAGGAACCTTAACCTCTGGTACGGCGAGACTCAGGCATTGCACGATGTCAGTCTCGATATGCACGAAAACGAGGTTACCGCACTGATCGGGCCATCCGGATGCGGCAAGTCGTCCTTTCTGCGTTGTCTCAACCGCATGAACGACCTGATTCCACAGGTACGTATGGAAGGCAGCGTGATGCTGGAAGACGAGGACATTTACGACCCCAGTGTCGATGTCGTTCAGTTGCGCACTCTGGTCGGCATGGTATTCCAGAAGCCCAACCCGTTTCCGAAGAGTATCTACGAGAACATCGCCTACGCACCCCGGTTGCATGGCACGGTGTCATCACGTGCTGAACTGGATGACCTCGTGGAGTCCTCCTTGCGCCGTGCCGGGCTCTGGAACGAAGTCGCGGACCGTCTGGATATGGCCGGCACGGTCCTGTCCGGCGGCCAGCAGCAGCGCCTGTGCATCGCCCGGGCCATTGCAGTGAATCCGGACGTGATTCTGATGGATGAACCTGCCTCGGCGCTTGATCCTCTGGCCACTGCGACCATCGAGGAACTGATCCACGAGCTCAAGGAAAACTACACTATCGTCATAGTCACGCATAACCTGCAGCAGGCGGCGCGCGTGGCGGGTTACACAGCATTTTTCCACATGGGCAAGGTGGTGGAATTCAACGATACCGATACCCTGTTCACCAAGCCGAAACATCAGCGTACGGAAGACTACATCACCGGCCGCTTTGGCTGACGGCCGTTCAGCCTGTGGCCCAGGGCTATGGAAGGCCCTGACACACGGACTGTTTTTGCCTATTCTGTGTGGCATTAGAATCCACCGGAACAGGAGAGCGATGTGTCGATGGTTCCTGACTCCATGAAAGCCATGGTTCTGGTAGGGCATGGTGGCACCGACCAGCTCGTGTATCAGGATGTATCGGTACCGACGCCCGGGAATGGCGAGGTGCTGGTTCAGGTCACCGCCACGGCCAAGAACAACACCGACCGTAAGGCGAGAGAAGGCCTGTACCCCACGAAAAAGGGCGAGATGACTTCCTTTCAGATGGGCGGCAAACCCACGCTGACCTTTCCACGCATCCAGGGTGCCGATATTGTCGGTCGCGTCGTGGCGGTGGGCGAGGGTGTGAGCGAGCACCGCATCGGCGAGCGCGGGCTACTGGATTTCAACCTCTACGCGGACGAGCGCCCGGACATCAATCTGACGCCCGATTATTACGGGCATGGTGCCGATGGTGGCTATGCCGAATACGTGGCGCTTCCGTCCGACCAGTTCTACCACATTCCCAACCCCGACCTTGCCGATGCCGAGCTGGCGTCTATGGGCATGTGCTCCTACCAGACGGCCTATCATATGCTGACGTCGGCGGGCGTCAGCGCCGGAGAGCACGTATTGGTCACGGGCGCCAGCGGCGGTGTGGGCACGGCGCTGATTCAGCTCTGTCGTATTCTGGGCGCTATCCCGTATGCCCTGAGTCAGCAGGAAAAGGCACCGGTGCTGCGCGAACTGGGCGCAGAGGCTGTGCTGGACCGGAGTGACATGAGTACCTTCGTGGACCGGGTCAAGGAGGTAACCGGTGGTAAACCACTGGACGCGGTTATGGACCTGGTTGGCGGAGAGATGACCGATAAGTTCATCGACGCCATGATCTTCGATATGCGGGCCCGGAATTCCTACCCGAGGCTCAGTATCGCCGGAGCCAGCGGCGGCAACATCAGCGAGATACTCTGGACCCGGATCTATCTGTATCAGGTACAGATATTTGGCGTATCCCATGGCACGCGGGAAGAGGCCGCGCAGTTGATGCAGTGGATTCGGGACGGTGAACTGAATCCCGTGTTACACGGCGCGTTCAGGCTATCAGAACTGCACCGGGCCGAGGACTATTTTGTGAACCGGGGCAGCCGGTATCTGGGTAAAATCGTTATCGTTCCGGATTCCCAGTGGCCGGATCACGGGCAGCCATTTTCCATTCGATCCTGAGCCTCAGCTCTTTGCCAGCAACCACGCACCGGCGCCGGCCATGATGCCGGCTGCGGTGCGGTTCACACCACGCATCGCACGGGCCGAGGTGATAAGTCGACGCGCCCGCGAAGCGGCAACGGCTACCAGCATCAAGCCCACCATGAGCGCCGTGATGGTCAGAACGACCGCGGCAACAATGTCGAAGCCCCGCAATGCCGACATATCCATGAAGGTCGGCAGAAACGCGATATAGAAGAGAATAACCTTCGGATTGGAGGCGGAAATCACGATGCCCTGTATGAGGCTGGCCGTTGCGCCCGCGCGGTCGGTATAGTCAACCGTGCCGGTTGCGCCGGCAGGTGCCCGCCACATCTGCCACGCCAGGTAGAACAGGTACAGTGCGCCCAGAATCCGGATTGCTGTAAAAACGTCGGCATAGTTGACGGCAACGGCTGCCAGACTGTAGCTGGCCAATACCAGGTAGACCGCATCACTCAGTGTCATGCCGAATGCCAGTGGCAGGCAGGGTCCTGCACCGCGGGTCAGCGCTCGCGCAAGCAGAGCAAATATACCCGGGCCGGGCGTAATGCCGAAGATGAAAATGGCAATGAAAAAGGTGACCGCGCTTTCCGGTGTCATGCTGTTCCCTGCAGTGCGTTGCACGCCCCGGGTTCGAGGGCACCGTGCTGAACCATCGCTATTATGGCACAGACTTGCATTCTGTCACATATCCGCTATTCTGTAATTCATTCATAATTCATTCACTTTTTGACGACGATGAACCAGCAGCGGATTCCGGAGGATTCCATGGAACTCAACATTTCAGCCATTCCAGAACAAAAAACCGTTTATGGGCTGGATTTTCCCGTGGTTGTGACGCCACACAACGAGGCCGTAGCGACCGACAGAGCGGCGTTCAATCAATGGATCAGCGACAACCGGGAGTCGTTGAAGGATCTTCTGATCAAGCATGGAGCGGTTCTCTTTCGCGGCTTTCCGGTGAAAAGTGCCGATGAATTCGAGGATCACCTCAACCATACCTCATTCGAGAATATGCCGTATGTCGGGGGGGCGGCGCCGCGCAATCAGGTGACTCAGTCGCGCATTGTGACGGCCAATGAATCACCGGCTACCGAAAAAATACCGTTTCACCACGAAATGGCGCAGACGCCCAACCCGCCGGGCTATATTTTCTTTTACTGTGAAACGCCGGCGATAAAGGGCGGGGCAACATCGCTGCTGCATTCCGCCGAGATCTATGAGCGGTTTGCAGAAATCGGGCCGGAGACTGCTAAAACAGTCGAAGAGCAGGGTGTACGCTATATCCGCGTGATGCCGGAAGAAACCGATTCCGGGTCGGCCATTGGCCGGTCATGGAAAGACACCTTTCAGGTCAAGACCCGGGAAGACGCTGAGCGCGTCATGCGGGACGCCGGCATGAACTGGGAGTGGTTGGATAATGGCAACCTGCGTACCGAATCGAAGACGCTGCCGGCGGTTCAGTTCGACAAAGAGACGCAACGCAAGGTGTTCTTCAACCAGATTATCTCGGTGTATATGGGCTGGAATGACAGCCGGAACGACGGTGAAAAGGCAGTCGTTACCGGTGAGGGTGACTACATGGACCCGGATGTTATGGCAAAAACCGCCGAGGCCATGGAAGAGCTCTGCGTTAACTTCGAATGGAAGCAGGGCGATGTACTGTGGATCAGCAACTACACCGTGCTGCACGCCCGGCAGCCCTATGAGGGGCCGAACCGTCGTATACTCGCTTCCATCGCCTATAAATAGTCCGTCTGTGTGGCGCCCGGTTACCGGGCGCCATCTGCCTCAGCCTGGCTTGTAGCCATGGCCTCCGGCCGGCGCAGCCGTTCAACGGGCAGGCCGCTCGGAACCTGCTCCGGTACGCCCAATCGGTGGTCAAGACTGACCGGGTCGTTCAGCGATTCCAGAAAGTCGATAATCTGACCGATCTCCCGGTCACTCAGGTCGACCGGCTCTATATCAACCGACTGACGCAGGCGGGCCATTTCCCGCTCATCCTGCCACAGAATGAAATCGCTCCGGTTCAGGTAGGGGTCATCGACCAGCAGAACCTGTTCCCGGTCGTAACGATCCAGTGCCGCCTGCGGGTCAAGATGGTGGCGAATGATGCCTTCCAGGTCCGCATAAGTGCCGTTGTGTCCATAGGGAGCGGTTGCCGCGACATTGCGCAGGCTCGGAGTGCGGAACCGGTAGGCGTCTTCGCGCCGGTCCGTGACATTGATACGGCCCTGATCACGGGCAATCGGGTCATACGGGCGGGTTCGGCCGGGCCCCAGCGGCGGCAGGCCGAGGCTGTGGAAGTCCTGGTCGGTCTGCAACGGGCCACTGTGGCACTGACTGCAGTTTGCCTTGCCGTAGAACAGGCGCATGCCGGCTTTCTGCGAGTCTCTCAGTGCGGTTTCTTCACCACGCAGGTAGCGATCGAACGGGCTGTTGTCAGCGCGCCATTCGAACTCCTGGAACGTTGCCAGGGCGTTGGCCACATGCGTTATGTGCAGGTCCAGTGGTTCATCAATATCGTCATACACGCGTTTGAACCGCTCGGTGTAGTCGCCGGTGGCCCGCAGGCGGTCCACCAGGACCCGCCACCCATAGTCGATCCGGCGGCGCACAGCCCCGGGTACTTCGTTTTCGTCGATGTCACCTGCCATTTCAGTTTCCGACGTTATGGGGAAAAGGGCCTGGGCAGCAATAATATTGCGCAAGCCGGTGGGCAGGAACTCTTCCGCCGGGCTGTCAAAACCGCTGTCGTAGATATCGCTCTCGAACACCCGTCCGTCGTGGAACATGACGTCCAGTTCCTTGAAGCCGAGATTGAACAGGCCGGGCGCATTTCGCGGTACGCGCTCATGAACCACGTTGTCGGGGTTGCCGGTTACGCGCGCGAGGCTGAGGCCTGAACCTCCCTCGCCAATACCAAGCGATAAGCCGTCGGACGTAGCCAGTTCCGGGTGGTGGCACGTGGCACAACTGATGTTCCGGTTGCCGCTGAGTACAGGATCGTAGAACAGTAATTGGCCCAGCTTCGCCTGGTCACGGTCTATCGGATAAAAATCGTCGTCTGTCAGTGGCTCGGGCAGGTCGCCAGCGAGCGCTGCGCCACTGAGCATCATGGCTATGCCGGCCGTGAAAAGGGGTCTGATGTTCATTGGCCACCTCCGATCTCAGCGGTAGGGATAAAGCAGAGGTTTGTAGTCTTCGATCAGAATCTCGGCCTCACGGACCTGTTCGGGGGTCATTTTCTTGATCACTTCTTCCTGGCTGATCGCAGCGTCCGGGTCACCGCCGATGGCGGAAAGGACATACCACATATAGGCCCGCACCAGATCGGGCGCTTCGATGCCACGGCCCACCTCGTAATACCAGCCAACCCCTGACTGGGCACCCGGGTGGCCTTTCATGGCCGAGCGCAGATACCATTCAAAGGCTCTTCGGTCATCACGCTCGACGCCAAGGCCCAGTGCGTACATGACACCAACCAGTTCCTCGGCCGTCGCATTGCCGGAGGCGGCGGAGAGCCGCAATTCTTCCATAGCCGCTTCGAATTGATTCGCCTTCATGAGGCGTATGCCCTTGTCCACATCTGCCTGAAGGCCGGCAGACAGGCTCAATGCCAAACTCAGAAGGAGGCAGCGCGGAAAGGAGAAGGAGTTCATTGTTATCAGCTCCGTTAGCGCCTGTTGATGAAGGAATCAGCCCGACGCCCGCAGGCGTCGGACTGAAGGCCCTGACTACATCAGGTCTTCCTCGTACTGCTCTGCAATCATTTCTTCGGCTTCACGAGCCTCAGAGTCGAGCAGGTTGTAGAACCGCTCACCCTGTTCCACGTTCTCGGAGAACCAGGTGTACACGGGTTCCGCCGCTTCAGCGAAGGCTTCCTTCTCTTCCGGAGTCGGCACGTACAGCTCACCACCGGCAGCAGCGAAGTCCTCGTAAGCCTGAATGGACTTGCGCTTCGGCGACGCGAATGTCGCCTGCTGGAGCGCATCAAAGCCGTCCACGACCACGCGGCGCAGGTCTTCCGGCATATCCATGAACACATCGTTGTTCATGTACCAGAGCGCCGCCATGTAGGCATGACCGTCGAGTGTCATGTACTGAAGGCCGGCTTCCGGGAACTTCATGCCCATAACGTCGGTAATACCGTTCTTGGAGCCCTCAACCACGCCGGTCTGGAACGAGGTGTACAGCTCCGGCCACGGAATCGGTGTCGGGCTGGCACCCATGGCTCGAACCAGTTCCTGGGGCAGGTCCGCCACTACGGTACGGATCTTCATGCCTTCCAGGTCCTCCGGTGTGCGCACCGTATGCTCCGTATTGGCAAAGTTCCGCCAGCCGCCCGTGTTGCCGATGGTCATCAGGCGAACCTGATTGTTGGAGTCCTCCAGAATTGCGTCACGCATTTCCCGCGTGAAATCCCCTTCCAGAACGGTCTCGGCAACCCGGTCGTCACGCAGGACGTAGGGCAGGTCAAGCACCTGAACATAGGGGTACATGTTGGCAACACCGCCAGAGGTAGAGATGTAGATGTCTACAGAACCATCCTCCAGCGCCTGCATACACTCGGTGCCGTTCGCACAGAGCTGGGTACCGATGAACAGGTCCACCTCGATACGCCCGTTGGAGCGCGATTCCACGAAGTCCTTGAAGACGATCAGGCCGTCATAGTCTTCGTCGTTCTCGTTCGAGTTGGCTACAGCGCGAAGGGTATAGTCCTGGGCGCTGGCGATGCCGGCGGTCAGCATGAACGCTCCCGCTGCCAGAGCACCTGTACAAAGAGACGTCAGTTTTTTTCCGGTTTGCAAGCTCATTGTTATGTCCTCATCTTGCTTGAATGGCATGTCAACGTTCGAACTGCCGGTATTACCAGCTGTGTGAACGCATGACAGTGCATGGTGCGATCTGCGGTCTTCATGACCATCAGTCGCGATTGCATCGGGTTCAGGAGGAATCAGCCACAACCGGGGAGGTAGCACCCGGGGGTGGCTGAACCCACTACCCGATCAATTCACCAACCCGAGCCAGCGCGGCATGGTCAATGAAATCTCCGGTACAAAGGTGATCAGAAAGATCACCGCAATCTGTGCGGCCAGGAATGGCAGAATCGCCTTGGCGATCGACTCAACACGCTCGCCGGACACACTGGAGGCGACGAACAGAACCAGCCCCATGGGCGGTGTAGCCAGCCCCACCGTCAGATTCACGCTCATGATCATGGCGAAATGCACCGGGTCTATGCCCAGCTCGATGAATATCGGCGCCAGTATGGGGCCCAGAATGATGATGGCCGGCCCGGCATCCAGGAACATACCGATCACAAACAGCAACAGGTTGATCATGAACAGCAGAATCATCGGGTTCTCACTGATCGCGAGTACACCGAAGGCCAATGTCTCAGCCGCACGGGACAGGCTGACCACAGTCTTGAAGGCAATGGCCGCACCGACCAGCAACAGCACCACGGCCGACGACTTGGCGCTGCGCGTGAAGATACCGGGCAGCTCTGAAATACTGACTGAGCGCAAGACCCATACGCTGAGGAACAATGCATAGGCAACGGCGATGGCGGAGGCCTCGGTCGGGGTAAAGATTCCCCCCAGAATGCCACCCAGAATAATGACGGGCGTCAGGAGCGGCAGAATGGCTTTTTTGGTGGCTCCGCCACGCTCGCGCCAGGTGGCCTTCTCGGCCGCCACCGGGAAATCGTATTTTTTTGCCATGACGGCGGTAATGATCATCAGGGCACCGCCCATGAGCACGCCCGGTACCAGCCCGGCGGCGAACAGGGCAGCCACCGACACTTCCATGGTGTAGGCGTAGATAATCATGATACCCGAGGGCGGAATGATCGGGCCGATGACGGAGGACGCGGCGGTAATGGCGGCTGCGAATTTGCGCTTGTAGCCGTTCTTTTCCATCGCCGGAATCAGCATTGAACCGATGGCTGAGGTATCAGCAACCGCTGAACCCGAGAGCCCGGCGAACAGCATGCTGGACATGATATTGACGTGCGCCAGGCCGCCGCGTACGTGACCGATGAACGCCTGGGAGAAGTACACCAACCGCATGGTGATGCCGCCCCGGTTCATAAGCTCGCCGGCCAGCATGAAAAAGGGAATGGCCATCAGCGGAAAGGAGTCGATGCCGTTGTAGATATTACGGAACAGCAACGGCAGGTCGCGGTCCATGCCCTCGATGAGAAGCATCGTGCCGGGAGCCAGCAGCGTCGCGAAGAAGACCGGCAGGCCGATAAGCAGCAGAACGAGAAACAGAGGCAGAAAGAGTATCAGCATGGTAACCCCCTTTATTCGGACACTGCGGGGGCGACCCGCCGCTGGTCATCGTATGGCAGGTGTTCAGCGAAGTTTCTGAACACGATCAGGCCGATCTCTTTCATCAACTGCTCAATGCTAACCAGCAGCATGGTGCCGAAGCACACTGGCATGGCCAGGTAAATCCAGGCACGTGGCATGTTGAAACTTGCCGCACGGGAGCGGAAACCGCGCTGAAAAAATTCAAGTCCCATGACAAAGAGGTACCAGAGCACCACCAGCATGGAGAGAAACAGGAACGCTTTCAGCAGGCGGGTGGCCAGACGGGGCAGGTAATCGTGCAGCATCTCTATGGCGACAAACGAACCTTCGCGATAGGCGCCTGCGGCGACCAGAGCCATCATCCAGATCATGAAGGCCCGGGCCACCTCCTCCGGCCAGGGAAGGGCCGCGTTGAATCCATAACGAAAAACAACCTGCAGCAGGATTGCGGCCACCATAAAGGTCACGCAGACCCAGGCGATACTGGCGCCGATACGGATAATCAGCGAGTTCAGCCGATGCAGCCAGGTCAGTACAAATACATATGCGCTCATAAGCGGTTGCCTCCCTGCCGGAAGCCTGTCTGAATTATTGTCATTGTCAGTACTCACTCAGTGTCCCCGGCCGATTACCGGGGTTATTGTTGTTGTCATCATGCGCCCAGCCTGCTGCCGCAGACCGCGCTTATGCAAGCCCCCGATAGCTCAGGGCACTTCTTCTCCGGCCGCCGCTGTCCAGACTTCGAACCAGCTCTGACGGTCTATTTCAATGTCAAGGGCGCCAGACAGCGTGCGGATGCGGTCCAAGTTGTTGGTACCCACTACCGGCAAAATGCCCGCCGGGTGCGCCAGCAGCCAGGCGAATGCTGCCAGATCAACGCGCCTGCCATGATCAGCCGCCAGTTTCTCCAGCAGTGGGTGAACACGCTGGGCGGCTTCATCGCTGCGGTCAAACAGGCGCCCCCCTGCCAGAGGAGACCAGGCCATAGGTTGCATCTTGTCAAGTTGCATGTCGGCCAGTGTGCCGTTGGTAAAGGCCGAGCGCTCCATGACACTCATCTCTATCTGGTTGGTGACCAGCGGCTGAGACATGCAGGACTGCAGCAACCGCCACTCCGGTGCGGTGAAATTAGAGACACCGACGGCGCGAACCTTGCCGCTGGTTACCAGCTCGTCGAGGACAGCACCGGTTTCCTGTGCGTCCATCAGCGGGTCCGGCCGGTGGATCAGCAACAGGTCGAGGTGGTCTGTGTGCAGGTGCCGCAGACTGTTCTCGACACTGGCCCGGATGTAATCACGACTGGTGTCGTAGTACTTGACGCGCCGATTGGGGTACTTGTCCGATGTCAGCGCGATGTCGCACTTGCTGATCAGTTGCATCTGATCTCGCAGCGCCGGGTCAGCCTTCAGCGCGTGGCCAAACAGCGCCTCACATTCATAATCGCCGTAAATATCGGCGTGGTCGAAACTGGTGATGCCCTGTTCCAGGCAGGCATCGATCTTCCGGCGAACATGATTCACGGACGTGTCGGAATCGTCAGCCAGCCGCCAGACCCCGTAGACCAGACGGCTCAGCGAAATGTCGGTTCCGGGAAGGGTGATGGTTTTCATGGTGCTGGCGATCTCCTGTTCCTGTCCCCGCGCATTCGCCGCAATGAGCGGGCGCAATGGCGATGGTCGCTCGGTTCATTGTCTGTTTATTACCGATTCCGCAGCTCGGTTCCGAATTGCGGTTGCATCATTACACTAGCAATGTATTCTATTGATGTAAATCAATAGTGAATGAATTATTTTCGGCCAGGTTCGTTTACACTACCTGTCGGAGCAACAAAGCGGACATATCCGCCCACCAGTCAGACCACGGGCAGGCACATGACCGAGATAAACACAACAACGAAAGCGGCGGTCAAACGACTGCCACGGTACATTCAGATCAGGGAACTGCTGCACCGGGAAATTGCGGCCGGGCACTACAAGGTCGGTGAGCGATTGCCTGTGGAGTCCGAACTGGCGGCTCAGTTGGGAGTGGCCGTCGGCACGTTGCGCAAGGCGCTGGCTCAGCTCGAAAGTGACGGCATGCTGGAACGCCGACAGGGGTCGGGCACCTATGTAAAGTCGTCGCTCAACAGCCAGGCCGTCTACCAATTCTTCCGGCTGGAGTTTATCGATGGCGGCGGCATGCCGAATGCGGACACGCTGTCGGTGAAACCACGCACGGACGCGTTTGTTGCCGGGCAGCTTGGCCTGGCGGAGGACGCGCCACTGTGGCGGATCCGGCGGGTGCGTCACCTCAATAGTACGCCGGTCGCCAGCGAGGAAATGTGGATTGACCAGCGCCATGATCCGAATCTGAACGCAGAGGTATTGCACGAGAGTCTGTACAAACACTATCGCGACCACTTCGATTTCTGGATTACGCATATCGAAGATCGCATCAGTTGCACCGGTGCGCCGCGCTGGGTTGCCAAACAACTGGGCTTGAAGAAGGGCGCCATGGTGGGCTGGGTTGAGCGGGTGAGCTGGTCGAATCGTGAGAAGATCGAAGAATACTCGCGCACGTGGTTCGACCCGGCCATCACCCGGTATATCTCCCGCCTGCCGTAGGGTGGGGAGCGGCACCGACCTTCATTTTTCATTCAACTTTTCCGACAAGAATTGAGAGCTTTTCCCCCGATGACAGAATTGAATTATGGCATTCTCGGCTGCGGCATGATGGGCCAGGAACACCTTCGAAACCTCGCACTGATTGACGGTGCCCGGGTCACCGCGATCGTTGAGCCAGACGCGGAGATGCGTGAGGTTTCCAGACAATGGGCACCGGAGGCGGTGTTTCTGGACAGTGCCGAGGCGCTTTGCAACCACAGTGGGCTGGATGCGCTGGTGGTTGCCAGCCCCAACCATTGCCATGCGGACCAGCTATTATTGTTGCTCGAGCGCACAACCCTGCCGGTTCTCATTGAAAAGCCCATTGTTACTGCCCTGGATCAGGTAGAGGCAATTCGCCGTGCGGCAGACGCGCATCCGGCCTCGGTATGGGTAGCGATGGAATACCGCTACATGCCGCCTGTGGCTCAGTTGCGTCGGCACATGGAAGCAGGTGACATTGGCAACCCCCACATGCTGAGTATTCGTGAACACCGCTTCCCGTTCCTGCCCAAGGTGGGCGACTGGAACCGGTTCAATGCCAATACCGGAGGCACCCTGGTGGAAAAGTGCTGTCACTTCTTCGACCTGATGCGGCTGCTGCTGAACAGCGAAGTGACCAGCGTATTTGCCAGCGCCGGCCAGGACGTGAACCACCTCGAAGAGCAGTATGAGGGCCAGCGACCCGATATTCTGGATAATGCCTATGTCATCCTGAACTTTGCCAGCGGGCAGCGTGCCATGCTGGAACTGTGCATGTTCGCTGAAGGTTCACGCTATCAGGAAGAAATCAGCGCGGTGGGGCCGAAAGCGAAGGTGGAATGCCTGGTCCCCGGTCCGGGTCGGTTCTGGCCCGAGCATCTCGGTGAGGCACCGGTGCCGAAGGTTATTCTGAGTCCACGTGAACCGAAGGGACCGGTTGAATCGGATATCCCCGTACCGCCAGAGCTGCTGGACGCCGGTGACCACAATGGTTCCACCTATTTTCAGCACCTCGGGTTCTACCGTGCGATCACCGAGAACAGCCCGGTTGAAGTGTCGGTGGACGACGGGTTGAAGGCGGTCGTTATCGGCCTGGCAGCCCAGCATTCGGCGGCAACAGGGCGGGCCGTTAAGATAACCGATGGAGGTCTGGCTTTCCGGCACTGAACGGACACCCGGGCCCACGGCGCCCCGGATCAGGCGCCGGCAAACACTACAGGCGACACCCGGGTTGTCGCTTGGGAGATCTTTACTACACTGCAGGGTCCAGGCTTCGTCCCCTTGGTGACGGCAAAGCCTGGCACACAGGGGACGGCAGCTGGTTTTTTTCTCCGAACAGGAGGGCAAATCATGCTACCGAGCACACTACAAAAACATCTGTCGACACTCGCTTTTTCCATTTCCGCACTGTCACTCGTGGCTGCCAATGGAGCAGTCGCGCAGGATAATCTGCCGGACGTACAGTTGCAGACCGTTACAGAGGGTCTGACATCGCCGGTGTCCCTGACGTCGCCACCCGGTGATGACCGGCGGTTTGTAGTTGACCGCACCGGGTACGTTTACATTCTGGATGAGAATGGAAACAGGCTGGCAGAGCCGTTTCTCGATATCAGCGACCAACTGGTCGACTTCCAGGAATCGTTCGACGAACGCGGCCTCCTCGGGTTCGCTTTCCACCCGAACTATCAGCAGAACGGCCGGTTCTTTGTCTACTACAGCGCACCAT
Organism: Natronospirillum sp.; assembly: GCA_965602035.1. Classification (GTDB taxonomy): domain Bacteria; phylum Pseudomonadota; class Gammaproteobacteria; order Pseudomonadales; family Natronospirillaceae; genus Natronospirillum. The sequence continues at coordinate 1,874,688 of OZ271919.1, read as the reverse complement.
TGCGTGACGAAGCACCGAACGACTGGAACCACACCAGTGTGATTTCCGAGTTCAAGGCAGCGCAGCCTGAAGATGGCATGCGGTCCGAATCCAATACCGCCGATATGAGATCGGAACGGGTCCTGCTCGAGGTGGACCAGCCCCAGTTCAACCATGACGGGGGCGCTATTGACTTTGGCCCGGACGGTTACCTGTACATTGCCCTCGGTGATGGTGGTGCCGCCGACGACGTCGCGCTGGGTCACCCGCCCATGGGGCATGGTCAGGACACCACATCGCTGCTGGGCAGTATCCTGCGCATCGATGTAGACCGTGGCTGGCCAGGCTATGCGGTTCCTCAGGACAATCCGTTCGTGGGAGACCCACGTGGACGGGACGAAATTCACTCCTGGGGTTGGCGCAACCCGTGGCGCATGTCGTTTGACCGCGCAACCGGTGACCTGATGGTGGCCACCAACGGTCAGAACCTTTGGGAAGCCGTGTACGAGGCCAGTGAGCCCGGTAATTACGGCTGGAACATCCTTGAGGGCACGCATTGCTTCGATACGGAAAATCCCAACACGACACCGGCGGCAACCTTCTGTGACTCCGTTGGGCCGTTGGGGCACGACCTGCAGATGCCGGTTATTGAGTACCCGCACCTGCGTAATCAGGGCGACCGTGCAGTAGCGGGTATCTCCGTGATCGGTGGCTATGTCTATCGCGGCAGTGCCATTGAAGGCCTGCAGGGTGATTACGTGTTCGGCGACTGGAGCCTCAGCTTTGCACAGCCAGAAGGGCAATTGCTGGTAGCGGATTCACCCGCTTCGAAAACAGCCGACCAGCTGTGGGACCTGAGCCAGCTGCAGGTTCTGGATAATTACATCCTCGGCTTCGGCCAGGACAGCGCCGGTGAGCTGTACGTGCTGACAACGTCCAATACCGGCCCCACCGGCAACACGGGCGCTGTACACAAGATCGTACCGGCCCAGTCCGAGTAAGCGCCACAACCTCACCATGAAACAGCCGTGCCGCGGGCCTCCGGGCTCGTGGCGCGGCTGACACCACGCTGTTTCTCAACCGGTCATTCCGGCTGTAGGAGGAATTCCCGATGCCCGCATTTCAAAGTTACCGTTCGGTTGGCCGTCGGCTCTTCGGAGCGTGCCTGACCCTGATGGTGCTCGCGGCACTGGCACTGCCGGCCCAATCACAGAACGTGGCTGCCCGACTGGTCGCCGAGGGGCTTAGCTCGCCGCTGCAACTGTTGTCGCCTCCGGGCGACTCAGAGCGACGGTTCATTCTTGATCAGAACGGACAGATTCTGACGATGAACCCGGACGGCAGCATCCACGAATCGCCCTTTCTTGATATTTCCGACCGCATGGTGAGTCTGCGTGATGGCTTTGAGGAGCGAGGCCTGATCGGTATGGCTTTCCACCCGGACTTCGCCGACAACGGCCGGTTCTATGTTCACTACAGTGCGCCATTGCGTGACAGTGCACCGGATAACTGGGACCACACTGCGGTTATCAGCGAGTTTACGGTCTCTGAGGAGAACCCGGACCGGGCCAATCCCGATTCAGAACGCACGTTGCTGCAGGTTGACCAGGTAAACCGCAAGACCAATGCGGGTGCGCTGGCCTTTGGCCCGGACGGCTATCTCTACATCGCCATGGGTGAAGGTGGCGGTGGCCACGGCGTTGGCGAGGTGAAGTACGGTGCGCTTGAAGTGCCCGAACGCAACAATGTCTGGGACGCTCAGGCCCAGGACCTGCAAAACCTCTACGGTAAGATCCTGCGTATTGATGTCGATCACGGCTGGCCCGGCTATGCCGTACCGGAAACCAATCCACTCGTGGGTAAACCCGGGCGTGACGAAATCTATGCCTGGGGGTTCCGCAACCACTATCGTATGGCGTTTGACAGTGGCGGTGACCATGACCTGATGGTAGCCGCTGTCAGTGAAGCGCTTTGGGAAGCGGCCTATCAAGTGAGCCAACCGGGCAACTACGGCTGGCCGATTCGTGAAGGCAGTCATTGCTATGACCGACAGAACCCGTTGAACCCGCCCGACAATTGCGCCACTGAAGGCCCGAACGGCTGGCGGATACAGGGCCCTGTGGTCCAGTACCCGAATCGCAATATTACGGAATCCCCCATTGATCAGGAGCCCATGGGAACGGCAATCGTCGGTGGCGAGGTTTACCGTGGATCGGCGCTCTCAGAGCTGCAGGGGGCCTATGTGTTTGCGGACTACAGCGTCAATCCGCGTGAGCCATCGGGCCAGGTGTATCAGGCTCGTCCATCCGGCAACATCGGAGCGCATTGGCCTATGGAACCCGTGGTGCAGTTGGATGCCCGCGCCCAGGGCATGGGCGTTGACGCCGATGGCGAGCTCTATGTTCTGACGCGCGAAAGCTTCGCGCCGGCAGGCGATACTGGCAAGGTCTATAAGCTGGTTCCGGCATCGGAGCAATCAACGGACGCGTCCGGTAATATCGCAGGTTCCAACCGGCAGGACGGAGAGGCATCATCAGCCTCGGCGGAAAATTCATCGTCCGGGTATTTCACAGCCGCTCAGGCGGAACGCGGCGCCGGTCTCTACCAGGAAAGCTGTCAGTCGTGCCACTCCGGCAACATGCAGTCGCATGGCCCGTTCCCGCCGATAACCGGGTCCGAGTTCTTCTCAGACTGGGAAGGCCGGTCGGTCAGCGAACTGCACACCTATCTGAGAGAGAACATGCCGCTCGGGTCGGCTGGCTCACTGAGTGATCAGGCCTACGCCGACATCCTGGCGTACTGGCTGTCCCGGCATGGTTATGAAGCCGGCGGTCAGCCGCTCCCGACGGATCCGGAGGCACTCTCCGATCTGGCCGTCGAGGACCGACGCAACTGAGCCCCGGTTTTTTCAGCCAATCAGGCGCTCAGACAGGAAGTCCATGAGCAGCCTGATCCGGCGGTTGTGCCGCACATCGCGGTGGCAGCACAGATAGATGGGCAGGTCCGGCAGTGTGATGCCTGGCTCCACCTGACTCAACTGTAGCGACTCTCCGAGCCAACGGTGTGTGGCGACAATGCCGCCGTCATGCCGGGCCGTCTCGATATGTAGCGGCATGAAATCACTGCGGAAAAAGAAATCTTCGTTGCGCAGGGTCCACCCCAGCTCGGCTGCACCCTGCTCAAACTGCTTGTCCCGGTCGTAGCCCAATAGTCGATGCCGTAACAGGGCCTCCGGGGTCGTCGGGCTGCCATGTCGGCGCAGATAGCCGGTGCTGGCGTAGAACCCGAGCGGTATTTCGGTCAGGTGCTTCGCAATCAGGTCCGGCTGGCGGGGGCGGAACATGCGCACGGCAACATCCGCGTCGCGTTTGTCGAGACTGGACGCCTGATTGGAGACTTCCACCTCCACTGACAGCGCCGGATTCTCTGCCATGAAATCCGGCAGGATCCTCGGAAGGTAGTACAGGGCAATCAATTCGTTCACGGAAAGCCTGACTCGGCCGGTAAGCGTCTGGTCCTGGCCCGCAGCCAACCTTTCCAGTCTGCTGGCCGACGCCTGCATGCGTTCAGCCTCTTCCAACAGACTCTGGCCGAAACGGGTCAGCGTCAGCCCCTGAGTGCTCCGATCAAACAGTGACTGCCCCAGCTCTAATTCCAACGCCTGCAAGTGGCGCGATAGCGTCGGCTGCGATACATCCATGGCGTGGGCAGCACGGTTGAGGCTGCCGTATCGGGCAATCTGTAGAAAGTACTGCCAGCTCTGCCAATCCATATTATTCATTTTTGAATATCCAATACGAAAATATGTCGATTCCACAGAAGAAAACGAATAATAGAATGACCTCCTGTTCATTCGCTCGCAAGTGAGGTTTGTATGAGAACGGCATTAATTGTAGGTATCAATGGCAACTTCGGAGGTCATATGGCGCTGGCTCTCCGTGAGCAGGGGTGGTCGATTCGAGCGTTGATGCGTGACCCGGCCAAGGCGCCGCCCTGGCTGGAGGCATCGTCCATCGTGGCCGGGCGGGCGCAGGACATGAAATCGATCGCTGCTGCGGCGCAGGGTGTTGATCTGATCGTCTATGCTGCTAATCCGCCGTATCACCGTTGGTCGCAGGAGGCCATGGCCATGCTGGAGCCCTCGCTGGCTGTCGCGGAAGCGCAGCAACTTCAGGTTCTGTTCCCGGGCAACGTTTATGGTTATGCGCCGCAGGAAGCGCCTATCAGCGAACATGTCAGTATGCACCCACCAACACAGAAGGGCGCGATTCGCCAGCAAATGGAACAGCGTCTGGCGCAGGCCGCTGCACGTGGGGCAAAGGTGCTGATTGTGCGCGCTGGCGACTTCATCGGCCCGGGCACCACTCTGACCTGGGCGGGTCTGATGACCTCCGTCAAGGGGAAACGCGTTGTTCTCAAGTTGCCGCACGATGGCGAGCATCGACACTACTACAGTTACCTGCCTGATTTGTGCAGAAACGCTGCTCAATTGCTGAACATGCCTCTCGGCAGCTGGGAGGTATTCCATGACCCGGGCCTGGTGGTGTCCAAAGCGGATTGGCTGGATGCCTATGAGAAACTCGGCCTGACGGCAAGAGCGACTGCGTTCCCCTGGTGGGGCCTCAGAGTCGCAGGGCTTTTCAGCCCGATGCTCAGAGAAGTATACAGAATGCGCTACCTGTGGCGGGAACCGGTCATATTGGATGGCAATCGAATGAAAGACCGTCTCGGTTTCAGTTTGCACGCGACGGAACTGACATCGGTTATTACCACCTCATTATTGAATGCAGAGGTGGCGGGCAGTGAGCCTTCACACCTGAAAGCGGGCGATCAGACTTTCCAATGAGGATGATTGTTCACGCAGTTGGTCGCTGACGGTTTTTGTTTTGCTGACGTGGCCTTTCAGACCCTGTGAACTCTGTTCCAGAGCCTGCGTTCGACGCCCGACCCGGCCGATTTCATCGCGCTGGGCTTCAATGGAATTGTCCACGTCAGTACTGAAGCGTTTAATGTCGTCGAGTGTCTGCTGAAAGGCCATCAACCGGGCCTTCAGCACGCCAAGCGTTTCCCGGCTACCGTCACCGGCCTGTCGAATCTCGCCGAGCAGACCGTGCGCGTTGTCGACCTGGGTTACCAGCTCGTTCACCCATTGGCGGATCTGGTCCGTCGATTCGCCCGTGCGCTTCGACAGGCTGCGCACCTCATCGGCCACCACGGCGAAACCGCGCCCGCTCTCACCGGCACGGGCAGCTTCAATCGCTGCGTTCAGCGCCAGAAGATTCGTTTGTTCGGCAATTTCTGCAATAACGCTGATTACCTGCTCGATGCGGTCACTCGACCCCCGAAGGGTTTCAATGGCACTGGCGACCCGGCCGATAACCTCTATGGCGTGCTCAGCAGCCTCTTCGCTCTGTTGCAACTGGCGCTGGACCGTCTGATTGGCGCTGGCGGCATCTTCGACCTGTTGTCTGGATTGCCGCGCTGACGCTTCGATGTGACCGGCACTGTCTGTAATTGCAGCCATCGACGTCACAACGTCCCGGATCTGCTGATTAGTGTGAGCTGTGGAGGTCTGCACCGCGTCTGCCTGCTCGTCGAGGTTGGATGATCGGGTGCGCAGGGCGCCGGTAGCGTCTTTGACATCGCCGACAAATGCCTGGAATTTGCTGATCAGACCATTAATGGCCGCCGCCACAGCGGTCACTTCGTCTCGCCCGCTTACGGGCAATGATGTTGATAGATCGGAATTCGATTCCATGCGGCGAAGGGCATCGGAAATGACTTTAAGTCGTGCAGTGACAGTGCGGCGCAGCCAGACAGTCAGCATGATAACGACGAGTAGTGAGCCGATTGTGCCTCCGGCAACCCATTGTTGCTGCTGAGCAAGAAAATCAAGCAGATGCTGTGAGCCTGACACCGTGCGTTGACGCCCGGCTGTCCGCATCTCATCGATGCTCGTGAGCATCGGATCCACAGCCGGGTAGAGCTGGAAATCCACGACCTGTCCTGCCGAGTAATAGCTGCGGTTCTCAATGGGTTCTGCCAGATCGTTGAGAAACTCAAGCACGTCATTGTGCGCAGCCTGGTTTTCGTCGGCCCAATCTCTCAGCCGCGGGTTGTCCAGCACCGCCTCCCATCGGGCGTCAATGTCCTCGGTGAGCTGCGCGAACTGAGCGTCAATTTCGTCCCACAGCAGCAACTGCGCTTTGATTCGAAAAGCCAGGTCCTTTATTTCCCGGTAGCTGCGATCCATATCCGTCAGCTGCCAGACGTCCGCCATGTCCTCGCGAACCAGTCCGTCGGTGGTTTCACTCGCTTCATGCACCACGGCTATGGCAACCCAGGCCAGGCCGCCTATGGCGATCAGGCAGAAAGCACAGAAGAGCATGAGGCGTAGGTGAACAGTCAATCGCATGATGAGGGGAGACTTCCGGCAAATGAATCCACAGCCTAGTCTGTGACTATGACGGTTTTATTGCACCGCCTCCGAAGGCGCTCAACACCATGGCCTGACAAAGCCTGTTTGAATAACCTCCTGTGTAGGTACATTCTAATTCGCCGGAAACATGTCGATGGACAGTTGCTGCGACCACAAATCAGGAGAGCTGGCGCAGCTGCGCGCCAGCCAGAGCCGCGTGCTGTATATCGTATTTGCGATCAACGCGGTCATGTTCCTGGTGGAATTCACGGCCGGTTGGGTTGCCAGTTCCACGGCTTTGCTCGGTGATTCGCTCGACATGTTCGGTGATGCGTCCGTATATGCGCTTACCTTATTTGTGCTCGACAGAAGCCGGCGTGCCCGTGCCGGCGCCGCGCTGTTCAAGGGCGGCTTCATGCTGCTGTTCGGCGTGGTTGCCCTGGTGGCAAACGGTATCTGCTTTGCCATGCTTTACCGCCACCGGGCCGATGACCTGAATATGCGATCAACCTGGTTGTGTTCCAGAAACGACCTTGTTGCGAACAGTAGCGTTATTGCAGCCGCGGGGTTGGTTGCTCTTAGTGGCACGTTGTGGCCGGACATTCTGGTGGGTCTGGCAATCGCCGCTTTGTTCCTGCATTCGGCATGGCAGGTGATTCGAGACGGCATTCAGGAATGGCGTGCGAGTGACAGGCAACCTGCGCAATGTAGCCATGGCTAACAGGAGTGGCGGCATTCTCCGCCATTCCGTGAGTCAGGTTGACAGTGAGGTCCGGACGGCCCCGGGGTATTCGTGTAACCCCGGAAGCGCAACACAGCGGGTAATCAGTTCGTGATAACGCGCCGCTTATTGCCAGTCTTTCTGGTAGACCGGAAACACACTGGCATCACCATAATCCTGAATGCGTTTCATGTTTCTCAATGTATTCATGTCAGCGTCCGAGATATCGAAGTCGACATCCGCATTGTTTTTCATATGCTGGACCTTGGTGGATTTAGGCAGCGCCACCAAACCGAGTTGCAGGTCGTAACGAATGCCCAACTGTGGTATCGATACGCCGTACTTTTCTGCCATGGCGGCCACTTCCTGATTTTTCATGAGCTCGCCATGACCCATGGGTGAATACCCTTCCACCTGAATGCCGTTTTTCTGGCAGAACTCGATAGTTTCGTGCGGTGTGTGCGTAATGTGGGCTAGCACCTGGTCCACCATTGGCTTCACTCGGCCATTGTCCAGTATGTTCTGAAGGTCGGGCACTTCAAAATTGGAGACACCAATTGCGCGCAGTTTTCCTGCCTCATAAGCGTCTTCGAGAGCCCGCCATGCTTCAAGGTTACCCTCGAAAAAGCGGTCTTCGCTATTGAACGACTCCCATGGCCAGGGGCTGTGAATAATCATCAGATCAATTATGTCCAGGCCGAGTTTTTCCAGGGAATCATCGATTGAAGCCGCTGCCTCCTCATAGGTTTTGGCTTCGGCAGCCACTTTCGTGGTGATAAACAGTTCGTCGCGGCTGACGCCAGACCGGCGAATGCCCTCCCCGACACCACGTTCGTTCTGGTATGCCTGAGCTGTATCGATATGGCGGTAGCCCAGCGTGATTGCCTCGACAACGGCCTGTGCCACCTGATCGTCATCGATCATCCAGGTGCCGAGGCCGATTTTGGGTATGAGCGTACCATTGGACAGTCTGTAAGTTTCATTCAGTATCATTTTGATCTCCTGCTTTTATTGCCCGGGAATGAACGGTTCTTGGTGGCTGTTCTGACGGGCCGCCAATCAACACGGCTATTAAAACCGTAGATAGATAAGATGGGATAGACTGTTTGAACAGAATGATTGCCTTATTGTCCAGAGTATTGGAAAAATTATTGAAGCGTCCATGGGGCAATCGTTTAAATGAAGGCTCAAGGTTCCACCGCACTACCCGAAAGGCACAGACGTGATGCACATGAACTCGCAACCCAATGGAAGACTGAAAATGGAGCGCGATCAACTGATCGACGAAGCTGGTAGCCTGACGCGTGGAACCAACCACCTCGAGACTGCCATTCCCGGTCTCCACCTGGCCCGCTGGGAGGAGCCCACCCCTCCTACAAGCTATACCATGGGTCCGAGTGTTTGCCTGATTGCACAGGGTGCAAAACGTGTCATGCTCGGTGATCAGGCCTATGACTATGATTCGGCTCGGTACCTGGTGACGGCTGTCGACCTGCCTGTGGTTGCCCAGATTCGGGAAGCCAGCCCGACACACCCTTATCTTGGAATCATTCTGGCGATTGACCAACAGACCGTAGCGGAGCTGCTGGTGGACGGCGATCTCCCTGGACAAGCGCCGCGGCGCACCGACCGTGGTATCGGAGTCAGTGACATGACACTCCCCTTGCTCAAGGCATTTAACCGACTGCTTCAACTGCAGCAAACACCTGAGGCGGTCCCCATTCTGGCACCTCTGATTCGGAAAGAGATATTCTACCACCTGTTGGTCGGGCCGCAGGGTGCGAGGATGCGACAGATTGCCGTATCGGGCACTCATGGCAATCAGGTAGCCCGGGCCATTCACTGGTTGAAGGAAAATTTCCGTCTGTCACTCCCTATCGACACGCTGGCAGATCAGGTACATATGAGTCGCTCGTCGTTTTACCACCATTTCAGGCAAATCACGTCGTTGAGCCCGCTTCAGTACCGCAAGCATTTGCGCTTGCAGGAAGCCCGGCGGCTCATGGTGGTGGAACAGGTTGACGCGATAACTGCGGCTACGGCGGTCGGTTACGAAAGTGCCTCACAATTCAACCGCGAGTACAGCCGGCTGTTCGGCAAACCGCCGGCGCGAGATGCGGCCGAATTGCGTCATCCGGCCTAGAGTGGGGTGGCTTGCAACTGCAACGGGCGCTAAAGACGATGTCTCAGAGGCCCGTTTTTCGCCCCTTGAGCAGGCCGGCGAAGCGATCGTTAATCGGTCGGTATGGGGCCTCTGCCTTGTGAAATCGGAGCCCGACTCAGGTTATTCACGCCCCTTGTCGCCTTGGCGAGCAAGCGCAGGAAATTGCCAGCCTCCTCCGTTGAAAGGCCACTCAACATTATCGACTGCGCATGGTGTACATAGGGCTGAACGTCATCGAGTACGGTCTGGCCTTCCGGGGTCAGGTAGACAACTCTGGCGCGCCGGTCGCCCGTGTTCGTTGTTCGCGTTGCCCAATTCTTATTGACCAGCCGATCGATAACGCCGGTGATGGTGGACCGGTCGTATGCGATCAAACCTGCAAGCGTAATCTGGTCGATTCCAGGCGACTCGGCGAGTCGCTCCATGGCTGCGTACTGTACTGGCGTGATCTCATAACCGCTGGGCCTTACCTCTCGGTGAAAGATGGCGACCGCCGCCTGATGGTATCGGCGGATGAGGTGGCCTGGCATGTTATTGATCGTCAATTGAATCTCCTGAGTGCGATTGAGTCTGGCTGTCTGTTTTGATTTACACCTGTAATTTATTTCTTAGATTTCTAATAATCAGTATACTGATCAATATATAAGAAATCCAAACCGATCTGAGTGTTTACCACCAACAAGGAGGGGGCAGCGTGCAATTCCATCTCAATGGTTTTCAGCCTGGTGATCCACGAGTACATCCGGCCGCGAAAAGAATTGCCGCGGGAGACGACGTCGTTGATGTACTGATCGTTGGTAGCGGCCCTGCGGGGCTCACGCTCGCGGCACAGTTGGCGCTTTTCCCCGACATCTCCACTCGAGTCATTGAAGCGAAGCGTGCTCCGATGAAGCTCGGCCAGGCAGACGGAGTTGCCTGCCGAACAATGGAAATGTTCCAGGCATTCGGTTTCGCGGAGCAGGTCAAGCAGGAGGCCTACTGGGTCAATGAAGTGTCGTTCTGGAAGCCTGACGAGAACGATGAAAGCTACATCGCCAGGAGCGGCACGGTTCAGGATACCGAGGACGGTCTGTCTGAGTTTCCGCATGTCATTCTGAACCAGGCACGCATCCATGATCATTACCTTGATTGTATGAGAAATTCACCTACCCGACTGGAGGTGGAATACAACCGGAGCGTCCGCTCCGTCACGCCCGGCCATGGCAGTGATGGCATTGCGACGGTGCGGGTTGAACCGGCTGAGGGCAATGGGCACCCAGTCGAAGATATCCGTGCGCGCTACGTTGTGGGCTGTGATGGTGCGCGCAGCACAGTCCGCAAGTCTCTCGGTCTTGAACTGAAAGGCGATTCCGCAAACCAGGCCTGGGGTGTAATGGATGTTCTGGCGGTCACCGACTTCCCGGACATTCGCAAAAAGGTGGCGATTCAATCGGCGAATGAGGGCAACATACTGATTATTCCCCGCGAGGGAGGCTATCTTGTTCGTTTCTACGTGGAACTGGATGAACTGCAGGAGAATGAGCGCGTCGCCAGCAAAGACATAAAAGTAGATCACCTGATTGATGCGGCCAACAGGATAATGAGCCCCTATACACTGGATGTTAAAGAGGTCGCATGGTGGTCAGTCTATGAAATCGGGCAAAGGATCTGCGACCGATATGACGATGCCTCCCTGATGAGTAGTCCCGAGAAAACGCCTACCGTATTCATTGCCGGTGATGCCTGCCATACACATAGCCCGAAGGCGGGTCAGGGAATGAACTTTTCGATGCAGGATACGTTCAACCTCGGCTGGAAGCTGGCAGCCGTCATCCGGGGCGAGGCAGAACCCACACTGCTGAATACCTACAATGAAGAGCGTCAAGTTGTAGCACAGGATCTCATTGATTTTGATCGTGAGTGGGCGCGGATGTTCAGCGATCGACCGAAAAACGACGAAGGCGCGGAAGGTGTCGACCCGAAAGAGTTTCAGCAGTATTTCGTGAAAAAGGGCCGGTTTACCGCTGGCACCGAGACACATTATCGACCCTCCATCATCGTGGGTAGCGGCGAGTGGCAGCATTTGGCCACGGGATTTGTGATCGGGAAACGTTTCCATTCTGCGCCGGTCATCAGGCACGCTGACGCGAAACCACTGCATCTGGGGCATGTGCACCTGGCAGACGGGCGCTGGCGGATTTACGCGTTTGCAGGAGCCGAGGACACGTGTGCGAGCCCGGACTCACCCATGTACCGGCTCTGCGATTTCCTGGAAACCTCAGACCGGTCGCCCGTCAAGAATTACACGCCGGCCGGTACCGACATGGATTCTCTGATTGATTTCAGAGCTATTTTTCAGGCGAACCACCTGACATTGGATGCTGGCAATTTCCCGTTCATTTTAAGGCCAAAGAAAGGCCAATATGGTCTGGTTGATTACGAGAAAGTGTTCAGCCGGGACCCGAACCCTGCATCCGATATTTTTGAGCTACGTGGACTGGCTCGCAGAGTCGGCTGCCTGGTTGTAGTCAGGCCGGATCAGTATGTCGCCAATGTTCTTCCAGTTAACGGATATCGTGAGCTGGCAGAGTTCTTTGACCGGTTCATGGTTCGAATGACTTGAACGTAGAATCGGTAAAATTGCATGTGTGCCACCAGAAATAGCGATCATTTTTCTGAATGATCATAGCGGTCATTCAGCATGGTCATGAGACCGTTCAGCACTACTGCTAAGACAAATATAAGAATCAGGATGGCGTACATGCTAGCTACGTTGAAACGATTGTAATAATCAATTGCAAGGTAGCCCAACCCGGAATTGGAAAGCTTGATTTCTCCAAGCAAAACGCCGATCACGGTAACGCCTAGTCCGATACGCATGCCGCGAATTATCGGCCCTACCAGAGAGCGCAAGTAGACTTTCGTGAGCATCTGAAAAGCACTGGCATTAAACGATTTCGCCACATTAATCATTACAGGCCGAATCGTTAACATTCCGGCCATTGTGCTCAATACTACAGGAAAGAATCCGGACAATGCCCCGACGGCAACCTTTGATTCCGGGCCGATACCGACCATCAGCATAACCACTGGCAGGAAAACAATTTTCGGTGTCGTTGCCAGTGATGTCAGAAATGGGTCAGCAACGCTGGCAATGATACGCCGTGAGCCCAGCGCTATGCCTGTGATCACGCCGGCGAGCACCGCGATAATGAATCCGGCCAGTATCTCGATCAGCGTTACGCCGAAGTGACCGTATAGACTCGGGGAGGACACCTCAGCGAAAAGTGCGGAACCAATCGTCAGAATTGAGGGGACCACACCTTCGTACAACCAACCCGACCGAGCTGTGACCTCCCAGATGATGATCAATACCGCCAATGTCGCGATCTGCACGGCTTTGACAGATCGTTTGTCCTGAGCTAATTGCGCCCGGCGTTGTTGCATTATTCCGGTCTCAGCCATTGCTCTACCCTTTTTAGTATCATCATGAAAAGCAAGCTAACGATTACAATAAACGTGATTGCGGCATACATACCTGGCACGTCGTATCGGAAAAACATGTCTGAAACAACTCGTCCGAGTCCACCAAAGTCGATAAGAAACTCTATGCCGATAATGTTTACAAGTGCGTAAATAAGACCCAGCCTGACGCCAGTGAACGCGTTAGGAACAGCAGCTGGCATTTCGATTTTTCGGAATAGGTCTCTGTCTGAGAGATTAAAAGAACGGCCCACGTTCAGTAGTGTTTTGGGTACATTGAGCAGCGCTTCGTACATGTAGAGGATCATGGGTATCATTCCTGTGATACACCCCATGATAATCACTGTGCTGTAATTGCGTCCGAAAACCACCAGAAACAATGGATACAGTAGTACCATTGGTGCTGCGAACAACGCTGCCAACCAGCCTCTGTAGGCACGGCCGAGAATGCGGTACCTATATAGCAGCAGGCCGAGCGGCAATCCGACCAGTATCGCAACAAAAACGGCTGTGGCCGTCTGCGCGATCGTGATCAGAAATGCCCAGCCCAGACCGTCCTCCGCAAACAGCCGTCCCAAGGAGCTGATTACAACCGTCGGTCTGGCAACGATATACTCAGATGCCAGCCCAAGCACAATCGCCAATTCAAGGAGTATCAAAGCAATCGCCAATACGCTCCAGGAAATGACAACAGGACTCCGGATAAGCTTGGTCTTTGGAACGGCCATTTTGCATTACCCTCTATTGGTTATCTTGGGTCGTAAACGTAATCGATGAGTGTATCGATTTCAGCTTCCGTCAACGGCTCCCGGATTGCTCCGTTCTCGATGGCTTCGGTCATTGTCTGGTCCAACCCGCGAACCGGAACGGATCTGAGAGCTTGGCGCGGATAGAAGCTGGCTGATTCACGCGCAATCTCAATGCTGATGTCATTGAAGTCCGCGAACTGCCGGATAGCCTCGTCGCGTGTGTCATTGTCATACATCCAATCGATGGTGCGTTCGTAGACCCGCATGAATCGCTCAGCTACATCGCGTCGCTGGCTCAGGAATCGAGTGTTGGAGAGGTTAACCCGGACGGTTTGATCACTGGCTGATTCCAGATCGGCCCCGGTAGTGATGATCTGAATCTCTCCGGACTCGACGAGGTCGAGACCGAAGGGTGGCACGGACCAGCCTACATCCAGTTGACCTGACATGACTTGCGTGCGGGTTGCGGAAATGCCTCCAGCCGAGACAAGCTCAGCATCAATGCCCTCCTGTTCAACCAGCCCGAGGAGTACGAGGTTGGTAGACGAACCAGGCCGGGAATAACCGATCGACTTCCCGTCAGCGTCAGCCAAAGTCTCGATTCCTGAATCAGTTGGGGCATACCAGTAAAGATCGGATGCTCCGGTTATCTGTGCGCCAATAATGCGAACAGGTGCGCCGCTCTTGAATGCGCCCAGAACACCAAGTGTTCCATTTACAAAGCCCATATCGACGCTGTTTGTTGTCACAGCCTGAAGCGTTTCAGCGCCACCAGAAGTCCATGTAATGTCGACCTCTATCCCTTCTTCAGCGAAGAAGCCATTTTGGACCCCATGGTGGACTACCATGGTATCCCATAAACCACGCTGGCCTATCGCGACTGAAACCTCATCCTGTGCAAAAGCCCATGTCGAGGCGACTGCAACAACGCCACCTACCGCAATTGCAAGAGATCTTCTTATATATTTATTCATTGCTCTTCCTCATTTCCTGTGGTTTTTTCAAGCTTCACCTGCCGCTTTCATACCCTTTGTGGCTTCTCCGCGCAGGTCTTCCCATATGCGTCCGACATATCGACCAAACGCATCTGTGGAAATCAGTTCAGATGTACGGGGCCGAGGCAACTCAATATCGATGATCTGCTTAATTGTTCCGGGTCGATATGACATCACGACAACTCGGTCGCTCAATTGAACAGCCTCGGTAATATTGTGTGTGATCAGTAATGTTGTCTGATTCAACTCAGCGCAGATTTGCATCAGCTTGTCGCCGAGCAAAAGCCTGGTTTGCTCGTCCAATGCGCCAAACGGTTCGTCCATCAGCAGTATTCTCGGCTCTGCTGCGAGTGTCCTCGCTATGGCTGTCCTCTGGCGCATGCCACCTGAGAGTTGATGCGGGTATTTCTCCTCGAACCCGCTGAGACCGACGATATCGATAAAGTGGCGGGCAATATCGCGACGTTGTGATTTGCCAATGCCCTTTATTTCAAGCGGGAACATTACGTTTTCGATAACAGTTCGCCACGGGAACGTAGACTCCTCTTGAAACACCATGCCGATATCGCTGTGGGAGCCCGAGATACTTTGCCCGTCAATGGAAACCCTCCCACCGTCAGGGGAGAGCAAACCGCCGATAACACTGAACAATGTCGATTTCCCGCAGCCACTGGGACCGATGATCGACAGGAATTCACCGGCGTTAACTGACAAATCAGTAGGAGCAAGAGCTTTAATACTGGCCCCGGAGTTGTCATAAAATGTTTTCTCGACCCGCTCCAGTTGAAGGATCTGACTACTCATGCGTTAGGGCTCCAACATTACATTGATATTTTTTGTCTGAGTAAAATGAAGCATTTCCGCCAGACACTCTTCGCGGCCCAGCCCAGACTGCTTATACCCCCCAAAGGGAGCGCCCAGAAAATGAGAGCTCGAATTATTGATCCAGACATACCCTGCATGAACTCGCGCGGCTGCCTGGTGCGCTGTCTTCAGATCCGAGGTCCATATTGACGCCGTTAATCCATAGGGGAGCGCATTGACAGATTCAATTACTGACTCCTCGTCATGCCACCGCAGAATCGAAAGCACGGGCCCGAAGATTTCCTCTCGCGCCAATCGCATATCTGTGGTCACGTCTCCGAATACCGTCGGTGAAACAAAATTACCCTTCTCGAATTCGGAACCCTTTGGCGGGCCACCTCCGGCCAGCAGAGTGGCTCCTTCGTCCAGCCCTACCTGAATGTACTCGCGGGTTTTTTCATATTGCTGTGTGCTGGAAAGACAGCCCATTTCCGTCTCGGGAAACTGGGGTAGGCCGACCTTTATAGAGGCCACCCGGTTTGCGATATCTTCCGCCACCTGCTGATACACGCTGTCATGAACAAAGATCCGGCTTGTTGATCCGCATGACTGACCACCGGTCCAGCCGAAATTCATTCCATGTACGGCACTCGCAGCTGCCTTTTCAAGATGCGCGTCGGGATAAATCAACATTGGATTCTTCCCACCCAGTTCCATCAGGCTGGACTTTACCGTTCTGGATGCGGCGGCCAGAACCGCCTTGCCGGTGGGGATGCTGCCCACCACGCTGACGTTTTGGATCTTGTCATGCGACGCGATAATGCCACCGGTTTCCGCAGCTCCGTTCAACACAGATAGAACACCTGCCGGTAGAAGATCGCTGAATAGATCGGCCAGGTAGAGAGCAGACAAAGGGGTGTGCTCGCTGGGTTTTACGATCACACTGTTACCGGCGCCAAGCGGAGCACCAATTTTGGCGCAAAAGAACATGGCTGGATGATTGAAGGCGATAATCCGTGCCACGACGCCAAGGGGCTCTCGAGCGACGTAGTTGATGACACCGTCCGGCATGGGCAAAGTTTCACCCTTAAGTTCCGTAACAAGGCCACCAAAGTAATCGAGCAGCGTTGCACCCAGCTCCATGTCAAAAAGCATGCCTTTGTAAGGGTTGCCGCAGTCGAGAGAATCCAATAATGCAAGGTTCTCGGCATGATCACGCACGCGCTGAGCCATCTGGCGTAAGACCTTCCCGCGGGCCATCGGTGCCAACGCCTGCCATTCTTTCTGTCCCTTATGGGCTGCAGCTACGGCGGCATCAACATCACTTTGTCCGGCGATCGCAACCGAGGTCAGTTGCTCTCCATTGGCCGGGTTGTATACCGGGATATGGGAACCGGAGTCCGGCTTGCGCCACGTACCGCCATAGAACAGCTCAGTGTGGGCAGGAAGTACATCTCGATTGGATGGGGACGACATGAGTTTATCCTTCCTTTTCTTGTTTATTGTCTGACCGGCTAATAACTGTGCTATTCACCCTGATTACCAAAATCGACGACGTTGCTCCGATAACCGGAGATTATTCGAGCGTCGATCAACGCAGGCTTGCCGGAGCGAACTGCGTGTAGCGCGCCGACCAGTTTGAGAAACTGTGCCAGCCGGTTTGAGACTACCATTAACGCCCGGTTATTGCCTCTGTAACCGCCACTTAATTGCCCCCTGAAACCGTAATCGACCCACCCCCAATCGACCCCGTAAAACTCCCCGCATGAGAGTCGCCCACCCGGGCTACTGGCAACCCCTCGGCGTTCACCGTCGGAGAGCCGCTGGCGATGATGCCGGTGTGGCCGCAGGCGCCGATGATCGTGTCGTTCATTCGTGCCAGGGGCAGGCCTTCTGCGCTGACGGTGGCAGCGCCCTGTGCGACCAGCCCGGTCATGGGTATGCAGGTCGGGTTGCTGTGAGTGCAGCAGATCCCGGTGGTGATGTCATTCACTCGCGCGAGAGGCAGGCTCATAGGTTCAGGCCTCGAATGGACCAGTTGAATTCGTCCAGCACCTTCTGGCCATGCATGTCTTCGAGCAGATAGGTGCGGTTGTCCACGGGGTTTGGCTCGATCACGGCCTCGCGCCCGGCGAATATGCCATAGGCAACGCGGTCGCGGGTATTCGCCTGCACCTGCTGGGGCAGTTGCTGCAGGCGGCCCAGATCGTCACCAACGTAACCGCTGAACGCTGCCAGGGCTGCGCTGAACGCCTCAGTGGTGCCGAGCGAGAACGTGCCGACTACGCTGGTGGTCGGTGGCTCGGTCAGCGGGTCATAGGTCGGCATTTGTGTGGTGCCGTTATACAGCACCTGGAAAAAGCTGGTGAAGTCGGGCAGATCCTGGCGCCACCAGGCAAAAAGCCGGCGCAGGTCTGAGCCATCCTCTCGGTCGATCAGCGATGGTGCCGCCACGGGCTCCAGGGGCGAGGGTTGCGCCACGGCCACGTTGATGTAGAAGAGCTGGCTCAGCAGCACGTCAATGAACGGGCCGCGCCGACTGTTGTCATCACGGTAGGCTGCCACCGGGGCGTCGACCGCATCCAGGTGGCTGCGCAGATCCGACTGCAGTCTGCTGATGTCATCGGCCGGGTCATACTCGGGCTGCCATTGCTGGTCAGCAACGTTGGCGAGCACCTGGGCGATGATCGGGTCCCAGTGCGCAGCAGCGGCCGCCTTCCAGTCTGTGTATTCAGAGAGTTTCATCAGTTCAGGTTGATCCTCAGGCCCGCGAGATTCAGGATGCCGTCCGCTTCAACTTCCAGATTGCCGGCGGCTGCGATCGTGCCATTACCGCCGGCGATCAGTTCAGCATTGCCATCAGCCGCCACCAGGGCATTGCCCTCGGCGAGCACGTCGACGTCGCCTGTGGTGTTGAGCACACAGCTGCCGTTGACCAGTATCGACAAGTCGCCAGCCGGCGCCACAGTCAGCGTTTTCTCCTTGAGGTTGTGCTCAACGTAGGTGCCATCCCGGTAGTTGGTGCGCCGCACGTCCGGGTTCGGTTCGGGAGCCTCAAACGCTTCCTGGTAGAGCGCCGGCAGAATGATGGCCTGGTTGAGGTCGCCTGTCGGCGACAGCAGTAGCACCTGCTCGCCGACCGATGGCGCCCACCAGGTGGCGTCCTTGCCGGCGTGGGCGGTCAGCCAGGGCCTCAACGGTATTGTGTTGTCACCGGTGGCCACGGACGCGCGTTTGCCCTCGACCTCGGTCACAGTGCCGATGCGGATCAGGTTGTTGATCAGCCTGAGCAGTTCGCTGGATCGCATACTGACGCCCTCCGGGCTGATTCATTGCGTGTGAATACGGCATTGCCGAGCAGTTTCCGGCGAATACGGTAGCTGTCTGCATGGCTGGCGTGGCCCAGCCAGCTGCTGATGCGCTGGCGTATGGCGTCGAAGCCGATGGCGCCGGCGGCGTACTGTTTCTGCAGCTTTTTCAGGTTCTTCTCCATGCGCCTTACTGAGTCGCGCCGCAGCCGACGGTGCGTCGGCCACATCCGGTATCCGAGAAAATCGAGCGCGCGGCCGTTGTATTGCCCCACCGGGAATACCTGGGTTTTGTTGTTTAGCCGCAGGCGCAGGTGATCCCACAGCCAGGTCTCGATGACTCGGCGGAAGGCATGCAGCAACGCCTTGTCGTGGTGAACGATCAGGAAGTCATCCATGTAGCGAATGTAGCGCTTCACGCCCAGGTGCTGTTTGACGAACGTGTCGAGCTCATGCAGATAGACATTGGCCCACAGCTGCGATGTCAGGTTGCCAATCGGCAGGCCTGGGTGCCAGCTGTCGATGATGTCGCGGCAGAGCTTCAGGGTGCGCTGGCAGGTGATGCGCCGCTCGATCAGACGCATCAGAATCTCATGGTCGATGCTCGGGAAGTACTTCGACACGTCGGCTTTCAGGCAGTAGGCACGGCCGTGAGCCGCCTGTACCTCGCGCAGCCAGCGCTGCGCGGTGTCGGCACCGATATGCATGCCGCGCCCGGGCCGGCAGGCGTAGCTGTGATAATGGAACCGACGCTCCCAGATCGGCTCGATGATGCCGACCAGGCTGTGCTGCAGCACGCGGTCGCGAAACGGCAGCGCCGCCACCAGGCGGGCCTTCGGCTCAAATACGTGAAACGTGCGATAGGGCCCGGTTTCATACTGATCCCAAATCAGCTCATTCTGTAGCTGGATGAGCTCGCCCTCCAGGTTCTGCTCAAAGCGCAGCACCTCGGCCCGGTCGCGTTTGCCCTTGCGCGCCCGCTCGTAGGCAGCATAGAGGTTGTCGAATTGGTAGACCTGCTCAAACAGGTGGTTGTACGTCTTCACTTCGGCTTTCCTTGTGAGCAGCACCGCAGGACGTTCGGCGTACCTACCAGCCCAGTGGTGCCTGTTCATATTTCGGTTCTCACCGAGGGCTAAGCGCCCTTTTGAAGGTGCACTGTCGGTACAGCCGTGACCGTACCGCTTCTGGCTTGCCTCAAGAGCAGGGCGGAACCCGATGTTCGTGTTCGTGTTGGACCGCTCGTTGTTCAGATTCAACGCGCCCAACCCGGCGTTGGAGCCGTTGTTCCAGTTGCCGCCACGGCGCGGAAGGCGCTGTAGCACTTAGCCCCTCTTGCTCTCATTCGCCCGCTTGATCCAGCTGCCCACGATGCGCCCGATCTCATCCAGGTGACGCGCCCACACCTCGTATTTCTTGAAGTCCAGCACGCCCAGGTCTTTCGCCAGGCGAATCTCGCGCCGCAGAAGCTCCAGCTCCGCGTCGACTTCCTGCAGCGTGGTCTTCTTGTGGTAGCGCTTGGCCAGCACAATCACCAGGCGGAGCAGCCGCCACATCGACAGCCGCAACTCCTGGCTGAGCACATGGCGTTCGCTCTTCGGGAAATGACTCACGGCCTTGTAGCCGTACTGAATCATGCCCTCGACTTTCTGGATGATGATCAGATCTTGCATCGTGTCAGTGACGGGGCGCGCTATCGCACGCCCCAGCAGGCCTCATGTTGCAGGGTGTCAGGATACAAAAGCCGGCCGGAATCCGAAGTACGTGCTCGTGTTCGAGCGCGGGGTGCTCAAGTACAGAGCGCCCAACCCGGCGTACGAGCCGCCGCTCCAGTTGCCGCCACGGACCGGCAGTCGTTCGCCCTGCGTGCGGATGTAGAAACGGCCCTGCACGGCTGTCTCGGTCGCCGGGCTCACCAGCAAGCGCTGCAGCAATTGACTCTCCGTGTAGCCCGAGATCTTCTGCAAGCTGGTCCACGGGTCGGAGCTGATACTATCTTCAGACAAGGTGCCGGCCGTCTCCTGGAGGCGCGGCGTACCGCTCTCATCGCTGAAGTAGTGGCCCTGCGCTGCCCAATCGCCTTCGGCCGCGTCGAACGCGTTGTCGGCCGTGGTGATCACCTGGCCGTCGACGGTTTTGAGCAGGTCCTGCCATTCCCAGACGTTCCCCACCAGATCGGCGATACCAGCCAAGCCGCCATCGTGGCGCCAGCTGGCAGGGCCACCGCCAGTCATTGTGCGGGCTGTTCCGCTGCTGACACCGGGCTGTCCGCCGTCCTGGCGCACCGCTGTTTCGTGAGTCGCATCGTGCGCCCGGCCGTAGTTTGTGTTGCCGCGCGGCTCGAAGCCGTTGGCCTTGCACCACAGAGCGACTGCCGCCCACTCGTGGACGTTCATCATGTGCCAGCCGGCGCCCTTGGCGGTACAGGCCGACTTCGCGGCATCAAAATCGATGCTGGCACGCGGGTCCTTGCCGGGCAGCGCCACTGCGCGGCCGTCGTACAGGGACGCCTGGTACTGGCCAATGAAAATCTCGCTCTTCTCCTGGCCGTTTTTCAGGAACGCGGTGGCAACGCCGGTACCGAGCACGGAATCAAGGCCCAGATCCTCATAGCGGAATTGCGGCACCACGTGCATGTAGCTCGGGTAGCCCTGGTCGTCATACAGGACCGTGACGCGTCCGCCGGTGGCGGCTTCAACCTGCGTGCGCAGGCTGTCGGGTGAAAATATGATCATTGTGTCTCAGCTCCTCAGCCGTTGAATGTCCAGAGAGTGACCAGAACCGTGTTCGGGTCGAAGGGAATTGCCTGACGCTCAAACACCGCGTTGTCTTCATCGTCCACCTCGCCGGTGTCGACCTCTTCATACTGGCGGGGCGGAATGTGCACGCTGGCCACCTGGCGGCCATTGCCTCCGACCGTGATCTCACCGTCCTGGTAACGCAGGTCGATGATCTCGGCGCTGTCGCCCTGGTGGTCACTGCAGTCGATCGTGACGCCGCCGATTTCCAGCACGGCGCCTGATTTCATGATGTCCGGGTGCGGCCCGGCCCCAATCGTTCTGACTCGCATGGTCTGCTATCTCCTTACTGGTTCATCAGGTGCGCGACATACCGGACCTGCACAGCATCCGCTGTGCCGCTGCCGTAGACGCGGAAGGTGTTCGCGGCTCGGTCGGCCGCCTGGTTGATCAGCGAGGGGCGCTGGCCGCCAATGAAGTCCACAACATCCAGCGTGAGCTGGTAGCTGCTGTCCTGCATGACCTTCGCCAGGTCTTCCTGCTGGTAGGGTGGGTCGGTCTGTACGTGCGGCCAGTCCGGCTCCGAGCGGGCCACCGTGGTAATAGTCACGCTATCCAGGTATTGATCAGTCGCGCCGGTGTTGCCTGCAGGAATCGACAGATCAGCCAGCACCAGGGTGTCGGCCGGCGCGGTCTCATTGAGCCCGGTCACCGCCAGGCGAACCTGGTTGTTGGTCACGTACAGATACGCCTGCGCGGTGGCCGTCTCGCTGCCGCTGTTGCCCGGCACCGAGGCCGTGTTGTCCTCGGCATCAACGCCCATTTCTGATCCGTGCATAAAACACACACCAGAGGCAACTGAGAGATTCCGGCTGGCCGACTGGCTCTTGCTGATCGCGCAGCCCGATTTCACGCCCCGGTTGTACAGGGTGAATACCCCCTCCTGGTGGCGCACGGTCTGGTTGCGCTCCAACTCACGCATGAGCAGCCCGGCATCAGCAATGGCCTTTTCAACGGCTGCCCACAGGGCGTTCTGACCGTCGGTACCGACCGCCTCCAGGTCCTGCTGCGCCTGTTCGAGCTGTTCTTTCAGCCAGAGCGTGCGCGCGGCCAGCTGTTTGGGCTGTATGTTGTCAATGCCGTCCGGCCCACCCTGGACCGGGTCCTCTTCTGCAATCTGGTAGATCTCGGCGATCCACTCAGCGGTGACGTTCAGATTCGCCATCGTTCAGCTCCTTAAAATGTAATGGTCCAGACACCGGCCAGGCTGATGTCGTCGTTTTTCTCGATGCCGCCGCGCACTTTCCGGCTGAACAGTGCCCCGCTGGAGGTAATCAGACCGAATTCACGGATCGTGATGCCGTTGGCCTCCGAGGTGTTCAGCGCGAACTCAAACTGCACTTGGCCCTCATCGGGGTAGCTGTGCGCCACCAGGTCCCGGATATAGGCTGAAGTCAGGCCGGTGTCGTCCGGCGTGGCCGGGGTGTCGCCGACACCGAAGCCGATCTGGGTGATCGCCTCACCGGCACCGTCTCCGGCGACCAGCTCAGCGAGCATGTTGCGCGCGCCGTCCACCACCAGGTTGTCATCTCGCCAGCGGTCAATCTCCCGGCCGTTCCGGTAAATAGCCAGCTCCAGCACGCCTCCCGGGCGGTGTTGTTGATCCGTTAGTTGCATGAGTCTCTCCCTACATCGCGTAGTTGATGGGCGCATCGCCCGAATGCGTCTGGGCGCCGTTGTGCAGCAACCGTGCGTTGTACTGGCGGCGCAGGGTCACGGTGAGCCCGGCCTGATCCATCGCCGGCGGCTGGATGCCCCCATGCGTCAGTGACCCGTCGTGCGCAGCGCGCCGGTTGTGCAGCGGCCGTACTGCCTGGGTATCCGCCATGGTCAGCGTCAGCGCGAAGTCGAACAGGTCCCAGCGGTTGTCGTAACGGGTGCCGATAATGTTCCACTCGGCATAGGGCAACAGCCCGTCGTGGCGCAGCTCGCCGGTATGCCGGTAGCTGCCGTCGTGTGCCGAAGCCTTGCGGGGCAATTTGGTGGCGTTGCTGTGCGTGAGCGTGCCGTCGTGCCGGGGTCCGGCCGGGCGCACTTCATCGACGACATGCGTCACGTTGACGTCGTGTGTGTCCTGGGTGTCCAGATCGTCGGCAACCGTGGCCCGGTAGGCGACCTCACGCAGCACCGATCGCACATTCTTGCTTCGCTCAATCAGCCGCAACAGGCGCTGCAGCTCCGCGCCACCGACACCCTTGTCTTCGCCGATGTCGGCAATGACCTTGAACAACGCCCAGCGATTGCCGGCGGTGTAATCGTCAACGCCGTTGTGCAGCTGCGAACCGTCGTGGCGCAGTACCGGCAGCCCCTCCTGGAGCTCCGCATCGGCATAGCCGGCGGCTCGCAGGGCCTCGCGGACCGCCCAGACGGTGCCTCGGTGCTTGCGGATCTCAGGCGTGGATGCAATCACCTGGCGTTTCACATCCTCAGGCCAGTCTGCATTCCACTCATCAACCCCCTCTGACCAGGCCAGCCACGGCAGCAACTCTGCCGGGCACTTCCACGGGTCCCACAGATCCGCAATCTGCAGATCCATGCCCTCAAGGCGGCGACCCGGCGCTTCCAGGCCCCGCTCAACCGGGCGGCTGTTCGATGGCATCAGCGAGCGCCTCATACGGTCACCTCAATGCCGGCGCACCAGGCTGCCTCAGTGCGACTGCAGGTGATGTCAGCCTGCGGCTCAACCAGGTCGACGTACTCAACGCCCTCCACATAGAGCACGCTGAGCACTTTGTCTCGATACACGTCCTCGCCCAATGCATGACGCTTGGCAGCGTAATCTTCGGCCGCAGCGATAGCGGCGCTGCGCACCACGTCAGCATCCGGCCCAGCGCGTACAGTCAGTGTTGCTTGTATCTCATAGTGCTCAATCGCCGCGCTCTCGACCTGCACACCATCATTGAGCGGGCGTACACGTTGCGGTGTCACCGCCGCATCCACCGCATCAAGCAGCGCAGAGTCGGCCGAGCCGTCGCCGTCGCGTGACAGCACGGTGATCAGTACTCGCCCGGCACCTCCGTTGATGGCCGTCACGTCCTTCACCTGGCCGTCTGCCGACAGTGCATGGAACACATAAGAGTCCTCAGCGCCGGCGGTGGAGTGGCGATCCGGCGCAATCAGAATGCGGCGAAGATACGCCTCATCGCTCTCCATCTCAGCCGGCACCGGTGGGTTTGCGCTCGGGTCACCCTCATCAATCACCAGGCGTTGCACACCAAACCGGGTCACGCCGATCTGATCGAGATCCGGCCCTTTGGCGTAGGGCAGCAGAAGCGACTGCGCCGCATCGTTTACGCGTTGGCGCACCAGAAACTCTCTGTAACTGGTGGTTAACAGCACTTTATAGGCCGGGTCAGCGGGGCTCGGAGCGCTCAGGGACGGGTCGTGCGCAAGGTAGTCGGCCAGCTGCTCCTGGAAGATCGCCTCCACCGACAACTCCTCGACAACCGCCGGCGCTGGCAGGCGGCTCAGATCCACTGTGTTGTTGTCCAGTTGCTCGGTCATACTCGCTCCAGTTGCACGCGCCGCCCGTCGGGCAAGTACACGCCCTCCAGATCAAACACCGGGCCGCGATCAGTCACCTCAACCAGGCGCACCCGCTCCAGGCGAAAATCAGTGATGTACGCGCTCAGCGCTTCTGCGACCGACGACACCACCTCGACCCGAAACCGGTCATCCACCGGGTCATCCACCAGGGCAAATAGCTGGCTGCCATAGCGCGGACGCAGGGGCACGGTACCCACGGGCGTGGTGAGCACGTCCGTGATCCGCTGGCGCAGGTACTCCACGCCTTCAATCGCTCGCCCTGTGCTCCGGCTCATGCCGCGCATTACACGCCCTCCAGCTCAAGGCGGCTGGTGTAGCCGCGCTTGTTCTGCTTGTGCACATTGCTCTTGATGCGCCACAGGTCATCCGCCAGGCCGCCGAACCCTCGGAGCTCAACCACTTCCTGGCTGCCGAGATCGGGGCGCCCGGGCATCGTGATCGACGCCTGGCGTGACTCGCGGCGGCTCTTGATCAGTGCCGCGCGCGCCTTGGCCTCGGCCGTCTCCTGGCGCACAGTGGGCGTGGGCAACACCAGTTGCGGCTCACCATCGCCCACCACCACCGCCACGCGGTTGGCTTTCTCCAGGTCCTGGTAAAACGCCTTCACGCTGCGATACACGCGCCTCGAAATGTGGTGCGTGCGAAACCGGCTCACGTCTTCAGGGCGAATCACGGCCACCGCCTCGGTCGGGCGCTCATAGCTCACCATCACCCACTTGCCGTCGACCGGCTTGAACATGGCGCCGTAGGTCTCCGCCAGGTCATGCACGAACTGCAGGTCGCTCTCACCGGTCTGGTCCACATGATCCACCAACACCTCACCCAGCGACGCAGGCTCAAAGTGCACATCGAAGTCGTGCTCGCCCGCGATCTCTTCGACAATCGAAAACAGCGTGCGCTGGTTGAAGCTGCGCTCTTTCGGGGCGCGCACTGCGCTGGAGAAATTGGCCGAGGTCGCGCTCACGCGCAGCAGGTTCGGCGGGCCCTCCAGGGCCATCTGGTCGACGGTGTAGCGCCCCCTTTGGACATACTTTAGAGGCTCATCGTCATCGCCGGCATAGCCAATTTTGCACTCGAACTCTTCCCCAAACTCGGGCCATTCAGCGCCCGGCGGCAGTAGCAGCTCCAGCTCCAGGGCGTCCGATTGCTCGCCGCTCAAGTCTTCCAGGCGCGCCTCCTGGACGTAGTCATCCTTGAGTGTGGACGTGACACCGGCGCTGTCTTTGGTTATCTTTAAGAATGGTCGTTGCTGATTCATTGGGTGCTCACCATGTCAAAACTCATTCCTGTTCTGGCTGTCCTTTTGCTCGCCGGTTGTGTCTCGCAGCCCTGGGAAGTCAACGGCGAACCGCGATACACGGTAGAAACTGAACTGGAGGGCCAGTGGGAGATCCATGGCCACGCGGACAACAGACCGAAGTGGCACGCAACCGGCGCCTGCAACTCCAGCACTCATGCGTGGGAAGACGACTACAGCGCCACCCGCGTCACTGACCACCGCACCGGCGAAGTCACTGAATACTCTTGCGACGAACTTCTGAACTAATCCCACAGCTCTACCTTCTTGCCTGTTTTTCGCTCTTGACGTGCCGTCAACACCGGCAGCGTGATCACAATCCCGGCCGGCAGAAACGGTCCATGTTCGGCCAGCCCCGGGTTCGCGTTGTACACCGCCTCGATCGCGCCGCTGCTGTAGCCGTAGTAATGCCGGCAGATCTGGTCGACGGTCTCGCCCTCGGCGGCTCGGTACTGCTGGCTCATCGCTCCGCCCCATAAAACGCCCAGGCGAGCACAGACGGCAGGGTGCGCAGCGGCGGGTTGCTCCGCTTCAGCAAACGGCTCAAGTGGCCGCCCAGCGTCTCGCCACCCTCCACCGGCTTGCGCAGTACCGCCGCGCCCCTGGGTGTCACTGCCGCAATCTGGCGCGGCCGGGTGCTCGCATAGCGCGCAATCTGCACGTAGCCGTGTGATTCCAACCAGGCCAGTGCCCGGCCGGAGCCGGTCAGCGTGTCTGTCAGATCATCGCCACCGATCGTCTTGTCTACGTGCAGCGCCGCCAACACCAGGCCGAGCGAGGCGTCATGGGCAATGCGATGGAACTGCGGGTCGCGCTTGTCGGTACGGGTCTGCATCAGTCTTCATCCTCCGCTTCATCGGTGTCACCCGCGTCGCCCGCGTATTCCAGTTGCAACTGGAACTCGATGCGCTTCGGGGAGCCGAATTTCGTATGCAGCGTGCCGGTCTCATCCACCTGCTTAATCGCAAACAGCCCGTAGACCACGCCCAGGCCGTCCACCAGAATCCACCGCCGGCCGGTACCGGCCAGCTCGCGCAGCGCCTGCATCTGGCGCAGGCCGCCCTTGTACTCGGGGTACATCACCCCATCGATTGTCATCAGCTCGGCACCGGGGCCCGTCCACTGGAGCAACGGGCGCCGCCCGATCCGGCTCTGTGCCGGCCAGGAAAATCGCGCCGAGCGGTCGATCTGCTGCGGCGCGGCCGTGCCGACGCTGAACATATAGGGGCCCAGCATCATCATGACCCGGTCGCGATTGGTCACCTGGTCGCGTACCGCTTCCAGGCCCTCCCGCACGCGGCTGATGTTGCGCAATCCGGACACGACATCGACCATCAGCTGCCCTCACCCACGCCTTTGATCTGGTGCCACAGATCGCGCTCCATGAACCGCTCCAGGCGGGCCTCTATCTCATCGCCCACGTCACGAGCGTCCGCGTCATTACCGACGCGCACCGTGACCTGGGGGTGAAAATCAATCCGGTGCACCGTCACGCCCCGACTCTGTGCGGGCTCAATGCGCCCGGAGCCGAGCTGCGGCTCGGGCACAGTGACCGTGTCGCGCTCGCGCTGATCACCCAGGGCCGACAGCCCGCCGGCTGCCAGATCGCGAAACGCCGCCAGAAAGCCGGTTTCGCCACGCGCCATACCGGTTGCCAGCGTCTCGGGTATCGCTTGCCCGGAAGCGGTCAGCCGCGAGAACGGCCCACGCTTGGCATCGCTGAACGGCAACAGTTCGCGTGCGCTGTCAAGCACGTTGCTCAGTGCCTCGGCCGGCTTGCTGGCCATCGAGCGAATGCCATCGATCAGAGTCTGGATCAGCGCCTTGCCGTGCTCCGCCCAATCCACCGTGCTGATCCAGTCCACCGCTTCACCGAACGCCGACTGGATCGCACCCAGCGGCGACAGACGAAACAGGTCCATTACCGCCGACCAGTCACCGGACACCAGGCGCTCGACGGCACCGGTGACCTGGCCGATGTAATCGGTCACCGCGCCCCAGCCCGCGCGCAGCACCTCCAGCGGGTCCCAGCCCAGAAACGCCGTGAGCTGATCCCACGTGTCGCTCACATAGCCTGTGAAGCGCGCCCACATTTGCTCAAACCAGGGGCCGACCTTCTCCCAGTTGGCGATCAGCCACGCAGCACCAATGGCGATGCCCGCCACCAGAGCCATGATCGGGTGCGCCACCACGGCCAGAGCCAGGGTCTTCAGCGCGCCCAGCACCCAGGGAATAGCGGTCACGGCGAGGAATTTCAGCCCGCCCACCACCATGGGTATGGCGCCAAGCGCGAGCCCCGTGAGGCGCAATGCCACCCAGGACACATTGCCGGCGAGCCCGATAATGGCCGCAGTCGTCTGGATCAACGGCACCAGAATGGGCGCGCCGATCACTGCGCCAAAGAGCAGTGCCAGTGTGTTCACCACGCCGAACTGCTCAGCGAGCTCCATGCCCCGGTCCACGAACGGCCGCAGCGTCTCAGTCAGTGTCACCACCTGCTCGCGCAGCCGCTCCAGACGGTCGGGCAGGTTGGCGGCAAAGTCGTTTGCCCAGGCCTGAATGGCCGGCTGATGCTCCTGGATGAGCTCGGTGAGCTGTCCCATAAGGTCACCCAGCACGGGTGCCAGCGAGGCGCCGATGATGTTGCGCACTCCCTGCAGGGAACCCTTCATGCGCCGCCAGGAGCGCATGTAGTTCTCGGCGGCGGCCGTGCCTTCCTCGCCCACCACCACATTCAGTTGATCCGCCTCGCGCGCCAGCCGGGCCAGCTCTTCGGCGCTGGCGCTCGCCATGGCCGCCAGTTGCTCGCCGCCCTGACCGCCGAAAATCTCATCAACCAGGCGTTGGCGCGCCGCCACGTTCTCGACCTCGCGGATCTTGTCCATCACCAGATCAAACAGCGCGGCCGTATCGCCGGAGACCTCGGCCAGCTGATCGCTGGTTAACCCAAGCCGCGCGAACGCATCGGCGGCCGGGCCGCGCCCGGTCATCACGAATTCATCGGTGCGCATTGAGAGCTCTTTCAGCGCATCGAGCAGCGCGTCGCTTTTCACGCCGAACTCGCCGGCGGTGTAGATCATGCGCTGGAGCTCATCGCTCGCTATGCCGAGGCGCTCACCCCAGATGCGCACGTTCTCGGTGGAGCTGGCAAAGGTGTGGCCAACGCCCAGGCCGAGCCCGGCGGCGGCGGTGCCGAGAAACGCCAGTCGTCGCCCGAGCTGCGCGGTGGCGCGATACAGTTCGCCCCCGGCGCGCCCGGCACGGGTGAGCGAATTGGCGAGCCGGTCAAAGCCGGTGCGTCGGGCGATCACCTGGGCCTGGCGCTGGAACCGGCCAAGGCGTGCCTGGATATTGCGAATCGGGCCAGAGAACTGATCTCTGACCCGAAGCAATACCGACAATGCCATGGTGCCGCCGCCTGCGCTCACTGCTGTTGCTCTCCGTATGCGTCGTTAAACCGTTGCACTGCGCCGCGCTGCCAGTCTGCGATCTCGCTCACCGGCCGGCTCAAAAGCCAGTCCGGCTGCCAGTGGTAGATAAAGGCCACGTCGGCGATCTGCTCTTTCAGAACTGCCCAGGTCGGGCATCGGGCAAAAAATAGTTCAGAATCTGCCCCAGCCGGGAAAGATCCCGCCCGCCGAGCTTTTTCACCTCATCGGTACCGAGCCCGGTACACTGCCCCAACACCCGGAAAGACACCTCGACCTGCGCCTTGGCGCTACCGGCGCGTGAGACCTGCTCTATGTGCTCGCCCGTGGGCTCCTCGAACATGAGACGCTCCACCTTCTCGCCACCAAACTCGCGAGGTACCAGCAGCTCCAGGTCCACCCGATCAACCAGGGCCTCGCGCAGCTCCTCGGCGTCAATGTCGGTGCGCTTGTCGATGCGCGCGGTACCGTCTTTTACTTCCAGCATCGTGTGGCTCCTTAAATACCCAGGTGTTCGCGAATGGTGGCGAGCTGATCAACGCCGCCGATCTTGCGCACCATGCGCTCGGGGTCGATCTCATAGACCTCCTCACCCCCGACGCGCAGCTTGTAGGTGCTGGCCGCAAAGGTGAGCGTGGTGGTGGACTTGTTGCCCGGCTGCCAGTCGCCCGAATTGTCCGTAATGAACCGCCCGGTCAGCTCGGCCGTCGCACCCTTGTAGGTACCATCCGAGGCCTGCAGCACACCGCGCAGCGTCAGGGGAATGTCGGGCCGACCGATCAGCTTTTTCACAGCCACCGGGAAGGTCTCGGCCTCCAGGGTCGCGCGCAGGGCGCCCATGCCCATGTCCATCTCGACGGGCGCGTCCATGCCGCCGGCGCGGAACTCCTCGGTCTGCACCGCGATCTCCGGCAGAGTGACCTTGTTGAAGTCACCGGCGTGGTTGCGGCCATCCACAAAGGCCGCGACGTTACGCATCACGTCTTTCATCAGAAGATCTCCTCAAGGTAATCGTTCACCAGCGCGCTGCGGAACGTCAGGCGCTCGCCGATACCGAACGGTGAAAAGTCAAAGTCGAACACCGCGCGCCCAGCGATCTGGTCCTGCGCTGTGTTGAGCTCAGGCTCCGCCCAGCAGGTGCCGCCGGCGATGCGTTGCAACGCCACCTGGCGATCCAGGAACTGCTGCACACTGGCGACCACGTCTTCGACGTAGGTCTTGGTGATATTGCGGTCCACCGCCCAGCGGTGCGCCTCCAGAATGGAATCGTTGATGATGTCGCGAATCCGCACGTGCGCCAGAAACGCCCACTTGGGGTCATCCGAGGTGGTGCGGTTGCCCCACAGGCGGTACCCGTCCTCCTGGACCGTCGTCACAATTTCATCATCGTTCAGCCGGTTCGCCCGGCTGGTCGGGTCGCCCATAGTGAAGTCGATGTCGCGCGCCAGCCCCATGATGCCCGGCACCACCTGGTTGGACGGCGATGTCCACCAGCCGCGTGCGTTATCGTTCCAGGCGATCACGCCGGCAATGCGCGCCGAAGCCGGGCGGGTGACCACATCATCAATCTCGGTGTCCCACACCCGGTACCACGGATCATGGAAGAACACGCGGCGCGAACTGAAGTCGTTGCGCGCGGCAAGCGCCTCGGCGTCGGTCGTGTTCGGCCCGTCAACCACGACAATGGCGCGCAACGTCTGCGCCACATTGAGCAGCTCAGCAGCCACCGGGTTGGCCAGGTACTGGCCGGGGTTCTCCGGGTCTTCCTCGCGCTGGTGCACAAAGCCCGTGGCGACCAGAATGCGCGGCTTCACACCGAGCCGGGACTTGGCCGACAGCAGCGCCTTGATGCCCTGGTACTGATCGGTCTCGCTGTCCACGCCACCGATCACGTTGCTCTGGGTTGCGGCATCGTCCACGCCTTCCTCAACGCGCACCACCACCACGGCCGCGCCGACGACACTCAGAATGTCATCAAGCGCATCGGGCAGCGTGCCGGTCGTGCCAAGCTGGGCC
Source organism: Natronospirillum sp. (assembly GCA_965602035.1). Lineage (GTDB taxonomy): Bacteria > Pseudomonadota > Gammaproteobacteria > Pseudomonadales > Natronospirillaceae > Natronospirillum. The sequence goes on along the minus strand of OZ271919.1, from coordinate 1,843,003 downwards.
GCCTTGGTGCGGCTGCCAGACACCAGCACCGGTTCGTTTACCGGGAATGCCCCGGCCTCTGCCTCCGGCGCGGTACCCACCAGGCCGATGACCGAGGAGGAGGCCAGCGCAATCGTGCGCGGCCCGCCATCCACCTCAGCCAGCTCGACCCCATGCAGAAAATCAGCCATTGTCTGTCACCTCCGAATTCTTGCGCGAGCGCTTGCGTGGGGCCGCCTTCTGGTCGGCCGGACGCAGATGCGTGCCGTTGTAGTACTTCGCCTGCTTGGGGTGCATGCGCACCGTGTCGCCGACGCGCAGCGCCTGTCCCGGCCAAGGGAAAGGCTTGAGCACTGTGTAGTCCTGCTGCTCTTGCTGTTTCATGGTCCGTTAACCTCGGTTTAAACGCGTGTTACGTGTCCTGTTGTTCGTAGTCGCCCGGGAAGCTCTCGCCGTCTTGGCCAACCCAGATCTCATCGGGCACCTCTTCATCGCCGTCCCAGATGCCGGGGCCGAGCTGTACCACCTGGCGCCAGGTGACCACCCACATCGCAAACCCTTTTTTATCCAGGTCAGCGGTGTAGAGGTTCTGCACCTGCTCCAGTTCCGCCTGCTCCACCTGGTGGGCCATGCCCCAGGCATTGTGCTGCACCACCTGCGCCCACCGCGCGGCCAGTGCCATGGCGTCCCTACCTCGCTCGGCCGAGCCGCGAGCGTTGCGCGCCAGGCAATACATCTGCCAGCGCACCTCCAGCGCCAATCGCCCATCGCCGGGCTGCACGTCCGCAGGCGGCGCCTCGACCGCCGCAAGAAAAAACCCTGGCGTGCTCACCACGCCTTTGGTCGGCCCTTCCGGGCCGAACTCGCCCTCATAGGGCTTGCACACCCGAAGCTCCGGCAGTGCCGCCCGGGCGGCGCTCAGCACCGCATCCTGCACCGGGTCCAGAGTCTCGACGTCCGCCATCAGATATAGCCCTTGCTGTCAGCGCGATCCCAAATCCGCCCGCCGGAGGTCATCTCAGCGCCATCGGCGGTCTCGGGTGATTCGCCTTCGGCGTCCAGCCCGAGCGACACCTGGCCGTTACTGATGCGCTTCAGCGTCTCCACTGCCGCCTTGTGACGCTCGGTCACCTGGTCGGTGGCGTGGTCGTCGTACAGGTAATAGCGCGCAATGTCGGCACAAAGCCGCACCAGCACCAATGGCACAGAGCCGAGCGGCAACTGATAGCGGGCGGCCAGATACCCATCCATCTCAGCGGTGGCATCGCTCAAAGCGCGATCCACTACGTCGGTGTCGATCGCGCCAGCGTGGGCTCGGTCAGTGAGCTGAATCAGCTCCTCTTCACCGAAGCGCCGGCGCAGATCATCCAGGGTCGCGTAACTCACAGTCGCTTGACCTTCACATGCTTGTCAGCGTCCAGCCGCACCAGCTGCTCCTCGCTCACGCGCACATCCCGCTCCTCTCGGCAAACCTCAATGCCGGCACGAATGTGGCGCGCCACGCCTGTGGTGCGCACCCGAACGGCAATGCCCTCTTCGCCATTGTCAGCGTCGCCGTCGCCAGGCGAATCGTTGTCGGCCGCGTCTTCCGCGTCGGCGGCAGTGGACTGCGCCGCCTCGCCACCAGATCCATCCGTGGAGGCCGCATCCGTTGCGGCCGCGTCCGTCGATTGAGTCTTTTCAGCGGCATTGGCTGCCTGAGACTCGCTTGACGAACTGTCCGTGCGCTGCTCCTGCGTCGCGTTGACCTCGGTCCCAGCCTCGGCAGTCTCCGCTGCCTTGGCCTGGTTGGTGTTCTGTGCAGGGGCGGCCTTCTGGCTGCGCCCCTGCGTTGGCTTTTTAGTCGCCATCGCTTAGCTCCTTACATAATCCAGGGGGTTTCGAGCAGCTCGGCCGTGTTCGCCAGCGTGTTGCTCGCCCCGTTCGCCAGGCGTTCGGCCTTCAGCACATCATCGGCCTGGCCGCGCAGGCTTGGCGGCACCACCAGCATGGTTGGCTTGATACCCAGCGGCCGACCGCCGTCGCCTTTGAAGCTCGACATCGCCTGGCGGGCAGCGCGGTAGTTCGCGGGCGTCAAAGGCTGCTGACTCTTATAAGCCATCTGCCAGAAGCCGAAGCCGACATTGGACCGACCGCGCACGCCGTAGACGTACTCATCGCGCATGAACACGTTCTCATCCGTCTCATCGGTCAGCGCCTGGAAGTTGTGCGGCATGCGCTCCTGGAAGATCACCGGCTTGATCGCGCGGCTGACATCGAGCAGATACCAGGCCGTGCCCGGGTCGGTCGCCGGGATATCCTGGTTGCTCACCAGCTCAGGTGTGCCGGTGCCGTCGACGTTCGGGTAGACCGGGTGCTCGTCGTCAAAGAAATTCTGACCGTCATAACAGAGCTCGGTGGCGCCATCCTTGAGCAAGGTGAAGGTCAGCTCATCCGGGTGCACCCGGGAGGCGCGGCCGGCCTCCTGGAACAGCGGCGAGTAAATACCGAGCTCATCGTCCTCGATGTCGGTACGCTGGACGCCGACCGTGGCCTCCCAGAGCTTGTTGGTGATCTGGTAGCCGTGCGCCTGCATGTCCTTGATCTGGCGATCACCCACCCACTCGCGAAACTGCGGGAACTGGCCGAGCCAGCCGTAGGTGTTGGATTTGCTGGAGCTGCGCACCAGAGTGGCCACCTTGTCCCAGGCGGGCTCGGCCATGCTCTTGCCGTCTTCAAAGTCCTTGCGGAAGACGGTCATCAGGTCCGTTAATGTGTCCGGGGTAATAATCATGAGCTTTTCTGTGCCTCTTTCGCTTTCAGGTAATCCGCTTCAGACACGCCGGTCGCCTTGCACACAGCCAGCTCGGAAGCGGTCAGTTGCGAATCGGCGCCGGGTGTCGGCATGCCTCGGGTCTGGTGGCTGCGCAACGCCGCGATCGGCTTGGCCGAATCCAGGTAGGAGCGCAACGCGGCGATGTTCTGCTTGCCGAGATCGCGCGCCCAGTCCTCCATGGACTTCACCAGCCGGCCGTCTTCCAGGCCTTCTGAGATCAATGACTCGACCTCAGACTGCGTGTGGTCGGCCCGCAGGGCAGCAAGATCTTCCTGCAACTGCTTCACGACGCCGATCGGCACGTACTCTTCCGGGTTCGGCCGATCACCCTGCGCCGGCTTAGCCCGTGCGGCCGCCATGGCAGACACAGCGGTGTTGACCGCCTCGGCGTCCGCCTGGTCGTCCAGGCCGAGCGCTTCCAGGGTTTTGGTGTTCAGCACCGCTTTGGCTTCGGGCTGCTCGGCCTGATCAGCCTGATCAGCCTTCGCCTTGAGCGCCGCCACGGCGTCCGAAATGTCTTTTTCGCTGGCGTCCTTAGACAGGCCCAGCGCTTTCAGGGTCTTCTCATCCACGGTTGTGGTCTCCTCAGTGGGTGTTTCGGGGGTGAGGTGAAAACGGGCCGCCGCCACATCCGCAATGCCGTCGATGGCCGGGTTGTTGGTAACAGCCGCCATGTACAGCTCCTGCACCGCGCCGGTCTCAGGGTTAAACCCGAACACGGGCGACAGGTAGCGGTACTCATCATTGGCGATGTAGGTCGACGCGCGGTCTGTCCACTGCACATCCACGGCGTAGAGGCCGTCCCCGTCACGCCACTCCAGATCACTGAACCATCCGGCCGCCGGTGCGGCCTGGCCGCTGGTCTCGGCGAACAGGGTCTGGTGTTCGTAGTCGATCACAAAAGGCGTCTCACGGGCCTGCGCCAGCTCGATGACCTTGTCGGCCAGCTCACGGTCCAGGAACCAGCGGCCGCCCTTTCGGCCATCCCGGGCCGTGAACCAGCCGGCCGGCATCAACTGGATCTCGCCGGAAGCGGATCGGATGCGGGCCGCGAGTGCGGCGATCTGAGTGGGACGTGTCTTTTTCATAGAGCCCCACGGTAGCGAACCGTCGGGCACCGCATAAGCTGAAGTGTTTCAGCGGAGAGGAGGGGTTGGCACAGAGGCCAGAGGAGGTTGATCGAAGGGTAACGGAAACGACTCTCGGCGTCCATTTTTCCACCCTCTCTCAGAGCGCCTCATTGGCTCTGAGAGAGGTGGAGAGGCGCACCCGGCACCTGCGCTCATGTTATAGGATGATCGCCGAACGTAGCTGTTTAATCACTGTTTAATTTTTGCGTTATTCGGGCGTCTCAGATGAAAAACTGCTCTGGTTCCGAAAACCCAAAAAGCGCGAGCGCCATAAACAGCCTCAGATTGGTGTCTGAGATGTCGCCACCTCGGCTCACTTTCTGCACCACAGCCCCCAGCGTCGCTCTGAAAACCTCCTTTTCCCAGATCGTTCGGCGCAAGCCGAAGAGATCGAGGAACTCAAAGTCGAGCTGGCTGTCGTCCAGAGCCTTGTCAGCGTTGTGCCTCGGGTTCTTGGGGCTCCAGCCAACACCGTCGATCCAGATCTCTGGTCGCGGCGTCACAGGCTCTCCGCGCAAATAGGAGTACATTGCCTCAAATAGGCGGCGCTTCTGGTCGGTCAGCCAGGCCGGCGGCACGCCGAGCATCACTCGCAGAGAATCGGCCTCGGTAATGCCAAGCTGCCGGCTGAAGTTGCTGGTGGAGCCCTGGCCGCTGTAAAGCATTCGGGTGAACGTTTCAACGAACTGCAGCCGCTGAGCGTCGGTAAGACCATCCGGGTTGATGGCGACCATTGTGTTGGTTGTATTCATCATGCGTTCCTCGCTCGTTTAAACAGTGCGCAACTGCGGTTTACGATCCTGCTGCTCAAGCATCTCCAGAGAGCCATCCAGGTTGTCCAGGATGCCACGAAGCAGCAAAGAGAGATGGTCGGGGTCGACCACTGAAAGGCTATCGCTGCCTTCTGATGCCTGAGTGATTAGGTCTTCGATGGCGCGAAGCTGGCGAGCGCAGAGGTGCGCAGTTTCTATCGGGGTGTCTTTATAAGCCATGACGGCCTCCTGTACTTTGCTAAGTATTCCCACAATGGGGTGTCGGGTGGTTAGCAGCTGTACAGGACAGCCCCAGGTATTTCCGCTCGCGCGGTATTGTATTCGCTGGCCACCCGACATAAACCGGTTGCGTTTCTTTCAGGCACAAAAATACCGCCTTGTCGGTGGCGGTTGTGCCCGCCTGTAAGAGGTTGCTACGCCTCACACCACCAAGACTAGTCTACCTGAGCACAAAGTCAAGCACTGCGCCCCGACCAGGCCCGGGTGGTGTGCTCCATGAGAAGGCGCAGCATTTCCGCCTGATCGTCGCCCGAAAACCCGAGGATCGGCCGGGCTGGAATGTCGCCCCACGGTATCGGCCCACCGCGCGAGGTGCGCCCGAACGCGCCCTGGGCGGCACCGAAGTGCTGAGTGGCGGCGTAGATCAAATTCGTACCCTGGCGCAGCTCCGCGCCCTGCACCTGGTAGTTGATGCTGCCACGCAATCGGGTTGAGTCGTGCAGGATTCGCGGGTTGCGTTTGCGCGCCAGGGTCTTAGGTGAATTCGGCGCCCAGGGTGTTCCATCCGGCGCGGTCTGCGCAGCGAACCGATCGTCCACTGCGACCTGCATGTACTCGCCGATGTCTTTCAGTGCGGGCTCAGGGCGCCGCCCCAGGCGAATCAGATTCTCCAGCGCCTCGCTGACCTCAGTTGTGTCGACCTGAACCTGCACAACCGCCATCAGTCGCCTCCCGGTATCGGGCCCGGATCACGCCGAGCGGCCTGCTCAATAGACGCCTCCAGGCGATCGCGCAACGCATCGTTGTAGCGCGCCGCCTTGCGCCGCACGTGCTCACGGGTGCGCTCAGCCACCGTGCGCCCGGGCGCGTAATCCCACCCCGGGTCAATGCCTTCCGGTACGTCGGTGACTTCCCCGGTAGTCTTGTTCACGTGCTCATAGGTGTCCTGCTCCGGTGTCTCTTCGACTCTGAGCCCCCGGCGCTCAACGTCAGCGCGCGACAGAGAGACGATCTTGCAACTACACCCCCAGCCATTGGGCGGATAGTGTGTGTCCCACCACGGATCATCGGCCGGCAATACCAGGCCATCCCATGACAGGTGCTCGGGCCGGGGGTCGGCGCTGCCGCCGTGGCGGTACTGCCAATAAGGGCGGCGCTCCAGCACGTCCGGGTCCGTGAGCTGGGCGTGGCGGCCGGCCTGTTGGGCGGTGCGCAGGTTGGTCTCAAAGATCACCCGCGTGCGCCAGTTACGCCCGCCGTTGTACTCCCACCCGTGCCTGGCGACCGCCTCATCGAAGTCCTGGCGAAACGTCTCAAGCGTGGTGCCCTCGGACAAAGCCTTGTCTACCGCCTGGCGCAGATCGGCGAGCAGATCTGCTTTCGCTGCGCCCGCCACCATGAACGCACTGTTGTGCTGATCGCGCCAGACATCGGTCCAGCGCTGCGTGGGCACCGAGAGCTTGTTGCGCAAAAACGCGATGGCCTCGGCAAAGGGCAGGCTGCCGTACTCGACCGCCATCAGTCACCTTCCTCCACCTGGTCACGACCGGCCAGCTCGGCGGCGGCCGTCGCCTGGTGAATGATGCGCGCCAGGTGTTCTTCCGGCATATCGTCGTAGAGCTCAATCAGCCGTTCGCGAAACTCCTCCAGGCTGTCCACGGACGCCAGGAGCTGGCGTACCGGCGCCATGAGCGCATCCATCGCCGGCGCCGCCTCCTCATTCAGGCGATCCGCCCAGACACTCGGCAGCGCATCCGGGTCTTCCAGTTCCGGCCGGGTGCGCAGAGCGGCCGTGCCGCGCGGCAGTTCCGCGCGCATGCGCGCCATGCCATACTGCCCACCGGCCGGCGTCGGGCGGCGCAGCACGGGCTCATTGTTCTCCGGCACCGGTATGCGCAGCTTCTCATGCGCCCACTTGGCCGGTATGTCCATGGTGTCCGCGAGCTTGGGCAGCGCCTCGGAGAACCGGCCAATGTCGGCGGCCTCGCCGTCGTCGAACACCCACTGGGGCGTGCGGCGCATGCGCGTGTTCAGGTGCACCAGGGGCTCGACCAGGTATCGGGTGAGCGTGCGCGCAATCTGCCGGGCGTCACTTTTGGCGATGTCGTGGCGCACTTCATTGTGCACCTCACCGAGTGCATAGGCGCCGCCCCCGGACTCGCTGGTCTGACTGGTGAGTGTGCCACCGAGGATGGCCTTGCTCATGGAGGCTTCGGCCCAGTGGATCATGGCCATGAACGGGTCCGACTGACCCTTGGCGGCCTCCTGAAAATCGATGTCCATGCCCTGGGGAATGATGCCCGCCGCTGAGTGGCCAATACTCATCACGGCTTTCATGAGCGTGGCTTTCTCGGTGTCGTTGGCCCCGCCCGGGTATCGGCCGATACGCAGCGGCAGACCATAGATCTCCAGGAACTCGGCCATGTCGCGTGCGCTGTAATTGCGAAACAGGTACGGCCAGGCCAGAATCCGCGACAGGCCGCTGCGGGCCACATAGCCGCTCTTGGCCTTGTGGGTGTGGACCACCCAGCCCCAGGGGCGCAGCGCCTCGCCCTGGCCATCGAGCGTGCGCAGCAGCAACTCGTTACGGTTTTCGGGGCGCATCATGAACCAGTCGGGCTGTCGATACTCCAGCGACTGCGGGCGCCATTCGCCCTCGGAGCGATCCCACAGGATCTCCTGACAACTGTAGCCGTGCAGTATGGCAGCGGCCGCGTCTTCGACAATGTCTTCCCAGTCCAGGCTGCGAATAATCTCCTCAACCCGGGCAGTGTCGCGCTTCTCACTGGCCGTCGCATCCGCCGGTGGTTGCAGATCCCAATCCATGCCGAGCAGCTTGCCCCGGCGCTTGGACAGCTCCGCATACAGGTGCGCATCCTTTTCTTCCATGTCTTCGCCGAGCTGAGCCTGAGAGGTCAGAATGCCCTGTTCGGCTTCCGCCAGAATGCGCGCCAGCTTGGCGGGCGTCAGTCCGCGGCTCGGGTGGTCGCCGTATTCGCGGAACAGGTGGCCCACCCGCGAGGTCTGCGGTTCACGCGCCAGCTCCTGGCGGCGAATCGGGCGGCCCCGGTGATCGACCAGGCCGCTGTTGTTGTCATCTACCATGCGCCTTTCTCCGGAATCGATAAGTCAGACAGCTCGCTCTCGCTGGCATCCCAGCGCCCGGTCTTCGCCGGCACCGGGGTGAATTCAATCGGGGCCGGGTCGGCCCGGCTTGCGGCATAGGCCAGCGCCAGGGCAATCGCCGCGTCCCCGTGGCGGCCGTTCTTGCGTTCATTGCGCGGCACCATGGCCACGCCGTTGACGCGGGTCACTGCGCGCAGGTCATCCACGATGTAGCTATCGGCCGGAATCTCGATCATGCCGTCTTCAAAAGCCGCCTTCAGTGGTGGCATGTTCTCCCGGTACCAGCTCTCGCTGAGCTTCACCTCTTCGACGCGCTGGGCACCGTATTCCTGTGCAGCCACTTCGGCCAGGTACGCGCCGTTGCCGGTGCCGTCGAGCTTCGCCGCCTGAAAGCGCGGCACCCGGTCACAGATGTAAAACAGGATCTGGCGCTGCTGCTCAAACGGCACATTGCTCAGCTCCACTACAAAGGGTGCACGACGCACCAGATCATGCCCGATCACCAGTGGTATGAGCACCGTCAGGTCGACGCTGCGCCCAAAGTCCTCGCCGAGCGCCAGCCACAGGTCATCGGGGAGCTTGACCAGCAAGGGCTTCAGGTGCTCCTCGCACCAGTCGCGAATCTCCGCCTCACGCGCGGCGCGGTGCCAGTGCTTGAATTCATCATCCTTGGTCAGGCGCAGCACCGGCACGGTGGCCGTGCGCGCTTCAATCAATGTGCGCGGCAGCCAGTTGCCTGTGCCCTCGGCCGGCACTACATTGAGCTCTTCGTCCGCGTCATCGCCGTAGAACTGGTAGACATCCGCCATCCACTGGCGCTCGCCCTCGGCCGTCCACTCCAGGCCGAGGCGCAAGCACACCCGCCGGTATAATCCCTGGTCAACCGCCTCCTGGAACTCGATGCGCTGCACCGATCCCTTGCGTCGTCCGGCGCGCAGGTCATTGATCAGCAGATTGAACGGGTTCTGGTCGCCGTTGTGCGTGCTGATCACGCGTACCCGGCCACCCCAGATCAGCAGCGCCAGCGCCGCCTTCAGCAGCTCGCCGAGCTTGTCATGGAACGCTGCCTCATCGATGACCACCACGCCCTGCTTGCCGCGCAGGTTAGCGGGGCGACTGGAGAGCGCCACCACCCGGTGGCCGCTGTCCGGAAACCGAATCGTGAAGGTCTTGATGTGCCGGTCGCCATCGCTGTCGTCTTCCCAGATGCCCTCATCGACCGACGACGCGGCGTAGTTGAACACCCGCGCCCACATGGCAACGGCCTCGATGTACTCGATCGCCATGTCCTGGTTGTAGCCGATGTAGTAGACGTTCTGCCCACCGGCCGCCTTGGCTGAGGCCGCAATCAGCGCATCATCGGCCGCCTCTGCCCAGGTCAGGCCCGTACGTCGCGATTTCTCGCTGACCTTGAGCTGGCTGTCATCGGCCACCCACGCCTGCTGATAAGGCAACAACACCGGCGGCGGGCCGTCGGTGTTGTGGGTGTCGGGTATATGCGTTGGCAGCTGGCTACTCATCGGCTATCCCCAGCAGCTCACGGCGCAAATCACCGACCATTTTCTTGGACATGCCGCCTTTTTTGGCGAACGCAGCAGCGCGCTCCGCAGCCTCAGTGGCCACCTGTTTGCGCACTTCGGACGCCCACTTTTTCTGCCCGAGCGACATGCGCCCGATGTCGGCCAGCGCATGGGTAACAGAGGCCATGTACTTGGCCGCCTTCTCCGGCTCATGCTCGGCCTTTCTCAGGGCGATGGTGATGCGCAGCAGTTGCTCCTGCACAATGCGCGCGGTGGCATCCACCAGGCTGCCCTGGGTGTCGTTGTCGTTTTCCGTGTAGGCCTTGGCCAGCTCGGTAGTCTTGCGCACATCACCCATGGCCATCTCGAATTCGTCCTGAAGATCCTTGCCATAGCGATGCACCGCCGAGCGCGACACCTGGTAACCCTGATCAGCCAGCCAGCCGGCCAGGTCGTCGTACCCCTGAAAGCCGGTGCCGACCAGGCGTTCGTTGAGCTGGTCGCGCACCTCGGGTGGCAGCTCATACACACTGGAGCGCTTGGGCATGGCGTCAGTCTCCAATGCCGGGGCGGGGGCGGGCCACGCCCGGCATCTGCGCGGCACCCGTGGCCACATCATTGCCACGCGCGGTCAGGGTTACCAGCCAGCCGGCGCGCGGCTGCTGGGTGATGACCAGATCCTGCTCTTCCAGCCAGGCGAGATCCGCATGCAGCCGATCCCGGCTGACGTGGTGGCCATAGGCACCCTTGAGTTCATCCGACAGACTGTACTCATTGGCCGTATACTGGTTGCGTCGAGACAGAATGCGCAGCACGCCTAGGCGCCGCCCCTCGGTCTCAAAATCCTGTAGGCTCATGCTCACTTGTTTCCTCGCTCCTGCAGCAGGTATTCATGCAGCCGATTCAGCAGGGCGGTGGTGCCCTGCAACTGAGCCGACACCTCGGCCAGGCTGCGATTGGTTGTCGTGATTTCGGCACGCAGCGCATCAACGTCGCCATGGCCCGGGCGGCTATCCACTGTTTGCGACAACTGTCTCACGTCGTGATCCAGCTTCGTGACCCGGTCATCCACGTCGCCTATTGCCCGCGTGGTGGCGCGCGTGCGTCCGGTCCACCATACATAGATGCCGATCACCGCCATGATGACCGTTTGCGCCACATCCCACGCCAGTCGGGCGCTATCCACATTCACAATGTCCATCAGCCCCTCGCTTTGCGTCGGCGTTCATCTTCCTGCTGGCACGGCACGCAGAGCGTGGCCCGCACGGCGCGGCGGCGCTCGGGCGGAATGGGGTCGCCACACTCAATGCAGAACGGACTGTCGGTCGATGGCCGCGAGTCCTGCTCTGCCTGGTGGCGCGCCAGCGAGGCATCAATTTCCTTTTGAGCCAGCATCTGGGCTCGCTCGTAATCCTGTTCGCTGAACACAGCGTTCACTCCATTGGTCGATGGTCTCCACGCGATCCCAGCCGTTCACGCCCCAGTGATGCAGGTCGACCAGGTAACGGGCCACATCGCGCTGCGTGTAATCGCCCTCGGGGCGCTCCGGCGCCGGCTCATGGCCGCGCATTCCCTCCGGCACCACGCACGACACCATCGGGGGTGCCGGCGGCGGCTCAACCGGCTCGGGCTCTGGCACCTCAACGGGCGCACTCGAACACGCGCTCAACGCCCCGAGAGCAATCACCAGCGAGCCAAGCCGCATCATGGCAGCGCCTCCATGGTGTCTCGCAGCACCGGTGCGACCGGCCCGTCGTCGCTCTCCGGAGCCGCCCTTATGTGCGCCTGCAGTGCCCGGTATTGTTGCTCGCGCTCGGCCAGCCGGCTCATAAGCGTGCGCACCTGGGCGCGGCTTTCTTCTGCTTGAGCGGCCAGCGCGTCGGCGCGTCGCTGTGCCTCCTCGGCCGATCGCTGCCACTGATTCAGCGCCTGGCGTAATTCCCGCGCATCACTTTCTGCGCGTACCTGGTCGGTGAGTGCGGCCTGCATTTCACTCTGCGCTTCCGCCAACTGGGTCTCCAACTGGTCGGTCTGCCAGTTGTGGTAGAACCAACCGCCCGCGCCGAGCAAGGCGGCGAGCACCGTGCCGCCACCCAGCCATTTGACCAGGGCGGTGCCGACGATCCTCAGTGGCATATCGCCGCCCCCTGCCAACCGGCCCGGTGGTACCGTGGCGCCAGCTCTTTCAGTATGCGCTTCGGGTAGTGCCGGTTTTCTTCGCGTGCCCAATCGGCCCGATTGGTGTATTGCTCCACGTGGCCCCACCATTGATCCGGGTCGGCGCCGGCGTGCTCTGCCAGGCGTCGGTCACGATTCACCCAGCCGGGGCCGCCGTTGTATCCAGAGAGTGTCATTGCCCAATGGTCGCAGGGTGCGATACGCGGGGCGTAAACGGGGTTTATCCGCTCTTTGATGTGCTTGTCATAGACCAGCATCGCACGCATGGACCAGGCGGGGCTGAAGGGCGCGGCGCGCCCGAGACTCGGGTACGCCCGGGCGATCCACTCGGCCGTGTCGGGCGTGAACTGCGCCATGCCTTGCGCAAAGGGTGATTCCGCGTCCGTGCGCCAGCTCGACTCCTGGTGAATCTGCGCGGCAAACAGCGACACCGGTGCGCTGAGGCCGAACTCCTGTTGCGCCAGGCGGGTGAGTTCGCGCTGATACCCCTGGGCCCGATCCGGCACCCAGTCCGCCTGAGCCGGCGCGCACCCGGCGAGCAGCAGCGCCAGAGAAAACCAGAGCGCTCGCATCAGCCGCCCCCGACACCGATAAGCTGCAACACCCAGGCCGCCAGCAGAAACAATGCCACCTGCATATCCGTAATGATCAGCGTTGTCTTATCGCGGCGCGTTGCACCACCCCAGCTCAGATAGGTTAGGCCCAGACACAGTGCGAACGCGAGCAGGTAGTTCACGGTTCAGACCCCCAACCCGAGCGCCAGAATGGCGGCTGCCATGATGCCCACCCGTCGCAGGCTGGCGACCCCGGCATCGCGGCGCATGATGCGCCCTCCACGCTTGTCGCCGGCATCCACCAGTTGGCGCGACATCTCATAAAAGGTGCCCGGCCGGGCGTAGTAGAAGACACTGCGGTCGATCCAGTAGCCGAGATACGCACCAAGCCCGAGCTTGCTCAAAGACCAGGCCAGCACGCCGAGCTGATGGGGAGCCAGCAGCCAGACCAGGCCAGCGAATACAACGCCGGAGGCGAGCCAGGGCCAGTTGCGCATCTGGTCGCGGTAGAATTCCAACACGCAGTAAACCACGCTGGCACCGACCCCGAAGGCAATAAACGCCGCCAGTGCCGTCAGAGCGTAGCCAGGAAAGATCAGAGCCCCTATGGCGCAGAGCGCACCGCAGAAAGCCCAGGTTGGCCAGATGGCCGATACGATTCGGATGAGGTGTTGCAGCTTTGATGTTTTCATGCGGTTCACGGTAGCGAACCGGCCAGGCAGGGATAAGCTGAAGTGTTTCAGCAGGCAGTGAAAGGCGACAGGAGATTAAGCGGAGAACAGATTAGCGCGGCTTTACGCGATGCACAAGTCAGGCCAGGGGCGCGCTTCCGATCAGAACAGATCCTGCTGCTGGTGCGAGCCCGCATCGAGTACAGCAGCGATGATGTTATACACCTGGCGATCGGTGAGCCCGTAGCGCATCGCGAGCGTGGCCGCTCCGATGTGGCGCTGACGGTAAATGGCCAGGTTGCGCACCGCCCGGATGGCGTGGATACAGCGTGGAATGTAGAGGTTTTCGGTCGCGTAATGGCTGCACAAACGGTCAGCTGCCTCCCGCCCCAGGATCTCCACCAGGCGGTGGTCCTCCGAGGCGCGCTCCGGCACGTAGACACGCACGCCCGGCAGGCCTTCGGCGAGCCGAAGCGCTGCCGGCAGCCCGATCACCTCCACGACCTCCGCCATGCTCTCCGGCAGATCGTCGACATCGAGGTGCTGCAGGTCGATCTCAGTCATTCGCAGACACCTCCTTATGCTGCTCCGGCAGCGCAGGGGCGAGCTCCTCTAACAGTTGGCGCAATACGCGGCGGTTGCGGGTCCAGTTACCGGGTAGCGACTGATGGTTCGCCTCAGCAAACGCCTCTCGGCTGGTACCGAGACGCTCCAACGCTTCATCGACCTGACTCAATAACGCCCGCTTTTCCAGCTCCACATGCAGCGCCGCTATAACAGCCGACAGCTCACGCTGTTGGCGCAGCCAGGCAACTTTCTCGACACCGAACTGGCGCCGCGCGATCGCATCCGCGTAGGACCAGGTGAGCTTCATTTCCGACAGCAGCGCCTCGATCTTCTGCAACTGCGGTTCGCGTTCCAGGTTGTGTGGCGTGCCCGGGTGCTGCGCCACACGCTTGCGCGGCCGCGCCTCAAAGCCGGCCGCTTTCAGGCGCGCCACAATCTGCTCCAGTTCGCGCACGGAACAATCCGCACAGGAGCGCTTCCCGTTGGTCGTGGTGCTTATCATCTGGCGGTAGGTTTCATCGTCCAGGCCCAGTTGCTTGCGCGCGATATGAATCTGCGCGGTCAGGCCGCGCCGTGCGTTACCGTTACGCCGTGCCATGGTCAGCCTCCTCGCGGGCGCGACTAAGGGTCACCTCCAAATCCGGAAAGTGCTTTTTCAGGTGGTTGATCAGTGAGCGCGAGCTGGTCCAGTACGGCATAAACGCCACGACCTTCAACGCCACCATGTCATCAGCCTTGCGCTTGCCGAATGCCTTGCGCAGGAACTTGTGCTCCTTTAAGGGGTAGAGACGGCTTTTGCTCGGCCACCAGAACCAGCCCTCCGGATGTACCGGCTTGCCATCCTTTGCCTCGCTCCACTCGCCCTTGATCCAACCGTCAACCCCCACCTCAATCACCAGGCGTTCGCGATAGACGCGCCGGCGCAGGGTGACAACATGCCCGGCCGCGCGGATCTCCGCGTGACCGAACACACCGCGCAGGCTCTCTTCCAGCTCTTGCCATTTGGTCATCCGCTGCCTCCTCTTTCCCCGAGTCCCGGCGTGCCTGGGCCGGACCCCAGGCGATAAGACCCGTCTTCCTGCCACGCGAGCTCACGCTCGATGTCGTTTGCCAGGCGGTGGTATCCGCTAGCTCGAACCGTGTCGGCAAACTCGGCAATGGCAGACCAGGCCACGGGGTCGCCAAACTCCAGGACCAGTGCGCCGCCGCCCTTCAGAGGTTTTCCATCCAGCCGCTCCACGGCGTACCGCTTCTGCAAGCCCTTCATTCGATCACCCATGAACGCCTCCCAGCTCTGCTTGCGCCGCTCGCTCTTTCGCCAGATCGTGCAGTGCGAGTTTGAACATCCACTTGCCAGCACCCAGCACGGCGGCCGTCACAAAGTGCCCCGTGGCCGCAAGCACCAGGACGATCGCCGCGTTGACAGCGATGTCCCACACCACCCAGGTACGCGACAGATACAACCGGACCGAGCGCTCGCTTCGCATGAGATCCTTTTTGACCGAGCCCCAGAAGCCGACGCCCAACAACATGGACACCGCAATTACCCAGCACAGGAACAGCCCAACATTGGCCAGGATGTCGACACCGAGAAAGCCGTGGATAAGCACACCGAGCAGCACCGCATCAATGGCGCCGGCTCGTGCAAAGTCGATGATGAACTTCATGAGCCCGCCTCCTCAGACTGCGGCCAGATCGAGCGGCACCGCCCGGTACTGGTCAGACTCGCCGGAACGTTTGTAGACCCGCACATACACGGCCGTACCGGCACTCTGGATCGAGTCCTTCAGCGCCTGCATGGCGCGCTGCCAGCCGTCGTCATCTATCTCCAGGCGCAACAGCTCCAGTATGGCCGTGGTCTTGATCTGCCCCTTGCTGTCGGTGCGAAAGGCTCGGTCGACCAGGGCGCGGATATGCGGGTTCGCCCCCTCACTCCAGCGCATAATGCAGTCGTTGATGAGCGCTTTTGCAGACTCGATTTCCTCGGTGAACGTTACCCGCTCGGCGAAGCTGCGCGTGACCTTGTACTTTCCGTCATAGGTCGCGGCCGTGACGTTGCCCTTCTTGCCGCCGAGCTGCACGTTGTAGCGCTCAGAGGAAATGGCCACCAGCGTCTCGATGTCCGAGAGCGCTTTTTCCTTGAACGCCTGCAGGCGAGCGTTGATCTCCTCGGCCTCCTGCGCGAGATCTCGCGCGACCTGGTCGCGCAGCTTGTCCTGGTCGCGCACCTGGTGTTCAGGCACCAGATGCCCGGAGGCGTTTTTCATGTAACCGTCAGGCACAGCGACGGCCTGTTCAGTTTGTGTGCTCATGGTGGAGCTCCTTTGGTGAGTTTTGGGGTTCGATCTGCACGGACACACGGGGCAGCCCATCGAGTCCGCTGAATTTGGTCAGGCACCCCGTGCACAGGCCGGCCACCCGGTGATGATCTACCAGGCCGCAGCCCTCGCAGCGCCCGACGGTCTCCACGACCGTGAAGGTGGGCACCAGGACGTCGTTGAATCCACACTTCAGCCAGCCGGCGCGAGCCAGGCTGAACACCGCATCAAAGCCGTTCCGAGGGTCCAGATTCAGATCTTCGCTGACAGCTTTCAGCGTGGCGTGCGGGTTGCGCTGAATGTAAAGCAATATACGCTCACTCATGCCGCGCCTCCGGTGCGCCGACGGCGCGTCTCAAAATTGGTGGCCGGTGTGCGCGGAAACCGGTGGTGGTGCAGCGGCTCGACACGCGCCCCATTGCGACAGGGCAGGTGTTGCACTTCCGCCTCGGCCCGCAACGCCTGGTGATCCTCCAGCATGGCGTCTGCCTGGCGCTGAGCAACGGCTTGCTGGCCTTCCAGCAGCGGCAACAGGTCGTCATCGGCCTCCACGTCTATCTGCAGGTAATCCGCCGGGCTGACCAGAAACACGCCGAATGGAATGCCTCGCCGTTGATACAGTCGGTTCTTGGTGAAGATCTCGCCCCAGTACTCCAGGTAAGCGTCGGAATATATGCCCGTGTTCATGATGCACCTCCTGCGGTGTTTGTTGTTCTGCGGGTTCTGGCCAGGTACCGGGGAACGAAGTGCCCCTCCAGCTCGCCGGTCTGTCGGTTGAGGTGGTAGGCAATGCCGCCCACGTCGTGGATCAGTGCGAATATTTCGGCGCTCGCCAGCCCCTCAAGGTCGAGCGGCGCGTGCTCGTGCACGGCCGCCAGATCCAGCTCCAGGTCCTGCGCGGTTCGACCGGCAGGCAGAGTTACCTTGTGACGCGCCTGAAACTGCGCGACGCGCCGCTGAATGATCTGCACGTGTTCGCGCTCAGCCTCGGTAAACGGTGCAGGCCAGGGCCGTGCAATGTGTTGCTGGTTCGTGACGCTCATGATTCACCCCCGAGATCTGCCCACGCGTCGCGGATATGGCCCAGCTCTGGCTGGCCATCGCCCGCGTTGGTGGCAAACATCGATGCCAGGCGCAGCGTCTGTGACAGGCCTCGCAGCGCACCGGGGCGCCGGCCCATGGTCAGGCAGTACTGGCGGGCCTCTTTATGGCGTATGCCCCAGGCATCGAGGATGGCCAGCACGTCCTCCTGCTTGGCGCGCGCGAGTCGTACTCGCTTGGCCACACGTGAGAACAGCTGCGCAAAGCCGACAGCACGATTGCCGCCGGTTAGCTGGGCATACACCACCTCATTGCCCACCAGAGCCAGGCCGACACCGGCGGCATCATGGATTGAGCGCACCGAGTCTAGCGCCCGATGCGTCAGATGCTGGGCCTCATCGATCACCAGTAGTCCCTGTGACTCGCGCACACGCTCAACAATCGAAGACTCCAGAGCGTCCACCGTGCCGGTGGTGCGCATGCCGAGCGCCTGCGCCACACGCTTGAGCAGCGCACCGGTACTGGCACAGGCCGGCGTGGCTGTGACCACCCATACGTTCGGAGACTGTTTGCGATAATGGTTGATGGTGGTGGTTTTGCCGACGCCGGCGCCGCCATAGACTACACAGACGGCTTCCGCCATCTGCGCGAATCCGAGCGCGCCGAGCACGGCCCGGGCGCTGGAGGTCTCGACCCATTCCGGGGCCGCCGGCAGCTGCCCGTGCAGTTCTGCGGCCGCCGAGCGGCTTTCCAGCCACCGCTCAATGTCCTGCTCTATCGCCTGGTTGTTGCCGCTGTATTTGCCGTTTAACCACTGGCTGAGCCGCGCTTTACCGATCCCGGTCAGCTGGCTCAGACCCGTGAGACTCAGGCCGTCTTTGTCGATCTCGGCACGCACCCGGGCCTGCAGGTCCGGACTGTCCATTGGTTGAGTCGCGTTCATTGCTTCGGTCATGCTATAGTTCTCCTGCTTTAGATCGGGCTTTCTGCCCATTTGGGCCCTGCGGAGTGCGTTCTCACAGGGCCATTTTTCACACCTTGTTTCGCTTCCATTTCTCCAGAGACTGCAACACCTGGTCGTTGAACCGGTGCCGGTCGGCTGGGCTTTCTTCGTCCTCCTCATCGGGTACGACATCACTGCCCGCCACCTGGCGAGCTTGCTGAGATTGCGGCCAGTTGCCTCGGTACACGTTGGTCTGCGGGGCGGGCTCTTCCTCGGAGCCAGTGCCAGCGGGCAGATAGTTCGCCGCTTCCAGTGCGGTCATGCTGACCTCTGCGGCCGCGAGATCTTTGGCGCTCTTGAGGTGGCGCTTTTTCTGCCGGCGCCACTCGCGACCAGCTGATGTATCGCCGAATCCAGCCGCGATGATGCATTCGGCCTCACCGATGTACCGGCCGTCAGCCTGGTACAGGTGCACGCTCTCCTGGAGGTGATCCGGATCAAACCGCACCACCAGCTTGCGCCCGACGTACTCGATCAGCGCGTCGCACGCATAGCGGTTCTTGCCGTTCGGTCCGCCACTGATATTCAGCGCCACGCTGGCATCCTTATGGACAGTCACGGACTCGGCCGCGAGCATCCACATACGTCGCTGCGCCTCGGTTGCGCGGCGGATCAGGTGCGCGCTTCGCTCGTAGCTCTGGCGGAACACCTGGTCGAATGACAGTTGCCCTGCCGCCATTTCGGTGCGCCGGCCCTCACGCTGATTCCAGGAGCGGATCGCATCCGCCAACACTTCGCAGAACTCCTTGAAGCTGACCGCGCGGTCCTGATAGTTCTCCGGTTTGGCCATCACGTTGGGGCCGCTGTAGCAGCCAGCGAGCCTTGGGTGCTTGTCAACGTATTCGCCGAGTCCGCCGACGCCGAACGCGCGTTCAACGGGTTTGGCCTGGCCGTGGCCTTTGCCGTTGTGCACGGTGGTCCAGTGCACCTGGATGCCGAGCTGCGGCATGAGGCCGATCGGGTCTTCCTCTTTGATCTTGAAGCGGTACCGGTTGGGCACGCCGCCGGTGATCCACTTGTTCGCCGCCGCGCGCGTGTTGTCGATGGTGGCGTGATCCGGAATACCCCAATCCTCCAGCAGGTCACCCAGCGACAGGCGTATAACGTCGGTATGTTCGGTGCGGTCCGTTCGCCAGGCCACAAAGCGGCGACTGAAAATGTCCTGCCAGAACCAGGTTTTCGGGCGCCAGGGCTTTTCCTCTGGATCGCTCGGGTCCATCTTCACAAACACGTTGTGCTGATACCCGTCGCCATTGATCCAGTGCAGGGCGTGCATGTCGCGCACAGTGCGCTGCTGTGACGGGTAGAGGCGCAGCAGGGCGTACTCGCCCTCGCGCTTCAACACCCGCAAGGTGCGGGGTATCTCGTTGGCCCAGCGCAGGATGGTGCGCCGGCTCGGCACCTGCCAGTCATTCTCCCTGGCGGCCTCTTTGGTCCACTCGTAACAAGCGGCAACGCTCGGAGCTTCCGGGCGCAAGTAACAGGCCTTGAAGAATTCCCAGGCGGCCGGGGTGATGTCGGCGGCATTGGTTTGCCCGGCGTAGCTCGGCACCAGCGCGGCAAGCCAGTCAGACCGGTCGAGCCCTTTAACTGCCTTTTGCCACCGGTACAGCGTCGCCCGGCTCTCGCCAAAGACGCCTGCCGTCTCGACCACTGCCTTGCTGCGCCCGATGCCATTCTCAACCAAGCGCTCTACACTCTGCAGGGCACGCAGCCGGCGCGCCGCCTCTTCTTTCTGGCCGCTCGGGCGACGCTCATAGGCGTCCCACAGGCTCTCGCGGTCGATGCTGCGCGGTTTGTTGTTCGTTGGAGCCAGCGGCACATTCGGCGCCGATGCGACGGTTTCGGATTTTATCAATGCCGCCTGGGTTTCCGGCGGCAGGGAGCTCAGGGCGTACTCACGGCCACCGCCTCGGGCAGCGCGTTTGCGGCTTTCCCACTTGTCGCGCTTGGCTCGGACGTGAACCCCTTGTACCGTCCCCGGCATGCCCGGCAGCCCGGCCAATTCCTTTGGTGTGTACCACTCCTGTTGGCTCATGACTGATCTTCCTTGTCCGGGTATGCTCTGAACTGGTACCTATGATTCACGCCACAAGAGGAGCGACGCGATGGACATTGATCAGTACAGCGATTGGGCGATAGAGGAGCGTATTTGGGTACTGAGCCTCCTGGCTGAAGAAGACCTGAAAGCCGTCTCCCGATCCTGCGAACGACTCGGGTCGGCAGGCTTCCGCGCGTTTTTGGATGAGCATGCAGGTGACATCCGGACGCTGTTTGGCGTGCCAAAATCCGAGCGCGAACCCATCCTCCATTCTGTGTCTGACGAAACAGAACGCCATGCACTCCTGATCGCAGCAGCATATACGGCCCGATGCGCAGAGGCTTGGCTTCGCCTGGCGTCTGACAAAGGTGTTTCTGCCGGCTACGCGCCCGCGAAGAGCTTCCTGTTTCTGCAGGCCGCTGATGCGGCCACGGAGTTGATGGACAACTTCCCGACCTACTGGCCATTTGCTGACCTCCCTGATCCGTTTGGCGAGGCTCCTGCAGTTGGTTAGTTGGTTGGCTCATTGCTGATCTCCCTCAAACAGAGCCAGCTCCGGGTTGTCATGCTTGCGCACGTTCTCCCGGTGGCCGGCCAGTTGTTGCATGGCGCAGGTGATGCCCTGCAACACGTCATCCGTCTCCGCCTCGCCACGGTAAAACCGGGTCAGCAGATGGACGGCGTCATTCAATTGGTTCTGCAGATCCAGCAGATCGTCCTGGTCGCCGGTGCGCCCGGCCGGTATGTCGATCAGCAGCTTCTGTGCACTGCTGGCGATGTACTGGGTGATGTAGGTCGCATCACAAGCGAACTCGAACGGCCGTATCCGGACCGATGGGATAGAGCCCTCACTCATCCACTTGTAGACCGCCCACTCAGTCGTGCCGATCAGCTCGGCCACGCGGGCCACGCTCCGGTTGTGCTTGTGCAGGGCGTAGTCCAGGCACAGCCTGATAGCGTGCTGCATGCTCTGCGGCTGTACTGGCTTCCAGCGCTTACGATTCATCTGCACCCTCCTGTTACGCGAGGCGTCCAAACGCTGTTGCTGCCTGCACCTTGGCAAGGGGCTGGCGCCCGCCTACCTTGAAGACATGGCAACAACGGAGACGCTCTATGCAGCCTGCTGATCACTGGATCGACTACACCCATTGGGTGTGCGAGTGGTATCATCGTAGCGGCTCGGCCAGATGGTGGCCGGGTGCTTGCCGATCGCGTCGGCGATGATCTTCTGGCCTTTTGGCCAGGGCCGATCCAGCGCGTTTGTGAGCGTGGTCGGTGAGGCGTAGCCATGGTGTGTGGCTAGGCGACGGAGGCTCCAGCCGGCCTTGCGCAACGCCGCCACGATGTCGGCGCGATGCCAGTCTTTACGGCTGGTTTTTTTAACGCTCTTTCGTTTGGTCATGTTCTAAAGATTCCTGCCGGTTTCTATTGTGATCATGTCTCAACGATAGCGCTATATAGATAGAACAGTCAAGCGTTTTAGAGCTTTAAACTTAGCGCTTTCACGATAAACACGGGGAAAGTGGTTAATTCCTTTTGGAAACAACAGGTTATGGCGAACATTAAACAATCGGAAAAAGGTAAGCCTAGCCTTTCAGGTTCAAAGGACGAAGTTGAAAGCGCTTTTGTGTTGCGCATGAGAGTGTGTGCCGCCGAAGTGGGTAGCGTTTCAGCGCTAGCAAAAAAGGCTGGGTTGTCACAAGGCGGAATTCGCAGGTACTTTTCTGGAGGAGAGCCTACTCGCCCTCAGCTAATCGCCATTGCAGGGGCCGCAGGGGTCTCGGTAGAGTGGCTGGCGACCGGCAAGGAGTCGGAGCCCAGTCACAGCACGCGTGACGCCGACTACGATTTCTTCGATGAGTACGCGCTTATTCCACGCTACGACATCGAGGTGAGCGCTGGCGCAGGGACTGTGGTTGATGCTGAACATGAGCTTCACCGCATGGCGTTCCGGCGCGAATGGCTGCGTCGTGAGGGGCTCCAGGAGGCGCACCTGGCCCTGGTCTCAGCCAAGGGCAACTCCATGGAACCCACGGTGTCGGAGGGGGATATACTGCTGGTCGATGTGTCGCAGGAGACGGTCAGAGATGACTCTATCTACGTGTTGCGCGTAGAGGATGACCTGGTAGCCAAGCGCCTGCAGCGCGACTGGGAGGGAGGTTTCTGGGTGCGGTCTGATAACGACCACTACAAGGACCAGCACGTCAGCGAAGAGAGCGCCAAGCGCCTGCAGGTAGTCGGTCGAGTGGTGTGGATTGGGAAGAGGGTTTAAACGATCTATAAACGGCCCGCACCACCCGGTTACACTGTCTCATGTCGTGTGGCCCATTTAGGCGATCGCGGCGTTTGTCTCAAATCTTTCAACTTGCGCACCGGTTCGGCGTTGACCTGCTGGAGGCCGCACCACGCCTGAGATCCCGCGACGTTTCACCATATCCCGCATAGTCCCGCATCTGTCTCAGTCCTGGTGGCCCCATTCACTGCGGCAACGGCTGAGGGCAAAGCCTTCACCAGCTCAGCGCCGGTGGCGACCGAATCGCCGGCGAACCAGCCTTGCGCTCTGGCCATTGCGGGAATATCTATGGGCGGCCGGTCTAGCTTTTGACCGACCCATTTGTTCTCCGTATCCCGGTTGCGAACAACGGCGACGGCCTCCTGATGGGCAACATCATTGAAATAAGCCTGATTGTTGGCGACAACGATCAGAAGCGGAATATCATGCCGAGCGGCTGTCCAGAGGGCATTGATCGCCATCATTACATCACCGTCGCCCAATACAGCGATGGGCAGACGATCACTGCCTTTAAGGGCAAGTGCGGCCCCGATCGCAATACCAGGGCCTGAACCGACCCCGGCGCCGCCGTCGTATCCAAGATAGTCAAGGGGATGTCGCAGGTCGCAGTATTCGGTGGCCCAGCCGAGAGGAAACCTCAGCCATGACACCGATGTATTTCCGAAATGATCATGCAGCAGTGCCGCCAGCCCTCCCATGTCCAATGGGTCATGCAGCGCCGGCAGATCTTTACCCTTGGCAGTATGCGTTGACCTAACATGAGAGGCACACTCGATCTCTGGGAGTAATGCGGCGACTACCTGATCTACGTCGGCGATGACCGGTAAATCAATTGGCGCCATCCTCTGATGATTCATGGACCAGCCATTGATCGTATAGTCATCCAGGGAAATATTAATGACTGTTGCACTTGGTTTTCCGTCTGGCCAGACGCTGTAAAGTGTTCCGCCGAGGTCCAGCCAGTCCAGGCTCAGAATGACATCGGCCTTAGCCAGCAATTCATTGGCGGAAGGCTCCAGCTTGAAGGCAGGGTCAAACGGATGCAGCGGGTGCTTGCTGGGGAAAGCGGCGGCAACTTTGAGATCGGTCAGTACGGTGGCGCCCAGACGTTCAGCCAATGCAATGCGTTGTTCCCACGCTTCTGGATCCCGTGACACCCGGCCTGCAAGAATCACGATTCGTGTGCTGTGTTTCAGCGTGCCTGCCAGTCGTTTAATTGACTCGTCAGTCGCCGCCGGCGCGTCGGCCGGTTGAAAGCGGGCCAAATCCGGCAAAGAGGGGACATCGGTGAGCCGTTGTTCCTGCATGCCAACGTCCAGGCAAATGTAGACAGGCCCCTTTGGCGCCCGAGACGACAACTGATACCCACGCGCCACTGATTCCATTGCCGCTTGTGGCGAACCGGGCTGATCATCCCATTTGACGTACGACCGGACCAGAGCCCCCTGGTCTTGGGACGTATGAATCCAATCAATCCAAGGTCGGCGTTTGTTGGCATCGACTGGGCCAGTTGCTCCCAGAATGACGATGGGTGCGCGGTCGCACCAGGCATTGTAGATCGCCATGGTCGCATGCATTAAGCCAACGTTGCTGTGAACGGCGACCGCCATGGGGCGTTCCAGAACCTTTGCATATCCATGTGCGATGGCCACCGCATGCTCTTCATGCAGGCAGACAAACATGTCGGGATTCTGGTCGTGCAGCAAGTTCACAAGGCTGTCATGAAGGCCTCGGTAGCTCGCTCCAGGATTCAGGGCGATGTGGTCGATCGGGAGGTTGCGAAGCGTCCATGCAACAAGGTCACTGCCCCAGCATAATTCGCTCGTCTCGAGAGTCTGCCCTGAGTGTTCAACATCTCTATTCATCGGTTTTTATCTTTATAATTAACTTAGATTGCTAAGTAACATAGATCGGACAGTTCTTCCTGTTAAATAAAAGTTAGATTCCTAAGTATATTGAAAACGTTATATGTTGGTCTGTTGGCGGATCGGAAAAGGCGTCAGTCCAACAGCGAACAAAACTCCTGTCTGCCAGCTATACCGGTCCGCCGAGGAAGAATTACAAGCCCCTCAGTGAGAGAAAAAGAAGCGGTCGGTGGTGCCGGCGCCGTTCAGCATCCGACACCGATAGCGGGTTACAGAATTCTATCCAGCAAAATCGCTTGACAAATAAACTTAGATATCTAACTTATAAATGTAAGAAGTATGGTCTGGGCTGGAAAATCGAACGAGGTGAACAATGCTGACCAACGAAGAAAACGACCTCATGTGCCGCGTCGAAGGCGATGCGCCAATGGGCCAGATTTTTCGCAATCACTGGATGCCGGCGTGCCTCTCTGAAGAGATTGAAGAAGAAGATGGAAAGCCTGTGCGAGTCCGCCTGCTCGGAGAGGATTTAGTAGCATTCAGGGATACAGACGGACGCGTGGGGGTGGTCGACGAGCGGTGTCCCCACCGAAGAGCCAGTCTTGCGTTAGGTAGGAATGAAGAGTGTGGCCTGCGCTGCCTGTACCATGGCTGGAAAGTAGATGTTGAGGGCAACATTCTTGAAATGCCATCTGAGCCCAAAGGATCGCCGATGGCCGAGAAGGTGAAGCACAAAGCCTATAAGACCCATGAAGAGGCGGGCATCATCTGGGTTTACATGGGCGATCAGGAGAACGTTCCGGAATTTGAAACGCCGGTTTTCTATCCCTCCGAGGAAACCAAGGTGTCGGTTGCGAAGTGCAAGATAGATTGTAACTGGGCACAGATTCTCGAGGGTGCGATTGATTCTGCACACTCGTCAACTCTGCATTCAACTGACATGGTGCCGCACCGGAAAGACCGAGCGGAGGCTGATGACAAGCTCTGGTATCGGCCGTCAACTGACCGTGCACCGAAGCTTCAGGTTCAGACAACCCCGTTCGGTTTTCGTTATGCCGCCACACGTCGGCCGATCAAGAACGCCAAAACACATGAATATGTGCGCACGACGTTGTTCATAGCGCCCTACACGGTCCAGATACCGCCGAACAATCGCTATGAAGTAGCGATTCTGCATGTGCCGATGGATGACACTCACACCATGTTTCATTTCATCGCATGGGGCGATCCCGCCACGACGCCGGATGCAGAGCAGTGGCGCAAGTTCCTGGGCATGCAGGTAGGTATTGATCTTGATGAAAAGTTCAATCGATTCAGGAACTTCGAGAACGATTACTGGCAGGATCGAATTCTGATGAAAACCGGTGAAAGCTTTACCGGCATCAAGGGCATCCCGAATCAGGATATAGCCATGTGGGAGACTATGGGTCCCATAGCCGATCGGTCGGATGATGTATTGGGCGCCAGTGACGTGGCGATTGTCGAATTCCGCCGACAAATGGTGCAGGCGGCCAAAACGGTTCGTGATGGCGGACCTGTAATCGGTCGTACAGAGCCGCACATTCCGCACCACAAGCTCAATTCATTCGAGGGCATCGTGGAGAAAGGGACTGAGTGGCGTGAGATCGGTGCCGCTCCGGAAGAAAAAGAGTCCAACGTAAAGGCAGCAAGCAACCAGTAGAACAATCTGTATTGCTGTCTGACCCGAGCACCAGTGAATCCACCCTGACCGGGTGGTCATCGTAAATAACCATAAAAGGCAATTGAGGTGTGCAATGAAAAACATGATTAAACGTTCATTCCAGCTGGCAGCGCTGACGGGAGCAGCGTTGGCGTTCAATCCCGTACACGCGCAACCGTATGAAATGACGGTAGCAGGCGCGTCACCGGGCGGACTCTGGTCATTGTTGGGTGCCGGCATAGACGCCGCGGTCCGAGCGGAATACCCAGGCTCTACTATCACCTACCAGACGTCAGGAGGTGGTATCGCGAATGTTGCCATTCTCCAGCGCGATCAGGCCGATATGGGCATCATTCATGACGCCGAACTCTTGCTGGCTCAGAATGGCGCAGAACCGTTCCGCGAACCGGCTGATGACATTCGTGTACTGTCTTATTTGTATACGTGGGCGCCAATGCAGGCATTGATGCGCGAATCGGTTGCGGAGGAATATGGCATTGACTCCTTTGAGGATATCGCCAGGGTTCAACCGCCAATCACAATTGCTATCAACCGCCGAGGTAATATCGCGTCGAGTGTTGCCATCGAGATGTTGAACGCGATCGGAGTAACTGAAGACGACATCGAGAGCTGGGGAGGTCGTGTCATATATGCGGCGTCCGATGAGCAGATGAGCCTCATGCAGGACCGTCGCGCTGATATGCTGCTGAACAGCCTGTTTGTGCGCCACAGCTCAATAATGCAGGCCGCGAACAGTGTTGACCTGGAACTCCTGCCCCTGAGAAATGCAAGCAACCGGGAAGCGGTCAACGAAGCGTCAGGTACGATTTCGTTCACGATTCCCGGTGGTACATATGAGTGGGCACCGGATGACGTCCAGACAGTGTCGCTGGGTGCGGCTCTCGCTGTTCATGAAAGAATGGATAACCAGACAGCGTACAATCTGACCAAAGCGTTGTTCGAAAATTACGAAGAACTGCGTAGCGTTCACCCGGCCATGGGTGATCTGACGCAGGACGTCATGTCATCCATTGACGTTGTTCCCTTCCATCCGGGCGCACGTCAGTATCTGGAAGAAGCAGGCCTGCGCTGAACAACGGTTCAGTACACAAGTAAAAGAACAGCAGCGAGCCAGTAATTCACTGGCTCGCTGAAGGCTGACCCTGTTCCGAGGTTTTTACTCATGCATCCGATGCTAACTAATCTGGCAGGCACCGGCAGCCGCCGGCAATTGCCCCCTGTACTCAAGCGGATTACTCATGCGTTTGCGGCGCTGATCGCGCTGGGCGTGGTGTATACCACAACGATTGTCTATATTGATCTCTTCGTAATGACGATCGTTTTCCTGTCGTCTATTCTGACATTGCTGTTTATTACCATCTCTCCGGGGCCGGCGGGCAGGCTTGACAGGCCAGGAGTGGTTGACCTTTTTCTGGCGGTGGCCAGCGTGGCGGTCGGAATCTATTTCTTTGTTGAGAGTGAGCGTATTTCGGAGCGCATTACGCTTCTCTTTCCGTTGGAGTTGCCGGACCTTACCGCGGCCTCGATATTGTTATTGCTGACGATTGAAGCGACCCGGCGGACGGTCGGGTTGGGCTTGACCAGTGTTGTTCTGCTGTTCGTCGTTTACAATCTGTTTGGGCATGGGTTGCCATGGGGCCTGGGTTTCCGACAGGTAGGCTACTCGCATTTCCTAGACATCATGATGTTCACAACCGATGGTTTGTTCGGTGTGCCGCTGCGCGTGGCGGCGACATACGCATTCCTCTTTGTCATGTTCGGGACGTTTCTTGCAAAAGCCGGGGGCGCGGACTTTTTCTATAACCTTTCCTCCGCACTAGCCGGCCATAAAGTCGGGGGGCCGGCAAAAATATCAGTTATTTCATCTGGCCTGTACGGCACAATGTCAGGCAGTCCGACCTCAGATGTGGTTACGACTGGGTCGATAACAATTCCTATTATGCAACGCCTGGGTTACAGCAAGAAGCTGTCCGGGGCGGTGGAAGTCGCGGCATCTACCGGCGGAAGCCTTCTGCCGCCGGTAATGGGGTCCGCGGCCTTTATAATGGCCGAGTACACCGGTATTGATTATCGGGATATTGTAATTGCCGGCGTTATACCGGCTCTATTGTACTATCTGTGTGTATATACACAGGTTCACCTTCGATCGCAGAGACTCGGCTTGAAGGGGATGAGCCGGGAAGAAACGCCGCGACTGAGGCATACAATGAAAAACGGGGGCCTGTTCATCATACCCCTGGTTGCGCTCTCCGTGGCGCTGGTGATGGGCTTCTCGCCGACCTATGTGGCCGCCGTTGCGACAGGCGTCGTTTTACTGGTGGCCTCTGCGCGCCGTTCGACACGAATGAGTCTGGGAGAAGTCTGGAACGCCCTCGCAGAGACAACGCTACGTATGGTGTCTGTGGTCGCAGCTTGTGCCGCAGCAGGTCTTGTTATCGGTGGCATTTCAATGACCGGACTGGGTGGGAAATTTGCTGATCTGGTATTCCTGCTCGCTGGTAATAGCAGCGTTCTGGTGCTGATTATTTCCGCTATCCTGGCCATTATACTCGGCATGGGTATGCCAACACCATCCGCCTTTATTCTGGCAGCGGTGCTAGTGGGCCCCACGCTTCTGTCGTTGGATTTCAGTACGTTGCAGTCCAACATGTTTATCCTTTACTTTGCGGTTCTATCCGCGATGACACCCCCCGTGGCTGTGGCAGCATTTGCTGCAGCGGCCATTGCCGACGCCAAACCACTGAGTATTGCCACAGGCGCGGTTCGTCTGGCGATAACAGCGTTTATTGTCCCATTCGCGTTTGTGTATGGTGAGGGCCTGTTGCTGATCGGCAGCGCCCAGGACATCGTCGTGTCCTGTGTCACCGCAGTGATCGGCGTGTTGCTGCTAAGCGTCGGGGTGGAGGGGTACCTCAAAGACCGTTTGCAGCCGTTAACCCGAGTGTTGTTCGCGGCCGCCGGTTTGCTGTTCATATTCCCGAGCTGGACAGCCATTTCAGCGGCACTGATACTGGCGGCTCTAGCGTGGGCGTTGACGCCTCACCTCAGGCGGTCATTGCCGTTTGCCAGGACGGGTTGAACGGATGTGGCGACGGGCGATCCGGTCTGATTTGATGGCACTTCTCGGGCCGGATCCGGCGAACCATTGATGACAGAGACGTTGCTCGCCACAGTGTATTCTTTGCTGTCGGCAATGATGTTTGCGGCTACTTTTGTGCTGGTTCGCGTCGGACTATCGCGCATAAGCACTTCAACGACGTTGTTTGTAACTCTCACCATAAATTCGGTGGTGCTGGTTTGTTGGAGTCTCTGGCAACATGGTGTGAGCGTTCCGCCCTTGAGTAGTAGTCAATTCTTGATTCTGGCAGGACTTTTCGCGCCGTTGCTGGGACGAACATTCCAGTTCCTGGGCATGCTCCGTCTGGGGTCAAACATCACTACGCCAATTACCCTGTCCCATCCGCTCGTTACCCTGTTGCTCGGAGTAGTGGTTTTGGGTGAGACACTGCGTTTGGCAGGGTGGGGTGGTGCGTTTCTGATAATTGCTGGCACTGTTCTTTTGAGCACGAGCAACGGGGGGCACCGAGGACTTAACGAAGTTCGATACCCAGCGCCTGGACTTCTGTTTCCGGTATTTGCAGCGTTGGCTTACGGGATATCGATCCTGTTTCGTGAGTTGGGTGTTGAGACAGGGGCGAGGCCCGTTCAGGGGGCGGCCGTTACGATCCTTACTTCGTGGACTGTCGTTGCCTGTTACTTTGTCACAACACGGCGGTGGTCGACGCTCCGTTTAGACGCATCTGCATGGACGTACCTGATTGCTGCGGGGCTATTTTCCAGCATCGGGCCGGTATTCATGTACGCCGCACTCGAGCTGGGGTCAGTGATGGCGGTTGCTCCGATGGCTGCCACTACCCCGCTGTTCGCGCTACTTGCCATGTACGGCCTATCGAGGCATTCAGAATTATTCAACGCACGTGTAGTGGCGGGAACACTTTCCACTGTCGCCGGTGTGGTGGTTCTTACGGTTTGGCAGTGATTCGGGGATTGCGACAGAGTATATGGATCGTTAATCTGGATTCAGTCGGTGTACTCGGCCGTCAGATTGTCGATCATCTGCAGCAAAACCTGGCGAGTAGTCTCGACGTCCTCCGGCGAAATGCCTTCCAGTGCGGTATGGTTACAGTCTTCGGCCAGCGGCACGAGAACCTGCTTCAATTCTCTGCCTTTATCCGTCAGAAACACATGCACTTTGCGCCGGTTTCCGGGCAATTGTCGACGTTCTATCAGCCCCTTCTTTTCCATGGCTTTGAGCGCTGTGAACGTTGTTGGTTCCATCACGCCGGCCTCTTCACTCAGTTCCCGCTGCGTCAGCCCTTCGCAGGCCCACAGAATCCGGAGGAACGACCAGTGGCCGAAACTGATGTCGTGTTCGGCCAGGCGCTCCTTCAGACTGCGTCCGAATAGTCGCCCTGCGTCTCGAACAAGGTGAGCGATACGATCATGCGGCACATCGGTATGCCAGTGCCGCCAGATTCTTTGTGACTCCCTGATTTCCTGTTGTTTCACGGTTGGCCTGCTGCTGTGCGCCGGGCACGCTAATGAATTCAGGTGCTTTGATGCTGCAGTCGCACCTCGGTCCGCTCTTTAGCGGATTCAAGGATACCGTAGCAAACGTCCATTGTCGCCCGTCCCCATTCGCCGGAGTGCTTGGGGGGTCTTATACCGTTTATCGCGTCAATCAATTCGTCGATCACTTCACGTCTGGGAACGTCGGGTGCGTCCAGCGGAAGCGTTCTTTTTTCCAGATCTGCATAGATCTCAATGCCTTGTGGGGTGGGCCTGAGGTCCGCCCGATCACAACTGACAATAACCTGGCCAAAATGGTTGTGATTGGCAACAGTGTTTGCTACTGACGAAAGGCTGAGCCCGTTGCCGTACGTGCGCCTGTTCTTCAGGGTTATTTCGTCTTGCCGGGAATTCAGTTGGTTCAATAGGTGACGGGCTTTACCGTACGATTCGTTGCTGCGGTCCTGACCCAGCTCGCCGGCCCAGTTCATCCAGACATCGGTGTCGAAATGGGCATAACCGCTGTAGGTGAGGTTCGCAAAGGCGCCATTTTCAAACTCGATCAGACATCCGTAGGCGCCCTCAGTGGGGCGATTGTCGTCCCACTTGCCTGTCAGTGCCCTGACCGAACGGGCAGGGCTGTTCGCAAGCAGGCGGACAACATCGACCTGATGGGCAGCCTGACTGAATACGACGCCGCCTCCGGCCTCGGTCTGGAGCTCTTCGGGGCGTCTGGGGCGATACAGAAAATCGGTAAAGTTGAATGCCGTGATCATTCGAACTGAGCCGAATTTCTGATCGGCAACCAGGCGAGCGGTTTCAAGGTAAGGCGCATCGAAGCTATGACAATGCCCTACTATCAGGCAACAACCGGCTTTGCTCATCGCGCTTATCATGGCATCGCAGTCGTCGATGGATAATGCCATCGGCTTTTCCACCAAGGCATGTTTCCCGTACGCTGCTGCCGTTTCCACATCGCCGCGATGGAACTGATGTGGAGACGCGATGTAAACGGCGTCTACGTCTTTCCGGCTGCAGATATCGGCGAAGTTGTCACTGGTGTATCCACCGAAATCACGTTCGAACTGCTCACGTGCTTCCGGTCGTGGATCCGAGGCGGCAACCAGTCTGACACCCGGGTGGGCTGCCAACGTCGGTAGCAATAGCATGAACCCGCGGCCCAGACCCGATACTCCGATTCGTAGCGGTCGTTCGGTCATCATCGCAAGGCACCTTCAGAATCTGGGCAGCTCAATTTCTATCTCATCGTCCAGAGCGCGGGACACACAAATCATAATGTTGTCTTCCTGCTCGTCGTCAGACAATACAAGATCCCGATGATCCGCCTCGCCGGCAAGCAGTGCGCTTCGGCAGGTGCCACAGGTTCCGCTTTCACAAGAGGACGGAATTTCGTATCCCGAGGCGCGTAACGCTTCCATAATGGTCTGGTCGGCGGCAACATCCACAACGGCATTGTCGTCTGATACGCGCACCCGGAAGGGACCATCATCTTCGTGATGAGCCGCATCTCCCGCGCCAAAGTCTTCAAAGTGCACGCTGCTGGGCGACCAGTGCCCTGTCATATCGCGTACTTCCTCCATAAGCTCCCTTGGACCACAGCAATAAACCCACGCCCCCTTGGGTTGTTCAAGCACCGGCCACAGATCGTATCGATTGTCCGAATCACCCTCCGTGTGGTGAATGACAACTTTGCCCTTGTACTCCGGTTGACTGAACTCCTCGAGATATGCGGTGTGCTCCGCATCGCGCGTCAAGTAGTAGAGTTTGAAAGGCTTTCCGCCCTGGGTTTCCAATGTCTTTATCATTGAATACAGCGGGGTAATGCCGATGCCCCCGGCAATAAACACATAGCGGGTCGGGTTCCCTTTCAATTCAAAATCATTGGTAATGCCCGAGATTCTGATACTGTCGCCGAGCTTTGTATCGTCACACAGGCTTTTTGAGCCGCCTGTGCCATTCTCATCCCGCTTTACGGCAATGGCATAGTGATCGGTCTCATCAGGAGATTGGCTCAGGGAATAACGACGCACCTCGCCATTGGGTGCCTCTACGTAGATGTGTGCACCGGCTTCAGGTGGGTCGAGCTCTTCCGGGTCATCAGGGGTCAGCTCGAAACGGAAAATACCTTTGGCTATTTCCTCTTTGGCTGTGATTTTGACGGAATGTATAAGTTCTGAGTTAGCGGACACATTAACCTCCAGCGGCTTCCAGACAATTCAATCGAGCGGGGTGCTCGGTCATGACCGGGTCAGGCGCTCTCTACGCGCGCCTTCCAGTGATTCCAGGCGCGCACCATTTGGCCTTCCACGTTTTTCTGCGCCACTGCTGCTTCGCCTTTGTTCAGGTATTCAACCTCGCCAAGCTGCATGGCCTGCGCTTGCAACTTTGCATTCACTTCCAGATACACAGCGCGATAAGTCACACGCATCAGTGAGTCAGCGACTACGGTGGATCCGTGGCCGCGCATCAAAACCGCTGTATGACTATCCAGTGTATCTGCCAGAGTTTTACCCAGATAACGACTGGAAATCAGAAGGTCCGTTGGTTCATCAGAATGCTCGCGGATCTCATAGATCGGCGCCTGGTCACCGATGAAAGCACTCATATGACAGACTGGCTTCAATGGTACGGATTTGACGATGCTGAATGGGACAATGGACGGCGAATGGCTGTGTACCACAGCGTTTACATCTGACCGCTTCTGATAGATCTCCCCGTGAATATAACGCTCCAGATACAGCTT
Source organism: Natronospirillum sp. (assembly GCA_965602035.1). GTDB lineage: Bacteria > Pseudomonadota > Gammaproteobacteria > Pseudomonadales > Natronospirillaceae > Natronospirillum. The sequence goes on along the minus strand of OZ271919.1, from coordinate 1,809,875 downwards.
GCGGTCATCTGATACCGGCGAGCCATCGAGGTAGTGTTCAACAATGTCTTCCGGCCTCACCTGATTCGGCGCCATATTGCGTGCCAGGTAAAAGGTTTCCGGATTTGCCGGATTTCGGACGCTTACGTGCCCGAAAGCGTCAACGACCCCCTCGTTGAATAGTATACGGTTGGCTGTGCTGAGATCTTCAAGTAAGGACTTGTTGTTATTGTCCATGTTCTCTCCCCGAGTTTCAGGTCACCTGGAGCAATACTCCATCGCAATCATTTAAATCATATGCGAGAATAAAGTTAGATATCTAATTTCTTTCAAAGAATAAGCGACGTTAGGGATAGAGTAAAGAGGAAATAAGATGAACACACTCAAGCTCTCGGTGGCGGTCGGCAACTACGACCGTATGCGCCCACTGGTTGATGGAAATGTCCAGATAGACGGGGTCGACCCTGTTTACATGCTTCACGAGCCGGAAGAAATTTTCTTCCGGGCGTTCCGACACGCGGACTTTGATATAACCGAGCTGTCGATGAGCAGCTTCACCGTTAAAACCGCGAACAACGACTGCCCCTACATCGGCATTCCTGTGTTCCCGTCGCGGGCGTTTCGCCACAGTTCAATCTACGTTCGGACTGATCGCGGTATCCGTGAGCCGGCCGACCTGAAGGGAAAAAGGGTCGGTGTCCCCGAGTATCAGCTGACGGCCAACGTCTGGGTACGGTTATTTCTCGAAGAAGACTACGGGCTTAAACCGCGCGACGTGACCTGGTATCGCGGTGGCTACGAAGAAGTAGGACGGGTCGAAAAGATCAACCTGAACCTCACCGATGGTGTGCAGGTGCACAATATTCCTGCTGATGAGACGCTCAGTAACATGCTGGCGAATGGTGATCTGGATGCGGTCATCGGGCCGCGTGCGCCGTCCTGTTATACCCGTGGCCACCCGAAGGTGGACTACCTGTTCAGCGATCCGATGGCGGAGGCCAAAGCCTGGTACGAGCGCACGAAGCTGTTCCCCATCATGCACCTGCTGGGTATCCGCAAGACGCTGGCGGAAGAACACCCCTGGCTGCCGTTTTCGGTGTTCAAGGCATTCGAGAAGTCCAAGCAGGTCGCTCTGGAGCGTCTGACGGACACCTCAGCGACTAAGGTGACCCTGCCGTTTGTCGAAGACCAGCTGCGCGCGGCGCGCCGTCTGATGGGTGATGACTTCTGGCCTTATGGCTTTGAGGATAACCGCCACGCGCTGGAACGATTCCTGAAACAGCACCATGCTGAAGGGCTGTCGAGCCGTCTGGTGTCGCCGGAAGAGATGTTCCACCCGGCCAGTATGGAAAGCTTCAAGATTTAACTAAGGACGGGGCGGTGACAGCTCAGCTTTCGGCGAAGTTCAAAACTGAAAAGAGCGCTCGAAGGGCATCACTGTGAGGCAGGGATGTGGAGCCATTCAATTCAACGGTCCTGACTCGACATTCTGACAACACGCGCCACGGCCCAGGGCATTACCACAGCAATGACCAGAAACCGCGTTATCTGGTGCACGACGACAAAGGCCGGATCGACGTTCAACGTGGCGGCAATCAGTACCATTTCCGGCAGCCCCCCGGGGGCGAAGGCCAGCAAGAGGGCAGCCGGCGGAAGGTCCGTGACCAGCATCAACAGCCCGGTCATCAGAAAGACGCCGACAAATGTTAGTGACAATGCGACCAGCCCATGCATTGACATGCCCAGAGCGGCTCGCCATTTTACCTTCGCGAAACGGGTGCCCAGGAAGGTACCCAGAACAAACTGAACCGGTGTCAGTGCCTGCCCGGGGATATCGAGCTCGGTCACACCGGTAACCTGCAATATGGCAATGCCACAGAGCGGGCCCAGCATGGTGGGTTGGGGCCACCGCAGGCGATAAGCCAGCGCCATAGCCGCCAGGGCGGCGGTAGCGGCAATAGCAATGGTCGTCAGGTCGGGTATAACCCAGGGGGCCGCAGGTGCTCCGCGCACCCGAGTCACGTCTATTCCAGCCCAGTCGCCAAAAGTGATCAATAACAAGGGCACCAGGTAGATGACCGCAAGAACACGCGTGATCTGGGGAATAATGACCTGACGCTCGTCGGCGCCATAGCGGGCGCACATGAGCAAGGCCAGGGTCTGCGCCCCGGGCACGGCCGCAAACATCGCCGTTATTCGGCTGAACCCGGCAAACCGCTGGAAGTAAGCAGTGTTGATTGCCGTGGTTGCGAAAACCAGAACCAACATGGCGCTGAGCGATACCGGCCAGCGCTTCAGGCCTTCCAGCAGCTCCGTATCCAGGGCCGAGCCGGCATAGACGCCAAGAATCACCAGCATACTGAGAAACAGCCACATGGGCACACGCGGTTGAAAACCCGCCAGACTGCCGATTAATGTGGCCGTAAGCGCACCCAGCAGGTAGGGCAGGGGAAGATCCAGCAGGTTGAACAGCACCGCACCAATCGATGCAATGGCCATGGTCGCTGCCAGATGGCCGATGTCGCGCAGAGTGGGCAGTGAATAACGTTTCATGGCGGGGCGGACGGCGTGGCCCGGTGTGCTCCTCGGTATTCGGTTCAAATGGTGATCACAGCTCGAAACCCGTGTAAGCGGTGCGTCAGCCTGCTGTAACAGACTTGAGCAAAAGCAATGATTGCTCGAAAGTGACAGTGTCAGCCACTATTCTACCACTAATCCTGCCCGCCGTGCCGGCGGAGCGTGCCTCCCGGGGAAACAACAAATGACGAAAGAAATTAAACGTACGAAGCTTGATGCGGTGAAGAACCAGGCTGTTGAATATGCCGGGTTGGTTTTTCTCAGGGGCATTGTAGCGGAGGACCGGTCCGCAACGCTGGCCGGTCAGACCCGGCAGGTACTGGCAAAAATAGAAGACCATCTGGAGCGCGCCGGCAGTTCGAAAACCCGCATACTGCAGGCGACGGTTTACCTTTCTGATATGTCGCGCAAGGAAGAAATGAACGAGATCTGGTACCAGTGGATGCCGCCCGAGCATGAACCCGCCCGCGTCACCGTCGGCGTGAACCTGTCTTCGGCAGAGACGTTGGTGGAAATAATGGTGACAGCCGCGAAAAATGAGCACGAGTGAGTTATGGCTCAGCACGGGTGGCCCGAATGGTCCGATACGTTTATTAAGTCCGGATTCCCGGAGCACAGCCTGTTGGCCGGCACAGAGCCGGTAGTGTGGGCTGCACTCGGGCGGCTTGAGCTTGAGGATTTCAATAGTCCGAAACAGGTCACATTGCGCAAAGCGCTGGAAGACGTTGGGCTCGGCTGGGTGGCAACCAACACGACGCCTTTCCGTATCGCGGTCGGCGGCCTGTTCGATGCTGCCAGGGAAACGCACCGGAGAATCGCAGAAGGCAACCACAGAGAGACAGGGCGTACTGCCTCAACCAACCCCGTTATTCATGTCGAGACAAATGCCCTGCCAGAAGGCGAATACAGCATCACAGGACCACTGCATCAGGGGATGGTCACTGAGTCGTGCCGCAAAGCAGTATGGCGTCAGCTGGAATCCTACGGCGCCTGCGCCATTCGACAGGCTGTGGTCACACCAATGATCAGTGCGGAATATGAGTCGACGGATGCCAGAAAAACGAAACTCGCGCGCACCATGGGTAACGGGATCGCCGGTGAACCACAAAGTATCTATATGGGACTGGCCAATCAATCCGGTTGGCATGAGGCACTGATAAGCACCCTCCAGGATCTGCTGGCCGGCCCGGGGACACCTTACAAAAGCTCAGAATCAAGCGGAGTGGCCGAGCGCAGGAGTATCCTGCTGCTCGCGGGTGACGGCGCGGAAAACTGGGCACACCAGGACAATAACGATGAAACTCCGCCGGTTCAGGCGGTACTGATGTTGAGTGATCCGCAGGTGGATTTTTCGGGTGGTGAGTTCTACGTGGCGCGGCAGATCAAGAACACGGAGTCGGAAATACATATCCAACGCTATACGGTCCGATTCGAATCACCCGGTGATCTGGTGATCTTTATTGCGGGGAAACGCAAGGGTTGGTGGCATGGCATGCTGCCGGTACGGGCTCCTGGACATCAGAAGCCGGGCCAGGAGTATGTGCGTCGCGCAGTGGGGATGTTGCAGCCGGGTAGTTAGCCGGGCTGCTGGAGATCTTGTCGGCATTACTCTAACCTATGGCTTCAGAATTTTCGGCGGTGATCAGGTTTTATCGTTTTCAATCGGCTTAGACACTCCACCCATCACGCCATCACCTTCATGCGGTACTCACTGGTGGCCACGACAATTTCGGTGATCGATGCCGGTGGTCTATACCTGCTGCACGAAGGCTGGGCAGTCAACGTCTACGTTGCACGGGTACTGTCCTACTTCGCGGCGATGACCACGGGCTATTTTCTCAATCGCCGCTTCACCTTCCACAATCACACCCGGGTGCACGGTTTTCTCACCGAGCTGGCGCACTACTACGGTGTTCACGCCACTGGTGGGTTGATCAACTACGGTCTGTTCAGCCTGGTACTGGTCATAGGTCACGCCCTGGTACTGCCTGACGGCTGGCTGTTCTGGGTGCCACTCTTCGGTGTCTGGGTCGGCGGTGTGGCGGGTATGTGTTTCAACTACACCCTGTCACACAGGTTGATCTTCCGACGTCGGCAGAGTTAGCCCGGGCGATTCTCTGTACCGGCTAGCCAGGTAGCCACCGAACCCGTGCTCGGCTTGCGGTGTTTCAGGAGCGGACCGGAGTATTGAGTCAGCGCGCCGCTGGCCAGTATCGCCGCAAATGCAACTGTCATCTGACTATTGAGAGCGGCTGAACCTATGAAAACCAGGTACAGAGCAGACAGGATCGGAACCATAAAGGTAAGAATTCCAAGACTCGATACGGATGCACGACCCAGAGCGAAGCCCCAGCTGACAAAGGCCAGGCCGTATGGGCCGATACCGATCAGCGACGCAAACAACCAGTCCTGATAGGTGCTGCCGGCAACCGGGTCTTCGATCGCCAGGTGCAGCAGAAAGGTTACCGCAGCGGCGCTGGCAAACAGGTATTTGTAGTCACTGGTGCCGGCGCGGCGGTCCAGGCGCAAGTACAGGGAAAATAGGATCCAGCACAGGCCGGCGGCTATCCCGGCGCTGTATGCCAGGGGCGACGTCGGTATGCTACTACCGGACGACAGCACCAGCGGTGCTACTCCGGTGAAGGCAACCAGAGCACCTGCAACCGCACGCCAGTTCAGACCACGGCCGGCCAGCTTGTCGGCAACCAGAACCAAACCGATGGGCCAGGTATAGGTCACCAGAGCCACCTTGGCGGGGTCGCCTTCCCCAAGTGCCAGAAAATAGAAATACAAGGCACCTGTGAGACCACCCACCCCCATGAGCCAGAACGGGCCGTCTGCCAGGGGCGGGCGAGGTTGACCGGCTCCTGACCCTTTATCCAGCATCTGCGCCACCACGGCGGCAGACAACATAGCCACCGAACCAGTCAGCATGGGCGGCAGGCTTACCAAGCCTCGCAGTACTGGCAATGCAGCCCACAATGCAATGGTCATCGCGGCGGCAATCAGGCCAATAGCCTGGGTGTTTCTCATGGCAGTCTCCCTTTTTATTGCGTGCAGTCGGTCTGGGCGGTCGAACCCGCTCTAACGCGCGTATTCCTGCGCCGGGGCTACGGTGTCCCAGTTGGCTGATGCGAATTCTGTCAGTGGCTGTTACATTACGGAAACGAAGACTTTTGATAATGCCATCGGAAATCGTGATGACCGTAATGAACTCTCCCCGGCCTCTTGACCTGGTCGTGCTGAACACGTTTGTAAGCGTGGTCGACAACGGCGGCTTCACCGCGGCGTCGGAGCATCTGCACCTGGCTCAGTCCACTGTCAGTGCGCATATGAGGCGCCTTGAGGAGGCGCTGGGTTGTCGGTTATTGCAACGAGGCCAGAAATCGGCGATTCCAACGACGGCTGGGGACCGGTTGCTGGCCCATGCGCGCCAGATGCTGCGGCAGAATAATCTGGCGTGGCAGGATGTACGCGACCAGCGCCTCGACGGCGTCGTTCGGCTCGGCATTCCTGACGATTATGTGATGTATCTTCCGGAAGCATTATCGGAATTCGAGACGCGCTTCCCGGCGGTGGAGTTGGAAGTTCGCTGTGGCCTGAGCGTTGAACTGGTTCAGGAGGTCAAAGCCGGCGCGCTGGATCTGGCCATTGCCACGCGCCAACCCAACAGCCCCGGGGGTGACGTGCTGAGGCGTGAGCCCATGGTGTGGGCGGGAGCGGTCGGCTATGACACTCATTTTCGGTCGCCCCTTCCGCTGGCGGTATCCAGAGAAGGGGTCTGCACATTTCGGGAACGGGCTATTGCGGCGCTCGACACTGCTGGCATCCGCTGGCGCATTGCCTATGCCAGCCCCAGCCTTTCGGGGTTGTCCGCCGCAGTTCGAGCCGGACTGGCGGTGACGGTATTGATACCGTCGATGCTCAGCCCCGATCTCCGGATACTGGGCGTAGAGGATGGGTTGCCGGAACTCCCGTATTCGGAAATCACGCTGCACCGGAGACCCGGCCGCGCCAAAGAAGCGGTGCAGCTTCTGGCAAACCAGTTGCAGTCCACTATCCGTGAGTACCCATTGCGACAGACCAGCGCGCATGCCACGGTAGCGGGAAGCTAGCGTTTGCAGGCTGCGGCATTGTCGTTCGCTCAGACTTCAATCATCTCTGCCCATTGATATTCAAAGGGAGTTCCACCATGCGGCACCAGGATCAGGTCACTGTGGTAACCGGCGGCTCACAAGGTATCGGCTGGGCAATCGCGGACAAGTTTGCCCGGGAAGGGGCGCATGTTGTCGTCGGTAGCAGAAAACCCGTGCAGCAGGCCTTTTCGGCCAAGGTGGATTACCACCCTCTGGATGTGTCCGACGAAGGTTCCATCACCGATTTTTTCAGGTATATGGAGCAGGCGTGGGGTCGCGTCGATGTTCTGGTGAACAGTGCCGGGATCATGGATCAAAAGCACTTTCTGGAAACCAGTGTTGCTGATTGGGATCAGACCATGGCCGTGAATCTTCGGGGTGTCTTCATCTGCAGCAAGGCCGCCGCCGAATTGATGATGCACCAGAAGGCCGGCGCTATTGTCAATATCGGTTCGGTCGAAGGCCTGGCCAACAACGATGACCACGCTCCTTATGCGGCGTCCAAAGCGGGCGTACATGGGTTGACCCGAGCCACTGCGATTGACCTCGGCGCGTATGGCATTCGTTGCAATGTGGTATGCCCGGGGTGGATCGTAACGCCCCTGAATCAGGGGTATATGGACGACGCCGATGACGTAGTCTCGTTTGAAGACGCAATGCGCTCAATACACCCTGCCGGTCGGTTGGGCGACCCTGAAGATGTGGCTAACATGGTAAGCTGGCTCGCTTCAGACGAGGCCGCCTGGATAACCGGGCAGGAATTTGTGGTCGACGGCGGCCGTTTGGCCAGGCTCCCAAACGCCAGCCCCGCCGGGAAACGTTAACCCGGGAGCGAATAGTGACCCCCGGGTCTGATCGGAATGCTCCTGTTCCCATGCGCACTATGGCCCGTCAGGCCGCAGTCAATGCCTTGGTGGTCGTTACAGTACCATACGCAAATTCCAATGCTGCCATGATCGTGTCATGAACCTGTGCAGCCGGTATAGTGCGCCCTTCGAACTCCAGGTCACGGGTGGCACAGGCATCGTGCACAACGGTCAGCTTGTAGCCCATGTCAGCCGCCGCGCGACTGGTGGCGTCTATGCACATCTGGCTCATCGCGCCAACGATAAGCACTTCATTTACTCCATTTTCCTCCAGGACCTCTTTGAGGTTTGTGTTCAGAAACGCATTGGGTGAGTGCTTCTGGATGACGGGCTCAGATTCAACGGGTGCGACGGCATCATTTATTTTCAAACCATCGGATCCCGGCGCAAAGATGGGGGCATTTGCCATCGGCATCTCGTGGTGAATATGCACGACCAGATCCTGATTTTTCCGAGCGAAATCAATCATGCGGGCGGCGTTCTCCGCCGCCTGCTCGATGCCCTCGAGCGGCAGATTACCGCCGGGAAAATATTCGTTCTGAATGTCTACTACAATCAATGCACGCGCGGCCATATCGTCTTGCTCCAATTCTAGATTCATGAATACGCGTTTCAGCGTGTTGACATGATCCCGGTTTCGCCGCAGGTTCGATATTGTCATATTCGACAAATTTAAGGGCATATACGACAAATGGTGGCGTCAAACCATAATTGGGTGGAAATTGGTCTGCTCTGCTACCCGAACGCACAGCAGGCGGCGTTGTCGGGTCTGACGGATCTGTTGTCCATTGCCAACCACGAGGTCTCGCCCGACGCCGATCACCACCCGATTCGTGTCAGCCACTGGTCAGTGGACAATGCAACAATGCGGCCGGAGCGTGGTTATGACTCCCACCCGGAAAGATCCGGTGAACCCACAGTACTGCTCATGCCGCCCAGCCTGGTGGCACCTCCTGGGAGTGACGTGGCCAACCCTTTTGTGGACTGGTTGAGCCGCCATCACCACACTGGGGGCATTCTGGCGTCTGTCTGTGCCGGCGCTTTTATTCTGGCAGAAACCGGCTTGTTAAACGGACGTCGGGCAACTACACACTGGATGTATGCAGAACGATTCCGTGAACGGTTCCCCGGGGTACATCTCGATACAGATCGACTGGTCATTGATGATGGAGAAATTGTAACCGCAGGTGGTGCGATGGCCTGGACTGATCTGGGCCTGAAGCTGCTGGACCGGTTCCTGGGCCCGTCGGTCATGATGCGTACGGCGCAATTGCTGCTGGTAGACCCTCCGGGACGCGAACAGCGATATTACAGCGTGTTTTCTCCGCCACTCATGCACGGCGACTCCGCCATTCTGGCGGTGCAGCACTGGCTGCAAGAGACGGAACCCCGAGCGATAAACGTTTCCGAAATGGCCCGCGTCGCGGGCCTGAACGAGCGCACGTTTCAGCGCCGGCTTATCCGGGCAACGGGCATGACGCCTTCCGATTATTGGCAACGGTTGCGGGTGGGTAAGGCCAGGGAGTTGTTGCAATTCACACGAATGTCGGTAGACAGTATTGCCTGGGAAGTCGGCTATCTGGACCCTGGCGCCTTTCGCAAAGTATTTCACCGTGTTGTTGGCTTGACCCCCGGTGAATACCGGAAAGATTCCGGGCGAACTAGCGGCATCAACGGATTTGCATGTACTGCGGGGAGTGGTGGGCCTTGCTGGACTTGAACCAGCGACCAATCGATTATGAGTCGACTGCTCTGACCAACTGAGCTAAAGGCCCCTTTGCTTGTCTTTTGAGAGAATGGCTGCGTTGCGTCCTCGCTCATCTCGGTCACATACTTGGTGTATGCTCCCTTCCTGAGCTGCGGGGCGCCTTGCCCTTCACTCAAAATCCGGCGCAAATACCGGAATCATCGTTGTCTCTTGTCTTCGTTGCTCCCTCGCTGATCTGCGGGGCGCCTTGCCCTGAAGGCAAATACCTGCGTCAGTTCTGACGCTTGCCGACTGGCTTCGTTGTTCCTCGATTTGCTACGTCATGTACGCAGCGTTTATGTAGGAGCGACCGAAGGTCGTGAATCATCGCAGCCTCCGGCAGATCCTACAACAATCGCGCCCTTAGGTCGCTCCTACAGGGAGGTCGTGCATGTAGGAGCTGCCGAAGGCTGCGAATAAAACGCGGCCAGATTATAGCGACGTCAGAAGTTTTCGTCCATGAAGCTGCGCAGGTGGTCTGAACGGCTGGGGTGCCGCAGTTTGCGCAGGGCTTTCGCTTCTATCTGACGGATACGCTCGCGCGTGACATCAAACTGCTTGCCGACTTCTTCCAGCGTGTGGTCGGTGTTCATGTCGATACCGAAACGCATGCGCAGAACTTTCGCTTCGCGGGCAGTCAGGCCGCCGAGCACGTCGCGGGTCGCTTCTTCCAGGCTCTTGTCGTAAGCGCTGTCGGACGGCGATTCCATGGTGCCGTCTTCGATGAAATCCCCCAGGCTGGAATCTTCGTCGTCGCCGATGGGGGTTTCCAGCGAGATCGGTTCCTTGGCGATTTTCAGCACTTTCCGGATCTTGTCTTCCGGCATGTCCATCCGTTCGGCGAGTTCCTCCGGTGTGGCTTCGCGGCCCATTTCCTGCAGCATCTGACGCGAGATCCGGTTCAGCTTGTTGATCGTTTCGATCATGTGCACCGGAATACGGATCGTGCGTGCCTGGTCGGCAATCGACCGCGTAATGGCCTGGCGTATCCACCAGGTCGCATAGGTGGAAAACTTGTAGCCGCGGCGGTATTCGAACTTGTCGACGGCCTTCATCAGGCCGATATTGCCTTCCTGGATCAGGTCGAGGAACTGAAGCCCACGGTTGGTGTATTTCTTGGCAATTGAAATCACCAGGCGAAGGTTGGCCTCAACCATTTCCTTCTTGGCACGGCGAGCACGGGCTTCGCCAATGGAAATGCGCCGGTGAATGTCCTTGATTTCCGCCAGGCTGATGCCGGTTTGTTTCACCAGGTTGCGCAGCTTGCGCTGAGCACGCTTGAGTTCGATTTCATACTCGAACAGGCGTTGTCCGTAGGTGTCATCGTCGAACAGTGACTCGAGCCATTCATCGCTGGTTTCGTTGCCCTGGAACCCTTTGATGAATTCACGGCGGGGCATGGGTACCTGCTCCGTGCAGATGCGCAGCATGTTGCGCTCCTGGGTGCGCACGGTGTTCACCGCAGTCCGCACATTGTCGAGCAACAGGTCATACTGGCGGTTGGCGAGTTTGAACGGGGCAAATATCTCACCGACACGATTCAGGGCATCGTTGGCTTCCTTGCTGTCGCGGCCGTGCTTTTCTATGGTCGCATGGGCGTCCTGATACGCCGCGCGCAGCGCTTCAAACCGCTGGCGCGCTACTTCAGGGTCTACGCCGCCATCCGACGGGTCGTCTTCGCTGTCGTCATCGTCCATGTCGTCCGCATTCTTCTGAATGTCAGACTCTTTCACCATTTCCGTGGTGGCTTCGTCATCGGGCGATGCTTCATGATCGTCCGGGTCCAGAAAGCTGTTCAGAATGTCGGTAAGCCGGCCTTCTTCTTCCTGACTCGCATCGTATTCGCTCAGGACGTGTTCGATGTTGCCCGGGAAATGGGCCAACGCCGCCATCACTTCCCGCACGCCTTCCTCGATGCGCTTGGCAATAACAATTTCGCCTTCCCGGGTAAGCAGTTCTACGGTACCCATCTCGCGCATATACATGCGCACCGGGTCCGTTGTGCGACCGGTGTCGGATTCTACCGCCACCAGGGCGGCGGCGGCTTCCTCGGAGGCGTCTTCATCAGTGGTGTTGGCGTCGTCTGCCATGAACAGGGCATCGCCATCTTCAGGCGCTACTTCCACGACGCTGATGCCGATATCGTTGATCATCCTGATGATGTCTTCCACCTGCTCCGGGCTGGCAATTTCTTCCGGCAGATGGTCATTCACTTCAGCGTAGGTCAGGTAGCCCTGATCCTTACCTTTGGCGATGAGCTTCTTGAGGCGCGACTGCTGTTGCTGAGATTTTTCAGCCATCCAAATACCTGTATGCGTTCAGTGTTTGGGAATGTCGGATTTTTCAGCCTGTATCCCGGTCCGGCTGAAAAAAGGCGCAATAGTATAGCGCAAACTCCCTCGTTGGCGCTACCTGTTACACTGATTTTTCCGGATTTCCGTCCCCGGCAAGAGTCCGTGGCCGTGTGAAAAAGCAGCTTTCCACTCTATTCTCCCGGACCCTTTCAGATTGGGTTGGACTTGCCCAGTTTCAAGAGTGCGAGGTACCGCTGTTTTTGTTCGCCCGTCATGCTGTGGCGGTTTTCCAGCCAGAGCCGACGCAGTGCCTGGTATTCTTCCTGCGCTGATGGCTCATGCGTCAGGTTGTGCAACAGGCGCTGCAACTGCTTCTCGTGCGCACCGCCCGGTTGGTCACCATCTCGGGTCAGAATGGCAAAGAATTCTGTGCGCGACAGCGCCCGGAGCAATTCTGTGAACCCATGCGGCGCCAGCAGGTCCATGGCTTCGTAGCGGCTGGCGACCGGGTCTTCCTGCAACCAGTGTAGCATACGGCGCACCCACTCGTTGTGGTCTCCGTTATTGAACACCCGGTTTTCCAGATTGACCCGCGTTGCCAGAGCGGGCCAGCACAGCAGCAATGCCATTGCCTGCTGCCATGGCGGAGGCTGGCGGGTCTGATGCAGGTCTCCTGCTCTCGGCCGACGTGGTGCGGGCAGCGGGTCGTTGAAATCGCCCGGTGGCGGTGGCTCGTCATCTGCCCAGGGCTCTTCCTGCAGCGGTGGCGGCTCGGGCATGGGCGGGGCGTTTGCGCCTGCAACTGGCGGATCGTTTTTCGGCTTTTCCGCCGCAGCAATCTGGCGCTGAATCAGGTCGACCTCAACGCCGGCTTCCTCGGCGAGGCGCTTCACGACGAGCGAGCGCAACATGCCCTGATCGGGGAGCTGCACCAACTGGGGCAGGGCGATATGAACGAGCCGGGCGCGCCCATCCAGAGTGGACATATCCACCTGTTCGCGCCAGTGTTGCACCATGAATTCGGTGAGTGTCGGTGCCTCAGCGATCAGGTGCTTGAACCCGTCCGCCCCGATCGAGCGCACGAGCGTGTCCGGGTCTTCGCCCTCGGGCAGAAACAGGAAGCGAAGCGTGCGGCCGTCGGTGGCTTCGGTCAGCGCGGTGTTGAGAGCCCGAACTGCCGCCTGGCGGCCGGCATCATCGCCATCAAAGCAGAATACGACTTCACTGACCGACCGGAACATCTTGGTGAGGTGCTCGGTCGAGGTAGCCGTACCGAGCGTTGCCACCGCCCAGGGCAGGCCGAACTGGTGCAGGGCAATAACATCCATATACCCCTCAACGACCACCAGGCGCTCCAGTTTCTGGCGTACCTGCAGCGCTTCATACAGCCCATAGAGTTCCCGGCCTTTCTGAAAGACGGGGGTCTCTGGAGAATTCAGGTACTTGGGCTTGCCATCGCCCATGGTCCGCCCGCCGAAGGCAATCGGCCGGCCGCGGGCATCGCGAATCGGAAACATGATCCGGTCGCGGAACCGATCGTACACGCGGCCATCCTCGCGTGCGATGACCAGGCCGTTGCTCACCAGTTGCTGCAGCCGCCCCGGGTCTTCCCTGCCCATTGCGTCCAGCAGATTGCTCCACCCCGGAGGCGCATAGCCGAGGCCAAACCGCTGTGCGACCACCCCGGTCAGCCCCCGCGATTTCAGATAATCGATAGCCTGCTCACCGCGGGCGTGTGCGCGCAATTGCTGCCGATAGAAATCAGCCGCCGCCTGTACCACGTCCTGAGCCGCTTTCGCGGCACGCTGGCGTTTTTCAGCCGCTGGGTCGTGTTCCCGGGGCACCTCCATACCGGCAAGTCGAGCAAGCGCTTCAACGGCTTCAGGAAAGGGCAGGCGGTCGTGTTCGAGCAGAAATTTCAGGCTGTTACCGCCGGCACCGCAGCCGAAGCAGTAGTAGAATTGCTTCTGTGGGTTGACGGAAAAAGAGGGAGTCTTCTCGTTGTGGAACGGGCAAAGACCGGAATAGTTTTTCCCGGTCTTCTTCAGCTTCACGCGTTGGCCAACGACATCCACGATGTCGACCCGTTCGACCACATCATCAATGAAGGACTGCGGAATTCGACCCGCCATGGATCATACTCCGGAGATGTCAGTGGGATGCTGAGAAGCAGCGTCCCGGGGCTAATCCAGCTGCGCTTTCACAAGACGGCTGATTTCACTCATGTCGGCCCGCCCCTGCACCTGCGGCTTGAGCTCGGCCATCACCTTGCCCATGTCGCGCATGGACGAGGCGCCAGTGCTATCTATAGCGTGTGAAATCAGGGCCTGCAACTCTTCCTGCGAAAGCGCGGCCGGTAAAAACTGGGCAATCACCTCCAGTTCGGCTTTTTCAACGTCGGCCAGGTCCTGCCGACCAGCAGATTCATACTGAGCGATGGATTCACGACGCTGCTTCTGCATTTTGTCGAGAATCGCCAGTACCTGTTCATCGTTCATTTCGACGCGTTCGTCGACTTCACGCCGCTTTATATCAGCCATGATCATGCGAATCGTGCCCAGGCGCTCTTTTTCGCGGGCTCGCATGGCGTCTTTCATGGCGGACTGAAGCGCCGCTTTGATGGACATGGTCAGGTACGTTTCCGGTTGTCGTCAGCTCAGATCAGTAATTCTTCTGCATGCGTTTCTGTTCACGCTGCAGCTTCTTCGCGTGGCGTTTTACCGCAGCAGCGGCCTTGCGCTTGCGTGCCCACGTGGGCTTTTCATAGAACTCGCGACGACGCACGTCCGCCAGGATGCCCGCTTTTTCGCAGGAACGTTTGAACCGGCGCAGTGCAACATCAAACGGTTCGTTGTCTTTCACTTTAACCTGTGGCATTGATTTCCTCTGCTTTGTGTTGAAAAAACTCCCCGGGAGCAGGCTGATAAAGCCTCTGGCTACCATTCGGGGAGGCGCGATTTTACGCCCCGGCCACAGCAAAGTCAAAGCAGGTGCGGTGGCCATTCGAACCCGGTATCGGTATCATTCTCCACCCCTGTAATAGTGGCCTGATCGCCGGAGCGTTACTCCCACCATGCGAGTTCTTGGAATTGAATCCTCGTGCGATGAAACGGGCGTTGCGATCTATGATACCGACGCCGGATTGCTGAGCCATCAGTTGTTCAGCCAGGTTGACCTGCACGCACGGTATGGCGGGGTCGTCCCAGAGCTGGCGTCGCGGGATCATGTACAGCGACTGATACCCCTGATTGACCAGGCGTTTCTCGAGGCCGGCCTGGCGCGCGGTGATGTGGATGGGGTGGCGTACACGGCCGGACCCGGGTTAATCGGGGCCCTGATGGTCGGTGCCATGGTCGGTCGCAGCCTGGCCTGGGCCTGGGGGGTGCCGGCAATGCCGGTCCATCATATGGAGGGGCATTTGCTCGCTCCGATGCTCGAAGAAAGCCGCCCGGCGTTTCCCTTTGTTGCCCTGCTTGTATCCGGCGGGCATACACAGCTGATAGATGTCGAAGCGGTCGGTGTTTACCGGTTGCTGGGCGAGTCCCTGGACGATGCTGCCGGAGAAGCCTTTGACAAGACGGCCAAGTTGCTGGGCCTGCCTTACCCGGGAGGACCGGAGCTGGCAAAGCTCGCCGAGCAGGGTGAAGCCGGGCGTTTTGTCTTCACCCCGCCCATGATTGACCGACCGGGAATGGACTTCTCGTTCAGTGGACTCAAAACGGCTGTCCGTCAGGCGGTGGAAAAGGCGGGCAAACTTTCGGTGCAGGACAAAGCGAATCTGGCCCGGGGTTTTGAGGAATCTGTAGTGCGTGCCCTGGTCGTCAAGTGTCGCCGTGCCCTGAAAGAAACAGGTCGCAGGCGCCTGGTGGTAGCGGGTGGCGTGAGCGCTAACCGGTCCTTGCGCGCTGCACTACAGACGATGGTCGAAAAAGAGCAGGCGGCCGTTTATTACCCGGCACTGGCTTTTTGCACTGATAACGGCGCCATGATCGCATTGGCGGGGGCAGAGCGTCTCGCGGCCGCGCCCGATTCCGCCGAGCTCGGCGTCAGCCTGCGCGCCCGCTGGCCACTGACCGAACTGGGGCCGATCTCAGGTGCCACAATGAAAAGTCAGTCAGAAGAAGGCCTGGCGTCATGAATGATCGCCTGGTAATCAGACAGCTTGTCGTTGAGACCCTGATTGGCGTCTATGAATTCGAGCGAACCGCGCCACAGACTCTGCGACTGGACGCTACACTGCATCTGTCGGACCATCATCGCCGAGCCGGTGCGTCCGATCAACTGGTAGACACTCTGGATTATTCGGCGGTGGCCCAGCGCCTGGTTGACACTGCAGCAGAGGCGCAGTTCTTCCTGCTCGAAGCTCTCGGCGAAACGCTTTGCGGTGTGGTGCTCAGGGAATTCGGTTGCCGGCAGGTGGACCTGGCGATCTACAAGGACGGCTGTATTCCGGGTGCGGTTGGTGCGGAGTATCACCTGAGCCGCGCCGCAGAATAGGTGGAAGATATGACACAGGAAGTATTACTGAGTCTGGGTTCGAATATTGACCGCGATTTTCACCTGACCGCCGCCCTCGATGCACTGCGGGATCTTTTCGGCGACATCGACTTGTCGCCCGTCTACGAGAGCAAGGCGGTCGGTTTCGAAGGCGACGCTTTCTATAACCTGGTCGTGGCCGTGCGCACGGCACTGCCGCTGAGTGAATTGAATGATTGCCTGAAACGCATTGAAGATGACTGCGGTCGAGATCGCTCTCAGCCTCGCTTTTCAAGCCGAACGCTGGATATCGACGTGCTCACCTACGGCTCCCTGTACGGTGTGCACGAGGGGGTGTCACTGCCCCGGGATGAAGTATGGAAGCATGCCTTCGTGCTCAAGCCACTGGCGGATCTTCGACCCGATGAAGCCGTACCGGGCCACGCCATGACCTGGCAGGAACTCTGGAACGATTTCGATGCCGGCGGGCAACTCCTGATGCCGGTTCAATTGCAGCCCTGACTCCGTTATTGTCGACGACTTACCAATCGGACAACAGGGGACACCCGGCATGCAAGGACAGTGGTGGAAGGAAGGGATTGTCTATCAGATATACCCGCGCAGCTTTATGGACAGCAACGGAGACGGCATTGGTGATCTGAGGGGAATCATCAGTCAGTTGGATTACCTGGCCGACCTCGGTATCACCATCGTGTGGCTGAACCCGGTCTACGCCTCTCCGAACGACGACAACGGGTACGACATCAGCGACTACGAAGCCATAATGGCTGAATTCGGCACTATGGCCGACTTCGAAGAGCTTCTGAATGGCCTGCATGAACGTGGCATTCGCCTGATAATGGATCTCGTGGTCAATCACACATCGGATGAGCACCCGTGGTTTGTCGAATCCCGTCAAAGCCCGGATAACCCCTACCGGGATTTCTATATCTGGCGAGATGGCCAGAGCGACCCGCACGGGGAACTGCCGCCGAACAACTGGGTTTCCTTTTTTTCCGGCCCGACCTGGGAGAAGGATTCTGCTACAGGCCAGTACTACCTGCATCTGTTTTCCCGCAAGCAACCGGACCTTAACTGGGAACACCCCCCGGTGCGTGACGCCATATACGACATGATGAACCGCTGGTTCGATCTGGGTATCGATGGCTTCCGGATGGATGTGATCAACCTGATCTCCAAGGTGCCCGGGTTGCCCTCCGTGCCGGATGTGCCACCGGGCCAGTTAGCCTGGGGCGGGCAATACTTCAACAACGGCCCCCGCCTGCATGAGTTCCTGCGCGAACTGAATCGTAAAACGCTGGCGGGCCGGGATGTCATGACCGTGGGTGAATGTGTCAGCGTGTCCCTTGAGGATGGCCGTAAGCTGGTGGGACGGGATCGCGGTGAGCTCGACATGATTTTCCAGATGGAGCATATGGGGCTCGACAACGGCTCGGGCGGTAAGTGGGATCACCGTGCCGACTGGTCTCGTGCCGAGCTCAAGCAGATCCTCGGCCGGTGGAACGAAGGGCTTTACGATATCGGCTGGAATTCCCAGTTCTGGACCAATCACGACCAGCCTCGCACAGTTTCACGATTCGGCAATGATGAGGAGTCGGTGCGGGAAACCTCTGCGCTGGCGCTGGCAACGCTGCTACTGACCCTGCCGGGGACCCCCTACATTTACCAGGGGGACGAAATCGGTATGACCAATTTTGCGGGTCGACTCGAGGACTACCGCGATCTTGAATCCCTGAATTGGTACCATGAGCAGGTGGCCCAGGGTCGTGACCCTGCCGAGCTGATGCCATTGCTGCATGTGAAAAGCAGGGACAATGCCCGCACACCGATGCAGTGGTCGGATGCACCGCAGGCCGGCTTCACGTCCGGCACACCCTGGATTCCGTTGAATCCGAACTACCCGCAGATCAATGTGGCCGAGGCCCGGGCCCGCCGCAATTCCGTTTGGCACGGGTATCGCCAACTGATTGAATACCGCAAGTCAAATGCCGGGCTGGCCTGGGCCCGGTTGACCTGGCTATGGCCGGACCATGAGGAACTGGTTGCCTTTACCGCGGTGGATGAACGGACGGGCGGCGGCCGTTGGCAGGTACTTACCAACCTGTCTGACCAATCAGTGCTGTTACCCGAGACGAACGAAGACCTGTCGGGCGAATGGGACTGGACAAATCTGCCGGGCCGAGCGGTTTCCGCAGACCGTATGCGGCCCTGGGAAGCCCGCGTTCGGCGGGTTGCCTGATCGGTTCTGCAGGACGAATTAACCGGCCGAACCAGCGGTGATATACTGCCGCGGTATCGGCCCTGGGGTGCGCCTCGCTAATCGGAGTTCATTGTGCTCACACGCTGGTTTCTGAACACTCTACTGATCATCTTCGGCATCCTGGTGCTGTTGTTCGGCGGCTACTGGTGGTGGTCCATCCAGCCGGATGATATTGAATTGTCCGGTGTCGAAACACGAGAAGTCACCCTCGACAACGGCCTGCAACTCACTCTGATTGCCGATCCGGATGCGCCCGCGGCCCGCCTTGACTGGACATGGGAGCAGGGGGTGGCGCACGAACCTGCGCAGGCACCCGGTATTCAGGAACTGACCACACATGTGCTTCTCTACGGCGATACGCCGACCGGCGTGCGCCATTTGCGGACCCGGGCGCAGCGGGATCCGGACGGGCGCGTGGTCGTGCGGACTGATCGCTATCACACGGCCGTGCACTATGAGACGAGTGCCCCGGTATTCGACCAGGAAGTGCGGCATTTCGGGCAACTGCTGGCCAACCCTGCCTGGCCGTTGGATGGTATCGCGGTTGAACGGTCACGGCTCGCGCATTATCAGGGAGGGCTCGAGCGGCTCACGGCTACGGAATGGATGGCGCTGAGCGCTGAGCTGGGTGTGCAGACCGGCGACAGTGCGGACGTTGAGCCGATCTGGCCCGGTCTCAATAATACGGGGGTTGCGCGGGAACTGACACGATATGCGGCAGAGCGGTTGGTGCCCGGTCGGATGGCGGTGAGTCTGAGGGCGCCGGAGTCGCTGAACGCGCTCGAAGCTCTGGGGCGGGACGCCTTTTCCGAACTCTCGGGTGAGAGTGGCGACAACTCGACCGGTTCAGTCAAATGGCAGTGGGGAGACGGCCGCCTGATCAGACTGCCGGTAACCGAATTGCGTCATTCGGTGGATCCGGAGGACGCTGTGCCCGAATTGCGGTTTCTCTACCCGTGGAGACTCGAAGCAGCCGACCGGGATGATGCCGACCGGCTTGTGCAATGGCTCAACACGCCCTATGAGCAGAGCCCGGCGCGCCGACTGGTTTCAGATGGTCTGGCCAATGAGCTTCGGGCGTACCGGACCGACGACGCACTGGTGGTGAATCTTTACGGCTCGGAACTCACGAACGACGATCTGGCGGTGATCGGGGCGACACTGAATCGTTTTCTGGCACAGGTAACACTGCCTGTCGAACCGACGTCGAACGAACTTGCCCGTGCTGACGGGGTAGAGATTGCTACCGATCTGCGATTATCGCCCCGCCTGCTCCCGGATCTGGGCGCCGTCACCATATTGCATCACGCCGGGGCTGAAGATGCGGAGCCCCGGATCGAGCCGCTGCCGGAACTGACGCCAGACCGGGCGCTGGCGCTGGGGCTGCCGCTCGACAATCGCGATCCGGTAACCGTTGAGGCCGATCTGGAGCCGAATGATTACGAGCTGTTGGGTTGGCAACCGCAGCAACTGGTGGCAGATGACCGCCTGACACTCTGGCACTATCAGGACAATCGATTCGGCAGTCAGCTCGTGTCCGCTCATGTACGACTGCACTGGCCTGTCGGGTATGACCGCCGGGAGCAGGCGCGTTGGCAACGCTGGGCCGAAACACAGGGCCCGGGCTGGTCCGAGGAAACACTCTGGGCAGGGCAACTCGCGCAGACACCGGCGGTCGGACATAGCGTGACGGCCGATGAACAGGGTATGGTCTGGCAGTTCACGGCCCGCTGGCCGGATGTTGAAACCTGGCTTTATCAGCTTTTTCAGGCGTTTCCTGACGCTCGTATCGAACGGTCGGCGCCGCGGCCGGAGACACGGGCTGATGTTCGCCTGATGCGTGACCGGGCCGATATTGCGCCGCCGCCGGTGCCGGAACGCCTGGACACACTGCCGGTGACTGTATTGCTAATGGGCCGGGTTGATGCCAACTCCGCGCGACAGTTTGCCGACTGGTGGCAGGATGAGCGACCTGACGCGGTGGCGGAACAGCCTGACCCTCCTGCGGATCCGTTCCGGCTGGCGGCAGAGCACCAGGTCATTGAGCTCAGGCCGGAAGATGATCGATCTGTGGTAACCCGTTTCATCCAGTTGCCGCAGCATACGCTGCGTACCGAAACGCTGGCCGCGTGGACACTGCCGTGGGTACAGGAGCGGCTTACTGCGGCCGTGCGCTCGGAAGCCTTTGCCGGGGAGCTGGCGATCTCCATGGAGTCACCGTTGGGATACCCGGGTCTGCGTCTTCAGTTGAGCAGCAATGAGCAGGATCCGGGCCGGCTGGGCCTTTACGGTCAGGCATTCTGGCGCCAGCTTGAATCTGCTGTGCCGGAACTGGAATCTGAACGCTTCGACAGCAGCTCCCGGTGGCGCGCAAACCTGTTGCGTGAATCGGCTCAGTCTATGCCGACGTTGGCAAACTATCACTGGAACGACATTACCGCTGGCCGCCGGCACTTCAATGGGCGCACGCTCCGGGCACAGGTGCTTGAGGGCACCAGCAGCGACGGCTGGGCCTTTTTCGTGAATGAATGGCTGTTTGATACCGCAGCGCGCCAGATGACGGTGTTTGAAATCGGCGAGCGGTGGCAGGAAGACTACCAGGAGGCGCGAACAATGCCGCCCGGCGCTGTGCCCTGGCAGGAATGAGACTGGGTTGTTGCGAGCTCTGAATGCCCGGTTCAGTGCTCTGCAGCCAGTTCCGGCGCCGACTCACTGGTATCGTCCGGGCGCAGCGGAAGCGTCAGAGTCAGAGTGAGTGACCCCTGCTCCTCCACCGATATCCGGGCCTTGCCGCCGAGCCTGTCCACATACTGCTGGATCAGCATCATGCTCAGGCCCGGCCCCAGGTAGTGTCCGGCTTCATCGGTGTGCATCTGGAAGTGGCTGAACCATTCGTGGCCTTCCACCGCATTGATGCCGACACCTTGAGAGCGGACCACGAACTGGAGCACGTTACCGAGCTCGGCATGCTGATAGCTGATCATCGAGGCCGAGAGAGGCTGTTCGGTGGAGAAAGGTGCCATTCCGGCCAATGCTACCTCGATGGTTGAACGGAAAAGGCCCTCGGGCGCTTCTGCACTGATGTCCGTATCTTCCCCCTGTACGGTAAAACTCTCCGGCAGTCTCCGGTCGGTCTTGAGCTTTTCGACGACGGTATGGATAAGCTGATCGGCCACAAAGGATTCGCTGCGGTAAGGCGCTGCTACCTGCACGTTCAGCAACTCCACCAGGTCGTGGCAGATGCCGTGCAGGCTGCGAATGCGTTGCTGGCTTACTTCGTCCAGCCCGGCTTCTTCCGCCTTTGATCGGACATCCCGGGCAATGAGTTCAAACTGCTCTGCCACCTGGAGGATCGCTCGGTTCTGGTCTTCCTGCTGGCGCTGTGAATTCCGGCGCAGTCGGTTCGCCTGGCTGAACTCATAGTTGAGGCGCTCGATCTCCAGATTGCTTTCCTGGAGCCGCCGGGCCTGGTTCCCCATTTCCTGTTGGGTGCGGTGTAGCCGGTTTAGCAAATTGACGAACATCAGCGTGCCCACAAGCAACACCAGCGCGGTGGTAAGAACCAGAGCAATACCCCACTCGAGCGCCAGAGCGCTCTGCGCCAGTACCCACAATGCCACCCCTACTGGTATGGCCCCCACCACAAAGAAGGCGAGAGTCTGAATACCGGTATGGTTTCCTTGGTTGGTCATAGTGACTCCTTGTTGTGGCGCGCCCGCAGCAATGCGGGCACTCACCCTTTGGCTGATACCGTCAATTTGGGTGCCGCCCGGCTCACGGGCAGGCCGGGAATGGCGACGCTCCCGAGTTGCAGGACTCTGACAGAATCAGGCCAGCTCTCTGGCTGCTATCTTTTTCGACCATTGCTGCGGCCCCGAGACATGCACCGAGTCGCCGTTACTGTCGACGGCCACGGTCACTGGCATATCTTCAACCGTGAACTCGTAGATGGCCTCCATACCCAGATCGTCGAAAGCCAGGCAACGCGATTCCTTGATCGCCTTCGACACCAGATACGCAGCGCCGCCTACCGCCATCAGGTACACGGCCTTGTGATCGCGGATCGCCTCGCGCGCGACCGGCCCGCGTTCCGCCTTACCGATCATACCGAGCAGGCCGGTTTTTGCGAGTACCGTTTCCGTGAACTTGTCCATGCGTGTCGCTGTTGTGGGCCCGGCCGGCCCGACGACCTCATCGCGAACCGGGTCGACCGGCCCCACGTAGTATATAAAGCGGTTACGCAGATCCACCGGCAATTCTTCACCTTTGCCGAGCATATCGACGATGCGCTTGTGGGCCGCATCGCGCCCCGTCAGCATTTTTCCGGACAGGAGTATCGTTTCACCCGGCTGCCAGCCTTGTACGTCTTCGGGCGTCACGTCGTCCAGATTTACCCGGCGGGCACCTGGGCCGGCTTCCCAGGTAATGTCCGGCCAGTCTTCCAGCTTCGGCGGGGTCAGTTCGGCCGGGCCGCTGCCATCAAGCGTGAAATGGGTATGTCGCGTTGCGGCGCAGTTGGGAATAATGGCCACGGGCTTGTTGGCGGCGTGTGTGGGGTAGTCTTTTACCTTCACATCGAGCACGGTGGTCAGTCCGCCCAGGCCCTGCGCCCCGATGCCCAGCTTGTTAACCTTGTCGTAAAGCTCAAGCCGCAATTCCTCGGCACGGTTGGATGCACCGCGCGCCTGCAACTCATGAATATCGATGTCTTCCAGCAGGGATTCCTTGGCCAGTTCCACCGCTTTTTCGGCGGTACCACCGATGCCGATGCCCAGCATTCCCGGAGGACACCAGCCGGCACCCATCTTGGGTACTTCCTGGAGGACCCAGTCAACCACGGAATCCGAGGGGTTGAGCATGGCAAGGCGTGACTTGGCCTCACTGCCACCGCCCTTGGCAGTAACATGTACCTCGACAGTATTGCCGGGAACCAGGCGTGTATGAATCACCGCCGGCGTATTGTCTTTGGTGTTGCGCCGGGCGCCATCGGGGTCATCCAGAATGGATGCCCGGAGCACATTGTCGGGGTGCTGGTAGGCACGACGCACGCCCTCGTTGACCATATCCTCAACGCCCATCGTGGCATCCGCCCATTGCACATTCATACCGACTGTCAGGAATACGGTGACGATACCAGTGTCCTGGCATATCGGGCGCCGACCGTGCGCGCACATCCGGCTGTTGATCAGAATCTGCGCCATGGCATCCCTCGCAGCGGTCGACTCTTCCTTTTCATACGCTTCGTTGACGGCCTGAATGAAATCGACGGGGTGATAGTACGAAATGAACTGAAGGGCGTCGGCAACGCTGTCAATCAGATCATCCTGGCGTATTTGAGTCATGGAGTGCTCCCGTATCGGTGTTTTCTGGCGGATGATTGTACACAATTTCGCAGGTTGATGGTTCTGTCAGACATCCGGGCAGTTTATGGACCGGGCTCGGGTTTGCTGTGCATCAAGAAACTCTCCCACCGCACGGAGTACGGTCGAATCAGGATGCTCCGCCTTCAGGTCTGTCAGCCGCTCGGCCGCATCGTGGAGGCTCAGCGAGCCCCCGACTTCGGAGCTGCTGAATGACGCACAGAGAAAGTGATGCCATTCTGCCTGCACATCATCCGGCAGTGGTCTGGAGCCATAGCGTGCCCGGAATCGTTGCCATAACACGGCGAGCCGTGGGTCGTGTGGCCGCTCCAGACCATCCCAGCCGTCTTCCGGCGTGCTGTGCAGCAGCGCCAGCCGGCTCTCATCCGCCCGATCAAAAAAGCCCTGGTATAGGGCGGACTCTGCATCACGCTCCGGGCTTTCCGACGTCAGCGCCGCCATAAGCTCCGAGAGCGCGGGTCCGAGGTCAGGCAACTCACGGCTATTCTGCAGCATTCTGCGCCTGTCGAGGCCATGTCGGTCTGCAACGGCATCGGTGAACATGGAAACCGGCGCGACCATGGGGCATTTGTTGATATGCACTGACTTGACAGGAAGTCGTGGTGTATCACCAAGCTCGTCCGTGGAAGTGAACAGTCGGTGGCGCATGTCGTCGGCGCTCAGCCCGGCTAGCTGCTCCGGGCTTTCCTGCAGGTCGAAACAGACGACTTCATTGCGGTTGGTCGGGTGCAGCCCGAGTGGAAGCAGCAGGGTGAGACAACCCTGGCGAGCCGGGATCATGCCGGAAACGTGCAGAAAGGGCTGGTGCTTCAGCACCGCAACCTGCGCTTTCACAAACGCCTTGTCACGGCAGCGCAACGCCCACTCAAACAGTTTCGGCTGGGCCGATTTAACCAGACGAGCCAGCGCGATAGTCGCCCGGACATCGGACAGCGCATCGTGCGCCTGTTCATGCTGGAGACAGTTTGCGGCTGCCAGATTCTCCAGCCGAAAGCTGGGCACGCCGTCGGCATCCTGCGGCCATTCAATGCCCTCAGGTCGCAGCGCCCAGGCGAGTCGCATGACGTCGAGCAGGTCCCAGCGGCTGTTGCCGTTCCGCCACTCCCGGTCATAAACGGGCAGCAGATTGCGATAAAACAGGAAGCGGGTGACTTCATCGTCAAATCGAAGGCTATTGTAGCCCGCGGCACAGGTGCCAGGTTGCGAGAGCGTGGCGAAAATGCGCTGCGCAAATTCGCGCTCAGCTATTCCGTTTGCCGCGCAGAACTGGGGAGTCAGTCCGGTCAGCAGACAGGCATCCGGCGACGGCACCAGTTCATCGCCCGGCGCGCAGAGCCAGTCGATCGGTGCTTCGATTTCTTCCAGGTCCGCATTGGTTCGCACCGCCGCAAACTGGCTCGGGCGGTCGAGCCTCGGGTTACGCCCGAAGGTTTCATAGTCGAACCACAGAAAAGATGGGGCAGAATCCGCCATGAATTGATCCGTCCTGTACTGGTGAGAGGGCGCTCCCGGCCCGTGGAATGTGATTCGTTCAGCACCGTCGTGAAACGATTGCGTAAAGGTTCAGTTTACAGGCACACTGGACATCCGGTAAATAAACCCTCCGGTGCAATCCGCCACCGGCGGGACTGCCCGCGAATGGCCGGTTACACTGCATAGGCAGGGCCTGCCCCGCGTAGTCTGTGAGAGGAAGTCGCTGTGCTGAATAAGCTGTTCAGGCGCGCAGGCGCAAAGAGCGCGGCTGACGTGGAAGCCATGTCCGCCGATGCGAACGCAGCCGAACTGCGCAACCTGGTCGAGTCCGGTGAGCCGGACGCGGCAGCGCTTGCGCTGAAAAAACTTCAGGATCTGTCACTTGCCGCCGAGCGACTGCAGTCCGAGGACCCGGCAATTGCCGCGGCTGCAACCAGTGTCGTGCGTTCCGCGCTTGCAGCCGGCCGTCTGGAGCCCGGCCAGCCCCTGCCTGGTCAGACTCTGACGGGCACTCTGGACGCACTGCGCCACATTGATGAGGAGCAAGCACAACGGTGGCTCCGGGCCGTTCCTGAAGAACAGTGCCTTGAGATAGCGCTCAATGCTTCTATGGCACCGGCTCGGCAGCTGGCAGCTGAGACCCTCGAAACGACCGACGCGCTGAAGCAGCTCCAGCGATCGTCAAAAGGACATGACAACACGCTGTACCGGTTTGCAAAGTCGCGGCTGCAGAACCGGCGCGCCGCCGAAAGCGCGGTTCGAGAGCGCAATGAAGCGTTACATCATGTTCGTGAAAGCCTGCGCAAGCTCACGGAAACCACCTATGACCCGCTGCTGGAGGGGCGCCTGCACCACCTGCTTGACCGGTTCCGGGCTTTGAACCCCAGTGACGAGGAGAAGAAAGAGGTAGAACCACTGAAGGCGGAAGTTGAGCACCGCATCGCCGCACAGAAAACCACTGAACGTGCGGACGAGGAGTTAACTGAGCCCGCGCCGCCGGAAGTACCGGGAGGTGCGGCCGCAGAAAGCACTGATGAGCCGCAGAATACCGTGCCGTCTGTAGCCTCGGAATCGGCAGAAACCAATCGAGATCAGACCGTCGATGACGACAGCGCATCGAGTGAGCAGTCTCGTCCGGAAAAAACAGCGAGTGGCCGAGAAACGATCCCGGAATCCGAGCGTGAGGCTGTGCGTGCTGTCCGTGGTCTGGTCCGCCGTGGACGAAGTGCGGTAAGGGCCGGTCACCTTCGACAGGCGCGTGGAATCTGGGGGTCGATCGAAACACAGTTGGAACAATTGCCGGAGTCGCGGCATGCGGGCATTTGGAATGAGGCCCGCGACTATCGTGATGAGATGGAGAAACTGGCTGACTGGCAGGATTTCGCCGTTGTTCCCAAAAAGGAAGAACTGATTGAACATATGAAGGCGTTGGCAGAGCGGACCATGCACCCGCAGGACAAGGCCGATGCCGTGCAGCAACTTCAACAGGAGTGGCGCAAGCTTTCACAGGGGGGCGGAGGCCGCCACCAGGAACTCTGGGAAACCTTTCACGAGTGGGCTGAAACCGCCTACGAGCCCTGCCGGGACTATTTCGCGGAACAGGATGAACTGCACGCGGTAAACCTGACCAAGCGTCGTGAACTGATTGATCAGTTGCATCAGTATCTGGAAACCAATGACTGGCACAATCCGGACTGGGCGGAAGTGGAAAAGGTGCTGCGTCTGGCTTCACGCGACTGGCGGCACTTTACGCCGGTCAAGCCGGCCGATCACCGTGCCACGGAGAAAGCCTACCACGCTGCGGTAAATCAGATTCGTGAACAGTTGCATAAGGAATATGACCGCAACCAGGCCGAGCGGGAACGTATTATTGAACAGGCAGAAGCGCTTCGTCAGGAAGACGACCTGCGCCACGCGACAGACGAACTGAAGAAACTGCAGCGCGAATGGAAAGCGGCGGGGCGGACCCATCGCAAGGAAGATCATCGCCTGTGGCAGGCCTTCCGGGAAATATGCGACGACGTCTTCGGCCGGCGCGACGCGGCTGCCAAAGATCACAAGGAGAAGCTTGAGAAGAACCTGGTAGCGGCCCTGGACATTATTCAGCGCGTGGAAGGGGCGGCGAACGGCTCGCCCGAGGAAATTGAGCAAGGGTTGAGCCAGCTTGACCAGTGGCGCTCGGAATTCGACGCCTGCCGGCCGTTGCCGAGAGCTCGCTACGAGGAAGTGCTCAGGCAGTTCGATGACGCGGTGAGTGCCCTGAAACAGGCCCGCACTAAACGGCGCCAGCGTCAGGAACTGGAGAAATGGCACGCATTGTTCGAGCGCGTGAAATGCCTGGGTGAGCTCGAGGCACGATATTGGTCCGGGTCGCCGGATGCGGCATTGTGCAAGCAGGTCGCGAGGGTATGGGAAGATGGGACATCGCTGCCATCTGCTGCCAGCCATGTTGACCGCCGCCTGAAGGCATCTCTGAGCCGTTGTGGTGAGCAACCCGCAACTGACACCGAGACGCCACCGGCAAATGGCGAGACCCTTCGCCGCCTGGTGATCCGCATGGAACTGCTCGCCGGCATTGAGTCACCGGAGACGGATCGGGAACTGCGCATGGCGCTCCAGGTAGAGCGTCTGGCCGGACAGATGGGGGGTGGCGACGCTGCCGGGAATGATGTGGACCCCATACTGGTGGAATGGCTTGAAACGCCGGTTGCCACGACCGAGGACGACTTCGTGGAACTGCAGGACCGCTTTGAAAAAGCCTGGGCGGCCCGGCTTAACGGGTAATGGTGGCGGGGGAGACCGCCTGTTGCCGTTCCCCCTCCCGCTTTTGCATTATCGACGCCGTGCGTTCCGGGTCATGAGAACCCGCAGTCGGCAATTGCCTCCGTGTCTGTCGATACTGTTGTTCCGTTCTGGGTCACCGTCTGGTTCCCGTTACTGAAAGTCACAGTAAATGTCTGCTGTGAGTTGTTGTCCGTAACCTCGATGGTTCCGGACAGTGGTGTCGGATCCTCGCTCATGTCTTCAAACAGGACACTGTTGGGGGTGTTCAGGGTTACATCGTAACTGCACTCACCGGAGCCTCCGAATTGCATCCTGCCGTTCATTTCCACGTTGGCTCGGTCACCGCTGTCGGCGACGGAGGTAAAGACAAAGGGATCATCTGCCTCCCCGGCTTGAATCTGCGTGCGTGTCCCAGAGATAGTCATATCCATGGCCAGAAAAGATGAAACGGTCTGATCACGATCCGGGTCGCCTGTCCAGTCACTCAGGTCACCGCTCTTGCAACCAGTGCATTGTTGCAGGCTGTAACGCATGTCGATGTCGGTCTCAGTCGTACCCGCGCTGAACTTCATGGCCAGGTTGCCGCTCATATCCGGGGGTGTTGAATAGTCCAGCGTGGCATCGCCAAGCGCGCCTGCCTGTGCATAAAGCAGGGTTCTACCTGAGCCGTTACCCATGTCGGATTTCTGGACAATATCGAAGGAACCCAGGTATTCGCCGATTGTGTTGCCGTTGCTGTCTTCAAGGGTGCAGTTGAGCCGTGCCTGATAGTCGTCCGACACATATCCGGAGTCCGGAAAGCCCGACTTGTTTGAGAATTCAGAGTTCCAGGTTCGGTCGTCGACAGCCAGGTTGGCACTGCCATCGCCCTTGAATCCTTGTTCCGTGTCGCTGTCCACTCTGCCAGCACAGGAAACGGACCCATTGCGAGCACTGACCCCCTCAAGAGAATTGCTGCTCCCGGAGTTGCTGTCGACCGCTCCGCTTGCCTGCGCCTCGGCGGTTCCACTCAGCTCCAGAAACTGGCTCGCCGACGCCTGTGCCGCGGCGGATGCACGGCTCTCGGCCGAAAGCGATGCTGTTCCTCCGTCGCCACCGGCGTCGTCAGACTCCGCATTGCACCCGCTGAGCAATGCGATGGCCAGAATGGCCGGAGCCCCTGTCAGTACAGTGTATCTCGCGCGCATCCGTTGCTCTCCCTCGGTACTCAGTTGACGGACAATGAATCAAGCGTGACACTCCATGAAACGGATTCGGACAGTGAGCAGACAACCGCTGAAACAGGCTAGCTGATCGATCACCGTTTGATATGGTCGCAGACTGGCGCCGGGCGCCTGTGGTGCTAGTCTGAGAGGAAGCTGATGGAATAATGTGGAGTGCGTGTAGCATCACGCAATACACTATGCAGACAGTACTCGTTGTGGAAGCTCACACGGAAAGCCGAGACTGGCTACAGAGTGTCGTCAGAACAGCCTTCGGCTCTGTTCAGGTTGAGGAAGCAGGGTCGCTGGAGGAAGCCCGTGCCCGGCTGTCGGGCACCTCGCCTGCGCTGGTTCTGGTCAACCTCTGTTTATCCGATGGTAACGCACTGTCTCTCATCGACTATTTGCACGAACAGTGTCCCGACTCGCGCTGTATTGTGGTGACCGCGTTCGATGATGACCGCCATCTTTTTTCCGCACTGGGTGCCGGTATCGACGGGTATCTGCTTCTCGATCAGCCGCTGGACGACATGGTGGGTAGCCTGCGCGGCGTGTTGTCTGGCCGGCCTCCGCTGAGCCCGGTTATAGCCCGGCGACTGTTGCGGTATTTCCGGGGGTCCGAAGAGCCTGAACGCCGGGACCGTGAACCGCTGTCTGCAAGAGAGTCAGAAGTGCTGACGCTTCTCTCAAAGGGAATGAGCCGTGCAGACATTGCTGAGCTGCTCAATGTGTCGACGAATACCACGGCCAGCCACATCAAGGCCATCTACAGAAAACTCAATGTCTCCGGCCGGGCAGAGGCCACACTGGAAGCGGTCAGGCTCGGCCTGGTCGGTGACAACGGCAGGTCAGAGAGTGAATGACACTGCCTGCCGGTACCATGACAGATCAGAAAGTGCCCTGAAAACCGATAGAGAAGGTCCAATGCTCGATCGGGCTGGTTTTCTTGTCGTACTTGACGTCATTGTTCTCGTCTTGGGTCACAGAACCCGCCGTCATGTATTCCGCTTCTGTACCAGAGAAATAGCGCAAGGACGCTACCAGATAGCCATCACGGATATTGGATTCTTCAGAGTCTTCGGATGGCTCATGCCCTTCAAACAATCGATACAGCACGCCGGCACCAGCGCCATAGGTCCAGGCTGCCGAGTTGTGCGTGTCATCCGATGCCACTTCATCGCCGTCGCCGCGATCATTTACAGACGTTACCGACGAGAACAGGTTGAGCCCGCCCAAGGCTTCTACATAAGGGCGAAAAACGCCAGAGGGGGCAATAAGGCGATTAACGAGAAGAACCTGGGCCATTGCATGTTGAGTTTCTACGTCCACTTTTAAGTCCGGAATAGTTGAGCTCCACGCGACCGTACGTGAATCTGTTCCCATATAGGTGACGTTAAACTCCCCACCCAGATAAATAGGCGTGTCACCGAATCGGTATCCCCCCTGCAAACCGAGCCCGCCACTGGCGACACTGGTGTTCTCACGAAATTGCTCTGTCGGGAAAACTACCTGACCGACCAAAGAACCACTCAATTCATCTGCCCCTGCATAAGCAGAAAGCGCACAGCATATCCAGAGCCCAGACAGGGCCAGACGGCGAATTCGCATTACAAAATTCCTTCTGATCATTCGGTGGGAACAGCTAATCAGTGTTCGATTATTATTCAATATCGAGGATAGTTCTACGATTAAATTCCTGAATATCGATGATTCAGCGCGGCATCATGCGCACGTCGCTCAATTCATCCAGCGGACCCGGCTTGCCGAGGTGGTATCCCTGGGCATAATCGATGCCGAGTCGGTTCAGCGCTTCAAGAATTTCACCGGTCTCAACGAACTCGGCGATCGTGCGAACGCCCATGGTCTGCCCGATACTGTTGATCGATGCCACCATGACCCGGGCTGTTTCGTCGTGGCAGATGTCCTTCACAAACGAACCATCGATCTTGATGTAGTCCACCGGCAGGTTCTTGAGATAGCCGAAGGAAGAAAACCCGGTGCCGAAATCGTCGAGTGCCAGTTCACACCCGGCGGCTTTGATCTTCTCCATGAAACGCACTGCCTGACTGAGATTGGCGATGGCGTTGGTTTCGGTGATCTCGAAGCACAGCAGACCGGGGGGAATATCTGCCTGAGCCAGGCGCGACAGCAGGAACTCCAGAAAATCCCAGTCCGTGAACGAGGCCGCCGACAGATTAATCGAGAAATGTCCGGGCGCAGAGCCAACCGACCGGCACCGATCACCGATCCACCCCAGCGTATTGGCAACGACCCAGCGGTCTACAGCAGTGGCGGCATCATAACGCTCCGCGGCTGGCATGAAGGCACCCGGCGGTATGATACGACCCTCCTGGTCGAGCATCCGGACCAGGACCTCATAGCGGGCTGTGCCATTGCGCCCGGTTACCGGCACGACGGGCTGCACGAACAGCCGGAGTCGGTCTTCGTCCAGTGCCGAGCGTATTCGGTGCAACCACTGCATTTCACCGTGACGTTCGGCCAGCATGTCATCGTCCGGCTCGTAGACATGAACGCGGTTTCGTCCGGCTTCCTTGGCAGCGTAGCAGGCCGCATCGGCCGCGCTGAGCAGCACCGTCGGCGAATCGTCGGTCGGACGAATGGGCACCAGTCCGATGCTTATACCTACCGCGAACGAGCGTTCGTGCCAGGCGAAGCGAAAGTCCTCGACGAGCGCGCGGATTGATTCGGCCAGATCGTGTGCTTTTTCCAGCCCGCAGTGGTAGAGAATCATGCCGAATTCATCACCGCCAAGCCTTGCCAGAACATCGGTATCTCGCACGCGCGTGCGAAACAATGCGGCAAGCTGGCGGAGCAGTTCATCGCCTGCGACATGGCCACAGGTGTCGTTGACAACCTTGAACTGATCCAGGTCCAGATAGCAGAGCACATGGTCGATGCCGGTATCGTCGCTGCTACTGCACAACTGGCTCAGTTGCCGCTCGAATTCGCTGCGGTTGTGCAGACCGGTCAGCGGATCATGCGAGGCCTGATGGCTCAGCTCGCGGGCAAGCTGGCGCGGCACTGAAACGTCACTGAAAGTCAGCACCACGCCCATCAGCCCGCCATCCGCATCGCGCATTGCGGCGGCGGCGTCCTGTACCGGTATCGCATCACCGTCGCGTGGAACCAGCGCCCGGTGCGAATTGGCGCTGTATTTTCTGGGCACAGAGGGCTGATGCAGCACCTGGGAGACCGGGTCTCTCAACTCGGCGCCGGTTTGCTCGTTCTGCAGTCTATAGATTTCCCGCACGGGCTTTCCGTGGGCGAGCCTGGCCGGCCAGCCAGTCAGTTCCTCGGCCACCGGGTTCATATAGTTGACCAGACCTGCACTGTCGGTGGTGATCACACCGTCGGCAATCGACGACAGTGTTACCTCTGCCAGTACCTTCTCCTGGAACAACTGGTCTTCAATTCGACGGCGCTCGGTAATGTCGCGAAGAATCCCCGTATACAGGTAGCTGCTATCCCGGGCTTCGCGGCTGATGGTCAGTTCGGCCAGAAACGACGAGCCATCCCAGCGCCGGCAGGTCACCTCGCGTTTGATTTCACCACCCCGTTCCGGGAACAGGCGTGATGGCTGCCAATCCCGCTCTTGCAGGAGCTGCTGTAACCGAAGGTGACTTACCGTGGGCGGCAGTGCAAAGAGCCGCTGCGAACCGGGGTTGAAGCTCGTGAGCTCACCGTCGGCGGTAAAGGTGATAATGCCATCCCGGATATCGCGCACAATCGCCTGTGTTGTCTGAACCGCCCGGCTCAAAGCTCGCACGACCCGGTTATACTGCCGCGCAATCTGGCCGACTTCGGTGAAGGGCTCCACCGGCACTTCACCGTGAAAATCGCCGGCGCGCGCATCGCCTTCCATGTGTTCCAGCAATTCAATCAGCTCGGTGCGGGTGCCATGCTCGGAAATATTGAGTCCGAGGCGTTCTGCTTCACGGTCGACGCGCAACGGCTTCCACCGGTCGATAATCCGCAACAGGATATAGGTAATGCCGAAGCTCCAGACAGCGCAGGCGACGATGCCCTGGCTTTGAACCAGCAGCTGCTCTGTGCGGCTCAGACCCGTGCCGAGCGTGTTCATATCACCGAACAGGGCGACGGCCAGTGTGCCCCAGATGCCGGCTACCAGGTGCACCGGAATAGCGCCGACCGCGTCATCAATGCGCCAGTGCAGCAGTAAGCGTTCACTCCATTTCATCACCGCGCCACCGGCCGCGCCTATGAGAACGGCATCCATGGCACTGAATGCGTGCGCACCGGCCGTGACAGCGACCAACCCGGCCAGTAGACCGTTCAGAGGCTGAATCGCGTCTGTAAACCCGCGGGAGCGCCAATTGAGGAAAACGACAATTGCGGCCCCCGCCACGCCGCCCATCAGGGTATTGACCACAATGCCGGGTACACTGGCATCCGCTGCCAGTGTGCTGCCACCGTTGAATCCGAACCAACCGAAAAACAGCAGCAATGCCCCCAGCATTGCGAGCGGCAGATTCGACCCCGGGATGCTGCGACGCCCGTCGGCCTGATCAAAGCGGCCGTCCCGTGCTCCGATAATCAGCAAAACGGCCAGAGCCACCCAGCCGCCAACACTGTGCACAACCGTTGACCCGGCGAAATCAATGAAGCCATTGTCCGCCAGCCATCCGGTACCGTCGGCGAAAACACCGGCCCACGCCCAGTGACCAAATAAAGGGTAGATCAGGCCGGCGACCAGCCCACCAATGACAATGTACGCGGAAAACCGGAGGCGTTCCGCGGTAGCCCCCGAGATGATCGTAACCGAGGTGGCGCAGAACATGGCCTGAAACAGAAAGAAAGCAGAGAGCCAGGCATCATTCTCGCCCACCGCCGGCAGGAACAGGCTGGTGCCAAACCAGCCGGTCTGGCTCAGGCCGAACATGAGTCCGAACCCGTACAGCCAATAGATGAGCACCGATAACGCGAAATCAGTGATGTTCTTCAGTGCAACATTGATGGCGTTCTTGCTGCGCGTCAGCCCGGCCTCGAGGCACAGGAAACCCAGTTGCATGTTGAAGACCAGTGCCGAGCACAGCACCAGCCAGAACACATCCAGTAATGATTGATCCAAGTCCGCACCCCTGCCTTGGCGTCAAATGGCGCGGCCCCACGCCTGACGCGCGGACCGGCGATAGGGGTGATTGCAGCAATTTTCGGGCCATAGGAGTATTTTCTGCCGGATTTCGCACCAGAGTGGGGCCGTAGAGGGCCGTGCGCGTTAGAATTGCGCTGAAACAGGGCAGGGCAGTGCACTTTTCTGGTGCCGTATCGTTCAATGTCACGCAAAGTTAATTTTCTGGATAGAGTTACCTCTGCCGAAAAACATGACTTTCGGGCCGATTGTAAGCAATTGAAAATTTATCACCGTATTTCAGAGAGTTAT
Source organism: Natronospirillum sp. (assembly GCA_965602035.1). Classification (GTDB taxonomy): domain Bacteria; phylum Pseudomonadota; class Gammaproteobacteria; order Pseudomonadales; family Natronospirillaceae; genus Natronospirillum. The sequence goes on along the minus strand of OZ271919.1, from coordinate 1,775,257 downwards.
TGACAGGCGACGGGGCAGTCCCTAGAATGCGCGCACGTTGAGACGAGGGACCAGAATCGGCTCAACAGAAAAGTTGTTGCGGGGTGGAGCAGTCTGGTAGCTCGTCGGGCTCATAACCCGAAGGTCGTAGGTTCAAATCCTGCCCCCGCTACCACATTTGAAGAACCCGGTGAGGACAAACTTGCCGGGTTTTTTCGTTTCAGTGGGTCCGATTTGAAGGGGGCAGGATCAAGATCCTGTTCCGGCCCGGAATCACAGATTCCGGTCGTTCGGCCGGGCCAACGCAGTGCGTTGGCGTCTACGGCCTCACCCCCGCTACCACATTTGAAGAACCCGGTGAGGACGAACTTACCGGGTTTTTTCGTCATGCCTCCCAGTTTTTCTCTGTGTACAGCGTCCCATGCCACACCCGAATCATCGTAACTGTTCTATCTTGGACGTGACGTTGAAAGGGCGGACACGTTGCTGGATGAACTGAATGAGGCGATGTGGCCGGCGCAAAGTGCATAGATTCTCTGGTTTTCTATACGCGTGGCAGGTCACATGCATAGGAAGTAACGGTTTTCTTTGCATGTGAGCGAAAACATGTATAGTTTTCTCTTTTTTCTATATATGAACGAAAAAGGAAGCATACCGTGTTGCCGACACTGCCCCTTCCACACATTGAACAGTGGGAAACCCGAAGAGTACTGAAAAAAGTGGCAGAGGCTCACCGGTTTCTGGCAGAGCTCAAAGGCGTTGCGGCAACGATTCCTAACGAAGAAATCCTGATCAATACGCTCACTCTGCAGGAAGCGCGACACAGTTCGGAAATCGAGAATATCATCACCACGCAGGATGATCTTTACCGGGCAGGAGTAACCGATGAAGCCAGCGTACCTCCAGAGACCAAGGAAGTTCAGGACTATGCTATCGCGCTTCGGGCTGGCTTCCGCAGCGTTCGGGAATCCAGATTAATTCGCCTGGGTGACATCCTGCTGATACAGGAAATGCTCGAAAAGAATAATGCAGGATTTCGCAGGCTGCCGGGCACAGCTCTGAAAAACGAGTCAACAGGTGAAGTGGTGTATGAGCCGCCCCAGTCCGCTCAGGAAGTTGAGACGTTGATGGAAAACCTGACAGCGTACATTAACGACGACGATCTCTGTGACGCGGACGAGCTTGTAAAAATGGCCATCATCCACCATCAGTTTGAAAGCATTCATCCGTTCTACGATGGTAACGGGCGAACCGGACGCATCCTCAATATGCTGTATCTGGTCGCAAAAGACCTGCTCGACCTACCGGTACTGTACCTCAGTCGCTATCTGATACAGACAAAATCCAGTTACTACCGCGAACTGCAGGCCGTTCGCGATACGGGTAACTGGGAGCCATGGCTGCTCTATATATTGGAGGGTGTCAGTCAGACTGCCCAGCAAACGATTGGGCTGATCGGCCAGATCCGCGACCTGATGCAACACACCAAGCACAGGATGCGAGACGAGTGCCCGAAGATCTATCGGCAAGAGTTGCTGAACAATCTGTTCAATCACCCATACACCAAAATTGAATTTGTCATGGAGGATCTCTCGGTCAGTCGGATCACCGCCACCAAATACCTCGATGAACTGGTCAGCATCGGTCTACTGAACAAGACCAAGTTGGGACGCAGCAATTACTACATCAATTCATCGCTGATGGCACTGTTCCTGGAACGGGCCTGATAGAAGTTGGGAAAATTACATGACCCAACAACGACATCGTTCAGAAACTCTGGAACCTCTGTGATGTGCTGCGGGACGACGGCATCAACTACTCAGACTACGTGACCGAACTCGTCCTATTGCTGTTCATCAAGATGGTGCATGACAATACGGAAGCCGGTACCCTGATAAAGCACCGGTAATCCCCCATTTAAAACCGGGGCAATAGGTAGAGTCGGTCAGGTAGCCATGCCTACCTTCTGTCTCGGTCGTCCGGCCGGGCCTGCGCCGTAATTTAGAGTGCCATGTTTATTAAATCGACACAGACTTTACCTGTGTCGATTTTCCGGACGTTTTTCGACATGGATGATCACAACGAGCTTTTGCAGACAAATTTTGAACAATCGGATTACCGCATCACCAACCTGGCCAGATAAATGACCAAAGATCCACAACACAGAGTGCGCGCTGTACTTTTCGACCTCGACGGCACGCTGATCGACAGCGTACCCGGAATTCACACGGCCGTTGACCGGTCGTTATCGGAGATGCACGGTCGGGGATGCTCGCCGGACCAGGTAAGGCAGTGGGTGGGAAACGGACCACGTGTGCTGATGCAACGGGCGCTCGACACGTCCGATTCTGACTCGATTGATGCCGGGTTGCAGGTTTTTGAACGACATTACGCGGAAACGCTATACGATGCCGTGCTTTACCCGCGTGTGGCCGAAGGTCTCGCGCAACTGCAGCAAGCCGGTCTCAGCCTCGCCTGCCTTACCAACAAGCCCTGGCCCTTCACACAGCCGATGTTACGGCACCTGGGTCTCGAGAAGTTCTTCGATACCGTAATCTGCGGTGATCAGGTAGAGCGACCGAAACCCGACCCACAGAGCCTGCTGATGGCCTGCGATCGATTAGATGTGAGCGTACCGGAAGCACTTATGGTGGGCGACTCGGCGAATGATATCCAGCCCGCACAAACCCTGGGTATGCGCAGTGTTGCCGTGACCTGGGGGTATCCGGGAGGCCGATCGCTGGCTGATTTCAACCCGGCCCTGCGGGCGACCCGCTTCGCCGAGGTCGTTGCTTTCGCCATGGGCGACCCGCTCCGGACCTGAGTCAACTCACGCGTTCTCCTCCTGCTGCAACCGCCACAGCACGGCATAACGGCCGTTTCCGGCCAAAAGCTCCGCGTGCGTTCCCTGCTCAACCACCTGGCCGCTGTCCAGCACGATAATCCGGTCAGCATCGGTTACCGTCGACAGCCGGTGAGCAATGACCAGGCTGGTATGCCCGCGAGCCAGTGACCGCATGGCTTTTACGATAGCCTGTTCAGAATTGGAGTCCAGTGACGATGTTGCTTCGTCAAAAACCACGATCGGCGAGTTCTTGAGCAGTACACGGGCGATGGCAATCCGCTGCTTCTCGCCGCCGGATACTTTGAGGCCGCGCTCACCCACAATGGTCTGGTCACCGTCGGGCAGGGTGGTAATGAATGAATCCAGATGGGCCATGGCGATGGCCTTATCCACAGCCTCCGCACTGGCGTCCGGATTGCCATAGGCGACGTTGTCGCGGATGGTGGTATTGAACAGCACCGTATCCTGGGGAACCACCGCAATAACTTCCCGCAGGCTCTTGAGAGTTACCTCGCTGATGTCCTGTCCATCAATCAGGATGCGGCCGCCCGTGACGTCGTAGAACCGGAACAGCAGCCTGGCCAGCGTGCTCTTGCCGGCGCCGGATGCACCCACAACGGCTACGCGCTCGCCTGCCCCCACGGCAAAGGACACACCATTGAGTACCCGTCTTTCCGGGGTATAGCCGAAGGACACATCGTCAAACTCGATCCGACCCTCTGTCAGGCGCAATGGGGCCGCGCCGGTCTGATCCTGTATGGCTGGTTCCCGGTCAAGCAGGCCCAGCATATTTTCCAGATCCGTCAGCGCGCGACGTATCTCGCGGTAAACAAAACCGAGAAAGTTCAGGGGTATGAACAGTTGCAGCATGTAGGCGTTCACCATGACCAGGTCGCCCACACTGAGTTCACGGCCCACCACGCCCTGAGCGGCCATGGTCATCATGGTCGTGATCGCCGCTGCAATAATGAGTGCCTGACCGGAATTAAGTGCCAGCAGGGTTGACCGGTTCTTCAGCTTCGCCCGCTCCCAGTTGGCGAGGTATTGGTCATAGACGCTCGCTTCAAAAGGCTCGTTGTTAAAGTATTTTACGGTCTCGTAATTCAGAAGGCTGTCCACTGCTCGCGTATTGCTCGACGAATCCGCCTGGTTGGCCTCGCGAACGAAGCGGGTACGCCACTCTGTTACCGCTACCGTAAAGAATATATACAGCCCCACCGCCACCAGAGTGATCAGCGCATACCAGGCCGAGAAAGCCAGGGTAAAGATCACGGCTACCATCAGAATTTCAAACAGTGTCGGCACGATATTGAACATCAGGAAACGCATCAGAAAGCTGATACCAGACGTTCCGCGTTCAATGTCCCGGCTGATGCCGCCAGTCTGGCGGCTGAGGTGGAAATTCAGGTCCAGAGCGTGGAGGTGCTGAAAGACGCGCAGGCCAATACGGCGCATGGCATGCTCGGTGACCCGGCTGAACAACGCGTCGCGGAGTTCACCGAAAAACACGCTGCCAAAACGAAGCGCGCCGTAAAAGAGCAGAAAAAACAGAGGCAGCGCTATCTCCGGCTGCAGGCTGCGGTCAACACCATCTACGATGTGTTTCAGTGCCCAGGGCATCCCCAGTGTGGCCCCTTTGGCGGCCAGCAGTGCTGCCAGCGCCAACAGAACCCGGCCTTTGAAGTCCCAGAGATAGGGCCACAGATAGCGAATGATGGCTTTGAGATCCAGTGCGTTTAACGTGCGTGGCGTGCTGGTCGAGTAGGACGAAGGTCGCATGTGCAATTCCGGGGCTGACAGTTCAGGGCCTGGCACTGCGAAGCCCTGTTACCAGTGGCGTTGATGCAGGCGACTGCCAGTATAGTGGACCTGTTGCCCAGTACCACCATGGAAGCCAGAAGACTGCAAATGCGGAACAGCGTTCTTGACATGACATGGTTCACAGGTCTAGATTCAATGAACGTTAAATCTAACAATTATAAGGAAAACCGGAATGCAAGCGTGGAAACCCACGACGCAGGCCCGTGTGCCTGCGAGGTTGATGGAACCCATTCGCGACCCTGCGGAATGGTACCCGGACCAACTGGGAGACGGTCATTGGATCTACACGCTGAACGAAGCGGAAATCTCTGAAATACTGGCGGCTGTCGAGAAGGTCGAGCGGTCAGGAAAAGAATTGTCGGAGATAACGATCAACGAATTTGCCGTTCCACGATTCGCCCGGGCGCTTAAAGAGATTCGGTCTGAACTTACAGACGGGAGAGGCTTTGCCCTGATCAGAGGCCTGCCAAAGGAAAGCATGTCCCGCTACCAGATGGCCATCGCATTCTGGGGAATCGGTAACCATATCGGTGTACCCAAGTCCCAGAACAAGCAGGGCCATCTGCTGGGGCACGTGAAGGATCTCGGTGGCGATTACAGTAAGGTCCGCGGTTACCTGACTCAAGCTGCGATGGGGTTCCACAGTGACAGCGCTGACATTTTGTCCCTGGGTTGTATTCACCCGGCGAAGCAGGGTGGTGAACACCGAATCTGCAGTTCAGTCGCACTCTACAACCGAATGCTCGAAAAGCGGCCTGACCTCGTTGAAGCCCTGACCTTCCGTTTTTACAAAGTCCGGAAGGGTGAGATACCGCCCGGAGAGAAATACCCCTGGATCCGGCAACCCATATTCAGCGTGACGGATGGCTACTTCTCGGCGCGGGGACCGGGAAGCCACCTGGAAAAAGCGCAGAAAGTGCCCGGTGTGCCTCCGTTGACAGACCTTCAGAAAGAAGCGCTGAATATGTTCCGATCGCTCGCCCCCGAGCTGGCGATCGACATTGATTTTCAGCCCGGTGATATTTCTTTCGTCTACAACCATGTGACATTACACGCGAGAACGGATTTTGAAGACTGGCCCGAAGACGAGCGCAAGCGTCACTTGCTTCGGCTCTGGCTGTCTACCGATTGTCGCCCGATTCACCCCGATATCGCCTATGTATTCCGCGGTGTTCCGGTCGAAGGAAACGCCGACCCGACGCCGCTGGAAGCCGTCTGAGTCTGATTCGCAATTGCGGAGGCAAGCGGGTGCTCTGCGGTCTCTGAGCGGATTTTCTTACGGAGCATCGGTTCCGTGGGCAAATGTGAGCACGACCTACAACAGAAACAAGAGGTTATACAATGAAAACACTATTTGGAAAGTTCGGGACTGCCTGGGGCGCCGGGGCACTGGTACTGGCTGCGGCCGTGGTTGGCTCCACCAATATTCAGGCCGATGAGCACGGCTACTGGGCCGGTAAGACACTGACCGTGAACGTATCGCACGGCCCGGGTGGCGGATACGACTCCCATGCACGGTTGCTGGCGCGTCATATTGTGAACCACCTGCCAGGTCAGCCCGATGTACGAGTCGTTAACCGCCCGGGCGCCGGTGGTGCCGTGGCGGCGAACTATTTCGTCGAGCAGGCCGACAGAGATGGCACGGAAATTCTGATCTCCAGCCGTGAGCTGGCACTGGGCCAGCGCCTGGGGAACCAGGGTGTTCGCTATGATGTCCGGGACATGAATGTACTGGGTAGTCCGGTGAGCAATAACAGGGTCTGGCTGACCACATCAGAAACCGGGGTAACAAACCTTGAGGAGCTGATGAATTACGACGGCACTTTCCTGTTCGCGACGCCAGGCGGTGCCGGTGGTGGTGACCAGATGGTTGAACTGCTCGAGACCGCCGGCTACCCCGTGGATCGGGTAACCGGTTATCCGAACTCCGGTGGTCAGTTGCTCGCCATGCTGCGTGGTGAAGTTCAGGCGAACGTTGCCACCTACCCTGGAAGCAAAGGTAATATCGAAGACGAGGACCTGATCATCATTGCCAAGCTGGGCGACCATCCCGATCTTGACCAATACGATGACGTCCGTGATCACCTTGAAGGCGATATGCTGTCACTGGCATCTGTGCTGGCGGCACCGCTCGCAGCCGGCAGACCGTTTTTCACCACTCCCGGGGTGCCGGAAGATATTCTGGCACAGATGCGCCAGGCATTCGAAGACACCATGAATGATCCTGACTACATCCGGGAGCTTGAAGCGATGGGGGCGGAACTCGCCTTTACGGGCCCTGAGCGAATTGAGCAGCTCTATCGCGACACTCTGAATGCACCGGATTCGGTGATTGCGCCGTTTGCTGAATAAAGCATCGGCCGTATGGATGTACCCCGTGTGGCTATGGCTGCTCGGGGTACTTCGACTCATTCATGGCCTGTAGGCTGCGGTTCAGTAAGGTCTGTCGAAGCCTTTGCCGTTAATGGTTCGGCGGCACAGGTGAATAAGATCCTTCATGCGTCCTCTGCCAGAATCTCGTCCCAGTACGGTGGATCACCGAAATAACCGCTCGCGAAGTCGATAAACAGCCTGACTTTGCTCGGCAGCAGTTTTCTGTGTGCGTAAACCGCGTACAGGTTCATCGGTTCTGGTTCATAGTCATGCAGGATGCAGCGCAGCTGTCCGGATGCGATAGCTTCCCCGGTGATGAACGTCGGCTGGGTAATAATGCCGGCACCGGCAATGGCGGCTGAGGTCAGAAAATCGCCATTGTTACTGACCAGTCCGCCGCGGCTTGAATCACCAGCGCTACCGGTACCGGCAGCCCCTTCCAGGTACCGATAGTGGAGAAGCCGGTGGTCTTTTAATTCGTCCAGAGAGGAGGGGGTGCCACACCGTTCCAGGTAAGCCGGAGCGGCGCAATGGACAATGCGCACCGGGGCGAGACGTCGAGCGATCAGGGACGAGCTTTTCAGGTGGCCGATCCGCAGCGCCACGTCAAACCCCTCGTCAACGATATCGACCTTTCGGTCGTTCAATTCAAGGTCTATGGTTACTGCCGGGTGGATCTTCTGGAACTCGTCCAGAAGGGGCGCGAGATGCCGTGAGGCAAATGACACCGGAGCACTGACGCGCAAAGTACCCCGGGCACTCTCGTCCAGATCGTGCAACTGATCTTCGATGGTATCGAGGTCATCCCGTTTAATTCAACAAATCGTTAACAGTACAATGGTGCTATATACAGGTGCTGGTAATGGCTGCGCACGTAATCATGGAGTAATAGAATGAAGCCGTCACAAAACGTCGTTTTTCTGTCTCACGGTGGTGGTCCAATGCCGCTTCTGGGAGATCCTGATCACCAGCAGATGGTGGATCAGCTCAGGGCGCTCAGCGACCGGTTACCGCGTCCTTCGGCCATTCTCGTTGTAAGTGCGCACTGGGAAGAAGCAGTGCCCGCCGTCACTGCAGGTCAACAGCCCGAGCTGGTATACGATTATTACGGGTTTCCGCAGGAGTCGTATGAGATCAGGTATCCGGCGCCCGGCGAGCCGGCACTCGCGCAGGCTATTGGCGAGGCACTTCGATCCGCTGGTATTGAATCGAAACTCGATGAGCGGCGCGGTTTCGACCACGGCGTGTTTGTGCCCCTGAAACTGATGTATCCCGATGCTGATATTCCCGTGGTTCAGTTATCCCTGGCGGCGTCGCTGGATCCGGAGGAGCACCTGCGAATTGGTGAGGCGCTACGCTCACTGGATACGGAAGGCCTGCTTGTAATTGGCTCCGGTTTTTCCTTCCACAACATGCGCGCGTTTTTCTCGAGGGACAGTGAGGCCGACCGGCGCAATGACCTGTTTCAGGACTGGCTGGAGGAGACATTACACGGGCGCGATCTTGACGAGGGCATGCGTCGCGAGCGGCTGTTGAATTGGGCAGAGGCGCCCGAGGCACGTTTCTGCCACCCACGGGAAGAGCACCTGCTGCCGCTCCATGTCTGTTATGGCCTGACCGGTCGCTCGGCTGACTTCGCTGAGTCCGCGACGATCTTGCGCAAGCGCGCGGAGCTGTTTGGCTGGGCTACTGAATCGGGTTGAGATCCAGTGGCAGCGAAGTCGTCTCAAAACCTGCGAAAGGTCGCTGCGTTTTCGCGCATCCAGCTCCCGATCACTTCCGCGGAAGACGGCCTGCAGATATGGAAGCCCTGGGCCAGATCACAGCCGTTGGCCTCCAGCCAGCGAAGGGATTCAGCGTCTTCAACACCCTCGGCGACCACCCGGAGGCCCATATTGTGGGCGAGTTCGATGGTGGAGCGCACAATAATGCGGTTGCTCTCGTCGTGTATCAGTCCGAGCACGAACGATTTATCGACTTTCAGTTCCCGCACGGGGAGCTGTTTCAGTTGTGTCAGCGATGAATAGCCGGTTCCGTAATCATCAATCGAGAGCTGAATACCATCGCTGGCGAGGTCACCGAGCAGTCTTGCCGCGCTGGCCGGGTCTTCGACTACCGCGTTCTCGGTGATCTCAAGACAGAGTGTGTCGCTGTCCAGTCCACATTGCTGCAGGGTATCCGTAACCCATCTCTGAAAGTGACTGTCACGCAGGTTGTGTGCCGAAACATTGATGGCTATGGCCAACGGCAGCCCCTGGTCCCGCCATTCACTTGCCTGCCGGGAAGCTTCTGCCAGCACCCACTGCGTAAGCGCGTTGATGAGCCCCGACTGCTCGGCAAGACCGATGAAACGGTCTGGTGGCATCATGCCGTGTTCCGGATGCTCCCAGCGCACCAATGCTTCGACATGGGAAATCTGTCCGGTCGCCAGTGTGAGCTTGGGTTGATAGTTCAGCAGGAGCTGGTCCTGTTCAATGGCGTATTTCAGATCATTCAGCAGTTGTAGTTGATCTGCATTTTCACGGCTCATCAGGGGGTGGTAGACCTGCTGGCTGCCGGCGTTCTTTCTGGCGTTCTGCAGGGCGGTTGAAGCCTTCTGCAACAGCCCGGCGGCTGAATCGTCGTGCTCGGGGAACAGCGCGATGCCTGATTGTATCTCTATGTAGAGTGAAAGCCCCTGATACCGGAAGTTCGGGTCCATCCCGGTGGTCAGGGAGCGGCCCTCGTCATCGCCGGTATGGTCCATCTTCAGATTCTGTAGCAGCACAAATTCATTGCTGCCAAGGTGAAACAGGCGGTCCGGGGCAGACAGCTTCTCCAGACGGTGGGCTGCCGTCCGAATGACCTCGTCGCCCAGCGCATGGCCAAAGCTCGAGTTGATCTCTTCCATTCGACGGATGCTGAGCTTGGTCACACTGAATGGCTCTTGCGGGCGGTCCGTTAATTCCTCAAGTACCTGCATCAGGCGGCGAAGATTCGGTAAGCCAGTGAGTTCCTCATGATTCGCCTGATGCGCAATGCGTTTTTCACGGCTGAGAACAGCGTCCTGCATGTGTCGGAACTCCTCTGCGAGCTCGCCCAGCTCGCCGCCCGTCTCGAGTGTCAGCGGTTGATCGTAGTGTCCGCCGGCAACCTGGCGAGCCTGCTGCACCAGTCGCTGTACCGGGCGACTGATACGTGAGGCTATGAAATAGGTACCACCAAGCGATAGCAGCAATGCCAGCGCCGCAAGCACGAGCAGTTCGAACCAGTGTCCGCGAATCTCGGCGAGAATGTCGGTGCGGTCTCCGACCATCAGGCTGACCAGCTGCTGGCCCTCTACCTGACCGATCGATTGCATGGTGGCAACCACGCTATCCGGAACCTCGCCACGCATGGCCTGGCCTGCCAGTTCGGCGTCGCCGGTCAGGCTAACGGACTCGGCCGATCCTCCACCGCTGGGAGAGCCGGCCAGGAGACGCCAGTCATCTCCCGGGCCACGCAGCCAGAATTCCGTGTCGAGGCCTGTCAGCGATGAAAAATAGCGTGCCAGCTCGGTGTCGATCCGATATCCGAAGCCAACCCACCCAATGACGGTTGCGCCTGTGCGCAGTGGGAAAAGACTCAGTTGATAAAAGGTGTCCTGAAGTGGATACAGGCGGGAGTCATCCTGTGTTTCGAGCCACTGCGGAAAGGCGAAAGCATTCCCCTGAGATGGACCCACAGCGACCTGCTCCCGGCCACTGTCAGTCTCGCGCGGTACGGTGATCAACTGCCCGCTGACGGTACCATCAGCCGTGACACCCATGGCGATATCCGCGTCTATTCGTTCCCGGTGATTGTTCAGTGCGACCAGGAAACTGCGGGTGTCTTCCTCGAATACCTGTTTGAGGCCGAAGTCACGTGCAGCGGTTTCCGCAAAGGCGGCGAGATAGTCGCGCCGGCTCTCGAAGTGTGACTGGAACAGTCGGGTTGCCGATTCCAGTTGGAACTCGACCCGGCTGTTTTCCTGCTGCTGAATGGTGCGATAGGTGATCAGCAGAAATGCTCCCTGTACGGCCAGGAGCAGCACGAGAACAAAAACAAAAATAGTGGCACGGAGGCTTTGCACAAACGGTCTCAGAAGCGGTCAAGAAAATCGAACATGCCGGGCTCTCTCTGCTCCGGAATTTCGGCCATTGGGCGGGTCAGTTGTAGCTCGGCTATTCCTCCGGCCGGCAATTCCACATTGATCGTCGCCGGATTTCTCTCCTGCAATTGCGGGTGCCACGCGGTAGCCCGGTACTGTCCTGCCGGCGCCTCAAGGCGCGCGATGCCGCTTTCGTCAGTTCTGGCATGATAAGGGGAGTCCAGTATCAACAAGTAGCTGCTCATCCAGTCGTGCAGGTTACAGCCAATGGCTACCACACCGGGCGTATCGAACCGGTCCAGCCGTTCGCCCTCGCCCGGCCGGAGCTGAAAGGAAAAACGCGCCGGGCCGTTGAACGAATAGACATGATGCGTGAAATCGTCATCGTTGGTGAACAGAACCGGTTCTCCGGTCTGTATTACACCGATGTAGGGTTCAAATCGCCCATCGTCCTGGCCCATCTCAAACGGTTCGTTCGATACTGGCCCAGGCGCTGGACCGCCCGACTGTGATTCAAGAAAAACGACCAGGCCCGATACCGGCGCGCCATCGCTGCCCAGAACCTTTACCTGTAATGGCATGGCATAGGTCGTTGTCGATACGCACAGGATCAGAAGGCTAAGCAATAGCCGTTTTCGGGCCGTCATAGTTGCTCCGTCACGTGTCTTCGGCTTACTCAGTTCGGACTCTGTCTACTGTAGTTCAGTTTTTACAGCCGCACTAGCGCCGAGCGCAATAACGGTGCCCTATGCAACCGGTGCGGCGCCACTGAGCCACTCGCGATACGCAGCCGATGGTTTGGGTCTGCAGAAATAGAACCCCTGAGCGTGCCCGACACCTAAAGCGACCAGAGTGTCTAGCTCCTGTGATTCTTCGATGCCTTCCGCCACCAGCTCCAGATCGAGCGCCTGACCGAGCTCGATCATGGCTTTCAGGATAGAGCGACTTGCCCGGTTGTCGGCACGGCTGAGACGCTGCACAAAAACGCGGTCGATTTTGAGTCCGGTCACCGGCAGATCGTTCAGGTACTCAAACGAGGAGTAGCCTGTACCGAAGTCGTCAATGCTGACATGAAAACCGCGTGTTCTGAGCTCCTTGATGATTTCAACGGCCCGGCCCGGGTCTCCCACCAGAGCCCGCTCCGTGATTTCAATTTCCAGCCTCTCGGGCTCAATCTGCTGCTGCTTCAGCGCTTGCGGTAACCAGGCGATCAACTCGTCATCCAGCAGGTTACGGGCAGAAAAATTGATACTCAGCCGGTGGTCAACGGGCAGAGTGACCAGAAAGTTACAGGCCTCCTGGACCACAAAGCGGGTTACCGGGTCTATTAGGTGCGTTGATTCCACCTTCGGCATGAACTGTCCCGGAGGCACCAGTTTTCCGCCGCCGGGTTGCCAGCGTATCAGTGCTTCGCACCCCACTGGCTGACCGGATTCGAGACACAGCTTCGGTTGGTAATGCAGCAGGAACTCGTTTTTTTCCAGGCCATTTCTTACCCCTGTAATCACTCGCACCAGGTCATCGATTCGAGCCTGTGTACCATCATCGTAAAGGCGGTACATCTGGTTGTCTTCGCGGGCAGACGCAAGTGCAATCCGGGCACGCCGGAGAACAGTATCGGCATCAGGGCCATCGCCCCGAGCCTGTACTGACCCCATACATACGCCCAGTTTGAGCGGTACTGTTCCTATCTCAAACAGGGGCAGGCAGGCTCGCTTTATCGCCGAAATATGCCCCATAGGGTCGGTTCCGGAGCGCTGCGTCTCCAGTACCACGATATCGGCAACACTGAAGCGGTAGAGTCTGACCGGGGCGTCAACCTCGCGGCGGATACGGGAGGAGATAACGCGCACGGCCTCGTCGGCCGCATCCGGCCCCAGCGTATCAAGCACATCATGGAGGTCATTCAATTCAATATAGGTAAGCTGTACCGTCTGCTCTGGTGGCAGCCGCGCGAGCATCTGGCCAAGGTCGAAATCCAGAGCTGCAGAATTGGCAAGCCGGGTCCGGACGTCACGACGCAGGGAAGCCGCGTGCTTACTGTTGATCGTAGCAACCAGCGAAAAAAGGCCACCGATGACGCCACCCAGCGCTATGTAGAATCCGAGCCGGATCAACCAGTTGGTGGTCGATTGCATTTCTCCGGTGTACGTATCCAATGGCATGTAAGGGCCAAGCAGTAAACCGGCGACAACCGCACTGATGATACCGCCGGTTATTCGATACAAAGCAGCGCTGATCGCCACGATGGCCAGCATTATGTAGGGGTAGGCGTATGAGGTGCCGCCCGTCATGTACACTAGTGCGGCACCGCCGATCAGAAGGCCGCCCAGCGTCAGGCTGATACCCACATGGGTGATAACGGCCGCAATCCATCTGGAAATCCAGGCTGTTCGACTACGGCGGTGTACCGCCTCCCTCAGGCGCTCAGGCAGATTGAGCAGCTTGTACACTCATGTTCTCCTTGACCCATCAAGCCCGCTTGGAGTTTTGCCGGATTGCAAAACACGGTTCAGTTTAGCAATCAATGGCATCAAGAAGGTGGGTAGTATGGATCTTTTTATGGGTGTGAATGTCGGCCGACACTACGCCAGGTCCGCCGCGCCCACTCTGGAGAGTCGGGTCCGTTCAGTTCTGCATCGGTATGTCGTCTTTCCAGCGAAAGCCGATGCCACCGGCTTTCCAGACCCCGTCACTGTTGAACGGGTGCGGCGCGGTGATATTGATGTACTGGGGAATCCCGAAACCGGGTGCCAGGTTGCGCGGCGATTTGATGGTAACGCGGTCCATGATGCGCAGCCCCTGGGCGCTTGAGTCGGCGTGCGCTTCCGGGGAAGCCCGATGGGCCACCGCCCAGTTGTCGATAAACAGGAGGTCTCCCGTGTCGTAGTGGTAGCGGATGCCGTAGCCATACTCGAAACACTGGTTCATCAGATCGTTATAATCATTGAATAATGACTTCATTTCTTCGGCATTCAGCAGCCGCAACTGATCCACGCTGGCTGGCTCGTTCTTCAGTTCTTCAATAGACGCGCCTGCGTCCGGCAGGCGCTCGATGACCGCACCCGTCATGCCAAGATGCAACCAGACGCATTTGCGTCCCGAAATCGGGTGGGTGTGCACCACAGGGTGCGCCACGCCGGAGGCTGAGTTAACCGACACGAGCCGCTGCCAGAATGCCTGCTTATCCGGGGGCAACCGATCGAACGCCGCCCCCTGATGGGCAAAATGCGTACCGCCCCCGCGCTCTGGAGCCCGCGCCATATAATAGGCACTGTGCGAAAACGTAGCCGCTTCGAAGCTGCCATCATTGTGCCACTGCGGACCCACGCCCCGGATGCCGTGCTGGTCGTCATTGGACAGCCGGAAAATGTCGCGATTCATGCCGGGGGTGGCCGGATGCACGCCATGCGTCGAATGGATCTCACGGGCTCCCCACCATTTACTGGCCGCAACGAGTTCTTCAGCGGTCAGGCCGGGCTGGTGCCTGAACACAACGAGGCCGCGGTTTGCCATTTCCACCGTCAGTGCTTCAATCACCGGCTCGGGCAGGGGGTGCCGTACGTCGTGCCCACGTATCTCCACGCCGATCGGGTCAAACGGATTGATTTCCAGACCGTGCTGTTCGATTAATCGTTTCCTGTTGGCGTCGATTACAGGGATTTCCGGCGACCGATCGCGAAGTGGTGCCTGTGTCTGGTCCATGGTGGTTTCACCCCCGGACTGTAAAGTGTCCCCTTCAGACTAACGAACTATATGCACTTGACAAGCCTCAGGGGTTTTCAGCGGCATAGTAAATGGATTGTTCTACTCACTGCCAGAGATGGCCCCGCCACATTTGCAGGGAGCCGCTGGCCAGTCCGAACCCGATGAGGGCTGCCACTGCGCCCGCCACCAGAAGCACGAATACCCAGTCCTGCCACTGTACGGTCGGTTGCCGGTACCAGGTGCGGTTATGGCCGGTGAATCCACGTGCTTCCATGGCGGCGGCGACCCGGGTCGCACGGCGAAGGGCGCCAGTCAGCAAAGGGATAGTGTAACGGCGGGCACGTTGTAGGCGCCCCCGGAGCCCGCCGGCTTCGCCGACGCCTCGCAGACGGTGGGCCGCACGGATCTGCTCCAGTTCCTGTTGCAGTGATGGCAGATACCGATAGGCAGCAAGTGCACTGTAGGCGAACCGGGGTGGCACCCGTAGTTGATGCACCAGGCTGAGCACAAAGTCGGTCGGTTGGGTGGTGGCGACAAACAGCAGCGACCATACGCCGAACACCAGCGCCCGCAGAAAGAAGCTGAGTCCGTTCAACACACCCTCGTACGAAATACTCAGCGGGCCGATTGCTGCCAGTTCGGTGCCGGTGGTTCTCGGCAGCGCGGCATTCATCCAGAAAAAGCCGAGACCGAACAGCATGAACGGTACCAGGCCGCGAACCACAAGCCTTAATGGCAGTCGCCCGGCCAGCAGAATAAGGCCCAGTCCGAGCCCCAGCAGACTGCCCAGAGTGACAAAGTCGAAGACAACCGAGGCAAGCAGCATGACGCCAAACGCAACGATCAGCTTCATGGACGGGTTAAGCTGTGACAGCGGGCTCGGTGTCACAAAATGGGTGAAGACACTGCGGGTCATGTGCCCACCCGTTCAGGTGTGTTCGACCGGTAAAACCAGCCTGCCAGGCTGGGCTCAGACAGGCCGAGCCGGGAAAGGCGCCCGGTATCCGCAAAAAAATCGATCGGCGATTCAGCGCCGGACAATCGGCCAGACTGCAGCGCCACAACACGGTGCGCCGAACGCCAGACCAGATTCATGTCGTGGGTAATCAACAGTATCGCAGTGCCGGCATCTGCGAGCGCCGCCAACAGCGCGCGCAATTCGGCCAGGGCGGATGGGTCCTGACCGAACGTCGGCTCGTCCAGAATCAACAGTTCCCGCCGGGACACCAGCACGGTAGCCGCAGACAGCCGGCGTTTCTGGCCATGGCTCAGTGTGAATGGGTTTCGGTGAGCCAGATGATCCAGGCGCAACGCCCTCAACGTTGCCCATTCGCCGCTATCCGGATCGGCGTCAGCCGAGCGGTTGTACCGGACTTCGTCAATAACGCGGTCGGTAACGAACTGGTGCTCCGGGTTCTGGAAGACATACCCCAGTCTCCCGGCAATATCCCGTGCCGGTAGTGAGCTGACGGACTGCCCGTAGAGCTCCGCCGAGCCCGACGCTGGCACTCGCAACCCGGCGCAGAGCTGCGCCAGCGTCGACTTTCCGCACCCGTTGCCGCCGACCAGGGCCATTATCTCGCCGGCATGCAGGGTAAGGTCGCTGTTGTGAATAACGGGCTGATTCGTTGCATAGCCATACTGAACGCCCCGCAGGCAAAGTGCCGGTGCCTGGACCCGTGCCGGGCGGTCCGTGCCGGGTGCACTCCATGTGCCCAGGCGGTCCTGTTTCCGGGCCAGTTCCGCTTCGGCGTAGGTCGGCAACCAGACATTGTGCTGAGCCAGCAACTCGGCATGATCGCCGAACGCTGTGTTCAGATCCGCATCGAGTATGAGCTGGCCGGACTGATTGAACGCCACTACCCGCTCGATGATCGGCAGCAGGTCGTCAAGGCGGTGCTCGATCAGTATGAGTGTCTGGTCGGGACGCTGCTCGGCAAGCTCAGCCAGGAGCTGCGTTATCTGCCGGGATCCTGCGGGATCGAGCTGGGATGTAGGCTCATCCAGCACCAGGATGTCCGGCGACATGGCAAGTAAAGCGGCAATCACCAGTCGTTGCTTCATGCCTCCGGACAGCTCGTCAACACTGCGTTTCTGCCATCCATGCAGGCCGGTATCCTTAAGGGCCCGGTCAATGCGGGCCTGCATCTGTTCGGGCGGGACTCCCAGATTCTCCAGGCCGAATGCGATCTCTTCCTCCACGGTCAGCATGGTCAGTTGAGAATCCGGGTCCTGAAAAACCAGCCCGACGCGATGTGCCAGCTCACCGGGGCCGCTGACCCGGACACTGTCGGAGCCTAGTTGCAGATCGCCGCTGACCCGGGCGAAGGTGCTGTGAGGAACCAGCCCAACGAGGCTCGAGACCAGCGTGCTCTTGCCGGAGCCGCTGGGCCCGAGTACCAGCACCCGCTCACCGGCATTGATCTGAATACTCAGATCAGCCAGCGAGGGAGTTTCGGTGTCCGGGTACTGAACGGTCCAGCCATCAGCCTGTATAGACCCGGAGCCGGAGGCTTCAGGCACGCTGGCGTTCCTGATAATCCACGGCCAGGCCACTGGTAACCCCGGTTTTGTGAATGGCCCGTGCCAGTAACCAGGCGAGTACGCCACCGAGCACAGCCCCACTCACAACTCGAATGGATGCCATGGCCATGACCAGTCCCGTATCCAGTTCACCATAGCTGAACCGGAACCAGGTATAGATGAAACTGAACACCGCAGCGCAGGCACCGGCGGCCATAAGCACTTGCAGTGAGTAGCGCTTCCAGCGTGTCAGTGCGAAGGGCACTTCGCTGCCGGCCCCCTGTACAAATGCCGTTAGCAGCAGTATCGCGCCGGATGGGTTACCGGCAATAATCTGCACAACGGCAGTGATCATGGCGGTGGTCAGGGCCACCCCCGGCTTGCGGATTATCCACGCAGCGAACATGGACGCGCTGAACCAGAAGCCCATCAGAACATCCATAGTGAGTGGCCCGAAGATGGATTGGGTAATCAGCCAGACCTGTACCCAGCCCAGATACAGAAACGCGAACACGACGCCGATGATCGCAACGGTTACCGTCTCGCGGATCGTCCAGCCCGGGCGTAAGGCGGGCGGCAGTGGGCCGGAGAGTGGGTTGGTTCCGGTAGCGGATTGCTGCTGTGACATAGATAGTCTCCTGAGGTTCAGTTTTTATTGGTGGGGCTGCCCGATGAGGCAGTGACATGAATGACGACATGGCCTGTGTGGCGTGCCGCCCGGTGAAACGCGTTTTCCAGCCCCGCCATGACGTCTGACAGGTCACCGTTCAGCCGCGTGCAGAAGTTCTTGCTGCGGTCCAGAACGCCGTCTTCGCGCGTGCCGTCTATAACCCCGGCGATCGTACTCATGTAGTCGGTATTACCGAGCGGATAGAGTGAAAACTGGGCATCGATGTCGATACCGGTCGGTGCAGCCGGCGTCCGCAGGGCCACCGATGCGGAGGGGCCTTCAGGCGTGCAGATCGGGTCATCGGGCTCACCCGGGCAGCCTCGGGAAAACAGCGCGTTCAAAACGACGTGTGCGCCACTTTGACTGGCAGCGGTAAACGCGGCCGTTACCACATCGAAAACACGCGATGGCGGCCCGACCACCAGGGTGGAAAGGTCATCCGTTTCAATACGCAGGTCGTCGGGCTGACCCATGGCATCAACGGCAGGCAGTATGATGTCGACAAAGTTGTCGCTCATGGGGTAGAGCGAGAATTGGCATCCACTGAACATGACTGGCATCTCCTTTTCGGGGAAGGGCAGTCGACAGTGGAAGGTCTGGAGTCACAGGCCCGCAGCCGGGCACGCCAGAGATAGGCAGGCTCATCCGTTCCTTCCTCCGCCGGCATTACCCGGTTCAGGTTCGTGGGGTCGCGGAATCCCGTACTCCGCATCTCAGCCTGCTGATGGGCAAGCTCCCCCGGAACAATGTTCCTTTTTACCATACTGTCAGACAGGCCGGAGTGCAACTGGAACCGCAATGTCATGAAAAACTATGGTATGTGTCACGGACAGGGGGCGTTCCGTTCTGATAAATTGAACACCCTTAAAACCATGTGCGTGGCACAGTCAACGCAACTCAGGGATAGCTATGCGATTCTCACGGATAATCCTGTTTTTACTCAGTCTGGCTGGCACTGCGGGCATGGCAGCAGAGCTCCGGCCAAGTGATGCCGCAATTTCAACTTCGGACCAACCGGTTCTGACGCTTGTCGCAGCCAATGGGACTACGCGGGAACTGTCTTTGCAGGACATTGAGCAGGTGGGTCTTTACGAATCCGAATTCGAGCATTTTGAAGGCATTGAGGGCCGATTTATCGGTGTCCTCCTCGAGGACCTGTTGTCGGAGCTGGAGGTCGCCGATGCCGGGCAGATCCGGTTGCTCGCACTGGACGGGTACTCGACGTTTCTGAACGAGCAGGAGCGCGAAAGTTGGGACTACCTGCTCGCAACGCGCCTAGATGGCGAGCCGATACCGGTTGCACAGATGGGCCCCCTGATGCTGGTTATTCCGGAACGTGCCGAGGCGGTACTGGCCGGTACAGCACCCATGACTCAGTGGATCTGGTCGGTAACAACACTGCAGGCAATGCCCTGATGGCAACGAGGCGTGCGCGCTTGCTGATTTTTCTGCCGCTGAGCATTCTCACGGTGCTGTCGGTGGCGATTGTTGTCTGGTTCAATGAACGGGCATCGGCCTACGTCGGCTCAGACTACGCGGCTTTCACCGGAGACATCGTGCGGGCACAGCAGGGTATGGTGTGGTTGCGTCAAACCGCTGATGGGTTGGTCGATTCAGAAACCCCATTTTATTTCCGGGATCGGTTGCTGGCGCAACTGGATACGTTTGAGAGCCGACGCCGGGCGATTCTGAATGGCTTCGAACGCAACATGGAACGACCGCTGCCCGGGCCACTGGCGCAGGGGTTTATTGCCACGGACGAGGTATTGAATGACCTTCGTGCAGACTTGACCGGCCTGACCGTGGATTCATCACCGGATCAATTTCTGCAGACCCGCAGTAGCGCGCTACTGTTCGAAGGGAGAGTATCACTGCTCTACAGCCAGCTTCATGAAGCGGTGCACACGGCGGCCGCCGACCAGAAGCGTCTGATGCAGCATATGACACAGGTGATTGCGCTGATGCTGTTACTGTTGCTTCTTTTCGGTGGCAGCCTCGTGATAGTGACATTGCGACTCCTGCGCCAGCGGCGGCAGCTCGAACACCTGACAGTGACGGATATGCTCACGGATCTGCCGAACCGGCGATCCTTCAACAGAACCGCTGACAGACTGCTGCACCTCGGCGCCCGCACGGGCATGCCTGTCAGCCTGGCAGTGATGGACCTGGACCACTTCAAGCAGATCAATGACCAGCACGGCCACCCCACCGGAGACTGGGTGCTGCAACAGGCCAGTGCCCGATTGCACAAGTCCGTTCGGGATACAGATACCGTCGCTCGCGTGGGGGGCGAGGAATTTGCTGTTCTCATGCCGGATACGGACGCGGAGGGCGCATTGAAGTTGTGCGAACGGATTCGGGTCAGCCTGTCGGAGTCTCCATATCCGCTCGATGACAGGGCGACCATTCGTCTGAGCGCTAGTATCGGTGTTGCAACAGCAACAGCGGGCGATGAGACAGTCTTTGAGCTCAGCCCGCTCTACGCCAGGGCCGATGAAGCCTTATACGAAGCCAAAAAGGCGGGCCGCAATCGCGTCACCTCGTACCGCGATCCCGGAGCGGCATAGCCAACAGCGGTCTCCGGCAATACCCGTATGCATACTGTCAGTGCGTGCTAAGATTACGGCAGACTTCTCGCGCAATTTCCGATCAGGAGCAATGAATATGAGCCAATGGCAGACTGTTACCGCGGACGACGGACACACGTTCGAACTGTATGTCAGTTCCCCCGAGAGTGGCCTGGCCGAGGGTGTGATTGTTGTGATTCAGGAAATCTTCGGGGTGAACAGCCACATTCGCGATGTCTGCGACCGCTTTGCACAGGAAGGTTACACCGCTGTTGCCCCTGCTCTGTTCGACCGATACGCCAGGGGGTATGAGGCGGGTTATTCGCCGGAAGAGGTCGCGGCGAGCCGGGAGTTTCTGAAAACGTTTGACTTTGATGCGGCCTGTCGCGACGTCAGTGCGGTAGTCAGTGCGTTCGCCGGGCAAGGGCCGGTCAGTGTGGTCGGTTTCTGTATGGGTGGAACGGTCGCCTATCTGATGGCGGCACGCGATGATCGGGTTGCGGCCAGTGTGGGTTACTACGGCGGTCGCATCCCCGATTTTGCAGACGAAACGCCGCAAGCACCAACACTGCTGCACTTCGGCGAGCAGGATCAGGGTATACCGATGAATCGAGTTGAAATTGTGCGCCAGAAACAGCCTGACGTGCCGATTCATACTTACCCGGCCGGCCATGGTTTCAACTGCGACCAGCGCGGTTCCTACGAACCGGAGAGCGCCCGGCTGGCCTGGTCCCGCACATTGGCCTTCATTGCAGATGCTGCCTGATTCCGGGGACGCCCGGGGAGAGTGCCACCATGATGATTACCAACGTTGAGGATTACTTCACAAAGGGCTGCGGACGGTGTGACCGCTATGACACGCCCGACTGCTCGACGCGCCTCTGGCAGACCGGTCTGGCCGAACTCCGCAGGATCTGTCGGGAATCCGGGGCAGACGAGACCGCAAAATGGGGGCATCCCTGTTATGTGCGCAATGGCAGGAATATCGCCATCATAGGAGCATTTCGGGGCGATTTCCGGCTCAGTTTCTTCAATGCCGCACTGATGAAAGACCCGGAAGGTGTGCTGGAGCACCAGGGTCCCAACAGTCAGCATGCCGATGCACTCCGATTCACGTGCAACGATCAGGTGCAGGCAAAAGAAGCCGTGATTCGGGCCTACCTGAAGGAGGCCATAGGGTATGCCGAGGCCGGAGTCAAACCGGAAAAAAACTGGACGGAACTGCCCTGGCCCGATGAACTGGCTGAAGCACTGGATGCAGACCCGGAACTGGCGGAGGCGTTCCACCAGCTCACTCCGGGCCGTCAGAAGAGCTATATCATCAACCTGAATGGGGCTAAAAAATCAGAAACGCGAATTGCGCGCATCGAGAAATTCCGGCCGAAGATCCTGGCCGGGAAAGGCGCCCTGGACCGTTGAACCGCCATCGCAGCCGTTCGGCAGCTCCTACTGGCCACGGTAATGTAGGAGCGGCCGGAGGCCGCGATTTTCATGCCTCTGCTGGTATTATTCAGGCGCTCTGCAGGGCCTGTTCGATATCCGCCAGAATGTCATCGATGTGCTCAATACCGACAGACAACCTGACCAGATCACGACTGACACCGGCCTTGGCCAGTTCCTCATCGTTCAACTGCCGGTGCGTTGTCGTAGCCGGGTGACAGGCCAGTGACTTGGCATCACCGATGTTGACCAGACGCAGGATCATCTGTAGCGCGTCGATGAACCGGGCGCCAGCCTCAGCGCCACCCTTGATGCCAAAGCTCAGAATGCCGGACGCCTGGCCACCGCAGAGCCGCTGGCAGTTGTCGTAGTAGCGGTTGTCCGGCAGCGCAGCGTAGTTGACCCACTCTACCTTCTCGTGGCCCTTCAGGTACTCGGCGACTTGCAGCGTATTGCTGCAGTGGCGCTCCATGCGCAGTCCCAGAGTTTCCAGGCCCTGCATGATATAGAAGGCGTTCTGTGGTGACAGCGCCGCGCCGGTGTTGCGCAATGGCACGACCCGGCACCGGCCAATATAGGCGGCCTCGCCAAGCGCTTCCGTGTACACGACACCATGGTAGGACGGGTCGGGTTCATTCAGCATCGGGAAACGTTTCGCGTTTTTAACCCAGTCGAATTTGCCGGAATCAATGATTGCACCACCCACGGCGATGCCGTGGCCACCAATATACTTGGTCAGAGATTGCACAGCGATGTGGGCGCCATGATCGATCGGGCGGCACAGATAGGGCGTCGCGACGGTGTTATCGACAATCAGCGGGACACCGTGTTTTTCGGCAATTTCGGCCAGTTTGTCCAGGGCCACTACGTTGCCGGCGGGGTTGCCGATGGATTCGCAGAAAATGGCGCGTGTGCGCTCGTCGATCTGGCGCTCGAATTCGTCGAAATCCGCGTGGTCCACCATCCGCACATCAATACCCTGGTTCGGCAGGCTGTGCGCGAACAGGTTATAGGTGCCGCCGTACAGTTGCGTGGTACTGACAATGTTGTCACCGGCATGCGCGATGCACTGGATCGCGTAGGTGATGGCTGCCATACCGGATGCAACCGACAAAGAGGCGATGCCGCCCTCCATCGCAGCAATCCGCTGTTCCAGAACCGCATTGGTTGGGTTCATGATGCGCGTGTAGATATTCCCCTCGACCTTGAGGTCGAACAGGTCCGCACCATGCTGGGTGTTATCGAAGGTGTATGACGTTGTCTGGTAGATCGGAACAGCGGCTGCCTTGGTCGTGGCTTCCGATTCATAGCCATGATGCAGCGCAAGTGATTCGAGTTTCATAATAGATCTGTCCTGTTAATCCTGCAGTTTGCCCGAGCCCGGCAAGCATGCCTGCGTGTCGCCGCGGAGGCAATACAATGGGGTCAAGTCTTCATTCCGACAGTCTGAAAGGAAACGGAAGACTGAGTAGTTGCGTGTGAGACCGTCGGAATGAAGACTTGACCCCAACCCGACTATAACCGGATCTTTTCGATGGATTCGTTCAGTTCCCGGGCAATACTGTTCAGCTCATTCGCTCGCTCGGTCGTGGCTTCGAACCGTGAGGCAATATCCGCTCCCTTTTCGTTGATGGAGTTGGTGCGTTGACTCATTTCCTCACTGGTGGCCTGCTGCTGCTCGGTTGCTGCAGATACCTGCTGGTTCAATTGACTGACTTTCGAGACAAATTGCAGGTAAGACTCGAACTGCTCATCGATCCGGTGGACGTTCTCGGATACCTCGTTCACATTACTCCGGCTGGAGTCGATTGAACTGACCGCCTGTCTCGAGCCTTTGGTTACCCGGTCGATTTTCTCCTGAATTTCCAGCGTACTCTGCTGGGTCCGGCCCGCGAGCGTTCGAACCTCATCGGCAACCACCGCAAAACCACGCCCCTGTTCGCCGGCCCGGGCTGCCTCTATGGCGGCGTTCAGGGCGAGCAGGTTGGTTTGCTCAGCAATGTTCTGGATGACCTCGAGAATCTGCTCGATGCTGGCAACCTGGTTGTCCAGCTGGGAGATTACCTCGGTCGTCTCGTCCATTACGGTATTGAGATCACGTGTCGATGACACACAGGACTTGACGGCGTGTTCAATATCGTGGGCACGCTCTTCGCTGTCATGCATTTCTTCCGCGGCATCGCGCGTGTTGCCGGCGACCTCACGGATGCTGGCAGACATCTCCGTGAGAGCGGTCGCGATAGAGTCAAGCTCCTGACTCTGGTCCTTCATGCCCGCCCGCGCAGATGCCGTATCTTCTGCGGCACTCTCGGAGATCTTGTTGATGTCCACGCTCAGTTCCGCAATACGCTGTACCATGGCGCGGAAATCGTCCACCAGGGTCAGGGTGGAGGAGAATATTTCACCGATTTCGTCGTTCCTGTATTTGCCGACTGATGCGGTGAAGTCCCCTTCGCCAACCCGCTTCATGTACTCACTCAAGCGCCGAATCGGCTTGCGGATACTGCGGGTCACTGCTACTGCGACGATAACGCACAACAGGACAATAGCCGCGGCGGCTGCGATGATGATGGTGCGCGAAACGCTGACGCTGCCTACCGCCTGCTGCGAGATACCATCGGCCAGCACACTGGCTTCGGATGACAACTGGCGGAACGCGGTTGCCTGCTCGGCGAGGGCGTTCTGCACGGCTTCAATGCGACCGGGCAGAACGCTGCGGATGTCGGTGAACAGGTTGGTCTGACGACGAATCAATCCGTCATTGGCGGTCACAATCTGGTTGAGTTCGTCAAAATACGGTTCGATATCGGTGTAGTACTGGTCGAATGCCGGGCTGGCGCTCTGCTGGTCCATGATGTCGAAAGACATGAATGCCACACTGTCGAGCGTGTCTCGCAGTTCCCCCTGCAGGCGCTCAATGACCTCCAGTGTGTCGGCCAGCGACACGTTGATCGCCATCAGCGTCGCACCGTCGAGAATCCCCTGAATCTGCCACGCCAGTGACTGGGCGGCAGGCACGTCTATATTCTGGATATGGTCCTCGAAGATGGGCCGATATTCATCCCGCAGCGCCAGTAACTCCTCCCGGATCTGTTGAATCCGTTGTTCGCTCGCCAGCGAGCGACTGTGCATGTCCATATTCCGGTTGATGAGATCAATCTGTTCCTCGGCCTGCGCGAAAACCGCATCGAGCCGTTCAGACAACTCGGCGTCCTGGCTCATCAGGGAGTCGTCGGCATTCAGTTGCTGCATGAGCCCACGAAAGCGTTCGACCTGCCCCGTCATATCAGATTCAACGGAGCTCAGTTGTTCCGGTTCCCGGCTATTGTAATGCGCGGCTGCAGCCGTACTGATCTGGAGTAGTGCAATGCGGGCATTGGCGAGTTGATCCCGGGTCGGCATGGCATCATCCACCACGGCGTTGAGGCCCGTGCTGATCTGATTGAGTGCGGCCAGGCTGGTAAAGGCAATTGCGATTACCCCAAGCCCGAGCAGGCCGAACCCATAGGCCAGGCTGTTGGTCACGTTCAGCCGGAAAGCATTCCGCCATCCGGACAGGCGACTCAGGAAAGGTTGACTGGCAGTACCCTGTTTCTTGGTATTTATCTGGACCATGGTAATCACCTTGTGGCGCTTGGCCGCGTTCAGGCTTTGTTGTTATTTGTCGGCTTGTCGTTCTTCTTGTTGATTCGGGAAGTCACATTCCTTTGTGTGGATTTGTCCGATATGAATGTGCGGATGCAGGGGCGACCCGATTCGCCCCTGCATCCGGCATGTGAGCGCGGCCGTCGCTATACCATCAACTGCCGCAGATCCGTGAGACGGTTTATAAAACCACTCACAAAACGCGCTGCATCGGCACCATTGATCACCCGGTGGTCATAGCTGAGGTCAAGCGGGACCATCGGAGTCGGCACAAAACCGTCGGCCTTCCAGACCGGCTTCTGCTGCATGCGGGTGATACCGAGAATGGCGACTTCAGGCGGATTAACGATGGGGCTGAAGCTTGTTCCGCCGATACCCCCCAGGTTGGTGATGGTCATGGAACCACCACCCATTTCATCCGGGCCCAGCTTTCTCGCTTTGGCACGTGTTGCAAGGTCAACAATCTCTTCGCTGAGCTCCCAGATGCCTTTGGTATCGGCATCGCGAATCACAGGAACCATCAGCCCGTGGTCGGTATCCACTGCTATGCCGATGTGTATGTAGTCCTTCAGGTAAAGGGTCTCACCGTCGGGGCTCAGAGAGGCGTTGAACCGGGGGAACTGTCGGAGACTGCCGGCAAGAGCTTTCACAAAAAACGGCAACGATGTCAGTTTCACCTGACGCTGCCGCGCTTCGTTGCGGTATTGCGCTCGCACGCGTTCGATTTCACTGGCATCCAGTTCATCGTGATGCGTGACCTGTGGAATCATGGCGTTGGCAGCACTCAGGTTTTTGGCGGCTACCCGGTCAAACTTGCTGGTATCGCGCGCTTCGACCGGGCCGTACTGGCTGTGGTCCACGTCCCAGTATTGGTCATGACGGCTCATCGGTTGCTCCGGTTTTGCATCCTGGTAAAGATCGTCCATGGTCAGTTGGTTCCGCCCCAGGCGCTTGGCGAGTGCCTGCAGGTCGATCGACAGTCGGCCCGCGTGGGCACGAACGCTCGGTGATGCGACAATGTTCTGCATAAGGAAGCCCTCTGTTACCAGGTGGCAGAAATGTATTGAGTTTCCATGAACTCGAACATTCCTTCGTGCCCGCCTTCACGGCCGAGGCCCGACTGCTTGCTACCGCCGAACGGCGCTGCCGGGTCACTGACCAGGCCGCGATTCAGGCCCACCATGCCATAGTCCAGCTGCTCACAGACCTGGAGGCCACGTTTCATGTTCTCGGTGAATACATAAGCCACCAGCCCATATTCGGTGTCGTTGGCACGACGAATTACGTCGGTCTGGTCGTCAAAGGTCTGAATGGCGACCACCGGCCCGAAAATTTCGTCATGCACGCAGGCGGCGTCTTCCGAGACATTGGACAGTACCGTCGGAGGGTAGAAGTAACCCTTACCGTCAAGGCGCTTGCCACCGCATTCAATGCGTGCGCCTTTGGCGACTGCATCGTTTACGAAGCCTTCCACTTTCTCGAGCGTCTGCGTGTTGACCAGGGCTCCCACGTCTACCGTCGGGTCGGTGCCGTTGCCTATTTTCAGCGCGGACATGCGCTCGGTAAGCCGCCTTGTGAACTCCCCGGCGACGGCAGAATGCACGTATACCCGGTTCGCGGCGGTGCAGGCCTCACCGAGGTTGCGCATTTTGGCCAGCATCACACCCTCGATGGCGGTGTCCATGTCGGTATCTTCAAAGATGAGAACGGGTGCGTTGCCACCGAGTTCCATCGCCGGCGTAAGAACCTGGTCGGCGGCGGATTTCAGAAGTTTTCGGCCGACGGCGGTGGAGCCGGTAAACGAGATCACGCGGACTCGGGGGTCATGCAGCATATGATCCACCACGTCGCCGGGCTGGGTAGTGGTCAACACATTCACCAGCCCTGCCGGCACACCCGCTTCTTCCAGGACGGGCATCAGTGCCAGCATGGTCAGTGGGGTTTCCGCTGCGGGCTTTATGATCATGCCGCAACCGGCCGCAAGCGCGGGGGCGATCTTGCGGGTGCCCATGGCAGCGGGGTAATTCCATGGTGTCACCAGAACGGCCAGTCCGGCCGGCTTGTAATGCACCAGCGTGCGTGCGCCGGAAGCAGGTGCGTGGCTGACCATGCCGTCCGCCCGCACGGCTTCCTCTGCGAACCAGCGGAAGAACTCCGCTGCGTATTTGATTTCTCCCATGGCGTCGGTGCGCCCTTTGCCGTTCTCCAGAGTGATGAGCGCGGCGAATTCCTCCATTCGGGCATCCAGGAGTTCCCAGACACGGCGCAGTACTTCCGCGCGCTCCCGCGGCGTTCTGGAGGCCCATTCGGCCATTGCCGTCTGTGCAGCATCAAGGGCGGCATCGGCGTCCCGGATATTGGCCGAAGCAACACTGGCGATAGGTTCCTCCGTGGCCGGATTGATGACATCAAACCGGTCACCGCCTGTAGCCGGTGTGAACTGCCCGTTGATGTAGAGGTCGGTGGGCGCGTTGGCAAGGACTTCTTCGTGCAATGTCATGTCAATACCTATACTCAAAAGAGGTGGCGAATGGGGTCGGCCATTCGTCCCGCGAAATTGTTAAGCAGATCGGCCGCTTCCGTTGCCGACAGTCGGTCAACAGAACAGCTCAGCGTAAGTGTGAGCGCCTCGTCGGAACCCATCATGGCAATAACGGGCTGTGGTGTATCAGGAAGTTCCACGGAGGTGATATAGGTCCCGCGAAGGTCGTGTACGATCAGATCCGCTTCGTTGTCGGATCGGCTCGTCTGGGACAACTGAACGTTGGTCTCATAGTTATCTCCGTTACCGTATCGTTCGACGCGAACTATGGAACCCGGCGCCAGACTGACTCCGGCAAAGGCTGCAATGACGCTGTCTTCGGTCGCTGCGGCAGCCTCGGATGCCCAGTCAATAAACGCGCCGAGCTGGTCAGCGATAACCTGGGCAGTCAGTCGCGTTGTGACGGATCCTGCTCCCGCCGTGCCCGCATGGCTCGAGGTGCTGGCCTGTTTCAGCGCTTCAAAATCCCGGGAAAGATAGGGCTGAGGCAAGTCGGTGCGGGTCAGGGCCGCAAGGTCGTATCCGGCCTGATGGGCGAGCCGTTTCAACTTGGGTGAGGCCAGGATCTTGCCGTGCGCCGACAGCGTCTGGCTCCGGTTTCGTGCCGGACGCTCCGGTGTGGCTCTGCGGTCCGCTTCCTTGCCCGGCTCGCTGTTGTTGGGCACAGCGGGCGTTGCAGGTTCAGGCTCAGCGGATTTCAGTGTGTCCGATGGTTGGTAAGATCGGTCAACGGTGTCCTGTATCGCTTCGTCGCCGATAATGGCAATCGTTTCCCCCGTGGGAACATCATCGCCGGCGGCCGCCAGGCGGGCAACCAGATAGCCGGCCTTGTTGGCCTCGACTTCGACGACACTCTTGTCTGTTTCCACTTCAAACAATATGTCATCCGCTTTCAGCGCGTCGCCGGGTTCTTTCAGCCAGCGGACCAGTACACCGGAATCCTGAGCCATACCCAATACGGGCATGATCACCGGGCTGCCTGCTGGCAGTTCATCCGAACCGGAGGAGGTCGCCGGCTCGCTGACAGAGGTGTCCTCGGGTGCTTCGGCCGGCGCGTCGGCCGTATCGCTGATCGCCGCGATCACCTGGCCGACCGGTACCTCGTCGCCGTCTTTTGCGGTGATGCCCACGAGGTATCCGCTCGCCGGTGCCTCGACGTCCATCGTGGCCTTGTCCGTTTCCACTTCAAACAGGACGTCACCTTCTTTGACAGCTTCGCCCTCGGATCGGGTCCAGGCGATCAGTTTGCCGGTATCCTGGGCCATACCCAACGCCGGCATGATGATGTCACGCCGCATCGATCAACTCCCCGCTGAGCAGCTTTCTGGCCTGTTTCAACACACCTTCGGGCGAAGGTACGGTGGCGTCTTCCAGTGCCGGTGAAAACGGTATGGGCACATCCATAGCGCCCATTCGAGTGGCCGGCGCGTCCAGATAGTAAAACGCTTTTTCGTTGATGCGACTGGCGATTTCCGAGGCCACACCGAAGCTCTGGTGACCCTCGTCAACCACGATGACATGGCCGGTTTTCTTCGCGGACTCAACCAGAGTGGCGTCGTCGAGTGGGACGATCGTGCGCGGGTCGATCACCTCGGCGCTGATGCCCTCGGCCTGCAGCATTTCAGCAGCTTTCTCGCAGACCTGCACCATGGACGATGTCCCGACGAGGGTTATGTCACTGCCCTGACGTTTGATGTTGGCCTTGCCCAGAGGAATAAGGTATTCCTCCTCCGGAACGCCTGCCGCGTCCTGATACATCAGCTTGTCTTCAAAGATGACCACCGGGTTGTCGTCCCGTATGGCCGTCTTCATCAGACCCTTGGCCTCATACGCTGATGAGGGCATCGCCACTTTCAGACCCGGGATATGCGCCACGATGGCATGCAGCGACTGTGAGTGCTGAGCCGCTGATCGGCGGGTAGCCCCCATGTTGGTGCGCAGCACCAGAGGCGCATTCAGTTTGCCGCCTGACATGTAATAGGACTTGGCGGCCTGGTTGCAGAGTTGGTCCATGATCAGGTAGATGAAGTCACCGAACATCAGGTCGATGACCGGACGCATGCCGGTCATGGCAGCACCCAGTCCGATGCCCATGAATCCGGGCTCGGAAATCGGCGTATCGATGACCCGCTCGGTTCCGAACTCTTCAACCAGTCCCGAAAGCACCTTGAACGGCGTACCGGCTTCGGCGACGTCTTCACCCAGAATGATAACGCTCTCGTCCCGGCGCATTTCCTCGGCCAATGCTTCGTTGACCGCTTTGGATAATGTAATTTCCCGCATTCTAATTCTCCTCAGGCCAGCACATGCTTGATATCAGTGAACACATGCATGTCTACCTCGGAGACATCCGGATAGGGCGCCTCCAGTGCATAGGCCACCGCGTCTTCCGCTTCCCTGACCACTTCGTCATTGATGGCGTCAAGTTGCTCTTCGGTCGCATGGCCGTTTTCGACGATCCAGGAGCGCAACCGAATGATGGGGTCACGATTCTGGCGCCACTCTTCTTCCTCCGACTTGGCGCGGTAGTATTCGCGGTTTATGTCGCCGACGTGGTGACCGTGGTACCGATAGGTCATCAGCTCGAGGAAGAACGGCCCTTCACCGTTGCGTGCCCGCTCAACCAGACTTTGTGCCAACTCGTTGACAGCAATTACGTCCTGGCCATCGACCTGGTGAGCCTCAATCCCAAAAGCCTCTGCCCGTGCAGTAATCGACCCTGCCGCAATTTCCTCTGTTTTGGTGTACTCGGAATAGCCGTTGTTCTCACAGGCGTATATAACGGGCAGGCTCCAGAGCGCTGCCATGTTCATAACCTCATAGAGCAGGCCCTGCGCGGTTGCACCGTCACCGAAAAAACAGACCGCCACATCGCCGGACTTTTTCAGTTTTGCCGTCATGGCGGCCCCGGTGGCGATGCCCAATGAGCCGCCGACGATGGCATTTGCACCAAGGTTGCCGTTGGACTGGTCGGCGATATGCATCGACCCGCCCTTGCCGCGGCAGTAGCCCTCTTCACGTCCGAGCAGCTCGCAGAACATCCGTTTGAAGTCCGCTCCCTTGGCAACGCAGTGACCATGACCCCGGTGTGTTGATGTAATCTTGTCGGACGGCGTCAGCGCCTCGCAGATGCCGACGGCCACCGCTTCCTCGCCCGAATACATATGCGTCAGGCCGGGCATTTTGGCCGACAGGTACAGTTGATTCGCGTTGTTTTCGAATGTCCGTATGCACAGCATCTGACGGAACATTCGCAGTGCATCCTCTGCACTCAGCTTCTTCTGGTCTTTGCTCATTGCAAACCTCTCAGGTTGGCGGTCGGACGCGTTTCAGTCCACGCGGCGCGCAGCCCATGGTTTCCCGGTAGTGGCAGCCGGAACTGCATCGGCTGCAGTCCCGGCATTAATTTCAGCATGGGCGACACATTGAGCCGTCGCCCATTGGCCGGAGCTACTGCATGACAATGCCGCCGTCGATCATGATCAGCTGGCCGGTCATATAGTCGCTGTCATCGGAGCACAGGAAGGAAGCTGTGCCGGTAACGTCGTCCGGCGTCGACAACTTTTTCATCAGGATCATGGTCTTGGCGAGGTGGTCCATGGACTGGCCTTCCTCCTCGAACATGCCGATTTCAACCAGATCCTTATCCAGTTGCTCCCAGAGTTCCGTCTTGACGACACCGGGGCCATAGCCATTTACGGTGATCTTGTGCTCCCAGAGTGCCTTGGCGCCCCCCTTGATCAGAGCCAGGGTCGCGTGCTTTGAACACGAGTAGGGGATAACATCAAGGAATGCTTCTCGAGACAGAATGCTGCCGACATTGACGATCTTGTAGGGGTGGTCTTCCATCGGCCCCTGCTTGATCATCTGCTTGGTGGCTTCCTGCATGCCATACAGCATGCCCTTGGTGTTGACATTCATGATCAGGTCCCAGTTCTCATCATCAATGTCGAGGAACATCTTGGGCTTGTTCACACCGGCGTTGTTCATATACACGTTCATGGAGCCGAAGGCGTCCACGCAGGCCTGTACCGCCGCGGTGTGGTCTTCCCGCCTGGTGACATTCATTGGCACGGCGATGGCTTTGCCATTGCCTTTGGCATTGATTTCGTCTGCCACCGCTTTGGCGCCGTCGACATTGAGATCACCCAGCACCACGTTGGCACCCTGCGCCGCGAAGTTGACCGCGTTGGCAGCGCCCATACCCTGAGCGGCACCCGTGATGACAATGTTCTTGCCTGCCAGTCGTTTTGTATCCATAACACTCTCCTGAGGTTGTTGTTATTGCCAATTGTCGATAAGTTTTTGCACCCCTTCATGAGCGCGTTCGAGCGCTTCTTCAGGCGTGATGACCTTTCGCAGCATTTCGTGTAGTACGACGCCGCAAAACTGGGTAATGGCTCCGAATTCCGGTGTCGGTGGCCGGGGCCAGGCCTGCAGCTGATTCTGCAGCGCCTGCTGATCCAGCGCGTCGAATACCGGGGAGGTGGACCGTATTTCCGGGTCTTCGCTCGCCGAATACCGGGAGCAACCGTGACTGCCATTTTTCACGTAGAGATTCTGTGCCGGATCGGATGTGAACGCCTGGAGGGCAATGGCTGCCTCTTCGATCCGTCGCTCACCGAGGTTGCTTGGAATCGCGAGCATGAATCCGCCCAGCGGTGCTACTGGCGTTCTGCCCGGTCCGGCGGGATGGGGAACGAACCCGGTGTTGCCCTGGGCAGGCGACGTGTCGTCAAACTCGAAATAGGGCGTCATCTGAGTGAAGTTGTAGATCATCGCCACCTGGCCCTGCGCATAGCTCTTGGTGCGTTCGTACCAGGACATGGTCAGGATGTTCGGTGGCGAGTACTTCAGCAGCTCCATCAGAAAATACGCCGCCTTTAGGCCGGCGTCTGAGTCGATCATGGAACGACACTTGGTGGTTCCGAGCGCGTCAGTTGAAAAGCCGTCGCCATCAGGTGGCAGGTCAATGATCGGCTGCCCGAAGTCTGCCATGGCCATCATGAAGGTGTGGGCCAGTGCGGTGCCTCTCGCGGCGTTCCAGCCGATTCCGTATTGCTGCTTTTCCGGCCGGTGCAGGGTCTTGACCGCTTCCAGTAACTCGTCGGTTGTCTCCGGTGGCTTCAGGCCCGCTTCGGCGAAAAGATCGGTGCGGTACATCAACACCTCGGAGGTGGTTTCGACCGGAATGCCGTAACACTGGCCATGCCAATGGGCAGCGCGCCAGCTCGGTGGGTGAAAGTCCTCCGGGTTGAGTTCATCCAGGTTGATGAGCGAGTTCAGCGGGAGCAGCATGCCGCGCTCTGCGAACTCACCGACCCACGGAAAATTGACCGCCACGAGATCATGGCTGCTCTTGTCACGGGTCGAGTTCTCAACGACCTCGTCATACAGCTTGTCGAGTGAGTAGGACCGCTGGTGAATCGGGCAGCCGATGATCAGTTCGAAATGCCGCTTGAGCTTGTTCATGATCAGAAAGGAGGGGTCGCTGTGTGACAGCATACGCAGGCCGCCGGTCAGCGAGAGCGGGGCACTGAGCACGTTCAGCGGCGCTGAGACCCGTTCGCTGAAGTAGGCGCTGCCGTAGAAGCGCTCAATGTGATCGCCGCTCTCCTCTATGGAGCCGGCCGGCTCACTTATCAGCAGCTCGTTATCGTGTGCGAGCTGAACCCAGAGCGTCAGCAGGTGGTCACTGGGGTGTACGGTAAAGCTGCGACCGTTCTTGTGCCGGACACGGCGCTGGATCAGCCCTGACTCAATCAGTTCATTCAGCCGCCTTGTCGCGGTGGTGTAGGGCAGGCCGCTGATATCGACCAGCAGCGTCGGTGAGGTCACTTTTCCCTGGAAATGCCTCCGCAGCAGTTCCACACACATGCGGATGTGGGCGTTGGGTCTGAACAGGTCGTGCGCTGACTCGAAAGCCAGCATCTGGTCATCCAGGAAATCCAGAAAGCGCAGCAACGCGGCTGTGGGTACAGCAGGCTCCGTGTTCTCTATTCTCCCGTTCCGCTGCAGGGTTGACATCTGTGGCACTCCGCAAACGGCCCGCTGCCTTTTTTGTGCGGTTATGCAGTCGGGCTCGAATGAATATTGAGGCTAGAATGTACTCAAACCGCTTTCTCAAAGTAACCATTATGATATCCAAAATGGATGTGCGGTATTCACAATGGATATATTGTGGGGTTTCTCGGGGCGCAACCGGAGGTAAGGTTTAGGAGCTGACTTGAGGCCGGGCGGGTATACGGATCCTCCGTAGACTTCAACCGGCACTGATACTCACAGCAAAAAAACAATAGCGGAGAGTAGTTATGAAAACAAATACCCTTGCCATGACAGCTGTGGCGTCTTCCATCCTGATGGTACCGGCACTCGCCAGTGCGC
The DNA here is from genome assembly GCA_965602035.1 of Natronospirillum sp. Lineage (GTDB taxonomy): Bacteria > Pseudomonadota > Gammaproteobacteria > Pseudomonadales > Natronospirillaceae > Natronospirillum. The sequence continues at coordinate 1,740,652 of OZ271919.1, read as the reverse complement.
AGTACCGGATCGGTATCACGCAGAACAACGTAGGCGTGGACAGCTACCAGACAACCTATGAGCAGGCTTTCATTGCCGCAGCCGAAGATAACGATAACGTCAGGACCGTTGTGCTTGACGCCGGTGGTGACGTGGCGCGGCAGATCTCACAGGTAGACAACCTGATCCAGCAGAATGTCGATGCCATTATCATCTGGCCGACCAACGGTGAGGCGGTCATTCCGGCAGTACGCCGTGCGCATCAGGCGGATATTCCGGTGATTGTGACCAATTCGAACATCGCTGAAGCCGGCTTTGACTTCATTGCGTCGTTCTCTGGTCCTGACAATGTCACCCAGGGCAGTCGCTCAGCGGAAATCATGTGTGATCGGTTCAAGGAGCTGGGTATTGCAGATTCCGCCCAGGTCGTTCACATCACCGGTCAGCCAGGCTACACGACGGCCATCGAGCGGGCCCAGGGCTTCAATGATCGGCTGCCGGAAGTCTGCCCGAACGTGACGCAGATCGACGAACAACCCGGTGACTGGAACCGTGAGCGTGCGCAGCAGGTCATGGAAGCATTCCTGACGCAGTACGATCAGATTGACGGTGTCTATTCCGGTGACGACAACATGGGTGTTGGTGCTCTGAACGCTGCCCGCGCCGCTGGTCGTGAAGACGAAATCACCTTTGTCGGTGCGACCAACTTTGCCGTCGGTTATGACGCCATGGCAGAGGGTGACTACTGGGGTTCAATCTACCAGTCTCCGGTCGATGACGCGGAAGCCGCTCTGCAAACGGCGATTGACGTGCTGGAAGGCGAGGAGGTGCCATTCCTGAACTACTTTGACACACCGAAGATCACTCAGGACAACATGGACGAGTTTACCCGTCCGGTTTTCTGATCGTGATGACATGCCGGGTGCCCTCGTGCACCCGGCTCTTTTCTTCGAAGTCCCGGACAAGAAGCCGAAAACTGATGACTCGCTGGCTCTGAGCAAATTCTTGCGCTGACGCGAAACGGCTGCTGACGGGCACGGGTAATTACGACAACTACAACCGTATCAGGGTTTCACTATGGCAAATACAGCCAGCAAAAAGGTTCTGAATTTGCTGGGGAAGAACGGCATTCTGGTCGCATTTGTGCTGTTCATGGCGATTTTTGCATTGGCCAACTCCCGGTTCCTCTCTTTTGACAATCTCGACGCTGTGGTCCGCTCATCGGCAATTCTGGGTGTCATGGCGCTCGGCGTAACCTTCGTGGTAATCAGCGGCAATCTGGATCTGTCGGTCGGGTCCATGATGTCTTTTTCCACTATTGTGGTGCTGGACCTTCACGACAAACTTGGCCCGGCGATGGCGATCCCCTCCATGTATCTGATGACGCTGGGGCTGGGCGCCTTTATCGGCTTCCTTGTAGCGTATCTGCGACTGAACTCGTTGATAGTCACGCTGGGTATGCTTTCGGCCATACATGGACTGACGCTTGCCTACTCCGGTGGCAAGAACATGGATATCGCGGACAAGAGTGCAACGTGGTTCGATGTGTTTGGCCAGAGCCAGGTATTCGGGCTCTCCATGCCGGTTGTCATATTCTTGTTGCTGGCAGTCTTTCTTGGACTGTTGCTCAGCAAAACTCCGTTCGGAAGAAAGGTTTACGCAGTAGGGGGCAATTCAACCGCTGCCGTTTTCTCCGGCGTCTCGCGTGTTCGGACTGTCTTTGCTTGTTACTTGATATCGGCCTTCTGTGTCGCTACAGCCGGGCTGATCCAGGCCAGTCGGTCGATGGGCAGTCAGAACACGGTTGGCCAGGGCATGGAGCTCGAGGTGCTGGCGGCGGTCATACTCGGCGGTGCTTCACTGCTCGGTGGCTCCGGAACCATTTTCAAAACGGTGATCGGTGTCCTGATACTCGGCTTCATCCAGAACGGCCTGCTGCTTATGGGGCTGCCTTTCTACATTCAGTTTGTCATCACCTGGATCATCATCATTCTGGCAGTCTGGCTCGATATTTCGGTCAAGCGCGGAAAGCTCTGGGCATCGGTGTAGGAGTCACTCATGAAGTCAGATGTAACCAAAAGAATACTGAGTCGCAGTGCGATCTGGATATTTATTGTCTTTGAACTGGTCCTGTTCACGGTGCTGGGCGAATTCATGAACGCCAGTGCCGGCAGCTTCATGGATCCGGGCAACTTGCTGCTGCTGATCAAACAGGCGGCGCCGATTGGCATTATTGCGGTCGGAATGACCGTGGTAATGGTCAACGGCAACATTGATCTCAGCGTGGGAGCGGTGTTCGCCATCGCCGGCATCATCATGCTCGACGTGATGACCTGGCCGATGTTCTCAGGCTGGGGTGATGGTGTCATCTTCGTTGCCTGGGCATTGGCGTTGCTCGCTGGAGCCCTGCTGGGCGCATTGAACGGATTGATCGTCTGGAAAACGGGTGTCGATGCATTCATCGTCACGCTCGGCGCCATGCTGGGATACCGGGGCCTGGTGTTCATGTTCAACGGTGAGAATCCGACATCGCACCTTAACTGGACGCTTATCGACTTCGCCGAGGCACAGTTTCTCGGCCTGCACACCGCCAGTTGGTTTTTGCTGGGTACGGTTCTGATTGTCTGGCTGATCACCCGCTACACGGTGCATGGCCGCAACGCCTATGCCATTGGCAACAACCGGGAGGCGGCAAAGAATGCCGGCATCCGGGTCGGCCCGCACATGCTGATCAATTTCACGCTCATTGGCTTTCTGGCCGCGCTCTCTGCCGTGGTTTTCACCTCAGGTACCGGGTCGGTGAACCCCAATGACGGGATGCTGTATGAACTCTGGGTTATCACCGCCGTCGTGCTGGGTGGTACCAAGCTGGCCGGTGGTGCCGGTTCCATTATCGGCACGTTGGGCGGTGTACTGGCGATCCAGTTGCTGCGCAACGGGCTCGGGTACGTGGGCGCGGACACGTCGACTGTGAACCTGGTGATTGGCCTCATCCTGATCTTTGTTCTCTACATCGATCGTCAGATTAACGTGAAGGGTGCACAGGAGCTGAAAGTATGAGCAATCCAACGCCAGCCCTCCGCCTGGAGGGAATCTCGAAGAGTTTCCCCGGCGTGAAGGCGCTCGATAATGTGTCTCTCGAAGTGCTGCCCGGTGAAGTGCACGCCCTGATGGGTGAAAACGGTGCCGGCAAATCGACACTCATGAAAGTGTTGGGTGGCATCTATCAGCCTGATGAAGGACAGATCTTCGTCGGCGAAAAGCCGGTCGTCATGAGGAATCCGATCGAGGCCAAAAAGAACGGCATCGTGTTTATTCATCAGGAGCTCAGCCTGGCCGATGAGCTGTCGGTGGCGGAAAACGTGTTCCTGGGAGAGCTCCCGAAGCTGCCTTTCGGCCGTGTCGACTGGAAAGCGTTACACGAGAACACCAACGAAATTCTGCGCAAGCTCAATGTGAAATTCGATGCCGAAACGCCGGTCGGCAGTCTGTCGATTGCCAATCAGCAAATGGTCGAAATAGCGCGGGCACTTACGGTAGAGGCGAAGGCCGTCATTTTTGACGAGCCCACGGCTTCACTGACGGATGCCGAGAAAGAGGTGCTATTCGAGTTGATTGCGGGGCTGAAAAAAGAGGGTGTGGGCATTGTCTACATCTCCCACCGCATGGAAGAAATATTCCGGATGACCGATCGCGTCAGTGTGCTGCGCGACGGCCAGTACCAGGGCACAGTGCTGACCAGCGACAGTTCGGAAGACAGCATCACACAGATGATGATCGGGCGTAAGCTCGATTTGTCCCGGCATGTCTCTGACCACGCCCTGGGTGATGTGGCCATCGAGGTGCAGGATCTCAGCTGCGGGGCGGAGTTCCAGAACGTCAGCTTTCAGGTAAGGGCCGGTGAGGTCGTCGGTTTTTACGGCCTGGTCGGAGCCGGACGCACCGAAATTGCGGAAACCTTGTTTGGTCTGCGCAACCCCAGTGGGGGCCGCATCCTTCTGCAGGGTGAGGAAGTGCGCATCGATTCGCCGGCGACGGCCATAAGTCACGGCATCTCACTGGTACCGGAAGACCGCAAGGGGCAGGGGCTGGTACTTGGCATGAATTGTCGGGACAACATGACTCTGCCGCAGGTTGACGCCATGACGGCTGGCCCGTTTGTGTCTGACGGGGCCGAAGTCGCCATTTTTGACCAATACCGGGATCGACTGGATATACGAACACCGGGCTGGCAGCAGTCTGTGGGCAACCTCTCGGGTGGCAACCAGCAGAAAATCGTTATCGGGAAATGGCTGTCAATGCGGCCCAGGGTGCTAATTGTCGATGAGCCAACCCGCGGTATCGACGTTGGGTCCAAGGCCGAGATTCACAACCTGATCCGGGAGCTGGCGGCATCGGGTTACGCGGTCATCGTTATCAGCTCGGAAATGCCGGAAATCCTGCATGTGTCCGACCGAATTGTCGCGATGTATTCAGGGGAACTCATCCGGACCTTCACTGCGGCCGAGGTCACGGAGGACAAGCTGATCAAGGCCATCTCGGGTATCAGAACGGACAACGAAGATCATGCCCACGCGTGAGGCCATGGTCCGGATTGAAACAGGAAGGACGAACAAGTTATGACTAATAGCACCAACGTTGAGCCCATAAAAGTTGATGAAAACGCGCTGGACCCACGCTGGGACTGGAATCGACCCATCGGCGCTCCCGGGCGCATGAATGTGGATTTTGAGGAGCGGGTCGACTTTCGTCGCCTCCACAAGTATCGGGTGGAACGTGCCCGCCAGGCGCTCGCCGAATCGGACCTCGGCGCCATGCTCTGCTTTGATAACAACAATATTCGCTATCTGACCAGTAGCGTGATCGGAGAATGGACCCGCGACAAAGTGTGCCGGTACGCGCTCTTTACCGGTAACTCTGATCCTTACCTCTGGGATTTCGGCAGTGCTGCGGCGCACCACCGGATCTATAACCCCTGGTTCGAGAATGACCATTGGCGTGCCGGTATGCTCGGGCTCCGTGGTGCGGTGGCGGAAGAGGCGGGCCTCTTCAGGAACGCCGCGAAAGAAATTCATGACATTCTCAAGTCTGAGGGTGTGGCGGACATGCCGATTGGCGTCGATATCTGCGAGCCGCCTATGCTCTTTGCCCTGCAGCGTGAAGGTCTGGACGTCCGTGATGTGCAACAGGTAATGCTGAGCGCCCGACAGATAAAGAGCATGGATGAGATCATTCTGCTCAATCAGTCTGCCTCCATGGTCGACGGTTGCTATCAGCTCATTGCCGACAACCTCAAGCCCGGGACACGCGAGAACGAGATGGTGGCCCTGGCCAACAAGTTCCTGTACGACAATGGCTCGGATGACGTTGAAGCGATCAACGCCGTGTCCGGCGAGCGTTGCAGCCCCCACCCGCACAATTTTACCGACCGCATGTATCGGCCCGGCGACCAGGCGTTCTTTGACGTTATCCAGTCGTATATGGGCTATCGGACCTGCTACTACCGGACGCTCAATGTGGGCAGCAAAACACCGGCTCAGGTCGATGCGTATCGGAAGGCCCGGGAGTGGATCGATGCGGCCATCAACCTTGTGAAGCCGGGCATGACCACAGACAAAATAGCCGCAGTCTGGCCGGCTGCCCAGGAGTTCGGGTTCAACAGCGAAATGGAAGCGTTCGGCCTTCAGTTCGGGCATGGCCTTGGCCTTGCGTTGCATGAGCGCCCCATCATCAGCCGGCTTGTGTCGTTCGAAAACCCCTTTGAACTGCAGGAGGGTATGGTGTTCGCGCTCGAGACTTACTGTCCGGCGGTGGACGGTAGCGGCGCTGCGCGCATTGAGGAAGAGGTGGTGGTGACGAAGGACGGGTGTCGGGTGATTACCCTGTTCCCGGCACAGGAACTGTTCGTTGCCAACGAATATTAAGCGGAATTACCAAGGATGAATTATGCCAACGTATAGTTACCGCTCAACAGAGACTGGCGAAGTGTTTGATATCGCGCACGGCATTGAGGAGCCGGCGCTCGAGCATCACCCGGAAACGGGTGAAGCCATCCGGCGCATTATCAGCAGTGCGCCGGCGCTGCACTCAAAAGGCCTGAAGAAGCACGTGCGGGTGGACTATACGAGCCCGGCTGCGACCGCATGCGGCTGTGCCTCCAATGTGGCTCTGGCGCAGAAGATGTACAGCAACAGCCGGGAGACCCCGAAATTCGGCTCGATTCAGAGCCGGAAAACGATCCATGGCGGTGTTACTACGGGCAGTAGCAGCCACAGTCATGGGAGCGGTTGCGGCCACAGCCATACGCCCGGAAGCAGTTGTGGTCATTCACACTGACCGCAGTAGGGCAGGCGTTCGGCGAGGGCAGTGCGGTGCTCGCCGGCGTCCGTCAGCCGGCTACAAAGTGCGCTACGAACTGGTGTACAGGCATTTGTCCGAGCCTGCCTGAGTCTTCAAACAGAGCGACAAGGGCCGCTGCGCGCTCAGCGCCGAATTGCGAACTGGCATTCCGATGGAATTTGTCGATTAGCCGCGGGATAGCCTCCTCGCGGCGGCGACGGTGCCCCAGCGGGTACTCGACGACGACCTTGTCGGTATGGGTCCCATCCCGGAAGAAGACCTGAACCGCATTGGCGATCGACCGTTTATCGGGATCCAGGTAATCCCGTGAATAGACGGGGTCTTCTCTGACCGTCATTTTTTCCCGTAGAGCGTCAATCTCCGGGTGAGCATGGTGAAAGTCATCCTCATAATGGTCTGCGGTCAGGGCCCCGAATAGCAGCGGCACCGCGGTCATGTACTGCAGGCAATGGTCCCGGTCGGCCGGGTTGTCCAGAGCTCCGACCTTGGAAATGATGCGTATGGCGCTTTCGTGCGTGTGGAGCGCCACGCGATCTATCTCGTCAGCGCGACCTTTAACCTGTTGGTGCAGGGTGACCGCTGCCTCTGCGGCGGTCTGGGCGTGAAATTCAGCCGGAAAAGACACCTTGAACAGGATGTTCTCCATGACGTAACTGCCCAGAGGCTGCGACAATCTGACTTGCCTCTGCTCGGGTGGTTTCAGTTGATGATCTGCATTGGTCGTGCTGAACGACACGTCCTGAAAGCCCCATTTGGCCGCTGAAAGCGCCCCCGGAACGCCGGGTTCACCGCGCAGTGCGATATCGGCGAGGCGGACAGCGCGGGCACAGGCATCACCGGCTGCCCAGGATTTTCGGGGCCCGGCATTGGGCGCATGTCGATAGGTACGCAGTGCCGAACCATCCACCCACGCATGTGACACGGCAGACAGTATCTGCTCTCGCGTGCCACCCATCAGCCAGGTTGCTACCGCGGTCGATGCCACGCGAACCAGCAGGACATGGTCCAGACCGACCCGGTTGAAGCTGTTGTCCAGAGCGAGTACCCCCTGGATTTCGTGCGCTTTCACCATGGCTTCCAGCAGTTGAGCCACAGTAAAGGGTGGCCCACCACTGGCTACCCGTTTCTGTGACAGGTGGTCCATCACCGCCAGCAGTGCCCCCAGATTGTCCGACGGGTGGCCCCACTCTGCAGCCAGCCAGGTATCATTGTAATCAAGCCAGCGAATGGTCGCGCCGATATCCCAGGCACCCTTTATCGGGTCCAGGCTCAGGTCGGTGCCCGGAACCCGCACACCGAATGGCACCTGCGTTCCGGGCACCACCGGGCCAAGCAGTTTGGTGCAGGCCGGGAACTGCAGGGCAAGCAAGCCGCACCCCAGTGTATCCATCAGGCAGTAGCGAGCGGTGCGCAGTGCCTCGTCGCTGAATGTGTGCTGCTCCGACACGTAGTCGGTAATGGCCTGTATAACGGCATCGTAATCCGGTCGCTCATTGCGGTCGAATGTCTGGCTCATAGTGGCAGTCTGTCTCCTTGCAGTTGGCCTGACCCGGGCTGAGCCCGGAAAAGGTCGGCCCCGGAATGGCAATCCGGGGCGGGCGACTCAGCGCTCCCCGATCGGTAGCCACCGCTTCGGGTCTGGCCCCACATAATCGGCGGAGGGTCGGATGATGCGGTTGTTCTCCCGCTGTTCCTGAATGTGCGCCGCCCAGCCGGTTACGCGTGAACAGACAAACAGAGGCGTGAACAGTTTGGTCGGTATGCCCAGGTCATGGTAGGCCGAAGCGTGATAGAAATCCGCATTGGCGAACAACCGTTTTTCCCGCCACATGACCGACTCAACCCGCTCAGAAATATCAAAGAGCGTTCGGTCGCCCTGATGATCGGCCAGCTTTTCCGCCCAGTGCCTGATAATGGCATTGCGCGGATCATGGGTCCGGTAGATGGCATGACCGAAGCCCATGATCTTTTCCTTGCGTTCGAGCATACCAAGCAGCCCCTGTTCCGCCGCATCCGGGCTGCTCCATTGTTGCAGCATTTCCATGGCAGCTTCGTTGGCGCCGCCGTGCAGGCGTCCGCGCAGCGAACCGATGGCCCCGGTTACGCAGGAGTGAAGGTCGGACAGTGTCGACGCACAGACCCGGGCCGTGAACGTGGAGGCATTGAATTCATGCTCCGCATACAGGATCAATGAGACATTCATGACCTGAGCGTGCAGCTCCTCCGGTGTGCGATCATGCAGCATGGCCAGAAAATGACCGCCCACCGTTTCCACATCGGGCCGGTCGGTTTCAATGCGAACGCCATCGTGGCTGTAGCGATACCAGTAAACGATAATCGCGGGCAGCAAGGCAATGAGGCGGTTTACGGCATCGGCCGTGGCGGCATCGTTTTCGGTTTCCAGATTGCCCAGCATGGACGCGGCGGTGCGCATCACATCCATGGGATGGGCCGATGCGGGGATCTGCTCCAGTACCGCACGGAGGGGTGCGGGCAACTGCCGTCGAGCCATCAACCCCGTCTGATAGTCTGCAAGTTCACTGGTTGAGGGTAGCTTCCCGTATACCAGCAAATACGCCACTTCTTCGAAGGTAGCGTGTTTCGCCAGGTCGGCGATCTGGTAGCCACGGTACGTCAGGCCGGCACCTTCCTCGCCCACCGTGCAAATGGCAGTAGAACCGGCGCTCTGGCCGCGAAGCCCTGTGCTTGCCGGTGTCTCTTTCTGGTCAGCCATAGCGATTACCTCCCGTTCGGGGGTGACTTGTCTGCGCCGAACAGATCGTCCAGCTTCTGCTCATATTCATGGTAGTTCAGTATGTCGTAGAGTTCGTCCCGGGTCTGCATCCGGTCCAGGAGCTGGCGCTGATCACCGAACATGTTGATGTGCTGGTAGACTTCCATGGCCGCCCGGCTCATGGCCCGAAAGGCGCTGAGCGGGTAAAGCACCAGCCCGACACCTGCATTTCCCAGTTCGGTCTGATTGAACAGGGGAGTCTTGCCGAATTCGGTAATATTCGCCAGTACCGGCACGTCGATTACATCCGTGACCGCCTGATACTGGTCCAGTGACGACAATGCCTCCGGGAAGACCATATCGGCTCCCGCCTCGACACAGGCCACGAGCCGCTCCAGCGCGGCTTCCATGCCCTCGTTGGCGACGGCGTCGGTGCGGGCCATGATGACCAAGTCCGGATCCTGGCGGGCATCAACCGCGGCCTTGATGCGATCGACCATTTCGCTCTGTGACACAATTTCCTTATTGGGACGGTGGCCACAGCGTTTCTGTTGAACCTGGTCTTCGATGTGCACGGCGGCGACACGGGCTTTTTCCATCTCCCGAATGGTGCGCGCTATCCCCAACGCGCCCCCGAAACCGGTATCGATATCAACCAACAGCGGCAGTTCAGTGGCTGATGTGATTCTCGACGCATCCGTCAGCACGTCCTGCAGTGAGGTCATCCCCAGGTCCGGAAGGCCGAACGAGGCGTTTGCTACCCCGGCTCCCGACAGATAGATGGCTCTGTGGCCCGCGGCCTCGGCCAGCAGGGCGGTGTAGGCGTTTATGGTTCCGACCACAGGCAAAGGCGCGTTGGACGTGACCGCAGAGCGAAAGCGCTGGCCCGGTGAATCCCACATGGTTCGTCTCCTGGTTTATGGCGTGCACACTCACAATGTAGCTCCGGGCTTCCGGCCCCCGCAACAGTCGATCCGGCCATTCGCTTGCTTTTCCGGGACCGATGCAGGCACAGTGAACCGTGACATTCCCGTAATACGTTGTGGGGGTGACCCATGGCAACGATAAACACGCATACCCTTTACGACTGGCAACGCCGGGATGCCGACTTCACTCTGGTTGACACACTGCCTCGAAGCGCCTTTGAGAAGGGCCATTTGCCGGGCGCCATCAACATTGTGTCAGATGACATCTATGATCAGGCTCCTCTGCGTTTGCCCGATAAACAGACGCCTATTGTGGTGTACTGTGCCAGTGAAACGTGCAAGCGTGCCGGCCGTGCGGCCGATCGCCTGGTCAATCTGGGCTATACTCAGGTGTATCACTACATGGGTGGAAAGAAAGCCTGGCAGGAAGAGGGTCTGCCGCTGGAACGCCCCGAGCATAGTGATTGATCCGGGGTATACGAGAGGTCGGATCGCTACCGGCAGTGGCTTTATCTGGCCGCTTATATCCGGTGATAACGCCACGCTTGAATAACAGCCTCACAGACGGCGTCCGGGAGCAGGCCTTCACAGTGCACCACCTGATCTGCGTATGCACCGTACAGCGCAGAGCGTTCCTGATACAGGGCGGCAAAGGTCTGCTCCGGTTTGATGGCGATGCCTCGGGCTGAGGCACGGGATACGCGGTCTTCGAGGGTTTCCATCGGGGTTTTCAGATAGATCACGACACCCGCTGCTTTCAGGTGAGCCATGGCGGCGGGGCTGTATACCACACTGCCGCCGGTCGCGATGACATGATCCGATACCCGGAGCTGGCAAACCATTTTCTCTTCCAGAGCCAGGAACCCCTCGTAGCCACGCTCGTCAACAAGGTTTTGCAGAGAGTCGCCTGCCCACTGCTGGATCAGCAGGTCAGTGTCAACGAAGCCGAGTCCAACTGCTTTGGCTGCCAGCACACCGACTGTGCTCTTACCGGCGCCCGGCATGCCGATCAGGATCAGGTTGCTGGCCGCCATCGAACAGTCCCCGGCCCCGGTCAGTGGCCCAGAATCTGGCTGAGGAACAACTGCGTGCGCTCTTCCTGCGGGTTATTGAAAAACGCTTCCGGCGCGTTCTCCTCCACGATCTCTCCTTCATCCATAAAGATCACACGGTCAGCCACCGTCTTGGCGAAGCCCATCTCATGGGTCACGCAAAGCATGGTCATGCCTTCCTGTGCGAGCTCGATCATGACGTCCAGTACTTCCTTGATCATTTCCGGATCCAGCGCCGACGTCGGCTCGTCAAAAAGCATGATGCGCGGATTCATGCACAGGCTGCGGGCGATTGCCACACGCTGTTGTTGGCCTCCGGAGAGCTGCCCGGGATACTTGTTTGCCTGTTCGGGTATCTTGACCCGCTCCAGGTATTTCATGCCGATTTCCTCGGCTTCCTTCTTTGGTATCTTCTTGGCCCAGAAGGGTGCGAGGGTGCAGTTCTCCAGCACAGTGAGGTGCGGGAACAGGTTGAAGTGCTGGAACACCATACCGACGTCTTTGCGGATGGCGTTGATTTTCTTGATGTCGCTGACCAGCGGCACGCCTTCAACGAGGATGTCACCCTGCTGATGCTCCTCCAGACGATTTATACAGCGTATCAGCGTTGATTTGCCCGAGCCGGAAGGGCCACAGATAACAATGCGTTCGCCTCGGGCGACTTCCAGGTTGATATCGCGGAGAACATGAAAATCGCCGTACCATTTGTTCACGCCACGCATGGCGATGGCGGGGCCCGTGTATTCGGCGGAGTCTTGTGTGGTCATTGTATGTTCCTTAATTTCCATGGCCTGTGTCGAGGCGCCGTTCCAGATACTGGCTGAACCGCGACATGCTGAAGCAGAATATCCAGAAGGTCAGTGCAGCAAAGACGTAGCCTTCGGCCGGGAAACCCAGCCACTCCGGGTCGGCCAGTGCCTGACGCACCTGGCCGAGTACCTCCAGCAGGCCAATGATCACAACCAGACTGGTGTCTTTCCATAGTGAGATCGTAGTATTCACAATGCCGGGGATCATGATTTTCAGCGCCTGGGGCAGCACCACCAGGTTCATTTTTTGCCAGTAGGTGAGGCCAAGCGCATCGGCCGCCTCATATTGTCCCTTGTCCAGTGCCTGCAAGCCGCCGCGAACGACCTCCGCCATGTAGGCCGACTGGAACAGTGTGATGCCGATCAGTGCCCGTATCAGTCGATCAATGGTGACGCCTTCTGTGAAGAACAGCGGTAGCATGACCGAGGCCATGAACAGGATCGTGATCAGGGGCACGCCGCGCCAGAACTCGATGAAAATCGTACATACCAGTCGCACCGCCGGCATGTTGCTGCGGCGGCCCAGTGCCAACGCGATTCCGATCGGTATCGCCAGTACTATGCCGGTTATGGCCAGCACCATAGTCAGCAGAATACCACCCCAGCGACTGGTCGGTACCACCGGAAGGCCAAACAGGCCGCCGTACAGCAGTACATAGACGGCTGCCGGGAAGGCCGTCAGCGAGAGCAGGGTGCCCCATTTCTTGCCCCCGATGCCGGGTACACCCAGCCAGAGAAGGAACCCGGCAAGCAGGAAAAAGGTGAGGTTGGGCCGCCAGCGGAATTCTTCCGGGTAGAACCCGTAGATGAACTGGTCAAAACGGACGCCGATGAACACCCAGCAGGCACCGCTACTGGTGCAGTCCTCGCGGCTTGTACCGGTCCAGTCCGCGTTGATGAAAGCCCACCCAATTACCCAGGAAAGTACCTGCCAGGCCACGTACAGGGCGATTAATGACAGTATCGAATTGGGAATACTGGAGAACATATTGGCGCGCAGCCAGCCGATAACACCCAACTGGGAGGCGGGTGGCCGGCGCGCCGGTGTCGGAGTAAATGCCATTTTATCTCTCCACCAGCGCAACGCGCCTGTTGAACCAGTTCATGAAGGCAGACACCACCAGGCTGATCAGCAGGTAGACCGCCATGGTCATGCCCACGATCTCGATGGCCTGGCCGGTCTGATTGAGCGCCGTGCCCTGAAAGACGGACACCAGATCGGGGTAACCGATGGCCACCGCCAGTGAAGAGTTCTTGGTCAGGTTAAGGTACTGGCTGGTCAGCGGAGGAATAATCACGCGCAGCGCCTGCGGCAGCACCACGAGACGCATGCGCTGGCGTTCGGTCAGCGACAGTGCTCGGCATGCTTCGGTCTGGCCATGCGGCACGGATTGTATGCCCGAACGGAAAATCTCGGCGATGAAGGTGCTGGTATAAATGGTGAGTGCCACCCACAGAGCAAGGAGCTCCGGTCGGAAGCGCATGCCGCCCTGGAAGCTGAACCCTGCCAGTTCCGGTACGTCAAGCGAGATGGGCGTTCCCATCACCACGTAGGCAATGGCCACCGGGATGATCAGTATGGCAAGAGAAACCGAGAATACCGGGAATTCTTTACCGGTGTCGCGTTTGCGCCGCCGCGCCCAGAGGGTCAGCGCGATCATGCCCACAATGCACAGTGCAAGGATACTGACTACCACACCGATACCGCTCTCCAGCACCGGTCGTGGCGCGTAGGCACCGCGAACATTGATGAACAGCATGTCGCTGAAAAGAGCCAGGCTCTGGTTCGGCCGTGGCAGTGTCTGTAACACGGCGTAGTACCAGAAGAAAATCTGCAGCAGCACGGGCACATTGCGGAATGTCTCAATGTAGACCATGCAGATTTTCCGAACGATCCAGTTCGGCGTGAGTCGGCCGAGGCCCACGAACAGTCCAAGTATAGTGGCCGCAACAATACCCATGGCGGAGACCAGCAGCGTGTTGAGCAGACCGACCACAAAGACTCTGGAGTAGGTGGAATTGGAGGAGTAATCAATCAGTGCCTGGGATACATCAAACCCGGCGCGTTCGGTGAGAAACCCGAAGCCCGTGGCAATACCGCGAGCCTCCAGGTTGGTCATGACATTTCCGACAATGCTCATGACGGCCCAGATGACACCGCCGATGATCAGAATCTGATAGACCACGCTACGGACTCTGGGGTCATTCAGGTTGAACCAGTCGCGCGGCTGGGGTGTTAGCTTGTTATTCATTGCAGCGATGTTCACTCTCGTTCAGACAGCAATAGCAGGGCCTTGCGCCCTGCTCGCGAAATGCGGCGTTGCCACCCTCGCGGGCACAACGCCTTTGCTGTAGCGCGTTTCCGGTCTGAGCCGGTATCAGCGCATCGGCGGCGCGTAGAGGATGCCGCCGTCTGTCCAGAGTGCGTTGGTGCCGCGCTCGAGTTCCAGCGGGGTGTCGGGGCCGACGTTCCGCTCGAACATTTCCGCGTAATTACCTACCTGGCTTATGACCTGGTAGCCCCAGTCAGATGACAGACCGAGCAATGAACCCAGGTCGCCCGAGGTGCCGACGATACGGCTGACGTTCGGGTTGTCGGATTCCAGCATGGCGTCCACATTGTCGCTGCTCACGCCGTATTCCTCAGCATTGATCTGCAGGAACAGGGTCCACTTGACGATGTTGAACCACTGGTCATCACCCTGGCGCACGGCCGGGCCAAGCGGTTCCTTGGAGATGATCTCCGGGAGCACCATGGCGCTGTCCGGGTCGCTGAGCTGAATACGCAGCGCCGCCAGCTGTGAGGTGTCGGACGTCAGAACATCGCAACGACCGGCTTCAAAGCCTGCCACCGTCTGATCGGATGTGTCATACAGAACCGGCTCGAAATCCATGCCCTGAGCTTCGAAGTAGTCCGCCAGGTTAAGCTCGGTTGTTGTACCCGAAGCAACGCAGACGGCTGCACCGTTTAACTGTGTGGCACTGGTCACGCCCAGATCACGGCTGATCAGGAAACCCTGGCCGTCGTAGTAGTTGGTGCCGGTAAAGTTGATCCCCAGAGACGTGTCACGGGTTGTGGTCCAGGTGGTATTGCGCGACAGCATGTCGATCTCACCGGACTGCAGGGCGGTAAAACGCTCTACCGCGGTCAGGGAGACAAATTCGACTTTCTCCGAGTCGCCGAGTACGGCCGCAGCAACGGCTTTACAGGTGTCGACGTCCAGACCGACCCAGTCGCCGTCAGAATTGGTGACGGAGAAGCCGGGCAGGCCGTCGCTGACGCCACAGCGCAGCATGTCGCGGTCGCGAACTTCTTCCAGAGTCTGGGCCTGAACGGCAGCAGAAAACGACAGTGCAGCCACCAGAGTGGTTGCGAGAATCGCCGGTTTTTTCATGTTGTACTCCATTAACGTTTTGTCAGTCTTATTCGCAGTCCTTCTCGAATCTGCTCGTTAGGTTGAAGCAATAGGTAGGCCAGAACCTTATTTTTATTGTCAGCCGTTACAGATCGGCAGGCGGCTGAGCATTGACTGCAGTTTTACAGTCTTCAGCCGGCACCACTAACTATAGAAAAGAATCCCGGATCAACAAGGTTGAGCCGGGAATTGCACGAAAAAAATTCACAAGCGGCCGATTATGCAATCTATTGGTGCGCCGGAGCGGCAGTAACGCCCAGCGCACATTGACGAGATCATGCCGGTTGCGTGGTCTGAAGTCGGCCATTTTTTACCCAGTCGGCAAACGCGTGGCCACTGTCCTTGATTATCCGGTCCTGGGTCTCGTAGTTCACGTATACCAGACCAAATCGCTGACTGTAGCCGAACGCCCATTCAAAATTGTCCATCAGGCTCCAGGCAAAATAGCCACGTACATCCACGCCCGCGTGCATCGCTTCGCCGATGGCTGCCAGGTGGCGGCTGTAATAGAGAATCCGCTGCTTATCGTGTACGGCCCCGTTTTCCACATGATCGTCACCAGCCATCCCGTTCTCGGTAATAATCAGAGGTGGCAGATTGGTATAGCGCTTGTTGAGACCGATCAACAGGTCGCGCAGCGCATCCGGGTATACCTCCCAGCCGATATGGGTGATCTCCACGTCGCCCGGGGGCTGGATCTCCGGGCCATCCACACCGGCTGACACAACATGGCGCGTGTAAAAATTCACGCCGATGTAGTCGACACCCTGGCTGATAATGGTCATGTCCCCGGGCAGGACAACAGGCTCGTGTTCCGGGTGCCTGGCAAACGCGCCTTCCGGGTAGGAGCCGGTCAGCAGAGGATGGATGAACCAGTGGACGTCAAGCTCGTCCTGTTGACGAACGGCCTCACGATCGGCGTCCGAGTCTGTTGCCGGGTACGCCGGTGTGAAATTAAGCACGATACCATGCTGGCTTTCCGGGGCCGCCCGGCGCATATGCGGCAGGGCAAGGCCATGGGCCAGTAACAGATGATGCGCGGCCTGATACGCCCACTTCGTGTTACGGTACCCCGGCGCGTGCACGCCGACCTTATAGCTCAGGAACGAGCTGCAGAACGGCTCGTTCAGTGTCGCCCAGTGGGTCACGCGATTACCGAGACGCTCGGTCACGACCCGTGCGTACTCGGCGAATTCATAGGCGGTCTGCCGATTCAGCCAACCGCCCCGGTCTTCCAGGTATTGCGGCAGATCCCAGTGGTACAGAGTGACCACCGGCTTGATGCCACGCTTGATGAGGCCGTCGACAATTGCCTCATAGAACGCCAGTCCGGTCTCATTGACGGTGCCGGGCGCCGACATGATACGCGGCCAGGCAATCGACAACCGGTAGGCATCCACGCCGAGTGAGAGGATCAGGTCAAGGTCTTCTTCCCAGCGGTGGTAGTGATCACACGCCGGGTCACCGGAGTCGCCGTTCAGTACCCGGCCGGGCTCAGCACAGAACGTATCCCAGATACTGTCAACCCGCCCACCTTCCTTGGTGGCACCTTCGATCTGAAAGGCAGCGGTCGCCACACCGTACAGAAAGTCCGGGCGGCGAACGGGTGAGTCATCAGCGATGGAAAATTGCATTGCTTTCATCCTTATTTAACAGCGCCTGAGGTCAGGCCGGAAATCATTTGTTTGCTGGCCACCATGTAAATGGCAATCAGGGGGAGAATGGAAATGGTGGTGCCCAGCATTACGGCACCCCAGGGGGTGTTCGGAATCCCCTGAACGCGCCTCAGCAACTGGGTGACGACCATCTGGTCCGTGGAGGTCAGAATGACCAGCGGCTGCAGGAAATTGTTCCAGAGAAATACAAACTGCACGATGGCCAGCGTGGCAAGCCCGGGGCGCAGCAGCGGCAGTGCGACGCTCCAGTAGGTGCGGAAGGCACCGGCACCGTCCAGCTTGGCGGCTTCCAGTAACTCTCTGGGTACGGATGCCACCGTGTACTGGCGCATCAGAAAGATACCGATCGGGTTAATGGCAAAGGGCAGCCATACGGCAATATGCGTGTCGCGCAGCCCGATGGCAGACACGATCATGTAATAGGGGATCAGCGTCAGAATCGGCGGCAGCATCATGGAACACACCATCAGCGTGAACAGCGTCGTGCGTCCGCGAAAGCGGTAGACGGCCAGCCCGTAGCCCACCATGCTGCAGCACAGCAACGACACGACCGTGCCGATAAAGGCCACCTTGAAGCTGTTATACATGCCCAGCCAGAACGGCATTATATCCACAAGCTGTTCATAGTTGGCCGCCAGGTGATCGCCGATCGACAGCACTAATCCCGAGCCGAACATGTCCGTACGCGAGTGCGTGGAGAGCAGCGCGCTCCACAGGAACGGGAACACGGTGATCACGACACCGCTGAGCAGAAAGACCCAAAGAATGACGCGCGCCAGCTGCGAAAGCAGGTTGTAGTAGGGTAGCGTGGTTGCAGATGTGGTCATTGGTGCCCCTCCAGGCCCTGCCGGCCGAAGACCAGGAAATACAGCCCGGTGAAAATGCCGATCACGACAAAAAGAATCCAGGAGATCGCCGCCGCGCTGCCCATATCGAGCCATTCCCAGCCGATTCGGTACAGGTAGTTGGAAATCGTCATGCCGTGCGCTGCCGCCTGCTGAAGCCCTCGGGTCAGCACATAAGGCTCATCAAAGAGGTTCATGTTGCCGATGATGGTCAGGGTGACAGCAAAGAAAATGAACGGGCGCAACAAGGGCAACGCGATGTAGCGAAACCGGTGCCAGGCTGTGGCACCGTCGATCTGCGCTGCTTCATACAGGTCCTTGTTGATGGTTGCCAGACCCGCCACATAGATCACGATGTTGAAACCGACATACTTCCAGAAGACGACGTAGGAAATCGAATAGCGGATCAGGCTGTTCTCCTGCAGCCAGAGAATGGGCATGAAATCATTCAGCCAACCGAACAGGAAACCGGTGACCGAGCCGTTGGCCAGCCCCTGGAGCGCGCGATTGATGACCCCGCTTTCGGGCGAGTACATGATGTAGAAGATCATCGCCACGGCGATGGTCGAGGTCACATAAGGCAGGAAATAGGCAGTGGTCAGCCAGTGGCGGGCGCGCTCGCCCAGTGATACCAGCAGGTAGGCCATGGGCAGCGCCACCAGGTGCTGGGACACACCGGACATCAGCGCAATCACCACGGTATTCCAGAGCGATTGCCAGAGTGTCGGGTCTGTCAGCGACAGGGCGTAGTTTTCCCACCCGACAAACTGCATGGAACTCAGGCCGGCGACGGGGTTCCAATGATGGAATGACAGGAACACCATGAAGAAAACCGGAAAAATGCCGAACACCCCGAATATCAGCAGATAGGGCGATACGAATACATAAGGCGCCAGGCCATCGGGCCTGAATCGACGGCCTGCCGGTTTGGTCGGCTTCGGGGTTCGGGAAGCCGGAGAATCGGAGAGTGACGTGGTCATGAGGACACTCCATAGAGAGCGATGAGTCATTGAGGCCGGGGGCCGCGCGGCCGCCAGAGTGGCGCCGGTACCGGCGATCTTCGTCGCCTCTGTACCGGCCCCGGCCCCAGATTAGCGGTGTCAGCGCACGCGCCGGCGGATCTGGTTCTGCGCCGTCTGCAGTGCAGTCTCAATTGCCACGCCATCGTTCAGAACACTGTCCAGTGCCGTCTGGATAACCAGAGATTCGGCAATCTGGTCGCCACGGTGAGGCTCCACCGGGGCAATGTTCTCTGTGATTTCGGCCCACATCAGACGAGCCTGCTGGCCGCGCAGAAAGTCGATTTCCTCTTCAAACATCGGGTGATCATAGGTATCGGTGTGTGCCGGGAACGCTGCGATGTTCTGGAAGCCGGCGAGCTGCTGCTCTTCGCTGATCATGTACTCGATCAGTTCCCAGGCCTGTTCGGGGTTCTCGGACTGCTCCGGAATGGCCAGGAAAGAGCCGCCCCAGGTGCCGTAGGTGTTGTCCGGCAGGTGCGCTACGCCCCAGTCACCAGCGGTTTCCGGCGCCATCCAGTTCTGCAGGTGGCCAAGCAGCCAGGCGCCTGACATCTGGGTGGCAAAGGTGCCTTCGCGGAAGCCCGCCGTCCAGTCTTCAGACCAGGCGGTGATATTGCCATCAAGCCCTTCATCGCGAACCGTCTTCGCCAACTCGAAGGCCCGCACGAAGCGCTCGCTGGTGACCATGGGGTCGCCGTTCGCATCAAAGAACAGGCCGTTACCCGGCTCCACATTGAACTTGATATAAGCCTGGGCAATATCAGCCGCATCACCGATCAGCAGCGTGTCGTGCTCGTCGCGCAGCTGGCGGCCGTACTCTATATAAGATTCCCAGTCTGAGGTGACCGCTTCCAGGTCGTAACCCAGGTCTTCCATGTAATCCCGACGGAAATACAGAACACCCGGGCCAAGGTCGACCGGCACACCATACTGATTGCCGTCAGCTCCCTGCCCCTGGTTGATCGCGTATTGCGGAAAATTGTCAGCATGGGGCGCGAACCGTTCGGAAAGGTCGCGGAAGCCGCCGCCATCCACGTAGGCACCGACAAAGCCGACATCAATCAGCACCACATCGCCCAGGCCACTGCCGGTTGCCAGAGTGGTGGCAATACGCTCGTGGTGACCGCCATGCTGGTTCATCAGCATGTCTACCTCAATGCCGGTCTGCTCCTGGAACTCCGGCAGTATGGCCTCTAACTGGCTGTCGTAGTCCGGATAGCCGTCAAAGCGGATATCCTGCGCCAACGCTCCGCCTACGGCGAGAGTGGCGAGCAGTGTGTGTCCCACGGTGTATTTCAAGGTCCGTTTCATGGTGTTTTGCTCCTGTGACGTTATTGTCATTGTTGGTACTTCTGGGTGTGTTGATGCGGCTTCAGCCGGAAGCGCGCACGGTTAGCGTTACAGGCAGGGTGTGTTGCACCTCCGCCCGTGCGTTATCAGCGAGCTGCACCGCAAGCCGCATGGCTTCGCGGCCCATCACGCCGATGGGAAGGTGTACTGTGGTCAGGCCGGGCTCAAAATAGGCCGCCATCACAATGTCGTCATAGCCCACCACGGCGACATCGTCCGGTACGCGAATGCCTGCGTCCTTGAGGGCTCTTATGGCACCGAAGGCCATCAGATCGTTGCCGCAGAACAGACCGGTAAAACCGGTTCCCCGTTCGAGCAGTTGCAGGGCGGCGGCGCGGCCACCGGGCTCCGTGTAATCCGCTTCAATCACGTAATCACCGGGGGCCGGTAGCCCGGCATCAGACAGCGCCCGCTGGTAGCCGGCCAGTCGGTCCCGGCTATCGGTCTTGAATTGCGGGCCGGTAATACAGGCGATTCTCAGGTGCCCGGCATTGAGCAGGTGGTTGGTGGCGATTCTCCCGCCTTCATGGTTGTCGACGTAGATGCAACGATCGCGCGCGCCCGGAAGCAGGCGGTTGACGACCACAATGGGTGTTTTGTTCCTGTGGCAGATAGATTCCAGCTCCGGCTCCGTCAGGTGGTCCACATGCAGAATCAACCCGTCTACCTGCCGGCGCAGCAGCCCGTTTATGGCGGCCAGTTCAGTCGCCTTGTCCGTACCGCCACTGGTTATCAGCACCGATCTATTGCTCGCACGCGCCTCATGTTCGGCCTGTTCCATCAGGTCTCCGAAAAAAGGGCCGCCCAGGTTGCCCAGAACCAGACCGATAGACTCGGTACGGTTGGTCGCCAGGGCGCGTGCCGAACTGTTGGGCTGGTAGCCGAGCGCATTCATGGCGTCAACAACCCGTGCACGGGTTTCAGGCTCTACATGCTGATTGCCGTTCAGCACCCGTGACACCGTCGCGACGGATACGCCGGCGCGAGAAGAAACCTGTTTTATGGTTGCCATTGGCATTGACCTAAAATCGTTTAAAAACAATTAAGTAACCGGTTACATGGCTATTTAATAATATGTAACCGGTTACATGATAAATCAGATAGTAGCCTTGCAGTTGGTATGAGTCAAACAGGAATTGGCCGGGTGGAACCCTCCCTGACGATTGCACGCCGTCGCTTGCGCTTCCCGGCGCCATATCGCAAGATGCGGTCAATGCATGTGGCTGCGGATATTCAGCCGAGCAATGGCCTTCCGGCTCCGTCGAGGTATGGGACTTCCAATGGTGTTGTATGATGCTCTGGCTTTTCTGGTATTTCTGTCCAGCTGGTCGGCCTATACGCTCTATGCGTCCCGCGCGGCCAGGACCCGCCCGTCGCTGTCTTCGGTCATGCACGGTTTTCGTCTGGATTGGGTCGCCAGGTTGCTGCCGCGCCAGAATCGGGTAGCCGATATGTCTGCGGTCGGCAATCTCGAGCGCAACTCGGCGTTTTTTGCCTCGAGCAGTCTGTTTGCCATCGCCGGCCTGGTTACGGTGCTGGCGGCATCGGAGCAGGTAATCCAGCTGCTCAACACGATTTCGTTGCTGCAGGCCAGTTCCCGCACTGTGCTGGAACTGAAGATTGGTGTGCTGATTGCCATCTATATCTTTGCCTTTCTGAGTTTTACCTGGAGTATGCGCCAATACGGCTTTGTGTCCGTGCTGCTCGGGGCTGCGCCGAACCCGGATGAGTCCATTACCGAGGCACAGCGCACGGCGTTTATCGAGCACACCGCCGGCGTAATGGACCTGGCAGCCCGTCAATTCAACTACGGCCTCCGCGCTGTCTATTTCAGCCTGGCTACACTGGGCTGGTTTCTCGGTCCCTGGGGGCTCGTTCTGTTTACCGCGATCATTGTCGTGGTATTGCAGCGCCGCGAGTTCCGCAGCAGTACGTTGCGCGCATTAAGGGCCGCGCGGACCGGCCGGTCGGAGACGTTATGACGGATCTCACCCCGCTGCGGCGGCTGCTCTGGTTGCTCTTGCCTTATAAAGGTCGACTCCTGGCAGCTGCAGGAGCCCTTCTTGTGGCCTCGGCCAGCGTTCTGCTGCTGGGCCAGGGTCTGCGTCTGGTCATAGATGAAGGATTCATGTCGGAAGATCCCGGGGCGCTGGGGGGCATCCTCGGCCTGATGCTGGTTGTGGTCACGGTGTTGGCGGCCGCGTCCGCCGTGCGCTACTACCTGGTGACCTGGATAGGCGAGCGGTTGGCGGCCAATCTGCGCGATCAGGTCTATGCCCACCTGCTGACACTGGAGCCAGCCTTCTTTGAAAGTAACCTTGACCAGACCCAGGGTGCCGGCGAAATTGCCTCACGGTTGACCGCCGATACCAGTGTACTGCAGACCCTGTTCGGCTCGTCCATTTCGCTTGCCCTGCGCAATGCCGTGATGATGGTGGGCGCCGTTGTGCTGATGCTGATTACCCAGCCATTTCTTGCCGCTATCGTGCTACTGGGTATTCCGGCAACCCTGTTGCCAATCGTCTGGTTCGGACGCCGTGTTCGCCGACTGTCGCGCACCAGTCAGGACCGCATCGCTGAACTCGGCCGGTACGCCACAGAGACACTGACCGGAATCCGCACGGTGCAGGCGTTCACGCATGAAAACCGGGATCGGCAGGTGTACCAAGAGCGTGTGGAGGAAGCGTTTTCCAGTGCACTGGATCGTACCCGTCAACGCGCTTTCCTGACGGCAGTTGCCATGCTTGTGGTCTTCGCGGCCGTTGGGGTGATGCTGTGGCAGGGTGGTCTGGCGGTGCTTAACGGGAGCATGAGCGCCGGGGAGTTGTCGGCCTTCGTATTCTACGCCGTGCTGGCAGCCGGTGCGGTAGCGACTCTGGCCGAGGTGGCCGGGGATGTGCAGAGAGCCGCCGGTGCGGCCGAGCGTCTGCTGGAACTCCTCGATACCCGGGCCGTTATTGTGGCGCCGGATGCGCCACAGCCCCTGGCGGAACCGGTCACGGGGGCGCTCAGATTTGATAACGTCAGTTTTACGTACCCTGGCAGGGAGTCCCCCGCGCTGAGCCATGTGTCGCTCAGGGTCGAGGCCGGTGAGCGGGTAGCACTGGTTGGCCCGTCCGGAGCGGGCAAAAGCACGGTGCTGTCCCTGCTGCTGCGGTTTCACGATCCGGACAGTGGGTTGGTACTGTTCGATGGTGTCGATGTGCGGTCGCTGGATCCGGCGGCCCTGCGTCGGCAGTTGGGCCTGGTGGCTCAGGAACCTGTGCTGTTTACCGGTACTGTGAGTGACAATCTGCGCTTCGGCGACCCGGATGCGAGTGAAGAGCGCCTGCTGGCGGCACTTGAAGATGCCAATGCGCTGGACTTTGTGCAGGCTTTGCCCCGTGGTCTGAATACGCAATTGGGCCCCGGCGGTGTTCAGCTCTCGGGCGGGCAGCGCCAGCGGATTGCCATAGCCCGCGCGCTGCTTAAAAACCCCGGTGTGTTACTGCTGGATGAAGCAACCAGCGCTCTGGATGCCCACAGTGAACAGTTGGTGCAGGACGCGCTGGACCGCCTTATGGCCGATCGCACGAGCCTGGTGATTGCACATCGGCTGGCCACCGTGGCAGCCGCAGACCGGCTGGTGGTAATGGATGGTGGGCGCGTCGTCGCCGAAGGCACACATCAGTCACTGCTATCGGATAGCCCGCTTTACCGACACCTGGCTGAACTGCAGTTTGGCCCCCACGAGCTATGAATCAGTCAGCCTTCCTGCCGCGGCGGTATGGCGTTTATGATCACGCGGTTGCGGCCGGACTGTTTGGCCTGGTACAGGCTCCAGTCAGCGTGGCGTAGCACCGTGTCCACGTCATCGCCGGGCTGAGCCAGGTAGCCGCCGATGCTCACGCTGACCGCCACCCGCGAACTGTCTGTCCCGCTTTCGATTGCCGAGCGGATTCGTTCGCCGCTGGCCTGAAGTGTGGCAAGCGTGCAGGTTCCCAGCACGATCACAAACTCGTCGCCTCCCCATCGACCGACGCGATCGCCGGAGCGTACGCACGTTTGCAGCAGTCGGGAAACGTCCTCCAGCACCTGGTCGCCGTCCTGGTGGCCGTGCGCGTCATTGACCTGCTTGAAATGATCAATATCCAGCCATAAAACACCGAATGACCGGTTCGCCGTTTTTGCCCGGTCGGTGGCCAGGTGCAATTCCTCGTCGAGGCCACGGCGATTGAGCAGCCCGGTCAGTGAATCGATCCGTGCCTGACGGTGCAAACGTTCTGTCCGCTCCGCCACCTGTGACTCAAGTTCCTCCGTATGGCGACGCACATCCGCTGCCATGCGTTCAAAATGGTCCGCCAGGTGTCCGATCTCGTTGGACGGCTTTGGTAGTTGACCGATGTCATAACGGCCTTCGCGGATTTCCTGTGCTGCCCGCTCCAGCCCCGTAACCGGTCTTATGACCAGCCATTGAACGGCGAGGTAGAGTGCAATCAGCGCCACAGCCAGGGTCGCCAGTGAAACTCCCACCAGCGGCCATAACGTCTGTTCCGGAACCAGTGTGTCGAGATCAAGCAGTGTGATTTCAAACCAGCCAATGGTGGGCAGAAAAGCGGCCCCCGCCAGGTGGCGTGACCCGTCGACTGTGACAAAACGGCTTTCCACTCGCCGCTCGGACGGTGGTGCTGTGCGTAGCCGGTCGAGCATGGCGAGCACGCTGGCCTGATCCTCAGGCTGCTCGAATAACAGATCCACCGTGTTTTTCTGGCCTTCGGGCTTGATGATACTGGCAAAGTCGATGTAGTTCTGATCCCGATAGAGCTGAATAGCGCCGTTGTAATCGACAAACAGGGTCGTGATGCCCTCCTGACCGATATCAACAATATCCTGTAGGAAGGATTCAAGATTCAGGCCGGTTCCCACCATTGCTACGATCTCATCGGCGCTGTTACGGACCAGTACGTCAATCCACAGTTTGGTTACGCCCAGTTCGGTGTCCGGGTTTACATTCAGGTGGAAGTCGCGGCCTTCTTCGACCAACTGAAAGAACCAGGCATCGTCGGGGTCGTTTGCATCAAGAACATAACGGAACTGGTCACCGCCGTAATCGTTGTTTTCGTTGTTGTAGTAATAGTGTCGGTTGGCGAGCAACGCCACAAAGTAACTGTTGTCACCGAAATTGCTGCGAAAACTCTCCATCTCCTGAATTGCGGCTGCTTCCAGCAGGCCATCGGAAGGCGCTTCGGCCCAGCGGACCAGTGTCTGACTCTCCGCCATCTGGCGTGCCAGCCCGATTTCCCGCTCGAGAGCACTGAGCAGCCGGGCGCTGTCGTAGCGTACCTGGATCTCGGTGACCTGCTGCCCCCAGCGTTCGATGATCTGGTTTGACAGGGCCTGATAGCTGAACCACGAGGCCGCGCTGGCCAGAAGCACAATTGCGGCGGTCAGGCCCAGAATCCGCGTTTTCAGGCTCATGCAGCCGCAGGCCTGCTGGCACGGGTCGCCCATACTGCCACCATGGCGAGCAGCGTGATCGCGGGCAGTGTCACCCAGAGCAACGGCTCCCAGCCCAGTCGGAACAGCAGCCAGCCTGCGCTCAGGGACGCCACGGCCTGTGTACCGAACACAATGAGATCGTTCAGGCCCTGTAAACGGAAACGCTCACTGCCCACATAGGTGCGCCCGAGCAGGGTAGTGCCCGACACAAACAGGAAGTTCCATCCGATTCCGAGCAGAATCAGACTTGTCACGTAGTTTCCGACTCCGCGACCGGTCAGCCCGGCGACAATCATCAGCAGATAGATCAGCATCCCTGTAGCCAGTAACCGATAAGGGCCGAAGCGGCGAATCAGCCACGCCGTGGCCAGGGATGGCACGAACATGGCCAGAATATGTGCCTGGATCGCCGTCTTGGTGACTCCCATGCTGTGGTGATCCATTTCATGCATGCTCAACGGCGCCGCCGTCATGACCAGGCTCATTACACTGTAGGATACAGCGCCGGCCAGCAGTGCCAGCCAGAGCAACGGCTGCCCTAATAACTCCGGCCAGCTCCGGCCAGTATCGTCGGCGGTTTCCCGCACATGGGGCTGGTTGCGGAAGCCGAACAGAATCAGCACGGTCGCCACACTCAGCAATGCCGCCAGCAACAGGAAAGACCCCTGATAGCGCAGGCCCAGCAGGTTTTCGCCCAGAGCGCCGGCCTCCGGACCCAGCACGGCTGCGGCGATACCACCCAGCAGCAGTAGTGACACCGCCTGCCCGTGTCGTTCCTGGGGCACACTCTCCATGGCGGCGAACCGGTACTGATTCACAAACGCCATGTGGAAGCCGAAGCAGAGGGTGGCCACCAACAGAAGCATGAAGCTGCCCAGCAGTACCGAGAAGAAGCCAAAGAAGGCGCCTGAAATGGCCACCAGGTTTCCACTCAGAAATCCGGCTTTGCGCCCGAAACGCTTCATCAGCATGGAGGCCGGCAGGGTACTCAGCGCCGTGCCGAGCACCAGAGTTGCCACCGGCAATGTCGCCAGTTGTGGGTTGGGTGCCATCTGCGCACCCAGAATGCCGCCGATCAGAATCATCATCGGCATCGCCGTCATTGAGAAGGCCTGCATGCCAATGAGCACGCCCAGATTATTCCGTACCTGTGTCATGATGTGAATCTATTAGAGAATACGAATTTAATGACTCAGATCATACAGTAGAGTCGTCGGAAAATCACCGTTCTCCGGCGGCTGCATGGCGCCGAATCCCTGGTCAGGACTCGACGCCATCGGAGGTCAGTCCCGGCGGAAGCGGAAAACCAGTTCGGAGAGGTCGCTCGCAACATCGTTCAATTCGTTGAGCGCTGCACCGGTCTGCTCGGATTTGTCCAGGCTGTCCCGTGCGAGGCCCGATATGCTGGTGACCTGGCGGTTGATGTCGTCCGACACATGCGACTGTTCTTCGACAGCCGCTGCCATCTGGTCGGCCATATTGCTGATGGCCTGAACGGACGACGCGATATCGGCCAGCATCTGTTCCGACTGCTGGACCTGACGAACGCCTTCCTCTGCGTCTTTCTGACCGAGCTCAGCCACACTGACGGACTCTCGTGCCTGTGCCGTAAGAGACTGAATAATCGCGTGAATTTCCTGCGTGGAATCCTGGGTACGTTTCGCCAGGTTACGCACCTCGTCAGCAACTACCGCGAAGCCGCGACCCTGTTCGCCGGCTCGCGCGGCCTCAATCGCCGCGTTCAGTGCCAGCAGGTTGGTCTGTTCGGCAATCTGCTCGATAATGCCTGCCGCTTCGGTAATCTGCTCCGTCTGTTCAGCCAGATTGCGCACGGCGCTGTCGATCTGGTTGACCCGCTCACTGAGCTTCTCTATGGCATGTCGGGATTCGGATGCAACGGAGGCGCCGCGTTGCGCCAGTTCACTGGATTCACCGGCGTTTCTGGCCGTTTCCTGAACGTTCTGCGATACATCCTGAATGGTGGACGACATCTCGTTCATGGCCGTCGCGACTTGCTCGGTCTCCGTCTGCTGATTGCCGATCATGTCATTAGACGCCCGGGACAGCTCCGCCACGTCGCCGGCTCGTCTCGAAACGGTATCGGCCGCCTCCGCTATCCGTGTCAGCACAGCGTTCAGGTGTGACTGCTCGGCCTTGAGTGCCACCTGGAGCCGGCCGAAGTCGCCACGCTCGCTGGTATAGGAACGGACGGCCAGTTCATTGCTGAATGCTTTGCCGAGTTGGGCGAGCAGTTGGCGTTGCTGCCGGTGCTGTCGGGTCGTCATCCAGGCGAGAGAGCCGGCGAAGGTCACCAGGGTTACGCCAAACCCGACGGCCGGCAAACCGAACCAGAGCAGGCCCAGCCCCGCCAGAGCACCGATCAGCCCCAGCCCATGCTCCGGCGCCAGAAGGTCGCTGGACGGGGATACGGTCGGCTGTTCAGATTGCTTCCTGCCGTTGAACCGGGCGAACTTGGGGTAGAGAGCTTCTGCCCGCGCAATATCCTCGCGTTTCGGGCAGAAACGCACGGACTCATAGCCGATAACCTTTCCATCGCGAGTGACCGGGGTCACATAGGCGTCCACCCAATAGAAGTCGCCGTTCTTGCTGCGGTTCTTGACCAGTCCCATCCAGGGTCTGCCGGCCTGAAGATGCTCCCACATGACTTTGTAAGCCAACTGGGGCATGTCCGGATGTCGCACGATATTGTGTGGCTGGCCGATCAGTTCTTCCCGGGTAAAGCCGCTGATTTCGACGAAATCATCGTTACAGTGAGTGATCCGGCCTTCGAGATCTGTGGACGATATCAGCCGGGTTTGTTCGCCGAATGTTCGTTCCTTGTCAGTTACGGGCATGTTCTTGCGCATCGGTTTTCCTCGGGGAACCTTTCCCCTTTCTGTAACGTCATTAGCCGCTAACTCTTGAGTAATGAAGCTGATCCAGATCAATAAAGTCTCATATAGGCTGTTGACATTTTCTGATAAAGGTACAAGCGCCAACAAATAATCGGACATTATTAACAGGAAGCGTCCTCCTGGTGGCTAATCCGTCCCGGATTCAATCCGCAAGGAGCAGACGCCTTGACGGTCTGGTCCGCCTCGTCGGAAACTGGCTGCCAGTCACGAACGACGGATTACAACAAAAGGGCCATTTCCCATGACAACGAAATACCTCCTCGATGAAAGC
Organism: Natronospirillum sp.; assembly: GCA_965602035.1. Taxonomy (GTDB): domain Bacteria; phylum Pseudomonadota; class Gammaproteobacteria; order Pseudomonadales; family Natronospirillaceae; genus Natronospirillum. The sequence continues at coordinate 1,711,819 of OZ271919.1, read as the reverse complement.
CTGATGCCGAAATACTGGTACAACATTCAGGCGGATTTTCCGGAGCCGCTGCCGCCCGTGCTGAATCCCCAGACAAAGGAACCGGTGGGTCCGTCGGATCTGGAGCCCCTGTTTCCGATGGACTTGATCATGCAGGAAGTTTCCACAGAGCGGGACATCGAGATTCCTGAGCCGGTGCGGGACGTCTACCGTCAGTGGCGCCCGGCGCCCCTTTACCGGGCACATGGCCTGGAAAAAGCGCTGGGAACGCCGGCGAAGATTTTCTATAAGTACGAGGGCGTCAGCCCGGCAGGCAGCCACAAACCCAACACCGCCATCGCACAGGCCTTCTACAACAAGGAGGCCGGCGTCAAGCGGCTGACCACTGAAACCGGGGCCGGCCAGTGGGGTACGTCGTTGTCGTATGCGGGGGCGCTGTTCGGTCTGGGCATCGATGTCTACCAGGTGCGGGTCTCCTACGACCAGAAGCCCTACCGCCGGGCGGTCATGGAAACCTATGGCGCGCGGTGCATTGCGTCACCGTCAAACGAGACCGAATTCGGCCGGTCGGTACTGGCCGAGAACCCGGACCACACCGGCAGCCTGGGTATCGCAATCTCCGAAGCGGTGGAAATGGCGGTAAAGGATCCGGACACCAAGTACGCCCTGGGGTCTGTGCTGAACCACGTATTGGTGCATCAGAGTATTATCGGGCTGGAAGCCATGCAGCAGATGGAAATGGCCGACGCCTGGCCGGATGTGGTGGTCGGTTGCACCGGTGGCGGCTCGAACTTTTCCGGTATTGCGTTCCCGTTCATTGGCCATGGCCTGCGCGGCGGCGAGAAATCACGCATTGTGGCGGTGGAGCCGTCGGCCTGCCCATCTCTGACGCGCGGCAAATACGCCTATGACTTCGGCGATACTGCCAAAATGACGCCATTGACCAAGATGCACACGCTGGGCTCAGGCTTCACACCTCCTGGCTTCCATGCCGGCGGTCTGCGGTACCACGGTATGGCGCCGCTGGTGTCCCACGCAAAAGAGCTCGGGTTGCTGGATGCAGTGGCCTATTCCCAGAAACAGTGTTTTGAAGCCGGCGTCTTCTTCGCCCGGCACGAAGGCATTGTGCCGGCTCCGGAAGCCAACCATGCCGTCAAGGGCGCCATCGACGAAGCTGTTCGGTGTCGCGAGGAGGGTAAAGCGGAAACCATACTCTTTAACCTCTGCGGGCATGGGCACTTCGATATGGCCGCCTACACCGCGTATTTTGCAGGCGACCTGCATGACCATGAATACAGCGACGACGAAATGGCCATGGCGCTTTCTGGTCTGCCCTCTCTCTGAGGTTAAACCGGCCAGCGAGCCAGACTGATCGGAGAAGGCCCGCAGACTCTGCCGGGCCATTCCGCTGTCGTCTGAGCACGTTCACACTGCTGTAAGATAGCTCTGTCACTCTCCCGATGGTCAGCGGAACTTTCGACTGGGAGAGTACTTATGAAATGCCGTGCCGTATTCATTTCTGACGTTCACCTGGGTAACGCCAATTCCCGCGCTACGGAACTGCTCGACTTTCTTGAGGCCATCGAGGCCGACACGCTCTACCTTCTGGGCGACATCATTGATCTGTGGAAACTCAGCGAGCGAAAGGGGCGTTGGCGGCGTGAACACCAACAGGTGCTGGATACCCTGATACGCAAGGCGCGTGCGGGAACACGGGTCGTCTATGTGCCCGGCAACCACGATCCGTTTTTCCGGCATCTCGCCGGGGAAACCCTCGGGCCGATCGAAATCCATCACGAAGCAACGCATGAAACGGGGCAGGGTCTGAGGCTTTTGCTGCTGCACGGTGACCGGTTTGATCAGGAAATCCGAGTCAGCCCGGTTTTGATGAAGTTCGGCGATCTGCTCTATGAAAGTTGTTCAACGGCGAACCGTTGGCTCAACCGTTTTCGGGCTCATCGCGGGCTGCCGTACTGGTCACTGGCCAATGCCCTGAAAGTACGGAGCAAAAAGGTACGACTGTACGTCCGCCGCTTCGAGCGGCGTGTGTCCGCCTACGCCCGTGAACAGGGCGCCGACGGTGTGGTCTGTGGCCATATCCATCAGGCCCGACTGACGCGCATCAATGGCGTCATTTACGCGAACGACGGTGACTGGATGGAAAGCTGCACCGGTCTCATTGAGACTGAAAACGGCCACCTCGAACTTCTGGCATGGCCGCACCGTGAGATGCTGGCAACCACATATGGGGTCAAGTCTTCAGATCTGCGGTCCGCCACCCCGGCAACGGTTGGCTCGCGAACCGGTGGACGCGCCGTATCGGGGTAAACCGTCGGAATGAAGACTTGACCCCTTTCACGCCTCGTGGCGGAGGTACTGCGCCGCAGCCACCAGATTGGCCAGAGCTGGCTCAACCTCCTCCCAGCCGCGGGTTTTCAGCCCGCAGTCCGGGTTGACCCACAGGCGATCGCGGGGAATCCGTTCAGCGGCCTTTGTCACCAGGCCGATAATCTCCTCAGTGGCCGGTACATTGGGCGAGTGGATGTCGTAGACACCCGGGCCGATGTCGTTCGGGTAGTCGAAATCCCGGAATACCTCCAGCAGTTCCATATCGGAGCGCGATGATTCAATAGTGATTACGTCGGCGTCCATGTCCGCGATGGCGGCCATAATGTCGTTGAATTCCGAGTAGCACATGTGGGTATGAATCTGCGTGCTGTCAGAAACACCATTGGCGGCGACCCGGAAGCTGTGTATTGCCCAGTTCAGATAATCGGCCCATTGCGACCGGCGAAGTGGCAGGCCTTCACGCAGGGCAGCTTCGTCAATCTGAATCGGGTTGATGCCGGCTGCTTCCAGGTCCTGTACTTCCTGCCGAATGGCAAGTGCCAGTTGCAGACAGGTTTCAGATCTCGGCTGGTCGTCCCGGACAAACGACCAGTTCAGCAGGGTCACCGGCCCCGTCAGCATGCCTTTGACGGGTTTGTCCGTGAGCGCCTGGGCGTACTGGATCCAGTTCACGGTCATGGGCGCTGGACGCTCGATGTCACCGTAGAGGATGGGTGGTTTGACGCAACGTGAGCCGTAGGACTGCACCCAGCCGGCCTGGCTGAAAGCGAAGCCGTCCAGCTGTTCACCGAAATACTCCACCATGTCATTGCGCTCGGCTTCGCCGTGCACAAGTACGTCCAGACCCAGTGCTTCCTGGCGCTCAATCGTGCGTGCAATCTCCGTTTTCATTAGGCGTTCGTAGTCTTTCCGCGTCAGTTCGCCGCGCTTTCGGGCGAGCCGGATCTGGCGGATATCCGAGGTCTGCGGAAACGATCCGATGGTTGTGGTCGGAAAGTTCGGCAGTGGCAATCGTTCACGCTGCAATTCGGCACGAACCGAATGGGGGCTTTGCCGGTCGCCCGCCTGATACGGCAGGTCCGCGACCGCCGAACGAACCGCTTCATTGCGAACCCGCGTCGACTGTGACCGGCTCTCAACCGCCTGTCGATTGTGCTCCAGCTCAGCCGATACCGTCTGTCGCCCGTGGTTGAGTGCTTGGCCCAACACCGAAAGTTCGCCAATTTTCTGCGTGGCGAAGGCCAGCCAACTGTGCAGTTCTTCGTCGAACCCCGTTTCGCGTTCGAGGTCCACGGGGACATGCAGGAGCGAGCACGACGACGCCAGCCACAGCCGGTCTTCGAGCTGCTCGCTGATGGGCTCCAGCCAGTCGAGTACCCGGGTGAGGTCGGTTTTCCAGATATTCCGGCCGTCGATCACGCCGAGTGACAGCACTTTATGGGACGGCAGCCAGTCCAGAGCAGCATTGACGTCCTGCGGTGCGCGAACGGCATCGAGGTGAAGACCCGCCACCGGCAGCTTGCAGACCCACTGCAGGTGGCCGTTCAACGTGCCGAAATAAGGCGTGAGCAGCAGCTGCACACCCGTATGCTGCAGGGCATGATAGGCCGTTTCACAGGCCTGAGCCCATTGGCTGTCCAGATCGGCCGCCAGTGCCGGTTCATCCATCTGTACCCAGTCGGCACCGGCTTCCGCGAGCGCGTGCAGCAGTGCCTTGTATTCGTTGATCAGAGCCGGCAGATGCATGAGCCGGTCGGATCCGTCTCTCGACTTGCTCAGCCACAGGTAGGTCACAGGCCCGATGAGCACCGGCTTGGCGGCTACGTTCAATGTCCGGGCTTCCCGCCACTGGCTGAGCAGGCGCGTTGGGTCCAGGGCAAACTGTGTGCCGCGGGTCAGTTCCGGTACCAGGTAGTGATAGTTGGTATCAAACCATTTGGTCATTTCTGCCGGACGCACCCCATCGGTGTCCCTGACAGCGCGGCCGCGTGCCAGTCGAAAATACCGATCGAGCGGCGACCCCTGGCTGGCGTCAATACGCTCCGGCCAGTGGCCGAGGGTTGCGCTCATGTCGAGTACCTGGTCGTAAAGCGAGAAATCGCCCACCGGAATCCAGTCCAGCGCTGCCTGCCGTTCCCAGTTGTCCCGGCGTATCGCGACGCAGCGGGCCTCCAGCTCGTCTGCCAAGATGGATTGTGCCCAGAAGGCCTCCAGGGCGCGTTTCAACTCTCTTTTCGGCCCGATGCGGGGAAAGCCGAGCGAATGTGTGGTCACCATAGTTCAAGCTCACTGCTATTGATGGAATGCCACGCAGTGTAGATAACGCGTTAAATGAACAAAAATGGTATAAAATCATTAATTCATTAACTTTGCTCATGATAAGCCGCCATGATTGAACGAACACACCTTCGCATACTCCGGGAAATCCAGCGGCGCGGTTCCATGACGGCGGCCGCTGAGTCACTTCATCTGACCCAGTCTGCGCTGAGCCATAGCATCCGCAAGCTCGAAAGCCAGTGCGGGTTGTCCCTCTGGACGAAAGAAGGGCGGCAGCTGCGTCTGACACCAGCGGGCGAGTACCTGCTTCGTGAAGCCAACCGCCTGTTGCCGCAATTGGAGCGGGTTGATGACGTGCTGTCGGAGTTTGCTGCGGGACACAAGGGCAGCCTGCGTATCGGTATGGAGTGTCACCCCTGCTACCGGTGGTTGCTGTCCGTGGTGGATCCGTTTCTGGCCCAGTGGCCGGGTGTGGACCTGGACGTGCGGCAGCAGTTCCAGTTCGGCGGGCTGGCGGCCTTGTTCAACCACGATATCGACATTCTGGTCACGCCCGACCCCGTTCAGCGCGATGCCATTGAATTTGAGCCGGTCTTTCCCTATGAACTGGTGCTGGCGGTGAGTCGGGAGAACCCACTCAGTCGACTCCGTCAGGTAATGCCTGGCGATATCGTGGACCAGGTTCTGTATTGCTACCCGGTATCCATTGACCGGTTGGATATCTACCAGCAGTTCCTGAACCCGGCCAACTGCCTGCCCCGGCAGCATCGGGAACTGGAAGCCACCGAGATCCTGGTGCAGATGATTGCTGCCAATCGCGGCGTGACCGCTTTACCCGACTGGCTGGTGCGTGAATACGCCCGGACACTGCCGATAGTTCCCGTCCGGCTCGGCGACCAAGGTATCCACAAACACATCCATCTCGGCATTCGGGTATCTGACGCCGGGAAGCAGCCTGTCCGCGGGTTTATCGACCTGGCCGGGGCCTGTCTCGGGCAATGACGACGACTGAAATCCGGGCGTCAGGCCGACCCGCATTCGCGTTCTATCTGCTGCGCGTAGGCGTCGCTCAGACGCAGGAAACAGGACCCGGGGCAGGCTTCCAGAGGACGACCATTCACGGAGTGCACGGGAATCAGCCCGGCGCCACTGCCGGTAATAAAACACTCGTCGGCCGTGTAGAGGTCGAAGGGTGTCAATGACTGCTCCGCTGCCGGTATCGACAGGTCGCCTGCCAGTTCCACTATCAGCTCCCGGGTAATGCCTCCGAGTGCGCCGTCAGAAAGCGGCGGGGTCAGCAGCACGTTGTCACGGGCAATGAACAGGTTTTCCGCACTGCATTCCGCGATAGTGCCGTGTTGATTCAGTAACACGGCTTCGTCGGCGCCGGCGGCATTTGCTTCTGCGCGTGCCAGCACCGAGTGCAGGTAATTGAGCGATTTGATGCGACCGTCGAGCCCCGAGCCAACCATTCGGCACACCGCACTTGTCATCAGAGAAATGCCCTGTTCGCGCGCCTGTTGGCTCACCATGGTCAGCGTCGCCGGGATAATAAACACATTGGGCGTCCGGCAATTGGCCGGGTTCAGACCGAAGTCGCCCTCGCCGCGGGTAACCAGTACGCGAATATAACCGGAAGGCTGACCCGCTGCCGCGGCACAATCGCCGATGGCCTGAACCAGCGTGTCTGCTGGCCAGGGCAGCTCAATGCCCAGTGCCCGGGCCGATATCTGCAGTCGCTGGACGTGTCGGGCAGGTCGAAACGGCCGGCCGTGGTAAAAGCGCAGCCCCTCGAAACAACCGTCTCCGTAGAGGAGTCCATGGTCGAACACAGTCACCGTTGCATCTTCGGCACTGATCCACTCACCGTTTTTCCAGATCGATCTGAGGGTGGTCGGCTGGTTGAAGTCAGCGCTGGGTGGCATGATAAAGCTCCTTGTATGAGTCGTCTCGAGCAATGACTGGGCAGTATAGGTCGGTAAGGGACGAGACCATGAGCGAGAATATTTCAGGGTCACATGAAAAATATTGAATGAGGGCTCCTCGTTGTGCGGATTCCGGTTCCATTGAATGCGTTGAGAGCGTTTGAAACAGCCGCTCGGCTGGGCAGCCTGAAGGCCGCTGCGGCTGAACTGGGCGTAACGCCGTCGGCAGTCAGCCACCAGGTGCGCACGCTTGAACAAGCGCTCGGTGTTGAACTGCTGCAGCGTGACGGTCGCCAGCTTGTTCTTACCGCCGCGGGTCGCGCTTTGCAGCCCGGGCTGGAATCGGGCTTCGGCCGCGTGGCCGAGACCGTTCAGCAGTTTTCGAACGCCCGTGAACGCGGGCCACTGCGTGTGACCATGCTGCCGACTTTCACCAACAACTGGCTGTCACCCCGGTTGGCCGCAGCGCCACTTGACGACTGGCAGATTGAGTTGGAGATCAATTCAACCCAGCAGCTGGCTGATCTCAACGCCGGTGAAGCAGACGCCGCGATACTTTACGGACAGGGCGACTTCCCCGGGTTGTCCGCCGAACTGTTATTTGAGACGCATCTCGATCTGTATGTCAGTCCTGGAACAATTTCCGGGTCGCTGGAGGAACGGGCGGCCCGGGTATCCGAGCAACCTCTGTTCGTGTCGCGCCAGTGCCCGGATTGGGAAGCCTGGCTCAATGACGTGCCGGGCGGGCCGATAACACCACGAACGGTGCATCGCGTCGACTCCAGTGGGCTGACGCTGCAGGCGGCCGCTGATCGTGCCGGCGTCGCCATCGCCGTAGTGGAACTGGCGCAAAGCAGTGTACGCAGTGGGAGGCTGGTGTCCGTGTTTGACTATCCCCGAGTATCAGAAGCCAGCTTCTACCTGGTAACCACCGAATCCATGGCAAGTGATGCCCGAATCCGGAGGTTTCGCGATTGGCTGCTCGCTGCGGTTCACGCGCTTGATTGACCGGCCGACCAGACAGCACACTGGAGAGTGTCTGAAAATTCGACTGAGGATACAACTCTGTGAAACTGTACTTCTCCCACGGGCTGGAGAGCGGCCCCAATGCCAGTAAGATTCAGGCCATGCAGCAGGTTGCTGCTGAATTCCCATCGGTCGACACGCTGGCGCTGGATTACCGTGAAACCCGCGATCCGATGGCCCGGCAAGACCAGTTGCGCGCTCAGTTGTATTCCGATGGTGTATCGGGGCAGGAGACTCTGCTGGTGGGGTCGAGCCTGGGTGCCTGGGTCAGCGCGAGTGTCAGTGAATCATTCCCAGTGCGCGGATGTTTTCTGCTGGCGCCGGCCTTCGGCCTGCCGGACTACCCGGAATCCAACCCCAAGGTGGGTGCTGGCCGGGTTCAGGTGATCCACGGCTGGCAGGATGATGTGGTCCCGGTCGGGCCGGTGATTTCCCTGTGCCACCAGCAGAACCTGCCGTTGGCGCTCGTGCAAGACGGACATCGCCTCTCAGACAGCATCCCGCTAATGCTGTCCCTGTTCAGACACTGGCTGGGAGCGTGCGTCGACGACCGGTGAGGCGTGTTTCAGGCTATGCCGACGAAGGCGAGGCGACATCGCAATCGTCGACAATAATGAGGTTCCGGCCCGCTTTTTTACCACTGTACATTCGGTCGTCTGCTTTTCGGATCAGATCATTAAAGGTCGAAACCGGGCTGGATTCGGCAACGCCGCAGGTGGCGGTGATCATCAGACCGGCAACCGGTTGTTCCGAAATTACCCGGTTGCACGCTGCGGCTATCTCAACGGCATCGCTCAAAGAAGTACCCGGAGCAACAATGAGAAATTCTTCACCGCCCCAGCGAGCGAGCAGGTTGCCATCGGCGACAACAGACTTCAGGCGGGCGCCGACTTCCTGGAGCACTTCGTCGCCGCGCATATGTCCCAGCGAATCGTTGACCGACTTGAAGTGGTCAAGGTCCAGCAGAACGACAGAGACCGTCTGTGCCTGAAAATCCAGCTCCTGGGTAAACCGTTCGACTGCTCGCCGGTTGGCCAGGCCGGTCAGATTGTCGGTGGTGGCCCAGTGCTCAAAGCGACGGGCACTGTGCAGGGCCTGCCAGTAGTTCTCCCAGGCGGCGGTAGACAGACTGGTCATCACCAGAAGCAGCAGAATAAATAGGTGAACACGAATCAGGTAACCGAGTGACCGGGCCGGAATCGCGCCGGCGAGGTAGTCATCCCATAGCCCGGCGACGGCAATAACGGCGGACAGACCCAGGAGGAGGGACCCGGCCCACATGCCGCGCTGCCGGCCGAGCAGCACAGCGCACGCCACAACCAGAATGCCCAGGGCCCAGTAATGCCCGCCGACCAGTACGAGCAGACTGGCGTCCACGCTGCTGAATGCGAAGTATTGCCACACCAGTCGGCACAGCACATGCAGACCGATCACCGTAAACAGGCCGAATTCGACTTGCTGAGCGGGGATCCGGGGCAGAAATGTTCCCGCCAGCAATGCCGCATAGAGCACACCGAAAACCGGATAAGCCCATGTAATGAAGGGGTCCGCGGGCGCTCCCAACAACCAGCCGATCAATACGGCGGCCGTCGCAATAACCAGCACGATACGGTAGGCCGTGCGCTTGCGCGCATGAAACTCGAACAGTTCCTGTTCTGCGTCCGCCGGCTGCGTAGACCTGTCTTCGAATGTCATTCGACGCGGCCTGTGGTGATCAAAGAGTGGCCAGTGTACAGACTCCGGCAGGGCAAGTCTCTCCGGTTCACCGGGCGCACGTCCAGTGTGGGAACCAGGTCTCAGGCCCAGGTCAATAATGCGTAATTCACCCCTTGAAACCGGACAGCGCGTCCCTATTTTACCCGTAGCACAGGCAGTTGGTTGCTTCCGTCGCCGGCGGACTTCCCGGCGGAAATCAGAGATTTCAGGAGGTGACTTACCATGGAAATCAGAAAATTCAACTCATCACGGTTGGCTCCATGGAACTGGTTCAGGCACGAGGAGCCAGAGCAGGCAGGCCCGGGTGCCGTGCAACCGGCCAGCCACCCGATGGCACGCCTGCATGACGAGATGGACCGGTTATTCGATGATGCATTCCGGTCTTTCGGATTCCCGGAGCGCAGCCGTTCAGGCTGGCCTGCGGCGCTGGATCAGTCATTCCTCAGGCCCAGCGTGGACATACGGGCTCTCGATGACCGCTATGAAATCACGGTGGAAGTGCCGGGCATCGAGGAAAAAGACCTGAACCTCACGGTCCAGAACGACGCGCTGGTGATCAGTGGGGAGAAACAGTCCGAGGTCAAAAAGGACAACGCGGATCAGTGGCATCGAATCGAGCGCAGCTACGGGCATTTTCAGCGCGTACTGGCGCTGCCTGCTGACGCTGATTCAGAGGGTATAAAAGCCCGCTTCAGAAATGGCGTCCTCACGGTTGCCCTGCCGAGAACCGACGCGTCACCCGACAGTGGTCGGCGTATAGAAATTGAGCATTGATGGGGTGAAATCCAGTCGGGGCCGAAAGGCCCCTTTTTTATGTCTGATTGTTTTCAGAGCGGTCCGGACGGAACAGCTCCGGCTTGAGGTTGGTTAAAAATTACCCGGAAAGACAATAATAGATTGTTTGCCAATAGATGCACAATCGGCGTGTAACCCTGCTTTATTAATCGTTACTGGGAGATTTCCAGGGGAATAACAGTTAAGCAATGCTTACTCAATGCGAGAAAAAATTGATTGTGTCGTATCGCCATGACCTCAACAATAATCGGTGAGACAAACAGTCGGATTGTGCTGTGCATCGAACGGCGCCAAATCCGGCCGCCGTTAATACACGTGGCACCGACATACGCAGGCGAGGTGGCGTCATGACATACCCGATTATTGTTCCCGAGTACCGGGACACATCTACCCGGAAGAAAAAGACACGGCGCAGTGACTGGCAATTGCAGGATCTAAGCCCGAGGTTGCTGGACGATATCGGCGTGGTGCGTCAGCGTAACGGACGCTATGCTTCAGCTGCCGTCCGGCGTTCAGCACAGGATGCTTCCGATACCGGTGCGGCACCGTCTGTGCAGGGCGCTTCAGCGCTCTGAAAATAGCAGCCTGTCTTACCCATCCCGCTGGGCTTGGCAAACCGCGTTCAGAGGTGCACGCTGACTGGGGTATACCAGTCCTGACCTGAAGCGCGGGAGGTTGCAGATGAGTTCGGTAGCACTGGGGCAGGTCCGTATCGAGTGTGTGACGGGCGACATTACACGACAAGTTGACGCCGACGTGATCGTGAACGCGGCGAACGCCGAATTAATGCCCGGCGGCGGCGTGGCAGGTGCTATCCACAGGGCGGCTGGCCCGGAGCTGGCGGCGATCTGCAGACCACTGGCACCTATTCGTCCCGGGGAAGCGGTGATAACCGAAGGCTGCCGATTGCCGGCACCCTATGTCATACATTGCCTGGGCCCTGTTTATGGGCGTGATGAGCCGTCGAACGAGTTGCTTGCACGGTGTTACCGGCAAGCGCTTCGGCTGGCTGAGCAACATCAGTTACGTTCCATTGCGTTTCCGGCGCTGTCGACCGGTGCTTTCGGTTATCCGATGGAGGATGCCGCCAGAGTGGCATTTGAGTCGGTGCGGGAGGCGGCTCCTGGTCTGTCCCATGTCAACGCTATTCGTTTTGTACTCTTCAGTGAACGGGATACGGAACTGCACGAGCGCGTGATGATGGACACTCTGGAGCCCTGAAAGCTCAGCAACGAGTGTGTCGGTCAGGCTGTTCTGGTCTGGCTCCGCCATGGACCCCGATCAGTCAGTTGTTCGGTCAGTAGGGCTGCCAGAGCGTCCGCTGCCGGTCCGGCGGAGGACTCCACCCGAGCGGCCCGGTGCAGGCTTGCCCGGCAAGGCTGAAGCGGTGGCAGGTCATCTGCTTCACCCAATTCTCTCATGCCCGGTGTCAGGCGTTCCCGGTCAAGTACGCTCACCGCCAGCCCGGCCGCGACGGCGTCTTCAATCGCATGGATACTGGTGCTGGTGAAAACCACGTGCCAACTGACACCCGCGCGCGTCAGGGTTTCCAGCGCCAATTGTCGGTAGGGGCAATGCGTCTCATGCAGCGCCAGTGGCAGGCTGCTTCGCTCTCCCAAAGCGTTGATGCGGGCTGCCGCCCATACCGGTGTGGTCTGCCAGAGCGGCGTGCCGCCCGGGAGGTTCCGCGGGCGATCCAGAATAATGGCCATAGCCAGCCGGTCGCGCTCTATCCGCCGGGCGAGATCACCGCTGGCGCCGGTGACGACTTCAAGTCGAACGGCCGGATGTCGGTCCAGAAACAGCGGCAACACTCCAGTCATCAGCTCGCTGGCGTAGTCCTCCGGTACGCCAAGTTGCAGACGCCCCTCCAGACCACGACCGGTGAATCTATCCACCAGCGCATCATGCTGTCGGAGCAGTTCCCGTGATGCCTGAAGCAGAGACTCACCGGACGGTGTGAGAGTAACACCGCGCCGCCCGCGCTCCAGCAAGCGAGTCTCCAGCCGCTCTTCGAGCCGTTTCATCTGCAGGCTCACAGCCCCCAGTGTTTTGTGCTGCTGCTCGGCGGCTGCTGCCAGGGAGCCCAACTGCACCACCAACTGGAAGGAGCGCAGCAACGCCATGTCGAGGTCTGCACCTTTGACTTTAATCATATTAAATTTGAAATTGATTATTCATCTATTTATTAAATATTAGGTCGAGCCCACAATCAAGCCGTACCACAGAAGCCGTTCTGTGAATTCAAGCGGACAATGGAGGTAGCGTCCATGCGGCAGGCGATTCTGACAGCGATCATCGGGGCTCTGTTCGTTCTGTGCTGGAGTTCCGGCTATATCGGTGGTGTGCTGGCAACCGATGCCACCATGCCTGCGCTGTCGCTGTTTTCCTGGCGCTTTCTGGTCGCGGCCGGCGTGCTTGCGATACTGACATTGTTCTGCACCAGGGTTGCGATGGCCCGGACCGATCTGATGAAAGAAATGATCGTCGGCCTGTTCACCATGGGCGGGTTTCTGTTGGCCAGCATGCTGGCACTGCAGCAAGGCGTCAGTGCCGGCATTACGGCCCTTATTGCTTCACTGCAGCCCGCATTGGCGGCGGCCATGGCCGGTCGGTGGCTGGGCGATCGCCTGTCTGCTGCCGGCTGGGTCGGTATGGTGATCGCCGGGGCCGGCGTGGCCCTGTGCGTTGCCGGTGAAGTCAGTCAGCCGGGCGCCGCACCGCTGTGGGCCTATGGGTTACCCCTGGTGTCTGTGCTGTCGGTGACCGTTGGCAGCGTACTTACGGTGCGTTGGTCCACGCCATTGCCACTTCCGGCAACGCTGACCAGCCAGTTGCTGGCGGCGTCTATGGTATTTTCTGTGGCAGCTTCGGTGCTGGACCCGGGCGGGCTGGCTGCGCCGCAGTTCACACAGACGGATCTGGTGGTCATGGCCTGGCTGATTCTGTTCTCCAGCTTCGGCGGCTTCGGCTTTTTTGTGGTCAGCCTGCATCGTATGGGTGTCACCCGCACGTCGACGCTGGTGTATCTGACGCCGCCAGTGACTCTTGTGTGGTCAATGGTGCTGTTCGGCGAGCAGCCCGGAGGCGCGGAAGTGGCAGGAATGGCTATGGCTGCGCTGGGCGTTGCTGTGATCCTGGTGGGGCACAGGCTTCGTCGTCTGCTGCCTCCCCGTGCTGTGCGCAACGCGGCTGGCTCGGCGGCGTCTGGCGCCCCCCGGCGGGAAGCTGGTTACAACCCGGGAATATCGTAGACCGGCGCTTAATTCGTTCTGGTTATATCTTATGGAAAAAGGTGATTATCGCTGCGGTTGAAACTGACCTACAGTCGCGCCATATCCGATATTGAGTTTTCACCAAAAGGGAACTTGAAAGGAGGTTTCCATGACACTTCGTATAGGCAGTACAGCACCTGATTTTACAGCCACGACCACGGAAGGAACCATCAATTTCCATGAATGGATCGGTGACCAGTGGGCTATCCTGTTCTCACACCCCAAGGATTTCACCCCGGTCTGCACCACTGAGCTCGGTTATATGGCGAGCCTCAAGCCCGAGTTTGACAAGCGCAACACCAAGATCATTGGTCTCTCGGTTGACCCGGTCGACAACCATGCCAAGTGGGCAAAGGACATTGAGGAAACCCAGGGCACGGCCCCCAACTACCCGATGATCGGCGACACCGATCTCAGTGTTGCCAAGGCCTATGACATGTTGCCCGAGGATGAGGGCGCGTCGTCAGAGGGTCGGACACCGGCCGACAATGCGACAGTCCGTGCCGTGTTTATTATCGGGCCGGACAAGAAGATCAAGGCGCAATTGGTCTACCCGATGACCAGCGGCCGTAACTTCGATGAGATTCTGCGCCTGCTCGATTCCATTCAGCTCACCAGCAAGCATACCGTTGCCACGCCGGTGAACTGGAAGAACGGCGAGGATATCATTATCCCGCCGGCCGTCAGTGACGAGGACGCGAAGAAGAAATTCCCGGAAGGGTTCAAGACGCTTAAACCCTACCTTCGCGTCGCCAAACAGCCTCAATAAGGCGATAATGGATCGGCGCCCGTGCGCGGGCGCCGCACACCCCCTCTCAATCTGCCCCGTTTTAGTGCATTTCTTCCCGGGACACCGCCATTTGACGGCGTCCGTTGGCTGGCCCGTGCCTTGCATCAGTGCAGACTCTTGTTTTGTCAGAGGTTTGCCCATGCTCAGTCGACTGCGAGCTCACCAGGCTCAGAATCAGATGAACGAAGCCCTGCAGGAAATGGTGTCCAACGCGGACCTGACCTGGCAGTCATCCGGGAATCATCCGGCCTCGTCACAGCTGGGCGTGCTCGTGTCACGAGTCCACGATACCCTGGAATCAGGGTTGCATAGCGCCATTCGCATTACTCGGCTCGCGCCGGATCTGTCGTCGACGTCTGAGCAGGCAGAAGCCGACGGTAATGAGCTCAGCTCGCTGTCCGCGCAGATAGCGAGTGCCAGTGAAGAAATCTCGACTACCATCAACTCGGACCTCGCGCCAGCCACCGAAAAACTTCACGAATACACATCGGCGTCCGCTGAGCGCGTGGCGCAGTCGGATCGCCTTAGTCAGGATGTCGAAGGGCGGATGTCGGCCATGCGGGATGAAGTCGGTAGTCTGAGGGGCCTGATCGAAGACGTTGACAAACAGGCCGACGAAATGCGCCGTATCGTCGGGTTGATCACGGAGATATCCAATCAGACCAATCTGCTGGCACTGAATGCCGCCATCGAGGCGGCACGCGCCGGGGAAGCCGGGCGTGGCTTCAGCGTCGTGGCCGAAGAAGTCCGGGCACTGGCGTATCGTACGATGGAAGCCACGCGCGAGGTGGAAGGGCGGATTGACCATATTCAGTCTCAGGCGGATCAACTGACCACCGCAGGAGCCGGCGTCGGCGAACATGTCGAATCGAGCTGGGAAGGCATGCGGGGAATCCGTGAACAATTGTCCGAGGTTGCGGGATCGATGCGCGGGCTGGAAGACCAGAGCCAGCAGGTAGCCGCCGGGACCCAACAGATAGGAACGGCAGTACAGGCAGTCAGCCGCGACACAATGGGCCTTCAGGAAATTTCGGGGCGGCTGTTGGGTAATGCGGAAACCCTGAGCAAGGGCAGCCAGTCCATACACGCCGATGGTGACCGCCTGCTGGAAGCGCTCGGATCGTTTCAGCTCGAGTTGCACCAGGATGCGAAACAGGAAATTATCGCTGTGGCGGAACAACCGGCACTGCAACAGCCCGACAACGTTCAGGGCGTCGTCGAGGCATTCGAGCGCTTGCTGAGCCGGCATGATGACCGTTACGAGTTGCTGTACCTGGTTGGCAAGGATGGCCGCCAATGCAGTCCGAATGTGCACCCGGACTGGGTGAATGTGCAGTATGAAGGCACTGGTGAGGGTAGGGACTGGGCCGGCCGCGAGTGGTTCCATGCCGCCCTGACCACGCGTCGGCCGTTCGTGTCCCCGGTTTATCGCTCGGCGGCCACCGACGATTACGGCATTACCGTCAGTGCTCCCGTTCTGTCGCCAACCGGTGAGGTGGTGGCTGTGGTGGGCGCCGATGTGCGTCTGGCGGCCCTGTTATAGAGCAAAGCATACTTTCTCTGGAAACGATCGACGTGATGCACCAAACTGTTGCAACACTGACTGTCGGTTAACAGGGGAGCGTCAGCAATGAAAGCGGTTCGCAGTCACAATTACGGTGGTCCGGAAGTCTTTTCGGTGGAAGAAGTGCCACAACCCGAGCCGGGTCCCGGGCAGTTGCTGGTGGCGGTAAAGGCCGCAGGCGTCAACCCGGTCGACACCTATATCCGTCAGGGTATCAACAATTACAGCGCGACATTTCCGCATACACCGGGCTCGGATGGGGCCGGTGTGGTAGAGGCGGTTGGCGAGGGCGTTAGCGATTTCAGCCCCGGTGACCGGGTGTTCTTTACGCGTTGCCTGACCGGCTCGTCAGCGGAGTACACCCTCTGTGAACCCGGCAAAACGTTCGTGTTGCCGAAAACCCTCAGTTTTGCCGAAGGCGCAGGGTTGGGCGTGCCTGCGGTAACGGCGTTTGCCGCCGTCTTCCTGCGCGGTCAGGCCCAGGCGGGAGAGCGGGTATTGATTCATGGCGGCTCCGGTGCGGTGGGCTCTCTGGCGGTGCAACTGGCGAAAACCGCCGGGCTCTCAGTGGCGGCAACAGCCGGCTCCGAGGCCGGCGCCGAATTGCTCCGCAGCCTGGGTGCAGATCCGGTGCTGAATCATCACGACAGTGACTATCTCGCAGCCTGGTCGACGCCCGATACCGGCTTTGATCTCATTATCGAAATGCTGGCCGATGTGAACCTGGACCGTGACCTGAAAGCGTTGGCCCGCTTCGGCCGGGTCGTTATCGTCGGCAGCCGTGGCAACGTGGAAATCACGCCCCGCGATACCATGGCCAGAAACGCGGATGTCCGTGGTCTTGCGGTGTTTAATCTGGATGATCGGGATTTCGGCGTTATCCGCCGGCGTCTGGTACCGATGCTTGAAAGTGGCTCAATAAAGCCTGTGGTCAATCGCACCTATGCGCTGTCCGAGGTCGGTCAGGCCCACGAGGATGTACTTTCATCGGGCGCCGCCGGTAACCGGGTTATCGATGTGGAAGGCTCAGCCTGACCTGTTCTGGCGCTGGTCGCGCCAGACGTTTTTCACCTCGTCGGCGATTATCCGCAGACCGCGCGCCACATCCTCTTCGTTCTGTGAATAGGTGATTCGCAGGCATTCGTGACGGTGTGGCCATCCGCGCGCGTCCTCTTCCGATAACCCCGGGAAGAAGTAATGGCCGGAAACGACCAGCACGCCCCGTTGTTTCAGGCGCTCATAGAGCGCCAGGCTCGAAATCGGCAAATCGGGAAACCAGAGCCACAGAAACATCGCGCCCTCCGGCTCATGAACGGCCCATGGGCAGTCGTCGCCCAGCGCCTGATCCAGAACAGCCACCGCTTTTTCCATTTTCGCCCGGTACCAGGGGCGCACTTGCTCGCGACTCAGAGAAATGATCTCGCCGGAGCGAACCAGTGGCTCCGCCAGTTGAGGGCCGAAACTGCCCGTGGCGAGGTTCAGTATCGCGTTGGTACCGCTCAATGCCCGGATTACTTCAGGAGCCGCGATCACGATACCGGTGCGTGCGGCCGGCAGGCCAAACTTCGACAGGCTCAGGCACAATATGATCTGGTTGTCCCAGAACGGCGTGCTTTCCGTGTACACCAGCTCCGGAAACGGGCTGCCATAAGCACCGTCGACGATCAGCGGGATATCCCATTCAATGGCCAGACTGTGCAGACGCGACATTTCTTCATCGGTGAGTACATTGCCGGTGGGATTGGTCGGGCGTGAGACGCAGAGCGCCCCCACAGTTTCATCCAGAGTCAGTTGGTCGAAATCCACCCGGTATTTGAAGCGATGGCTGGCGGTATGGTCGATCCGGGGCCGGACACTGCGAAAGGTATTCGGGCCGAGGCCACTGTCGGCATAGCCCAGGTACTCCGGCGCGAGCGGCAGCAGTATCTGTTGGCGTCTGCCGTCTGCAGTCGGCCCGGCAAACAGATTGAACAGCATGAAAAATGCCGCCTGGCTGCCGTTGGTCAAAGCGACGTTATCTTCGGTGAGACCCCAGCCATAGGTGTTGTTCAGTAGTTTCACCAATGAGCGGATAAAGCGCGCCTCGCCCTGTGGTGAATCGTAATTGCCGACCAGGCGGGCAAAGGCGTCCGGGTCGTCGGCAATGGCATGGAGCTCCTGTCGCAGGCGCTCTTGTAGCGGGCTGAAATGCCCGGGATTGCCGCCACCCATCATGATCATGGGCTGGTCTCCGGCCATGGCCTTGCCAAGGTCATCCATCAGGCTGTTGATGCCGGCTTCAACCGAAAACTTGTCTGCGAACTGAGTCATCTTCATAGCCGAAGTTTACCGATGATATGGGGTCAAGTCTTCATTCCGACGGTTTGCCGAACAGTCGTCGTTAGATTACCGTAGCGCAGACCGTTGAAATGAAGACTTGACCCCACCATGGGCAAACTGTTTGAACAGATCGACTCGCAACCGTCTTCGATCGGGGAAATTTCCCTGCGCCGGCGGCGCATACCGGCCCTTGGCCCCGAAGACATCTACGAAGTAAAGCTGGGCGACGAGTTTCTGATGTCCAGCCTGTTCGTGGCCGCTGAAGAAGCGCTCGCCGACCTCGGCGTCGACCGGTTGCCGCCCGATCAGTCCAGCAGCGTGGTGGTCGGTGGGCTGGGGCTTGGGTACACCGCCGCCGCTGCGCTGCGACATGCCAACGTTGCTGAGGTGCTGGTGGTTGAGCTGCTGGCACCGGTGATCGACTGGCATGAGCGGGGTCTGGTGCCGAACGGAAGGCGGCTTACTGACGATCCACGATGCCGTTATCAACAGGGCGATTTCTTTGCGTGTGCCACAAGCCCGGAAGGCTTTGATCGCGCGCAACCGGGCCGGCAGTTTGATGCGATACTGCTCGATATCGATCACTCTCCGTCAGCCTGGTTGGATGCCGACAACGCCAGCTTCTACACCACGGACAGCCTGCGTGCCATGGCGCAACACCTGCGCCCTGGCGGTGTGTTTGGTTTCTGGTCCAACGAACCACCGGACGAAGCCTTCAGCAAATTGCTGCAAACGGTTTTTACCAAGGTTGAAGCCCGGGAAGTCCGCTTTTTTAACCGATTCCAGAATCGGGACGCCGTGAATACTGTTTATCTGGGAACCCGGGCAGCGACCTGATCTGTCGCACTCGCGTGGTAGACAGAATGCGACACAGCTGAGCATACTGAAGACCGTTGACCGTTGACCGTTGACCGTTGACCGTTGACCGTTGACCGTTGACCGTTGACCGTTGACCGTTGACCGTTGACCGTTGACCGTTAATCAGGACACCAGCGAACACGGACCGTTGGAATGAAGACTTGACCCCATGACCCGACCGGCACAGACAGGCTTCTACGCCATCCACAGTAACCATCTGGAAGATCTGCGCCGCGCGGTGGTGCATCTGTGCAAACAGGACCCGTTGCCGCCGCTGACCGATGAGACCTTCCTGGTACAGAGCAATGGCATCGCCCAGTGGTTGAAAATGGCCCTGGCGGAAGATCCGTCGACCGATGGCAGTGCCGGGGGGCTCGGTATTGCGGCCAGCATGGCGTTTCTGTTTCCGGCGCGTTTTATCTGGCAGGCGTATCGTGCCATCCTGCCGGCCGAGGATGTCCCGGAAACCTCCCCCTTCGATAAACCCCGCCTCGTCTGGCGGCTGTACCGACTATTACCGGAACTGGTGACCGAGTCCGAGGTCTATGCGCCCCTGGCCCGGTTTCTGGAAGGGGATGAGCCGGACCGCAGGCGCTTTCAGCTGGCAGAAAAAATCGCCGACCTGTTTGACCAGTATCAGGTGTTCCGGGCCGACTGGCTGGCCGCCTGGGAAGCCGGGCGGGACGAACTGCTCACCGCGCGCAGTAGAACGCATGCACTCACCGGCGACGACGCCTGGCAGCCGGCACTCTGGCGCCGCCTGGTGGCTGACGTCGGCGTACTGGCCCACACCAGCAGGGCACGGATTCATACCCGGTTTGTCGAGGAAGGGCAGCGTCTTGAGAAACCGGCCAACCCCGCACTGTTACCACCGCGCATTGTGGTGTTCGGGGTGTCGTCCCTGCCGCACCAGGCGCTGGAAGCCCTGGCCGTGCTGAGCCGGTTCAGCCAGGTGGTGCTCTGTGTGCACAACCCCTGTCAGTATTACTGGGCGGACATCATCAGTGACCGGGATCTGTTCCGCGCCGAAGCCAAACGTGGACGCGCGCATCCTGTGCTGTCCGGGCTGACCGATGAGGACCAGCTGCACCTGCACGCCAACCCGCTGCTGGCCACCTGGGGCAAGCAGGGCAGGGACTACATCCGGTTGCTGGACGAATTCGACCAGCCGGCAGATTACGCCGAGGCATTGTCTACCCCCGACCAGACCATCGACATCTATTCCGAGCACGGTGACCCGGCCCGGCCGACCCTGTTGCACCAGTTGCAGAACGACATCCTGCACCTGACGCCCCTGCCGGAACTGAAAGCGGAACAGCGCACGCTGGATCCGACCCGGGACGGCTCCATCCGGTTTCACAGCGCCCACAGCCCGCAGCGGGAAGTGGAAATACTGCACGACCAGTTGCTCGCCGCTTTCAACCAGGACGAAAGCCTGCGCCCGCGCGACGTCATGGTCATGGTGCCGGACATCAATGTCTATGCACCCCACATTCAGGCGGTGTTCGGCCATCACGGGCCAGATGACCAGCGCCACATACCCTTCACCATCTCGGATCAGGGGCAGCGCCACCATGAGCCGGTGCTGATTGCGCTGGAAACCCTGCTGTCGCTGCCGCACCACCGGTTCGGCATGAGCGAAATTCTCAGCCTGCTGGAAGTGCCCAGCCTGCGTGCTCGGTTCGGCCTGGCAGAAAGTGATCTGCCGCAACTGCACGAGTGGGTGGACGGCGCGCAGATCCGCTGGGGCCTGAACGCCCACCAGCGCGCGGCACTGGATCTGCCGGAGGCCCTGGAACGCAACACTTGGCAGGCCGGGTTGCGCGCCATGCTGCTCGGCTATAGCCTGAGTCCGGGAAGTACCTGGGCCGGGGTGGAACCCTACACCGAGGTCGGCGGGCTGCAGGCCGGGCTAGCCGGCAAGCTGGCCGACTTCGTCGAACAACTGGCCGGCCTCTGGGAAGCCCTGCAGACAGACCGGACGCCCGCCGAATGGGACAGCCTGTTGTCCGGTCTGCTGGCGGACTTTTTCGCCGCAGCCGAGGACAATGACCTGTTGCTGCTCAACCGCTTCCGGCGCCAGCTCGACCAGTGGCTGGACAACACCCTGGCGGCCGGGCTGGAAAATCAGCCGTTGCCGTTGACCCTGTTACAGGACGTTCTGCTCTCCGGTCTGGACGAAGGCGGCCTGAACCAGCGCTTTCTTGCCGGCAAGGTCAACTTTGCCACCCTGATGCCCATGCGTGCGATTCCGTTTCGCCGAGTCTGTCTGCTGGGCATGAATGACGGTGACTACCCGCGTTCGCGGCCACCGGCGGACTTCGACCTGATGGGGCAGGACTATCGCCCGGGCGACCGGTCACGCCGCGAAGACGATCGCTACCTGTTTCTGGAAGCCCTGTTGTCCGCCCGTGAGCATTTGACGGTCAGTTGGGTCGGGCGCAGCATCAAGGACGATTCGGATCGGCCGCCCTCCGTTCTGGTCGGGCAGTTGCGTGATCATCTGGACGCCCTTTGGACCGTCCCGGCTAACGGTGAAACCGACCGCGACAAAACGCCCACCACTAGTCAGGCCCTGACCACGGAACACCCGCTGCAGCCGTTCAGTCCGCGCTATTTTCCGGCTGAACCGGAGAGTGCGCTGTTTACCTACGAAGCGGAATGGCGCCAGGCGCACCACGCCCCGGCCCCCGATGAACAGTCGACGGTGTTGCCGTATCAGGCCCCGGAAGAGCCCCTGACGCTGAACGATCTGACCCGGTTCCTCAAGGACCCCATTGAGGCATTTTATCAACGTCGGCTGCAGGTCCGATTTGAAGCTGTGGAAGACGAGGACACCGACAACGAGCGCTTCGACCTCAATGGTCTGGAACGCTGGGAACTGGATCGCCGCCTGATTCATGAGGCCGTGCTCAAAGCAGAAACGGACGAAGATCTGGCTGACCGTCTGAGCGATCAACTGGACCGCCTGGCCCGTGCCGGTGAACTGGGGCTGGGCACCACCGAATTCCGGTTACGCGAGGAATTGGCCGACCGGATGCCGGATCTGTTCCAGCGCTGGCAGAAAGAACGGGCCGCCTGGCCGGAAGCCGAAACCGAACCCTTGCCGGTGCGCTACCAGGCTCACTCAGAACTGGGCACAATCAAACTGGATGACGCCCTGGATGGCCTGCGAACCGACGCCAAGGGCGCGCGCTGCCGCGTGGTAATTGCCGAAAGCAATCTGCTGCGCAGCCAGGGGAGTGGCAAACAACACCATTATCGCAATCTCCTGCCCTATTGGGTGGCGCATCTGGCCGCCCAGGTCGTGGCGTCGCCCGTGACCACCCGGATACTGGGAAAGGAAGAGAACAAGGTCGTGGAACTGGCGCCGCTTCCAGCGAACGAGGCGGGTGAACGGCTGGATACTATCCTGTCTGCCTGGATGGAGGGCATGACCCGCCCGCTGCCACTGCACAGTGGTGCCGGCTTCGCCTGGATCAACACTCTGGCCAAATCCCCGGATGAGCCGGCCAAAGCCCGGTCGGCGGCGGAAACAGTCTGGCAGGCGGACCTGGAACGCGATGCGGGCTATCTGCGCGGCGCGTTCCCGCAACCGGAGGCCTTGCTGGACCACCCAGAGTTTGTGGCCTATGCGGAGGCGTTGTACGAACCGCTCTGGCAGGCCGTGCAAGGCGAGAGCAAGGCCGGGAAATCCGCCAAAGGGGAAACAGAGGGCACCGCATGACTCTGGCCGCACGGACTCTGGACCCTTTGACCCTGCCCCTGCAGGGCCGCGCGCTGATAGAGGCCAGCGCCGGCACGGGTAAAACCTTCACCATTGCGTTGCTTTATGTGCGCCTGGTGCTGGGCGAGAACCCGGTTGAGGGGAGAGACCAGGTTCCCGGTGAACGTCTGGCCGCCGGTCTGGAGCCCCCGGATCTTCTGGTCGTGACCTTCACCGAAGCCGCCACCCGGGAGCTGCGCGACCGCATCCGGGTGCGTCTCACCCAGGCCGCCGAGGTGTTCTCTGACACCACAGACGACCCGAACCCACCGGCCGAAACGAAACTGCTGTACCAGCTCCGGGACAGCGCCTGGCCGGACCCGGATACGTGGCCGGAATGCCGGCGCAAGCTCCTGGCCGGCGCGGAGTGGATGGACGAAGCCGCTGTTTCCACCATCCACGCCTGGTGTCACCGCATGTTGCGCGAACACGCGTTCGACAGCGGCAACCTGTTCGAACTAAGTCTGGAAAAAGATCAGGACGACCTCCTGGATTCGGTGGTGCGCGACTACTGGCGCACTTTTGTGTACCCGCTGGGGCCGGATGTCATGGGTGAAATCCTGGGTCGCTGGAAAACGCCGGTTGATCTGCGTAAGTCCCTGAAATACCTGCTGCCCGCTGCGGCCGAGGTGGAAGCCGGTCAGGCACCCACCGACGCGGCAGCCGAAGTGGCAGAGCGCCGGCGGGCCGAAGCAGCCCGGCTCAAGGCCTACCCCTGGGCTGAGTGGCGGGGCGAGGTCGTGGAATTCCTGAACGAGGCTCAGAAGGAAAAGCGGGTCCATCCCAGGTCTGCCAATACCATGCGGGCGGCGTGGGACGTGCTGGTGGACTGGTCACAGAGCGAAGATTTGTTGCCGGAGGGTACGGAGAATGCCGGACTCAAGAACCAGCAACCGCACAAACTGACCGACATAGTGAAAGGCGAAACCCCGGACCACCCGGCCTTTCACGCCATTGAGGAAATCCTCACGTTCGCCAACAACCAGCCCACGGCCCACGCCGACATTCTGCGTCATGCCTGCCACTGGGTCGCCGCACGGCTGGAACAGGAAAAACAGCAGCGCGCCCTGATGGGCTTCAATGACCTGCTCATCCGCCTGGACAGTGCACTGCATGGTCCACGCGGCGACGCCCTGGCCGCACGCATCCGGCAACAGTTCCCGGCCGCGCTGATTGACGAATTCCAGGACACCGACCCGATCCAGTACCGTATCTTCAACCGGGTCTATCAGGGCGCGGCGAACGGGCAGTGCCTTCTGATGATCGGTGACCCCAAGCAGGCCATCTATGGCTTCCGCGGGGCGGACATTCACACCTACCTGCAGGCGCGGCGGCAGGTGGCTGACCGGGCCTGGACTCTGGGCACCAACTTCCGTTCCTCCACCAGCATGGTGAACGCCGTCAATCAGCTGTTCGCGCGGGCGGATAACCAGTGTGCCGATGGCGCCTTCCTGTTCGGGCAGGGCGACACCAGCCCGGTGCCTTTCCACCCGGTCGCGGCCCAGGGTACGCGCGAAACCTGGGAAGTGCAGGGCAGCGCACCGGCGCACCTGACGTTCTGGACCCTGGATGCCACCGAGGTCACCCAGAAAGGCAAGACGAAGTTCCCGCCCAAGGTATCCTCCCAGCCGGCCATGGCCGAAGCCTGCGCCAGCGAGATCACCCGGCTGCTGACGCTGGGTCAGGCGGGACAGGCCGGCTTCCGCGACCCGGAACAGGTGAACAGCCTGCGTGCGGTGCAGCCGCAGGACATCGCCATTCTGGTCAACACCGGCAAGGAAGCCGTGGTCGTGCGCCAGGCGCTGCAGCGACATAATCTCAAAAGCGTGTACCTGTCGGACCGCGAATCCGTCCTGATGGCCCAGGAAGCCCAGGAGATCCTGACCTGGCTACGGGCGTTTGCCGAACCGCACCGGCTCGCACTGACCCGGGCTGCACTGGCCACGCCATCGCTAGGCCTGACCTGGACCGAACTGGATCAGTTGCTCACCGACGAGGTCATCCTCGAGAAAGAGATTGAGCGCTTCATGGGCTATCACCAGTTGTGGCGCAGCCGGGGAGTCCTGCCGGCCCTGCGCCAGTTTCTGATGGATTTTGCCGTGCCGGCGCGCCTGCTGGCCGAACCGGACGGTGAACGCCGCCTGACGGACGTGTTGCACCTGGCCGAACTGCTACAGCAGGAAAGCCTGCGCCTGGATGGCGAACACGCCCTGGTGCATCACTTCACCCAGATGTTGCGCGTGGCCGAAGAGGAAGACGAGCACCGCACCCTGCGCCTGGAAAGCGACGCCAGCCTGATAAAGGTGATTACGATCCACAAGGCCAAGGGACTGGAATTTCCGCTGGTGTTCCTGCCCTTTGGCACGGCCGTGCGCCAGGTGGACCCGAAACAGGACACGGTCAAACGCCAGGATGACACCGGCCGTCCGGTGACCGTGTTCGAGCCCACGCCGGCCGATGTGGCCGCCGCTGACCGCGAACGCCTGGGGGAAGACCTGCGCAAACTCTACGTCGGCCTGACCCGCGCCCGCTACGCCACCTGGGTGGGGGCTACAGCGGGTGACGGCTGGTGGGCAAGCAGCCTGGGTTACCTGATCGGTGGCGAACCCGGTTCGGGCGATATCAGTCCGGCCTTGCAGGCCCGTCTGTCTGGGGTGCCGGAAGTGGCGGTCAGTGCGCTGCCGGAGACCACAGACGCGCGCTACCAGCCACCGCCGGCGCCGCCCTTGGGCGCAGCTCTGACCCCGCAGCGTTCGGTGCGCGAAGAATGGTGGATTGCCAGTTACTCGGCCATTGCCTATCAGGCCCTTGCAGACCCGGTGGCCGGTCTGGCCAGCGCGCCAACGCCGGATCTGCCACTGGATGACGCCGAAACCCAGAACCTGCTGGAAGAGAAGACCCTGGCCGCCACCGACAGGGTGGAAGACGGGCCGGTGGAAGGGTGGCACGCATTCCCGAAGGGCGCTGGCCCGGGCACTTTCCTGCATGACCTGCTCGAATGGTGTGCCACGCAGGGCTTCGCCGCTGTGTTGGCGGATGAACAGCGCCTGAACGCGGAAATAGACCGTCGTTGCACGCATCGGGGCTGGGCGGAATGGATACCCGTGCTGACCGCCTGGATCCGTGCGTTGCTCGGCACGCCACTGTCTCTGCCGCGTAGCGAAGACGCTGCCTCGGCAGAAGCGGAGCGGATAGCGCTGGCCGATCTTGACCAGCCACGTCCGGAACTCGAATTCTGGTTCGCCAGTGCCAACGTCCCTGTCACCCGCCTGGACCAGTCTGTCCAGGCACACATACTGCCGGGCGTGGCACGCCCGGCTGTGCAGGACAACCGGTTCAACGGACTCCTGAAAGGGTTCATTGACCTGGTGTTTGTGCACCGGGGGAAGTATTACGTGCTGGACTATAAATCAAACAGTCTGGGTACCGACGACAGCGCCTATACCCCTGAGGCCATGGCCCGGGCCGTAGCCGACAACCGCTACGACCTGCAGTACGTGCTCTATGTGCTGGCACTGCATCGCCTGCTGAAGGCCCGCCTGCCGGGCTACGACTACGACACCCATGTCGGTGGCGCCGTGTATCTGTTTCTGCGTGGCATTCAGGCCGACAGCGCCGGGGCCTACGCGGATCGACCACCGCGCGCGCTGATTGAACAGCTCGACGCTCTGTTTGCGGGTGTGGATTCAGAGGAGGCCCTGGCATGAGCGGACCGAACGAGACGCCGAACCAGCTGGGCTTCGGGTTTGATGAGGCCGAGCCGACCCCGGTACCGACAGAAAACACAGGGACAGAGAGCGCAGTGGGCAAAGAGAGACAGGAGGCTACGCTTGAGGCCACCGCGCTGCAGTCAACCGCCGGCCTTGAGACGCTGCTGAAACACTGGCAGGCCGAAGGCTGGTTGCGCGCGCTGGATGTCCAGTTCGCCCGGTTACTGGGTGAACTCGGCGCCACGGACACACAACCGGTGACGCCGCTTACCCTGATGCTGGCCGCGCTGACGTCGCATCAGGTGGGGCGAGGCCACGTCTGTATGGACCTCGGCCAACTGCTGCAGGATGCCGACGCCACCCTGGCCCTGCCGCCGGATGACAGCCAGCGTCAGTCCCTGCAACAGGATGTGACCTTGGCCATGCCGTCGGCCATTCTGGCGGACCACACCCTGACCGACTGCCTGAACGACTTGCGTACCAGTCCGGTCGTCGGTACCCCGGACGCTGGTCCGGTGACGCCCCTGGTGCTGGATGGCACCCGGCTGTATCTGCGCCGTTTTCTGGACTATGAACAACGCATCGCCGCCGGTATCCAGCAGCGCCTGAACGCGGCCAGCAACGACCCACTGGTACAGACTGGTGGGCCGGAAGCCGGAACTCTGGCGCGCGCGCTGTCCGTTCTGTTTGCCGGTGAATCCCGGCCAGACCCGGACGACCAGAAGCTGGCCTCTGCATTGGCAGCCCGCAATCGCTTTGCCATCATTACGGGCGGACCGGGCACGGGCAAGACGACCACCGTGGTGCGGCTGCTGGCGGCACTCCAGGCGGTGGCCGGTGAAACGGCCGGGCGCAAACTGCGCATCCGCCTGGCCGCCCCCACCGGCAAGGCCTCCGCCCGCCTGAACGAATCCATTGGTGGCGCGGTGCATCGTTTGCCGCTGGCGGACCTGCCCGGGTCCGTGAGCACCGACGATATTCCGGCAGAGGTCACCACGCTGCACCGTTTATTGGGCAGTCGCCCGGGCTCACGCCAGTTCCGGCACCATAGGGACAACCCCTTGCGCCTGGACCTGCTGGTCATAGACGAAGCCTCCATGGTGGATGTGGACCTCATGGCGTCCGTCTTCGATGCATTACCCGATACCGCCCGTCTCATTCTTTTGGGGGACAAGGACCAACTGGCCTCGGTAGACGCCGGAGCGGTGCTGGGCGAACTCTGTGAACGGGCTGTCGACGGGCATTATCAACCGGCCACCCGGCAGTGGCTGGAAACCGTCACGGGCGAAACCCTGCCCAACGACCGGGAAGAGCAAGATGGCCGGCCGCTGGATCAGGCCGTTGCCATGCTGCGCCACAGCTACCGTTTCACCGCCGACAGCGGTATTGGCCGTCTGGCACGGGCAGTGAATGCCGGGGCACTGTCTCCCGAGCTGCACGCAGCCTGCCGGAACGGAGAGCTTCCCGATGTAGTCTGGGTCCGCAACAACACCGCATCGGCCCCAGCGGATGAGTTGATCAGTGAGCATGCCCTGACAGGCTCGCCGGAGCAGTTCGGCGGCGCCACTGCAGATAGAGCCCCCGTGGGGTACCGCCATTATCTCGAGCGAATGCGCGAGAGCCAATTGACCTCGGCAGCCCCCCGTGCAGACTGGGATGACTTCGCCCGGTCAATACTGGCGGCATTCAGTGACTTCCAGGTGCTCTGTGCTCTGCGGCAGGGCCCCTGGGGTGTGGAAGGCCTCAACTATCGCATTGCTGATCGCCTGGTCCGGGCCGGCCTGATTCCCCGTGCGACGGGCTGGTACTCTGGCCGGCCGGTGTTGGTGACGGCCAATGATTACAACCTTGGCCTGATGAACGGCGATATCGGCATCACGCTGGAAGTGCCCTGGGGAGACAGGGTCAATGGCGAACCGCAACCGGTGCTGCGCGTTGCCTTCCCCGGTGAAACCGCCACAGCCCCCATCCGCTGGGTGTCACCCAGCCGCCTGCAGCATCTGGAAACCGTGTTTGCCATGACGGTTCACAAGTCACAGGGTTCCGAATTCACCCATACCTGCCTGGTGTTACCCGACAGAACCAGCCCGGTACTGACCCGTGAACTTATCTATACCGGCATTACCCGGGCCCGACACTGGTTCAGCCTGGTCACCGGCCACCCGCAAGTACTTGACCAGGCTGTCAGAACACGCGTAACCCGCGCCTCCGGCCTGAGAGCCAAACTGTAGGAGCTGCCGAAGGCTGCGATACGTTACACGGCGCCCGAAGGCTGCCATACTTTTCGACTGGGACCAAACTATCAGGATTGTGAGTATTAATGAGGTGAAGAAAAGAGATGAACGCACCTACTGAACACCAGGTCATCAACGGGCCGGACGGCCAGCCCCCGTTTGTCGTGATTCCCTATGAAGAATACCTGGCGGAGCGTGCAGAAGAAACGACAATCCCACATGCCGTTGTCAGCGCAGTAGTGGATGGAGCTACGCCCATCAGGGCCTGGCGTGAATACCTGGGGCTGACCCAGGCGGATATTGCTCAACGTTACCTATAGGAGCCATTGATGACCCGTTTTCCCTCACGCAATGTGTATGGTCAGGACCTTGCCCCATGCGGCGCTGATCCCGTTACGGGATTTTTCCGCGATGGCTGCTGCAATACCGGGTATGAAGACGCCGGTATACATACCGTTTGCGCAGAGGTGACACGGGAATTCCTGGAGTACTCGCGAGACCGTGGCAATGACCTGATGGCCCCGAACCTGGACACGGCGTTTCCGGGCCTTCAGCCCGGTGACCGCTGGTGCCTCTGCGCCGGACGCTGGCTCGAGGCCCAGAGGGCAGGGAAGGCGCCGGGTGTTTACCTTGAATCCACCCACGAGGAAACGCTGGCCGTTATCCCGCTTGATCTGCTCAAGCAATACGCTCTGGATTCTTCCGCGCGCTCATGAGATACCGGATCCAGTAATCCTTCAGCGAGGAGAAATACAATGAGCGACAACTGCCACCCAGCCGCCGCGGCATGCTCAATACCCGGGTTCTCATTGATTCGCTCAGCCACGATCGGGATGCTGATCGGAATTCCGGCACTATCAGGGTTGGCTGTCGCACAGGAACTCCGGGGCTTACCCACGGAACATCAATTGCAATTGCTGGTGGACGAGTATGTTGCTGAAGATGAGCCTGGGCTGGTCGCACTTATAGCGCTGGAAGATCGAACAGTCGCGGCTGCAGCGGGCCTGTCACAACTGGATCCGGATGCGTCTCTTGATACTGACGACACATTCAGGATTGCCAGTGTGAGCAAGATGATGACGGCAACCGTGGTCCTTCAACTGGTCGAAGAAGGACGGGTGGAACTGGACAGACCACTGTCCGATTACCTGCCCGAACGGGCCATTGAATTCGTGGAAAATGCCTGTACCAGCACCATCAGACAGCTATTGTCCATGCGCAGCGGTATCTACAACTATACGGAAAACGAGGATTTCGATGACGCGGTGGGACGGTCGCCCGGTCGTTGGTGGACGGCACAGCAGGTACTCGACTTCGCCCGTGAACCGGCTTACTTCGGACCAGGCGAAGGTTTCTACTACAGCAACACCAATTATATTCTGCTGCAGTTATTGATCGAAGAGTTGTCCGGTCAGCGTTATCACACGGCGCTGCACGACCGGCTATTCGCACCACTGGGAATGCATGACAGTTTTGTTGAAACGCGGGAGCGGTTCGGCTCCATGAGTGCGCGTGGCTATGAATACTCTCAGCGGGAAGGCCGGTTCAGGGACCTGACGACGGTCAACGATGGCGTTGGGCTCGGTGATGGCGGAGTGGTCAGCTCGGCCAAGGATCTTAATCGCTTTCACCGTGCATTGTTTAATGGTGATCTGATATCCGCCACGATACGCGAGGGTGAGATGCTGGATTTTCAGCCGGACGGCGAGGGGGGTGAATATGGGCTTGGGATCAGTCGCCATCGAAACCCCACGGGACTGGGGCACGAGGGCTCCTCCAGCGGGTACCAGGCAGATCTGACTCTGCTTCCCGAATCCGGGCATATTGTCGTAATGCTGACCAATGATTTTGATTCGTTAGCGATGACCGATTTACGGGACGCGTTATTCGAGCTCGTTGCGGAATAAACAGCGGCAGGTGTTGGCGATCTGCAGTGGGGTAGGTGCCACTGTGGAATGAGTCGAAGCGAGAGCGTTTCTGCGCGAATACCATTCGACTTGATCAGACCGATGCTACTGCCGACATTGTTACTTCCCGTACTGACCATGTCTGCGGTGCTGTTCGGCAGCGCTCTGCTGGTATGGCGCACAGGTCCGCTGCCGGAAGACCTGGAAAATCCGGAGTTGCGCCAGAACCCACTGGAATTGAAATCTGCCCTGTTTTTCGGCTTTTTGCTGACCCTAATACTTGTGCTGGGCCACTGGTTGCAGGAGTGGCTGGGTAATTCCGGTATCTATCTGCTTGCGGCAACCTCAGGCATCACGGATGTCGACGCTATCACGCTGTCGCTGACCCGGATGTCGCAGTCCAGCCTGGCAATTGATGTTGCGGTTGTGGGCATAGTGATCGCCGCATCGGTCAATAATCTGGTGAAGGCAGGGATGGGAGCCGTTATCGGAACGCGCCATGGGTCTGCGTGTCGGCGTACCGATGGCACTCAGCCTCATTGCGGGGTTGGCTGCCGCGTTGGTCTGACCGGGAGGAGAATTACTGCCTCAGGCTAGGAGAATAGCAGATTGCTCAATTGTGGTTTATAATAACATAAAAAATTACATTTTTATAAACCAAAGTCTTCAGCCTGATCAGGGGGTCTGGTCATGATAGGGGATCGACTGTTACGTGCACGTAAGGCAGCAGGGTTATCCATGCAGGCTTTAGCAGATCAGGTCGGCGTGAGCGCAACCATGATCAACAAGTACGAAAAGAATAAGAGCGTTCCCGGCTCTAAGGTACTGATTCAATTGTCAAAGGCACTTGAAGTGCGCAGCGAGTATTTCTTTCGGCCTGTGGAGGTACAGTTTGAGGGTGTGGAGTATCGCAAACGGGCCTCAATATCCCAAAAGCTTTTGAACCGTGTTGAGGCTGATGTGCTGGAACAGGCGGAACGCTGGCAGATACTGGCTAACCTTTACCCACACTTCCCGCTACCGGACTTTTTGCTGCCGGAACGTCTCCCGTACCAGATTGGATCTCTCAACGGTATTGACGCGGTGGCCGATCACGTTCGGGATGCCTGGGCTTTGGGGCGTAATCCAATTCCGGATCTGGTTGAGGTGCTCGAGGCACGCGGAATACTGGTAATTTTTACCGGTGTTAATGACCTGAATAAATTCGATGGGCTTCAAGCATCTGTTGCGGGTAAACCGTTTATTGTGGTTTCAACCCATTGGCCGGGGGATCGTCAGCGTTTCACTCTGGCTCACGAGCTGGGTCATCTGATTCTGCAGGGACGGCTAGGAAAAAACATAGACGAAGAAAAAGCCTGCAACCGCTTTGCCTCCGCGTTTCTGTTGCCAGAAATCGGCTTACTGCAGCAACTCGGGGAGCGGCGCCACAATCTGGAATTGCAGGAGCTATATCTGTTGAAGCACGAGTATGGCATCAGCATGGCGGCTTGCCTTTATCGGGCTGCAGACCTGGGAATTATCGGACCAGGTTTGCGGAAGAGCGCCTTTATTCGTTTTCGCCAACAGGGCTGGCATAAACGAGAACCAGGAGAATCATATCCTTCGGAAGAAAGTCATCTGTTTTCCCAGTTGGTCTACCGTGCCCTGGGGGAGGGGATAATCAGCGAATCGAAGGCGGCGGAGTTGCTTAAAAAGTCCCTGATGCAGTTCCACCGTGAGCGTAACCTGGAGCCGCCTGATGCTGCTGTTGGTCAGTGATGCAAATATCCTGATTGCTCGCTATCGCAGACCCAGCACAAACGATTGCTTTGCGCTCGCGCTGGCCCGCCAGGAGCAGTGCCCGATGTTGACAGGGGATCAGTCACTTCGGAACGCAGCGCTGGATGAAAAACTTGATGTGATGGGTACCTTATGGGTTGTCGAGAAAATGGTCATGGAAGGTGTTACCAATGCCGAGCGTGCTGAACAGGCATATGACGCCATGAAAGCCGCTGGGCGAAGGCTACCGTGGACAACAGCCAAAATGAGGTTAACCGCTCTATAACCGCAGATGATCGGGACCACCGCGCGGGTCCAAAATGGTTCAGTCGTAGGGGCTCTCTCGGCCTTCCAATGGGGGCACGCCGCATACGAAGGCCGCAATTCTGCTCTGATCGGTGGCTCAATCTTTGGTCACCAGGGCACGGGTTCGTTCACCGTCGCCATCGTCATGAATGATTTCCATAACTTCCTTACTGGCATTCAGGTACAACCGCACGCGTTCATCGCTGTCGGATGCCCCGTAATTCACCGCGATTCTACGGTCATGGTCAACGTAGTCGCGATTGTATATCGCGTTTATGTCACCCACTGAGAAACTGATGCCGGTGTCGAAGTCGATCGCGCCAGCGCTGCTGATTTCTATAGTGTTTCGCGAATGATTGCGTGTGGCCTCACCGCATGGTGTGCAATAGGAGGGTCCCCCCGTTCCCTGCCCGGTGACGGAATAGGCCCCCGCGTACTGGGTGAGAACGCTGATATTGGACGGACCTTCCGTTGAAGTGTTTCCGGAGCTTGAATTGCTGTCGGTGGACTCTTCCAGATTGCAGCCGACGAAAAATAGCGCGGAAATTGCGGCAGACATCAAAGAAAGGCTGTGAGAAACGGTGGGGTGGGCTACTGGCATCGGTATGATTCTCCGTTATACAAAAAAACGCCGCAGCGAGGCGACTTCATTTATATAGCCGAAAAATCTGTAGTTCGCCCAAAAACGATTTATACCGAATAACGGTGGTCAACTGGAGCGCACACAGACCGGGGGCCCCAAGACCCCCGGATCAGGCTTGGCTGAAATTACAGCTTGCCGTGTGTCCCGTCGCACATCGGCGCACTGCCGGTTTGTTTGCAACCGCAGAAATACGCTGTGGTGTCGGACTCCGCGGTGTACGCCACCGGTTTGAAGCCCGTGCCCTTGTGTGACCCGTCGCAGAACGGCTGGGAGCCGCTGCGGCCGCAGGCGCACCAGTAGTATTCTTCGCCTGCCTGAACCTCAACGGCAAACGGACCTTTCTGTGCAACAACTGCTTCGCTCATGTGTCACCTCTCTTCTTTGTCATGTGTCTGAATCGCAGCCTACGACAGCTCCTACGCTGCCGTTTTTATATTGAATCTCTCCTGCGGAAATGGATACGAACGGAAGCTCATGCCCGTTCACTCCGATTGTGGGTCCCGGGCGAGTTCTCTATCAAGCGGCAGATACTGTGACCGTCGGGCGTGCCATCCGGCATGTCCTGCCAGGTTTCCATGGCCTGCTCGATGCGATCGGCCAGTGCCTGCAGTTCCCGGATACGCTGCTGAATCTGAGGCAGGCGCTGGGCCAGCATGTCACGTACCAGTGGGCAGGGGGAGTCGCCCTCATCGGCGTGGTCCAGAATTTCGCGGATGTCAGCGACACTGAATCCGAGCGTTCGTGCCCGCTGAATAAAGCGCAACCGCTCCAGATCGCGGCTATTGTAAAGGTGATACCCGTTCTCCGGATTCCTTACCGGGACGAGCAACCCTTCACGCGTATAGTGACGCACGGTTTCAGGTGTAACGTCGGCTTGTTTTGCAATATCGCTGACTTTCATCGCGTTTTCCTGGCTATTCTGATCGCGCGACCTCCGGTTGCTCCCGCAGGATCCGGTGGCGCGATAACAGTCGCTCACACGTACATCGTGCGATTTTGCTAGAGTTGTGACAATTCCAGTGTATCAGAGAAGGAGAGATTGGATGCGACTACTGTTTACCGGCGGTAGCGGCAAGGCCGGTTACCATGCCATTCAGTTCATGCTGGCACAGGGTCATCAGGTAACCAACCTGGATCTGACCTATCGTGAGATACCGGGCGCAGACTACCTGCAGGCCGACCTGACTGATGCCGGGCAGGTATTCAACGCACTTCGGGCCTATGCCAATTTCGGTGAACTGGTGCCGGGTACCGGAATGCCGGTGTACGATGCGGTGGTTCATTTTGCGGCGATTCCCAGAATACTGCTCAAGCCCGACAATGAGACCTATCGTATCAACACGCTCAGCACCTACAACGTGCTGGATGCGGCGACGAAACTGGGTATTCGTAAGGTCATTTTTGCCTCCTCCGAGACAACCTATGGCATCTGTTTTGCCGATGGCGAAAAACGCCCGGAGTACGTGCCGGTTGATGAAGAGCACCCGACAGTGCCGCAGGACAGCTACGCCATGTCGAAAGTGGTCAATGAGGTAACGGCCCGGTCGTTTCAGGCCCGCACCGGCATCGATATTTATGGGCTGCGGATCAACAATGTGATCGAGCCACATGAGTATGAGCGCGATTTCCCGGCGTACCTTGCTGATCCGGATCTGCGTCGCCGTAATATATTTGGCTATATTGATGCACGTGACCTCGGGCAGATGGTGGACCGGTGTCTCGCCACCGATGGGCTCGGGTTTGAAGTGTTCAATGTCGCGAATCCCGATATGTCGGTGAACCTGTCGTCGGAGTCTGTCCGCGAGCGCTACTACGACGGCGTGCCTGTGCGACGCGAAATGGGCGAGCACGAGACGTTCTACAGCATCGAGAAGGCCAGGGCCATGGTGGGATTTGCGCCACGGCATTCATGGCGGGATGTGCTGGATGTATAAACGATATCGGGCGGCTTCATGGTAGCCCGTTCAGTAACCGGTCATCTCAAGATAGCCCACGCCGCTATGTGAGCCGTGCACCTCTATGGGCCCCTCCCAGTAGGAAACGGTGCCCTCATTCCAGCTCTGTGGATTCAGGGCCTGTGCTGTAACGTCCACGTCGACAAGGGGTACCCTGATTCGCCACTCAGTGGGAATGTCCCGGCCGGCGACGGCTGACCTGTCGGTCGGCGTGAGCTCGATCTGCTCGGGTGACAGCGGTGTCGTCTGGCCGTCGGGTGCTATCCAGGTGCCCGACAGGAAGTCACCCGAGCCGGTGGTGTCGCGCAAGCGAAACAGCATGGCCTTGTGACCCGAATCGAGATGCAGGGAAAACCAGTCCCACCCGGCCTGGCCTGGTGACAGTGGCTGGCTGCTCCACTCATGGTCCAGCCATGCCTGACCGGTGACATCGACCGGATCTTCTCTGTCTGGGACCCTCAGATGCCCGGTGACACCGTAGAACGGTTGACTGATATACCAGGAGGCCTGCCCCTGCTCAGACTTCTGGCTGTAACCGTTTCGCCCATGAAGAACCGGCGGCCGGTCGGCGTTGAGGTTAAGCTCGTAGCCGAATTCATCGCCGCCGCCGACTAAACGGAGTCGGTTAATGCCGGTGTCGTTGTCCGTGCTGGTCAGGGACTGGTTATCGAGCCATGCCTCAAAACCGGTATCCAGAGATACACCGGCCTGGCCGCCACCACTTCGCGCGAAGCGCTCGCTGTGCCAGTGATTGTCGGGGGTGGTGAGCGCGGCATGGGCCATCCAGACCTGACCGTTGTGCCAGTCATCGTCGGCCTGGACGTCGTCGGAAGGCTTCAGTGCCTGTCGGAACAGCGTCCATTGCACACCGTACTGCAGGCCGCTGGCGTCTACGAGGTTCGCCGTCACATACCACCATTCGATACGAAACCCGGGATGCGCACCATGATCCTCCGGAAACTGCACCCGGTCACCGGGATCCACCGCTGCGAATTCGTCAGCGCTTGCACCCAGACCCGCGAACCCCAATGTGGTTGCGGCTTCACTGTCCCCGTCCGGTGCCTCTGACGGCGGGCTGCAAGCCGCTACCCAGACGATGAACAGACCAGAAATGAGCAGTCGTAACGTCACTATTCCTCCGCTGCAAATACGCGCACCCACTGGCCGGCCGGAACCCGACTCAGACGCCATGCCGGCAGGGCGGTGGCCAGCACAGTTACCCCCAGGGCGAGCACACCCAGAATGACCCATTGTTCGGGAAACAGATACATGGGTAATCGCCAGCCGAATGCTTCGACGTTGATACGGGCAACCAATGCCCAGCACAGCATCAGCCCAAGCGGGATGGCGAGAATAACCGTGAGTGCCGCCAGCCAGAGCGTGCGCAGCCATTCAAGCAGTACCAACCGGCGCCGGCCGACGCCCATGGCCCATGGCGGTGCGAGTCGGGGCAGGCGGGATTGCGTGAGTGTGAGAAGGTTGGTGAACAGAGCGATACCCGCAACACCCAGAGTCAGGGTATTGATGGCGCCGGTCACCAGAAAGGTGCGTTCAAACAGTTGGCTGGAAAACTGTTTGAGCGAAGCCTGGTCAATTGCGGCACGTGGCGACAGATTCAACGCCGTACGTGCCCGTGCCACCAGCGCTTCGGCATTCTCCTCATCCGTGCGCACATGATAGCCGCGTTGCATTGCGCCTCGATAGCGCTGTTCCAGCATGTTCACGGCCACGCGTATTTCCGGTATGGGGTTACCGTAATCGGCGTAGATGCCTTCTATGTTCAGCGTCCAGGGTTCCGAACCGAGGTCCAGCTGTATAGTCTGACCCACTGATAACCCATGGTGATTCGCCATCTGTTCACTGATCAGCGCCCCCGTGCCGGCCGCAAATCGCTCCCAGGCGCCCGGCCGGGATTGGCGCATAGGCCAGAAGCGTTCGTAGGTCGGGTGACGCTGCAGACCCACAATCTCGAGTGGCCAGTCACCAAAGCGGGCGTCGGCCTCAAGGAAGGGCAACACGGCGTCAATGTCGTCCTGTCGTTCGGCCCAGTGCGCCATCTGGTCCGCCTGCTCCTGATTCTCCGCGATCAGATAAATCTCTGCAGCCAGACGCTGATCGAGCCAATCCGTAAAGGTCAGACGAAAGCCTTCAACCATACCGCCGACGCCGATGTTCGCGCACAATGCCAGTAACAGCGCCATCAAGGCCAGTGACAGACCGGACATTTGTTGACGCGCTTCGGCCCAGAACCACTGGCTGACTGGTCCCCGGGCGAGGGGAAGGCCGGCCTGGAGCAATCTGCCCAGAATCGCCGGCAGGATCAGAGCCGAACCCAGCAACAGAGCGGCGAGCGCGCAAAATGCGAGTAACAGGCTGTTGGCCAGATACAGCGTCATCGCACCGCCAGCCATCATGACGGCGCCGATGGCCGACTGCAGACGCAACCCCCGGGCATGTATCGCGGCCAGGTTTTCCTGGCGCGCCAGCACCGGTGCTCGGGCCGCCTGCCACAGGTGGGCTCCGGTGGCGGTCCCAGCGCCCAGCATGCTCATGGCAAGGCCGCTCATCCACCAGACCGGCGACAGAGAAAGTGTTGCGCTCACCGGCGCGTTATAGAGTCCACGCAGGCTGGCCGCCACGTCGGGAAGCAGCAGCGAAGCAACCTGGCGCCCCAGCAGCAGTCCGGCCAGACCGGCCAATAAGGCAGCAATAACGACCTCAATAATCAGAGCCGCCGAGAGTTGCCGCTGACTGACACCACAGGCACGAAGGGTGCGCAGTAACCCGGTCCGTTGGTGAAACGTCAACCCGGTCGCGCTGTGCACGATCATCAGGCCGACCGAGAATGCAAGCAGACCGAGCGCGGTCAGGTTCAGGTGAAAGCTGTCGGTCAATCGGTTCAGTTCGCCACTGCTCTGGCTCTGCTCCCAGACAAGACGGGACCGAAGCGATGCGGGAAGCGGTCGGGATCGCGCGAAATCAACTGGAACGAGCAGACGGGTCAGTCTGTCGGGTTGGTCTAGCAGCTGCTGAGCGACGCCGATGTCGGTGATCAGAGTGCCTGCCGGAATCGCCGTGTGAGGATGCAATTCCGGCATGCCAACCGTATCGTCGGGCCATTGCTTCGGCCCCTCGGGCGCGGTCAGCATTATTCCCGGGGGTTTCAGAAAATCAGCCAGCAAAAAATCTGACGTCGATACCGCCTGAGCGGCTGATGCTTCTGCAGGCAGGCTGACGGGGTCGATACCCAGAATCCTGTATTGCTGTCCGTCAACGGTGAGTGTGCCCTCCAGTACAGGGGATACTGGCCAGCCTTCGCGACGCAGATCACCGAACAGGCTGTCTGGCAGGTTACCCCCTGCGGCCGCCGTCAGGTAG
Source organism: Natronospirillum sp. (assembly GCA_965602035.1). Classification (GTDB taxonomy): domain Bacteria; phylum Pseudomonadota; class Gammaproteobacteria; order Pseudomonadales; family Natronospirillaceae; genus Natronospirillum. The sequence goes on along the minus strand of OZ271919.1, from coordinate 1,673,289 downwards.
GGCAATGCCGCGCCATCAAACAGGCCGGCGGCGCGGTCGTAACTGGTTCGGGCCTGCTCGTTCAGTGCCTGTACACCACTCCAGAGCGCTGTGGCCAGGGCCAGCCCCAGCAGGAACACCACCGTCTGAATCGGGTGTCGCCGCCAGTGGCTGGCCAGCGTCGCCTGAATGGTCAGCCATTGTTTCATAGACGCTGCAGTCCGCCGTTGTGCAGGTGCCAACGCTGATCGAGCCGCCTGGCGAGTCGGTCGCTGTGGGTCACCAGGACCAGACTGCTGCCCACGTCGGTGGAACCCCTGAGGAGCAGGTCGAAAACCTGGTCGCCGGTCGATTCGTCGAGGTTGCCGGTCGGTTCGTCGGCGAGGATCAGGGTCGGCTTTGCCAGAATTGCGCGGCCAATAGCCACACGTTGCTGCTGACCGCCGGATAAGTGTTCGGGAAACCGGTTGAGCAGCGCCTGCAGGCCCAGATCACGGGCGAGGCGCTGCAACGGAGCTTCGTCGAAACGCCGCGCGAGGCGTGCCTGAAAGGCCAGGTTGTCCCGGACGGTCAGGCTGGGTATCAGATTGAACTGCTGAAACACCAGCCCTATCGCGTCCCGGCGCAGTGCGGCCTTTACAGCGTCAGGCTGGCCGGTGATGGTATGGTGGTCAACTTCGACGGTGCCGGTGTCCGGTTGCTCCAGGCCGGCAATGAGGTGCAGCAGTGTGCTCTTGCCACTCCCGGAGTCTCCGGTGAGCGCCATTGCCGTACCGGCTGGCAGATGGAAAGACACATCGGAAATCACCGGCACCGGACCTTCCTGAGTGTTGAACGCCTTGCTGAGTCCCGACACGCGCAAACCGGCACGATTCAGCCTGGCGAAATCCGGATTGATGGTCGAAAAGGACGTGTTGGCCACAGCTCGCCTCGCTGACTCGATTCAGGTGTAGTCGAGTATACGCAGTTGATCCGCCTGTTAGCAGGTGATGGTTGAATTGGTGATAAACTGACATGAGCCACGAATTTCAGGAGTTCCATAACATGACCGATGTCACTTCGCTTTTGCTCGGGCACCGTTCTATCCGAAAGTTCACCGGAGAACCGATTCCTCAGGAGCGCCTGGAGGAATGGATACGCGCAGGTCAGGCCGCCGCTACATCCAGTTTTATCCAGGCCTGTACTGTGGTCCAGGTAAGCCCGGGTAAAAAGCGCGATGCTATCGCTCATCTGGCCGGTGACCAGCGTTACATCAGTGAAGCTCCGGTATTTCTGGTTTTCTGTGCGGACATGTATCGACACAAGCTTGCCTGTGAGTGGCAGGACTCACCCATGCTCAGCGGGTTCACTGAACAACTGCTGACCACGACCATAGATTGTGCCCTTTTTGCTCAGAATGTGGTCGTTGCAGCCGAAGCCGAGGGTGCCGGTATCTGTTACATCGGCGGCATTCGCACCAACATTGCGCAGATTGACGAATTGCTTGAACTGCCCGAGCTGGTGTATCCGGTCTTTGGTCTTTGTCTGGGCTACCCGGATCAGGATCCGGACGTCAAGCCACGACTGCCATTGTCGGTGGTGCTGAAACAGGACTTCTACGACACCAGCCAGGATGAACAGAGTATTCAGGCTTATGACCAGCAATTGCAGGAGTATTACGCCACTCGCACGGGTGGTACCAAATCAATGAAGTGGACCGACCAGATGGCAGCGAAGATGAAGAAAGAGTCGCGGCCGCATATGCAGGGGTATCTGCGCGAAAAGGGCTTTCTACTGCGTTGAAGAGATGATCGCAGCCTCCGGCAGCTCCTACAAAGTCAGGGAAACCGGCTGTGCCGGTTTGCCGTCATCCACGATTCTTCCGATCACGGTGCCGGGAAGGTCTTCGCGGTTCACGGTACTCGGCACTGCAGCCAGCAGACCACCCGAGGTCTGTGGGTCGAGAAGCAAGCGCATCCGGGATTCATCAACGGCATGTGAGGCGTGGCATTGCAAGCGCAGGTAGGCCAATTGTGGGTAGAGAGTCGAGTGGAGGCCCCGGCTCAGTAGCTCCAGGGCACCGGGTAACGCCGGTACCGCATTGAGCTGGAGTTCTGCCTGAACGTCGCCTGCAGTGAGTAATTCCAGCAGGTGCCCCAGCAGACCGAAACCGGTGACATCGGTCACCGCATGCGGTGTCAGGGCTACCAATGTCTTGGCAGCCTCCCGGTTCGATACCATCATACTGTCGTACGCATCGGCAACATCGCTGCCGTTGGCCAGTCCGGCCGCTTGCGCCGCCAGAATCACTCCGGTTCCCAGAGGTTTGGTCAACACCAGCCAGTCCCCGTTTTGGGCACCTGATTTCCGCCAGGCGTTGCCGGACGCCACTTCGCCGTTGACACTGACAGTCAGGTGCGTCTCGGCACCCTCTGTGCTGTGTCCGCCCGCCAGCGCTACGGACTCGTCTTTGAGGGCCGATTCGATACCGGACATCAGACGCGCGAAATCGCGCTGCTGCAGTTTCGGGTGATCGAATGCCAGGTTTACGGCAACCTGCGCGTAACGCGGCTCGGCGTTCATGGCGTACAGATCACTCAAAGCATGCAACACGCTGATGCGCCCAAATGTATAGCGGTCGTCGGTAAAACTGCGAAAGCCATCGAGGCTCTGAACCTGCTTCATGTCCGGCGTCGGCGTGAACACGCTGGCATCCTCTGCCCGGCCGAGCGCCGGTTCCAGCTGCGGGAGGTTCACGCCGGTGGTGCCGGCCAGTGTGGCACGGAGCACTTCCGGGCTCAGCTTGCTGCCACAGCCGGCGCAGTGCATCACCATGTTGTCGTTGTCGGGACCGGATTCGGTTTTCGACGGTTTCATCGGCGGGGCCACGAAGTCGTTCAGCGCGCGCATGAACTTGCGATCAATCCGGTCTTTCCAGCGCCAGACCCAGCGCCCGCTGAAAGCGAGCCCGGATCGACCTCCGGTGGCACGACGATCCCCGAGTGACAGCAGCGAGAGAAAGTCGTCCTGTAGCTGCAGGGGTTCCAGTGGGTCCCCGGCGAAATAGTGTCTCAGGTTGTGGTGCAGGAACGGTGCCTGACGCACCGCATAGACGCCTGCCTTGGGGCGCGGTGACTGCGTTAGCTCCGCGACATCACCGGCCGCGAACACATAGGGATGCGACACACTCTGCAAAAACTCGTTTACGGCAATAAAGCCACCGTTGGCTGTCTCCAGCCCGGCCCGCCCGGGCCAGTCGGGTGCCTGGGCGGGGGTACACAGAAACGTCTGGTCCAGGGCGACCGTTTCGCCCCGGTCGCTGATTACTTCGCCCTCGGTCACTTGGGCGACCGAAAAATCCGAGTGACACTCGACACCGAGTCGCCGTAACGCGTTCCCGGCCTGGCGAACCACAGATCGTCGAGCGCCCTGCAATGGTTGCCGCTGACGGAAGAAGAGGTGCAATTTCACGCGCTCTGCCTGATGCCGCAGTCGCCAGGCCATCGCCAGTACCAGTTCAATCCCGCCGGCGCCCGCACCGACTATACCCCAGTGCTGAACAGTATCAGTGTTGTCCAGTGTCGCGATACAGCGCTCCCAGACCGGGTAAAAGCGGCTGACCGGTTTCACGCCGATCGCATGGTCGGCGGCACCCGGTATGTCGAGATTGGGCGTCGACCCGGTATCTATGGAGATCGCATCGAATGGCAGCGGTGGCTGATTGCCCAGAACCAGTCGTTTCCGCGACAGGTCCAGCCCTTCCGCATGGTCCAGGATAAACCGCACACCCGTGCGTCGGCTCAGTCGGTCAAGGTCAATATGGGTTTCGTCGTAGCGGTAGTGCCCCGCGATCAAGCCGGGCAGCATGCCGGAATAAGCCGTCAGCGGGGTATCAGACACCAGGGTCACACGCACACCGGGCAGCGGTTTCATGACCAGACGGCGCATCAGCAGGGCGTGGGTATGGCCCCCGCCGAGGAGCACGAGGTCATGCTGCGCCACGGTTCTGCTCCCTGTGTAGCCAGGCCAACACCTCGTCCTGAGTTCCCTCGCAGAGGCAGGGTCGATTCTGTTTCTGCTGTTGGTAGCGATACATGGGGTCGTAATAGTCGGTGAGCAGACTACGAATCAGTTGGTCGAAGGCGCCCCAGTCGTCCTGTTGCCCGAGCGCTGCAACGGCGTTCGTGAGCAGGCGTTGGAGGTCATCATGCCGGGCGCCACCGAGACGTTTTCGAATACGCTGCAGGTTGGCGCGAATGTGCTCTTCCACCGAGGGCCAATCCGTGAGTCCGCCGCCGGATTGATAGTGATCCACAATCGGCTGCACGTAATCGCGGCGGAGCCGTTCGACGCGTTGTTCCATTGACACCAAGAGCCGTATTTCAGGTGCGCTCTGCAGGCGCCGCTGCAGACCATTGGGCACGTAGATCCGACCGATCAGACGCGACTCGTCTTCCACCAGGACTGGAGCCGGGCTCGCTGCTGTGCGCTTCATCCATTGCGTGGTCAGCCGGTGTTCCCAGTCTATCTGACTGGGCTGCGGACGGAATTCCTGGCCGAATGCGCTGCCCTTGTGGTGCGCCATGCCTTCAAGATCGAGACTGTGCGGCCATTCAAGCAGAAGGTCTGTCTTGCCGCTGCCGGTCGGCCCGGCCACGACGAGCAGAGGTGCATTGTCGATGAGTTCGTCCAGTCGTGTCAGCAGGAACCGGCGCAGGGCCTTGTAACCCCCGCGGACCAGAGGAATAAACAGACCAGCTTCGGCCATCCATTCCTGAGCCGTGCGTGAACGCAGCCCACCGCGAAAGCAATACAGCGCACCTTGGGGGTGCGCATCAAGGAACGATTGCCAGCTGCGTAATCGCGCGTCACGAATGTCGGGTGTGGCCAGTTCCAGCCCGAGCTCAATGGCGGCGTCCTGGCCCATTTCCGCATAGCGCTTGCCGATCTCGTGTCGCTGCTGATCATCCAGAAGCGGGGCGTTGACTGCGGTCGGAAACGCCCCCTGGCTGAATTCCACGGGTGCCCGGACATCCAGCAATGGGCGATTGCTCAGGAACAGGTCTTCAAAGTCCTCGGCGTCGATTGTCTCCATTGTGCCTCCGCTCATGCCGATACCGAGTGCCTGCCCGGCGCCAGCAGAATCACCAACCCGGCCCCGAGTATACCGACGCCGGTCAACACCGGGCCGAAACCGAGTGTATCGGCCGCGGCGCCCACCAGAAAAGCGCCAATGGCCGGGACGCCGATGGCGATAACGGTCCAGAAGCTGAGAACCCGCCCCCGATACTGATCGCTGACAGACAGTTGCGTCAGGGCCTGGCACCCGGTGCCTGTAACGGTCATGGACAGGCTCAGCAGCAGAATTACCGTCGCCACAGCCGTGAGCGTCTGCAGCCAGACCATGGTGACCAGCAGCAGTGCGCTGGCGAGCAGCGATAACAGTACCACTCTGACCAGCCGATGTGTCTGCCCTTTCTGGCGGGTCATGATCAAACCGCCGACAATGGCTCCAACCCCGGCAAGTGCCGTTAACAGCGCCAGAATCTGCGCGTCTCCATTGAGCAGGCGACCGGATATGGCCGGTAGCAGTTCGATGACGGTGCGACCCATCAGCCCGTTCACCATCGTCAGGGCGAGAATAATACGGATCGGAACAGAGCCGAGGGCAAAGCGAAACCCGGAAACCAGGTCCGACAGTACACTGGCAGCACCCGCTTCGGCCTCTGGCGGTGCCGAGGGAACGCGTTGCAGCAGCACCACGCCCGTTATGAACAGCAGACCCGAGACGAGAAATACCACGCTCAGCGACCCCACGGTCAGTAGCCAGGCCGCAATAGCAGGGCCGACAATACGTGAACTGTTGAATATCATCGCGGACCAGCCAATGCCGCTCGGCAGCAGCGCCTTTGCGATGAGGCGCGGCATCATGGCAAGCCGCATCGGGTGGTGTGCCGCCGCCACCATACCCAGAAACGCGGCCAGCACCAGCAGCCACAGGCTGTTCAGCCAGCCGTTATAGGTCAACACGGCACCTGCTATGCCGACCAGGCCCTGGCCCAATGTGGTGACTGACAATCCGTGCCGGAGATTGATGCGATCAGCCAGTACGCCGAACAACGGCGAGAGGACAAAGGTCGGAATCAGCATGGCGGCACTCACCATACCAACCCAGAGCGCTGACTCGGTGAGTGACCAGGCCGACCAGCCGATCAGGAAGCGCAGAATCCACAACCCGAAGGTGGAAAAACAACTGACCAGGAAATACCGTTGGAAGGCCGGAACCTTCAACGCGGATGCCGGCAGGTGCGTGCCTGAGCCGGAATCAGAGTCAGCCGCAGCGTGTAAATCGGGTGGTTGAGCCATTCGTACCTGTGCATGGACCGCGTGAACGGCCTGTATGTGTTCAGAGAGGTTTAACAGGCGGTAGAGTCTACCACAATGGTGGGTGCTACCGGCGCCAGATTGACAGTACGAGCGTGACGACAAGACTGATCAGTATCATGGTGGTGATCGGAAAGAAAAAAGTGAATCCGTCCCGACGTATGACGATATCGCCCGGTAGTCGGCCCAATGGCAGTTGCTTCAGCCAGGGCCAGAGCAGGGCGGCCACCAGAAGAACCACCCCCGCAATGAGAAGTGCTCGCTGCATGGTATGACTCCGCTACAGCCCGTAAGCCTGACGCAGCAACGTCATGGGGTGCTCGGCCGCGCGCACGGTTTCTGACAGGTTGGCAATATGATCGCCGGCCATCGGGCAGTCGCTGACAAAATAACCGGTTTTGAGTTTGTCGACCTTGCGCACTACAGGGCGCGCAATCTTCACCGACTGTTCCCTGGTCTCTTCGCGCACGGCGTAGGTGCCGTCGTGGCCGGAGCAGCGCTCGATCTGGGCAACCTGTGTGTCCGGAATGAGGTGCAGCACATCGCGTGTGGTCAGGCCAATATTCTGCACCCGCAGGTGGCAGGCTACCTGGTAGCGAATGTCGCCCAGCGAGTGGCTGAAATCGGTTTTCAGCGCGCCCCCTTCATGGCGCAGCCACAGGTATTCAAACGGGTCGAAAAAGGCTTTCTGTACTTTCCGCACCTGTTGGTCGTGCGGGAACATGAGCGGCAGTTCCTGTTTGAACATCAGCACACAGGAGGGCACCGGCGCCGTCAGGTCAAACCCCTTGTCCACAAGATCAGCCAGCATCGGGATGTTCTTTTCCTTGAGCTTTCTGACCGTTTCCAGGTCACCCATTTCCATGCGGGGCATGCCGCAACAGTTTTCTCGTGGGGTGAGTTCCAGCTGAATGTCGTTATGCTGGAAGACGCGGAAGAAGTCCTCACCCAGTTGCGGGCTGTTGTAGTTGCCGTAACAGGTGGCGAAGAGGGCCAGTTTGCCTGTGGTCCCGTTGACGGCCTGATGCCCGACTGACCGGTTTTCCGATCGCGCCCGGCGGCGCAGTGTACGGTAATGGTATTTCGGCAGGGGCGCTTCCTGGTGGACCTGCAGTACTTTTTCAAAAGCCCGGCGAAACCAGCTCTGGCTGGTCAGCGCGTTGACCGTGACATCCACCAGCGGAATGGATGCCAACTGGCCAACCCGGTCGGTGCTGGTGAGAATGCGATCCCGTAGCGACGCGCCCTGATTGCGGTACTTCACAGCTTTCGTCCGCAGCATCAGGTGCGGAAAATCCACAGCCAGCTCATGTGGCGGCACATAGGGGCACTTCACCACATAGCACATATCGCACAGGTAGCACTCGTCAGCGACCTTGTTGAAGTCGTTCTGGTTCAGGCTATCCACTTCTTCCGTTTCTGACTCATCGATCAGATCGAACAGTGTCGGGAACGACTCGCACAGGCTGTCGCAGCGCCGGCAGCCATGGCAGATGTCAAACACGCGCTCCAGTTCGGCGTTCAGCGACGCTTCGTTGTAGAACTCGTCACTCTGCCAGTCGATGGTGTGACGGTGGCCGGTAGCCAGGGCGGGGTCGTGTGATGCACTGCTCATGGCAGGAAAACTCCATTACGGCGTGATGTGAGCCGCGTTTACTGAAATGAGGTGGCGCTCGTCTTTCGACTATCCTATAGAGGGTGGTACAGAAAAGAAAACCCCGACAACACCCGGACAGTATACAGGGGATAACATGACGCAATGAGGTTGATAGACTGTCAGCAACTGGAAAAGGGTTTGAAAACCAGCCAGACTTATGAAACCGGCAGTAGCGAGATGCGTTGGCATCAGGCCATGCCTGCTTCACTGCAGATCGCCTGCCGTTACAGGAACGTTGGGACAGGAACCGAGTTATGACAGCGTCCACACAGTCGGCGGGCAACCGATCACTGGCCCTGGTGGAGGAGCTGCTTGCCGCGGCCGGTATTTCGGTGAACGGTGACAGGCCCTGGGATGTCACTATCCACAATCCGGGGCTGGCGCAGCGCGTGCTCGCACAGGGCAGCCTCGGTGTCGGTGAAAGCTACATGGACGGCGACTGGGACTCCGAGCAACTTGACGAGACCATTGCACGGATTCTGAAAGCGGATCTCGCCAGCAATATCAACCCCTACAAGCTGGCCTGGCACGCGCTTCGGGCGCGTCTGTTCAACCACCAGACGCGACAAAGAGCCTTCGAGGTCGGGAAGGCACACTATGACCTGGGAAACGAGTTTTACTCTGCCATGCTGGACCCGACCATGGCGTATACCTGCGGTTACTGGAAAGACGCATCGACGCTGGAAGAAGCGCAGGTTGCCAAACTGGACCTGATCTGCCGCAAACTTGACCTGCGACCGGGCCAACGGCTGCTGGACATCGGGTGTGGTTGGGGCAGTTTCATGAAATATGCGGCGGAGCACTATGGCGTGGAATGCGTGGGGCTCACCGTATCCAGGGAACAGGTGGCGCTGGGTGAACGCCGGTGTGAGGGCCTGCCGGTGACGTTTCGGCTGCAGGATTACCGCGACGAACAGGACAGCTACGACCATATAGTCAGTGTCGGGATGTTTGAACACGTCGGGCCGCGCAACTACCGCGCCTTCATGCAGACGGCGGAGCGGTGTCTGAGACCCGGCGGCCTGCTCATGTTGCACACCATCGGCAAGCTGCGCTCACAGACGTCGCCCGATCCCTGGCTCGATCGATATATTTTTCCCAACGGCGAGCTGCCGGCTGCCGCCCAGATCATGCAGGCTGCAGAAGGGCTGTTTGTGCTCGAAGATCTGCATAATTTCGGAGCAGATTACGACCATACCCTGATGGCCTGGCATGCCAATTTTGAAGCGGCCTGGCCGCGTTTCCGCGAGCAACTGGGCGACCGGTTCTACCGGATGTGGCGGTACTATCTGCTGTCCTGTGCGGGGGCGTTCCGGTCTCGCACGACGCAGCTCTGGCAGTTTGTGTTCAGCAAGGGAGGCATGCCGGGCGGCTACCGGCGCGTGTCCTGAGGGTAATTGCGAGAACTGTGATCACTCCTGGTCACGGGCGATGAGGCGCCAGCATGTCTGGCCACTGCGCCGGTACTTGCGCTCGAATGCGGTCAGGTCGGCGCTGTCTTCCGATACCGGATTCAGTTCCGATTGACGGCCGAACGCCGAGAGGGCCAGCGCGCATTCCTCGAGGTAGAGCCGCCAGTTGGAGCGCAATTCCAGATACGGGCTGATCGCGACCAGGTCCGGGAAAACCGGGTGGCCGTGCCAGCGACGGCGCACCTGTTGTTTCTTGGGGTAGGGGTTCGGATAAAGCACATAATGTCGGGCGGGCGTCAGGTCAGAGCGTCGCAGGAGACGCCAGAGGTCAACCAGATCGCCGCGCAGCAGTGTTGCATTGGCCGGCCAGTCAGACCGCTGACGCTCCAGCCGGGCTGCGGAACGGTCAATGCCGATGACCCGGTGGTCGGGGAACTGGACCGCCAGTTGCCGGGTGCTTTCTCCGGTGCCGCACCCGGAATCAAGTATCCAGGGGTCACCCGTTGACACAAGCGTAACGAGCGTCTCGAACGTGTGTTCACTGAACGGTGCGATCGGCTTGCGAAAGTCAGCGTCACGGTGTGCGGCCACAATAGCGGTCAGGTGCTCGTGAACACCCGTCTGATTGGTGGTGATGCGGCGGGAGTTGTCTTTCATTACACTGGCTGCTGATTGTCGACAGGAGCTGCAGGGGTATGACCGGAGATTTCACGCTGTCTTTCAAGGTGCGCGACTACGAATGCGATCTGCAGGGTATCGTCAATAACAGCGTTTATCAGAATTATCTGGAACATACCCGCCATGAATTCCTGCTGGCTTGTGGCCTCAATTTCGCAGAGCTGTCCCGGGCCGGCATCAATCTGGTGGTTGTGCGTGCGGAGCTGGACTACCGAGCACCCCTGACCAGTGGCGATCACTTTCATGTCACTGCCCGGCTGGTACCGAACGGCCGCGTCCGGTTTGATTTCCTGCAGCAGGTGGTTCGTGAGCGGGACGGTGCCGTAATGGTGGACGCGCGCATTACCGGTGTCGCACTGAACGCGCGCAACCGACCACACCGGCCCGACTGGCTGGAACCACTCATGGAAGGTCAGTCCACAATTTCCACGTCCTGAACCTGTTCAACCGACGCTTCTGCCGACTGCAGTCGCTCGCGGATTTCCGCTATCTGGGCCTGCAGGTTGGACAGGCGCTGGATGGTATCGGCGCGGGCATTGTCGATGTTGTCGACTCGGGTGGTAAGAGCCGACAGCGCATCGTCGCCCGGACCGCTACTGCCCACCTGTTCCTGCAAAGCATCCAGGTCGTTGCGCAGCGCACTGACGGTTGTACCCAGGTCGGCACGTGCCGCTGCTTCATTTTCAAGCTGGGCGCGCAGGGACACGAGATTGCCCTCAACCGCGTTCAACTGCTGACTGTTGTCGGTGGACGCATTCACCGCGTTCTCGGCCCGGGTGGCGACGACATCAATGCGTGAGGACAGCGCTTCCTGATTCTCCACCAGTTGCGACAGGCTGTCGGATTGTTCATCAGTGCGGCTGTTCAGTGTGTCGAACTGGTCGCCAAGAGCGTCGAGTGTTGAATTGTTGCCGGCAATTGACGCTTCGGCCGCCTCCAACTGCTCAGTTAACGAGCCGAGATCGCTGTCTATGGCCGAGACCTGTTCACTGAGCGCCGCCAGCTCATCGGGCAGACCGGCCAGAGATTCGAGTGATGCCTGATTCTCCCGAATCCAGTCCCGGTTGCGGCGATCAGCCACGTCCCAGAGACTGCGGATTTCTGCCAGAATGTTGTTGAAATTCGCCTGAATGGAACTGGCATTGAGAGAGAGGCTCTCGTCCGTTTCGGACAACTGGCCCTCGAGCTCGGCCACGCGGTCCCGCGCGTCCGCCAGTTCGGCCGACGTCGAGCGAAGCGTTTCACGCGCAAGGTAGAATTCATAGCCCAGATAGCCCATGCCACCGGCCAGTAACAGGACCAGAAAATAGAGCGGCCAGACCCGCGGCCCCCGGCGTTCCGGTTCCGGCCCCGAGCCACCTGAACCGCCACTACTGTCTCTGTACCGGGCGATGTCGTCGCGGTCGGGTACCATACGTGGCAGGTCGCTGAGGTCCGATGGTCTTTGAGTCATGAAACGGGGCCTGGTTGCTCGCACTTGAGCAAGCATTATACAGACCAGAGAACCGGGTGGAACAGGGTGCGATAGTGGGCTGATCTCCCGGGTCAGGGGGTGCGGGAGATCATGATGTCCAGTTTCCCGAGAATGCGCAGCAGCTGCCGGGTATTGTGAGTGGTCGCAAACTGCTCCTCGGCATAAGGCTCAATGGCGCAGGTTTCAGGCAGCGGCGCGTCGCGGTCCAGTATCGCTTCCATGCGACCGATGAAGATGAACTGGAGCCATTCCTCAAGTCGCAGTGAATCCACGCAGAACGGCTGGTTGCTGTCCAGCGCCTTCACCGGTGGCGGCTCGTCCCGCCACAGATCCTGGCGCTTCAGCTCCGTCTTCAGGTCATTCAGTAACAGTCGGATATACCGGCGGTCTGAACTCATTCGGTGGCCTGTTGGTAGAACATGCTGCTGCGGTTTCCGGTGCGGCAGAAAGCAAAAATTTTCTGGTCCGTCGCCAGCAGATCACGCAGTTTCTCGACATCTTCCGGTGCTACATTCGGACCCTGCATCGGGCAGTGGTGGAATTCCACACCGGCTGCTGCGCACGCTTCACGGATCTGTGCGGAGCTGGGTTGATCGTCCGCTTCTCCATCCGGACGGTTGGAAATGATCACCTGGAAGCCGTCGGCCTTGATGTGCGGTACATCTTCGGGCTGGATCTGCGGTGCTACTGCGTAGTTGGAACTGAGTGCCTGGTAATTCATGGTCTGCGTCCTCGCTGCCCGTTTCTGTTCTGTCATCAATATGGGATCTAGCTTGCCACATTCCAACACGGGGCCGCCAGTTCCATAGGCTTTATATTATAAATATCTAAATTACTCGAACACAACCGTCTTGTTGCCATGCACCAGTACGCGATCCTCCAGATGCCAGCGCAGGCCACGAGCCAGTACACTTCGCTCAACGTCCTTACCGCGCCGTATCATTTCGTCAATGCTGTCCCGGTGGCTGACCCGGGTCACATCCTGATCAATGATGGGGCCAGCATCCAGCTCCGAGGTGACATAGTGGCAGGTGGCCCCGATCAGTTTGACGCCTCGCTCGAACGCCTGGTGGTAAGGCTTGGCCCCGACGAACGAGGGCAGGAAACTGTGGTGGATGTTGATCGCCCGATACGCCCAGCGATCGCACAGTCCGGATGGCAGGATCTGCATGTACCGTGCGAGTACAATGGTGTCCGCGGCGTGCTCTGTCACCAGCTCTTCGACATGGGAAAAATGCTCGGCCTTGTTGTCCGGATCGACCGGCACATGGAAATAGGGGATGCCGTGCCATTCCACCAGGCTTCTCAGGTGGTCATGATTGGCGATCACACAGGGTATGTCGCAGTCCAGGTCGCCGGCATGCCAGCGGTTCAGCAGGTCGGCCACGCAATGGCTGTCCCGGGAAGCCAGAATGACCAGTCGTTTCTTGACCGCCGAATCCTGAATGGTCCAGCTCGCATTGAGGTCGGCCGCAATCGGCGCAAAGGCTTCCTGCAGCGTTGCCAGACTGAATGGCAGCGAGTCGGCGGCAATTTCATTGCGCAGAAAGAACCAGCCCTGCTCCAGGTCAGCGTGCTGATTCGCTTCCGTTATCGTGCCATTGTATTGCGCCAGAAACTGGCTGACCCGCGCCACAATGCCGACACGATCAGGGCATGAGAGCGTCAGGCGGTAAACCTGCGACATGGGTGCTTTCCTGCTGTATTCAATCGGCGGGCAATGATATATCATGCGTTCCCGATTTATAAGAGCCCGCCGCCGGCGCATCGGCCCGGCCGGGCGACGACGACTGAGTGCAGCACCAGAGGCTGCGCTGAACGGCTGAATTGCTGGGAAGATGTTGAGATGCTGACTGAAGAACAATTGCTGGCGGCACCGGAAGAAGACTACATGAACGATGAGCAACTGGAGTTTTTTCGCCAGTTGCTGAACGACATGGCACGTGAAATCCGTGAGCAGATAGAGACGTCACGCAAGGAACTGCAGACCATGCAGTACGAGGCTGACGAGCTTGACAAGGCGGCACTGGAAGAGGAGCGCCGGCTGCAACTGCGGTTCCTGGACCGGCAGAGCAAGCTATTGCCCAAAATCGGTGAAGCCATCAAGCGTATAGATAGCGGTGAATTCGGCTACTGCGAGGTCACGGGCGAACCTATTGGCGTTCGTCGGTTGTTGGCCCGCCCGACCGCGACGCTCTGCGCGGAAGAAAAAATGCGTCAGGAGCGGAAGGAGCAGAATTTCCGCGACGACTGATCGCTGAGCTGCGCCGCCCAGGCCGGCGGTGTCAGAATTCCCCTCCGGCGGCAACCCACTGCCGCCTTTCCCGGCCTCTCCCCATGGCCGAATGGCATTTGCGCCGGGCTTTGAACTGGTGACATGCATTGGTATCAATCTTGCTCTGACCACCCTGATGATAAACGGATTCCTCTGATCATGGCCGACTTGCACCAATAGTTGGCCCGGTCCTGAGGTTTGTTCCAGATGGTCGAGAGAAGGTTTTTCAGATGCAGGTCGGCGTCAGCCATTACGTTCAGAACCAGTCCCTGACACACTCCCACAAATCGGCCGAGCCGGCCGTGAACGGGGTTGCCGAGGCCATACCGGATACTGGGGCGTCCTTTCAGGACGATTCGGTGTCCTGGAGCGATCGACTCTATGAGCTTCATTCGCTGGCAAGGGATGTAAAGCTCAGCGACGCGAACTTTGCGGAAGTCGGGCAGCTGCGCCAGGCCCTGTATGAGCGTGGCTGGATTTCACCGGCACAGGCAACGGCTCTGACAGAGCTCGGCAGCCGCCTGTCGGACCGTTTGACCTACCCGCTCGACGAGATTATCGCTCAGGGTATGTCACGGGGCGCGCAGGCCAGGCAGCTACTGGGCCCGGTGCTGACGATGGTGCGCAATGTAGAGAGCGTCCAGGCTCTGCAACGGTAGTGCGAGGCAGCGGGAGAGCGGTGATTGAGGGCCCGCACACTGTAAAAAAACTGTGACCTGTTGCACTGTTTCGGCAAAAAGCCATGGGCGACAGGAAAAAGTGGCGTAGACTATACTCTGTCAGAAAAGCTTAAAACCAGTGGTAGGGACAAATGACACGCTAGGCTCGTTCAACCCAGTCGCAGAAGCGACGCTCCCGCATAACCCGAGAGCATATTCTGGAGACAGCCTCCGGATTGCTGGAAGAGTACGGCGCGCGCGGTGTCTCCATTCGAAAGATAGCGGCACTTATCCCCTGTGCGCCGCCGTCGATCTATTATTATTTCGAGAACAAGGAAAGCATCCTTGATGCACTGGTCGCCGGCCCGCTTGACGAACTCATTGCCCGGCTCCAGACGGTGGCGGATGGCGAGCCGACAGCGCACAGTCTGCTGACGGAGTACGCCGAGTTCTGGCTCGAACACCGACGCCAGATGTCACTCCTCTTTCTGCCAGGGCACTGGGGGCAGCAATCGATCTTCCAGCATCCGAAATATCAGCAGGTGGAACAGATGATCGTCGAGGCACTTGATGGCGATGGTTTGCGAGCCGAAGGTTACCTGGGGCTGGTAAACGGGCTGCTGTTCAAGGTCCAGAATGCGCATCTGCGCGGTGAACGTGCCAGCGAACTGGTGGCACAGACGCTGAAGCGCCTGCTTTAGGAGCGGCCGAAGGCCGATATTCGCGGCGTTCCTGCAGGAGCGTCCCGGAGGGCGCGATGATCAGTCTTCCGCAAAACCCAGTGCCTGACGTACCCGCTCTCTGGCGAGATCCGCCAGTTCACGACGTTTCTCGGGCAGCTCGGTTATAGGGTCGCCCACAAACAACGTTATATCCAGCCGTTTCAGCCGCAGTATCTGCCAGAGGTTATCCATGAGGTTCTGGCCATCGGTGTAGGCCACCACAGGATGCGGCTGCTCATCGTGCTCATAGCGTATCGCCAGAGGCACCACCGGGCACTGAAGTTCCAGTGCAGCTGCGAACAGGCGGGGGTGGAAACGGCGCAGAAAATGCCCCTGGCCGGTTGTACCCTCGGGAAAAAAGAGAACGCCATGCCCGCCCTTGATGCGATCGGACATGGCGGATGTCATCTTCGCGGATTCGTTCGCACCGCGACGCAGAAACAGCGTACCGGTCTGGCGCGCCAGAAAGCCGACCACAGGCCATTTGCTGACTTCGCTCTTGGAGACAAAATGGACCCGGGCCCGGCTGCCAATAACGATAATGTCCAGCCACGAGATGTGGTTTGAAACCCACATGCCGGGCTGCTGGCTCAGGTTACCGGCAACGGTTACATGCGCATTGATGATGCCGAGCAGACGCCGGTACCACCAGGCAGCCGCCCCCAGTATGGTGTGCATCGACAACAGCTTCAGTCGGTGCGGCCCCCACATGGACGCTGTCAGCAGTACACCCACAGCGACCCAGAGTGCCAGTATCACCAGCCGGATCAGGCGGCGAACCTCTTGCATGACTCTGCTTCCCAAAACCTGAAAACCGCTTATTGTACCGGAACATGGACCGCTGATTATTGAGTTATGGCAAAGAGACCGTTGCCTGCTGGCGGTTACGGCTCAGCAGCCGCTTCATTGCAGTACGGCCTCGATACTCATCAGGGTGACGAAGCCTACGAGAACGCCGAACGTGGCCTTGCCCTCATGGCCCGTCCGGTGCGATTCCGGAATGATCTCATGACTGATAACAAACAGCATGGCGCCGGCGGCAAACGCGAGCCCCCAGGGCAGCATGGCTTCCATGAGTGATACCGAAAACGCCCCGATCACACCGCCGACCGGTTGCACAAGTCCGGTGAGCAATGCCACCCCGAGTGCTGTGGCCTTGCTGTAACCCAGCGCCAATAGTGCAATGGCGACGATCAGGCCTTCCGGCATGTCCTGAAGACCGATGCCGATGGCCAGGGTCAGGCCGGCGTTCAGGTCATCACCGCCGAAGCCGACCCCCACCGCGAGGCCCTCCGGAAAATTGTGCAGACTGATGGCGAGGATGAATAGCCAGACACGCTTGAACTTGCTGGCATCGGCGCCACTTTGGGGGCCAATTTCAAAATGCTCGTGAGGCACGAATCGGTGCAGTGTCAGCATCATCCCGCCCCCGGCCCCCACGCCCAGCGCCAGAACCAGCGCGCCGATCCAGGAACTGCCGGCATCCGCCGAGGCCTGTTCGATGGCCGGCAGTGCCAGGCTGAACGCGGTTGCGGCGAGCATGACACCGGCACCAAACCCCATGAACGTATCTTCAATGCCTTTGGAGATGGTTCGGAACAGCAGAATGGGCAGAGCGCCGACCACGGTAAACAGGCCGGCAACAAAACTGCCCAGAATACCCATCTGGATGTTGCTCAGACCTCTGAACCAGGGTGCTGCCAATGGCCAGAGCATGCCGACAAGACTGACAAAAACCGTCAGGCTGACCAGCGCGGCAGCCGTCAGTGGCAGGTTGAGTGAGCGCTCCCGGGGTGTTGTCGTCACAGCCAGTGGTCCTGTTCGCGAGTTGCGGAGTATACAATGCCGGCGAGACACAGAATTACAAGGGGTTGCCGTTGATGACATCGATAGGGGCTGACCATGCCTGGGAGTGGGTGCTGGCCGCGAGTGCGGCGGTGCGCTCGCAGGCGGGTGCAGAGCACCTCAGGGTAAACGACCCGCGCGAGCGTCTGGGGCCGCTAACGCTTGCGGGGTCCGGCGAGTGGGAACTGGACACAGCGGTCGAGCCCGAGGCCCGGATGCTGTTCGATCGGTATCTGCCGCTCTGCGCGCCGGGTACGGAGGACCTCGTTGTCGGCCAGATGGGGCAGTCGCTGGATGGACGGGTGACCACCCGGCCCGGCGTCTGTGAAATCATTAACGGCCGTGATGGCCTTATTCACCTGCACCGGCTGCGGGCGCTGGTCGATGCTGTTCTTGTCGGGCGCGGAACGGTAGCCTGTGACGACCCTCTGCTGACGGTCCGGCACAGCACGGGGCCCAACCCGGTGCGAGTGGTGCTGGATCCGGGCGCGCGCCTGTCTGGAGACAGACGCGTATTCCACGAGTCCGAGTCCGAGACGCTGCACCTTGTCGCTGAGGGTGTTGAACTACCGGCGGAAGCCGGCCATTCCGAAACCCTGTCGTTGCCCCGGGATCCAGGCCAACCGATCCCGCCGGAAACTGTGCTTGCCGCGCTCGCGAAGCGCGGACTCAGGCGGGTTCTGGTCGAAGGCGGCGGGCGCACGGTATCACAGTTCATGCAGGAGGGTGCGTTGACACACCTGCATGTCCTGGTCGCCCCGGTCATTTTGGGGCGCGGTGTCCCGGGCTTCAGTCTGCCGGAGTCAGCGGCAGTGCGCCCGGAGCGGTCTTGCGATTGCTCAGTGCACCCGCTGGGCTCGGATACCCTGTTTGCCCTTCGATTTAATCGGAGCTCGGCCTCATGATCGTGACAAAGCCCGGCAGGCTGCTGGCGAGTACCAGCAGGCCATACAGTACTGATACCGCCACTCCTTCTGCCGGCGGCCAGCCATAGGCCGACCAGAGTGCCGCTGCCGCGCCTTCGCGCAACCCCCAGCCGGATGCCGTGATCGGTATCAGCATCGACAGCAGTATTATCGGTGCAAAAGCAAGCATCCAGGCAACGCCCGGCGTCGCGTCCAGGGCCAGACCGCAGACGGCGAACAGAAGCGCGTAACTGCTGACCACCAGCAGAGAAGACCCGAGCTGGATACCCAGCACCGGCAACGGCCAGAACGCCTGGCGAACACTCCGGCCCAGTTCCCGGACGGCTCGTGCGGCCAGCCAGACCGCGAAAACAACAGCCGTCGCTACACCGCTCGCCAGTGCCAGCAAACCCAGAGGGCTGAACGTGCTGCTTCGCTGCAGTGGCACGGCCAATGCCAGCACCAGGATCACCCATGGAAACAGCACCAGCTGTCCTGAGAGACGCTCCAGAATGACGGCATGAACGGCACGCCCACTGTCTGCTCCCGACTGTGCCTGTCGATGTCGCCATGCCCGGTTGGCATCACCGATCACTCCGCCCGGCAGCAATTGATTGGTCAGTGTGCTGAGAAAATACTCCTGTACTGCCGGGCGGACCGGCAGTCGGATACCGACGCAGGCGGCGGTATACCGCCAGCGCAGCGCGGATACCAGAACCTGCAGTGCGCCCAGAGCAATACCGAGACAGACCCAACCTGGATGGGCTCTTAATAGTGCACTGGCGAGTTCGCCAGTATCGACCCACAGCAACAGAGCCGTCAGCAGCAGGGCCGACAAACTCCAGCGCCCGATCAGCCTGAGCGTTCGATGTGTCGGTGTAGCGGTCATGCCGTAGGGGGGAAGGCCAGTAAGTCGAAGTGCCCGACGGTAATGTCACATCCGTCCGCAATTCGCTGCTCCGCAGAGCGGCGCCATTCGGTGGCATGCTCGGCATCGGATGTACTCAACTCGCTCACGGCGCCGCTCCACCCATGTACGAGGGCCCGTTGCAGTTCGGCCTCCTGCGACGATAATTGCCAGTCCGAGGGTGCCAGGTGAACCCGGTAACCGAGGTTCTGCAGAATGCGCTGCAGGGCTTCTGGTGCACTCGGTCCCAAGCCGGGTCCGAATGGGCCATCTCCGAGCTGGTGCCGGTTCACCTGATTCTGCAACCAGGTATCGTCGTCCTGTGCCGGGTTGAGGCGGATCTTGCCACTGTAGGAGAGCGCCACGAAAACGGGAAGGTTGTGAGCGGCTGCCCAGGCGGCAAATCGCTTCAGCCAGATGATGGAAACCAGGTCAATCAGCGCCGATGCGGTGACCAGATTGCAGGCCGTCATTACATCGGGAAGCCAGTCGGATGCCATGTCCTTCAGGTCAGCGCGCTGCGTTGACACCGTGACCGGGTTGCCGGTCTGACTCATCAGCGTTCGGCAGCGGCGCTCAGCCGCCGCCAATAGCCCCGGGTCGTGATCGATCAGAGTCCAGTGCTGAGACCCCGGCAGCCGCGGCGCCAGATAGCGGGTATTCGACCCCTGACCGGCAGCCAGGTCCAGTATCTGCCAGCCAGCTTCCGGAGTAAGGCGGGACAGTTCCGCACACAGATTCGCCGCGCGCGACCGGTGGTCGGCTGCTTCACGGAGGCTGAGCCAGTCGTCATTGAACCGGTCCTTCTGGTCGCCGAAGCGGATCGGCTGGTTGTCGGTAACGCTCATGAACCGTCCTCTGTCACAGATCGTCCTCATAGGTGGCCCAGGCGATATGAGACTCGCTCAGTGTCAGGCGAAGCCGGGTGATACCGTGCGCTGATTCCCCGAGTCGGCCGGCTGCAATGGCTTCCTTGAGATCAGCAAAAATGACCTGAGCCATTCGCTCGGTGGTGGTATTGATGCCGGCCAGCGACGCAACCTCATCCAGATTCTTCATGTTGTAACCGGCCAGCACGGCTTTCAGTTGTTCACCGGCCAGCCCGATGTCGATGACCAGGTCATGGTCATCCAGCTCCGGCCGGAAAAAGGTGGCATCCACCACATAGGTGGCACCGTGGAGCTGCTGGGCGGGGCCGAACAGCTCGCCGGTGAAGCTGTGGGCGATCATCAGGTGGTCGCGAACGGTAAGGCTATACATGGGTCAGTGTGTCTCCATGGGTCAAGGGTCAGGGGTAAACGATCCGGTGGCACAGCGTGTCGCCGGGCTCATGGCTGAGGCGGTGCAGAACAATTGGCAGATCCACGAATGGCGACTCTCCGTTAATCAGGTGGTCAAGCACCGGATCCCGAAGCAGCGACAGCGCTTTGATCATCCGGTCACGGTAGCTGTTCCGGGCCGCGCGCGCCGGCGACACCGTACCGACCTGAGAAGAGCGCAGGGTAAGCCGCCGAGCGTGGAATGCCTCGCCGAGCGGTGCGGGCACCGCGCGCGTACCGTACCAGCTCAGTTCCATTACCTCGGACTCTGTGCCAGCCGCACCGAGCGCTGTGGCCAGGCCAGCCGGGTTGCCGCTGGCATGGAAGACAAGGTCCTGGTCAACCGGGGCATCGTCTGGTTCGGCAAACCCGAAACCAAGCTTCGCTGCGATCTCGCTACGGCGCGGGTTGGTATCCACCAGGGTCACCTGACACCCGGGAATCTGCCGGGATAGCCAACCGATCAGCATACCGACCACGCCACCACCGACAATGGTCACCCGGTCGCTGATCCTCGGGCCTGCATCCCAGAGCGCGTTCAGAGCTGTTTCCATGTTGGCACCGAGTACGGCGCGATCGGGCGGCAGCTCATCGGGCAATGGCACAACGGCTTCAGCCGGAACCCGATAGCGTGCCTGGTGCGGGTAAAGGCAGTAGACGGCTTTGTCCTGCAACTCTGCAGGGCCGGAGGTTACCCGCCCGACGTTGATATAGCCGTATTTGACCGGCCCCGGGAAATCGCCACTCTGAAACGGGCAGCGCATGCGCTGATACTCGCTCTCAGGCACCTGACCGCGATACACCAGACTCTCGGTTCCCCGACTGAGCGCAGAATAGAGCGACTGAATTTCAACGTCCCCCGGGTGCAGTGGGGGTAGCTCTGTCGGTCTGATTTCGGCATGGTCAGGCGGTAGTGTCCACAATGCCTCAGTGCTGTCCGTCATGGGTCGGGTCCGTCAAATCCGGGTGTGTGAGCCGAGCGTATACCAATTATAATTCACATGGTACGGAGGGAGGCGCCACTATGGATTCGCTGACATTCGATGCAGTGCGCTCGCGGGTACCACCGATAGCGGCTGAGCTGGCGGTCGGTGGGCTGTTCGTCGCGCTCGTCTGTCTGGCACCCTTTGTACTGGATTTCTGGCCCTTCTATGCCGCGCTCTCCGGCCCTGCAGCCTACAGCGTAGCAGCGATCCTGCTGTGGCGGCTGTGGCGGCAGGAGCGCCCCGCGTCAGCGCCCTTCGGCTGGGCAAACCGGGTGACCGGGTTTCGCATGATCTGGGTGCTGAGCCTTATTCCCATGATCCTCGCACCGGGGTTTGCCCGTGATGCCCTGTTGCTGATTCTCGTCGGAAGTCTTCTGGCCCTCGCACTTGACGGTGTGGATGGCTGGCTGGCGCGTCGTACCGGCACGATCAGCCGATTCGGTGCACGTTTTGATATGGAGACCGATGCCCTTTTCATGTTATTGCTGGCCGTGCTGCTGGTGGATATTGAACGCGCCGGCCCCTGGGTGCTGGCGCTCGGGCTCATGCGCTACGCGTTTGTCGCTGCCGGCAAAGTCTGGCACTGGCTGGAGCACCCCTTGCCCGAGAGCCTGCGGCGGAAAGCCGTCTGTGTGGTGCAGGTGGTGGCACTGATCGTGGCTCTGGCCCCATTCTGGCCCGCCGCATGGGCGCCGCCCCTGCTTCTGAGCGCACTGGTGCTGCTCACTCTGTCATTCGCTGTTGATGTTGTCTGGCTGGCCCGCCACCGCCGCGACGCTGTGTAACCAGCGTCGCCACCGGTGCATGGGCGGGGCCGGGCCTTCCATGTCCGGTCGGGCACCAATCTGCCACCGGAAGTCCGGGCCCGATGTACGGGTCAATTGATTCAGTAAATCGGTGTCCTGACTGATCAGATGCATGGCTACCCGCCGTTTCGGGTTCTGTCCGTCGCTGACCAGACCGGATGCCTCATGGTCTCCCATCACAATCAATAGATCCTGCCTGTCAAGATACCGCCGTGCGAAGCCGACGACCGCGCTCAGGCTGTATTCAATCGATGCAAGATAATACCGGCGAAGTGCCGCCGGGTTTCCGAAGACTTGTTCAGGTTCCGGTCCCATTCCACGGAACGGTTCGAACGCTGATGGCGTAAGCACATCGCGCCAGTCCAACAGGGGCACATCGGGTACCCAGGGGGCGTGGCTGCTGATCAGTGCAATGTGGCCGAACAGCGGCTGCGAGCCCGGGTTGCTTAGGTGATTCTCGCCCACCCAGGCGAGCGTATACTGGTCCGGCTGGGTGACAAAATTGAATGGTGGCCCCTGATACGCCATGGTCCGGCTGTCTTCCACCCGGTCGTAACCGAGAATGCTTCCCGCCTGCCAGTCGCGGGTATTGCCGGGCATAACAGCAAGCGTGCGGTGACCGGTAGCGGCAAAGTCGTCTATCAGTGTCGGGCGGTCGTAGGCCAGCACTTCATCATATTCGCGCTGATTGCTGACGGGTGTGCCACTGAGCGTTGCCATATGTGCCAGCCAGGACTGGCCGCCCTGAACCGGCGAGGTCGTGAGGCCTGAGCGTATTGCAAACCGATCAGCGGCAAGCTCTGCTTCCAGGCCCTGCCAGACCGATCGGAGCGCCGAGGCGTAGTCGTCTGCGGTCAGCGACACTGCTCCGTAGGACTCTACAAACACCAGCAGGACATTGCGGCCCGAGAGCCCACCCAACGGCGCTGGAGATGTTGGTAATCCGGCCAACTCTCTTCTGAACGCGGACAGGTCAGCCCGGGTACCCAGACTGCGGCTGAGCTGACCCTGCCAGCTTACCCAGGCCGGTGCACCGAAGGGCTCCGGCCTTTCGTTCACCGTCAGCCCCGCACCGGTCAAAAGCAGAAGCGCTGCGGCTGTCCGTTGACGACGGCCAGATAATACGGGCAGGCGGGATAGTACCAGGCCCGACAGTGAAAAGATGGCACCGGCCCATGTACCGGCAGCAACAACGACCAGAGCCGTCATCGTTTCGCCGAGATTGGTCAGTGAAAGGTCCAGAGCGCTGCGCAGCAGCGGGATGTCCAGATACAGGTTTAACGGTCGACCCAGTGCGAGCTGCACCAGGCGGTCGAAAGCGCTGGTAATTCCGGTGACCACCAGGAAGAGCGCTATTGCCAGCGCGGCGGCGCTGCGCAGTGACGAGGCGGGCCATAACATGAAAAGACCGGCCAGTACGAGGCTTTCCGTTGCCAACCAGGAGGAATCGAACCCGGTGGCGGCAAGCACAACCAGGTTGAGTGTCGCCCAACCGGCTACTGCCGGTAACAGGACCGAACCCGTGTCTGGGCGCCTCAGCCGATAGCCGTACCCATCCTCAGACCGTTCCATGTAACTTCCCGTTCACAGCCAGAGTTGCTGCACCGGTGTGTCGGGCGAATAGTGGTAGGCAATCTGAGCCTGCAGCAACTCGGCCGTGGCAAGGGCATCGGTCAGCGCATGGTGAGGCTGATAGGTGGGCAGCCCATAGCGGGTGCGGGTGTCTGCAAGTCGCAGCGATACCGGTTGCGTGCCTAACAGTCGCTGCCACCAGCTCAGGCCTTTCCCGCGTGTCATATGTGCCTCTATCGCCATGGTGTCGAGCACCGGAAACTGGATGCCTTCACCGATCCGGGTGCGCAGCGCACGCTCAAAGAAAGGCCGTTCTATGCCACGGTAGTGAACAACCACAATCCGGCCGCCGATCGCTTCCAGAATATCGTCCAGCACGTCCGTGATATCCGGCGCATTCTCGATTTCCGAGTGCGTGATCCGGTGAATAACGACGGAGCTGTCCAATGGACACTGTGGGTGCACAACCCAGTGGCGGGAGCCCTTGCACTGGATACGCGCGAGCGTAAACGGCACCAGCCCGATGCTGACAATGCCGTCCTCTTTGGCATTGAGGCCGGTGGTTTCGAAGTCCATCGCCACCATGGGGAGATCCTTCAGCGGGGTTTCGCCCGATATGGCCGAGCGCTCGTAGAACCGTCTGAGCCCCGGGTTACGGGCCTTCGAGGCAAACTCGCCGAGCTTTTCTTCCCAATTACTGTTTACCGATAAGGTTTTCACCATCATTCAGCTCCGGCCCGGTGGATAACGGAAACGCAGTTGCTTCTGGGCTGTGCTGAGCACTTTGAAGGCGTCTTTCAGGTTGCGTCGCTCGAACGATGACAGCTCAAAGGGCGTGATATTGTTGTTGGGCTGTCGGCCAGTCTCGACATCCACCGCCTGATGCCGTGTTCTGACCCGGCAGATGAATTCCAGCGCGTCACGCAACTCATTGGTCTGGCTGCGCATCAGGATCCCGGCCTGGGCGATGTCTTCCAGGCGGCGGAACGAGTTCTGCGCCTGGGAACCCGCGGCCAGACCGTGCACGCGAATGACATCCGTCAAGGGTGCCGTGCCGCGTCGCTTGAGGTTGATGGTATTCTTGTGGGCGCCATCCGTCTCCATGACGAAATCCTTGAAGAACCCCAATGGCGGCGTGCGGTTCAGCGCATTGCGTGCCAGTGCGGCCAGAAACATTTTGTTGGCGCTGGCACGCTCGGCAATGAACGCTTTCAGCTCATTGGCAAAATGAGTTTCTCCCCAGACACCGTCGAGGTCGAAAAAAATGGAGCTGTTGAGGAGTGCGCGGGCATTGGGCTTTTCGATCCACTCCCGGAAATAGCCTTCCCACACGGAGTACGGCTGGCGCCAGCGTTCCGTGGTGGCCATGATCTCGCCTTTACAATAGGTGTAACCGACCGCGGCAAGCCCGTCGCTGACAAACTGGGCCAGCTCCAAAAAGTAGGCATCATGCTCTTTCGGGTCGAAGTCATCGTGCAGGATCATGGCGTTGTCCTGGTCGGTGAACAGAAACTGTTCATCGCGCGCCATAGACCCCAGAGCCAGGAAGCAGTAGGGCACTGGAGGGGGACCCAGCTTTTCTTCGCCGAGGGCCAGCAGACGTTGTTTGAAACTGCGACCGATCGTGGCCATCGCGCTGCCGATCATATGGCTGTCAGACCCTTCATTGACCATGCGCACAAAGCAGGCAGTCGCGTCCTCACTCATGGCCTCGAGTTCGTCCACGGAATTGCAGTGGAAGATGTTGCGGCCCACGAACAGGCTGTTGTGGGTTTCGTGGGCGACAATGTCGGAATGACCGATAACACCGATCGGGCGCCGGCGTTCCACCACCGGCAGGTGATGGACGTTGTAGCGAAGCATCATGAGCAGCGCTTCGAACAGGTATTGCGTACTCTCGATGGTCTGGATGTCGGTGCTCATCACCTCGCTGACCGGTGTGTCGTAGGGTCTGCCCTCGGCGAGAACGCGCCGTCGCAGGTCCCGGTCGGTGACGATACCGCAGATGTACTGGTGCCCGGTTTCGGGGTCGAGCGGGGTGCCGGCTCTTGGTAACGGTCGATCCGGGTCAATAATGATAAGCGACGAAACACCCTCATTGGTCATTCGTTCGGCTGCTTCACGCACGGAGGCATGGCGGCTCAGCAATACGGCATCGCGGGATATCAGTTTGGATACCGGCGAGTTCATGCGCTCGGAGCGTTCCTGATTGGTCGCCACGGCCTGGCGCAGCCGGGTGCGGTCTTCCACCTCGACGAATTCGGCGAAATCCGGTTGTGCGTCGAACAGCTCGAAAAACAGGTCGGCCGGAATCAGGTAGATCAGCGTGTCCTCAACCGCTTTGGCAGGGAAGCGCACGCGCTTGTGGTGCATCAGCAGGCTGAGCTGGCCGAACAGGTCGGCTTCGGTCAGCCGGTTGTAGAGGTCGCCATTGCGGCGGTACAGCTCCACAGTGCCGCTGCGAATCAGATGCAGGTGATTGATCGGGTCACCCGGGATAAGAATATCGGTTCCGGATTTGAAGTACGCGACTTCGGCATTGAGCGCAATGCGGTTGAGCCAGTCCTCGGGCAGTGATGAGAACGGCGCATGGTGCCTCAGAAAATCGCGTATTTCATGCTGCTCGACCTGCATGGCTCCCTCCCGTGGCGGGGCGCTGTCAGTGCCTGCATTATGAACTCCAGACAGGGCCTCTGACCATCCCTGCAATTGAATCGCCCGACGCCTGAGGTAGGAGCTGCCGAAGGCTGCGAATAACGATACGCCTATACCCCATGCAGGGCGCGATTCGAGGCTTATCCCATGTAGGAGCGTCCGCAAGGCGCGATTCGCAGCCTTTGGCAGCTCCTACAGGTAGGCGTACCCGCAGAGCGGGAAACATCGATTCTGTCGCTACAAGTGTGCAAGAATAGATGAAGAATCGGAACAAGGGGACAGATCATGGTGATCTATGGCGGTCTGGCAGGGCTGTTGCCGTTTCTGGCCAGTGCACTCGCCTGGTACTTCGGCTGGCTGAGCCTGCAGCCGTTTATCAGCTATTCCATCATAATCCTGTCGTTTCTGAGCGGTGTCGTGTGGTGGCACGGCCTGGCCGGCTCTGCAGCGCGAGACCGCGACAGTGAGACACCGCATGTTACCGCACTGCCCACCGCACTTGTGTTGCCTGTGGGCGCGTGGCTCGTACTTTTCCTGCCCGATGTCTGGACGGTACTGCTGCTGGCTATCGGGTACCTGGCGTTGTGGGTCTGGGAAATGATGTTCCTGCGCCGCCTGTACCGTCGGCACTATGTGGTGCTCAGAGCGTTTCTGACCCTGGTGGTGGTACTGGTGCACCTGGGTATCTGGGCGACGCTTCGGGCGTCATGACTGCAGGCGCCAGGGGACGGTCTGACCGGCCATAAAGGGTACGATCGGCCGACCATTGGGCAGGTCTATAGACTCAGGAACCTGCCAGGGTTCTCGAACCAGTGTCACGGTTCCGGTGTTGCGGGGCAGGCCGTAGAAATCCGGCCCGTGGTGGCTGGCGAAACCTTCCAGATGCTCCAGTGCACCCAGCTCCTCGAATACCTGAGCATAGAGCTCCAGCGCTGCCCAGGCACTGTAACAGCCGGCGCATCCGCAGGCAGTTTCCTTGTCGGCCTGCTCGTGCGGTGCCGAGTCTGTGCCGAGAAAGAATCGGGAGGAGCCGCTTGCAACCGCCTTGCGCAGTGCCTGTTGGTGGGTGTTCCGCTTCAGTACCGGCAGGCAGTAGTTGTGCGGCCTTATTCCGCCCACGAGAAGGTCATTGCGGTTCAACAGGAGGTGCTGCGGTGTAATGGTTGCGGCGACCTGCCCGGGGGTACTGTTCACGAAATCCACCGCATCCCGGGTGGTGATGTGTTCGAAGACAATCTTCAGTGCCGGGAAACGCTCGGTGACCGGAATAAGACGTTGGTCGATAAACACTTTTTCGCGGTCAAAAATGTCAATGTCAGCGTCGGTGACTTCGCCGTGGATCAGCAGGCGCATGTCGTGCTTCTGCAGCGCGTCGAGCACGGGGTCGAGCGCCCGGAGGTCAGTCACGGCCGCATCGGAATTCGTGGTGGCGCCGGCCGGATAGAGTTTCACCGCCCGGATACCGGCCCGGGCGGCTTCGGCAATGTCTGCCGGGCTGGTGTTGTCGGTCAGGTACAGTGTCATCAACGGCTCAAATGCACTACCTTCGGGCCGGGCTGCCAGAATCCGCTGGCGATACGCCTGTGCCTCTGCTGTATTACGCACCGGCGGCTTCAGGTTGGGCATAATGATCGCCCGCCGGAAACAACGAGCGGTTGCGGGTACGGTTTCGCCCAGCATGTCACCATCGCGCAGGTGCAGGTGCCAGTCGTCCGGTGTTTGAAGCGTGAGGATCTGGGGCATCTCGACGGTCGGTCCTGAACAGCAAGTGATGCTGCTATGGTGCGGTAATTTCCGCGGAATGCCAACTTGGCGAGGTTGGTTACTGCCGCTCCATACCTATCAATCGCCCAAGGTGTTGTTCGACGCGTTGCACGATTGAGCAGTGGGTGCGGTGCGGCCAAGTCGCCATTCCTCGAGCGCGTCACGGATGACCTGCCAGGCGGAGTGCAGAAAAAGCGCAGCAATGGCGAGGCCCACAATGATATCCGGCCAGAGCGTGTTGGTGAATGCCACGAGTCCTGCGGCAATAATCACGCTACTGTTGGCGAAAAGATCGTTCCTGGAGCACAGCCAGGTGGAACGCATGTTGAGGTCGTCTGCGCGGTGGCGATAGAGCAATGCGAAACATACGCCGTTCGCCAGCAGGGCAAGCAAGCCAACCGCGCCCATCCAGTCTGCAGCGGGGAGCTCCTGAATCAATACCTTGCGTATCGCATCAGCAACAACAAGAACCCCGAACAACAGCATAAAGCCACCCTTGAACAGGGCAGCCGCGGCCCGGGCGCGGCGGCTTCTGTCAAGCACGAACAGTGTCAGGGCGTAAACCGAGGCGTCGCCAAACATGTCCAGAGAGTCTCCGAGCAGTGCGGTGGAAGCGGCAATCCAGCCAGCGCTGAACTCCACGACAAACATCACTGCATTGATAACCAGGGCGATATACAGCACCCGACTCTGACTCGATCTCAGTTGTGCCAGTTCATCGGCCTTATGCTCACAGCAGTTGTCCACAGCGAAGCCTCCCAAATATTGAATCATGGCGATACAATAGAGGTTATAGTCACTATAAGGTCAATAGCGATGGGCAGAAAAACCTACACTGTTGGTCAACTGGCCAAAGATACCGATATCAAGCCGGTGACCATCCGCTACTACGAGAAAATCGGGCTGCTACCGGAAGCCAGTCGCTCCGCTTCAGGCTATCGTCTGTATTCGGCAGCAGATTATTCCCGGTTGGTTTTTATTCGGCGAAGCCGCGGGCTGGGGTTCAGTCTTGACGATATCCGGGGGCTACTGTCGCTGGCTGACCGGCAGGAGGCCTCGTGCGCCGGTGTGGACGCCAAGGTCGGGCAGCAGTTGGAGCAGGTGCGCTCCCGGCTGAAAGACCTACGCGCAATGGAGCACGAACTGGAGAGACTGAGCGAGTGTTGTGAGGGTGGGGTTATCATGGACTGCCGGATTATTGAGACACTTTCCGGGTCGACTCAACCAGATTCGTTGCGGATTCCCTGAAAAGGGTCATTCAGTGAGGCGTCAGGCAGCCGCAGGCCGTCTGACTGCCCCGGTCGTCAGGTAGGTCGATATGTGTGAATTGCTCGGAATGAGTGCCAATGTTCCCACGGACCTGTGTTTCAGCTTCGCTGGGCTTACCCGGCGGGGCGGCGAGACCGGTCCGCATCGCGATGGTTGGGGTGTGGTGTTTTACGAAGGCCGGGGCGTTCAGGCGTTTCACGACGCCATGCCCAGTGCGGAGTCCCGGCTGGCGGAGGTGGTTCAGACGCACCCGATCAAGAGTGAAATTGCCCTGTGCCACATTCGGCAGGCCAACGTGGGTGAAGTAAGCCTGGCCAATACGCACCCGTTCAAGCGCGAGCTCTGGGGCCGGTATTGGACCTTTGCACACAATGGGCAATTGTCGGAGTTTCGGGGCGAGATCGGCCGCTACGAACCGGTGGGAACCACAGACAGCGAGGCTGTGTTCTGCGACTTGCTGAACAGAATTGCCCGGGACGTACCCCGTGATGCAGAGCGCGATGACCTGATTCACCATATTGTAGCCTGCTGCCGCGATTACGCCCGCTACGGCGTATTCAACCTGTTACTCAGCAATGGCGACTGGCTGTTTACCTACTGCACCAGCAAGCTGGTGTGCATCACGCGTCGGGCTCCGTTCGGCCCGGCGCGACTGAAAGACGCGGATGTGACCGTTGATTTTGGTACCCAGACCACGCCGGATGACGTCGTCAGCGTGATTGCAACCGAGCCTCTGACGACCGATGAAATCTGGGATCGGTACGAACCGCACGAATGGCGGCTCTGGATGGCCGGTGAGGTAGTGCAAAAGGGGTTTTGCGTCGAAGGGTAGGAGCGTCCCGTTACACGGCGTCTTGGGCGCGATATCGCAGCCTTCGGCAGTTCCTACAGATGTCGCCACCGTAAGAAAGCCCCGAGGGTTGTTTACCGCTCGAGGCTTCGGTGTATGGTGGAGACGGCGGGATTACCGGGCACATCCCTGTGCCCGGCCCTGCGGGCTCGCTGCGCTCATGCCAGTTCGTTCCCGACGAACTGGTCAAACCCGCTACGCGGGTTCTCCTCCCGGGTAAACGGTGCAGACATAAGAAAGCCCCGAGGGTTGTTAACCGCTCGAGGCTTCGGTGTATGGTGGAGACGGCGGGATTATCGTGCACACCCTTGTGCCCGACCCTCCGGGCTCGCTGCGCTCATGCCAGTTCGTTCCCGACGAACTGGTCAAACCCGCTACGCGGGTTCTCGTCCCGCCAGAAGTTCGATGGCAAATAAAAACCCCGGGGACTTTGCGTCACCCGGGGTTTCGGTGTTTGGTGGAGACGGCGGGAGTCGAACCCGCGTCCGCGAATCCGCCACTCTCGGTACTACATGCTTAGCACCTTCTTTTCTTTAACCCCCTGGCCGCCGAAGGGCAGGCTGCCAGAGTGGCTGGCCTGGAATTCAGATTTAACAGATCCGGCCCAGACAACCTTCACTGCGATCCTGAAGCTATGACTCAGAATAACCCGTTCAGGCCCAGATTATTCCGAGTGGCTGCTATATTATTAAGCTGCCAGGCGGACTTCGCCGCCAAAGGTATCGTCGTTTGCGATTATCTTTAAGTGCAACTTTGGATTTACGTGATTGGTTGCCATCACGACATGCACCTTGAGTCTTGTAATCCGCGTCGAATCCGGTACGTCCCCAATGCACCCCTGATTATGGGGGTAAACCGCCAGAATACAAGGGCATTTATGCCGTAAGTGCCAATATCGCAGCCTCCGGCAGCTCCTACAAATGAGGCTTTGTTGTAGGAGCGTCCGAAGGGCGCGATGGTACGGGGCCACAACCGAGAAACCGCAGCCTTTGGCAGCTACTACGAATCTGACAAACCACGGCACGAGTAGGAGCTGCCATAGGCTGCGATTCTCGTTCAAGCCGAACAGTGGTCAGCGCTCCAGCACGTTCTGCTTCATGATGCGCTGCTTCTGGCGATCCCAATCCTGGCGTTTTTTGGCTTCCCGCTTGTCGTGCTGCTGTTTACCCTGTACCAACGCGATTTTCACCTTGGCCATGTGGTTCTTCCAGTACATGGACAGGGCAACCACGGTATAACCGGTCTGCTCGGACTGTCCGGCAAGCTTGTCGATCTCGCGGCGATTCAGCAGCAATTTACGACGCGTCACATCGTCTGTTTTGACATGAGTGGAGGCAGACAGCAGAGGCGTGATCAGCGCGCCCAGCAACCAGGCTTCTCCCCCTTTGAAAATAACGTAGGAATCCCGCAGCTGGAGCTTGCCGGCGCGAAGTGCTTTGACTTCCCAGCCGGAGAGAACGATCCCTGCTTCATAGGTCTCAATGATGTGATAATCGTGCAGTGCTTTGCGGTTCTGCCCGATCGTGTTTGAGGGTGTCTTGCTTTTCTTCGCCATAGCGCGCCATTATAGAGACTCACTGCGAATTTACCATGGATTCCCCGCATGACCGGCCGGGTGCAGCACAACTTCTGGCGCCGCCGCTGGCTCTTCGGGCTGGCTCTGGCAGGAGCCGTAATCAGCCTTTCGAATGTTTTCAGTTTCCCCCTGGCCGTGAGCCGTGGCGGGGGCCCGTTCATTCTTACCTACATGGTGGCGCACGTCCTGCTGGCGCTGCCCATTATCATGGCTGAATTGCTGATCGGGCGTCGCGCCCGGCTGAGCATGCCGTATGGACTCGCGGTGCTGGCGGCGGAATCCATGGTGAGCCAGCGCTGGCGTTATCTGGGTGTGGTCATTGTTGTGACTGGGCTGCTGGTGGCCGCGTACTTTCTGGTTTTCTCGAGCTGGGCGGCCGACTTTCTGGTGAACGTCTGGCAAACCGCTATGCCCATGAACGCTGTGGATGCACGGCGGCCCATAGCTGAGCTGCTGGCGGACCTCCCCCGGTTGGCGGTGGGGTTCTCTCTGGTCTGCGGTATTGTCTGGATGGCCCTGGCAATGCCGTCACATTGGGGGTTGCAGGTGCCTCTGGCGGTTATGGCCCTGCTGCTTCTGCTGGGTGTTCTGGCCCTCACCCTATGGGGCATGGCAACGGGCACGCTCTGGACCGGCTGGCAGCGGGTATTTGCTGATGCCGGGCCGGTCAGCGTAGGGGCGGTCATGGAGGCGGTCGCGCAGTCGTTTTACAGTCTGGGCCTGGGCCTCGGCCTGGTTCTTGTGGTCGGAATGCACATGGACGAGCGTATCAGTATCGGTGGCACGGCTGTCTGGGTGGTCTGTGTGGATCTGGTCTGGTCCGTGCTGTTCGCAATGGTAGTGCTCGGCGTGTTGCCGGACGATTGGGTGGGCGATGAGCTCAGCCTCGTTTTTGCCGGCGTGCCCCTGGCGGTGCAGGGCGTGTCGGAACCCCGGCTCTGGCTGGCTGTGTTCTACGGTCTGGTGCTGTTGGGCGGCGTTTCTACCGCGATTCTCTTGGTAAAACACGCCGTGATGTGGCTCAGCGAGCGATACGGACGGTCGCGCCCTGCGGCAGCGCTGGCGGCGGTATCCGTGGTCTGGCTGATCGGTATGCTGGTAATTCTCTCGCTGACACGCTGGCGGGATATCCGGTTTTACAACTGGTCGATCCTTGAATGGGTATCGACGGTGCCGACTGACCTGATGATACCGGCCTTGGGCCTGGCGCTGGTCGGGTTTCTCGGTTGGCAGTATCCGAAGTTGCTGAGCCGTGAGGCAATCGGTTCACGTTCAGAGCTGCGGTATCAGAGCTGGCGGCTTTCTATTAAATTTGTTACAACCGCCGCCTTGTTAATGCTGCTGGTGACACAGATCAATTCTGTATGGCAACTGGCCTGGCCGTTGCAGTTGCTGGCGGCGTTTCTGGTGCTCAGTGGCTGGGCGTTTCGACAGAGACGCCTGCAGGTGGACGGAAGGATTGAGACCGAGCTATGAAGATCTCGCGCCAGGCTCTGGTGCCGTATACGCCGGAGCAGATGTTCGCTCTGGTAGAGGATATTGAGTCGTACCCGGAGTTTTTGCCGGAGATATCGCGTGTCCGGATTCTCGAGTCCACGCCCGAGGCCATCTCGGCAGAAATCGAGGTACGCAAGGGGCCGGTGCGCGAGTCGTTTTCCACCCGGAATCGTCGTCGCCCTTCGGAGTGGATGAGTATGGAGCTGGTAAAAGGCCCGTTTCGTCATCTTTATGGCGAATGGTCATTTGAGCCCGAGCAGAACGGCACGCGAGTGGTGTTCGACCTGAATTTTGAGGTTAAGGGGCGGGCACTGCGGATGATACTCGAACCGGTGGTCGGTAGAATGGCCGACAAGCTCGTTGACCGGTTTTACCAACGGGCACAGGTGGTCTATGGCTGAGACAATTACGGTTGAAGTGGCCTGTGCCACACCCGAAAAACAGCGTATTGTGACGGTGCAGGTTGTAGAAGGCAGTTCCCTGCGTGACGCGGTAGCCCGTAGCCACATCGCCGACGAATTTCCTGATATTGATGTGATGTCGGCTCCGTTGGGGGTATTCGGGAAAAAGGCACCGAAGCCGGAGGAAACGGCGGTGAAGGCTGGTGAACGTGTCGAAATTTACCGACCGCTGATTATTGACCCGAAGCAGGCCCGGCAGAACCGGGCGGCGAAAGCCCGTAAAGAGAGCAGTTAAAAAGATGCCGCAGGAGAGTGAATCCATGAAGAATTCCGAACTGAAACGGGCAGGGCTGAAAGTAACACTGCCGCGCCTCAAGATTCTCGAAATGCTGGAAAACGCCGACCCGCGTCACCTGAGCGCGGAGGATGTGTACAAGCAACTGATCGATGCGGGCGAGGAAATCGGCCTGGCAACCGTCTATCGTGTGCTGACGCAGTTCGAAGCGGCCGGACTGGTCGTGCGGCACAATTTCGATGGTGGTCATGCACTTTTTGAAATCGATGATGGCCAACACCACGACCACATGGTGTCGGTGGACAATGGCGAAGTAATAGAGTTCGTCGACAACGAAATTGAGCGGCTGCAGCACGAGATTGCCGATAAGCACGGGTATGAGCTGGTTGACCACAGTCTGGTGTTGTACGTGCGGAAAAAAGACTGAGACCGTGAGCCGGTGATGGGATTGGCCACGGAATCCACGGAAAGACACGGAAAAATATTTTTGGATTATTTGCGTGTACAGCTTTCCGGAAAGGAAGAGCTGCACTATGACCTCGTACCAGTTGAGCACACTTTAATGCACTCTTCCGTGTTTTTCCGTGGATTCCGTGGCCAAATTTAAATTGATTCCGTGGCGAACCAAAATCAATGCATCGTTGGCGCCGCCAGAAGGTCTCTCGCATGCGTCAGCGTCGCATCGGTTACCCGGGCACCCGAAATCAGCCTGGCTACTTCCCGGGTCCGGTCGTCGTTGGACAGCAGGCGCACCGATGACATGGTTTCCTGATTTTCCACTATTTTCTCGATCAGCCAGTGCTGGTGCCCGAAGGAGGCAACCTGCGGCAGGTGAGTAATGCAGAGTATCTGGCTGCGTTCGCTCAGGCGCCGGATAAGCCGGCCGACTTCCTCTGCCGTGGCACCGCTGATGCCCACATCCACCTCGTCAAAGAACAGCGTAGGCGCTTTGTCGGCTTCCTGCACAACCACCTGCAGGGCCAGCGCGATACGCGAGAGCTCGCCACCGGAGGCGGCTTTGTGCAGCGGCTGCACGGGTTGCCCTGGGTTCGCTGAGAGGCACAGAACCACGTCATCCATGCCACGCGCAGTGGCCCGTTCTGAATTCGCTTCTACCTGACACACCAGTTGAGCATGCGGCATATTCAACTTCTGCAATTGCTGGGCGAGAGCGCCTGCCAGCAATTCACCGGCCTGCAACCGGCGCTCGGACAGCGCTGATGCAGCCTCATGCCATTCGCTGCGAAGTCGCTCGGCGCGTTCTTCCAGTTCCGCCAGTTCCGATTCGTCGGCGTCGCTGCGTGACAGCGCGCCTTCCAGTCTCTGCTGTAGTGCCGGCAGTTCCTCGGGCCGGCAATGATGCTTGCGAGCCGTGTCATACAGCGCGCTCAGGCGCTCTTCCACTTCAGCCAGTCGTTCCGGATCCCAACTGAAATCTTCCGCGAAGTGCGACAGATCACGCTGTGCTTCGTCAAGCTGAACCTGTGCGTCCTGCAGAAGCTGCAAGGCGTTCGCGAGTGTATCGTTCAGCTCTGCATGCGGGCTGAGTGCCTGAATACCGTGGCGTAACTGCCCGAGGAGATCGGTTTCGCCAGATTCCGAGTTCAGCATCTGCGACACTTCACCCGCTGTGTGCAGCAGCGCTTCAGCCTGGCTGAGGGATTTCTGCTCCTTTTCGAGCGATGGGAGCTCATCGTCGGAAAGCTTCAGTGCGGCCAGCTCTTCCAACTGATAGGCCATCAGTTTGCGCTCGGCAGAATCCTGTTCCGACTGCTGCCTGAGCTTGTCGCGCCGCTGTGCGGCCTGACGCCAGTCCCGGTAAAGCGACTGCACGCGCTCCAGCATATTTGCGTATTCGGCATCCGTGGCCCGCCCGTAACTGTCGAGTACGGCCAGATGCTGATCCGGGCGTAGTAACCGCTGATGTTCGTGCTGCGCATGTATCTGCAACAGGAGTTGGCCGAGCTCTTTCAGTTTTCCGATCGGAGCGGCCGTGCCGTTGATAAAACCACGGGAGCGACCGTCGGCCGTGATCACCCGGCGAATCACGCATTCACCGTCCTGCCATAGTTCCTGCTCCCTGAGCCAGTCAGCCGCGCGGGAATCTCCGGTTACTGCAAAGGTGGCGCTGAGGTCAGCCTTGTCGGCGCCGTGGCGCACCTGACCTGAGTCAGCTCGCCCCCCGGCCAGGAGCATCAACGCTTCCAGAACGATGGTCTTACCCGCTCCGGTTTCACCGGACAGCACAGTAAGGCCGCCCTGAACGTCCAGATCGATTGCTTCGGCAATAATGAAGTTCCGAATGGTCAGCGTACAAAGCATGGGTGCCTCCTGATCGCAACAAGGCGCCCGGCCTGATCAGTAACAGCACCGGGAACTGTATGGACATACAGTAGTCGGTATTCTGTCCCGATGCAACCACGATACGGGGTAAAACTTGCAGCCTGACGGTTGAACTCTGCGCATTGTGCCCCACATACGAGCAACAGTTAACGGAACCTGAGTGGAGACAGTGAACATGTCGGCAGACGAATCAAAACGTAACACCGACGAATCCGTGCAGGAAACGGCCGCCGAAGCGACAGAAGAAGCCGTGGAAGCGGCAACTGAAGCTGAGGCGTCCGCGAACGAGCCGGGCGAAAATGACAGCGAGGTAACCAGCGAAGATGTCAGTGTCGAGGATCTGGTCGCCCAGTTGCAGGAAAGCCAGGCGGAGGTTGACCGGCTGAAAGAATCGGCGCTGCGTGCCGAGGCGGAAACGCAGAATGTTCGCCGTCGGGCGGAGAAAGACGTAGCCGCCGCGCACAAGTACAGCCAGGAAAAGTTGCTCAAGGAACTGCTGGCCATAAAGGACAATCTAGAACGGGCACTGGAAGCCGGCGCCGGCATCGAGGATGGCCAGGCCAAGGCACTGCTGGAAGGCATTGAGCTCACCGACAAGTCCTTTTCGGATCTGCTCGTGAAATCAGCGGTGGTTGAGGTGAATCCGGTGGGAGAAACCTTCGACCCCCAGCAGCATCAGGCCATGTCCATGGTCCCGACCGGTGAGCAGCCGCCGAACACCGTACTGACCGTGGTACAGAAGGGCTACATGCTCAATGACCGGTTGCTGCGCCCGGCCATGGTCATCGTTTCCAAGGCGCCGGATGAGTCCGATTCCGGTGGCAGCATTGACGAGACGGCTTGAAATTAACCAGCCGGTCCCAATATATCGGCTAGCGATAACGAATACTGAGGAGCGTTAAGCATGGGTAAGATCATCGGTATCGACCTGGGTACGACCAACTCGTGTGTGGCCATTCTGGATGGCGACAAGACCCGGGTTCTGGAAAATGCGGAAGGGGACCGCACAACCCCGTCCATCGTCGCATACACCGACGACGATGAAGTATTGGTGGGTCAGCCGGCCAAGCGCCAGGCGGTAACCAACCCGAACAACACGTTGTACGCCATCAAGCGGCTTGTGGGTCGCAAGTACAAGGACGATGTCGTTCAGAAAGACATCAAGATGGTGCCGTACAAAATCATTGAAGCCGACAACGGCGATGCCTGGGTGGAAGTGAAGGGCGAGAAGAAAGCCCCGCCCCAGATTTCTGCCGAAGTGCTGAAGAAAATGAAGAAGTCGGCAGAAGACTACCTGGGTGAGAAAGTCACCGAGGCGGTCATCACTGTGCCGGCCTATTTCAACGATAGCCAGCGTCAGGCGACCAAGGACGCAGGCCGGATCGCCGGGCTGGACGTCAAGCGGATCATCAACGAGCCGACAGCAGCCGCACTGGCCTATGGCCTGGACAAGAAATCCGGTGATCGCACCGTAGCCGTCTATGACCTGGGTGGTGGTACGTTCGATATCTCCATCATCGAGATTGCAGACGTTGACGGTGAGACACAGGTAGAAGTGCTCTCGACCAACGGGGATACCTTCCTGGGCGGTGAAGACTTCGACCTTCGTCTGATCAACTATCTGGCAGACCAGTTCAAGAAAGACAGCGGTATTGACCTGAAAGGCGACAGCCTGGCGATGCAGCGTCTGAAGGAAGCGGCCGAGAAAGCCAAGGTTGAGTTGTCATCCGCACAGCAGACAGACGTGAATCTGCCGTACATCACGGCGGACCAGAACGGCCCGAAACACCTGAACGTGAAGGTGACCCGGGCCAAGCTGGAGTCACTGGTGGAAGACCTGATTGATCGCTCCATCGAGCCATGCCGCACCGCCATCAAGGATGCGGACGTCGACCTGAACGACATCGACGAAGTGATCCTGGTCGGTGGTCAGACGCGCATGCCGATGGTGCAGAAGAAAGTCGCTGACTTCTTCAACAAGGAACCACGGAAGGACGTGAACCCCGACGAAGCAGTCGCCATGGGTGCAGCGCTTCAGGGCGCCGTACTGGCGGGTGACGTGAAAGACGTACTGCTGCTTGACGTAACCCCGCTGACGCTGGGTATCGAGACCATGGGCGGCGTCATGACACCGCTGATTGAGAAGAACACCACGATTCCGACGAAGAAGACGCAGGTGTTCTCGACAGCAGACGACAACCAGACCGCCGTGACCATTCACGTGGTACAGGGTGAGCGCAAGCAGGCGTCATCCAACAAGTCACTCGGCCGGTTTGACCTGGCGGACATTCCGCCGGCGCCGCGCGGTGTCCCGCAGATCGAAGTCGCGTTCGACATCGACGCCAACGGTATCCTCAACGTGTCCGCCAAGGACAAGGGCACCGGTAAAGAGCAGTCGATCGTGATCAAGGCGTCTTCCGGTCTGAGCGATGAAGAAATCGAGCAGATGGAGAAGGATGCCGAGGCGCACGCCGAGGAAGATCGCAAGTTCGAAGAGCTGGTGCAGGCGCGTAACACAGCCGACGGCATGATCCACGCGACACGCAAGACGCTGGAAGAAGCCGGTGACAAAGCCACGGACGAAGAGAAGCAGGCCATTGAAAGCGCGATCGAAGACCTCGAAAAAGCCCTGAAGGACGGGGATAAAGAGGACATCGAGGCGAAGACCAATGCCCTG
Source organism: Natronospirillum sp. (assembly GCA_965602035.1). GTDB lineage: Bacteria > Pseudomonadota > Gammaproteobacteria > Pseudomonadales > Natronospirillaceae > Natronospirillum. The sequence continues at coordinate 1,634,403 of OZ271919.1, read as the reverse complement.
ACAGAAGCGTCCTCAAGCCTGGCTCAGAAGATCTATTCCGAGCAGGCTGCTGAAGGCCAGGGTGGCGCGGAAGCCGGCGCAGAGAGCGCTGACAGTAGCGGCAGCTCTGACGACGCGGTTGACGCCGAGTTCGAAGAGGTTAAGGACGACAAGAAGTAAACCTCGTTAACTGCATCCAAGGCGCAGGCCTCTTGTAGGCTGCGTCCACGGATGCGAACAGCTTTGAGAGTCATGAGTCGAAAGTCGGGCACGACAATAGTCGTTTCCGGCTTTCGACTTTCGACTGTAACCCTGTTAGAGAAGTCACCGACCTATTATGTCCAAACGCGATTATTATGAAGTGCTCGGCGTAGACCGTTCCGCCGACACCAAAGAAATCAAGAAGGCCTACCGTCGGCTGGCAATGAAACATCACCCGGACCGGAACAAGGACAACCCGGATTCCGAGGCGAAATTCAAGGAAGCCAGCGAGGCCTATGAAGTGCTGGCCGACCCGGAGAAGCGCCAAGCCTATGACCAGTTCGGCCACGCCGGCGTAGATGGCCAGGCCGGCGGCTTTGGTGGGGGCGCTGGTAGCAGCAGCTTCAGCGACATCTTCGGTGATGTGTTCGGTGATATCTTCGGTGCGGCCGGTGGAGGCGCTGGTCGTCGGTCGTCTGCCCGACGTGGGGCTGACCTGCGTTACAACCTGGAGCTGTCGCTTGAGGAAGCCGTTCGCGGCGTGGAGAAGCAGATTCGGGTGCCGACACTGGTGGCCTGTGGTACCTGTGACGGCTCGGGCGCCAAGCCGGGCACCAGCCCGAAAACCTGCGGCGTCTGCCAGGGTACTGGCACCATCCGCATGCAGCAGGGCTTCTTTGCGGTTCAGCAGACCTGTCATGCCTGTGGCGGTGCCGGGCAGGTCATCGAGAGCCCCTGTACTGACTGTCGCGGTCGTGGCGTAAAAGAGGAAACCCGCACGCTGAACGTGAAGATTCCGGCAGGTGTCGACACCGGCGACCGTATTCGCCTCAGCGGCGAAGGCGAAGCCGGCATGAAGGGTGGCCCGGCCGGCGACCTGTACGTTCAGGTTGTGGTGAAAGAGCACCAGCTGTTCCAGCGCGACGGCAGTAACCTGCACTGTGAAGTGCCGATCTCCTTTGTAGACGCGGCACTGGGTGGGGAACTGGAAGTACCTACGCTCGACGGCAAGGTGAAGCTGAAGATTCCGCCGGAAACCCAGAGTGGAAAATTGTTCCGACTGCGCGGCAAGGGTGTTACCCCGGTGCGCGGCGGCCCGAAAGGCGACCTGCTGTGCCGGGTAGTGGTGGAAACCCCGGTCAAACTGAACGAGAAACAGAAAGATCTGCTGCGGGATTTTCAGGCCTCTATGGAAGGCAAGAACAACGCGCACTCACCCCGGAAAACCAACTGGTTTGACGGCGTGAAGAAATTCTTCGAAGACATGTAGGAGCGGCCAACATGACGCGAATCGCAGCGTCTGTTGTAGGAGCGGCCGGAGGCCGCGATAACGCGAACCAATGCTTTTACAGGAGCGGCTGCAGGCCGCGATCAAATATATGAACATCGTCATCACCGGCGCCACCGGCCGCATGGGCCGCCAACTCGTTACCCTGGTTCACCAGACCGATGGCCTTACGCTGGCCGGAGCCACAACCCGCCCCGGCAGTTCATTGCTGGGAACGGATGTCGGTCTTATGTGCGGGCTCGGCGAGACCGGTGTTCTGGTCTCGGCTGACTTGGGTGACATACAGCAGCCCGTGGATGCGGTGATCGACTTTACAACGCCGGAGGCCACAGAAGCGCACCTGCAGGCCTGCGTCGAGCGGCATTGGCCGTTGGTCATCGGCACCACCGGCCTGAACGACGCACAGAAGGAAGCGGTCAAACAGGCAGGAGCGGTTATTCCCGTAGTCTTTGCCCCCAATATGTCGGTGGGCATTAACGTACTGCTCAGCCTGGTCGAGAAAACCGCCCGTACGCTCGGGGGTGACTACGACGTGGAAATCACCGAAATGCACCACCGTCACAAGGTCGATGCGCCCTCCGGTACTGCACTTGCCCTCGGCGAAGCCGCAGCTCGAGGCCTTGACCGCGACCTGTCAGACTGCGCGGTATATGGCCGTGAAGGCGCCGAAGGGCCCCGCGACCGCAATACCATTGGCTTTGCCACCCTGCGCGGCGGTGACGTGGTCGGAGAACACACCGTCATCTATGCCGGTGACGGTGAACGCATCGAAATCGGCCACAAAGCCAGCAGCCGAACCACCTTCGCCAGCGGCGCCATACGCGCCGTTCAGTGGCTCAATGGCAAACCCGCCGGCTACTACACCATGCGCGACGTCCTCGACCTCTGACGAGCCTCCACCCGGCTTCGCAGGAGCGGCCGTCAGGCCGCGATCAAGCCTGGTATGCGGTCTGTAGGAGCTGCCGGAGGCTGCGATCAAGCCCGGCATGTGGTCCTTAGGAGCTGCCGGAGGCTGCGATCTCTCAGACCGGTCTGTCGACTTTCAGGCCGAAGGCCGGTCTATGAGCCGGCGAAGCCGGCGGTCTCACAACTATTTCCCGAACATCGGTCGACTGCTGAACCCGGGTATCCAAATCGGAAATCTGCCGCAAAACCCCACCAATACTGAGCTTCAACCCCCGTTTTTTAAGGAAAATCGCCCAAAAACCGTTGACCCCCCCATTTTTCTCTGGTGAGATAACCCCACGTCGACCTTTGACGTGCGTTTTACAGGGAGTTCGCACGGTTTGGCAGGGTAGCCATCAGGGGTTTCATTTTTGTAATGGCTGTGTAATATGGCCACTGCAGAATGGACAATGATAAGAAACCGGTAGTTCTTGGAACTGCTGCTTAGAGGAGTCCAATTCTCCGAATTGGGTTCAAGTAAAAAAAAGGGGAATCTTGAATGAAATCCATGAAACTTGCTTCTGGTTTTGCGGTATCCGCTCTGGCGCTGGCTATTGCTGGTACAGCTGCGGCGCAGGAAACTACGACTGAAGTTGAATTCACTGGTTCAGTGAAAGCACAGTCCGTATTTGATCTGGAAAACGAAACTCGGACCAACGAACTGCCTGGTTCAACCTCAGGTGATGAAGATTGGTACAACCTGACCGCAACATGGACCATCAGCCATGGCCCATTCAGCGGTGACCTGATCGTAGGTATTGAAGAAGACGACAGCTTTGCCGGAAACGACACTGATGGTGGCGGTAACGGTAAAGTCGAAGTTGACAACCTGATCGTTGAGGAAGGTCCTGTCTCTTTTGGTCAGATTGGAAGCATCGCTGACACGGTCGGAATTCTGGAAGACCTGACAGATCAGGACATTTCAGCAGAAACCTCTCTCGAATTTGGTGTGGACGGTGGTGGTCGTTACACCTTGTCTGATCTTGGCGTTCGGGTTCAGGCAGAAGGTGCAGCAAGCGCTAACGCCAACTTTGGTCTGGCAGCGTCTGTAATGCAGGATTTGGGTGTTGCGACAGTTTGGGCTGACGCTCAGTACCGCGAAGTAGAAGACACGACTAATGGCGGTATGGCTGATGGTGAGACCGCGTTCGGTGCAGCGGTTGAAGCGTCACCTGTAGACATGGTTACTCTTACTGCAGTATTCCGTACCAAATCTGATGGTAACGGTGGTGATGGCCAGGCTGCATGGGGTGCCAAGGCAGACGTAATGGTGTCTGACACCATTTCCGCTTACGGCCAGGCAGTCAACACAAACACCGATACGGAAGAGAACACTGTCGCACTGGCTGGTGCCAGCATGACTGTCGATGCTTTGGAAGTATCTGGTTCTTATGAAGCAAACATCGCCTCTTTCGCCGACGCAGTCGCGAAAGCTGACGTTTCCTACGATGCAGGCATCGTAGTGGCCTATGCTGAGTCCGAGTTCGAACTCGGTGACCAAGGTACTACCACTGGTACCGGTGTTGAGTTGACCTTTGGCGCGACTCACACTACTGAGTCTGGCATCGCCTACACTGCAGAGTACATGAACCGCAACGAAGACCACTCTGACGGTGTTGGAAGCGCATTTACTGTATCTGGTGAATACAGCTTCTAATCTGACCTAAGTCAGATACTCTGAGAAAGCCGGCCTCGCGCCGGCTTTTTTGTATCCGGTCCTCAGAGCTCACTGGTAGGAGCGTCCGTGAGGGCGCGATTCAATGTTGCCTGTACCACTGCACTATCGCGTCAACGACAATATCCGACCCTTTCTGCTCTACATGCACATGATGCCCACCTGGAATTGTTACTTCGGCCAGGTGTTTCAGCGCCCCACGAAACCGTCGGTCGGGATCTCTTGATACAACGCTGCCGTCCTGATAGAGCACTAGCAGTACCGGCGCTGAGGTGGCGCGCAACACGGCAATCGCCTGATCTTCGGTAAACAACATTGTGCGTGGCTGTTTGAGTTTCTCGTCGGTGGTCAGTTCAACTGCCCCGGATTCCTCGACAGGCTTCAGATTCCTGCGCATAATCGGCTCGGCAGCCTCCCGGCTGATCGGCAGAACGCTCTTTCTCACGCGCGTTGCTATAGCGTTCTCGACGCTGGCAAAGCGCCGAACTGGCAGATCGTTTGCTTTCTGCCGGGCGATAATGCCTTCTCGAACGTGCAGGGCGGTATCTTCCACTGCCATCAGCTTGCCAACCAGACCATCCAGCAATATCAGGTGTTCAATCCGTTCCGGGAAGCTGGCGGCAAACAGGTTCGCGATAATCGCTCCCATGGAGTGCCCGAGCAGTGTGACTCGCTCGACTCCGAGTTCATCCAGTAAATTCCGCACATCACTGGCATATCCCCAGGGGGCATAATCCATCTCGTGTGACCGGTGAACGGATTCGCCGTGACCGGGGAGGTCTACAGCGACAATGCATACGTCCAGTCGTTCCACCAACAGCGGTGCGAGCCGCGAAAAACTGGCGGCATTGTCGAGCCACCCGTGCAGCGCAAGCCACACGGGGCGTTCCGGGTTGCCCCATACCAGTGCGGCGACATCGTCATTCATAAACCATTGATCAGTCATAAGGGGGATTCTACACCGAATAACCAGGGGTCAAGTCTTCATTTCAATGGTCTGAAATTCTGACCCACGGGTCATATCAACGCGACCTATTGTCCACTAACGTGATCACTCCACGGATGGATCGGAGCGACACGGATGTCACGCCACGACCACAGCTATCGTCTGTTGTTTTCCCAGCCCGAGCTGGTCGCCGACCTGCTTCGGGGTTTTGTACATGAACCCTGGGTCGATGAGCTCGATTTCTCGACACTGACCCCGGTCAAAACCGACTTTATCAGCCAGCAGTTGAGCGAACGCCGTAACGACTGCCTGTGGCGGGTGCAGTGGCGTTCGGCCACCGGCGATCGCTGGTTGTACCTGTACCTGATGCTGGAATTCCAGTCGCGCTCCGATCACTGGATGCCGGTGCGCATCATGACCTATCTTGGCCTGCTCTATCAGCATCTGATCCAGGTCGGAGAGTTTCAGAGCACACGATTATTACCCCCGGTGCTGCCCGTCGTTCTGTATAACGGGAAGTCGCGTTGGCGCGGACCATTGGATGTTCAGGACCTGTTACCCGCCGTTCCTCCCGGGCTGAAGAGCTACCTTCCGCAGCATCGATTTCTGCTGATCGATGAAACCGACTATCGAAACGCCACCCTGCCGGAAACCCGGAACTTCGCCGCTGCCCTGTTCCGCCTGGAATACAGTATGACGCCTGAGTCCATCACCGAGGTATTGGGGCGACTACTGGATTGGCTGAACCACGAAGAGCAGCAGGAAACCCGCCGTGCGTTCGCCGGGTGGATGAAACACGTCCTCTTGCCCGAGCGCATGAAAGGCCTACACTTGGAGGGTATGGACGAGTTGCAGGAGATGCACAGCATGCTCGAGGAAACGGTAAAAGAATGGCGGCGTGAAGCGCGGCGAAAGGGCCGAGTGGAAGGCCGGGAAGAAGGCAGAGAGGAAGGAAGAGAGGAAGGCAGAGAGGAAGGAAGAGAGGAAGGCAGAGAACAAGGCCGGGAGGAAGGTCGCGAGGAAGGCCATTCGCTTGGCCTTTTAGACCATGCAAGATTGACACTGAAGCGTCAGGTCGAACGAAAGTTCGGCGAGTTACCGGAATGGGTAGAAACTCGTATCGACGGCGCTGACGTCCGACAATTGGAAGACTGGCTTGATACCATTATTACGGCTGATACTCTTGATTTCCTGAAGCGGTAACCTCCGCTCGGGTTCCGCCGCCGAACGATGCGTGAGCAAGCTCAATGGCAACAGACAAGCCTGATGTTGGCTGCGTCGGTCCGACGCATCGACTTGTAAACGCATGACGGGCACAAAAACGGTTATGCCCGCAATAACCACCCTGCATGTGACAGGTCCATAATCGCCGCTACAATGGGGGCTCTATTCATATCAAGGAAGTCCACGCGGCGTGAGCACTCTCTTTTTCGCCCTCTCCACCACGATTCCGATCCTTACCTGGTTAATCGCCGGTGTGCTGCTCAGGCGGTTCAGCCGTATCAGCGACTCCTTCATGAAGGACGCCAACTATCTGGTGTTTACCTGGGCACTTCCGGGACTGCTGTTTCTCAACATCGGCAATACCTCGATTGAAGAAGTCTGGGATTGGACGTTTCTCGGATACGCCGTGATCGTGGTCGTCATATCCATTCCGCTGCTGAAATTCTGGTTCAGTAAAGTGATCATCGAGCCGTCGGCCCGTGGCGTCGCGGTCCAGGGTGCCTACCGGGGCAATATGAATGTTGTAGGCCTGGCGATGGTGGTGAACGCGTTCGGGATTTCGGCACTGCCGCTGGCGTCGATCATGGTGGCTCTGATGACCCTGCTGTTCAACGTAACCGCGGTTTTTGTGCTGCAGGCGGGCCAGGCACCGGTCAGTTGGCGTGACACAGCAAAAGGCATTGTGAAGAACCCGATCATCATTGGGGTATTTCTCGGCACCGCCTGGTCACTGGCCGGTCTTTCGTTTCCAGCTATGTCGGAAACCGTGCTGGAAGACCTTGGCGGCCTGGCTCTGCCTCTTGCCTTGCTCTGTATCGGCGCGACGCTGCGCGGTGAAGGGCTGAAAGCGCGCAAGGCCTGGGTACTGTGGGTGAGTCTGAGCAAACTGGTGGTGCTGCCTCTGTTCGCCGTCGCCGGGGCGCTGTTGCTCGGTTTTCGGGGAGAAATGCTTGGTATTCTCTACATTCTCATGGCAGCACCTACTGCAGCGGCCAGCTATGTAATGGCCAAGGCGATGACCAACTGGGGGCAGTTTGCTGCCGAGATCATCGCCGTGACAACTGTGCTATCGATTGCCACGACGACCGTGGGATTGCTGTTGCTCCGAAGCTTTGGCTTTCTGTAGGAGCCGCCGTTACACGGCGTCCGCAGGCGGCGATAGAACACTAATGGGCGCCGTTAGTCGCGGCCTGTCGACCGCTCCTACAAAATTACCTACTTAACAAACAGCTTCCTGGGGAAGTCACATAGCGTCTCGACACCAGAGTCGGTGATCAGAATGCTTTCGGTGATCTCAATGCCCCAGTTCTCCTGCCAGATACCGGGCATGAAGTGGAAGGTCATTCCCGGTTGGAGGACGGTTTCATCCGAGGAGCGCAGGCTTGAGGTATGCTCGCCCCAGTCCGGGGGGTAGCTCACCCCCACTGGGTAGCCACAGCGGGCGCCCTGGCGATCGATGCCATACTTGTTCATGACGCTATCGAGGGCATTGGCAATATCGCAGGTTCGGTTGCCGGGTTTCGCCTGTTCCAGCCCGGCGTCAATGGCCTCAAGCAGTGCTTTTTCCGCATTCAGGAACTTGGCACTGGGTTTGCCGATATAGAGCGTGCGCGACATGGGCGCGTGATAGCGCTTGTAGCAGCCGGACACTTCAAAGAACGTGCCTTCGTTCTGTCGGAAGGGCTTTTCATCCCAGGTAATGTGCGATGCCGAGGCCTCTTCACCCGAGGGCAATAGCGGCACGATGGACGGGTAATCACCGCTATAGCCATCGACCCCCGCGATCGCGGTTTCGTAGATCTGCGATACCACGAAACTCTTGGGAATGCCGGCGCGCGCCACATCGAGAATGCGTTGGTGAATCTTCGAGGTGATCCGCCCGGCAATCTTCATGTACTCGATTTCCTTGGCGGATTTCACAGCGCGGCACCAGTTCACCAGATGGTAACTGTCCACAAACCGTGCCTCGGGGAGCATCAGCCGCAGTGACCGGTGCGCGTCTGCGGTGTAGTAGTAGGCATCCATCTCGGTGGCAATCGTGGCACCGGTCCAGCCTTTCTCAATGAACAGGTGCTCAGCGAGCCAGGTCATGGGGTGCTTTTCGAGGTTGTGTACATACTCCTCGGGGTAGCTGATCAGGTTCTCACGCTTCATGAAACAGCGGAGCAGAGCGGCGCTTTCATCCATTCGCCGGCCAAACCAGATTGGCTCTTCCTGGTCCACATGCACCACAACGCCCTGATGTACGTAGAAGGACCAGCCGTCATAGCCCGTCAGCCAGTTCATATTGCCGGGGTCTGTCACGACCAGTACATCAACCTTGCGGATTCGCATTTCACGACGTACCTTGCGTACGCGCTGTACATATTCCTTCTTCGTGAACGCCAGTTTTGCTTTCAACGGAGTCTCCTCAAAACCCTGCTCGCTGATTGGTTGTCATGAATTGGCCGGAAGCGCTTTCATGTGCCCGAATTTCTCTTTTCAGGCAGCCTACAATAGTCCCCCCGGGTGTCAATCATGGATTGCTTATCCAGGACAAAAGAATCCGACGGGTATTGATGGCGACCGTCAAGCGCCGGTAAGCCGCCTTGTCGGTCAGGGCCTCTGTGATAGACTTGCGCCAGCGTTGATTCTCGTGAGTATCTGATGGAAATAACCCACTGGCTCCAGTACCTCGTGCCCTGGGAGTTTTCCTGGTTGTGGCTGCTGGCCTGCCTGGGAGCGGTCGCTGTGTACAGCCAGGGGCTGGTAGCGCTTCGGCAGAAGGGGGGCAGATGCCCGCCCTGGTGGCGGTCACTCGCGTTCTACATCGGTGTGGGCTTCATGTATGGCGTATCCCACACCTATTACGATTATCTGTCGCAATTCCTGTTTTTCGCGCATCGCGCCCAGCATTTAATCCTGCACCATATGGGCCCGCTGCTGGTCGCCTTCGCCGCACCACTGCCGGTGATGGCGGCAGGTTTGCCAGAGCGATTCAAGCAACTGTCGATCTGGCCACGACTACAGATGGTGGTGTCACCCATCTACAACGCGGTACAACAACCTGTTGTGGCGTCGTTTCTGTTTGTCGGCCTGATTTTCTTCTGGCTGCACCCGACGCTGCATTATTACGCCATGCTGAGTCACACGCTGTACCAGATAATGAACTGGAGCATGCTGATTGACGGGCTGCTGTTCTGGTTCCTGATTCTGGATCGCCGCACACCAGCCGAGGGTGGCCTGAAGTGGCGTTGGCGGTTTGCCAGTCTGATCGCGGTGGCGCCGCCGCAGATTGTGTTGGGTGCCTACATATTTCTGTCGTCGCGGGAACTGTTTGATGTTTACAGTGTCTGCGGTCGGGCCTGGGCCATATCGCCCATGGTAGACCAGCAGATCGGTGGCCTGTTGACCTGGATACCTCCGGCCATGATGAGCCTTGTCGGCGTATTAATTGTCGCGAAGTTCGCCATGGACGACGCTCGCCGCCAAGAGCAGAACGCCCGCGATCCAGTTTCTTAATACCCATCCTGAGGAGTTGTACATGCGTTGGAACGGTCTGGCTATATTGGCTTTCGGGTTACTGGTGCCTCTTGCTGTGCAGGCGCAGGACGCGGAGTCAGTTGGTTTTCATGATCCCGTGTTGCGTGTATTGCCCGGAAACACCCCAGCGGGAGGGTATTTCCGGGTGACGAACAACAGCGAGAGCACCGTGACGTTAACCGGTGTCAGCAGCCCTGCGTTCAACATGGGTGAAATGCACGAGAGCACGATGGTGGATGGCAATCACCGAATGGAAAAGCGCCCGGAGGTCACTGTGGCGGCCGGTGGTGAAAGGGTGTTTCGTCCCGGTGGTTACCACCTCATGATGATGGGCCGTCAGGTTGACCTGTCGGTGGGCGATACTGTGCAAGTGATCTTTGAATTCAGCGATGGCAGCACGCACGAAGTACCTTTCGACGTTGTGCCGCCTACATACCAATGAGCAACAGAGAGTGACGATGACTGTGATTTTTCGATCTGCATTTCTGGCCCTTGTACTGGCGTTTCTGGCCGGCTGCAGCGGCCAGGAATGGAACAGCACGGATGTGTCGGGCGTTATGCCGGATCTTCAGTTTACGCTGACGTCCGAATCCGGCGAGGAGGTCACCGCAGACGAGTTCAGTGGCCAGGTCTCGCTGGTATTTTTCGGGTTCACCCACTGCCCCGATGTCTGCCCGCTGACACTCGCCAACCTCGCGAGCCATTTGCGGGCGCTACCGGACGAGGAGCGAGAGCAGATTCAGGTGCTGTTCGTCTCGGTGGATCCGGCGCGGGACACGCCGGAACTGCTGGCCGACTACACCAGCGCCTTTGGGCCTGACTTTATCGGGCTGACCGGCACCCAGGCGCAGTTGCGGGAACTTACCCGTCGATACCGTGTCACCTACAGCTACGCGGAACCCGATGAAAACGGAAACTACGATGTATCGCATTCCAGCGGCGTGTTCGCGTTCAACCGCGACAATGAAGCAGTTGTGCTGATGCGGGACAACATGCCGCCGGACCTGCAGCTCGCCGATATCCGGCAGCTCATCAACGGCTGATCGGGCGCTTACTCGAACTATCCTTGCGGTGAGTTCCTTCGTGTGCCATGACCTCGTATGGTGAAGGTGCAGTTCACAGAGCTGCGCTCTTCACCATAAATGACAATGGAGGTCATTATGAACGCTCAACTCGTTACACCGGAATCCGAAACCATCCAGATCTGCTTCGGCAGTAGCAGCAGTAGCCGCCGGAAAAAACGCAAGACGCTCGGCCCTGCGGGAGGTAGTGATCCGTCGAACCAGATGGATGACTATGGCCGAGATGCAGGTGGACTAAGGTTTATTACCGACGAGAAAAGACACAATGTCCGAGCAGGAGCCACAGCCATCGCTGTTGGAGCGAAAGGTGGCCCTGGTGGGGCGGCGCTTACGTTCGGTGGCTTTCTCTTGGGTAAGGCACCTTGAGCAGAGAACCTAGGACGTATAAGTTCTGGGATTCGGTCAAACTGGCGGTGCTTGCCGGCTTGATCATTGGTGCACTTGAGTGGTTGAGTGGCACTTTCGATTGGCAGACACAATGGATTATGCCCGCCGTCGTCTTTCTGGGGATGGAGTTGTTTCGCTGGATTGCACCGACTCGACGCTGGTAGTTGCCCGCGCAATAATGGCGTTGTTGATTCGCGGCCTTCGGCCGGCTCCTACGACGAAATTGTAGGAGCCGGCCGAAGGCCGCGATTTTTCGAGTGCAGTGATCAGGCCGCCGCTGCGGTCAAACGCCCGGTCTGGAAGTCACGAATCGCCTGCTCAATTTCTTCCGGCGTATTCATGACAAAGGGCCCATACTGCGCCACCGGCTCCTTCAGAGGCTTGCCGGCGACGAGCAGACAGCCGGCGCCTTCCGGTCCGTCAATGGTCACCGATTCACCATCGCTCAGAATGGCAACTTCACCTTCTCGGACAACCTGCTTGCCGATCGTCAGGTCACCGCGGTAGGCGTAGATGAAGCCAGTGTGTTCTTCCGGCAGCTCATGGTGGAATTGGCCTTTTTCCTCCCAGCGAACATCAAAGAAGCGGGGCTCGGTGGCAACACCACTTACAGGGCCAGTCTTGCCGTTGATTTCACCGGCCAGCACACGCACGAGACCTGCATCGAAGGAGGTTTCAGGCACGTCATCGGGCTGAATATCCTGGTACCGTGGCTCCTGCATCTTGTCCTTGGCAGGCAGATTCACCCACAACTGAAAACCCCACAGCATACCGTTTTCCTGCTGTGGCATCTCTTCGTGCACAATGCCGCGGCCTGCTGTCATCCACTGAATGGACCCCGGCGCCAGGTAACCCTCGTTGCCCATGTGGTCTCTGTGTCGCACACTGCCTTCGATCAGGTAGGTGACTGTCTCGAAACCACGGTGTGGGTGGCTCGGGAACCCGGCAATGTAATCGTTAGGATCATCCGATTTGAATTCGTCCAGCATGAGGAACGGATCCACCCGCTGCATGTACGGGCTTCCGATGATGCGGGACAGGCTGACGCCCGCGCCGTCCTGCGTTGGCAGGCCGCGAGCAAGTCGGGTAACAGTGCGTTCGGTCATGATGAACACCTCCTTTTTGAGTTGGGAGTACTTTAGCGCCACGCCCACTGCCTTGCATAACGAAAGAATTCGTCGGATGATTTCAAAAACACTGAACAGGTTTCTGCCGTATGGCACACAACCCGATCACGGTGGAGCTGATTCGCACCCTGGATGCGATCGATCAGTTCGGCAGCTTCGCCGCGGCTGCGGAGCACCTCCACAAGGTACCCTCTGCCTTGACCTATACGCTCCAGAAGTGCGAACGGGATCTGGAAATTGATCTGTTTGACCGCAGTGGACACCGCGCAGAATGGACCGAATCCGCGCGCCACATACTGAAGGAAGGTCGGCGCATCCTGACGGCCATGGAAAACCTGGCCCACAGCGCACAGCGCCTCTCGGACGGCTGGACCGCACAGTACACCGTTGCCTATGATCACCTGATGGATTTCCAGCAGGTCGTCCCCCTGTTGCAGAAGGCGCGTCAGGAGATCCCCTGGGTGCCGGTGCATGTAAAACAGGGCGCCTTGTCGGGTACCTGGGAACTTCTGGTAGAGCATGAAGCCGACCTGGTGCTGGCACCGAAAAACGCCATGCCTGATATCAGCGGCCTTCACGTGCGACCTATCGGCACGGTACGCATGGTGCTCGCGGTTGGCCGGCATCACCCATTGGCGAAAGAAGACCGCCCGTTGAGCGAGGAAGACCTGGCCGAGTACCCGGTCGTTACCATTCGCGATACCGCGCGGCAGATGGCGCCCCTGTCCGCCGGTTTGCGCCAACGTCGGCAGGAGTTTCTGGTGCCCGATATGGCGACCAAGATTGCGGCGCAGCGTCAGGGCCTGGGTGTCGGGTTTCTCCCGATGCACCGCATCAAGGAGGAAGTACTGAACGGCGATCTCGTTATAAAGGCCATGGATGACGACCCGGAATCCCGTGAACAACCGGTTGTGGCCGGCTGGCGCGACGGCGACAATGACCGGACGCACCAGTGGGTCATGGACAACCTCGATGTGTTGGCGTTGAACCTCTGAGACAGCCAACTCAGGCGCGTTTGGCAAATTGATGCCGCAATACCTCCGACACCAGAAATGCCGCAGCAGGTGCGATCAGCGTGCCTGGAATGAAGGGCTCTTTGTCCGGAAGGTCGTAGGCCACGAACACCAGGCAGAACAAACCGGCAATAAGCGCGGAGTCCTGCACGGTAACTCGTTCCCGCCGTCGCATCCTCTGGAATACGGTGCCTGACACATCAATGGCCTCAGTAGCGATAAACGCCTGTGCCGACAGAATCAGTGTCCCGGACCAGGAAAAGTTGCCGTCAAAGATTCTGAACAGGCTGCTCAGGGCGGCTGTTGCTATGGCCACCTTTATTGAAACCCGGATCGAGTCGGTTTTCCATGGCTTGAAAATCGGATTCAGCATGGGATCGATCCTGTCATGGTGACAGCACGCTGGGTACTCACCCGGCGTATAGTTTCGTACTCAAGGCGTTCTTCGTGCCCAGGACGCCGTGTAACGGACGCCATGTAACGGACGCTTCGACAAACGCCGCGGTATCTGCACCAACCGAACTCCGGCAGGGGTCGATCTCAACACGGTTTTCGGCTATCGTTCCGCTTCCCAAATTTGCCGTAATCAAGAGTGCCCATGAGCCAGCGAACCGTACTGACCGGTATCACCACTACAGGTATCCCCCACCTGGGCAACTATGCCGGTGCCATTCGGCCGGCCATAGAATCCAGCCTGACCACAGACGCCCATTCGTTTTTCTTTCTGGCTGACTATCATGCCCTGATCAAGTGTCAGGAGCCTGAGCGGGTGCGGGAAAGTGCGCTGGCGATTGCGGCGAGCTGGCTGGCCAGCGGGCTCGACCCGGATCGTGTGACGTTTTATCGCCAGTCCGACGTGCCGGAAATCACGGAACTGAGTTGGGTACTGACCTGCGTTGCAGCGAAAGGCCTCTTGAACCGGGCGCACGCCTACAAGGCGGCAGTCCAGGAGAATCTGGACAATGACGCGGCGGATCCGGATAAGGGGATCACCATGGGGCTGTTCAGTTACCCGATTCTGATGGCGGCCGATATCCTCATGTTCAACGCCACCCATGTTCCGGTGGGGAAGGATCAGGTGCAGCATCTTGAGATGACCCGGGACATTGCACAGCGCTTCAATTACCTGTTCGGGGAGACGTTCACCTTGCCGGAAGTCGTGGTGGACGAGAGCAGCATGGTGCTGCCCGGCCTCGACGGGCGGAAAATGTCCAAGAGCTACAACAACACGATCCCGCTTTTCGACAGTGAGAAGGCCTTCCGGAAGCGTATCAACAAGATCGTGACCAACTCACTGGAACCCGGGGAACCGAAAGATCCGGACAACTGCACCCTGTTCGCGGTCTATTCCGCCTTCGCCAGTGGATCTGAAATCGCCGCCATGCGCCGCCAGTATGAAGACGGTATCGCCTGGGGCGAGGCCAAAAAGCAGGTGTTCGAGCACCTGAACGAGATCCTGAAGGAAAAACGGGCGCTCTATAATGAACTGGTCAGCGACCCTGCCGAGATCGACCGTATTCTGAAAAAGGGCGCCGAGAAGGCCCGGGAACGGTCAGTGCCATTGATGGCAGAGGTACGACGCAAGGTCGGAATCGGCCCGCTGGCAGGCTGAAAACCCGCCCCCGGGCGAACGCTGAAAATATGGGTTACACTTCCTCGAGAGCGTAATGGAACTGCCCGAGGAGAGTGTTGTGATGAAGATTTCGAGCGCGTTTGATGGGGGCAACATTGAGGTGGTCTCCGCGGACAACCCGCATGACATTCAACTGCGTATCCGCCACGACCACAACTCCGAGTTTTACCAGTGGTTTTATTTCCGCCTGCAGGGCCAGATAGGGGTCGCACATACGCTGCGACTGCTGAATGCGGGGGGGTCATCTTACCCGGAAGGGTGGGAAGAGTATCGCGCGGTTGCCTCCTATGACCGCGAGCACTGGTTCCGGGTCGATTCCACCTACGATGGTGAAGAACTTGCCATCGACCATGTGCTGGAACACTCCACCGTCTATTTCGCCTATTTTGTGCCGTACAGCTTCGAACAACACCAGGATCTGATACAGGAAGCCCAGGAATCCCCTCTGTGCACCGTCGAAGATCTGGGGGAAACACTCGACGGCCGGGATCTCTCCGTACTTCATATTACGGCCCCGGACGCCACCGGGCCAAAGAAAACGTTCTGGATTACTGCCCGGCAGCATCCGGGGGAGACCATGGCCGAGTGGTTTGTCGAGGGGTTTCTGGAGCGCCTGCTGGATCCGGAAGACACCACGGCCCGCGCGGTGCTGCGCCATGTTGAATTCTATGTGGTGCCCAATATGAACCCGGACGGCAGCGTGCGTGGCCATCTGCGCACCAATGCCGCCGGTGTGAACCTCAACCGGGAATGGCAGAGCCCATCGCTGGAGAAGAGCCCGGAGGTTTATCGTACCATTGAGAAAATGGAGGCGACCGGGGTCGATTTTTACCTGGACGTGCACGGCGACGAGAGCATCCCCTATGTGTTCCTGATGAGCACCCAGGGTGTACCGTCGTTCGACGATGAACGTCAGGCGCTGGATCAGGCATTCCGAACGGCCTTGTTGCAGGCCACGCCCGATTACCAGACCGAACACGGATACCCGTTGCCGGCACCGGGAAAAGCCAACCTCACCATGGCCAGTAACTGGGTGGGTGAGCGCTTCAAGTGTCTTGCTAATACACTCGAAATGCCGTTCAAGGACAACAATGACTGGCCTGATGAGCTCTATGGTTGGTCGGAGGTACGGTCCATGCAGCTCGCGCGCGATACGCTCAGTGCCATGCGCGCCATTCTTCCGGCCATGATGGAACAGGGCCGCTAGCCGGCGAAAACCTTGATATAGATCAAGTGAAGCTGGCGCTGTGTTGCTAGATTGAATCTACGGACAGTGTACGAGGCAGACTATGGCGAACCTATTGCGTAAACCCGGGGTCTGGGTGTTGATCGGTGTGGCTGTATTGCCTCTGTTGGTGGCGCTGCCCAGGCTGCTGCCGCTATTGGGTTCAGGCAGTACATCTGCCGTGCTGCGGGCATTCGGTATTGCTACCGGCGTTCTCGGGTTGTCGCTCATGTTGCTGGCGGCCGCTATGAGTGTCCGCCTGCCTCGCCTGGACCGCTGGTTCGGTGGCTTGCCACAGCTGTGGGGTATTCACCGGGCCTTCGGGTTCGGTGGATTCATCCTGATCATGGTGCACGCTCTGGTGCTTGGTCTTGCTGCGCTCCCGGGCGGTGTAGGAGCCGCGCTCAGCACGCTGTCCCCGGGCCCTGACCGCTGGGTGATCTGGGCAGGCTGGCTCGCGCTGCTGACCATGGTGGTTTTTCTCGGCCCCACGTTTCAGTTTTTCGGTCGGCCACCGCACTACCAGCGTTGGAAAAAGCTGCATCTGCTCTCCGCACTGGCCACGGTGCTGGCACTGGTACACGCCTTGCCGCTGGCGGGTGAGCTGATTCTGTGGGTGGTTCTTGCGGTTGCCGCGATTGGTGCCATTGTCTGGCGCAAGGGCCTGTCACCCCGGCTGGGGCGGCATGCCTATGAAGTGGCCGGTGTCGACGAGCTGGTACGCGGCATGGTGGAAATCCGCATGAAACCGCTCGGTGAGCCCATGGCGTATCACCCCGGGCAGTTTGCCTACCTGACACCCCATAACCCGGAATTGGCCAGCGGGCACAATGAGGAACACCCCTACACCATTTCATCGGCGCCGCACGACCCGGAAATCCGCATGGGCATCAAGGCCCTCGGAGACGCCAGTGCAGCGCTGCAGACCATACCAGTGGGCAGTCAGGTGCAACTGGAAGGCCCATATGGTGACTTTTTTGAGGCCATGGCACCCGGGCGGGAACAACTCTGGATCGGTGGCGGCGTCGGCATCACGCCCTTTGTCAGCGGTGCCCGTGCTTTTGCGGGTCATGAAAAACCGAACCGCCCTGCCCATCTGATTTACCTTGCGAACGACGAAACTCGGGCCTATTACCTCAGTGAACTGCAGTCGCTCGGCGAGTCTCAGCCGGGTCTTACCGTAACGGCACATTATTATCGGCAGGAAGGCCCACTGTCAGTGGCCTTCCTGCAAGCCCATTGCCCGGATTTCGCGGAACGTGAAGTCTATCTGTGCGGGCCACCACCGATGACACGGCATGTACGCAAGCTGTTGCGCGAGTCCGGTGTTCCTTCCAGTCGCATTCACAGTGAGGCGTTTGATTTCCTATGAACCGTATCGCTTACACCATTTTTGTTGCGTTTCTGGCGAGTGTGGCCACCCTCTGGACCGTGGATCGACTGCTGCCGGCGCAGGCGCAGACGGCGACCGAGGGACGGGTGATCACACTCGATGAAATTGCGGAACACGACTCCGCCGACAGTTGCTGGAAAGCCATTGACGGTGTTGTGTATGACATCACCGACTACATACCGAATCACCCGACACCCCCCCAGGTTGTGGCCCGATTCTGTGGCCAGGAGGCTACTGAAGCCTGGGAAGGAATTGGCAACGGGCGCGGCCATAGTGGTTCCGCCGAGCGCCTGCTTCAGCAGTACCGCATCGGGGTATTACCGGGGTTTGAGCACCGGCTGAACGAGTCTGTTGCGGCTGCTCCGTCTCCGGCACTCAGCCGGCCCATGCCGGCAGGCACAGGCGCTGCCAATGCCAGCGGCAACTGGGCTGATGGCACCTACTACGCAGAAACCCAGCCCGACGGTCGGGGCTGGATAGGGATCATGGAACTGACCGTCTACGCCGGCGAACTGGTGGCGGTGCACTACGATGAAATTCAACGCAACGCGGAAGGGGCGGTAACTGCCAGCAAGCGGACTGATTACAATTACGCCCAACGCTGGCGCAATGCCGGAGCCGGGGTTTCCTGGTTGTCCGCGTTCCCCGGCTACGAACAGATTCTGCGCCGTACCGGTGTTGCGGGTTCAGTTGACGCCATCAGCGGTGCGACATCCACCCATGACTCCTTCGTCCGTCTCGCCGAACAGCTCCTCGACGAAGCCGCTGCTGCGCCGGGCGCGGACTAGGTCGTCCTTCCAGCAGCGCCAGAGACGTGATGGCGCCTCAGCAGCGTGCCTGCTACGGGCACGCACACCATACGCGCTCAGGTCCTGTATGCGTGAGGCGCCCTTCTGGCACAGGTGTAACCAGGCCTCCCACGGAAACCGGGGGTAGGGTGGCCGGGCCAGATAGCGCTGCCATTGCTGCATAAGTCGTTCCGCGTCAACCAGCTCAAAGTAGCGTTCGGCGGTGGCGCAAATCAGCGCTTGGCGATGTGCCAGTCTCTGCTGGCGCTCGGCGGCAGGCGCGGTTGCCCAGCGGGCTATATCATCCAGGGTGCGATAGCAGCCCCGGCATACGGAATCTCCAGCCGCGACTGAGCAAATGCCTGTGCAGGGTGAAGCCCCTGTGCGTTCCTCAGCCCGGTGCCACTCACGATTCGGTATGTTGAGAGTGTCTGTCATACAGGTACTACATAGTGTGTGTTCGTGTCGGTTTCGGCACATTATATCGTAGTTCTCAGTGATGCAATCCCGGCGGTTAACACCGACTAATTTGATTGGTCTACACTCAGATTACAGCCTTTAATTGAGGAGGCCAGACCACCATGCCGGACGACCAGACTGACCGCTGGATGGCGGAAACACACCAGGTTGAGAACCAGCCGGAACCACTGGAGAACCACAATCTGTTCAGTGCCGATCAGCCCTTGCTGGATTGGTGCGGGCACCATGGCCTGGCGACCGACGACGCGGTTCTGGTCGATCAGGGAGAGTGGGCCGGGCGTGAGGAGACGATAGAGCTCGGCTTTCGGGCCAATGAGAATCCGCCGGATCTGCAGACGCATGACCGGTATGGTCATCGCGTCGACCAGGTACGTTTTCACCCGGCGTACCATGAACTGATGCAGCGGGCGCTGGAAACCGGCCTGCACTGTGACCCCTGGCTTGACCCGGCTCCCGGTGCACATGTGCACCGGGCCGCACGCTATTACCTGCAGGCACAGGTGGAAGCGGGGCATGGGTGCCCGATTACCATGACCTTTGCCGCTGTACCGGTGTTGCAGAAGCATTCCGGTGAGGCGGCTAATTGGCTGTCGAAGGTCACCGCGCGGGGTTACGACAGCCGCAATGTGCCGCATTACCAGAAGAACGCGCTGACGCTTGGCATGGCCATGACAGAGAAACAGGGCGGGTCCGACGTGCGAGCCAATACCACACGGGCCTACGCCGTATCGGGCGAAGAGGCGGCCTACGAACTGGTGGGGCACAAGTTTTTCGTCTCAGCGCCGATGTCCGATGGTTTTCTTGCCCTGGCGCAGGCACCGGAAGGGCTGACCTGCTATCTGGTGCCACGCTGGCGTCCGGACGGCAGCAAGAATCCGCTGCAGCTGCAGCGCCTGAAAGCAAAAATGGGCAATGTCTCCAATGCCTCCAGTGAAACCGAGCTTCGGGGCGCGCTGGGCTGGCGTCTGGGTGATGAAGGCGCGGGCATACGTACCATCATTGAGATGGTTGCGCTGACCCGGTTTGATTGCATGATCGGGTCATCCGCCGGCATGCGGCAGGCGGTGTCGCAGGCCATTCACCACAGTTCACGAAGGTCGGCCTTCGGCGCTGCGCTCACGGAACAACCGATAATGGCAGCGGTGTTGGCCGACCTGGCACTCGAAAGTGAAGCGGCCTTGGCGTTGACCTGGCGACTCGCCGGGGCACTCGACAACGCCTACGACGCCCGGGAGCGGGCATTGCTGCGCATCGGCACGGCCATCGGAAAATACTGGATCTGCAAGCGGGCACCGGGGCATGCCTATGAGGCGATGGAATGCCTTGGCGGCAGCGGACTGATGGAAAATTGCATCATGCCCAGGCTGTTCCGTGAGTCGCCGGTGAATGCGGTATGGGAAGGAAGTGGCAATATCCAGTGTCTGGATGTGCTGCGCGCCCTGCATCGGGAGCCGGGGATCACTGAAGCTTTGTTTTCGGAACTCGACCGCGGGCGGGGTGAAAACCCCCGGTTTGACCGGTGGATTTCAGATCTCAGTAGGGACTGGGATGCGTTGATCGGCGACGAACGCCGTGCCCGGGAACTTGTTCATCGACTGGCGCTCAGTTTGCAGGCCAACGTCTTACTGACCGGCCCTGCCGCCTGGGTGGGCGAGGCACTCTGCGCCGCCCGTCTCGACGACGGCGCGAGTGGCTGGCTCTACGGGCAGTTGCCTGCCGGAGTGGACACACGGGCATTGATCGAACGCCACCAGATGGTTGCGCCGGCATAGGCTTCTGAATTTTCTTAATTTCTTGCCAAATTCGAGATTCGTATTATGCTGAAAATGCGTGGCCGAGGGACACTGATTGTTCGGTCAACAAGGGGAAATAACAGCAATAGAATGGAGATTCGTATGCGCACACTGACAAAAACATTGACGACCGGCATTGCAGCCGCGGGCATCGCGCTTGCCGGCGGCATGGCGACGACCGCCAATGCCCAGAATTTCATCAGTATCGGTACCGGCGGTGTCACCGGTGTTTACTATCCGGCCGGCGGAGCTATCTGCCGACTGATGAACGCCGAGCGCACGACCGGTGCGGCCCATGGTATCCGCTGTGGTGTTGAGAGTACCGGTGGTTCGGTCTTCAACATCAACACCATTCGTGCCGGTGAGCTGGATTTCGGTATTGCGCAGAGTGATGTTCAGTACAACGCTTACAACGGTGAAGTGCAGTTTGAAGGCGATGCCTTCGAAGATCTGCGTGCGGTTTTCAAACTGCACGGTGAACCGCTGACGGTTGTCGCCCGTGAGGATGCCAACGTAGACCACATTGATGACCTTGAGGGTATGCGCTTCAACGTGGGCAACCCGGGCTCAGGGCAGCGTGCAACTCTGGAAGTATTCCTGGAAAGCCAGGGCAAAGACTTCAGTGTCTACTCGGAAGCGGCGGACCTGCCGGCGGCACAGATGGCGGCCGCAATGTGTGACAATCAGGTCGATGCTATTGCCTACGTCGTCGGCCACCCGAGTGGTGCGATTCAGGAAGCCACGACATCCTGCCCGGGCGTGCTGGTTGATATCACTGGCCCCGCGGTGGATTCTCTTATCGAGAATAACCCGTACTACGCTAAGGCAACCATTCCGGGCGGCATGTATAACGGCAACCCGGACGACACAACAACCTTCGGTGTGGCAGCAACACTCGTGACGTCAGCAGATGTCGACGATGATGTGGTCTATCACCTGGTTCGTTCCGTGTTTGAAGGGCTGGATTCATTCCGTGGCCTCCATCCGGCGCTGAACAACCTGCAGCCTGAAGACATGATCTCCAATGGTCTGTCTGCACCTCTGCATCCGGGCGCTGAGCGTTATTACCGTGAGCGCGGCTGGATGTAAGCCGAGCCTGAGTCTGTAGGAGCGGCCGGCAGGCCGCGACTCCGCAGGCTCATCGCGGCGTACCGCCGCTCCTACGGGTGTTGTTCAATGGTAGGAGCGGCCAAAAGGCCGCGATTCAGTCCGCAATACCGGCCGGGCGCAGAGAAGATCTCGCCCGGCCTTTTTCGTCGCAGCGAGTGCAGAGGATGGACGAATGACACAACAACAATCGTCGCATCAACCGGACAACGTCCAGGTGGATGACAAGGACGCCACTCTGAAGGCGTTACTCGAGACTGAAAGCGGTGCCCGTGCACCGAAGGGATTCACCGGCATACTGATTCTGGTCGTATGCGTTGCCTGGGCCCTGTTTCAATTGTGGGTGGCCTCGCCGTTTGCGTTGCTTTCCACGACACTGGTGCGCCCGATTCACCTGGCCTTCGCCATTTTTCTTACTTTTCTGACGTTCCCAGCCTTCAAACGGTCACCGCAATCGCATGTGCCCTGGCACGATTGGGTGTTTGCAATCCTGGCCAGCTCGGCGGCGCTGTATCTGGTTGTGAACTACGAAGCCCTGGCCCAGCGTCCGGGCCGGCCGATCACCATGGACCTGGTCATGGCCGGTATCGGCATGGTGTTGCTGCTCGAGGCAACACGGCGGGCGCTCGGAAAACCCCTGATGATTGTGGCGTTGGTATTCCTGACGTACACGGCTTTCGGCCAGTACATGCCCGACGTAATTTCCCACAGCGGGCGGAGCTTTCAGCGCATCATGTCGCACCAGTGGCTGACGGCCGAGGGCGTGTTCGGTGTCGCGATCGGTGTATCCGCGAGCTTTGTGTTTCTGTTCGTGCTGTTCGGTTCACTGCTCGATCGGGCCGGTGCCGGCAATTATTTTATTCAGGTGGCGTTTTCTCTGCTGGGGCATATGAAAGGCGGTCCGGCCAAGGCGGCGGTGGTGGCTTCCGGTCTTACTGGCATTATTTCCGGGTCATCGATCGCCAATGTGGTGACCACGGGCACGTTCACCATTCCGCTCATGAAGCGGGTGGGTTTTCCCGGCACCAAGGCCGGTGCGGTCGAAGTGGCCTCTTCCACCAATGGGCAGCTGACGCCGCCGATCATGGGCGCCGCTGCCTTCCTGATGGTGGAATATGTGGGCATCTCCTACATTGAGGTCATTACCCACGCCATACTGCCGGCTTTGATTTCCTATATTGCGCTCATTTACATGGTGCACCTGGAGGCGGTAAAAGCGGGCATGAAGGGCATTCCCCGCCCGCGTCATGTCACTGCCATGCAGTCGCTGATCAGTTTTCTGACCGTATTCATCGGCCTGTCAATACTGACACTGGTGGTCTACTACGGCATCGGCTGGATTCGCGTGCTGATGGGCCCGGTTGCCACACCGCTGATTATGGGGCTGATTCTGGTCAGCTATATCGCGCTGGTCTGGTACGCCTGCCAGTACCCCGAACTCAAAGTCGACTCCGTCGATGATGAGCTTACTGTCACCCCTGAAGTGGGGCCGACTGTAAAGTCGGGGCTTTATTACCTTCTACCGGTTGTACTGCTGGTCTGGATGCTCGCCGTAGAACGCTTCTCGCCGGGGCTGTCCGTTTTCTGGGCCACCATCTTCATGATCTTCATTGTGCTCACACAGCGGCCGCTGAAGGCATTCTTCCGCGGCAGTGGGCAATACCCGGCTCTGGTATGGCAGGGCGTCGTTGACCTGTTCGAGGGCCTGGTCAAAGGCTCAAAGAACATGGTGGGTATCGGTGTCGCAACGGCAGCCGCCGGTATTGTGGTCGGCACTGTAACGTTGACCGGTATCGGTCTGGTGATGACAGATTTCGTGGAATTTCTGTCTGGCGGAAACCTGCTGCTGATGCTGATTTTTACGGCCATCATGAGCCTGATTCTCGGCATGGGCCTGCCCACGACGGCCAACTACATAGTGGTGTCCACTTTGATGGCACCGGTTATCGTGACTCTGGGCGCCCAGAACGGGCTGGTCGTGCCGTTGATCGCGGCGCACCTGTTCGTTTTCTACTTCGGTATTCTGGCGGACGACACGCCCCCCGTGGGTCTCGCGGCGTTTGCCGCGTCTGCAGTGGCGCGCTCGGACCCGATAATGACCGGCGTTCAGGGCTTCGCCTATGACATTCGCACGGCCATTCTGCCGTTCATGTTTATTTTCAATACCAACCTGCTGCTGATCGACATTACCAGCATCTGGAACCTGTTGGGGGTCATCATTACCGCACTGGCGGCTATGTTGCTGTTCGCGGCGGCAACCCAGGGCTGGTGGCTCACGAAGACGCGCTGGTATGAAACCATCGGTCTGCTGCTGATTGCCTTCACGCTGTTCCGGCCCGGGTTCTGGTGGGACCGTATTGAGCCGCCGTTCGAGCAGGTACCCGGTTCCGAAATAGTGGAACTCGTGGAAACCCTGCCGGCTGATTATGAACTGCGTATCCGGGCTTCCGGCATGAACATGGAAGGCCGTACCATCGACACCTATATGCGCCTGCCGCTGGGGCCACAGGCTGACTCCGGCGAGGCACGTCTGCGCGCTCTCGGCATGAGCGGGTTCTCCGAAAGCGGTGACAGTCTGCAGGTGAGTTCGGTGATGTTCGGCTCAACAGCCGCCGAAGCCGGCCTGGATTTCGGGTGGCAGATACATGTGGCCGAGTTGCCGGCAGACCGCTTGCCGAAGGAAGTGATGTGGTTGCCGGCCATTCTGTTGCTGCTGCTGATCGGCTGGCTGCAGAAGCGGCGACGGGATAGCGGGGGCGACAATCGCGCTGCTGCAGCGCCTCAGGAGGGCTAGAACAATGTACAAGAACGTACTTGTGCCTGTTTCGATGTCAGCGGATACCAAGCTGACAGAGCGGGCGATGAAGGATGCCGTGCGGATGTCGCTGCCGACAGAAGGCATCATCCATGTCGTGACAGTAATTCCGGGCTACGGGTCGCCCTGGGTGGCTTCACAGTTTCCGCAAGCGGCCATGGAAGACATTCTGGACGAAGTGTATGAGCAACTGAAAACGCTCGTCAGCCCCATGGTTCCTGACGATGTGCCGGTCAAGCTGAGCGTGGTTGATGGCAACCCGTACAAGGGCATTCTGCAGGAAGCGGAGCGCACCCGCGCCGATCTGATCGTGATTCCGAGCCGGTCGCACAATCGGGCGGAATCGTTCTTCCTGGGCTCGGTTGCGTCACGCGTTGTGGAGCGCGCCACGACCTCGGTACTGGTGGTGCGCTGACCTGACTCGCGCCCCGGTGAGCATTGACTCGCCGGGGCGTTATTGTAGAATGCCCAGCGTTCCAACCGCCTGTGCCAGAGTGGTGAAATTGGTAGACACGACGGACTCAAAATCCGTTGGGGTAAAACCCGTGCCGGTTCGAGTCCGGCCTCTGGTACCAATCTTTGAATTATGGGTGGCTCGAACCGGCACTCCTCCGTGCCGGCCGAGACGTCGGACCGTCGAGTCCGGCCTCTGGTACCACCGATTATTCCAGGAGCGACGGCACGTCGCGAATCGCAGCATTCTGCAGCTCCTGCTCGTGACGTCCTTCGTCGTAGAATATCCCCCGTCGATGTTTGCTAAACTACGGTTCATCGTGACCGATACACTGTTGTGGCGACCACTTTCATTCCATAGCGAACTGACCTATGACCGACAAGCGCAATGCCCCCAATGAAGCCGCCATGGACCATAACCGGCTGCAGGTGCTGCTGTTCAAGGTGGGTGGTCGGCAGCTCTACGGCATCAATATTTTCAAGGTACGTGAAATCGTGCCGCTGCCTGCGGTGACTCTGATGCCCGGCCAGCACCCGAGTGTGCGGGGGGTCGCGCACCTGCGGGGTAAATCGACGCCGGTGTTTGACCTGGCCGCTTCCATGGGCAGAAAGCCACTGGTACCGGATGATGAGACCAAGCTGGTGGTGACCGAGTTCAACGGCAGTACGCAGGCGTTCATGGTCAGCGCGGTCGACAAGATACTGAATCTGAACTGGCAGACGATCAAGCGGCCACCGCATGGCTCAGGCAAGTCGAACTACCTGACCGCGGTAGCGGATATTGAAGGCACAATCATTGAAATCATTGATGTGGAACGGATTCTCGCGCAGGTTCAGCCACCGCGCACAGCAATAACCGATGTCGATCTCGACCCCACCGTATTGGCGTTCGCCGAAGGTCAGGAAATTCTGATGGTGGATGATTCGTCAACGGCCATTGCCCATACCCGGCGAGCGCTGGAACCCTTCGGGCTCAAAGTGCTTACTGCCATGGACGGCCAGCAGGCACTGGACATACTGGAGTCATTGACCAGCAACGGCAAACCGGCGGAACAGCGCCTGCTCTGCGTGATCACGGATGCGGAAATGCCGGTGATGGACGGTTACACACTGACGCGGGAAATTCGCAGCCACCCGTTGTTGAACGGGCTTTTTGTCATCGTCCACAGCTCGATTGACGGGCGCTTCAACAGTGAGCTGGTCAAGAAATCGGGCTGTGATACCTACCTCACGAAGTTTGACCCGAACGCCCTGGCCCGGTTGATTCAGGAACGGGTGGCCGAAGCGCTGGCGTCCTGAGAGCCGGTTCGGTGATTGCGTCTGCACTCGGCCCGGTTTTCCTGCTCATCCTGCTGGGGGCCTTTCTCAACTGGCTGAACTTCCCGGGCCGGCAGTACTGGCAGGGCATTGAGCGCCTCACCTATTACCTGTTGTTTCCGGCGTTGCTGGTACATCGTATTGCCCTGACGGATCTGTCGGGTGTCAGTCTGCTCCCGTTGGCGCTGGTGCTGGCCGGGGGGCTCGGCCTGACCAGTCTACTGGTGGTTGGTCTGCAATTCTGGCTCAGGACAGGCGCGCCGGCCCTGACGTCGGCGTATCAGGGTGCAATACGGTTCAATACATTCATAGGGCTTGCGGCGGCCAGTGCGCTTTTCGGTGATGCGGGGCTGTCCATTGCGGCCGTGGTGATCGGGCTGAAGATCCCGCTGTTAAACGTGGCCTGCGTGCTGGCATTCGCGATCGCCCTGGGGGGCGGAAAACCCTCGGTTGCGAAAATCGGTCGTGATCTGGCGACCAACCCCCTGATTGTGTCCTGCGCGATTGGCCTGGCGCTGAATCTGTCGGGGGCGGGGCTTCCCGGGTGGACCGCGGATACGCTGTCTTTTCTCGGGGCCACGGCGTTGCCACTCGGCCTGTTGGCGGTCGGAGTGGCCCTCAACCCCATGCGGCTGACGGGCAGTCTGGTCTTGATGAGCCTTTCCAGCCTGCTCAAATTTGTAGCCATGCCGGCCATCATGTGGGGGTTGGCGGTGGCGCTGAATCTCGGCCCGGCAGTGCAGCAGATTGTCGTGCTGCTGGCCTGCATGCCAACCGCGTCGTCAGGCTATATTCTGGCGCGGCAGTTGGGCGGAGATGCATCATTGATGGCCAACATAATCACCGTGCAGTCGCTGCTGGGCTTTGCGGTGATACCTCTGTGGGTCTGGATGCTTCTCTGAAGACGGCGGGGTGCTTTCCCTCACTCTTTGTACCAATCCTTGTTCAGCCCGTGCTTTCGCATCTTGTCGTAGAGAGTTTTCCGGGCCAGTTGCAGGTCGTGCATGGTGTTCTTGATGCTGCCGTTATTGGACCGCAGCGATTCCTGAATCACGGACCGCTCGAAGGCGCCGACTGTTTCGGCCAGGCTGCGCGATTCCTGGCTTCGGTCGGAAAACATGTGGTTCTCATTGAGTGCAGCAGGACCCATCAGCACGTAGCGCTCGGCGAGGTTACGCAGCTCCCGGACGTTGCCCGGCCATGATTGTTGGCGTAGCCAGGTTGCCTGTTCCGGCCCGAGGGGGATGATTTCCCGCCCATGTAATTCGGCAGCGGTCAATGCAAAATGCTGGAACAGCAGCGGAACGTCATCAGGTCGCTCGCGTAACGGCGGAATGCGCAGTTCGACGACATTCAGGCGGTAATAAAGGTCCGCCCTGAATTCGCCGGCCTGGGCGCGGGCTTTCAGGTCCTCCTTGGTAGCCGCAATGATACGCACATCAATCGGAATGCTGGTGTTGCTCCCCAGCCGCTCGATTGTGCGCTCTTCCAGCACGCGCAGCAGTTTAACCTGCAGGGCGTGCGGCATGCTTTCCACCTCATCCAGAAACAGGGTGCCACCGTGCGCGTGTTCAAACTTCCCGATTCGCTTCCGGTCCGCCCCGGTAAACGCACCGGCCTCATGCCCGAACAGCTCGCTTTCGATCAGGTTCTCCGGTACCGCCCCGCAGTTGATGGCGACATAGTTCCTGGCTCTGCGGGTGCTGGTTTCATGAATATACCGGGCGAGGGCATCTTTTCCCGAACCGGTTTCACCGTGCAGCAGAATATCGGCGGATGTGCCCGTCAGTGAATTCACCATGGCCAGCAGGCGCTGCATGGCCGGCGACGTCCCGAGCAGCTTCGGCCCCGGGCGGTCGATCTGGTCCAACTGGCCCTTTAGATACCGATTCTCCATTGCCAGTTGTCGCTTTTCCTGCGCCTTGCGCAGTACTTCTATGAGCTCGTCATGCTCGAACGGCTTTTCGATGAAATCGTAGGCGCCACGTCGCATGGCCGTTACGGCGGTGCTGATATCGCCCTGGCCGGTGAGAATCACGACCGGAATGGCCGGATCCAGGGCCTGAATGTCCTTCAGAATATCGAGACCATGGTACCCCGGCATGTGGTAGTCACACAGCACCACACCGTTGAACTGTGGCGTCAGCGTGGCGAGCGCCGATGCACCGTCGGGAAACGTCTGTACCGAAAACCCCTCCAGGTTGAGGCTCTGGGCGAGTACGCGGCGCAGGTCCGCTTCATCGTCGATGAAAATTATTTCTGGCGGATTCATGGGGCTGACTCCTCGCTGTCCCGCCGGTTGGGTGAATGCGTGGTGCGCCGGTTCAATACCAGCAGGAACTCTGCCCCGTTCGCATCTTCGCGGTTCCGGCCGGTCAATCGACCACCCAGGGCGTCCACGATCTGTCGGGAGATGGACAGGCCGAGGCCCAGCCCCTGCTTGATCGATTTGGTGGTGAAGAACGGCTCGAACACCTGCTCTGTATTGGCCGGCAGACCCGGACCGTTGTCAATAACGCGGCATATGCAGGTGGAGGTGTCCGACTCCAGAACAACCGTGATCGTCGGTTCCGGTGTCTGCTCCACCGCCTGCAGCGCATTGCTGAAGAGATTGACCAGCACCTGCTCAATACGGATCAGGTCACCGTGCACCCAGACCGGGCCGTCCGGTGGTTGCCAGTCGATATGCGCTTTCTGCTCATGAACCTGTGGCTGCACGATCTTCAGCGCGGCTTCAATGGGCTGGCACAGGTCCACCGCGGTCGGGTTACCTTCGGATTTGCGGGCAAAAATCTTGAACTGCCGTGTCAGGTCCGACATGCGCTGGCACAGCCGGGCGATTTCCTCCAGATTTTCCTGCACCATGGCCTGTTCACCCCGGGCGAGAAACCGCTGACTGTTGCTGGCATAGGCACTGATGGCGGTCAGGGGTTGGTTCATCTCATGGTTGAGACCGGCGGACATCTGGCCCAGTGCCGCCAGTTTGGCGGCCTGAATCAATTCCTGCTGTGCTTCCTTCAGCTCTTCCTGAGCGCGTTCTTTCTCCCGAATTACACCGAGCAGCTTCTGGTTGGAGGCCTCCAGATCCGCCGTACGTTCTGCCACGGACCGCTCCAGTTGCTCGCCGCGTTCGGCCAGCTCCGCTTCCCGCCGCGTGCGTTCGTGCAGGTAAAGCCAGGCGAGGATCAGCCCCACGCCCAGCAGCAACCCGGCGCCGAGAAATAAAAGCTGGGTATAAAGCACCGGTTGAGTCGGCACCAGTACCCGGAGACGCCAGTCAAGATAGGGCAGGGGAGTCAGTACGCTGAGGTACTCCCGTGACACGCCGCCGTCATTGATAACAACCTGCCTGGACTGAGAAGATAGCCCCGGCGGCTGGTCTTCGCGCTCCACGTTCAATGCATTGATCGGTTGCCGGTTGTAGCGGCGACTGGCAACGACACGCTGGCGCGCCTCGTCGCTCAGCGGCTGAAGCGAGTGATACAGCCAGTCCCGTCGGCTGGCGAGAAAACTGATGCCATCGGCGTCTTCCAGCATCATTTCAGCATCGAACGAGCTGTTCGGCCGTTGCCAGGCGGCTTCCAGGTCGGAAACCAGAATTTTCACCGCCAGCACCCCAACGGGCTCTGCGTTCTGGCTGTTACTCAGTACGGGGAAGGCGAAATAGAGACCGCGCTCCAGCGAGGTTGTGCCCAGCGCAAAATAGAGCGCGTAATCCCGGTTGTCTATGGCCTGGTAGAAATAGGGCCGGAAGCTGAAATTGCCGCCCACGAAGCTGGTTTCCAGCTCGTAGTTGCTCGCCGCAATGGTGAGGCCATCCCGGTTCATCAGGTACACGTCCGAGCTGTCGACGATACTCGCCATGTGCTTCATTTCTTCATTGGCGTTCTGAAGAGCCTGCTCGTCCTGCGGGTTTTCCAGCGCCCGGCGCATGTAGGGGTGCTTGGCCATCAGCTCTGGAATAGGGCGGTAGCGGTCCAGCACATTACTGAGCAATTGGCTGTATCGGAATGACTCTTCCAGACTGGTCTGCTCCAGCATGCGGTAGCCGGCCCAGGTACCGCCCACCCAGGAGACGCCGGCAATGGCAACCAGCACCAGTGCCAGCCAGGAGCGGTAGCGCAGATGCGTTGCGCGCAGCAGAAATTGTCGTCGGCTATTCATTATGGCTCGTCGTCATAGTCTGTTCTGGATCATCAGCGTTGTATATGGGTGGAATCTGACACATCACCAGGGTCAGTTTGTGTGGGAAACCACCCGGCCAGCGATCAGAAGTGCCTGTAAGTATCTGAAATTGTTTGTTTTTATTGTTGGCATCTGACTTGCTATGCAGTGTATGGCTGTGAGCTTATCCGCTTGCAGATAATAAAGACAAGCTCAGGAGAAGTGAAATGACAAAAACCAACCTTACGCTTATGGCAACGGTCGCCTCGGCCGCGATTCTGGCATCTGGCGTTACTGCCCAGGACCGTTCAGACTGGCCCAGCAGCTTTACACTCGGCACGGCCAGCCAGGGCGGTACCTATTTCGCCTACGGCTCAGGGTGGGCGAATTTCATGGCAGACGAGTTGGGTATTTCAGGTGGCGCTGAGGTCACCGGTGGCCCGATGCAGAACATGGCTCTGGTCCACGTGAATGACCTCGGATTCGGTCTTACCACCATGGGCCCCGCAGCCGAGTCGCTGGCCGGCAACAGCTCAGTAGCGCCGGGTGTGCAGATGGACAATGTGTGCGCCATGTTCCCTATGTATCAGACACCGTTTTCTATCACGGTCCTGTCGGATTCCGGCATTGAATCCATCGCTGATATTCCGGATGGGTCACGAATTGGTTTCGGCCCGGCCGGTTCCACATCCGATACGTACTTCCCTGCGATGCTGAGTACGCTGGGCGTTGAGTACGATCGCCGCAACGGTGGCTGGAACGACCTGGGCGCGCAGTTGCAGGACGGACTGCTCGACGTTATTGCCTTCGCGGCCGGTATTCCGATTCCGGCCGTCAGCCAGTTGGAAGTGCAGACCGATGTGAACATTATCGAGTTCACCCCCGAAGAGCTGGCTACGGTACAGGCCAACTTCCCGGTGGCGGAGTTCACCATTCCTGCTTCTACCTACCAGTCGCTCGAGAGCGATGCGCGGGCTGTCTCCATGTGGAACTTCTCGATCGCCAATTGCGATATGCCGGAAAGCATGGTCTATGAAATGACCAAGCTGACCATGGAAAACAACGATCGCATGGTTGAGATCCATCAGTCAGCACGCTCCACCGTGCCGGAGAACTATGTGCACAACAACGTACTGCCATGGCATCCGGGCGCAGCGCGCTGGTTCAATGAAAACGGCTATGAAATCGCCAACAGCGATATTCACGGCGGTATGTAATGGGTCGGCAGGTGCAGGGTTGATTTCATCTTCGCTGTACCTCGCTGACTGAGCCTTGCGGTAAACCCGCTATACTGCAAGAAGGGTTTGCCGGGTCATGAGGTGAGTGCCTCCGGACCCGGCAAATCTGCGTCTCGTCTCTGTATAACCCGGTAGCGAAGTCCTATGACACAATCAAACGATCCAGAGCATAAGCACAAAGAAAGCCTGGAGGACATGATCCATGCCGAGAACGTGGATGAAGTCACAGTCGAAGCCAATTTCCGCCAGTACAGCGGTGCGCTGCTGTATACAGTCACGGTTCTGGCTATTCTGTATTCCAGTTTTCACCTCTACACCCTGAACATTGCACCCCTGGAAACCTGGGCCTTTCGGCTGATCCATATTGCTGGGGCGTTGGTGCTGGGGTATCTGATGTATGCCGCGCATCGGCTTGAGGAGTGGGAGCCCCCGTCACTCAGCCAGCGAGCCATCCAGTGGATGGGTGCAGTGCTGCTGATTCCGATGGGTTATGTGCTGTATCAGGTCGTGAACGCGCATTTGATTCTTGCGGGTCCGGCCATGCGTATCGACCCGACCATCGAGAACTGGCACTACGGCTGGCCGCTGGTGGTGACGACCGCGCTGGCGTTGATTCTGAGCTGGTTGCAGAAACCCGTGGGTAAGGGCTTCAGCTTCCCGGATCTGGTGCTCATGCTCAGTTCCATTGCCGTTGGTGCCTATCTGGTGATTGTGTTTGCCGGGCCTATTCGTACGACGACCGGCACCTCGTTCGCACCGGTGGGTATTTCGTTCTCCGCCGTGGTCGGCAGTATGCTGATTCTTGAGCTCACCCGTCGGGTCGCAGGCATGTCGCTGGTTGTGATTGCCGGACTGTTCCTGGCCTATACCTTTGCCGGCCCTTATCTGCCCGGCTTCCTGGGTTACCCCGGTCTGTCGGTGCAGCGCTTCTTCAGCCAGATCTATACCGATGCCGGGATTCTCGGGCCGACCACCGCAGTGTCGTCCACCTACATCATTCTGTTCATCATTTTTGCGGCCTTTCTGCAGGCCTCCAAAGTCGGTGACTACTTTGTGAATTTTGCGTTCGCCGTGGCAGGGCGTTCCCGTGGCGGTCCGGCCAAAGTTGCGATATTTGCGTCGGGCCTGATGGGGATGATCAACGGCACCAGTGCCGGCAATGTGGTGTCGACCGGCTCACTGACGATTCCGTTGATGAAAAAAGTGGGCTACGACCGGAAAACCTCCGGTGCCATTGAAGCCGCGGCTTCCACCGGTGGGCAGATCATGCCGCCGATCATGGGCGCGGGCGCGTTCATCATGGCCGAAATTACCGGCATTCCCTATCAGGAGATTGCCATCGCGGCCATTATTCCGGCCATCCTGTACTTTGTGTCGATCTATTTCATGGTGGATACCGAGGCGGCGCGCCGCGGCATTCGGGGCGTGCCCAGCAACCAGTTGCCGAAATTCCGGGCGATGGCCAAGCAGGTTTACCTGTTTGTACCCATTATTATTCTGATCTGGGCGCTGTTCAACGGTTACTCAGTGATTCGTGCCGGTACGCTGGCCACGGTATCGGCGGCGGTTGTGAGCTGGATATCGCCGCACAAAATGGGCCTGAAGAGCATACTGCACGCGCTGGAACTGGCCAGCAAGATGTCGATCCAGATCATTGTCGTCTGTGCCTGTGCCGGCATCATTGTCGGGGTTATTTCCCTGACCGGTGTCGGTGCGCGGTTTTCCTCCCTGCTTCTGGGCATTGCTGAGGCCAGCCAGTTACTCGCGCTCTTCTTTGCCATGTGTATCGCGATTCTTCTCGGCATGGGGATGCCAACGACAGCGGCCTACGCGGTGGCGGCATCGGTGGTGGCTCCGGGCCTCATTCAGTTGGGCATCCCGGCTCTGATCTCACACTTCTTCGTTTTCTACTTCGCCGTAGTCTCGGCAATTACGCCGCCCGTGGCGCTGGCGTCGTACGCCGCGGCCGGTATTTCCGGCGCGAAAGCAATGGAAACCTCGGTAGCCTCGTTCAAGATCGGACTCGTGGCATTTATTGTGCCGTTCATGTTCTTCTACAACGGCGCATTGCTGATGGATGGTGAGCCGCTGGCGATCATCCGCGCTCTGGTGACCGCGCTGGTGGGTGTGTATCTGCTGTCATCCGGGGTGCTTGGGTATTTCATGCGTCATACCGCGCCCATCTGGCTGCGCGTGGGTCTTGGCGCTACCGCGCTGTTCATGATGGCGGGCGGCGGAGCGACAGACCTCGCGGGCATCGCCCTGATCGTGGTCCTGGTGGTGATCAACCGGTTCCGTATCAGCCGGCTGTCGGCTGTCGTCTAGCCTGTGATCGCGCCCAAGACGCCATGTAATGGGACGCTCCTACAAATATGGGCCTGTAGGAGCTGCCGTGAGGCTGCGACAGGGTCGCGATGCGTTACGGTCGGCGGATCAGGACTGTGGCCCGGTACCGGTTCGCACCGTACCGGGTCATGGCATCCAGCTCGTCTGCGTTCACTGGCATAAACCGGTTGTCGAGGGCCGATTGCCGGTCGTCCAGATCGACATCCGGATCGTTCAGGTAGGCGTGCTGACCATCGAAATCAACCAGCCATACCCAGTGCGGTGCCTTGTTGCGGTTCAGTCGCCAGGTGCTGATCAGCAGCAACAGGCGCCAGCCGTCTGCAAGCAGCGCCGGAATGTCAGCCTGACTGAGCTCGCGCTGGACGAGCGTTACCCTTTCGGCCCTCGACTCTTCGATGAACTGATTGTGAACCCGTCGCATCAGGTCCTGCTTGTCGCTGGCACGGACGCTGTTCAGAAAGGGCGGGTCAAGGTGCGATGCCCATACCTGGGCTTCCCAGCCTCGCCGTGCCGCCGCCAGAGCCAGCCCGAACGGCGACGTGCCGCCGAGACCGGTGGTCATGTAAACCGTTGTGGCTTCGCGCCATAACTGGATTTCCTGCGCTTCATTCATGGGCTGATCAGCCGCATCGGCGTGCATCGCCATCATCAGTGCGGCGGGCCCGCAGGTGAAGGGAGTAGTCTGGGCGAAGTAGGGGAGACCGTCCGGGTGCGGTCGTGAGCGGTGCAGCCGCTTTTCCATCTGGAGGGCGCTGGTGCCATCGTCGTAGTAGGCCGGCTTCTGGCCGATCGGCCGGTATCCTTCGCTTTCGTAAAGGCCGATAGCGTGACTGTTATCCACGGCGACTTCCAGTCGAATGAATCGGCTGTCAGACTCGGTGGCGACCGACTCCAGGGCGCGAAGGAGCGCTCTGGCCACACCTTTGCCCCGGACCTCAGGGGCCACGGCCAGTGAATATAGCCGCGCCAGGTGCGTGCCCCGTCGCTGCAGTAACAGACCGTAGCCGAGCAGTTCGCCCTGCGGCGTGGTACTGAGCAGCAGGACATCACGCTGATTGTTCAGAAACCGCCGGAAACTGCGCCGGCTCAGCCGGTCTGTATCGAAACACGCTTTCTCCAACTGAACCAGGGCATCAATGTCCGGGGATTGCGCGGGGCGAATAGGCATAGGGCGGTCGGTGGCATTGTTCGGGATGAGTCGCACAGGTTTAGCGCAGAGCCGTCATGCCGTCAATCGTCAGGCGGAAATTAGCTCAACGGGCTTGGCAGATGGTCTGCTGCTGCGCACAATCAACCTGTCTTGGGAGGGGAGTTACGCCGCTGTGTCGACATTACGTGTGGTCGTAGATCGCGTGGACGACTGGAAAGCCTACTATCCGACAGACGATCTGTTGTCGGCACAGGCCTATCTGGATCAGGCCGACCTGTCACCGCAGCGCGTTCTGAACCTCTGCCGTGACTACAAATACCTGAGCCGGGGTTATTATGTGTCGCTGTTGGCGGAAGCCCGAGGCCACCGGGTGTTGCCATCGGTCAAGGCACTGACGGACCTGTCACAGCCGGCTGTGTACGGCGCAGTGCCGGAGTCTGTTCACAGGACCATGGACCAGTTGGCAAACGGGCAGACGACCTGTCGATGGCGTATCTTTCTGGGCTCATCAATGGTCCCCGGTCTGGCCGACTACTCACGGCATTTGTTCGAACGTTTTCCCGTGCCGATTCTGGAAGTCACTGCCCGCAAACGACGCCTGTGGACGCTCTCCCGTATCCGTGCCATCGGGTTGAACCAGTTGGACGAGGCAGAAGAATCGCATTTCGCGAGCACGCTGGAGCACTTCTCCCGCCGCATCTGGCGGGCACCACGCGCCCAGCGCCGGTACCGCTATGATCTGGCCATTCTGGCGGACCCGCAGGAGAAATTTCCGCCCAGTGACAAAACCGCATTGCGGCGATTCGCCAGTGCGGCACGTCGTCAAGGCATGGACGTGGATTTCATTCAGGCGGAGGATTTCTTCAGGCTGGCGGAATACGATGCGCTGTTTATCCGCGAAACCACCAACGTGAATCACCACACCTACCGTTTTGCCCGCAAGGCGGCTCATGAGGGCATGGTGGTCATGGACGATCCGGACAGTATCCTGCGCTGTACCAACAAGATCTACCTGGCCGATTTGATCAACCAGCGCCGCCTTCCTGCCCCTGCCAGCCGTGTTGTCTCGCAGTCGTCCCGGCCGGAACTGGAACGACTCGCGGCGGAGCTGGGGTACCCCATGGTGCTGAAAATACCCGACGGGTCGTTTTCCCGTGGTGTGGTCAAAGTGACTGATATCGAGTCACTGAGCTCGACGGCCAAGGATCTTCTGCGTCAGAGTGCGATTATTCTGGCGCAGGCCTTTGTGCCAACGGACTATGACTGGCGAATTGGTGTGCTCGCGGGCCGCCCTATATACGCCTGTCGGTATTTCATGGCGAAAGGGCACTGGCAGATCTACAACCACAGCGCCCGGCCGAGTCAGCAGAGCGGTGAATCGGAAACCCTGCCCACCCACGATGTGCCGAGGCACGTTCTGAAAGCCGCTATCGAAGTGGCTTCGGCGTTTGGTGACGGGCTGTATGGGGTGGATCTTAAACAGCGCGGCGACGATGTGTTCATCATCGAGGTAAACGACAACCCGTCCATAGACAGCGGTGTGGAGGACGCCTGGGCCGGCGATGGTCTTTATGATGCTATCATGTCGGAATTCCGGCTGCGGCTCGATCGACGTTGAGCCGCCACCCGGCCTGATGCTCAAGGATTCCTCCATTCGATGACAGATTGGCTGA
This sequence comes from Natronospirillum sp., assembly GCA_965602035.1. GTDB lineage: Bacteria > Pseudomonadota > Gammaproteobacteria > Pseudomonadales > Natronospirillaceae > Natronospirillum. The sequence goes on along the minus strand of OZ271919.1, from coordinate 1,597,439 downwards.
TAGCTCTGATCCCGGCGGAAATTACCGCGCTTTCCTTCTGGTTTCTGATTGTCTGCAGTTTTTTTACGTCCGCTCTGACGGCAGCGGTCGGGATCGGCGGTGGTGTTACCCTGTTGGCGATTATGGCGAATCTGGTACCACCGACCGCGCTGATTCCGGTGCATGCGGTGATTCAGCTCGGGTCCAATGTCGGCCGGTTGCTGACCCTGCTCGGTTTCGCAGACTGGCGGATGATTCTCTGGTTCAGCCTGGGGTCGATCGTTGGTTCTCTCGGCGGGGGCCAGGTCGCCGTGTCGATACCCCCCGCGTCAATTCAGGTGGCTCTGGGAGCGTTCATTCTCTACAGTACCTGGCTGCCCATTGTGAAATTGTCCTCCAGTCGCCGGTCGATATTTTTTCTCGGTGGCGGTACCGGGTTTCTCTCCATGATGGTGGGTGGTGTCGCACCTTTTATATATGTGGTAATCCGGGATATGTTTGAGGAAAGGCGCGGCGTCGTGGCCACGATCGCGGCCATGAATTCAATTCAGCAGATTCTGCGCGCCGGTATATGGGGGCTATTGGGCTTCACATTCGCCGGGTGGTGGGGCTTCATTCTGCTGATGATCGCGACGGGATTTCTCGGCACGCTGACGGGCAAGCAGTTTCTGGACCGGGTGTCGACCGAGACCATCAAGCCGATACTTAATGTCATCCTCAGTATTCTGGCGCTGAGGCTGCTTTATGTCGGGGTGACAGCACTCATGGCGTAGCCCGTTCTTCGGCGCAGGTACCGTAACCGGTCGTCACGGCGCCCGTTCCGGCACAGCGGCAGTGCTCTCCCGAACGATCAACTGGGTATTCAGTACCTGCAGAGGCAGCACCGCCTGCTTGTGCAGCATGGCCAGCAACGTCTGCATAGCTGTTCGTCCGATCTGCTCACGTGGCTGGCTTACCGTGGTCAATTCCGGCTCGCAGTATTCGCTGAAACCGATGTTATCGAACCCGATCACGGATAACTCGTCAGGTACCGGGATCCCGGCATCCCGGGCCGCTTTCATCAGACCAATCGCCATTTCGTCACTGTGGCAGAAAACCGCAGTGGGTCTCTCCTGCCGGGGCAACCGGAGAAGCCATCGGCCATTCTGATAGCCGGCATGGAAGCTGAAGTCGCCGGCAACCACCCACTCATCCTTTGGCTCCAGCCCGGCCTGCCTGAGCTGGTGGCTGAAGCCGGCATTCCGGTCGCGGCAGATGGGGTTGCCCAGAGGGCCGCTGAGCGTTGCGATGCGCCGGTGGCCGAGCGACAACAGGTAATCGACTGCCTTCACTGCCGCCTGCAGGTTGTCGATCCGGACCGTCGGCAGTGCGATGTCATCAAAGTATTCACAGGCCGTGACTACGGGCACATCCGTATGCTGACGTCGAACCAGGGCCTGGGGTACTTCGGAGGTCAGCAGAATCAGGCCGTCTGCCTGGTTGGTGCGCAACAGGCCGAAATAGGCTTCTGCGCGACCGGCATCGTGCTCGCAGTCACCCAGAAGAACCTGGTAGCCAGCCTGATGGGCGGTTTCTTCAAGCCCGGCAATAATCTCGGAAAAAAACGGATTGGCGATATCCGGCAGCAATACCACGATGGTTCGCGACTCGCTGCGTCTGAGGTTGCGCGCTGCCAGATTCGGCGCGTAGCCGACCCGGGCAATAGCTGCCTGAACACGCTGACGCGTCACTTCTGTGACTTTTTCCGGCGAGGCCAGTGCCCGGGATACAGTGGCGGTGGAGCATCCGGCGGCCTCAGCGACATCTTTGATGGTTGCCATGGGTGCAGTGTAAACCAATTCGACACGAAAACAGCCTGCCGTACCCATTGAAAAATGTAAAGCATTACAATTTACAAAACCTCAAACTTCAGGCGAATCATGCCGTTAGCGATTTACTGCAATAAAGCGCACTTTTTGTTGTCAAAAATGTCTGCTGCAGAGAGTTGACAGAGATAATTCCGGTTTGCTTGAATGTAATGCATTACATCAATAATCATAAGTAAGGAAAATGAGACATGCGTACCATCAAAGGCCCAGCGCTGTTTCTGGCGCAATACGTCAGTGACGAACCCCCGTTTCATTCGCTCGACACCATCGCAGAGTGGGCCGCTGGTCTCGGTTTCAAAGGTGTGCAGATTCCCAGCGGGGACAAGCGCCTGTTTGACCTTGAGCGAGCCGCTGAAGATCTGGATTACTGCGCGGAGGTAAAGGCAACGCTGGCACGGCACGGCATCCAGATTACGGAGCTGTCCACGCACCTGCAGGGCCAGCTTGTTGCTGTGCACCCCATCTATGATGAGATGTTTGACGGCTTCGCCCCTCCCGAGCAGCGCGGCAACCCTGAGCAGCGGCAGCGCTGGGCAGTGAAACAGCTCAAGCTGGCAGCCCGTGCCAGCGCGAACCTCGGCCTTACGGCGCATGCCACCTTCTCCGGCGCATTATTGTGGCCGTTTCTCTATCCCTGGCCGCAGCGCCCGGCAGGGCTCGTGGATGCCGGATTCGCCGAGCTGGCGGCACGGTGGCTGCCCATCCTGGACGCATTCGACGAGGCCGGTGTGGACCTTTGCTTCGAGATTCACCCAGGGGAAGACTTACATGACGGGTCCACGTTTGAGCGGTTTCTGCGCGAGGTGGATCATCACCCACGCTGCTGCATCCTGTTCGACCCGTCTCATTTCGTGCTTCAACAGCTGGATTATCTGGCGTTTCTGGATCATTTCCGGGATCGGGTACGGATGTTTCACGTCAAGGATGCGGAGTTCAATCCGTCGGCATTGCAGGGCGTCTACGGTGGCTATGAAGGCTGGCTGGATCGCGCCGGCCGGTTCCGCTCTCTGGGCGACGGACAGGTGGATTTCAAAGGCATCTTCTCCCGCCTGTCCCAGTACGATTTTGACGGCTGGGCAGTGATCGAATGGGAGTGCGCGATCAAGCATCCGGAGCAGGGTGCGACCGAAGGTGCCCGGTTCGTCTCGGATCACATCATTCAGGTCACCGACAAAGCCTTCGATGACTTTGCCTCGGTGGCAACCGACGACGCCATGAATCGCCGATTGCTTGGCCTGTCCTGAACCGGCATTCACAGGGAGAACACACAATGGCTGACAGACCAGTGATTCGGCTGGCCATGATCGGTGGCGGGCCGGGGTCCATGATCGGTGCGGTGCACCGGTTTGCTGCCCGGCTGGACGGACACTATGAATTGGTCGCTGGCGCGTTCAGTACCAACCCGGCTGCCAACCGGGAAACGGCGACCGCCCTCGGAATGGCGGATGACCGCCGGTACGACGACTACCATGAACTATTGCGTGCCGAAGCGGCACGGCCGGATGGTGCGACGGCCGTGGCAATCACAACGCCGAACTTTCTGCACTATGACATGGCGCTGGCGGCGATTGATGCGGGAATGGACGTCATCTGCGAAAAGCCGCTCACGGTATCGGTGGAACAGGCCGAAGCGCTGGCCGAGCGCGTGCAGGCATCGGGGTGCCGGTTTCTACTTACGCACAATTACTGCGGCTACCCGCTGGTGCAACACGCGCGTCACCTGGTCCAGAGCGGTGAGCTTGGGCAATTGCGCACGGTGCAGGTGGAGTACGTTCAGGACTGGCTCAGTGAGCCGGCCGGCCCGGAAAACAGACAGGCTGCCTGGCGCCTGGACCCCAAACGCGCCGGCAGCGCCGGTGCATTGGGCGATATCGGTTCCCATGCTTTCCACCTCGCCCGCTTCATCACCGGGCTGACTGTTGACGCGGTCTGTGCCGATCTGGTCGCGATGGTGCCCGGCCGTGAGCTGGACGACAACGTGCACGCCATGCTGCGTTTCGCCGGTGGTGCGCGCGGCATGCTCTGGGCCAGCCAGACGGCGCCGGGCCACGAGAACGCGCTGTCGATTCGTGTGGTGGGTGACCGGGCGTCATTGACCTGGGCACAGGAGAACCCGAACGAGCTCTGGCTGTCACCGCTGAATGAGCCGGCGCGGCGCCTGACCCGTCGACCGGACTGGCTCAGCGACACGGCGGGCGAAGGGCTCCGGTTGCCCCCCGGCCACCCGGAGGGCTACATCGAAGGCTTCGCCAATCTCTACAGTGCATTCGCCGGCAACGCGCGGGATCAAAGCTGGCTACCCACCGTCGAGGACGGTGTGGACGGGCTGCGCTTTATTGCGACCTGCCTGCAGTCCAGCGAGACGGGTGGCGCCTGGGTTAACTGGCCCGGGAGGTCCTGATATGGCGGAACCCATTATTCAACTCGAGGGTCTGTGGAAACAGTTTGGCCCGGTAACGGTACTGCGCGACATCACGCTCGACATAATGCCGGGCGAAGTGCTCGGTATTCTCGGCGAAAACGGTGCGGGCAAGAGCACCCTGCTGAAGCTGATCAGTGGCGTGTATCAGCCGTCCGGTGGCGTGATCCGCGTGGACGGTACGGCCTATAACGAGCTGGATCCCGTATCCTCGCGGGCGCTCGGCATCGCCATGATTCCCCAGGAGTTCAACCTGGTGCCCACGCTGCGTGTGTATGAGAACGTCTTTCTCGGGCAGGAAATCTGCCGCCGCGGCGGGCTTCTCGACCATGGCGCCATGCGGAGGGAGTCCGACCGGTTGTTGCGTTCGCTGAAGGCTGAACTGAGCCCGGATGCACCGATCAGCAGCCTCAGTGTGGCCGAAAAGCAGATGGTCGAAATTGCCCGAGTGCTGGTCAATGACGCGCGGGTGGTGATTCTCGATGAGCCCACCACGGTGCTGACCGATCGCGAAATAGACGTACTGTTCGATGTGGTCCGTCAACTGCAGGCACGCGGCGTCGCCATACTGTTCATCTCACACAAGCTGAAGGAAGTGAAGACGCTGTGCCAGCGACTGCTGATACTGCGCGACGGTGAGCCCGTGGATCTCAGCCCCACGAGCGAATTATCGGAAGACGAAATGGCCCGCCGTATGGTCGGCCGCGAATTGTCTCAGGTGTACCCGGAGAAAGGGAAACCAACCGAGCAGGTGGCATTGAACCTCAACGGGCTGACGGTTCCGGGTGTGGTGGACAGCGTCAGCCTGCGGGTGCACCGCGGCGAAGTGGTCGGACTGTCGGGGCTGGTTGGCGCCGGTCGCACGGAGATCGCTGAGGCCGTGATGGGTTTGCGCAAGCTGAGTGCCGGTACCATCGAAATCGACGGCAGGCCGGTGACCATTAAAGATCCGGAGGCAGCGCACCAGCATGGGCTTGCCTATCTGTCGGAGGACCGCCAGGGGCGTGGTCTGATCATGAACTTCAACCTCATCGAGAACATGACGCTGCTCAGTCTGCGCCGTTATACACGGGGCCTGATACGGCATCGTGAAACCCGGGCACGTGCCGAGGCATTCCAGCAACAGTTCGACATCCGGGCGGCCAGTCTGCGCATACCCGTGGGTCTTCTAAGTGGCGGTAACCAGCAGAAGGTCTATCTGGCAAAACTGCTCGATATTGAACCGCATATCCTGATTCTCGACGAGCCGACCCGCGGCATCGACGTTGGCACCAAACGCGAGATTTACCGGTTGATTCGCCGTCTCGCCGACAGTGGTTGCGCAATCGTTGTCATTTCATCAGAACTTGAGGAAGTGATAGGCCTCTGTGATCGGGTGGCAGTCGTCAGAGGTGGCCGCATAGCGGCCGAGCTGTCCGGCGACCAACTGAACGAAGAAGACATCATGTTATACGCAGCGGGTGTCAGAGACACCGCCTCAGCCTCTATGGAGACCCCGTTATGACGGATTCAACCACCGTTTTCGGTCGTGTGCAGCGCGGGCTGCGGCGCGTTCCTTTCGACACTACCCTGCTGGCACCGCTGCTGGCGTTGATTGTGCTTCTGGTGCTGTCCTCGTTCGCCAGCGAGTACTTCATGAACACGCGCAACATCACCAACATTCTGCGTCAGGTGTCTTACACCGGGATCATCGCGATCGGGGTCACCTTTGTGATCATCGGCGGTGGCATTGACCTGTCTGTGGGCTCCATGCTGGCGCTGGTCGGTGTGTTGTTGCTGTTTACCCTGAATGCGATTGCCGACCCCTTCTGGGCCCTGGTCGTTGGCCTGGGCGTCGCCGTGCTGGCCGGTGCGGCGTTCGGGTTGCTCAATGGTCTGCTGGTCACGCGGGGACGGATTGCCGCCTTCATCGCGACGCTGGCGACCATGTCCATTTTCCGCTCCGGGGCGCTCTACCTCACGGACGCCGGCGAGGTGACCACCCGTAACGCGTTCTTCCCGGAGATCGGCGGCGGCTACTGGCTGGGGCTGCCCATTCCCGCCTGGACCTTTCTGGTGCTGGCGGTCATCGGCCATATTCTGCTTTTCCATACGCGCTACGGCCGTCACCTCTGTGCCGTCGGGTCGAACCCGGAAGTGGCGCGCTATTCCGGTATCCGCGTGCGCTCCGTGATTCTGACCAGTTTCGTTATTGCCGGGATCTGTGTGGGCCTGTCGGCGATCATGCTGAGTTCCCGCCTCGCGTCCATCAGCCCGAGTGACGCGGGGACGCTGTACGAACTGGACGCCATTGCGGCCGTCGTAATCGGGGGCACGGCGCTGGCCGGAGGGCGTGGCACCGTCTGGGGCACCGTCATCGGTGCGCTCATTCTGGGGATCATCAACAACATGCTCAACCTGATGGGGGTGTCTCCCTATCTTCAGGGGCTGGTGAAAGGCTCTGTGATCATCATTGCCGTGTTGCTGCAGTACAAGCAGCGGCGGTGAGATCTGGCAGAAGTCCGGTATCGCTACCGGTTGAACCACAACAACAATCCGAGACAACACATCGAAGGAAGCTCAATATGACACTCAAGACGATAATCAAATCGGCGGCGGTTTCCGTCGCCCTGGTCGCTGCACCATTGACAGCAGTTGCCCAGCAGGACTCGTACCACATCGGTGTCAGCGTACCGTCTGCTGACCACGGTTGGACAGCGGGGCTGCTCTGGTGGGCGAACCGCGCCACAGAAGAGCTGGGTGAGAAGTATGACAACATCGAATTCACCGTGTTGGCAGCCAATAACGGAACGGCTCAGGTCGGCGATGTGGAGGACTTGCTGGTTCGCCAGATCGATGCGCTGGTCATTCTGCCGCATAACCCGGCGACGCTGCAGCGCGTGATTGCGGATGCCTATTACGATGACATCTATACAGTCGTCGTGGATCGGGAGCTGGAAGAGCCGACTCAGGATGTGTTCCTCGCCGGCGACAACCCGGGGATGGGTGAAGAGGCCGCCCGTTATATGGCCGATCAGCTCGATGGCGAGGGCAATGTGCTCATTGTCGAGGGGCCGTCCATCCCGATCAATGCGCAGCGGGTCAATGCGTTCCGTGCCGAGATGGAGCGCCATCCCGGCATCAATATTCTCGACTCCCAGTCCGGTGAGTGGAACCCGCAGGAATCACTGCGTGTTACCGAGAATATGCTGGCACGCCATCAGAATGTGGATGCCATCTGGGCCGGCGATGACGACGCATTGCAGGGCGTTCTGCAGGCTGTCGTGGAAGCAGACCGTGACGATGTCGAGATGATCGTCGGTGGTGGCGGTTCACGCGAAGTGATCGGCATGATCCGCGACAATCACGACCTGGTGCAGGCCACTGTGACCTATCCGCCGAACATGATTGCATCCGGTATTGCGCTGGCAGTACATGGCGTGCAGGGCGAACACCTCGGTGATATGTACCATGGTGTGCCATCACGTCTGATTCTTGCTGCGGACCTGATTACCACGGAAAACGCGGCAGAGTTCTATCAGCCAAACGCGGCATACTGAGGTCCAAAATCGCCTTGCAGGCAGCACCTGTAGGTAGTGCTGCAGCGTAATCGGTCGATGGCCGGGGATCCGGTCGGGGAGCGTCGAAAACAGGACGTTTTCGTCGCAGGGCTACAGGGATGTATTCACGCCCGGTCCCCGCCTGGACTTGCCGGCCGATGACCCGTTCTTGCTCAGGGGCCTCCTACACCCCCGCGAAAATCCATCTGGTCGCTATTGCATGGCCGTGCTACACCATCGTGCACAACGAGGCTTCTGGAGGCGTCGAATCATGATGTGGAACGAACGATACGCGGCGGATGATTATGCGTACGGGAAGGAGCCCAATGATTTTCTCCGGCGCACTGCCGATGACATTGTACCGGGGCCGGTACTGTGTCTGGGTGAAGGCGAAGGGCGCAATGCCGTATGGTTGGCACAGCTCGGGTTTTCCGCTACCGCTGTGGATCAGTCTGAAGTGGGACTCGCCAAGGCGCAGCGCCTGGCAGAAGAGCGCGGCGTTTCCATTGAAACGGTGCAGGCTGATCTGGCAAATTACGTGATCGAGCCGGGCTACTGGGCTGCGGTGGTCAGTATTTTCTGTCACCTGCCTCAATCAATTCGCCATGATGTCCATCGTCGTGTGGTTGCGGGTCTCAAGCCCGGCGGCACTCTGATTTTCGAGGCATTCCATCCGGAGCAGGCGGAACGTACCAATGGCGGGCCGTCGGATCCGGCGCTGATGCCATTGCTGGATGAATTGCGCGACGATTTCGCGGGGCTGAATCTCCAGTTGATGGATGACTTCGAGCGCCCTCTGCAGGAAGGTATTTACCATTCCGGTGAGGGGCATGTGATTCAGATTCTCGGCTTCAAGCCAACCCACTAAAGTTGCCTGCCAACATATGCTTCGCCCCGCGCTCATTTGGGGGGGGGGTGCATCATACGGTTGATTCCTCTATAGTGCTTGCAATCCTTTTTTCGGTGCCAGCGGTCAGTATATGGCTGAATGGAAATCAGTTGTGGTCGGCGTCAGCCGACATCCAGGGCGTTACAGGGTGGGTCTCTGCCTGTTGGCCGCTGCACTTCTCTCCGCGTGTGCCAGCTCGCCGCCCGAGGAGTCCATGGAAGCGACGGCGCCCACCGCAGCGCCAGAGGTGGCGCCCCAGATCGTTCGCAGCGCTCTGAGCCGGCAACTTGAGATCATCGTTGAAAACCGTTACCCGGTCTACGGCCATGCACTGCCCAGCCAGTTGGTTCTGAATGGCTACGAATCACGTGACTTCCGCCCGCTTTGGATTCATGAAGACGGTCCGGACCCGGCGCTGGAGGCGCTGATCGCGCGCCTGAGCCGGTCAGATCGGCACGGACTGATTCCCGAGGACTATCATCTGTCAGCGCTGCGCGCACTGATTGAGCGCACGGATCCTGATCCACGGGAGCAGGCCGAACTCGACGTGCTCGCCACCATCGCCGCAGTCGCTTACGCACAGGATGTCTCGTCAGGCCGCTTCGACCCCGAACTGATCGACCCGAACTGGCAGCTGGATATTGCCCACGATGACTGGCGTCAGGTGGTTGCTCAGGACTCTGGTGCCGACGTCCTGTCGCTGCTGGACGCGCTGGAGCCGACTCACGAAGCCTACCGGTCTCTGCAGTACTGGTATGTCTATTATCGGGATCAGGGGAAGGCGGATGACGACATTTTCCTGGAAGCGGGTGAACTGCTTCTGAACGGGTCTTCCGGTGAACGTGTGGTGCGTCTGCGAAACAGGCTGCGCCAGCTCGGCGACCTGGCGCCTGCCGGCCGGATGGATGCGCCCCAGCAGTTTGGCGGTGACCTGGAGAATGCCGTACGGCGATTTCAGCAACGACACGGCTTGAAGGAAGACGGTCTGGTCGGCTCGGAGACGCGGGCGGCGCTCAACGTACCTTTGGCGGTGCGTGCCGAGCAACTGCGGATCAATATGGAACGCTGGCGCTGGATGCCGGCTGAGATCGAAGACGACCATATCTGGGTAGACCTCACCGACTACCGGGTAGACATTCGCCTGAATGATCGGACACACTCCATGCGCGCGGTGATCGGTCGTCCGGATCGGCCGACGCGCGTTTTCCGCGGCGAGATGACCTATATGGAAATCAACCCTACATGGCGGGTGCCGCAGAGTGTCGCGAGGGATATGTTGTTACCGATAGCAAAAGTCGATCCCGGGTATTTTGCCCGTAACAATTTCCGCATTTTTGAGGGTTGGCACGCCAGCGCGGCGGAAGTCGACCCGGCCTCAGTGGACTGGCAAAACATGGAGCCTGAAGACCTGCGCTACCGGATCGAGCAGGAGCCTGACCCGGGAAATGCCATGGGTCAGTACAAGTTCATGTTCCCCAACCGAAATGCCATTTACCTGCATGATACCCCCGAGCGTGATGATTTCATTGACCCGGTGCGGGCCTACAGCGCTGGCTGTGTGCGGCTTCATGACCCGGCCCTGTTTGCTGAAACGCTGCTACAGAGCAATGCCGTAAAGCTTGACCGGCTAAATCGTGCACGGAACCAGGACACCTCCCGGGTCATTCAGCTTGATCAGGCGGTGCCGATCTATCTGGTATATTTTACGGCGCAGGCGAACGGGTCGGAACCGCCATCGTTCCGTCCGGACATCTACCAACGGGATACGTTGATGGCCCGGGCTATGAGTGAGCCGTCCGTGTACGGTCAGCTGGCCGAGCTGGCGCCGAACTTCACACCCTGACCGACACCCGTCGTGAACTTGCCGCTTTGCCGTGCATGTCGTAGTATACGCTCGCTCTTGGGGGAGTAATCACGTCGACGGGGCGGCAAAGCCCACAGTCGATGGCCGGTATCAACACAGTCGAACCTCAATGTTCGTGGTACCGGCGTCTGAAAGCGCATGGCCGTTCCAGGTGGTGAGCCGTCAGACCGATGAGACCTGAGACATCACACCGGCTGCCGGGGCAGACGTGGTGTGTTGTCTTATGGTGAACCGGTCTGCCCCTCTGGATAGTGTTTTGGAAGCCTTTCTGGTGTCAACTCTGGGTGTTGCGATCGCCGAAATCGGTGACAAGACGCAGCTCCTGACGCTGTTTCTCGTGGCGAAGTTTCGCCGACCCGCTCCGATTATCCTCGGCATTCTCCTGTCGACACTGGTAAACCATGGTGTGTCCGCATGGCTGGGCGATTGGCTCGCCGGGCTGATGGCAAACGGTGTATTCGAGGTGGCGCTCGGTATGAGCTTTATTGCCGTCGGTCTCTGGATGCTGATACCTGATAAAGAGGGAGGTTCGGACAGTCCCGTTCTCGGGCTGGGTGCGTTCGTGGCAACGCTGGTGCTGTTCTTTGTGGCCGAAATCGGTGACAAGACACAGGTGGCCACGGTACTGCTGGCCGCACGTTTCGATGCGCTCTGGGGCGTTATACTCGGCACCACCGCCGGGATGATGCTGGCCAACCTGCCAGTTATCTGGGGTGGCCGCTGGCTGATTGATCATCTGCCTGTGCGGGCAATAAACGTGGCTGCCGCGATCCTGTTTATTGTGCTGGGTGTATTGACGTTGCTGACGCGGTGATCACGGAATCGCTGCCAGCCTCAGCCGACCAGCCCCAGTGTGGCCCAGAAATACCAGGGGCGACTGAACTCGAAATCGGCCACAAGCTCACCGTTTCTGAGGTATTGGCTGTCTGGATAGAGTTCTGCCAGCAAGCGCCGTGTGGCTGCTGCGCTTTCCGGTTCGTCAAGCCGTTCATGAGTCCGGGCCTTGAGCGCCAGCGCCCGCTCCTGTTCCGGCTCGCCGGGGAATTCCGACAACACCTTGTCAAGTCGCTCGAGGGCAGCGCCGTAGCGCTCGACCTGATAGTAGTAGAGCGCCACGTTCAGGCTGTGAGTGGCCAGCCGGGTACGTGATACCTGCATCAGCACCCGGGCATCACGCGTGTATTCACTGTCCGGAAAGCGTGTCACGAAATCCTGCATTTGACGGAATGTGCGCTCATAGCCGCTGACATCCCGGTCAATCGGGTTGCGCGTGCCGAGCAGGCTGCCCGGCTGGTTGGCCAGCGCAAACTCGGTCAGCCCGCGCATGTAATAGACGTAATCCACCTGAGGGTGCGCCGGCTGCAAGCGGATGAATCGGTTGGCACGCCGCAGAGCGGCTGAATAGCGGGATTGCTCGTACTCGGCAAACATCAGGTCGAACTGTACCTGGGTCGCATAATTGCCGAACGGAAACCGGTTTTCCATTGCGGTGAGCTGTTCGATCGCCAGGTTGTAGTTTTCTCGCTCCAGGTATTGCTCTGCCACGGCGTAGCTGTCCGGTTCTGTCGTAATGCGAGTGGTGGGGCCGAATAGGCTGCAGCCGGACAGGAAGAGCACTGTGGCCAGTAGAAGCGGCAACGCCAGCGAACGGTTCGACATTTTTTCCTCTGGTTGCGGATATGGCTTAGAATGCCGGCTATTAAATCACAGATTGCAGTGTGACCCCATGTCGGAATGGATTGAATTGGCGGCAGAAGTGCCGTTGGAGCTGGGCGGGCAGCGCGTTGATCAGGCCGCCGCCCGGCTGTTCCCGGAGTATTCGCGCGCGCGTCTGCAGCAATGGCTCAAGGATGGCTCCCTGACGCTCGATGGTCAGCCGACCAAGCCGAAAACCCGACTCATCGGTGGTGAGTGGTTGCAGGGTGAAGTGGAACTGGCTGTTTTCGAGGAGTGGACCGCCGAGGCTATCGAGTTCCCGGTGGAGTACGAAGACGCTGCGATCATTGTCGTGAACAAGCCTGCCGGGCTGACAGTTCATCCCGGAGCCGGTGCGCCGGCCGGGACGTTGCTCAATGGTTTGCTCTACCGATACCCGGAACTGGGCCAGGTGCCGAGGGCCGGTATTGTGCATCGGCTTGATAAGGACACTACCGGACTCATGGTGATTGCCCGGACGGTGGAGGCTCACACCGAGCTCGTGCGTGACCTTCAGGATCGCGCCATTCAGCGGGAATACGAAGCGGTCTGCAAGGGGGTTATGACCGGTGGCGGGCAGGTGGACGAACCCATCGGCCGGCATCCGACCCAGCGCGTTCGTATGGCCGTGCGCCCGGGCGGTAAACCGGCCACCACCCACTATCGGGTGGTAAGACGGTTTGCGGACCATACGCATATCCGCTTGCAACTCGAAAGTGGCCGAACCCACCAGATTCGTGTACATATGGACCATATCCGATATCCCCTGGTGGGTGACCCGGTGTATGGCGGTCAGATGGCCTTCCCCCGCGGTGCCTCCGAACCGTTGGTTGAAACGCTGCGACAGTTCAGACACCAGGCGCTGCATGCGAAAGCACTGGGTCTGCCACATCCGGAATCCGGTGAATGGTGTGAGTGGGAAGTCGATCTGCCGGAGGATATGCAGCACCTGTTGAGCGTTCTCGAGACAGAGTCGCCCCATGAATTCTCCTGACTGGCTGACCGGCACAGAAGAGTGGGCACAGTGCCCCGCCAACGTCCGCTTTGCGTTTACCACGCGCGGTGGCGGTGCAAGCCGGCCGCCATACGATGGGCTCAACCTGGGGCTGCACGTCGATGATGACTCACAGGTGGTGCAGCAAAACCGAACCCATTTGCTGCGCAAGCTGGGGATTCAGCCACCGGCCTGGTTAAAGCAGGTTCACGGCACAACGGTGGCCGTCGACCCCGTTCCGGGTGAACGCCCGCCGGAGGCCGATGCGGCCTGGACCGCGCGGCCCGGCGTACCGCTGGCTGTGCTCACAGCCGATTGCCTGCCGGTACTGGTGGCCACCCGTGATGGCGCGGAAGTTGGTGTCGCGCATGCCGGTTGGCGTGGTCTGGCCGACGGCGTGCTTCCGGCATTGGTTACACGGTTTCAGCAGCCTGGGGAGGAACTGGTTGCCTGCCTGGGGCCGGCCATTGGTCCCGCTGCGTTTGAAGTCGGCCCGGAAGTCCGGTCGGCGTTTCTACGCGAAGACCCGGCAACGGTTACTGCATTCAAGCCTGGGCGAGGAGACCGCTGGTACGGTGATCTGTACCAACTGGCACGACAGGCTCTCGGTCGGGTCGGTGTGACAGCTGTGTCAGGGGGTCGATATTGCACCTACACGGACGGCTCAAGATTCTTCTCATACCGCCGCGACGGCCGCACTGGCCGCATGGCGGCCCTGATCTGGATTGACGGTGATCAGCCCGGCCATTGATCTGCGTCAATATTCAGGCACGCAGAAACAGACAGTCGTTGAAAAGCCGCTGATACTCCCCCATTAACACGGGCAGTGAATGAATTCGGAGTACCCGGAATGAGAGTTGATCAATTAACCAGCAAACTTCAGATGGCACTGGCCGACGCCCAGTCGCTGGCTGTTGGTCGTGACCACAATGCCATTGATCCCGCGCACTTGATGCTGGCCCTCATGCAACAGCCGGGGTCCGGCATATTGCCATTGCTTCAGAAGATCGGCGCCGATCAGGGTGCCATCCGCCATGGTCTGGAGGAGCGTCTGGACGAATTGGCCAAGGTGACCGACCATGATGGCGAAGTGGGCCTGTCTCCCGAGCTGGGCCGCGTCATGAATCTGGCAGACAAGCTGGCACAGAAGCGTGGTGATCAGTACATCGCCAGTGAGCTGGTGCTGCAGGCCATGGTTCAGGACAAGGGCCCGATCGGCCGCGTGCTGCGCGATGCCGGGCTCGATGACAAGGCGGTGAGCACCGCGATCGACAGTGTTCGTGAAGGCCAGACGGTGAATGACCCGTCCGCGGAAGAACAGCGCCAGGCGCTCGACAAGTACACCATCAACCTGACCGAGCGGGCGCATCAGGGAAAACTGGACCCGGTCATCGGCCGGGATGACGAGATTCGTCGCACGATTCAGGTGCTCCAGCGCCGCCGCAAGAACAACCCGGTACTGATCGGTGAGGCGGGCGTTGGCAAGACCGCCATCGTGGAGGGCCTGGCCCAGCGGATTGTCGATGGTGAAGTGCCGGAGGGCCTCAAGCACAAGCAGGTACTGTCTCTGGATCTCGGCGCATTGGTCGCCGGTGCCAAGTACCGTGGCGAATTCGAGGAGCGGCTGAAAGCCGTGCTGAACGAACTGGCAAAACAGGAAGGCCAGGTCATTCTGTTTATTGACGAGCTGCATACCATGGTCGGCGCCGGTAAGGGCGAGGGCGCCATGGATGCCGGCAATATGCTCAAGCCGGCACTGGCACGTGGCGAACTGCACTGTGTGGGCGCGACGACGCTCGACGAGTACCGTCAGCACATCGAAAAAGACGGGGCGCTGGAGCGTCGTTTCCAGAAAGTTCTGGTGGCCGAACCGAGTACCGAAGACACCGTCGCCATTCTGCGTGGGCTGAAAGAACCCTATGAGGTGCACCACGGCGTAGAGATCACGGACTCGGCATTGATTGCCGCCGTGCATCTGTCGCAGCGGTACATTACCGACCGCCAGTTGCCGGACAAGGCCATTGACCTGATGGATGAGGCCGCCAGTCGGATCCGTATGGAGATTGACTCCAAGCCCGAGCAGATGGACCGCCTCGATCGGCGTCGCATTCAGTTGAAGATTGAAGCGGAAGCGCTGAAGAAGGAATCCGATTCTGCGGCGAAGAAGCGCCTGGAGGAACTGAACAAGACGCTGGCGCAGGTAGAGCGGGAATACGCGGATCTGGAAGAGATCTGGAACACCGAAAAGGCCGCTCTGCACGGTACCCAGCGTATCAAGGAGCAACTTGAGGACGCTCGCAAGCAGATTGAAGCGGCACGCCGCAAGGGCGACCTGGCAAAAATGTCCGAGCTGCAGTACGGCCTGATACCCGACCTGGAGCGCCAGCTGGATATGGCCAGCCAGGCGGAAATGATGGACATGAAGCTCTTGCACAATCGTGTGACCGAAGAGTCCATTGCCAAGGTCGTTGCCCGCTGGACCGGTATCCCGGTCGAGAAGATGCTGGAAGGTGAGCGCGATAAGCTGGTGCGTATGGAAGACGCCCTGCACGCCAAGGTTATCGGGCAGCATGAAGCGGTGGTATCGGTCGCCAATGCGGTACGCCGGTCACGCTCCGGTCTGGCCGACCCGAACCGGCCGAATGGTTCGTTCCTCTTCCTTGGCCCGACCGGTGTCGGCAAGACGGAGTTGTGTAAGGCCCTGGCGGAATTCCTGTTCGATACACAGGAAGCCATGATCCGCATCGATATGTCCGAGTTTATGGAGAAGCATTCGGTGGCTCGTCTGGTGGGCGCGCCTCCGGGGTATGTCGGCTACGAGGAAGGCGGCTATCTGACAGAAGCGGTCAGGCGCCGACCCTACAGTGTGATTCTGCTGGATGAAGTGGAAAAGGCGCACCCGGACGTCTTCAACATCCTTCTGCAGGTACTGGACGACGGTCGGTTGACGGATGGCCAGGGCCGCACTGTCGACTTCCGCAATACGGTGGTGGTCATGACCTCGAACCTCGGCAGCGAGGCCATACAGCGGCTGTCTGGTGAGGAGAATTATGACACCATGAAGACATCGGTCATGGCGTCAGTGAGTCAGCATTTCCGGCCTGAGTTCATTAACCGTGTGGATGAGATCGTTGTGTTCCATCCGCTGCAGGCACAGGAGCTGCGCGGTATCGCCGACATTCAGCTCAATCTGCTGCGTCAGCGGTTGAATGAGCAGCACATCCAGCTGCGCGTCACCGACAGCGCTCTGGACCTGATCTGTGAAGCCGGCTACGACCCGGTGTACGGTGCCCGGCCTCTGAAGCGGGCCTTGCAGAGAGAGGTCGAGAACCCGTTGGCGACCGCGCTGTTGCGCGGTGAATTCGGCCCCGGCGATGTGGTTCAGGTGGATGAGACCGATGGCAGGATGACCTTCGCCAAGGCAGCCTGACAGGGCCAGATCGGTGTTTTCGCCGGTTGTGGATGCCGCCGGGGAGCGCAATAATGGGGTGATTGCAAACCTGTGAAAAGGATGTCGTATGCATATTGTTATCGCCGGCGGTGGGGCGGGTGGCCTCGAACTGGCCACTCACCTCGGCGACACGCTGGGTAAGCGTAATAGAGCTACAATCACACTGGTCGACAGAAACCCCACGCACATCTGGAAGCCACTTCTCCATGAAGTGGCAACCGGTTCGCTTGATGCCGGTGTGGACGAGCTCAGTTACCGGGCTCATGCCCACAATCATCATTTTCGCTTTGTACTGGGCTGCATCGACCATATAGACCGCGGTAGTCAACAGTTGCGTCTGGCGCCCCTGATCGGCCAGGAAGGTGAGCGGGTGCTGCCGGAACGCAATGTGGAATACGACCACCTGGTTCTCAGTGTCGGTTCTGTCACCAACGATTTCGGCGTTGAAGGGATCTCCGAGCACTGCTTCTTTCTCGACAGTGCCCGCCAGGCGGAGCGCTTCCGGCATAAACTCGTCAACGGGTTTCTGAGCCTGAACCAGCAATTGGAACACGACCCTGACGCCCGACTGGAGCTGGCTATTGTCGGGGGTGGTGCAACGGGCATTGAGCTGGCGGCGGAACTGTTCAATGCGGCCGAGTTATTCAAGATATACGGGCTGGAGCGGGTCACGTTGTCACACCTCAGGGTCACTCTCCTTGAGGCAGGGCCCCGCATTCTGCCCGCCCTGCCGGAACGGATTGCGGCTTCGGCCCACAAGGAGCTTGCTGCCCTCGGAGTGGATGTCCGGACAGGCGCCCAGGTCGTGCGGGCAACTGACTCCGGCATGGAAATCCGTGGTGGTGGCCAGGTGAGCGCAGACCTTATGGTCTGGGCGGCTGGCGTCAAGGCACCGCCAGTGATTCAGTCAATTGACGGGCTGGAGAAAAATCGGGCCGGGCAGGTCGTGGTCAATGACTTTCTGCAGCCGCCGGACGATTCTTCCATTCATGTGATCGGCGACTGTGCGGCCTGCCGGCTGGGAGAAAACCTCTGGGTACCACCCCGGGCCCAGGCGGCGCATCAGATGGCCGACAATGTGTATCGAAATCTCAGAGCCCGGGTAAACGGGCGCCCCGAGAAGCCGTTTCGCTACAAGGACCACGGCTCACTGATATCGCTCAGCCGTTACCGCACCGTCGGCAGTCTGATGGGGAACTTGACGCGTGGCAGCATGATGGTGGAAGGGCGCTTTGCCCGGGCCGCCTATATTTCACTGTACCGGATGCACCAGTTGGCCCTGCATGGCTGGGTACGCATGCTGCTGATCGCGCTGGTCGGGCGGGTAAATCACGTTATCCGACCGCGCCTGAAACTGCATTGACCGTGTCCAGGGGTTGGGTTATTCGGATATGCCGTCCAGTGCATACTGGCGCAGGAGCTCCCAAAGGGCGGCGGCAGCCCTTTCAGTCTCCGGCCGGTTGCTCATTAACTGGCGCCAGGGCCGATCAAATTCGTTCATGAAACGGCGCGCCGCGCCGGCAAAGCGCCAGCCTTCAGCAAACACAAGGGCGTACATCCGGATGATCTCCCGGTTCCACCAGTGGCGCTCGCAGTACTCGCGTGCGCCGACCAGTGGCAGCTCCGCCGGGATCTCTTCTGCCCGCCGCGCAAGCCACCGGTCCATGACCGCGTCCATCAGTACTTCTTTATCGGGGAAGTGCTTATAGACAGTCGGCTTTGAAACGCCACAGGTGCTTACCACCAGATCTATCGAAGTACCCTTGAAGCCATGTTCCAGAAACAGGGTCTCTGCCTGTTCAACAATCTCGTCCCGCTTTGACGCGCGTGCCATTGGAGTGCCCGGTAGTTCATGAATTTTCGCTGCATTGTGCCACAGAATGTCGGTTGTATGGGGTGATCGGTTGACATTTGTTCAGGCTCAGAGACAATAGCAAGCAGGTAAAGCTGGCCTATAAAAGCTTTGCCAAGGCTGAACAAGTATCGACTGCTTCGGATCGGAAAAACAGCGATCCCGACCGATTCAGCGGGAACGAAGCCAAGTGCGCTCACAAGGCAGCATGAGGGGTTTTGTACCGCGGTTTCCGGGTCGGGTTGGCAGGCAGGTCCGGTTCGAAGGGCGACATACTTGGTCCGGTGAGTGGCAATGTTACCGCGTTGTTGCTGGCACGGGATGCTGCAAAACATCGGCGCTGTCGTGCCCGGTGTCTTTCTGAATCCTGCCCCGACCATGGTCGTCTGTGTGTTGTCACACACCCTGTCTTTTGCACGGTCAGTCCGCGCTGACGGTCGTTCCTGTAGCGTCTGTCGGAAATGAACAAGCCACGGACATGCTGTCCAGTACGCTGTGTGGCCAAGACACTGTGGAGAGTGCAATGACTGCTGAAATCAAAGAAAAACCGCCCATGTTATCCGGCGGCCAGATGCTCATGCGCGCATTGCGCGATGAGGGCGTCGAGTGCGTGTACGGATATCCCGGAGGCGCTGTTCTTCATATCTACGATGCGTTGCATAATCAGAGCGACGTGAAACACATTCTGGTACGTCATGAGCAGGCCGCGACGCATATGGCGGATGCCTACGCGCGGGCCAGCGGCCGGGCCGGTGTCGTGCTGGTCACCAGTGGGCCGGGAGCAACGAACGCGGTGACGGGTATTGCCACGGCGTACATGGACTCAATTCCCATGGTGGTTATTACCGGGCAGGTGATGAGCCACCTGATCGGTGATGACGCGTTCCAGGAAACCGACATGATGGGGATTTCCCGCCCGGTGGTGAAACACAACATGTCAGTGCGCAATCCGGCCGATATACCGGCCATGGTCAAGAAGGCGTTCTATATCGCCGAAAGCGGGCGCCCGGGCCCGGTCGTTCTGGATATCCCGAAAGACATGACGATGCCGAATGAGCGGTACCCGTATGTGTACCCGAAAGAAATCCGTATGCGCTCCTACAACCCGGTGGCGCGCGGGCATACGGGGCAGATCAAGCGTGCGGTCAATCTGCTGTTGCAGGCCAAACGACCCATGATCTACTCCGGTGGTGGGGTGATCCTGGGCAAGGCATCCGACGCGCTGACCACCGTAACGCGGAAACTCGGCTTCCCCATTACCAACACTCTGATGGGCCTCGGCGCTTTCCCGGGCACAGACCCTCAGTTCCTGGGCATGCTCGGCATGCATGGCACCTTTGAAGCAAACACGGCCATGCACCATGCCGATGTTATTCTGGCGGTGGGCGCCCGGTTCGATGACCGCGTCACCAACAGCACCAAGAAGTTCTGCCCGAACGCCAAGATTATCCATATTGATATCGATCCGACGTCAATTTCAAAAACGGTGTCGGCGGATGTTCCTATCGTTGGCCCGGTCAAATCTGTGCTCGAGGAAATGTCTGAAGCGATAGACAGCAGCAAGCTATCGGTAGATGCGGACGCACTGAGCCAGTGGTGGGAAAGGATCAATCAATGGCGCAAGCGCCATGGTGGTCGCTATGAAACCGACGACAGCCAGCAGATGAAGCCGCAGTTCGTGATTGAAACCCTGCACCGGGTAACCAATGGCGATGCGTACGTGACCAGTGACGTGGGCCAGCACCAGATGTTTACCGCCCAGTACTACCGGTTCAACAAACCCAATCGCTGGATTAACAGTGGTGGTCTCGGCACCATGGGCTTCGGATTTCCTGCGGCCATGGGCGTAGCGCTCAGTTACCCGGACGACGATGTTGTCTGTGTGACCGGCGAGGGTTCTATCCAGATGAACATTCAGGAACTGTCGACCTGCAAGCAGTACAACCTGCCGGTGAAAATCCTGAATGTGAACAACGGGTATCTCGGCATGGTGCGACAGTGGCAGGATATGAACTATGAGTCCCGCTATTCGAACTCCTACCTCGACTCACTGCCGGATTTCGTCAAGCTGGTGGAAGCCTACGGACATGTCGGCATGCGCATCGAGAAAGCCTCTGATCTGGAGCCGGCACTGCGCGAAGCCTTCGCGATGAAGGACCGGTTGGTATTTATCGATGTCGTGGTTGATCCCAACGAGCACGTGTATCCCATGCACGTTCCGGGCGGGGCAATGAGCGATATGTTTCTGAGCAAAACGGAGAGAACCTGATGACCACACGCCGCATTATTTCAGTGCTCATGGAGAACGAGGCCGGGGCACTGGCACGGGTGGTAGGTCTCTTTGCTCAGCGGGGCTACAACATTGACTCGTTGACCGTAGCGCCAACAGAAGACGCCACGTTATCCCGTATGACTCTGGTCACAAAGGCAAGCGACCAGGTAATTGAGCAGATCACCAAGCAGCTGCACAAGCTGATTGAGGTGGTCAAGCTTATAGACCTGTCAGACGGAGTGCACGTCGAGCGCGAACTGCTGATGGTCAAGCTGCGTGCGACCGGTGCTCAGCGTGAAGAGCTCAAACGCACGGCGGACATATTCCGGGGGCAGATAATCGATGTTACGCCCAACAGCTACACCATTCAGGTGGCCGGAGACAGTGATAAACTGGATGCCTTTCTGGCGGCGGTGGCACCATCGTCTGTGCTGGAAGTTGTGCGTTCAGGCGTGTCGGGCATTGCCCGGGGGGATAAAACCCTCGCCGTATAGCGAGAGTCAGCGTGCCCCGATCGCCGAGGGTATTTACTCGGCGTCGGGGTGCTTTCTGAACCGGACGTCGCCTCAGACGCCCACAATCCGCTTCATATCCGTCATGTAACCGCGCAGTTCTTCGCCGACCCATTCGATGGCATGGTCACGAATCTCGGCGTTCACCTCAATCAGCTTCAGATTGTCGATGGTGCCAGGCTGCTCACCCATACCGCGACCGATTACATCGGATTTCAGTGCCGGCATGAATTTTTCGTTCAGCAACGGGACTGCCGCATTGGCAAACAGGTAGTTGCCGTATTCAGCCGTATCTGAGATGACCACGTTCATTTCGTACAGGCGCTTGCGTGAAATCGTGTTGGCAATCAGGGGGAGCTCGTGCAGTGACTCGTAGTAGGCAGACTCTTCCTTGATGCCGCTTTCCACCATGGTGTCGAATGCGAGTTCCACGCCGGCCTTGACCATGGCGACCATCAGAACACCGTGGTCAAAGAATTCCTGCTCGCTGATGGTGCCGTTGTAATCCGGAGCCTTTTCGAAGCCGCTCTGGCCGGTTTCTTCGCGCCACCGGTGCAGGTCTGCATCATCGTTTGCCCAGTCTGCCATCATGGTACTGGAGAACATACCACTCATGATGTCGTCCTGGTGTTTCCGGAACAGCGGCTGAAACAGCTGTTTGAGCTCTTCGGAAAGGTCGAATGCCCGAATCTTGGCATGGTTCGGAAGGCGATCCATCATGTGTGTGATGCCACCGAGCTTGAGTGCCTCGGTAATCACTTCCCAGCCGAACTGTACCAGCTTGCCGGCGTAGGCGGCGTCCACGCCCTCGCTGACCATCTTGTCGAAGCAGACCAGCGAGCCGGCCTGCAGCATGCCGCACAGAATGGTCTGTTCACCCATCAGGTCGGACTTCACCTCGGCAACAAACGAGCTTTCGAGTACGCCCGCCCGGTGGCCGCCCGTAGCGGCTGCCCAGGCTTTGGCAATTTCGAGGCCGTCGCCGTTCGGGTCGTTTTCCGGGTGCACGGCGATCAGCGTAGGTACACCGAAACCGCGTTTATACTCTTCCCGCACCTCGGTCCCGGGGCACTTGGGTGCCACCATGACCACGGTTATGTCTGAGCGGATTTTCTGACCCACTTCGACAATATTGAAACCGTGTGAATAACCCAGGGCGGAACCCTTTTTCATCAGTGGCATCACTGTTTCGACAACATTGGAATGCTGCTTGTCCGGTGTGAGGTTGACCACCAGATCGGCTTCCGGAATCAGGTTTTCATAGCTGTCTACCCGGAAGCCATTGTCGCTGGCGTTTTTCCAGCTCTGGCGCTTCTCATCAATTGCCGCCTGGCGCAGGGCATAGGACACGTCCAGCCCGGAGTCGCGCATATTGAGGCCCTGGTTGAGGCCCTGAGCGCCGCAGCCGACGATAACCACCTTCCTGCCTTTCAGGTAGTCGCACTCATTGGCGAATTCGTCGCGGTCCATGAAGCGGCAACGGCCAAGCTGATCAAGCTTCTCGCGCAGATTCAGCGTGTTGAAATAGTTCTCCGACATGCTCTCTAACCCAATCTTCTGATAATGAAATTTTCAATGTGCCGGCTTCTACCCCGCGCTCTGTGGCAGAGCTGAATGTAGGGGTAGGCATCACGCACTTTCTGAGTGCGGGGGAGTTTACCGGGTCTGTGACAAGAGATAAAACAATTCGGGCAACCATGCCCTGTTAAGTCATTCTAGTTCTATAAAAGTAATAAAACATTCTATTTGTGCATATTAACAATACCTGAGTGTTTCGGTAAGCTTTGCGCCATTCTTTGGTGGGGTCCTTGATCAGGCGTCCGACCGGAGCCCTGAACCATTCACAGACAGTGATTGAGGTAGATACGATGATCAGACAGTTGATGGCAACCGGCCTGGTGGCTGTGGCAGGCACCGCAGCGGCGGTTGAGCCGTTGGTAAATGCCGAGTGGCTCAATAATAATCTGGACGATGAGAATCTGGTGGTACTGGATATCCGGTACAGCGGCGTCGATGAAGCCTCGTTTGCCGAAGCGCACATACCCGGCTCCGTGTACGACAGCTATCGCAATGGCTGGCGGGTAGAGCAGGGTGGTGTTCCGGGCATGCTGCCGGAAGTGGCCGCGCTGGAGCAGAAACTTGGCGGCCTTGGCATCGATCAGGACGATACTGTCGTGGTTGTATCGACTGGCGACAGTGCCTCAGATTTCGGCGCAGCAGCCCGTATCTACTGGACCTTCAAGGTACTCGGCCATGAAGATGTAGCGATACTGAACGGTGGTTTCCTGGGTTGGGAGCAGCAGGGCTTCCCGCTCAGTGACTCACCGGTTGAGGTGGCAGCCACAGACTATACCGCCGACTACCAGCCGCAGTTCGTCGCCACGGCAGATGACGTCGCCGGAGCCGGTAACAACGGTTTCCAGTTGGTGGACTCCCGGTCCGAACCGTACTTTCTCGGACGCGAGAAAGCAGGTCCGGCGCGCGTAGCAGGTACCATCCCGGACTCACTGCACCTGGACAATGGCACATTGCTTGAGCCGGGTAGCGATGGAGCGGCTTATTTCATTACCCGCGATCGCCTGGCGTCTCTGCTGAATGAAGCGGCGATCAACTATGAATCAAGCGGCACAATCACGTTCTGCAACACCGGCCACCTGGCGGCAACCGACTGGTTCGCACTCTCGGAAGTAGCCGGGCTGGAAAACGTGGCCATGTACGACGGTTCACTGGCCGACTGGACCTCTGATCCAAGCCGTCCCGTACAGACTGAGGCTCGTGGTCTGGGCCGGCTGCTGAACTTCTTCTGATAAGACAGTTCACGGTTTCCCCCTGGTGCCCGCCTGATCACTGGCGGGCGCCTTATTCGTCCCGACGCCCGGCGTCGGGATTTTTCTGGTTTACGTATGGGAGAAATGCGTTATGACCGCTCAGGCTCAGCCCGCTGCCGGTGTGCCGCCGATCCGGGTGGATCGGTTCATCGTTGGTATTTCCCTGGTCGGATTGCTCTTGCTGTCAGGCCTGATCTGGCTGGAAACAGCGCCGTTTCTGGTCGGCCTGTTCTTTGTCGGTGCGATGTTGGGTGTCGCTCTGTATCACGGGGCCTTCGGGTTTACTGCCGGTTGGCGCAACCTGGTGGTTCACGGCAAGGGTGCCGGTATGCGGGCCCAGCTGTTTCTGCTCGGGCTCGCCTGTCTGCTGATTGTACCAGTCGTGTCCGGCGGTGTGAGCGGCACAGCCGGCACGATCGCGCCCGTCGGCGTATCGCTGGTTGTCGGCTCGTTTCTGTTCGGTCTTGGTATGCAGCTGGGCGGCGGCTGCGGCTCCGGTACATTGTTTACGGTCGGTGCCGGCAATCTCCGTATGGTGCTGACGCTGGCGTTTTTCATCATCGGTTCTGTGATCGGTACCATGCATCTGCCGTTCTGGCTGGACGCGCCGGCGGTTGACCCCATCACTCTGCCGGCCACGGTTGGACCCTGGGGCGCCATCGCCCTGCAGTGGGTCGCACTCGCAGGGCTCTGGTGGCTGGTCAACCGTCGTGAGCGTCGAATTCATGGATCCGTGGACACGGGGCTGTTCCGGCCCGATCCCAACAAGACAGGCATGGCCCGTCTGTTTACCGGACAATGGCCGTTTTTCTGGGCTGCCGTTGTATTGGCTGTGGGCAATCTGTTGACGGTACTGCTGTCCGGCACGCCCTGGGGCGTCACGTTCGCGTTTGCGCTGTGGGGCGCGAAAATTGCCCAGGCGATCGGCATCGATATGACGCAGTATGAGTTCTGGACCTGGGAATACGGCTCGCTGGCCTTGCGTGACAGCGTGCTGGTGAATGTCCCGTCCGTGATGAACTTCGGGGTGCTGTTGGGTGCCATGCTGGCAGCCGGTCTGGCAAACCGGTTCAATGCCGCCAGTAGGAACCCGTTGGCGGGTCGGTCCGTCGCCGCTGCGGTTGTGGGTGGCCTTGCCATGGGCTACGGCGCCCGTCTCGGCTTCGGCTGTAACATCGGAGCCATGTTCTCCGGTATCGCATCAGCCAGCGTGCATGGCTGGATCTGGTTTGGTACGGCATTTGTCGGGTCGCTGATCGGCATCCGGCTCCGCCCCTGGTTCGGACTCAATAATTAGGGAACCCTATGGACGTCGCCTACAAACGCTATCGTGTCATAATTGTGCTGCTCGTTATTCTGGGTGCGGTTCTGGTGGACCATCTTCGCAGTCCGACGTTCGCCTATAATATGGGCATTGGTACAGAAACATCCTTGATTCAGCGGGATGTGAACGCCTGCGCACCCTGTGGCGCCCCTTGCCCGTCCGACCGCAACTGAGACTACTGTGCTGTTTGACCAGACAGCACAGCAGTATATCGGGCTGAAATTGCTCCGCTCGGGTTATCGGCGTACCCTGCCTGCAGTGTTGTGCGTGCCTTGTGCGCGCCCGCCATGTGGGGCCGGCCGCTTGCCGGGCATTGACGAGCCCGCTGATGGCGCCGGCTCAGGCAGTCTAAAAAGGTAATGCATGTCACCATCTGATGAAGAACCAAAGGTGGCCGACCTACGGTCGCCATCACCCTCTCTGACACCGCAAGCCCGGCAGCAGCGTCGGAGCGTCTACCTCGTTCCCAACCTGTTGACAACCACTGCGCTGTTTTCGGGTTTTTACGCCATTGTTTCGGCGATCGCCGGGAACTTTGACCATGCTGCCGTCGCCATATTCGTGGCGCTGGTATTTGACGGTCTGGACGGACGAGTTGCCCGGTTTACCCATACGCAGAGTGAGTTCGGCGCCAATTATGATTCCATGTCGGATCTCGTCGCGTTCGGCCTGGCACCGGCTCTGGTAGCCTATCTCTGGTCTCTCCAGTCGCTTGATAATCTGGGCTGGGCTGCCTCCTTCGTTTATGCAGCAGCCGCTGCACTGAGGCTGGCCCGATTCAATGTTCAGCTTGGCAGCGTCGACAAGAAGTACTTTATCGGCCTTGCCAGTCCGGCCGCAGCGGCCATGGTGGCCGGCACTCTCTGGGCCTTGAATGATATGGGGGTGTCCGGCTCGGCGGTCTCGTACCTGATGCTCGTACTGGTCCCGGGTGTCGGTGTGCTGATGGTCAGCAATATCCGGTACTACAGTTTCAAGGATATCGGCACCCGCGGACGTATTCCCTTCACTGCGGTGTTGCTTATCCTGCTCGCGTTCGGGGCAATTGCCATCGATCCGCCTGCCGTTTTGCTTCTGCTGTTCTTCTCTTATGCCCTCTCGGGCCCGGTGCTGGAGCTCTGGCGCTATCGCCGTCGCAAGTCTGTGTAAGCGAGGATAAAAGAATTGGCATTAAAGATCCGGCTGGGCCATGCTGCGTAGACAACTGACATGACTGTTGTCGGCATGGCCCGGGCCTGATCTGGACGCCGGTGCCATAGCCACCGTGGCGAGAGGTGCCCAGATGAAAAAGAAACTGACCGAAAATGACGTCACACCGAAGTCCATCTACCTTCGGCGCAGGGAGTTCATGGCGGGCGGAGCCGCGTTGATCGGTGCGGCCACAGTGGGTCGGGAGGTGCTGGCACAGCCGGCTGACTGGCTGCTGCAGAAAATCTCACAGGATCATCCGACCACCATTGCCACCGATGAAAAGATCACACCGGAATACGATGCGACGCATTACAACAACTACTTTGAATTCGGTACCGGCAAGTCCGATCCGGTGAATCGCAGTGGCGACTTCCAGACTGACCCCTGGAGCGTTGAGATCAGTGGGTTCTGTCGCAATCCGGGTACCTATGCGCTGGAAGATCTGCTTCGCAATGTGGATATTGAAGAGCGCATTTATCGGTTACGCTGTGTCGAGGCGTGGTCCATGGTGATACCGTGGCTCGGCTTTCCGCTGGCTGACCTGATACGCCGTGTGGAGCCGACGAGCGAAGCGCGATATGTTGCCTTCCAGACTCTGTATGACCCGGATCAGTACCCGAATCAGGATGCGTTTTTCCCGGCGATGGATTACCCGTACGTGGAAGGTCTGCGTATGGACGAAGCCATGAACAACCTGACCCTGTTGTCTGTCGGAATGTATGGTGAAACGCTGCCGAACCAGAATGGCGCGCCCATTCGCCTGGTCGTTCCGTGGAAGTATGGCTTCAAGAGCATCAAGGCGATCGTGAAGATCCACTTCACCGATGAAGAACCGCCGACCAGCTGGAACAAGATGCAGCCCAACGAGTATGGCTTCTACGCCAACGTGAACCCGAATGTGGACCACCCGCGGTGGAGCCAGGCAACAGAACGCCGTCTGCCCACAGAGGGTCTGCGTGCCAACGTGATACCGACGCGTATGTTCAATGGGTACGAGGAAGAGGTCGCGCATATGTACAGCGACATGGACCTGACTGTTCATTACTGATGGTTGGTAACCCATGGTTTCGCGTTGCGGGGCACCTTCTCGCCGGCCTGCCCATGGTGCTGGGGTTCTGGCAGGTTTACCTGACGTTGCAGGGCACGCCCACTGAGATCAGCACTGACCCCGGCGCGGTGCTGGCGGATAAGACCGGTTTCTGGGCGGTAAACCTGTTGCTGGTCACACTCAGCATGACACCGCTACAGAAATGGACCCGCAAGCCCTTCGTGGTTCACCGTCGTGCGCTCGGCCTCTGGGCGTTCGCTTATGCCGCGCTTCATGTGTTTGTATTCTATTCGTTGATTCTGGATGGCGACCTGTCTGTATTCGGCCGGGAGTTGGTCCGTCGACCTTATATCGTTCTGGGGGCGCTGGCGGTGATCGTGCTGGTCGCTCTGGCGGTTACGTCCAATGAATACTCGATGCGGCGGTTGCGTAAGCGTTGGAAGGCGTTGCACAAATGGGTCTATGTAGCCGCGGTCCTGGCCATAGTGCATCAACTCTGGCAGGTGAAAAGCTTCGAAATGATCGCCGTGATCCATGCCGTAGTTCTGGCGTTCCTGCTGGGTGTCCGATTCCGCTGGTACCTGGCCCGCCGCGCCCGCCTGTAGTCGCTGCCGTTACACGGCGTCCGAAGGCTGCGATACCAGAGCGTCCTAGCCCCGTGTGCCGCCGCCCGGTGTTCCATCCGGGGACCGGGCGTATACACATCCCTGTAGCCCTGCGACGAAAACGTCCTGTTTTCGACGACTCCCCGGCTGGAACACGCGAGCGCCGTCTGCAGGCCTGCGGCCTCACTCCGAACCCTCAGAAAAACCTGCCTAAGCGGTTGACTCACCAGTGAATGTCGGTAATATACGCACTCCCTGACGGGGCGGTGCCTTAGGCACCGTATTCCGGTTCTTTATACAATCAGCCAGAACATTCGTGTGGGCGCTTGTTGGATGAGGCAGTAGCCAAGAAATTCAGCAAGTGACTGTTCGAATTCATTTGATGCTTTTGAGTATCAGAGTTTCGATTTTAGGTGACGATGCTGAGCGTGATAAAGGCGCTGCGGTGATGGCAGATTGATGTCGTCATGACTGTGGTGTTTTGTTTTGAACTGAAGAGTTTGATCATGGCTCAGATTGAACGCTGGCGGCAGGCCTAACACATGCAAGTCGAGCGGAAACGATCCTAGCTTGCTAGGAGGCGTCGAGCGGCGGACGGGTGAGTAACGCGTAGAAATCTGCCCGGTAGTTGGGGATAGCCCGGAGAAATCCGGATTAATACCGAATACGCTCTACGGAGGAAAGTGGGGGACCTTTCGGGGCCTCACGCTACTGGATGAGTCTGCGTCGGATTAGTTAGTTGGTGGGGTAAAGGCCTACCAAGGCGACGATCCGTAGCTGGTCTGAGAGGATGATCAGCCACACTGGGACTGAGACACGGCCCAGACTCCTACGGGAGGCAGCAGTGGGGAATATTGGACAATGGGGGCAACCCTGATCCAGCCATGCCGCGTGTGTGAAGAAGGCTTTCGGGTTGTAAAGCACTTTCAGTGGTGAGGAAGGTCTGGTTTTAATACGGCCAGGAACTTGACGTTAGCCACAGAAGAAGCACCGGCTAACTCCGTGCCAGCAGCCGCGGTAATACGGAGGGTGCGAGCGTTAATCGGAATTACTGGGCGTAAAGCGCGCGTAGGCGGTTTGTTAAGTGAGATGTGAAAGACCTGGGCTCAACCTGGGAACGGCATTTCATACTGGCAGGCTAGAGTATGGTAGAGGTGGGTAGAATTCCTGGTGTAGCGGTGAAATGCGTAGAGATCAGGAGGAATACCGGTGGCGAAGGCGGCCCACTGGACCGATACTGACGCTGAGGTGCGAAAGCGTGGGGAGCAAACAGGATTAGATACCCTGGTAGTCCACGCTGTAAACGCTGTCGACTAGCCGTTGGCCTTATTAAGAAGGTTAGTGGCGCAGCTAACGCGATAAGTCGACCGCCTGGGGAGTACGGCCGCAAGGTTAAAACTCAAATGAATTGACGGGGGCCCGCACAAGCGGTGGAGCATGTGGTTTAATTCGACGCAACGCGAAGAACCTTACCTACTCTTGACATCCTCGGAATCCTGTAGAGATACGGGAGTGCCTTCGGGAGCCGAGTGACAGGTGCTGCATGGCCGTCGTCAGCTCGTGTTGTGAAATGTTGGGTTAAGTCCCGTAACGAGCGCAACCCTTATCCTTAGTTGCCAGCGGTTCGGCCGGGCACTTTAAGGAGACTGCCGGTGACAAACCGGAGGAAGGCGGGGACGACGTCAGGTCATCATGGCCCTTACGAGTAGGGCTACACACGTGCTACAATGGGGCGTACAGACGGTAGCGAAGCAGCGATGTGGAGCCAATCCGAGAAAGCGTCTCGTAGTCCGGATCGCAGTCTGCAACTCGACTGCGTGAAGTCGGAATCGCTAGTAATCGTGAATCAGCATGTCACGGTGAATACGTTCCCGGGCCTTGTACACACCGCCCGTCACACCATGGGAGTTGATTGCACCAGAAGTCGGTTGCTTAAAATTGGGCGCTGACCACGGTGTGGTTAATGACTGGGGTGAAGTCGTAACAAGGTAGCCGTAGGGGAACCTGCGGCTGGATCACCTCCTTAAACGCACTGCCGTTCCGGCAAGCGTTCACACGAATATTCTGGTTTTGATTGTAGGCCTGTAGGCCGAAGCGGCCTTGGCCGCGCCAAGATGGCAAGGGTTAATGGCCTGTTGTAGGCCGAAGCCGGCTTGCCGGCGCCAAAATTTGGAAGGGTTGAAGGCCTGTAGCTCAGCTGGTTAGAGCGCACCCCTGATAAGGGTGAGGTCGGCAGTTCAAGTCTGCCCAGGCCTACCAGATACGCCTCTGGGCTTTGTTGAGCCCCGGCTCGTTTAGCAGGCTAAACGTCGCCGAGACTCGCCTCGCCAGAGCCGCATCTGGACCGGAAGCTGCTTGATTGGCAACGATCTGGTAGTTGCGATATCTGGTAGGCAACGTCGCCGAGACTCGCCGCGCCAGAGACGTATCTGATTTAAACGGTTTTAACGCAGGATTATTCGTTTCCTGCAAGGCACACGTTGGAGTGAGTGAGGGAGCATACATCAGGTATGTGACCGAGCGATCGACAAGTGTAACGCCGCAGGGGACGAAAAAGACCAGTTAAAATGGGGCTATAGCTCAGCTGGGAGAGCGCCTGCCTTGCACGCAGGAGGTCAGCGGTTCGATCCCGCTTAGCTCCACCATATTGTTGTCGGCCTGCTGTAGGCCGAAGCGGCCTTGGCCGCGCAACACGGTTCGACAGAGTCGGACCGGTTCTTTAACAATTCGATGCGAAGTTCCTGAATTCACTTTTTCTCAAGAAGTGATTCAGAGTGCGGGTGTGGTCGGAAAGCTTTGGCTTTTTCGATGGCATCAGCACAGCATCTGGTTCGCTGTTAGACGCGTCGCGAGCGACGGGGTGGCACGACGAAAGTCGCAGAGAGAGCGCAGCGTACATTGAGTACGTGAGCAGCTCGAGGCGGCTTTCAACACCGTCAGCCCGAGCGCAGCAGCGTGTAACGCGAACCAGGACACATTGCATGAGTTTTTAACTCAAGCGCCGGTGTGAGATCGTGATAGAGCTCTGTTGTGAGTGCCATGGCCGCAGGCTATGGAGTCAAGCAGAGAAGCGTACACGGTGGATGCCTAGGCAACTGGAGGCGATGAAGGACGTGGTAGCCTGCGAAAAGGCTCGGGGAATTGGCAAACGAGTGTTGATCCGAGCATGTCCGAATGGGGAAACCCACCGCTCTTGGAGCGGTATCTCATTCTTTAAGGGAGTGAGAGGCGAACCGGGGGAACTGAAACATCTAAGTACCCCGAGGAAAAGACATCAAATGAGATTCCCGCAGTAGCGGCGAGCGACCCGGGAATAGCCCTTAAGTGTGGATAGTGGTAGTGGAACGGTCTGGAAAGGCCGGCCGTAGTGGGTGATAGCCCCGTACACGAAACTGCTTTTTACATGAGAACGAGTAGGTCGGGACACGTGTTATCCTGACTGAACATGGGGGGACCATCCTCCAAGGCTAAATACTCCCAGTTGACCGATAGTGAACCAGTACCGTGAGGGAAAGGCGAAAAGAACCCCTGTGAGGGGAGTGAAAGAGATCCTGAAACCGTGTACGTACAAGCAGTCAAAGCCTGTCTTTTGATGGGTGATGGCGTACCTTTTGTATAATGGGTCAGCGACTTATTTTCAGTGGCGAGCTTAACCGAGTAGGGGAGGCGTAGCGAGAGCGAGTCTGAACAGGGCGTTCAGTCGCTGGGAATAGACCCGAAACCGGGTGATCTAGCCATGGGCAGGGTGAAGGTTGAGTAACATCAACTGGAGGCCCGAACCCACTAACGTTGAAAAGTTAGGGGATGACCTGTGGTTAGGAGTGAAAGGCTAATCAAACCCGGAGATAGCTGGTTCTCCTCGAAAGCTATTTAGGTAGCGCCTCGGACGAATACCTGCGGGGGTAGAGCACTGTTTCGGCTAGGGGGTCATCCCGACTTACCAACCCGAGGCAAACTCCGAATACCGCAGAGTACTATCCGGGAGACACACGGCGGGTGCTAACGTCCGTCGTGGAAAGGGAAACAACCCAGACCGTCAGCTAAGGTCCCCAAGTACTGGCTAAGTGGGAAACGATGTGGGAAGGCTCAGACAGCTAGGAGGTTGGCTTAGAAGCAGCCATCCTTTAAAGAAAGCGTAATAGCTCACTAGTCGAGTCGGCCCGCGCGGAAGATATAACGGGGCTCAAGCCAGTCACCGAAGCTACGGATAAATGCACACCACCCAAGCGTATTTGCGCTGAGCGATGCGATTGGCGTCGCGACAAAGCGACGCCCAAGCGCTCCCGAACGTCGAGTCGGGACGCGAGAGCGAGTGAGTACGTTTCGGGGTGTGCATTTATGGTAGAGGAGCGTTCTGTAAGTCTGCGAAGGTGAGTCGAGAGGCTTGCTGGAGATATCAGAAGTGCGAATGCTGACATGAGTAACGATCATGGGGGTGAAAAGCCCCCACGCCGAAAAACCAAGGGTTCCTGTCCAACGTTCATCGGGGCAGGGTGAGTCGGCCCCTAAGGCGAGGCGGAAACGCGTAGTCGATGGGAAACGGGTTAATAGTCCCGTACCGACGTGTGTTGCGAAGGGGGGACGGAGCAGGCTAGGCCATCCGGGCGTTGGTTGTCCCGGTTCAAGGGTGTAGGTAGGTGGTGTAGGCAAATCCGCACTGCTGTTGATCTGAGACCTGATGACGGTGACTCTACGGAGTCCGAAGTGGTTGATGCCAGACTTCCAGGAAAAGCCTCTAAGCGTCAGATACACGTTGACCGTACCCGAAACCGACACAGGTGGTTTGGTAGAGTATACCCAGGCGCTTGAGAGAACTCGGGTGAAGGAACTAGGCAAAATGGTACCGTAACTTCGGGAGAAGGTACGCCGGTGTTAGGTGAAGCCCCTGGCGGGTGGAGCTGAGGCCGGTCGAAGATACCAGGTGGCTGCGACTGTTTATTAAAAACACAGCACTCTGCAAACTCGTAAGAGGACGTATAGGGTGTGACGCCTGCCCGGTGCCGGAAGGTTAATTGATGGGGTTAGCACTTCGGTGCGAAGCTCTTGATCGAAGCCCCGGTAAACGGCGGCCGTAACTATAACGGTCCTAAGGTAGCGAAATTCCTTGTCGGGTAAGTTCCGACCTGCACGAATGGCGTAACGATGGCCACGCTGTCTCCACCCGAGACTCAGTGAAATTGAACTTGCTGTTAAGATGCAGTGTATCCGCGGCTAGACGGAAAGACCCCGTGAACCTTTACTACAGCTTCACACTGGACTTTGATGTTACTTGTGTAGGATAGCTGGGAGGCTTTGAAGCGTGGACGCCAGTCCACGTGGAGCCGCCCTTGAAATACCAGCCTGGTAGCCTTGAGGTTCTAACTCCGGTGATACAACACCGAGGACCGTGTGTGGTGGGTAGTTTGACTGGGGCGGTCTCCTCCCAAAGCGTAACGGAGGAGCACGAAGGTGGGCTAAGCATGGTCGGAAATCATGCGGTTAGTGCAAAGGCAGAAGCCCGCTTAACTGCGAGACAGACACGTCGAGCAGGTACGAAAGTAGGTCTTAGTGATCCGGTGGTTCTGTATGGAAGGGCCATCGCTCAACGGATAAAAGGTACTCCGGGGATAACAGGCTGATACCGCCCAAGAGTTCACATCGACGGCGGTGTTTGGCACCTCGATGTCGGCTCATCACATCCTGGGGCTGAAGCCGGTCCCAAGGGTATGGCTGTTCGCCATTTAAAGTGGTACGCGAGCTGGGTTTAGAACGTCGTGAGACAGTTCGGTCCCTATCTGCCGTGGACGTATGAGACTTGAGAGGCGCTGCTCCTAGTACGAGAGGACCGGAGTGGACGAACCTCTGGTGTTCGGGTTGTCACGCCAGTGGCATTGCCCGGTAGCTACGTTCGGACGGGATAACCGCTGAAGGCATCTAAGCGGGAAGCCCCCCTCGAGATGAGGTCTCACTGGAGGTAAATCTCCCTGAAGGGCCCTGGAAGACGACCAGGTTGATAGGCGGGATGTGTAAGCGTTGTGAGGCGTTGAGCTAACCCGTACTAATGGCCCGTGAGGCTTGACTCTATAGACTGTGGTGCAGAGACAGGCGCACAGAGAGTCACAATGAGAGCGACACACGGTGATGTCTTGTCATCGGCGCTTGAGTTAAGAGCTTATGAACAATGTGTAGAAGCAGAACTTCGCATCGACCCGAATTGATGGGTGTGGCCCGAGTCGGAACACAAAGGGCTGAGCCGCACCGAAACATCAACCGCTTTGCTTGACGACCATAGAGCGCTGGAACCACCTGACTCCATCCCGAACTCAGCAGTGAAACAGCGCATCGCCGATGGTAGTGTGGGGTCTCCCCATGTGAGAGTAGGTCATCGTCAAGCACCCAATAAAGAAAACCCCCGGCACCTCAAGGTGTCGGGGGTTTTGTTTATAGAGTATCCTTGCTTCTTCGTTTCGACTCCTTTTCAGGTGCGTTTTAAGATGCTGCAGCGATCGCGGGAAACTCGGCAACAGTATCTCGATGCCATGGGAATCACGCTATGGGTCCGGCCCGAGATACGTGACTTGCGGGCCGCCGAGGCGCCAGTTCCTGCCGCGAGATCGCAGCCGGAAGCAGAGCCAGTATACCCGAGGGTCCGCTCAGTAAAGCCACCAACTGACCTAAAACAATCCGAACCGGGGAGTGAAGTCAGGGGGCAGGAAAAAACTGAGGCAACTCAGCCCAGCGGTACTCTACCTACGACCAGCCATGGCGGTATCGAATTCATACAGCAATGGTGGGCAGCCAATGGATGGCTCGTCATTGATACACGCCCCGCGTCGATATCCAATAAGGACCAGCAAAACTGTGACCGGTTGATCGGTTACCTTGGCCACTATCTAACGGGCCAGGCACGACCGGAAATTGCCCATTATATAGACTGGCCGTTATTCGAGAATCCGGCGATCAAGCACGACCTTGAAGAGGCACGGGTGTATCTGCAACAGAAGTGGGACAGCATCGTTCGTCGCATGAGCCTGACCGGTGTGCTGTTGTTGGGGGATTGGAGCGAGCACCTGTTGAGCTCAGGCCTGTCGGATCAGAGTGAGGCGTCGAGTCTCACGGTAATCCACGGCCCGGGTGTATCGGATATGCTCAATGACGTAGCCGCGAAGCGACTACTCTGGCAGGAATTGCAACGCGTATGACAGCAATCGTTGGCCCGGCCCATATAAGGAAGATGGCGCCAGACGATCTGTCCGACGTGCGTGCGATTGATCGTGACGTCAGCGTTGTACCCTGGCCTGAATCCGGGTTTAAACATGCCACGGATTACGGCTACCACTCCTGGGTGGCGCTGATCAATGGCTCTCTGGTGGGCTTCTGCATCGGTCGGCAAGTGATTGACGAGTTCTCTATACTCAATATCGCCGTCAGTCGGGCGGCGCAGAATCAGGGTCTGGGGCGGCAACTTATGGCCCATGCACTGCAGGCGGCTCTCTCGAACGGTGCTGTTGACGCATTTCTTGAGGTGCGACAATCCAATCGTGTGGCTCAGCACCTGTATAACTCCCTTGGTTTCAACACCGTCGGGATCCGCGAGAATTATTACCCGGCTGCCGATTCCGGACAGTGGGAAAATGCCGTATTGATGGCATGTGCCTTGAATGCCGGTGACACCGAACAGGAGATAGAATGAAGCAGACGAAATCGATGTCCTCCGTGGACATTCTGGAAAAACTGATCAGCTTCGACACGACCAGTCGCAACTCCAATCTGGCGTTGATCGACTGGGTGGAATCCTACCTGTCTGAATACGGTATCGCCGCCGAACGGGTCTATGACGACGCGGGAACAAAAGCAAATCTCTATGCCACTATCGGTCCTGCGGACCAGCCCGGTGTCGTGCTCTCCGGGCATACCGATACGGTTCCGGTCGACGGGCAGGACTGGTCTACTGACCCGTACCGGTTGACGGAAAAAGACGGGCGGCTTTACGGACGGGGTACCTCGGACATGAAAGGCTATCTTGCCTGTTGTCTTGCCCAGGTGCCGGCGATGGTTGAGGCTGACCTTCAGGCACCCATTCATCTGGCTTTTTCCTATGATGAAGAAGTCGGATGCCAGGGGGTACCCAGGTTGCTGGAAGCGCTCAAAGGCCGACCGGTGATTCCGCGCGCCTGTTTTGTCGGGGAGCCGACCTCGATGCAGGTGGTGATTGCGCATAAGGCAAAGCGGAGCTTTCGGGCCGAGTTTACCGGCAAGGCGATGCACTCGTCGCAGGCTCCCGATGGTGTGAACGCCATCAGTTATGCAGGGCGACTGGTGAACTATCTGGATGGCGTAGCGGACTGTCTCGCCAGCGGGCCTCGGGGTGAGCTCTTCGATGTGCCTATTTCCACTGCACACGTCGGTGTTATCCGGGGAGGCACAGCGCTGAATATAGTGCCGGACTACTGCCGGGTGGATTTCGAGTTCCGCGTACTGCCGAACGAGGATATAGAGGCGCTGGTCGCTGACATGAAACGGTTCGTGAGCGAAGAACTCGACGCGCCTATGCGGGCTCGTGACAATGCCTGTGGCGTTCACCTGCAACCGATTGCAGCATTTCCGGGGCTTGATACCCCGCCGGATGCCGCGGTAGTTGATCTTGCCCGGGAACTCACGGGGCAGACTGACTACACCAAGGTAGCCTACGGTACTGAAGCTGGCCTCTTCACCGAAACGCTGGGTGTCCCCTCGGTTGTGATCGGCCCCGGCTCAATTGACCAGGCGCATAAGCCCGACGAGTACGTTGAGGAGCGCCAGTTGAACCGATGCGACGATTTTCTCGCTCACCTCGTCCGACGCCTGAGTACGCCTCAGTCCGAGGCGTAGTCCGACGTCGGGATACAGCTGCAGAACAGGTTCCGGTCGCCAAAAACCTCGTCTATGCGGCTGCAGGAAGGCCAGAACTTGTTGTCCTGAACTTCCGGAGCGGGGAAGGCCGCGGTCTCCTTCGAATAGCCGTGAGGCCATTCATCGGCCATGACATCGCGCATGGTGTGGGGCGCGTTGACCAGCGGGTTATCGTCTGACGACCAGACTCCCGATTCCACCCGCCGGATTTCTTCCCGGATACTTTGCATGGCTCGGATAAAGCGATCGATCTCCGCTTTGTTCTCGGATTCGGTGGGCTCAATCATGAGCGTTCCCGGCACCGGAAACGACATCGTTGGTGCATGGAATCCGTAATCCATCAGGCGCTTCGCAATATCGACCTCGGAAATGCCGGTTTGTTGTTTGAACGGACGCAGATCAATGATGCATTCGTGAGCGACCCGCCCGGATGGCCCGCGGTACAGAACCGGGAAGTCCGGCGCCAGGGATTCGGCCAGATAGTTGGCGTGCAAGAGCGCGGCTTCGGTGGCGCTGCGCAGGCCGTCTCGACCCAGCAGGCGGATGTATGCCCAGGTAATGGGCAGGATCGAGGCGCTGCCGAACGGCGCTGCGGATACTGCGCCTGTGTCACCGGTCTCATCCGGTGGCCCGGGCAGGTAATCAGCCAGGTGACTGCGGACACCAATAGGCCCCATACCCGGTCCGCCGCCGCCGTGCGGAATCGCGAACGTCTTGTGCAGATTGAGGTGTGCCACATCGGCGCCGACCTGGGCCGGAGACGTCAGCCCTACCTGCGCATTGAGATTGGCACCGTCCATGTATACCTGTCCGCCAAGGTCATGGATAAGCGCACAGGCATCGGGGATCGCCGGCTCAAAGACACCATGCGTCGATGGATAGGTGATCATCAGACAGCTTAACCGGTCACCGGCTTTGCGGGCCTGTGCCGCGAGATCTTCCATATCGACATTTCCCGCAGCATCGCAGCGCACCACACGCACAGTGAGGCCCGCCATCTGTGCCGACGCCGGATTAGTGCCGTGGGCTGAGGAAGGAATCAGGCAGATGTCACGATGTCCCTCCCCGACAGCCTGCTGATAGCGCCGGATAGCCAGCAAACCGGCGTATTCGCCCTGTGCACCGGAGTTCGGCTGCAGGCTCATGGCATCGAACCCGGTCAGCGCGCAGAGGTCCTGTTCGAGGTCGCGCAGGAGCGCGGCGTACCCCGGCAGTTTGCCAACCGGTATCATGGGATGTGGTTCGGAGAACCCCGGCAGACCGATCGCCATCATCTGGGCACTGGCGTTCAGTTTCATCGTGCACGATCCGAGGCTGATCATACTGTGAGTAAGCGTCATGTCCCGACGCTCAAGTTGCGTAATGTAGCGCAACATCGCTGTCTCTGACTGATGTCGATGAAATACCGGGTGGGTGAGAATCGCGTCGTTCCGGTACAGCTTCGCCAGCTCTGCGGACGCATCGGCCGCTGCTGAGTCGACCGCCTGACCCTTGCCGGTCAGTACCGAGCAGAGCATCTCCAGGTTTTGCCGAGTCGTGGTCTCATCAACTGACACCCGAACGCCTGCGTCTGTGTAGAACAGGTGGCAGTTCCGGTCTTTGGCTCGGCCGCGGATGGTGTCGACGGTTTCCGTATCACATCGAATATCCAGCGTATCGAAATAGTGGGCATGTGTGACCGACATTCCGGAATCAATCAACCGGGCCGCCAGTGTTCGTGCCAGATTGTGTACATAGCCGGCGATATGGCGTAGCCGATCCGGGCCGTGATACACGGCGTAGAAGCCCGCCATGTTGGCCAGCAATACCTGTGCGGTGCAGATGTTGGAGTTGGCTTTCTCCCGGCGTATATGCTGTTCACGTGTCTGCAGTGCCATACGCAGGGCCGGGCGCCCGTGGCGGTCGCGGGAAACACCGATGATTCGGCCGGGGAGCGATCTCCGGTATTCTTCCCGGCAGGCAAAAAAGGCGGCATGTGGTCCGCCATAGCCCATGGGGACACCGAAGCGCTGGCTGTTACCCAGAGCCAGGTCAGCGCCCATACTGCCAGGCGAACGGAACTGGACGCAGGCCAGAAGATCAGTTGCCACTGCAACTAACGCGCCTTGCTCATGCAGGCTACTGACAGTGTCAGTGAGGTCGCGAACTTCGCCGTCTGCTGCCGGGTTCTGCAGCAGGGCGCCGAATGGCTCGTAATCCACGGCTGACTCATCGGGCCCTGTAACGATCTCAATACCCAGCCATTCGGCACGCGTCAACAATACTGCACGGGTCTGGCTGAACACAGAGTCGCTGACAAAGAAGCGATTGCTCTTATGCTTGCGCTGTAGCCGCCGGATCATGGCCATTGCTTCAGCGGCTGCCGTTGCTTCATCGAGCAGCGATGCATTCGCCAGCGGCAGGCCGGTCAGGTCCATGACCATTTGCTGGAAATTGAGCAGCGCCTCCAGTCGACCCTGGGCGATCTCGGCCTGATAGGGCGTGTACGCTGTGTACCAGCCGGGGTTTTCAAGAACATTGCGCTGAATCACGGCTGGCACCTGAGTGCCATAGTAGCCCTGGCCGATAAAGCTGTGGCCGGGGTCATTCTGCGCGGCATAGGCACGCAGATGGTCGAGTATCTCGCGTTCCGATCCGGCATCGGC
The DNA here is from genome assembly GCA_965602035.1 of Natronospirillum sp. GTDB lineage: Bacteria > Pseudomonadota > Gammaproteobacteria > Pseudomonadales > Natronospirillaceae > Natronospirillum. Next base: position 1,557,593 of record OZ271919.1, on the reverse strand, counting down.
TACCCGGGGTGGCTGCGCCAGACGAATCGCCTCCGGGACGACCTGGTCAATCAGCTCCTGGCGTGTTGCGACATTCAGTAACGCCAGCATCTCGGCCTGTTCAGCCGCGCTGGAGCCGATGTGTCGACGTTCGAAATCTGCCCGCAACCAGGCTTCGTGATCAGTCATCCATTCAATGCCCTTGTGTTCCTGCGCCTTCAGGTCTCAGCGCATTGGTCAATGTAGGAGTCCGCATCAAGCAGATCCTCGAGGTCGTCCGGGTTTTCGATGGTCATGCGGAGGAACCAGCCGTCTTCAAACGGGTCGGAATTCACCAGTTCCGGAGAGTCCTCCAGTGCCGGGTTGACGGCTTCGATCGTTCCCGATGCCGGTGCATAGATATCGGACGCTGCCTTTACCGATTCCACCACCGCAATACCGTCGCCTGCGGCTACCACTGTGCCCGGTTCAGGCAGTTCGACAAACACGACGTCACCGAGCTGTTCCTGGGCAAAATCTGTGATTCCCAGAGTGATGGTGTTGCCGTCGCTGAGAACCCACTCATGCGTCGGCGTGTATTTCAGATCAGCGGGTGTTGTGCTCATGGTCTGCTGTTCCTGTGTTGATTTTCAATAATCCGGTGCTGATAAAGATGCCCGGATCTGCTTCAGCGTAGCCCGGTCAGACTACTGTCCGGTCTCCACTCTGGCCCTGCCATTCCGTACAAAGGGCGGCTTGACGCGCTTGGCCGGCAACTGTCTGCCCCGGATATCGACAGAAAGAGGCCCCAGAACGTCTCTGTTTATGCGGGCAAGCCCGATCGACGCGTTCAGTGTGGGCGAGAAGCCGCCGCTCGTGACCATACCGACTGCCTGTTCACCGGAGTATACAGAGTAGCCATGCCGCATCATGCCTTTCTGCTCCAGAATTAATCCGACCTGGGTCTCGGATTCGTCTTCGGTAAGACTCTCTGAACCTACAAATTGTCGGTCAGTGTCGGAAGTATCGACCGTCCAGTTGAGGTTACAGGCCCGGGGCCGTACAGAGCTGTCCATATCCTGACCATAGAGGTTCAGGCCGGCCTCGAGGCGCAGTGAATCCCGCGCGCCCAGGCCGCAAGGCTGCACCCGGCGTTCCGAAAGCGTGTCAGCAAGCGCCTCTGCGTGCTCAGCCGGTAATATGATCTCAAGACCGTCCTCACCGGTATAACCGGTCCGCGAGAGGAACCATTCTTTCTGGAAGAAACCCTGGAAAGGCGCCAGCGCGGCCAGTTCGCCGTCCAGCTCCGGGTAGAGCCGGCCGACTGTCTGCCGCGCGGTCGGCCCCTGCACAGCGACCATTGCATATTCAGTCCGGTGGATGATCGTGAAATCAAACCGATCGAGCCGTGAACGCATCCACTCCAGGTCATCGGCTGTCGTGGCAGCATTCACAATTAACCGATACCCGTTGCTGGTTCTGAAGATGATCAGGTCATCCAGAATGCCGCCCTGATCATTCAGCATCAGGGTATAGAGCCCGGCACCCGGCTCGTCGAGCCGGGTGACATCATTCGTCAGCAGCAGACGCATGGCGGCGGTGGCCTCGGTGCCGGTTACATCCACCACGCCCATGTGGCTGACATCAAACCAGCCGCATTCCGAGCGCACAGCGCGGTGCTCACTGAGCTGCGAACCAAAATGGAGCGGCAGTTGCCAGCCGGCGAATGGTGCCCAGTGGGCACCGTTCCGTTCATGAATACTGTGCAGGGGTGAGCGGTTCATCAGGACCTCACTGGTAGGCTTTCGCCGCTTCGAGAATCGCCTCGCGTGCGGCTGTCGCATCTCGCCAGCCGTCCACCTTGACCCACTTTCCTTTCTCCAGAGTCTTGTAGTTCTCGAAAAAGTGCTTGATCTGTTCCAGCAGCAGCGGAGGAAGATCCTGAATGTCGTTGACGCTGTCGTAGAGACTGGTCAGCTTCTGGTGAGGCACAGCGACCAGCTTGGCGTCGGATCCGGCCTCATCGGTCATATCGAGTATACCGACCGGGCGCGCGCGAATCACAGATCCCGGTGCTACCGGGTAGGGTGTGACCACCAGCACGTCGAGGGGGTCGCCGTCCGGCGCGAGTGTCTGAGGGATATAACCATAGTTGGCCGGGTAGAACATCGGTGTGGCCATGAATCGATCGACCAGCAAGGCATCCATGTCCTTGTCGATCTCATATTTGATCGGATCGGCGTTGGCCGGGATCTCGATGGCAACAAAAATATCATCAGGGAGAGATTTTCCGGCCGGAATCGTGCTGTAACTCATGGTTCACTCCTGTCGAGATAATGAAAGAATCAGTCAGCCCGGCACCCGCGTGTGGCAGATGCTGGCGAATCGTTCGAAATAGTCGGGGAATGTCTTGGCCGTGCAGCCCGGGTCCTCAATGGTGACAGGCGCGTTACCCAGAGCTGCCAGCGAAAAGCACATGGCCATTCTGTGGTCGTCATAAGTCGCTATCCGCGCCGGCTTAAGGGTCCGCACCGGCCAGACTTTCAGGTAGTCGCGACCTTCATCAACGGTGGCCCCCAGCTTCTGCAGCTCCGTGGCCATTGCCGTCAGTCGGTCCGTCTCCTTCAGCCGCCAGTTGTAGATATTCCGGATACAGGTAGGGCCATCGGCGAACAGCGCGGTAGTGGCAATCGTCATGGCCGCATCCGGTATATCATTCATGTCGGCATCAATGCCCCGAAGGCTTCTTCCTGTGACTTCGATATAACCGTCGCTCCAGCGGACCTCGGCACCCATCTGAGCCAACACATCGGCAAACCGGATATCACCCTGTACCGAGCGGCGCCCGATACCGGACACTCTTACAGTGCCGCCGCGAATGGCCGCAGCCGCCAGGAAATAGGAGGCTGAGGACGCGTCCCCTTCCACCATGATTTCCGCTGGCGACTCATAGGTCTGCTTGCCGTCAATATGAAAGCGCTGGAAGCGGTCGTTTTCGACCGTGACGCCAAACCGGGCCATGGTGTCGAGTGTCAGCGCTATATAGGGCCTGGAAACGAGCTCGCCCTCGACATCGATCGTCAGTGGTCGACCAGCCAGGGGCGCGGCCATCAGCAGGGCGGTAAGAAACTGACTGGAAATGTTTCCGCGAATGGCAACTCGGTCACCTTTCCATTCACCGGCCTCAATGGACAACGGTGGATAGCCGGGGTTGCCGTCATAACGGATTTTTGCACCCAACTGTATGAGCGCATCGACCAGGTCTCCGATGGGGCGTTCGTACATCCGTTTGACGCCGGTCAGACGAAAATCGCCGGTTCCAAGTGTCAGAGCGGCGCAGAGCGGGCGCATGGCGGTTCCCGCATTGCCCAGATCCAGCACCTGGGTGCGCCCGCGCCCGGATCCACTGGCCAGTCGGCCGGCAAGGCCCCGGACCGTACAGACACCGGCAGCCTGATCCACCGCAATATCGACGCCCAGCGACATCAGCGCCTCCAGCATTCGTGCGGTGTCATCGCTGAACAGCAGGTTGGTTACCCGTGTGGTACCGCGGGCGAGGGCAGCGAGTAACAGTATTCGATTCGACAGGCTCTTTGAGCCGGGTAAATTGACGGCACCGTCTACGGCATCGATCGGTTGCAACGTCAGTTCCTGCATGCCTGAATTTGCCTCGCTTGATCTGGTTAATACGGTGCCTGTGAATGATGCTTCTGCGCTGAACGGGCGCGCACAGGACCGGGGCGGATATTGTAGCGGGCCGGGCCGGAGACGCAATCACCGTCAGGGCAGCCTCGCAAACGGCCGCCGCCGCTCGCAGGCTGCCCGCTGAGGTTGGCTTCTCAGCGGCCGTGCTGGTCCGTTTTGATGACCAGGATATCGCAGTGTATACGATCCAGAACTTTTTCTGCCGTATGCCCGATCAACCAGCGGTTGATCCCTTCACGTGTCTGTGCACCCAGCACGGCGACATGCGTGCCGTGTTCGTGCAGCAGCTCCGGAATCGTGGTCGCCGGGGTGCCCGATTCCAGATGCCCCTGGGTGTTCTCCAGCCCGCAGTCGGCGAGCAGCTGATTCAGCGCATCCCGATGCTGCTCGGCCAGCGCCTCCGTGATGGGCGTTGTATCAGGCACGGGCGGGTCCATGTAAACAATGAACGGTGTCGGGTCGTACACGTTCAGGACTTCCAGCCGTGCGTTCATGGCGCTTTGCCAGACCTTGGCCTGAAGCACTGTAGCCTTGTCGAGAATCTGCGGCGAATCTTCCTTCGCGACCGGGTCAACGCAGGCCGTCAGAAGCAGATTGTCCTGCGGCCATGGGTATCGCTGTACAAGCAGAACCGGGAGTGGTGAACAGCGGATAAGGTCCCAGTCGGTTGAACTGAACAGCGTGCGCTGCACCACGTTCTGATGGTGTGTTCCCTTGACGATCAGGTCAAAATCGCCCTGTTGCAGATATTCCCGCATGCCCTGCCACGCATTCTTGTGCCAGAGCACGCAGACGTCCACAGACAGTCCCTGGGACTTCAGGTCATCGGCGTAGGTAACAAGCGTTTCGCGATGGGCCTCGATAAAAGCGTCTCGCGTTGAGTCGGCATCCTGTCCGGCGGGGCGGCTGCTTCTGGCCAGCGTGGCATTGTAGACCACGGACATCAGGACCAGAGGGCGATACAGCATCTGGCTCAGCCGCCGCGCTTTTGTCAGTACCGGGAGGTTGTCCTCTCCCGGGTCCAGATACACAAGAATGGCGCTCATGAAGCGATCCTCTTCATCGGGTTGCACGCCCAGTTTAGCCAAGGTTCACAGCCGTTGTGAACCACTCTGTGTGAACCGTCATACAGCGTCATCGGAGCGCTCAAAAATGGATACAATGCGCTGCACCCCCTCAACCTGCGCAGCAAGACGCTGAGCCCGCTCGGCGACGTCACTGCTGACAACGCCCATCAGATAGACTGTGCCGTCATGCGTGGTCACGGTTATCCGTCGGGCCGGCAGGCCACGCTCCAGAATCATTCGGCCCTTGACCCGAACACTGATCCACTGGTCTGACGCCCGCACTTCGAGATCCGGTGTCGCGTTGACCGTCAGCTCATTGTGCAGGAACTCCAGGTGGTTGAACCCGCGCGCCACCTGGGTGGCGGTATCGACCATCTCAGCAGAGGGCACGAACCCGGCGATCAATACACGGCCATTCACGGAGACGACATTGATGCGGGTATCGCGAAAGCGCTGATCGGCTTCGTTCAGAGCGCGCCGCAGGCGCAGCTCCAGGTCGGCGTCATCAATGCGCGCTCCGGCCGAAAGGCTGTCGGCGGGGCGCGTGTTTTCCTGGCTGCCCGCACAGCCAACCAGCAGCAGGGCGATAAAAGCCAGCAGTGGCAAGGCGAGTGTCGGTAGCGTGGGTGCGCGGTTGAGAGCCAACAGTCAGTCCTCCAGGTCAAATATGGTAAGGTCGATCATCTCACAGAGCCGATGCACCAGCATGGTATGGGCCTCAATCGCCAATGATCCGCTCGTCGGAACAGACAGGTCAATGTCTCTGCCCGTCAGCAATGCCTGAATATCCTCACCCTCCCTACAGGAGAATGCAAGAATCGGCAGCTGCCGGGTGTGGGCGGCCTGGATTGCCTGCACCAGGCTTCCGATCTTGTTGCCGTGGCTGAAAACCACCAGCAGATCATGGCTCTGCGCCAGCGCCTGAATGGGCTTCGCGTAGATATCGTTGATACTGGATTCCGTGCCGATCTGGGAAATCAGCGCTGAGTTGTTGCTGAGATTGATGGCGGGCAGAGCCGGACGGTCCAGAGTATACCGGTGCAGCAGATAGGCGCAGAACAGTTGTCCGGTTGCCGCACTGGGGCCATTACCGCAGACCAGCAGTTTTCCATCATTGAGAAAGGTCTGACAGACCAGGTCGCAGGCTGCAGACAGGCTACTCAGAGTGGCATCGGCCGTGGCCTGAAGGTTTTCAATACTCTGCGCTGTGCGCTGAACAACTCGGTCGAGGTTGGCCGTCATTCAGAAGGCATCCTTGATCCAGTGGCATTGTCCCGAGCCGAGGTCAACCTCAACGGCATCAATGCGACACCAGTGGTCAGGCTGTCCCTGCTGTTGCAGGTACCATTCGGCGGTACGCCGCACCCGGCGTTGCTTGTTCGGTGTTATGGCTGCCAGGCCACCGCCGAACGACTGGTCCTTGCGGGCTTTCACTTCGACAAAAACCCAATACTGTCCGTCAGCCAGAACAAGGTCGATCTCACCCCAGCGGCACTCTACATTACGTGCCAGCAGCCGCAAGCCCTGTTGCGCCAGATACTCGGCCGCGGTCGCTTCTGCGCGGGCGCCCACTGCGCGGCTCATCGTGTCGGCTCCAGTGCCACGAGATTCCCGTTGTCGAATCGGGCCCAGAGCAGCTCGCGCTGCACCTGACGGGCAGAGGAAAGCCTCATGGTGCCGGTTACGCCATGCAGAGGCAGACTCGGCTGCTCCTGCCACACCGCCAGTCGGTCCAGCGCCCGGAAGGCATCAATTCCGAGGGCATAGTATCGGTCTTCGGCGGCATTGTAATTGGGTACCGAAGCCTGAAGGGCTGTTCGCATCGGCGATTGCCCGAGCCGCCAGGGGGTCTCGAGCACGCGGATTCCCTCCAGGTCCTCATTACGGTCAACAGTTCCCGGGTCCACCAGAGCCATCGTGCTCAGAACCGGAAGGTCTGCGGCGAACTGGAAGTTGAGTAGCGGGCGGAGGCTTCGTGCCTGGGCAGCATTGACCGGCATGAACAGCATGTCGATGTCCTGCCGACGCCGCGGCTCGGTGATCAGGTCGCCGCCGAGAATCCCGCGCATCTGAATGGCGCGTTGTTCACTGCTGTCGATCGCCAGCAGCGCTTTCACCTCGGCAAGGTAGCGTCTGCCGTCGTCTTCAGCGGGTACAGATTGTTGCGCAACCACCCGGCCGCCCAACCGCTGCCATTGGTCCCTGAATGCACGTGCAGCGTCTTCGTGGTCGCGGGTGTGGCCGGCCAGGATTGCAGCGGTCCGGAAGCCCGAGCGCCACGCCTGCGTAGCAACCTGGCGGGCCTGGTCCGCAGGCGCGAGACCGAACTGAATAATCTCCGGATTCTCCAGTACGCTGCGGTCAGTCTGGTTCAGCGCCAGTATCGGCACAGGCAGGTTTCGTGCTGCCTCCAGTCGAAAGGTGGCATTCTGCGAGAGCGGGCCGACCAGCCAATCAACGCCTTTCTCTGCCACTGACGCGGCCAGTCGGCGGGGGTCGTCACTGGTTTCATCGATAAACACAAGGTCCGGCACCGGTCGCCCCTGGTTCTTTGCCTCGTACCAGGCGGTCATGAAACCGTCCTGCACCGCCTGACCGCGGCGCTCGAGTGGACCGGACCGCGGTAGCATGAGCGCCACACGATCGGGGCGGCGCGCATCAGTTTCCAGAGCACGGGCTATGGCAAACGGCCAGTTGTCCCGGGCCTGGTGCCCGGGATGCCGTTGTGACCAGCGCGACAGAACCCCGTTCAGGTCTGACCCGGACCGGGCGCGATAAGCCTGAACCAGTTCAAGCCACCCGACCAGTTCCGGGTCACTGGTCTCGGCGAGCGCGGTTTCGACGTCTCCGGGCGGCATCTGCATCAGGGTCAGCCAGGTTGCCTCCCGGTTGGCTTTGCGTGCCTGATCATCGGTCAGCAGGCTGGCATCGAGGTCGACTCGGTGACGAGCGGCACTCAGATGCTGGCCGGTCAGTGACAGTGCATTCACCCGTACCTGCATCAGCGCTATCTGTTCGTCGTAGTCGAGCCGGGTGATGGTTGACGAGAACGGTTCCGCGTCAAACCAGGCCAAAGCATTGGCCGGGCGCCCGAGCGCCAGCTCGGTCCGTGCCGACAGGGCTGTGAATCGCGCTGTCTGCTGCGGTGACATGCCTTCCGGTTCCAGCAGGCTGAGCAGCTGGGCCGCCTGATCATAGTCCTGTCGCAGGTAGTACACCGCCGCGAGCGTCAGGCCATAGCCGGTTACCGTGCGATCGGCCGATTGCAGAAGCTCATGTTCGCCCCGGCGCAGGTCTTCGGGCAGGAATTGATAAAGCTCATCCACCGGCCTTACGGTGTCCAGTGGCAGTTCACGCAGTGATTCGGGTGGGTCACGGTCTGCGCGCGCCGGCGGTAGCGGTTCGTCCAGCGGCAACAGCGTTACCGTCGGGGCGGTCGTGTCAGATGCCGGCTCGGTGGGCTCAGCCAGCGGCTGCACGTCGGGCACAGGCGCCGTGGCGCAGCCGGCGAGCAATGTCAGAACAACAACCGAGGCTGCCCCCGGCGTCTGCCACAGCAGTTGATGCAATGGTATGCTGCGGCGCACTTGTGTCTTTCTGGTCAACTTCATGAGCGTAACTGAACCACTTCAGGCCGGGTTGTACGTTGTTGCAACACCTATCGGTAACCGGCTCGACATCTCACAGCGAGCAGTGGCCACACTTCGTGATGCCGATCGGGTACTGGCGGAGGATACCCGACACAGTCGGCAACTGCTCGATTATTATGGCATTGATCGGCCGCTGGTGTCTCTGCATGAACACAACGAGGAAAACCGGATCGGACTGGTCAGAGGCTGGATCGCCGACGGTGCGTCCGTTGCCCTGATATCGGATGCCGGAACGCCACTGATTTCAGACCCGGGCTATCCGCTGGTCGCTGAATTGCGGGCAGAAGGCGTGGCCATCCGGACCGTACCCGGGCCCAGCGCGGTCATAGCGGCGCTCAGCATATCCGGACTGCCGGCGGACCATTTCCAGTTTATCGGCTTTCTGGCCAGCCGTCGGGGCGAGCGCGAACGCCAGCTCGCCGACGCGCTTGCCTACCCCCACACCAGCATTTTCTATGAATCCCCGAGGCGCCTTGCCGGCACCCTGCAGACACTGGCCGAACTGGCGCCCGCGCGCCGGGTCGTGCTGTGCCGTGAACTCACCAAACGCTTTGAAACCGTGCTGGCCGATACGGCATCCAGCCTGCTCGAACAGGTTCTGGCCGACCCGAACCAGCAGCGGGGCGAATTGGTGCTCGTCCTTCAGGGTGCCGGCTTGCGCACAGCACACCACGGCAACAGCGTCGAAGTAAGCACGGATGAACTTATGGACCGGTTTGCGCGCCACCTGCCACCCAAAAAGGCGGCCGGAGAAGTCGCGGATCTGACAGGCGCCGGCAAAAATACGCTCTACAGAGCCTGGCTTGAGCGGCAAAACGCTTGATGCCCCCGGGTGGTTGGCGTATTGTGCCCGCCGCAAGTCAGCCAGACAGTCGCCGCTCACCCTGGTGAGGGGAGGAAAGTCCGGGCTCCACAGGGCAGGGTGCCTGCTAACGGCAGGGCGGCGCGAGCCGACGGAAAGTGCAGCAGAGAGCAGACCGCCTAAGCTACTTCGGTAGCCGGTAAGGGTGAAAGGGTGCGGTAAGAGCGCACCGCGTGCCTGGTAACAGCGCACGGCACGGTAAACCCCACCCGGAGCAAGACCAAATAGGGTTCCTGAAGGTGTGGCCCGCACTGGAACCGGGTAGGTCGCTTGAGCATTGTGGTGACACAATGCCTAGATGAATGACTGTCCCAGACAGAACCCGGCTTATCGGCTGGCTTGCGCCCAATTCCGAACGCCGCGGACGCGATTCCGCGTGCAGTACCTCTCCCCTGAACCAGTATCAGGCCCGCCGGTGTCGCGGTTAGCACTGGAAAGAATTTCCTGCTGATTCTTTATTTCAAAATAATCTTGACCCTAATAAGTTACTTTAAGTATAGCCTTCAGGCGCCTAATTCATGGCCGATTGCCCGTGCCACTCTGTTGGTTAGTACTCGTTAACATCTTCTAACTCCTTGTCGCTACAGGCTTTTTATTCCTGTTCGGATTGCTCTCAATGGTTGCATTGTCGGTAAGTGCTCCCTTATAGTTCATCAGATGTGGGAGATTGTGGGTTTTTGTGTAAAAAGGTGGAGTCATCTCCCAGGGTAAAGTGGCATTAGGGACTTATTTTGGAACGCGACGAGGACGGTGTCATGCTGCGCGGCGTACACGCGCTGAGCATGGACGCAAAAGGTCGAATGGCCATACCGTCTCGATTCAGAGACCCGCTTGAGGCCGCCTGCAATAGTAAGTTAGTACTTACTATTGACACCGAAGAGCTGTGTTTGCTGCTTTACCCCCTGCCTGAATGGGAAATCATTCAACAGAAGATCGACGCGCTGCCCAGTTACAATCGTGCGGTTCGCCGGATTCAGCGCCTGCTGATCGGTCATGCCACCGATCTTGAAATGGACGGCGCCGGTCGCGTGCTGGTGCCCGGGCCGCTCAGGGAGCATGCCCGTCTGGACCGTCGTGTGATCCTGCTTGGCCAGGGCAACAAGTTTGAGCTGTGGGATGAGGGGCTTTGGCAGCAGCGCCGTGATGCCTACCTCGATGGTCACGATGCCGAAGATGTGCCGGATGCCTTGCTGGAGTTGTCTCTATGACCGCGCCGAGCACACACGTTTCCGTATTGCTTGAAGAGGCGCTGGCGTGGCTGGTGGGCCCTGAAGACGGGTTGTATGTGGACGCCACCTATGGCCGCGGCGGTCACACCAGAACGCTGCTGGGTCGACTCTCGGCTTCCGCCGGCGTGGTGGCTGTGGATCAGGATCCCGAAGCTGTCCGCGACGCGGAGCATTTGGCGGAGGCGGATACGCGGCTGCGCGTGTGTTGGTCGAGTTTTGCCGCCCTCAGTGACCTACTGGACGAACACCGTGGGCGTATTGACGGCATTCTGTTTGACCTCGGTGTCTCATCACCGCAGTTGGACGATGCTGGGAGGGGGTTCAGTTTCAGGCAGGACGGTCCTCTGGATATGCGCATGAATACCGCTGCGGGCCAGACGGCCGCGGACTGGGTGAATACAGCACCGGAAGCAGAGATCAGTCGCGTGCTGTTCGAGTACGGAGAAGAACGCTTCGCTCGTCGCATGGCCCGCGCTATCGTAACTCGACGTTCAGAGATGCCGTTCACGCGCACCCTGGACCTGGCGGAGGTTGTGAAGGCAGCCAACCCTCGCTGGGAAAAGCATAAGCACCCTGCAACACGGGCATTTCAGGCGATCCGGATACACATAAACAATGAATTACAGGCGCTCGAGCAGGCGCTGGCGGCCAGCATTGACCTGTTGGCGCCGGGCGGCCGTCTGGTGGTAATCAGTTTTCACTCTCTGGAAGATCGGATGGTTAAGCGCTTTATGCGTGACCAGGCTAAAGGTCCTGTAGTGCCGCGGCATATTCCTGTGCGCGAACAGCCCGGCGACCGGGCGCTGCGCGTGTTGGTTCGCGGCCGCAAAGCGGACGACACCGAAGTCAGTGCAAACGTCCGGGCCCGCAGTGCGGTATTGCGAGTGGCAGAGCGGTTGCCTGCCGGGGAGGCGTCGTCATGAGACTGGGTCTCCTATTGCTGATTCTGGCGGTCTGGGGCTCCGGTATTGCTGTTGCCATGGTCAGTCATGAAACACGCACTCTGTATCAGCAGCTGGGTCGGCTGCAGCAGGAACAGGAACAGCTGGCTACGGAGTGGGGCCGTCTGACGCTGGAGCAGGGCGCGCTGGCGGCGCCCATGCGGCTTGACAACTACGCTCGCGAGATCGGCATGCAGGAACCGGAAGACGCCCAACTGCGCAGGCTGCCGGAGGTGTCGCCATGACCGCACGCTGGCGCCTTGTTCTGGTAATGGGCACTCTGGCTCTCCTGTTCTGTGCGCTGGGCGCACGGTTGGTATGGCTCCAGGTGGTGCAGGGTGATTTTCTGGTTGCACAAGGCGAAATGCGCTCGGCGCGGGCTGTAACCACACCGGCTCACCGTGGCATGATCGTGGACCGCAATGGCACACCGCTCGCCGTCAGTACGCCGGTTACATCCATCTGGGCTGATCCGCGGCAGCTTCCGGTCGAACGGCTGGGAGAGCTGGCCGTCGCGGCCGGAGTGAGTGAAGAAACGCTGCGCCAGCGACACCGGGTTCATCGCGCCTTCTTTTATGTCAGTCGCCAACTGCCCCCGGCGCAGGCCAATGACATACTCAGCCTGGATATCCCGGGTGTTTACGGTCAGCCCGAATACAAGCGGTATTATCCGGCCGGAGAAGTGACGGCGCATGTGCTGGGGTTCACCAATATTGATGACCAGGGTCAGGAAGGCATCGAGCTCGCCTATGATGAGCGTCTTCGGGGAACCCCTGGCCGTGACCTCGTTCTGCAGACCGTTCATGGCGACCTGGTGCGTCATGTGGAAACACTGGAAGCACCGCAGCCGGGCGAAAACCTGGAACTTACCATTGATCTTGACCTCCAGTTCGAGGTCTATCAGGCGCTGAAGGAAGCCTACCATCGGCATCAGGCTGACTGGGCATCGGCGGTGGTCATGGATCCATCAACCGGAGACATTCTGGCCCTGGCCAATCTGCCCGGCTTCAACCCCAACGACCGGCTGAGTATCCGTCCGCGGAATACACGCAACAGAGCACTGACGGATGCCATTGAACCGGGCAGCGTCATGAAGACCATGGCCATTGCCGGTGCACTGGAGCAGGGGCTGGTAACACCGGACACCGAATTCAACACAAACCCGGGTCGCCTGCGCCTGGCCGATGGCAGTGTCATAGAGGATTATCGCAATTACGGGCTGCTGGATACCCGGGGCGTCATGGTGAAATCGTCCAATGTCGGTGCCAGTCAGATTGCTCTGGACATGGGTGGCGAAAACCTCTGGTCGACCTACTATCGATTCGGTCTGGGCCAATCGATCGGTATCGGCTTTCCCGGAGAAGCCACGGGAAGCCTGCCAAACCGGACGCGTTGGGCGCCGTCCCAGTTGGCCACGATGTCCTACGGTTACGGCCTGACCGCCACGCCCATGCACATTGCCCAGGCCTATGCCGCCATCGCGAACGATGGCGTCATGGTCAGTCCGCGCCTCTTGAGGCGCGCCCTTCAGACGGATCCCCAGCGTGTCGTTTCATCTGAAACGGCCGCCCAGGTAAGAGCCATGTTGGCCGGCGTCATGTCGGATGAGGGCACCGGTCGGCTGGCGCGGGTACCGTCCTATTCCGCGGCCGGGAAGACGGGCACAACGCATACCATTGGTCTGCAGGGCTATGAAGAAGACAACTACCGTGGCGTATTTGTCGGCTACGCGCCTGCTGACGACCCGGAGCTTGTCGTGGCGGTGGTGATCGACAATCCACGGGGCGAAAGCTATTTCGGCGGGGCAGTCGCGGGCCCGGTATTCTCGAAGATTGTACAGAGTGCTCTGCCGCACCGCGGGCAGTTGCCTGACCGGTTGCAAGCTGTGGAGGCCCGCAATGACTGACTGGCTGACACGGGTAAGTGATCACCTCCTGCGCACGGGCGGCACCGTTCAGCTCGACAGCAGGGCGGTACGCGCCGGCGATGTCTTCATCGCATTGCCGGGTCATCAGGTAGACGGCCGCGACTTTATCCGCCAGGTACTCGGTCAGGCGGATGTGCTGGTGGTCGCAGAGCTGACAGATAATGAGGAGTCCGATGGCACGCAATTAGTCTGGGTCGACAACCTTCGGCACCGCCTTGGTCAACTCGCAGAGGCCCTGTTCGCCGTCAATGAATCCGCGTTGACGCTGATCGGTGTCACCGGCACCAACGGCAAGACCTCGGTGAGTCACTTTCTGGCCCAGGCATTGAGTACAGAATCCGGTTGTGGCGTTATCGGAACGCTGGGCTATGGTCTCTGGCCCAACTTGCAGGAAGGCGTGAATACCACGCCGGATGTCATTGCCAATCACCGGTTGCTCGCTACCTGGGCGCAGGTCAGCGTTGCCTATGCCGTTATGGAAGTGTCGAGTCACGCTCTGGTCCAGGGCCGGGTTGACGGGTTGCGTTTCCGGATAGGGCTGTTTACGCAGCTCACTCGGGACCACCTGGATTATCACGACTCCATGGAAGACTACTTTCTGGCCAAGGCGCGATTGTTCGACCGGGCGCGGAGCCAGGATGCGGTAATCTGTGTGGATGATTCCTGGGGACGTCGGCTGGCGGAAGAGCGAGCCGACGCGCTCACGGTGTCCGGGCGCATCGGCGGTGCTGCAGACGTCGTGCCGATGGCTATTGACCGGCACCTGCACGGACTCACTGTCAACTGGCAGTCCCCGTGGGGAAGTCTGACCACCGAGGCACCGCTGATCGGTACCTTCAATGTGGCCAATCTGGCTCTGGTGCTCGCTGTCCTCGGCCGCCTGGGGTGGTCGTCGGACCGCATCGAAAGCGCCATGAACCGCCTGCAGCCCGTCGCCGGCCGAATGCAGCCGGTGCCTCTGGCCAATGGTGCGCTCTGTATCGTCGATTACGCCCATACACCCGATGCATTGGAAAAGGCTCTGGTGGCTGCCCGGCACCATACAGCGGGAAGCCTGAGCTGTGTGTTTGGTTGCGGGGGTGACCGCGATCGGGGCAAGCGGCCGCTTATGGCGGCGGTCGCCGCCGAGCGGGCCGATCGAGTCTGGATTACCAGCGATAACAACCGCAACGAAGCTTTCGCCGGCATTGTCGGCGACATGCGGCCGGGGATCCCGGATCAGGCTTCAGTGGAAGTAGTGGAAGATCGCAGTGAAGCGATTCGCAGCGCTATTGCAGCCTCCCGAGCCGGCGATGTCATTGTGCTGGCTGGCAAGGGTCATGAGCGGTATCAGGAGACCCGGGGCAAGCGCATTCCCTATTCGGAGCTTGACGCGATTCGTAATGCAGAGGAGGCGGGGCATGATCCGGCACTTTGACAGCACAGAACTCAGCGGATTGATTCCGGGGTCGGCTGTTACCGGCCGCGCAGATGTCCTGGGCGTCAGTACCGACACCCGTACGCTCCAACCCGGTGAAGCCTATGTCGCTCTCCGGGGCGAGAATTTCGACGGTCACGATTTCAGTCAGCAGGCGGTGGACCACGGCGCCAGTCTGCTTGTTGTTGACCACCCGCAGACGCAATCGGCGCCACAATGGCTGGTGCCGGATACCCGCAAGGCTCTGGGTGAGCTCGGGGCGTTCAATCGTTCACTGAGTTCGGCACAGATCGTGGCCATTACCGGCAGTTCCGGTAAAACCACCGCCAAGGAGATCACCGCACATCTGCTGTCGGGCTGTGGCCCGACCCTGGCGACCGAGGGCAATCTGAACAATGACATCGGTGCACCGAAAACCCTGCTGAACATAGCTCCGGAGCACCAGTTCGCTGTCGTTGAACTGGGTGCGAACCACCTCGGTGAGATTGCTTACACGACCCGCCTTGTGCGGCCGGATGTCGCTGTTGTGCTCAACGCGGGCAGTGCCCACATTGCCGAATTCGGTTCGCGGGACACCATAAGGCGAGCCAAGGGTGAGATTCTGGAGGGGTTGTCCGAATCCGGCGTGGCAGTACTGAATCGCGATGATGCGGCGTGGCGACAGTGGTCTCAGGCGGCGCCCGGAAAAATCGTCAGCTTCGGAACAACGGCCGAGGCTGACGTGCGCGTCAGCGCAGTCAACGAAAGCGAAGGCCAGCAACTGGTCCAGATCCACGGGCCCGAATGGTCACATACCGCACGCTTCCCGCTCCCCGGCGCCCATAACCGCGCAAATCTGGCCGCGGCGGTGGCGATTATGGTGGCGCTGCGGATTCCGGGCCACCTCTGGCTTGATCGGATCAGCACCTGCGCCGGTGTCCCCGGTCGCATGCAGGTCCGCCGGTCCGGGGCATGGACACTGATTGATGATACCTACAATGCCAATCCGGAAGCGGTGAAAGCCGCCATAGACGTGCTGTTCCGGGAACCGGCTCCGCGTTTGCTGGTCATGGGCATGCTGGCTGAATTGGGTGACTACGCTGAGGCCGCGTACAAGGACATCGGCAACTATGCCCGCGGGCGCATCGATGAGTTCTGGGCGGTTGGTACAGATCCGGCTCTGGCAGCGAGTGCTTTTGGCGCCGGGGCGGAAGTCTTCCCCGACAATGCGGCGGTTACTGATGCGCTGGCCGCCCGGCTGGCAGCGCATGGCGGCGGTGCCATTCTGCTTAAAGGGTCCCGCGCTGCCGCGCTGGACAGGGTGGTGAAGGACCTGGTCCGGACCCTGGATAACAGAGGAACGAACTGATGCTGTACTGGCTGGCGTCCCAACTGACTGATGTCATTTCTCCGCTTTCCGTGGTTCAGTACCTGACCATGCGGGCGATTCTCGGTGTCCTGACGGCGCTGTTGTTACTGCTGATCTTCGGCGGTCGCATGATCGACCTGCTACAGAAATTCCAGGTCGGCCAGGCTGTCCGGGACGATGGTCCCAAAACGCATCTGACCAAGGCCGGCACGCCCACCATGGGTGGCGTGTTGATTCTGGTCGCGGTCCTGGTGTCGGGCTTGCTCTGGTCTGATCTGACCAACCTCTACGTCTGGGTGGTCGCCGGTGTGACGCTGATCTTCGGGCTGGTCGGTCTTGTGGATGACTACAAAAAGGTTGTTCTGCGCAGTGCCCGTGGACTGCCCGCGAAATGGAAGTATTTCTGGCAATCAGTGGGTGGTCTGGCGGCAGCTGTTCTGCTCTACGTCACCGCCGTCAACCCCGTCGAGACCTCGCTGATCGTGCCTTTTTTCAAGGACGTACTGATTCCGTTGGGCTTCGGCTTTATTGTGCTGGCGTATTTCGTGATCGTCGGATCCAGTAACGCGGTCAACCTCACCGATGGCCTCGACGGCCTCGCCATCGTGCCCACCCTGCTGGTCGGCGGGGCACTGGGTGTGTTCGCCTACGCGAGCGGAAACGTTGTATTCGCGGACTATCTGCAGATTCCCTATGTGCCGGGGGCGGGTGAGCTGGTGGTCTTCTGTGCCGCCATCGTCGGAGCCGGGCTCGGTTTTCTCTGGTTCAACACCTACCCGGCACAGATATTCATGGGTGACGTCGGCGCGTTGGCCCTCGGTGCCGCCATTGGCGTGATTGCGGTCATCACACGCCAGGAGATAGTGCTGTTCGTCATGGGAGGCGTGTTTGTGGCCGAAACTTTGTCCGTCATCGTTCAGGTTATCAGCTACAAACTGACCGGCCGGCGGGTGTTCCGCATGGCGCCGTTACATCACCACTACGAGCTGAAAGGGTGGCCCGAGCCGCGGGTTATCGTTCGATTCTGGATCATTACCGTCATTCTGGTGGTGATCGGTCTGTCCACATTGAAATTGCGCTGACAGGTTCAAGGGCCCGGTCAGGGCGAACCGTTACAGGAGAACAGGAAAAGGCATGAGCATGAACGCTGACAACAACAACCAGGCCGCAGCGAGCCGGCTGGTTGTGGGCATGGGGGCCACTGGTCTCAGCCTGGCGCGTTGGCTGCATGCCCGACAGCTACCGTTCCGGGTGGTTGATTCGCGCACCGATCCGCCCAATCTGGATGCACTCCGGGCGATCTGTCCGGACGAACATCTGGTCTGCGGTCGCTGGCCGGCGGAATGGTTTGCTTCGGCGTCCGAATTATACGTCAGCCCCGGTGTCCCTCTCGCGGACCCTGATATTGCCCGTGCACTGGCGCGCGGAGCCAGCCTGGAGAGCGATGTTGCAACCTACTGCCGCCATCGGTCAGCACCGATCATTGCGGTCACGGGTTCCAATGGCAAGAGCACAGTGGTTACCTGGCTCGTGGAAGCGGCCCGGGCTGCCGGAATCGACGCCGTCGCCGGTGGAAATATCGGCACCCCTGTGCTTGATCTGCTGGTAACACCGCACGAACTGGCCGTTCTCGAGTTGTCGAGTTTTCAACTTGAAATGGTCGAGGCGCTCAACGCGGATGTGGCCATGGTGTTGAATGTGAGCCCGGATCATCTGGACCGCTACGAGCGTTTAGACGATTACCGCGCTGCGAAGCACCGGATCTTTACGGGCTGTGATGCTGCCGTGGTAAATGTCGATGACCCGGCCACCCGGCCGGACGCGTCCGCAGCGGCGAACATTCTGTATGCGCTCGGAAACCGGCATGAACACCCGGAGGCTGTGACGCTTGAGCCCGGAGCGAACGGGGCGACGCTCTGGCACGGCGGTCAGTGCCTGTGGCAGTGGGATCAGCCCTGGGCACTCAAGGGTCGGCACAACCAATTGAATGCGTTGGCAACGCTGGCGGTTGCCCGCTGGCTGAACTGGCCGTTGGACCGGGTGGCGCCGGCCATCGCGTCTTTCCGTGGGCTGCCGCACCGCTGCGAATGGGTGGGCGAACCGGGCGGTGTTACCTGCATCAATGACTCCAAAGGTACCAATGTCGGCGCCACACTCGCTGCGCTGAACGGCCTGCTGCCGGAATGTAAGGGCCGGATGCATGTGCTGTTGGGCGGTGATGCCAAGGGGGCTGATTTTCGCCCGTTGATCTCGGCGCTGGCGGAGGCGCGCGCCCGAGCATACTGTTTCGGGGCGGCCGGTCCCGAATTGACCGCGCTGTGTGCCGGCGCCGATGTCCCCTGGGTTGCCGCTGACACACTGGACGAGGCCTTCAGTGCGGCAGCGCTCGCAGCGGTTCCTCCGGATTGGATACTCCTTTCGCCCGCCTGTGCCAGCCTTGATCAATTCCCGAACTACAAGGCCCGCGGCGACCAGTTCCGTGCCTGCGTGAATCAACTGGCAGCCAGCAAGGCGTCCACGGAGGTGCGGCCATGACGGTTTTATCCGGCGTCGCAACCTCACTGCAGGACCAGCTCAGACGTGTTTCAGGCGCTTCCTCCGGCGGCCCGGGCCTGCAACTGGACCCATGGCTGGCCGGGCTGTTGCTGACGCTCACCGCGTTCGGCTCGCTCATGATTACCTCTGCGTCGCTCGAGTTCTCGGCCGCACAATACGGAAATTCGCTGGCCATAGTGGTCCGACATGCGGTTTATCTGACATTGGGTGCCGTCGTGTTTCTCGCTATCAGCCGCATACCGCTGACTTTCTGGTATCGCTGGAGCGGTGCACTTCTTCTGCTGGGTATTGCCGGTCTGGTGCTGGTGTTTGTTCCGGGGCTCGGACGGGAAGTGAATGGCTCTTCGCGCTGGATCGATCTGCGGATCATGACCGTTCAGCCCAGTGAAGCCATGAAGATTGCGCTGATCGTCTATGTGGCCGGCTATCTGGTGCGCCGCCGGGAAGAAGTGAGAACGCGCTACCGCGGATTTCTCAAGCCACTGGCAGTCGTGTCGATTGTCACCATGTTGCTGTTGGCCCAGCCGGATTTCGGATCCGTGGTCATACTGACTGCCACATTGATGGCCATGATGTTTCTGGGTGGTGTAAGGCCGGGCCAGTTTTTTGCCACCGTGATCGTGGCAGGAATAACGACGGCGCTGATGGCGGTCAACCAGACCTATCGGGTTCAGCGATTGTTGTCTTTTCTGGATCCCTGGGCCGAAGAAAATGTCTACGGCGCCAGTTACCAGTTGACGCAATCACTTATTGCCGTCGGTCGTGGTGAATGGTTTGGTGCGGGTCTCGGCAACAGTCTGCAGAAGCTGTTCTATCTGCCCGAGGCGCACACTGATTTTATTATGGCCATTGTGGCCGAGGAACTGGGATTGGTCGGTGCCCTCGTGGTTATCGCCCTGTATGCGGGTCTGCTGATTCGTATCGGCGTGATCGGGCGTCGGGCTGAGCAGTCCGAGCATCCGTTTGCCGCCTATCTGTGTTTCGGCGTATTGCTGGTTCTCGGGTTGCAGACCTTTACCAATATCGGTGTCAGTATCGGGCTGCTGCCAACCAAGGGCCTGACGCTGCCGTTTCTCAGTTACGGGGGCTCCAGTCTGCTGGTCAGTTTCGCCATGTTGGGCCTGGTCGCGCGAGCGGCGCTGGAAGCGCGTCCGGGCGGTGCCACAGAGCGCGCTGGGGAGGGCACAGTATGACGGCTCCTCGCGTTCTGATAATGGCCGGTGGCACAGGCGGCCATGTATTCCCGGCGCTGGCGGTAGCGCACGCCCTCCGGCATCGAGGCGTGTCAGTAGCCTGGGTCGGCACGGCACGTGGTATCGAAAACGACGTTGTGCCGGCGGCCGGCTTTACCCTGCACCATCTGGACGTCGGCGGTGTGCGCGGCAAAGGCCCCTGGTCAAAACTGACTGCACCCGCCCGGCTGGCTCATGCTGTCTGGCAGGCCGTGCGCCTGATGCGTAGGTGGCGCCCGGACGCCGTACTCGGAATGGGCGGCTTTGCGGCCGGCCCGGGGGGCGTGGCAGCGCGGATGCTGCGGCGCCCTTTGGTGATTCATGAACAGAATGCCGTGGCCGGGACGACCAATCGCTGGCTGGCCCGGTGGGCCGATCAGGTACTGACTGCCTACCCCGGGGTACTGACAGAGCGTTCCGATGTGCGCGTGGTCGGTAACCCCGTTCGGGCTGACCTGACGGAGCTACCCCCGCCGGCAGAGAGGAACACAGGGCACCATGATCCCCTGCGCCTGCTGGTGCTCGGCGGCAGCCAGGGTGCTCTGGCGCTGAATCGTCTGCTGCCACGGGCCATTGGCAGGCTGGCACCCGAGCAGCAACCCGAGGTGCGACATCAATCCGGGCGTGCGCACCTTGAAGTAGCGGAGCAGGCCTATTCTGATGCCGGAATCAAAGCATCGGTTGTGCCCTTCGTTGACGACATGGCTGAAGCGCTCGCCTGGGCCGACCTCGTGGTCGCCCGAGCTGGCGCCTTGACGGTCGCCGAGCTGGCGGTGGTCGGCGTGGGGTCCTTGCTGGTGCCGTTCCCCTTTGCCATCGATGACCATCAGACCAGAAATGCGGCTCTGCTGGTCGACGCGCACGCAGCCCGAGTTCTGCCGCAATCTGAACTGACGGAGGATACCCTGGCGGCGTCGCTGACCGAAGCGCTTACGACTGAAAGACTGTCTTCCTGGGCGGAGGCGGCACGACGGGTTGCATACCCGAGTGCTACCGAGGCCGTCGTACATGCACTACAACGCTACTGGGAGGCCGCCCGATGACGCAGGGAACAGGCAATACTGCGCCCTATGAGGCACCCGGAATGCGCCGGATACGGCATATTCATTTTGTCGGCATCGGCGGTGCCGGTATGTCCGGAATTGCAGAGGTACTGGCCAACCAGGGCTACACAGTGAGCGGCTCTGATATCCGGACATCACCGGTGACGCAGCGCCTCGAGTCGCTTGGTATTACCGTGACTATCGGACACAGCGCGGACAACGTGGCTCAGGCCCATGTGGTGGTCACCTCCACGGCAGTCAGCACGGACAATCCTGAGGTGAAGGCCGCTCATGAACACCGCATACCGGTCGTTCCCCGTGCCGAGATGCTCGCGGAACTGATGCGCTTCCGTCATGGTATCGCCGTCGCCGGTACCCACGGCAAGACCACGACAACCAGTCTTGCAGCCACTGTGCTGGGCGAGGCGGGCCTGGACCCGACCTTTGTCATAGGTGGTCTGCTCAACAGCGCCGGCGCCAACGCACGGCTCGGGACATCCCGGTATCTGGTCGCCGAGGCGGATGAAAGTGATGCGTCGTTCCTGCATCTGCAGCCCATGGTGGCGATCGTAACCAACATCGACGCGGATCATATGGACACGTACGGGGGTGAGTTTGCCCAGGTGCAGGATGCTTTCGTGCGTTTTCTGCACAACCTGCCGTTCTACGGGCTGGCGATTCTCTGTGCGGACGACCCGCACGTCCGTGAGATCATACCCAGAGTGAACCGGCCGTCCGTTACCTACGGTTTTTCCGAGGATGCTGACTACCGCATTGTCAATGTTGTGCCACGCGCTTACAGCACGTCCTTTTCAGTGTACCGCCCGGGCCGCGAGCGGGCGCTGGATGTCACCGTACGCATGCCGGGCTGGCACAACGTGCTGAACGCCACTGCTACCATCGCAATGGCGTGCGAGGAAGGTCTCGACGATGCATCCATCGTACATGCACTGGAGCGTTTTGAAGGCGTCGGACGTCGTTTTCAGGTGCGCGGCGAATTCCGCACACCGGTTGGCGATGTCATGCTGGTGGATGACTACGGTCATCATCCGCGCGAGCTTGAAGTAACCATAGAGGCCGCACGCCGTGGCTGGCCGGATCGCCGGCTGGTGGTGGTGTTCCAGCCGCATCGGTTCAGCCGCACGCGTGATCTCTATGAAGACTTCGTGCGTGTGTTGTCACAGGTCGACGTGCTTGTATTGCTGGATGTCTACAGTGCCGGCGAAGAGCCGATACCGGGGATCGATGGCCGGGCCCTGGCCAGAAGCATTCGCCAACGTGGCGAAATAGAGCCGGTATTCGTTTCGGGGCGCGACGAAGTCTTCGAAGTGCTGCCCAATCTGCTCTCCGATGGTGATCTGGTCATCGCTCAGGGAGCCGGCGATATCGGGGCGCTTGCCATTCAACTGGCCGATCGCCAGCTCGGTTTCAGGGAGGCATCGTCATGACAGCAGCCCTGGACTTCGCACAATTCGGCCGCATTGCTGTGCTCTACGGCGGCCGCTCTGCCGAGCGTGCCGTATCGCTGCGCTCGGGAGAAGCCGTGTTGACCTGCCTGCAACAGCAGGGTGCCGATGTGGTTGGCCTCGACACCGGTGAGCCCTACTGGCAGGCGCTGAGCACGAAGCGACCCGATATCGCGTTTATCGCGCTGCATGGCCGGGGTGGCGAAGACGGCCACATGCAAGCTGTGCTCGAAGAGCTCGGGATTCCCTACACGGGAAGCGGTGTAGCGGCTTCCGCCGTCGGCATGGACAAGCGCCTCACCAAAGCGATCTGGCAGGGTATGGGGCTGCCTACTCCACCGGCCCGTGTCCTGGCCAGTGAGAACGACGCGGCAGCGGCATTCGACGAGCTGGGCCCCGTCGTTCTGAAGCCGGCGCTGGAAGGGTCGAGTCTCGGCATATCGATTGCCCGGACACGGGAGCAGGTACTGGCCGGTTATCGCACCGCCAGCGAATTCAATAGCCAGGTCCTGGCCGAACGGTTCATTGATGGCCCGGAATATACGGTCAGTCTGCTCGACGGTGCTGAATTGCCCAGTATCCGGATGCAGGCCAGTACGGGCTTCTATGATTACGCCGCAAAATATGAGCGCCACGACACCCGGTATGACCTGCCGTCGGGCCTGGATGCAAGTGCCGAGGCTGAGGTGCAGGCGCTGTCGCGACAGGCGTTTGAGTCGGTCGGTTGTCGCGGCTGGGGCCGCGTGGATCTCATGCGCGACCAGGCGCATCAGTGGTGGCTGCTGGAGGTAAACACACTGCCCGGGCTGACGGATCACAGCCTTGTCCCCATGGCCGCCAAGGCGGTGGGTATGGATTTCGCGACTCTGATTCATCGAATCCTCGGGCTGGTCGGGAGGCAGGTATGACGCGCCACGGTGCTACACCCCGTCGCCAATGGCCACGCTTTCGGCCGTCGTCGATAACGTTGCCGTCACTGCGGCTGCCGCGCTGGGTATGGGTGTCCTCCGGCGTTGCGCTGTGTTCCGTGACTCTGGTGCTTGCCGGGCTTCGCTGGTGGCCCCAGTCAGAACCCGGCACCGTTGACTGGGCCTGGTCAGGTGAGTGGGTATATCTGGAAGCGGCCGACCTGGACGAAGCCGTGGCACCGTTCCGCGGGCAGGGGTTCTGGGACCTGTCGCTCAGCGACATTCAGCGGTCTGTTGAGCAACTGCCGTGGGTCGATCGCGTCCGGGTGGAGCGTCAGTGGCCCCGGCAGATACGGCTGACTGTGACGGAGCAGGTACCGTTGGCCCGCTGGAACGACAACGCATTGCTCAACAACCGCGGCGAGGCCTTTAAGCCGGCGTCGATGCCGGACATCAATCTCGCCTGGTTGCGGGGCCCGGAGGGCCAGTCGGAGCGGGTCATGAATCACTACCTCTGGTTCAGCCGGATATTCAGCCACATCGATACTGCAATCGTTGAGCTGAGCCTGGCAGAGCGGGGGGCCTGGGAGTTACAGCTGGTAGAAGGTGTCAGTGTACGACTCGGGCAGAAAAATCTGTTGGAAAGAGCCCGGCGCGCTGCGCAGGTGCTCGAATCGGTGGCGCAGAACGATACGACGCGCCGCCTTGTGCGCATTGATGCTCGCTACCAGTTCGCGGTGGCGGTTGCTTGGGAATCAGGAGATACAGCATGAGTTCGCCCCACAAGGGAGAGTTGATCGTCAGCCTCGATATCGGTACCTCAAAGGTGGTAGCGATTGTCGGAATGGTGACAGCGGAAGGCGGTCTGGAAGTCGTGGGTCTCGGGTCGCACCCGGCACACGGCATGAAAAAGGGTGTGGTGGTGAATATTGAATCCACCGTGCAGTCGATCCAGCGGGCGATCGAGGAAGCCGAGCTGATGTCCGGCTGCGACATTCATTCCGTGCATGTCGGCATCGCCGGCAGCCATATCCGCAGTCTGAATTCGCACGGCATCGTCGCGATACGGGACAAGGAAGTGCAGGCGCCGGATGTCGAACGGGTAATAGATGCAGCTCAGGCCGTGGCGATACCGGCGGATCAGAAAATCCTGCACATCCTGCCACAGGAATACCTGGTGGATAACCAGGAGGGGATCAAGGAGCCGTTCGGTATGTCCGGTGTGCGACTGGAGGCCAAGGTCCATCTGGTCACGGCGGCGGAGAACGCGGTCCAGAACATTGAAAAGTGCGTGCGTCGCTGCGGGCTCGAAGTCGAGCAGATCATTCTGGAGCAACTCGCTTCCAGCTACGCGGTTCTCACCGAGGACGAGAAAGAGCTGGGCGTCTGCATGGTCGACATCGGTGGCGGCACCACGGACATGGCCATCTTCACGGAAGGCTCGATCAAGCACACGTCCGTGATTCCGATCGCCGGCGACCAGGTGACCAACGATATCGCCATGGCGTTTGCCACACCGACGCAGCATGCCGAAGAGATCAAGGTCAAATACGCCTGTGCGCTGGCACAGCTCGCCGGTGCACACGAGACCATCAAGGTACCGAGCGTCGGCGATCGACCGGCACGGGAATTGTCGCGGCAATCGCTGGCTGAAGTCGTGGAGCCACGATACGAGGAATTGTTTTCACTGATCCAGGCGGAGTTGCGCCGCAGCGGCTACGAAGAACTGATCCCGGCCGGCGTCGTGCTGACCGGTGGAACGGCCCGGATGGAAGGTGCCGTCGAGCTTGCCGAAGAGGTCTTTCATATGCCGGTTCGACTGGCATATCCGCAGGGGGTCTCCGGTCTGTCTGATGTGGTGCAGAGCCCCATCTACGCAACCGGAGTCGGTTTGTTGCTGCACGGACTGCAGCAACTTGACAGTCAGGGAAGTTCAGCTACCCGGAAACGCGTCAATAACAAGCCTGAAGGACCAGACATGTGGTCGCGGTTCAAAGACATGATAAAGCGAAATTTCTGAACGGAATAAGCGCACACAGGAGCAGAAAAATGACAGAGCATGACAGCAATATGAGTTCTGGCGATATGTTCACGCTGATCGAGTCCGCGCCGAATCAGGCCGTCATCAAGGTTGTCGGCGTCGGGGGCGGTGGCTGCAACGCGATACAACATATGCTGACCAGTAATCAGGTACCGGGCGTACAGTTCATCTGTGCCAATACCGATGCCCAGGCGCTGGACAGTGTGGACGGTGCGACCATCCTGCAGCTGGGTGGCGGCATTACCCGGGGCCTTGGTGCGGGGGCGAACCCTGAAGTCGGCAGACAGTCAGCGTTGGAAGACCGGGAGAAACTCATCGAGGCACTTACGGGCGCAGACATGGTGTTTGTCACCGCGGGCATGGGCGGAGGCACCGGTACCGGTGCAGCTCCGATCGTGGCTGAGGTGTCCAAGGAGCTCGGTATTCTCACCGTCGGTGTGGTCACCAAGCCGTTCCGGTTTGAGGGCAAACGTCGGCTCAAAGTGGCAGAAGCCGGTATCGACGGCCTGCGCCAGCACGTTGATTCCCTCATCTCCATCCCGAACGAGAAACTGCTCAGCGCGATGGACGATGACATCAGTCTGCTGGATGCCTTCGCCGAGGCCGACAATGTTCTGCTCAATGCGGTTCAGGGTGTTTCAGACCTGATCGTCCGTCAGGGCAAGATCAATGTGGACTTCGCCGACGTTCGTACCGTTATGTCCGAGATGGGTATGGCCATGATGGGTGCCGGTGTTGCCAAAGGCGAGAACCGGGCGGTGAAGGCTGCCGAGGAAGCCATCAAGTCACCCCTGCTGGAAGACGTGGATCTTCGTGGTGCGCGTGGCGTGCTGGTCAATATCACTGCGGGCGTCAATCTGGGGCTGCGCGAGTATCAGGCAGTCGGCGATATCATTGAGGATTTTGCGGCCGACGACGCCACTATCGTAATTGGCACGGCCATTGATCCGGAACTGAGCGATGAGATCCGCGTCACAGTTGTGGCCACTGGTATCGGTGAACGTGAAGACAAACCGACCATTGCAGTAGACAATACCCGTAAGACTGCAGAGCCGAACTACCGGACGATGGATACGCCGACAGTGATGCGTCGCCGGAGCGCTGAGGCCTCCAGACAGGCAGGTGACAGCAACTCCAGAGACAGCATGGATGACCTGTTGGATGTGCCGGCTTTTCTGCGACGCCAGGCGGACTGATAAAATATGACTTATCAGCCACGATCGCATTTGGTATTATCTGCGGTTACCTTTCATAGACGAAACAGGCAGGAACGCTGACAGCAATGGTGAAGCAACGCACCCTGAAAAACGCCATCAAGGCGACCGGTGTCGGGTTACACTCCGGGGAAAAAGTATACCTGACCATCCGTCCGGCGTCGGAAAACACAGGCATTGTGTTCCGGCGCACGGATCTTGAGCCAGTGGTGGATATTCACGCGTTTGCCATGAATGTAGGCGAAACCACGCTCTCGACCACGCTGATGGAGGGAGACGTCAGGGTGGATACTGTTGAGCACCTGCTGTCGGCCTTTGCCGGTCTGGGTGTGGACAATGCGGTCGTGGAAGTCAGCGCCGCCGAAGTGCCCATTATGGATGGCAGTGCCGGGCCCTTTGTGTTCCTCCTGCAGTCAGCAGGTATCGCCGAGCAGGAAGCTCCGAAAAAATACATCCGGATACTCCGACCCATTGAAGTCCGTGATGGTGACCGGCTGGCGCGGTTTGAGCCCTACGACGGCTTTAAACTCAGTTTCCGGATCGATTTTGACCATCCTGCCTTTGCACCGGACAAGCAGTTTGCGAGCCTTGATTTCTCCTCGTCGACCTTCGTCAAGGAGATCAGCCGGGCCCGCACATTCGGCTTTCTGCGCGATTTTGAGTATCTGCGCGCAAACAACCTGGCACTGGGCGCGAATTTCAATAACGCCATCGCCATGGACGAGTACCGTATTCTCAATGACGACGGGCTGCGTTACGATGATGAGTTCGTGAAGCACAAGATACTCGACGCCGTCGGTGACCTGTACCTGCTCGGGTACAGTCTCATAGGCCATTATGTGGCGGAAAAATCCGGCCACAACCTGAACAACCTACTGCTGAGAGAATTGCTCTGCCGGCCGGAAGCGTGGGAGTATATGACGTTCGATTCACCGGAGACGGCGCCGATATCCTACAGACCGGCGCTGGCCTGATCACTCATTCGGAGCCCGGGGCATGCAGATTATTCTGGTTACCAGAAAGCACGGAAAATCGATACATCTGCCCCGCTGGTTCGGTCAGCTCGTTCCCTACGTCTCAATTGTTTTCGCCGGCATGGCGTTCGGTGGCGGTTACTACCTGGGCCAGGCGCCAAATGCCTCGCCCGTGGATGATCGCGCTGTGGCCCGCTGGGAGTCAGAACTCGCCGCGCAGGATGAGCGACTGCGACAGGTTGAGCAGGACACCAGCGAGGAGCTGGCTGCGCTGACAGTTCGGCTGGCCGAACTGCAGGCGCGTTCCAGCCGGCTCGACGCACTCGGAGAGCGGTTGGTTGACGTGGCCGATCTCGACGCCGAGGAGTTTGATTTCACGCGGTCGCCCGGTATGGGCGGGCCGGAGCTCGGCGTACAGGCCGACGAGTCTCCCGCAACAGGCGCTGCACGGTTCTCGGCTCAGTTGGACGCTCTGGAAGATCAGTTGATCTCGCGTCGGCAGCAGCTCACGGTCATGCAGGACCTGTTGCAGAACCGGCAACTTGACAGTGAAACCTTTATTGCCGGTCGTCCGGTTGGCAGTGGAACCTGGATGAGCTCCCGTTACGGCTACCGCACCGATCCGTTCACCGGCTCCCGTAGCTGGCATGGCGGGCTAGATTTTGCCGGGCGTATAGGTGCGGAAGTGATTGCCGTGGCAGCCGGAGTGGTTGAATTCGCCGGCGTTAATGGCGGCTTCGGCAACGTTGTGGAAATAAACCACGGCGATGGCTACAAGACACTCTACGCCCACAACCAGGACCTTCTGGTTACGGCCGGTGAGGTCGTCGAAAAGGGGCAGCCTATTGCTGCTCTGGGCAGTTCCGGTCGCTCAACCGGGCCACATGTTCATTTTGAGGTGCATCGGAACGGGCGGACGCTTGATCCGATTGACTTTATTACCCGCCGCCAGTAGGAAACGCGTGTAAACTGCTGCGCTTGACCTGGCTGCGTTAAAATCCAGCTCGCCCTGCTGATTTACTGTTTGTAAACTCCGCGCGCTCCCTGAATTTCGCCTTGCCAGGTCTGCGCTCGCGACGTTTACAAGCGCTTCCTCTATTCTCAGAGTTCTCACGATGATTCTTCGCTGGCTGCAGGTTACTCACCCGGCCTGTGAATCTGATATAGTACGGCGCATTCGATTTTTCAGGCATAGTAGTCATCCATGTTTACACAGCTGGCCAAAGCAATTGTTGGTACCAAGAACGAACGTGAAATCAAACAATTACGAAAGCAGGTAGCCCGCATCAATGCGCTTGAGGAAAACCTCGGTGCACTCTCGGATGAGGAGCTGAAGGCGTTCACGCCGAAGTTCCGCGAACGGCTCGCTAACGGGGAAAGCCTGGACAGTCTGTTGCCGGAAGCCTTTGCTGTAGTGCGCGAAGCCAGTCAGCGCGTGCTCGGTATGCGGCATTTCGATGTGCAGATGATCGGCGGCATCGTTCTCCACCAGGGTAAAGTGGCAGAGATGAAGACAGGTGAGGGCAAGACCCTGGTTGCCACACTTCCCGTCTACCTCAACGCACTGCCGGGCGAAGGCACACATATTGTCACAGTGAATGACTATCTGGCTGCCCGCGATGCGGCCTGGATGCAGCCACTGTATGAATTTCTCGGTCTGACCGTGGGTGTGGTGCGCAGCCAGCAGCCCCCGGAAGAAAAGCGGGCAGCCTATCAGGCTGACGTGACCTACGGTACGAACAATGAGTTCGGGTTTGACTATCTTCGCGACAACATGGCGTTCCGCCTGGAAGACAAGTACCAGCGTGGCCAGGTCTTCGCCATTGTCGATGAGGTGGACTCAATCCTGATCGATGAGGCGCGTACACCGCTGGTTATTTCCGGGCCTGCCGGTGACAGCTCGAAGCTTTATGAGACACTGAACAGGCTGGTCCCCAACCTGCGTCAGCAGACGGCTGTCGCCGAGGAGGAATCCGAGGAGAGCGGTGATTTCACGGTCGATGAAAAGGACCGCCTGGTTGAACTGACAGAACAGGGCCACGAGCGGCTCGAACACCTGCTGAACCAGGCCGGTTTGCTGCCGGAAGGCGAATCGCTCTACGCACCGACCAACCTGGGCCTGTTACACCACGCCCATGCGGCACTGCGCGCCCACCATCTGTTTCATCGCAATGTCGATTACATTGTCCAGGATAACCAGGTGGTGATTGTCGACGAACATACCGGACGCACAATGCCCGGGCGGCGCTGGGGCGATGGCCTGCACCAGGCGATTGAGGCGAAAGAGGGGCTGCCGGTGCAGCGCGAGAACCAGACGCTGGCCTCTACCACGTTTCAGAACTACTTCCGTCTCTATGACAAACTGGCCGGCATGACCGGTACGGCCGATACGGAAGCATTCGAGCTGCGCCAGATTTATGGCCTCGATGTGGTCGTGATTCCCACCAACAAACCGATTGCACGGACCGACAACAACGACCTCGTTTATATGACCGAGGACGAGAAGTTTCGTGCTGTTATCGGTGATATCCGCGAGTCCGTGAGCGCCGGTCGCCCGGTGCTCGTGGGCACCGCTTCGGTTGAAGCCTCGGAACGTATAGCGGAGGCACTCAAGCAGGAAAAACTGCCGCACAACGTGCTGAATGCCAAGAACCATGCCAATGAAGCACAGATCATTGCCGACGCGGGTCGACCCGGAGCGATCACCATAGCCACGAACATGGCGGGGCGGGGCACCGATATTGTACTCGGCGGTAACTGGGAGGCAGAGGTCAAGGCACTGGATAACCCCGACGAAGCAACGGTGCAGCGTATCAGGTCAGAGTGGGAAGCCCGCAACCGCCAGGTGGTGGAAGCCGGGGGGCTTCACATAATCGGCACAGAACGTCACGAGTCCCGCCGTATCGACAACCAGCTGCGTGGGCGTGCGGGCCGTCAGGGTGACCCCGGCTCATCCCGTTTCTACCTGTCGCTCGAAGACCCGTTCATGCGGATATTCATGTCGGATCGCATGAAGTCCATGATGCAGGGTCTGGGCATGAAGGACGGTGAGGCACTGGAAGCCAGAATGGTGTCCAATGCCATCGAAAAGGCCCAGCGCAAGGTAGAAAACCGCAATTTCGACATTCGTAAGCAGTTGCTCGAATACGATAACGTCGCCAATGATCAGCGTAGCGTCGTGTATTCGCAGCGCGACGAATTGATGGCGGCTGATGACCTCTCCGAGATGATTCAGACGATTCGGGCGGATGTCGTTCATGAAGCCATCGACGACTATATTCCGCCGGGCAGCCTGCATGAACAGTGGGATATCAAGGGGCTGACCGAACACCTGAGGCAGGCATTCTCTGTCCAGTTGCCGTTGCAACAATGGCTGGATGAAGATGACCACCTTGCTGAACAGGGTCTGCGCGATCGCATTATGGAGGCTCTGGAGCAGGAGTACGCAGCAAAAGAGGAGCAGGCCGGTGCCCAGGCTATAAGGCAGTTTGAAAAACAGGTCATGCTGCAGGTACTGGACCAGCACTGGAAGGAACATCTGCATCAGATGGATCAGCTCCGCCAGGGTATCCACCTGCGTGGTTATGCGCAGAAAAACCCGAAGCAGGAGTACAAGAAAGAAGCGTTTATGCTGTTCCAGGAAATGCTGGAAAGCGTCAAGCGTGAGACCATCCGGGTACTCTCTCACGTGCAGGTTCGCAGCCGCGAGGAAGTGGCCGAAATGGAACGCAAGCGGGCCGAGCAGGAAAGGGCACTCAGGGAATTGCAGCAGCGGCAGGCGGAGGCACGCTCGGCGGCGAGCAGTGCCGGCGCCGCTCCGGGCGCGGAAGCCGTCCCGAAAGTCGGGCGTAATGAGCCCTGCCCCTGTGGCTCGGGCAAGAAATACAAGCATTGTCATGGGCGGCTGAGCTGAGCGGAGGAGCCCGTAATGGCCGTTGGATCGGGAATCACGACAGAGTTGCGACCGGTTCGGGGTGTACGCCTCGGGGTCGCGTCCGCCGGCATAAAAACACCCGGCAAACAGGACCTTGTGTTGGTGGAACTGGCGGCGGGCTCTGAGCTGGCAGCCGTGTTCACGCGCAACCGGTTCTGTGCCGCCCCGGTGCATATAGCCCGTGATCATGTCGCGCGTTATGCCCGGTCTGATCGTCGGGAGCCGGTGGCGTTGCTGATCAATACCGGCAATGCCAATGCCGGCACCGGAGAGCAGGGGTTGAACGATGCGCGGGCCTGCTGTGAGGCCACCGGAGAAGCGCTGAATCTGCGGGCCAGTTCCATCATTCCCTTCTCGACAGGCGTAATCGGTGAGTACCTTCCTGTCGACCGCATGCAGCGCGCCATTCCCTCTCTGGCCGCATCGCTCGGTGATGCCGATTGGTATACGGCTGCCCGGTCAATACTCACCACCGACACCCGTGCCAAAGGGCATTCGGTTACGGTCGACATAGGCGGCTCAACGGTAACGATTACCGGCATGAGCAAAGGCTCCGGGATGATCTGCCCGAACATGGCGACCATGCTCGGATTCGTCTGCACGGATGCGGCAGTGAGCAGCGCTGACCTGCAGACACTGCTTCAGACAGCGACCGAAAAGACCTTCAACCGTATTTCCGTGGATGGCGACACGTCAACCAATGACGCTTGCGTGCTGGCGGCAACCGGCCAGTCAGGCGTTTCTCTGTCGCCGGAAACTGCCGGCTGGAGCGACTTCGCCTCTGCCATCGAGGCGGTCATGCACGAACTGGCTCAGCAGATAATCCGGGACGGTGAGGGCGTGACGCGCGTCATGGCGGTACGAGTGACGGAGGCAACCTCGGTCAGGGAAGCTCTGGCTGTTGCCTATACAATTGCCCACTCACCCCTGGTGAAAACGGCGTTGGCCGCAGGCGATGCCAACTGGGGTCGCTTACTGGCCGCGGTGGGGCGGGCACCGCTGGATGACCTGGACGTCAACCGCGTGACACTCGCGGTGGATGATGTGCCCGTCGTTGCCGGTGGGCAGCGCCACCCCGCCTATACCGAAGAGCGGGGTGCGGCTGTTTTTGCCCGTGAGGAACTGACCGTGACCGTGGGTCTCGGCCGGGGCACGGTCACAGAGACGGTCTGGACCACGGACCTTAGCCACGATTATGTCTCCATCAATGCCGATTATCGGACATGAAACGCATTCGAGTGGCAGTCGGCATTGTTCAGCACACAGATCAGGTCCTGGTGGCGCAGCGCCGCCCAGGGCAGCACCTCGCCGGTTACTGGGAGTTCCCCGGAGGCAAGGTGGAAGCGGGTGAGACGCTGGCAGATGCGCTGCGTCGCGAGCTGCTGGAAGAGCTGGGGCTGTCTCCGGAGCTACCGGACGACCTGGAACCCTGGCAGGTGGTGGAGCATGATTATCCGGACAAACAGGTGCGGCTTGAATTCGTGCGCGTCGCTGTAACGGAGCAATCAGGCTACGGTCGTGAGGGACAGGCCATCGACTGGGTATCCGTGCACCGACTGCACGCGCTGAAAATGCCGGAGGCCAACAAGGCGATCATCCGGGCCTTGCTGAACGACCCTGTGCACGTCAGCTGACCGGATTCCAGCAGCGGGCGCACGCGCGACCGACTTCAGCTGTCGAAAGGGTTTCCGTTGCCGGGCGCTTCATCAGGCAGGATCATGCCATCCGCCGGCTCACCCGGGATCCTGTGCCCCTCGGTTACCCAGTCGCCGAGATCCAGCATGCGACAGCGGTGGCAGCAGAACGGCCGATGCGGTGATTCCTCATTCCAGAGAACCGATATACCGCATGTGGGGCAGTTCACTTCAAGATTCTGAGACATAATACCTTTTGTCATTGTCGCCTGCTGTTACCGGGAGTGCCGGGCCGGGCGCTCCACCATCGCCTGTCACTCACCTCTCGCTGTCGGCCTGTCTGCTCAACGTCTCGTGCAGTAAGGCTACCTGATCGGGCAGGTCAGCGTGGGCGCCCGTATTGTCCAACACAATATCGGCCCCCTGCAACCGCTTCTCCCGACTCCACTGTTTGTCCATTATGGCCCGTGTCTGTTCAGGTGTCTGGAGATCACGCCGGGATACCCGGTCCATCTGCTGGCCTTCCATCGCATCCACGACCACAACCAGGTCACATAGCTCCGCCTGGCCGCTTTCCAGTAACAGTGGCGACTCCAATACAACGTAACGGTGCCGGGATTCTTCTGCCTGTAGCCAGCCGATGATGCGCTCGCGTACTGCCGGGTGGGTAATGCTCTCCAGCCAGCGTCGCTCCCGGTCATCCGGGAGCACATTGTGGCGCAGCCAGCTCCTGTCCAGCGAACCATCGGGAAGCAGGGCTTCCGGATACCGCTCGGCGATGGCCCGCGCGGCCGGCATACCCGGAGCCACGACCTCCCGGGCAACCCGATCGGCGTCAATGACCGGAACCGACCACTGCTCTGCCAGAAGTCGGCTTACCTCCGACTTTCCGGAGCCGATACCACCCGTAAGACCGACAATCATTCTGGCATTCCCCTCACTGATTCTGCACGGTTTTCAGCCATCACCGTCAGCCTCCGGTTACCCAACCCAGATACAGTAACCAGAGCAGATCGCCCGCGACAACCACGATGATACCGCCGGCTATCAGAAATGGCCCGAACGGCAATGCCTCGGGCATCCGGCCCGTCGTCACGCGCAGTCCGGCCGCTGCCAGCAGGCCGGTAAGCGCCCCCAGAAATACCAGTGGCGCCAGGGCCAGTGGACCGAGCCAGGCACCGAGAGCGGCGAGTAGCTTGAAATCTCCGTACCCCATGCCGTCACGCCCGCGAAGGCGGCGATGGAGCTGATACAGCAACCAGAGGCAACCGTAACCGATAATCGCACCGCCTATTGAATCCGCTGCGCTCACCGGCAGCCAGCCCAGCGCGGCGGCACACAGGCCGACCCAGAGCAGTGTCAGCGTCAGTTGATCAGGCAGGAGTTGATGGCGAAGGTCGATCACGGTGAGCGGGATCACCAGCCAGATGAATAACAGCCAGACGGGGTGAAAGTCCGGCAATGCGGTAACGGCAAATGCGCTCATCAGAGCGGTTACCACCTCAACTACCGGGTACTGCCAGTGGATGCTCTGCTGGCAATGCCGGCATCGCCCGCGCAGCAACAGGTAGCTGACCAGAGGTATATTATCGAGCGCTCTGACCGGGGTGCCGCATGACGGGCAGTGCGATCCGGGCCAGGAGAGGTTGAAATCTGACTGCGGGTCTGTGTGGTGTGTCGACGCCTGCCGATCCTGTGCGATCATCAGCGGAAGCCGGTAAATGACAACATTCAGAAAGCTGCCGACTAGAAGGCCGAGTATCCCGGCCAATGCGGACGCAAGTACAGGTTCCCGGGTCAGTAGCACAGTGATTTCGGGTGTCAAAAAGCAGCTCCCATAGAAAAAACGGGCAGGTACAGTGCCAGCAGCAGGCCCCCGACCAGCACAGCGAGTATGGCCATGATCATGGGCTCAAGCAAGGCAAGGAGCCGGCCGGAGCGCTGTTCCACCGACTGTTCCAGAAGCTCGGCAGCCCGGTCGAGCATGGTATCAAGCTGACCACTTGCCTCTCCTGTACGAATGAGTTGATGCACGAACGGTGGCCAGACCGATTGTTCCGCCAGCGCCAGATGCAGCGATCGACCCGCGATAAGCTGTGTACGTGTCGATTTCAGGCTTCCGGCCAGTCGCGGTTGGTCCGTCGCATCGGCCGCGACTCCCAGAGCGTCTGCAATCGGAATGCCGGCATTCAGCATCAGGCTGAGCAGTCGAAGGGCGCGGGCCAGAGCTGTCCGGTTCAGTATCGTGCCAAGCCCGGGCAGGAGCCATGTGGCACATCGGCGACAGGCGTTACGCCCTGCCTGTCGACGCATCGCCCATCGCCATGCGAGGGGAGTCAGGGCCATACCAATACCCAGTGCGGGTCCGCCGTCGCGCAGATGAGCGGCGAGCACCAGCAGGGTCTGAGTCGGCACAGGCAGTGATGCCTTCTGCTGCGCGAACAGCTGTTCGAATACCGGCACTACATACCAGAGCATGGCGACTGTGACGCCCATTGCAAAGATGAGTACGCCCACCGGGTAGCGGATGGTACGTCGGACCTGTTGCTGCGATCGATAATAATGATCCAGCTGGAGGCCGAGCCGGGTGAGTACCGACGCCACCTGACCGCTCATTTCTCCGGCACGCACCGCGTCGACATGATGGGCACTGACTGCCGTCGGACACTGGCCCAACGCGTCGGAAAGGGGATGGCCGGAGGAGACTGATTGCAGACAGTGAGTCAGCAACTGCGCTTCGGCACGATGGCGGCAATCACCATACTGCAGCTCCAACGCTTCAACGAGGGACAGCCCAGCGCTGAGCAGGCTACCCGTCCGGCTGAACAGGCGGCACTGCTGCCGGGTAGATAGCGTCAGCCGGTGCAGTCGACGTGCGGTTGCGTCGGGTCGAGGTGGTTGACGGGCCTCGGAGAAAAAGGCCTCAAGTTCCCGGGCATCCACCTCAGCCTCTCTGCCCCAGCACCCGGTCGAGTTCAGCCTGGGTGGTAACACGGTCTGCGACCAGCTTGCGACCGGCGTCCCACAGGCTGTGCGTGGTCGCCAGCGTTGCGTCTGACGGCCACTGGCCAGTGAGTGTGGGGCCGAGCGCCACTTCATACAGGCCGGTACGACCACGATAGCCATTGTGGCACTCAGGACAACTGCTGACGGAGGTCAGCGACCCGGCATCGTGCCTCGGATACCGGGCAGGCGATTCGCCGACTTCAGCACCGCGGCAGCAGCGACAGATACGACGGACCAGCCGTTGCGCCATCACCAGCAGCAGACTTTCCAGAACATCGGCTCGGCCTGCACCCAGCCGTTCCAGCCGGTTCAGTGCCTCGAGCGCCGAGTTGGTGTGCAGGGTCGAGAGGACGAGATGGCCGGTCTGCGCCGCCCGCAATGCCATGGTTGCCGTCTCCCGGTCCCGTATTTCCCCGACCATGATGATGTCCGGATCCTGACGCAGCAGTGCCCGCAGGGTCGCGGCAAAGTCGAGGCCCAGTTCGGGACGAACCGGTACCTGGTTAACTCCGGCCAATGCAATTTCCACTGGATCCTCGACCGTGGATAGATTGACGGAGGGTGTGTTGCGTTCCTGCAACGCCGCATACAGGGACGATGTTTTTCCGGCACCCGTGGGGCCGGTGACCAGAATCAGGCCCTGTGGCTGCAAAAGCGCCCGGCGAAATTGCTGTAGCTGGGCATCCGGCATCCCCAGACGGTCGAGAACCGGGGCGTCAGAGCGGCCGGTGAGAAGTCTCACCACCAGCTTTTCACCGTGCAGCGTAGGCAGCGTGCTGAGACGAAGGTCGAGGGTTGTTCCGGCGGCTCGTTCGGACACCCAGTGGCACCGGCCGTCCTGGGGGCGCCGCTTTTCCGTAATGTCGAGGTTGGCCATGACCTTCCAGCGAGCCAGCATGGCAGTACCGTCGTCGACGCCAATGTGGCGGCCCGGATGCAACAGACCGTCAACGCGCAGGCGCAGTGTCCACTGGCCGCGACCGGGTTCCAGATGGATATCCGATGCCCCGCGCTGACAGGCATCCAGCAAGGTCTGTTCAACCTGTTCAATGGCGGTGCGCGAGGTCGAAATAGGCATGATTTGTCCTCCTGATCCGCAGACAGGCTCCCACGATGATGCCGGGGTGAACACTCTCCTCCCGTTCAGAAATGGCCTGTGTCGCTTGGGGAATCGGTTGGGCTGGGGTATGTTACTGATCGGCCGGGCGCAGGGAGTCTGACCCGGCCGGAACAGTTAACAGGGAGAGTGCGAGTATGTTTCTTGAGACCGGATACACTGCCTCGGCGGACGAATCCATCAACGCAGCCCGACTGAACGCAGTCCGACTTAACGCAGTCCGACCAGGCACACCAGAGTGCGGCTCTGCCTGCGGGTTCAGTCTGGTAGAGCTATTGATCGTGGTAGCCCTGATCGGTCTGTTGACCAGCATCGCCATTCCGCA
The DNA here is from genome assembly GCA_965602035.1 of Natronospirillum sp. GTDB lineage: Bacteria > Pseudomonadota > Gammaproteobacteria > Pseudomonadales > Natronospirillaceae > Natronospirillum. Next base: position 1,520,039 of record OZ271919.1, on the reverse strand, counting down.
GTATCGCAATTACACGGTGGATTCCGCCGAACGCGCCTGTCTGCAGGATCTGCGCACCTATGCCGGGGTGATCAGTACGGAACTGACGCTGGGTGAGCCGGTATCCCAGCCAGACGCGGTGCTGCTCGGTGAGGGTGCCTGCAGCGAAATCGCCCTGCGCACGGACAGCGACTGGGCAGCCGCCGCCGTTGAAGAAGGCGGCGCGGAATCAGGGCAATGGGTAGTCGGCCTGCCAAGACACACGAGCGCAGAGCCACAGGCTGTCAGGTTCTGAGCACGGTCTGGTGGTCTCAGTTTTCGATCACGAGATCGAAGCGCAATGCCGTGACATGCTGGGTCAGACCCGCGACCGAAAGAACGGGAAGATCATCGCCGGAGAGGTCCTCCGGCATTTTGTCTGACGCCTCTTCCAGCGTCTGTGGTGACGCTTCAGCGCGAATCCGGGCCCGCTCGTCTGGTGGGCAGTCGACCACAATAACCCGGTCGGCACCTTCGCTCAGCGCTTCCCGGTACTCCTTATAACCGGTGACCTCAGCCAGGATCAGTTGCGAGCTCTGGGCCGCGCGCGCGCGCTCTATTGCAGGGCCAATGCCACCCAGTAACTGAATGTGCGTGCGTTTGAGAACGTAGGCGTCATAACCTCCAACGCGGTGGTTATCGCACCCGCCGACATAGACCGCGTATTTCTGCGCCAGTTGCAGCCCGGGCAGTGTTTTCCGCGTATCCAGTACCGTTATATCGAGCGGTGCCGCCGCATCGGCAAATCGACGGGCACAGGTCGCCGTTCCGGACAGGGTCCGCAGAAAATTCAGCGCCACCCGGTCGCCGGCAAGCAGCGCGCGAGCCGGCCCCTGCAGACGGGCGACCAGTGTATCGGCTCGCAGTGTGTCGCCATCGTCGGCCCGCCAGTCAATATGGATCTGCCGGTCGATGTGATGGAATGTCGACTCCGCCCACGCCTGGCCGCAGAGGATGCCCGCATCGCGGGCATAGAGCCGCATGGTTATCGACAGATCCTCGGGCAGGAGATCGGCGGAAATGTCACCGGCTTCGTCGAGGTCTTCTTGTAATGCCCGGGTGACTGTGGCATCAATGTGCGCGCGCAGGCGATCGGTGTAGGGCACAGGTATGAGTTTCATGAGCAGGTACGACTGGAGCAAAAAACGGTGAATGTGGCGTTGACCTTGCTGTGCATCAGCATTCTGCTTCGCTGGCCGCCGTTAATGGGCGCAGTCTACCGTATTTCCCTGCCGCTGGCGAAGTGTCAGCAAGCAATGCCGGTTGTGTCCGCTGCTGTGGCCGCCGGGCTGGTCGCTCTGGTTGTCTGGGCACCGGCAGAGCACCGCTGGCTTGCCGCGCCCATTCTTCTGCCATTGATCTTTGCCGGCCCCCGTCTCGCGCCCGATCAGGCCGAACAGCCACCGATGCAGGCGGAACAGGTAGCTCGGGTGATTCGCCGCTACTTTGTGCCCCTGCCGTGGATCGGTGCGCTGGGTGTCTGGGGTATTCTGGTGCTGTGGTGGCTGCGGTTCGGCTGGTTGCCGCGGCAGTCTGCCATCCGGCGCTGGCTCAATCTTCGCACCGGTCAGCTCGTCGGCCTGCACATGACTATCTGGCGACAGGAACGCCAGCTCACGGAATGGCTGCTGGCACCGCGCAGCAATCGATTCCCATCCCTGTATCACTGGTGCGGCGAACTGGTCTCCCGCGCCACAATCGAGCGACCGTTTCGCCAATTATGGCGTACACTGGCGCTGCTGCGCTGGCAGTGGATCGCCGCTGCCTGTGGCCTGCAATTGCTGCTGGCCTGAACACTCTTTCCGGAAGCCGGGGCTGTGTTCAGGACAGTGCACATGCGATAATACCGGCCGTTTTGATGATCGATTTCTGGGAGTACCTGATTTATGGCGGAAACACGTCACGTGCCTCTGTTGATCCTCGGCTCCGGGCCGGCCGGTTATACGGCGGCGGTCTATGCCGCCCGTGCCAACCTGAACCCGGTACTCATTACCGGCATGGAAATGGGCGGCCAGTTGACCACGACCACCGATGTTGACAACTGGCCGGGCGATGTCGAGGGCCTGCAGGGGCCGGACCTGATGGAGCGCATGAAGGCGCATGCGGAACGGTTCAATACAGAAGTGATCTTCGATCATATCCATACTGCTGAACTGACAGAAAAGCCGTTCCGGCTGGTCGGTGACCAGGGAGCCTATACCTGTGATGCGCTGATCATTGCCACGGGCGCCAGTGCCAAATATCTGGGCCTGGACAGTGAATCCGCCTACATGGGCAAAGGGGTGTCGGCCTGTGCTACCTGCGACGGATTCTTCTACCGCAATCAGGATGTCTGTGTGGTGGGTGGTGGTAACACGGCCGTTGAAGAGGCCCTGTACCTGTCGAATATCGCCCGCAAGGTCACGGTCATTCACCGCCGCGATCGATTCCGGGCCGAGAAGATACTGATTGACCGTCTGATGGACAAAGCGGAGAACGGCAACGTCGACATCATCTGGGATCACACCCTCGACGAAGTGACCGGCGATGAAATGGGCGTCAATGGCGCTCGCGTCCGCCACGTCCGCACCGGAGAGATTACCACGCTGGATGTAATGGGTGTGTTCATTGCCATCGGCCATCAGCCGAATACCCGGTTGTTCGAAGGCCAGCTGGACATGCAGGGCGGCTACATAAGGGTCCAGAGCGGCCTTGAGGGCAACGCGACCCAGACCAGCATTCCGGGTGTATTCGCGGCCGGCGATGTCATGGATCATGTTTACCGTCAGGCGATCACATCGGCCGGCAGTGGCTGCATGGCCGCGCTCGATGCCGAGCGGTTTCTGGACAGCCTGAACCATGCTTGAACGGTGTTGGCGGAGTGAATTCACAGCACCGTTTAAGCAGTTTTCCCGGTGCTGTGTCGGTGGCGCGACATGCGTTAACATTACACGAACGGAACAGACAGTCGCTGACGGGAGAGGCACTTGAGCGCGCAGAGCATTAGCGGGGCCTACGATCTGCCGGAAGGCATGACCGCGGAACAGTATATAGACGGGTTGGGTGCCGCGGCCCGCGCCGCCGGCCGTGTGCTTGCCACTGCGAGCACGGCGCAGAAAAACCGGGCACTGCAGGCCATCGCCGATCAGTTGGAAGAGCAGTCAGAGGCCATAATGGCCGCCAATCAGGAAGACCTGGAAGCCGGGCGTCAGACGGGTCTGGACCCCGCTTTGCTGGATCGCCTGACACTGGATGAAGTGCGTGTCCGGAGCATGGTTCAGGGAATTCGTGATGTAATGGCGCTGCAGGATCCGGTGGGCGAAATCACTGAGATGGAATACCGCCCGTCCGGGATTCAGGTCGGCAAAATGCGCGTTCCGCTGGGCGTTGTTGGCATTATTTATGAATCCCGACCGAACGTCACGGTCGATGCCACCGCGCTGTGTCTGAAGTCAGGCAACGCTGCCATTCTGCGTGGCGGCAAGGAAGCCATTCGCTCGAACCAGGCACTGGCGTCCTGTGTTGCCGATGGGCTTGCCGCCGCCGGACTGCCGCGCGAGGCTGTTCAGGTCATTGGTACGACCGACCGGCAGGCGGTGGGCGCGCTGATCCGTGCCGATCGGTGGGTTGATGTGCTGGTGCCGAGGGGTGGCAAGAGCCTGATCGAGCGCATCAGCAATGAAGCGACGGTCCCGGTCATCAAGCACCTCGATGGTATCTGTCACGTGTACATTGACGAAGCGGCGGATACGGCCAAAGCACACGCCATCGCAGTGAATGCCAAAACGCATCGCTATGGTGTCTGCAATGCCATGGAGACGCTGCTGGTTCACGAATCCATGACCCATCTACTGCCCGGGCTGGCGGCCGACTACGAAGCGACCGGAGTCGAATTGCGCGGTTGCGAGCGGACCCGCTCGGTCATTGCCTGTACTGCCGCTACCGAAGAAGACTGGGCAACCGAGTATCTGGCACCGGTGCTGTCGATTCGAATCGTGGCAAGCGCGGATGAAGCGATGGCCCATATCGCGCGCTACGGATCCCAGCACACCGATGCCATCGTGACCGAGAACTTCTCACTGGCGCGGCGGTTTCTGGCCGAAGTCGATTCCAGCTCGGTCATCGTCAATGCATCCACACGGTTCGCTGACGGTGCCGAATACGGGCTGGGCGCGGAGATCGGCATCTCAACCGACAAGCTTCATGCGCGCGGGCCGGTCGGTTTGATCGGTCTGACAAATCAGAAGTATATTGTGTTCGGCGACGGGCACATCCGTCACTGATGGCGAGTATTCTTTTCGGGGGGACATTTGACCCGCCGCATCTCGGTCATGAGCGTCTTGTCGACCTGTTGCGGGCGGCGTTTCCCGGAGTGCCGATTGAGCTTTTACCCTGTTTTCAGCCGGTGCATAAAGCGGCCTCCGGCACGTCTGCATCGCACCGGGTGGCCATGGTTGAACGACTGGCGGCGCGCTGGGATGATGTTTCGGTGAATACGGTTGAGGTAGCATCAGCATCTCCACGGTACACACTCGACACGCTGACTGAGTGGCGCCGCACCGTCTCTGCGTCAGAGCCCCTTATCTTTGCCCTGGGCGGTGATTCCCTTGCCCGTCTCCACACCTGGTCACGCTGGGAGCGTCTGCTCGACCTTGCCCACCTGGTGGTGTTACCGAGGCCTGGCTTCAGTGAACCGCCGTCATCCGGTGTCGTTGCGCTGTTGGAGCGCGCCGAACTTCCCTACGAATCACGGCATCAGCTCCTGTCGCAGCCGGCAGGTCATGTTGTCACCCTGCCGGGAGAAGCACTGCCGTGGTCCAGCACCGATTTGCGACAGAACAGACAGAACTGGCAGGCGGCGTTGCCAACTGCTGTGTTAGACTATATTCAGAGAGAGAATCTGTACGACACTGCCGGAGGCACATGAATACAGAATCGTTGAAAGATCGCATTACCGAAGCGCTCGAAGAGCTCAAAGTACGCGATCTGGTCGTGCTCGATGTGCGCGACAAAAGCAGTTTCACTGACTATATGCTGGTCGGTTCGGGAACCTCGAACCGGCACCTGAAGGCACTTGTCGATCACGTTGACGAGACGCTGTCAGCCGGGGGGGTAGAGCCGCTCGGCCGTGAGGGAGGCCCCGGTGCCGACTGGGTGTTGCTCGACTACGGTGTGGTGATCGTTCACATGATGCTGCCGGAGACCCGCCAGTTCTATGATCTCGAGCAGCTCTGGTCCGGCGCCTCACCTGATACGGCGTCCGCCGGTTCCCGCACTCACTGACCCTACTACCAATGAAGCTTCGTGTTCACAGTATTGCCGGCCGCATGCCCGCCTGGGTAGAGCAGGCCTGCGACGATTACGGGCGCCGCCTGCCACGGGAGCTGAAGCCTGACTGGCGTACCCTCGTGCTGGGCAAGCGACCTCAGAGCACAACGCAAGACGAGTTGCGTCGTCGTGATACGGATCGGCTGGCTGCCGCTGTGCCGAATGGCGACTTGACCGTGGTGCTCGATGTAAACGGGGCGTCATGGAGTACGGATCAGTTGGCGGAGCAGGTAAGCCTGTGGCAGCATTCCGGGAAGGATATCAGCGTGATCATAGGCGGCCCTGAGGGCCTGACCCGGGGCTTTGTATCGTCGGCATCCCAGGCCTGGTCGCTGTCGCCGCTGACGCTGCCACACCCGCTTGTACGTGTGCTATTGATTGAACAGATTTACCGGGCATGGTCCATTCTACAGGGCCACCCCTACCACAAGTGACGGGCGCAGACCGAGATGTCGATTGACCGGTTCAAAGATTACTCACGCGAACTGAGCCTGGTGACACGCCGGGCCATCGTCACGGGCGTTGTGCTGGCGCTGCTCACCGGTGGCCTGGGTGCGCGTATGTATTACCTGCAGATCATGACGCATGAAGAACACGCGGCCCGCTCCGCCAGTAACCGGATATCACTGCAACCCATACCGCCCAACCGTGGCCTTATCTACGATCGCGAAGGGCGTCTGCTCGCCGAGAACCTTCCCAATCATCGGCTGAGCCTGGTGCTGGAGCGCGTTGACAATCTGGATGCGACGCTTGAAGAGCTCCAGTCTCTGGTGGACCTGACTGAAGAGGACCTGGAGCGGTTTCATCGCACGCGTCAGCGTGCCCGGCGCCCGTTTTCGCCCGTGCCGTTGAAAGACGGTCTCAGCGAAGAGGAGATTGCCCGGTTGGCAGCCAATCGCTACTACCTCGAGGGCGTTGAGGTAGAAGCCAACCTGGTGCGCCATTACCCGTATGAAGACCTCTTTTCCCACGCACTGGGCTATGTCGGGCGGATCAATCTGCAGGAGCGGCGGCGCCTGGACGAAAGCCGGTATGTCGGTACCGAGTACGTGGGCAAATCAGGTATCGAGCGGTTCTACGAAAACGAACTGGTCGGCAACCCGGGGTCGCAGACGGTCGAAATCAATGCGCGCGGTCAGATTCTGCAGGTACTCGACCGTGATCCTCCGGAACATGGCACCGACCTGCAGCTGCATCTCGATGTGGAACTGCAGCGTGCCGCTTTCGAGGCGCTGGAAGGCAAGCGCGGCTCAGCGGTAGCCATTGATGTGAAAACAGGCGGTATCCTGGCTATGGTCAGCCGCCCGTCATTTGACCCGAACCTCTTCGTTGAAGGGTTCTCGTCAGGCGAGTACGCCGCGCTCGCATCGGATATTGACCTGCCCTTTCTGAACCGGGCAGCCCGGGGCCAGTACGCGCCCGCATCAACGATCAAGCCCTTCCTGGCCATCGCCGGTCTTCGAGCCGGCAGCATGAACTGGGATGATCGGGTCGAGGACCCGGGTTACTTTGAACTGCCCAATGATTCCGAACGGCGTTACTACGACTGGACCTGGCGGATACGGCCGGAAGGCAGGGGCGCCAGGATCGGTATGAAACAGGCGATTGAGGAAAGCAGTAATACCTACTTCTATCACCTGGCCTATGAAACCCGCCTGGAAGCAATTCACGACACGCTGGCTATGTTTGGCTTTGGCCGGAATATGGTTGCCGACCTGCACAATCCGGCGGTGGGCATTAACCCGAGCCGTGACTGGAAACGCCAGCGTCACGGGCAATCCTGGTATGCCGGCGACACGGTGAATCTCGGTGTCGGGCAGGGTTATCTGCTGGTGACCCCCATGCAGGTAGCGGTGGCTGCTTCCGTGCTGGCGCGGGATGGTGACTGGATAAGACCGCGTTTTCTGAAGGACAGCACGCCGGCCAATCTGGTTGAAACACTGGCCGACGACCCGGCTGATATCGAGCGCCCCGGCGCGTCGGACTGGGACCGACTGTCAGAGGCCATGCTGGGTGTGGTTCATGGAGACCGGGGCACGGCACGCAGTCTCTCTGTCGGCATTGATTACAAGATTGCCGGTAAAACCGGTACAGCACAGGTATTTTCCATCGAGAATTTTGAAGAGCACGACTCGGATGAAGTCGCCGAGCGGCTGCGCGATCACGCCTGGTTCATGGGCTATGCGCCACAGGACGACCCGCAGATAGCCGTGGCGGTGCTGGTGGAAAACGGCGAGAGCGGAGGCCGTGCCGCAGGCCCCATCGCCCGCCGGCTGTTTGATGTGTATCTGCGTGAACCGGCACTGGCCCAGAGCGGTGCGGATCCCTGGCCATGACCGGTCTGATCAACCGTTACAGCAATCGGGTGCGGCCCGCCCGGGTGCGAACGGGAGACCAGACGATCTGGGCCTGGTTGCACCTCGACCCGTTGCTGCTGGTTCTGCTGACCCTGCTCATGGGAAGCGGGCTGATTGTGCTCTACAGTGCAACCGGTTCCGTCGATTATGTGCAACGCCAGGCCATTCGCATGGTCATTGGTATCGTGGCGCTCGTGGTAATGGCGCAGATTGACCCGCGCTGGGTGCGTATCGGTGCCTTGCCTGCGTATCTCGGCGGCGTGTTTCTTCTGGTGCTGGTCATACTGTTCGGTACCGGCGCGATGGGGGCAACCCGCTGGCTGTCAGTATTTGGTGTGTTCAGCTTTCAGCCGGCGGAAATCATGAAGCTGGCGACGCCAGCGATGGTTGCCTGGTTCCTGTCCCGATACGAGCTCCCGCCACGCTGGTGGCAACTGGCCATAGGCATCACCATCTGTGTGGTACCGGCCGCTCTCGTGGTACAGCAGCCGGACCTCGGTACCGCTCTGCTTATCACGGCCAGCGGTCTGTTTGTGTTGTTTCTTGCCGGTCTCAGCTGGTGGTACCTCCTGGCCGGTGCCTCGCTGCTGGTCGCTCTCTTCCCGGTAGCCTGGGTGGTGTTGCTGCGCGATTATCAGAAGCAGCGGATACTGACGTTGTTTGATCCGAGCAGCGATCCGCTGGGTGCCGGCTGGAATATCATTCAATCCCAGACCGCCATCGGCTCAGGCGGGTGGTCCGGGAAAGGGTTTCTGAATGGAACCCAGTCCCAGTTGAATTTTCTGCCGGAGAGCCACACCGATTTTATCGTCGCTGTGCTCGCAGAAGAGTTCGGGTTTGTGGGCATGGTGCTCTTACTGTTCCTTTACCTCGCTATCGCAATCCGCGGCTTGATTGTGGCGATGCAGGGGCGAGATACTTTCAGCCGAATGCTGGCGGGCGCGCTGGTGCTGACGTTCTTTGTCTATGTCATCGTTAACGTCGGCATGGTCTCCGGCGTGCTGCCCGTGGTCGGTGTGCCGCTGCCGCTCGTCAGTTATGGCGGTACGTCCATTGTAAGCCTGCTGGCTGGTTTTGGCGTGCTGATGTCACTGGGCACACACAAACAACTGGGCGGATCCTGATTTCATGACAACTAAAACGTTCCCCCGATTCGTGGTTTCCAGCGCTCTGGCCACAGGACTGGCACTCGCCGGCCTGTCAGCCCAGGCGAGTTTCCTGGATCACCCGGATGCGGCCGGCGTAATTGATGAGCTCGCCGCGGACGGGATTGATCGGGAGCAACTGCGCAGCTGGCTGGCCGAAGGCCGGTACCTCGAATCTACCCGTAGCAACATCGCTTCGCCCACGGAATCACGCACCACCTGGGCCGACTACCGACAGCTCTTTGTCAATGACCTCAGCATTGAACGGGGCAGGGCGTTTGTCGCCGAAAACGCCGAGGCACTGGCGCGGGCCGAGCAGGAATTCGGCGTGGATCGGCGGGTCATAGCGGCGATCATTGGTGTGGAAACCCGCTATGGCCGTCTCACCGGGGGCCATCGGGTACTGGACGCTATCGGTACTACGGCTTTCAGTGACAGCCCGCGCAGCGATTATTTCCTGAGAGAAATGAAGGCGTTCCTTCGCCTTGCTCATGAGGAGCAGTTCGACCCGGCAACGCTAACCGGTTCCTATGCCGGCGCCATGGGCGTACCGCAGTTTATGCCCTCCAGCTTTCAGGCCTACGCCGTTGACCATGATAACGATGGCCGCCGGGATATCTGGAATTCGACCCCCGATGCGATCGGTAGTGTTGCCAACTACCTTGCCGCTCATCGCTGGGAGCCGGGAGCACCCGTTGCCGTGCGCGCCCGGGTCACCGGCAATGACTTTGACCGCGTAGTCGATAATCGCGAACGCCGCCCGCACACGACAGTCGCCGAAACCCGTCAGGCAGGCTGGGAGCCGGCAATGGTTGAGCTGGACGCGAATCAGCCGGTCAGCACCTTTCGGCTCGAAGGACCGGACGGCATGGAGTACTGGTATGGCCTGCACAACTTCTACGCGATCACCCGCTACAATCACAGCATCCTCTATGCCATGGCGGTCTACCAATTGAGCAGAGAACTCTGATCCATGTTGCACCGCGGATCATGCCGACCGTTACTCGTGTTCTGTCTGCCGGTTGTTCTGGCAGGCTGCAGTGGTTTCTCCGCGCTGGAAGAGCCAGGAGGCAGTCGCTACGAGAATCCGAATGAAGGCCGCTATTCATTGCAGAACGACCGGGGCCCGAGTCGGCAGCTTGATGAAAGTGACATCGGTGATCTCGAGGTGGTCCATGAACCACAGAGCCGCAGTGGTAACAATGATTATACGCTCTTCGGCAAACGTTACGAGATTATGGATAGCGCAGTCGGTTACCGGGAAACCGGCCTGGCGTCCTGGTACGGTGAAAAGTTTCATGGCCACACGACATCCAACGGCGAAACCTACGACATGTACCAGTTATCGGCGGCGCATACGCGGTTGCCGTTGCCGACCTACGTGCGTGTGACGAATCTGGAGAATAGACGATCCACTATCGTGCGAGTCAATGACCGCGGCCCGTTCCATGACGAGCGTATTATCGACCTGTCCTATGCGGCAGCCGTCAAGTTGGGGTTTGCGGCCCAGGGCGTGGCACGGGTCCGCATTGAAGCACTGACGCCGGAGTCCGACCTGCAGCAGGCGGTATACTGGCTGCAGTTCGGTGCCTTCAGTGACCACGAGTCCGCACAGCGGGTGCAGGCACAGGTCCGGGCACAGCTGGGTGAACGGGCGGAAGTGCAGAGTTCGGATCTGCATCGGGTGCGTCTCGGTCCCCTCACGGAAAAACGCGTGCGCGCACTGCGCGATGACTGGATACGTCGCGGCAACGACGAACCGATCGTACTTCGGCCCTGATCGATGCTGTTGGTCGATCACGACATAAGATAGAATGGCGCGCGGTCCGGACATGCGCCGGGGCCGCAGCACGGTTGAGTATCAGGAACTCCACAGGGTGGTAATATGAAATTCAGGCAAACACTGGTTGCATGGCTATTCTTGCTCGGCAGTTCCGCCGCGTTGGCCCAGGGGCCGATCGTGCCGGCACCTCCCATGGTAGCCGCAGATGCTTACCTGCTGATGGATGCCATGAGCGGTGAAGTGCTGATAGAGGGCGATGCCGATCAGCGCCTGCCGCCCGCCAGTCTGACCAAGATGATGACCGCCTACGTCGTGGAATCCGAGCTCGCCGCCGGCCGGCTCAGTCTTGACGACGAAGTGCGTATCAGTGAAAAGGCCTGGCGCACCGGTGGCTCCAAAACGTTTGTGCTGGTAGACACAGAAGTACGGGTCGAAGACCTGATGCGCGGCATCGTGATCCAGTCGGGCAATGATGCGTCTATCGCCATGGCCGAACACCTGGCCGGTACAGAAGAGAATTTTGCCTCGATTATGAATCAGTACGCTGAGCGCATGGGCTTGACTAATACCAATTTCACCAACGCCACCGGGCTGCCAAGCGAGAATCTGTACAGTTCAGCCCGGGATATGGCGACATTGGCCCGGCACGTGATACTGGACCACCCGCAGTATTACCCCTGGTACGCCGAACGCGAGTTCACCTTCTCCGATATTACTCAGCCCAACCGTAACCGGTTGTTGTGGCAGAACCCCTCGGTAGACGGGTTAAAGACGGGATACACCGAAGAGGCCGGCTACAATCTGGTGGCATCCGCGGTAGAAGGTGGCATGCGCCTGATCGCCGTGGTAATGGGTGCTGCGACCGAGTCGGCACGCATTCAGGAAACCCAGAAAATGCTCACCTACGGCTTCCGGTACTACGAAAGCAGGCAGTTACATGACGGTGAGAGCACATTGCACGAAGAGCGAATCTGGGCCGGTGCGCAGGACATGATCGACCTCGGTATTGCCCGGGACCTGCATGTCACAGTCCCAAAGAATTCCGGAGAAGTACGCACGCGCATCGAACTCGACGGCGATATTCAGGCACCGGTACAGAGTGGCGATGTACTGGGTCAACTCAGTGTGGAACTGGGCGATGAAGTGCTCGCGCAGCGCGACCTTATCGCCCTCGAAACGGTGGAGCAGGGTGGTTTCATCAAACGGCTGGTAGACTGGGTCAAGCAGTTCTTCCTCGGACTGTTCAGTTAGCCAGTGTGAAACAGCACACCAGGGGATGCCGAATGAGTAAGGGTAGTAAACCCACAGACATTGAGTTTCCGTGCGAAGACTACCCCATTAAGGTCATCGGGGATGCCGCGGAGGATTTCACGGCTCAGGTTCTTGAGCGCCTTGACGCGTTGGGTATCCAATACAATGAAGGCGCCATACGCCAGGCAGACAGCCGTGCCGGGCGCTTCCTGTCGGTCACGATTTATATCACGGCTGAAGGCGAAGGCCAGCTCAGTGCGCTCAATACAAGCCTGCGCGAGCTGGAATTTGTGCGGATGGTACTATGACCATGTCCGAACTCAGCACCCCCCTGCCGGGGCTCGCCAGCGAATCAGCACAGGATCTGGTCATACGGGACCTGGGCCAGGTTGCCTATGAGCCGACACTGGAGGCCATGCGGGAATTCACGCTGTCCCGAACTGCACATGCGTTGGATGAGCTCTGGTGCCTGGAACACGAACCGGTATTCACTCAGGGCCAGGCGGGCAAGGCGGAACATCTGTTGGCGCCCGGTGATATCCCTGTGGTCCAGGTGGATCGGGGTGGCCAGGTGACCTACCACGGGCCGGGTCAGCTTGTTGTCTATACCCTGATCGATATCAAGCGGCTGGGGATCAATGTCCGGCAACTGGTCAGCCACCTCGAACACTCGGTCGTCGACCTGCTGGCACTGTATGGCATCGATGGTTACCCGAAGCCCGATGCACCTGGGGTGTACGTGGAAGACGCCAAGATCGCCTCGCTGGGGCTGCGTATCAAGCGCGGCTGTGCCTACCACGGTCTTGCGCTCAATGTGGCTATGGACCTGGAACCGTTCGGCCGCATCAACCCCTGTGGTTACCAGGGGCTGGCCGTCACGCAAATGAAAGATCAGGCATCAGCGGGTACCGTGGCTATCGATACCGTTCGTGAGCAGTGGCTTGCCGGTTTTGCGCGGCGCCTGGGATATGTCCGCATCCGCCGCGCCTGATCGGCCATCAGGTTACCATACGCACTGCGATCCGGTTCGGGTCGTCCTCAGCCTGTCCGGGAACAGCGGCCGGTGCCGCCAGGCCCAGGTTGTTTTTCTCGAAAACTCGGTCCGCCCGGTAACTCGACCGAACCAGTGGACCTGACGGTACTTCCATAAAGCCCTTGTCCAGGCCGACCTGGCGATAATGTTCAAACTCCTCGGGCGTAACCCAGCGCTCCACCGGCAGGTGGTTCATGGTCGGGCGCAGGTACTGCCCCAGCGTGACTATATCCACACCTATGTCCCGCAGGTCATCAAAGGTCTGGTAAATCTCCTCGTCGGTTTCACCAAGGCCAAGCATCAGACTGGTTTTTGTCACAACATCCGGGCGCAGTTTTTTGGCCATTGCCAACACGTCGAGTGTCTTGCGGTAACCGGCTCTGGGATCCCGAACGCGCCGTGTTAGGCGCTCAACGGTTTCAACGTTCTGGGCGAACACATCCAGCCCGGAGCTTACAACGGTAGCCACGTGCTCTTCGTGGCCGTCAAAATCCGGCGTCAGGGCTTCCACGGCAACCTCGGGCGTACGTGTTTTGATGGCCCGTACACAGGCGGCATAGTGCGCGGCACCGCCGTCCGGCAGGTCATCCCGGTCCACTGAGGTCAGCACGATGTAGCGCAGCCCCATCAGCTCCACGGACTCAGCGGTGTTGGCGGGTTCTTCGGCATCGAGCCAGCCATTCGGGTTGCCCGTATCCACGGCACAGAATCGGCACGCCCGGGTACAGACGGATCCCATCACCATGATCGTGGCAGTGCCGTTGTTCCAGCACTCCCCCATATTGGGGCAATGCGATTCCTCACAGACGGTGCTCAGACGGTGCTCGTGCACATTGCGGCGCACAGCTTCAAAGCGCTCGCCACCGGGAATCCGGGCCCGTAGCCAGGCCGGTTTCCGCCCCGGCGCAACGCCTTCCTCGACGGGTGAGGAACGGCGCTTCTGCCCATTCTTGATGGCGGAAAACCCCTGTTCGGTGCGGAATTTCTGACCACTGGATACTTTGCTCATATCGCCCTTTCGTGGTATCGGAGTGTTACACGCAGTTTACCACAGTCGATTTGCCCCGGTCAGTCCTCTGCCGGGGCCGGCACCTGAGCCCGGGACAACCATCGGACATTGCGGACGAGCTCCGGATCCAGTACCGACTCGGCGGCCTCGATGCTGTGCCGTATCCGGTCGTCAAAGCGCAGCCTCTTGCCCTCGTCCAGCGCAATGACCGAGCGTTCCCTGAGGGTACGGATGAAGCCCTTGAACAGCGCCTTGTCGAAGAACTCGGGGGCATTCAACCCATTCAGCACGGATACCATCTGCGCCACTTCCTGAGCCCGGGATTCGAGTTCGCCCATGCTGAGCACGCCCGGCCCGGTCGCATTCAGCATCGACAGCGTCAGATAGTAGCGCTCGAGCGTTGGCAGCATGAGGCGGGCCAGGGCCATGAACTGTACTCTCAGTACCGGGTCTTCCGGGGCACTCAGTTCCGACCCCGATTCCCGGATAAGGCCGCGGCGAACCAGTGCATCAAGGTACTGGTGTGCCGCGGCCTGCATTTCCTCGGGAGACCAGTGGAGAAACAGCTCGCGGCGCACGTAGGGGTAAACCAGTTCCAGCTGCAGCATGAGCCGTTCGCGGCTCTTGTTGGTGCCATGCACCAACAGGCCGCAGCAGACCAGGGAGGGCAGAGCGAACAGATGCAGTACGTTGTTGCGGTAATAGGTCATGAGTACCGCATAGTGATCGCTCAACGTATGAATGTGGCCCATCGGCTGGTCGGAAGAGCTGAGCACACCGAGCCGGCCGGCCGACTCTATCCAGTCCGCCGGTGTTCCTTCCGGCAGTGTCTGCCAAGTGCTGTACGGCACCTCATTGAGCAGGTCCCGGTAGAGCTCGGTCTGCTGTACCAGGCTGTCGTGGCTCAGCGCGAAACGGGGGCTGCTCAGCATGGCCAGCGCCACGATATTGATCGGGTTCACGGCCGCTGCGCTGTTGATACGCTGCGCTACCTGCTCACACAGTGCCTGTGTCACCTTCTGAATCGATGAAGGCCGCGTATCGCTGGTATCAACCTGATATTCGGACACCAGTTCGGGCAATCGGATGGGCTCGCCGAAGTTCAGGTAGACACGACCGTAGTTGCGCAACCGTCGCAGCGTTTTGAGCAGGCCGAACAGCGACTCGCTCTGTTTTTTGCGGCCACGCAGTTCCTTAAGGTAACTGTTGGCCTCAAATACCTTCTCATAGCCTATATAGACCGGTACCAGTGTCAGCGTGCGCTCTGGCTCACGCAACTGGCCGCGCACCGTCATACTGAGCATGCCTGCTTTGGGCATCAGCGTCCGGCCTGTGCGCGAGCGCCCGCCCTCGACAAAGTATTCCACGGGAATACCGCGGCTGAACATCTGCTGCAGATACTCTGTGAACACGGTCGTGTAGAGCTTGTCGCCGCCAAACGAGCGCCGCATGAAAAATGCACCGCCCCGGCGCAGCAACGGGCCGACCACCGGCATGTTGAGGTTCTTGCCGGCGGCGATATGGGGAATGGTGAGGCCCTGATGGTAGAGGCTGTAACTCAGCAGCAGGTAGTCGATGTGCGAACGGTGACAGGGCACGTATACAATCGACTCGCGTTCGGCGAGTCGCTTGAGCGGTTCAAGGTGTCGGATTTCCACACCATTGTAGATCCGCGTCCAGAGCCGTGCGAGGAACCGGTCGAGTACCCGAATAGTCGGGTGTGAAATATCGGCCATGATCTCCTGCAGATGCTTGTCCGCTTCCTGTCTCGCCTTGTCCAGCGGTACTTTCCGGGTTCGCGCATGCTGCGTTATGGCTTCGCGCACAGCCGGTGAATTGATTATCTGCAACCGCAGCGTCCGCCGATGCGACAGATCCGGCCCGATTACCCGCTGGCGCACCCGGTTGAAATGCACCCTCAGCAGCCGATGTACCTTTCTGCCCAGACGCTCCGGCGGCATATCCTCTTCCGCCAGTTGGCCGATAAGGATCGGCGAGTTGGCCTCCACGTAGGTGGCCCGGCCGTTGAACAGCAGGGTAAAGAACTTCCGAACGGGGCCGGGTATGGACCAGCGGTCTGAGAACATTAATTTGAAGAGCGAGTGTTCCTTGTTCGGTGTTCGCCCCCAGAACACACTGACAGGAACCAATTGATAATCGGTGTTCCCGTCGGCGGCGACTTCCCGGCAAAGCTGATCAAGCGCCAGACCACGATGACGCCGAAAGCGCTTTTTCTGTCGCCGTGACAGCAGATACACCACCGGTCGATTGGCTGAAATCTGCCGGAGCACCGGCATGCCGTGTTTTTCCAGGAACAGATCTGCCGCAATGCTGTCAACCAGGCTGTGGTATTGCAGCACATAGATCACCGGCAATCGGGCTTCCAGCTCCGGCAGACGGGTTTCTGCCTTGTCGTCGAAGCGGATCCAATGTCTGAGCAGTGATTTAAGTAGACGATACATAGTCTTGTTTTCTTTTCTTCAGCGGTCAGTAATGAGGAGGGCGGTCGTCGACAATGTCGGCGTGACCCTCACCGAACTGTCCGACCTGGTCACTGAATTGTTCCAGCCGGCGGCTTAACTGCTGGATCAGGTCCTCCTGGTGCGCTATCTGGCGATTCAGTGTATCCAGCAGATCGTCCTGGAAAGCGACACGGAATTCCAGTGTCTCAATGCGTTGTTCCAGTCCCTGGTCTGAATGCTCTGGTGAATCGGGCATAGGGGCATTTGCTCTCGACTGACGGTTTTTGGCATTATGCGCCCCGGCCGCAGCGGGGTGCGTGTCAGATTATCACGGATTGCGGGTCAGGCGCAGCTTTGTCCCGACGACCGACTCCCCCGAACGGCGATCAGCATTATCACACCAGATTCAGGAAGAAGGTTTGAGGCATCGATCATGAGAAAAGCACTGACATTGATTATACGTGGAATCATCGCTCTTTTTGCTGCCCTGTTGATCCCGGTGGTGGCGGGCTGGCTGTCGGCAGACCCGGCAGATGTTGCGGCCACGACCGCCGGGTATTGGTCTCTGGTCGCTGTGGCCTGGTTGTTCTTCGTACTGGTGCAATGGATTATCTACCTTCTGCCCCTTGAGGCGGTGGCGGATACACGCGAAGAGGGCGTGGTGAAATGGTTCAACGGTGCCAAAGGCTTCGGCTTTATAACGCGTGAAAACGCCGATGATGTGTTTGTGCATTTCCGGTCGATCCGCGGCCGCGGGCACCGCACCCTGCATGAAGGCCAGCGCGTGCGCTTTGGTGTCGTGGAGAGCAAAAAGGGGTTGCAGGCGGATGATGTGAGTGTGATTCGTCACACGTGAATGCAGGCCCTGCAAAGCCGGTGCGCGGATACCGGTGGTGTTGAAGACTGCCTGAAAGTCGAAAGTCGAAACTCAGCGGCTGCTGCGCCCGGTCCCGGAGCACCAGAGTCTTGCAATCTCGCCAAGCTGCAGCCACGGGTCGATCGGGTCCGGCCGGCCTTTGATGGTCGCCTCCAGATGTTGCAGCCGGGCCAGTATCTGGTGGCAGCGGGGTGGGTTGAGCCGGTTCAGCGCCTGGCCGGCGGCCGCCTGACGACGGCGAAACAGACCGGCGCTCTGCATGGCCTGTTCCGGGCTCTGGCCCTGCCGCCGATTCCCCAGCGCTGTCAGCAATTGCCGCATGTTGGTCATCAGCAGTGCCTGAAGCGGCAGCAGCGCTTCCCCTTCTGCGCGCAGATGATTCAATTGGTGTTGCGCCCGTGCCAGTTTGCCACGGTGCAGGCTGTCGACCAGATCCAGTGCGGTGAAGCGTGACTGGTCCGCGACAGCGGCCAGCAGGGAAGGCCCGTCAATCGTGCCCTGCGGCAACAGCAATGCCAGTTTTTCCAGCTCCTGGCTGGCGGCCAGCAGGTTTCCCTCGGTACGTTCAGCCAGCAGCGACGCCGCTTCATCATCAAGCGTCAGCCCTTGCCCGGAAGCTCGCTGGCGCAACCATGCCGGCAGCTCGTTGCTGCGCACCGGGCCCGCCACCACCGCGACGCCGGCAGCGGCGAGTGCCTGGT
Source organism: Natronospirillum sp. (assembly GCA_965602035.1). Taxonomy (GTDB): domain Bacteria; phylum Pseudomonadota; class Gammaproteobacteria; order Pseudomonadales; family Natronospirillaceae; genus Natronospirillum. The sequence continues at coordinate 1,502,096 of OZ271919.1, read as the reverse complement.
ACCATTTGGCTTTGCGGTCTTTCCATTCCAACAGGGGGGCCACGATCATGAGCACGTCTTCGCCCGCTCCCTGCGCGGCAAAGGCCTGCAGTGCCTGGCGCCCGGCGGCGTCCGGCCGACGCTCCAGATGCAGCTCAAGCAGTCGTCGGTCGCTGAACAGCGACATCGATTGGCTGGTCTGCAGCAGCGTCGTCCACTCGAAATCGGCATCGGCTCGCATGACCTCGCGCTCGCCGCACCCCTGCTCAACGGCGAGATGGCGCACCGAGTCCACGGCTTCGCGTACCCGTAACGGCTCCTGGCCGCTGATGAGGATCAGCGGCGGCAGGCCGCGTTGCCGAAGTTGCGATGCCAGCGCGTCAGGAGCGACTTCCATAGGCAGCTCAGTCTCCCGGCCCGTCAGCCGACGACGATATTGACCAGCTTTTTCGGTACCACGATGACCCGCCGGACGGACTTGCCCGCCGTGAACTTCTGCACATTGGGCTCTGCCTGCGCCGCCGCTTCGATATCGGCCTGTTCAGCATCCGCTGCAACTTCAATCTGCGCGCGCACCTTGCCGTTCACCTGTACTGCATAGGTGAGCGTGTCACGCGCCAGAGCCGATTCATCGACCGTCGGCCAACGTGCGTCGATGACCGGCGTGCTGTGCCCCAGCGCATACCAGAGCTGGTGCGTAATGTGTGGCACAACCGGCGCCAGAACCAACACGCTGATTTCCAGGGCTTCCCGCACCGCGGCGCGCTGCGCCGGTTGACTCAGGTCCGCCTTATAAACCGCGTTCAGCAATTCCATCACAGCGGCTACTGCGGTGTTGTAGGTCTGGCGCCGATCGAAATCGTCGGTGACCTTCGCCAGCGTGCTGTGTGCTTTGTGCCGCAGATCCAGAGCCGCCTTGTCCTGCCCGATATCGGTATCTGCTACCTGTTCGTTCCCGGCGTCCAGCAACTGGTGCACGGCGCGCCAGAGCCGGTTCAGGAACTTGTGTGCGCCCTGCACGCCGGTTTCCACCCACTCGAGCGTCTGCTCGGGCGGTGCGGCGAACATGGAGAACAGACGCACGGTATCCGCACCGTACTGTTCGATCGCCTGCTGGGGGTCGACGCCGTTATTCTTGGATTTGGACATCTTGCTCATGCCGGCATAGACCACCGTGTCGCCGGTGGATTTCTGGCGGGCCTGCACAATCTGGCCTTTTTCGTCCGTTTCAACGGTTACGTCATTCGGTGCCACCCACTCTTTGACGCCGTCGACCACCTTGTAGTAGCTCTCCGCGAGTACCATCCCCTGGCAGAGCAGGTTGGTGAACGGCTCGTCGGAGTCGACCAGACCCATGTCGCGCATGACCTTATAGACGAAGCGGCTGTACATCAGGTGCATGGTGGCGTGCTCGATGCCGCCCACGTACTGGTCAACCGGTAGCCAGTAATTGGCTTCTTCAGGCTCCAGCATGCCGCCCTGATAGTCCGGCGTTGCGAAGCGCGCGAAATACCAGCTCGACTCCATAAACGTATCAAAGGTATCGGTTTCCCTGACACCGGCCTTGCCGCGGACGGTGGCGGCACGGAATGACTCGTCCTGATTCAGCGGTGACTGTATGCCACTGAACGTCACGTTCTCGGGCAGGATCACGGGAATGTCTTCGGCCGCTTCCGGCGTGCCGTCGACGTAGACCACCGGGATCGGTGCGCCCCAGTAGCGCTGACGGGATACACCCCAGTCGCGCAGCCGGTACTGTACCGTAACCTCACCCCGCCCCTGAGCGTTCAGGTTGTCTGCAATGGCCTTGAACGCCTCGTCCGAGGTCATGCCGGTGTATTTATCGGAATTGATCAGTACACCCTTGTCAGAAAACGCGCCCTGATCGATATCAGGCGCTTCAGTCGGTGAGTCCTGATGGGCGATCACAGGGCGGATCGGCAGCCCGTACTGACGAGCGAATTCCCAGTCCCGTTCGTCGTGCGCCGGCACGGACATCACGGCACCGCTCCCATACTCCATGAGCACGAAGTTCGCCGCCCAGACCGGAATTTCCTCCCCGGTAAGCGGGTGAATCGCGGTCAGGCCCGTGTCCATACCCCGCTTTTCCATCGTGGCCATGTTGGCCTCCGAGGTGGTCATCTGCTGACAGGACGCAACGAAAGCCGCCAGCTCCGGGCTGGTGTCTGCTACCCGGCGGGTCAGCGGGTGCTGGGGCGCCAGCGCCATGTAGCTGACGCCATACAGCGTGTCCGGGCGGGTGGTGTAGACCGTCAGGCGGTCCTGTTCGCCCTTGATATCAAAGGTCAGTTCCACGCCCTGTGACCGGCCGATCCAGTTGCGCTGCATCGCTTTGACTTCGTCCGGCCAGCCCGGCATGTGGTCCAGGCTCTCCAGCAGCTCGCCGGCCTTGGCTGTGGTGCGAATGAACCACTGGTCAATTTCCCGGCGTTCCACTGCCGTATCACAGCGCCAGCAGTGGCCATCGTGTACCTGTTCGTTGGCCAGCACCGTCTGGTCGGTGGGGCACCAGTTGACCGCCGCCTTTTTCCGGTAGGCAAGATCCTTTTTCAGCAGTTCGGTAAAGAACCACTGTTCCCAGCGGTAGTAGTCTGGCTTGCAGGTGGCCAGCTCCCGGTCCCAGTCGTAGGCGAAACCCAGCATTTTGAGCTGCTGGCGCATGTAATCGATATTGCGGTACGTCCAGGTGGCCGGTACCGCATTGTTCTGAATGGCCGCGTTTTCCGCCGGCAGGCCGAAGGCATCCCAACCCATGGGCTGGAGCACGTTACGCCCGCGCATCCGCTGATAGCGGCTGATGACGTCGCCGATTGTGTAGTTGCGCACATGGCCCATGTGCAGGTGACCACTCGGGTATGGAAACATGGTGAGGCAGTAGAACTTCTCCTTGTCGGGATCCATGACTGCCTTGAAACTCTGGTGCCGGTCCCAGTATTGCTGGGCTTCGGCTTCAACATGATGCGGAGAATACTGTGCGTCCATAGTGCCGTGATCGCTTGTCGGTAAAAATAGGAGCTGAGCCGACGCCGGCGGTCCGGGTCGGTCGGAATCGGTGGCCTAGGATACCCGAAGCTGCCGTACAATTCGACTCCGGTCAGCGCCGGGAAGCCGCAATACCGCCGACCAGAATGAGTGCCACCATAACGCCAACCGGCCAGTTACCCCAGCGCTGAAAGGGTGTGCTGCCGACACGCGGCACCAGGGTGCCGGTCAGCAGAGTGGCGGTGTGCGGTTCCGCCTGAGCCGCTATCTGACCGCGATGGTCAATCAACGCGGTCAGACCGTTCTGTGTCGCACGGATCATGGGCCGGCCTGTTTCCAGCGCCCGTGTGCGCGATATCTGTAAATGCTGGGCCGGGGCCAGGCTGCGCCCGAACCAGGCGTCATTACTGACGACCACCAGAACACCGGCACCGTCGGCCTGGTCGCGGGCAAGGCGGGGATAAGCCGCTTCATAACAGATCAGCACGCCCAGCCGCACAGCACCGTCCGGCTGTGACAGCACGATTGGCGGCTGCTGTGCACTGCCGGCGGACCACCCGGACATCGGCAACGAAAAGAAACGGACCAGCCCATCAAGCCAGGTGCGCAATGGCAGGTATTCTCCGAACGGAACCAGGTGGCGCTTGCGGTACTCACCGTTCGCCTCGCCCCAGCCGCGGACGGCATTGTAATAGCCATTCGCGTCACGTACCGGCAGGCCTGCTATCAGGCCCTGACCGCGCGCGAGCAGCTGCTGTTCCAGCGCCATCAGGTAGTCGGGGATCTGTTCCGGGAAAGCAGTGATTGCCGTTTCGGGCCAGACAATCAGGTCCGCATCAGCCAGCCTCGACGTGGTCTGCTGGTACCAGTCGAGAGTGGGTCGCAACCGGCCCTGCGACCATTTCTCCAGCTGCGGTACGTTACTCTGTAAGGCGGCCACTTGCAGCGCGCGTTCCGGTTGTGCCCGCGTGGTCTCAAGCGTGCCGAGCGGCCAGCCGGCGGCGAGTACTAGCGTAAGAACACCGGCTGTCCGCACTCCGGTGGCCGGGGATTGTGTGGTGAGCCAGAAGCCGCTGGCCAGTAACAATAACAGCAAGCCGGCGCCGTAAACCCCGATCAGCGGCAGCCAGCCGGCCATGGGTGTGTCCGTGATGACCGTTCCCCAGAGCAGCCAGGGCATGCCGGTGAACAGGGTGCTGCGAATTCCCTCGAACGCCGACCAGAGGGCGGCAAGAAACACCGCCATGGCCGGGCCCGCAGAGAGCGGGAGGGCTCGCCCCAGTCGGCGGTGGAGGGCAGCGGGTATCAGCGCCTGCACAGCGAAGAGCAGACCGAGTGCGGCACAGAATAACAGCGTCAGCACCAGGGAGATAACGACACCGGTTTCAACGGTGCGCATTGAACTGTATACCCAGGAGACCCCGGCGCCGAAGAATCCGAGCCCGAACAGCCAGCCGCGCCGAAAGGCTTCAGCCGGCGATGGCCCGACTGTAACCCACCAGAACAGTGCCGGAATCATCAGGGCCAGCGGCCACAGGAAAAAGGGCGCAAAGGCCAGTGGTGTCAGGGCACCGGCGATCAGGGCGATCAGCCGCGCCGGCCCGCTTTTTTCATTGGCGAGATGCCACTGAGTGATTACCATGCTGTCTCTGAATCCGCACTGAATCGCGCATCATGGCGTGGCGCCGTGCACAGGTCAAGTGCCGGGCAGACCGGCCCCAGCGCTGACAGGAGCACTATGCCAGAACAGCAACCGACACTGATGTTCCAGGGCTACCGCTATCCCCACCTGAACCGACTGTGGGCGCGGCTTGCCGGCGAACCGTCGTTGCCGGAGCTGGACCAGTGGCTGGTGCGCCAGTTGCGCGGGCAGCGACAGTTCGGCAAACAGGATCGGCTGTTCTACGCCGACGCGCTCTTTGCCGCCATGCGGTACCTGGCCACCTGCCAGGCGCTCGAGGAGCTCTATCAGGAAGGCAATAGCGATCTGGTGTCCGGGTCACTGGCCTGCTCGACGCTCTGGGAGCGTGTCAGGCAGATGCCGGCGCCGGCGCTCTGGTACTGGGTGAAGTGCGTGACCGGTGCGGGTGGCGACTCGCCGCGGGAGCTGGCGGATACGGCCGAACGTACGGACCTGTGGCGCCGCTGCCGGGAAGACTGGCAGGATAACCCGGAAGCCGGGCTGTTGCTGCAGGGGCTGATGCCCGGGTGGCTGCCCTGGCTGCAGCGTCGTCAGAGTATGATGCAATGGTCCGATACGGAGCTCGAGCGTTTTGCGGTCGGCCAGAACACCCGGCCACCGCTCTGGTTGCGGGTCCAGAAACCCCAGCAGACAGATGCCGTGGTAAGAGAGTTTTCCGAAGCGCATTTTGCGGTGACAACAGACCGTGATGCCATTGCCGTATCCGGGTCGCGCGCCATCTACCAGACCGCCGCATTCCAGCTCGGTGGTGTGGAGATCCAGGACTGGGCCAGCCAGTGCATCAGCCGTGCTGTTGACGCGCAACCCGGCGAACGCATCTGGGATGCCTGCGCGGGGGCCGGCGGCAAGTCGCTGGCGCTGGCCAGCCGCATGAATAATAAGGGAGAACTGATTGCTTCGGACATACGGCCGAAGGCCCTCGCCGAACTGGAGCGACGTGCGCAACGGGCTGGGTGGTTCAATATCCGCACGGAGTCGGGGGATTTGCTCGAAAACCTGCCGCAAGCCGTGGCGCCGGGGTCAATGGATCGGGTGCTGGTGGATGCGCCCTGTACTGGAGCGGGGACCTGGCGTCGCAATCCGGATCGTCGCTGGTGGCTGTCCGCTGACCGGGTCGACCTGTTTGTGCGGCGCCAGCACGAGCTGCTTACGGCCGCGTCAGCGGCAGTTCGACCGGGAGGATGGCTGGTGTACGCAACCTGCAGCTGGCTGGTCGAAGAAAACGAACAACTGGTATTGGACTGGCTCTCGGCACAGGCCCATTTCCGGCTCGACAGTCAGGCGCTGGTGGGGTTTCCCGAACGGGACGCTGACACCATGTACTATGCTGTGCTGCGACGACTGAAGACACCGATTGACTGAGTTCTGAAAAAACGAACGTTTTCTCACAAATAATGCATTTTATTTGTCTTTCAATAGGCTATACCTTGGCGCCATTCGAGCAATGCACAGAAGGAGCAAGCCTTGTTCATCTACCTGATCCTGTACCTCCCGCCGGTCTCGATACTCCTGGCAGTCGTTGCCGCGTTTGCGCTGCCGGGTAAAGAGCCCCGCCTCATTGCCAGAGTGGCCGAGTTGTCGGCGTTAGCGGCGCTGGTGTTTGCACTCCTGATCGCCGTGGTCCTTGCCACGCAGGGGGCGGGGACCAGCCCACTGGTCGGGTTCCTTGGCGTCGGCCTGTCAGGCCGGCTTGATGTTGTCAGCGCGGTCATGCTGCTCCTGGTGTCCTTTGTGGGTTGGATCGTTCTTCGTTATTCCGCCACCTACATGAAAGGCGAGGCCCGGCAGGCAGATTTTACCGGCTGGATGTGTGCGACGCTGGTCGCAGTGCTGTTGCTGGTACAGGCCGGTAACCTGGTACAGCTGATTGGGGCCTGGATTGCCATCGGGGTGTTTCTGCACCGGCTGCTTCTGTTCTATCCGGAACGGCCGGCGGCCCAGCGCGCGGCACGCAAGAAGGCTGTTACCGGGTGGATCGGCAATATTGCACTCCTCGGTGCGGGGCTGCTCCTTTTCATCGGCTTCGGAACCACGGATATCGCCGCGATCAGTGACAAGATCCAGACCGGCGGAATTCCGGCCACAACGCCCTGGGCAGCGGCGCTGCTTGGCCTGGCGGCACTGGTAAAATCAGCCCAGTTCCCGCTCCACAGCTGGCTGACAGAAGTCATGGAAACGCCGACACCCGTGTCGGCGATGCTTCACGCCGGTGTCATCAACGCAGGCGGCTTTCTGTTGATTCGCTTTGCCGACGTCATGCTGGTTTCACCCGGCACCCTGGCCGTGCTTGTCATGATCAGTGGGTTCACCGCCCTGCTGGGTGGGCTGACGATGCTGACGCAGCCGGCGGTCAAGACGTCTCTGGCCTGGTCAACCATTGCGCAGATGGGCTTCATGATCCTGCAATGCGGTCTTGGCCTTTTCCCCATCGCGTTGTTGCATATTGTTGCGCATTCCCTCTACAAAGCGCATGCGTTCCTGGGCGCCGGCGGTGCCGTTGAACAGGTCGCGAAGATACGGCGCCCGGGACCCATCGCCATTCCGGACGCCCGCGCGGTGGCGCGTGCGTTTGTCGTCGCGCTTCTGCTGTACGGTATTGTCGGCGCATTGTTCGGTTTCGATGGCAAGTCGCCCCAGGCAATTGCTCTGGGTGCCGTGCTCATACTGGGTGTCGCCTACCTGCTGACCCAGGGGCTTGCCGATGCTGCACCTACCATGCTGACCCGTCGCACTGCTGTCTATTCAGTGATCGCCGGTGTCGCCTACTTTGCCCTGCAAACGGGCGCGGAATGGCTGACCAAGGGGACGCTGCCGCCAACGCCCGAACCGAGATCCCTGGAATGGGCCCTCATCGTGCTCGTGGTGATCAGTTTCGGCCTGGTGGCCATAGCCCAGGCGATGTTTCCGCTCTGGGCCTATCACCCGGCAGCGGCAGGCTTGCGGGTGCATCTTTCCAACGGCCTGTACGTCAATGCCATGTTTGACCGGCTTATTGACGGGTGGTCGGTTCGCCGGGCCACTCGTGCAACGAAAAAGGGACCTTTGCAATCATGAATACGATGACCAAACCCCCTGAGAACCCGGCCGCTATTGCCGCCGCCCGGACAGCCGTAGCCAGTATACCGCCGCTCTGGCCACTGGATTCGAGTGTTGCCGTCAATCCGTTTCTGGGGCAGACGCAACTTGATCTGGCCACCACCGGGGCGCGTCTGGCTCGGGTCGCCGGCATTTCCGTGACCATGCCGCGGGCCTGGTTTCACCGAAAGATTTCTGACGGCGTCATCAAAGACCAGGATCTTGCTGATGCGCTGTCAGCGGCCCCCTCTGAATTCCGTCCAGAGAGTGTGGACGCGCTGAAAGCGGCCGCAACGCAGGAAACATCGGGTAAAGAGGGACTCCCAACGGTTGCTGATCTCGCGTCGGAGGCGTCGGGTATAGACTGGCCGGGTGCCGTGGCTGAGCGATTCGGCGCCTGGGCGGCGGCCTACTTCGACCGGGGGCAGGCACTCTGGGCCGCACCGCAGGGAACCGGTGCCTACGCAGCCTGGCGGGCATTTGCCAGCCGCGATCTGACACCGGAAATTCGCGGAATCCGTGGGTTTGCAGCGCATGTTGCCAACGCGCCGGAGACCGCCGAGGATGTTATCGCGCGGGTTGTGGATCGTCTTGATCTGCAGCCGGAGTCACTGGATACCTATTTCCACCAATTGCTCATGACCCTTGGCGGTTGGGCACAATCTGCCCGCTACCGGCTCTGGCAGGCTGAACTGAACGGGCGTTCGGATACCACCGCCAGGGATTTCCTCGCCATTCGACTGCTGTGGGACGAAGCGCTTTTTGCGCAGTATGAGTCACAGATCGAGAGCCAGTGGAAGACTGTGCGGCTTGCTCACGCGGAGCCAGTCAAGGCGGATGCGGATACAGTGATTGATGCCCTCTTGCAGGAAGCAGCCGAGCGGGCTGTCCAGCGGGAGTTGGCTGAAACGCTAAAAGCCGCGCCTGTGGAAGCACGGGAAACACGCCCGACCCTGCAGGCCGCTTTCTGCATTGATGTGCGCTCCGAGGTCTTTCGCCGGGCACTCGAGAAGGTTGACGCGGGCATCAGCACCCATGGGTTTGCCGGCTTCTTTGGCATACCGACATCGCATCGGCGCTTCGCCTCGGACGTGGAAGAGCTGCGGCTTCCGGTGCTGCTGAACCCGGGGGTATCGACCAGTGCCACGGGGCCGGAAAATGTAGAGGATGATTTTGCGAATCGCTACAAGGCACGGGCTGTCAGAGCCTGGAATCGCTTTAAACTCGCGGCCGTGTCTTCATTCGCCTACGTCGAGGCCACGGGGCCCATGTACATTACCAAGTTGCTCCGTGATTCTCTCGGCATGGTCTCGCGCCCCATGCCGAAAGACCCGGTGCCGCGTTTCGAGCCGGCTCTGGATGCCGAAGCGAGAACCGACACCGCAGAAAAAATTCTTCGGGCCATGTCGCTTACAGACGGCTTCGCACGGTTGGTTCTGCTGACCGGGCATGGCGCGCGGGTAACCAATAACGCTCATGCCAGCGCCTTGCACTGCGGCGCCTGCGGGGGCTACTCCGGTGAGGTCAATGCGCGATTGCTCGCTCAGTTGCTCAATGACCGGTCGGTCAGAGAGGGGCTTGCCGAGCGGGGGATAACCATTCCGGACGACACGCTGTTTCTAGGAGCGCTGCATGACACCACCACGGACGAGGTGGCCATTTATGACGCGGATCACCCATCCGAATCCCATGAAGAGGATCTGGTTCGGGCCCGGCGGTATCTGGCAAGGGCCGGGTCTGTTGCGCGTACCGAGCGTGCTCTGCGCCTGCCGGGAGCCGACACGGAGCGGCAGGTGATCCGGCGCAGCCGGGATTGGTCGGAAATCCGGCCCGAGTGGGGGTTGGCGGGTTGCAAGGCATTCATTGCCGCACCGCGCACGCGTACAGAGGGTAAGAGTCTCGCAGGTCGGGCTTTTCTCCACGATTACGACTGGCAGAAGGACGATGGTTTCGGCGTGCTGGAGCTGATCATGACCGCACCGGTGGTGGTGGCCAGCTGGATCAGCCTGCAGTACTACGGGTCGACGGTCGCACCCGAAGCGTTCGGTGGTGGCAACAAGCTGCTGCACAATGTTGTGGGTGGCATGGGTGTGGCCGAGGGCAACGGCGGTGCGCTGCGACCCGGTCTGCCCTGGCAGTCGGTTCACAATGGCGAAGAGCTGGTTCACGAACCGCTGCGGCTGTCTGTCTGTATTGAGGCTCCACAAGAGGCCATTACGGATATACTGGAAAAGCACCCCGAAGTGCGCGCGCTGTTCGACAATCGCTGGCTTCACCTGTTCGCGCTGAACGATCAGGGTGAAATGGTCTGGCGCTACTGTGGTAAATTGGAATGGGAGGCTGTGGCCGCGTCCCGGTAGGCGCGGCGTCTCCGGCGCGAACCGGTCAGTACAGCAGGGTCATCAGTTTACGCTGATACCGTGCCACCAGCTTCGCATCCGAGCAGGACTTGAACAGCGCCTGAAGATCCTGGCGGGCCTGATTGTTGTTCCAGCCGAGATCTTTGCGCAGCAGATCGAGCAACAGCTCGAAAGCGCGCTCGAACTGCCCGCGCTCACCCAGCCCCATGGCCAGCGCATGCTGGCTGGCGGGCGATGGATCGGCCTGAAAACTGGCCTCCAGCAGGTCCAGCTCGCCATCGTCCTCCGGTACGTCGGGTTCGGCTTCCTCGGGTTCATCGTTCACGGCCTCGGCCGGCCCCAGATGTTCATCGAGGAATGCTTCCACTTCGGATTTCGGCTTCGCGCCCATGAAATGACCGGCCAGGGCGCCATCCTTGATAAGAACCACGGTCGGGAGGCTCCTGACACCGAACTGTGCGGTCAGCCCCTGTTCCTGGTCGGCATTGACGCGCGCCAGCACGAAGCGATCCGGGTATTGTCCTGCCAGTTCCTCAAGGACCGGCATCAGATTTTTGCACGGACTGCACCAGTCGGCCCAGAAATCCACCAGTACAGGAACACGCTGCGACTGCTCAACGATGTCGCTCATGAACGTGGCTTCGGTTACATCAATGATATTGGTTGTCTGTGTCACGGTCGGGTTCCTGCTGCCGGGGATCAAACGCTTGCGCGGAGTCGCTGATTTTAACACGCGGTCTGCGGATACGCATGCAGGTTAAGCGCGGTGGGGCGGCTTGTCTACTGCGTATATGGCCTCAGGTTGTTCCGACGATCACCACGGTAGTTCGGTGCCATCCCAGTGCCAGAAACGGCCGCTGGTGTCAGCGGCTATCCGGCTTTCCAGTACTGTCACCAGGCAGCCCGCTGCCTCCTCCGGCGACTTCAGCTGGCCCGGCGGCAGGCGGGCCTGAAAGGGAGCGGACAACGCACTGTCCGTGGTGCCCGGATGGTAGGCAGCGATCGCCGCGGAGGGGAACCGCCGGTGCCATTCAATGGCTGTACTGCAGACCAGCATATTGGCGGCCGCCTTGCTGATGCGGTAGCTGTACCAGCCACCCAGCCGGTTGTCGCTGATACTGCCGACTTTGGCCGTCAGGACCACCAGCTTCAATGCCGTGCTGCGGCGCATACGACCGCTCAGCCACTGTACAACCGCTGCAGGCACCAGCGTATTGGCGTCGAACAGGGCATTCAGACCGTCCTCGGACAGGTGTTCCAGCCGCTTCTCGGGCGTATGGTCCCGTGTTGACAGCTGCCCGGTAGCAACGATCAGTCTATCCGGCAGCCCGTCCAGTTGATCCAGCGACTCCTGAACGGTATTCCACCGCCAGTCCGCCACCCGAATACAGGTTCCGATGGTGGGTGAACGACCGATCTGGACAACTTCATGGCCGTCGCTCTGATAGCGATCAGCAGTGGCACTGGCAACGGCGCCCGAACCGAGCACAACAATTTTCAGTGGCATCGACACGCTCCCTGGAAACGGTGTTAAACTGATTACGTAGGAGACACCTCAGGCAGTTCTCCCGTTGTCCACCGGTATAGAGGAGAGAGTCCACATGGATCTGGCTGAATTACGCCGCGAGTACACGCAGGGCACGCTGGATGTCAGTGACCTCGATCCCTCGCCCTTCGTCCAGTTCGGACACTGGTTTGAAGCGGCCCGCGACGCTGGCTTCAGCCTTGATGTGTCCGCCATGGTACTGGCCACCGTCAGCAGCAGCGGTCAGCCCTACCAGCGTATGGTGCTGCTGAAAGAGTTCGATGAACGCGGCTTCGTGTTCTACACCAACCTCGACAGCCGCAAGGCTCGGGACATCAAGATAAACCCGAAAGTGTCGCTGCATTTCCCATGGCACCAGATCGAGCGACAGGTGATTATTCACGGTGAAACCGAGGAGCTCACGCGCGAGGAAGTGGAAGCCTATTTCCATTCACGTCCGAAAGCGTCCCAGATTGCCGCCTGGACCTCACGTCAGAGCCAGCGGATAGGCAGCAGGGAAGAACTGGAAGCCGCCTTCCGGCAGTCAGAAGAGCGCTTTGCCGACGAGGATGTGCCGGTTCCGTCACGCTGGGGTGGGTTTCGCGTTGTTCCGCAGTATTTCGAATTCTGGCAGGGTCGGCGCAGCCGTCTGCACGATCGGCTTTCGTACCGCCGCCGCGGCGCTCAGAAATGGGAAATTGAACGGCTTCAGCCGTGAAGCTTTTCTCAGCCGTGCTGCAGCCAACTCCGCGCCATCACGGCTGAGCGGGACCTGTCTGCAGTTGCGGCAGCACCGACTGCAGTACGGATTCGTGCTGCGCCTCTTCGAGGTAGGACTCGTTCAGCGAAACAGCGCGCTGCAACGCCTGAAGCGCCTCTTCTGTGCGGTCCATCATGGCGTAACCGCACGCCAGTTGATAATAGGCATGCGCGTATTCCTTGTCCTGTGACAGGGCCAGGTGGCAAAGATTGATCGCCCATTGTGGCTCATTCAGTTCCAGCACCGCATCCGCCTTGTAAGTCAGGGCTTCGGCATCCCGGGGGCGCAGATTCAATATCTGGTCGTAGATGGATATACGCGTCTGTACGCTTTTTTCCTGGCTGGAGCGCAGCCAGAGGGCATGAACTTCATTGGTGCGTTCTATTTCGTCGGCATTGACTTCAATGCGCTCACCCGTCTGCTTCAGATCCTGTTCAAGGTCAGCGAGACGCTGTTCATATTGCTGAATCACCTGACCGATCTCCGCTTTTGCCTGTTTGCGCACAGACATACGGATATCCCGTAATGATTTCCAGCCGGCGGCGATCAGCACCGAGGACGCGGCGGCGATCAGGTAGAAAAAGTAGGTGACCGTATCGGTTGTGTAGGACATGGCCCGGTCCATGGTATTCAACTGTCGGTCGGTCAGTTGTTCCGTGATCCGCACCTGCGTCTGCGCGAGTTCCTGCCGGAGACTGCGTACCTCATCCAGGATATAGCGTTCAACAAACGGGCTGTACATCGGCTCGTCCAGAGAGTTGACTTCCTCCTGAACGATCTGTTCCGGCAATCGCTCCGGTGCCGGTTCCGTAGTTCCGTTGTCGTGACTGTCAGCGTAAACGACACTGGCCGCCCAGAAGGCGGCCAGTGTGAGTAGCGTGGTTGTCAGTGACCGTGGCCTGGTCAGGCTGCGCATATGGCGTACTCATGATTATGCGGTTCAATAAGAGCGCCGTGTAATGCTTTCACGGCTTCCACATAATTATCTTCGTCTACAACGATCTGAATGTCTACCTGTCTCATACCCTGGTGTATGGCCAGAACGTTGATGCTCTTGTCCGCCAGTGATTGCACCGTCTTGGCCAGCAGGCCACTGACTTCCATGTCACTGCCAATGGCGGATACGACAGCGACCTTCTTCGACGTAATGTGGGCCGAGGGAATCCGCTCGCGGTAGTTGTCAGCGACTTTCTTGGCCGTCTTGAGACTGCAGTCGACATAAGCGGTCAGCGTGTTCGCGTTGGAGTCACGCCCCAGCACCTTGAGCTTGAACCGCTTGATCATGTCCTGCAGTCTTTCTTCGTACCGGCCACGATCTCCGACCATGTCCTGGTCGAAAATCTGGATGGCGAGTAGGTGCGGCTTACCGGCAATGATCTCCACCCGCGGTGTGCCGCTGGTGTAATCGCGCGTAATCAGCGTACCAGTGTGCTCCGGCTCAAATGTATTCTTGACCCGCAGCGGAATATCGCGCTGGCGCATACCCTTGGCTGCCTTCGGATGAATCGCTTCCATACCGAGGTTGCTGAGCTGGTCGGCAACGTCGTAATTGGTGCGACCAATTGGCACCACCTTATCATCACCGACCACTTTCGGGTCTGCGCTGCTGAGGTGATATTCCTTGTGGATAATGGCCTCATCAGCGTTGAGCTGGCACGCAATCGTGGCAAAGGTGATTTCACTGTAGCCACGGTCGAAGGTGCGCATGAGCCCTTCAGTGCAATGCGCATAGCCGGTCACGATGGGCAGCTCGGTTTTCGTGTCGACATCCTGGAACGAATCGGCAATGCGCTCTTCAAGCGACATTTCCCGGTCGTCGCGCCAGCCGGTCATGTCAACAAAGCGGGCATTGACGCCCTCGAGCTGCAGCAGTTGTGTCATGTTGTACGCACTGTGAGCCTCGCCCAGCGACGCCAGCAGCTCACGCACGGTAAGCAGGTGTTCGTCGAGGCGAAAGTGACCGTAACTGCAGAGCCGCTGCAGGTCGAGCAGGCAGTTTCTCACCCCTTCCACCCGCTCGCGCACGAACTGGTTGGCCTGCTGGAGCAGGGGAGTGTCTTCGAACAGACGCGTGTTGATGTCGCACAGTTCCTGCGACACCCGCGTCAGAGCGTCACCCCAGGCCCAGTCTGAATCGTCGTTGGCGAACAGTTCATAGACTCCGGGTTCGCCGGACTTCTTGTGCTCAAGAAGCAGGTTGGTAACGCCGCCGTAGGCCGACACCACGAATACGCGCCCGTACACGTGGTTCGGATCGTACAATACGATATTGTCACGGATGGCGTTGTACTCGCTCATCGACGTGCCGCCGATTTTCTCGACACTCAGTTCCGGATATTCAACCGGTTGTTCACTTTCCTGGGCTGTATCACTCATCGTCTTAATCCTCCTGAAGCACTGCAAGCGATGTCCTGCACAGTGCATGTGGCCGCCGCCGCGCAGCAGCAGGCCGGCCTGATCGGTCGATCACTGGCGGATGGCAGCACCGGGTTCACTCATGCCCGGTCACCACCATTCAGACCCAGCGTAGCACACCGGGACTCACTGCGCCCGAGCCCCGGTTGCCACCTTCGCGACTCAGGCTTTTTCTGCGGTTTTGCCGGCGTTGGCGTAATGTTCTTCGATGGCCTGAGCCAGAATGTCGAGGCCCTGGTCGAGCTCTTCCATACTGGTGGTCAGTGGTACCAGGCACTTGATGACCTCGTCTTCCGGGCCACTGGTCTCGATCACCATGCCCAGCTCAAAACAGCGGCCGGTGATGGCTTCGGCAATCTCGCCGGAAGGGCATTCCAGCCCGGACATCAGGCCGCGCCCTTTCAGAAACAGCGGCGTACCCTTGGCCATGGCTTCCAGACGGCCCCGCACGTGCTTCGCTTTCTTCTGCACGGATTCTGCGAAGCTCAGGTCGCTCCAGTAATGGTCGAGCGCCGCCTTCGCGGTAACGAAGGCGTGGTTGTTACCGCGGAAGGTGCCGTTGTGCTCACCGGGCAGGAACTTGTCCAGTTCGCGACGGAACAGCGTTACCGCGAAGGGCAGGCCGTAACCGCTCAGTGACTTGGACAGGGTAATGATGTCCGGATCAATACCGCTCGGTTCAAAGCTGAAAAAGGTACCGGTACGACCGACCCCGGCCTGTATATCGTCCGCAATCAGCAGAATGTCGTGCTTCCGGCAGATTGATTCCAGACGCACCAGGAAGTCGTCAGAGGCGGTGTTCAGGCCCCCTTCGCCCTGTACGACCTCGAAAATCACCGCCGCCGGGTGGTCAAGCCCTGAACTCGGATCGTTCAGCATTTTTTCGAACAGCTTCAGGCTGTCGAGGCCCTCCACATAACCGTCGAACGGCAGGCGGAATACACCTTCCAGCGGCATGCCGGCGCCACCGCGGTGGTGCTGGTTGCCGGTGGCCGCCAGTGCGCCCATGGATACACCATGGAAACCGTTGGTGAACGATACAATGGTGTGGCGTCCGGTTACTTTCCGCGCCAGTTTGAGCGCTGCTTCCACCGAGTTGGTGCCGGTCGGCCCGGGGAACATGACCACGTGGTCCAGACCACGCGGATCAAGAATGTGCTTCTTGAACGACGTCAGGAATTCGGCCTTGGCATCGGTGTGGAAGTCCATGCCATGAGTCACGCCATCCTGCTCGATGTACTCAAGCAATGCTTTCTTCATGACCGGATTATTGTGGCCATAGTTCAGCGCACCGGCACCTGCCAGAAAGTCCAGATAAGTACGACCCTCCTGGTCTGTCAGTGTGCTGCCCTGAGCCGACTTGAATATTGCCGGAATGCCACGGCAGTAAGACCGAACATTGGATTCAACGTCTTTGAAAATACCCATACTATCCTCCTGGCCTCAGAATGGCCCGATGGTGAAAAGAAATTCGGTATCGTGCTGGCCCGCGAAATGATCTTCACGGGTAAAGAACGGTTCCGACCGGATCTGCGTGTCGCGTCGTTCGGCCAGCTTCTGGAAAACCCGCTTGGATGCGGTGTTTTCTTCGGTGATCGTGGTCTGCAGATAACGCACGCCTGCACAGGCCTCGGCGCCGAGCGCGAAATCGAGCAGCCGCTGTGTCAGGTTCTGCCCGCGGGCGTCGCTGTGCACGGCAATCTGCCAGACAAAATAGGTGTCGGGCTGCCCCGGCACAATATAGCCGGACATGAACCCGACCAGCGAATCGCCCATCCACGCTGCTACGCTGGTATCGCTCCAGTGCGAGCATTGGAGCAGATTGCAGTAGCGGGAATTCTCATCGAGGGGCGGGCAGGCCGCGATCAGGGCTGAAACATGCGGCCCGTCTGTGGGCTGCGGGTGCTTCAATTGAATGTCTCTGGTCATGCGTCTTCTTTGACTCATTTGCGTAGAATTGAAACTAAGTTTATCGATTAATCGTTAGATGTCAAATTATCATGTCGGGAATCAGGTCGCCTGAGCAGGATTCATAACACCTCAATACGCGGCTTTTGTTGGCTTTTTCTGATTTGCTGGCTATTATACGTAGAGTTGAAAAGGTTGGACTTAAACATATCACCAGCCAGAAATGGGTAGAGATCAAATGAATACGCCAGCAGCGCAGGCACAACCTGCCTCGGTCAATGAAGACAAACATCGGGAAGTCATCGCGGCAATACGCCGGATCATCCGGGCAACCGATGTGCATTCCCGACAACTGGTCAAGCGCTCGGGACTGACCTCGGCGCAGATCCTGATCATGCACGCGATCGGCTCTGGCCGTTTCTACAACACGTCAAAGGTGGCCGAAGAGGTAGCCCTGAGTCCGGCCACGGTCACCAATATTGTGGAACGGCTGGAACACCGGGGCTATATCGTGCGCCAGCGCGATGACCGGGACAAAAGGAAGGTGAATCTCTGGCTGACGCCGGAAGGGCGCGACGTGCTGGACAATGCGCCCAGACTGCTGCAGCAGAATTTCGTGGAACGGTTCGACCGGTTGCCGGAGTGGGAGCAGCACATGATGGTGGCGTCGCTACAGCGTGTGGCCCAGTTGATGGATGCGCACGACCTGGATGCATCGCCGGTGCTCGATATCGGTGTGCTCACCCGCAATTCGGCCTGACCATTATCTCAGGCTGGCCTGCGCGCGATAGTCTCGCGGTGTCACACCTTTCAGGCGCTGGAATCGCCGATTGAAATTGGCGACGTTGTTAAACCCGACCTCGTAACAGATAGAGGTAATCTGCCGGTCAGTCTCAACGAGCAGGCTGCACGCCCGGCTTATGCGGACCTGGTTCACCAGATCCACGAACCGATGACCGGTTGCCTGTCGAAAGAAGCGCGAAAAGTAAGTCTCCGACATACCAACAAGCCCCGCCACGTCACCCAGCCGGATCGGCTGATAATAGTTTTCCATCACATGGTCGATCACCGTGTTGATCTTCCGCTGCGCGGATTCGCTCGCCTGTGAATCCACCTGCACCGTGGACAGCAGGCGGTAATCGGGCCAGTCGGACAGGTCACGCATGAAGGCGAGAAATTCCAGCAGCCGGTCTATCGGCCGGGCATCCCGTATGGCATCAAAGCGCGCCTGAGTCTGTGCCAGCGGCAGGCCGACGAATTCGAGGCCGAACCGGGCCCGTTCAAGCATGGCCCGGAAATGCTCTGTCTCCGGAACCAGCGTCTGAATTTGTTCCACGGTGTCCGGATTGAACTGTATGACCTTGTCGCGCAAAGCAACGGCTTCCTGGTTGGCGGTAATCCAGTTGTGGGGCACCCGTGGCCCCGTCAGAATCAGCTGTCCCGGGGCGAACGGGCCGATGTAGTCGCCAATGAACACCTTTCCCCGCGTGGCCACTGTCAGGTGGAGTTCGTAGTTGTCATGCACATGCCAGCGAATCAGGTCGCTGGGGTTGCCGTGCTCAACGTAACGCAGGGTGCCTTCGCTGTTGTCGTTGATCTCGATTTCCGGGGCCGTTGCGACTGCCTGCATAGTGGCTCACCTGTCCTTGTTATTCTGTTGATGCCAGTAAAGACCATCAGAAACGGTCAGACCAATACCGAATAGCCGTTTTTTCAATACTATTTTTTACAGCCGGCCAGCAGAGTCAACGGTGCCCTCGGGGAGCGGAGCAAAAAAGACCGATCACAAAAAAATATCACAATTGACATTTTTCCGTATTGGCGGGCACCCGTAGCACTGTGGCTAGAATACCGTCAGCCTGAGGTCAAAGGGCTGTTGAGACTGATCAATGTTTCACCGGAACAAAACAGGAGCACAACAATGACAAGGCTCAGAAAACTGATACTGGCGGCCACTGCCGGCACCCTGGCCATGCCTGCAATCGGCCAGGACACCACAACCATCACCATCGGCACAGTCAACAACGGCGACATGGTTCGAATGGAAAATCTGTCGTCACACTACGAAGCCGCCAATCCGGGCATAGAGCTGGATTTCGTGGTGCTGGAAGAAAACGTACTGCGCCAGCGGCTGACCACCGACATTGCGGCCAACAGCGGCCAGTTCGATGTTATGACCATCGGCAGTTACGAGGCGCCGATCTGGGGCAGCAACGGCTGGCTGGTGGCCATGAATGACCTGCCGCGCAGCTACGACGCCGACGACCTTCTGCCATCCATCCGCGATTCACTGTCGCATGACGGCACCCTGTTTGCGCTGCCGTTCTACGGCGAGAGCTCCATGACCTTTTACCGCACGGATCTGTTCGAAGAGGCCGGGCTGACCATGCCGGAAGAGCCGACCTGGGATGAAATCTACGACTTTGCCAGTCAGCTCCACGACCCGTCGAACGACCAGTATGGCGTCTGTCTGCGCGGCCTTGCCGGCTGGGGGCAGAACATGGGCCTGATATCTACCATGGTCAACGCCTTCGGTGGCCGTTGGTTCGACATGGACTGGGAACCCCAGCTCGAGTCTGAGGCATGGAACAACGCGATCTCATTCTATGTGGACCTGCTGGGTAATTACGGGCCGCCCGGAGCGAGCTCCAATGGCTTTAACGAATCGCTGGCTCTGTTCAACAGTGGCAACTGCGCCATGTGGGTCGACGCGACCGTAGCCGGCGCTTTTGTGACCGATGAGAGCGAGAGTCAGGTGCACGACCGGGTGGACTTTGCCGCCGCACCGAGCCAGGTAACCGAGAAAGGCAGCAACTGGCTCTGGGCCTGGGCACTGGCGATTCCGGTCAGTTCCCAGAACGTGGAAGAAGCGCAGGACTTCATTGCCTGGGCGACCTCCAAGGAGTACTCCGATCTGGTGGCCGAGGAATATGGTATAGCGGCTATTCCACCGGGTACCCGTGAATCCACCTATGAAAACGAAGACTACCTCGAGGCGGCACCCTTTGCCGAAATGACGCTGCAGCAGATGGAAAAAGCGGACCCCACCGACCAGACTCAGGAGCCATCCCCCTACAATGGCATCCAGTTCGTGGCCATCCCGCGTTTCCAGGCGTTTGCCACCGTGGTGGGGCAACAGATGTCTGGCGCCCTGTCCGGCAACATGAGCGTGGAACAGGCGCTCTCCAACTCGCAGCAGGTGGTGGAACGTGAAATGCGTCGTGGCGGTTATATCGACTGATCACTGACACCGCGCCAGTGGTGGGCCAAGGGGTGGTGGCCCACCACTGACAACCACGATTTCAGGACATTGTGTGGGTGACTGCCATGACTGTGCGAGCTCGGCCCAATCGGGTGGCTTTCTGGCTACTGGTGCCCTCGGTGGTACTGTTGCTGATCTGGATGATCGTGCCACTGAGCATGACCATCTTTTACTCGTTCCAGAACTTCAACATGCTGATGCCCGGCTCTCAGAGCTTCGCGGGCTTCGAGAACTACGTCTATTTCTTCACAGACCCGAGCTTTCTGGCCGGGTTGACCAACACACTGATCCTGGTGGGCGCTGTGCTGGTTATCACTGTGGGGCTGGGCACTCTGATTGCAGTGATCATCGACCAGCCGTTTTATGGTCGCAACATTGTGCGTGTTCTGGTCATTGCCCCGTTTTTCATTATGCCGACCGTCAGTGCGCTGGTCTGGAAAAACCTGATGTTTCATCCGGTCAACGGCTTGTCGGCCTACTTCTCGCAACTCATCGGCGCATCGCCGATTGACTGGTTCGCCGAATTTCCGATGCTGGCCATCATTATCATTGTGAGCTGGCGCTGGATGCCTTTCGCCATACTGATTCTCATGACTGCCCTGCAGAGCCTGGACCAGGACCAGGTGGAGGCCGCACGGCTTGAAGGGGCGGGGCCTGTAGCACTGTTCCGTTACGTAACAGTGCCACACCTGCAGCGCCCACTGATCATTGTGATCATGATGGAAACCATATTTCTGCTCACCATTTTTGCGGAAATCTATATCACGACCAGCGGTGGGCCGGGCACACAGACCACCAATCTGGCCTACCTGATATTCCAGCAGGCGCTGCTCCAGTTTGACGTGGGCATGGCCTCTGCGGGCGGCATCATTGCAGTGATTCTCGCAAACATCGTGGCGATCGTGCTGATTAGAGTGGTCGGAAAGACACTGGCGGAGTAGGGGAGTATCGGTATGGAAATGCACACTCGAAAAGTACTGCGCACCTGGATTACCACGGTCGCATGCTGGGCGATCGGCCTCCTGATTTATTTCCCGATTTTCTGGATGCTGGTCACCTCGTTCAAGAGCGAGCTCGACGCAATCTCGATGCCGCCCAAGCTGTTTTTCGTTCCGTCGCTGGAGAACTATTTCACCATTTTTGAGCGGTCAAACTATTTTCTGTTTGCCATGAACTCAGTGGTGATCAGCGTAGGGGCATCATTGCTCGGCCTGTTGCTGGCGGTTCCGGCGGCCTACGCCATGGCATTCTTCCCGTCTAAACGCACCAAGGGCACGCTGCTCTGGATGCTCTCCACCAAGATGTTGCCACCGGTCGGGGTATTGGTGCCGCTCTATCTATTGTTCCGTGATACCGGGCTGCTCGACACCCGTACCGGGCTGATCATTGTATTCACGTTGATGAACCTGCCGATCATGGTGTGGATGATCTACACCTATTTCCGCGAAATACCGGTCGAGATTCTTGAAGCCGGCCGAATGGACGGCGCCGATACGCGGAATGAGATCTGGCACATTGTATTGCCGGTCAGCACGGGCGGTATCACAGCGAGTTTCCTGCTGTCATTGATTCTGAGCTGGAACGAGGCGTTCTGGTCATTAAATCTGACCGCCTCGGATGCGGCACCGCTGACTGCATTCATTGCGTCCTATTCCAATCCGGAAGGGTTGTTCTGGGCGCGCCTGTCGGCCGCCTCGACACTGGCGGTGGCGCCAATCCTGATTTTCGGCTGGCTCAGCATGAAACAACTGGTACGTGGTCTGACCTTCGGAGCGGTGAAATGACCCCGACAGACAACTCCGTGCGTTCCCTCGCCGAGCAGTACCGCCTTGAGACCGGCAGTGGGCGGACGCAGCGGCCCAGCCGGCAACTGGTGCATATCGGTGTCGGTGGCTTTCATCGTGCGCATCTGGCCTGGTATCAGGAACGCCTCAATCGTCTGGATCCGGCCAACGCCTGGGCCATTGTCGGGGTTGGGCTGCTGCCATCGGACGGCCCGGGCCTGAGTGCGCTCAGTGCCCAGAACTGCCTGTATACACTGACGCAGGCAGACCAGTTCGGTGAGTCACTGACCACAATTGGATCGATCCATGAGGTGATCGCGGCCGGGGACCAGCCGGAGCGCGCCTTCAGTGCCCTTTCAGCGCCGGAAACCCGGATTATCAGCACAACGGTGACCGAGGGCGGTTACCTGTATGACTTCGAACGCAAAACATTTCTCGCCGAACACCCTCAGGTTCAGTATGACCTCAAGAACCCCGAACGGCCCAGGGGGCTCTTCGGCGTTCTCAGACAGGCACTGAACCGGCGGCGGCAATCAAAGGCCGGCCCGGTGACACTGATGTCGTGTGATAATGTGCCGGGCAATGGTGACGTTTTCCGGTCCGCGTTTCTGGCGTTTCTGGCGGCGGCTGACGATCTCGGCCTGCTGGAATGGGTCCTCTCATCGGTCAGCTTCCCCAACAGCATGGTGGACCGGATTACACCGGCCGCGCCTGCCGGGCTGAGGGAGCAGGTTGCCCGGCAGCATGGTATCTGCGACCAATGTCCGGTTATTTGTGAGCCGTTCGCCCAGTGGGTTCTTGAAGATCATTTTTCTGCGGGCAGACCTGCCTGGGAGCGAGTGGGCGTCGAACTCTCCGAGCGTGTTGCCGACTATGAACACCTCAAGATCCGCCTTCTAAACGGCGCTCATGTAACCACCGCCCAGGTAGGTTACCGGCTGGGGTTGAAACACATACATGATCTTATGGCCCATCCCGGAATTGCGGAACTGGCCCGTCGGTACATGATGGACCTTGCGGCACCGACACTGACCGGGTTCAGTGCGTCCGACGTGGCGCAGTATGCCGACAAACTTCTGTACCGATTCAGTAACCCGGCGGTGAAGGACAGCGTGGAGCGGGTGGCGGCAGATGGCTACAGCCGTATCAAGGGGTTCCTGCTGCCGGTGGTCCGGTTTCACCTCTCCCGCGGCGAGGTACCGGAGCTTCTGGCGCTTCCCTTCGCCTGCTGGCTGCTCAAACTGTCGGGTAAAACCGAACAGGGTGCGGCTCTGACGGTGCATGAGCCCGCACTGACCGCGGATGAACGCGACTGGTTTCAGGCGCATCCGGAGGCCTGGCTGGCGACGCCCGCCTTTTTCGGCCCGCAGCCCGATGCAGCGGCGCAGGCGTTTCAGACCCTCGTGCTGGCGCTCTACCGGCAGCTTCAATCGCGGCCGCTCGAGGCGGTTCTCAGCGAACGGCTTGACTAGCCGGGCAGTGTAAATCTTCGATTTCCGGTGCGTGACCGGACAGTGGCTGATCTACACTTAAAGTGCTGGTTGCAACCAGCACATCAGTGTGCAGTCTTCCACGCCGAGGTCCCGCATGGATATCTTCAGTCACTTCAAAACGCGCTACGAATCCCGCAAACACGAAGAATACTCGCTTGAGGAGTATCTGGAGCTGTGCCGCGACGACCCGCTCGCCTATGCCACCGCCCCTGAGCGGATGCTGGCCGCCATTGGTGAGCCCGAGGTTGTTGATACCGCCAAAGATGCCCGCCTGAGCCGCATATTCTCCAACCAGATCATCAAGCGGTACCCCGCGTTCAGTGATTTCTACGGCATGGAGGAGCCCATCGAGCAGGTGGTGAGCTATTTTCGCCATGCGGCCCAGGGGCTGGAGGAGAAAAAGCAGATTCTGTACCTGCTGGGGCCGGTCGGTGGTGGTAAATCGTCGCTGGCAGAGCGTCTGAAGGACCTGATGCAGAGCATCCCGTTCTATGCCATTAAAGGGTCGCCGGTGTTCGAAAGCCCGCTGGGGCTGTTTGACCCGGGAGAAGACGCGGGCATTCTGGCCGAGCGTTACGGCATTCCCGAGCGTTATGTTCACGGCATCATGTCGCCCTGGGCCATCAAGCGGTTGCACGAATTCGGGGGTGATATTTCCCGCTTTGAAGTGGTCAAGCTCTATCCATCCATTGTAGATCAGGTGGCGATCGCCAAGACGGAGCCGGGTGACGAGAACAATCAGGACATTTCATCGCTCGTGGGCAAGGTGGATATCCGCCAACTGGAAGATTTTCCGCAGCACGACCCCGACGCCTACAGCTTCTCGGGCGCCCTGTGCAAGGCCAACCAGGGGCTGATGGAATTCGTGGAGATGTTCAAGGCGCCGCTGAAAGTGCTGCACCCGTTGCTGACTGCCACCCAGGAAGGCAACTACAACGCCACTGAAGGGATGTCGGCAATTCCGTTCAACGGCACCATCATGGCCCACTCGAATGAGTCCGAGTGGCTGACGTTCAAGAACAACCGCAACAACGAAGCCTTTCTGGACCGGATCTTCATCGTCAAGGTCCCGTACTGCCTGCGCGTATCGGAGGAGGTGAAGATCTACCAGAAACTGCTCGACCACTCATCGCTCCGCGAAGCGCCCTGTGCGCCGGATACCCTGCCGATGCTGGCCCAGTTCAGTGTACTTTCGAGGCTGAAGGAACCGGAAAACTCCAGCATTTACAGCAAAATGCGGGTGTACGACGGCGAAAGCCTGAAGGACACGGATCCGAAAGCCAAGTCCATGCAGGAGTACCGGGACAGCGCCGGGGTTGATGAGGGGATGACCGGCCTGTCGACCCGGTTTGCCTTCAAGATCCTGGCGCGTGTGTTCAATTTCGACGCCACCGAGGTCGCCGCCAACCCGGTGCATTTGTTGTATGTGCTGGAACGGGAAATCGAGCAGGCACAGTTCCCGCAGGACACACATGACCGGTACATCGGCTTCCTGAAGGAGTACCTGGCCCCCGATTACGTGGAGTTTATCGGCAAGGAAATCCAGACGGCTTATCTCGAGTCCTATTCGGAATACGGCCAGAATATTTTTGACCGTTACGTCACCTATGCCGATTTCTGGATTCAGGATCAGGAATTCCGCGATCCGGAGACCGGGGAAATGTTCGATCGCCCGGCACTGAACGAGGAGCTGGAAAAGATCGAGAAGCCGGCGGGCATCAGCAACCCGAAGGACTTCCGCAACGAGATTGTCAATTTTGTGCTGCGGGCGCGCGCCAATAACAACGGCGAGAATCCGAACTGGCAGAGCTACGAGAAACTGCGTGCGGTGATCGAGAAGAAGATGTTCTCCAACACCGAAGATCTGCTCCCCGTGATCTCGTTCAACCCCAAGAGCTCCAGCGAAGACCAGAAAAAACATCAGGACTTCGTGGCCCGCATGACCGCAAGAGGCTACACCGAAAAGCAGGTCAGGCTGCTGTCGGAGTGGTACCTGCGGGTGCGGAAATACCAGTAACGCGGGGATGATGATCTCACTATGAACAGCTACGTCATAGACCGGCGGCTGAACGGCAAGAACAAGAGCGCGGTGAACCGACGGCGGTTTCTCGACCGGTACCGCAAGCATGTCAGAGAGGCGGTCGACAAGGCGGTGAACCGGCGCTCCATTACCGACATGGAAGAAGGAGAGTCCATTACCATACCGCGCCGCGACCTCCATGAGCCGGTGATACGCCACGGGCCCGGCGGCGACCGACGCATGGTGCATCCGGGAAATCGCGAGTTCGTTGCCGGTGATCGCATCGCCAAACCCGGCGGGCAGGGCGGTGGCGGCAGCGGCGCCGGACAGGCAAGCCCGGATGGCGAAGGCCTCGATGAGTTCACCTTCACCATTACGCAGGACGAATTTCTCGAGTTTCTTTTTGATGATCTGGCCCTGCCGCATCTGGTGCGCAAGGACCTGAAAAAGGCGCAGGAGTTCGAGCGGCGTCGCGCCGGCTTCAGCACTGAGGGTGTGGCAGCCAACATCAACGTAGTACGCTCACTGCGGAACGCGCACGCGCGGCGCATTGCACTGGGCGCCAAAAAGAAGCGCCGACTGCGGGCAATTGAACAAGCCCTTGCTGAGCTGCCTGCCGGCGACAGCGCCGAGCGCAAGGCACTGGAGGAAGAAGCGGCCACACTGCGGCTCAAATTGCGCAAGCTGCCGTTTCTGGATGACTTCGACCTGCGCTACAACCGCCATGAACACTACCCGGTGCCCTCGAGTGCCGCTGTCATGTTCTGCCTGATGGACGTCTCCGGCTCCATGACCCAGACCACCAAGGACATTGCCAAGCGGTTCTACCTGCTGTTGTACCTGTTCCTGAAACGGAATTATCGCACCATTGAAGTGGTGTTTATCCGCCACCACACCCGCGCCAAAGAGGTGGACGAAGAGGAGTTCTTCTACAGCCGGGAAACCGGCGGCACCATTGTTTCCTCGGCGCTGCGGCTGATGCAGGAGATCGTGCGCGAACGCTATCCGCAATCCGCCTGGAATATTTATGCGGCCCAGGCGTCCGACGGCGATAACTGGGGCGATGATTCGCCGCACTGCCGCGAGCTGCTCACCGAAGAGCTGATGCCGCTGGTCAACTACTTTTCCTACATCGAAATCAGTCCGCGGGAGCCCCAGGAGTTATGGGCAGCCTATGAAACGGTGCAATCCCGGTTCCCCGACCAGTTCGCCATGGCCCGGATCACCGACCACAGCGACATCTACCCGGTGTTCCGTGACCTGTTTCAGCGGAGGGCGGCGGCATGACGGTGACCGATCAAGCGGATAACACCCGTCGGCAGCCACTGTCTGAGGGAGCCGACTGGAACTTCGAGCTGATCCAGACGTACGATCGGGAAATCGCTGCCATTGCACGTGAATTCGGCCTGAAGACCTACCCGAACCAGATCGAGATCATCAGTTCCGAGCAGATGATGGATGCCTACAGCTCGGTGGGCATGCCGCTCGGGTACCATCACTGGTCATTCGGCAAGCAGTTCCTGCAGACACAGTCCGGGTACGAACGCGGGCAGATGGGGCTCGCGTATGAGATTGTGATCAACTCCAACCCCTGCATTGCGTATCTTATGGAAGAGAACACCATGGCCATGCAGGCGCTGGTGATTGCCCATGCCAGTTACGGTCATAACTCGTTTTTCCGCAACAATTATCTGTTCCGGTCCTGGACGGACGCGTCCTCAGTGATCGATTACCTGGTGTTCGCGCGTGATTACGTAAGCCAGTGTGAGCAGAAATACGGCGTTGAGGCGGTTGAACAGGTGCTCGACAGTTGCCATGCACTGCAGAATTACGGTGTGGATCGTTACAAGCGGCCGGCACCGTTGTCGGCGGCGGAGGAGATCAATCGGCAGGCCGAGCGCGAGGCCTACCTCCAGCAGCAACTGAATCTGCTCTGGCGCACCATACCGATGCCAGACAATGGGGACGGGGCAACACCGCGCACCCGGGAAAAATTCCCCGCCGAGCCGCAGGAAAATCTGCTGTACTTTCTGGAGAAAAACGCGCCCGTCATGCCTACCTGGCAGCGCGAGATCGTGCGCATCGTGCGCAAGATGGCCCAGTACTTCTACCCGCAGCGCCAGACTCAGGTCATGAACGAGGGCTGGGCCACTTTCTGGCACTACACCATCATGAACGGCCTGTACGACCGGGGCCTGATCACCGAAGGCTTCATGCTGGAATTTCTCGACAATCATGCCAAGGTGATCTACCAGCCCCCATTTGATTCTCCGTATTACCGGGGCATCAACCCCTATGCGCTGGGCTTCAACATGTACCGCGATATTCAGCGGATCTGTATGGACCCCACGGACGAAGACCGGCGCTGGTTTCCCGGGATCGCCGGGTCGGACTGGCTTGAAGCCCTGCACTTCGCCATGGAGAACTTCAAGGACGAGAGTTTTATCCAGCAGTACCTCTCACCGAGACTGATGCGGGAATTCCGGCTGTTTGCCATTGTCGACATGGAAGACGATCCTGAGTACGAGGTGGCGGCCATTCACGATGAGCGGGGCTATAGTCGGGTTCGCCAGTTGCTGGCCGATCAGTACAACCTCAGCCAGCTCGAACCGAACCTGCAGATTGTCGAGGTCGACCGCGACGGCGACCGCTCAATGACACTGCACCATATACGCTCTGACAACCGGCCCCTGCACGATGATATACACGAAGTGCTGAGACATCTAAGGCGGCTGTGGGGGTTCGACGTACACCTGAAAACTGTCTGAAGACGATCGATCGGTGGCTCTGTTGTCATGCGCATGCAAGCACGCAGCCAACAAGGTTTATTTGTCGGCCGTGAGCTCGCTCACGCAGTTGCGCTTTCAATGGGCCTCGCGCCACCGCAGTACCAGGACCGGTAGCAGCGCCAGGGGCCAGGTCCAGTCCGCGGCATAATGCCAGGCGTTATGCCCGCTCAGCAGCCGGATGTCATAGCCGATCGATACCAGTACAACCAGAATCGCGGCCGCGTAATAGCGCTGCAGCGCCAATACCAGCGCCGTTATGGCCATTGCCTGTGCCAGCCAGCTGGCATTGGGGCCGAGAAAGTAGGGGAACAGGGCTGCCTGCCCGAAGGCCGGGAACAGGCTGATGATGCCGGCAAGCGACGCCAGAGCCCAGAACCAGACCGGGAACAGCGGCGTGAGTCGGCGGCGCCACCGGTAGTCTGCCAGTACCAGAAGAATCAGTGCGAATGACGTCAGCAGCCCGAACTCGCCGATAATGTCCAGCGTGTACTGGCCCAGGGGTGCACCTGTGACGACCAGTGGTGCCACGCTGATGCCGAGGGCCAGGCTGAATGCCAGTGCCGGCTCATAGCGCCAGCGAACCAACAGATAGAGCGCCGCGAAGATCGTGGCATGGTGCAGGCCCGTCCCTGCGGCGAGCGTCACCGTAGGCGGTGGCCAGCGGTGTATGGCCAGGGCGGCCGCCGCGCACAGCAGGCCGATCACCGCGGGCCAGACCCAGCGACGAAGTGGGTTGGAACTGGACGTCTCGTGCAAAACCGTTACTCTCTGACTGCAAAGACCATGAATGACAGCATCCGACGACCCTCGCCCCCGGGCATGGCAGGCATCGTCGTCGGCATGCGCTTTCCAGAGGATAGTGCCAGAGGAGCATTGAATGCCAGCCAGTAACACAAAATGGGAGTCCCGGGTGGAAGAAATCCCGGCCGAGGCGGGGCACAGTGACTGGGTGGCAGCGCATCGTCCGGATCTGGCCCGCCTGTTCATGGCCAGTGATTTTGCGTCGACCTGGCTCGATGCACAGCCCGGGGTGCTCGCCCTGCTGGCCGAAGACGCGGGTTCTCCCCGGGCGCGACTCGACGCGCTCCTTGACGGGGTTGAGGAAGAGGCGGAATTCATGCGCCTGTTGCGGCAGTGGCGCAACAACGAGCAGGTTCGTCTTGTCTGGCAGGAAGTACGGGACCAGCCGGCTCTGCCGGAGCGCCTGGCGCAGATCACTGAGGTAGCCGATATCGCAATACGCGCTGCCGTGGCATTCGCCACCGGTCGCCTCACCGCACGCTTCGGCCAACCGGCGGCCGATCCGGAAACCGGCGAGCCGCAGTCGCTGGTGGTGCTCGGCATGGGCAAACTCGGCGCGCGCGAGCTGAACCTGAGTTCCGACATCGATCTCATCTTTGCCTTCCCCGAGGAGGGGGAAACGGACGGGGAAAAATCGCTGTCGCACAGTGAGTTCTTCACCCGGCTCGGGCGCAAGGTCATTCAGTATCTGGATCAGCGCACCGCCGAAGGCATTGCCTACCGAGTGGATATGCGGCTGCGGCCCAATGGCCAGAGCGGCCCGCTGGCGATGAATTTCAACGCGATGCTGACCTACTACCGTGAGCAGGGGCGCGACTGGGAGCGCTATGCCATGATCAAGGCGCGTGCGATCACCGGCGAAGACAGCGCTGCCGCCGTGTTGATACCGGAGTTGCAGGACTTCGTGTTCCGGCGTTACGTGGATTATCAGGTACTGAACTCACTGCGCGACATGAAGCGGCTGATCGCCGGCGAAAACCGCCGGCTGCAGCGTGATCAGAACATCAAGCTCGGGCAGGGTGGTATCCGGGAAATCGAGTTCGTTGTACAGGCCGTCCAATTGATACAGGGTGGACAGTCACCGGCGCTCACGGAACCCAACCTGTTCACGGTGCTGCCTGCCATCGCGGATGAAGGGCTGCTGCCGGAACCGGTCTGTGACGAACTGCGCGAGGCCTACGCCAGGTTGCGACATATTGAGCACCTGCTGCAGGCGCAACAGGACAAACAGACCCAGTCACTGCCCGACGATCCGGCGTGGCGCGAGCGGCTCTGTGGTGTGCTTGGCTATGACACCTGGGCCGGTTTCATTGATCACCTTGGCGCGCTGCGTGACGGCGTCAGTGCCCATTTTGAAGCCTTTATCGCGCCACCGGAATCCGAAGAACCCGCCGATCATCCCTGGGAGCCTTACTGGCATACCCCGGCGCAGGCCGACTGGCAGGTGGATTTCGACGAACAGGGTGACGCACTTCGGGAAGCTGTGGTGGCCCTGCGGGAAGAAACCGACAAGGATCGTGTATCGGACCTTGCCCGGGGTCGTATGCAGCAGTTCATGCCACTGCTGTTGGCCGAGCTGGCCCGCCTGTCACAGCCGGAAAATGCCATTGAGCGAGTCTTTCCCGTAATCCAGTCTATACTCCGGCGCAGCGCTTACCTGGTCCTGCTGCTGGAGAATCCGTCGGCCATTCGTGAGCTGGTCAAACTCTGCCTGCTGAGCCCCTGGGTCGCCGGCCAGTTTCAGGACAAACCCTATCTGCTGGATGAGCTCACCGACACCGACCAGCTCTATCGGCTGCCCGATCGGCGCTCACTGAGTGACGATATTCACCAGCGTCTGCTGCGCCTGCCTGACGACGATCTGGAGCAGCAGATGGAGCAGCTCCGGCATTTCCGCCATAGCCGTGTGCTGCGCGCCGCCGCCTGTGAGCTTACCGATAACCTGCCGCTGATGAAGATCAGTGATTACCTGACCTATACAGCCGAAGAGGTGCTGCAGCAGGTGTTCTATCTGGCCTGGGATCAGATGACCGAGAAATACGGTACCCCGACGCGCCGGGACGGTAGCCTGTGCGATACCGACTTCGCCATTCTGGCCTACGGTAAACTCGGCGGGATCGAGCTGAGCTATGAATCCGACCTGGATCTGGTATTCCTGCACGATGGCTCCCCGACGGGGCTCACCCAGGGGGCGAAGCAGGTCGACAACAACGTGTTCTTCATGCGCCTCGGGCAGCGGATTATTCATCTTCTGACCACGCAGACGCCCTCAGGCATTCTGTACGAAGCCGACATGCGTCTGAGACCGTCGGGCAACTCCGGGTTGCTGGTGACCACGCTCAGTGCGTTTGAAACCTATCAGCGTGAAGACGCCTGGACCTGGGAACACCAGGCGCTGGTGCGAGCGCGTACCGTCGCCGGGTGCCCGCAACTGCGCCGTCGCGTTGAAACCGTGCGCCAGCGCATACTCGGTGCAGAGCGTGACCCCGACACGCTGCTTGAACGGGTGGCCGCGATGCGCGACAAGATGCGCGCCAATCTGGCCACACCGCCGGCCCGTCAGCACGATGAGTTTCACATCAAGCAGGACCCCGGCGGCGTGGTGGACATCGAATTTCTCGTGCAGTACCTCGTGCTTCGTTACGCGCCGGCACACCGGTCGCTGGCCCGACGCTCGGATAATATGCGGTTGCTGGAAGCGCTCGAACGCTACCGGGTGCTGCGCCCGGAGGAGCGCGCCGAGCTCAGTGAGGCCTACCTGAGCTGGCGCCGGGAGGTCCACCGGCAGGCGTTGCAGAATGGCGACGGCAAGCTGCACGGTGCGGATGCCATTGAGGCATTCCGGCCTACCATCGACACCGTGAAGGCCTGTTGGCAACAATTTATCGGCCAACGCCCGGCATAGTGTGCGGTTTGGACAAACCGCACACGAGTGGCCATTGCCAGAGCGCGCGAGGCTGCTATCATTCGTGGTCTGCCCGGCGGTGCGGGTATCGCGAATAACAGCTGACTCGGAGACATCAATAATGGCAATGCCCACCATGGCAGACCGCGACGGTCTGATCTGGCTCGACGGTGAAATGATTCCGTGGCGTGACGCCACAACCCACGTTCTGACCCACACGTTGCATTACGGCATGGGTGTGTTTGAGGGCGTGCGAGCCTATGCCACCGACCAGGGCGCTGCCATATTCCGTCTGCGTGAGCATACTGACCGGTTGTTCCGCAGCGCGCACATCCTGCGTATGGACATGCCTTGGACCAAGGAGCAGATCAACCAGGCGCAGATTGATGCAGTCAACAAGAACAATCTGGACCATGCCTACATTCGCCCCATGGCATTCTACGGCAGCCAGGGCATGGGCCTGCGCGCGGACAACCTGCAGGTGCACGTGATGATTGCCGCCTGGGAGTGGCCCAGCTACATGGCACCGGAAGCCCGGGATCTCGGCATTCGGGTGCGCACGTCGTCCTACACGCGCCACCATGTCAATATCACCATGACCAAGGCCAAAGCCAACGGCAATTACATGAATTCCATGCTGGCGTTGCGCGAGGCACTGGACGCCGGGTGTGAAGAGGCGCTGTTGCTCGACCCGGAAGGCTACGTGGCCGAAGGCTCGGGCGAAAACCTGTTCATTATCCGTGAGGGTCAGATATTCACGCCGGAGCTGACATCCTGCCTGGACGGCATTACCCGCCGCACAATCTTTGCGCTGGCCGAGGAAATTGGAAAGCCCATAGTGGAAAAACGCATCACCCGGGATGAGATCTATGTGGCCGACGAGGCGTTCTTCACCGGCACCGCCGCCGAAGTGCTGCCGATTCGCGAACTCGATGGCCGGCAGATCGGCGAGGGCCAGCGCGGCCCGGTCACCACACAGTTGCAGTCCATGTACTTCGACCAGGTTGTGGGCAAGCGTGATGCCCACCCGGACTGGCTGACCTACGTTCGCTGATTGTTTATCGTGATTTCTGGATCTGGATACAGTCGTGACCGTCGACCGTCGACCGCCGAGCGGCAATCCGCATAGCGGCTTTGTCGGTGTGCGGGTCCAGGGTCGATTGTGTTATCGGGGAGTCGTCGAAAACAGGACGTTTTCGTCGCAGGGCTACAGGGATGTGTTCACGCCCGGTCCCCGGTGACACAATCGACCCTGGACCAATACCCATACTAAATATTCGTTAATATGGCGACGGCTCGCCCTCGGGCCGTGTCTTGAACCGTTTGTGCAGCCACAAATACTGCGCCGGATCCTCCCGCACGGCTCGCTCAAGCCAGCCATTGTAGGCCGCCAGGGCGGCCTCGGTGTCTTCTGATGCCAGCGCCGGTGCCGGTTCCACACGAATCCGGTAGCCCGTCTCCGTGCGCACGGTGAGAATCAGAAACACCTCGCAGCCACTCATCTGTACCAGCTTGCTGGTCGCCGTCACCGTCGCCGTGGGAATTCCGAAAAACGGCACAAACAGGGAATGTTTCCGGCCCAGGTCCTGATCCGGCGCATAGAAAATACCCCGCCCCCGGCGTAACCGCCGCACCAGTCCGCGCATATCCTTGCGCGCCACCAGGCCACCCAGAAAACGCCGACGGCCGCGGTGCTGGAAATAGTTCAGCAGCGGGTTATTGTGGGGGCGGTGCAGGCTGTCGAAGTCCACCAGCGTACCCATGTACGCACCACAGATATCGACACAGGAAAAATGCGCCCCCACGAAGAGAGCGCCACGGCCCGATGCGACCGCCTGCCGGGCCAGGTCATCGTTCTCCACTTGCCAGGTCGCACCGGTTCGACGCGGGTCGCCGAACCAGGCCACGCAGGTCTCTGGCAGACTGCGCGCGGTTTCCAGAAAAATACGTCGTACCAGTTGCTGGCGTTCAACCGGCGTAAACTCGGGAAACGCCAGCGCAATATTCGTGCTGGCTACTCGGCGCCGGGAACGTGCCGTATAATAGAGCAGGTGGCCGATACCGCGGCCCACACGGCGCTGCCAGGTCCAGGGCAACTGGGCCAGCAGCCACATCAGCCCGACCAGCACCCAGATCGGCCAATACGCGGGTGCCAGCCAGCGACGGGAAAACACCGGTTCTGAGCTACGATCTGCGTTTGACTGAGACATGGGCTACCCATCGTTCATCGGGAGGCGCATTGTAGCCACTGACGCAACGAACAGCGAGTGCCCGCCCATCGGCAACAGAGAAATGGCCATGACAACGACCTCACAGGACACGCCAGTGCGAATTCGGCCGGCCCGCCCTGATGATGCCGACGCAGTGCATACCCTGCTGGCGGCGATCATCGCGGAAGGTAACCTCCTGATGAGCGATGAACCGCCGGATCCCGCTCACTTCCGACGTTTTGTCGCCGCCAATCTCGCGGCGGGTTCACCATTTCGCGTTGCCGACGTCGAGGGGCAACTGGTCGGCTGGGCTGACCTGGTGCCGCACACTCAGCCATCCCGACGCCACGCCGGACGCGTGGGCATGGGTGTGGCTCGCGGCGCACGTGGTCGGGGTATCGGCCGTCGCCTGCTGGAAGCCGTGATCAGCGATGCCCGGGCCGGTGGTTACCTGCGTCTGGAACTCGAGGTCTTCACCGACAACGAACCGGCCATTCATCTGTACCGCGCGCTGGGATTCCGCGAAGAGGGGCACCACCGGGCCGTGCGCTGGTCGGGCGCCGCCTGGCAGCATACGCTGACCATGGCGCGACTGTTGTCAGAATGAATCCTGTGCTCTGCGGTGGTATTCTGTGACAACAACGGCATAATGTCGCGGACGTTCTGAACACCTGGATTCTGCATGATTCGACTGCTGTACAGTGCACTGATCACTCTGTCTCTCCCTTGGTTCTTCCTGCGGTTCTGGCGCCTGAGTCTGTCCGAACCCGAGTACCGGCTTCGCTGGCGGGAGCGACTGGGCCGACCGACGGTTTCCCCGGCACGCAGCAGTACACTGGTATGGATTCATGCGGTATCCGTTGGCGAAGTGCAGGCCGCGCACTCGCTGGTGCGCCGGTGGCACCGGGAAGACGAATCAATCCAGTTTCTGGTCACCACTACCACACCGGCGGCATCTGTTATGGTGCAGGGCTGGAAAGTACCGGTGCTGCACCAGTACATGCCCTTTGACCTGGTGAGCATGACACGTCCGTTGTTCCTGCACTATAAGCCACGCCTGATTGTGCTGATGGAAACAGAAATATGGCCCAACCTGGTTCAGTTGGCGCTGCGTAGTGAAACGCCGATCGTTGTGGCCAATGCCCGCCTGTCTGACAGCTCCGCGCGCGGTTACCGCCGCTTCAATGCCCTGACCCGGCCGGCGTTCGCTGCACTGACCGGCGTGCTCGCACAGACCGAGCGTGATGCCGCCAATTTCCGGGCCTGTGGCGTATCCGGTAGCCGCGTACAGGTAACGGGCTCTATCAAGTACGACCTGGCCCTGAGCGAAACCCAGCGCGACCAGTTGGAAACCCTGCGCGAGTGCTGTGTCGGCCGGCCGGTGATCGTTGCCGGCAGTATTCATACCGGCGAAGAGGAACTGGTGCTGAATGCCTTTCGCGCGCTGACCACCGCCTATCCCGACGTGCTGCTTATTCTGGCGCCACGGCACAAGGACCGGTTCGGCCCGGTGGCGGACCGGCTCGACAGTCTCGGGCTGAGGTATTGTCGGCGCTCAGAGCATGCGACGCCCGGCGCCAATGACCAGGTCTGGCTGCTTGATACCGTCGGTGAGCTCCCGGTTTTCTACGGCCTGGGCACCATTGCGCTGGTGGGTGGCAGTTGGATCGACCGGGGCGGTCACAACCTGATCGAGCCGGCCTCCCTTGGGGTGCCCGTGGTCACCGGACCCTCGAGCTTCAATTTCCAGGAAGTCGCCAACACACTCCGGGATGCCGGTGTCATGCATCAGGTGAAGGCCAGCCAGCTTACTGGCCGGCTGCTGTCGCTGCTGCAGGATGAAACCGGCCGCGCTGCGGCTGGTGCTCGGGGCCAGGCTATGATTGCCCGCAATCAGGGAGCAACACGCCGCCAGGTGGCGGCGCTGATCGAAGCGATGCGATGACGGCCTCAGCGGTCAGTTGAGGTAGCCCATGACCCACTCGATGTCGTTCTCGTTCAGCGTGCCGGATACCTGCTGCAACTGCAGATAGTCGGCCAGAAACGAGTGTCGCGCCAATGAAAGATCTGTTCGTGCACTCAGCAACGCCTGCTGCGCATTGAGCACTTCCACAATATTACGCGACCCTACTTCATAGCCGACTTCAGTTGCTTCCGCAGCACTCTCCCGGCTCGATACCACCTGTTCCAGGGCCCGCAGCCGTGAACGGTTGGCTTCGAGTTGCTGATACAGGCGCTGAACATTCTGTTCAATCTGGCGAATCCGGCCATCCAGTTCTGCCCGGCTGGCGGCAATCTGGTGGCTCTGGCGGTCAAGCCCGGCCTGGCGTCGGCCCGAGTCAAATACCGGCAGTGAGTAGGTGGCTGTCAACGCAAGCGTAATGCCCGTCTGATCATTGAATTCGTTATCGAACTGATCGCTTACCGTATACTGGTCAAGCCGGCTGCCGACATTTGCTTCGTAGTCCCAGCTTGCCCGGGCACTGATAACCGGCAGATTATCGCGTTCACTCGCGGTCAGGCTCTGTTCCTGTGACTCGACACTCAGTCGCTGTGCCACCAGCGCGGGGTTCTGCCGGCTACGGTTGATCCACTCCTGCAGCGGTCCCAGTTCAATATCCGACGGGCTGAACGAGGCGCTGAGCGTCGGCAGGTTGTCAACCGGTACGCCGGTAATGCGGCTCAGGTCCTGTCGGGCAAGCGTAACCTGGTTGTCTGCGTCCACCTGATCGGCCCGCGCCTGGTCCAGCGCGGCCTGTGCTTCCAGCACATCAGTAATGGCCACCAGGCCGACATCGTAACGCTCCTGGGTCTGCTCCAGTTGACGCTGCACGGTATTGATCACGCGCTGCGATAACCGCGCGCGCTCGCGGGCCTGCAGCACCGCAATGTATCCCTGAATCACCCGCGATTGCAGGTCCGCACGGGCCGCTTCCACCTGGTATTCGCTGGCGGAATCGCTGGTTCGCACCGATTCATAGGCCTGCGCCGCCTGCGCGTTGTAAAGGTTCTGTGACAAAACCAGGCGGGTGCTGCCGCCGATGCGCAGGCTGCCATCGTCGTCGAAGGTGCCGGCGCCGCCATCGGTCAGCGCTGCCCAGTCGCGGCCGTAGGAGGGGCCGGTCTCGGCTTCCAGATTCACCTGTGGGCGCAGCACACTGAGGCTCTCGGTAATGCGCGTCGCGGCGGCCCGGCGATTGGCCTGCGCGGCACCCAGATCGGTATCGTGGCTCAGGGCATTCTCGTACAATGTGTCGAGTGACTGCCCCTGGGTGACCGAGGCAGCGGCAATGGCCATTGCCATCAGGCTGGCGCGAAAAAGCGTCTGGCGACCGTTCATTGTTCCTCCAGCAGGGTCCGACAGGTGGCTCCGATTCCGCATGGGCGTTATCGGGTGGTCCAGTTTAACCGAAACTCCTCCATGTACGCAGTGAGCATTGTCATGGGCCACCGACTACCGGCACCAATCGTATTTGTTGCGGACAGTTTGTTACGGGCAGTTTTGCCACTGTCAGTGCGTTCCCCTAGACTACGTCAGCACCCCGGCTCCTTAACATGAGCCGGTTACTCAATCAGTGAACCGGGAGGCAGTGTGTCGAGACCCCAACAGTTCGGCCCTGATGATGTAGAGATACTCGAGGAAGAGCAGCTCTACCGGGGTTTCTATGAAATGCGGGCCTACCGACTGGCGCATGCGGGTTACTCGGGCAACCGGGTCACCATTCGACGCGAATTGATGCTGCGCCCCGATGCGGTGGTGGTATTGCCGTACGACCCGCGCACCGAGGAGGTGATTCTCATCGAACAATACCGGGTCGGTGGTGGCAAGGTCGAAACCCCCTGGCTCATTGAGTGCGTGGCCGGTCTGATTCATCCGGGCGAGTCGGAAGAAGCCGTTGCAAGACGGGAGGCCGAGGAAGAAGCGGGGATCACGCTGGGTCGAATTCGCCGCCTCTATGAATACCTGCCGAGCCCCGGCGCCTGTGATGAGCGGGTGACCCTGTTCATCGGCGAAGTGGACGCGTCAACAGCATCGGGCGTACACGGCCTGGCAGACGAAGGGGAAGATATTCTCGTGCACCGGGTCTCTGTGGCCCGGGCACTCGACTGGCTTGCTGAGGGCCACATCAACAACGCCGCCAGCATTATTGCGTTACAGTGGCTCGCGTCGCACCAACGGACGCTGCAGGAGGAGTGGACAGGATCATGAAAAGACGCCGGTACGTGCACGAACTGCGTGAGCAGGCGGCTGTGTGTGAACGGAACTACCACCGGCTGTGGCGGCTGCTGCCCGGGTTTCCGGACGGTGAAAAGATGGCCTGCCGCATACACAGCGAGTCCGAGATGGACACCGAAGTCACCTTCCAGGTCGCTGAGCGGTTCCGGTACACGGCCACAGTGGATGTCACGCTGGAACAGAACCACATGCCGCCCCGTCTGGCCCGCCACCATTTCCGTGTGCGTGTGTACCTGGACGCCAACACCTCGGAAGTGGTGTCACTGGATCACACCGGGAGCCTCAAAGGCGTATACCATTACCCGAATCCGAACATGTATCAGGCCGATGAAAAAGCGCAGTTGAACCGCTGGCTCAGTGAATGGCTGCAGCTATTATTCGAACAGGGTGTGACTCAGGAGCGGATCCTGTTCACATAGTGGTCATACAGGCGCCGGTAAGGGTGGCCACACACCCGATTTTCTGTAAAACTCCTTCTGTGTGAGGCAGTCCAGCGTGGGCGCTCTGTCAGCCACTGAGTGAATCCATCATCAGGAAAACCCGATCATGACAGAACCAACCGATCGTCCCGAGCGTGGCAGCCCATGGCGCATCGTTCAACTGACCGACAGCCATCTGTTTGCTGATCCGGAGCGTCGTCTGCAGGGCATGAATACCCGGGAGAGTTTCAATGCGGTCGTTGACCTAGTGAAACAGGAACAGACCGATATCGATCTCATT
The DNA here is from genome assembly GCA_965602035.1 of Natronospirillum sp. Lineage (GTDB taxonomy): Bacteria > Pseudomonadota > Gammaproteobacteria > Pseudomonadales > Natronospirillaceae > Natronospirillum. The sequence goes on along the minus strand of OZ271919.1, from coordinate 1,463,148 downwards.
CTGGGTACGGGTGATATTACCCAGGACAATTCGGAGGCCGCGTACCGGTACTTCCACGATCACGCGCTGTCGCTGGCGCCGGCCATGGCCTGGTGTCCGGGTAATCATGATGAAGCCGAGACGTTCTACCAGCTGGAATTCGCCCGGGACAATATCCCCCGGTTCATCGACAACGACCACTGGCGCATTGTTCTGCTGAATTCCTCCGTCAGTGACGCGGTGCACGGTTACCTCGAATCCGATGAGCTGGAAGCCCTTGATGTCGCCCTCGCCACGGCGGGCAACCGCCATGTGCTGGTGGCGCTGCATCACAACCCGATTCCCAGTGGTTCCGCCTGGCTGGACAACCACATACTCAAGAATGCACAGGACCTCTATCAGGTGCTGGCACCGTACAACAGCGTCCGCGGGTTGCTCTGGGGCCATATCCATCAGCATGTGGAAAAGGTCATCGATGGCGTCCTGCATTTATCGACGCCCTCCACCTGTATCCAGTTCGCTCCGCGGCAGCATGATTTCAAACTGGATGACCTGCCACCGGGATACCGCTGGCTTCAACTCTACCCCGACGGACATATTGAAACCGATATTTCCCGAGTGGACGTGATGCTCGATGTCGATCTGGAGGGCAGTGGCTACTGATGGCCGGCAAGGACTATAACGCAAGCTCGATTGAAGTACTTACCGGGCTGGAGCCCGTGCGCAAACGGCCCGGCATGTATACCGACACCAGCCGGCCCAACCACCTGGCGCAGGAAGTCATCGATAACTCGGTCGATGAAGCCCTGGCCGGGCATGCGACCCGCATCGATGTTATTGCCCATCAGGACGGGTCCATGTCGGTCACCGACGACGGCCGTGGCATGCCGGTTGACGTTCACCCGGAAGAGGGTGTGAGCGGTGTCGAACTGATCATGACCCGACTGCACGCCGGCGGCAAATTTTCCGGGGAAAACTATCAGTATTCAGGGGGCCTGCACGGTGTGGGTGTGTCGGTGGTCAATGCGTTGTCTCACTGGCTGACCGTGACGATCTGGAAACAGGGCCAGGTCTGGGAAATGCAGTTTGCGGACAGCGAAACCTCGTCTGACCTGCAGGTGGTCGATCGGTGCGCGAAAACGCAGCATGGCACCCGGGTCCGCTTTATGCCCGACCCCCACTTTTTCGACAGCGGCCGCTTCCTGCTCAGCCGCCTGCGGCACGTTCTGCGGGCCAAGGCCGTGCTGTGCCCCAGCCTCAGGGTAACGCTGCTGGATGAAGCATCGGGCGAGGCCGACGAATGGTTCTATGAAGACGGTCTGCGCGACTACCTGATGAACGCGACGAGCGGCTATGGTCCGGTGCCGGCCCAGCCGTTCGAAGGATCATACAGCGGCGAAACCGAGGCCGTCGACTGGGCCGTTCAGTGGCTGCCGGAAGGCGGCGAAGGCCTGACCGAAAGCTACGTGAACCTGATCCCCACAGCGCTGGGGGGCACCCACGTCAACGGCTTCCGAACAGGGCTGCTGGAGGCACTGCGCGAGTACTGTGAATTCCGCAATCTGCTGCCGCGTGGGCTGCGCCTGACCCCTGAAGACCTCTGGGAACACTGTCACTACGTATTGTCTGCAAAGATGCACGATCCACAGTTTTCCGGGCAGACCAAAGAGCGCCTTTCATCGCGAGAGATGTCGTCATTTGTTTCTGGCGTGGTGAAGGACGCCTTCAGTCTCTGGCTCAACCAGCATACGGACGATGGCGATGCGATTGCCGAGCTGGTCATTGCGGCGGCCGGGCGTCGGTTACGCGCCGCGCGCAAGGTCACGCGCAAGCGAGTCACCCAGGGGCCGGCATTGCCCGGCAAGCTGGCGGACTGTTCCGGCACCGAGGCCCTGGCCAGCGAGCTGTTTCTGGTCGAGGGTGATTCGGCCGGGGGCTCGGCGAAACAGGCGCGCGACCGGAATTATCAGGCTATCCTGCCGCTGCGCGGCAAGATACTGAACACCTGGGAAGTCGACAGCAGTGAACTGCTCGCATCCGAGGAGGTGCACAACATTGCCGTGGCCCTGGGCGTTGACCCCGACAGCACCGACCTGGCCGGCCTGCGTTATGGCAAGGTCTGTATACTGGCCGACGCCGACAGCGATGGTCTGCATATCTCTGCATTACTCTGTGCGCTGTTCGTGCGTCATTTCCCGGCACTGGTGCAACACGGGCATGTGTATGTTGCCATGCCGCCCCTCTACCGCATCGATATCGGCAAGGACACCTATTACGCGCTCGATGACGCCGAGAAAGAAGGCATCATGGAACGTCTGCATGCCGAGAACCGACGGGGCAAGGTGCAGGTCACCCGCTTCAAGGGTCTGGGTGAAATGAACCCGTTGCAACTGCGTGAAACCACCATGAACCCGGACACGCGCCGTCTTGTGCAACTGCATATGGACGACGCCGACGTTGTCCAGTCCATCATGGACATGCTGCTGGCCAAAAAACGCAGCGCCGATCGGCGTGCGTGGCTGGAAGAGAAGGGCAACCTAGCTGACGTGGCAATCTGAAAATCGTTTTTGCTTTTTGCCGTAATGTGTTTATAATGCCGCGCCACCTTATACCGGTGGCGTTGACTCCACAGGCCTTCCCGGGCCGCTGTCAGCGCCCCACCATTCATCAGTAAAGGTAGGCCAGCATGTTACGAATCGCAGAAGAAGCACTCACTTTCGACGATGTTCTTCTGGTTCCCGGGTATTCTGATGTAATGCCCCACCAAGCGTCGCTCGCGACGCAGTTCTCCCGCAATATCAAGCTCAACATTCCGCTGGTGTCTGCTGCGATGGATACGGTTACCGAAGGTAGCCTCGCCATTGCCATGGCGCAGGAAGGCGGTATCGGCGTCATCCACAAAAGCATGTCGATCGAAGACCAGGCCCGTGAAGTGCGCAAGGTCAAGAAATACGAGAGTGGCGTCGTGCGCGACCCCATCACGATCAGCCCCAATGCGACCATTCGTGAACTGATCGAACTGACCGATGCCAATAGCATTTCGGGTGTACCGGTCGTGGAAGGCAGCGAGCTGAAGGGTATTGTCACCGCCCGCGACGTGCGGTTTGAGCGCAATCTCGATGCGCGTGTCGAGTCGATCATGACCGGCGAAGACAAACTCGTGACCGTGCAGGAAGGCACGGACCCCGAACACATCATGAGTCTGCTGCACACGCACCGAATCGAAAAGGTGCTCGTGGTGGACGATAATGGCCAACTGGTCGGTCTGGTGACGGTGAAGGACATCACCAAGGCCCAGTCACACCCGATGGCCTGCAAGGACTCTCAGGGCCGGCTGCGCGTGGCTGCAGCCGTCGGCACCGGTGCCGGCACGGATGAGCGCGTCGAGGCACTGGTCAAGGCCGGAGTGGACGCGATCGTCGTCGACACCGCCCACGGCCATACCGGGCACGAATTCGGTGTGGTTACCCGCGTCGCCTGGATCAAGGAGCATTTTCCCGAAGTCGATGTGATCGGTGGTAACGTGGCCACGGCGGAGGCCGCAATTGATCTGATGAAAGCCGGCGCGGACGGCGTCAAGGTCGGGATCGGCCCGGGTTCCATCTGTACCACACGTGTTGTGGCCGGTGTCGGTGTGCCGCAGATCACGGCGGTATCGAATGTGGCAGCGGCACTGAAGGATTACAATATCCCGGTTATCGCCGATGGCGGTGTCCGGTTCTCGGGGGACCTGGCCAAGGCAATTGTCGCCGGCGCCTACTGCGTCATGGCCGGTGGGTTGTTCGCCGGTACCGACGAATCACCGGGCGACGTCGAGCTGTTCCAGGGCCGTGCCTACAAATCATACCGTGGCATGGGCTCCATGGGAGCCATGGGCAGCACCAAAGGGTCCAGTGACCGCTATTTCCAGAGCGGTAACGGCACCGAGAAACTGGTGCCCGAAGGCATTGAAGGCCGCGTCGCGGTGAAAGGCCCGCTGGCCAATGTAGTCCATCAGTTGATGGGCGGTGTGCGGGCTGCTATGGGGTATACGGGCTGTGCCACCATGGAGGAAATGCGCACGCGGCCGCAGTTCGTCCGGATTTCGAACGCGGGCATGCGTGAATCCCATGTGCATGATGTACAGATCACCCGCGAGGCCCCGAACTACCGGGTGGACTGATCTCCTCCCGATTCCCGTTCACTGAAAGGGCGGTCGGTTCCGGCCGCCTGTTGTCACCCAGGAAGCAGACCAGATGCGGCAGAACATCCACGCCGAACGAGTCCTTATTATCGATTTCGGTTCCCAGTACACCCAGTTGATCGCACGCCGGGTGCGGGAGATCGGCGTCTACAGCGAAATTCATGCGTACGACATGACACCGGAAGCGGTCCGGGAATTCGCGCCCAGCGGTATCATCCTTGCCGGTGGACCGGAATCGGTCAACAGCGCCAACGCGCCAGCCGCACCGGCTGGCCTGTTCGAACTCGGTGTGCCGGTGCTGGGAATCTGTTACGGCATGCAGACGATGGCCGCCCAACTGGGTGGTCGGGTCGAAAATGTCGAAGAGCGTGAGTTCGGCTATGCCGAAGTGGAAGTCAGCAACGGGGGGCCATTGCTGGGTGGTCTTTCGGACCATGACAGCCGCACCGGCCATTGGCTGGATGTCTGGATGAGTCACGGTGACCAGGTCGCCGAGCTACCCGACGGGTTTGAAGTCATGGCCCGCACCAACACGTGCCCGGTTGCCGGCATGATGGACCCGGAACGACACCTGTACGGTGTACAGTTCCACCCCGAGGTGACTCACACGTTGCAGGGGCAGGCCATTCTGGAGCGGTTCGTGCGCACCATCTGCGGTTGCGATGCACTCTGGACCGCAGAGAACATCATTGACGATCTGGTCACCCGTGTGCGTGAACAGGTCGGTAGCGGCCGAGTCCTGCTCGGGTTGTCCGGCGGTGTGGATTCCTCGGTGGTGGCAGCGCTTCTTCATGAGGCGATCGGTGACCAGTTGATCTGTGTCTTTGTTGACAACGGGTTGCTCCGTAAACAGGAAGGTGATCAGGTCATGGCCACGTTCGCCGAGCACATGGGCGTGCGTGTAATCAGGGTCGATGCCGAGGACCAGTTTCTGACCGCACTCAAAGGGGTGTCCGACCCGGAAGAGAAGCGCAAGATCATCGGGGGCCGGTTTATCGATGTGTTCGATGCCCAGGCGGCGGAACTGACCGGTATCGATTTTCTGGCCCAGGGCACGATCTACCCCGATGTAATTGAATCGGCCGCGGCGAAAACCGGCAAGGCCCATGTCATCAAGAGCCACCACAATGTCGGTGGCCTGCCTGAGAACATGAAACTGGATCTTGTGGAGCCATTACGTGAACTGTTCAAGGACGAGGTACGGCGGCTGGGTCTTGCTCTCGGCCTTCCGTACGACATGGTTCACCGGCATCCGTTTCCCGGGCCCGGCCTGGGTGTACGCATACTGGGCGAAGTGCGCAAGGAATACGCCGATATCCTCCGCGAGGCTGATGCGATTTTTATTGAGGAACTTCATGCGGGCGGCTGGTATCACAAGGTGAACCAGGCGTTCGCCGTGTTCCTGCCGGTGCGCTCGGTGGGGGTCGTGGGTGACGGCCGCCGCTATGAATGGGTTATTGCCCTGCGTGCCGTCGAAACGGTGGATTACATGACTGCTCGCTGGGCGCACCTGCCGTACGAATTGATCGAGCGGGTTTCCAATCGCATCATCAACAGCATCTCCGGTGTCTCGCGGGTCACCTACGATGTCTCAAGCAAACCGCCGGCGACCATTGAATGGGAGTGATCGGGGAGGACCCCCACAGCGCCTGGATGCAACGGGCGCTGGAGGAGGCGCAGGCCGCAGCAGACGCGGGTGAAGTGCCCGTCGGGGCGGCACTGGTGCGCGACGGCGAGCTGCTTGCGACCGGCCACAATGCACCGATCAGTCGGCATGACCCGACGGCCCACGCGGAAATCAATGTCCTTCGAGAGGCCGCGTTGCGGGCAGGCAATTACCGCCTGCCCGGCAGCACGCTTTACGTCACCATAGAGCCCTGCCCCATGTGCGTGGGTGCGCTGATTCATGCGCGGGTAGCCACGGTGGTGTTCGGCGCCCGCGAACCCAGGGCCGGTGCCTTGGTCAGCCGGGAGCCGCTGAGCGAGCGCCACTGGCTGAACCACCACCCCCGCATTATTGAAGGTGTCGAAGCGGAGGCGGCGTCATCCCTGATGCAGGCGTTTTTCCGGCGTAAACGCCAGTAGGCCGTCCGCACGATAAACAGTTGCACTCTCTCTGCTGGAATTGTCCCATACACCGTATAACCGAACTTTTTCCGGAGTAATATGAAAGCGGTTCCATTGGTCCGACTGCGCGTAACCTATCTCTTTTTCTTCTCCATTATCGGCGCGCTGATTCCGTTTATGGGGCGGTTCCTGCGCGAGCAGGGATTCTCATTCAGTGCCATCAGTCAGGTAGCGGCCCTGATGACGCTGGCCACCGGGGTCGGTCCGTTTCTCTGGGCCACGCTGAGTGATCGTACGGGCCGGCGCATGCCCTGGGCGCGCCTCGGTGCGCTGTTGTTACTGGTCAGTGCACTCAGCCTGTTTTTTCTGGACTGGGTGTGGACGACGGTACTGCTGCTACTGGCCTGCGGCCTGTTCAAATCGTCCGTCACACCGCAGCTTGAGGCGGTCACGCTTGAATACCTGGGCAGTGGCTCGGACGCCTATGGTTCTGTGCGTCTCTGGGGCACCCTCGGCTTTGCCATCGTGGTATTTCTGCTCGGCCCGGTTCTCACGGAGACAGGCGCCCGCTGGATGCCACTGATTCTCGCGATGATAGTCGCTCTGGCACTGCTCGCCATGCTGAACCTGCCGGATGTGCCGGCCAATACCGAGACGCCGAGAGAGCAGGCCACATGGCGCCAGTTCTCGCATCGTCTCAGGGAACGACCGGTCTGGGGAATGTACGTCGGGCTGTTCCTGTGGAGCATCAGCATGGCAGCCTACAACACCTTTTACGATCTTTACCTGCAGGATCAGGGCTACGGCGGCATGCACATCGGGGTGTTGCTGGCCGTAGCCCCGCTCGCGGAAATGTGCCTCTTCATCGTCCTCGGGCGCTGGCTGCGTCTTTCGGGCCCGCGCCTGGTACTGATGATCGCGCTGACGGGCAGTGCCACGCGCTGGCTGCTTACAGCGGCTTTCGCGGACCAGCTCTGGGTGCTGCTGTTTGCCCAACTCGGACACGCGCTGTCGTTCGGAGCCGTACACGGCAGTGCCATGTTCCTGATGCGTGACCTCTTTCCGGATCACCAGCAGGGGCGGGCACAGGCGCTGTATCTGGCATTCAGCACGGCGCTGGGTATGGTGGTTGGAAACCTGGTGGTGGGTCAGGTGTGGTCGCTGCCCACCGGACCGGTACTGGCGTATTATGGCAGCGCCGCGATGGCGCTGTGCTCCCTGGTGCTCATCGCCGTGACCATTCCGGGGCCACTGCTGCGCCATGTGTTGCCTGCCCGGCACCCTCAGTAGGCTGGCAACAGGCAGGCAACAGGCAGGCTGTCGCTGTCCGGTGCGGTTTGCCCGGCAGCCAGCGGTCCAGCGTTCAGCCAGTAGCCGGCGGGCGGGCCATCAGCGACCGATACAGTTCCAGGTACTCGCGGGCGGCGGCGGCCCAGGTGAACGACTGGCGCATGGCTGTCTGCTGGGCCTGGTCGATCAGGCCCGGGTGGTCCCGATAGATCCGCAGGCTGAATGCCAGGGTCTGCTGCAGTTCGACCGGATCCTCGGCAACAAAACCGAAGCCGGTGGCCGTGTCGGCATTCTCGAAACTGGGCTGCAGCGGCTCCACGGTATCACGCAGACCGCCCGTCAGGCGCACAATGGGCAGCGTGCCATATTTCATGCTGTAGATCTGGTTCAGGCCACAGGGTTCAAACAGGCTCGGCATCAGAAAAAAATCGCTGCCGGCCTCTATCTGATGCGCCAGCGCATCGTTATACCCCTCGGTGAAATGCACCCGCTCCGGAAAATCCGCCTGCAACCGGCGCAGTTCGGCAGCAAACTTCGGGTCACCGCTGCCAATCATGACCACCTGGGCATCAGTCTCCGGCAGCCACGCCTTCAGCGCCGGTATCAGTAAGTGGAACCCCTTCTGATCCGTGAGTCGGCTTACCAGCCCATACAATGGACACTCAGGACGCTCGGGCAGTCCGCTGCGGCGCTGCAGGTCAGTTTTGCAGACGACTTTCCCCGAGCGATCGTCCGGGCCGTAATTGGCACTGATCATCGGATCAATGACCGGATCCCAACGGCCGTAGTCACACCCGTTGAGTATGCCGCGAACCTTGGTTCGATGGGCCCTGAACGTCTGCCACAGACCATGCGAGGTCGGCTCTTCCAGCAGTTCATCGGCGTAGCCCGGGCTCACCGGAACCACTGCATCCGCCCAGGCGATGCCACCCTTCAGCAGATTCAGATCACCCAGATCTTCGAACTGGTCAGCCGTTACATGCGCCGGATCGAGCCCGATGCGCCCGGCCCATTCCGAGCTGCAGCGGCCCTGGTACGCCCCATTGTGCACATTGAGCACGGCTCTGGAGCGGGCGAAAAACGGTTCATGGCGAAAATGCACACGCAGGTAGTAGGGCACCAGCGCGGTCTGCCAGTCGTGGGCATGCACGACATCGGGTGCCCATTCAAGAGCCTGGCACAGTGTCAGGGCCGCTTTGCTGAGCAGCCCGAAGCGCACCGGGTTATCGGGGTAGGGCCATTGCCCGTCATCGTACAGGCCGGGCCGGTCATAGAAACGGTGATGCTCCACCAGATAGACCGTGACGGGTCCATCCTGCCATTCCCGGATCCGGCAACCGTAACTGTCGTGCCAGGTCAGCGGTACATCGAGCGCAGGGAATACGGTGTCGGTCGGCTCGCCCATCAGGGCCTGATAATAGGGCAGCACGACTCTGACGTCGCAGGCACCCCGCAATTCAGAGGGCAGTGCCCGGGCGACATCGGCGAGGCCGCCGGTCTTGACCAGCCCCTCGTACTCCGATGCGATGAATAGGACCTTTGGCTGTTCCTCAGAAGCCAACGCGCGCCCCCTTGGGAATCACAACCACGCCATCTTTGGATACGTGGAAGCGCTGGCGATCGTGTTCCGGATCCTCACCGATGACGGTGTTCGGTGCGATTACCGTATCCTTGTCGATGATGGCCCGGCGTATACGGCAGCCGCGCCCGATGTCATTGCCGCCCATAATGACGCAACTGTCGACATAGGAGTGGCTGTGCACGTGTACGTTGTAGCCGAGAATCGAGTGGTACACGATCGAGCCGCTCACGATACAGCCCCCGGAGATCATGGAACTGATCGCCTGACCGGTGCGGTTGGTTTCATCGTGCACGAACTTGGCCGGTGGCACGGCCGGATGGTAACTGCGCAGTGGCCAGTAACGGTTGTACAGGTCAATCGGCGGTACCACCGAGATCAGGTCCATGTTGGCTTCGTAATAGGAGTCGATGGTACCGACGTCGCGCCAGTAACCCTTTGACTGTTCCGGCTCGCCGCGTATCTCGTTGGTCGAGAAGTCGTACACGTAGACATCACCCGCCGGGTAAAGCTTGGGAATGATGTTGTGCCCGAAATCATGTACTGACTCAGTGTCCTCGGCATCGGCAATCAGGTGCTCGCGCAGGGTGCCGGCGTCAAACACATAGTTCCCCATGGACGCGAGTACCATATTGGGGTTGCCGGGAATCGTCTTGGGGTCAGACTTCGGCTTTTCCTGAAAGCCGATCATCTTGTGGTTCTCGTCGATTTCGATAATGCCGAACTGGTGCGCCTGTTCCACCGGTACCGGGATCGCTGCCACGGTCAGGCGAGCCGGATTATCGCGGTGGAACTGGATCATCTGGCGCACATCCATCTTGTAGATGTGATCGCCGCCGAATATGCACACCACTTCCGGGTCAACTCCGTCGATCACATCAAGGTTCTGATAGATCGCATCCGCCGTGCCCTGATACCAGTGCTTGCCTGTCTGCATCTGGGCGGGAATCGGGTCGATGAACCGGTTGGTCAGACCGGTCACACGCCAACGGCGGCTCATGTGCTTGAGCAGACTGTGCGACTTGAACTGCGTCAGTACGAAGATCTGCAACAGGTCCGAGTTGACGAAATTATTGAGTACAAAATCGATGATGCGGTAATTCCCGCCGAAGGGGACGGCGGGTTTGGCCCGTATACCTGTCAGCGGCGCCAGTCGCGTTCCCTCGCCGCCGGCCAGAATCATGGAAAGTATACCTGACATGTTGGCCTCACTTTTTATTGGCTTGTGTGACGAATTCAGTGGGTTTCCGGTATGGCTGTCCCGCCGGCTACCGTAAACCGATCAGTCAGCCCGCCGGCTGACCCCGGTGCCCCGTTCCGTACTGGAATGAGCGGCATGGTTCCGTCAGGCCTTACGGCCAGTCGCCACCAGCCCGGATTCCGTATACATCGGTGCATACTCCGGATGCTCGCGGACCTGATCCACGATCAAGAGCACAACAATGATTGCTATGATGGCAAGAATCAACAGCAGAAACTTGAACCGGCTTGATTTCCGCATTTATGTACCGCCTGGTATCCATTGAACGGCCACGGGCACCGTCAATTTACCCCGTATTTCAGTTGCCAAGCAACAGGAATTCAAGCAGGGCCTTCTGTGCATGCAGCCGATTCCCGGCCTCGGCCCAGACCACCGAACGTGGGTCGTCCAGCATGTCCGCACTGACTTCCTCACCGCGGTGTGCAGGCAGGCAGTGCATGAACAGGGCGTCTGGGTCGGCCCGGTCCATTAGAGCGGGGCTTACCTGAAACGGGGCAAATGTCTTGAGACGACTCTCTGCTTCGTCTTCCTGACCCATGGATGCCCATACGTCGGTTGCCACCAGGTGCGCGCCAGCCACGGCTTCCGCGGGGTCGCGGGTCAGGCTGACCCGGTCCGAATTGGCAGTCACCAGCGCGGCATCGGGTTCATAGCCTTCGGGACAGGCAATCCGGAGCTCAAAATCCCATTGACGGGCGGCGTTGATATAGCTGTGGCACATGTTGTTGCCGTCACCGATCCAGGCGACGGTTCTGCCACGGATACTGCCACGCACTTCATGGTAGGCCTGCATGTCGGCGAGCAACTGACACGGGTGGTTGTAATCGGTCAGCGCGTTGATAACGGGCACGTCCGAGAACCGGGCAAACTGCTCTACGGTGGCGTGGTCGAACGTGCGTATCATGACCGCGCTCACCATCTGTGAAAGCACCCGCGCCGAATCCTCGACCGGCTCACCGCGCCCGAGCTGCGTGTCCCGCGGCGACAGGAACAGGGCGCTGCCGCCCAGTTGAGTCATACCGGCTTCGAACGACACCCGGGTACGGGTGGAGGACTTTTCGAAAATCATCGCCAGTACGCGGTTCTTGAGCGGTTCAATAACAGCGTTCTGCTGATGCAGCGCTTTCAGTTCCATCGCCCGGTCGATCAACTGCTGCAATTCTTCGGGCGTCAGATCGAGTAATGAGAGAAAATGCCGCGTCGCCATGGTTAATGGTCCTCAACGAACGAAAACGGCCCCGCTGGAGACGGGGCCGTTGACGATTGTAAACAGGAAATATGAACGCTCGATGTTAGCCCGAGACTGGTCACTAAGCAAGCAGGGTGCCTGCTGGCAAAAACCCCTTGTCCGCGTTAGAATTCGCCCGAATACTTGACTGATCCGGTAGGTTTTCAGATGTCAGACACTATTGAATCGATAAAGCAGCAGATCGCCGAGAACCCGGTCCTGTTGTATATGAAAGGGTCTCCGAACCAGCCGATGTGCGGATTCTCCGCTCAGACCGTGCAGGCGGTTATGGGCTGTGGCCGTCGGTTTGCCTATGTGGACGTACTGGAGAACCCCGATATCCGGGCCGAGTTGCCCAAACACGCCAATTGGCCGACCTTTCCGCAACTCTGGATTCAGGGCGAACTGGTCGGCGGTTGCGATATCGTCTGCGACATGTACGAAAAGGGCCAGTTGCAGCCCCTGATCGAAGCGGCCGTGCCGGCCGAGGAAGAATAAAAGAGTACAGCCCCGGGCGTCTCCGGGGCTGTTTTCTGCACCGGTTCGGTGCACTTTCGGCAATATCCGGCTAAAGATTTCTTCCCCCACGTCGAAACCTGTACTGAAGAGTGATAAAAACTGTACGCTGCGGACCTGCCCTGAGAAGGCGGCATGTCAGCGTAAAGAAAACGGTTACACGGGACTTCTATGAAAAATCTGACCTTTCGCGTCAAGCTGTTTCTGGTCGCGGCGGCCGCTGTGATTGGCCTTGTCCTGCTCACCGCAACAGGGCTTTACGGACTCCGGTCCCAGCAGACATCCAACGAATACGTGCAGCAGGTTACCAGTGTAACCAGTTATCTCGATAGCAGCGGGCTCACGGCGCTCCAGCTGCGTGAGCGGCTGCGCGATGTCGACACCGATAACGCGGACGCGTTTATTGCGGATGTTCAGGCGACCCGTGAGGGCATAGAGCCGATACGGGCAGATATTGACGGGCAGTTGGCCGACGACCAGGTCAGAGCGTCGGTGGACAGTTTCTACGATCAGTTCGAGGTATTCCTGAACCAACTGGAAGCGGTTGTGGCTCAGAGTCGGGTGCTGGGTTTTTCGCGCACGGAGGGCCTGCGCGGTGAGGTGACGGAGCTTCGTGAAACGATGCTGTCGGATATGGATTATCTGAGTATGTTGCGTGGCTCCCTTACCAATCTTCGGGACGCGCAGGTGAACTTCCTGGTGGAGGCGAATGCGCAGACCCGCGCTGCCTACGAGGAGGCGATGAACGGCCTGGTCACCGAGCTGCAGGATTACCGCATGTACGAGCAGTTCGAAGAGCTGATTGCTCCGTTCCGCGAGCGCATGGACGCATACTGGCAGGAAAGTCAGGTTCTGACCCAGCTCCGGGCCGACATGCGCGAGGCTTCCATTGGGCTGGATCGTCAGCAGGCCCAGGTGAACGAAGTGCTCGGTGAGCTGGCGCAGCAGGCACGGGCCGATGCGGCCGAGAATTCATCGCTGGCCATGACCGCACTGCTCGCCGTCAGCGCGGTGGTCGCGTTGATCGTTATCATCGTGGTGGCCTCGATTACGATCAGTGTGCGTCGCACGATGGGCCAGATCATGCGTGACCTGAAGGCAGTGCAGGCCGGCGATCTCACGGCGCGCCTGCCGGTCAACCGTCGGCGCAATGACGAATTCGACCAGCTCAGCGAATCGGTCAATGGCATGACCCGGGGTCTGGGCGCTCTGGTGTCCGATGTGGTGAAGTCCTCAAGCACCTCCACCAGCATGATCCGGGGGCTCAGCAAGGACATCACCAGCCTGAACAAGAGCAATCAGCAGGTGAATGAGCAGACCTCATCGGTGGCCGCGAGTACCGAGGAAATTTCGGCGACGATTTCGGATGTGGCAGACACCACCCAGACCCTGAGCGACAAATCCGAGCGTACCTACCAGTCCGCTACCCAGGGTGCATCAACGCTGAATCAGGCACTGAACAGCCTGCGCGAAACCGGCGAGGTGGTTCGCCAGACACATACCAAGCTCTCTGAACTGGGCGACCTCTCCGCCGACATCGACAGCGTTATTGATATGATCAACGAGCTGGCGAGCCAGACCAACCTGTTGGCACTGAATGCGGCTATCGAGGCAGCACGAGCCGGGGAAGCCGGCCGTGGTTTCTCGGTCGTGGCGGAAGAAGTCCGCTCGCTCGCCGAGCGCACAGTGGACGCCACCGGGCGTATCACGCACATTGTGGACACGATCCAGTCGTCGACCAAACAGGCACTCACCACCATGGATTCCGGGCGGCAGCATCTGGAATCGGTCGAGAAGCACAGCGCCAGCGCGGAAGAGGCCATGCACGGCATCGAGGCGGACGCCCGGGACAGTGCCACGGCGGCTGAACAGATGGCGAGCGCGGTCAACGAAGTCTCCAAGGCCGCGCGTCAGATAAGCCAGGATATGGATGAAGTGGCGCAGCGGGTGCGTCGTGACACGTCATCAATCAGTAACGTCAAATCCAGTGCTGACCACGTTTCCGGGTTGCTGGAAGACCTCGACCATAAAGCCTCCGCCTTCCGGGTGGCGTCCGAAGCAGAGGGAGACGGCGAAGACTGGAACGAGGAAGAAGCCGGGGCAGAGGCCCGTCAGGCCTGATCGTGTGCCGTTGTTCCCTGGCGGTGTGGTGCGAGGGTCAATGCCAGCCAGTACAGACCGCCCAGCACCAAGGCGGTGGCCAGGACGAACCAGGGAATACTGTCCAGTGAGGTGCGCGCGGCGATCGCGCCGGCCAGGGGGGGCATGATCGCGGCGCCGAGGCCCGCGCCTGAAAACTGCATGCCGATCGTATTGGTTACATGAGGCTGGCTCAGGCGCTGGCGAGTGCTCGAGACCATCGCCGGGAAGATCGGCGCGTAGGCAAAACCGGCGACGGCCAGCCCCAGTAGCCCGATCAGCGGTGTGGGTTGCCAGATCAACATAATGGCGGCGACCACCGCCAGCATCAGGCTCACGCCCATGACCCGCAACAGGCCGAGGTGCCGGGTTACCAGCCCGGCCACCATGCGCCCGACCGTGAACATGCCCCAGTACACACTGACCCATAGCGCCGCGGTTTCCGGGGCAATCCCGCGCTCTTCGGTCAGCAGCGTATAAGCCCACAGGCCCAGCGTGACCTCCAGACCGGCGTAGATCAGGAACAGCAGGAAGCCCAGCCAGGCCCGGTGTTCGCCGAGCGTGGCCCGAAACGAAGCGGCCAGTGCATCTTCGGTCTCGTCCGTCCTGTCTGAGGTGTCGTCACGCTCCCAGAGTCGGGTAGTGAGCAGGAATACCACGGCCAGTACCAGCTGACCCGCTGCGACAATCCAGTACCCGGTGCGCCAGGTATCCGTCCAGATCAGACCGGCGGACATGATCATCGGGCCCAGTGTGACCCCGACACCAAAGCTGGCATGCAGCCACTGCATCAACCCGTCACTGTGGTGGTGGGCCACGTAATTGTTGAGTCCGGCATCAATCGCGCCGGCGCCCAGACCCAGAAACACGCTGGCACCGATCATCAGACTCCAGGCGGGTGAGAGGGAATACCCCAGCAGCGCCAACCCGGTCAGAGCCACACTGCCGGTAAGCAGCAGGCCGACACCGAAGCGCTGCACCAGGGCGCCACTCAGAAAACTGCTCACCAGATAGCCTGAGATCATGGCAATAATAAGAATCCCGAGGGCGTCGACCGGCTGGCCGAATTCTGCCCGCATGGAGGGCCAGGCCACACCGACCAGCCCGTCGGGCAGGCCCAGCGATATGAAGGCGACAAAGGCAAGGCCGACGACAATCCATTGGCGGTGTCGACGCAGCAATGGTGACATGGGTGTGGACCTCCGGAGCTGATTCAGGGCACCGAACTATAGGGCAGAATCCCGTCAGATGAAAGCGCTTTCCTGTCCCGCTGAACGCGCTGTTGGCGGCTTTGAAGGCGCCGACGGCTTAATCGATACAGACCGCGTAATCATGGGCCTGCACGCGGTTGATGGCGGCAATGACACCCTGCGTGAGGTTGCGCAGGGCCAACTCGCCGCTCCAGGCGACATGTGGCGTCAGAATCACGCGCTCATGGTCACACAATGCCGACAGCGGGTTGTCAGCCTGCATCGGCTCCTGGCTCAGCACATCAGCGGCATAACCACCGAGGCTGCCGGACAGAATCGCTTCATACACTGCGGTTTCGTCCACCAGGCCGCCACGTGCCGGGTTGAGCAGAAGGGCGCCCGCCTTCAGCGCGCTGAGGCGCTCCCGGTTAATCAACTGCCGCGTTTCAGGCGTCACGGGGCAGGCAAGAATCAGAACATCGAGGTTGCGCAGGCTGCTGTCAAACGGCAGGTACCCTGCGCGGGCAGGCGTTTTGCCCGGACGCTCCAGGTAACTCACCTGACACCCGAAGGGTGCCAGCCGCTGGCCGATACCACGACCGATATCGCCACGCCCGCGAATGCCGACATGAAGGCCCTGTACCTCCCGTATGGGCGCAATGCGGCGCGTGAACACCGGTGACTCCTGCCAGCCCCCGCGCCATTGATCCGCCAGGTAGGTCGGGCTGTGCCACAGCAGTGACAGCAACTGGGCCACTGCCCAGTCCGCCACGGCGTTGCGGGCATAACCGCGAACATTGCTGACCCGAATGCCCAGATCACGGCAGGCGTCGAGATCGACATTATCAACCCCGGTGGCAGCAACCTGTATGTGGCCGAGGCGGGGCGCCTGTGTCAGTGCCTCGCGGTCGAGTATCACCTTGTTGACGATGGCGATATCCAGCTCACGCAGGCGTTCGGCGACCTGATCCGGCGCCGTGGAGGGCCAGTTTTCCCACTGGTGTGGAAAGGTGAGTTCCGGCCAGCTCAGATCATCAGGCAGCGTATGACGGTCCAGGAATCCGATCGTGGGTTTCCGTACACTCATTTCAGCGCCTCCGGGAGAATCGCCCAGACATTGTCGAGAATCAGCGGCTGCGCCGCTGCCGTGGGGTGTATGCCGTCGTTCTGCATCAGGTCCGGGCGGGTCGCTATGCCCTCGAGCAGAAATGGCAGAAAATGCTCAATATCGTTGCGCCGGGCCAACAGATTAAATTGTTCGAAAAAGGGCTCCGTGTAGCGTGGCCCATAGTTGGGTGGTATCCGTATACCTACGAGAATAATGTCGGCCCCGGCCGTTCTGGTCTGGTCAATCATGGCCTGTAGCCGTTCAGTAATGGCGGGTACCGGTTCCCCTTGCAGGCCATCATTGCCGCCGAGCTCGAGCAGTACCCAGTCCGGGTCGTGTGCGCTCAGCAGCGATGGCAGTCGGCGCACGCCGCCGCGGGTGGTCTCACCACTGACGCTGGCATTGATCACGGTGTGGCCATGGTCGGCGAGCCGGTCGGCCAGCAGCGCGACCCAGCCTTCGTCTTCGCTGGCAAGGCCATAGGCAGCGCTGAGGCTATCGCCCATAATCAGCAGGCGTTCGGCGCTGACTGGCAGGGCGAGCACAGCCAGCAGGCAGAATACCGCCGGCACGGGGGCTCGGCTTTTGCGCTTGCATCGAACCATCAGATTCAGGAAAGGGCGAACGGACATGCAACACACCTCACATCAGAATTCCCGCCAGGGCGATGCCGCCGTGAAAGCAACGGGGGTTTGGCAGCGCGTGGCCACCCAGGGCGGCGAGCTCGCTATCCTGAAAGGGATCGATCTGGAAATCAAGGCAGGCCAGAGCATTGCCATAGTCGGTGCTTCCGGGTCGGGTAAATCGACGCTTCTGGGGCTGTTGGCCGGTCTGGACACACCCTCTGAAGGCACCATAGAACTGGGCCGGCACGAATTGACCGCGCTGTCAGAGGAACAGCGCGCCCAGGTGCGCGGCGAAATGGTCGGCTTTGTGTTCCAGAACTTTCAGTTGCTGCCGGCGCTTACCGCGCTGGAGAACGTCATGTTACCGCTCGAGCTGAGGCCGGATTCCGGCGCGCCCTCCGAGCTGCGGGCGCAGGCGGCGGCATTGCTCGGGCAGGTCGGTCTGGGTGAGCGTGGCAGTCACTTCCCCCGGCAGTTGTCGGGTGGCGAACAGCAGCGCGTGGCCATTGCCCGCGCATTTGCCGTGCGGCCACCGATTCTGTTTGCAGATGAGCCGACCGGTAATCTCGATACCGCCACCGGCAAGGCCGTCGCCGATCTCCTGTTCAACCTCAACAGGGAGTATCGGACGACCCTGGTTCTGGTTACGCATTCGCCTGAGCTCGCGGCGCGCTGTGAGCGCACGGTAACGCTGTCTGACGGGCGGCTGACCAGTGACAGCGGCGTCGTCTCCGCTTCGTCTGACGGCGCCGGGGAGACACAATGACGACTCTTACGGCCCGGCAGTTCTGGCGCGATTTTCGCAGCGGCGAGCTCACACTGTTGCTGGTATCCGCGATTCTGGCTGTTGCCGTGGTCACGAGTATCAGCATCTTTGCCGAGCGGATCCGTCTGACACTGGTCGACCAGGCAGGCACGCTGCTGGCGGCAGACTATGCCCTTCAGGGCTCGCGCCCGATCCCTGACGAATGGCGCGCGCAGGCGTCCGAACTGGGGCTGGAACAGGCGGATGTCACGAGCTTCACCACCATGCTGTTTGGCGATGAGGGCAACCAGCTCGGGTCTGTACGCGCCGTGTCTGAAGCCTACCCGCTGCTGGGCACCCTCGAGGTGGCAGCGGCGCCGTTCGGTGACGCGCAGGAAGTGGCACATGGTCCGCCACCGGGACAGATCTGGCTGGCGTCCCGGTTGTTCCCGCTGCTGGGTATCGAGCCGGGCGACGCTGTATCCGTCGGCGCAACAACGCTGACGGCGACCCGGGCCCTTATTTCGGAACCCGATCAGACCTCCAGCCTGTTCAATATTGAACCCCGTGCCATGATCCATCAGGCCGATCTGGCTGCCACCGGCGCGGTGCAACCCGGCAGTCGCGTCACATACCGTTGGTTGCTCGCCGGGAACGAGCAATCACTCCGGGCATTGCGCGACAACCTGCGGGGCAGTATCGAGCCGCACTATCGCTGGCGTTCAGCCGAGCGAGCCAACGACAACATCGGCGAGGCCATGGACCGGGCGCAGGAGTTTCTGCTACTGGCTGGATCACTGGCGGTCATTCTCGCCGGCGTCGCGCTAGCCATGTCGGCCCAGCGTTATACTGCCCGCCACACCGACACCGTGGCGCTGCTGAAAACGCTCGGTATGACACCGCAGCGGATCACCCGGCTGTACGGCCTCGGATTGCTCGTAGTGGCCGTTACCGCCGTGGTAATCGGGATAGCCGCCGGTGATCTGGCCCACCGCGTTATTGTCGCATTGCTCGCCGATCTGTTGCCGGATAATCTCGCGGCACATGGGCCCGGTGCGTATCTGCTCGGGGCAGCCACGGGTCTGCTCGCGGTGCTCGGTTTTGCCTGGCCGCCGTTCTATCGGCTCCGGTCCGTGCCGCCGGCTCGCGTGCTCCGCAGTGATGTGTGGCAGCAACGCCGCGCAACAGACCAGCTGTGGGGAGCGGCCGCCATTATCGGGCTGGTCTGGCTGTACAGCCGTGACGTCACGCTCACGGCCATTCTCGTCTCCGGGGGGGCATTGTGCCTCGCGGGTGCCGCGCTGTTCGCGCGCGGTCTGCTCTGGGGGCTGCGCCGTCTGGGCGGTCGGCTTGGACGCTCCTGGCGTCTGGGGTTGGCCAGTCTCCAGCGCAACAGTCGGCAGAGTGGCCTGCAGGTAGTGATATTCGCCATCGCGTTCATGCTGCTGTTTACGCTGGCGCTGGTAAGGACGTCGCTGCTGGAGGAGTGGCAGCGCCAATTGCCGGAAAACACACCGAACCATTTTGTCTACAACGTCTTCCCGGAGGAACTGCCGCAGCTCAATGCCTGGCTGGATGACTATGCCAGTAATGAATCACCGGCCTATCCGATTGTTCGAGGGCGCCTGACACGGGTCAATGATACCGGCATCGACGAGCTCACGGAAAACCTGCCGGACCGCGGGGATTACCGACGGGAGCTTAATATGACCTGGTCCGATGAGTATGGCGCCGATAACGCCATTGAATCGGGGTCCTGGTGGGAAAATTATGGAGCAGGGCCGCTGCGCGTATCGGTGGAGCAGGACTTCGCGGAAGACATCGGCATCACGGTTGGTGATACGCTGTTTCTCAGCCTCGGTGGTGAAGCTGTCTCGGCCGAAGTCGCCAGCCTGCGCAGCCTCGACTGGGAGTCGTTCAACCCGAACTTCTACCTGATCTTCAATCAGCCGATCGGGGCGCCGGACAGTGCGTTCTATCTGATCAGCTTCTACCTGTCGCCCGACAATAAGCCAGCGCTGACGGAGCTTATCCGGGCGATTCCATCCATTTCTGTGCTCGAGGTTGATGCGCTGCTCGAACAGATACAGAGCATCATTGCGCAGGTGACCCTGGCGGTGGAGTTCATTCTGGTGCTGATCCTGGCCGCCGGGCTGTTGGTGCTGGTTGCCGGGATTCAGTCGACGCTGGATGTGCGCTACCGTGAGAGTGCGCTGCTGCGCACCATGGGAGCGCCCGGCGCACTGCTGCGCCGGACGCTGGCCATCGAATTCGGTGCTCTTGGCGCGTTGTCGGGCCTGCTCGGTGCTTTCGGTGCTGAATGGGTATTGTTCTACCTGCAGGGGGAACTGTTCAATATGGACACCGGTTGGCATCCCTGGCTGTGGGTCGTGGCGCCGTTTGCCGGCATGCTGGTGATCGGTCTCGTGGGTGTCGGCTCAACGCTCAAAGTGGCACTCACGCCGCCCATGAGGGTGCTCGGCCAATGGGTTCAGTAATCTTTCCATGACCTCAGTTTAATGCGGGGCCTTTGGTCGATGTGTCATCCGGGGACCGGGCACGAGTACGTCCCTGTAGCCCTGCGACGAAAACGTCCTGTTTTCGACGCTCCCCGGACGATACATCGACCCTCGGCTGAGCATGTTCAGCCTCGGACGCACGTGCGCAAGCGTATACAGCGGTCCCCGGGTGGAATACCGACCCACGGCTCCCCTCCCATTCGAATGGCGACTGAATGGCCGGCACCACCGCTGGCAAGAACGGCCTGCCCATGGCATGCTGGCGCCCAATCGGAACAGGAGCCGACTATGACGTTGCCTCGCCAGGTGTCCATTGTTGAAGTCGGGCCGCGAGACGGCCTTCAGAACGAAACGCACCCGCTGACCGTCGTCGACCGGGTCCGGCTGGTAGAGCGGCTGGCTGATGCCGGTATGAAGTGGATTGAAGCCGGTAGCTTCGTCTCCGCCGAGCGTGTACCGCAGATGGCCGATTCCGACGAAGTACTGCAACAGATCAATCGCATCGACGGGGTTACCTACGGGGCTGCCGTCGGCAACGAACGCGGCTTTTCCGAGGCCGTCGCTGCCCAGACCGACGCCATCGCGCTGTTTTCGTCAGCCACCGAGGCCTTCAGCAAGCACAATATAAACTGCGGCATCAACGACAGTTTTGCCCGGTACGAGCCCGTTCTCGCGGAAGCGAAGCAACGCAACGTGCCGGTCAGAGGCTATGTATCCGCTGCTGTTGCCTGCCCGTTTGAAGGGCGCGTAAAGCCGGCCGCAGCCGCCGAGGTGGCCGGGCGCCTTTATGATATGGGGTGTCAGCAGATATCACTCGGCGACACGCTGGGCGTTGGCACACCCCTCCAGATGCAGGCACTTCTGCAGGCTGTATTCGAGCGGGTGCCGGTGGAGAAGGTGGCAGTTCATTGCCACGACACCTATGGCCAGGCGCTGGCCAATATCTACGCGGCGCTGGAAATGGGCGTCTCCGTGGTCGACGCCTCGGTGGCAGGGCTCGGCGGGTGCCCCTTTGTACCCGGCGCCGCGGGAAATGTCGCCACGGAAGATGTGCTCTTTCTGCTGCAGGGCCTGGGCATCCGAACCGATGCCGACCTGGCGGAAGTCGCCCGCGTCGGTTCAGCCGTGTGTGAGCGGCTAGGCCGACCCAACCGGTCGCGAGTCGGCCTGGCGCTTCATGCCCGGGAGCACGCCCGGAAATGAGCAGACCACACCACGCTGTTGAAGACCTGATCCGGCTGTTCAATCGTGAGTTCCTTGAGGACTTCAATACGGAATTAGTGCGGGGGGACGGCGAGCCGGAGTATCGGCCCGCGGACGCCCACCATCCTCATCACCGGATATTGTTTGCGCACGGCTTTTTCGCCAGTGCGCTGCATGAGATTGCCCACTGGTGTATCGCGGGCGAAGCACGCCGGCAGCAGATCGACTATGGTTACTGGTATAAGCCTGATGGTCGGAGCGACCACGAACAGCAAGAATTCGAGCGGGTAGAGGCCAGGCCGCAGGCCTATGAGTGGCTTCTGTCGCAGGCTGCCGGCCACCCGTTCCATTTCAGCGCCGACAATCTGGATGGCAACGCTGAGCCCAGTGATGCCTTCAAGGCCAGCGTGAATGACTGGATCGAGCGTACACTGGCGCAGAGGGTGCCGGATCGGCTGGCTCGACTGTGCCGGGCGCTGAGTGAATTCTACCGCACCGAGGTGAGCTGGGTGCGGTGCGACAACAGGGAGTGCCACCATGCCGCCTGAAGACCCGAGAGACGATGGCCGTCACCGATGCGGTTGGGCAATGAATTCGGCGATTGAATGCCATTATCACGATCATGAGTGGGGCACGCCCTGCTACGACGATCGCACGTTATTTGAATTTCTGGTTCTGGAAGGCCATCAGGCCGGCCTGAGCTGGCGGACCGTGCTGCAGAAACGGGATCGGTACCGCGAACTGTTCGATAATTTCGAGCCCGAGCTCGTGGCCCGGTTTACCGACGACCGGCTGGAGCAGATACTGCTGGATCCCGGTATTATTCGTAATCGCCGGAAAATCTATGCCGCGCGTAACAACGCCTGGGCGTTTCTGCAGTTGCAGGAAGAGTGGGGGAGCTTTTCGGATTACCTCTGGTCGCTGACCCAGGGAACACCCCAGCTCAATCGGCCCGAGAGCGATGCCGATGTGCCGGCGACAACCGCTCTGTCCGACAAATTCAGCAAGGACCTGAAGCACCACGGTTTCGTTTTTGTCGGCAGCACGATCTGTTACGCCTATCTGCAGGCTACGGGCGTTATCAACGATCACACCGTTGAGTGCTTTCGCTCGCCCGAGCCCTGGCCGGATTCTCCTTTCGACTAGCGTCCGGCCATGAGCTGGCCCTGTGAAGGTTCCCGACATCGCGGAAACAGTACGTGGCACGTTGTGTTGTGTGCATCCGCAGGCACCGCTACCATGGCGTTTGAACACCGGCCGCTGGCCGACAATGAACACAACCGGAGAAAAAAGGATGACTGCGTACAGACTTCTGGGACTCGCCCTTGCCACGGCCATGCTCGCCGGTACCGCGCAGGCGCAGGAACGTACACCAAATGACCCCCGGCTTGTGGAGCCGGGCAAGCTGACAGTGGGCACCGGTGATCCGGTCTATCCGCCCTGGATGCTCAACAACGACCCGGCCAGCGGTGAAGGCTTCGAGAATGGCCTGGTGTACGAGCTGGCCGCAGAAATGGGCTTCGACCGGGACGATGTGCAATGGGTCGGGCAGACTTTTGACCAGACCATTGCACCGGGCCCCAAACCCTTTGACTTCGCGATTCAGCAGATTTCCGTGACCGAGGCGCGCAAGGAAGTCGTCACTTTCAGTCAGGTCTACTACCAGCCGGAAAAAGCTGTGCTTACGCTGGCCGACAGCCCGCTGGAAGACGCGAACTCCTTTGCCGACCTGCGTGAGGCTGACTGGGGCGTAGTGATCGGTACCACCGACAATGATTATCTGGTGAACCGTCTTGGGGTGGACGACGCCAATGTCTATAACGAGCAGGTGGATGTGTTCCAGGCTATGCGCGCCCGGCAGATCGACGCTACCCTGATCAGCCTGCCGACGGCACTCTACGTTACCGCCGTGCAGGTGCCGGAAGCCCAGATCACGGCGCTGTTACCACCCGACCCTAATGACCAGGGCCACGGGTTGCTCTTCGAGCGTGGCAACACACTGGTCAACTGGGTGAACGATGCGCTGGATGAGGTCATGGCCCGCGGGGTTGTGGAAGACCTCACCAATGAGTATCTGATTGATGATCCGGATCTGCCTGTCATCACAGAATGACCGGACGAACGGCAACAGTACGGGTAGAAGCACCGGACGAAGTCCGTAAACCGCCTCCGCCTCCGCGACAGCGGGGGTTCGACTGGCGGGCGGCGCTTGTTCCGGCGCTGATCAGTCTGGTCAGTGTGGTCGTCGTGTTCGGCGGCCTTGCCTGGCTGGTTACGTCGGCGGAAGAGTGGCCGCGCATCCGGATGCAGTTTTTCAGCATCGATGCCATGGTAGCGGCGTTTCCGCGGGTCCTTGAGGGCTTCTGGCTGAACATGCGCATCTGGCTGACGGTGCTGGTTCTGATCCTGCTCTGGGGAATCGTGCTGGCGGTGGTCAGAGCGCTGCGCGCACCCTGGTTTGCGCCTTTCCGTTTGCTGGTGGTGCTCTATATTGACCTGTTCCGTGGGTTACCGGTGTTGCTGCTGGTCCTGCTGTTCGGCTTTGGTGTGCCGGCGCTTAACCTGCCGGGGCTGCCGTCGAGCAGCCTGTTCTGGGGCGCGGTGGCCATGGTGCTCAGCTATTCTGCCTATGTGGCGGAAATCTATCGGTCCGGTATCGATGCGGTGCATGAGGGTCAGTGGGCTGCGGCCAAGTCGCTGGGCCTCAGTGAATGGCAGACCATGATCTATGCGATCCTTCCGCAGGCGGTGCGCAACGTAATTCCGGCCATGATGAATATTGTCGTCGCGCTGCAGAAAGATGTGGCGCTGTTGTCAGTCATCGGTGTGCGCGATGCGGTGCGGGAAGCCCAGATCTACACGGCCAGCACGTTCAATTATTCGTCTCTCATTGTGGCTGCCGGTCTGTTCCTGCTGGCAACAGTCCCCATGGCACGGCTGGCCGACTACCTGACCCGGCTCGACCGAGAGCGTCGACTGCAGATAGGAGGCTGATGCGTGAACCGGATTGAATTGCGGGAAGTCACCAAGTATTTCGGCGACAAGCTCGTGCTCGACCAGATTGATCTGGAGGTCGCCCACCATGAACTGGTGTGCCTGATCGGTGCCTCCGGCTCCGGTAAGTCGACGCTGCTGCGCTGCATCAACCGGCTCGTATTACCGGACTATGGCGAGATCCGGCTCGATGGCGTGCTGAACGACGACCTGTCGTTCGGCAAGACCGGCCTGCAGCGGCGTATCGGCATCGTATTTCAGTCGTACAATCTGTTTCCCCACCTGACCGTGCTCGATAACCTCACCCTGGGGCCGCGCAAGGTGAATGGCCAGTCGCGCAAAGCGGCTGAAACCACCGCACTCGACGGCCTTGAGCGATTTGGTATGGCGGAATTCGCCAGGGCCTACCCGGAGCAGTTATCCGGTGGCCAGCAACAGCGCGTGGCCTTTGTGCGCGCGCTCATGAACCGGCCGGATGTGTTGTTACTCGATGAAGTGACCGCTGCGCTGGATCCCGAGTTGGTAGGGGAAGTGCTGGCGATTATCAAGGGCCTCAAGGACCAGGGCATGACGATGATCATTGTGACCCATGAAATGGGCTTTGCACGCG
This sequence comes from Natronospirillum sp., assembly GCA_965602035.1. Classification (GTDB taxonomy): domain Bacteria; phylum Pseudomonadota; class Gammaproteobacteria; order Pseudomonadales; family Natronospirillaceae; genus Natronospirillum. Next base: position 1,437,911 of record OZ271919.1, on the reverse strand, counting down.
AAGTCGCGGATCGTGTCTGTTTTCTGGAAGGTGGCCGGATCGTCGAAGAGGGGCCGCCGGATCATATCTTTACCACGCCTCAGCATTCCCGCACGAAATCCTTCCTCAACCGCATCGTTGCCGCCGGCCGTTTGTAACCACCGTCTGCGACAGACTCTCCTGTAGGAGCGCGCGATCAGTAGTGCCGGTCCAGGTGCTCCCAGGCCGTGGGCGTCGCGGCCATTACCGGCCCCGGCCGGCCGACCTGCGCGCCATCACGGTGTGCGGTTGCGCGGCCTCCGGCTTCCCGCACGACCAGGCTGCCCGCCCAACTGTCCCACGGGTGCACGCGGGGTTCCACCATACCGACCAGCCGACCGGCGGCCACATAGGCCAGGGCGAGCGCGCAGGAGCCGATGCGCGTGTACATACCGCCGTCGTCCAGAAGCTGCTGCATATAGCGGCCGGCGCGATCCGCGCCGGATGGCGGGTGGCTGCCCACTGAAAGCAGCCCGTCGCCGATTCCCCCGCCCGGGGCGAGCCTGAGCGGTTGGTCGTTCAGCCAGGCACCCTGACCTTTGGCCGCACTGAACAGCTCGTCGTGCACGGGATCGTAGATCACGGCGGCTGTCGTTTCCTCCAGCGTGCCGATGGCGATAGCGATACACCATTGCGGGATACCGCTGAGAAAGCAGGTGGTGCCATCAATCGGGTCGAGTACCCAGCAGACCGCGTTTGTATTACCCGGATGCGCTCCGGTGTCACCCGATTCTTCACCGATGAGGCGGTCGCCCGGAAACGCCTCGGCTATGCGCTGTCGAAGGTCGTCTTCGGTCTGGCGGTCGGCCTCCGATACCCAGTCGTGCCCACCCTTTTGTTCGATCTGTAGTCCGCCGCCACGGTTGCGGTAGAAACCCATTGCGGTGTTGCCTGCGGCCCGTGCTATCCGGATCGCATGGGAGAATCGGCTGTCCATAGGATATACTCGCCCCGTTGAAGTTCTGGCACAGCCTTACCGCAGCCTGACCGCTTGTCAATCCGCGGGGGTGTGTGGCACCAGATACAGGTCAAACAGGGAGAGGGTGCATGATCGACCAATGGCTATTCTATCCGCTGGCGGTCGTGGCCGTAATGATAGCCGGCATATCCAAGGGCGGGTTTGGTGGCGGCCTGGGCGTGCTGGCGGTGCCGCTGATGGCCCTGGTGATACCGCCCTTTCAGGCAGCAGCCATTATGCTGCCGATTCTCTGTGTCATGGATATTGCCGGTCTGCGGGCTTTCTGGCGCAACTGGCATGTGCCGAACCTGAAAATCATGCTCCCCGGTGCACTCGCCGGGGTCGCCATTGCAGCCTTGACGTACCGGTGGGTCAGTGAGGACGCGGTACGGGCGCTTATCGGCGTAATCGCCCTGGGCTTTGCCGCCAATTTCTATCTGAACCGGGGCGCCGGCTCTGATCAGCCCAACCCGGTCAGCCGCGCCCGCAGCACATTCTGGTCCACCGTCGCCGGGTTCACCAGCTTTTCGGCCCACGCCGGCGGGCCACCGGTGAACATCTACCTGCTGCCCCAGCGTCTGGACAAGACACTGTTCGTGGGTACCACCGTGGTGTTCTTCGCCTTCGTGAACTACGTGAAACTGATTCCCTACACAATGATGGGGCAGTTTGTGCCGGATAATCTGGTCACCTCGCTGGGTCTGGCCCCGGTGGCCGTCGCGGGCATCTATTCCGGCCTGTGGTTGCACAAACGGGTGACTGTGCGATGGTTCTACCACGTCTGCTACGCTTTGCTGGTGATCACCGGCAGCCGCCTGCTTTACCAGGGCGTCAGCTCGATTCTTTAGTGGTCGGGTTCATCTCGGACATCGGCACTATCGGCCAACAGTCCGTCGGGGACCGGGCGTAAATACGTCCCTGTAGCCCTGCGACGAAAACGTCCTGTTTTCGACGACTCCCCGACGGATTGTTGGCCGATGTGCGGCGCCGGCTGAAGTCAGCAGAAACTAATGTGACCGGAGCCCCCGACACTGCCTCACCACCTCGATTTCGTCGGCATCGTAAGGCGACCCGTCACCGTGCAGCACATCATGGAACCAGATCTCGTCGACCCCCCGGCGGCGTTTCACCTCCGGCCAGGGCAGGTGGGTCTGGGTCAGCCCCTGAACCAGCCCCCAGTGATAACTGTGAATGTGGTATTTCCGCAGTATCGGCAGCTGGTCTGTCAGTGTGCTGTCCACATGACGGCCCATCCACTCCGAGCAGATCAACGGACGCTCGTACGACGTCAACTGCTCAATTACCGCCTGCACGACCGAGGTTTCCCGGTACGCATGAAAGCTGATTACATCGGACCAGGACAGCGCTGCCTGGTCCAGCGGGTGCTGATAATAGGGCACGGGTGTCGGCTCCCAGGGCGCCGGCATATGCCACGCACCCACGGTAAGAGGTTGTGCCGGAGCCACTTCCCGGGCGGCCTCGAACACCACCTGTAAAAGGTCGTGAGCCTGTGCTTCCAATGCCTCGTCGTACACCTCTTCGCCATAATCCCGAAAAATCATCCGGTTCCCCGGCTCATTGTAGAGATCCCACAGGGATACCCGAGGGTCATTTCCGAACGCCTGCATCAGCCCCTGCACATAATCAGCCACCGCGGCATGACGGGTTGCATCCATCACGACAGCCCGCCCCGGGCTGCCGATCGCCCGGCTGTTGTGAATACCCGGTACAGGCGGTGGCTGAATGCCACTGTGAGCCGGTTCTCCGGAAAATTCACAGTCATCCAGCGGGCACAGCGTGACGGAAAAGCCCAGGCGGTCTGTAATCGCCAGGAATTGTTCGATCCGGTTCAGCAGGCCAGCTCGGTCAGTTTCCCAGAGTACGAACGGGATATTGGTGCGCAGGGCGTTGAATCCGCAGGCGGCGGCCCAGCGAAGCTCCTGCTCAATCAACTCCGTGGAAAACGTCTCGGGGTGCCACATGGCCACAAAATTGACCGCGTTGCGGGGAAGGTAGTTAAAGCCACATTGCCAGCCCAGCGCCTCATGCCATTGCCAACAGTCAGCCGGTGACCAGCGTTGTGCTTTCAGGTCCATACATCGGACTCCGGAACAATCAATCAGGAAAAAACCGACAGGCCAGTGTTCTGGCCTGTCGCAACGAGGTAGACGTTAGCGGTCCAGCAGGCTCTGAACCTCTTCTTCTGCTTCGCCAAGGGCCTGGTCAATCGGCACATCGTTCAGCCAGGTAGACTGGAACTGGCGATTCAGCACATCCTGGATGGCGCCATAGCGGACGGCTGCCGGAGTGTCGCGGGCAATGTCGACTGTGTTGTCGTATTCATCGCGGTGCGGCAGATTCTGGTACTCATCACTGGCCAGTACGGACTGGCGAATCGCCAGGTGACCGGTGCGTGCCCAGTCAACGTTGTGCTCGTTGATGAACGCAAGCAACTGCATGGCCCCGTCAAAGGTTTCCTGGTCTGATGCCTTCACACTGGCCGGGATAGCCCACAGGTGTGTATCCGCCCAGGTGGCCGGTTCGTCATACAGGGTCGGGTAGTCCGCCACATAGTAGTCCGACAGGGCAACGTCCGGATCGGCTGCCTGGGAATCGTAGAAATCGACCACCCAGGTGCCGTTCACCAGCACGGCGGCTTCACCGGCCAGGAAACTCTGCTGCGCATCCGCGTAGTTGTTCTGCGGGTTCGCATAGCCGCTGTCGAACAGATCATTGATCAGTTCCAGCGCGTTGCGGGCTTCCGGTGTGTCCAGGGTGGCCGTATCGCCTGAGAAAATGTTGGTGTCCTGCTGCCAGAGCAGCGCCAGCACCATGCGTACCCCGATTGGGAACTCGCTGAAATCGGCCGCCAGATAATCCTGACCGGTCGCTTCCTTAACCTGCGCGGCGTGTTCCATCATCTCTTCCGGGCTGGATGGCAGCACAGGCTCGCCATTCTCCACCAGGCCGGCTTCTTCCATGATCTCCATATTCACGTGCCACAGGTTGGCGTGCAGGTCCATGGGTACGCCCATGATCCGCCCGTTGTGAGTGACGGCATCGCGCGCATTGGGCGTCCAGTCATTCGGGTCGATGCCGTAATCCATCAGGTCATCGGTGATGTCAGCGAGCGCACCCACGCCGGCGTATTCCGGAATCCGGTGGCGATGCATTACGTGTACGTCCGGCGGGTTGCCGGACGCATAGGAGGCAAGAATCTGGTCGTAGTAATTGCCCCAGTCGGTGGGCAGTGTTTCCACATCCACGCCATTGTCGTTCGCATCGAACGCGTTAATGATCGTCTGGATAATGCAGGCTTCGCCGGTCGCTGAGGCGATGTCGGTGCCGGCACCCTGGCACGAGCCGAAAAACCGGCCCAGTGTCACATCGGTTGCCATAGCCTGTGTGCTGAGCGCAGCCGCCATGCCTGCGCCTGCCAACAGTGATGGTAATGTGTGTCGCATAGGATCACCTTTTTGTCATTGTCATTGCATGTGAGCCCGGGGCCGGTGGCCCCGGTTCTGGAAAATCGGGGTCAACATCAGCCTTTGCTGCCGCCGACGGCGACAGCCCGCACCACGTAGCGCTGGAAAATCAGGAACAACAGCACCACCGGCAGGCTGGCAATCACCCCTGAGGCCATCACACTGCCGAGGCCCTCGGACTGCGCAAAGTTGCTCTGCAGACTGGCCAGGCCGAGTGTGATGGTGAAGTGTTCGGGCCGCTGTGCGGACACCAGCGGCCACAGGTAATCGTTCCAGGCATAAAGGAACGTGAGTATGGACACGGTCATCATGGCCGGACGCGCCAGCGGCAGCATGACATGCCAGAAAATCTGAAAGGTATTGGCACCGTCGATCCGCGCGGCTTCTTCCACATCACGGGAGATACCCCGGAAGAACTGGGTCATGATGAACACGCCGATGGGCACCGCGAGCCGGGGAATAATCAGACTGTGGTGTGAGTTGTGCCAGCCGAGTTCCGAGAATTGGGTGTAGAGCGGAATAAACACGGCCTGTTCCGGCACCATGAGCCCGAGCAGGATGATCACCATGACCAGTCGCTTGCCGGCGAACTGCAGCCGGGCGAAGGCAAACCCACAGGTGGTCGACAGCACCAGCACGCCCAGCGTCATGCCAAATGCCACCACCAGGCTGTTGAAGAACCAGAGGTGAACCTGGCCAAACGACAGCAGATTCACGTAGTTGCTCAGCGTGAACGGCCAGGGCACGAGGCCGAGCAGCGTATTCGACGTCGTGCGGGCCAGCAGGTCGTTCGGCTGGAACGACAGCGAGACCATCCACAGTGTCGGCAGCAGCCACAGGAAGGCCGGAATGGCCAGCATGGTATAGAGCCAGAACTGTTTTTTCTGTGCAGACTGATTCATTGCTCATCTCCCCGGCTGACCATGAACTGAACGATCGAGAAACCCGCCATGACCACGAACAGGAATACCGCCATGGCCGATGCCATGCCCAGTTCGCTGTCGCGGAAGGCTGTCTGGTAGATGTAGCGCACCAGGGTCTGCGTCTGATCGCTGGGCCCGCCCTGGGTCATCAATTGGGATTGCCCGAACACCTGGAAATGCAGAATGATCTGGAGAATAACCACCAGGGTGATGGTGCGGCGCAGGTTGGGAATGATGATGTACCAGAACGCCTGAGCCGGGTTGGCACGGTCCAGTTTCGCGGCTTCCTGCATTTCATGCGGTATGTCCTGCAGGCCGGCGAGAAAAAGCACCATGGCGATACCAATGGACCACCACACCGTGGCAATCACAATGGCCGCCATGGCAAACCCTGACTCGGTCAGCCAGGAAATGGGCGTACCGCCCAGCCCGACAATCGCGTTCGCCAGTAACCCCTGGCGTGGGGAAAACATGATCTGCCAGATCAGGGTCACCACCGTGACCGACAGAATCTGTGACAGAAAGAAGATCGTGCGCAAGGTCGCCGCCGCCCGGGTTTCCCGGTTCAGGGCGGCTGCCAGCAGCAGCGAAACAGCGGTCACGGCCGGCACCACCAATGCCACAAACACCACCGTATTGCCGACGACCGGCCAGAACCGGCGGTCGTACCAGCGTCCGTCGGGTCCCGGTGCCCAGCCGAAGAAGATCAGTGCCAGCAGCAGGCCGATCAGGCACTGCCAGAGTGTCGACCAGGCCATCTTCCCCTGGCGATAGCGCCAGGCGCACCAGGCCGCACCGGCAACGCACAGTCCCTGCAGCACAGGACGCGCCCAGAGCGACCAGGTAATACCCTCGCCCCAGAACATGCGGCGGTAGTTGTCCAGGCCGATGAACTGTTTGGCATCCGGATTAAACGTAACGGCGAGCAGATTCCAGTCGTGCAGGCTGATCCAGACACCGCGGGCGAACGGGTAGATCAGAAACAGCACGTACGTTATTACGAAAGGCAGCAGGAACACCCAGGCAACCGCGTTGCGACGCAGGGCGTCATGATTGAGCAATGAAAATTTCTGTTGTGTCATACCAGTCCGATTCCATTGTGATTATTATGTCGGTAATTCTTTTACTAATATAATTAGTAATATTACTAACGATTGAGTTGGTGTCAATCACCCGTTAGACTTTTTTCAAATTTCAGGAAACCGCGCTATGCCCCGAAACCCGGCCAGGCCCGCCCGCGTCACCATGCAGGATGTTGCCAGACACGCTGGCGTGTCCCAGTCCACGGTGTCGTTTGTGCTCAATAACGTCAGTGAGGTGTCGATCGGGGCCGAGACGCGTCAGCGCGTGCTCAACGCCGTCAGTGAGCTCGGCTACAAACGGCGGCCGCAGGGTATGTCAGGCCCGCCGTCGACACACCCGATCATCGGCTTCATGGTCGATGAAATCGCCACCAGCCCGTTTGCAGCCATTACCGTCGAGGGCGCGCAGGAAGCCGCCTGGCGCTATGGCCAGTTGCTGGAAGTCGCCATGACCGGTGAAGATGCTGACTACGAGCGGGTGGTATTGGAAAAATGGCGCAGTCAGGGCATTCAGAAGATAATCTATTGTTCGATCCTGACCCGCGTCGTAACGCCACCCCCGTCGCTCGACGGGTTTTCGGCGGTGCTTGTGAACTGCCACGCTGAACCGGCAACCTATCCGTCGGTGGTGCCGTCCGAGGTGCTGGGCGCTTTTGCGGCAACTCAGGCGTTAATCGAGCGCGGCTACCGGCGCATTGCCTTTATTGATGGCGAGATGTGGATGGAAGCCGCCCGTGATCGCCTCACCGGCTTTCGTAACGCCATGGCCACCCATGGGCTGGCGATTGAAAGCGGCATGGTGCGTGAGGGCAACTTCCTGCCCAGTGGCGGGTATGAACAGACCAAGGCTCTGATTCAGGAAACCGGCGTGCCGGAAGCCATTTTCTGTGCCAACGACCTGACGGCGGTCGGTTGTTATGAAGCCCTTAAGGAACAGGGTCTGCGAATTCCGGACGATGTCGCGGTGATGGGTTACGACGATCAGGAAATCGCTCAGCATCTGAACCCGGCGCTCTCCACCGTGCTGTTGCCGCATCGGGAAATGGGGCAGTGGGCCGTGGAATATCTGTTGTCGTCGCCCGCCGACGACCAGCAGAAAGCCTTCAAGCTGGAGTGCCCGCTGGTGATCCGCGATTCGTTGTAGGAGTTTACGGGGAGTGGCGTCCCGTCAGCCGACAATCCGCCGGTGACCGGGCGTAAATACGTCCCTGTAGCCCTGCGACGAAAACGTCCTGTTTTCGACGACTCCCCGGCCGGATATGTCGGCTACCGGCTCTTACGCGCAGTGGCTATCTGGCAAGAGCATCCGAAGGCCGCGATTGCCGACGCCGCGACACTGCCGTCAGGATGAGCACCCACATCGCCAGGGCAAAGGTGACGCCATTGGCGAGCAGCAACGGTAGATCACCGGTCAGAATACCGTACAGCAGCCAGCAGAAAACGCCGGTGGTAAACGCCGAGTACATGGACAGCGAAATACCTTCCGTTCGTTTTGTCCTCAGAATATGGAACACTTGGGGAACGAACGCCAGGGTGGTCAGAAACGCGGCGGCGAGCCCAATGGCGGTGATCATTCAGTGACCTGTCCTTTCGGTGGTTGTTTTGGAGCGGCAATTGTAGGAGCGTCCGCAGGGCGCGACAAGCTCTATCGCGGCATTCAGCCGCTCCTACGGGTACCTCATTCTGTAGGAGTGTCCTGTTACACGGCGTCCCGTTACACGGCGTCCCGTTACACGGCGTCTTGGGCGCGTGTTTTAAGCGCCTCGGCCTGCGCCACGGTTTCCGATTTATCGTGCTGTGCCAGCGGCTCCCATCCCTGCAGGTGCCGGTTCACCAGCTGCTCCAGCGCGTCGATGTGTGATTCGGCGGCGTTCAACGCCGGAATATACTCATAGGACGTTCCGCCGGCTTCCAGAAAGTAATCCCGGTTTTCCATGCCGATCTCTTCAATGGTTTCCAGACAGTCGGCCGAAAAACCGGGGCACATCACCTGTACCGAGTTCACGCCATCGCGGCCCAGGGCCTGCAGGGTATGGTCGGTGTAGGGCTTCAGCCATTCTTCTCGCCCGAAGCGGGACTGAAACGTCGTCATATACTGATCTTTGCTCAGGCCCAGTTTCTCTGCCAGCAGGCGCGAGGTCTTATAGCATTCGCAGTGGTAGGGGTCGCCACGGAGCAGGTATTTCTTCGGAACCCCGTGGTACGACAGAATCAGCTTTTCCGGCACGCCATGGTCTGTCTGGAACGCGCGCACCTGCTGAGCCAGTGCGTCAATGTACGGGCCGAAGTCGTGGTAGTGATTGATCATCCGTATTTCCGGCAGCCATCGGCGCTGCGTGAAATCATGGGCAACGGCGTCAAAGGTCGAGGCGGTTGTGGCGCCACTGTACTGAGGATAGAGCGGCAGAATCAGCAGCTTGCGTACACCCTGATCCTCGAGCGACTGCAGCGCGCTGGCAATGGACGGGTTGCCATAGCGCATGGCGTGGGCAATGACGATGTCGTCGCCGTAGCGGGCTCTTAGCCGCTCGCGCAGTGCGTCGGCCTGGTCTTCGGTGTGCCAGAGCAGGGGAGAGCCCCGGTCGGTCCAGACCTTCCGGTAGGCCTCCGCCGAGCGCCTGGGCCGGATGTTCAGAATGATACCGTTCAGTATGAACCACCAGATCGGCCGGGGGACCTCCACCACCCGTGGGTCCCACAGGAATTCTTTGAGATAGCGACGCAGCGAGGGCGTATCCGGTGCATCCGGAGTGCCAAGGTTGGTTATCAGTATGCCGGTGCGGTCCGGCATATCGTGGCTGTAATTCTTCACGCCGTTGTACATAGGTTCTCCTGTGCAGGAATGACCAAAGGCCGCAACAATCGCGGCGTTCCGCCGCTCCTACAGATAGGAGCTGCCGAAGGCTGCGATTCGACGGTTCAGACCCAGAGCCTGAACACCAGGCTGGCGATGCCAAAGTAGATTAATACCCCCGTGGCGTCGATCAGTGTGGCCACCAACGGGCCACTTGCCGTAGCCGGGTCCCAGTCGAGCTTCCGCAGCACAAACGGCAGCAACAAACCCACCAGACTGCCAAACACCACCACCGTCACCATCGCCAGCGCGACCACCAAAGCGATCTGCTCGCCGCCGCGCAGGATGCCGATGGGCGCAATGGCCAGCGCCATGGTGATCCCCAGTGCAGCGGCGATCACGGTTTCTCTGCCGGCGAGGCGCAACCAGTCCTGCATACGAACATCATTCGTGGCCAGACCACGTACAATCAACGTGGCGGACTGTGCACCGGCATTGCCACCACTGCCGATCAGCAGTGGCAGAAAGAAAACCAGCGCCACATGAGACGCCAGAACGTCTTCGAAATAAGTCAGCCCGGCTCCGGAAAACAGGTTGCCGAACACCAGGAGTACCAGCCAGACCACCCGACTCTTATACAGGGCGGTCAATCGGGCCTTGCCCACTTCATCGTCGAGCGGCTGTACCGAGGCGCCGAGCTGTATGTCTTCGGTCGTCTGCTGCTCGGCCACGTCCATGGCATCGTCATAGGTAATAATACCGACCAGCCGGGCGCCGCCGTCAATCACCGGCAACGCCCGCAGGTCGTAGCGGGCCACAAGCTGAGCGGCTTCTTCCGCATCCATGGTCGCCTGGGCGCTGATAATGTCGGTGTTCATGATCCGTTCAAGGCGTTGACTGCCGCGTGACAGAATCAGCTTGCGCAGGCTCACCGTGCCCAGCAGCCGCCCCATGTAATCGACGCAGTACAGGTCGTAGACCGTTTCCGCCGAGGGTGCGGTCGCCCGGATGATGTCGAATGCCTGGCTCACCGTGGAGCGCGCCGGCAGGGCGACATAGTCGCTGGTCATCAGGGCGCCGGCCGTATCCTCTTCAAAGCTGGTCAGCAGCCGCAGTTCTTCGCGCTCCTTGTGCGCGAGGTCGCGCATGATGCGGGCGCGGCGTTGATCGTCCAGCAGGTTGAACAGGTCCGCCCGTTCATCGGCATTCATCCGGGCAATCAGTTGAACAAGCTCGCTCGGCCCCAGTCGCTCCGCCAGTTCCTGCTGCGCAGCAGGCCGGAAATAGGCGAACGCCTGTGCCCGTTGGTCCAATGGCAGAAAGCTCAGTAGCTTCTCACTGACCTCCAGTGGCTGTTCGTCCAGGAATTCCGCGAAATCCGGGCCGGGAATGTCATGCACCAGCTGCGCCATGGCCTCACCATCGTTGTTTTCGATGGCAGCAATCAGCTCGTCGGCTAAGGTTGTGGTGATGTCGTCGGTCATCCGTGGCTTTCCGGCGCGTGCGTTCGGTGTCAGAATAACAGGAAATCGCGGATAAACGATGGTTGAAATGCGAGCATTATTACAGGCGCTGGTGGTCGCTGCCGTTGCGCTGGCCGGCATACCGGCGTTGGCACAGCAGGATGTCCGTGAGTTCCCGCTCAGCGCGCAGCAGACCCGAGTCGGCCTGGTCTGGGCCACACCTGAGGGAATGACGCTGTATATCCACCTCCGGGACGAGCCGCAATCGTCGAGCTGCACCGGCACGTGCGCAGACCGCTGGCCACCGCACGAAGCGGCGGCCCGGCACCGTCAGTTTCCACCGCAGGGATTTTCGGTAATCACCCGGCCGGATGGCCAGTTGCAGTGGGCCTACAAGAATATGCCGCTGTATACGCGTGTCACCGATCGCGAACCCGGGGATATCACCGGCCACGGCCATCTGGACGACTGGTGGGTCGCGATTCCGGACGAGGAACACCTGGACCTCGAACCCCGCCGGTAACGTGATATCGCAGCCTTGCGGCAGCTCTTACGGGTGCCGGTGGATCGTAGGAGCGACGGAACGTCGCGATGTAAACCCAGCATGACCGAATGCCGATTGCACCTGAGTGGTGCCTCTCTGCCCACCCACGGTGCGAGCACCCGCGCTTTCCAAAATTGGTCTGCTGGCGCGAAACACCTAACCTTTTGTTTTATCAGGTAAAATTATTTTTCTCCGTTCTGGCACGACCTGTGCAATATCCTGAGTGCACTCACTGACGCCAGGGACAGCGCCAGTTTCGATCAGGGACGATCATTTGCTGGGCAATGATTACCCGGCGCGGCCTGGCCGCGTCGGGTTCTTTTTTGTCCGGCCCATGAACTTCCGGTAGATTCTCTTCGTACACGCCTCATCAGAGCCGAATTATTCGGTACGTACCGTTTTGAAGAGGAACCGCCATGATCGTTGTAATAACCGGGGTAGGACGCCGCCTGGGCCTCGAGTTGGCCCACCATTTCCTGAGCGCCGGACACCGGGTAGTGGGAACCTACCGTACCCGGTACGAAGCGGTCGATACCCTGGCTGATGCCGGCGCGGATCTGTCGCCGCTGGAACTGACCGACCCGGAGGCCGTGCGCTACTGGGCGGAACAGGTGCGCGACCGTTATACCCATATTGACGTCCTGATCCATAACGCCTCGGCCTTCACGCCCACCAAATCGGACCCCGGTGAAGCGGCAGACCAGTTCGGGCAGTTCTTCAGCGTGCACATGCAGGCGCCATTCATCATCAATGAAGTGCTCACCCCGGCGCTGCAGGCATCGCCGGAGCGTCATGCGAACCTGATTCACATCACCGATATCTACGTGCACCGGCCAAGCCCCGAGAACCGCAGTTATTGCGCCACCAAGGCCGGGTTGCAGAGCCTGAACGACAGCTATGCCCAGTGGCTGGCTCCGAAAGTGCGGGTGAACGCCATTCAGCCGGGACCATTGGCCTTCCTGCCGGAGCATTCGGATGAGGCAAAGGAAAAGGTCATGGCGTCGACACCCCTGCAGGAACTGGGTGGCTTTGGCCCCATCGTGAAAACCGTGGACTACATCCTGGACAACGACTACCTCACCGGCACCAGCATACCTGTGGACGGCGGACGTCGCTGGGTGATGTAGGTCAACGGGGCCGCCGCTCGAGACTCGGGGCAGTGGTCGACATACCCTCCGGGGAGTCGTCGAAAACAGGACGTTTTCGTCGCAGGGCTACAGGGATGTATTTACGCCCGGTCCCCGGAGGGTATGTCGACCGGTGACCCGCACGTCAATCGTTGAAATACACGCCATTCGGACTCAAACGGCTGCCGGCAACTCAAAATGCCAGGGCGTCAGAAGTGCCTCTGCCAACGCGGCGTTTCCCCAGTCGTCTTTCTGCGAGAGCAACACCAGCACCTTGGTATACAGTGCCTCCAGCGTCATCGTGCCGCTACCGACCACACCCAGTTGGCGCAGTGGCTCAGCGGCTGCATAGCGGGTCATATCCACATCGGCACGCAGACACTGGCTGTGGTTCACCAACAACACACCCTGATCGCGCGCCTGACGCAACGCCGCATGGTCGGCGTCCGACAGCCCGATATTGCCGGCCCCGAACGTACGAAGAATCAACACCCGCGGTGTGGCATCAACCAGCGCCTGCAACGCCGCAGCCGGCGCTCCGGGCAGAAAATGGTGCAGGAATACCGGCTGCGGGGCTATCGGCAACGCCGGGCGCGTCGGCGGTGAAATGCGATCGGCCGCCGGCACCGTACCGAACGGCGCCGTCATCACCGCCAGGCCAACAGCATCCGCCTTGGTTACATGCGCTCCGGGGAAACGTTCTCCATTGATCGCCACCCACACACCGGGCGGTACTTCATCCACCATGGATCGGGCCTGGCGCAGGTTGGCCCACCCATCCGATTCGTCGGCCCGCAACGGCCGCTGACTGCCGGTCAGCACCACCGGCACCGCCACATCAGACAGCAGAAACGACAGCGCACTGGCGGTATAGGCCAGCGTGTCGGTGCCATGCACGACAATAACGCCGTCCACCCGGTGTTCTGCCGCGGCAATCTCACCGGCCAGCCGGTTCCATTCCTCCACCCCAATGGCCGATGAGTCGAGCAGGGGCGAGAAACTGAGCCATTCAAGCGCACGGTCGAAACCGGACAGCCCGTCGGTTGCCGCTTCCAGCTCTCCCGGAGAGGGCGCCCAGCCAGCCGCTGTCGGCACCATACCAATGGTACCGCCGGTGTCGATGACCAGGACGGTCATGCCTCGCGCGACGCCTGCAGAGTAATGGATACGGAATCCGAAAAGCGCAGCGCATGCGGCTTGTCGATTTCCACCGACGCCCACTCCACTTCCCTGTGTGCCATCACCAGGTTCAGCGTATCGCGGGTCATCTTCTCGAGCAGAGAGAAGCGGTTGTCTTCAATGAAGGCAATCACTTCCTTGCAGATAGTCCTATAGTTCAATGTCTTGTCGATTTCTGTGGCACCGACGGCGTTCTGGGCATCGAACAGGATAATGATATTGAGCACGACGTCCTGTCGGTTGCGTATCTCTTCATCCTTGATCCCGATGTAGGTTCGCAGCCGCAGATCCTTGATTCGAATCCGGGCCTGATTGTCCTTTTGCTGCATAGCGTTCTCCGCAGTGACCGATCAGCCCCGACGACCGACCAGCGTCAGGAATTCATTCCGTGTCGCCTGTGACTGGCGGAAGTTGCCCAGCATCACAGATGTCACCATGCTGCTGTTCTGCTTCTGCACGCCACGCATCATCATGCACATGTGCTTCGCTTCCATGATCACGCCCACGCCCTGGGCGCCGGTCACTTCCTGCACGGCCTCGGCCACCTGCCGGGTCAGGCTTTCCTGGATCTGCAGCCGCCGGGCATACATGTCCACGATGCGCGCGAACTTGGACAGCCCGAGCACGGTACCATTGGGAATATAAGCAATATGCGCCGTACCGATGAACGGCAGAATGTGGTGCTCGCACATGGAATAGAACTCGATGTCCTGAACCAGCACCATTTCATCGGTGGCGGACTCAAACAGGGCACCGTTGACGATGGTCTCCAGATCCTGTTCATAACCGCCGGTCAGAAACTCCATTGCCCGCGCCGCCCGGTCGGGCGTGCCGACCAGCCCGTCCCGCTCGGGCTGCTCGCCCATTTCGGTCAGAATGGCGTGGAAATGGTCACTATTAATGTCTGCCATGAGTAGGGAGTTCACTTAATCAGAGGGGGAGCCGGGGCGTCGCGTCCTGCGCGACAGCCGCCACCGGCACCCCGATTTCGGGGAGCGCCCGGACTCAGCCGGCCACTATTTCGTCCAGCAACGCCAGTACGTCGTTATGGTGTGTCTTGGTCTTTACTTTCGGCAGTACGCTCCGGATCACTCCGTCACCATCTATGACATAGGTCACCCGGTGCACACCGTCGTATTCCTTGCCCATGAACTTCTTCAGGCCCCAGACACCATACAGGTTACAGAGCGTCAGATCAGAATCACTGAGCAGATCGAAATTCAGGTTCTCCTTGTCCATGAATTTCTTCAGTTTCTCCGGCTTGTCCGGACTCACACCGAGTACCACCGTGTTGCGCTGCGCCAGTTCCGCCTCGCTGTCGCGCAGCCCGCAGGCCTGCGTGGTGCAGCCCGGTGTCAGTGCTTTCGGGTAGAAATAGAGCACCACATTGCGGCCCCGGAAATCACTCAGCGAAACGGTGTCGCCGTTCTGATTCACGGTGGAAAAGTCGGGGGCCTGCGCGCCCTCCTTCAGTAATTCAACGCTCATATTTTCCTCCTGTTCATCGAATTCTGTGCGAGTACCGATGGCGGCAGTTTACCAGTAAGCGCAATTGTTGCTGTACGCCGCTGTGTTAGAATCCGCCGTTTGCCGGCGCCGCCCAGCACAGTCGCACAGATTACACGCAAGGAACTCAATGTCCGCCGTATTCGACCAACACCCGCGCTTTTTCCGGCCCCTGGTCAGCAAGTACCGGGCGCAGATGGCAGCCTGTCTGCACGCATTGTATCAGCGTTTATACGGCGACCGGGCAGAAGTGGTGCACTCGCTGAGCCGCGAATTTGTGCTGGAGACCTTTCAGGAGGCATTGAACCAGGCCCCGGAACTCGAATCCGATCTGCTGGACGAAGAGAGTCAGGGCCGTTTTCAGTCAGCCCGGGAACAAGCCCTCTGGTTTCTGCAGCAGCTCACCGAAGCTGGCTGGCTCCATCGCCAGATCGATGATGTAACCCTGGCTACCAGCATCGGTTTCACCCGCTCAGGCCGGCAGTTCGCGGCCATGCTGGGCCCGGGCGATTCCGGCCAGGCCGCCGGGGCACGTGCGCACCACCGCAATACGCGCCAGGTGCGCAACGCACTGCGCAGCTTCCGCTCGCATGGCGATGTGTACGACCTGCTCGACGCCTGGGACTATTCTGCACGGATTCTTGCCGACTTCACCGATGTGATCGAAGAACTCGATGAACGCCGCCGCGCATTGGTACATGAAATGCGCCAGGCCCGTGATATCGGCCAGGCCAGCGCGGACTTTTTCGATTTCATGGAGCAGCGGTTTCAGCCCGACATCGCGATTCGCCTGTCGGCCGACAATGTGGAAAAACACCGCACCGAGATCCTGCAGGAAATTGACCGCATCCGTCATCACGACCGGGCGTTCAAACAGGATGCCGAGCAGCGCCTGCGCGAACTTATGCCGGATCAGATTCGCCCCGGTGAATCCCTGCTCTGGCAGTGCCTCGATACGGTGGAACGGCGGCTCAAGAACGCCGCCGAGATCATGCTTCCGGCCCTGCGTCGGGCGCTGCAGAATTTCACCAAACGTGCGGACATTGTCATTCGCCAGCTCAATCACCTGTCGCGGCAGCAACATGCGGATGTCGCGGCTATTCTGCAGAACCTGTCGGCGCTTGATCCGGCCGAACAACGCCGTCGGCTGGATCATGCTGCAGACGCCATGGCTTCGGTGCAGGTCGCACTGCCGGACCCTGACCAATGGCAGGTGCAGGCTCGCCGGCGCACGGCGCCCACCAATTACCGGCTCGCCGATGTCGCGGCCGATCCGGACGCAGAGCGCGATGCCTATGTGGCGCAGGCTGAGGCCCAGGCCTTCAGCTTCAATGAACAGGAACTGCACCGCCGGCTGTCGGAGCGACTGGCCGGCCGCCATGACCTCGACAACGTCGGCTGGCCCGTGGACTCTGCCCAGGACCTGCTGGCCGTCGCACATCTGCTGAGCGCCGGTAACCTGACCGGCTGGACGGTCGAGCCGACCGGCAACACGGTCTCCGACGAATGGTTTGCCCGGCGTGATGGCTTCCGCCTGCGTCGGCCCACGAACACAATGGACGATACGCCATGATTGACGCGCTGGACGAACAGCTGCAGGCGCTGGACATGACACTGGACGAGTTTTCAGCTTTGTGCCTGCGCCTGCTGGACTACAGCATACTGAGCCGCGACGACAGCCAGATCGAGCAACAGCTCTACGACCGCTTTGTGCGCTGTGAAAGCCTGGTGCACGATTATTTCCGTGTGCTGCAGATTCAGCTCTGGCACGACCGGCAATTCCGGTTTGTCCGTCTGTATCCGCCGGGTGCAGCCACTCCGGGTGATGACGGCGACAGCGACAGCGCACCTGCCGGCAGTGCTCTGCGGGTACGGCCCACCCAGGCCGATGTCGGCGTTATCCTGGTGCTCCGACAGCTCTACGATCAGGGCGTACGTGACGCCCGGGTCGACAACGACGGCGCCGTGCGGGTAACGCTCGCCGATGTCGGCGTCGCCCTGCAGACGCTGCTCGACCGGCACCTCCCGGAGCAGGTCACCGAGCGGCGTGCACTCTGGCGGCGATTGCGCCAGTGGCGCCTGGTACGCTGGGCGGAAGGCGACGACCCGGCCCGGGCCGACGACAATGCCAGCGATGTTGCCCTGCTGATCCGGCCCACCATTGTGTCGCTGGTCAGCGACGACGTACTGTCCCAGCTGGATTCATCCGCCGACGACCATAACCACCCGGAGACCTAGATGTTTCTGCAGAAGTTTGTCTTCATCAACTGGGGCAATATCCCGGCCCAGGAATTCGAGTTCGGCCCGGTCAGCCTGTTCAGCGGCGGCAACGGGTCGGGCAAGACCACGGCGGCGGACGCCATTCAGGCCATCATGACGGCCGCCCACGACACCCTGTTCCAGTTCAACCCCGGCCAGGAGGAAGCCACTCAGCGCGGGCGCGGCAAACAGGTGCGTACGCTGGCATCCTATGTGCTGGGCTGTGACGACGGCAGCTTTGCCCGGCCGGAGCCGACCGTCGGGTACCTGGCTGCGGTCTTTCACCCCACAGACGGCGAGTCCGGCGAACGGTTCACCGCGGTGATGGGGTTGTCGGCCCGGCTCGACCGGCATGGCTCCGTGCCGACCGCGCGGCTGAACGACCAGTTGTTTTATCTGGTGCCCGGTGAAGCACTCGGCCTGAACGATTTTCTGCAGACGGCCGGTACCGGCAACGGGGCGGCGGATCTGTTGGGCAGCGGTGACCTCAATGGCGCCGGGAAACCAGAGACTGATACCGGCGCTGGGCCCGAGCAGAGTGTCGTACCGCTCAACCGGTTCGTGCGCCGGCTGGAGCAACGCCTCGGCGGCACGGGTGTGGAACGATTCGACACCAAGAAAGCCTACCTGCGCCGCTTGTACGCCGCGTTGCGAGGCCGCGATGAGCCGGTGACCGAGCGCGAAGCCATGCACGCGGCACGCGCGTTTGCCCGTTTCATGGCCTACAAGCCGGTGCGCAGCATTCACGATTTTGTCGCCGGGGAAATTCTGGAACCGCGGGATCTCGGCGATGCGATCCGCTCGGTATCGGATCTCATGAAAACGATTCACGCCATGGACAGCGAAGCCGGCCGGCTGCACGCCAGTGTGGAGCGCCTCGACCATGCCGAGCGCCAGGCCGGGCATTATCTGAACGCCTGGCTGAGCCGCCAACTGGACACCTACACCCTGGCGCAGGCCCGGTTCCGGCGCGACCAGACCGCCTACATTAACGCCAAACAGGCGCAGAGTGACCTGCACCAGCAGCACCGGGCGCAGACCGGTGAGCGCCAGCTACTCGCCGCACAGCGCGATACGGTGCGCCAGCAGCAGATCCGGCTTGAAGCGGAGCGCCTGGGTGTGCCCGAACTGCAGAGCCGGGCCGAAGCTGAACAGCGGGCTGAGGCGGCAGAGGCCGCCCTGACAGAGCAAGTGACCACCTTGCGTCAGGCCGAGCGCGCGCTGTCGCGCAATCGCGCCGCGCTGAACCAACTGGCAGAGCATGAGAGCACGCTGACCAGGGAACTGCAGGCCGATTTCCCGCCACTGGACCTGCAGCCGTTATGGGCTGAAATGGCAGAGCTCACTGACGATCTGGCCACATTGGGCGACGCCATCGCGTATCTGACGAATGCCGACTGGGTCGACGACAGTGCGCGCGATGCCCGCATTCGCGATGTACTGCAGGCGGAGAACCGGTTCTCCCAGTGGCTCGGCCAGTGGACCCAGCCGGGGCGCCCTCTGCCGGCGCTGCCCTTGCGCGATGCACTGGCCCGTGTGGTCGACCGGCGCCAGCAGGCCGTGAACCGCCAGATGCACGAGTGGCAGCAGGCTGAGCGCGACGCCCGCGCCGAATCAGGCCGGCAGGCGCAATACCCGGCGTCAGTGCGCCAGGCGCTGGACCTGCTGCACGCTCGTCTTCCCGAGTCACGTCCGCGGGTGCTCTGCGATTGCGTTCAGGTCACCGATGCCGAATGGCAACCGGTGATTGAAGCTTATCTGGGCATGGCGCGGTTCACGCTGCTGGTGGAACCCGAGCACGAAACGGCCGCCGCCCGACTGCTGAGAGAGGCGCCGGCCCCGGCATCCCGTGCCCGAGTGGCCCAGGGCGAGCAGGCCCGCAAAGACGCAGACCGCCGGCCGGCGGGCGCCAACAGTCTCCCGGCTCTGCTGGATGTGGATCACCCGGTGGCCCGCGCTTACCTGGACGCCAGCTATGGCAATGTCGAGTGCGTGGATTCCGTGGAAACCCTGCGCCGGACACGTCGGGGCATCTGCCTGGAAGGTGTCGGTAGCGGCGGCTACACCCTCTATCGCTGTCACTTGCCGGACAGCGATCTGGTGCTGGGCCAGGGTGCGCGTGAACGCGCTGAAAGCCTGCGCGCGGATCGCCTGCGGGAACAAAAGCAGCAGTGCGACGCGCTGCAGGCCGTTGCAGACGCGCTGGAAGCCGCCCGCGAGGCGGTCAGCCAACTGGAGCCGATCAACGTCAGCACTGCGGCCCGGGCTCTGGGTGATGCGCAACGCGAGCGCGATCAGGCCCGCGATGCGCTCGCCGGGGTCAGCACAGAACAATACCGTTCTCTGGATGACGAGCAGGCCCGCCTGGACGAGAGGGCCACCACACTCGATGACCAGATCCGGGAGCTGGACGCGGAAATCGGCCGCCTGGAAGAACAACAACGCCAGTGTGATCAGCTCTGTCAGTCGCTCAGTGACACCCAGGAAGCCACTCAGCAACTGGCGGAAGACCGGGCTGGTGAGCTGGAAGACCTGCATGCCATCTGGCCCGAGTTTGATCTGGAGTCGCGTCTCGATGAGGCGGATCAGCGGGCCGCGCAGGCTGACACGGATGCACTCGAAAAACAGGTGGAGCAGGGTACCCAGTCACTGAGCCAACAGGTGCGAGAGCTGGAACAGGCGGTGGCCGACCACAACCAGCACAATCACGGTGCCGATGCGATTGTCTTCAACCCGGATTTCAGTCAGTTGCACAGCCAGGCGTTCTTCCACCAGGTGGCCGATCTGCGTGGCGAGCTGCAACGCCAGTACCAGCGGCTGCGTCATCATGTGCTGGTCGACAAACTGGACCAGATCGCCCGCCTGCGCGACAGCTTCAACGACACTTTTGTCACCAATCTCTGTCATGCGATCTACCACGCAATCGACGATGGCAAGCGCGTGTTGGAAGATCTGAACCGCGAACTGGCCCATCACCGGTTCGGCGCCGACCGCGAGCGGTACTGGTTCGACTGGGACTGGGTGCCGGAGTTCCAGGAGTACTGGCGCTTCTTCCGCGAGGTCACCCAGGCACCGGGGTTGGGCGAGAAGCAGACGCTGTTTACGCTGCCGCTGTCGGAAAAATCCGCCCGGGTCCGCGACCGCCTGCTCAATATGCTGCTCGATTCGGATGAAGACCGCGCGCACCGCGAACTCGCCCGCATCGCCGACTACCGGAATTACCGGGCCTATGAGATCTACAAGCAGCCGGAAGGCAAGGAACCGCTGGCATTGAGCCGTTACGGCACGGGTTCGGGCGGGCAACTGGAAACGCCGGCCTATATCATCCGCTCGGCGGCGATTACCAGTGCGTTCCAGTTCGGGCAGGGCGATACCCATTTGCGCATGGTGCTGGTCGATGAGGCCTTCTCGAAGATGGACGAAGCCCGCTCACGCGAGGTGATCGGATACCTCACCGAACGCCTTGGCCTCCAGTTGCTGTTCATCATGCCCACCAGTAAATCGGGGCCGTTCCTGGATCTGATCAGCCACCAGTTTGTGTTCGCCAAGATACCGCTGCTCAATGGCCAGCGTATCGGTGAACTGCAGTCCCGGGTGCTGGTGGATCGACAGCAACTGAACCGTGATCGCATCCAGACACTCTGGGCGAACCACCGCCGGGTAATACGGCAGCAGGCGGAGCTCGACTTCATGGACGCCTTCGACGCGTGATTGACTCCTGAACTGTAGGAGCGACCGAAGGTCGCGATAGAGGGCGGGCCGGTATCCGACCATCCGCCGGGGACCGGGCGTACATACGTCCCAGTAGCCCTCGACGAAAACGTCCTGTTTTCGACGACTCCCCGATCGGATTGGTCGAAAACCGGCTTGTGTCGATGGTGGCGCTTCTTGCTATGCGGCTTGCATTATAGGAATTCCCAGGCACACCCACTAGACTGTAGACACGCGAAAGCACAGGAAAAGGCCAGATCAATGAAACACCGCACAGGGACCCGCTCGCTGGTTCTCGCATCCGCTGCGTTCTTGCTCGTGGCCAGCGCGGCC
Organism: Natronospirillum sp.; assembly: GCA_965602035.1. Lineage (GTDB taxonomy): Bacteria > Pseudomonadota > Gammaproteobacteria > Pseudomonadales > Natronospirillaceae > Natronospirillum. The sequence continues at coordinate 1,416,529 of OZ271919.1, read as the reverse complement.
GGCAACGAATTCCGACCCTATTATGATCATGCTGAATTCTCCCGCGCCGCGCCCGGCGCCAGTGGCTTCGGACAGTACGGGTTCACTAACCCCGCCAATCTCCATTATGTCGATGCACCGGATTTCACCGCCTACTGGACCAGCGACTCCCTGGGCTACAACGGCGATCGCTGGGGCACAACACTGGCATCTCCGGGGTTCAGCGCCACCTTTTTACGGGATAATCGTCAGCCCGCGGGGGTAACCGACCAGTACCAGCTGGCGTTCGGTGGGGGCAGCGACGCCGCCGCGTCCGGCTTCGCGGCCAGTTGGTATCGCGGCAGTGGCAAGGGCGACCTGCGCGGCTACCTCAGCTTCGGCACGATCACACGCCCGAGTGAGCACTTCTCGGTCGGCGCGGTCGGCCGCAGCACCACTGATTTCGACGACCGGGAGCTCGTGCTGGATGCGGCCTGGCGCCCAACAGGTACGGCACGTCTTTCATTATTTGCCGACACTACCTGGAGCAACCTGGAAACGACCGGCTTGCCGGACTGGTCTGCCGGGGCCACCACCCAGTTGCGCTCCGGGCTGGCGCTGACCGGGCGCTATTTCAGCAATGGCAGTATTACGGCGAGTGTTGGTTTACGCTTCGGCCCGGCCGGCTGGAGCAGCCAGGCACATCTGCCGGAATCCGGCAGTGACTACATGACTCATCGTGTCCGGCTCGGAGCCTATGAGCCCAGTTCAATTACGGATGCGTTGCCCGGCCCGCAGCGATTTGTGGAGATCCAACTCAACCGTGGCATGGTTTACCAGCGTCTGGTGTTGTTTGACCGTCGGGCCACGCTGCTGGACACACTCGATAACCTCGAGCAGGCTCGTCGGGCGGACGATGTAGCCGGTGTCATCATCAATGCCACCCAGGCGGACCTGAACGCAAGCATGACCTGGGAACTGGTCCGTGAGCTCAACCGGGTGCGCGAAGCCGGCAAGCAGGTGGTGGTTTACGTGGAGCGCGGTGGCATGAACATGCTGCACCTGATGGCTGCGGCAGACACCGTGGTTATGGACCCGTTCGGCACCCTGAGCATTCCGGGCCTGGTGTCAGGCAATACCTATCTGGGTGAATTGTTTGACGAACTGGGAATCGGTGTCGACGAACTGCGGTCCCAGGAATTCAAGTCGGCCTTTGAGTACCTGGCGCGGGAAGACATGTCGGCCGCGGATCGCCGCCAGCGCCAGTTGCTGCTCGATGATTTCTACGAGCAGATCCGCCGAGACGTGGTCGCCGGCCGCGGAATTACTGCCGAGGAATTCGATGCGCTGATCGAAAACGGTCTCACTGTGTCCTCTGCTGAACTGGCCACACTGGGGCTGGTGGATCATCGGGTTCGTTATACTCGGTTGAACACGGTGCTGGCGGAGTATCAGGGGCAGCCACCGCTGCGCACGGGCCCCATTCCTGAAGACCTGTTGCGCTCCAGCGTGGATGAAGTCTGGGGGCCGTCGGCCCGTATCGCCGTAGTCTATGCGTCAGGTGCCACCTCGACGGATTCCGGCATGCGTGCACGTGCCGTCGCTGCCACACTGCGTGAAGCCCGTCGCCGGCCGGATATCCGCTCGGTTGTACTGCGCGTGGATTCACCCGGCGGTGATGTGCTGGCGGCGGATATGGTGGCCGACGAAGTACGGCGCCTGCGCAATACCAAGCCTGTGGTGGTGTCCATGGGCAGCTATGCCGCCTCCGGCGGGTACTGGATTGCCACCTATGGTCGGCCCATTATCGCGACGCCCATGACCACCACCGGCAGCATCGGTGTTATTTCTGCCCACCTCTGGGATGACGGTTTCAGTGATCAGCTGTACCTCAATGCCGACTCTGTGCAGCGTGGCCCCTCTGCCGATACCCAGTTTGGCGTAACGTTACCGCTGCTGGGGCTGACCCTGCCCGGTCGGGCCTACACAGAGGAAGAACGTGAGCGGGCAATGGCGCAGATTGAATTCACCTACAACCGGTTCCTTAACCAGGTGTCCGAAGGTCGGGGCGAGTCTGTCGACTGGGCGCGTGAGCGCGCCGGTGGGCGCGTCTTCAGTGGCCGTCGCGCCCAGCAGCTGGGCCTCGTTGATGGCATCGGCAACCTGCAGGACGCGCTTAACCGGGCACGCCGCGAGGCCGGCCTGACGCCGGAAGACAAGGTGGAAATCATCGAAGGCCCGAGCCCGGAAATCACCTCCGTGCGCGACCTGCTGCAGCTCGTGGAATCCGAAGAGCCCATGCTGATCGCGCCGTTCCGCGCGGAAGACTGGCTGGAGACCTACCTGAACCGGGTGCTGGAAAACAACGGCGAGCCACAGGTAATCATTCCGCTGCAATACCTGTAGGAGCGGCCGCGAGGCCGCGAACTCGCAGCGTTCCGCAGCTCCTACAGGATCGTAGGAGCGGCCGCGAGGCCGCGAGGATAGTTCGGTAGGAGCGGCCGTGAGGCCGCGAAATCGCAGCGTTCCGCAGCTCCCACAGGATGGTAGGAGCGCGCGATTCGCAGATCGTTACCCCCGCAACCCGGTCACAATCAAACTGATTCCGTTGGCCAGCAGAATCAGCAACACAATTCGCTGGAAGACCGTCACCGACACCCGCGCCCGGCCCCATTGCCCGAGGCGCAGACCGAGCACGGCCGGCAATGTCACCACTGCCGACAGAATCAGATCGCCCGCTGTCAGCAACGAAAAAGACGCCAGTGCAGACCCGATAATTGAAGCGCCGATCAGAAACATGGCACTGACGGCGAAAATGAACTCATTCGGTTTCAGCTGAACGGCCAGCATGCCCTGAATCGCCGGGAACCCCATAAAGGACGTCAGGCCTCCGATAACGCCGCTGATCAGACCCGTTATGGCCAGAAAGGGCGTTTTCCAGGCGCCGGTGACCACAATGGGCTTCAGCAACTGAGCGCCCACCGATACCAGAACGACCACACCGACCACTGCAGACAGCCGCGCTGAATCAATGCCGTTCAGCAATTGCACAAATACCAGCATCGTCACGAACATGGGAATCATCAACGGCCACAGACGACCAAAACCATGGTAGTGGCCGCGCGTTGACCACGCCTGCACAATATTGGTCAGGAATATCGGGCCCAGAGCCCAGCCCATTGCCAGAGTGACGGGCACATTGAAGAACAGGGTAATGGTCGGTATGGCCACGAGTGGCATACCGAAGCCGGCGAGGCCCTTAACGATACCGGCCAGCGCAAAAATCAGGGCAATACCGGCCAATTGATCAAGGCCAACTGCAGGGATCAGACTCAGAGTGCACTCTCCTCTTCCAGGTTCGGGCGCGTCAGGGGGCCTCGCGCCTCGGGTCCGGCCAGTGCTCCAGATCCGTCACTGACCGGCTGTCGATCCGCGCGGAAACAGCGCGAATCTGCTGCTCCAGATCGTCGCCGTCCCAACGCAGAAAATGCGTGGGCAGGCCACGCTCAATGTCTATCAGCGTGTAGGTCGTGCCACGCCGCGGCTGAATCTGCGACCACACGACCGTCTCCTCACTGACGCGTCGGTCGCGTACCCGCTCAAAGTGGTATTCACGGGCACTGTGCCGATCAACGACCTGGTAGGTGGATTCCTCGGCCCCGGTTGTGACGTCCCGCAGCAATAACAACAGGTAGCTCATGGGGTCATACCAGTCTCGCCGGTACGAATGGTCGGTGACACGGTCATCCACAATGGCCCGAATACGGTTCTGCTCCGGCTGGTACAGGACACGCCGGGTAGCATTCTCGAACGGAGCTTCCAGTTCGTAGCGATAGTTCTCCGGCACAAGCTCACCGTTTTCCCACCGGAAATCCGCTCGCTCATGCATCCTGATCAAGGGGCCACGAGCATTCAGCTCCATACGCCAACGGTTGTCCCCGCGGTGAACCAGAGCCTGGGTACCGGTCAACCCGACAGAAACCCAGCCCCGGTAAAGCCTCCCTTCCAACTCCAGTTCAAAGGGATTCGGCTCGAAAGCCGCTGCTGTGCCGGCGATCAGGCCAGACACCAACACCAGCGACCGAAGCGTCCGGCTATACACTGTGTTCATCGCCATACCACACCAACCCTTCCGGCTCGAGTATCGCGCCGTCCAGTTGCACCTCGCCCGATGGCGAAAGCACCAGCCGGCCATCGGCAAACCAGCGTACGACTCTCGGATATATCTGATGCTCCAGGGCCTGCACGCGGCCCTGCAGAGCTGCCTCCGTGTCGCCATCGGTTACGTGCAGTCGGCCCTGCAGAATCAGCGGCCCACCATCCAGCTCAGCGGTGACAAAATGCACCGTGCTGCCGTGCTCCTGGTCGCCCGCTTCCAGCACCCGCCGGTGTGTGTGTAATCCGGGGTAGGCCGGCAACAGGGACGGATGAATGTTCAGCATCCGCCCGGCGAACGCATTCACCAGAGTGTCGCTCATGATGCGCATATACCCGGCCAGCACGATCAGATCCGGCTGCCAGGTCTCGAGAGCCTCGAGCACCGACCCATCGTACTCGGCCCGGTCCTCATATTCCCTGTGGTCAACGACAGCGACCGGCTTGCCGGCATCCTGCGCCCGCGTCAGCCCATAGGCATCGGGCCGGTTGCTGAACACCCCGACAATGTCTGCAGAACCCAGTGAACCGGCGGCTTCAGCATCCAGCAGCGCCTGCAGGTTGGTGCCGCTGCCGGAGAGCATGACCACAACACGACAGGTCATGCAGCAGCCCCATCAAATGCCACGGCCGGGGCCCCGTCCTCACGTTCCCGGATCTCGCCCAGTCGATACACCGTTTCTCCGGCCTCGGCCAGGTGTGCCATCGCTGCGTCCGCGCTGCTTGCCGGTACCACCAGGACCATACCGACACCGCAGTTAAAGGTGCGGAACATTTCCGCCGTCGCCACTTCGCCCTGTTCCTGCAGCCAGTTGAAAATCGCCGGGCGCTTCCACGCGTTCGGGTTAATCGACGCCTGCAGGCCAGCGGGCAGTACACGGGGAATATTCTCGGTGAACCCTCCGCCGGTAATGTGGCTCAACGCATGCACCGGCTGGGAACGGATCAGTGACAACAGCGGTCTCACATAGATACGCGTCGGCGCCAGCAATGCATCGGCCAGTGTCTGGCCGCCGAGCGAGGGCAGGGCATCGGTCGTGCGAACGCCGGCGCGATCAACTATTTTCCGGATCAGCGAATACCCGTTCGAATGCGGCCCACTGGACGCCAGGCCGAGAATCACGTCGCCGGCAGCCACACGCTCACCGGTGATCAGCTCGGACTTCTCTGCAATGCCGACGCAGAAGCCGGCCAGGTCGTAATCATTGCCGGTATACATGCCCGGCATTTCTGCGGTTTCGCCGCCCACCAGGGCGCAGCCGGCCTGTTCGCACCCGGCACCGATGCCGGTTACCACGGAGGACGCCACGTCAACATCCAGCGTTCCGGTGGCGTAATAATCCAGAAAGAACAACGGCTCCGCACCGGCAACCACCAGATCATTCACGCACATGGCCACCAGGTCGATGCCGATCTGGTCATGCCGGTCGAGGTCCATGGCCAGGCGCAGTTTGGTGCCCACACCGTCGGTACCGGATACCAGCACTGGTTCGCGGTACCCCGTTGGCAGCTCGAACAGGGCGCCGAAACCGCCCAGGCCACCGAGCACGCCGGGGCGCTGTGTTCTGCGGGCAACCTGCTTGATGCGGTCCACCAATGCATTGCCGGCATCAATGTTCACACCGGCGTCCTGATAGGTAAGGGGGCCCTTGCTCATTTAGGGGAAGTCTCCCGACAGTCGATTTGGCGTGCATTCTATCAGGCTGTCGGTAGCAGGTCATGAATGCCGTGTTCCGCCCGCGCCCGATTTTTGACAGAATAGCGCTTTCATCAAGCGGTCAGTGATCCAGCATGTTCGCAATGTGCCAAAGGAAACGCGCCAGCGCCTTTTTCCCTAGCCGTCAGACCGGTGTCGCCCTGATGGCTGGCGCCGTACTGATCCTCATGGCAGCCATCGGCCCGGCGCGTTCCCTCGACACCGTTGATCTGTTCACGGCAGAGCGCATTATCTCCCAGTCGGCAGACGGTGCCCGTCAGCGTGAAGTCCTCGCCGACGCCCTGACCGAAGTGTTTATGCGCACCTCCGGGCGGGCGTCTCTGCCCGACCATCCGGCGCTGAACGAAGCGCTGGAGCAGCCGCAGAACCTGATGAACCGCTTCAGTCTCAATGACAGCGATGTCACCCTTCCCGACGCCATCGGCAATCCGCAGCCTACCTATCGGCTGGTGGTCAACTTTGCCGGCGCTCTGGTGCGGGATGCACTGGCCGAGGCAGGCCTGCCGATCTGGTCAGCGCTCCGGCCCCAACTGACCATGGTGCTGGCCGGCCCGTCCGGTGATCGGATTGAACTGCTGACGCCCGGATCAGGCTACGTGCCGCCGTCCCTTAACCCGGAGGTCAGCGACGATGAAGAGACCGCCGACAGTGCCGGCCCGGCGGTGGTTGAGCCACCGCGCGAACTGCCGGAAACCAATCCGCTGGTCATCGATACACAGGACTGGGCGCGTCGTATGGGCGTGCCTATGTTCTGGCCCCTGCTCGATCTGCAGGACCGCGCCAGCCTGTCGCCCTCTATTGTATGGGCGGGTGATGCGGAACCGCTGCGGCAACTCCAGTCACGGTACAACACGGCAGGGGTGGCGACCGGGTACATCGGCGTGGACGCACCCTCAGGGCAGTGGGTAGGGCGCTGGCGGCTGCTCTGGGGTGGTGAACTGACCACGGTCACTCTGTTCGGTGATTCACAGGACGCCGTACTGCGCGACGGCATGGGAATGATTGCCGAGCAACTGCGGTCGCGCTTTGCCATTCGCTTCAATCCGGACTCAGTGAACGACTACCGGATCCGCGTTGAGAACCTGACCAACCTCACGGTCTACAGCGGGGTGCGGGACTACCTGAGTACACTCAGTGGCACGGAATCCGTAACCCTGGAGAGCCTGTCGGGCGATGTGGCGACCTACCAGCTCCGGTCCCATGCCGAACGGGACGTGCTGGCCAATCTGCTGGGGCTGGAACAGCAACTGGTCCCCCTCAGCCAGGTAGGGCAGGCGAGCCGGCCTGAGTCCAACGCCGACTTCCGTCTGTTCTGGCAGGGTCGGGGCGGCTGATGAGTCAGCAGTTGCCGCTGCAGGTCAGCCTTCACCCGGATGCACATCTGTCGTCGCTCTATGCGGGGGATAACCAGTGGTTTGTTGAGTGGGTTTCCACCACCATGGCGCGGCCACCGACGCCGTCGGACAGCGTGCTGTCCGTGTGCGTCACCTCAGTGCCGGGAGCGGGCCTGACCTACATGCTGCAGGCGATATGCCGCTTTGCCGAAGAGCACGGGCAGGGCGCATTCTATGCCTCTCTGCAGGAACTGGCGGGTGAGCCGCCGGAACTGCTGGACGGACTCGAGCAGATGCAATGCCTCTGCCTCGATGACGCCGATGCTGTGCTCGGCCAGCCAGGCTGGGATGAAGCGCTGTTCAACCTCTACAACCGAATGCAGGCACTGGGCCACCGGCTGTTCATCGGCCTGCACCGCAGTTGGCGCGATTTGCAGGGCCACATGCTGCCCGATCTCCACTCGCGCCTCGCCGCCGGGCTTCAGGTGAGCCTCAAGCTACCGGGCGATGACTGGCCTCAGGCCGTTCACTGGCTGGCCAGTCAGCGGGGCCTCCACCTGCCGCCGGATGTGGCGCGCTATCTGGCGGAACGCGGCCCGCGCGACTGGCGCGCCATGGCCGGTCTTCTGGTGACACTTGATACCCGGGCACTCGCTGCCAAGCGTCGGCTTACTATCCCCTTCATTCGCCAGGCCCTCGGCTGGTAAACTACGACAGTCCTGTATCGCAGCCTTTCGGCAGCTACTACACGCACCGTAGGAGCGGCCGGATGGCCGCGATATCAGACAACCTGCAGGAGCGGCGGAACGCCGCGATAGCCGAGCCACAACATTCGTAGGAGCGTCCGAAGGGCGCGATGAACAGGCAAACCTCTATGGCTGACGACACCGACAACGCCCTTAACTTCCCACCCATGGTCGCCATGGAGACCAGCGCCGCCGAGGAAAAAGGCTTCCCCACGGCGATCGCCTGGACACTCGACACGGCCCTGTACAAGGCGGTGCTGATCCAGCCGGATGAAAACTGGCTCAATGACATGCCCGATGACACCACACCGCTGGAACGGCCGGTTTCAGAGCTGCTGGAAATGGGAGAGAACCCGGTTGATATCGTGAAGGAACTGACGGGCGATCGTGACGGCGGGCTGCTCTACGCGGAAGAACCGGACCTGATCATTCCCATGATGGAGCGGCTCTTCGCCGCCGTCGAGCGCGAAAACCCCTACGACGTTCAACCGATGCAGTATCTGTTTGCGGAATTCGATCTGGAGGAAGTGGAACGCACCCGTCGGCTGTACATGGACCGCCTTGACCTGGTGCCGCAGATTGCCGAACAGAACATTCTGCTCTGGCGCGCCACATACGCTCACCTGCAGGAATCGTTGTAGGAGCGGCGGAACGCCGCGAATCGCAGCGTACCGCACGCCGTTTAACGGAGTTCCAAATGTAGGAGCTGCCGGAGGCTGCGATAAAAGGCCGCAATAACAACCCTAAACACGCCCCAGCGATCCGGAATCCCGATCCAACTGGCCCCGGCTCGAATACAGCGGCTCTGACGTCGTCTGTTTCAGCAACCGGCTGAATAACTGATTCTTCACATGCTGGCGGTGCAGCATTCGCCCGTTGATGGCATTGTGGCGATCGCATTCCAGCAGCACCTGACGGCTGTCGTCAAAACTCCGACGCAGCTCCTCTGCGTTCGGCGAATCCATCTGATCGAGGGTGGCCGGAATGTCGTCGTCCGCTACTTTGCCAGCCTTTGCCATTTTCTCGCGCCAGCGCGCGAATTGCTCCTGCGCCGTTTCCAGCTTGGCGGCCAGATCGGCTTTTTCGTGCAACAGGGCAGGGGAAGGAGCTTCTCGGGTCTGCAGGGCTTCGTACTCGCGCAACAGAACGGCAACCATTTGCCGCGCGGCATAATCGAGCCTGATCAGCAGTTGCCGCAGGGCGGCAAAGTCATCGGTGTGCCAGGGTGTCATGATGCGTCTCCGCTCATCACGCCTGGCAGTGTCTCAGGGAGTTACAGCTCTCCCTCGAACTTCTCGATAGCCGCCGCCAGGCGATCATAGTTGATCTCATACTCACCGTTCGCGATTGCGCTCTTGATGCGCTCAACACGCTCGGTGTCCACCTCGGGCATTTCTTTGACCCGGGCTTCCAACGACTGCAAGGATTGTACCTGATTGCTCAGTTTCACCGAATCGTCGTTGTTCCCGGCTTCCTGCGGGCCATTTGCCTTGCCATTGGTCGCACCGCGATTGAGGGACGTCACATTGTCCCTGTCGCGGGCGTTACTGGCGCCGCTCTGGTTCGGCCCGATGCCGTTGAAGTTGATAGCCATGCTCATCACCCTCGAAATACAGTTCCGCTGTGCGTGGTAACGGCGACTGTTGAATAAACTTTAGTACTTTCTGCCAAATTTTTCATCGTGGTGTCATTTATCGCGCCCTCCGGACGCTCCTACATTTTCCCCGTAGGAGCTGCGGAACGCTGCGATTCGTCAACCGTGCCACCTAACCATCGCGCCCTCCGGAGGCTCCTGCAATCAGCGCCCGCCGGCCACCGGGTTGCCGGCCACGGGTATCTCCACCACACCCCGGTCCACCACCCAGGCGCGTACAACCCGTTCCGAGCTGTTGTTGCGCACCCGTATCTGCCGCCCGTGCACGCCATCCGCCAGTGCGGTACCGGACATCTGCACGGCAAACCCGCTGCCCTGGGCAATAATCTGGACCCGGTCGCCGCGCTGCACCAGCGGCGGCACTTCAATGACCCGGTTGTTGAGCACCTTGTCGCGGCTGAGATTCCGAACCAGCGACGCACCCGTCACCGGGTCGGCAGAAAGAAAGTATCCTTGACGCAATTGTGCAATATTTACCGGTTCAAAGCGAATATCACGCTCCCGAAGCACGTGGTTACGCGGCAGGGATTCGCGCAGCACAGCCACCGGCAATACCAGGTCGACCGTACCGCTGGTGTTGAATCGCCAGCCCGGATCATCGTCACAACTGACAGACAGCCGTATCCGGCCCAGCCACCGATCGCGGCTGGCATCCACAGCCGGGGTGCCGGTACAGGGCTCCAGCGTCGACACCATCGCCGGCAACGCCAGATCAATGTTAAGATTTTCTCGGGTGGCGCCGCTATACTGGTGTAGGATAGCGTCAGTGATGTGCTCGTGGAGCAGCCTGCTGAGAGCGTCCGACCGGTCGGTCGTCGCCTTTGCGAGCGGCGCCCACACCAACACCAGAGCGGCCAGCAGCAGAACAGCAAGTGCGGCCGTGCCACGGTACCGGGCGGTCGGTAGGGTCGTCGGTTGCATGTGATGAGCCACGGTCATAGGTGCCAGAATATCGTCACTGTGTCGGCGTTTATCGGGTAACACAGCAACGGGTGTGCCAGTTTGACTGTATGGCTCGTCAGGAGAGTGAGAATTCATGGCAGGATTGATGCACAACATCGACCAGCGCACCAACCTGGTCGGACAGAACCGTCTGGAAATGCTGCTGTTCCGTCTCAAAGGCAAGCAGCTCTACGGCATCAACGTCTTCAAAGTGAAGGAAGTGCTGCCCTGCCCGCGCCTGACCAGCATGCCCAAGAGCAAACCCGTGGTTCGGGGTGTCTCTCACATCCGTGGCGGTACCACCCCGATTCTCGACCTCGGCCTGGCCATCGGCCGCACGCCGGCTGAAAACATCAAGGACGCCTTTGTCATCGTGACCGAATACAACGGTCGCACCCAGGGCTTTCTGGTCGATTCAGTGGACCGCATTGTCAATATGAACTGGGAAGACATCATGCCTCCGCCGAAAGGCTCTGGGCACAGCCATTATCTCACCGCGGTCACGCGGCTGGACGACGAGTTGATCGAAATCATCGACGTGGAAAAGATTCTGTCCGAGGTTTCGCCGATCGATGAAACCGTGGGCGAGGGCGTGATATCCGATGAAGCCCGCTCGGCGGCCATGAACCACAAGGTACTGATCGTCGATGACTCGCGCATCGCCCGCAAGCAGGTTCAGCGCTGTGTGGAACAGATCGGGGTGGAGACCGTCGTCCTGGAAGACGGCAAACAGGCCTGGGACCACCTGAGCGAACTGCTGGCCAACGGCACGAAACCGACCGACGAATACGCCATGTTGATTTCCGACATTGAAATGCCGGAAATGGACGGCTACACACTGACGTCGCGCATCCGTGACAACAGCGATATGAAAGAGCTGCACATCATTCTGCATACATCGCTCAGCGGGGTGTTCAACAAGGCGATGGTCCAGAAGGTCGGGGCAAACGATTTCCAGTCCAAATTCCATCCGGATGAACTGGCGGAAAAGGTGATCAACCAGATTCTCGCCCGCGGCGGCACAGTGCCGGCATTGGAAGAGTAAGCCGCGGTGTTGTACCCTTCATTGGCTGGCATAGTCGGTGCTAACCGGCGATCGCTGTCGGGTGCCACCGGCCGTGGGCCCTGTACGGACAGATAAAGGGAGCTCGACACAGAGTATGTCATCGACTAAGGGCTACGAAGCGTTCAGCCAGTTTCTGGAAAGACACTCCGGCATCGCTCTCGGCCCGAACAAGGAATACCTGGTATCGAGCCGCCTGCGTAATATCATGCGCGATACCGGCGTCAAGGACCTCAGCGAACTGCTCTCCCGGGTAGAGCGCGACGCCCGCGGTCAGCTCAAAGCCCAGATCATCGATGCCATGACCACCAACGAAACCCTCTGGTTTCGTGACTCGCATCCGTTTGAAATACTGCGCGATCGCCTGTTGCCGGAATTTGCCGAAAGCCGTGCCCGGCAGCCCCTGCGAATCTGGTCCGCCGCCTGTTCCACCGGGCAGGAACCCTACTCGATCTCCATGATCATCGATCAGTACAAACAGAAGCGGCCCGGCGCCATTCAGAACGAGCGCATTGTGGCCACCGACATCTCCAGTCGCGCGCTGAGTGACGCCCGAGCCGGTGAATACGCCATGCTGGCCCTGGGAAGGGGGCTGGAAACCCAGCAACTCAAGCAGTATTTCGACCAGACCAGCGACGGCCGCTGGCGCGTCAAAAAACACATCGCCCAGCGCGTGGAATTCAAACCGCTCAATCTGAAAGACAGTTACTCACTGCTCGGTCAGTTCCAGATCGTCTTCTGCCGGAACGTCCTCATCTACTTCACCGGCGACCTCAAACAACAGATCCTCAAGAAAATCCACCAGACCCTCGTGCCGGGCGGCTACCTCATCGTCGGCGCCTCCGAAGCCGTCAACGGCCTCAACGACTACTACGAAATGATCCACTGCCGCCCCGGCATTATTTACCGCAAGCGGTAACGGCTTGCCGCCCCGGCGCTTTGGCGCCGGAAGACCACTCACTTCGTTCGTTCACAGACCGGCCGCTACGCGGCCTGAAAGTCGACAGACCGCTCACTGCGTTCGCTGACAGTTGGGCCCGTGGCGTGGCGGTAGCCGTTGGCCAACTGTCAGCACGCGGAGCGTGCGGTCGGTGAGTGAGCGAAGCGAACGGTCTGTCAACCGTCAACGAGCGAAGCGAGTGATCTGCGAACCCGCAAAGCGGGTGAGTTTCGTCCTGGCACACCTTTTGAATAGTTCTCCCCAGTACGACAAAACCGGCAAGGTACGGAGAACACAATGTCAGCTCTGGGCTTCGAAAACTCACTCGGCATTCACCCCAAGGCGCTCACGACCCGGGCAGCTCGCTCGGAAGTGCTGGCCAACAACCTGGCCAACGCCGATACCCCGGGGTTCAAGGCCCGCGATTTCGATTTCAACGCGGTGCTCCGCGGGGAACTGGAAGCGCGCCGTAGCCTGGATGTGAACCGCACTAACGATCGCCATATCCCGGGCCGGGCCGAGAGCGAATACCAACTGGACTACCGGGTACCCCATCAGCCATCGATTGACGGCAACACGGTGGATCCCCACTACGAAAACAGCCAGTTCACCGAGAACGCCATGGATTACCGGGCGAGCTTCACTTTCCTGAACAGCCGGTTTACCGGTCTCAAAGACGCGATCAAGGGGCAGTAATCATGTCATTCAGTAGCATTTTCAATATTGCCGGCTCTGGCATGAACGCCCAGTCGGTCCGCCTCAACACCACCGCCAGTAACCTGGCCAATGCCGAGAGTGTGAGCTCCAGCATTGAGGAAACCTACCGCGCCCGCAAGCCAGTGTTTCAGGAAATCCAGAAGCGTGTATGGGATCCGGACAGCGAAAACATGCGCACGGTCACGGACGCCGGCTCGGGCGTCAATGTCCGCGCCATCGTGGAAAAAGACGACCCGCTCGACATTCGCTACGAACCCACGCACCCGATGGCGAACGAAGAAGGGTACGTGTTCTATCCGAACGTGAACGTGGTGGAAGAAATGGCCGACATGATCTCGGCCTCCCGGTCATTCGAGATGAACACCGAAGTCTTCAACACCACCAAGACCCTGATGCAGCAGACGCTGCAACTGGGCCGCGGGTAATCAGGCACGAATCTTGTAGATAGTTTGTAGGCTGCGTCTTCAGACGCGCATGACAGTAAGAGCAATGTTTGTAGGCTGCGTCCCGTTACACGGGGTCTTGGACGCGCATGTAGGAGCAACCCGACACTGCGTGAGCAAGCTCACAGCCAACAGCAGATGAAAAGGTAAACGGTTATGGCCGGCATAGACGGAGTCACCGGAGGCGCACTCGATCAGTACAGGATCGACAAGAAGCAGCCGGAGAAAGACAAGAACCCGCAGGATCTGGGCAAGGATCAGTTCCTTGAGCTGATGATCGCCCAGATGAATAACCAGAACCCGCTGGAGCCCAAGAAGAACGGCGAGTTCATCGCCCAGTTGGCGCAGTTCTCCACGGTGGAAGGCATCGACAACATGTCCTCCGGCTTTGAAGACCTGTCAGCCTCACTGCGCTCCAGCCAGGCCCTTCAGGCATCCAGCCTGGTGGGTGGTGCTGTATCGGTGGGTGGTGAAAGCCAGAGCAACCTGCGCTATGGCGAGCTGGCATACGGCAGCGCCACCATTGAGCCCGGTGCTGACAACCTGATGCTGCAGATCGAAAACGAACTCGGCCAGACCGTGGAATCCGTGCCGCTGGGCTACCAGCCGAACGGCGAAATGAGCTTCAAATGGAACGGCCTCGACCTTGAAGTGAACGGCAAGATGGTTGAGCTGGACCATTCCGACCGACCGGTGGATGAAGACGGCAACATTGTGCCGCATGAGGAAGGCAATTACCGCTTCCAGGTGACCGGCACAATCGGTGGTGAAACCACGGCGATGGATCTGGCCATGAGCTCCCGCGTAGAGAGCGTGGCGATACTCGACGACAACCGGGTTCAACTGAACCTGGACAACGGCAACACCGCGACGCTCGACCAGGTGAAAAAGATCAACGAAGTATTCTGAACGAATGACTGGCGAATCGGCGGTGACCACAACGGGGCACCGCGATCGAATGGAGAAGTGAGGACAGCACCATGGCATTTAACACAGGCTTAAGTGGCGTCAATGCAGCCAATCAGGACCTCAAGGTCACCGGTAACAACATTGCCAACGCCTCCACCACCGGCTTCAAACTGAGCCGGGCGGAATTCGGTGATGCCTACACCCAGAGCATTCTCGGTATGGGTTCCACCCGTCCGGGCGCCGGCGTGAACGTGGCCAATATCGGGCAGAAGTTCACCCAGGGCAACATCACCCAGACCGGCAATGCGCTGGACCTGGCCATTGATGGCACCGGCTTCTTCATTACCGAATACGAAGGCAGCCGCACCACCTTTACCCGTAACGGTGTATTCGGCGTCAGCGACGAAGGCTACCTCGTGAATAACCAGAACGCCCGCCTGCAGGGCTTCGGCATTACCGAGCAGGGCACCGCCGACGGCGTTCAGGGTGACATCCGTATTGAACAGGGGGCTCAACCCCCGAAAGCCACACAACGTGTGGATGCCGGCGTGAACGTACCCGCCGGTGCCGAGGTCCTGGCGGAAATGGGCAGTCTCACCCGCACCAACGGCCTTGCCATTGGTCAGGTCCAGACCGGCTCCCCGATCTCCACCGCCTCGCTGCTCTCCACCATCGGGCCGCCGCAGACGGTAGGTACACCGGCTTCAGTGCTGGGCGCGGTGAACACCGCTGACCGGTACACCGGTACCGACGTTGTGCCGACCAGCTATGTCTACACCACGGGTACTACGCCGCAGATCAATTCGGCCGAAGCCCAGGCCGCCCCCGGCACTTTTGATACCGAACTGCTGGGCAACAACCCGGCCGATACGACTGCCAACAACACCGCTGACGACATTGATATCGCCATCAATGGTGAAGCAGCGGTCACCGTTGGCCCGCTGGACAGTTACACTAACGACCTGGATACCCTGATTGATGAATTCCAGGACGCCATTGACGACACCACACTTCAGGGCTCCCTGTTTGTGCGCGAGTCTTCAGCCAACCCGGGCCAGCTTGAGCTCTATACAGACGACGGCGCGACCATAACATCGGTCGCAGAGGGTAGCGGCACGCTGGCGGCAGACCTTGGCCTGGATGCCACCACCTCACAGGCGACCAAGTTCATTCAGAATCCCGAGGACACCTTTGAAATTGAAATCACCGACAGCGATGGCGATACGTCCACCGAGTCTATCGGCCCGATCGACTCTGAAACTGATGACCTCGACGAACTGATTTCCGATATCCAAAGCGCCATCAACAACTCCGAACTGAGCGGCACCGTGCTGGTGCGGGAATCAAACGCAAACCCGGGGCAGCTTGAGTTTTATACCACCGATGGCACCACCATTGATTCCATCGATGAAGACGGCGGTGACGTGGTCAGTGACCTCGGCTTTGGCACCGTTGCAACCGACCAGCGCCTGCTGCTTGACGACCCGACGGCTGCACTGGGTGACGAAACCATCGATATTGAGCTGGAAGAAATCGACGGCACCGGTACTCAGACCATATCTGTCGATCTGTCCGACACCTACGGCGGTGAAACCTTTGACAATTCCGACCAGGATAATCTGATCGATTTCCTGCAGGCGGCGATTGACGCCAACTACGCCGGTGCCGGTACGTTCACCGTGCGCGCCACCAACGGCGGTATCGAAATAAGCTCCGATGAAGATGCCGACTATCAGATCACGAATATCGCCGATGATGACGACGATCTGGGGTCGCAACTGAACATCACCAACGGCGCCACCAACGAGCGCGTATTCCAGGATATCCCGGATTCCAGCGACACCATTCAGTTCCAGATCCGTGACCCGAACGTGAACAACGGCACACCGACCACGGTGCAGCTTGAGCCGTTCCCGACGGGCGCCACATTCAGCAGCCTGAGCTCGCTGATTACGGCCTTCCAGGATTCACTGGACGACCATCCGATCCTCGGCGGCCGTGTGCAGGTGCAGGAAGATCCTGACCAGGAAGGCCAGCTCCAGTTCCTGTCCACCACCGGCACCAGCATTCAGAACATCAGCGATCTGGGCAGCAGCGAGATTGCCGACCGGCTGAACCTGAATGGCGGCACCGTGGAGGACTCCATTTACAGCGAACTGCCTCCGAGCTCTCCGGAAACCATCGACATCTCTCTGCAGGGCCCGAACATCAATGATGGCGACGCGACAACCGTCACCATTGAACCATTCCCGGTGGACGGCGACGTCGATAACCTTGGCCAGTTGCTGAATAGCTTCCAGCGTGCCATTGACAACAACGCCACGCTGGCGGGCCGCATCCGCGTGGAAGAAAGTGAGGACAACCCCGGGCGCATCCGGTTGGTAGCCAACGGCCCGTTCGGCAGTGATGGCACCGCCATACTGAACGTCACGGACAATGTCGGCACCATCGCGAGTACCCTGGGTATCGATTTTGACGACACCGGCACGCTGGCACCCACAGTGACCGCCCCGGTAGCGGGCAGCAATCTGTTTGACGACGGCGGCAACATTGATCTGACCTCCATCCAGGGTACCCCGGTTCGGGTGCAGGGCAACGAGGAAACCGGGCTTGATTTCAACAACCTCGAACTCGGCTCGGCTACTACCCTTACGGGCTCGCTGAACCTGTCCGGCAGCCAGGGCGATGGCTCAGGTACACTGGAACTGATCGTGCAATCCGGCAACGTAGCTGACAGTATTTCAGTGAACGTGCCGGGCGGTGGTTTCAGCTCACCCGACGATCTGGCTGATGCCATCAACAATCGAATCAATGCCTCCACGCTGCTCAGTGGTGAGCTCTCGGTGGACCTGGATTCCTCCAACCGCCTGCGCTTCACCAATGATGACAACGATTCCAGCCCCATCGTGGTGAGCGATAACGGCAGCACCGACACCATTACTGCTGACAACCTCGGGCTGACCAGCAACAGCAACCCGGAACCGACACTGGTGCTGGGTGAGCAGAACACCGCCGCCAACAACGAAATCGACATTGCCGTCGGTGGCGACAACCCCGGCAATGGCACCATTGTCATTCCGGCCGGTGAGTACGAAGACGCCGAAGCCGTGGTGGACGTGATCAACAACCAGATCCGTTCGAACGTGGCACTGTTCGGTAAAGTGGAAGCGGAAGCCGTTAACGGTCGCATCCAGTTCAGCCTCACCGAACTGGGCGGCTTCCCGAACACCCTCAGCGTTGAAGGCACAGACGCCGCACTCGAGGCCATCGGCCACGAAGTGCAGTCTCAGCCCACTCCGATCGACCCGGTGGATCGGCGGAACTCGTTCCGTATCAACCTGACGGTACCGCTGCCGGATGAAGAGAACCGCTCCGGTTCCGTGGAAATCTCGCTGGATGAGAACATTCGCAGCATTGAGCAACTGGCTCAGGCGATCAATCGGGAACTGGCCTCCGTCGATGAGGAGGATTTCATCGGCGTGCGTGCCCAGGTGCTGACCAATGCCGATGGCGAAAAGCAGCTCGAGTTTGAAGCCACCCAGGCCGGAGAAGCCTCCCAGATCAGCATTACCGATATCCGGGCGCCCGGTGAGGACATAGAAGAAGCAGAAATTGCGGCGCTGCTCCAGGTAGACCGCTTCAACAACGAGTACCTGGAAGAAGGCGTTCCGGCCGTCACCAACGGCTACCCCGAGCAAACGTTCGTTCTGGACGACGGTGAAGGCAACCCGCGCAACGTCACTATAGACGCGGAGCTGTCGGCGGCCCAGATCGCCAACCAACTCTCTGATCTGCCTGGCGTCAGGGCCTCGGCCACCACGTCTCTGACTTTCCGTGCCGAAGACTATTCCAACGCCGGAGACATGAACCTGATGATCAACGGTCAGTTGATCGAAGCCAATGACTTCGAGGAAATGATCCCCGAGATCAACCAGTACCAGCAGTCCACGCTGCGCGGAGTGACCGCCGAAATCTCCGACAACGGTGACCTGGTCCTGCGTTCACGCTCCGGTGCCGACATTCAGGTACAGATCGAGCCCGGCCGAACGGCCGACCGCCTCACGCTGATCGGTGCACCGAACACGGCGCCCATCACCCTGGGCGGCACGGAGAACGCCGAGACAACGGCCCGGGTTGGGGGCACCGTGGAAGTGATCCTCAATGAAGGGGTCACCATGACCGACCCCGAACCGCGCGTCAGTGGCCTGTTCAACGGCCTGAGCAGCGACAGCTTTGAGGACTACACCATCAATGACTTCGATGCCAATGACGCCAATACCTACAACGAGACCGCTTCGCTGACGATCTACGATTCACTGGGCACACCACACCAGTTGCAGATGTTCTTCGTGAAGGACCCGGACGACCCGGACCGGCCGCAGGATCTCAACAGCTGGACGGTCTATACCCAGATCGATGGCCAGGACGTAGGCGACCCGGACCCGAACCTGCCGTTCCCCGAGAACCAGGAACCCACCCAGGCCAGCTTCAAGATGTTCTTCAGCCCCGATGGCACGCTGGATGAAGAAGCCTCCGGCGACTGGCTGATCTCGAACTGGCTGCCGCAGAACGAACAGGGCAACCCGACCGGCGCCTACGCTCCGGAAACTGAAGCCGAAGGCGGTGACCTGCCGCTCGACCGGCCGAACCTGACCTCGAATTTCGAGATCAATTTCCGGAACACCACGCAGTACGGTGGCTCATTCTCTCGGAACGACTTCCAGCAGGATGGCTACGCCTCCGGCCGGCTCCGTGATGTGCAGGTAGACGACGAAGGCAACATCTTCGCCCGTTACACCAATGGTGAAGACCAGTTGCTCGGCCAGGTTGCCGTCGCCAACTTCCGCAATCCGGAAGGTCTGGAATCTGTCGGCTTTACCGAGTGGGTGGCTACGGCTGACTCCGGTGACGTCACGGTGTCCACCGCCGGCACCGGTGTGCTGGGGAACATCCGGTCGTCTTCACTGGAGGAATCCAATGTGGATCTCTCCGAGCAACTGGTGAACCTGATCGTGGCGCAGCGGAACTACCAGGCCTCGGCAAAGACCATTGAAACCACCAACGCGGTGACCCAGACCATCATTAACCTCCGTTAATGACCGCGTCTGAGTAACGCTTCCGCAAGGCAAACCGGCGCCGCTCCGCCTTTGCCGGTTTGCCGCCCCTTGCCGCCCTCCGTGGCGGCAACACCCCCACGCCGCCCTCCGGGGCGGCTTTTTTTATCGACCGTTTCATATCGCGCGCTCCGCACGCTCCTACAATCGTGCCCCGTAGGAGCTGCCGAAGTCTGCGATTCCTAATCTGGCACGCCTTTCGCATTACCTCAAACAGAGCACAGATAACCAGAGGCGTTAAGATCATGGATCGAGCACTCTACATCGCGATGTCCGGCGCCAAACAGAACACCCTGGCGCAGACCTCGCACACCAACAACCTGGCCAACGCCAACACCACCGGCTTCAAGGCCGACTGGGCGCAGGCGCGCGCCATGCCGGTTTTCGGCGAATTCTACCCGTCACGGGCCTACGCCATGACGGAACGCCCGGCCACCGACTTCAATGACGGCGCCCTGGTCTCCACCGAGCGTGATCTCGATGTCGCCATTGCCGGCGACGGCTTCTTCTCCGTCATCGACGACGAAGGCAACGAAGCCTACACCCGCCGCGGTGACCTCATGGTCCAGGCCGATGGTGCTGTGGTGAACGGCGACGGCAACCAGATCGTGGGGCAGGGCGGGCCACTGGTGCTGCCCGACTTTGAACGCATTTCCTTCGGCGAAGACGGCACCATAACCATTCGGCCGCTGGGCGCCGGGGCCGAAGAAATTGCCATTATCGACCAGCTCAAACTTGTGAACCCGGACCTGCAGAACATGGAGAAGGGCACTGACGGCCTGTTCCGCCCGCGTGAGGGGGAGGAAGTATTACCGGCCGACCCGCTGGTGAACATGGTCTCCGGCTACCGCGAAGGCTCCAACGTCAGCCCCGTGCAGGAAATGATCGGCATCCTGTCGCTCAGCCGCCAGTTCGAAATGCAGATGAAAATGATGAAGAGCGCCGAGGAGATGTCACAGTCATCCGCCTCGCTGCTGAGAATTAGCTAAGGGGGACCCCCGCCATGATGAAAGCACTCTGGGTCAGCAAAACAGGGCTCGAAGCACAGGACAAAAACCTGTCCACCATTTCGAATAACCTGTCCAACGTGAACACCACCGGCTTCAAGAAAGACCGTGCCGTGTTCCAGGACCTCATCTACCAGATACAGCGTCAGCCCGGCGGCCAGCAGGCGGAAAACGCCCAGCTGCCGTCCGGTCTGCAGCTCGGTACCGGTGTTCGCGTGGTGGGCACCCAGAAAGAATTCAGCCAGGGCGATATGGAAATCACCGAAAACCCGCTGGACCTCGCCATCAACGGCCGTGGTTTCTTCCCCATTCTCACACCCGATGGCGATGTCGCCTACACCCGTGACGGCACCTTCCACATCAACGCCGATGGCGAAGTGGTCACCGCCAGTGGCTACGCCCTGGACCCGGGTCTGATCGTACCCGAGCAGGCCAAAACCGTGACCATTGGTGAAGACGGTATCGTCACTGCCCAATTCGCCGGTGATCAGGAACAGCAGGAAATCGGCCAGATCGAAGTCGTCGACTTCATCAACCCCGCGGGCCTTGAAGCCATCGGCAACAACCTGTTCCTGGAAACGGCGGCCTCCGGCGCACCCCAGCAGGGTGTACCGGCACTGGATGGCTTCGGAGCCATTGTTCAGGGGGCACTGGAGAAATCCAACGTCGCCATTGTGGAAGAAATGGTCGACATGATCTCCACCCAGCGCGCCTATGAAATGAACTCGAAAGTGGTCAGCACCGCCGACCAGATGCTCGGCGCCATAACCCAGAATATGTAATAGGTGCGCTGTAGGCTGCGTGCTTGCACGCGCATAACGGCCAAGCCACGGAACGATGCGTGAGCAAGCTCACAGCCTACGGGAGACTGGTTGTAGGCCGCGGTCTTGGACGCGCATGACTGATTGTAGGCTGCGTCCTCGGACGCGCATGGAGGCAAAGCCAAAGCCTGCAGGGAATTATTGAAACGAGGTGAAACCATGAACCGCCTGCTCACACTCACCACCGCCGCCATTGCCGCAGTTGCGCTTGCCGGCTGCAGCACCACCGGCCAGGAAATCCGGTTCGAGGAACGCCCCGATGAGGCCGACTTCGCCCCGGTACCGGTCGAAGCCATGGCCACACCGGAACCGACCAACGGCAGCGTCTTCGCCGCCAGCTACGCCTCTTCCATGTACGGCGACCGCAGCGGCTATCGGGTAGGGGATGTCATTACCGTCATGCTCGAAGAACGCACCGTGGCCCAGAAATCCACCCAGGCCAACACCAGCCGCCAGACCGATGTGGACCTTCAGGCCCCCACACTCGGTGGCAACCAGCTTCGGGTTCTGGGAAACCCCCTGTCAGCCGGCGTCAATGGTGACCGCAGCTTCGCGGGCAGTGGCGCCGCCAACCAGAGCAACAGCCTGCAGGGCTCCATTACCGTCACCATCTCCGAAGTACTGCCCAACGGGGTGCTGCGCGTACGCGGTGAAAAATGGATTACCCTGACCCGCGGCGAAGAATTTCTGCGTGTCTCCGGCCTGATCCGGCCGCAGGACATCAACCTCGACAACACGGTTATGTCCAGCAAACTCGCCGACGCCCGCATCGCCTACAGCGGCACCGGCGAACTCGCCGAGAACACCCGGCAGGGCTGGCTCACCCGCGCTCTGAACAGCGCCTGGTTCCCGTTCTGATGAACGCCTTACAATCGCAAACCGACGGTCGATCCTGTGGGTCGTGACTGAACGATTCAGCGTTGGCCGGTTTCCGTGCCTATTCCACGGCCTCGTCCAACCGGTTGAGGGCTTCCTGGCTCATGTACTGCTCACGCAGTTGTGAGGTGGTAAAGTCTTCGGGGTTGATGTCGGCGGCCTGGGCGGTGAGCTGAAGAATGTTGTCGACCGTTTCTTCGTTTACGGTAACCATGGAGCAGAAATTGCGCTGCCCGTCGAGGGTGACGTAGTCGGCAGTAACGGCCTGTGATCCGATGAGTTCCTGGTCGACAATCTGGCGCGATACCACTTCAAAATTACCGCCGGTGGAAATACCATCCTGCTCAGTGGTGATCTGGCGTTGATAGTCTTCCGTGAGCGACTGCACCTGCACGCTTATGGAGCTTGCCAGTTCCTGTCTCGCCAGCGCGTTCGCCCTGGTGCGCTCGAGGCTGAGGTTGCCGACGGCCGGTGTGCAGCCAGTGGCAGCGAGGCCATTGTCCACCTGCGGGCTCAGCACCCAGGACGGCGGCCCGCCGGCCTGGTCTTCATCCGGGGTGCCGGCACAGCCCGCCAGCACAATGGCGGCAGCAATCGTTCCTGAAAGTGTTATCGAGCGGCGGTTCATGTGAGTTCTCCCTGTCGAACCTGTTCATTGCGATCATTGCATGAGCTGCTGCGCCCGGCAAGACATGGATTCAGTCTGCACCTTCAGGCAGTGCATTCGGTAATTGCTCTCGGTTAAAAAGGTATTGTACTCATTCATCAATAAGACTAAGCTTTGTTGACTAAACTAAAATTGGAGCAAGCCCATGGAATCGGTCAATATTCACGATGCCAAGACCCGTTTGTCGCAACTGGTTGCCCGGGCAGAGAAAGGAGAAGTGTTTGTTATAGCCAAGGCCGGCAAGCCAATTGCTCGAATGACATCGATTGATGCACCGGTATACAGCCGGCAAAAACGCCTGGGGTTCATGCAGGGCCAATTTACCGTGCCCGATGATTTCGATCAGATGGGTCAGGATGAAATAGTCAGCTTGTTTGGGGGCTGATGTGAACCTGTTGTTGGATACCCACATTCTGTTATGGGCCGCATCACAGCCCAACCGGCTCTCTGAGGAAGCCATTGAGCTGATCAGTGACACGGAAAACAAACTCTACTTCAGTGCCGCCAGTTTGTGGGAAGTGGTTATCAAGAACGGGCTCAATCGCCCGGATTTTTATGTCGAGCCGCATATTCTGCGCAGAGGGCTGGTCGAAAACGGCTATCTGGAATTGGCCATCACCACGCAGCATACGTTGGCCGTATCGCATCTGCCGGACCTGCACAAAGATCCGTTTGACCGAATTCTGGTGGCACAGGCCGAATCCGAAGGTTTCCTGCTCCTGACAACTGACGAGACGGTTGCTCGTTATCCCGGGCCGATCCGGCGCGTGTAGGATGCTGAATCGCGACCTCCGGTCGCTCCTACAAATTGCCCGGCCCCTTGGGAGCGGCGGGATGCCGCGATTCAGGCCTGAAGACGGCCACCGTGGAATCGCAGCCTTGGACAGCTCCTACGGAATCCACGCCGCCGGCCCCAACGCCTTCTGCAAACACGCCTTGGCCACCGGATCTCCGTGCACGATGCGGATTTCCTCCGGCGGTGTCGGAATGCCCTGCACAAACCGCAGCAAATCACTGCGCCCCGCGTGCGCGGAATAGCCACCCAACTGGTGTATCTGCGCATGTACCGGGTAATCCGTGCCGTCTATGGCCACACGCCGACCGGGCTGTCCGCGCGCGTTCAGCAGCTCCCGGCCCGTGGTGCCCGCCGCCTGATACCCGACAAACAGCACATCGTTGCGGGCGTCTTCCAGCAGGGCTTTCAGATAGTTCACCACGCGCCCGCCGGTGCACATACCGGAACCGGCCAACACCACCGCCGGGCGATGCGTCCGCGCCAGCAACCGCACCATCTGCTCATGCTGTTTGTGGTCACTCACGACCGTCAACTGCTCGAAACTCAGTGGGTCCCGGCCGGCTCGAACACGCTCGGTGGCTTCCTCATCCCAGAAGGGCTTCAGCCGCTCGTAAAGCTGGGTGAAATCCGCGGCCAGCGGCGAGTCCACCACAATATCCAGATGCTGCCAGTCCGTGCCGGATACCTTCCCAGCGCTCTCGGCCTCGGCAATAATGGCCTCCAGCTCATACAGAATGTCCTGCGTCCGGCCGATCGCAAAGGCCGGAATCAACACCGTGCCCCCGTCTTCCAGCGCATGTTCCAGAACCGCCTTCAACCGGTGGAGGCGGTCCGCCCTGGACTCATGGTCCCGGTCGCCATAGGTACTCTCGATCACCAGCGTGTCCGCCCGTTCCGTTGAAACAGGCTCCGGCAGTAGTGGTGCCTCCGGTGCACCGAGATCCCCGCTGAACACAACGCGCCGGCTCCGGCTGCCTTCGCGCACCTCGCATTCCACATAGGCCGAGCCCAGTATATGCCCGGCCCGCTGCAGCCGAATGGCTACCTGAGATTCGTCAGACGCCCACACCGTATGCCAGTGGTTATAGGGAATCGGCACCAACCGGGATTGCAGCTCATCGAGAAAGCGTTCGATCAACTGGCGGTTCCGGGTGAACCCGATCTTCACCGCGTCCTCCAGCATCGCCGGCAGCAGCAGAGCAGAGGGCTCTGAACACAGAATAGGGCCACCGAACCCGGCAGCCAGCAGGTAGGGAATGCGCCCCACGTGGTCGATGTGCACGTGAGTAACCACCAGCGCTTCGAGGTGGGAAATGGGAAAGTTGATGGTCAGGTTGCCGGCATGCGCCGAATTCCCGGTATCATCGCCCTGGAACAGCCCGCAATCGATCAGCAGCCCGCGCTGTCGTTCGCCGTCAGTAACCGCCAACTCATGGCAGGAACCGGTCACGCCCCGGGTGGCACCGTGGTGGAGAATGTCCATAATCGTGTTTGAAATCCCTTCTACGTCAAATCGTGACGTTTCGTACGCCGTGTAACGGCGCTCCTACGATTCGGCAACACCTGTAGGAGCGACCGAAGGTCGCGATTCTGCGCCCTCCGGCACAACCCGCGGCCGGTTCCCGAGGTGCAATAACTGCAAAATCCGCCCACCAAAGCTCAGCCAGGGTCTATGAATCGGCGCACTCGGGTCGGGCGGCTGCGGCACTGCCACGCCCGGCTTCAAATCCAGGCCCTCGCGCTCCGCATGATCACTCATCCACTGCAGTGACACCTCGGCCAGCCGACGATCCTTATAGCCGCCGCCCACATCCGCATGAGCGCCACGGAACCAGGTCTGCACAATGGTCTGGTGGGGCCGTATACGCGATTCATCCCACAGCAGCGGTTCGAACTTCGGCCGCTTCTCGTCAATGGCCAGCGCATGGTACCCGTGGGTAACAATCGGGCTGAGTTCCCCGGTGAAGAACTTCCGGTTCTGGTACAGGTACCCCAGTGAATCCACCGTGTCCCACACGCCCATGAAGTGAACAGTCACATCCTGGCTGAAGTGCTCGCGGAAAATCGCCGCTTCCTCATGCCGGTCCTTGTGGGCATACAACTGAGCGACTTCGCGCAGGCGGTGCGCATGGCGCCGTTCCAGCAATCCGCACGTTTCCAGCATGCCGGAAAGAGCCCGCACCGCATACGCCCCGCGGCTGAACCCGAACAGAAAAATGCGGTCGCCCGGCTCGTAATGCTCCATGAGAAAGCGGTAGCCGTTGGCCATATTCTCATCCAGGCCATAACCGAACAGCTTGCCCATCCAGACACCGATCCAGCCCGCGTTGTTCACCCCGAAGGCCGAAAATGTACCGACACCGGGTTCATAACGCGCTACCTGATCCGCAGACTGGCTGAGCCGGCGATACAGATGGCCGACATTGGTGGCCGGGTTTTTCTTCCCGATCGTCGGGTGCGGCGCCAGCTCATTGGCCGTGCCGTCGCAGAGGAACACAAGATTTTTCATGGGAGGACCGTGGCATTGTCTTGTTATTGGATGCTTTTTCGCTACAACTACCATCAATGTCGGCGATCTACAATGGCCAAACATGCCAAAACGACGTCCGCTGACTATTGGCCACGGAATCCACGGAAAAACACGGAAGAATAATTGTTGAATAGGTTAGCGTGTTTAGCTTTTCGGAATGCAGGCAAATCAGTTCCGCCTCGCTTTGGCCCGCCCGAGTCTATTGCTCTCTTTCCGTGTCTTTCCGTGGATTCAGTGGCAAAAATCAGCCGCTCCGTACCTCAATCCATAACCATCGAAAACGGGTTCAGAAACTGCCGGCCCAGGAGTGCATCGGCTTCGGTATCCGGAAGCTCGGCTTCTTCACAAACATCCTTCCAGTGACCCTTGATACAGTGAATAAGATGGTTGCAGATGTCCCGCGCTTCCGCCGGCGACAGGAGGAAATTATGCGCAGCGGCAAGGCAGGTTGATAGTTGGCTCAGGTTATTGTTACCGGCAATCAGCATTGCCTGAGAGGCCTCATTCCCGCTGCGTCCCTGTGGGCAGATATCGTACGCGGGTGTAAGCGCCAGCTGATGGCCATCCCAGAACGCGGCGTGGTTCCTGGCGTGGTCGTCCGTATTGCCAGTCAGGACATTGAATACCATGCGCGAGAACAGTTCACGGAGTGTCTCTCCCGGCTGTGTAAATCGGTGCCGGATCAGGTCCGCAAGGTCTTCATAACTGGCGTATCGCGCCATCATTTCGTCGAGCTCGAGCAGGGTGAGCGCAGACACCATCGATTTTCGCGCCCAGCCGCCGGTAACCGGCTCCCGGTCGAAACGCTCGATCAACAGAATGTCTCGGCCGGCGGCTCGGGTCAGGTCAACGGACGCCGCGTGCAACCCGGCGATTCGGGCCAGTCGCATGGCAATAAATTCAGCCTTTACGACGTTGTACAGGTCACTGGAGCTGGAGAATTTGGCGATGTGCTTTTTACCATCAGATTCAATCAGGGCTTTTGGTCGTGCACCACCAATGGAGCTCCCATGGAGCAGCGCGGCGTCGAGCTCCGGTGACAGTGGTATGCCTTGATCTATGCGGCGAGCGGATTCAAGCAACGCTTCCAGAGTCGCCTGTTGTGATTCGCGCGGTTGATAGTGGCTGGCTGAGCGCTGGAAATCGAGTGCCCCAATCCGGTCTGAACCGGACTCAAGCATGAATGTCAGCTCGCTCCGGTCCGTGATGCCCGCACGGGCGGATGAGCTGGAAAGGCGGTTCAGGATCACCCGTCTCCCCCAGGCGTCGGGGCTCGCGTCGCGGATGCTTCCGGGCATGCTCAGACCAGGCAGAGGCCATTGGAGGCCTCGCTTCAGGGGCAACTCGGGCTCATAAATGGGAATGGCCACAGGCGAGTCTCTACGGTTCAGGTAGCTTCTGCCATAGGTAAAAGAAAGAGTGCCGCCTTCTTGCTGCAGGCGCCCGGCAACCACAGGCTCGGTTTCACCGGGAAGCCATATCCACACATACGCTTCATGTGGAGAATCAGAAATCATCGTCAGCGTCCGTATCGGGTCGATGGGCTGCCTTGGGCAGCAAACGGAGCGTTTCGCGCGCAGTGGAAAGACGCCCGCTCAATTGTGGCAGGGCCTCTTCAAACAAAGGAATCGACAGTATCGCAGCCAGCTCAAACACGACTCCGATGGCCGTACCCGGATCGCCTTTTTCCACGCGCTGCACCAGGCTTCTGGAGACACCGGCGCGCTCCGCGAGCTCCTGTACCGTGATTTTCTGCCGGAGGCGCTCAGTACGAATCTGGCTGGCCAGCAATTCAAGGGCAGCAGTGCTATAACGTGAGTAGGCTCTTACTCTGCTTCTTGGCATGATTCAAAAATAAGTCAATATAAATCAATATGAACTATATTTGAATCAATTTGAGCCTGCAAGCTAAAGTGTCTGTCGGGTTGCTGGCCATGCAATCCAGTTAATCGGCCACGGAATCCACGGAAAAACACGGAAGAATAATTGTTGAATAGGTTAGCGTGTTTAGCTTTTCGGAACGCAGGCAAATCAGTTCCGCCTAGCTTTGGCCCGCCCGAGTCTATTGCTCTTTTTCCGTGTCTTTCCGTGGATTCAGTGGCAAGAATCAACCCTGGATTCCGTGGCAAGAATCAGCTTTACCTCAACCCAGAATTACCGATGCAAACATCCTCACCGACGTAAACGCCAGAAACACCGCAAACACCCGTCGAAGCCACACCGTGCTCAACCGCTGCGCCAGTGCGGCCCCGACCGGTGCGAGCAGAATGGTCATTGGCACGATCAGCGCAAACCCCGCGAGGTTGACATAACCGAGGGAAAACGGCGGCCGATTCGGCACACTAAGGCCGCTGATGATGAAGCCGATCGTACCGGGCACCGCTATCACCAGCCCGATTGCGGCCGAGGTGCCCACGGCCCGGTGCATGGGCACCTGGTAGGCCGACATCACCGGCACACTCATGGTGGCGCCACCGATGCCCATCAGCGTTGAGAAAAAGCCGACCACAGAGCCGATGGCATGGCGCACATTGCCGGCGGGAAACAGAGAGCCCAGGGTGAACCAGGGCGTGGTGCGTGCCATGTTCAGGCTCACGAGCAGCGCAATGGAGCCGAACACAATCTGCAAAGTGGCCCCCGAGACAAACGCACTGGTTACCGAACCCACCAGCACCCCGAGTACCACCCCGGGGATCAGCCCCCGCAGAATCCCCTCGTCGAGATTGCCCCGCCCATGGTGCGCCCGGGCCGAACGGATGGACGTCACAATAATGGTGGCCAGCGAGGTGCCCACGGCCACATGCATTTTTACGGCCTCGTCGATCTCCAGCGCTCCGAACAGGTAATACAGCACCGGCACAATCACCAGGCCACCACCAACTCCTAGCAACCCGGCCATCAACCCCGCTACCACACCGGTCGCCAGCAGCGCCAGAATCATCAACACCACAAACTCCAAACCCATGCTCCTTCACAGCAATATTCATTCGCAGCCTTCGGCAGCTCCTACGTGCAGGGGCGTCCCGTTACACGGCGTCTTGGGTGCGATAAAACAGCCACAACCCGAATCGCAGCGTTCCGCAGCTCCTACACGCGCTCCAACACCTCAATATCCAACTTCTTCATCTCCAGCAACGCCTCCGTCACCCGCTTCACCCGCTCGGGGTCCGGGTCCTGCAGCAGCTCATACAACCGCTCCGGCACCACCTGCCAGCTCACCCCATAGCGGTCCTTCAGCCAGCCGCACTGCTCGGCCTCCGGGTTGTGGCTCAGCACCTGCCACAGGCTATCCACCGTTGCCTGCTCCGGGCAACGCACCACAATCGACACCGCCTCGTTAAACGTAAACTGGTGATCGAAGCCGCTTTCCATGGCCGCAAACCGCAGCCCGTTCAGGTCGAAATCCGCGTACGCCACGGCATCTTCCCGGTCGTGCTCCTGGCCGGAGCCGTAGGGCGACACCGAGTGAACCTCACTGTGTGGGAACACCATGGTATAGAAAGCAATGGCCTCGCGCACAGAACCGTAATTGTCGCCCGTGAACAGAAACGATGGCATGATCGTCTGATCAAGCCCTTCACCCCGCGGCATCAACTGCCAGCTGAAACCGTAGCGGTCCTGCACCCAGCCATAACGCGGGGAGAAATCATACGCCTGCAGCGGCATCAATACCGTACCGCCGTCACTGAGCGCCGCCCAGTAGCGATCCATCTCGGCATCGGAATCACAGAACACAAAGAACGACAGCGACGGCGTGGGCCTGAACGCCGGCCCGCCATCCAGCCCGATGAAATCAAGGCCGGCGAGCGTGAAATTCACCGTCATCAGCTTGCCCGCCGGCTGCCCGTGAATCTCTTCGCCCGCACCGGTGTAATACGATCGATCGCCTAATGCCGAATCCGGGAACAGCCCGGTGTAGAACTCGGCCGCCTCTTCAGCGGCGCCATCAAACCACAAGCAGAAACTGAAATTCATTGTCTATTCTCCCGCGCGTAGGAGCGACCCGTTACACGGCGTCTTGGGCGCGAATCGCAGCCTTCGGACGCAATGTAATTGCAGCTCCTACAACTAGCCTGAACGAGCCTCATACCGAATCGCAGCGTTCCGCAGCTCCTACAGATACGCTCTGTTTATGCCTTTAAAACAAAAACGCATAAAATAATGGTTTTTTCGTATTTTACGTACTAACAATCGCCCGGTAGTCTTCCCTGCAATTACCGCATAGGCAGAAGGAAACAACCTGTGACACTCAATCTGGCAGATTATCAGAAATCTGCAGCAGACACTGTAGAATCCCTGAGCGCGGAAAACCGCATTCAGTGGGCGCTGGAACGCCTGCCCGCCAATGCCGCCATCACCTCCAGCTTCGGCATTCAGTCGGCGGTACTGCTGCACATGGCCACGCGCATTCGTCCGGATCTGCCCGTGATCTTTGTCGACACCGGCTACCTGTTTCCCGAAACCTACGCCTTTGCCAACCAGCTCACCGAGCAGCTCGGCCTCAACCTGCATGTGTTTTCACCGGAATGGACCCCGGCACGCCTCGAAGCCACCTTCGGCAAGCTCTGGGAGCAGGGTGTGGACGGCATCGAGCAGTACAACCAGCTCATGAAGGTTGACCCTATGGAAACCGCGCTGCGCGAACTCGATGTGCGCACCTGGTTCGCCGGCCTGCGCCGCGAGCAATCGTCTTCCCGAGCCAACCGTGCAGCGGTGGAGCAGCGCAAGGACGGCCTGTTCAAAGTCTACCCGCTCATCGACTGGAGCAACCGCGACATTCATCAGTACCTTGTGAAACACGAACTCCCGTACCACCCTCTGTGGGATGAAGGCTATGTCTCGGTCGGTGACTGGCACACCAGCCGCCCGCTCACCGCCGACATGACCGAGGAAGAAACCCGCTTCTTCGGCCTCAAGCGCGAGTGCGGCCTGCATCTGTAAGAGCGGCGGCACGCCGCGATAAACGACGATACGAATCGCAGCCTTCGGACGCCGTGTAACGGCAGCTCCTACAAGGCCGCGATTTTGACGTTCCAAAACCCACTGGACATGACCTGAACCATGACCACGGACGCCACACTCACGGCTCTCGCCATCATCGGCGTACTCGCCACGCTGATCCTCACCCGGATCAGCGCCGATGTGGTGCTTATGAGCGCGCTGGCTTTCCTCGTGGTGTTCAACATTCTCACCCCGGCGGAAGCGCTCGCGGGCTTCGCCAACACGGGGGTCATCACCATTGCCTTGCTCTATGTCGTGGCCGCCGGCCTGCGTGAAACCGGCGCCGTGCAGTTTCTTGCCAATCGCCTGCTCGGCCAGCCCAATACCGTGCGCGGCGCCCATGCGCGCCTCCTGGTACCTACGTCTCTGCTCAGCGCGTTCATGAACAACACCGCCGTGGTCGCCATGCTGATTCCCGCAGTGCAGGACTGGAGCCAGCGCATCCGTATTCCGGCCTCAAAACTGCTCATCGTGCTCAGCTACGCGGCGATCATGGGCGGCACGCTCACGCTGATCGGCACCAGCACCAATCTCGTGGTCGACGGCCTGCTGCAGGCAGAATTCGGCATCGCGCTCGGCCTGTTTGATCTTGTCTGGGTCGGCGTACCCGTGCTGGTGCTCGGTGGGGCCTACCTGATCATTGGCGGCAGCCGGCTGTTGCCCGAGCGCGAAGGCGTGTTCGAGCAGCTCAGCCAGGCCCGTGAATACAGTGTGGAAATGCAGGTGGTGCCCAATGGCCCCATTGCCGGGCGCACCGTCGCCCAGGCTGGGCTGCGTCACCTTCAGTTCAGCTACCTGGCGGATGTGGAACGCAATGGGCAGCCGCTGCCGGAAGTCTCGCCCGACACACCGCTCGAAAGCGGCGACCGGCTCATGTTTATCGGTGCCCCCGAAGGCGCCCGCGAACTGCGCACCATCAATGGCCTGCTGGCCGGCAACGGCGAGCACCGCAAACTCGGCATTGACCATCACCAACGCCAACTGGTGGAAGTGGTCGTCGGCCCGGAATTCCCGGCACTCGGAGAAACCATCCGCGATTCGCGTTTTCGCACCCGGTTCCGTGCCGTGATTCTCTCGGTGTCCCGCGGTGGCCAGCGCGTGCCCGGCAAACTGGGCGAAATCCGCTTTCAGGTCGGCGACACCCTGTTGCTGGAAGCCGGCACCAGCTTCGTGGACCAGTACCGCTACCGGCGCGACTTCCTGCTGGTCAGCGCCCTGAACGACTCCACGCCCCCGGATTTCCGCAAAGCCCCCATTGCGCTGGGCCTTCTCGCCGGCCTGGTGCTGGCCGCCGCCACCGGTTTCCTGTCGATTCTTGAAGCCGCCCTGCTCGCCGCTGGGGGTATGCTTGCCACGCGTTGCGTGACCGCCACCAAGGCACGCCGCGCCATCGATCTCTCCGTGCTCGTGGTCATTGCCGCTTCCTTCGCCCTCGGCACCGCCATGGCCGAAACCGGCGCCGCCTCCACGCTGGCCGGCACACTGCTCGCCACCGGCACCATCGGCCCCTGGGTGGCACTCGCCCTGGTCTATGTGATAACCGTGGCCTTTACCGAAGCCATTACCAACAACGCCGCCGCCGTGCTCATGTTCCCCATCGCCAGCGCACTCGCCGAACAACTGGGTGTCAACGTTTTGCCATATGCGATTGCTATCATGTTTGCCGCGTCCGCCAGTTTCATGACTCCGCTGGGCTACCAGACCAACCTGATGGTCTACGGCCCCGGCGGTTACCGATTCACCGACTATTTCCGCGTCGGCGCACCGCTCAGCCTCATCACAGGCACAACGGCGGTGCTGCTGATACCGCAGATATGGAGTTTTTAGATTTATTGGCCACGGAAACCACGGTTGATTTCTGCCACGGAAACCATGGTCGATTTTTGCCACGGAATCCACGGAAAAACACGGAAAGAAAGCAATAGAATAGGATGAATCAAAGCCAGGCCGAAATGATTTGCCCTTCGCTCCGAAGAGCTAAGCACGCCAACCTATTCAGAAACAAAATTTCCGTGTTCTTCCGTGGTTTCCGTGGCCCCAAAAAGCGGATTCCGTGGCAGAACAAATGGATTCCACGGCAGAACAAATAGATTCCGTGGGCAGCAAAACATGAATTTGATAGCAGGAGTAAACCCATGAACGACATCGCCGAACAGGCCCGCGTCCCCCGCACGCACCTGAAACAACTGGAGGCCGAGGCCATCCACATCATCCGGGAGGTGGCCGCCGAATTCGACAACCCGGTAATGATGTACTCCATCGGCAAGGATTCGTCGGTCATGCTGCACCTGGCGCGCAAGGCGTTCCACCCGGGCAAGCCGCCGTTTCCGCTGCTGCACATCGACACCACGTGGAAGTTCAGGGAGATGATCCGCTTTCGCGACCAGATGGCGCAGGAAGCCGGCATGGACCTCATTGTGCACACCAACCAGGAAGCCAAGTCGCAGGGCATTAACCCGTTCGACCACGGCTCCAAATACACCGACATCATGAAAACCGAAGCGCTCAAGCAGGCGCTCAGCAAATACAAGTTCGACGCCGCGTTCGGCGGTGCCCGGCGCGACGAAGAAAAATCCCGCGCGAAAGAACGCGTGTATTCCTTCCGCGACAGCCACCACCGCTGGGACCCGAAAAACCAGCGCCCCGAACTCTGGGACATCTACAACGGCCGCATCCAGCAGGGCGAAAGCATCCGCGTGTTCCCCCTCTCCAACTGGACGGAACTCGACATCTGGCAGTACATCTATCAGGAAAACATCGCCATTGTGCCGCTGTACTTCGCCAAAAAACGCCCCGTGGTCGAACGCGACGGCATGCTCATCATGAAAGACGACGACCGCCTGCAACTCAGAGAGGGTGAAGTACTCGAAGAACGCAGCGTCCGCTTCCGCACCCTCGGCTGCTACCCGCTCACCGGCGGCATCGAAAGCAACGCGGACACCTTGCCCGCCATCATCCGGGAAATGCTGCTCGCCAAAACCTCCGAACGCTCCGGCCGCGCCATCGACCACGACGCAGCGGCCTCTATGGAGAAAAAGAAACGCGAAGGCTACTTCTGATGAACAGTCGAAAGACCGGCCTTCGGCCTGAAAGACCACTCGCTGGCGCTCGTTCAAAGATCCGCCTCCGGCCTCAAAGTAGCCCTAATAAAACTTTCGACTTTGAGTGAGCTCCGCGAACGGTCTTTCAGCTTTCGACTTTCAGCCGGCGCAGCCGGCGGTCTTTCGACTTAAGAAAACAAACAGGCACGTTAAAATGATCGAAGAAATCACCAACATCGAGGAATACCTCGCCCAACACGAACGCAAACAACTGCTGCGCTTCATCACCTGCGGCAGCGTCGACGACGGCAAATCCACCCTCATCGGCCGGTTGCTGCACGACACCCAGATGATCTACGAAGACCAGCTCAATGCCATCGAGCGCGACAGCAAGACGTCCGGCACCCGCGGTGGCGATGTCGACCTGGCGTTGCTGGTGGACGGCCTGGCCAGTGAACGCGAGCAGGGCATCACCATTGATGTCGCCTACCGGTATTTCTCCACCGACAAGCGCAAGTTCATTATTGCGGATACCCCGGGGCACGAGCAGTACACCCGCAACATGGCGACGGGTGCCTCTACCGCCAAGCTGGCGGTGATTCTCATCGACGCCCGTCACGGCGTGCTCACCCAGACCAAACGCCACAGTTACATCTGCTCACTTCTGGGCATTCAGCACCTGGCGATTGCGGTCAACAAGATGGATCTGGTCGACTTCAGCGAAGACCGCTTCAATGAGATCGTTGAAGACTACACCGCCTTCTCCGGCCAGTTGCATGGTAACCCCAGCATGCACTTTCTCCCGGTGTCGGCACTCGATGGCGACAACGTGGCCGGCCGGAGCGATAAAACGCCCTGGTACAGCGGGCCGACCCTGCTCGAATTGCTGGAAAATGTGGAACTCACGGATGACGAAGACTTCGAGCACCTGCGCCTGCCCATTCAGTATGTGAACCGCCCGAACCTCGATTTCCGCGGCTTCTGCGGCACCCTGAAATCCGGCATTCTCACACCGGGCCAGGCCATCAAGGTGGTGCCGGGTGATACCACCAGCCGGGTGAAAAGCCTGGTCACCTGGGAAGGCGAAGCGGAGTACGCGCGCCCCGGCGATGCCGTGACCGTCACGCTCGAAGACGAGGTGGACGTGTCGCGCGGCAGTGTGATCACCACACCGGAATCCGGCCTGCACCTGGGCCGCAACTTCGAAGCCCACGTCGTGTGGATGCACGATGACCCGCTGGAAATCGGCAAACGTTACGACATCAAGATGATGAACCAGTACGTGCGCGGCCGGGTCACAAAAGTGGTGCATCAGATCGATGTGAACACGCTGGCAACCCGCGACACCGATTCGGTGCCCCTCAACGGCATTGCGCGTGTGCAGGTTGAACTGTCGGCACCCGTACCGTTCGACAAATACCGCGAACTGCTCGGTACCGGCAACTTCATCTTCATCGATCAGCTCAGCAACGTCACCGTAGGCGCGGGCATGATCGAACAGCCGCTCGCCGATAACAACGTGGTCTGGCACCGCATGGAGGTCAACAAAACCGCGCGCTCCGACCGCAACCACCAGAAACCCACCATGCTGTGGCTTACCGGGCTGTCGGGGTCGGGTAAATCCACGCTCGCCGACGCGCTGGAAAAACAGCTTTTCGGCATGGGCTATCGCACCTACTCACTCGATGGCGACAACGTGCGCCACGGCCTCTGCAACGACCTGGGCTTCAGCGAGCGCGACCGAGTGGAAAACATCCGCAGAGTGGGGGAAGTGGGCAAACTCATGGTCGACGCCGGCCTGATCGTCTTCGCCTCGTTCATCTCCCCATTCCGGCGCGAACGCCAGCTGGTGCGCCAGATGCTCGAACCGGGGGAATTCGTGGAAATCCACGTCTCGACACCGCTGGAAGTCTGCGAAGAACGCGACCCGAAAGGCCTCTACAAAAAAGCGAGGGCAGGGCAGATCACCAACTTCACCGGCATCTCATCGCCCTATGAAGAACCGGAGGACCCGGATATTCGCATAGATGCCAGCAAAGTCAGCCTGGAAGAAAGCGTGATGCAGATCGTCAAACTCCTCCAAGACCGCAACATCCTGAACTGATCACGTAAAAATCGCAGCCTTCGGCAGCTCCTACTGTAGGAGCTGCCGAAGGCCGCGATTCGCGCGCTCCTGCATCCCATTTGTAGGAGCGGCGGAACGCCGCGATAACGGTCAGCCGGCTCCGCCGGCGGTCTGTCGACTCTTACGATACTCCCGCAACGACCCCACAAAATGCACCACAAACGTTAGCACCAGCCCGAGAAACCCACCCAGCACCCCGGCCGCCGCCATTATCAACAGCCCACTGGTGCCCGTCGTGCTCGCGGGCTGGTACGCCGGGTCCACCACTTCCACCCAGCGCTCAGGGTAGGGCAGCTCGCCGAAACCGACCAATGCATCCACCGAGCCGTCCTCAATCGACGCCAGAACCCGCTGAACGGATTCACGTTCACTCGCCAGCGCCCGAATCTCATCGTTCGTCAGCCCCTGGCTCAACTGGTCCTGAAGGGTAGCGCGCTCGGCTTCCAGCGCCTCATAGCCGAGAAAATACAGCGGCAGGCTGCTCTCGTCGCCGGAAATATTGGCGTACAGCACATCACCCGAAGGTGCCGTCCGGCCGTACTGCTGTGG
Source organism: Natronospirillum sp. (assembly GCA_965602035.1). Taxonomy (GTDB): domain Bacteria; phylum Pseudomonadota; class Gammaproteobacteria; order Pseudomonadales; family Natronospirillaceae; genus Natronospirillum. The sequence continues at coordinate 1,379,424 of OZ271919.1, read as the reverse complement.
CGTGGTGGGCAGGTCAATGTTCAGCTCGCGGGCAATCTGAATGGCCTGGTCCAGCGCAAAAATGCGTTCCTGCCGACGGTTCTGCAGGGCGTCCTCTTCCAGCGCCAGTTGTCGCTCCAGTTGGTTCAGCGAGGTTTCGGCATTGCGGCGAATATCATCAATGTATTCCTGCCACAGTTTCTCTGCTGTCCAGGCAACATAGCGGTTCACCAGAGCCGGGCCGTCCACGTTGCCGCTGTACCGGTACATGACAGACAAACGGTGCAGGCTGTCGTCTTCCGTACGTTCTATGTTGAAGGCGGTTTCAAAGTGGCCCGCCAGGTCCGCGTCTTCCGGCAGGTCCAGCCAATCCGGCTCGGCCGCCACAAATTCACGGAAATTGCGGAAGCTGCCCAGCTCGTTGGTGAGCCGGCGCAACGCCCGGTTCTCACCGATGCTCACGCCTGGCAGGCTGTCCAACCCCGCGAACTGACCGGCACCGGCCGTTACCGCCTCGAACTCGGTTTCCCATTGGTCTTCCCGGGTCACCACTACGGCCAGGCCGATGAGCAGGCACAGCACCACCGAACCGACGATCCAGTACCAACCGTCCACCAGAATACTCACCAGCTCGCGCAGGTCGATCTCGTCCTCATGAACAGACGACGGCGGTAATTGTTCTGACATCCGTGAATTCCCCGTAATGCCCGGTAACTGATAAAAGGCGCAGTTTACGTGAGATCAACCAACCGGTCACGCCGATCCTCACATCAGCCGCGGCCTGTACGAATGGAATCGGGCGCCTTCCGCGTTAATGCAGGTGGCGAACGCCTTGCACAAACCCCCGGCATCCAATACCATTCGTTCAACAACTGAACACTCCTCCCTGGGCATGCCCTCGTAACAAGGTATGGCGGTAGCATGTCCGACCACGCCACAGAGTCCTTTTCTAAAGCCATATTTTTTTCGGCCACGGAATCCACGGAAAGACACGGAATAATCATTTTTGAATAGAGTGGTGTGTTTAGCTCTTCGGAACGAGGGCACCATTTTCAAGCTTGGTACTAGCCTAACTATATTCAATGCTCTCTTTCCGTGTTTTTCCGTGGATTCCGTGGCAAAAATCAACAAAGCCCGGGCAAAAATCAAAACGCCGTAGCCATCCACATGCTCTCCGACGAAACCCGATACCACATCCTCAAACGCCTCGAGCAAAACCCCGAGCTCTCCCAGCGCCAGCTCGCGCAGGAACTCGGCATGAGCCTCGGCAAGGTAAACTACTGCGTAAAGGCATTGATCGAAAAAGGCATGATCAAAGCAGGCAACTTCTCGCGCAACGAAAAGAAGGCCCAGTACCTCTACCTGCTCACCCCCAAAGGCGTTGACCACAAAGCCAAAGTCACCGCCCGCTTCCTCAAACGCAAACTCGAGGAATACGACCAACTCCAGCAGGAAATCGAAGACCTCCGCCGCGAACTCTCCTGAACTGCTATAATCCAGGCATTGAGCTACCAGGCAATCAACGCATCATGCTGCTGACATTCGAAGAACAGAGCCAATTGAAAGAACTCTGCCAGGCGTTCTCCGTGCAACGTCTCAGTGTGTTCGGTTCTATTGCCCGCGGAGACCAGCGTCCAGACAGTGACCTGGATGTTTTTGTCGAATTCAGTGGAACATTGTCAGCTGGAGAATACGCCACGAATTACTTTGCGCTGAAAGAAGCACTGGAAAGCACATTCAATCGTCCTGTTGACCTGTTAACCCACACAGCATTGAAAAATCCGTTCCTGAAGAAATCTATCGAAGCAGAGCAACGAGTGCTCTATGCAGCCTGACAACCAGGCCGGTAAATACCTGTACGATATTCAGCAGGCCGCCGGCAAAATCAGAACCTCCGCCGCGAACTCTCATAGCCGCCCCAATTGTAGGAGCGGCCAAAGGCCGCGATGGACAGTCGCCGCATCGACTTCCTGAACTGCTATACTCTGATAGCTGAGCGAGAAAGCAACCAAGGCAGGACCATGGCCACAATCCACGAAATTTCCGATGAGATCCGCACCTTACCTGAGCCTCTCCAGCAGGAAGTGGCGGACTTCATTGCGTACCTGAAATACAGGCATGGTGGCGACGAAATAGCGGCGGGTGAATCGCCACTGGACTTTAGTAGGACCGAGATCAAAGCGTTCTCAGGACGAGACGCAGTGGAAATGCAAAGGACCATGCGAGATGAGTGGTAAGCACCTGCTTTTTATTATTTTTTGAAATAAAAAACTCTTTCTTTAGGCTTAATCAGTATTCGATTGTTCTGCGACTAACTGGGGAATCATTATACTTTGTATAAAGAAACCTCATGTGATGTGGATTTTATGAGTACGCAGGCTCTTCAGGACAATCACAACACTGGAAATCAGGACGAAAAGAGCTACCTGATCGCGGAGCTTATTTCGCCCGAAACGTTGAAGCTTTCAAAAGAAATCAGCGAAGATCCGGTGCGTGCCAAACGTTTTCTGGTCGATGCCGGAATTATAAAAGAAGATGGCACACTGACTGAAAATTACCAATGATCAGGGAAGATGCAAAAATACGGAATTGCCCCTCTCGTGGGCTATCATGGATGTGAAAAATCGATCGCTGAAGACGTTCTTTCCGGAAAGCAGCAATTAAAATTAAGTCGAAATGATTACGATTGGCTGGGCCCGGGCATCTGTTTCTGGGTTGACAGCTTTGATAGAGCTTTAACCTGGGCATAAAAAAACGAAAACATCAGCGAACCTTATGTCGTCGGTGCGTTCATCCTGCCGGGAAATTGTCTGAATCTGACGGATTACGGCGTAACGGATCTTCTGAAAGAAGAAATTTTCCCGGACTACGTTCAGGCAACCAAAGCTGCCGGCGGGGAACTGCCATCAAATACCCAGCGTGAGCCAGGCGGAGCCGTTCTGGTGCGTCGGCTCGATTGCGCCGTTATCAACTATCTTCACCAGTTACGGAAATTGGAAAACAACCAGTACGATTCGGTCTACGGTGTCTTTGAAGAAGGAAGGCCTATTTTTAAAGACTCTGGAATCAAAGAAGGGACTCACGTTCAGCTTGCCGTAATCGAGCACGATTGCATCGTCGGCTATTTTCGGCCCGAACGGTTGTGCGATTGGCACCAAAGCAAGCCTTGAACAAACCCCCGGCATCCCCTACCATGCGTTCAACAACTGAACACGCATCTAGGGCATGCCCTCAGCACAAGGCAGGGCGGTAGCGTGCCCGGAGGGCAAAAACGCAAACAGTTTTGCGTTTTTAGCGAGAGCGCGCGAGCTCTGCGAAGCGCCGGAACGGTAGCGTGCCCGCTTCGCGAGTTGAAAGATGAAAGACCGTTCGCGGAGCTCACTCAGAGTCGAAAGTTTCTCGAATCAACTTTGAGGCCGAAGGCCGGTCTTTCGACTTTCAACTTTCGACTAAATACCCGGCAGGAAGCCGGCCAAACCACCAAGGATCAGGTGCAATGTACTTCGAAAAACTCACCGTGTGGCAACACGCCGTCACACTCGCCGAAAACCTCTACCGATACTTCCGGCAAAGCAGAGACTTCGGCTACAAAGACCAGATAACCCGAGCGGGCCTCTCAATTCCCAGCAACATAGCTGAAGGCATTACACGCGCAAGCCCACTCGAAAAACGGCGATTCCTCAACATCGCCTACAGCTCCTGCGCCGAACTCAGAACCCAAATCATCATCGGCGCCCGAATCGACTACATCGATTCCGAAACAGCTAAAAAGTGGATCGACGAAACCCGTCAGATCTCCTCGATGCTCCAGGCCCTGGCCGCCAAATTCGAGAGTTAGAAGACCACCTTCCGGCCTCAAAGTATCCTCGGTAAAACTTTCGACTTTGAGCCGGCGAAGCCGGCGGTCTTTCATCTTTCGACTTCCATTCCACAGAATTTAAAGAAGCCTCGTTTTCATGAAAATAGCTATAGCCGGCACCGGCTACGTCGGCCTCTCCAACGCCATGCTCCTCGCCCAACACAACGAAGTAGTGGCCCTCGACATCCTCCCCGAGAAAGTCGACCAACTCAACAACGGCATCAGCCCCATCGTTGACCCTGACATCGAAGACTTCCTGCAGAACAGAGAACTCAACTTCAAGGCCACGCTGAACAAAGAAGAAGCCTATACCAACGCCGACTTCGTCATCATCGCCACCCCCACGGACTACGACCCGGACACCAACTACTTCAACACCTCCACCGTGGAAGCCGTGATAAAAGACGTGATGGATATCAACACCGCGGCCGTCATGGTGATCAAGTCCACTATCCCGGTCGGCTACACCAGAGACCTGGCCGCCGAACTTGGAACCAGCAACCTCATTTTCTCACCGGAATTCCTGCGCGAAGGCAAAGCCCTATACGACAACCTGCATCCCTCCCGAATCATCGTGGGAGAGCGCTCTGAGCGTGCAGAAACATTCGCGAACCTGCTCAAAGAAGGCGCGGTCAAACGGGACATACCAATACTGTTCACGGATAGCACAGAAGCCGAAGCGATAAAGCTGTTTTCCAATACCTATCTCGCCATGCGCGTGGCCTACTTCAACGAACTCGACTCCTACGCTGAAACACATGGCCTGAGTACCAAACAGATTATTGAAGGCGTTGGCCTCGACCCGCGCATAGGCAACCACTACAACAACCCCAGCTTCGGTTACGGCGGATACTGCCTGCCAAAAGACACTCGGCAGCTACTGGCTAATTATAACGAGGTGCCCAACAACCTGATTCAGGCAATTGTAGACGCCAACACCACCCGCAAGGACTTCATTGCCAACGCCATCATCAGAAAAAATCCGAAAGTAGTCGGCATCTACCGCCTCATCATGAAAACCGGCTCCGACAACTTCCGCCAGTCCGCCATGCAAGGCGTGATGAAACGGATCAAGGCCAAAGGCATCGAAGTCATCGTCTACGAACCGGTACTGGAAGATGCCAACTTCTACAACTCCCGTGTCGTCAACAACCTCAATCAGTTCAAACGCGAAAGCGACGTTATACTCGCCAATCGCCTCACCGACGACCTCAAAGACGTCGCAGGCAGTGTCTACACTCGAGACCTCTTTGCCCGCGATTAATTCGCTAATTCTGTTTGCTGCGTCCTTGAATGAATAAGCAATTCTCCACCGGAAAAACCGGTGGTTGGTCCTTTGGTTTGCGATCTAATTTTCACTGCATTGGAACTAACTCGAGGAACGATTAGTGGCAGTTAAAGTTACCCCTATCATTATGGCCGGAGGCCGCGGAACGCGCCTCTGGCCGTTGTCCCGCCAGTTGAACCCCAAGCAGTTCCTGGCGCTGACCGGCGAGCACAGCCTCTTGCAGGAAACCCTGCGGCGCCTCGATGGGCTGGCCCCGGCATCGCCGATTCTGATTGCCAATGAAGAACACCGGTTTCTGGTGGCGGAGCAACTGCGCCAGTTGGGCCAGGACGACGCCACGATTCTGCTCGAACCGGAAGGGCGGAATACCGCGCCGGCGATTGCGCTGGCGGCAGAGCTGGCCCAACGAAACGGGGAAGACCCCTTATTGCTGGTGCTGGCAGCCGATCATCTGATCAAGGATACCGAATCGTTCCAGGCAGCCGTGCAACGTGCGATTCCGCTGGCCGAAGACGGCCGGCTGGTAACCTTCGGCATTGTGCCGATTCATGCCGAAACCGGCTATGGCTATATTCAGCAGGGCAAGCCGCTGGGTGAATCCGGGTTTGAGGTCGCACGCTTCGTGGAAAAGCCGGACCAGGCCACCGCCGAGCAGTACCTGAGTGCCGGTGATTATTGCTGGAACAGCGGCATGTTCCTGTTTCGGGCCAGTGCGTATCTGCAGGAACTGCAGCGTGTGGCCCCGGAGATTGTGGAGGCCACAAGAGCCGCGCTGGCCGGCGCAGAATCCGACCTGACGTTCCAGCGTCTGGACGCCGAGGCGTTCGCCCGCAGCCCGGATGCACCGGTAGACACCGCCGTGATGGAAAAGACCCGACTGGGTGCCATGGTGCCGCTGGATGCCGGCTGGAGCGACATCGGCTCCTGGTCGGCGCTCTGGGAAGTCCGCGACAAGGACGACAACCAGAACGCGCTGCAGGGCGATGTGATCGCTACCGGTTCGACCGGCAATTACATCCAGGCCGACCATCGGCTGGTAGCGGCGGTCGGGGTGTCGGACCTGGTGGTTGTGGAAACCAAGGACGCCGTGCTGGTTGCTCACAAGGACCAGGTGCAGGACGTCAAGACCATCGTGAAGACCATACAGGAGCAGGGCCGGCACGAGCACTTCAACCATCGGGAAGTGTACCGCCCCTGGGGGCACTACGACTCGATTCACATGGACACGCGCTATCAGGTGAAGCGCATCAGCGTGAAACCGGGCGAGAAGCTGTCATTGCAGATGCACCACCACCGGGCCGAGCACTGGGTCATAGTGAAAGGCACGGCACGGGTTACCAAGGGTGATGAAGTGTTTCTGCTGACCGAAAACGAATCGACCTTCATACCCATCGGTGAAAAACACAGCCTGGAAAACCCGGGGCAGATGGATCTGGAGCTGATTGAGGTTCAGTCCGGTTCGTACCTCGGCGAAGACGACATCGTGCGGTTTGAAGACCGGTATGGGCGACTATAAATCATGGCCGTATCGTTTCGTTATGCCACTAGGTAAGAGAGACGCAAAACGCCGATGGGGCATTGATGGTGAGTAGGGTCGCCAACCCTCTGATTGTCAAAATATACTTACTGTGGCAAGGGCGGTCTACCTGCTTCCCCCCAAAGGACCGAACCTGCGCGGGAAGAACACAATTTATCAAAAAACGTGTCTGAATAAGTGTGTTATCCAAAATCACACAAATATTGGTTTGAAATAGATATTATCTCAGGCATTCCTGGAACTTAGGGGAACAAGTTGAAAAAAGTAGCTTTGATTACTGGAATAACTGGCCAAGACGGCTCCTACCTTGCGGAGCTGCTACTCGAAAAAGGTTATGAGGTTCACGGTCTCAGGCGTAGGGCCTCGGGAGAAAATATTCAGAGAATAGAACACTTGGTGCATGATGAGCACGAGGCGGGAAATCAGATTCACCTCCATTATGGGGACATGACCGACTCAACCAGCTTAATCAGGATCGTGGGAAAGGTTCGTCCAGACGAAATTTACAACCTGGCTGCGCAGAGTCACGTACACGTATCGTTTGACTCTCCCGAGTATACTGCGAACGCGGATGCAATAGGAACACTGAGGATTCTAGAAGCAATTAAGATGCTTGGACTTGAACAGAAAACACGGTTTTACCAGGCATCGACATCTGAGCTTTATGGCCTTATACAGGACCCAATACAAAGCGAGAAAACGCCTTTTTATCCAAGATCCCCTTACGCCGTCGCAAAGCTCTATGCCTACTGGATAACAGTAAACTATCGGGAGGCATATGGAATCTACGCATGCAATGGCATCTTGTTTAACCATGAGTCTGAGCGGCGAGGAAAGACTTTCGTTACGCGAAAAATAACATCCGGCCTTGCGCGAATCATGACGGGTAAGCAAGCGTGCCTATACATGGGGAATCTTGATGCGCAACGGGATTGGGGGCACGCAAGAGATTATGTATACATGCAGTGGCTTATGCTGCAGAAAGACAAACCGGAAGATTTCGTTATTGCCACTGGGCGTAAGTTTAGTGTGCGTCATTTCATAGAGCTGTCATTAAAGTTGTTGGGCGTCAGGGTTGAATGGCAGGGAACGGGAGTAGAAGAGAAAGCGATTGTTTCTGAAGTAGGTCAGCCTAAAGTTAGCGCGGCATCAAGTTTAAATCTTGAACCATTGGTGGGAAAGGCCATAATTGCAATCGATCCATTCTATTTCAGGCCAACGGAAGTTGATGTTTTGATAGGAGACGCTTCCGCCGCAAGAGAAAAGCTAGGCTGGCAACCTAAAATAACGTTTGAGGAAATGGTAAAGGAAATGGTACAGGCAGATTTGCGGAGCCAGATTCATGAAGAGGTATAGAGACAAGAAGGAAACGTACCTGATTGCCGAGATTGGTGTAAACCACAATGGATCGCGAGAAAAAGCGTTTGATTTAGTTCTTTTGGCTAAGGAAAGTGGCGCGGATGCCGTAAAATTTCAAACCTTTAGGGCAAAAGATCTTGCAAGGTTGGATACTCCAAAAGTGAAATACCAGACTGAGACGACAGGGTCGTCAGAGTCCCATTATGAAATGCTCCAGAAGCTCGAGTTATCTGATGAAGATCATGCTGCCCTAATCGAGTATTGCCGGAAGATCGGAATCTCGTTTATTTCCACACCTTACAGTGTAAACGCCGTTCAAATGCTTGAACGTCTCGGTGTTGAAGAATACAAAATCGCATCAGCTGACATTGTCGATATTCCACTTTTGGAGGCTATTGCATCTACAGGTAAGCCGACGATTCTATCTCTAGGTATGGCAAATCTCGGTGAGATAGAGCGGGCTGTAAAATGCTTTGACAAATACCCTTCCGAAAACCTTGTGTTACTCCATTGCGTTTCTAATTACCCTTGCAGTGATGTCAGTCTAAATTTAAACGTGATATCGACGCTAGAACATGTATTTCCCTATCCGGTCGGATTCTCTGATCATAGTGTGGGTAATACGGCCGCCTGTGTATCAATTGCTCTGGGTGCGAGTGTGGTTGAGAAGCACTTTACCTCAGATAAATCTCTGGAAGGGCCAGATCATAGAGCATCAAGCGAGCCGCAGGAATTTAAAAGCTTAGTACAAGAAGTAAGGAGGGTCGAAGAACAGCTCGGTACTCCATACAAGACAATGCAAACGGAGGAGGCTGGCATGGCCAGCACCTCAAGGAAGTCGCTGGTCTATTCCCGTCCGGTAAAAAAGGGGGATGTGTTTGACCTTGGCGACTTTACGATGATGCGCCCCGGTGGCGGATTGACCTGGGATGACACGGCTCATTTCATTGGGCGGTACGCCCGCATTGATTGTCCTGCTTTGACTTCTGCAAGAGTTGTTGATGTAGAATGAGTACAGTCTACGTGCTGGGACAGGGTGGCCATGCTAACTCTGTCATAGAGGTAATTAGATCGTTAGGCCCCGGAGCATTGATTCAAGTGCCTTATGAGGATGTGCTGGGCGAACGTCCATCCCAATTCTGTGATCAAGGGACGACCGAGGACGTGAGCCACGTTATAGCTATTGGTGATGTTTCTGTAAGGAAACACATCGCCTCATCAGCATTTTGCCAACGAACGCCACCTTATAAGTTAGTGTCAACCTATGCTTATGTTGCAACGGATGCGATAATTGGGCCGGGAACGGTTGTTATGCCTAGTTCGACTATCCGTTCGAACTCCGTTGTAGGTGATTATTCCGTAATAAATACGGGCGCTTTAATCGACCACGATTGCGGGGTTGGTTCGTTTGTAAATGTTTCTCCAGGTGTAGTTATCTCCGGCAACGTTTCTGTCGGAGATTCATGTGTGCTCGGCGCTGGTGCCGTTATTATTGATAACGTAAGTATCTGCAGCGGAGTAATCTTAGGTGCAGGAGCGGTCGTGCTGAAAAACATCAATAAGCCAGGCACGTACGTAGGCGTGCCAGCAAGGAGGATTTGACTTGAGTATTTACGTGTCTACTGGTGGGGTTAAAGATCGCACCTGTACGGACGTTGCCACAGAACTCTCCTCACAGGGTTTTAATTCCATTGAACTTTCTGGTGGCGCTTACGACCCACAACTGGAGAAATCGATAACATCTCTGAAGGAGCGTGGGCTAGACATCACGTTGCACAACTACGTTCCTCTGCAAGATACCCCATATGTTTTGAATTTGGCCAGCGCCGATGACCAGGTTTTCAAGCAGACGGATGAGCACATCAGGCGCGCAATTGATTTGTCTGCCATGGTTGGTTCGCGATGGTATGCCTTCCATGCTGGTTTTTTAATAGATCCCAAGCCTATCGAACTTGGTAAACGTATATCCCGCAGAGGCTTGCAGGCTCGCTCAGAAAGTCTGGAGTTGTTTAAAAGCAGGGTAGACCGATTAGCTGAGTATGCTGACTCAAAAAATGTCAATCTTTTGGTAGAGAATAACGTACTGTCCAAGGGAACTCATACAGAGTTTGATGGAAATCCCTTGCTTTTGTGCGATGTGGAGGAGATCTCAGCGTTTTTTGAATCATTGCAAGGGGCAGTCACTCTGCTATTGGATGTTGCTCACTTGAAGGTAAGTGCCAACTCCTTAGGCTTTGATCCTGTTGAAGCTTTAGAGTCTTTGAGGCCATATATAGGTGGTCTGCATTTAAGTGATAATAATGGCTTGTCCGATGATAATTTGCCGTTCGATGCGAATGCCTGGTTTTTAAATAGTGACATTCGAAAAGACTACACGGTAATCGAGGTCTACGATTATGACTCGAGAGTGATCAAGACTCAGCTTGAGCATTCAGAGAGGCTGCTTTGATTAAAATTCTAGAGCCAAGCCTTAATGGCAATGAAAAAAAATACGTCACGGAATGCCTTGAGGAAAACTGGATCTCGTCTCAGGGTCGCTTTGTGACAGCGTTTGAAAAAGCCTCTCTGCGAGGTATAGATGATCGGGACGCGCTCGCTACTTCCAATGGAACGGTTGCAATTCATCTCGCATTGGTCGCCTTGGACATAAAACCCGGTGACGAGGTCATCGTTCCAAATATAACGTTTGGTGCAACATTGAATGCCGTTTTGTATACCGGCGCAGTTCCAGTAATCGTTGATATTGATAAAGACGATTGGAATATGTCGAGAGCCGCTCTAACAGAGGCGCTTAGTGACAGGACGGTGGCGATAATTCCTGTGGCGCTGTTTGGTAATCCAAGTGGGATCGGAGAGATCACGGACTGGGCATATGATCGAGGGATTAAAGTTATTATAGATGCAGCAGAAGCTGTTGGTTCCACTGTGAATGGCGGCGATATAGGTGGGTTGGGCGATGCTGTCACGTACAGTTTTTTCGGCAACAAGACCATCACCACCGGTGAAGGCGGCATTGTTATTTTTCAGAATTTGTTGGTTGCTGAAAAGGCAAGAATTCTTAGAGATCATGGGATGTCACCCGGGCAGCGGTATCATCATGAGGTGGTTGGGTTCAACTACCGGATGACTAACATGCAGGCTGCAGTGGGACTAGCTCAATACGAAAGACTGGATGAAATACTTGGAAAAAAGTCCAGAATTGCTGAACGCTACAGGTCGAATTTTGAGGGTAGCGCCGTTTCTATACAAAAAATTCAACCGAGCGTGACGTCGAGTAATTGGATATTTTCTGTTTTGGTTCCAAAAAGTTCCCTGGGCGGAGTAACTGAAGAGCTTAGTAAAAATAATATTGAATTCAGGCACTGCTTCGAACCTATGTCAATTCAGCCAGCATTTACAAATGCCAAGGTTTCGAATAGTAGTGAAAATTCCAATTATCTGTTCGAAAGGCTTCTGATGCTTCCTTCACATGTAAACTTGACTGATGATGATGTCGACTATGTTTCTGACTGCTTACTGAACGGACTAAGAATTAATCGTTAAGTTGTTCCAAGCAATGCAATTGGCCCCTGTCTCGCATCAAATTATTGCTAGGTATAGAACAGATCTATGACTACTCATGCGTCCTGCCCGAAGTCCGATGAACCTTCAAAGCCTGACTGCGGCAAAATTTTGATAGTTATCCCTGCCCGGGGTGGGAGTAAGCGCATGCCCAGGAAAAATGTACTCTCTCTCGGTGGTAAACCCCTCATAGCTTGGACCATTGAGACTGCGCTGGCGGTAAATCTGAAAGCGAGGATTCTTGTTACAAGTGATGATGAAGAAATTCTGGCTGTGGCCGAAGAGTATGGTCACGGGGCTGTAGTCTTACACAGGCGCCCAGATGCAATGGCAACTGATATCGCGACTACGTCAGACGTTCTTATTGACGCGGTACAGGCCGAGCACAGATCCGGCTTCCCGCCAGACACTTTGGTTCTTCTGCAGCCGACATCTCCACTTCGCATAGTTGATGACATTTGGGCCGCCATTGCAAAGTATGAGGAAGTTGATCGTAGTGATACCGTCGTCTCCGTTTGTTCAGTGGATCACCCAGCTGCGTGGATAGGTCGTATAGATGATTGTTCACGATTAAAGGGCATAGATGTGTCAAAGACTCGATCTCAGGATCATGGGTGTGAGTACAGGCTTAATGGCGCAGTTTATATTGTTGATGTGGTACATCTAATGAACCACAATTCATTGTTTACGCCGCAGTTGCGTGCGTCGATAATGCCGCGAGAGCGGTCGTTTGATATTGATAACGCTATCGACTTCCGAATTTGTGAAGCACTAATCGACGGTTAATGCAGTCAAAACCAAATCTTATTACAGCCGCGGCTTCCCGAACGGTGGCACAACCCCAAGTGACCGTGGCTGTCAAACTTGTTCCTAGGAATTGGTGAATCTTCAGAACAACTACGGACCGATAAAAAGTATTGGCTTCAAGTTAGATTGTTAGAAAAGCCCATGTTGAAAAATTTTTTGCACTCGTCAAAAGTGGAAGTCGATCATTATAGGAAAACCAAGACCCGAGCGGACTTGCGTGACCCTACCCCAGGATTTCGGTCCATTTAAAACTGGAAAATCCGGCATGATAGAGCCTTGAGCAGGAGGTCATGCCATGAAGCGATCCCGATACACCGAAGAGCAGATAGCGTTCGCGCTGAAGCAAGCTGAACTGGGTACGCCGGTGCCGGAGGTCTGTCGCAAGATGGGCGTTTCCGATGCGACGTTTTACAACTGGTGCAAGAAATATGGCGGTCTGGGTCCCTCCGAGCTGAAGCGATTGAAGCAGCTGGTGGAGGAGAACCACCGGCTTAAAAAGTTTGTTGCCGATCTCAGTCTGGACAAGGCCATGTTACAGGATGTGGTGGCAAAAAAGCTCTGAGGCCGCCGCGTAAGCGCCAGCTGGTGGCGGACCTCCCGTCACGATATGGGGTCAGTGAACGCCAGGCGTGTGCGGTCTTTCGGTTTTCCCGGGCGTCTTGTCGATATAAGTCGGTGGCGCGAGACGCATCGGCGTTGTCGATGAGGATACGTGAGATCACCCTGACTCGGGTGCATTACGGTGACCGGCGAGTCCATGTTCAGCTGCGGCGCGAAGGCTGGTCTGATAATCACAAGCGTGTCTACCGGATCTACCGAGAAGAGGGCTTATCGCTCCATTTGAAGCGACCGAGGCGTAATAAGGCCGCCAAGAACCGGCAACCACTGCAACAGGCCAAGCATCCGAATCATATCTGGGGCATGGATTTCGTGTCGGATGCCTTGTTCGATGGCCGCCGGTTGCGGCTATTGACGATTATTGACCTGTTCACCCGAGGGTGCCTGGGCATTCTGGTCGGTCACAGTCTGACGGGCCAGGACGTACAAGAAGCGCTGACGGCGATTGCTCGCTTTCGAGGCAATCCAAAAGTGCTGAAGATTGACAATGGATCCGAGTTTGCAGGCAAGGTGATGGACCGTTGGGCGTATGAGCGCGGCATTGAAATCGACTTTTCACGGCCAGGGATGCCCACCGATAATGCAACGGTCGAATCGTTCAATGGTCGACTCCGCCAGGAGTGCCTGAACGAAAACTGCTTCTTGTCGTCGGCGGATGCCAGGGAAAAAATCGACGCATGGAGAGCGTTCTATAACCAAGTTCGACCCCACTTCGCACTGGGGTGGTCAACCCCTGCCGATTACGCCCGGAAACACGCGATGATCGAGCAGAAACAACGACCCGAGAAGCCGGATTTTTCCAGCTCTGGGTGGACCTTAAACGGGGGTAGGGTCAATTCGGATGACGGGATGGCGTGCAACCTATTCGATTCTGCAGTTAGGTCGTAATCTGTCTCATTCTGAAATCTGAAAAACTATGCAATCAAACTAACTTGGGATTTCATCAGTCGTGGTACTGAAAATCAAGAATAGTACGTTTCTCGCGGGGTCCGCGGTCTACCTAGTATCCAATATTCTCAACGCTGCTATACCGTTTGCCCTCCTTCCAGTTTTGACTCGCTTCTTGACCCCTGAAGAATACGGCGAGGTCGCAATGTTCCAGACCTTACTTGGAGCGTTGATGGCGTTCGTTGGGCTTAGCCTCCACGGTGCAGCCGGAAGAAAATTCTATGATGAAAATCTTGGGAGTAGTGATCTTAGAGATTTTATTGGTTCTTGCTTACAGATTTTGGCAGTAACTACATCCATAGCGTTGGTGGTTCTCTTCTTTTTCAAGAGCCAGTTCGCATATTGGTTGGGTCTTGAGCCGAAATGGATACTCTTTGGCGCACTGACAACAACCGCAAGTACAATCACGTTAATACGGCTCACACAATGGCAGGTTAGAAAAAAAGCCAAGTATTATGGTCTACTTCAAATTTCAAGGAGCCTGATAAACGTTAGTTTGTCTATCATTCTTGTCGTGGTTTTGTTTTACGGACCTTCGGGTAGAATTAGCGCACAAGTTTTTACATTTAGCTTATTTTCAATAATTGCCTTGGCTTTGTTAAAAAAAGACAATTTGCTCTGTTTTTTTGTTTGGCGGCCCCGTTTTGTAAAAGAAGCATTAAGGTTTGGTGTGCCCCTCATACCTCATGTGGCCGGTATGTTTTTATTGACGACTATAGACCGCTTTGTGATTAAGGAGGAGCTCGGGCTTTCAGAAGTTGGAATCTATGTTGTGGCTGTTCAGTTTGGTATGGCACTAAGGTTAATTTTCGATGCCATTAACAAAGCCTATATGCCGTGGCTTTTTGAGCGTCTAAAACGCGATAACGAAGAGGAAAAAAAGCAGATTGTTCGTTATACATATGGGTGGTTTGCGCTTATACTTTTTGGTGCTGGCCTCTCATTTCTTGTGGTGCCATGGCTAGTCATATTTGTGGCAGGAGATGAATATAAACGGGCTGGGGAAGTAGTCGGTTGGTTAGTGCTTGGACAAGTATTTCACGGTATGTATTTGATGGTCACAAACTACATTTTCTTTTCGAAACGAACAGGTTTCCTTTCCTTAGCCACTATTTTCTCAGGCACCGTGAATGTATTGCTTTTGATTATATTAGTTGACTATTTAGGTATGAAGGGTGCAGCCTACGCGTTTTGCTTTTCTATGGGGATTAGGTTTATCTTGTCATGGTACGTTGCACAGAAAAGACATGCTATGCCTTGGTTTAATATCAAAGCCCATAGCTAATTTCTCTCCTTTATTGATACCGAACACCACGATAAGTTAGTCCAATCTAGAAGGCGAGTCCCCAAGATTATAGAACGTCAACTACCTTGTCTGGTTCGCATTGACTCACTAAAAATCAAACCTTTGACGGTCTGTTGACTCATCTAAAATCTAACTACTGTTCAGCAGGAGTTGCACTGATGAAGCATCAGATGAGTCTATCCGCACGACGAGAAATGCTAGCGAGTGTTTATGGTCGCTATCAGGACGCGGACTGGTCTACCAAAGGTCGCATTCTGGACGGCTTTGTGGCGGCGACGGGGTACGACCGGAAATACGCCATACAGTTGCTCAATGATCAAACATGCTTGCCTCAGAATGGCACAGTGAGGCCCAGGCCGGGTCGACAAAAGTACGATGCTCAATTCCTTAAGGTACTCGTCTACATCTGGCATACGGCGAATCAGGTGTGCTCCAAACGCCTTGTTCCGTTCATTCCGGAACTGGTATCTTCGATGGAGCGACACGGACACCTTAGAATCACTGAAGATCTTCGGCGAAAGCTGCTAACCGTCAGTGCTGCGACCGTGGATAGATTGCTACATTGCGAACGGTACAGAATCAAGGACGGCCAGAGCCTGACCAAGCGGGGTACGCTGTTAAAAAATCAGGTTGCTATCCGTACGTTCGCTGACTGGGATGAAGCGACCCCCGGTTTCTTCGAAATTGACTTGGTCGCTCATTGTGGTGGTGATCCCAATGGCACGTTCCTCAACACTCTGGTTTTGATAGATATCGCAACGGGTTGGCTGGAGTGCATGCCGCTATTGAAAAAGAGTGCTGCCGATGTCATCAGCGGTATTGATGTAGCGCGCACGTTGATGCCATTTGATCTTAAAGGTCTCGATTCCGATTGTGGCAGCGAATTCATCAATCACGACCTTCTGGATTACTGCGAAGCCAACGAAATCACATTTACAAGAGCGCGTACACATCGCAAAAACGATCAAGCCTTCGTCGAGGAGAAAAACGGTTCAGTTGTTCGACGGCTGGTAGGATACGATCGGTTCACTGGTCCTAAAGCTTGGTCGGCACTGGCGCAGTTCTATGGTGTGCTACGACTGTATGTAAACTATTTTCAACCCTCTCTGAAACTACTCAGCAAGCAGCGCCATGGGGCAAGGGTTTCAAAACAGTATCATCCGGCAAAAACAGCCTATCAGCGGCTTCTTCAGCGTCCAGACCTCAGCGAACGCATCAAGGCGCAACTGACAAATGAATTCCATACATTGGATCCAGTCAGACTTATGGACGAACTCCGCGCACTTCAGGTGCAGCTTTGGCGCTACGCTGGCCAGACCGCTGGTACGAATTTGCCGGAAACAACCTCACCCACTATCAATGGCCACGAATACTGCCAGCACTACCAAATACATAAGCCGCTGGATCGTCGCAAAGGACCCAGGACATGGCGCACCCGTCCGGATCCGTTTGACGGCGTGTGGCCTGACATACAGTTCAGATTAGAAATTCAACCTCATAGCACGGCACGTGAGATTATTGATTGGCTGGATGGCCAATACCCCAACCGATTTTCCAATGGGCAAATTCGGACATTGCAACGACGCATAAGTAATTGGAAGCTACATAGTCGAGACTATGAAGCTAAAATGGAAAAGCTGATGAGCAACTGAGTCTGGGAGTAGTGGGATTACTGAATGAGTCATTACGACCGGCCAAGTTAATTGTCGCTCTATACCAAGATAGATTGGGAATTCTCAGCACTTTTAGAAACGTGATTGAGATCGGGGTATAAACGGAGCGTCCAGTGTTCTTATAGTGGACTGATCATAGATAGTTTAATAATAATGACCAAAGGCTTGATGAGTCACCAGGGGCCTAGACACTGGTTTGGCCTAAGTGCCGCTTCAATACATGGTCTATAGAGGTTGAGCTAGGCCTAGCAGCTTTGGACTAATAAGATATCTTTACTTTTTGTTGCATTAATTATATGGATGTTTAGAACATGTCCGAACTCAAATTAGAAAGCTTTCGTTCCCCTAAAATTGCAGTAGTTGGCCTTGGATACGTGGGGCTCCCTCTGGCTGTTGAATTTGGGAAAAGGTGGTTTTCTCTTGGCTTTGACATTAAAGAATCTCGCTTGACAGAGCTTCGGTATGGTCGCGACAGTACTCTGGAAGTAACTGACAAAGAGCTTGCTGCTGCAAAATCGTTGTTTTTCAGCAGCGCATTGGAAGACTTACGGGTTTGTAATTTCTTTATTGTTACCGTGCCGACTCCTATCAACGAGCACAGGCAACCGGATCTGACGCCTTTACTTCAGGCGAGCAAGACCATCGGGAAAGTGTTAAAAAGGGGCGACATTGTCATCTACGAATCTACTGTTTATCCCGGCGCCACGGAAGAAGAGTGTGTCCCCGTGTTAGAGCAGGTCTCAGGCCTGACATTCAACAAGGACTTTTTTGCAGGCTACAGCCCCGAGCGCATTAATCCCGGAGACAAGGAGCACCGACTAACTAGTATTCTTAAGGTTACTTCCGGTTCCACGCCTGAGGTGGCCGATATCGTAGACGAGCTCTACCGCTCTGTTATTCCCGCCGGTACCTTCAGAGCCAGTTCGATCAAGGTGGCTGAAGCAGCGAAGGTTATTGAAAATACGCAGCGCGATGTCAACATTGCGCTCATTAATGAATTGGCTTTGATCTTCAACAAGCTGAAAATTGATACCGAAGAGGTACTTGAGGCGGCAGGTACCAAATGGAATTTTTTGCCATTCCGGCCAGGCTTGGTTGGTGGTCACTGTATCGGTGTGGACCCCTACTACCTGACGTACAAGGCACAGACTGTGGGGTATCACCCAGAAATCATTCTCGCAGGCCGCCGACTAAATGATGGCATGGGAGCGTATGTGGCCAGTCAGCTAATCAAGGCCATGCTGAAGAAACGTATTCATGTTGATGGTGCACGTGTATTGGTGATGGGTTTGACCTTCAAGGAGAATTGCCCGGATCTTCGCAACACCAAGGTTGTGGACATTGTCAGCGAGCTGACAGATTACGGTGTTCAGGTTGACTGTTTTGATCCGTGGATAAATCCTAAAGAAGCAGAGTACGAATACGGAATCACGCCAGTTACTGAACCGGTATCGGGTGCCTATGATGCCTTGATTCTGGCGGTGGCACACCGCCAGTTTATTGAACAAGGACCGGACAAGATCCGGGCACTGGGTAAGCCGGAGCATGTGCTGTACGACCTGAAGTACGCCTTGCCGGCTGTCGACTCGGACATCCGCTTGTAAATTATATTGACTGGGAGCAAACACGCTTAGCTCGAGTGCATAATGCCTATGAGAGACTACGACACACTGCGCGAATCGCTGATCACCGAACCGAAAATATGGACGATTTCGGGTGTCGCCGGATTTATCGGTTCTAACCTGCTGGAACACCTTCTACTTTTGGGACAGACGGTAGTGGGCTTGGACAATTTCGCCACCGGCCATCAAAGAAATTTAAACGAAGTTCGAGAGTTGGTCTCCCCTGAGCAATGGGAACGTTTCACCTTTATTCAGGGTGACATTCGCGACATGGCCGCTTGTGAAAATGCTTGTCGGGGTGTGGATTATGTATTGCATCAGGCAGCGCTGGGCTCTGTGCCACGCTCGATTGATGATCCAGTAACCACAAATGCCGTGAACATTACAGGGTACTTGAACATGTTGGTGGCCGCACGCAATGCAAACGTGAAGAGTTTTATTTACGCGGCCAGCAGTTCGACTTATGGTGATCATCCGGCCTTACCTAAGGTCGAAGAACACATTGGTAAACCGTTGTCACCCTACGCCGTGACAAAATATGTGAACGAACTTTACGCGGATGTATTTGCAAATACTTATGGATTAACGACGATTGGCTTAAGGTATTTCAATGTCTTTGGTAAGAGGCAAGATCCGGAAGGTTCCTATGCAGCGGTGATTCCGAAGTGGACGGCGTCGATGATAAAAGGCAATGAAGTCATCATAAATGGGGATGGAGAAACCAGCCGAGATTTCTGTTTCATCGAAAATGCAGTTCAGGCAAACCTGCTGGCAGCGATGGCGCCAGATGGAGCTAAAAATGAGGTGTATAACGTCGCCGTAGGAGACCGAACAACGCTGAATGATTTGTTCATGGCATTGCGGTCAAGTCTTGAAGTTCACGGTAGACATTATAAACGAGAACCTGTGTATAAAAACTTTCGCCCTGGCGATGTCCGTCACTCGCAGGCAGATATTGCAAAGGCGGCAAATAAACTGGGATACATACCCCAATACCGGATCTCAGAGGGTATTTCAAAGGTAATGCCGTGGTATATTCGGAATATCTGTTAAGAAACAAGACGCTCCATAAATCTATACAGTACGAGTAACTGTACAGCGAAAAAGCCGAACCGATCAAAAAAACGAATAGCGACGTTATTTTAAAATGCAGAAACTCAACGTTCTAATATCAAAAAAAAATCCAGCGTTTGCAAGAACTATCAATGTCACCATAGATAAGGAGCGATTTAATTTACATTCCCTCAGTGAGTCGAGTCAGACAGAGAGTAAAAAAGGATTTGAAAAGAGACTAAAAGAATCTGTTTACAATTTTTTGGACAACAATAAACTTGGAGTATATGTACAAAAATACCTGCTAAGCATTGTTCTAGAAAAAAAATTTTTAAAAAAACTGAAAAAGAAACTAAGGAGTTTGGAGTCAACGTATAATTCACAGAATATCGATGCTGTGATAATAGGCTCAGATAGAGGCATCGGCGAAGACCTGACATTGCAACTTTATGCCAAAACAAATAGATTGCCGATTATCTTGTTGTCATACGCGTACTCAGCGGAACCAGAAGCATTAATCAAAAGTCGAAAAAAATTAATATATAAAGCACCGAATAATAAATTCGGATTTCAATTCTATAAGCCGCATATAGAGTCGGGTCTAAGAAAAATGGAGCTTTTATCGAAAAATCCTTACATCCATGGGGCCGGTGTAACGGATTATATTATTGTTGATACGCTTTATGAACGAGAAAGACTAAAGCGGCTTGGCCATAATGGAAAGAATTTATTTGCGCTGGGCAGCTTATCTCTAGATAAAGTCTATAATGAAAATATTGAAAGCTCAGAATCCCGAGACTATCTACTAATAGCGCTGCCACAGCTATATGAGCATGGACTAACTGATTACGAAACTCACATTGAGTCAATTCATGAACTTTTGTCTGCAGCAAAAGGTAGCAAAAAGAGTGTATTGGTATCTTTGCATCCTAAAATGTCAATTGCAAGATATAGGTATTTATCTAGACTGTATGATTGCGAAATCTCGGAGTCACCACTTGAGGAATTAATGCCTAAGGCAGAAAATTTCATATCTACCTATTCTAGTACGGTAGCTTGGGCATTAATCAATAATTTGAAACCTATAATATACGATCCTATACGTCTAAACTATGAAAATTTCTTCCCCGATATATATATGCCAATAGCACGTAACAAAGATGAGCTTATTTCACACATAAAATCAAACCGTAAATTGTCAGATGAAGATCGCGCTTGGATCAAGCGGAATCTATCACCAATTGATGGTAGGTCTTTCAAAAGGATTAATAAATTTTTATACAAGGTAGTCGGTCAACATGGTTAAAATTATCGCTGAAGTTGGAAATACTCATGAAGGCTCGGTAGGATTAGCGAAGTGCATGATCGATGCTGCTGTGGGGTCTGGAGCCGATATAGTCAAATTGCAAACACATATATTTGACGCAGAAAGCTTGCCGACAGCCCCTAATCCGCCATATTTCGATGGCGAAAGTAGGAAAGACTACTTTGAACGAACAGCATTCTCAAGATCACAGTATATAGAGCTCATTGAGTTTACCAAAAATTTAGGTGCTGAGCTGATCTCCTCGCCATTTTCAGTAGAAGCAGTCGAGTTTTTACAAGATCTAGGAATGGCAACCTTAAAAATCCCAAGCGGGGAAGTAAGTAATGTATTGCTTCTCGAAGCAGTTGCAAATTGTAATGTTAACGTAATTCTTTCATCTGGAATGAGTTCCTACGACGAACTTGATTTAGCAGTTAAAATACTGAAGCTCGGGCGGATTAATAGCCTTACTGTTCTCCAATGTACGTCTGAATACCCTTGCCCACCGGAAAATGTCGGGTTAGAAAAAATCGGGGAGTTTAAGGATAGATATGACGTCAACTCTGGACTGTCTGATCATACCTTAAGCGAGGCAATACCAGCGATTGCAGTATATGCCGGTGCCCAGATAATTGAGAAGCATTTTACTCTATCCAAACTAGCATATGGTAGTGACGCAAAAAATTCACTAGAGCCGGTCGAATTTAAGCGAATGACACAATATATTCGTGAAGCTGAAGCAATAGTCAGCTCTCCAGTAAAAAAGTCAGTGAATCGAGAGTACATCTTAAATATGAAGCGTGTATTCGAAAAGAGTCTTGTGTTTAAAAGTGACTTGCCAAGTGGCCATGTATTAACTACCGATGATTTTGCAGCTAAGAAACCTGGGGACGGATTGCCAACAAGATACTATAAGGAATTTATCGGGTTGTCCCTTAAAAATAAAGTTTTTAAGGATCAGTATGTTTCGGAAGAGGACGTATAAACTGTGTTGGCTATTATACCGGCCAGGTCGGGTTCTAAAGGAGTTGTCAATAAGAATAGAAGGCAGTTACATGGGAAGCCTTTAATTGAATGGACGTTAGAGTCTGCACTATATTCTAAATCTGTTAGCGAAATATTAGTGTCAAGCGATGACGCATTGATTTTGGCAAACTCAGAAGTTGTTTTGAAATCTAATTATTTGGTAAAGCGTCCAGCAGAATTTTCGAGAGATAACTCACCTGCTACTGAGTATATTAAACACGCACTAGACGTAGTCGATGCGCGTAATAATTATGAGTATTTTTGTGTATTGCAGCCGACTTCACCATTAAGGGAAGCGAATGACATCGATTCTCTTTTCAAGCGCGTCTACGGACAGGGAGCTAATTGTGGCGTAACTGTAACTGAAGTCCCTCATAATTTTTCGCCTGAATCATTGATGCAATTGGAAGGGGATATGCTTATCCCATCTACATATACTTTAGTATCATCAAACCTTAGGCAAGAAAAGAGGAAGTACTACGCACGCAATGGTGCGGCCGTATATATTTGCAGGGTTGATCACTTCTATCGGGAAAACTCTCTGTTTAGTGAAAGAATGGCTTTCTGGCCAATGTCGATGCTTCGATCAATAGATATCGACGATGAAGATGATTTTAAACTCGCCGGGTTGATAATGATGGGGAATTTGACATGAGAGTAGGAGTATTTACAGGGAGTAGAGCCAACTACTCGAGTACGAAGACTATATTACGTGAGTTAGATAAAGATTCCGAGGTCGAGTTGATCTCAATTGTTGGCGGCGCAGCTACACTAGCTAGATATGGGGCTATCCACAGTCTGATGGTTTCAGATGGCCTTCCAGAACCCAGTTTTAAGTTCAATATGTTTATTGATGGAGAAAGCCACGCTGATATGGCGAAAAGCTGTGGCTTGGGTTTGATGGAGATGAGTACGATAATATCAAATAGCAGACTAGATGTACTGGTTGTGGTAGGGGATCGATATGACGTAATGGCAGCCGTAGTAGCAGCTGCATATATGAACGTCCCAGTTGCCCACACAATGGGCGGTGAAGTGACAGGTACTATTGACGAGTCTATTCGGCACGCAATTACGAAATTTTCCCATTTACATTTAGTCGCTAATGAGGACTCGAAAGAGCGAGTAATAAGAATGGGTGAACCTGAGTCGACTGTTCATACCGTTGGATGCCCAAGAATTGATCTTGTGAAAGAGGCAATTATGTCGGATATATTAACGAACGATACCTTTTATAGTAAATATAAAGGAGTGGGGCCGGAAGTTGATATAGATAGTGATTTTTTGCTTGTTTCATTTCACCCGGTTACTACCGAGAGTGAGTTCTTGAGAAATCAGGTGGACTGTCTTATGGAGGCTCTGAATTTCTTTAAAATGCCAACGATTATGATTTGGCCTAATTTTGATGCCGGTAGCAGCGATGTGGCAAAGTCTATACGTACGTTCCGGGAAAGGACTAACCCACATTGGCTGCACTTACAAACGAATTTTTCCGTGGAAGATTATAGTAGGCTGATGTCTCGTACGAGATGTTTGGTTGGCAATTCCTCTTCAGGCATTCGAGAAGGTTCATTTGTTGGTACCCCGGTTGTGAATATTGGGACGAGACAAGTTAATAGATTATATGGGCAAAATGTAATCCATGTTGGATATGATGTTGGTTCGATTGTGGACGGAATCCGTGAGCAGTTAGATGTAGGCCACTATTCATCTCAATTTATTTATGGTGATGGATGTGCTGGTAAGGAAATCGTAAAAAAAATCAAGGAGATGGATTTAAGTTATGTGCAAAAGAGAATAATGTATTAATTCTTTAAATTGTTGATATTCGGTTTTTGTTCGTAATTCGATCCAATGCCAAATTTGTTCGTTCTAGATCTTGAACCGAGATCCAGAAGGTCCTAAGTTTTGGACCTTGCTAGTGGATTCGTGAAAATGACACTCGTACCGGCCGTTGTGGACTGAGTGTGAATGATCCCCTGCATTGATTCTGGACACCGCGTTGAGCGAGTCCTATCCCTTAACGAGGTGATCCACAATGAAGAAGCGACAGCGCAAACTGCATTCTGATGAGTTCAAGGCCGAAGTCATTCGACTGGCCGATAAAACTAGTGCGGCCGATGTTAGCGCCTATGCTTAATGTCCGCACCGGGGGTGCGGCACTTTTCTTGGACTGATTCATGCTGCATACCCGAGTTCCGCTCGATACTCCGTTGGACTCAAACCACCCAGCGAGACCTTGATCCGTTTTTCATTGTACCAGTGAAGGTAAGAGTCGAGTTCTTCCATGAAGCGTTCCAGTGTTACCGTATGCCGATCACGTGGGTAGAAGAACTCATTCTTTAATCGGCCGAAAAAGCCCTCGCACGCGGCATTGTCCGGTGTGCAGCCTTTCGCCGACATTGATCGGATCAGGTTGGCGCTCTGGACACGCATAAGCCACCCTGGCCATCGGTAGTGGGCTCCACGGTCTGAATGTATCGTTGGTCGATGCTCCTTCTCATTGAGCGTGCACACCGCTTCGTCGAGCATCACATTGACCAGGTCAGCATCGGGACGAGTTCCAATTGTCCAACTGACCACTAGGCCATCAAAGCAATCGATAATTGGGGACAAGTAAACTTTGCCGGATGGAAGCGAAAATTCTGTCAGGTCCGTCAGCCACTTCTCGTTGGGCTGAGCAGCCGTGAAGTCGCGCTCTATTCGGTTCTCCGGTGCTGGGCTGACCTCTCCCCGGTATGCGTTATAGCGACGACGAGGGCCAGAGAATGGCACTAGCTGTTGTTCCGACATCAAACGCCGAACGACGTTCTCCGATATCCTTGTACCATTGCGACTAAGGGCCGAATGAATACGCCGATAGCCATAGCATCGATAGTTCAGGCTGAAGATGTCAGCGATCGTCCGGCGCACTTCAGCGTACTTGTCCGGCGTTCCGATCTGAACTCGATGATAGAAGTAGCTACTCCGCGCCAAACCTAACAGCGCAAGCAACTCTGGTAACGTGTACTTGGTTCTCAGGGCGTCAACGAGAAGCGTCTTCTCCCGGTTGCTCAGGCACTTCAGGTCGACGCCCAGTTCCTTTTTTAGTAGTTCATTCGCCCTTCTCAGGATGTCATGCTCAAGTTGTAATCGGTGCAGGCGTACACGGAGTGATTCAACTTCTTGTTCCAATTGTATGCCGTCAGTGTCGGGATGAGCGCAGCGAGGCAGTGTCATGAGTGGAGTACCCTTGTCATCAAGCAGTTGGCTTTTCCACTTGTATAGCACCTCCCGGCTGACGCCAAGTTCATCGGCAACTGCAGACGCTGAAGACTGTCGGGCACAGAGCTCAATCACCGCGAGCTGTTTTTGTTTCATCGACCAAGATCCAGGTGCTTTGCCGACAACGACCTTTCTGGAACCGGGGTGCAGCTCCTCAATCCACCTGGCGAGTAGCGATCTACTAGGATACCCCAGCGTACGTCGTGTATGAGAAATGCACTCGCCACACTGGAAATAGTGATCAACAGCCTTCTGCTTCTGTGCCGCGGAATACCTTGGCCTTGGCGGCATCCCTTTGGGAAGATCCCCATTAACAACAAAGGTCTGGTACCAGCGACGCAGATTCTTTTTGGACGGATATCCGAGCTTTCTGACTACAACCGATGCACTTTTCCCACAGTTTATGTAGAGCTTCACAGCTCGGATCCGATCTTCGTATGAATACATAGACTACCTCCGTTGTAGTCCAAGATAAGATCCGCACCCCCGTTACGGACAAATAGCACTGGCGCTGACATCGCTTAACGCGGTGTCCAGAATCAGTGCAGGGGATCATTGCGCTCCGATACTGCCGTTTGGGACAGCATGGTGCGCACCGCCTCGCGCTTGTTCTCGACGGTCAATACTTTCGGCTAAGTGCGGCCTTCAGAGCTTCAGCGTCCAACATCGATTCTGCGAGCAGCTTTTTGAGGCGGGTGTTCTCCTCCTCCAGAGCCTTCAACCGGCGCGCCTCAGAGACTTCCATGCCGCCGTACTTCTTACGCCACGCATAAAAGGTCGCATCCGATATGCTGTACTTGCGACAGAGCCCCTTCACGGGCAGACCGGCTTCGGCTTCCTTCAGGATCGGAATGATCTGTTCTTCTGTGAATCGCTTTTCCATGTTCATCATCCTCTCTGGTGATAAACATTACTAAGATCCAAATGGAATAGAAAGTTGGGGGCAGGTCATGACTAAAAAGTACTCGAGAAATAAAACAAAACAAGTGCTGTTCGTTGTAAAAGATAACGTAGAGTTTCGGAATTTCATAACCTGGCATGAAACAATAGTTAGAAAAAGTAAGGGTATGGAAAGATACATTACGATGCCGCTAATTGATAACAAAGATTTTCGTGCGCGTTACCGTAAAATTTTCCAAAACATCAATGTAGTGGATTGGGAGACCCCCCAAAAGAGTCAACGATATTTGTATCATGCCCGGTTGCTCATATATTTTATATCCTCAGTCAGTCGATCGTATTCTTCACGTCAAAAACTTCTATCGTATTTCCATGTCAGCAAGCGTATCATCCTATCATGGAAAGGTTTATTACGCGCGAAATTGCCAAACCTCAGGTTTCTAATGTATTTGGTAGAAATAATAGACAAACTAAACTTTGACCGAAAACAAAAATCGGAGTCATTCGACTACGTTGTATTTTTTAGATCGGACTCTGTAAACAATATATCATTTTTCAAAAGGTACGTATCTCCGAGCACAAAGGTAGTCACGATCATTAGAAATATAGATACTGTTTACTTGAAAGGACCATTTTCAGTTCCAACAGATGTTACTTTCGTATCTACAAGAGATGAAAAAAGATTTCTAATAGAAAATCATTCGAGAACGTATTATGGAAGAATAATAGTAACGCCATATAAGCCGGTAATGGGTCGGGGAAACTCAGAATCAACATACGGAGAAGCGGGGAAAATATTATACGCTTGCTCACACCCAGATTTTGTGCCTAATGAAGATGTGATCGTTGAGAAAATAGCTAGTATAACTCCTAGAAATAAAGTGCTTGACGTTAGGCCGCATTCACATAATTACATCCCCCAGACTGAAAATTCGTCAAAAATTCATGTATTGATAAACAACATAATTTCTTTTAATGGTGGCCGGCATAAATATTTTTCCCTTGATGATATGGAGCAATATTATCAGAAGCTTTCTGAGTATAGATATGTAATTTGCTGCACTAGTACCATAGCAGTAGACGCGCGGCGAGCAGGAGTAAAAAACGTATATTATATACGCGATAATAAGTACGTACAATTTCCCCTATTGTATGAACGAGAACATTTAATGTGCGCAATTAGCAACTGGAATATAAATGTAATAGATGATATTGAGAGTATCGATTTTATAGTTAGTCCATAGGCATAACGAATATTCATTAAATATTATGTGATAAATATATAGTTTGATATCAATGATTAAGGTCAATAAAAGATATATATCGTTGTATGTGATTCTGCCTCTTTTGGTATACTTGTCATCGTATGTACTATTAAGTCGATATTATGCCGGTGACCAGTTTTATTATAGGTTATTCTATGAAGTAGTTAGTGGCTCATCTTTTGTCAACTCTTTAAGCGACGCGCGTAGTATATTGGGTAGCATCGAGCCTGTTTCTGTATTTGTATTATGGCTTGGTTCAGTGTTGGATTTTCCAAAGGATCATTGGGTGGCTATATTAAATGTGATCCTAATTGTTTCGGTATGCAGATTTTTATGGCTATATAATGTATCTTGGTATATCTATTTATTAACTACCACAAACTTTTACACGATCGTGTTAATGACAGGCGCCGAACGTCTTAAAATTGCATATATACTCATTCTAGTTGCGTTGAATAGCAGAAAGCTAATGAAACTCGGCGCCGGTTTTATCGCTCCCCTTTGCCATTTTCAAATTATATTGGCTTTCTATCCGTACGCATTTTTTAAAACTGTAGGGGTTTTCAAAAAGATCGTTTCTGATTTATCCCTCGATAAATTAACTCTCCTATTTTTTTCATTTACATCTATTTTTCTGATAATATATAGCGTTTACGCGTACGAATTGCTGCTTTTTAAGCTAGACTATTATTATGGTGATCATGGGTTTTCATCTTTATATTCGTTGTTTCTACTTGCGCTCGTTGCTGTTCTTTCGGATCGGAAAAATACATTATTAGTTGCATCTATTCTCTTGTTTATTCCGGTAGTACTGTTGCTTGGACCTGACAGGACGAATATTATAGCTTTTTCCGTTTTCTTTTGGCATTTGACTGTGAAAAGAAGAATTAGCGGATTATTCCCCACTGTGCTTTTAATGTATTTGTCTGTAAAGAGCGTGTTTTTTGTTTATAATATATTTGTCTACGGAAACGGGTTTGGCGGTTATTTGTTTTAATTGAAAGCTACCTGTCTACGCATTTACATATCCAATGATATGCGTACCTAATATTCTAAGGTATTAGTTTTTCTTTGAATAGTTTTTAGAATTATAGCAAGTTTAAAAGTTATATATTTGTCAAATTTTAAATAAATGAGAATTGCCTTCATGTCTGTAATTGTAACACTGACGACTACTTCTTATAGACTCGATATATTGAAATATACACTTCTTTCTATATGGGACCAATCTCGGCGGCCTGATAAAGTTTTTCTCAATGTATCCAGTGAGCCTTTCTGCAATGATATCGGAATAACCGAGTTACCAGAATGGTTAAAAGAGATGGTGAAATCAAATTTAGAACTCGAATTATTCTGGGTTGAAAATACTGGTCCTTATCGGAAGCTTCTTCCAACATTTGAGAAAGCAGACAATGACGATTTAATTATCACTTGCGATGACGATGTGATATACGGAAGACATTGGTTAAATTCACTTGTTTCTTCTGCCGAGGCTAATAATAATTCTGTGATTTGTGGGCGTGCAAGAATGCCAAAAAAAACAATCTGGGGCTCTAGGCAAAGTTACCTGAATTGGCCGGTCACGACGGATGATCACGAAGGCTACGATTTAGTTCCAACCGGTGTGTCCGGGATCGTTTATAGAAAGTCACTTTTAGATCCGATAATAATGCAGTCTAGAGATTACGCTTGGGTTGCACCAAGGCAAGACGATCTCTGGTTTGATCTGGCGAGAAGACGGCTTGGTGCCTCGGTAATAGTGTCAAAAGTGGCAGCGAAAAATGTATTTCCAATAGACACCCCTGAATCCCTGGGTGAAGAAAACGCCTCCTACAGATCGTTTCGATTAAAGTTTGCTAGAAGCTCCCTGTTAATTCGTGGTGCTATTCGGTTTCTAGGCATGTTTGGTATTGCAGTTTGCGACAATGATCGCGTTATGAGACGCTTAGATCGATATCGTAAGTAAGGTATTCTTCTCAAAAAAATCACATTTGATTTTTACGTAAAATATTGGTTTTGTATTGATTAATGTACTTTCCTTACGCGCTGCTTGTTTGAGAAATACATTCTCTAATCACCCTGATATGTTGTTTGTTAATATTACATTTAGCAGTCATTTAACAGTTTTATGCGTTTTTTATTTTGGGTTCTTGACATACTTTGATTATCAGGTCGGTTTAGTTCATAATATAACGCTTATACTGTAAATCAGTATTTTTTATTTCATGTCGCCATGAGAAGTAAAGGTCTTAGCATTAACTAGGGTTATAAAAATAGATGAGAGTTCTTGTATTTTTGACACATTATTGCCCGGGCTATAAAGGTGGTGGTCCAATTAAATCTATCAAAAATATTGTTGATAAGTTGGGCCATGTGATTGACTTTATGGTCATCACGAGTGATCGAGATTTGGGTGATACATCTTCCTATTCGACAGTTAATGTTGGTCAGTGGAATAAAGTGGATAACTCATATGTATTTTATGTGAGACCGGGCTGGAAAAAGTTTATTGATATTTTTTTTCTGATAAAGGATACGAAATTCGATTTCGTGTACCTAAATAGTTTTTTTTCCCCAATGTATTCTATCTTTCCGCTTTTATTGTGTCGAATTATGGGGCATAAGGTGTTGCTCGCGCCGAGGGGCGAGCTATCCCCAGCTGCTTTGACTTTTAAGGAAAAGAAAAAGAAATTTTATCTTCTTTTTTTCAAAATATTTAGGCTTCACAAATATGTAAGCTTTCATGTATCGTCTTATCTAGAGGGCGCGGAAATCGCCAGTATTTTAAGTGATAAGGCAAATATATTTACCGTCAGAAACCTTGCATCGAATAATGTCTGTTCGACTGTCCCCGATAAATCAAGTAAAACTCTAAACGCCGTGTTCTTATCTAGAATATCACCGAAGAAAAATATACTATACGCATTAAATGTTATGAAAAATGTAGAGAATCCGGTCAACTATTATATATATGGACCTATAGAAGATTCTGATTATTGGAGGCAATGTGAGGAGGCGATAAAAACGTTGCCAAAAAATGTTCATGTCGAGTATAAAGGGCCTCTAAGCCCTAATAAAGTCATAGAAACTC
Source organism: Natronospirillum sp. (assembly GCA_965602035.1). Taxonomy (GTDB): domain Bacteria; phylum Pseudomonadota; class Gammaproteobacteria; order Pseudomonadales; family Natronospirillaceae; genus Natronospirillum. Next base: position 1,348,962 of record OZ271919.1, on the reverse strand, counting down.
TTAGTCGATATGATGTTTTTTTCTTTCCAACAAGAGGTGAGAATTTTGGTCATGTTATCACGGAGGCTTTGTGCGCGGGTTTACCATTGTTGATTTCTGATACGACTCCCTGGCGAGATATTGAAAATATGGGTCTAGGATGGGCGTTGCCTTTGAATTGCCCTGATACGTTCAGTGCGCGCCTTGATTGGCTAGGAGCTATGTCTACAGATAGCTATATGTCTATGCGTCGTGATGTGTGTGCGTGGTCGGCTAAGGAATTTAATAATGATATAAATGTGCAAGATCATTTTAATCTCTTTAAGACAATTAAAGACGATTAGGTTATAAATCGTTCTTTAGAAAATTTTTTAGGAAATCCTTTGGTATCTGAAGGAGGTGTTTATAAATTCTCGAATCGTTGAAATAATGAAGATCTGGCGGTTTTATAAAATATATGGTTTTTCTCGCACTTATTTTAAGATCATGGGGAGGGCGCGCTCATTTTCCAGATTTAGCCTATTTGTGCTTTCAGGGCGTTTTCGCACAGGTCTGTCTTCAGTTGGGATAGTCGGATGTGGACAGTTTTCCTTTTCGACTATTGGCTATTTTTTAGCTAAATCTGGTCGTTATAGGTTTGAGTTTGCGATCGACCCGAATATCCACGCGCTTGAGTCTTTTGGGCGGTTTTATGGAGTGAGAAATTTATATAACAATATAGATCTAGCGGATTTTTCTAAAATAGATATAATATATATTGCCTCGAATCACTTTAGCCATACAAATTATGCGGTTGAGGCTATTAAAAATGGGACAGCCGTATATGTGGAAAAACCCGTGGCGGTAAATTGGGATCAGTTTTTTTCGCTCGGCAATGCCATTTCGGCTAGGACATGTGACGTATACTTTGGTTATAATCGGCCGTTTAGTCAAGGTGTTCAAACTCTAAAATCGCTAATCTCAGACGTTGATTCGCCGTTTACCCTCAGTTGTTTTGTGGTAGGTCACTTAATTGACGATAATCATTGGTACCGCGACCCAAAAGAGGGAACAAGGGTCTGCGGTAATCTCGGACATTGGCTTGATCTTAGCGTTCATTTGTTAAGTATGAGGAATTTTCCGGATCATTTGGATGTTCAATTAGTCTCCTCTGATCCTAATGTTCCGGACGATGACTTATGTGTTACAATTGTGTCGAGCCATGGTGACTTGATTAACATAATATTGACTTCCCGTGCGGAACCCTTTGAGGGAATCAATGAGACAATAGCGTTCAATCAAAGTGATCTTATTGGGTCGATAATTGACTTCAGAGAGGCTCGTTTTTGGAAAGGCCACAGATATATTCGTCAGAAATATCGTCCGAAAGACGTAGGTCACAAAAAAGCGATTCTTCAACATATGAATAGAGAGAAATATGCTCGAGATATCGATGAAGTTAGGTTATCTACGGCATTGATGTTGGAGATCAAGGACATGGTATTAACAGGAAAAAAGGAATTTCGTTTCTTTCCCGATTTGGAAAAATACAGGTGGGATCGTAATTAGTATCGCGCAAGGACTCAAATTTTGAAGCAAATTTTGCAAAGCCTAAAAAACGGAAGCACAACGGTAGCCAGTGTACCCTCGCCGTCTCGTCGTTTGGGGGAAATCCTGATCGATACGTCCCGAACGTTGGTTTCAGCCGGTACAGAGCGCACGCTCGTCGACTTTGGTAAGGCCAACTGGATCGACAAGGCACGCCAACAACCTGACAAGGTCCGCATGGTACTAGATAAAGTGCGAACCGATGGCTTGGCCACCACATTGGATGCGGTGCAGAGCAAGCTGGATCAACCTTTGGCATTGGGCTATTGCAACGTCGGTGTTGTGGCTGGGGTGGGTGCTGACGTGGAGGGGTATGCTGCGGGTGAGCGCGTTGTCAGTAACGGGCCGCACGCGGAGGTGGTCAGTGTACCGAAAAACCTGACGGCAAAGATTCCGGATAACGTCTCAGATGAGGAAGCCAGTTTCACGGTGCTGGCCGCCATTGGGCTCCAGGGGATTCGACTGGTCAAGCCGACACTCGGTGAGTGTGTGATGGTGACCGGGCTGGGCCTGATCGGGCTGCTGACGGTTCAGATGCTGCGCGCACATGGTTGCCGGGTCCTTGGTGTCGATTTTGATGAAGCACGCCTGGAGTTGGCCCGACAGTTTGGTGCCGAGGTGGTGAACCCGGGTAAGGGCGAGGATGTGCTGTCCGCCGCCACAGCGTTTTCGCGCGGGCGTGGGGTCGATGCGGTGATCATCACGGCGTCGACCAAGAGCAACGAACCGGTCAGCCAGGCCGCTACCATGTGTCGCAAGCGTGGACGCATTGTGTTGGTGGGAGTGACCGGACTTGAATTGTCCAGGGCCGACTTTTACGAGAAAGAGCTGTCTTTCCAGGTCAGTTGCTCCTATGGTCCGGGGCGTTATGACCCCGAGTATGAGGGCCAGGGCAAAGACTATCCGATCGGTTTTGTCCGCTGGACCGAACAGCGCAATTTCGAAGCCGTGCTGGACCTGATGGCGTCGGGTCAGTTGGATGTCAAACCACTGATCAGCCATCGTTTCAAATTTGACGACGCAGCCGACGCGTATGAGCTGTTGTCATCCGATGAGCCGTCGCTGGGCATAGTGTTGCAGTACAACCAGAGCGGTGATCTGGGGCAACGGGTGGTCAACCTGCAGGCGAACGCCAGCAAAATTGCCGGGCCTTCTGGTTCTGATTCACAGTCCGTGACGCCTGCGGGGAGAGCCGCGGTGGGGTTTCTCGGTGCCGGCAACTACGCCGGTCGCGTGCTGATTCCGGCGTTCAAGAATGCCGGTGCCTACCTTCACACTGTGGTCAGCAGCGGTGGCGTGAGTTCCGTTCACTACGGCAAAAAACACGGCTTCCGCCAGGCGTCCACGGACACGCAGGCGTTGCTGGACGATCAATCGGTCAATACCGTGGTGATCGCTACCCGGCATGATGCTCATGGACGCCAGGTACTGGACGCTCTGCGCGCCGGCAAGCATGTCTTTTGTGAGAAACCACTGTGCCTGACGCATGAGGAGCAGGACGCGATTGAAAGTGAACTCGACGACCGGGCGGACCAGCACCTTATGGTCGGTTTCAACCGCCGGTTTGCGCCCCATGTAGTCGAAATGAAAAAGGCGCTGTCAACGGTGTCGGAGCCCAAGAGCCTGATCATGACTGTCAACGCCGGTGCCATCCCGAAAGATCACTGGACGCAGGATCCCAATGTTGGCGGTGGCCGCATCATTGGTGAAGCCTGTCATTTCATCGATCTGATGCGGCACCTGGTCGGTTCGCCGGTCTCCGGTTATGACGCCATGTCATTGGGTGACCACGGGGCACTGGAGGTTACAGAAGACAAGGCCACCATTATTTTGCGCTTTGAAGATGGCTCTGTTGGCACGGTGCACTACCTGGCCAATGGCCACAAATCATTTCCGAAAGAGCGCCTGGAAGTCTTCTGTGCCGGCCGGATTCTGCAGCTGGATAACTTCCGTAAGCTGAATGCGTATGGTTGGAAGGGCGTCAAAAAGCAGCGGCTGTTGCGGCAGGATAAAGGTCAGGTTGCCTGTGCCCGGGCCTTTGTAGATGCTGTGGCGAACGGTGCTCCCGCGCCTATTCCTCGGGAAGAGATACTTGAAATTTCCCGCCTGACGCTGGACGTTACCGAGCGGCTTCGCACCCCGCGTCATTGATCGTGTTGTCAGTAAGGACTCCGTTTATGCAGACGAACCAGTCGGTTTGTATTCTGGGCCTGGGCTATATTGGCCTGCCTTCCGGCGCACTTCTCGCCAATCGTGGCTACCAGGTACAGGGCGTTGATATCTCGCAAGCCGTGGTGGACACCATCAATCAGGGCCGGATCCACATTGTGGAGCCGGATCTGGACACCTTCGTACGTTCTGCAGTGCGTTCCGGCGGGTTGTCGGCCAGCACGGAGCCGTCGCCGGCGGATGTGTTCATTCTGGCGGTGCCCACACCCTTCCACGACGGCTATGTTCCCAATGTGGACTACGTATTGGCAGCGACCCGCTCCATTGCCTCGGTGGTCCAGCCAGGCAACCTGGTGATTCTGGAATCCACCTCGCCGGTGGGCACTACGGAGAAAGTCCGGGATACGCTCGCGGCTGAAGGCGTGGATACGGATCAGATCCATATTGCGCATTGCCCCGAACGGGTATTGCCGGGCCATATCATGCGTGAATTGGTGGAGAACGACCGCATTGTGGGCGGCATGACCCCGGAGGCGGGAGAAGCCGTTGCCGCCTTCTACCGCACTTTTGTCACCGGTGAGGTCCTGGTGACGGAAGCGCGGACGGCCGAAATGGCCAAGCTCACGGAAAACAGCTTCCGGGATGTGAACATTGCCTTTGCCAACGAACTTTCCCTGTTGTGCGACAAGTTCGGTATCGATGTCTGGGAGCTGATTCGCCTCGCTAACCGCCATCCCCGTGTGAATATTCTGCAGCCGGGCACCGGCGTGGGTGGGCACTGCATTGCGGTGGACCCCTGGTTCATCGTTAATGAAGGTGGAGACGACGCACGCCTGATTCGGACCGGGCGAGAGGTGAATCTGCGCAAGACGCACTGGGTGGTCGGCAAGATCATTGATGTGGCCGAGCAGTTCAAGGCGCAGCATGGCCATGAGCCGGTGGTGGCCTGTATGGGTCTGGCGTTCAAACCTAATATCGATGACCTGCGTGAGTCGCCTGCTGTCGAGGTGTTCGAAAAGCTGCAGGAAGCCGGGCTGAGGCTTATGGCTGTTGAGCCCAACCTGTCTGAGCACATTGATATTGATCTCACTCCATATCGGCACGCTGCTGCTGAGGCGGATATTGTTTGCTGGCTGGTGAACCACAGGGAATTCAAAAACCTGGCTGTGTCTGGTGAGGCGCTGGACTTCTGTGGAGTCAGTCAGGCATGACTCAAAGCGAATCCACTGCAACACTGAAAGTTTTGGCTGTGTTCGGTACCCGCCCGGAGGCCATCAAAATGGCACCGGTTGTCAAAGCCATCGAGTCGGCACCTGACCTGTCGATTCAGGTCGCCGTAACGGCACAGCATCGCGAAATGCTGGATCAGGTGCTGGAACTGTTTGGTATACAACCTGACTATGACCTGGATGTCATGGCACCGGGGCAGGATTTGTTCGATGTAACCAGCAAGGTGTTGCTCGGCCTGCGTGACGTGTTGCGAGACGCTAAACCGGATGTCGTACTGGTTCACGGTGATACCACCACCACCATCGCAGCCGCCCTGGCCGCGTTTTACGAGCAGATTTCTGTGGGGCATGTTGAAGCCGGCTTACGTACCTGGGACCTCAAGTCGCCCTGGCCGGAAGAGGCCAACCGTCAATTGACCGGGCGTCTGGCAAGCTACCATTTTGCCCCGACGGCCCGGAACCGGGACAGCCTGTTACGGGAAGGGGTGAACCCGGAAGCGATACATGTGACCGGAAACACGGTGATTGATGCACTGCACTGGGTGTCAGCGAAAATTGAACAGTCACCTGATCTGCAGGCGTCGATCAGCCAAGCACTGCGTGACGCCGGATTGGTGAAGGATGTGTCTGATTCTCGAACGGTGCTGGTTACCGGTCACCGGCGGGAAAACTTCGGTAATGGCTTCGATAACATCTGTCAGGCGTTGAAAGCGCTGGCCGAAGCCAACCCGACCGTTGAATTTGTTTACCCGGTGCACCTGAACCCCAATGTGCAGAAGCCCGTGAAGCGTTTGCTCGGGTCACTGGAGAATGTGCACCTGATAGAACCCCTGGGCTATGAGCCCTTCGTCTACCTGATGTCCAGGGCGTATCTGGTGCTCACGGATAGTGGCGGTGTGCAGGAAGAAGCCCCCGGCATGGGTAAACCGGTGTTGGTTATGCGGGAAACTACCGAACGGCCTGAGGCTGTGGAGGCCGGCACGGTGAAGCTGGTTGGGGCGGATTCGAGCCGCATTGTGGACGCCGTACAGGCATTGCTGGACGACGACGCGCTCTATAAGCGCATGTCCCGTGCCCATAACCCCTATGGCGACGGCAAGGCCAGTCAGCGGATTGTTGAGTTCCTGCAGGGGCTGGCGTGATTCGCCAGCGCCTGGCTCAGGCAGTTCGCCTGTTTCATACCGTCCGTCATCTGAAGGCAGAGCAGATTGTCTGGCGACTTTGGTACCGCATCCGGCCGCTTCGTGTCCGGGAACATCAGGGTGCCAGGGCAAGGGCATCATGCGCATGGAATGGCCCGGGCTTTCAGCCGCCGGCCACCTGGGACGGCCAGGCATTTACCTTTCTGAACCAGAGTGGCGAGGTCCGGTCCGCATCGGACTGGAATAATCCGCAGTTCGAAAAACTCTGGCTGTATAACCTCCACTATCTGGATAATCTGACCAGTTTGGACGCCGTCCGGCAGGTGGACCTTAATCACGCTCTGGTGGATCGGTGGATTGCCGAGAACCCGGTCGCTCAGGGTAATGGTTGGGAACCCTACCCGCTGTCGTTGCGCATTGTGAACTGGGTGAAATGGCTCAGTAAACAGGAGACCATTGAACAAAGTTGGCTGGACAGCCTGGCCACTCAGCTCGATGCCCTCTCTCGCCAGGTGGAATACCACATTCTGGCAAACCACCTGTTCGCTAATGGCAAGGCCCTGGTCTTTGGGGGTGCTTTTCTCAAGGGCGAAGACGCCGACCGCTGGCTGGAACTCGGCCTGAAAATACTGGACCGTGAAATCTCGGAGCAGTTTCTGGAGGACGGCGGACACTTTGAGCGTTCGCCTATGTACCACGCCATCCTCACCTGGGACCTGTGCGATCTGATTCAACTAGCGGAACAGAGCGGTGTGCTCCAATTATCGGCTCGCGCCGACAACTGGCGCAGCGTATTGGCGAAAGCGGTTGGCTGGTTGCGTGCCATGGTGCACCCGGACGGCGACATCAGCTTTTTCAACGACGCGACCCTGGGTATTGCGCCGCGCCTGTCTGACATCGAGAGCTATGCTTCTGCGTTGGGTGTCAACCTGGCAGACCCGGTGCCGGCGACGTCTGCGACGGACGGCTGGCAGCCGATCCACCTGACAGACAGTGGGCTTGTTGTGGTCAGTGAACACACACATCGACACAAAGCGCTGTTGAATGTTGCGCCCATCAAGCCGGACTACCAGCCAGGGCACGCCCATGCCGATACGCTGAGCTTTGAACTAAGCCTGTTTGGGCAGCGCGTCATCGTGAATTCGGGTATTTCCCAGTACGGTGCCGGCGCACAGCGGTTGTACGAGCGCAGTACAACGGCACACAGTACCGTGGAAATCGACGGCGACAATTCGTCAGAAATCTGGTCCGGGTTTCGGGTGGCCCGGCGGGCCACTGTGCGATTGCCGGTAATTGAAACTCCGTCGGAGGGTGACCTAATAGTCTCCGGTGAGTGCCAGGGCTACCAGGGACAACAGACCCATCAACGACAGTGGCATTTCCGCAATTCCGACATACAGATCACGGATGCTGTGGTTGGTGTGAAGAGCGCGGCTGTCGCGCGTTTTTACCTGCATCAGGAAGTGGCCGCCGAACAATCGTCCGAGATGGAAATCCGGTTACGGTTGTCGGATGAGCGCGATCTACACCTGAGGTTTGAAGGCGCGGCGACGGTAGCCCTGACTCCTTCCCACTGGTGCCGGGGCTTCGGAGTAGCGCAGGAAAACACCTGTATTTCGGTGACACTGTCCGGAGACACCCTGACATCCACCATCCGTTGGAGTGACGATTGAGAGTTCTTTTCCTGAGTTTTTACTTCGAACCCGATCTGTCGGCGGGGTCCTTCCGCAATACCGCATTGCTGGAACAATTGCAGGCAATACTGCCTGACAACAGTCACGTCGATGTCATCACGACACTGCCGAACCGGTATGCCTCATTCGCGGCAGATGCTCAGGCAGAAGAGCAGCGTGGCAACGCGACGATTCACCGCATCCAACTGCCCGCGCACAAGAGCGGTATGCTCGACCAGTCACGCGCATTCATCGATTATGCACGGTCGGCCTACCGCATTACTCGGGGAAAGTCCTACGACCTGGTATACGCTAGTTCGTCGCGTCTGATGACGGCAGTGTTAGGGGCACGGCTGGCGAAGCGCGCGAAAGCGCCGCTCTATCTGGACATTCGGGACATCTTCGTCGACACCATCAAGGATGTGCTTTCGTCCAAGGTGGTTTGGGCGCTGAAACCTGTCTTCAGTACTCTGGAACGGTATGCCATAGGGAGTGCCACCCGGGTTAACCTGGTATCCGGCGGTTTTCGGTCCTATTTTGAAGCCCGCTACCCGGAGCGAGTGTTTTCTTACTACACCAACGGCATTGATCAGGCATTTCTCGATGCGGCGCCGACTGGTCCGTCAACTGACCAGCTTGAATCAAGGCGAGCGGTTATTCTTTATGCCGGCAATCTGGGGGAAGGGCAGGGCCTACATAGAATACTGCCGGACCTCGCAACTTCGCTGGCCGATAAAGCAGAATTCCGAATCTTCGGTGATGGAGGCCGGAAACCTGCTTTGGAAAACGCCCTGGCTGAAAAATGCGTGGATAACGTGTCGATACACGCACCCGTGACGCGTGAACAACTCATCGCCGAATACCAGGCCGCCGACGTACTTTTCCTGCACCTCAACGACTACGACGCCTTCCGCAAAGTCCTTCCCTCCAAACTCTTCGAATACGGCGCCCTCGGCAAACCCATACTTGCCGGTGTTGCTGGCTACGCCGCCGAGTTCGTACAGAGCGAACTCGACAACGCCACCGTCTTCCAACCCTGCGAAGCCGACGCCGGAGCACGCGCGTTTCACGCGCTGACACTGGCCACCCAACCGCGCACGGAATTCACCCGGAAATACGCGCGGAGTGCCATTATGGAAAGTATGGCGGGGGAGGTAGCTTCTACTGCTTGCCGATCGAGATTCGAAATATAGTTATTCCCACCGATATTCTATGTTTCTGCTTTTTAAGATCCACTTAGTTTCTTTAATACACCTTTTTTCGATCTTTAAATATGTGTCCACATAGCGTTTTATTCTCGGTTCACTCGTATCCGGTGACCAGTTGTTTGGTTTTCCATCGGCGTCTCGGCGCTTCCCGGTCCAACTAAAAATTTTAACAAACTTTTCAGGTGCTACACCGACAAAAGGTGTGAAATTAACCTTCGAATCGACTGGTGTATCTGGATCAACGTCAATTGAGTCGGTGTACATAACCTCTGTTTTACTTTTGTGATACGGCTCCATATAAACCACCTTCCGAATTCCAGAGCCGATAATTATTCGGGCACATAGATGGCAGGGGAAGGTCGTGCAATACAGTGTTTTCTCTGTTAACGGGATTCCTTTTCGTGAGGCATCTAAAATCGCAGCCATTTCCGCATGTAATGGTCTGCCGAATTCCAGAAGGTTGCTTACTGTAAAATCAGACCAGACAGACTTCCCTTCTCCCTTATATAGATAGTCTATTAGTTTATCGGGGTCATCTCTCCATTCCTCCGAGATTATATCGTTTCTCGTAAGCCCGGAAACAATTTCACTGATAATATGTTTACGAAATACGACGCTATAGTCCTCTCCGCGAGCATAGTCCCGGCCATCTATACTTTCACCTTCCCAGTACTGACCTCCTCCAAATTTAGGGATGTCGTTATGACCCTGAGAAACGACTGAGCCATCGTCATCCAGCACTGCGGCCCCAACTTGCCGCGACATGTCTAACGATCGAAGGGCAGCCAACCTTGCCTGGTACATTCCAAATTCATCTTTCGTCGGAGAATGAAACGGATACCCAAAGAAGCTATCGAAGAACCGTTTTACAGAACTTTTGACTTCCGGAATAGATTTGGTGTTCACAACCAGATCAGCAAGTGAGAACGCTTCCGACACTTTTTGACCGAATTCTTCGTTGTTTTCCTCTAAGTGATCGCGTTCAATTTGATCGAGTGATGCTGATCGGGTGTTCTGGTGATGCAAGTCCTTCGGAATTTGACCAATTTTGACCGACAGTCTGTTGAATCGACTTTCTTTTGGCTCGTAAGCAGATATTAGTATAGCGCCGCCGCCGTATATGTTTCGGTAAAGATTAGCTTCATCAGGCGTCTTAATCGAATTCACGATGTAAACGGTGCCTTCCGTGCTATCGCTGCTTGAGTCTTGTTTCTCCGATCTAATTTTTGATATTTTGTGGATTGCTAAACGGGCAAGTATATCGGATCGTTCAGTGTCTTTCCGGATCGCATTCCCAGCATTCATCTTTTCGGAAATTCTCTTGAATTCATTTTTTGAATTCGCAGAATTTTTCCTTTTTCCTATATTATCCAGCAGAGAACTTACACGTATTTCCTCGTAATGATAACCTAATGTTTGCAGATGATTAGATACTTCGCGGACTAATTCTGCAATCGCAGCCCCTAATGGCGCTATGACACCTACAACAAGGTCAGGTTTTGGGTCGTAAAAGCATGGCTCTCCGGATGGGGGATGTTCTGATTGATTGGCGTCTGACATTAATAGCTTCCTTGCGAGTAGTGATATGCCTGAGGGTAGTCGATAGTAATTGATTGTTCCACTTCTTCATTGCCACTTGCAAATAGCACCAGCCGGACTTTTCCGTGCTCTTCCTGAATTCCGGGGCGCAAGTGCAGTACACTACATGTGCAATTCGTCGGCCTATCAGAGCGAGGCAAAGAACCTGGAATGGTATGTACCCAAAGCCAAGTCAGCCGACTCCCTGCTGGAAATGCTGTAGGAGGTCGGTGTGCCGCATCGCCGGGTACAGCCTCGCATGACCCGGGATTTTCTGGTGGAATTTGACTCCTCCGAACAGGCAACGCAGGCGGCAGCCACGCTGCGCAGTGCTCGAGCGGCTAACGGCATGCCGCTGTTTGATGAAGTGGACAACCGTGGCGACAGCCTGTTCGTGACCCTTACCTATCCGCATGACATTCCCGAGGGGTTCGACATCACCGTCGACGGCACGACCTACCACAACTTTGACCAGGACGTTGTCTTAGTTGCCATCAAGAACGCGCACCACGACACACTGGGCTACTTCATGGACACCGCCAGCACCCCGGACCAGGCACAAGAAAACCTACCACTCAAAGCGCTTCATGGCCGCGTACTGGATCATTTCGGGCTCTAACCCTGTAGGCAGCGTGCTCGCACGCGCGCATGGCGCGATCGCCACCGGCCCCCTGTAGGCGGCGGCCTTGGCCGCGCAGAAAACAAGTCTATACCTTGAGGGGAAGTCGATTTAGAGAGTAGATGTGCTAGGCTTAGATCGGTAGCAGAATAAGAATTTCAAGGAAGCGATATGACAACGGAAGTTGCGGTGATGAACCGTATAGGCATTGCTTTGGCAGCGGACAGTGCAGTGACCATCGGTGGTGACAAAGTCTATAACACCGTGAATAAGCTTTTCATGCTGTCGAAGCACCATCCGGTCGGAGTGATGATTTATGGAAACTCCTTGATCATGGGAGTTCCATGGGAAACAGCGATCAAGTGTTATCGGGAGCAACTTGGGTCAGAGTCATTCGCCAGCCTGAGTGACTATTCGAGTGACTTTGTCGAGTACCTGCGTACGCGTTTTCTGAATACAAGTGCACTACACGCAGATGGGCTGAGAGAAGTGGCAAGTAAGATTTGCCTGCTCCTGAGAGAGTCAGTTGTGAAAGCGCTCTCGGGCCGGTCGTTAGATTCGAGCGAGGTCCACGAGTCGGCGAAAGAGATCGCTACCGACACAATTCAGAGTTTTTCTGACCTAGTTAGTCGGTACATTGATCTGGGAGAAAATCAGACACGCATCGAAGAGTTTGATGCCAAGAATGGGAACGAGATAGACCGAGTCGCCTCTGAGGTATTGGAAGGTGTTTATCCGTTGCTCGACGTCAATATAAAAGCGGCGCTCCGGAACTCGCTGTGCGAATATTTCCACAGTACACTGATTTTAGGTGATTCATCTGGTGTCGTTATCGCCGGCTTTGGTGAAAATGAATTATTCCCTAAGGCCATTACATTAAATATTGAAGGCTTCTTCGGAACGACCGATAAATTTGAGATCGAGTCCGGCAAGTCAAATTGTAAAGGTGATGATCAATTCAACTCCAGCATTATACCGTTTGCACAGTCGGATGTTATCTATTCATTTGTAGCTGGTATTGACCGTATGTTGGATAGTGAATACGAAAAAGCCGCACAGGCTGCGTTGGATAGCATTGTGAATAGCAATGTTGCCAGTTCATTATCAGTTGACGCCAGAAATGAGCTTCTAGAAAACCGAGAAAGCGCCCTGGAAACTATGATGGATCGAATTGACGGGTTCCGGAGAGCGCGATACATTGGCCCCATCACAGAGATGCTCGATTCTTTGCCAAAAGACGAACTGGCAGAAATGGCAGAAACCCTGGTGAATCTGTCTGCCTTCAGGAAAAAGGTTACCAAGGGCACGGAGTCAGTGGGAGGCCCCATCGATGTGGCGGTTATAACCAAGGGCGACGGGTTTGTTTGGATCAACCGAAAACATTACTTCGACTCGAAGCTGAACCATCATTTCTTCGCCACGTACTATAATGCATAAATCGAAATTCAGGAGCTGAAGATATGAGCGCTGACCTGATTGAAGAGATTCGCCGCCAGATGATCGAGCGGGAGCTTTTCCCGGAACACTATCGAAGAGAACGGATTAAATTATTGATTTCAGGTGACGTGCGGCCGGACGATTTGGAACAGAAATTCCGTCAGGGGCAAGGAATGCCTGTACAAAATCGAACAGAAGTTGCTAATACTTGTGACGCAGGGAGTAATTCCCAGTAAGCTCCAACTCCATTGCTGGGCCTCGGGGCTGCTCACCACCTTTTGGTTGCGTCCTCGGGCGAGCATTGTGCCGTGACGTCGATGCGTGAGCGAGAACGCCATGTAGCGGTCAAATCCTACAAATCAGGCGCCGATTCTGCGCGTTAATCCAGTCAGGGATTACGGTGATCCGGCGCATCAGGCCCGCGGCCTAATCCCCGTATAAACTTCGCCACCTGGAACGCGTGCTTCACGAATTCCAGATACAGAATAAACAGCAATACAAACCCCGCCAGTGACCACAGCGCATTCACCTGCAGGCGTTCCAGCAATACGCCTGTTCCCGCCGCGAGTGCCTGAACCCCCAGAATCAAAACCAATGTCGTTTTCGGGCTAAGCTTCGCCCGCAGGAATATATGGTGTATGTGCGTCCGGTCCGGCCGGAATGCACTTCTGCCATGCCTTACGCGCCGTAACGTTGTCACAAGTATGTCCATCAGCGGCACGGCCACCAGCCATAACGCTGTGACCGGCATGAATAGTTCCTTAGTGCCTTGGGAATAACGAATCAGAAACGCCGTGATCACCAGCCCCAGCAGCATGGAGCCTGCATCCCCCAGAAATATTTTGGGCGACCATTTCGGGAACCAGTGCAGGTTCAGCATCAGGTAAGCCGTAAGGGCGCCGATCATCAATAACAGTATGTTCGAGGCACCATCGCCAATAGTGGTGCCGAGCAGGGAGAACAGTGCGAGCGCGGTGATCAGGCTCAGCCCGGCAGACAGCCCATCAAGCCCGTCGATCATGTTGAACGCGTTGATCATGCCGACGATGGCCAGAATGGTTACCGGCACACTCAGCCAGTGCAGGTTGATTGCCTGGTCCCAGAGTGGCGCAAACAATGTGCCGAACCCCAGCAGTTCAATGTGCGCGCCCCAGATCAGCAGCCCGGCACTGATCGCCTGCACGGCCAGCCGAACGCGCACGTTCAGGTGATAGCGATCATCCAGAGACCCGGTCATTACCAATAATGCGCTGGCAGCCAGCAGGTAGGTCATATCGGCGCTGCGCGGCACAAAAATCAGCGAAGCGAGCGCCATGCTGGCAAAAATGGCTATGCCGCCTACCAGAGGCACGGCACCGGTGTGGTGTTTGCGGTCATCCGGCTTATCCACGAGCCCGATGGACTGGGATACCGGCACCAGAATATAGGCGGCGACAAATACGCCGATAAAAGCAGTGAAGAACTCGGCCATAGCGTCCATTGCTGAAGAGAAAATAATAAGAGCAGTTTAGCATTGCTTTATGAACAGTGTATGGCGCTCTCGGAAAGAGTCGGTTTCTCACATGGAAAAGGTGCGCCAGTTCACATTCCGGCATCCCCGCACCCACTTTTCTGTGCGATACTTGGCGTTCCACGCCATTTTTGATCCTGTTCCAGTCGAGGGGGTACCGTGCCGGGTACGGAGTTGCCTGCAGAGCTGTTGTATTTCGTATTCAGTTTTCTGTTTGCGGTATTCCTGATCACGGTGCTTACCCCGCTGACTTTCCGCTACGGCTGGACAGACGCCCCCGACACTAGAAAGCGCCATGCCGGCTCTGTGCCATTGCTCGGTGGTGTGGTGATGTTTCTTGTGGTCGGTGGCCTGGCTCTTCTCCTCCTTCCGAAAACGTCGTCAATACTGTGGCTGCTGGGCGCCTGCGGCCTTGTTACCTTTGTGGGGGCCTACGACGACCGGTTCACCATGAGTTATAAGCTCCGGTTGCTGGCCCAGATGCTAGCAGGGTTCGTTTTGGCGTTCGGCGTCGGGGATACGCTGCTGAGCTTCGGAGAATTGGTACCGGGCTGGGTGGTTCAACTGGGTATACTGTCGGTACCCATGACGGTGCTGGGTGTGGTTGCCGTTATTAATGCCTACAACCTGATAGACGGTATGGACGGCCTGGCCGGCGGGCTCGCGCTGGTGACCTTTGTTGGCCTGTTTGTGCTGCTGAATAATGAGGTATCCGATACCTCGGAGATGATCCTGATCTTGATGATCGGGGCGCTGGCCGCGTATCTGTTGTTCAACCTGCATGTGTTCCCCAACACCACGACGAAAATCTTCATGGGTGACGCCGGCTCCACCCTATTGGGTTTCGTCGCGGTGGCGTTCCTTGTGCGTTACAGCCAGGGTGACAACGCCGTGATGAATCCGGTCACCGCGCTCTGGCTGGTGGCCGTGCCGCTGACGGACATGACACTGACGTTTTTCCGCCGGCTGCAGCGGGGCCGCTCGCCGTTCCATCCGGACCGCACACACGTCCACCACATATTCTTGCGGGCGCGTTTCTCCGAATCTACCACGTTGCTTATTATCCTAGGTTGGGCAGTGTTTCTGGCCAGCGTCGGTATTGGCCTGGAATGGCTCGCGGCACCGGAGTGGCTGTCTCTGGTGCTGTTCCTGATTAGCGCGCTGATGCACAGCTTCGTATTGTCACACGCCTGGCGGATCGCGCGTTGGTTCAATATTGGCCGCCAATAGTAGGAGCTGCCGGAGGCTGCGATTCTTCGACTATGCCACGGAACGATGCATGGGCAAGCCCACTGCCTACATTCCTGGCACGCACGGCGCATTAAATCGCGGGTAAATGTATGCAGACGATATTGATCACCGGCGGTTCTGGCTTCATCGGCTCAGCGCTGGTGCGAGAGCTTTTAAACCATACGGCCTGCCGGGTCGTGAACATCGACAAACTGACCTATGCGGCCTCGCCCGACGCTCTTGAAGGTATTCAGGCAAGTGATCGGTACCGGTTCGTGCAGGAAGACGTTGCGGCCCCAGAGGTAGTTGAGCAGGTGATTGGTGCCGAGCAACCGGATTGCGTGTTCCATCTTGCGGCCGAGAGCCATGTGGACCGCTCGATCGATAGCCCGGAGCCGTTTGTGACCAGTAATGTGCTCGGTACGTTTGAGGTACTGGAGGCGTGTCGACAGCACCATGTACCCAAAGTGGTAGTGGTTTCTACGGACGAGGTATTCGGTGAGATAGACGCGGGGGATGTTCGACCAGAGGCAGTGCGTTATCGGCCCGGTTCGCCGTACGCCGCCACGAAGGCCAGTGGGGACCACCTGGCCATGGCATGGCATCGCACCTACGGGTTGCCAATAATACTGACCCATAGTTGCAACAATTTCGGGCTGTTTCAGCATCCTGAGAAACTGATTCCGAAAGCCATCGAATGTCTGCGTAGCGGGGAGCCAATTCCCATCTACGGTAACGGGCAGCAACAACGCGACTGGCTCTGGGTCGACGACCATGTGCAGGGGCTGCTGGATGCAGCGGAGCTTGGTGAACCAGGAAAGGCATACCATTTCGGTTTCGGTGCGCCCGTCAGCAACCTGGAACTCATCGAGACCCTTTGTGATCTGGCCGACGAGCATCAGTTTGGGCCGGTGCACCCAGCGAGGCAGTTAATAACGTTTGTCGACGATCGGCCCGGGCATGATTTCGGGTATTGGATGCCGCTGCAGGAAACGCGGGAGGTGCTTGGTTGGCAGCCAACCGTATCGTTGAGAGACGGGCTACGGCGGCTTTTATAGGCGCTGCCAAGGCAGCTACGGCCTACAAGGCCACTGGCACGTGGCTGCCTAAACCACGCTATGCGTTATACTGTTGTCAGAGAGGAGCAAAGCTATGAGATTGACTCTGCAACAGCGTCATACTATCAAAGAGTTGGTTACACAGGTGTTTGGTGACGATGTGATCGTGCACGTCTTCGGTTCTCGTCTGGATGACTTCGCCAAAGGCGGGGATATTGATCTACTGATTGTGTCGGCACAACCGATTGACGACAAGTTTCGCAAAAAATTGCGGTTGAACGCACGGCTCCAGATGGCATTGGGTGAACGCCGATTTGATGTGGTGGTCAAAGACCCGACGACTCAGATAACACCGTTTTATCAACATATCCTGGAACAGGCCCAACGCGTATGAATCGTGTGCCGACCAACAGAACAAGGCTTCTGGCGACGCTTGATACGACGCGCAGAGAATTCAATCACCTGGCGTACAGTTGGCGGCAGTTGTTTGTCGATCGAAACGTTGATGTGAAATGGGTCAGCGCGCTGGATGATCATCCAGACGAAGCCGTTGTGTTGGAAGCCTTCGTTTCTCGCTTTGCTCGACTGCAGGATACACTCGCTGCAAGAGCGATACCTCTCTGGCTGGAGGCCCTGGCAGAATCCACCTCCAGCCAGATTGAAAACCTGAGTAGGGCCGAGCGTCTGGGTGTAATTGCGAGCACCGAGGACTGGTTGGCTAGGCGGCAGATTCGAAATCAACTGGTTCACGAGTATATGGAATGCGCTGATGATCTGGTGGCAGCGTTGGCAATCGCAAAGCAGGTGTCAAAGCAGTTCGCCGATACTCAGAACGCGATCGTGAACTATTTGCTGAGCGCTTTCCCATCGATCAGAAACGACCTGGCTCCGCTTCGAGTTGAGTTTCAGGATTATGACCTGAATAAGCCCACGGGGTGAGACCACCTGTGGGCTGCGTCCTTGCACGCGCACAGAACCTCGCCAAGGCTCCCGTCGCGTTGCTCCGGGGCGCTGCCAAGGCAGCTTCTGCCTACAGAGTTAGGTGCCAAGGTAATGTAGGCCGTAGCCGGCTTGCCGGCGCCATCCCTCCGGCGCTGCCAAGGCAGCTTCTGCCTATAGAGTTCGGTGCCAAGGTAATGTAGGCCGTAGCGGCCTTGGCCGCGCACTTGCCGGCGCACTTGGCCGCGCACTCGGCATCCCATTCCCTTGAACGGCTACGGTGAAAGCCACAGACTGACTGTAACGAAACTGTCCGAGGAACTGGAGCGTAGCAATGGAACTCGACGAAGAAAAGGTGGATGCCGCCGTTCTGGCGGTACTGAGGCTGACACTTCACGATGGCGGCAGGGCCTGGAAGGGCATTGATTTTGACGTAATGAACCGTCTGCACGAAAAAGGCCTGATCGAAAACCCTGTCGGGAAAGCCAAATCCGTTTGCTTCACACCGGAAGGTCTGGAGGAAGCCGAGCGACAACTGATCAGGCATTTTGCAAAACATGGCGAAGATCGGCCGGAATGACCCGTGCCCCTGTGGCAGCGGCAAGAAACACAAACATTGTTGTCTGAACCCGGCAACCGATGCCTTGCAAGGCCTGCAGTCGCTGGTGCAGGAGCATGGTAGCTTTGAGTCGGAAGACGACCTGAAAGCCTTTGTCGCGAACTGGCAGACGCAGCAGAACCACCGGGTAATTGACGATTTTCAGGGTCTGACCGCGGAGCAGATGCATCGGTTCCTTCATTTCCCGTTTGATTCACAGGACTTGATTGAATGGCATCGACCGGACGGCCCAACTGACTCCATTCCCGCAATGTTTCTCATGCGGAGGTTACTCCGCGGAATCGGAGACGAAGGTGCCAAACACACCCAGACCGGCAACCTGCCACGCCAGTTGTGCCGAGACATTGCATTGGCGTACTGGGAACATATTGGCGATGATTTCCGGCTGCGCCACATGAGCCGTGTGCGGTCTGAAAATGAACTCCCGGAGCTGAACAAGATTCGGTTGCTGGCGGAACTCGCTGGCCTTATCCGGAAGTATCGCAAGCGGTTTGTACTCACCCGACAGGGGAAGGCACTGCTGGAGGAAAACAAGGCTGGCGACCTTTACTGGCTATTATTCAAAACGGCTGCCAGCGAATTCAACTGGGCCTACGAGGACGGTTACCCCGACTTTGGGATTATTCAGCAGTCGTTCGCATTCAGCCTGTACCTGCTGAGCCGGCTCGCACGTTCAAAATCTGACGAAATTGTTGTGGCAGATGGCTTTCTTCAGGCATTTCCTGCCATGCTCCGTGAAGCCCCGGAAGCCGACCCAACGGTATGGAGCGAGGAGGATACTGCTCGGGCCTGCTACCGTACCCGATGTCTGCACCGGTTTCTCTGGTTTCTGGGTCTGTGCCACCGGTACAAGGGTGAAGAAAGCAAACCGTGGGACGCGCAGAGAACCATTCAGGCCACACCGCTGCTCAACGAACTGGTTCGATTTCATACCTGATAGCCGCACACGGGGAGTTTTCCACTGCCATAGGTAGGCCGTAGCCGGCTTGCCGGCTTGCCGGCGCCAGTTTGAGGATACGTAGCCAGAGTAATGTAGGCCGTGGCCGGCTTGCCGGCGCACTTGGCCGCGCACTGGGCATCATCCCAACAGCACCTCCAAGGTGTCCGTGGGCGATGTCAGTTCCACCTTTATCAATGAAGCACCGTGAGATCTATTCGCAAGCAGTTGACGGCTGGCTCTAATTAATGAACAGGGTGAAATCCATGGAAAGTTGTCGTCAACGACCTGAGATTCATTCCTCGGGTGAAGTGAATCGGTTTTATTCCGTGGTAGTCTACAATAGTGAATAGCGAGGCGATTCTTTGTGCTTCTGGCGCATGGTAAACGCAATTGAGGGGGGTTGTAATGAAAGCTCTTGAAGCAGCAAAACTGGCATGTGAGCACTCAGGTTGGTCGCTGTCGAATCTGCAGCTGCAAAAGGTGCTTTACATTGCGCACATGCTTTATGCTGGGCGTCACAATGGGAAAAAACTGATTGAAGACGGTCATTTTGAAGCATGGGATTACGGCCCCGTGTTGCCAGTGATCTATCGCCATGTGTCAGCATTTGGCTCGCGCCCGGTGGGTAATGTATTTCGTCGTGTCCCTTCAGAAGCGAAGGACGACGAGCTGCAGATGATCAAGGACACTGTGGAGCACCTTGCGGAAATGGATCCTTTCAAGCTTGTGGCCATTGTCCATGAGCCTGATAGCGCCTGGTATAAACACTACCGTCCGGGAGACAGACATATCGTTATTCCACAGAGTGATATCCAGGAAGAATACAAAAAGCGATTCTCATCGGAGCCTGAAGAGCAGGCAACCGCATGACGGACGAGTTTGATCAACTGCAGAATGCCGGAAAAAGCGACTTCAGTAAGTCGGATCAGGTGGTCGAGCAGTTGGAAGCCAAATTGGTTGGCGAGCAGGACGCACGCATGGAAGAGCGTTTTCTGTTCGTATTGATCACTGTCGTTTTGCTGAATGTGATATTTCTGCGGGATTTCGGTAACTGGACAGGTCCTTTGGTTATCGGAATTATGGAGCTCGTTTTCCTGCTTGTGTTGGCTCGCAAATGTGGCGTGGAAGAGGTCCATCTTTTGTTGGACAAGGTTCTGGACGTCGCAAAGCCGAGCAAGAGTTAGCCAGCCCCCGGCGCCGCGGTAATTGTAGGCCGTAGCCGGCTTGCCGGCGCATCTGCCGGCCCCAAACCTGGCAATGTCAGAATCACTCAGAGTCGGTTACCATGACGTTTGATTGTCTCAAGTCGACAGTCTGAACGATCATTGAACGGTCTATACCGGCCGCGGTCATGCTGAATAGGGTAATCTTGAGCCGCGTTGTCGCCACTCAGCCTGACCTCGGGAGGTACTGATGTCAGAACCATTGGATATTCGCTGGCACCAACGTTTGCAGAACTTCCGGGCCGCGTTCAATGAGCTGGACGAGGCGGTGGCGTTGAGCGAGATCCGGACCTTGTCCAAGCTCGAAGAACAAGGCCTGATCCAGGCGTTTGAATACACCTACGAATTGGCCTGGAACACGGTGAAAGATTTTTACCTGAATCAGGGTGAGGCCGATATCCAGGGCAGCCGTGATGCGCTACGCCTGGCATTTGAACGAGGCCTGATTCAAGACGGTGAACAGTGGATGGCAATGATCAAAAGTCGTACTCTGACGTCCCATACGTACAACCGTGAAACAGCACGCCTGATCTCAGAGCAGATTCTGACCCACTATCACCGTATGCTGAAAGCGCTACTTGAACGCCTGGAGCAGCTTCGTGACTGAAACTGAAGCAATTGCCGGCTTGCCACCTGTTGTTGTAGAGCAGCTTGATCAAGTTCTCCGTCGCTATCCAGCGGTACGACGGGTTCTGCTATTTGGCTCTCGTGCTAAAGGTACTCAGCGGTCAAACTCGGATATTGACCTGTGCCTTGAGGCGCCGGAATTGGCTTTTGCCGATTACCTGGCTCTAGCCTCCGATCTCGAAGAACGGGTTTTCCCCTACAGCCTGGATCTGGTTCTCAGACATCACATTGAGAACCCAGGTTTCATCGAGCACATAGATCGGGTAGGGCGCGTGGTTTATGAAAAATAGCCTCTGCTTGCAGGCTGTGTACCGTCCCGTTGCATCGTAGGCCGTGTAGGCAGTGTAGGCCGTAGCCGGTTTGCCGGCGCACCACCCCCTGGCGCTGCCAAGGCAGCTTCTGCCTACAAGGGTATGGCGCCTCGGTAGTGTAGGCCGTAGCGGTCTTGGCCGCGCACTTGTCCGCGCAGGGCGCGACTACCACAGTACTTTACAGATGCCACAGCATGCTGATGGGCACGGCCGTCAGATCCGGCGCAAACCGCACGACCTCGTTTCCGCCATACAGCACTACGCCACGAAGAAAATCTGGCCCTGCCGCCTCTTTGAGGTGCTTCAGCCCTTTGAGGTGACCCGTATTCAACGTTGCCGTAGATTTGATCTCCATGCCAACAATCTGCCCGCGGCGATTCTCCAGCACGGCATCAACTTCAAAGCCTGTGGAGGTCCGGTAGTGCATGAGGCGGGGTTGCGTTTCCGACCAGCTGATCAGTTTTTTCAATTCGGTCAGCACGAAGGTTTCTGTGAGAGGGCCGGGAAGGCCACCGGATTTGGGATCGAACATCGCGTCCATATCCAACAGCCACGCCAGCAACCCGGTGTCGCACAGTATGATTTTCGGTGACTTCTGCAGGCGTTTGCCCCGATTGGAATGCCAGGCCGGAATCCGGGCGACTAGAAACAGCGTTTCCAGTAGGGTCATGTAGCGCTTGAGCGTGGTCTGAGTAAGCCCGACGGAGCGTGACAGTTCTGCCAGGTTAAGCAAAGTACCACTGCGGGCGGCGAGCACACGCAGTAGATTGGGCAGTTCGGTCAACCGTTCGATCTGTGCGAGGTCACGCACATCACGGTAGAGAATGGTGGTCAGATAATTTTCGAGCCAGGCCCGCTGACGCTGCGGACGCCGGCGTTGCGTCATTTCCGGAAATCCACCGGTAAAGGCGCGTTGATAAAGGGTGTTGGGCGTATCACTTTCTGGAACAACCGGCCAGTTGATGTCCGTATCGAATAATCGGTCGATAAATCCACCGGGTGTCCGCTCGAGCTCCGACTGGGAAAGCGGCCAGAGCGGCAGCACTTCCATACGCCCGGCCAGTGAATCTGCCAGGTCGGGCAGAAGCAAAACATTGGCCGAACCCGTGAGCAGAAATTGACCGGGGCTTCGGTGCCTGTCGACCGCCTGTTTGATCAGAGGAAAAATGCCCGGTGCACGCTGGATTTCATCCAGAATAATATGGCCGTTCTGCGCGGCAATGAAACCGGCGGGGTCCTGCGTTACGGCGGCAAGTGCCCCGGGATCGTCCAACGTGATATAGGTGGCCCCGGTATTGATAGCCTGAACAAGCGTACTTTTCCCCGTCTGACGTGCCCCATTAAGAAGCACCACCGGCGTATCCGAGAGCGCGTCGAGAAGGTGAGATTGGATCGTTCGGTTTAACATTGGCCACTATATAGTGTAATATCGTCCACCTAATGGATGATATTACACCGAATTCTGATGCGTGAGCAAGTTCGTGGTCTACAGGGTTCGGTGCCGAGGCAATGTAGGACATGTAGGCCGTAGCCGGCTTGCCGGCGCACTTGCCGGCGCCACCTCCGGGCGCTGCCAAGGCAGCTTCGGCCTACAGGATGCTGTGCCGCGCTATTGCCGGCGCCGTGGCCCGCGGCGCTTGGCCTGCCTCTGTAACTCCGATACCATAGCGGCACTTGTCAGGGAGTCTGTTGTCCGATGTCGCAAAACCAGTTGCCGCCGTCCAATCGTGAATATTATGCCAATGATGAAATCGACCTCGGCGAGCTGATCGCCAACATCTGGAACACCAAATGGCGGGTCATTATTGCCCTGGTGGTGGTAGCGGCGCTCTATATTGCCTTCATGGCGGCTCAGTTTCTGACCAGCGCCCAGACAACTCGTTACTCACAGGTATTTGACCTGACCTTTGAAGGCCTGTCCGATGGCCAGTTCCCCGATGGCTCGCCCTTTGTCATGAGCGACATCATAGGCCCGTCGGTGGTCAACCGGGTGTATCGCGACAACCAGTTGTCGGAATACGGGCTGACACTGGACGATTTTCGCCGGGCGCTGTCCATTGAGCCGTATTCGCCGGAATATTTCCTGATTCGCGCGCGTTACCAGCAGCGCCTGAACAACGACGACCTGTCGGCCAGCGAAATATCGGATCTGCAGAACGCCATGCAGCGTGAAATGAGCGTGGCGCAGAGTGGCTCGGTGCGGCTGAACCTGCAACTGCCGGTCGATAATGACCTGCCGGCTCACATTGCGCAGGATGTCTTACTGAATATTGCCGACACCTGGGCGCAGCGCGCGATCGAAGAACGCGGCGTGCTGCGGCTCAACCTGCCGATTTATTCGGCGCGGATATTTGATGAATCCCGGTTCGAAGAACTGGATTACCTGATCGGCATTGAGCTGCTGCTTGACAATATTGAACTCATCCAGGGCAACGTCGAAGCCCTGAAAGAACAGCCCAATGCCGCCAATGTGGTCGACGAGCAGAGCGGATTCAACCTGGAAGACCTGGATAAAGCCATTCGTGATGTTGCCGAATACGATCTGCGCCAGCTGATTGACCCTGTGCAGGAACTGGGCCTTACCCGTAACGCCGATGTGGTGCGCCTGTTCTACAACCGCCAGTTGCAGGACCTGCGTCTGGAACAGCGCTACCAGGAAGAACGGGCCCGCGTTACCCGTGACATCATGATGGCGTACTCACAGAGCAACGAGGGCGGTAGCACCGGCTCTCTGGTGGAAGGGAACCCGGTGTCACCCCAGCTGGGTGATGCCTTCCTGGACCGGTTGATTGAAATCTCCCGTCAGGGTGGAGCACAGGAGTTCCGCCAGGCGCTCACCGAGCAGGTACTGCAGTTCCGCACGCAGGCGCTGGAAACCGAGCGCCGTATTGAGGAAATCCAGCTGACGCTGGATGCCATTGAAGGCAATGTGAACAACGCAGAGGATGAACTGCGTGCCAGCTATGCGGAAGAGGTACAGAACTCACTGCCGCGTATTCTCAATACTCTGAGCAATTACACCGAAATCATCGGTCGCCTGCACCAGCAACTGGGACGCCAGGCGTCGGGCAGTATCAGCGAAATCGTAATCCCTCAGGGCGGGTCGTTCAGTGTCACCAGTGTTGAGCCGTTTGAGCGTCGTGACATCCTGATTTTTGTCGCTCTGATGGTGCTGACCGGCTTTGTGAGTCTTTTCGGCAGCCTGGTCTACGACATGCTGAGAAAAAGATCCGCGCAGGGCTGATCTGATTATTGTTTTAAAGCAAAACCTGATCTACAGTTGGGTTGAATTAAAACACTGATCAATGGTCACTGCGGTATCACTGTGCGGTCGGCATTCGCTGCCGATTTCAGGGACAGGCACAGTTGATGTGTGGCCGGGCTACTTAAGCGCCGGAGACCTGGATGTCGGATCACACGTTCAACCACCCGGTGGCACAGGTGTCGAATGACGCTGAGCCACTGTCTCTTCTGAAAAACCTGTGGCGTACCCGCTACTGGGTACTGGCCTTTGTTGTGCTCTCAATCGGCGGGTACGCGTTCTGGCTGCTCGCCACCCAATCGGATTATCCCGACCAGGTTCGGTACAGCCAGACTTTCAGCTTTGAATTCGACGGCATCACCGACGGCCAGTTTCCCGATGGCTCACCGTTCATTCTCAGCAACCTGATCAGCCCGACGGTACTCAACCGGGTGCACCAGCAGCATGACCTCGGTTCTGAGGGTATCAGCCCGGACAGGCTGAGCCGGTCGATCTCCATAGAGCCCATGGCACCGGGTTATTTCGATATCATCGCAGAATTCCGGCAGCGGTTGGCAACGGGAGACCGGTCGGCGTCTGAAATCGCCGATCTGCAGGAAGCCTTTGAACGCGCACTGACGCAGAACCAGCGTGGTGTGGCTCGGATCTACCTCACGTTGCCAATGGGGGCTCAGCTGGCTCCCAACAGGGCGGAAGCCATGCTGGCGGATATAGGCAACACCTGGGCTGAGCGTGTCACCGGTGAGCTGGGGGTACTGCAACTGGATGTCCCCATTTACTCCCCCCGGCTGTTCGATGACACCCGGTTCGAGAACCTGGACTACCTGATTGCCATCGAGCTCCTGCTTGAAAACATCAATCGCGTTCGCGGGAACATCGCCGCCCTGCAGCGCCAGCCGAATGCGGCCAGCGTGCAGGACCCTGAAACCGGCTTCACGCTGGAAGACCTCGACAAAGCCTTTGCCGATCTCGCGCAATACGACCTCCGTCGACTGATTGACCCGGTGCGTGAACTGGGCCTCACTGAAAACCCGGCCGCCGTGCAATTGTTCTACCGGCGTCGCCTTGCTGAATTGAATCTCGATGCCGAACAGGCTCAGGGTCGGGTGGCTGCCACCCGCGAGGTGCTAACATCTGTGCGCAGCATTGAGGCCGCCAACAGTATTGGTGCCGGTGCCGGGACTGGTATTTCACCTCAATTAGGTGACGGGTTTCTGGATCGGTTGATCGAGCTTTCGGAAGAGGGCGGGGTGGAAGCCTACCGCCGCGAGCTGTCACAGCGCGTGCTCGAGGCCGAACAGCGCCTGCTGACAATTCAGCGCCGGCGCGACGAAATTGACAATATTCTCTCGGCCATCGAAGAAGCAGAACAGAACCCGGACGACAGGGTGCGTCAGCAGTTCGCCGAGCGCATCAACACCGACCTGCCGACTATTCTGGCTACCCTGAGAGATTACACCGCCGTGGTAGGCCGGTTGCATGAAACCCTGGGCAACCGGGTGGTGAGCAGTGGCTCGGAAGTGATCACCGTGCAGGCCGACGGGTTTCAGGTGGAGTCGCCGCAGTTGGTGACCCGGCTGGATCTTTATCGCGTTATTGCTCTGGTCATTCTGGCTGGGCTGGCCGGCCTGCTGATCGGTTGGGTGCAACAACGGCTCCGCCGCCGGCCTTAATGTCCCCTGATCGCAGCCTCCGGCAGCTCCTACACGCGATGATTTGAAGGAGCTGCGAAACGCTGCGATTCGCTTATAGTTGAATTCACTCCGCGTTTAATTACACTATTAGTAACAAAGCGCGGAGTAAGCCAATGCAACCCATACAACGCCTGGAGCAGTGGTTACTTACCCCACACTCACCCGAAGCTGGGCGGTTGTACACAACGATGACCTTTCGTGCACTGTTTCCTGACCTCAGCCCGGGCGCATACCGCGCCGTTATCCACCGGGCAGAGAAGCGAGGCCTGTTGGAACGGGTTTGTCAGGGAATCTATCAATATCCGGGCACCCCGGACGATACCGGGTTGATACTGTTTCATGCGGCGGCGCTACTGCGTGCCCGGCATTTCAATTATATCAGCCTGGAAACTGTGCTCAGTGACTCCGGCCTGATCTCTCAGGTACCCATGGCCTGGATTACGGTCGTGAGCACAGGCCGTTCAGCTCAAATCAGCTGCGGCCGTTTTGGTACCATTGAGTTTGTTCATACGGAGCGCCCGATGTCGGCAATCAGTGATGAACTGAGCTACGATTCGGCCTGTCACCTTTTCCGCGCGTCTGTTCGGCTTGCGCTGTCAGACATGCGTCGATTCAACCGGCCGACAATTGACCTGGTGCAGGAGTCTGACCATGGCATTGTTTGATAAGTTGGTTGATGAAGCCGTTCGTACGCAAGGCGAGTTGGCGGTACTGCGCCCAGTGGTGGAAAAGGAAATCCTGCACCACGATATCCTACGCGAACTCAATCATGCACAACTGCTCCAGAAACTCACGTTTATCGGCGGAACCTGTCTCCGCGCCTGTTACGGTTCCAACCGTCTGAGTGAGGATCTGGACTTCACAGGCGGAGCTGATTTCAAAAAAGCCGAACTGGATACGCTGAAGGGAGCACTCGAGGCGCGCTTGCAGGAAAAGTATGAAGTGCCAATCACGGTGACGGAACCTAGGGCCCAGAAACAGGGCAACGTCGACACCTGGAAACTCAGCGTAAACACGCAACCGCAACGCCCTGACAAGCCTGCGCAGAGAATCCACCTGGATATCTGCGCAGTTCCGAGCTATCAGGTCGTACCCAGAACACTTCGAAACCACTACGGAATTAACCTCGGCACAGAATCGCTGATCATTAATGCTCAGACCCGCGAGGAAATATTCGCAGACAAACTGGTGGCATTTGCCATGCGTCCGGGCCGGCTGAAATATCGCGACCTGTGGGATATCGCCTGGTTGTCCCAGGGTGGTATCGAGCCGGCCTACGAGTTGATCGAATTGAAGTTGCGGGATCATGGGTTCTCAAAGGAAGACTATATCAGGAGCGCAACTGAGCGCTTGGCTTCGCTCACGGGTGACAGGCAGCAACAAGCAGAGTTCATCTATGAGATGGCCCGGTTTATTCCGCAGGAACGGCTTGACCAGACAGTAAGACAGGATGGGTTTTGGCGTTATCTGGTCAGTATCGTGTCAGAGACGGCAATGCGAGCGATGGACACCCTGCAGAACGACGCTTCTCACCAACAGAACCCGTTTCAACTTTAGCCAACGTTTCGGCTTGTGTGCGCATTGTGTAGAATCGTCAAACGTTCTTTTTGTCGGTAAACGCATGCCCCAGCCCCGCAACATCGGCGTGGTCATCACCACCTACAACTCGCCCGTGTGGCTGCACAAGGTGCTGGTGGGGTATGCGCAGCAGACTGACACCGATTTCCGGGTGATCATTGCCGATGATGGCTCCGGCGAGGAAACGCGCGAACAGATCGACGCGAATCGCGAGTCTCTCGGGCTTACCATCGACCATGTCTGGCATGAAGACAATGGTTTCCGTAAGTGCACCATTCTCAACAAGGCCATCGCCGAAACCGAGTGTGATTACCTGATCTTCACCGATGGTGACTGTATTCCCCGGAAGGACTTCATTGCCACTCACCGCCGGCTCGCTGCGCCGGGTACCTTTCTCAGCGGGGGCTACCTCAAGCTGACCATGCCGGTGTCCGAAGGCATCACCGACGACGATATTCGGACGCAGCGTGCTTTCGATGCCGCGTGGTTGCGGCAAAAAGGCCAGCCCCGCTCCCACAAACTGTGGAAACTGACTCACAGCCCCTTCCGTGCAAAGCTGTTGAACACAATCACCCCGACCCGAGCGACCTGGAACGGCATGAACAGCTCCACCTGGACGGCAGACCTCAAAGCCGTCAATGGCTTTAACGAAGACATGCAATACGGAGGTCTCGACCGGGAACTCGGCGAACGGCTCTGGCACTATGGGCATCGCTCGAAGCAGATTCGGTATCATGCGGTCTGCTTGCATCTGGATCATGCACGCGGGTATGCGAAACCGGAGATCTGGGCGAAGAACCGGGCGATTCGGGATGAGGTGAAACGGTCGAAGCGGTATTGGGCGGAGAATGGCATCCGGACGAGCGATTCAGGCTGATAATCCCTGTAGGCCGAAGCCGGCTTGCCGGCACAGGGCGCTGCCAGGGCAGCTACGGCCAACAGGTTACGACGGCAGGGTGATGTAGGCCGAAGCCGGCTTGCCGGCGCCGACAATGAATTCTAAACAGTTCAATAGAGACACTGAATGAAAGTCAAAGAAATCCCCGGGGCGCTCTGGCGCGAGTGGCAGGTACGGTGGCGTGGTGTGCCACGTGACCCTCGCCCTCCGGAGGCAGAGGTCATTGTTTCTCTGACCTCAATTCCCAGCCGGTTGTCTGTGGTGCCATTGACGGTACTCAGCGTCCTTCAGGGAACTGTTCAGCCGGAAAAAATTGTGCTCTGGTTGAACGACGAACTGAAAGGGTCGTTGCCACGCCGATTAGCAAATCTGGAACGGCGGATTGAGCGTTTCGAGATCCGTTACTCACCGCTGAATTGCTCACACCGCAAACTGGTGCACAGCCTCGAAGCTTTTCCGGGAAAAAACATCGTGACCTGCGACGATGACAGCCTGTACGCACCGGACTGGCTGGAAAATCTGGTAGCTGATCATCAGGAGTTTCCCAACGATGTCATCGGTAACCGGGTGCGGCAGATCCGCACAGATGCGCAGGGCGAGTTGCTGCCCTACAAACAATGGACGTATGCCACCGACCCCGGCTCAACAGCCGGGAATTACATGCCCACCGGTTATGGTGGCGTGCTTTACCCGCCCAGGTGTCTGCATGCCGATGTCACCGACGCCGAACAGTATCTCGCGCTGACACCTACCGCCGACGACCTGTGGTTCAAGGCCATGAGCTGGCTGGAAGGCACAGAGAGCCGGCTGGCCACTGACCCGGGGGACAAGCCTATTACCATGCTGCGCTCTCAATCGGTGGCGTTGCTGAAGAGCAATGTGAGAGAGGACCGAAACCGCAGTCAGTGGTCGTCACTGATAGAGCAGTACCCGGCATTGTCGGGTGTCGCACACAATTCAGACGATTTGTAGGGCTAGGGTGTTGTGAAGATTTTGCGTAATCTTTGGAAACCGCTGCTCTGGTTGATGGGTGTTTTGGTACCCAAGGATCCAAACCTGGTGGTGTTTTCGCAGAACCGCGGTCGTTTCTCCGATAATGCACGCGCCCTGTTTGAATGGATGACCCGGGATGGATCTCACTTGGTTGTCTGGCTGTACACGGGTGAACCCCCGCAAACCGACCTGAAGGGCACATATGTGCGCCGGGATACATGGCAGGGTGCGTGGGTAGCACTGCGCGCCCGTGTGGCAGTCTTGTCGCATGGCGTGAACGATTTTGATCGGCTTCGCTACGGGCTGTGCCGGGCACGGCACGTAATGCTGTGGCACGCTATCATGGTGAAGAGCGCCTATGTGACAGACACCTCGATGACCGAGCGACAGAAACGTCGATACTGGCGCCGGGAAGCCCGGCATTTCGATCGGGTCATTGCCAGCTCGGAAATCGACCGTTACCACACGGCCGCTTATATGGGTGTCCGGGCCGACCGGGTGGTTGTCACCGGTCTTCCCCGTCAGGACGCAGTGAACCATGCCATGACCCACCGGCCGTCCAGGCCGGCGAACTCACCCGTGCAGGTGCTCTATGCGCCCACCTATCGTGATACGCCCACAGCGCGGGGCCAGTCACTGTTCTTCCCGTTTCCTGAATGGCACGAAGCCGACTTTGCGGCATTTTGCCGCCGGCATTACCTGCGATTGATGCTGCGCCCGCACCCCAACGACCGGGTGTCTCTGGCGCATGTCGATGCGCTGGCCGAGCGCTGGCCGGACGTGTTCACCGATGCCACGGTGAACGCATACCCCGATACGGTCCGGTTACTGCCGCAGGTTGATGCGGTTGTTACGGACTACTCGTCTATATACCTTGACCTGTTGCCATTCAGCATGCCCTGCATCTTCATACCGTTCGATATCGACGATTACGACGGCCACCGGGGGCTGGCGTACCCTTATGACCTGATCACCCCGGGCCCGAAAGTGGCGACTGCCACGGAACTGACAACGGCGTTGGCTGACGCGGCAGCGGGCGCACCCGACTGGGCCGATCGCCGCGAGCAGGTGTGCAACCTGTTTTTTCAGTACCGGGATGAAGACAACTGCCGCCGCACCGCAGCGGTGGTGCACGAGCTGCTGCGCTGACCTCACAACACCAGCCATGCTCTGACACCAACGACCCGGCAGGCTTGGTGGCCGGAGCGACAACCGATATGATAGTGAGCCCTGACTCATCGGACCCCGAGTATGGAGCAACGTGGCTAAACCTCCCCTGATTATTCTGGGCGCCGGGCGCCCCTTCCGTGGCGACACGCACAGCGTGCTGCAGAGTGCCACCGGCCGGAGCCGTGTACTCGACTGGCTGTTGCGGGCAACCGCCGTTGTCGACCCGGACGTGGTCTTTGTGGCCGGTTACCAGGCGGAGGCCATCCAGGCGCAGTACCCGGGCCTGAACTACCGGTTCAACCCGGACTGGGAGCAGAGCAGTGCGGCATCGTCGCTTCTGTCGGTCCCGCTGGCCGCGGGACGTTCGCACCTGGTGACCTATGCGGACGTGCTCTATCGGCAGTCTGCCGTGTCGCACTTGATGGCGGCAGAGGGTGATATCGCGGTGTTGGTGGATACCCGCTGGCGCCGCCGATTCGCCGACCGCACCGAGCAGGATCTGGCGCGCTGCGAGAAAGTGAACCTGCACGGGGCAGAGCGCCGTTCAGTGACACGCCTCGGCCGCGATATCCATGCCGACCTGGCCGATGCCGAGTTTGTGGGTCTGGTGCGGTTGTCACCGGTTGTGATTGACTGGCTGAGCCGGCATGCCGATGCGCTGCCGGCGTCGGTGCGTACGGGGAATCTGTCGCAGTTGCTGGAAGTACTTCGGGTGCGTGGCTTCGGCATCAACGCCGTGGATGTTGATGGTGACTGGGCCGAACTCAACGAACCCGCGGACCTGACCCATTTTGTACTGGGCACCAAGGCGCAGACGCTGCGCCGCCTGCGGCCCCTGGTGCGTCGAAGTCGGATCGAGGATCAGTACAGTTTTACGGTGGCGCAATGGAAAGATGCACCACCGGATATTCTTGCCGGCATCCAGAGTGCACTGCCCGGCTCAAGTCTCGTGGTGCGCAGCAGTGCCCTGAGTGAAGATGGCTTCGCGTCCGCCAACGCCGGTGCCTATGCCAGCGTGCTCGGTGTCGATGGCAGTGATCGCGCGGTGATCGGCCATGCCATTGAGCGCGTGGTGCAGTCGTATCCGGATGATGATCCGGACCACCAGGTGCTGGTGCAGCCGATGGTTGAGGGTGTGGTCGCCAGCGGTGTCGCGTTTACGCGAACGCTGGACAACGGCGGACCCTATTACGTCATCAACTATGAGGTCTCGGCCAGCACGGAGTCCATCACCAGCGGGTCCAGCCGCGATCACCAGACAGTGCTGATATGGCGCGATGACCCCGGCGCCGCCGACCACATGGGCCCGACGGCGGCCGCTGTAGTGCCGGCGCTGCGGGAAATTGAGCAACTGCTCGATCACGATGCGCTCGATATTGAATTTGCCATCAGCGACGCCGGTACCGTACACATCCTGCAGGTGCGGCCGATTGCGGTGTCACATGACCCGGTCGATGGCGAACTCGCTCGCCACGCGTTGGCGCAGGCGCGGCAGGATTTCGAGCGCTTTCAGGCGCCTGGCCCGTTTACCCTGGGAAACCGCGCGCTGTTCGGCGTCATGCCCGACTGGAACCCGGCCGAGATCATCGGCACCCGGCCCGGGCGACTGGCGACCAGCCTCTATCGGTACTTGATCATGGACGATACCTGGGCCACGCAGCGTGCGGAGTATGGTTACCGTGACGTGCGCCCACAGCCGTTGCTTACGGAGTTCGCCGGGCATCCATACGTGGACGTGCGCGCCAGCTTTAATTCGCTGATCCCGGCCTCCGTGCCGGACAAGCTTGCCGGCCGGTTAGTGGATTTTTATCTGGACTGGCTCGACCGTCACCCCGAGCTGCATGACAAGGTTGAATTCGATGTGGTGCCAACCTGCGACAGCCTCGATTTTTCGCACTGGTCGGCCCGCCTGCATGATGAAGGCGGGTTTACACAGGAGGAAATCTCGACATTGAGAGAAGGTCTGCAGGCCGTGACCCGCCATGCCATTGAGCGTACCCCCGGTGACTGGGGGATGATTCGACAGGCAGAACAGCGCCTGAGCGCGCTGCTGGACAGTGACCTGCCACATGACGAGCGCCCCCGCCGGCTGCTCGAAGAGGCCCGCCGCTATGGCACCCTGCCTTTTGCCCACTTGGCGCGAAGCGCATTTGTGGCGGTGACCCTGCTGCGCTCGGCGCAGGCATCGGGCGTGATCTCGCGCTCCGACCATGAAGCCTTCATGGCCGGTGTTCAGACGGTATCGCATCAGCTCACTGCAGACGCGGCCGCGGTACATACCGGAGAGCTGTCAGAGAGTGCCTTCAAGGCACGTTACGGCCATCTGCGACCCGGCACCTATGATATTACCTCCGCCTGCTATGCGGACGACCCGGACCGTTACCTGCGCCCGATACTCGCCAAAGCACGGGAAGCCAATTCTGAGGCACAGGCCGTGTCACGCGCGCGGGCGGAGCAGTGGCTGGCTGCTGTGCCGGCGATGGCAACGGCGCTCACAGAGCAGGGGCTGCCGGTGACACCCGAGGCGCTGGATGATTTTCTGCGCACCGCCATTGAAGGGCGCGAGTACGCGAAATTTGTCTTTACACGGCACCTGTCAGCGGCATTGGATGATCTGGCTGCGTTCGGCCAGCAGCGCGGGCTCAGCCGCGACGACCTGGCCAATATCCCGTTGTTCCATCTGATCCCGGCCAACCCGATGGAATCGACGGACGCGAGTGCAGAGCGACTGCGTGCACTTGCCGAGCAGGGGCGCAACGCGCGGGAGCTGGCGCGCCGCGTGGAGTTGCCGGCCTTGTTACGCCGGTCCGCAGACTTCAGTGCGTTCCAGTATGCGGCCAGCCACCCCAACTTTGTGGGGTCGGGGCGCGTGGTGGCAGACTGCATTGACCTGGAGCAGCAGCCGGCGGGTGCCCGGCCGAATCTGGACGGCATGATCGCGCTGATTCCGCAGGCCGATCCCGGGTATGACTGGCTGTTCGGTCAGGGTATCGCCGGCCTGATTACCCTCTATGGTGGCGCCAATTCCCACATGGCCATACGCGCGGCGGAGTTCGGCCTGCCGGCGGCCATCGGTGTGGGCGAAGCCCGGTTTGCCCAATGGCGACATGCGTCGGTGCTGGAACTGGATGCCGGCAACCGACGCGTTCAAGTGGTGCACTGATGCGTATTGCGCTGTCACAACGGGTTGATGTAATTGCGGACTACGGCGAGCGGCGTGACGCACTGGACCAGGCCTGGTACCCACTGCTGGCGTCGATAGGGTGTGTCGCCATGCCGGCCCCGAATTCGCCGGACAGTATCGGCGCGTGGCTCGCTGCCGTGAAGCCCGAGGGGATTCTGCTGAGTGGCGGCAATGACCCGGCCGGTACCCCGGGTGCCACCGGGGTGGCCCCGGAACGCGATGCCACGGAACGGGCTTTACTGGAATACGCGCGGAAGAACGGGCTGCCGGCGCTCGGTGTCTGCCGGGGCGCGCAGTTCATGAACCTGGAATCAGGCGGCCATTTGTGCCGGGTTGAGGGCCACGTGGCCCGTTATCATGCCGTGGCTGTCAACGAGTCAGTGCCGGCACTGGCCGGACTGGATCGGGTCAACAGTTTTCACAATGCCGGTATCGGGCCGGGGCAACTGGCTCAATCGCTGCAGGTTGCAGCCACAGCGGAAGACGGCACCATTGAAGCGTTCGTGCACCGCGACTTGCCCTGGATCGGCATCCTGTGGCACCCGGAGCGCGAAGCGGCGCCCTATGTGCCTCAGGATATTGCACTGATGAAGCACCTGTTCGGCCGTGTCTAGTGCGCAGATGTCAGTGACCGCCGGTTTGCAGCCCCGTAGGCCAGCATTAGGAACACCCACATCATGCCGGCCGGGTGGTAGTCGTAGAAGCTGTAGTGGGTGTTGATCGGCATCACCAGGAGGAACGCGCCCACGGCCAGCATGAATCCGGTGTGGTCTTTTTGTTTACCGGCTCGCCAGCACAGGCGCGCCACGAAAAAGACCACCAACAGGTAGGGAATAAACCCGATAATCCCGGTAACCAGCAGCACATCCAGCCCGTACAGGTGTGCGTGGCCTATGCCGGCCATGGAGCGGCCGACTTCCTCGGAGGCCTGGCGGAAGCCACGCCAGCCAACCCCGTTGATCGGGTTTTCCTTCACAATCGCCCAGGCGGTCTTGTACACCTCCATCCGATTGGCCGTGGCATCATTGATGGTTTCATAGTCTCCGGAGAAGAGTCCGAGCGTGGTTTCAAACCGCTGGGCGAATGGCTCTGAGACCTGTGCCAGTGACAACAGAGCAGCCAGCCCCACAGCGGCACCACCGACAATCGCCCACCATTTCACCTGGCGGCTGTAGAGCAGGTAGACGGCATAGATACTCAACAGTACCAGTAACACCACCCAGGACGAGCGGTTGCCGCTGACAAAACAGACCGCTGCAATGGGCAGCACGAGCAGCCAGGCCCAGTACCGGCCCGGTTTGCCCTGCACAAAGCGGCGAATCGCCTCTATGGCGAAGGGTGACCAGTGGGCCACCGAGTTGCCGAGGATCAACTGTCCATTGAAAATACCGTCAATTCGGTCGGGCCTGGCTCGGAAGCCTAAAAGGTTCACGCCCCTGAAATACTGTACGAGCGCGTCGGCACAGACCAATGCCAGAATTATGGAAATTGCGATAACCAGTGGTTTGGCGTCGTACCCTTCCCGGAAGCGATGCAGCACGTACAGGCCGGCGATGCAGTAGAGCGCCCAGCGGAATACCGTCTGTGACGTGCGCCCGGGGTAAACGGCTCCGATCATGGCGATGGCAACCGGAATAATCAGCAGGGCCAGTACCAGCAGGTACTCCCGGGATAAGGCCGTCCATTCGAAACGACGTTTTATCAGCAGCGTAATGGTCGCGCCCAGAAGAACAATGACCGGCAGGTGTATGGCCTCTTCGAACGGCTGCAGTAGCACGAACACAACAACCGCTGCCGTGACCAGCCAGTCACTGAGCGGGGTTTTCGAGGTAGTATCCGGGTGGCTTGTGCTGGTCATCACAGTCTGCGTTTCCTTTGCCGGGGGCTGTCTTGCGCTCTGGTTTTTTCCCGATTGAGCACAGCGGCTGATGATGCCATGAAGCGGGGCCGTGGGCCACTGTGCGGCGATGGTTTCGCCGGCTGGATCACAGTTGAATCCTGGAAATATGAGCGGCGTCGTTGACCGTTAAGCCTGAAACTGAGTATGGTTTCACGCTGTTTTGAACCCGTGCTTCACAGGTAGCTGATTCATGAACACCATTATTCTCGCGGCGGGGCAGGGCACACGCCTGCGGCCACACACAAACGACAAGCCGAAATGCATGGTGGAACTGGCGGGCCAACCGCTGTTGCATCATCAGTTGGCGTCGCTCGCTGCCTGTGGTGTGACCGACCGGATCACCGTGGTCGGGGGTTACCGCGCGGACCGCCTGGATACGAAAGGGGCGTCGGTCCGCCTGAACCCGCGCTACGCCGAGACCAACATGGTGCACACCCTGTTCTGTGCCCGTGAGGCTATGGTGCCGGGGGAGGATCTGCTGATCAGCTATGCCGACATTGTCTATGAACCCCGCGTGCTGGAAGCGGTACTTGAGTGCGATGCACCGATCGCGCTGGCCGCTGACCGGGAATGGCAGCGGCTGTGGAAGTTGCGCATGGATGAGCCGCTTGACGACGCTGAGACCTTCCGCATGACGGCAGAGCAGCGTGTGACCGAACTGGGCAAGAAACCGACTGGCTACGACGATGTTCAGGGACAGTACATGGGCCTGTTCAAAGTGCGGGGCGATACCGTGAGCCGGTTCATTGAAGCCTGGGATGCACTCGACCCGACAGGCCCTTACGACGGCAAGGACAAGGACAACCTGTACATGACCAGCTTCATCCAGCACCTGATTGATTCCGGTATGCCCGTTCAGGCCTGTATGGTGGACAACGGGTGGCTGGAGGTGGATACCACCGATGAGCTGGCGGTTTATCAGGGCATGGTCAACCAGGGTCGGCTGGCCGGGTACTGCCGGTTGGAATCGGCATGAAAGCGAGCAAATACCCCCCGGCAATCTGGCACAGTCTGAACCTGCTGTTGGCCGGCCATGATCGGCTGGCACAGCGACCCGCTACTGTACTGCCCGTGAATGTCACGCTGACCAGTATTGGCCCGCGGCTGCGCTACTGCGCCATTGCCGTGCGCAGCCTGTTGCTGCTGGACCCCGGCCCGGAGAGCATTACCCTCTGGCTGGGGGAAAATCTGGAGAACCGGTTGCCGGCGTCGCTCGAGCGCTTGCAGAACGAGCGTTTCAGAATACGGTTTCGCCCCGATGTCGGGCCGCATACCAAACTGGTCTATGCACTGCAGGAAGAGCCGGACCGGGTGCATGTTACGGCGGACGATGACATT
This sequence comes from Natronospirillum sp., assembly GCA_965602035.1. GTDB lineage: Bacteria > Pseudomonadota > Gammaproteobacteria > Pseudomonadales > Natronospirillaceae > Natronospirillum. Next base: position 1,311,867 of record OZ271919.1, on the reverse strand, counting down.
CTCTACCCCCGCGATTGGCTGAGCCGGTTGTGGGGTGACCACGAAGCGCACCCGGAGGCGATTGTCGCCCATGTCTGTCGCCGGATCTGGCATTACGCTGCCGGGGCATTGAAACCCTATCGGCAGTGGCATGACGCGCGACCGGGTACCGTGAACGAAAACAATCTGATGCTGGGTTACAGCGGTGTGGTGTACCCGCCGGGCGCGTTGCCCGCCGAGACCACTGACGTGGACCGGTTCCGGCAGCTTGCCCCGAAAGCCGATGACCTGTGGTTTGCGGCAATGGCGCTGAAGCACGGTACGCCGGTTCGCCGCTCGAAAAACCCGGGGCGCAAACCTTACCGGGTGCCATTTTCACAGAAGGTTTCGCTGCGCAAAACCAACGTGTTGGGAGACGGTAACGAGCAGCAATGGGCGGCACTTCAGCGCGAATACGGCTTTCCGGACTGGGTCGAGCCGGCCGGCTGACCCGTCAGAACGACAGGGCGACGCCGACCGACGGTGCGTAGTCTTCACCGAAGTCGATAATCACATCAGCGTCAGTCCGCCCCGCTTCAGCGACATCTTCTGTCTGATCAGGATCGGTCAGAAACAGGTCATTGATGGTGACCGAGACGAAGTTCCCAAGAGCCGCGCCGACCAGTACATCGGTCGGATAGTGCCCGCCGTATTCCACCCTGGCCCAGGATGTGGCCGCACCGATGCCGACCTGACTGGCAATAAAGGTGTTTTCCACCCAGGCCGGGTAGTCAACGTCTTCCATATTCTGGCGCGACGATCCGATTGTGGCGAAAGTCCGGGTGGCGTGGCCCGAGGGCATACTGCGTTGGGCGCCGTTCGGTCTGTCCCGGTCAACCTGAGCCTTGATAGCACGACGTGCAAGGATAGAACTATAGGCAGCCCCATGTTGCACGACCTGTCGCTCGAGCATCGGAAGCCAGTAGCCCTTTTTCGCGTCATACGGCAACAGCGCGCTGCCGATCATGCCGTAGCGGGCGATTGAACGCAGCCGGTTACTGGCGTCCACCGCGTTGTCTTCCGAGCCGTACACCGGGGTTTCCTCTCTGGCCCAGTCCGATATCTGGTGGTCCCAGCCACCCACTGCAACCACGCCGGCAGCTGCAAGTGGTACCCAGGTGACCGGGTCGGTGGTGGCTTTGGTGACGGAGCGGGTGACATCCTGAACGGTGGGTGGGAAGTAGCCCTTGTTGGCACAGCCCGTCATCAGGAACAGCATGGCGGCCAGCAGGCCCAGTTTTTTATGCATTTTTCCTTCACTATTTTGCTTTTTGTCAGCATTTAATCGTATAAGCATGACAATGACAAATGTCAGCGCGCTTTCATGCGAAGCTGGCCCGCAGCGGCGGCGGGCTGAGAACGCAGACGGTAATGGATGGCCTGGCCGGTTACCTTGCCGTATGATTCAGGCTCTGATTTAACGGAGAAGCCTGCGGGCATGCAGCAGCAGAGGGCAGACTCGAACGATGGCGAACGACGGGCCGATCGATGCAGTGATTACCTGGGTCAACGGCGATGACCCGGCGCACCGGGCGAAACGCCATGAATGGTATGAACACGAGTTCGGTGAAGAGCCGACGGGTGGCGACGGTCGCTACCGTGAATCCGGCGAGTTTGCCTGGTGTGTGGCGTCGTTGCTGACCAATATGCCCTGGCTGCGTTCGGTGATTATTGTCAGTGATCAGCAGGTGCCGGACTTTTTGCGGGAACTTGGGGCGGATCTGTCGCGCCGCGTACGCGTGGTTGACCATGCCGTGATTTTCGAGGGATATGAGCAGTACCTGCCCACATTCAATAACCGCTCGTTACTGCCGATGTTGTGGCGAATTCCCGGTCTCAGTGACCGGTTCATCTATCTCAATGATGATTTTGTTGTGACCCGCCCGGTTGCCCCGGACTCCTTTTTTCAGTCTGATCACTCGGTGATTCGGGGGCGCTGGGAACCGAACACAGTGGGGTTGCGCGGGGGGCTCGGATTAAAGCGTACCAGCCGGCCAGGCAATCATCATGCACAGGCGCTGGCCGCAGTGCAGGCCGGCTACCGCTGGCGCTATCTGCGGGTACCCCACGAACCGCATGCCTTGTTCCGGTCGGATCTTGAGACGTATTTCACGCAACGTCCCGGGGAGCTGGCAGAGCTTGTGTCGCATCGTTTCCGGCACGCGGATCAGTATCTGGCCGATGCGCTCGGGCAGCATCTGGCGTTGCGACGCGGCGCGGCCAGAGTATTGCCGCCCCGGCGTCACCTTCGCCTGCGCGATCGGGACTATGATTCCGTGCGCCTCGTGAATCATCTGGACCGGATTCAGAAGGACGACCGCCTCTGCTTTCTGTGCCTGCCGGGTCTGGAAGCGGTGGATGAGCCTGGGCGTCAGGCCATATTCAATACCCTGAAGCAGATGCTGGGTGACCCGAACGCCATCTTTCGCAACGCACTGGGAGAAGGCCGATGATATTCGAACCGGTTGCTCTCCGTGGCAGGGAACCGCTGGCGGCGAGCAGTACGCGCCACCTGTTCCTGCATCCGGATTCTCCCGACCTGTTGATCAAGGTGCACAAACTGGCGAGTGAGCGCGCGCTTGGCGAGTCCGGGCTGACTCGCTGGCAGAAGCGCAGTTGGCGGTTCCAGTTTTTCAGTGGCATTCTGCGCGAGTTTGAAGGTTACCTGGCCCATCATTATGCGGCGGACAATCCGTTTCTGCCCTATATCATGCCGGTGCACGGGCTGATTCAGACGGATCGGGGAGTCGGTGTATTGATGGACGCGGCTCGAACTGAGAGTGGCGAGCTTGCACCGACTGTGCGCCAGTTGTTCATGGAAAAGGCCATAACGCCGGCGCGTGCTGAATTGCTGAGCGGTTTTCTGCAGGCGGTGATGGCTACGAATGAAGTAATCGGCGACCTCAACCTCGACAATGTCGTGCTGGTGACAGAGCCGGGTGGCCGTGAATCATTGCGGCTGGTCGACGGGCTGGGCGAGCGGACATGGATTCCGATTCAGCGGTGGTCGAGTTTTGCCCGGAAGCGGCAGAAAGTCCGGTTTGTCCGCAAGGTGCAGGCGCGATGTGAACGGGCAGGTATAGAAAATCGCAGCCTCCGGCAGCTCCTACAGAAATCGTAGGAGCGTCCAGAGGGCGCGATAGGTGAGAGCTGCCACAATCGGCGAATCGCAGCCTTTGGCGGCTCCTACAGGAGCGCACGCTCGCAGGCCATGGCAACGGACAACACCCGCCGTTCAGTGAACGGCGCCGCGGTGAACAACATACCCACGGGCATGTTCTTCGCGTCCTTGCCGACGGGCATTGAGAGCCCGCAGAGCCCCAGCAGGTTGCCGATACAGGTGTTGCGCAGGGCCTTGATGTTGGCTTTCGGGTAGGCACCTTCCGGTTTCAGTTCGTCCAGTGTCGGTGGTGTGATTGCCACGCTGGGCGTGATCAGGGCATCGACGGTGCTCAGAGCAGCGGTGGCTTCGGCTCCGAGTGTTTTCAGGCGCTGGATACGGTGGGCATATTCCCAAGCCGGGAGGTCCTTGCCGGCTTCGATGCGCTGGCGCACGGTGGGGTCGAGGGTGTCGAGCCAGGCGGGCAGCGAGGTCTTCAGAAACGCATAGAGCTCGGGGGGCGTAAGGCCGCCGCCGTTCTGGAAAAAGCCGAAGGCTTCGTCGGCACCCGGCAGCTCAAGCGGCACCAGCGTAGCGCCGGCTTGCTCCAGCGCGTTCAGCGCCGCCTGAACCGTTTCGCTGATTCCGGGTTCGCAGCCGTCCCAGAAGAATTGCTCCGGTACGCCGAGGCGCACGCCTTTGAGGCTGTCCAATACAGGCACGGATTGCTGCTGCAGGGCTTCAAAGGCGTAGGCCGCGTCTTCGGCCGTGCGGGTGAGCAGGCCGGGCGTATCGAGCGAGGTCGACAGCGGCACGATGCCGTCGGTGGACCAGAGCCCCTTGGTGGTTTTCAGCCCGACCGTGCCGGTCATGCTGGCCGGCACGCGCACCGAGCCGGCGGTGTCGGTACCCAGCGCAATGAGCGCCGACCCCTGAATGATGCTGACACCGGCGCCGGAGCTTGAACCACCCGGTACACGGACCTCTGACCGGTCCCAGGGGTTGCGCGGTGGTGTCCAGTGGGGGTTAGTGCCCAGCCCACCATAGGCGAATTCCACACTGTGGGTCTTGCCGGTGATCAGGCCCATCTGGCGCATGACCCTCTGCACCATCGGGCCTGCCTGTGTCCAGGCGTCGGGCAGGGGCTCGGGTGAGCCTGCGAAGGTCGGTAGCCCGGGTACGCCGTACAGGTCTTTCACCGAAACCGGAATGCCGTGCAACGCACCCAGGTCGCGGCCGTTGACCAGCAACCGGTCGGCGAAATCCGCCTGATTGGGCAGGGTTTCTGCCCAGGTCTTGTAGGCGCCGAGTTCGGGTTCGGTGGCCTGCCAGGCCTCGGTGCAGGCCTCCGCGATGTCGCGGGCGCTGAGGGTGCCGGCGCGGAGGTTGGTAGCGATCTGGCGAAGGCTGGGCAGTGGGGTTGTGGTCATTCGGTGGTCCTGTTATCTCGGTAGTGTCTGTGTCTTTTCGGCGCCGGCAAGCCGGCTTCGGCCTACAGGGTATTGTGCCACGGTAGTGTAGGCCACAGCCGGCTTCGGCCTACAAGAAACTGTGCCACGGTATTGTAGGCCGAAGCTGCCTTGGCAGCGCCAAAAAAAGCGCTGATCAACTGTAGCGTTTGTCTTTGCCGTCTGCACTGAACCAGTCAAACGGTTCATCGGAGGTGTTGACGATGACGCTCTGCGACTTGGTGTAGGCCTCGTAGGTCACGATGCCGTTTTCCTTGCCGACGCCGCTGTCCTTGAACCCGCCCCAGGGCGAGCTCGGGTCGATGCGGTGGTGGTCGTTGACCCAGACAATGCCCATGTCGAGCTTGCTGGCTACCCGGTGGGCGCGTGCCACATCCCTGGTCCAGATGCTGCCGGCGAGGCCGAACTGGGTGGCGTTGGCCTTGGCGATGGCATCGGCTTCATCTTTGAACGGTATCACACAGACCACCGGCCCGAAGATCTCTTCCTGCTCTACGCGCATGCCCGGTTTGATGTCCGAGAATACGGTAGGCTGGTGGAAATAGCCGTTCGCGTATTTGCCCTCCGTGAGGCGTTCTCCGCCCGCCGCCACCGTTGCGCCTTCTTCCTTCCCGATGGCGACGTATTTTAGCACGATGTCGAGCTGCTTCTGCGACACCATGGGGCCCATCTGCGTGTCTTCTTCCAGCGGGTCACCGATCTTCAGGGTGTTCACGCGATCCACGAGCGCGGACAGCACTTCGTCGTACAGGCTCTCCTGCACCAGCAGGCGGGCACCCTGCACACAGGTCTGGCCGCTGGCAATAAAGGAGGCGAACAGCGAGCCTTTTACGGCCCGGTCCGCACCAATGTCGTCAAACACCAGTACCGAGGCTTTGCCGCCCAGTTCCCCGGCGAACGGAATCAGGTTGCGGCCGGCCGCCGCGCCGATGATGCGACCTGTTTCGGTGCCTCCGGTGACATCGATCTTGCTCAGACCGGTGTGTTCGGTCAGTGCCTTCCCGGCCGTAGGTCCGAAGCCGGTCACGATATTCAGCACGTCTTTCGGCAGGCCCGCTTTCTCCCAGAGCTCGACCATCATCAGGGGTGTGACCGGTGCCACTTCACTGGGCTTGATCACCACCGAATTGCCGGCGGCCAGTGCCGGTGCCAGTTTCTTGGTGAGAATCAGCATGGGGTGGTTCCAGGGCGTGATCAGCCCCACCACGCCGAGGGGCCGGCGCTGGGTGTAGTTGATGTACGGGCCACCGAAGGGGTGCAGGCCGCCTTCGTGGGTGCGGGCCACCGCGGCATAGTATTCATACCACTCCGGCAGGCGGGCCAGCTGGGCGCGCATTTCCCGAATGGCACGACCAGTCTGCAGCGTTTCCTGGTGCACAAATTCGGGCAGGGCTTCACGCAGCAGGCGCGCGAAACGCTCCAGAACCCCGGCGCGCTCCTGGGCCGGCATGGCGCCCCACACCTTCTGCCCTTCTGTGGCCGCTGCAACGGCGGCGTCAATGTCCGCCTGGTCGCCGGCCGGCAGTGTAGTGATTACGGAACGATCTGTCGGGTTTTCCACCTCGAACCGCTCGTTGGAGGCGGCTTCAACCCAGGCGCCGTTAATGTACATCTGTGTCGGTTGTGTCATCGCGTTACTCCGCTAACCCGTGAATTCAGAACTATGCCAGAAAATACGCTTGCTTTTCTGTCGGGGTGCTGCTTGACTAGAAATTATCCAACTAATATATTGGATATCAAATATCATAACAAGCGTTATGCATTGCCCTCCCATAACGTCGCCGACAGGCGGCAATGACAGAAGAAACGGAGCAAGCCATGAAAAACCTTCGACACCTGAGCGCCGCGCTGGGTGCTGCCAGTCTGATGACCCTGGCGGCCGGAGCGGCGGTTGCGGACTACCCGGAACGCCCGATTGACTGGATTGTCATGTGGAGCGCCGGTGGTGGCGCGGACACCGCCACCCGAACGTTTACCCCCTATTTTGAAGAACAGTTGGGAACCACGGTCAATGTGCAGAACCTGACTGGGGCCAGCGGCCTGACCGGTTACATCACGGCCAAGAACTCGCGGCCCGACGGCTACACCCTGGTGAGCGCGCTGAGTGACCTGCCCAAATACCGGCCGCTGGATCAGGGCGATGTGACGGTGGAAGACTTCGAGATTATCGGCGGTTTTGCGGTGGAAGCGCCCATCATTGTGACGCAGGCGGATTCCCCGTGGGACAGCGTGAATGACTTTGTGGAAGACGCTCGGGCCAACCCCGGCCAGTATTCCGTGGGTGTGTCCAACCTGGGCGGCGTACACCACCAGCCGCTCGTGCTCTGGTTCGATCAGGTGGGCATTGATGTCTCGGTAGTGGCTCACGCGGGCTCTCCGCAGATGAATGCCGCGCTCATGGGCGGACACGTGGACCTGATCAGCAGCTGGGTAGCTCAGTCTCTGCCCGGTGTGCGCGGCGGTGAACTGAAGTACCTGGCGTCTTTCGGCCCGGCCTCGCCTCCGGGGTTTGAAGACGTACCGACCTTCGCTGAAGAGGGCATTGATGTTACCTGGCCGCACTCCTACGGCCTGGCAGCACCGAAAGGTACACCGCAGGATGTGCTCGACACCCTGGCTGATGCCCTGCAGGCCGTGGTGGAAAACCCGGACTTCGAGCAGGACCTGAATGAACTGGGTCTGCTGCTGCATCCGGCCACCGGAGAGGAATACCGTCAGGAGCTGATGGAGACCGAGTCCAAGATGGGCGTAGTGGTCGACCTGCTCAATAACTGACGTCGGTAATCCGGCGCACCGGTGGGCGGAGCAATCCGCCTTCCGGTAGCGCCGGTGCGTCAACCGGCATTTCTCACCCGACTGTTTGCAGTGAGACAACCTGATGACTTTTTTTCGCCTGCTCGTACCCGTGGCGGTGCTCGTGATGTCGGCTGTCTTTCTGGTGGAGACGATCAGTTTCCGGCAGATGGGCAACCTGGACCCGGGTGGCCCCAAGCTGTTGCCGCGCCTGTTGATTGCCGTGGTGGCTGTGTGCGCGCTGGTAGAACTGGTGCGCTTCATTCGCACCACGTCGCTGGCGGAGATGCGCACCTCACTGGGTGATACCTTTCAATGGATTACGCCGCACAGTGCAACGGCCCGCTTTAATTCGGCACAGCGCGCAATTATTGCCGTGACGCTTAGCCTGATTTACCCCATGGCGATCGTGCGGATCGGATTCATTCTTTCAACCATTGCCTTCATTACGCTGTTGGCTCTGGTGTTTCGTGCCCGACCATGGGCGGCTTTGCTGGTGGGGGTGGTAACGGCGCTACTGTTTTTCTTCCTGTTTGCTGAAGTGCTGAATGTGCGCGTTCCCCGCGGGGAATGGTTTGACATTCGGTCTGTGCTGTTCGGATAACCCGGAGACTGGCAATGGAACTTATTCTTGAAGCGTTCGGTGTGTTGCTGTCGCCGTTCAATCTGGCGGTTCTGTTTATCGCCGTGTTCGCCGGTATCGTAGTGGGCGCTATCCCCGGCCTGACGCCGGCAGTGGCTATTGGCCTGCTGATACCCTTTACCTTCACACTGGACCCCAATCTGGCCTTTATCGTGATGCTGGGCATTTACGTGGGCTCCATGTATGGCGGCTCCATTCCGGCCATTCTGATGAACCTGCCGGGCACGCCGACCTCGGCCGTGACCGCCATCGACGGCTACCCGATGTCGAAGCAGGGCAAAGCGGGTGAGGCCCTTGGTGTGTCGATTTTCTCCGGCACCATCGGTGGCATTATCAGTTGTGTGTTCCTGATCTTTCTGTCGCTGCAGTTGTCGCGCCTGTCACTGCGCTTCGGCAGCCCGGAGTATTTCGCGCTGACCGTGTTCGCGGTTGTGGTGGTGCTGGTACTGGCGTCGGAGTCCCTCATCAAGGGGGCGCTGGCGGCGGGCGTTGGCCTGCTGATTTCCACCGTCGGCCTGGACCCGGTGACGCCCTTTCCCCGTTTTACCTTTGGTATCACCGACATCATGATCGGCATCCCGATTGTGCCGGCGACCATCGGGCTGTTCTGTGTGGCCGAGGCGTTCCGCATGATGGAAGGCAGCGGCGCCGGTAATCAGCAGAAGAACGATATTATCGGCATGTGGGCCGTTCGCCGGCAGTTAAAGCGGCTCTGGCTGACCATTACCCAGTCCGGCATTATCGGGACCTTTATCGGTATTCTGCCCGGTATCGGTGCGACAGTGGGTTCCTATATGTCTTACGGGGCGGCCCGGGGGCAGTCCAGTGTTGAAGAGCGTAAAACGTTCGGCCAGGGGGCACCCAAGGGGATCGCTGCCAGTGAAGCGGCCAATAACGCGGTGGCCGGGGGCGCGCTGATTCCGCTGATGACGCTGGGGATTCCCGGAGACATCAACACGCTGCTGATGATCGGGGCGTTCCAGATTCACGGGCTGGTGCCCGGCCCGTCGCTGTTCAGCGAAAACCTGCTGCTGGTCTATGTGATTTTCGGCACCATGGTGTTCGCCAATATCATCATTCTGATTCTCGGTTTTTCCTCCACCGGGTTGATTGCGAAGCTCGCCAACACGCCCACCAAGTTTCTGGCGCCGGTGGTGCTCGCCGTGGCCATCACCGGCCCGGCGATCAGCTATGGCCATGTCTATTATTTCTGGATCGCGATTATCTTCGGCCTGATCGGCTATGTATTCCACAAGGGTGGTTATCCGGTGCTGGCCATCGCGATGGGCCTGGTGCTGGGGCCGATTCTCGAGGAAAACCTGCGTTCGTCTCTGATGCGTCCGGAAGCGAGCCTGATGATGTATTTCGAGCGGCCGATTTCCGGCGTGCTGCTGACACTCGCCATTCTGTTTGTCGTCGGTGCCATCGTGCGTGATGTGCGCCGCTGGCGACGTGGGCCTGAACAGGAGACTGCATGATGGCCGTTTCCGTGGTGGCGCAGACGCGTATTGAAGAGCTCGATCTCACGCTGGCAACCGGGGTGCGCGCCGGCCACTGGGTTTTTGGCAATGGTCTGTCGGCGGCGGACAACGCTGCGGATCTGCCGCCCGAGTTACTGGATCAGGGCCGGCCCTATTCTGGCACGTCCCGGATTCAGCGGGAGTCAGAGCTACTGTTCGACCGGGTCAAGGCGCTGTTGACGGCTGCGGGTGCGACACCGGCGGGCGTGGTGCGGCTCGACCAGTTTTACCGGAGCTGGACATCAGTTCCGCACTATCATGTGGCGCGGCATGCGGCCTTTGCCGGCGAGGTGTCCATACCCTCCAGCACGTCCATCTTGATGGAAGGGCTGGTGTGGCCGCAGGCCGAGGTGCATCTGGAGCTGCTGGGCGTCGCAGGGGACGCACCGCCGCCTGTACCCATGACGCCGGATGGCCTGGATGTGCCACCGGTCATGGGGTTTGCTCCGGTGGTGAAAGCCAACCAACTGGTGTTTCTGGCGGGTCAGATGGCCGAAGCGGACGGCCATGCCGGTATCGCACCGGAGGCACGTGTGCCGGAAACACACTACTGGAAAGGCCATGCGGTTTTTCTGGAGACAGATTTCATACTGCGGCACAAATTCGAGGTCGCCCTCAACGCCGCAGGCAGTAGTATCGAGCGGGTGGTGAAAGGCCAGGCCTATGTCTCGGATATCACCGAAGCGCCTGCCGTAATGCGGGCATGGAAAGGCTTCTTCGGCGAGCATGCGCCGGCACTCAGCATTATCCCTACGTCGGTGCCCGGGTTTAACTGCAAGGAAGCGCACATTGAGATCAACCTGGTGGCGGCCACGATGCCGGTGGAGTCGGTTAACGATGAACCGAATGCGGCACTGGATGGCGTGGCACAGGCGGTGAAAACCGGCGACCTGACATTCTGTTCCGGGACGGTGGCTGCGGATTCGAGCGGGCCCTTGCCCGGCGCAATGATTCCGCCCGGTCGCCGCTGGTTTGCCAGCAGCGCGGCGAACCAGGCCCGATCGATCATCGAACAGTGGGACCGCCTGAGCCGCCGGGTGGGCGCTGACCTCACGGATGCGGTTCGTATTCAGTTGTTCATGACCGACCTCAGCGAGTTCCGGGATGTGGCCACGGTACTGAGGCAGCGTTTCGGGCCCGTTCCGGTTCCCCTGTCAGTGGTTCAGGTACCATCACCCCTTATCGTTCCGGGCTGTACAATAATGGGCGATCTGTGCCTGTATACTCCTGACGAAGAATTATATGACAGGAGTTGAGTGCCATGGATTTTTCAGGAGATGACCGGAAGATACTGTCCCGACTGCCGAGCCGGAAGGAAGCGGTGTATCAGGTGCTGAACAAGGCAATCTCCAGCGGGCGATTCCCCGCCGGTATGCGCCTGAACCAGGACCAGATTGCCGAAGAGCTGGGTGTGAGCCGAATGCCGGTGCGCGAAGCGCTGCGTGATCTGGAGTCCCAGGGCCTGGTGACCGTGTACCCCTACCGGGGTGTCAAAGTCAGTGAGTTGTCGATTTCCGATATAGAAGAGCTGTTTGCCATTCGCACCGCGCTGGAGAAATGCGCCATGGTTCGCTCTGTGCCCCAGTTGACGGCGGCCGACACCACCCGCATGCGCGAGGTGCTTCTGAGCATGGATGACCTGGTGTCGCGCACCGATGCCGAGAGCGAAAGCGAGTGGGTGGCTCTGAACGACGAATTCCACGGGATTATCAACCGGGCCTCTCACTGGCCGCGCATCGTCGACATGATCGACAACCTGCGCAGCAATGTGGGCCGCTACCTGGCGGTGTATTTTACGATCCACGGAAAGGAAGAACCCCAACAGCAACACTGGCAACTGTATGACGCCTGTGTGGCAAGGGATGTCGAACAGGCCCAGATCGTGATTGAAAAACACGTGATGGACACTGCGGACATTCTGATCAGAGCATTGAAAGACCAACAGCGCGACACCCGTACCAACGGGTTCCGATCGCGACGATTCGCCAAAGGAGCGTAAGCAGAATGAAGACGGTTGCCGACAAGTTTCTTGAATGCCTCGTGGAGCACGGTGTTGAGGCCATGTTCCTGAACCCGGGTACGGATACGCCCCCGCTCCAGGAGGCCTGGGCAGCTCGGCAACGGGATGGCCTGCCGGCGCCGCGGCTGGTGGTCTGCTCTCATGAAACCATTGCGGTGACCGCAGCGCAGGGGTATTTCCTGAATTCCGGTAAGCCCCAGGTAGCCTTTGTGCATGTGGATGTCGGAACCGCCAACGCCTCGGGTGGCCTCAACGATGCGCGCGCCTCGCAGATTCCGGTGCTGCTGTGCGCCGGCCTCAGCCCGTCGACCATTGATTCGAGTATTCCGGGTTCACGGACGAAGTTTATCAACTGGCAGCAGGATGTGCCGGATCAGTCGTCACTGGTCTCCAACTATGTGAAATGGATGTTCAATGTGACCCATACTGGGGTGGTTGGCCCAGCCGTAGATCGGGCGTTCCAGATTTCTCAATCAGAGCCCGCCGGCCCGGTGTACATGACGTTTCCCCGTGAAGTGCTGATGGCGCCCATCAGCAGCGATATGGGCCTCGGGCCGAACCGCTGTCTGCCACAGACGCTCGGTGAAATTCCGGAGACGGTGGCGGCTGATCTGGTCGAGAAGATCGCCAACGCCGAGTTTCCGCTGATGATTACCGGTTTCGGAGGCCGTTCGCGTGCGTCGCGTGAAGCGCTGGTGGCACTGGCGGAAAAGCTGTCGATCCCGATTACGGAATATCGTGGCCGGTTCAATGCACCACTTGAGCATCCGCTGCACCTGGGGTTCAACCCGGAAGATTGGGTGGACCGGGCAGATCTGATCCTGGTCGTGGACCACGATGTGCCCTGGGTGCCGGCAGACCGCAAACTGCGTGATGACGTTAAGGTCATTCACATGGGGCCGGACCCGATCAAGCAGGAAATGATCATCTGGGGCTTCCCGACGGATCAGGTCATCGGCTGCAGTCTGGAACCCGGCCTGAACTCCCTGTGTCACGCCGCCGATGCCTACCGCAGTGGTGCCGATTCCACCGCACTGGCCCGTATCGACGGCCGCCGGTCGGAGATTGCCGCGTTGCATGAAACGTTCATGCAGGATCTGGAGGCGGCGAATGCGCCGTCCGGCGACCGGATCAAGCCCTATCAGGTGGGCAAGGTACTGAGCGAGCTGTGCCCGGACGCGGATCTGATGGAAGAGGCGGTGACCTCCGGCAACCCCTTTGCCTATGGCTACCGCCCCAACGACGAGGGCATGTATTACCGTAACGGCGGCACCTTCCTCGGCTGGGGGCTGGGGGCCTCGCTGGGCGCGAAGATGGCCCGGCCGGACCGCACGATTGTGACGGTAGTCGGTGATGGTGCGTTCATGTTCGGAGTTCCGTCGTCGGCACTCTGGGTATCGAAGCAGCAGAGTCTGCCGATTCTGGTCGTTATTCTGAACAATAATGCGTACAACTCCGTGAAACTTGCTGCCAGAGATGTGTACCCGAACGGCGCCATGTCGACGTCCGGCTGGGTGGGCACCGAGTTGAGCGATCTTCCGTCCTTCCCGCAACTGGCGGAAGCCTGTGGCGCCCGGGGCTTTCTGATCGAGTCTCAGGACCAGCTTCGGGATACCCTCGCTGAAGCCTTGTCAGTGGTGCAGGGTGGTACAACCGCCGTTGTGGAAGTACGCATTACCGCCGCGGAAAAGCCGCTCTGATGGACCGCGCCCGTCGGGCGCGTGCAGACCACTCGCGAAGCGAGTTGACAGACCGTTCTCTTCGTTCACTTACAGACCGCTCGCTCCGCGAGCTCAAAGACCGGCCTTCGGCCTCAAAGTTGGCTTGAGTCGCTTTCAATTTTGAGTGAGCTTCGCGAACGGTCTTTCGACTTTGAACGAGCGAAGCGAGTGGTCTGTTAGCGCCTCAGGGCGCGGTCTTTCGACTTTTAACCAGGAGAATTCCATGAACATTGATCTGCACAGCCACGTGATTCCACCTCGAGTGGTGGAAGCAATCCGGACGAACCCTGAGGCGTATTCGGCGCATCTGGACACCAGCGGGGAGAAGACCGGGGGCAAGACGAAGGTTGTGCACGATCAGGGCTATGTGTACCCGCTGTTCGATGAGTTCTGCCAGGTCGAGGCGAAACTCGAGTCGATGGACCGCAAGGGCATTGATGTGTCGGTGATTTCACCGGCGCCGCCGATGTTCTACTACTGGGCAGCAGCGGACATGGCGCTGAATATGGCGCGGCTGGTGAACGACGGCGTGGCTGACATGGTGGCGCACACGCCATCTCGGCTGCGTGGCATGGCGACGGTGCCGATGCAGCACCCGGACGCGGCCGTGGCAGAGCTGGAGCGGGTGGTGAAGGAGTATGGCTTCAAATCGATCGAGGTGGGTACGTCGATCGAAGGCGCGCAACTGGCCGAACAGAAGTTCCGTCCGCTGCTGAAGCGGGCGGCTGAACTGGGCGTGTTTGTGTTCGCTCACCCCTATTATGTGGGCAACAAGCCGGGGCTCGAGGACTACTACCTGACCAACCTGCTCGGTAACCCGATGGACACCGCCGTCTGTGTGTCCAACCTGATCTACAGCGGCGCCATGGATGAGATTCCCGAACTGAAAGTGCTGCTGGCCCACGGCGGTGGTTTTCTGCCGTACCAGATCGGCCGGCTGGTGCACGGGCATAAGGTGCGCCCGGAAACCCGGGAGTTCACTGAAACCAATGCCAAGGAACTGCTGAAGCGGTTCTACTTCGACAGCCTGGTGTTTGAACCGCAGGCGTTACGATACCTGATCGATCTCGTGGGCTCCGACCACATCGCCATTGGCACGGACTCTCCGTTCGACATGGCCGACCAGCAGCCGCTGGAGACCCTGAGCCAGGTACCCGGTATCACAGACCACGAGCACCATGACATCTGCTGTGGTACCGCGTTGCAGTTGCTGGGAGAAGGCAAAGGCTCGTTCTGATTTGTTGCAGTAAACCGTCGACCGACCGGGCCTTCGGCCCTGACCGACCGCGCCCGTGGGGCGCTGACCGACCGTTCACTCGCTTCGCTCGTTCAAAGTCGAAAGACCGTTCGCGAAGCTCACTCAAAGTCGAAAGTTCCTCGAGCTAGCTTTGAGGCCGAAGGCCGGTCTTTGAGCTCGCGGAGCGAGCGGTCGGTGAGCGCCCAAAGGGCGCGGTCTGTCGACGGTCAACGGTCGACTGTCAACCGGTCACGGCTTTAATGGCTTCTTCCCCGGACATCACCCACCCGAACGCATGACGCACGCAGCGCAGCGCGGCTTCATGGGCCTCTTTGCCGTCCATGGTGTCGACGCATTCTTCGATCACGATGGGGGCGAAGTCGCGGCAACAGGCGGCGGTGGTGGTGGCGAGTACACAGGAGTTGGTGTTCACGCCGGTAATCAGCAGGGTGTTGATGCCGTTGTTCTTTAGGGTGAATTCAAGGTCGCTGCCGATGAAGCAGTCGTAGCGGCGCTTGGTGGTGATGATCCAGTCGTCGTCGTGGAGCAGTTCCGGCATAACTTCCGTGCCGGGCAGGCCCCAGAGGTTGTGCTTGAGCACGTTCTTGCGCGTGGCATTGGGGTCTTCGGCCTTGGTGCGCCACACCGGGTTGGTGCTGATTTCTTCCACAGAACGGTAGAGCGTCATCTGGTGAATCACGGGAATGCCCGCCTTGCGGCAGGCATCGAGGAAGTCGCGGTTGGCTTCCACGACCACCTTTGCCTGATCGGCTGGCAGCGGCATGGTGGCGACGCTCGGGTCCAGGTGGCCGCGGTGCAGGTCGATGGCGATAACAGCGGGTTTGATGGTGTCTACACCGAAATTCATGTCAGGTGGTCTCCTGTCTGTATTGGGTCATTTCTGTTCTGTGTTTTGTCAGCTCAGCCATACACCACACCCGGCAGCCAGGTGGTGAGCTGCGGAATGTAGGTGATGAGCAACAGCGTGATGATGCCGATGACGATAAAGGGCACCACGCTTTTGACCACGGTCAGGTATGGGAGCCGGAACGTGGATATGCCGATGAAGATATTCAGCCCGAATGGCGGCGTGATCATGCCGATGGCCAGGTTGAACACCAGCATGGCGCCCAGGTGCACGGGGTCGAGCCCGATGGCAACGGCGGCCGGCTGAATCAGGGGGGCCATGACGATAATCGCCGAGTTCGGGTCAATGAACATGCCGGCGAGCAGGAAGAGCACGTTGATCATGGCGAGCACGCCACCCACGGGTACCACTTCCATAATCTGCGTGATCTGGGCCGGAACGCGTTCCAGAGTCAGATACCAGGTCATGAGGCTGCCGACAGAAATCAGTATCAACAGCGTTGCGATCATGATGGCCGAGGGCTGGCTGATCTTCATCAGTTCCCAGGGCTTGATCTGGCGGTAGATTACGACTTCCACAAAGGCCGCGTATACGCAGGCGGCCGCCGCGGCTTCGGTGGGTGTGAACACGCCACTGTAGATACCGCCGAAGATGATAACGGGCAGGCCGACGGCCCAGGCGGAGCGCCAGATACGGTTAAGGCGTTCCCTGAAATCCAGGCGCGGCAGCGGTTCGATGCGGTTACGCCAGGCGTGGATCCAGCACCAGGCGGATATCATGGCGATGAAGATTACCCCGGAACTGAGGCCGGCAAGAAAGACGCGGGCCACCGACGTGGAGTTCTGAATACTGTAAAGGATCATGGCGACGCCCGGCGGGATCATCATGGCGAGCGTCGAGGCCGCCAGAATCAGCCCCACGGTGAAGCCCTTGCCATAACCGGCGCGAATCAGCGACGGGTAGACGATCGGGCCGATGCTGACCACCGCCGCCGCGCCGATGCCGGAAATCGCCCCGAACATGGCGCAGGCCAGTACGGTGGCAATGGCCAGACCACCGCGATAGTGGCCGACCAGACCTTCCATGAGGTCGACGAGCCGCCGGCCGATCTGGCCACGGCCGATGATGTCGGCGGCGAATATGAACAGGGGCACCGCGAGCAGGGCGAAGACATTGACGCCTTCTACCAGACGCTGGGCGAGCACACGCCCGGGCATGGGCGGGCCCCAGAGCTCGAACGTGACCAGCGTCGACGCCAGGATGGCGAGGAAGATCGGGAACGCCAGAACCAGCAGAGCAATGGCGCTTGATACCAGAATGACAGCAGGCATGGGTTACCTCGTATTGGGTTCAGGCGTTTGCTCGCCCTGCGCTTCGGGCGATTCGATGCCGAAGTCCTCGGCAAGGGGGAACGGCTGCCGGGTCAGTGCAAGGAGCACCTGCATGGCATAAGCCACGGCCATGAGCCCGGTGCCGACGGGAATGGCGAAGTAGATCCAGCCGCGTCGAATGGGCAGGCTGCTCATCATCTGGCCCGTACCATGAATAAACGTGGCAAGATCCCAGCCGATAACGGCGATGTAGCCCATGGTGAACGCACCGACCAACCCGATCACGATGGTGAGCGCACGCACGCCGGTTTCCGGCAGAACCTGCGGCAGGATGTCCACCGTGACATGGCGCTGAATGCGCACCAGCAGATAGCTGCCCAGGAAGGTCAGCCAGACCATGAGGAACCGGGCGAACTCTTCGCCGCCGATGATCGCAAAGCCCGCAAAATAGCGGGCCATACTGTTGACGAAGAGTACGCCGGTGATGACCAGCAGGCACAGGCCTGCTGCCCATCCCACCACACGGTCAATGCCGCCGAGGACGGTATTGAGTCCGCGTATGAGCCACATGATCAGCTACCGATCTCGGCTTCGATGCGCTCAAGAATGGCCGCGCCTTCGTCACCGGTCAGCTCGGTAAAGCGCTCGCGAACCCGTGGCAGAGTAGCGTCGCGCAGGGCCTGGATCTGGGCATCAGTCAGCTCGACCACTGTGGTGCCCTGGTCGATCATGGCCTGCAGGCCTTCTTCTTCCATCGCGAGGGTTTCTTCAACCACAACTTCACTGCCTTCGGCAATGGCCGCGTCGAGCTCTGTCTGACAGGCACTGCTCAGGCCGTCATACCAGGCTTTGGAGACCATGAAGATCTGGTCCAGGTTGCCGTGGTTGGTCAGCACAATGTAGTCCTGCACTTCGTAGAAGCCCATCACATAGCTCGTGGTGATCGGGTTTTCCTGGGCGGAAATCGCACCGGATTGCAACGCGCTGTAGGTTTCCGGGAACGGCATGTCGACCGGTACCAGGCCGAGGGCTTCCTGCTGCGTGATCAGGATGTCAGAGGGCATAACCCGTGAGCGGATGCCGTTGTAGTCTTCCGGCTCGATCAGCTCGGCGTTGGCAGTCCACTGCTTGTAACCGGTGTGCCACACGGCCTTGGAGTAAACGCCCTGTTCTTCAGTGGTGTCGAGCAGTGCCTGAACCGCGTCGCTTTCGTGCAGTTCCAGCAGTTCGTCGAGGTCACTCGGCCAGAAGAACGGGAAGTCGAACAGGCCCATCATGGGCTGGAAGCCCACCAGGAAGGACGCGGGCAGGACAACGGCTTCAATGGAGCCGATCTGCATGCCTTCGATCAGGTCAGTGGTGCCGCCGAGCTGTGCGTTCGGGTACACGTTGGCCTGCATGTCACAGGTGGCCGAGTTGTTCATGTAGTCCGCTACATGCACCGCGGCGACGTCGCGCGGGTCACCCGACGGTACCACGTGGGCGATTTTCAGAACGCTCTGGGCGGAACCGACGGTCGCGGCGGTGGCCATGGCGACGGCCAGCCCGACGGTGATGCCGGTTTTCAGGGACTTGTTGAGTGTTGAGTGGGTCATGACGTGTTCCTCCAGGGAATCGTGAGTGGTCATTGCCAGGAACGAACGAGTGAGCGCTGGTCGATGCCGAAAATATCGGCCAACCAGTCGTTCACGCGCTCCTGACCGAGGGTCGGGTTGTCATGCTGGCAATGTTCGGCGCCGGTTTCTTCTTCGGTCACGAAGTCCAGTGTTACATCGACGCCATGGGACTTCGCGTAGTCGTAAACTTTCTGAGCCTGCTCGACGCCAAGCACGTCGTAGCCGCCGTGGACGATGAGATAGGGGCACTGGATGCCCTGAATCACTCCTTCCAGATCAAACTTTTTGCCTTTCTCGATGGCTTCGGCCATGGAATCGCAGCCGAACACCCAGCGGATGTGGCCGGCGAGACCGTGAGAGTCGTCGGCGTTGCCCCAGAGGTCGTTGACCTTCCAGATAGCGCCGTGTGATACGGAGGCCGCGAGACGGTGCTCAAAAGAAGCCGCGCGGGCAGCGTGGTAACCACCGAGACTGGAACCGCTCATGGCAATGCGTGAGGGGTCGACGTCCGGCCGGGTTTCCAGGTAATCGATACAGTAGCCGACCGGGACTTCAAAATCGTGCCGGGTGGTGATGCCCTGGCGGCGAATGGTGCCGCCCTGGCCGGGGCCGTCGGTCATGAGCACCGAGATGCCGCGGCGGATCGCGCCCTGGGCCACCATGAACCACATTTCGTCCTTGAAGGAGTCCAGGCCGCCGAAACAGATCAGCACCGGTTGGCGGGCTTCCTTGTTGAAGGGAGAGCGCAGGAAATAGGCATCGAGATGCGCGCCGTTTTCATAGGGCACTTTCACGATTTCGATCGGCGGGTCGAGGTATTCGCCCCATTTGTGGGTGCAGTATTCCAGTTGGTCGAATACCTGAAGCCGGCGGGGGTCGTTGCCGTCGAGCCAGAATTCGGCTTCGCGGTAGTAATCCACGGCGCGTAACCAGCTGTTCTGGGCAGTAACGATATGGCCTTTCTTCTCGGCCGCATCGCCTTTTTCGTGGTTGCGCTGCGCCACATGCAGCCATTCGCGGTGCCAGGATTCATCGTCGCCGGGGACGATTTTCGAGGCTATCTGAAAACACTCACTGATGGCGCCGCCGCCGACCTGGGTTTCGCCCAGTGCCCGGCGAAACTGGTAGGAGAACCAGGGGTATTCCGGCCAGTGGTGCCAGCCGTAGGGCTTGTAGTGGCCTTCCTTGCGGTCGGCGACTTCATCAATCAGTTTGTTTTCCATATCGGATCTCGCTCTCGTGTCTTGAACTCGAAAATCGGTTACCGGGTCTGGTCGATGTACCAGTCGCAGATCTGCTCGCCGGTCATCCAGGCCACTTCGTCGTGCTGGCGGATATAGGCATAGAGTTCGTTCAGCGCCTGGATGCGGTGCGGTGCGCCGGTCAGATAGGGGTGAATGCTGATCGCCATGACCCGGGCCGACGCCGTGCTTTCGCGATAAAGCTGATCAAACTGGGCCTTGCCACGGCGGAAAATTTCGTCGGAGGGTTGTTGCTGAACGGCGCTCATGACGACATCGTTGATTTCCACCGAGTAGGGCACGGAGATCATGTCGCCGTGCTCGGTCATGAGCCGGGTCGGCTGGTCGTCGAGGACCCAGTCGGCTACGTAACGAATGCCGGCTTCGCGCAGCCAGTCGAGGGTGTTGTTGGTTTCGGTCAGGCCGGGGCTTTCCCAGCCGCTGGGGGCCTTGCCGGTGACTTCCTTTATGGCCGCGATGGTGTCGGCAATGGCGGCGCGCTGGTCATCGACCTTGTGCATGGGGCCCTGGAGATAACCGTGGCCCATGAATTCCCAGCCCAGTCGGTTGGCTTCATCGGCAATACGCGGATAGTGCCGACAGACCGAGCCATTAACAGCAAATGTTGGGGTGATGCCATGCTCTGAGAGGACGTCGACAAACCGCCAGAAGCCGACGCGCATACCGTATTCGTGCCATGACCAGTTGGGAATGTCGGGGAGCAGGGGCTGCCCCATGGGCGGCGGTAATACGGCCCGGGGCATCGCGCCACCGTCATGCCAGTGTTCGGCGTTGACTATGGTCCATACGGCCAGCCGCTTGCCTTCGGGCAGACGCAGGGGTGGCCGGTCGACGATGGCGCTGTAGGGGGCTCGCTGCGACGGTGTCATGGGCATGCGGGTGTCTCTCCTCTCGCGTCCTGTCTTATGGCCCGCCGGATTGCCTGCTGAGGCAAGTGAGTGGACCTTTATTCAATTCTTGGTCTATAATTCAAACCAAGTCAAATAAATTCAACACGTTTGAATTTAGTGGAAGGTTTTTGAAAACTCAAGCACAAACGGTGGAAAAATTTCGTTAGACTCTGCGCAAGCGAGCATGGAGAGAGGGCATGGACTTATGACTACCGCACGCAAACCCCCCAGCGCACGCGGCTCAGCAGGGTTTGAAGAATCGCGTATCGGCACCCGCATTCGGCATGCCCGTATGGCACGTGGTTACAAGCTGCAGACACTGGCGGATGAAGTCGGCTGTTCGGTGAGTGCGCTGTCGAAAATCGAAAATCGACGGGCGAATCCTTCGGTGACCATGCTGCACCGAATCTGTGAAGCACTGGGTACCAACCTGTCGGAGATGTTTGCAGAGTCTGACCGCGGACAGTCGGTGGTAACGCGGGAAGACCAGCGACCGATGATTTCCACGGACCAGCTCCGGCGCGGGCACGGTATTCAACTGCAGCGCCTGGTGCCCTATGCACCGGGTTACCTGTTACAGGGCAATGTGCATGTGATTGAACCCGGTGGCTACAGCACCGAGGGCCTGGTGCACGAAGGCGAAGAGCTGGGGTATGTGCTTGAGGGCACGATCCAGATAACCGTGGATGGCGAGACTTATTCGGCATCGGCGGGGGATTCGTTCTTTTTCCGGTCCGACCTGCCACACAGTTACAAGAATACGGGTGATGTGGTGGCGCGGGTGGTGTGGGTTAACACGCCGCCGACTTTCTGACCGACCACTCGCTTCGCTCGTTCAAAGTCGAAAGACCGTTCGCGAAGCTCACTCAAAGTTGAAAGCGTCTCAAGCCAACTTTGAGGCCGAAGGCCGGTCTTTGAGCTCGCGGAGCGAGCGGTCGGTGAGGGCCGAAGGCCCGGTCTTATATCTTTTGCTCAGGAGAATTCAATGAACATTGATCTGCACAGCCACGTGATTCCACCTCGAGTGGTGGAAGCAATCCGGACGAACCCTGAGGCGTATTCGGCGCATCTGGACACCAGCGGGGAGAAGACCGGGGGCAAGACGAAGGTTGTGCACGATCAGGGCTATGTGTACCCGCTGTTCGATGAGTTCTGCCAGGTCGAGGCGAAGCTGGAGTCGATGGACCGCAAGGGCATTGATGTGTCGGTGATCTCACCGGCACCGCCGATGTTCTACTACTGGGCAGAAGCGGACATGGCGCTGAACATGGCGCGGCTGGTGAACGACGGCGTGGCTGACATGGTGGCGCACACGCCATCTCGGCTGCGTGGCATGGCGACGGTGCCGATGCAGCACCCGGACGCGGCCGTGGCGGAGCTGGAGCGGGTGGTGAAAGAGTATGGCTTCAAATCGATCGAGGTCGGTACGTCGATCGAAGGCGCCCAGCTGGCTGAAAAGCAGTTCCGCCCGTTGCTGAAACGGGCGGCTGAACTGGGTGTGTTTGTGTTCGCTCACCCCTATTACGTGGGCAACAAGCCGGGGCTCGAGGACTACTACCTGACCAATCTGCTGGGTAATCCCATGGACACCGCCGTCTGTGTGTCCAACCTGATCTACAGCGGCGCCATGGATGAGATTCCCGAACTGAAAGTGCTGCTGGCCCACGGCGGTGGTTTTCTGCCGTACCAGATCGGCCGGCTGGTGCATGGCCACAAGGTGCGCCCGGAAACCCGGGAGTTCACGGAAACCAATGCCAAGGAACTGCTCAAGCGATTCTACTTCGACAGCCTGGTGTTTGAGCCACAGGCGCTGCGTTACCTGATCGATCTCGTGGGGTCTGACCACATCGCCATTGGCACGGATTCTCCGTTCGACATGGCCGACCAGCAGCCGTTGGAGACCCTGAGTCAGGTGCCGCATATCACAGACCACGAGCACCACGATATCTGTTGTGGTACGGCGTTGCAGTTGCTGGGAGAAGGCAAAGGCTCGTTCTGATTCGTTGACCGTTGACAGACCACTCGCTTCGCTCGTTTACAGACCGTTCGCTGCGCTCACTGACAGACCGCTCGCTCCGCGAGCTCAAAGACCGGCCTTCGGCCTCAAAGTTGGTCAAGGGCACTTTCAACTTTGAGTGAGCTTCGCGAACGGTCATTCGACTTTGAACGAGCGGAGCGAGTGGTCTTTGAGTGAACGAAGTGAACGGTCCTTCGACGGTCGACGGTCGACGGTCAACCGTCTGCTTTTAAGGTTTTCCCGTGGCAGAATAGGGAGCCCATACAACAACGGCGAGGAACGGATTAATGGCGGAAACGCGATACGACCTGATCGGAATCGGCAACGCACTGGTGGATGTGCTGGTGGAGGTGGACGATGCGGCGGTGGCGGCTGCTGACATGCCGAAAGGCGGTATGACGCTGGTTGAGCGGGATCAGTCGGATGCACTCTACGACAGACTGCCGGCCGGTATCGAGAAGTCCGGCGGCTCCTGCGGCAACACCATGGCCGGTTTCGCGGCGCTGGGCGGCACTGGTGCCTATATCGGGAAGGTCCGGAATGATCAGTTCGGGGATGTGTTTCGCCATGATCTGAAGGCGATGGGCGTCGATTTCGCGACCGTGCCGGCAACAGAGGGCCCGGGAACCGGTAAATGCCTGGTACTGGTGACGCCGGATGCGCAGCGCACCATGGCGACCTATCTGGGCGCGGCGTCGGACTTTACACCGGACGATGTGTCGGCAGAGGCCATACAGGCCGCGCGGATCGTATATCTGGAAGGCTATCTGTTCGACCGGGAGCCCGCCAAGGCGGCCTTTGTGGCGGCCGCCGATGCCGCGCACGCCGCGGGCCGGGAGGTGTCCCTGACACTGAGTGACGGTTTCTGTGTGGATCGCCATCGGGAGGATTTCCGGGATCTCGTTAAGAACCACGTGGACATTCTGTTTGCGAACGAGCAGGAAATTCTGTCGTTGTATCAGGTAGACGATTTCGATTCCGCATTGCAGGCAGCCCGGCACGACTGCCGGATCGCCTGCCTGACGCGTTCCGAGAAAGGCTCTGTCATTCTGTCGGGCAATGAGGTGCATGTGGTGGATGCGGAGCCGGTGTCGGCTGTGGTGGATACCACGGGGGCCGGCGATCAGTACGCTGCCGGGTTCCTGTATGGCTACACCCAGGGAAAGTCGCTGGTGGAGTCGGCGCGCATCGGCAGTATCATGGCGGCCGAGGTGATTTCGCACTATGGCGCGCGGCCCGAAGCCAACGTGAAAGCACTGCTACGCGCCCGCTTTGGCGGCTGACTGTTGGTGGGTACAGGAAATTGCCCGTGTCCTATACAATGCTTCTTCCATTCTGAGTGTTCGGAGAGTGCCCGGTGTCTCATGCCCTGACGCCCGTCATTATGGCCGGCGGCCGCGGAACGCGGCTCTGGCCGCTGTCCCGCCAGTTGAATCCCAAGCAGTTCCTGGCGCTTACCGGCGAGCACAGCCTGTTGCAGGAAACCCTGCGGCGTCTTGATGGTCTGGCTCCGGCGTCGCCGATTCTGATTGCCAATGAAGAGCACCGGTTTCTGGTGGCCGAACAGCTTCGCCAGTTAGGCGAAGGTAACGCCACGATTCTGCTGGAACCGGAAGGGCGGAATACCGCGCCGGCGATTGCGCTGGCGGCCGAGCTGGCGCAACGCAACGGGGAAGACCCCTTGCTGCTGGTGCTGGCGGCGGATCATCTGATCAAGGACACCGAAGCCTTTCAGGCCGCAGTGCAGCGTGCGATTCCCCTGGCCGAAGACGGCCGTCTGGTGACCTTCGGTATTATCCCCACCCATGCCGAGACGGGTTATGGGTATATCCAGCAGGGCAAGGCTCTGGGTGACGCGGGGTTTGAAGTCGCCCGGTTCGTGGAAAAACCGGATCAGGCGACGGCTGAACAGTATCTGAGTGCGGGTGACTACTGCTGGAACAGCGGCATGTTTCTGTTCCGGGCCAGTGCGTATCTGCAGGAGCTCCAGCGTGTGGCGCCGGATATTGTGGAGGCCACAAGCGCGGCGCTGGCCGGAGCGGAATCCGACCTGACCTTCCAGCGTCTGGATGCGGAGGCGTTCGCCCGCAGCCCGGATGCACCGATCGACACCGCCGTGATGGAAAAGACGAGTCTAGGCGCCATGGTGCCGCTGGACGCCGGCTGGAGCGATATTGGCTCCTGGTCAGCGCTCTGGGAAGTCCGTGACAAGGACGACAACCAGAACGCGCTGCAGGGCGATGTGATCGCCACCGGGTCCACCGGCAATTACATTCAGGCTGACCATCGACTGGTCGCGGCCGTGGGCGTGTCGGATCTGGTGGTGGTAGAAACGAAAGATGCGGTGCTGGTCGCCCACAAGGACCAGGTTCAGGACGTGAAGACCATCGTGAAGACGATTCAGGAGCAGGGCCGGCACGAGCATTTCAACCACCGGGAAGTCTACCGCCCCTGGGGGCATTACGATTCCATTCACATGGATACGCGCTATCAGGTGAAGCGCATCAGCGTAAAACCGGGCGAGAAGCTGTCTCTGCAGATGCACCATCACCGGGCCGAGCATTGGGTGATTGTGAAGGGCACCGCCCGGGTGACCAAGGGCGATGAGGTGTTTCTGCTCACCGAAAACGAATCGACCTTTATCCCGATCGGCGAGAAACACAGCCTCGAAAACCCGGGGCAGATGGACCTGGAATTGATCGAAGTCCAGTCCGGCTCGTATCTCGGCGAAGACGACATTGTACGTTTCGAGGATCGGTACGGCAGGTCTTGAAGTGCCGGCCGAGACTGGAGCGCTGCCAAGGCAGCTTCGGCCTACAAGAGACCCGTGGCTCGGTAATGTAGGCCGTAGCGGCCTTGGCCGCGCACTTGCCGGCGCCAACTACCGATCAATGCCGGAATCGAGCAGGGTGTGAATCGAGCGCGCCCAGTCCCAGACGTGGGCGTAGGCGAAGTGAACGCGGTTGATGCTGAGGCGCGCCGAGGCGCCGAGCCTGAGGTCCAGCCGGGTGATCAGGTCCTGTTCACCGAAGATCATGAGTTTCTGCAGTAGGGGCGGTTTTACCGGGTACTGGTGGGTAATAACGACCGGGTAACCGTTGAGCTCAGCGGGCACCACCATGCGTTGCTGGCCACCGAGGTCTACCACGGTTTCCGGTTTCAGTTTCACCACTTCAGGTAGCCTGACCCGCATGCCGCCGGGGTAGACGGTATACGGTGTCATGCTGCCCAGGGCACCGGCGAAATCGGACAGTTCCGGTTTTTCATCCACCCTGTAGTGGTCGATGACCTGCACACGAAACCGCCGGATGTCGGCCGATTCGACCATAGCTGCCTCTTAATCGAGTGTCTGATACAACTGGGCGTATGTGCCGTTCAGGGCCATCAGCTCGGAATGGGTGCCCTGTTCGACCAGTTCGCCGTGATCCATCACCAGGATGTTATCGGCGTGCATTACGGTGGACAAGCGGTGCGCGATGACGAGGGTGGTCTTGTCGCGCGCCACCGTGTCCAGAGTTTCCTGAATCAGTTGTTCGGTCTGGGTATCGAGCGCCGAGGTGGCTTCATCGAGCAGGAGTACCGGCGCATCGCGGAGCAGCGCCCGGGCGATCACCACGCGCTGGCGTTGCCCGCCCGACAGATTCGACCCACGTGGACCGGCGAGGGTGTCGAGCCCTTCGGTAAGCTTGCGGGTAAACTGGGTGACCAGGCCGTCCTGAGCCGCCTGCTGCACATCGTCCGGGCTGGCATCCAGCCGGCCGAAGCCGATGTTGGTGGCAATGCTCTCGTCAAACAGGGCGGAATCCTGGCTGACCACGGCGAACTGGCGCCGCAGGTCGCGCAGGGCAAACGCATTGATATTGGCCCCGCCGAGGCAGATTTCTCCGCTCTGCGGTTCCACCAGGCGCGTAAGCAGGTTGAATACCGTGGTCTTGCCGGCACCCGAAGCGCCGACCAGCGCCGTCATTTTTCCAGCCGGCGCCCGGAACGTGAGCCCGCGGATGACGGCCGTTTCGCCATAGGCGAACTGGACCTGACGGAATTCGATATCCCCGTTACTGTGCTCCGGCAGCAGCGGTGTCACCGGCTCACGGTCAACAATGGTGGGGCGCGCGTCGAACACGCCGTACAGGCGCTCGAGACTGGCCAACGCTGCCTGAATGGCGCCGCTGACATTGCTCAGCCGCCGCAGCGGGTCAAACATGAGCGCCATGGCGGTGAAGAAGCTCATGAACTGGCCCACGGTTTTTTCACCGGCGATGATCTCTTGCCCGCCGTAGACGACCACCGCCACAAAACCGAAGCCGGCAATGAAATCGATCATGGCGGGCAGGCCGGCCTTGCCCACTTCCGAGCGCATCTGTGAGCGCATGAAGCGGTTGGTTTCCTTTTTGAACCGTTCGTCTTCATGGCGCTCGAGATTGTTCAGCTTGATCGCGTTGATACCGTGAAAGATCTCATCCAGCCGCGTGGACATCTCTCCCGAGGTATGCCGTGCCCGCCGGGTTGTGCGCAGTATGGAGCGCTGCAGCAGAACGATCGGCACCACCAGGGCGGGTACGCCGAGAAAGGCCACCAGCGTCCAGCGCCAGTCGACGGAGAATGCCACCGCAAGCAGAGCGATCAGGGTAACCGTGTCGCGGCCCAGGGTCATGAGGGCATTGCTGGCGAAACCTTTCAGTGCCTGAGTGTCGCCGCGCACGCGTTCGATCAACGCGCCCGGACTCTGCTGGCTGAAAAATGCGCTGTCCAGCCGGACCATATGCGACAACAAGTCTTTCTGCATGTTGGTGATAACACGCAGGCCGACCATGATCACCAGAGACCGTTGACCGAAGCTCCCCAGCGCGCGAGCCGTGAAGATGGCGAAGATGATGCCGGCGACACCGGCGATGGCGCCGGCATTCCCGGCGACAAAGACATCGTCGAACATGGGTTGCACCATGTAGCTGATCAGCCCGAGGGCGCTGCCTTCAATCACCATCAGAACACCGGCAACCGACAGTATCGGCCAGTGACGAACGATGTATTCGCGCCAGACGCGTTTCAACAGGTCGCGTCGGCGAGTGTGCTGGTGCTTGTCCAGATCGTAGGTGGGTCGCATAGTCCGATTCACTCGCGCCGCAAGAGGCCGTCGACCAGCAGGTTGGCCCAGCCGCGCGGTTTGAATTCTTTCGTCAGCTGTTCCGGGTCGTACGCTTCGTCCACCCAGTCCATGAACGCGATTCCCGATGCCTCGTGCGCGCTGGCATAGGCTGCCAGCACATGGTCGAGAATACCGGTTTTGGCACTTTTTATGTGGAGATACCGGAAAGACAACTGCTCACGGGCCTCGGCCGGCGTGCCCTGGCCGGTCATCAGCAAGTAGAGCGCTGAGACGAGGCCGGCTCGATCAGCGCCGGACTTGCAGTGCAGCAACAGCGGGCGGTCCGCTTCCAGAAAGATGGCGCGCAGCTCATGTAACCGTCGCACACTCGGTGCCCGACGTGAGGACAACTTGACCGTAATCAGCTTCAGGCCAAGGCGATGGCAGGTGATTTTTTCGAGCTGATGGTACCCGCTGACGCTCTCGCCACGCAGGTTCAGCACGGTTTTCAGGCCGGGGTCACGAGCCAGCTTGCGGAGTGTACCGGGCGTCGGCTGGTTGGAGCGCCAGACGCCCGGTGCAATGGGCTCCGGCCGGTTGAAATAGGGCCGCAGGAAGCCGTGGTCCATGATCATGAGATCCACCCAGGCCAGTGCTCGCGCCCACGGCTGGTTCATGCGCTGCGCCAGGAACGCACGCCAGCGCTGAAAGAAATCAGGCATGGATTTGAAGCGACGGGAACGGCTGCTCATCAGGTCCACTGGGTTGAACGGTCAGGCCGCGGATGATACCGGTTTCCGGCGAGTGCGTCCAAGGCTGACGCCGCCCACGTCAGAGCAGACGGTTCAGTTGGGCCAGTATACGCTCCGGGGTCAGTTCCCGCATGCAGGGCGGGGCCTGGGTGCTGCCTTTCGGCAACCATTTGCACTGGCGTTGGTGGCATGGCTGGCAGTCGAGGGCAAGCGACTCGTTTCCTGTATGGGCGCCAAGCAACCCGTAGTGGCCCGGCGCGGTCGGGCCATAGAGAGCGATGGTGGGCGTGCCGACGGCACCGGCAATGTGCGAAAAACCGGTGTCCATACCCACCGCGGCTCGCGCGTGGGCCAGCCGGCCGGCTACCTGTGGAATGGTGAGCCGCTCGTCCGGTACCACCACTTCCGGGCATTGTTCCCGGATCTGCCGGGCCATGGCCTGCTCGCCCGGAGAGCCCCAGACGATCTCGACTGCCTCGCCCTGAGCGATCAGTTCCGACGCCAGCGTGATCCAGTGTGGCAGATGCCAGTGCTTGTTGGCCCAGGTAGTGCCCGGAATCAGCATGACTCGTGGTTGGGCCGGCGGCGAGGCGATGGCCCGCACGGTATCGCGAATGCCGAAGTCGGGAGCGCCCTCATGTGTATAGCCAAACGCCGCAGCAAACAGGGCTCGTTGCCGGTTGATGGCGTGCTGATCGGGGTCAACCCGATGTCGGTTTGTGACCAGCCAGCCGGCCGGCTTTTCGCGGATGTCGCGCGGGTGAAAACCATGGAGAGGGCCGGAACGGCGCGCCTGGCGGGCAATCAATGCGCTCTTGGTCAGGGCCTGGCTGTCGATGACCGCATCATAGGCTGTCTTGCGCAGCTCGCGGCGCCACTGACGGAACGCCTGCCAACTGGCGCGGTTGCGCTGACGCAGCCAGCGTCGCTGTTCAATGGGAATGATTCGTTCGGCACCGGGGTGCCAGCCGGCGAGTTCGACAAACGGCTTTTCCACTACCCAGTGCAGGTGGATATCAGGGCGGGCACGCTGAAGGTCACTCAGTGCCGGGAAGGTATGCAGGATGTCTCCCATGGAGGACATCTTCACCAGCAGAACCTTCACAGGTGCGTCCTTACTGGTAGCTCTGGTAGGATTTTTCTTCCACCAGCTCAGAGCCGAACGCGACATTGATCTGCTTTTTCACATCGGCGCGTTCGTCGTTGGTGAAATATACGGAACGGGCGAGGCGGACGAAGTCTTCTCCGAAATCCCGGTTGCGCTCGCAGTCGCGGATATCGTCTTCAATGCCCCAGAGCGATTCATTGATGGTTTTCAGTTTCTCCTTCAGGGGCGACAGTTTGGCCGTACCGGCGACATCGAGCTGGGTTTTCAGCCGCTCGTTCAGCACCTCGAGCTCGTGCCGGATGTTCTTCAGTTTGGCTTCGTCCGCGATGTTCTGCTGCTTGATCTCGAGGATGGTGATCTTGTCCACGAGTTCACCCAGTGAGATTGGTGCTTCCACGAGCATATTTTTGTCCCTCGCAACGAAAAAAACCCGCCGGGGGCGGGTTTTCGGAGTTTGGCTCCCCGAGCTGGACTCGAACCAGCGACCAATAGATTAACAGTCTACTGCTCTACCAACTGAGCTATCGGGGAAAGTGCGCGTATCCTAGCCGCGGCCTGTGGGGTTGTCAACACTGAGTGCCGGCCTGTTTTTGTAATTCTATCAATGCCCTGGCATCGCGCGGTGCCGGTTGTGTGGTTGCCGTTCGGCCCGCTTTAAGGCAATGTGCTTCGGTCAAGTTATGTCGTCTTTTTCTGAGGCCCGCTGATTGCATGATCATCCAACGCTACCTGTTGCGCCTGATTCTGGTGCCGTTTCTGGCGATCAGTGCGTTGCTGACCATTCTGCTGCTGGCGGAAGCGTTCGGTGAGGTGCTCACGCGCGCCCTGAGTGGCACGCTACCGGGGTCAGCGGTCGGTCTGCTGATCGGGTATCAGGTACCGGGCGTGCTGAAAGAATTGATGCCGGGTGCCTTTTTCCTCGCTTCCGTGCTGGCTCTGGGGCAGTTGTCGGCTTCCAGTGAGCGCGTGGTACTGCAGTCGGTCGGCTACTCCGACAGCCGGATCCTGGCACTGGTGCTGGGCGTTGCCGCGCTGATCACCGCCCTGGTATTTGTACTGAGTCTGGTGGTGACGCCCTGGGCGGCGCGAGCGGCGGCGGACCTTGAGTCGACATTGGCGCAGCGGCCGGCAGCCGAGTTGATTCAGCCAGGTGAGTTTGCCCCGATCAGTGCCGATGGGAGCACGCTGTACGCCGAGAGCAGCGACGCGTCCACAGGCGAATTGGTGGATGTGTTCGTAGCCTATACCGGCAACATTCAGGATGATACCAATGCAGAGGTGGAGGCGGAACAGCGCCTGATCAGTGCTGACCGGGCGGAAGTGACAAGCCGGGAGGGTGTGCGCTACCTGCTGCTGAAACAGGGTGAACTGCTGCGTGACGACGGCTCTGAAGAGCTGGAGAAAACCCTGTTCAGTGAACTGTACCTGCGCCTTGAAGTGGGTGGTGGGTCGCGGTCGGCGGGCACGGATGGCGCAGCGCTGTCGGACCTGCTGAACTCTTCCAGCCGACGCAGCGTGACTGAAGGCCAGCAACGTCTGCTTTATCCGTTCACTGTGCTGGTCTTCGCGTTCTGGGCGGTCGCATTAACCCGCTATACGCCGCGCAGCGGCAAGAACGCGGCTGTGCTGCCGGCCGTTATACTTTATCTGCTATATAACTATTTCACCCGAACGGTGAATGCCTCGGCGCGCAATGCGGACGGCCTGCCGCTCTGGGCCAATTACTGGTGGGTTCACCTGCTGGCCATACTGCTGGCGCTGCTGTGGCAACTGGACTGGAAGGGGTGGCTGAACCGCTGGCGGCTGCGCCGCGCTTTGCGCCGCGAGGGGGCAAACTCATGAGAGTGATCTCCCGCTACGTGCTGAAACGCACACTCATCAGCATTTTCATGGTCTTTTTCGTGTTCGCCAGCCTGCTGGGTGTACTGGGCTTTGCCGATGAACTGGCGCGCCGGGGCGGAGACGATTTCACGTCGGCCGCGGTGATGTGGTTCACACTGCTGGAGCTGCCGAGCGAAATCTACCGGTACTTTTTTGCCTTCATTGTCATGGTGGGCACGCTGGTCAGTGTTGGCGGCCTGGCGGCCAGCAGCGAGCTGACGGCGATTCGTGCGACCGGTATGCCGATGTGGCGACTGTTGGTGACCATTCTGACGCCGGCGGTGGTGGCTACCGGTGTACTGTTCGCCATGGGGGAACTGGCAGGGCCGGCCATGAAGCTGGAAGCGGAGACCTACCGGGCGGACAAGATGGGCAGCGACCAGAGCCTGGACCTCGCGGAGTGGTACCAGAGCGGCAACCGTCTTGTGCGAGTCGGCCAGTTCCTGAGTGTCACCGAAGCCCGCAACGTGTTCGTGATCGAACGGGCAGCGGATAACCGGATCGACCGGACATTGTTTGCCACTGAGGCCGACCTGTCGCCTGAGGGCTGGACGCTGTTCGGTGTGGAGGAAGTGACCTGGGAGGGCACGGACGAGCAATCGGCCAGTTTCACGCGCAGTCAACTGGGCACCGTTGCGCTGCCCGCCTTGCTGACCCCGGAGCTGATCTACAACCTGGCAAGTCCGCTCGATGTGCTGACGCTGCCTGAAGTCTGGGCGCAGGTTGAGTTCCTGCGGGAACGTGCGGTACTGAGCCCGGTGGTGGGCCTGGAGTTCTGGAGTCGGGTCAGCGCACCGGTGCTGACGCTGGCGTTGAGCCTGATCGGCATTGCTTTCGTCTTCGGCTCAACTCGCAGCATATCCATCGGGCTCAGAATTTCACTGGGTGTCGCCCTGGCACTCGTGCTGCAGATTGCACAGCAGTTTCTCGGGCCGGTTGGTCTCTACATTGGCCTGAGTCCGATGTGGGCGACGTTCGTGCCCGTATTGCTGGCACTGGGGGTAGGGATGTTGCTGCTGAGGCGGAATATCTGAACCCGCGTCAGAGCGTCGACTGCGCCTCCTCATTCACCGGCTCCAGTTGCAGGTCGCCGCCGGTCAGATTCAGCGTATAGATGGCACCATCGGCTACCGGCACTCGCTGTGTGGCCAGAAGCTCACCGTTAAACGCCCATTGCAGAGTCTGAACACCGATCCGGCGGAACAGCGGGCGTGGGGATGCTTCGCGCGTGATGGATTCTTCGTCGGCAAGTCGGTTGAAGCGGGCATCGACGTCTTCAATGAGGATGTAGTGGCGGTCGGCGCCGATGATCAGAAATCGGGGGACGTTGATTCGCCGTATACGGACGCGCCAGGCTTCACCGGTGGCATTGAGCCGGTCGACCGAGCCGTTGTGGTTGAGCACCACATTGAACTCGCTGTTTGCTTCTGCGGTGACCGTGGCGGTTCCGACCAGGGTTTCATTATTCAGGGCGTCATACTGTGTTAACTGGAAGGCGGCCGCCACTGCTGCACCGGTGACCAGGAAAGCGCCGAGGCCGATGCTGCCGAAAACAAAGCCGGTAAACCAGCGCGCCCGACTCAATACCCAGAGGCCAGCCAGAGCGGCCAGTATGCTCAACAGGGCGAGCATCACGAGACTGTAGATCATGGTTTTGTCTCCGACATTGTTCTTTCCATTTTCCGGCGTTTACAATACAGCCGCGTTTCTGACCGGCGACTACTATGCCTGAACTGGATCACCGATTCTGCACAGCACCCATGATGGACTGGACCGACCGCCACTGTCGTTATTTCTGGCGGTTACTGTCTCGCCGTGCCGTACTGTACACCGAAATGGTCACCACGGGAGCGCTGATTCACGCCAACCCGGCCCGGTTCCTTGATTATAATGATGACGAACACCCGGTTGCCCTGCAACTGGGGGGCAATGACCCGCGGGAACTGGCTCACAGTGCTGAATTGGGCACACGCTGGGGTTATGACGAGATCAACCTGAATGTGGGTTGCCCGAGTGACCGCGTGCAGAACGGCCTGATCGGTGCTGTTCTGATGGGCCATCCGGCCATGGTGCGCGATGGCGTCCGGGCAATGCGTGAGGTCACAGATGTACCGGTGACAGTAAAGCACCGGATCGGCATTGATGATCATGACAGCTACGCGTTCCTGAGGGATTTCGTGGGCACGGTGGCCGAGAGTGGTTGCCGGACCTTTATCGTGCATGCGCGTAAGGCGCATCTTCAGGGTCTGAGCCCAAAGGAAAACCGGACGGTGCCACCTCTGGACTATGACCGGGTGAAGCGGCTGAAGGCGGATTTTCCGGAATTGGAAATCGTCCTGAACGGTGGGCTGGGTGCCCGGGACTGGGCCGGGCATCTGGACACCGTTGATGGCGTTATGCTGGGCCGCGAGGTTAGCCAGAACCCGTTGTTGTTGGCGCAGGTGGATTCGATATTGGCGGCGCATGAACGGATCGCAGAATCGCAGCCTTCGGCAGCTCCTGCGGACGGGCTCGTTTGTAGGAGCGACCGTGAGGTCGCGATGATGGTAGCCAAGCGCATGATTCCTTACATCGAGCAGCAAACAGCGGCAGGGGTGCCATTGAACCGGGTCATTAAACCGTTGTTCAATCTCTTCCATCAGGTGCCGGGAGCCCGGCAGTACCGCCGATACCTGAGTGAGAACGCGCACCGCAAGGGCGCGGATGCCAGGGTTTTCGCTCAGGCACTGGATTGTCTTCGGGAGCGCACACGGGAGGCGCATGTCGCATGATCTCCGGTCTCATGGCGGGCTCGAGGCACTGTTCGACGAGTGGCTCGCCGTCACCGAGTCGCTGCAGAGCCGCATTCGTGCCGAGATTCCGCAGTGCTGGATGTGGGGCCATGACCACCTGAATGACACGGTGCAGGCCCTCTGTAGCAGCCTGAGTGATGTCTGGTATCGCGATGGCCAGGATGGTCGCGTTACCCAGCGGCATATCGGCGTAGCAAAGGTAGCCCCCGAAACGCTCCGTGGTGTTGCCCGGGCCAATGCGCTGCGCCACCAGTTCCATCAGTTGTTGCTGGCCGAGCGAAAATCAAACCCGGCACTGTGGCCCGAGACCTCGCGCCGGTTGGCCCACCGTGCTGCGCACGTTCAGGAGCAGTTGACCGATTCGGGGCTGGTGCGCCTGCATATCAAACAGTTCAGTCGGCAGGTGCCCATTCTTTATGATGAGCCGGCGAGGATCAGCTTTACCTGGTATCAGAGTGGCCGCTCGATCAAGCGACTCACGCGTGACGACGTGTTGCAGCGTCTGGAACGCCTGGGCGTTGATCAGCCGCATATCGCCACCCAATACCGTCGTGTGGCGCAATTGCCGGTGGCAGAGGAGCTTGCCCAGGTGCAGCAGCAGGCGCCGCTGATTCGGGCGAACGTGCGTTTTCAGGATGGCTCGAGGAAAGCGTTCAATGCCGCATTGCCGGTGTTTTTCCCGGTATCGGATGAAGCAGATTATCGGTTTCCGGAGGTCGTGCAACCACCGGAGGAGGCGCCCGCCGGGCGGCGTCGCGCCCGGCGGAATGATCAGAAGCTGGAGGATGACGCCTTCGTGCCTTCGCTCCGGGTCTTCCGATACCGTTAGCCCCGTTGACAGGGGCGACCTCAGGCGGCGTTGGCCACGGTTTCGACCAGCGGCACACCTTCTTTCATGTCGCCGTGTCCGTCCAGGTTTGCCAGTGCCTCTGACAGCACCTTGCCGACGCGTTCCAGGCGATGCTTCTGACGATCAATTTTTTCCAGATTTTCACGCGCGATTCTCCGGGCTTCGGCCCGATCGCTGGCGCCGTCCTGAAGGACCAGCAGGTCCCGGATTTCCTCCAGGGAAAACCCCCAGTTCTTCAGGTGTACAATGAAAATCAGGCGGTCGATAACGTCGGACGTATAAACCCGGTAATTGGAGGGTGTGCGGTCCGGTTCGGGCAGCAGGCCCTCTTTTTCATAATGCCGGATGGTCTGACGGGACACGCCCGTGAGTTCCGCGACGTTACCAATAGTGATGTTGGCCATTCATGTAATCCATACGAAAATAGCAATGAGGAAAAGGCAACTATTCCTGAAACGTCTAAACGTCTACAGGTGTTAGTTAAGTTCATCATAATGTTTTTGCATCCGCAATCCCTTGATGTGAGTCAATGGAACCTGATATTGCAAAACAGTTAGGTTGCCCCCATTGTTGCAGCCAACGTTCAAACGGAGATCGCCATGACTCGCTCAGACCCCGCCATCAGGCAGGTTGTTGACCTTGGATTTCCCTGGCAGACGCTGGACCCGTTTCTGTTCTGTGTGCATCACGAAGATTATTTCCCGCAGGGCAACGGCACTATGGGGCCGGATCCGGCATTGCTGGCCGGACGCAACATCGGTATGGATTTCGAAATCCGGGATGGCTGGAGGATGTACCACGGCGATACGGTACCGGGCTTCCCCGCCCACCCGCACCGGGGTTTCGAGACGGTCACGGTGGTAACCCGGGGCTTTGTGGACCATGCAGATTCCATGGGGGCAGCCGGCCGCTACGGTGAGGGTGATACCCAGTGGATGACTGCGGGCAAGGGCGTACAGCACTCCGAGATGTTCCCGCTGCTGCGTGATGATCGGGACAACACAATGGAGCTGTTCCAGATCTGGCTCAATCTCCCGGGCCGCGACAAGATGACGGAACCCCATTTCGCCATGCTCTGGAGCGAAGATACCCCCATTGTCTCCGTAGAGCACGGCAGCGGTGCAAAGGCTCACATCCGCGTGATCGCGGGTGAAGCGGAGGGCCAGCGAGCGGCACCGCCACCGCCGGACTCCTGGGCGGCGGACCCGGCCAACGAGGTGGGCATATGGACCATTGAGCTGGAGCCCGGTGCCGAATGGACGTTGCCGAAAGCCGGTAAAACCGTGAATCGCGTGGCCTATGCCTACCGGGGCAGCGAGGCAGTGCTGAATGAAACCACGCTGAAACGGGACCAGGGTGCCGTGCTGGTGCCGGACGCCGATATGACGGTGCGCAACCGTTCGGCTGAACCGGTGGCTGTGCTGGTCCTGCAGGGGCAGCCGATCAATGAGCCGGTGGCCAAATACGGGCCGTTTGTGATGAATACCGAAGCGGAGATTCATCAGGCATTCGCGGATTTTCGCCGGGATGAGTTTGGTGGCTGGCCGTGGCCGCGTAACGATCAGGTACATGAGAAGCACCGGGGCCGGTTTGCGAAACACGCCGACGGCCGCCTGGAAGAGCGCTGAATCAAGGAGTTGACTGTGGACGCAACAATTAACTGGGCCGGCAAGGCCCGCTTTGAGGCAACATCGGGCTCCGGCCATACCGTCACGCTGGACGGCCCGCCGGATCACGGTGGCGAGAATGGTGGTCCGCGGCCGATGGAAATGGTGCTGATGGGCCTGGGGGGCTGCTCGGCGTTTGATGTGATGTCTATTCTGCAGAAGTCACGCCAGAACGTGACGGATTGCCGGCTGGAAATGAAGGCCGATCGTGCCGATGCGGTGCCGGCGGTGTTCACGAAGATTCATCTGCATTTCATCGTGACCGGCAACGATCTGAAAGAGGCCATGGTGAAGCGTGCCGTTGCGCTGTCAGCCGAGAAGTACTGCTCTGCATCGATCATGCTGGAGAAGGGCGGGGTTGAGATCACGCATGATTACGAGATTCACGCCGCGTCATGACCTCTGACGGTGCTGCCACCACTGACCGGCCAGGATCAGCACGAGGCCGAACGGGGTGGTGGCGACAATCGGTTCATTGAGTATCCAGCTTACCCAGATCAGGCTCAGAAACGGCGCGATGAAAATGAGGTTGGCGATGCGCGCCGTGTTGGTAACCCGTTGCAGACCGGCCATCCAGAACACGAACGCGAGCCCCATCTCGAACAGGCCGATATAAAGCGCCGGGCCCCAGCCTTCCGGCAGTGTCCAGAGGTAGTCAATACCCTGGCTCAGGGTGAGGATCGTCAGTACCGGCCAGGCGAACAGGAAATGGTGCAGCATGGCAACCAGCGCGGGCCGTCGATCGCGCATGCCGACGGCCCAGTAGCCCGCCCAGAACAGGGTACTCAGAATGGCCAGAAATACACCGAAGGCGTTCACTTCCAGTTGCCCCTGGCCACCCAGTACCAGCACAACGACGCCGAGATAACCAAGCACCATGCCCTGCCAGTCGCGCACCCGCACAGGAGATTTGTGCCAGAGGGCTGCGATAAGCGAGAGCACGAACGCCCAGGTATAGTTTATGGGCTGCGCAATCTGCGCCGACAGCCGGTCGTAGGCAGAGAACAGCACCAGGTAGTAGATCACCGGGTTTATCAGGCCCAGCAGCAGGGCGCGCTTCCAATAGCGCTGAAGCAGTTTCAGCGCTCGCCACAGTACGCCCTGAGCGCCCAGCAGAATTGCAAAGACCCCGATACTCACCGAGGTCGCAACCCAGAGCACTCCGTGCAGTGGCCAGGCGTTCAGTGCCAGTTTGAAGGCGGTGGCCACCGTCGACCAGAGCAGAACGGCGGTCAGGCCGAGGAGCATGCCGCGCAGTTCCGAGTTCCCTTTTGTGGTCATGCGTATCCCTTTTGGTAATGTACACCCCGTGGCTCACTGGTCGCAGCGTACCGCAGCTCCTACAAACCGTGGCTCACCGGTCGCAGCGTACCGCAGCTCCTGCCGTAGGAGCTGCCGAAGGCTGCGATACGAGGATGGTTATCGGTTTTTGT
The DNA here is from genome assembly GCA_965602035.1 of Natronospirillum sp. Taxonomy (GTDB): domain Bacteria; phylum Pseudomonadota; class Gammaproteobacteria; order Pseudomonadales; family Natronospirillaceae; genus Natronospirillum. The sequence continues at coordinate 1,273,793 of OZ271919.1, read as the reverse complement.
TATAGGCCGCTGCGGCCTTGCGGTTACCTGCCTGCTGGCGCAGTCTGCCCATGATGTCAGACTGGTCGTTCTGCAGGGCTTCCTTCAATGTGGCGTCCTGTTGACGCAGGCTGTCTACACGCTCTGCCAGCCATTGTCGGTCGCGCGCGTTCAGCGCCGACATCGCCGATTCATTGAGCAACGACTGCAGCCGCTGCTGGCGCTCGTGCCAGAGTGCTGCTGCTTCCGCCCGCTCTTCACTGACCGCGGTATGGTAGGCGCGGGTCAGCTCTTCAATGCGTTGCCATTCGCTCTGCAGGCCCATGGTGGGGATTCGTTCCTCTGATCAGCGGGCGGCGACTGACGCCATCGGCAGTTCGACCCGTTGTTCGCGGTTCATCAGGTTGAGAAGCAGCACAACGCGTTCGTCGCCTCGTGTGCACTGGACAATGGCTTCAAGTTCGCGGAAGCAACCCTCAGTGATGGTCACTTTTTCACCGGTCCGGAACAGCGGTTCCGGTTCAACCCCGTCCAGCAGGGCAACCTGTCGGTGGAGCCCTTCCACGATACTGTCGGCGACCGGCTGCGGTGCGCCGTTGAAGCTGACCATACGGGCCACACCTCGAGTGGAGCGGATGGCGGCCCAGTTGGCCTCATGCGGTGTGCGCATGAACAGGTAATGCGGGAACAACGGCTCGCGCTGGTAATAGATTCTGCCCCGCCGGCGTCGTTTGACGCTGTGCATGGGCAGAAACGTATTGTAATCCTGATTTTCCAGGTGCTGGCGCGCACGGTCACACTCGCGCGGCTTACATTGCACCAGAAACCAGTTCTGGCCGGATTGTCCGGTAGTCGGGTCACCTTCCTGGCGGGTCATGACATCACCTGAATCATTCCTGAGTTCATACGCTATTGTACGGCCAGGTGACGCAGCCAACAACGGCCCGCTTTTTTTGATCCTGGGTTCCTCTTAATGCTATTTGGGTCTAAAAATATTTAAAAACAGTATTGGATATTATAAGTGCCGTTTGCGAGAGTGCCGGTTATTCGGCGGTAACCGCTGCGCGCGGGTGCGTGTTTAATCACGCGGGATACCGTGCCGCCGACCGTCTTTCAACGAATCACTTAAAACCGGACGGCTATGTACCAATATACTGATACCGACCAGGCACTCGTCAACGCACGGGTTGAGCAGTTCCGAGAGCAGACCGCTCGCTATCTGGCGGGCGACCTGAGCGAGGACGTGTTCCTTGCGCTGCGGCTCCAGAACGGGCTCTACATTCAGCGCCATGCGCCCATGCTGCGCATCGCCATCCCCTACGGCACTCTGGCGGCCTATCAGCTGCGCCGGCTGGCGGACATTGCTCGGCGCTACGACCGGAGCTATGGCCACATTACAACGCGCCAGAACATGCAGTTGAACTGGCCGAAGCTGGAGGACGTGCCCGACATTCTGGCTGAGCTCGCCGAGGTGCAGATGCACGCGATTCAGACCAGCGGCAACTGCATTCGTAACGTGACCACAGACCCGATGGCGGGGACGGTACCGGACGAAGCCATTGACCCCCGGGTGATCTGTGAGCTGGTCCGGCAGTGGTCTACGTTCCACCCGGAATTCGCCTTTCTGCCGCGCAAATTCAAAATTGCGGTGAATGCGACCGGCGATGAAGACCGCGCGGCAATCGAGGTGCACGACATCGGCCTGTTCCTGAAACGGGTGAACGGCGAGCTCCGGTTCGACCTGTGGGTAGGCGGCGGTCTGGGCCGCACACCCGTGATCGGCAAGGAGTTGTTGACCGACCTGCCGGTCGCCGAGTTGCGTAACTGGCTGACAGCCACGCTGCGGGTCTACAACCTGGAAGGGCGTCGGGACAACAAGTACAAGGCGCGGATCAAGATTCTGGTGAACGCCCTGGGCGTTGATGCATTCCGTGAGCGGGTGGTGGCCGAATACGAGGCCAGCCGCCAGGACGATCTGATCGTGAGCAATGACGCTGTGCAGGCGCTGGCTGACCAGTTCCGCACCGAGCTGGAACCGGACCTGACTGCACCGGAAGACGGTGTGGTCGACCCGCACTGGTATCGCTATAACACGCTGACGCACCGGGTGCCGGGGCACCGTGTGGTGTTGATTTCGCTCAAGCGGCCCGGCATCGCACCCGGCGATATTTCGTCGGATCTCATGGACGCCGTCGCGGACCTGGCTGAACACTACAGCGTTGGTGAGCTGCGCACGACGCACGAGCAGAACCTGGTGTTACCGCATGTGCGGGTACGGGATCTGCCTGCCGTCTATAACCGGCTGAATGAACTGGGGCTGGCGTTTGCCAACCGGGGGCTGATTTCGGATTCCATCGCCTGCCCGGGGCTCGACTTCTGCAGCCTGGCCAATGCGCCGACGCTGAACCTGGCGGAAGAACTGCAGCAGGAGTTTTCCGACCTTCAGGAACAGCGCGACATAGGCCCGGTGGAGATCAAGATGTCGGGCTGCATGAATGCCTGTGGTCACCATCACATCGGTCACATCGGAATTCTGGGCATCGACAAGAAAGGGGCTCCCTGGTACCAGATCACACTGGGCGGTCGCGACCAGAAAGGCGCCGCGATCGGTCAGCGGCTGGGCCCGGCGGTACCGGCAGATGAGGTGATTCCGACAGTGCGCCGTGTGATGGATTTCTATCTGGCACAGCGCGAAGACGACGAATGGTTTGTGGATGCGGTGGCACGCCTTGGCGTGGAGCCGTTCAAGGAGGTGGTTTATGCCACTAATTGATACAGATGGGACAGTGATCGGGCCGGCTCCCGACATTGAGTCAGCGGCCGATATGGAGCATACGCCGCTCGCCGATCTGCTGGATGCCGACACGGTTGTGCTGCTCTTCGACTCGCACAAGGACGGCCGGGCGTTTTCCTGGGCGGCACGCCTGCTGAGCCGGGGGTTCAGGGGGCGTCTGGTGGGTGTCGGCCCGGTCGGGCTTGACCGGCTGGCCCACGGTTTCCGCTGCGGTTTCGACGCGCTGGAACTGACCGATGAGGAGCTGACTCAGCTCAAACGGTTACACCTCTCGCCGTTCCCGGGAAGCTACCAGCCGGCACCGTTGCGCACGCTCGGAAACACGCTGAATGCCGAATAGCGAAGCAGCATCGACGGCGGGTCGGGTGTCCCTGGTAGGGACGGGCCCCGGCGACGCTTCCCTGATGACACTGCGGGCTGTAGAGCGTCTGCAGAACGCCGAATACGTGCTGTACGATTCACTCGTGCACCCGGACATACTGGCCATGGCCAGTGAAACCGCGGTGTTCGAGGACGTCGGCAAGCGCCGTGGCCATTGCCCGACTCCCCAGAACTCCATTTCCGCCCGGCTGGTTGAACTGGCGCAGGCCGGGTATGTGGTGTGCCGGTTGAAGGGAGGCGATCCCTATATCTACGGGCGTGGTGGCGAGGAAGCGTTGGCCCTGGCGGAAGCGGGGGTGCCGTTTGACGTAGTGCCCGGCATCACCAGCGCGAGTGCGGTAGCGGCATCGTCCGGTATTCCACTGACACATCGGTTGGTGGCGCGAACGGTGCGGTTTCTGACCGGTCATCTGGCCCTTGAGCAGATGGATACCCAGTGGGAAGCCCTTGTTCACGAGCAGGAAACGCTGGTGATCTATATGGGCCTGAGTCATATCGATTCGATTGCCCGGGGGTTGATGGCGGCGGGTGCCCGCGGCGACCTGCCGGTCGCGTTCATCCAGAACGGTGCGCGGGCCACAGAACGCCGCGTGGTGTCAGACCTGGCGCATGCGGCCGAGGCGCAACAGGTGTTTGCGCTGGCGGATGGCCCGGTGCTGATCATCGTCGGGCGTGTGGTTGAGCTCGCCGACGTGCTTAAGCCGAATTATTGACTCGATAATGAGAAACATTCGTAAATAAATGCAATCGTTGATGGATTTATGTACACTGCCGTCAACGCAATCTGACCCAACGGAGGGCCCTGTCAGCCATGAATCTTGAGACCGTGCTGGAGGTCAAACACTACTCGGATTTTCTGTTCAGCTTTACCACGACGCGCAGCGACGACATGCGCCCGTTCAAGGCGGGGCAGTTCACCATGATCGGTATGGGCGACGACGATGTGATGCGGGCATACAGCATCGTATCAGCGCCGGATGCGGATAACTTGGAGTTTCTGTCGATCAAGGTACCCGGTGGTGAATTGACTGAGCAGTTGAAGAACATTCAGCCGGGCGACGAGATTGAGGTAAGCCCGCGGCCTACCGGCACGTTGGTGGTGAAAAACCTCACGCCGGGTAAAAGGCTGTGGTGCCTGGCGACCGGGACCGGGCTGGCGCCGTTTCTGTCGGTTATTCGTGATCCGGCCACCTTCGAGAAGTTCGATGAAGTGATTGTGACGCATACAGTGCGCACGGCATCTGAGTTGGCCTATTCCGAGCTGCTGGAGAGCCTGCCGGTTCGCTATTACCCCACGGTCACGCGGGAGCCGTTCCGGACCGAGGGCCGGATCACGAAGCTGCTGGACAATGGTCAGGTGTTTCGTGATCTCGACCTGCCGGAGTGGAATGTCGATGAAGACCGCATCATGATCTGTGGCTCGCCGGCGTTCAATCAGGAGATTCGCAAGCGTCTGGAAGACGCCGGATTCAAACACGGCACCAACCGTGAAGCCGGTGAATTCGTGCAGGAACGGGCGTTTGTATCCCAAAGGGTTTCCACCGAGGCCGCCTGACTTTCTGTTGTCCGGTCCTGTGGGCTGTGTCTTCAGACGCGCATGGTGCGATCAACTGGCGGATAGCCTTGCCGGTGGTCGACAGATCCGGCCGGGGAGTCGTCGAAAACAGGACGTTTTCGTCGCAGGGCTCCAGGGATGGATTTACGCCCGGTCCCCGGCGGACTGTCGGCGGGCGGCATTTACTAATCTGGTCCCCAGTTACCCAACGATGCGTGAGCAAGCTCACAGCCCAAAGCACCATGCCAAGGGCGTTCATCCATCGAACCACAAGGTGAAGAGGGGTTCGATTCCAATCTCCGGATACAAAAAAGCCCGGCGATTGACCGGGCTCCAATGCAATTTAATGAGGTGGTGCCCAGAGGCGGAATCGAACCACCGACACACGGATTTTCAATCCGTTGCTCTACCAACTGAGCTATCTGGGCATCGCGTCAGCGACGCGGCGTATTAAACGGGATATCGGCCCCCGCGTCAACCTCTTTTTGGCTAACTTACTGATTTTTCATTAGTTCGGAGCGATTTACTGTTTGTCCTCCGGTACGTAGCCCTCGGCCTGGTCGAAGTCGTCACCGGACAGAAACTTCTCCATCTGGGCCATCAGGTATTTCCGGTTCTGGAAATCCGTCATGTTCAGGTGCTTCTCGTTAATCAGGCGCGTCTGATGGGCCTGCCACTCATCCCAGGCTTGTCGAGACACATGCTCGTAAATGTCTTCGCCTTTCGGGCCGGGGAAGGGGGGCTTCTCCAGACCGGGGAGTTCTTTCTGGTACTTTCGGCAGAATACGATTCGCGTCATGGTGATTTCGACTCCTGCTTTGCGGGCCGCCGCCTGCTTCAGCCGGCGAGCTCGATCAATTGATTCATCAGTCTGCGGGTAGGTGCGGCCACCCCGACTCCGGGTTCCTGCGGGTCAACCCAGGCGGCGGATTCGGCCACACCGGACGGTGCATCGGTGCGAACATGCACCGGGTGGATATCCAGATGGAAATGGCTGAAGGTGTGGCGAAACGTCTGCCATGCCTCCTGCCGCGTGTGCGCCAGACTACGGCTAGCCAGCCAGCTCTGCAAGTCTGCGGGTGAATGGAACTCCGGAAACCCATACAGGCCACCCCACAGGCCTTCAGCCGGGCGCTGCTGAAGGAGAACCCGACCATTGCTGTGGTGGAGCATCAGCAGCCATGTCCGGCGTTCCGGCTTCGCGGTTTTCGGTTTGCTCCCGGGGAACTGCCTCGGATCGCCGGAGGCAAGACCGAGGCAACCATCAGCCAGCGGGCACTGGCTGCACTGCGGCATTGCCCGCAGGCATACCATGGCGCCCAGATCCATCATGGCCTGGGTGTAGGCCCGATTCCTGTATTGCGGTGTCAGCTGTTCAGCCAGTTCCCAGAGTTCGCGGGCAACGGCTGTTCGACCGGGCCAGCCGGGGACAGCGGCGTAACGCGCGAGGACCCGTTTTACGTTGCCATCCAGTATTGCGGTGGGTTGCTCCATCGCGAGGCTCAGAATGGCGCCCGCCGTGGAGCGGCCGATGCCGGGGAGGTTTTCCAGCGCCGTCTGTGAGGCCGGAAACTGCCCATCATGTTCATCAACAATAACCTGGGCGCAGCGGTGAAGATTCCGTGCCCGTGCGTAGTACCCCAGACCGGACCAATGGTCGAGTACGCTGTCCTGATCCGCCCCGGCCAGAGCCTGAACCGTCGGAAAGGACGCCATAAAGCGCTCGAAATAGGGTATGACAGTCGTCACCTGCGTCTGCTGCAGCATGATTTCCGATACCCAGACCCGGTAGGGTGTGGGGTTTTGCTGCCAGGGCAGAGTGGTGCGGCCATGGTCGTCGTACCAGGAGAGCACCTGTTGCTGAAACCAGTCTATGTGTTCGGCGTTGAGAGTCGGACGATCAGTCACGGGGGCGTTGGCTAATTCCTGTTGTCCCAGAGCAGCGCGAGTTCACGCTGCAATACATCCTCGGAGCCCAGGTTGAGTTCCACCAGGCGGCGCAAGTGTGACACGGTATCAATGCCCATTTCCAGGAATTCAAGCCCGGTGAATCGACCCTCGATATGGACAACCCGGACGGCCATGGTAAGCACCAGCTCGCCGTCATTGAGCTCAAGGCTGAGCTGCCCGCGGTGCCCGATAAGCGAATCGGGCATACCGCCTTCATCTCCCATGAGCAGAGCGCCTTTGAGGCTGAGGTCGAGCACCTCGCCGTCGAAGTGCGTGTCTCCCAGTGACAGACAGGCGGGCAGATCAACCGGGAGACGGGTAAAACGGCGCGTGTCTTCCATACTTGTTATACTCGATCAAAATTGACGGGCCTGACCGCAACTATAGTGTGCCGCCTCTTCAGCGGCAACCGATAGGTTCAGGCAGTTTGATGCACCGACAGGGGGCGGCTGTGGTTTCGAGAGCCGCAGATAATGGCCCCGGGAGAACGGTATGGCAATTGAAACAGCAGTACTCGGCGGCGGATGTTTCTGGTGCCTTGAGGCGCCATTCCAGCAATTGCGGGGCGTGCAGCGAGTCACCAGCGGCTATGCCGGTGGACATGACCCGAAGCCCGATTATGACAAGGTGTGTACAGGCCGCACGGGGCATGCGGAGGTGATTGAAGTCGAGTTTGATAGCTCAGAGATCACCTACTCGGAACTGCTTGATCTTTTCTTCATGTTGCATGACCCGACCACCCTGAACCGCCAGGGCCACGACGTCGGGACGCAGTACCGTTCCATCATTCTCTACAACAATGATCACCAGCGGGCACAGGCCGAAGCCCGAATCCGGGAGCTGGAGAACGACCGGGTGTTTGAAAACCCGGTGGTTACCGAGATCAAACCGCTGGAAGCCTTTCATGCGGCCGAGGAATACCACCAGGATTTCTATCGTAAAAATCCGGGCAACATGTACTGCGAAATCAATATCGCGCCCAAGTTGCGCAAAGTCAGGCAGGCCGGTTATGAGCGGTGAGCACGGTGGTTGAAGATGCCATCCGCCGATGGCGAGAGCGCCAGTGGACCAGTGGCTCCGAAACAGAACCACCACACCTGGAAACCATTGCCAGAGAGGCTCGGACGTTGGTTGCGCATTACCTGCCCGGGTGGACATTCGCGTTCAACCGTCAGCGGCGGACGCTGGGGCTTTGCCGGTATCGGGAGCGTCGGATCGAGCTGTCCCGCCTGCATGCAAAGGCCGGCACAGCGGCTCAGGCGCGCAGTACGGTGCTGCATGAAATTGCCCACGGCCTTGCCGGCCCGGGTACGGCGCATGGGCCGGTGTGGCAGCGCATCATGCGGGAACTGGGCGAAGAGCCGGCTGTGACGGCCTGCACCGAGTATCAGTTGAATGACTATCGCTGGGCGCTGGTTCGTCTCGAGGGCACGCACCTGCACTGGATCGCGGGCCGTTACCGGCGGCCGAAGCGGACCGACCACTGGGCGCTGCGCGGCAGTCCCGACACGCTCGGTACGGTGTATTTCTGTGCCTGGTCGGAATTCTGTGAATGGGAGCAGGGCGAACGCGCTCTGGAGGCCGTTAGGCTCTTTCAGCGCTGAGCTCGGCCCCGACTGACCGCAGCCCGACTGAACGCAGCTCAACAGTTCAGCGCATGGACGAATTAGGCTACACTCCGCGCATGAAACAGCGTGCCCACCAATCTTCCGATCCGACGGCGGCAGACCTGACTTCGATCGGTGTGACCCGCTATACGGGCCAGGTTGAAAAGGCATGGGCCACGCTGGCTATGGCAGAGTGGCTGAACGCGTTGCCCGACGCGCTCGCTGATGCTGACAGCCACCTGCTCTACCGCAAACGTAACCGGGTCTACCGGGTACCGGATCCGACCGGCCTGAGCCAAGCCGGCTTTTGCGTAAAGGCGTTCAAGCGCCCGGGGCTGCTCAGGTCGCTGGCCTACCGCCGCTCCGGTAGTAAAGCCATGCGCGCGCACCGCTTTGCCGTGCACCTGTTCAGCCGCGATGCGGCCGTTGCCGAACCGGTAGCGGTGGCAGAGCGATGGCGAGGGCCGTGGCTGGTAGAGAGCTATCTGATCAGCCGTTACCTGCCTTCCGCCTCGGATCTTTACACCGAAATGGGCTGGGTGCTGCGCGAACACCCGGAACTGCAGCATTACCAGGCGCTCATGCGCGTCGCGGCGAATGCCATTCGCGGCATGCACGACAGCGGGTTTCTCCATGGGGATCTGGGGCCCCAGAACCTGTTGCTGACTCGTGAGAGTGTCAGCCAGTGGGCCAACCCCATGTTTATTGACCTCAACCGGGGCCGCCTCAAGCCCAATCCGCGCTGGAAGGACCGGGCTCGGGACCTGCAGCGCATGAAGATTCCCGGTACGTTGCTTTCTCAGTTTCTGATGATCTACAGCCACGACAGAACGCCCCCGGCTGGCTTCGAGCGGCAGGTACGCAAGGCACAGAACCGATTCAGACGGCACCAGCGGTCGCGTAAATGGCGCCATCCGATACAGACACTGCGCGATGCCGCGCGTCTGAATACCGGGCGCCCGGATCTGGAAGTATCCACCGGGCAGCCTCGTGAGGAAAATGTCTGGCTCTGGGATGACCGCGCCCGGCGGGCGGCCACGGTACTGCGCCCCGCAGAGCAGAGGCGTTACCGGCGATGGGAGGATACCTGGAACCGCTGGGAGTCCCTCTGGCAGCACTTCGGCTCCGCCTGGCAGCAATATCGGTTCCTGCGTGAACGGGCGTGGCAGTCACCGGTGCGAATGTCCCGTCGGTTCGGTGTGACAATAGACTCCAGCCACCAGGTTGACGCGCAGTTACGGACGCTGGCCAGTGTGCCCGGTATGCCGGTACGGGTGCTGGTGCATTTTCGCCTGGGGCGTCAGCACTGGCACAGTGCCATGCGCCTTGTGGAGCGGCTGGCAGAGCGTGGCCACGAGGTCACCATGACGCTGGTGCAGAACCGCCAGGCGGTTCGCCAGCCCCTGCACTGGCACCGCTTCGTTCGCTATATGCGCCAGGCGACCCGGCATTGGGTACGGGCCACGGAAGTGGGCACCGGCATCAATGACTCGCGCAACGGCCTGTGGACGTTTGAGGAGCTGCGCCAGTGGGTACCCCAGAGCGCTGCGGATGCGGACCCCGCTCTGCCCAAATATCTGGGCCCCGGCCTGACGGGGTTTGCGCCCGGGTGGCTGGCGTACCTTCTGCGTGAGGATCTGACCCGTCGGCCAGTGCTCCACTGGCTGCTGCGCCGTGAACCTGAACGCGGGGTATCAGGCAGTGCCGCCCGGGGTCTGAATGCACAGTTGGACGCGCTCGCCTCGCTGTTGCTCGATGAAACCGGTGGTCAGGTCGTGCTGACGGTGGCCTGGGCCCTGGAGGGCAGTGGGGTGGCCTCACCCCTTGTTGATGGGTATCTGCCTGAAAACAGCGACCCGACACATGGTGAGGACCATTTCCCGGAAGAGACAGTGGCAGCCTGGCTGGTCCGGCTGGCTTTGCTGGCGCTGTGTTCAGGCCGGGTCGATCGCCTGTACTGGGATACACTGGCGCATCCGGGAACCGGCCTAGTGGACCCTGCCCAGGGGTTTCGGGCTCGCCCCGGCTGGCGGGCGCTGTACCAGTTCCACCGCCGGCTGGCGGGTCAGACGTTCCGACTCAGAGAGGAAGCTCAGGGCGTGGTCTGGTGGTATTTCGACAACCTGTGCCTGCTGCATTCGGACGAACCACGGCCATTGCAGGTTCGCCCCGGAATGCGGGTGTTCGACTTCCTCGGTGAACCGGTATCACCCCGCAATGGTGTGGTGGAGGTGACTGACCGGCCGATCTATCTCTATCGGTAAGCCTGGTAGCTCGTCTTACTCGTCGCCGCGCCAGGCCAATATTCGCGTGCGCAGGCTGTCGGTATCCAGACCAGCCAGCTCACGCTGGCGACCCGCAGACGCATGATCTATGAATCGGTCCGGCAGGCCGATGTTGAGCACTCTCGGTAACTGGCGGGAAATTGACTGCGCCATCAGCCATTCATTAATGGCGGAACCGGCGCCGCCGGCGACCACGTTTTCTTCCAGCGTCACCCAGTGGGAGTGGCTGTCGAGCAGCTCGGTAAGCCGTGCTGTGTCCAGCGGCTTGATGAAGCGCATGTCCACCAGGGTTGCGTCCCATTCCTCGGCCAGCGTACGCGCGGGTTTGGTAAGGCTGCCGAACGCCAGCAGTGCCAGCCCGGACTTGCCGTCGCGCAATGTTTCACTGGTGCCGATCGGTACCGCTTCCAGCTCGGGTTCCGGTGTGACACCTGGCCCGGTACCGCGTGGGTAGCGCACCGCAGCGGGACCATGATAGTGGTAGCCTGTGGTGAGCAGTTTACGCATCTGGTCTTCATCACGCGGTGCCATGACCACCAGGTTGGGGATGCAGCGGAGGTAGGTCAGGTCGAAGCTTCCCGCGTGTGTCGGCCCGTCTTCACCGACGAGGCCCGCGCGGTCAATGGCAAACAGTACGTCGAGGTTCTGGATGGCGACATCGTGAATCAACTGGTCATAGCCGCGTTGCAGGAACGTGGAGTAGATCGCGACCACGGGCTTGGACTGTTCGCACGCCATGCCTGCGGCCAGGGTGACGGCATGCTGCTCGGCAATGGCCACATCGTGGTAGCGGTCCGGGAATTCACGGGAGAAAGCAACCAGGTCTGAGCCCTCGCGCATGGCCGGTGTGATGCCATGCAGGCGGTCGTCGGTGCGGGCCATGTCGCAGAGCCACTGGCCAAAAATATTGGAATACTTGGGCCCGGCGGCCTTCGGCGCAGAGGCCGGTTCGATCTTGTTGATCGCATGGTACTTGATCGGCGACTCTTCCGCCGGTGAATAACCACGGCCTTTCTGGGTTACCAGATGCAGAAACTGCGGGCCGTCCAGCTCGGCCAGGGTTTCCAGGGTCTGAACCAGTTGGGGCAGGTCATGGCCATCGAGCGGGCCGACATAGTGGAAACCGAGCTCTTCAAACAGGGTTCCCGGCGTTACCATGCCCTTCATGTGTTCTTCGGCCCGGCGCGCCAGTATCTGGGCCGGCTCCGGCAGGTGGCGCAGCACTCTCTTGCTGCCCTCGCGCATGGTGGTGTAGGTCCGGCTCGCCAGCAACCGGGAGAAATACTGGGACAGGCCGCCGACATTCTCGGATATCGACATGTCGTTGTCGTTCAGGACCACCAACAGGTTGGCATCGGCGTGGCCGGCGTGGTTCAGCGCTTCAAACGCCATGCCGGCGGTCAGCGCGCCATCGCCGATAACGGCGGCAACCCGGCGCTTGCGTCCCTGCTGGCGAGCGGCCAGGGCCATGCCAAGGGCAGCCGAGAGCGATGTGCTGGAGTGGCCGACGCCGAACGTATCAAATCGGCTTTCGGCCCGGCTCGGGAATGCGGCGAGGCCGTTTTCCTGCCGAATGGTCAGCAGTTGCTCCCGGCGTCCGGTGAGTATTTTGTGCGGGTAGGCCTGGTGGCCGACGTCCCACACCAGGCGGTCTTCCGGGGTCTGGAGGCAGTAGTGCAGGGCAATGGTCAGTTCCACCACCCCCAGGCCGGCGCCGAAATGGCCGCCGCTCTGGCCGACGGAATAGAGCAGGTATTCTCTCAGCTCATCAACCAGTCTGTTCAGGTCGGTCGCGCCGAGCTGGCGCAGATCGGCCGGCGACTCGATTCGGTCGAGCAGCGGCGTGCGCGGCCGCTGTGTCGGGATCTTGTTGAATTCTTTGCTCATAAGTCGGTTTCTATGCGCCTCAGTTTGAGCGCGTCAGCGTGAGTTCCAACAGCGCGTCAAGGCCAGACCGGTCGCCCCGGAGCGGCGACAGAGCGGCGCGGGCCTGTGCCGCCAGGCCTTCTGCTCTGGACCGGGCATCGGTCTCGCCCAGCAGGCTCAGGTAGGTGGTTTTTTCGGCGCGGGCATCACTGCCTGTGGCCTTGCCGAGAGTGGCCAGATCGCCGGTTTCATCCAGAATGTCATCGACTACCTGAAACGCCAGCCCCAGATGGTCGGCGAAAGTATCGAGTGCGGTCAACTCGGCCGGTTCGGGTTGTGGGCTCATGCTCCACGCCCCCATGATGACAGAGGCCCGGATCAGTGCGCCGGTTTTTCGCCGGTGGAGTGCCGACAGGCTCTGCTCGGTTGCTATCGTGCCATTCGATTGCAGGTCGTACGACTGACCGCCCACCATGCCGACCGGGCCGGCCGCTTCGGCCAGACGCTGCACACAGGCCAGTCGGGAGGCGGGTGCCAGGCCGTTTTCCGGATCAGCGAGCAGTTGAAAGGCCATGGCCTGCAGGGCGTCTCCGGCGAGGATGGCAGTGGCATCATCAAAGGCGCGGTGCGTCGTGGCGCGACCGCGTCGCCAGTCATCGTTGTCCATGGCGGGCAGATCGTCATGCACGAGCGAATAGGTGTGAATCAGCTCAACCGCGAGTGCCGGTGCCAACCACTGCGCGCCGGGGCCGTCGGTGGATCCGGTTGCGGCGGCGGCAGCGTATACCAGCATGGGCCGCATGCGCTTGCCTTCGCCGGTGAGCGCATAGGTGATGGCTTCACGCAACCGCGGCTCGATATCGTCGAGCTGCGCCGTATAACGTGTCAGGTAGTCGGAAAAGGCGGTGCGAGCCGCCAGTAATTCGGCCGGAAGCTGGTTCATGCAGTGCCTTCATCGGACGCCGGAGATTGGTTTTCCTCCAGCAATGTGCGAACCTTCTGTTCGGCCGAATCGAGTTGGTTCTGACAGTGCCGGGTGAGTGCCACACCCTGTTCGAAAGCCTGCATGGCGTCGTCCAGAGACAGGTCGCCCTGCTCCAGTTGCTGAACGATTTTTTCCAGCTCGGCTAATGATTTCTCGAAATTGTTCGACTTAGTAGAGGTGGACATAGCTGAAACCCCGGTCGATAAGAGCGCAAACGGTACTGAAATGCGCTCACGGGGTCAATTGGAATGGGCCAGTACCGGGCACTGCGATGTAACTGCGACAGTGCCGGTATTGCAAACGTTGCCGCTGATAAGGAGCGTTCAGACTCGTGGATTTAGCAACGATAGTAGGCATTATCGGCGGCCTCGCCATGATCGTGCTGGCCATGGTCGTGGGCGGCGACCCGATTGTGTACTACAACCTGCCGTCTGTGCTGATCGTACTGATCGGTTCTCTGTTTGTGGCCATGCAGAGTTTCACGCTGGAGCAATTCCTGGGCGCCTTCAAGATCGCCGGCAAGGCGTACGCGAACAAGAGCGTCGACCCGGAAGCTATCATTGAGGAAATTGTGGAACTGGCGGATTCAGCCCGTAAGGGCGGCCTGCTGTCGCTGGAAGGCAAGGAAGTCAGCCACGAGTTTCTCAACAAGGGAATACAACTGCTGGTTGATGGCCATGATCCGGATGTTGTGCGCGCCATGCTGAACATGGACATCAAGCTGACCAAGGAACGCCACGAGCGCGGTGCGAGCATATTCGGCAAGATCGGTGAAGTGTCTCCGGCCATGGGTATGATCGGTACACTGATCGGCCTGGTGGGCATGCTGGCGGTGCTCGATGACCCCCGCGCAATTGGCCCACAGATGGCGGTGGCCTTGCTGACAACCCTTTATGGCTCGATCATGGCCAATGTGATCGCGATACCGATTCAGGATAAATGCCTGTTACGCGCGGAAGAAGAAGAGATGGTGCAGCGTATGATCCGTGATGCCATGCTTGCCATACAGGGTGGCCAGAACCCGCGCATTGTCGAGCAATCGCTCAAGACCTATCTGCCGGCGGGTCAACGTGGTGCGGATGCCTGATCATGACAGTACAGACGGAAGAAGAACAGGATTGCCCCAAATGCCCCAAAGGTCTCCCCGGATGGATGGCGACCTTTGCGGACCTGATGGCGCTGTTGCTCAGCTTCTTCGTATTGCTGCTGTCATTTTCCGAAATTGACGCCCTGCGGTTTCAGCGTCTGGCGGGCACGCTCCGGAACGCCTTCGGCGTTCAGAACCAGATCCAGGCGGATTCGGTGCCCCGGGGCACATCGATCATTGCTCAGGAGTTCAGCCCTGGCCGACCGGAGCCGACGCCGCTTAATGTGATTCAGCAGCGCACCACGCAGAACATTGAGAGCGTGCTCGATGTGCAGTCTCAGGACGAAATTCAGGTACAGGAAGAACGCCAGGGCGAGCAGGGTGAGCTGACCAGCCAGCGTGTGATCACGGACGAGCAGGTCAGCCAGGACGATGATCAGACGGAAGAGGTCGTTGCCACGCTCGGTGAGTATCTGGAGCAGGGCGCACTTCAGGTGGAAACCCTGAACGAGACCATCGTTATTCGCGTGCGGGAACAGTCGTTCCCGGAGGGGTCATCGGAGCTGGCCGACGAGTTCCTGCCAATTCTTGATCGGGTGCGTCAGGTATTGCTTGAAACGCCCGGAGAAATTCGCGTTCAGGGCCATACCGATTCACAGCCGGTGGGTGAGAGCCCGGGCGATGGCAACTGGCGGCTGTCGTTCGAGCGTGCGCTTTCAGTCAGTGAGTACCTGTGGGCGTCACCGGAGCTGGATCAGAATCGCTTTACGGTTATCGGCCATGGCGCCTCGCGTCCCATTGCGCCCAACAATACGACCGAAGGCCGTGCGCGCAACCGGCGGGTGGAAATCGTGATTCAGCGGGATAACCCGGAATTTCAGGGCGAGCGTATTCCGCTTGACCAGCAGGGCGATAATGTGGATTTTGGCGACCCCACGTTGTTCGGGCTGGATCCTGATGAAATTTTCTGAGGTGTGTTTTGTCGTCGCCGTCACCTGACCTGAGCCTGTTTTCCTACGATACTCTGCTGGACCATCTTGCCGATTCACCCCTGGCGCACTGGGCCGGCCCGCTCGAGGCACAACTGCGCGAGCGGCTGCGCGACCACAACAATGGCAACCTGCCCCGTTTCCTGGACGCATTGGCGCACATCCCCGTTTTTTCGGATAGCCGGGTTGAGGCCGAGGGTGATGCGGTGCGGGTGGTTCCGGGGTCGCCGCTGGACGATGGTGAACTGAGTGCGCTCAGATCCGGACTGGTCGCGTTGATGCCCTGGCGCAAGGGCCCGTTTGACCTGGCCGGGGTGAAGATCGACAGCGAATGGCAGTGTCAGCGCAAGTGGGCACGGGTGGCGCCGCATCTGTCGCCGCTTCACGGGCGCTGGGTACTGGATGTCGGCTCCGGTAACGGTTATTTCGGCTGGCGGATGCTGGCGGCCGGTGCGCAGGAAGTTGTCGGCGTGGATCCATCCTGGCTGTCAGTTGTGCAGCACCAGGCGGTGAAACGGCTGGCCGGACTGACGCAGCCGAACCATGTGCTGCCGCTGACACTGGAAGCCATGACGCAGGGGCTGGAAGCGTTCGATACGGTATGTAGCATGGGCGTTCTGTATCATCGTCGGTCGCCGCTGGATCACCTCGAGGAGTTGCGCCGAGCGCTGCGTCCGGGTGGTGAGCTGGTGCTGGAAACCCTGGTTGTACCCGGGCCGGCAGGCCACTCTCTGGTGCCGGTCGGGCGTTATGCCCGGATGAACAATGTCTGGTTTCTGCCTTCTGTGGAAACGCTGTGTCTGTGGTGTGAGAAGATGGGCTTCACCGATGTCCGTTGTGTTGACGAGTCGGTGACCTCGACCGATGAGCAGCGCACTACGGCCTGGAAGCCGGGCAAGTCGCTCGCAGACTACCTGAACCCCGATGACCCGGGGCATACTATTGAGGGTCACCCGGCACCCCGACGCGCGGTGATTGTCGCCCGGCGTCCTTCCGGCGGAGGGCGGCTGCGGCGCTACGAACTCTGAGCCGGCTTGTTTTGGTCGGACAATTTGTACCCACCGAACTTTTCAGCGAGAATACGCCGCCTTCACAGGCAGTGGGCGTTGACCGTTGTCGTTGCCTGCAGGCCAGGTGTGGGCTCAGAACAGATTTCTTCACAGCGACAGGAAGCTATGTCTCAGAAAGATGAGGTGGCAAGGCGCCGAACCTTTGCCATTATTTCGCACCCCGACGCGGGTAAGACAACCATCACCGAGAAAGTGCTGCTGCACGGTTCCCTGCTGCAGAAGGCCGGGACAGTGAAAGGCAAGAAGTCGGGCCAGCACGCCAAGTCCGACTGGATGCAGATGGAGCAGGAACGGGGCATTTCCGTGACCACCTCGGTGATGCAGTTTCCGTACAATGATCGCCTGGTCAACCTGCTCGATACGCCCGGCCACGAGGACTTTTCTGAAGACACCTATCGCACCCTGACGGCGGTGGACTCCTGTCTGATGGTAATTGACGCGGCCAAGGGCGTTGAGGAACGGACCATCAAACTGATGGACGTCACGCGGCTGCGCGACACTCCGATCATCACCTTCATGAACAAGCTGGACCGGGACGTCCGTGACCCGGTGGAGCTGCTGGACGAGGTGGAAGATGTTCTGAAAATCGCCTGCGCGCCGGTTACCTGGCCGATCGGCATGGGCAAGAACTTCAAGGGTGTCTATAACCTGCTGACGGACGAAGTGGTACTTTATCAATCGGGCCAGGGTTCCGTGATTCAGGAGCGCCGAGTCATAAGCGGCCTCGACAGCGCGGAGCTCGATGAGGCATTGGGTGACTATGCGCCGGATCTGCGCGACGAGATCGAGCTGGTGCGCGGGGCATCGCACGAGTTTGATCTGGAGCTGTTTCTTGCCGGCGAACTGACCCCGGTCTACTGGGGCACCGCGCTCGGCAATTTCGGTGTGGACCATATGCTGGACGGCCTGACGCAGTGGGCGCCCCCGCCGCAACCCCGCAATGCCGGTGAACGCGACGTGCAGCCGGAAGAGACAGCGCTCTCGGGGTTTGTGTTCAAGATACAGGCGAACATGGACCCGAATCACCGGGACAGAATCGCGTTCATGCGGCTGGTGTCCGGGCATTATTCCAAGGGAATGAAAATGCGTCATGTGCGTCTCGGCAAGGACGTGCGCATTGGCGATGCGGTGACCTTTGTTGCCGGTGACCGGGAGCAGGCGGAAGACGCCTGGGCCGGTGATATTATCGGGCTGCACAACCATGGCACGATCCAGATTGGTGACACCTTCACGGAGGGTGAGTCATTCCGCTTTACCGGCATTCCGAATTTTGCTCCGGAGCTGTTCAAACGGATCCGCCTGAAAGACCCGTTGAAGATCAAGCAATTGCAGAAAGGCCTGGTGCAGCTCGCCGAGGAAGGCGCGGTACAGGTGTTCCGTCCGCTGCGCAATAACGACCTGATCGTTGGCGCGGTGGGAGCGTTGCAGTTCGACATGGTGGTGCACCGGTTGCGCACCGAGTACAAGGTAGACGCCATGTACGAGGGCGTGAACGTGGCGACGGCGCGCTGGGTTGCCGCTGATACGGAACGTGAACTGGATCAATTCCGTAACAAGGCCTACGACAATCTGGCGCTGGACGGTTCCGACAATCTGGCCTACATAGCGCCAACTATGGTTAACTTGCAGCTGGCGCAGGAGCGCCACCCGGATATTCGGTTTATGGCGACACGGGAACACTGAGCTATGGCGTTGTATCTGTTTCTGGTAGTTATCTCGACAACGGCGGCCTTTGTGGCAGCCTATCGTACAGCACAATGGCAGATGGCCAGCGGCCGGTGTTCCGTCGATACGGCGGTTGGTATTTACCTGATCGTGTTTCTGGTCGGCCTGGTGCTGGTGGGTGCGTTTGTGGCGACCGGGGCCCAGGTAACAGACAGCAACCGGGTAGGCTTTGGTCTGGTCATACAGGCCCTGATGATCACGGGGCTGCTGCCGGGCGGTATCTTCTGGCTGAAAAAAGTTGGCAATTCTGCTTGAGGCAATTCCGATCCTTCTATAGAATCCGCGGCTCACAACGTAACCGATAACTTCCCCCTGAGCCCCCACACAAGGTGGAGTTAAGAGATTCAATGAAAACATTCAGTGCAAAAGCGCAAGACGTACAACGCGAGTGGTTCGTCGTTGATGCCGAAGGCAAGACTCTGGGCCGTATGGCATCAGAAATCGCCACTCGCCTGAAAGGCAAGCACAAGGCTGTGTTTACCCCGCACGCTGACACCGGTGATTACATCGTGGTCGTGAATGCGGAGAAGGTCCGGGTGACGGGTAAGAAGCAGTACGACAAGATGTATCATCGCCACTCGGGTTTTCCGGGCGGCATCAAGTCCATGAGCTTCGACAAGCTGCGTGATCATGCGCCTGAGCGCATCATTCAGCAGGCTGTTAAAGGTATGTTGCCGCGCTCCCCGCTGGGCCGCACCATGCTGAAGAAATTGAAAGTGTACGCGGGTCCGGAACATCCGCACACAGCACAACAGCCGAAAGAACTGGATATTTAAGAGGTTATCATGGCAACTACACAGTATTACGGAACCGGACGCCGCAAAACGTCAACCGCGCGGGTTTTCCTGCGCCCGGGTAGCGGCACGATTACCGTGAATCAACGCCCGCTGGACGATTATTTTGGTCGTGAGACGGCCAGCATGATCGTGCGCCAGCCGTTGGAGCTCACCGAGTCCGTGGACAAGTTTGACGTCTACATCACGGTTAAAGGCGGTGGCGGCAATGGCCAGGCCGGTGCTATCCGGATGGGCCTGAGCCGGGCGCTGATGGATTATGACGAGACGCTGCGCAAGCCGCTGCGTGCTGCGGGCTATGTGACCCGTGACGCGCGTGCGGTTGAGCGGAAGAAGGTCGGCCTGCGCAAGGCGCGGAAGCGTCCTCAGTACTCCAAGCGCTAAGCCCTCCGGGTTGCGTATTGCAAGAATGCCCGCATCATGCGGGCATTTTTTTTGCGCCGCAGTAAGTGGCAGTGCCTCGGAATCAATCGTTTCGGTGGGTCGGGGACGGATGTCATCCGATCCTGCAGTCTGGCGGGGTGGCCGACTGTAAACCGGCGCCGCAGCGCGACTTTACGGCACCGCTTTCCTTGTAAGCCCGAGCCTTTTTCATTAAGATCTACGGCATTTTTACAACCCAGACCCTGAGAGTTCTTTTCAGTATTTCAGAGGAATAAAGAATGAACCAAGACGGCGTAAACAAAGGTCGCCGCCGCTTCCTGATGGGTGCCACGGGTGCTCTAGGAGCCGCCGGTGGTGTCGGTGTGGCATGGCCTCTGTTGTCCTCCTGGCAGCCCAGTGAGAAAGCCAAGGCAGTGGGCGCTCCTGTGAGTGTCGATATCAGCAGCCTGGAAGCGGGCGAGATGATTTCAGTGGAATGGCGCGGCAAGCCGATTTACGTCGTCCGTCGTACTGATGAAATGCTGGAAACCCTGCGTGACGAGGAGTTCAAGGAGCGTCTGGCTGATCCGGAATCAGAGAACGTGGATCAACAGCCGGAATACGCTCAGAACGATGTGCGCTCACGCAATGAGACCTATCTGATTGTCGAGGGCGTGTGCACGCACCTTGGGTGTGCGCCGCAGTTCCGCCCCGAAGTGCAGCCACAGCCATTCGATCAGAACTGGCTGGGTGGTTTTTTCTGTGCCTGCCATGGTTCACGGTTTGATCTGGCCGGGCGTGTGTTCAGCGGCGTCCCTGCACCGGATAACCTGGTGGTGCCGCCGCACTTTACCGAAGGTGACGTGCTGACCATTGGTGCCGATGGGGAGAGTGCCTGATGACTGATCAGAAGAAAAACGGCCTGATGGCCTGGATTGATGCGCGTCTTCCGGTTACGCGCACCATGGAAAAGCACGCAACCAAATACTACGCCCCGAAGAATTTCAATTTCTTCTACGTATTTGGTGTGCTGGCGATGGTGGTGTTCGTCAACCAGATCGTTACCGGTATCTGGCTGACCATGAGCTACGTTCCGTCGGCGGAAGAGGCGTTTCGCTCCGTCGAATACATTATGCGCGATGTGGAGTGGGGCTGGTTGATCCGCTACATGCACTCCACTGGCGCTTCTGCCTTTTTCATCGTGATTTACCTGCACATGTTCAGGGCGCTGCTCTATGGCTCCTATCAGGCGCCTCGTGAGCTGATCTGGATTTTCGGCATGGCCATCTATCTGCTGCTGATGGCGGAGGCCTTCATGGGCTACGTGCTGCCTTGGGGTCAGATGTCCTACTGGGGTGCCCAGGTTATTATCTCTCTGTTTGGAGCGATTCCGGTCATCGGTGATCCGCTGGTTACCTGGATCCGCGGTGACTACCTGATCTCAGGCATCACGCTGAACCGTTTCTTTGCCCTGCACGTGATTGCGCTGCCACTGGTGTTGGCACTGCTCGTGTTCCTGCACATTGTGGCGCTGCATGAGGTGGGTTCAAACAACCCGGACGGGGTCGATATCAAGAAGAATATGGATGAGAACGGCGTGCCAAAAGACGGCATACCTTTCCACCCGTATTACACACTGGGCAAGGACCTCGTCGGTCTGGTGATTTTCGCCATGGTGTTCTTCGGAGTAATCTTTTTCATGCCGGAAATGGGCGGCTATTTCCTGGAGCACGCCAACTTTGAGCCGGCCGATCCGCTGACCACACCGCAGAACATTCACCCGGTCTGGTACTTCGGGGCGTTCTATTCAATGTTGCGCGCTATCGACTTCAGCCTGTTCGGTCTGGATGCGAAGTTACTCGGTGTCATGACGATGGGTGCGGCAATTGCCATTCTGTTCGTGCTGCCCTGGCTGGATCGTAGCCCGGTGCGCTCCTGGCGGTATAAGGGCAATATCAGCAAGGGCTTTCTGGTGGTATTTGCCATTGCGTTTGTCACCCTGACCTATCTCGGCATTCAGGAAGTGACGGCGATCAATACCCTGATTTCGCAGCTGTGCACGCTGATCTATTTCGCATTTTTCCTGGGCATGCCGTTTTACACGCGGTATGAGAAGACCAAGCCGGTACCGGAGAGGGTGACGAACCGATGAGAACTATCCCTTCAATACTGTTGGCGACACTCGTAGTGTTGGGTGCCGGTCAGGCCTGGGCTGCCGGCGAAGATGTGGCGCTGGATCACATTGAAACGGACATGAACGACAAGCCGTCGCTTCAGCGTGGTGCGCAGTTGTTCTTCGAGAACTGTATCGGGTGTCACTCACTTGAGTACGGTCGCTACAATCGTGTGGCGCAGGACCTGGGGATTCCAGAGGACCTGTTCGAGCAGTACCTGCTCGACGGCGATTATGCGATTGGTGACCTGATGACCTCAGCCATGAGCGAAGACCAGGGCCGGCAGTTCTTCGGTGCGGCGCCGCCGGACCTCACCAACGTTGCCCGGGTACGCGGGCCGGACTGGATCTATACGTTCCTGAAAAGCTTCTACGAGGACCCGACGCGCCCGTACGGGGTGAACAATGCGGTGTTCAGTAATACCGGTATGCCGCATGTGCTGTACAACCTGCAGGGGCTTTGTGCCGAGGCACCCGACCATGGGGATTGCGCCGAGTACGTCTCCATGGGTTCAATGGCGCCCGATGAGTACGACCAGGTCGCGTATGACCTTGCCAACTTCCTGGAGTACATGGGGGAGCCCATTCAGGCCACGCGCGAACGCATGGGCTGGTTTGTTCTGGCCTTCCTGAGTGTGCTGCTGGTATTCGCGTGGTTGCTGTACCGCGAGCTCTGGAAAGACGTACGGTAAGCCAGTTCTTGCCGGTTGAACAACAGACGGTCAGCTTCGGGAGTACCGGGGCTGTCCGTTTTTTTATAACGAGTTGGGGGAATCTACATGGGCGTAGTGGCCAAGCGGTCATCCATGACATTCTTTTCGGATCCGGCGTCTCATTACAGCCACCGGGTCCGCATCGTATTATTTGAAAAGGGCGTGACCGTCGATATCGTCGACAGTGATCCCGACGACGTACCGGGCGAAGTTTCTGACATCAACCCGTACAACTCACTGCCAACTCTGGTCGATCGTGACCTGGTGCTGTACGAGCCCAATGTCATGATGGAATATCTCGACGAGCGGTTTCCGCATCCGCCTCTGTTACCGGTCTACCCGGTCTCGCGCGCCGAGTGCCGCCTCTATATCCACCGCATAGAGCGTGACTGGAGCCGTCTGGTTGACCTGATTGTTACCAGCAAGAACCGCGAGGAAGTCAAAAAGGCGCGCACCGAGCTTGCCGAGAGCGTGATCAGTATTGCGCCGATTTTTGGTGAGAAGCCATATTTCATGAGCGAGGATTTCACCCTGGTTGATTGCTGCGTGGCACCGATATTGTGGCGGCTGCAGGACCTGGGTATCGATATCGAAGACCGTGCCGACAAGCATCTTCAGCAGTACATGAAGCGGGTCTTTGATCGGCCCTCGTTCAAGGAAAGCCTGTCAGAAGTAGAAGGCGAAATGCGTGAGTGATCAGAACGAGCAGCCACCGATGACAGACAACAAGCCGTACCTGCTGCGTGCTCTGTATGACTGGATTGTCGATAATGGCTGTACGCCGTACCTGACCGTCCGGGCGGACATCGCGGGGGTACAGGTGCCCGTGGACTATGTTCAGGATGACAAGATCACCTTGAGCGTGGCACCACGGGCGGTGGAATCGTTCAATCTCGGGAATGAGGATATCCTGTTTTCTGCCACTTTCGGCGGCCAGTTGCAGGATATCCGGGTGCCCTGTCGGGCCGTGCTGGCTATTTTTGCGCGGGAGAACGGCCAGGGCATGATGTTTGATGTGAAGCCGGATTCCGGCCCCACGCCGCCGACACCACCGTCGGATGGCGGCAACGATGACCCGCCGAAGTCGGGTGACAAGCGTCCCAACCTCAAAGTCGTTAAATAATACCCTGCATCCCATCCCGGATGTAGGAGCGACGGAACGTCGCGATAATTTGAGTGCGGACGTGCCACCCGGCCACCCCTCCGGGGACCGGGCGTACATACATCCCTGTAGCCCTGCGACGAAAACGTCCTGTTTTCGACGACTCCCCGAAGGGGTGAGACGGGTAGCCGTCGTGCGTTTATTGGCACGTTGTGACGTGAATCGGATTAGATTGTTCGGATTAACCGTTGACTCCCTCGGGCAGAGGTCTATAATTCGCGCTCCCTGACACGCAGACCTTGGTCGGCGGGGCAGGGAGCAGGGCCTTGAGCGGTGTGTCTGTCGGTTTGTAAGTAGCTGACGGCACACGAAAAAAGCGCAAGGTTCCGGTTGACAGTGTGGCATTGCGGTGTAGAATGCGCGCCACGCTAACGGGGAGGCAGAGTTACTCCCTGAGATCTTTATACAATCAGCCAGAACATTCGTGTGGGCGCTTGTTGGATGAGGCAGTAGCCAAGAAATTCAGCAAGTGACTGTTCGAATTCATTTGATGCTTTTTAGTATCAGAGTTTCGATTTTAGGTGACGATGCTGAGCGTGATGTAAGCGCTGCGGTGGTGGCAGCTGAGTAGTGGCTATCACTGTGGTGTTTTGTTTTGAACTGAAGAGTTTGATCATGGCTCAGATTGAACGCTGGCGGCAGGCCTAACACATGCAAGTCGAGCGGAAACGATCCCAGCTTGCTGGGAGGCGTCGAGCGGCGGACGGGTGAGTAACGCGTAGAAATCTGCCCGGTAGTTGGGGATAGCCCGGAGAAATCCGGATTAATACCGAATACGCTCTACGGAGGAAAGTGGGGGACTCTTTATGGGCCTCACGCTACTGGATGAGTCTGCGTCGGATTAGTTAGTTGGTGGGGTAAAGGCCTACCAAGGCGACGATCCGTAGCTGGTCTGAGAGGATGATCAGCCACACTGGGACTGAGACACGGCCCAGACTCCTACGGGAGGCAGCAGTGGGGAATATTGGACAATGGGGGCAACCCTGATCCAGCCATGCCGCGTGTGTGAAGAAGGCTTTCGGGTTGTAAAGCACTTTCAGTGGTGAGGAAGGCTTGGTCTTAATACGGTCAAGTACTTGACGTTAGCCACAGAAGAAGCACCGGCTAACTCCGTGCCAGCAGCCGCGGTAATACGGAGGGTGCGAGCGTTAATCGGAATTACTGGGCGTAAAGCGCGCGTAGGCGGTTTGTTAAGTGAGATGTGAAAGACCTGGGCTCAACCTGGGAACGGCATTTCATACTGGCAGGCTAGAGTATGGTAGAGGTGGGTAGAATTCCTGGTGTAGCGGTGAAATGCGTAGAGATCAGGAGGAATACCGGTGGCGAAGGCGGCCCACTGGACCGATACTGACGCTGAGGTGCGAAAGCGTGGGGAGCAAACAGGATTAGATACCCTGGTAGTCCACGCTGTAAACGCTGTCGACTAGCCGTTGGCCTTATTAAGAAGGTTAGTGGCGCAGCTAACGCGATAAGTCGACCGCCTGGGGAGTACGGCCGCAAGGTTAAAACTCAAATGAATTGACGGGGGCCCGCACAAGCGGTGGAGCATGTGGTTTAATTCGACGCAACGCGAAGAACCTTACCTACTCTTGACATCCTCGGAATCCTGTAGAGATACGGGAGTGCCTTCGGGAGCCGAGTGACAGGTGCTGCATGGCCGTCGTCAGCTCGTGTTGTGAAATGTTGGGTTAAGTCCCGTAACGAGCGCAACCCTTATCCTTAGTTGCCAGCGGTTCGGCCGGGCACTTTAAGGAGACTGCCGGTGACAAACCGGAGGAAGGCGGGGACGACGTCAGGTCATCATGGCCCTTACGAGTAGGGCTACACACGTGCTACAATGGGGCGTACAGACGGTAGCGAAGCAGCGATGTGGAGCCAATCCGAGAAAGCGTCTCGTAGTCCGGATCGCAGTCTGCAACTCGACTGCGTGAAGTCGGAATCGCTAGTAATCGTGAATCAGCATGTCACGGTGAATACGTTCCCGGGCCTTGTACACACCGCCCGTCACACCATGGGAGTTGATTGCACCAGAAGTCGGTTGCTTAAAAGTGGGCGCTGACCACGGTGTGGTTAATGACTGGGGTGAAGTCGTAACAAGGTAGCCGTAGGGGAACCTGCGGCTGGATCACCTCCTTAAACGCACTGCCGTTCCGGCAAGCGTTCACACGAATATTCTGGTTTTGGTTGTTGGCCTGCCGTGTTGTAGGCCGAAGCCGCCTTGGCGGCGCCATACGGCCCGACAGAGTCGGACCGGTTCTTTAACAATTCGATGCGAAGTTCCTGAATTCACTTTTTCTCAAGAAGTGATTCAGAGTCTGGGGCAGTGGTCATCGCGTGAGCGACGACGACTGTGCCAGATGTGATACACATTGCATGAGTTTTTAACTCAAGCGCCGGTGTGAGATCGTGATAGAGCTCTGTTGTGGGCTGCATGGCCGCAGGCTATGGAGTCAAGCAGAGAAGCGTACACGGTGGATGCCTAGGCAACTGGAGGCGATGAAGGACGTGGTAGCCTGCGAAAAGGCTCGGGGAATTGGCAAACGAGTGTTGATCCGAGCATGTCCGAATGGGGAAACCCACTGCTTTTAAAGCAGTATCTCACTCTTTAAGGGAGTGAGAGGCGAACCGGGGGAACTGAAACATCTAAGTACCCCGAGGAAAAGACATCAAATGAGATTCCCGCAGTAGCGGCGAGCGACCCGGGAATAGCCCTTAAGTGTGGATAGTGGTAGTGGAACGGTCTGGAAAGGCCGGCCGTAGTGGGTGATAGCCCCGTACACGAAACCGCTGTTGGCATGAGAACGAGTAGGTCGGGACACGTGTTATCCTGACTGAACATGGGGGGACCATCCTCCAAGGCTAAATACTCCCAGTTGACCGATAGTGAACCAGTACCGTGAGGGAAAGGCGAAAAGAACCCCTGTGAGGGGAGTGAAACAGATCCTGAAACCGTGTACGTACAAGCAGTGGGAGCCTCGTCTTTTGGCGGGGTGACTGCGTACCTTTTGTATAATGGGTCAGCGACTTATTTTCAGTGGCGAGCTTAACCGAATAGGGGAGGCGTAGCGAGAGCGAGTCTGAACAGGGCGTTCAGTCGCTGGGAATAGACCCGAAACCGGGTGATCTAGCCATGGGCAGGGTGAAGGTTGAGTAACATCAACTGGAGGCCCGAACCCACTAACGTTGAAAAGTTAGGGGATGACCTGTGGTTAGGAGTGAAAGGCTAATCAAACCCGGAGATAGCTGGTTCTCCTCGAAAGCTATTTAGGTAGCGCCTCGGATGAATACCTGCGGGGGTAGAGCACTGTTTCGGCTAGGGGGTCATCCCGACTTACCAACCCGAGGCAAACTCCGAATACCGCAGAGTAGTATCCGGGAGACACACGGCGGGTGCTAACGTCCGTCGTGGAAAGGGAAACAACCCAGACCGTCAGCTAAGGTCCCCAAATACCAGTTAAGTGGGAAACGATGTGGGAAGGCTCAGACAGCTAGGAGGTTGGCTTAGAAGCAGCCATCCTTTAAAGAAAGCGTAATAGCTCACTAGTCGAGTCGGCCCGCGCGGAAGATATAACGGGGCTCAAACTGGTTACCGAAGCTACGGATAAGTGCGCATTTAGGTGTGCATTTATGGTAGAGGAGCGTTCTGTAAGTCTGTGAAGGTGAGTCGAGAGGCTTGCTGGAGATATCAGAAGTGCGAATGCTGACATGAGTAACGATCATGGGGGTGAAAAGCCCCACGCCGAAAAACCAAGGGTTCCTGTCCAACGTTCATCGGGGCAGGGTGAGTCGGCCCCTAAGGCGAGGCAGAAATGCGTAGTCGATGGGAAACGGGTTAATAGTCCCGTACCGACGTGTGTTGCGAAGGGGGGACGGAGCAGGCTAGGCCATCCGGGCGTTGGTTGTCCCGGTTCAAGGGTGTAGGTAGGTGGTGTAGGCAAATCCGCACTGCTGATGATCTGAGACCTGATGACGGTGACTCTACGGAGTCCGAAGTGGTTGATGCCAGACTTCCAGGAAAAGCCTCTAAGCGTCAGATACACGTTGACCGTACCCGAAACCGACACAGGTGGTTTGGTAGAGTATACCCAGGCGCTTGAGAGAACTCGGGTGAAGGAACTAGGCAAAATGGTACCGTAACTTCGGGAGAAGGTACGCCGGTGTTAGGTGAAGGCCCTTGCGGCTGGAGCCGAGGCCGGTCGAAGATACCAGGTGGCTGCGACTGTTTATTAAAAACACAGCACTCTGCAAACTCGTAAGAGGACGTATAGGGTGTGACGCCTGCCCGGTGCCGGAAGGTTAATTGATGGGGTTAGCGTTCGCGCGAAGCTCTTGATCGAAGCCCCGGTAAACGGCGGCCGTAACTATAACGGTCCTAAGGTAGCGAAATTCCTTGTCGGGTAAGTTCCGACCTGCACGAATGGCGTAACGATGGCCACGCTGTCTCCACCCGAGACTCAGTGAAATTGAACTTGCTGTTAAGATGCAGTGTATCCGCGGCTAGACGGAAAGACCCCGTGAACCTTTACTACAGCTTCACACTGGACTTTGATGTTACTTGTGTAGGATAGCTGGGAGGCTTTGAAGCGTGGACGCCAGTCCACGTGGAGCCGCCCTTGAAATACCAGCCTGGTAGCCTTGAGGTTCTAACTCCGGTGATACAACACCGAGGACCGTGTGTGGTGGGTAGTTTGACTGGGGCGGTCTCCTCCCAAAGCGTAACGGAGGAGCACGAAGGTGGGCTAAGCATGGTCGGAAATCATGCGGTTAGTGCAAAGGCAGAAGCCCGCTTAACTGCGAGACAGACACGTCGAGCAGGTACGAAAGTAGGTCTTAGTGATCCGGTGGTTCTGTATGGAAGGGCCATCGCTCAACGGATAAAAGGTACTCCGGGGATAACAGGCTGATACCGCCCAAGAGTTCACATCGACGGCGGTGTTTGGCACCTCGATGTCGGCTCATCACATCCTGGGGCTGAAGCCGGTCCCAAGGGTATGGCTGTTCGCCATTTAAAGTGGTACGCGAGCTGGGTTTAGAACGTCGTGAGACAGTTCGGTCCCTATCTGCCGTGGACGTATGAGACTTGAGAGGCGCTGCTCCTAGTACGAGAGGACCGGAGTGGACGAACCTCTGGTGTTCGGGTTGTCACGCCAGTGGCATTGCCCGGTAGCTACGTTCGGACGGGATAACCGCTGAAGGCATCTAAGCGGGAAGCCCCCCTCGAGATGAGGTCTCACTGGAGGTAATACTCCCTGAAGGGCCCTGGAAGACGACCAGGTTGATAGGCGGGATGTGTAAGCGTTGTGAGGCGTTGAGCTAACCCGTACTAATGGCCCGTGAGGCTTGACTCTATAGACTGTGGTGCAAAGACCCAGGCGCAGAGAGTCACAACGAGAGCGACACACGGTGATGTCTTGTCATCGGCGCTTGAGTTAAGAGCTTATGTTAAATGTGTGACACAGAAGAACTTCGCATCGACCCGAACTGATGGGTGTGGCCCCGAGTCCGAACACAAAGGGCTGAGCCGCACCGAAACATCAACCGCTTTGCTTGACGACCATAGAGCGCTGGAACCACCTGACTCCATCCCGAACTCAGCAGTGAAACAGCGCATCGCCGATGGTAGTGTGGGGTCTCCCCATGTGAGAGTAGGTCATCGTCAAGCGCTTAATAGAGAAAACCCCCGGCACCTCAAGGTGTCGGGGGTTTTGTTTATCAGGCTGACTGATAACGACCTGACCGGCCTCCGATTGTAGGCGGTGGGCTTGCCCACGCAGGGAGGCCGCTGCACAGTCGCCGGAGAGCGGCTGACCGTGCTACTTGCAAATGCGTGAGCGAGCTCACGGCCTACAACAAATAGACCAGGGGCTTGCGCCGGCGCGCAAAACCTGCAGAAACATGTCACTCAAGGAGCCATTTTGGGGCATGTTCTTTCAGTTACACAGACACGGCTCTGATCTACCATGGTTCTCGGGTTGGCAGGGATGCCTCGGAGAGTCTGCTTCGATTGCCATGGACGGCATGGCCCACCTTTATTGCTTTGCGGTAGGAGCATCCGGCTGAATTCTCTATACTGTCTGCAGAGTCGGTCGGAGCAGTCAATATGCGACCTCTAATCTGGTCCCTGTCATTTATCGTTCTTTTCGTGGCTACTACCGCCCATGCGTTCAACGTTGCTCCACGGATTATCGGAGGTTCTCAAGCTGGCTCGAGCGAATTTCCGTGGCAGGTAGCAGTTTTAGGAGATAATTTTTGCGGGGGAGCAATAATCTCTGAAAACTATGTGCTCACGGCCGCGCATTGCCTTATCGATGAGGATGCTGGCAATGTTCAAGTGTTGTCTCGAACAACCGACAGGACTACGGGTGATCTTGCAGATGCCGAGTCTATATTAATTCATCCAGATTATGTGTCCGAGAGCGATGTAAGTGAAACAAATCGCTTATTTGACAATGATATCGCTCTGGTAAAGCTGAAAACGTCATTAGCACTTGGTTCTGATCGGCGTGATTCAATCAAGTGGCTTAATCCGCAGAGCTTGGAATTTGAGAAATCGGGTATACGTGCGACGGTTTCCGGTTGGGGCATTGACTCGTCTGGGAGCCAACCAGAAAAGTTACAAAAAGGTGAACTTCGGTTGTCCAGTTGTGGAAATTGGTCGACTGACACTCAGATTACCGAGAACATGTTGTGCGCCTACGGAAATGACTACCGAACTGACTCCTGCAGTGGGGATAGCGGAGGGGCACTAGTGCTGAACGAACCGGACTATGAGAACGTAATTGTGGGTATCGTAAGTTGGGGGCCTGACCCATGCGCTAAGCAGGATTTGCCTGGCGTATATACCCGGGTATCTCAATACAACCAATGGATAATGGATAACACAGGGTTGAGTGAGCCGGCGGGACCTCGCCGCATTGAAAACAATGACTCGAACGACAACACTCTCATCGGTGCCTGGCACAGCCCAATCGGGCTGTTTTTTCTGGTCACTCTCGGCGGCATTTCATTATTTGCGGCAAATCAGCGCACAAGAGCCAGAAGGCAGAGAGTTCAACTATGACCATGGTTCGTTTACTGCTGCTGGTATCGATCGGGATTACGGGTATCGCCTGCTCGTCGGTTGCGGGCTCCGATGGCGTTACCGCTCGGGATTTGTTGGTCGGTAAAACCTGGGTGCTGAACCAGGTCAGGCAGAACGGATTCATGATCGATATCGACCCCGACCAGGTGCCGCTGACCATGCGTCTCAACGACGACGGTACGGCCTATGGTGAGGTAGGGTGCAACCGCTGGAATGGCCGCTACAGGGAACGGCCCGATTATTTCCGGCTGGAGAGTGCTGCCTCTTCACGTCGACTGTGCCATTATGACCGGCCGGTGGTCGGTCGTTTGGCAAACCGGTTTCTGGACACCCTGCAGAGCCCGAACCGCTATAGCGTGACCGAATCAACGTTGATACTGCGGACGAGCGCGGGACACGACTGGGAGTTTTCCCCAGTGGGTGAGTGATCACCACCCGGCTCGCCGGCTACCGTCTGATTCCAGGCTCATTCGCAATGACAGCGGTGAGTCCGGATTCCAGTGGACGTTGAGCCGCCAGTGTCCAGTGGTACAGCCTTTGATGAAGCTCCGCCTGCACGGGGGAGTCCATGCTGCACTGTTGGCAATACTCGGCGAATTCGCGCAGCTTGATGAGCAGTTCCGCAAGGTGCTGCGGGCATTCGCACTCGAGCACAGGTTCGCTGGTACGCAGCTGCTTCAGTTCGTCGTCGGAAAATAAGGGCTTCGGGCTCTGGTCGAGGAGCCATTTCATCAATGTGTGCCAGGTCAGCGGCCCGGATACCGCTGTTACGTCCTCGGCTTCAAGTTGTTGCAGGCGCCGTTTCAGGGCGTAGTGGTAAACCACCAGCACCGGTACGCCCGCCTGAGTCAGACGCTGCACACGGCTGACATGCTGGTCACTCAGCGAGCCGACTTCCCATATCAGGACGCCGGTCGCGAGATTGACTTCGGATTCATCAATGACCCTGGCCCGGTCGGCGAACCACGGACTGAAATCATCCACAACACGGGGGCCGCAGAACGTAATGAGCCCCGGGATGTCCTCGGACGATTCCAGCGGTGTCATGCGCTGCAGCTCGTCCAATGTCATTTCTGCCAGGTCCTGAAGCGCCCAGCCACGGGCTTTCAATTCACTGACTCGTTGCAGCCGCTCTATGTCCTGCTCGGAATACAGTCGGTGGCCGCCGGGGGAGCGGTGGCTGGCATCAATGTTGTACCGTGATGCCCATTTACGCAGGGTTGCAGTAGCCACTCTCGCCCGTCGGCTGGTTTCTGACATACTGAAGTATAGCGTCTCATTCATGTCTCAGTTTCCAGTCGAATTATCCCAGTTCGGTGATCTTTCGTCGCACTTTGTGCATACGTACTGATAGTCAATTTTGGTTTGGTATTGCTATGCACGATGAGCAGAGAATCTGGTTCTCGAATATGGCCACTGAATACCCGGCGCTGTCGGCAACACGGCAAAGACGGCTGTTGTTTGCGCTCATCCGGCTCAGCGCCAGGTTGCAGGCGTGGGAATCCGGGTTGTCAACGTCGGCCTATCTGAGGCGGGCGAGGGAAGCTGTGTCCGCTCTGATGGATTCACAGCAACCACTGTGGCGTACTGATCGTGACACTCATGCCTGCTGGCTGGCATTCACAGAGCAGGACGCACAGAAGTGCGCCGCACTCGCGCGGCGATGGAAGGTGCTCAAGTCGCTTCGGGAGTTGCTGCTGTTGCACAACCAGCGGATGGTTATTCGCATCGCGTTGCGCAAGATGCCACAGGGCATGGACCACAGCGACCTGGTCATGGAAGGCAATGTCGGGCTGATGCGGGCGATCGATCTGTTCGATCCCCGCAAGAATTTCCGGTTTTCAACCTATGCGCATTTCTGGATTGAGCAGTCGATCTCGCTGGCATTGAAGCAGAAGGGTTTCACGGTGCGGACACCGTTGAGCGCACTGCAGAAAGCCTGGGACGAGCGCACTGAATCAGGGACGAGTGATCGCCAGAGTCGGGTGTTGCTGTCCCGGGATACTGTGTCGCTTGATGATCCGGATGCCACCGTGCAGTTGGGTGACGACAACGGTACGGAGTCGTTCGAGAGGATTGACTCGAGGCGAATGGTTCAGCAGATTCTCGATGGCCTGCCAGACCGGCTGAGGCGCGTGCTGACACTCAGGTACGGGATTGATCAGCGGGATGCCGTGGGGTATCGCGAGATCGCGGATCAACTGGGTGTCAGTCGGGAGCGGGCACGCCAATTGGAGCGCGAGGCACTGGATCGGTTGCGCACTAGCGCCTGAAGGGTACGACCAAAAACTATTGCGCTCGGTCTGGCAGCGTTAAATTTCTCCGCGAGATTCTCATTTACTCAAAGTGAACTCGGCTCTCTTGTCGAAATTTGCCTTGCCAGTCCATCGCTCATTACGTTTTTGGACGCAGCCTCTATCTGGAAAACTGCACGGCAGCTCCGGCGTTTGGCTTAAATGCACCGGTCAACCGAGTTGGGCAATGCGATCCAGCTGAGCCTGCAGCTGCTTCAGTGAGTTCTCTGCAGCGTCGGCTTTGGCGCGCTCCTTGGCCACGACATCGGCCGGCGCATTGGCTGTAAACTTCTCGTTGCCGAGCTTGTTCCTGACCCGCTCCAGATCTTTTGCGGTCTTGTCGATTTCCTTGCCGAGGCGTGCTTTTTCAGCGGCCACGTCGATAAGCCCGGCCATAGGAACCAGTACCTGCATATCGCCTACCAGCGCAGTGGCAGCCAGTGGTGCCTCGTCGCCGTCAGCCAGCCAGGTAACCGTATCAAGCTTGGCGAGCTTGGTCAGGAAAGTCCGGTTGTTGTCGAGCCGTTGTTTGTCTTCGGCAGAACCGTTTTGCAGCAGCACGGGTATGGCTTTGCCCGGTGCGATATTCATCTCACCCCGGATATTCCGCACACCGACAATGACGCCTTTCACCCACTCGATATCGGCTTCGGCTGATGCGTCGTGCTCGCGGCTGTCCGGTTCGGGGTAGGGTTGCAGCATGATGGAGTCGCCTTCCTTGCCCGCCAGGTCCCGAATGGACTGCCAGATTTCCTCGGTGATGAACGGCATGATCGGGTGCGCCAGGCGCAGAAGGGTTTCGAGTACCTGAATCAGCGTATGGCGGGTACCGCGCAACTGTGCGTCCGTTGCGTTTTCATCCCAGAATACCGGCTTGCTGAGCTCAAGGTACCAGTCGCAGTATTCGTGCCACACAAAGTCGTAGAGCGCCTTGCTGGCCATGTCGAAACGGTAACCACGAAAGTGCTGGTGCATCTCGGTTTCCAGCGACTGCAGACGCGACCGGATCCAGCGGTCGGCGAGCGAGAGGTCCATATCTGCGCCGCTGCTTAACTGGCCGCAGTCCAGTGCTTCGCCGGTGTCGCTCCGTGTGTTCATTTGCACGTAGCGGGCCGCGTTCCAGAGTTTATTGCAGAAGTTGCGGTAGCCTTCCAGCCGCTTGACGTCGAACTTGACGTCACGCCCCGTAGAGGCCAGCGCGGTCAGGGTGAACCGAAGAGCATCGGTGCCGCTGGGTTCAAACCCGGTCGGGAACGACTTGCGTGTGGCTTTTTCGATCTTGCGGGCCAGTTGCGGCTGCATGAGCCCTTCGGTGCGTTTGGCGACCAGGTCGTCAGCACTGATACCATTGATGAGGTCGATCGGGTCGATAACGTTGCCCTTGGATTTCGACATCTTCTGACCGTTTTCGTCGCGGATCAGCCCTGTCACGTAGACTTCATGGAAGGGGACCTGCGGGCTGCCGTCGTCGTTGCGGATAAAGTGCAACGTCATCATGATCATGCGGGCAACCCAGAAGAAAATGATGTCAAAGCCGGTAACCAGGACCGAGCTCGGGTGGAATGTGCGCAATTCCGCGGTGTCTTCCGGCCAGCCCAGCGTCGAGAAGGTCCATAGCGCGGAACTGAACCAGGTGTCCAGTACGTCTTCATCGCGCGTCAGCGCCACATTGTCGGCCAGTTGATATTTACGGCGTACTTCGGCTTCATCGCGCGCAACGTAGACTCTGCCCTCATCGTCGTACCAGGCGGGAATCTGGTGACCCCACCACAACTGGCGCGAGATACACCAGTCCTGAATATCACGCATCCAGGCAAAGTAGGTGTTCTCCCACTGTTTCGGTACAAACCGGATGGCACCGTCTTCTACGGCCTGTATAGCCGGCCCGGCAAGCTTTTTTGCATCGACGTACCACTGGTCGGTCAGCCAGGGTTCAACGACCACGCCGGAGCGGTCGCCACGGGGCACCATCATGCTGTGCTCAATCGTGTCATCCAGCAGGCCCAGCTCATCAAGTGCCGCGACAATGGCCTTGCGTGCTTCATACCGGTCCAGTCCACCAAAGGCGCCGGGAATTGACGGATCCGTATCGGTGCGCTCCGAGCCGTCGTAATGGAACACCTCGGCCCGCTCAAGAACCGTGGCGTTCTGATCGAATATGTTGACCAGCGCGACGCCGTGGCGTTTGCCGACCTGGTAGTCATTGAAGTCGTGCGCCGGGGTAATCTTGACGCAACCCGAGCCGAATTCGGCGTCGACGTAATCATCAGCCACAATCGGAATGCGACGATTCACGAGTGGCAACATGACGTGTTTGCCGACCAGTGAGGTGTAGCGGTCGTCGTCCGGGTGCACAGCGACACAGGTGTCACCGAGCATGGTTTCCGGCCGTGTTGTTGCAACAATCAGGTAGTCCTTCCCGTCGGCCGTTGTGGCGCCATCGGCGAGGGGATATCGGAAGTGCCAGAGGTGGCCCTGTTCATCCTTGTTTTCGACTTCCAGATCGGAAATCGCGGTGTGCAGTTTCGGGTCCCAGTTGACCAGGCGTTTGCCGCGGTAGATCAGTTCTTCATCGTAGAGCCGTACAAAGACTTCTCGTACCGCGTTGGACAGGCCATCGTCCATTGTAAAGCGCTCGCGCGACCAGTCGACAGAGTCGCCGAGGTGGCGCATCTGCTGGCTGATCGTGCCGCCTGATTTGGCTTTCCACTCCCAGACCTTCTCCATGAACCGGTCACGGCCGATGTCATGCCGGGTATAGCCCTCAGCGGCCAACTGGCGTTCCACTACCATCTGCGTGGCAATACCCGCATGGTCGGACCCCGGTTGCCAGAGCGTGTTATCGCCCTTCATCCGGTGGTAACGCGTCAGTGTGTCCATGATGGTGTGCTGGAAGGCGTGCCCCATGTGAAGACTACCGGTCACGTTCGGTGGCGGAATCATGATGCTGTAAGGCTGTCCGTCACCACTGGGTGCGAAATAGTTCTGCGCTTCCCAGTGCGTGTAATGCTTCTGTTCGATGTCTTCGGGCTTGTACGTCTTGTCCATGCGGGTCTGTCGCCAATTGCCGGGGAATTCGAGCGGGGCAGTATAACGTATATCTCAGAGGCTGCGTAGGCGGTCAGAGCCGGAGGGCGGTACGTTACAGCCGGTGGCTGTGGAGAGGGTACCCGCGCTCTTTGTAGAAACGGAAATGGTCTCGTTTGACCTCAGTCCAGTCCGGGTGACTGAACACGACCTCGATTAGGCGGTCAAAGCGTGAAAAGGAACCCGGCTGCTGGCGTGACAGGTTGACCATGACCTCGTGGTGGCCGCCGCACTCGGTACTGTCGGTGATGTTCACCGGTGCGTCACCACGGGCCAGTGGCTGATGCGGCACAAAGGCATCGGGCCGGAAGTTCCAGAGGCGCTCGTCAAGTGCCTCCAGTTCTTCCGGCTCGCAGACGATCAGCACCCGATGTCCGCTGCGCCAGGCCTTGTCGGTGACCTTGCATACATGGTTCATGGCCACCGACAGGTCATTGGCTCCCAGTATGTGAAAATCGACCCGGGTCATGCCTTGCTGAGCAGGTATTCCGTCAGCAAGCCGACCGGCCGACCGGTTGCGCCTTCCTTCGCTGAAGTCCAGGCGGCCCCGGCAATGTCGAGGTGCGCCCAGTTCAGATTCTTGGTGAATTCAGCCAGGTATGTGGCGGCGGTAATGGAGCCGCCGGCCGGACCCTGGCCGATATTGCGCAGATCGGCGTAGGGTGACTCCAGTTCTTCCCGGTAGTCTTCCCACAACGGCATTGGCCACGCGCGGTCCCAGGCTTCACTGCCGGCCTGTTCGAGCTCATGGCGCAGGACATCGTTATTGCTGTAGAGCCCGATCGGGTGGTGGCCAAGACCGACCACGATAGCGCCGGTCAGTGTGGCCATGTTCACCACAGATTGCGGCTCGAACCGCTCGGAATAGGTCAGTGCGTCACAGAGCACCAGGCGGCCCTCAGCGTCGGTGTTGAGGATCTCTACCGTTTTGCCTGAGAGCGTCGTGACCACATCACCCGGGCGGGTGGCGTTGCCGGACGGCATGTTCTCCGCCGCAGCCACGATGCCAATCACGTTGATCTTGGGCTGCAGTTCGGCCAGTGTCGACATGGTGCCGAACACTGAGGCTGCACCGCCCATGTCGTACTTCATCTCATCCATCTTGGCCGCCGGCTTGAGGCTGATGCCGCCGGTGTCGAAGGTGATGCCCTTGCCCACGAGCACATGCGGCTTCACGTCGTCTCCGGCACCCCGGTAATGCATGATGATCATCTTGCCGGGCTGGTCACTGCCTCTGGACACAGCCATGAAGGCCCCCATGCCCATGTTTTCCATTTCTGCTTCTTCCAGAATATCGGTCTGCACCATGGCATATCGGTCAGCCAGTTTCTGAGCCTGGTTGGCGAGATAGGTCGGTGTACAGATGTTGGAGGGCAGGTTACCCAGTTCCCGGGCTATGTTCACACCGTGTGCCATTGCCTTGCCCTTGGTGATGGCATCGCGCAGATCGCCTTCTGCGACCAGGGTAAACACTTCGGTGGCGTAATCGGAATTTTTCTCGGATTTGGTGGTGTCATAGCGGTAACTGGCCGTCAGTGTCCACTCGACCAGCTTCATGGCGAGCCAGTCAGGGCTGCGCCCGGTCACTCGCAGCTCATCCAGGAGCACGGTCAGGTTGGGCAGTCGTGACTGTTTGACGACCCGGGCGACACCACCGGCCAGCTTGCGCAGGGTGTTTTCGTTGAACTGCAGCGTATCGCCGGTGCCGACCAGCATGAGCTGGGCGCCGTCGGGCTGCAGTACCGGTGTGACGTCGCCGGCTGATGTGCTGATCCACTGGGCATCGCGCCATTCCCGAACCTGATCACTCAGAGCGTCCGGCAGGCTGCTAAGGGCGTCCTCTTCCTTGCCGATGAAACCGATTACGACTGAATCCGTGTCGGAAAAATCGGCCTTTGCCGCGTGCTGAAAGTTCATCATGAATCTCCCGAATCAATTATTCGCGTGCAATGCGTCGTTCAATGCGACTGCCGTCTTGTTGGTGAGGCACTCGACCTGCCCGGTTTCGCTGTTTCGGCGGAACAGCAGGTCGGACTGGTTGGCCAGGTCACGGGCCTTCACCACTTTGACCGGTTGGTTCCGGTCGTCAAGCATCTGCACCTTGGTGCCGGCGGTAATGTACAGCCCGGCCTCGACACTGCAGCGATCGCCCAACGGAATGCCGATGCCTGCGTTGGCGCCGATCAGGCAGTTTTCGCCGACTGAAATTACAATATTACCACCACCGGACAGGGTGCCCATGGTCGAGCAGCCACCGCCCAGGTCGGAGCCATCACCGACTACTACGCCGGCTGAAATACGGCCTTCGATCATGCCCTTGCCGAGCGTGCCCGCATTGAAGTTGATGAAGCCTTCATGCATTACGGTTGTCCCTTCGCCAACATGGGCGCCGAGACGCACGCGGGCGGTGTCGCCGATGCGAATGCCGGACGGCACGACGTAATCCGTCATTTTGGGGAATTTGTCGACCATATTGACGGTCAGTGTGTCGCCAGCCAGCCGTGCCCGCATCTGTCGTGCCGGCAGCTCGGGCAGATCGATCGGCCCTTCATTTGTCCATGCGATATTGTGGAGCAGCCCGAACATGCCATCAAGATTGGTGCCATGCGGTTTTACCAGCCGGTGCGACAGCAGGTGCAGTTTCAGAAACGCTTCTGCCACGGATGCGGGCGGCTGGTCTTCTGCGAGAACGACCAGCACCAGGTCGGCGTCGTAGGCGCCGCCACGACCGGCGAACTGTGCGGTCAGTTCATGGCCATTGTCGCCCATGGCCTGAGCGATCATGTGCAGACCGGCACTGCGCAGTTCAAGTACCTCATTGCCGCCCTGGTAGCCGAGTTCCGGCAGCGGTGCAAGCGCAGCCTCTGAGGGGTGCAAAAGCGGTTCCGGGAACCAGGCTTCAATGATCTTCTTGTCGGCGTTGCGTGTGACGCTGCCTAATCCTACTGCGTAGGCCATTCGGTCTATCTCCTTAATCGGTCAGTGTTTCTGCCCAGGTGTCATGGTCGAAGCCGACGAGTAGACGATCCATCGTCGGTAATACCGGGCGTTTGATCAATGTCGGCCGTTCGGCGAGGACGGCGGCGACCTCCGCATCGCTGCCGGTCTGGCAGGTCTGCTTTTCAGCTTCGGTCAGCTTGCGCCAGGTCATGCCTCGGCGATTTACCAGCGAGTCACGCCCGACCTGTGAGAGCCATTCTGTGAGTGTTTCGGTATCAATACCCGACTTTCGATAATCGTGCAGTGTATAGTCAATGCTCTGGTCGTCCAGCCAGGTGAATGCCTTTTTCATGGTGCTGCAGTTTTTGATGCCGTATATCGTGTGCATGTGTCCCGGTGTCCTGAGATTCAAGAGTTTCGATGCCGTGCCGGCAGGTTTTCGCAGAAGCGCGCGATTCGTTCGGCGGCCTCCAGGCACTCTGACAGGGTGGCGACCAGTGCCATGCGCACATGCCCGGCACCGGGGTTCTGCCCGTTGACCGACCGACCCACATAGGTCCCGGGCAGCACGGTCACGTTTTCCCGGTGGAACAGTTCACGGGCGAATTCCTCATCGGGAATCGGTGTGCGGGCCCAGAGGTAAAAGCCGGCATCTGGCCATTCAACGTCCATGACCGGCGAAAGGCGGTCGATGACTTTACGGAATTTTTCCCGGTAGGCCGCGCGATTCAGTTCGACATGGTTCTCTTCCTGCCAGGCCAGCGCGCTCGCTTTCTGCACATGCAGCGGCATGGCGCCACCGGAGTAGGTACGATACCGCAGAAATGAACGGATCAGATCCGCGTTGCCGGCGGCAAAGCCGGAGCGGAGTCCGGGCAGGTTGGACCGCTTGGACAGACTGTGGAAAACCACTGCCTGGCTGAAATCAGCGTCACCATTATGTACACAGGCCTCCAGCAGGCCCGGCGGGCGGTCATTCTCGGTAAAATAGATCTCTGAATAGCATTCATCGCTGGCGATAATGACATTGTGCTCGCGGGCCTTGGCCAGCACATACTGCAATGTTTCCAGCGGCACCACCGCACCGGTCGGGTTGCCCGGTGAACAGAGGAACAGCAGTTGAGTGCGCTGCCAGTCTTCGTCGGTGAGGCTGCGGAAATCCGGGTTATAGCCGTTCTCTGCGGTGCAGGGCAGCAGGTAGGGGGTGGCCCCGGCCAGTAGCGCGGCGCCTTCATAAATCTGGTAAAACGGGTTCGGCATCATGACGTACGGCCGCTGTGCGGCGTCGCTCCGGTCAAATACCGCCTGGGCGAACGAGAACAGTGCTTCACGTGTTCCATTGACCGGCAGTACCTGGCGGGCGGGGTCTACGGCCGTCAGAGCAAAGCGGCGTTCCAGCCAGTGAGCAATGGCCTGTTTCACTTCCATTGTGCCGCCGGTGGTCGGATAGATTTCAATGCCGGCCTGATGCTCCTGCAGTGCCTCATAAATAAAGTCCGGCGCAGCGTGTTTGGGCTCGCCGATTGACAGCCGGATGAGCGGCTGGTCCGTTTCCGGCGTGACCTGCCCGAGCAGGTCCTGCTGGCGTTCAAACGGATAGGGCTGTAGGTCCGTCAGGCGGTCATGCATGGTCGGGCTCCGTCAATTCGTTGAGCATGGCGATCAGGCGGCTGCGCAGACGTTCGCTGACGTCCAGGTCATGCAGAGGCTCATTGTTGCCATCCACCACGAAGAACACGTCTTCAACCCGCTCACCCAGGGTGGAAATGCGGGCGCTCTGGAGATACACACCGGCTTCGATGAATACTTCACCAATGCGTGCCAGCAGCCCGGGCCGGTCGGTGGTGATGACTTCGACAGCGGTGCGCTGATTGGACAGGTCGTTGGACAGGGTTACCCGCGGCGCTACCCGGAAATTCTTCAGGGTGCGTGGGATGCGGCGGCTATTGGGCCGGCGCTCGGGGGGCTCGGCCAGCGCCATCAGCAGGGTGTGCTGGACTTCGCGCACGCGGTCGGCGTCTTCCATGTTGATGGGGCTGCCGTCCTCTTCCAATACAATAAAGGTATCCAGACTGTAATGTGATGACGACGAGGTCATGATCCGAGCGTCCTGAATGTTCAGGTGCAACTGGTCCATGACATAGGCAATGTCTGCGAACAGGTTGATCCGGTCGGGGCCGTAGAGAAAGATCTGTGTGGCTGACTCGAAGGAATCTTCATTCAGCTCCTGCAGCAGAACCAGCGGTGCGCCTTCCCCGTGCTGGGTTATTGCCTTGGTGTGCCAGGCGATGTTCTCGGGGGTTTCGCGGAGAAAATAATCTTCCCCCGGATTGTTCCAGAACCCGCGAATTTCATCCTCGGTATAGCCATCGGCCAGCAGAATGTCGATTGCCTTGCGCTTGGTTTCCTCAATGCGCTCTTCCTTGCCGACCGGGTTTTCCAGGCCGCGGCGTAACGCCAGTTTGGCCTCTGTGTAGAGTTGTTTCAGAAGCGCGGCGCGCCAGCTGTTCCAGAGCGTCGGGTTGGTGGCGAAGATGTCGGCTACCGTCAGTACGTAGAGGTAATCGAGGTGCACCAGATCCTGCACCTTCTCCGTAAAGCGATAGATCACTTCCGGGTCAGAGAGGTCCTCACGCTGGGCCGTCAGTGACATCAGCAGGTGATTTTCCACCAGCCAGGCGACCAGTTCGGTGTCCCAGGGCGGCAACCGATGACGGTGGCAGAAACGGCGCACCAGTTCTGCACCGATTTCCGAGTGGTCGCCACCGCGGCCTTTTCCCAGGTCGTGGTACAGCGCCGCAATGTAGGCAAGATCGACCTTGGGCAGTTGGTGAATCACCCGGCTGGCGATGGGGAATTCGGCAATGTTGGAGCGGTGCCGGAAGCGCCGCAGATTCTGGACAATCTTGAGCGTGTGGGCGTCAACCGTGTAGACGTGGAACAGATCGAACTGCATCTGGCCGATCACTTCCCCGAACTCCGGCAGATAACGGCCGAGTACACCGTATTGATTCATGCGCCGCAGATTCGTGGAAACCCCATGCGGGGAACGCAGTAGTTCAAGAAAAAATGAGCTGT
This sequence comes from Natronospirillum sp., assembly GCA_965602035.1. Lineage (GTDB taxonomy): Bacteria > Pseudomonadota > Gammaproteobacteria > Pseudomonadales > Natronospirillaceae > Natronospirillum. The sequence goes on along the minus strand of OZ271919.1, from coordinate 1,231,835 downwards.
TACGGATATCACTGCGAAACGCCGGATCAATGCGGTGGCGGTTCTCGAATATCGCCCGGATGGTTGTCGCCCTAATGCCCTTGATTTCCGGGTGTTGAGCCAGCAGAACGAAGACTTCCAGCAGCGCCGAGGGCGTTTGCGTGAACACGCCTGGGTGCGCAATCTCAATATATCCGTTACGTACCTGAAAACGGTTGTTCAGGCTCTTCGCCTCTTCATCGCCCTCAGGTGTGAGAATGAGCTCATCAAAGTGCTGGAGCAGCATCTCATTCAGTGCGCGCAGATGAAATACCGTACGGTAGTAGGTTTTCATGAGCTGTTCGACGCCCAGTGCCTCGTCGGTGTCCTGAAAACCGAATTCGCCGGCTATGGCTTTCTGCAGATCAAACAGCAGGCGGTCTTCCTCGCGGCCGGCCTGGAGATGCAGCGCATAGCGGAGGCTCCACAGGTAATCTTGCCCCTCCATCAGGGTGTCGAACTCGCCGGCGGTAAGAAAGCCGCGTGAGACCAATTGTTCAAGCCGGTTGTCGCCGAAATGGCGTTTGGCCACCCAGCCGATGGTCTGAATGTCGCGCAGGCCACCCGGGGACGATTTCAGGTTGGGCTCCAGGTTGTACGCCGTGTCACCGTATTTGACATGACGGTGCACCTGCTCATTGAGCTTGGCCTTGTAGAAATGCTCGCTGGGCCAGATATGTTGCGCGTCGGTGCGTTGCTGCATGGCTGCCATGAGGTCGTCATTGCCCGCGATCAAACGCGACTCGAGCAGATTGGTGACCACGGTCAGGTCGTCAGTGGCTTCTTCCACACAGGCATCAAGCGTGCGGACGCTGTGACCGATGTCGAGTTTCAGATCCCAGAGCAGGGTAATAAAGGCCTGAACGCTGTCCACATGCGCATCAATGTCGTCTTCGGTGCCGAACAGCAGCAACAGGTCCACATCCGACCAGGGCAACAGTTCACCCCGGCCATACCCGCCGACGGCGACCAGTGATGCCGCGTCCGGCCAGGTGAAGTGGTGCCAGAGTGCCCGCAATAGCTGGTCCACCGCCCGTGCCCGGGCGAAAACCAGACCACGGACCGGCTCGCCCTGGTGGAAGCGTTCGTCAAGTTGATCGCTGATGTCTGCGAGTGCCTGACGCAGTTTCCTCAGGTCCACCGGTTCAGTGGCCAGGGCGCTGTCGACAGCCTGGTGGTCAAGCACCGGCAGTGGGGTATCGTGAGCCAAGGTCATTCGGTTCGGGCGCTCTCGCTGGGCGAAGTCAAAAGGGCAGTGTTTCGTCCGTACGCCGTGTGAGCACTTCAGGACCGTCTTTGGTCACGAGAATTGTATGCTCCCACTGAGCGGACAGTTTGTGATCCTTGGTGACAACTGTCCAGCCATCCGGCAATACTTTGTTGTGGCGTTTGCCGGCGTTGATCATGGGCTCAACGGTAAAGGTCATGTTCTCACGGATCGTCATGCCGGTGCCGGGGCGCCCGTAGTGCAGTATCTGCGGGTCTTCATGAAAGACGGTGCCGATACCGTGGCCGCAGTACTCGCGCACCACCGAGTAGTGATTCTGCTCGGCATGTTGCTGGATCACGTGGCCGATGTCGCCCAGGGTATTACCCGGCAGGGCCATCTGAATGCCTTTGTACATGCACTCCTGGGTGACATCGATGAGGCGCTGAATATGCGGCTTGGGCTGGCCGAGGATGAACATCTTGCTGGTATCACCGTGATAGCCGTCCTTGATGACGGTCACATCGATATTGAGGATGTCCCCCTTTTTCAGGATCTTATTGTCATCGGGAATACCATGGCAGATTACGTGATTGACACTGGTACAGACCGACTTGGGAAAGCCCCGGTAGTTCAGCGGGGCGGGAATCGCCTGCTGGGTGTTGACGATGTAGTCGTGGCAGATTCGGTCGAGCTCGCCGGTGCTGATGCCGGGCTCAACATAGGGCGTAATCATTTCGAGTACGTCCGCTGCCAGACGGCCGGCGACACGCATTTTTTCAATGTCGTCCGCCGTTTTAATGGAAACGCTCTCTTTTGCCATGTGAGACCTGACTGCTCAGAATTCTGAGCGGCGAGTTTATCACAATTGGCCGGTCAGATAAGCGCCCCCGAAAACACAGAGGCGCTTATCAGTGCTGGTCGCTGGTGGGCTGGGGGTCAGACATTGAACCGGAAATGGAGGATGTCGCCGTCACGGACGACGTAGTCCTTGCCTTCCAGGCGGAGTTTCCCGGCTTCCTTTGCGCCCTGTTCCCCCTTGTAGGTCATGAAATCGTCGAATGAAACGGTTTCAGCGCGGATAAAACCTTTTTCAAAGTCTGTATGAATCACACCGGCTGCCTGCGGCGCCGTTGCGCCCACGGGAATCGTCCAGGCCCGCACTTCCTTGGGACCCGCGGTAAAATAGGTGTGCAGGCCGAGCAGTTCGTAGCCCGCGCGAATCACGCGGTTCAGGCCCGGTTCGGACATGCCAAGTTCCGTGAGGAATTCGTCTCGTTCGGCATCGTCGAGCTCCGCTATTTCTGCCTCCAGCTTGTTGCAGATCGCCACTACCTGGGCGCCTTCACGTTCCGCTGCCGCGGTGACCCGGTCCAGCAGCGGGTTGTCGGTGAAGCCGTCTTCATCCACGTTGGCGATGTAGAGCGTTGGCTTGAGTGTCAGCAGGTGGAAATGGCGGCGGAGTTCCTCGCGTTCATCACCCGACAGGTCCATCGCCCGCACCGGGTGACCTTCATTCAGTTGCGGCAGAATTTTTTCCAGCAGTGACAACTGGCGGGCCGCGTCTTTGTCCTGGCCCTTGGCTTTTTTCTGGAGCTTGACGCGCTGCTTTTCCACGCTGTCCAGGTCGGCCAGCGCCAACTCCGTGTTGATGACGTCCATGTCGGAAACGGGGTCTACCTGATTGGCAACATGGATTACGTTGTCGTCGTGAAAGCAGCGTACGACATGGGCAATCGCGTCGGTTTCGCGAATGTTTGCCAGAAACTGGTTGCCCAGCCCCTCGCCTTTCGAAGCACCGGCAACCAGCCCGGCAATATCGACAAATTCCATGGTGGTGGGAATCTGCTTGTCCGGCTTTACCAGCGCCGCAATCTGCTCCTGCCGGGGGTCCGGTACCGGGACGATGCCGGTGTTGGGTTCAATGGTGCAGAAGGGGAAATTCTCTGCGTCGATACCGGCTTTGGTCAACGCGTTGAACAGGGTTGATTTGCCCACATTGGGCAGGCCGACTATGCCGCATTTGAAACCCATGGTGCGTTATCCTCTTGGTGTGTGCAGTGCATGCATGGCTTTTTCCCACTCTCCGCCAACTGCGAGGGGCAGGCACTCTATGGCCTGTTCAATCGCCGCATCCAGTGAATCCTGCTCGCTGCGTGGTGCCCGACTCAGAACGTAGTTGGTGACATCCCGGGCGGAACCCGGGTGGCCGATGCCGAGGCGCAACCGAAAGAAGGGTTGCTTGCCGAGCTGCGCCAGAATATCGCGCAGCCCATTGTGGCCGCCATGGCCGCCACCGCGTTTGAACCGGGCAGTGCCCACCGGGAGATCAAGCTCGTCGTGCGCCACGAGAATCTGCTCAGGTGACCATTTGAAGAAGTTCGCCAGCGCCGCAACGCTCTGGCCGCTACGATTCATGTAAGTGAGTGGCTTGAGGAGGGTGACCTTATGCGGGCCGATCAGAATCTCGCAGGTCAGGCCACGGCTGCGCTTGTCGGGTTGCCACTGGGCGTTGCTCTGGTGCGCCAGCGCATCAACGAAGTCAAAGCCGGCGTTGTGACGGGTATCCAGATACTGGTCACCCGGGTTGCCGAGCCCGGCAATCAGGCGGATTGATTGGGACATAGTGCTGAACAGGAGGCTGTGGGACAGAGTTGTGGCCGCCGGAGTGGCGGCCACACAGAAGGGCTCCGGAGTGGCTTACTCCTCTGACTTTCCTTCTTCTTCCTCATCGCTGCCTTCTTCCGCTGCAGCAGACTCCGCCTCTTCCTCTTCCTCTTCAGTCACTTTGGGTGCACCGAGGATGCTGCAAACGGCTGCATCATGGTCTTCACCATGTGTCAGCGCGACAATGGTCACACCCTTCGGTACATCCAGGTCTGACAGGTGAATCACATCACCGATGTTCAGCTCAGCCAGATCGACTTCCAGGTACTCCGGCAGGTCGCTCGCCTTACAGGTGATTTCGACCTCGGTCTGGTTGTGCTGGATAACACCACCGGCCTTGGCGCCCGGGCACTTCTCTTCGTTCAGGAAGTGGACCGGAATGGCCTTGTGAACCACAGTGCTCTTGTTGACGCGCTGAAAATCAACGTGTGTTACCCAGCCACGTGACGGGTGGCGCTGGAGGTCCATAACGATAGCCTGCTGGCTCTTGCTGCCGATCTGCAGCGTCAGCACGTGTGAGAAGAACCCCTCGTGTGAGGTCGACTTGCGCAGCGCATCGGCGTCCAGCGTGATGGGAAGCGGCTTCTGCGCCTTGGTGCCACCATAGACAATAGCGGGAACACGCTTCTGGTGACGCAGGCGGCGGCTCGCACCTTTACCTGTGTCCTTGCGCTCTTCAGCGACCAGAGTATAAATTTCGTCTGACATAGATCATTTTCTCCAATAAGAATGGTGCGGGGCCGCGACCAACCCCGCCTGAATCGGCGCCTGCCGCCTAGCTGGTGCGGAACATGGCGCTGATGGACTCTTCGTTACTGGTCCGGCGAATGGCTTCCGCCAGGATGCCGGCCATCGAAAGCTGGCGGATGTTACCACAACGTTCTGCCTCGGGCGACAACGGAATACTGTCTGTTGCCACCAGCTCGAGTTCGGCATTGGCAATGCGCTCGATGGCCGGACCGGAGAGCACCGGGTGCGTGGCATACGCCACGACTTTCTTCGCTCCGAACTTCTTGAGGCCGGCCGCTGCCTGGCACAGCGTGCCCGCCGTATCCACCATGTCATCAAGCAGGATGCAGGTGCGGTCCGTGACATCACCGATGATGTTCATGATTTCGGACTGATTGGCTTTGGGGCGCCGCTTGTCGATGATGGCAAGGTCCGCATCCAGTTGTTTCGCGATGGCCCGTGCCCGCACCACGCCGCCGATATCGGGTGAGACGACGATGCTGTTTTCATAATGTTGTTGGCGGATGTCTTCCAGCAGGATTGGAGAACCGTAGATATTGTCAACGGGAATAGAGAAGAAGCCCTGAATCTGGTCGGCGTGCAGGTCGACGGTGAGCAGGCGGTCGGCGCCCACTACAGTGAGCATGTCGGCCACAACCTTGGCGCTGATCGGTACGCGGGTGGAACGCGGGCGGCGGTCCTGGCGTGCGTAGCCGAAGTAGGGTACCACGGCGGTGATCCGGGCAGCCGATGATCGGCGCAGTGCGTCGATCAGCAGCACCAGTTCCATCAGGTTGGTATTGGTGGGTGCACAGGTGGGCTGGATAACGAACACGTCCATCCCCCGCACATTCTCGTCGATCTCTACGGAGACCTCGCCGTCGCTGAATTCGCCGACCCTGGCGTCCCCCAGCGGGATATCGAGTTGGTGAGTAACCTTCTTCGCCAGGTCGGGATTCGCGGTTCCCGTAAAGACCATCATATTCGCCACGGTGGTATCCTCAGATGCTGCTGTTTTCATGGTAGTGTCATCAGGCTGAATTGGAGGGAGAGCCGGGTCGTCGTGCCAGGGCATTGAAAACCGGGGAATGATTGCTGGCTCGGGCTACGTGGCAAGTATGTCGGTCACTGATTGACCGTGCTGCCGCAAGGGCAGCCTCTTCCGTGGGCAGGGCCACGAAGCCGCAGGCACCGGTGCCGGTGAGTCGTGCTGTACCGAAGGATTCGAGCACGTTCAGCATGGTGTCGACAGCCGGGTACAGCTGGCGCACGACGGGCTCACAATCATTTCGACCACCCCCCTTTAATGCGGAGCGTATTGTCGTTATTTGGCTATTTCGTGTCAAACCGGGTTCGGCGAATACGCGGCCCGTCGAGACCTCAATGCCCGGGTGTGCAATCACAAACCATTGGTCCGGGAGATCCACGGGCACCAGGCGCTCGCCGATACCCTCGGCCCAGGCGCTTCGCCCCCGCACGAATACCGGTATATCGGCGCCCAGCCGGGCGCCGAGGGCAGCCAGTTCATCGAGGGAATGCCCGAGACTCCACATGTCGTTGAGCACAAGCAACGTGGCGGCTGCATCCGAGCTGCCCCCGCCCAGCCCGCCGCCTGCGGGAATGCGCTTGTCCAGATCTATGTGCACCGGAAACGGTGCCGGCCGGTCTGCCAGCAATGTCAGTGCGGCGCGCGTGACCAGGTTGTCGGCGCTGGGGATATCGGAGTTGTCTGTTAGAGAAACCGGGCCTCGGGCGCCGTTGATTACGGGCGAGAACGTCATCCGGTCGCCCCAGGAGAGGAGCTGAAACAGTGTCTGGAGTTCGTGGTACCCGTCCGGACGTCGCCCCACAATGTGGAGCATCAGGTTGATTTTGGCAGGTGCGGTTACCGAAACCGCGCGCGGCGGCACAGGGACTGGGTCAGCGGCGGCTGGTCCGGGTTCCGGTTTGCCACTCGTGGATGACGATCCGTGCGGATTGCTGATTGCGTTCAATGCTGAACCGCTGTGGGAGTGACCTGTCTTCATGGTACGCATCATACACCACCAACCAGCCGGACTGTGACAGTTCAAACAGCCGGGCCTGTTCATTCAGGCGGTAGCTCGCCGGAATATCCGGTGCCGGAATACCGCGAACCCAGTAGCGAAGCAGGTTCAGAGGCAGGTCGATTTCTGTGGTCTCGGCCAGTAATGCATCCAGGCTTTCGGCAGCGAAACGGCCATCGGACGTTTCGAGCAGAACATAACCGGGCCGGCCTTCCACCTGTGCGGCATTCTGCCCGAACGGCCCGGAGAGCTGGATACGAAAGCGTGCATCCTGTTGTTCCCAGATAACGTTGAACGATGTGCCTTCATTGGCCGTACGTGCACCCACGCGGCCTTCGAGCGACCAATGATCAAGTGCGGCCATCTGTTCAGCGTGCGCCTGCCATTCCGGCTGCAGTTGCTGCTGGTTATCCGGCACCAGCGGTACCTGACTGCAGGCGGCAAGAAAAACCGCCGCTGCGGCAGCAGCGATTCTAACGGGATGCATCGGTGTCCATGCCCAGACGCTCAATCAGCGCGTGCAATCGGTTATTTTCCGCACCGGGGTGCTCCGTGAGCCAGCGCTGTGCGACCGCGCGTGCCTGGCTGCGGTCGCCACTTGCCCAGAGCGCCTCCACATAATGCGCGACGATTTCGTCGCTGTCGGATTCCCAGCCCTGCATCTCGAGCGCCTGGCCGAGCAGCGCCACCGCGTCTTCATACTGACCCTGATGGAACCTGAGCCAGCCGAGGCTGTCTGTAATGGCGGAACTCTCCGGGTTCTGCCGATAAGCCTGTTCGATCATCGGCGCCGCTTCCTCGATTCGGTCGGTGCGATCGACAAGTGTATAGCCAAGTGCGTTGAGTGCAGCGGTATTGCTCGGATCCTGCCGGAGTATCAGACGCAGGTCATTTTCCAGGTCATCCAGCCGTGACAGTGGCTCTGCCGAGAGCGCCCGCATGTAGAGCAGATTGATATTGTTGGGCTGTTCACGCAGCCCGAGACTGAACGCGTCGAACGCACGCTGGTAACGGCCCACGGAATACCAGTGCCGCCCGTGGACATCTGTCAACTCAGTAAGCAGCTCCGGGTAATTTCTCTGCTGGCGCTCAAACAACTCATCGGCCGTAACCGACTCAATATGACCGGCCCTGAGCAGATCGGATTGCCGCTGAGCGGCCTGGACGATCCAGTTGCGACTGGTGACTTCCAGGTAATGGTCGAACGCCGATTGCCATGCCTCGTTGCGCTCATCGATACGCCCGAGATAGTAATGTGCCACTGACGGCTCATCGCTGTTCAGCAATCGCGTGAAATAGGTCCGTGCCTGTGGCAGTTGCTGCTCAAAGGCCAGTTCCCCGGCGAAGCGCAAGAGGTTTGGCTCATCAGGATTGCGCTCAAGCCCTTTTTCCAGCTCAGCCAGCGCACGCTCGGGGTCTTCCAGTGCGAGCCAGCCCTGAGCCAGCGATAACCGGAATTGCGTCATGTCCGGGTATTCGGCAACGGCGGCTTCCATCAGGGCGATCCGGCCCCGGGGTCTGGTGGCACCGTCCAGGGCCTGATCGTAATGTGCGAACAGGCGCGGGTTGTCAACCGATGACGCAAGTGCCTGCCAGTGTCCGTCGGCAATCTCGGTAGAGGGTGCCAGATACCCTAAAAGCATATTCAGGTCGTCGCCGGCCTCTGCTGACGGTACTGTGTCGATGATTTCCCGGTAGAATGTCAGCCGTTCTGTGTCCGTCCAGGCCTGCATGGCGCTGAAGGGGATATAAACCAGAAAGTCGGGGTTGCGTGCCTGGATTTCCTGCAGTGATTCAATGGCCGTAGGCGCCCGGGCAGTAGCCAGCGACAATTGCCAGAGTCCGTGCCATGCCTGGGTGGATTCGGGAGCGAGCGATGTCCAGGAGCGGTACAGGTTGAAAGCTCGCTCAAGGTCCCCCACCTGTGCTGCCAGGGGTGCCGCACGGCCGATAATCCAGAGGTCTTCCGGGTATTGTTCGTGGGCCTCGTAGAACAGGTGCAGCGCCAGGTTCTGCTGGTCGTCCAGCTGGGCCAGCTCGCCCAGCAACAGGCGATAGAGCCCGTTGCCGTCCAGCGAGTAGTCAGGCATTGGCCTGGCCGGCGTGGTCGGTTGCGGGTCGGCGGTTGCCGCCCGTTCGGGGTTGGCCGGCGCCTGCGACTGGCTGGAGGTGGCACAGCCGGTGAGCAGCATTGCCACGGCTATCACCATGATAGCGATCCGCATGGCGCGGAGGTTTGGTATAGATGATAAAACCTGACGGGAAAAAATGGTCATGACGCCGATCAGCCTGCCTCACCGCCATCCATTGCGGTGCAAAAGTGTGTAGAATAGAGAGTGCGAATGAGTGTAACCCAACCCACCACCGGATGCAGTAAAGACTCTTCAAAGACATGCCCCTAGTTGCCGTGGGAATCAATCACAAAACCGCACCCGTCGAAGTGCGGGAGAAGGTCGCTTTTGCGCCGGAGCAGCTTGTCGCTGCGCACCGCGAACTGCTTGACAGCGGCCGCGCGGAAGAAGCGGTTATTGTGTCGACCTGTAACCGCAGCGAGCTCTACTGCGAGGTGAGCTCGCCGGAAGAGGGCGAGCGACTCCGCCACTGGCTGGCTGAATACCACGGCGTGCCGCGGGATCAACTGGCCCAGTGCAGCTATGAATTCCATGAACTTGAGGTAGTGAACCACCTCTCCAGGGTGGCTGCCGGATTGGACTCTCTGGTGCTCGGCGAACCACAGATTCTGGGGCAACTGAAGTCTGCGTACGCTGTGGCACAGGAGGCGCAGAGTGTCGCTTCTGATCTGAACCGATTGTTCCAGCACAGCTTTGCCGTGGCGAAATCGGTTCGAACGGATACAGCGATCGGCCGGAACCCGGTATCTGTTGCTTACGCTGCCGTGGATCTGAGCAGCCACTTGTTTTCCGACCTTCGCCAGTGTACGGCGTTGCTGATCGGAGCCGGTGAAACGATTGAGCTGGTCGCCCGCCACCTGCGCGAACGCGGTGTGCAGCGGATTCTGGTTGCCAACAGAACCCTGCAGCGTGCTGAGCGGCTTGCGAGTCAATTCGGTGCGGAAGCCATTCTGCTGGGTGACATCCCGGAGCGGTTGGCGGACGCTGATATTGTCATTTCCTCTACGGCGAGCCAGTTGCCGATACTGGGCAAGGGTGTGGTCGAGAAAGCGCTCCGGAAGCGACGTCATGCGCCGATGTTCATGCTGGATATCGCTGTTCCCCGGGATATTGAGCCCGAGGTAGACCAGCTGCGTGACGCCTATCTGTACACCGTTGACGACCTGGAGCAGGTCATTCGTGATAACGTAGCGTCCCGTGAGGTGGCGGCGGCCGAGGCTGACTCGCTGATCGTCGAGTCGGTTCGTGCTTATGCCGAGAGCCAGCGTGAGCGGTCGACCGGTGATGATATAAAGGTACTGCGTGATTCGGTTCAGGCGATGGCGGACCGGGAAGTAGCTGCAGCGGAACGCCGACTGGCCAATGGCGACGATCCGCATGAGGTCATTAACCGCCTGGCGCATCGTCTGACCAACAAATGGCTGCATCGACCCACGGCCGCGTTACGCGAGGCAGGCCGGGAAGGTCGGCAGGAACATATTCAATGGATTAGGGAGTTGTTCGCGCTGGATTCCGACTCCGGTGCAGACTGATCTATGCAAGCATCTCTGGAACAGAAGCTACAGAATCTGCGCGAACGGTTCGAAGAGCTGTCCGCACTGCTCGCTGACCCCGGGGTGATTGCCCGGCAGGATCAGTTCCGGCAATACTCACAGGAATACGCCGAGCTGGAGCCGGTGATCGAAGCCTATGGCCAGTGGCGGCAAGTCGGTGATGACCTGGAGGCCGCTGAGGCTATGTGCCAGGACAGCGACCCGGAAATGCGGGCATTGGGTGAGGCGGAACTGCCTGAGACTCAGGCCCGGCTGGCGCAGTTGGAGGCGGAGCTGCAGCGCCTGCTGCTGCCTCGGGATCCCGATGACCGCAAAAATGTTTATCTGGAAATCCGCGCCGGCACCGGGGGTGATGAAGCCGCTTTGTTTGCCGGTGACCTGTTTCGTATGTATTCCCGGTACGCCGAAAGCCAGGGCTGGAAGATCGAAGTAATCAGTGCCAGTGAAGGTGAGCACGGCGGCTACAAGGAATTGATCAGCCGCGTGTCGGGGCAGGGCGTTTATGGCGTGCTCAAGTTTGAATCGGGGGCGCACCGTGTCCAGCGCGTCCCGGCGACTGAGTCACAGGGACGAATTCACACGTCCGCCTGTACAGTGGCCGTCATGCCTGAAGCGGATGAGCTGGAAGCGGTAGATATCGACAAGAATGATTTGCGGGTCGATACCTTTCGGTCCTCGGGCGCGGGCGGTCAGCACGTGAACACAACCGATTCCGCGATTCGTCTCACCCATTTGCCGACCGGTATCGTCGTGGAATGCCAAGACGAGCGGTCGCAGCACAAGAATCGGGCAAAAGCGATGGCACTGCTTGCGACTCGGCTTGAGCAGGCTCAGCGCGACAGCGCGGCACAGGAACAGGCTTCGCAGCGGCGGCTTCTGGTCGGCAGCGGCGACCGGTCCGAGCGGATTCGAACCTACAATTTCCCGCAGGGCCGGGTGACGGACCACCGGATCAACCTGACCTTGTATAAGCTGGATGAAGTAATAGCCGGGAAGCTGGACGACGTGCTGGGGCCGCTGCTCACAGAGCACCAGGCTGACCTGCTGGCGGAATTGGGGCAGTCATCATGACCACTCGTCAGGAAGCGCTCGCCTGGGGCCGAAAGGCGCTGTATGGCTGCAGCGAGAGTGTGGCTGCCGACGCAGAGTTGCTGTTGTGTCATAAGCTGGACTGCGACCGAACCGCGCTGATGGCGCACGGTGACGAGGCAATGGCGGAAGAACAATGGGCCGATTATCAGGCACTTGTTCAGCAGCGCGTCGCGGGGCATCCGGTAGCCCATCTGGTTGGTGAAGCAGGGTTCTGGACGCTGACTCTCGCGGTGAATGAATCCACGCTGATTCCTCGCCCGGACACCGAGTTATTGGTTGAAACCGTTCTGGCAATCCTTCCGGAGACAGAACCATTCAGTGTGGTGGACCTGGGCACCGGCACCGGAGCCATTGCGCTCTCGCTTGCCCGGGAACGGCCTGCCTGGTCGGTAAGCGGCACGGATTACGCACCGGATATTGTCGGGCTGGCGCGCGGCAACGCGCAGCGCAACGGGATTGAACAGGTACTGTTTATGACCAGCGACTGGTGCCATGATATCCCCGATGCATCGGTTGATGTTCTGATCAGTAACCCGCCCTATGTGGCGGCGGATGATTCCCACCTCGACGCCGGCGACGTCCGGTTTGAACCTCGTACTGCGCTGACGGCGGGCCCGGACGGGTTGGCGGCAATCCGAACGATTGTTCACCAGGCGCCGCGCGTGCTGCGCAACAAGGGTTACCTGTTTCTTGAGCATGGCTTCGATCAGGCCGATGCCGTGTGTGAACTATTGTTGGAAGCGGGGTTCCGGGGCGTCGAGACACGCCGGGATTATGGCGGCAATCCGCGTGTCACATTCGGCCAGCTTGTCATAGAATAGCGGCCCCCGTTTCGCCGATTGTGGATACATCATGACACCTCTTGAGCGCTACCAGAGCAATGTCGACAAAGGGTCGATTGAGTTTGATCCTGTACAGGCAGACGCCATGAAGCGTCTGACTGCGCTGTACCACGAGCTTGTCGCCTATGACGAGCAACTTGATTCGCTTGCGTCGCGTTTGCGGAGCTGGTTCGGGGCAAGCCCCAGGGCGCCGCAGGGGATTTATTTCTGGGGTGGTGTCGGCCGGGGCAAGACGTTTCTGATGGACCTCTTCTACGAGTCCCTGCCGATTAAGCGCAAACAACGCATTCACTTTCATCGCTTCATGCAGTCGGTTCACCGCAGTCTCGAGTCTATGAAAGGAGAGAAAAATCCGCTGGATCGTATTGCCGAGCGAATGGCGCGTGATACGGCGGTATTGTGTCTCGATGAATTCTTTGTCACCGACATCGGCGATGCGATGCTGCTGGGTAATCTGCTGGATGGGCTGTTTCGTGAGGGCGTGACGCTGGTCACGACGTCCAACATTGAGCCGGACGGCCTGTATGAAAACGGTTTGCAGCGCGACCGTTTCCTGCCCGCTATACGGTTACTGAATCGCCATACGCAGGTCATGAATATCGACCATGGGGTAGATTACCGGCTGCGGTCGCTGGAGCAGGCGCCGTTGTTTCATACGCCCAACGATGAAGCAGCCGAGGCCGAGCTGCTGCGTCAGTTCGACAGCATTGCGCCGGATCTTGACGAGTGCCAGGTGGGCGGCAGTATAGAAATTCTGGGTCGGCAGATCGCCTTTGAGCGCGAATGTGAGGATATCATCTGGTTCAGCTTCCGGCAGATATGTGGCGGCCCCCGGAGCGCCAATGATTATATCGAGATCGGGAGGCTGTATCATGCTGTGGTCATCAGCGGCGTACCCCGGTTTACCCGTGATCTGAATGACGAGGCACGGCGATTCATCAACCTCGTGGACGAATTCTATGATCGCAGTGTGAAGCTGCTGATATCCGCCGATGCGCCGATTACAGAGCTCTATGTGGAAGGCGACAGGGCGTTCGAATTTGAACGCACGGAAAGCAGGCTCCTGGAAATGCAGTCGCACGATTATCTGGCTGCCCAGCACAAGGCCTAGCCGTTCCCGCGTGCAGGGGCGCCGGAACGGCGCGATAATCGCGCGCTGCGCACGCTCCTACAAATCTCGTGTCTGCAGGCGTGATCGGAGGTCGCGATGAGGCAGCTGAGTTGTCGCTGACAATCCCAGAAAAACCTGTCTAACCGGTTGACTCACCAGTGAATGTCGGTAATATACGCACTCCCTGACGGGGCGGTGCCAGCGGCGCCGGCTCCGGTTCTTTATACAATCAGCCAGAACATTCGTGTGGGCGCTTGTTGGATGAGGCAGTAGCCAAGAAATTCAGCAAGTGACTGTTCGAATTCATTTGATGCTTTTTAGTATCAGAGTTTCGATTTTAGGTGACGATGCTGAGCGTGATGTAAGCGCTGCATTGGTAGCAGTTTGAAGTAGTTACTGATGTGGTGTTTTGTTTTGAACTGAAGAGTTTGATCATGGCTCAGATTGAACGCTGGCGGCAGGCCTAACACATGCAAGTCGAGCGGAAACGATCCCAGCTTGCTGGGAGGCGTCGAGCGGCGGACGGGTGAGTAACGCGTAGAAATCTGCCCGGTAGTTGGGGATAGCCCGGAGAAATCCGGATTAATACCGAATACGCTCTACGGAGGAAAGTGGGGGACTCTTTATGGGCCTCACGCTACTGGATGAGTCTGCGTCGGATTAGTTAGTTGGTGGGGTAAAGGCCTACCAAGGCGACGATCCGTAGCTGGTCTGAGAGGATGATCAGCCACACTGGGACTGAGACACGGCCCAGACTCCTACGGGAGGCAGCAGTGGGGAATATTGGACAATGGGGGCAACCCTGATCCAGCCATGCCGCGTGTGTGAAGAAGGCTTTCGGGTTGTAAAGCACTTTCAGTGGTGAGGAAGGCTTGGTCTTAATACGGTCAAGTACTTGACGTTAGCCACAGAAGAAGCACCGGCTAACTCCGTGCCAGCAGCCGCGGTAATACGGAGGGTGCGAGCGTTAATCGGAATTACTGGGCGTAAAGCGCGCGTAGGCGGTTTGTTAAGTGAGATGTGAAAGACCTGGGCTCAACCTGGGAACGGCATTTCATACTGGCAGGCTAGAGTATGGTAGAGGTGGGTAGAATTCCTGGTGTAGCGGTGAAATGCGTAGAGATCAGGAGGAATACCGGTGGCGAAGGCGGCCCACTGGACCGATACTGACGCTGAGGTGCGAAAGCGTGGGGAGCAAACAGGATTAGATACCCTGGTAGTCCACGCTGTAAACGCTGTCGACTAGCCGTTGGCCTTATTAAGAAGGTTAGTGGCGCAGCTAACGCGATAAGTCGACCGCCTGGGGAGTACGGCCGCAAGGTTAAAACTCAAATGAATTGACGGGGGCCCGCACAAGCGGTGGAGCATGTGGTTTAATTCGACGCAACGCGAAGAACCTTACCTACTCTTGACATCCTCGGAATCCTGTAGAGATACGGGAGTGCCTTCGGGAGCCGAGTGACAGGTGCTGCATGGCCGTCGTCAGCTCGTGTTGTGAAATGTTGGGTTAAGTCCCGTAACGAGCGCAACCCTTATCCTTAGTTGCCAGCGGTTCGGCCGGGCACTTTAAGGAGACTGCCGGTGACAAACCGGAGGAAGGCGGGGACGACGTCAGGTCATCATGGCCCTTACGAGTAGGGCTACACACGTGCTACAATGGGGCGTACAGACGGTAGCGAAGCAGCGATGTGGAGCCAATCCGAGAAAGCGTCTCGTAGTCCGGATCGCAGTCTGCAACTCGACTGCGTGAAGTCGGAATCGCTAGTAATCGTGAATCAGCATGTCACGGTGAATACGTTCCCGGGCCTTGTACACACCGCCCGTCACACCATGGGAGTTGATTGCACCAGAAGTCGGTTGCTTAAAAGTGGGCGCTGACCACGGTGTGGTTAATGACTGGGGTGAAGTCGTAACAAGGTAGCCGTAGGGGAACCTGCGGCTGGATCACCTCCTTAAACGCACTGCCGTTCCGGCAAGCGTTCACACGAATATTCTGGTTTTGGTTGTTGGCCTGCCGTGTTGTAGGCCGAAGCCGGCTTGGCCGTGCCAAGATGGCAAGGGTTAATGGCCTCATGTAGGCCGAAGCCGCCTTGGCGGCGCCAAAAATCGGTAAAAGGGTTGAAGGCCTGTAGCTCAGCTGGTTAGAGCGCACCCCTGATAAGGGTGAGGTCGGCAGTTCAAGTCTGCCCAGGCCTACCAGATTGTCGCCACTCAGCGTTGTTTCGTGGCTCGCATAGCAGGCTATGCGTCGCCCCAAAACGCCTTGATTGGCAACAATCTGGCAGTTGCGATATCTGGTAGGCAACGTCGCCGTGACTCGCCTCGCCAGAGACGTATCTGCGATCGTTGCCACTCTGCGTTGTTTTGAAGAAATCAACGGAGGGCCGGGCGAGAAGACCGAAACAGATTTTAACGCAGGATTATTCGTTTCCTGCAAGGCACACGTTGGAGTGAGTGAGGGAGCATACATCAGGTATGTGACTGATCGAGCGACGAGTGTAACGCCGCAGGGGACGAAAAAGACCAGTTAAAATGGGGCTATAGCTCAGCTGGGAGAGCGCCTGCCTTGCACGCAGGAGGTCAGCGGTTCGATCCCGCTTAGCTCCACCATATTGCGGTAACCCGTATTTCGGATTACCTGTAGGAGCGACCGGAGGTCGCGAATCGCGCCCTTCGGGCAGCTCCTACACAGAAGTTCAGCCGAAAGGCGACACGGCCCGGCATTGCCGGACCGGTTCTTTAACAATTCGATGCGAAGTTCCTGAATTCACTTTTTCTCAAGAAGTGATTCAGAGTCTGGGGCAGTGGTCATCGCGTGAGCGACGACGGCTGTGCCAGATGTGATACACATTGCATGAGTTTTTAACTCAAGCGCCGGTGTGAGATCGTGATAGAGCTCTGTTGTGGGCTGCATGGCCGCAGGCTATGGAGTCAAGCAGAGAAGCGTACACGGTGGATGCCTAGGCAACTGGAGGCGATGAAGGACGTGGTAGCCTGCGAAAAGGCTCGGGGAATTGGCAAACGAGTGTTGATCCGAGCATGTCCGAATGGGGAAACCCACTGCTTTTAAAGCAGTATCTCATTCTTTAAGGGAGTGAGAGGCGAACCGGGGGAACTGAAACATCTAAGTACCCCGAGGAAAAGACATCAAATGAGATTCCCGCAGTAGCGGCGAGCGACCCGGGAATAGCCCTTAAGTGTGGATAGTGGTAGTGAAACGGTCTGGAAAGGCCGGCCGTAGTGGGTGATAGCCCCGTACACGAAACCGCTGTTGGCATGAGAACGAGTAGGTCGGGACACGTGTTATCCTGACTGAACATGGGGGGACCATCCTCCAAGGCTAAATACTCCCAGTTGACCGATAGTGAACCAGTACCGTGAGGGAAAGGCGAAAAGAACCCCTGTGAGGGGAGTGAAACAGATCCTGAAACCGTGTACGTACAAGCAGTGGGAGCCTCGTCTTTTGGCGGGGTGACTGCGTACCTTTTGTATAATGGGTCAGCGACTTATTTTCAGTGGCGAGCTTAACCGAATAGGGGAGGCGTAGCGAGAGCGAGTCTGAACAGGGCGTTCAGTCGCTGGGAATAGACCCGAAACCGGGTGATCTAGCCATGGGCAGGGTGAAGGTTGAGTAACATCAACTGGAGGCCCGAACCCACTAACGTTGAAAAGTTAGGGGATGACCTGTGGTTAGGAGTGAAAGGCTAATCAAACCCGGAGATAGCTGGTTCTCCTCGAAAGCTATTTAGGTAGCGCCTCGGATGAATACCTGCGGGGGTAGAGCACTGTTTCGGCTAGGGGGTCATCCCGACTTACCAACCCGAGGCAAACTCCGAATACCGCAGAGTAGTATCCGGGAGACACACGGCGGGTGCTAACGTCCGTCGTGGAAAGGGAAACAACCCAGACCGTCAGCTAAGGTCCCCAAATACCAGTTAAGTGGGAAACGATGTGGGAAGGCTCAGACAGCTAGGAGGTTGGCTTAGAAGCAGCCATCCTTTAAAGAAAGCGTAATAGCTCACTAGTCGAGTCGGCCCGCGCGGAAGATATAACGGGGCTCAAACTGGTTACCGAAGCTACGGATAAGTGCGCATTTAGGTGTGCATTTATGGTAGAGGAGCGTTCTGTAAGTCTGTGAAGGTGAGTCGAGAGGCTTGCTGGAGATATCAGAAGTGCGAATGCTGACATGAGTAACGATCATGGGGGTGAAAAGCCCCCACGCCGAAAAACCAAGGGTTCCTGTCCAACGTTCATCGGGGCAGGGTGAGTCGGCCCCTAAGGCGAGGCAGAAATGCGTAGTCGATGGGAAACGGGTTAATAGTCCCGTACCGACGTGTGTTGCGAAGGGGGGACGGAGCAGGCTAGGCCATCCGGGCGTTGGTTGTCCCGGTTCAAGGGTGTAGGTAGGTGGTGTAGGCAAATCCGCACTGCTGATGATCTGAGGCCTGATGACGGTGACTCTACGGAGTCCGAAGTGGTTGATGCCAGACTTCCAGGAAAAGCCTCTAAGCGTCAGATACACGTTGACCGTACCCGAAACCGACACAGGTGGTTTGGTAGAGTATACCCAGGCGCTTGAGAGAACTCGGGTGAAGGAACTAGGCAAAATGGTACCGTAACTTCGGGAGAAGGTACGCCGGTGTTAGGTGAAGGCCCTTGCGGCTGGAGCCGAGGCCGGTCGAAGATACCAGGTGGCTGCGACTGTTTATTAAAAACACAGCACTCTGCAAACTCGTAAGAGGACGTATAGGGTGTGACGCCTGCCCGGTGCCGGAAGGTTAATTGATGGGGTTAGCGTTCGCGCGAAGCTCTTGATCGAAGCCCCGGTAAACGGCGGCCGTAACTATAACGGTCCTAAGGTAGCGAAATTCCTTGTCGGGTAAGTTCCGACCTGCACGAATGGCGTAACGATGGCCACGCTGTCTCCACCCGAGACTCAGTGAAATTGAACTTGCTGTTAAGATGCAGTGTATCCGCGGCTAGACGGAAAGACCCCGTGAACCTTTACTACAGCTTCACACTGGACTTTGATGTTACTTGTGTAGGATAGCTGGGAGGCTTTGAAGCGTGGACGCCAGTCCACGTGGAGCCGCCCTTGAAATACCAGCCTGGTAGCCTTGAGGTTCTAACTCCGGTGATACAACACCGAGGACCGTGTGTGGTGGGTAGTTTGACTGGGGCGGTCTCCTCCCAAAGCGTAACGGAGGAGCACGAAGGTGGGCTAAGCATGGTCGGAAATCATGCGGTTAGTGCAAAGGCAGAAGCCCGCTTAACTGCGAGACAGACACGTCGAGCAGGTACGAAAGTAGGTCTTAGTGATCCGGTGGTTCTGTATGGAAGGGCCATCGCTCAACGGATAAAAGGTACTCCGGGGATAACAGGCTGATACCGCCCAAGAGTTCACATCGACGGCGGTGTTTGGCACCTCGATGTCGGCTCATCACATCCTGGGGCTGAAGCCGGTCCCAAGGGTATGGCTGTTCGCCATTTAAAGTGGTACGCGAGCTGGGTTTAGAACGTCGTGAGACAGTTCGGTCCCTATCTGCCGTGGACGTATGAGACTTGAGAGGCGCTGCTCCTAGTACGAGAGGACCGGAGTGGACGAACCTCTGGTGTTCGGGTTGTCACGCCAGTGGCATTGCCCGGTAGCTACGTTCGGACGGGATAACCGCTGAAGGCATCTAAGCGGGAAGCCCCCCTCGAGATGAGGTCTCACTGGAGGTAATACTCCCTGAAGGGCCCTGGAAGACGACCAGGTTGATAGGCGGGATGTGTAAGCGTTGTGAGGCGTTGAGCTAACCCGTACTAATGGCCCGTGAGGCTTGACTCTATAGACTGTGGTGCAAAGACCCAGGCGCAGAGAGTCACAACGAGAGCGACACACGGTGATGTCTTGTCATCGGCGCTTGAGTTAAGAGCTTATGTTAAATGTGTGACACAGAAGAACTTCGCATCGACCCGAACTGATGGGTGTGGCCCCGAGTCCGAACACAAAGGGCTGAGCCGCACCGAAACATCAACCGCTTTGCTTGACGACCATAGAGCGCTGGAACCACCTGACTCCATCCCGAACTCAGCAGTGAAACAGCGCATCGCCGATGGTAGTGTGGGGTCTCCCCATGTGAGAGTAGGTCATCGTCAAGCACTTATTCCAAAGCCCCGAGACGCTGATGCGCTCGGGGCTTTTTCATGCGTGCTTGCCGATGACCCCGGTCATGGTGACCGCGGACGTCCTTGTCCGCGGCCCTTCGGGGGAAGCGTCCGGTGAAGTCATCTTGCCCGGTACGCCACGTGCGTCACGATAGTGTCCACTAAAGACTAAGTGGACACTTGTTATGAGCACATTAAGCGTAACTTCCGCGCCTTCCAAAGCTCGCCGACGTCGGCACTCACAGGCGTTCAAGTCCGAGGTCGTTGCCGCCTGTCGACAACCCGGTGCGTCGGTCTCCCGCGTTGCTCTGGATCATGACCTGAATGCCAACCTGGTTCGCCGTTGGATCCGAGAAGCGCAAGCGGGCACTTTGCCGAACCCTTCTTCACCCGGGTTTATGCCTCTGCCTCTGGCATCGAATGCCTCAGTGAGTTCGCCGCCGACAGCCACTCAAGACAGCGGTGCGTCTGTCCGTATTGAGTTGCCCTCCAGCCGGGGCCCCGTGGTCGTGCACTGGCCGGTTGACCAGGCCGAACAGTGTCTGCCGTGGTTACAGAGTCTGCTGCAATGATCCGTATCGATGCCATCTGGTTGGCCACCGAACCACTCGATATGCGAGCCGGACCCGAAACAGCGCTGAGCCGCGTGGTGCAGGTCTTCGGGGAAGCCCGGCCGCACTGTGCGTACCTCTTTGCCAACAAGCGCGGCAACCGGATGAAGGTGCTGGTGCATGATGGTCTGGGGCTCTGGCTGTGTGCCCGTCGCCTGCATCAGGGTCGATTTCACTGGGGCCGGCCTGAACACGGTCGAACCCTGTCCATGAACCCGGAGCAGTTGCAGGCTCTGGTGCAGGGCCTGCCCTGGGCCTGGGTCGGTGAGTCGGGCGTCACCGGGTCGCCTGAGAGAGGCCCTCGATCCTGGCTAGTCCCCCCGGTTAAATCCGCCTTCAGGGCGGATGTTCACGGCGCCGACGGTCTGTAATACTCGGCACATGACTGAACGCCCTGACCTCTCACAACTGTCTGCCGATCAGGTTCGCCAACTGGCGGAACAGCTGATGGGGTCATTGGCCAGTGCCGAACAGGCCAGAGACCAGGCCGAGAAAACGGCCCGACACCTCAAAGCGGTCAATGACAAGCTGACCTATGAACTGGCGGTGTTGAAACGCCACCGGTTCGGCAAGCGCAGCGAACACCTCTCACCCCAGCAGGGTGAACTGCTGGAAGAGCTCGTCGATGCGGATATCGCCGCCATCGAGACCGAGCTGGCCGAGGCGGCACCAACGTCGGCCCCGGCGGCCCGGACACAGCCCAAGAGGACGCCGTTACCCCCGGAGCTGCCGCGCACAGTCATTCACCATGAACCGGATAACGCCGAATGCACCTGTGGCTGCGCGCTCAAGCGCATCGGTGAAGACATCAGTGAGAAGCTGGACTATACGCCCGGCACCTTCACAGTGGAGCGCCATGTGCGTGG
This sequence comes from Natronospirillum sp., assembly GCA_965602035.1. Classification (GTDB taxonomy): domain Bacteria; phylum Pseudomonadota; class Gammaproteobacteria; order Pseudomonadales; family Natronospirillaceae; genus Natronospirillum. Next base: position 1,210,812 of record OZ271919.1, on the reverse strand, counting down.
CAAGTGGGTGTGCCAGTCCTGCGACACACTGGTGCAGGCCCCCGTACCCGCTCAGGTGATCGACAAGGGGTTGCCCACCAGTGGTCTGCTCGCCCAGGTACTGATCCAGAAGTACGCCGATCACCTGCCGCTGTACCGACAGGAACAGATCTTTGCCCGGGCCGGTGTGCCACTGGCTCGCTCCACACTCGCCGACTGGGTGGGTCAATGCGGTGTGCAACTACAGCCACTGGTTGATGCACTGCGCGACGAACTGCTCCAACAGCCGGTCCTCCAGGCCGATGAAACACCGGTACCGATGTTGTCGCCGGGCAAGAAGAAAACACACAAGGCGTATATCTGGGCGTATGCCAGCTCTGCGTACTCATCGCTGTCAGCGGTGGTGTATGACTTCACTGCCGGTCGCGGTGGGGTGCATGCCCGGAACTTCCTGGCCGGATGGCGGGGCCATCTGGTCTGTGACGACTATGCGGGCTACAAGGCCGCGTTCTCACAAGGCATCACGGAGGTGGGCTGTATGGCCCACGCCCGACGCAAGTTCTTCGACCTTCATGAAGCCACCGGCAGCGAAGTGGCTGCCCAGGCGATGAAGTTCATCGGTCAGCTCTATGATATTGAACGCGAGACCAAACCGTTGAGCTCAACGCAACGGCTGCAGCACCGGCAGGCGATAGCCCGGCCCATTGCCGATCGATTACACGAGTGGATGGTCCTGCAACGCCAGCGCCTGCCGGCAGGCACCGCGCTGGCCAAAGCGATGGACTACAGCCTGAAACGCTGGGCGGCACTCACCCGATATCTCGACGACGGGCAGTTGCCCATCGACAATAATCGGGTGGAAAACCAGATCCGGCCGTGGGCGCTTGGTCGCTCCAACTGGCTGTTCGCAGGCTCATTGCGCAGTGGTCAGCGCGCAGCTGCCGTGATGAGTCTGATCCAGACTGCCAGGCTGAACGGTCTCGAACCACATGCGTATCTCAGTGATGTGCTGAAACGGTTGCCGACCTGCAAGGCCAGTGAGATCGATAGCTTGTTACCGCATCACTGGCAGCCAGCGCAATAGGGGTTCGCCGGACGCTTACGTTTAATCAAGCACCCAATACAATATCCCGTCCTGCTACGCAGGGCGGGGTTTTTTATTGGGTATTGGGATAGAGTGACCTACTCTCGAGTAGGGTGAGCACCGGTTCATGGGCCGTGACTTAACGTCACGGGCCAAGGTGCGAACGACCGCAGCTGTGCTGCGGGCCGGACATCGTCAAGCGCCTAATAAAGAAAACCCCCGGTGTCGCAGACATCGGGGGTTTTCTTTATCTGGCTGTCTGAGAGCGACCGGAGGTCGCGATTAACGGAAATGGTCGCCGGGCACGGATCGCAGCCTTCGGACGCAATGTAATTGCAGCTCCTACATGCAGGAGCGACGGAACGTCGCGATTATCGCAGCGTGCCGCAGCTCCTACGGTAATGGCCGCAGGGCGTGAATCGCAGCCTCGCGGCAGCTCCTACGGGAACGACGTAAGCTCGCACAACCTGCAGAAACATGTCACTCAAGGAGCCATTTTGGGGCATGTTCTTTCAGTTACACAGACACGGCCCTGATCTACCATGGTTCTCGGGTTGGCAGGGATGCCTCGGAGAGTCCGCTTCGATTGCCATGGACGGCATGGCCCACTCTTCTTTATTTCAGCACTATTACCAGTCCGTCTGGCATGGGATGGCATTTCTGAAGTACCATCGGCGTCCGCGCAGTTCATCACTGCGGAATATATGAATATTAGAATATTGGAGGACACGGGATGAAACTCTACGGCAGTTATACGTCGCCGTTTGTCAGACACTGTCGGATCACACTGGCAGAAACAGGCCTGGATTGTGAGTTTATTGAGACTCTCCCGGCAAACAAGGGCGAATTACCGCCGACGCTCAAGATCCCGTTTCTGACAGACGGTGATCTGCAACTGCATGACTCAACATCTATTATTCGGTATATGCGGGAGAAGGCGAATATGCCGTTTCTCCCTGATATCGAATCATTCGACTTTTTCGGTGTAGTAAATACGGCTCTGGACAGCGTCGTGAATATCTTTCAGCTGGAGCGTTCCGGGGTCACCGTCAGCAATTACGCCTATCTTCAGCGCCAACAGGAACGTGTGCTCGGTACGGTTTCCTATATAAATGAGCAACTGTCGAAACGGGATATGGGCTGGGATGATGCCATGATCCGGCTTGTGTGTTTCGCAGACTGGGCGATCTATCGGGATCGGGTCGATCTGTCCGCCTTTGACCAGATTCATCACTGGCTGAACAAGGCCCGGGATATGGACTCATTTGCTTCAACGGCCATTCCGCAGGACAGTTAAAAAAAAGGCGCCAATCAGGCGCCTTTTTTCCGAATTCATCAGGTTGTTTCAGTTGCCGGGGAACCGCACGCCCAGTAACTGTGAGCGGTTATTACTGACCGTGAAGCGGATGCCTTCTTCATCACCGGTCGCCATACGCTGCGCACGCAGGCTGTATTCACCGTCCGGAAGGTCTGCAACGAGCCATGGGCCGCTGGTCATTCCCTGAATCAGCTGTTCGCCGTTGGCGTCATACAGTGTGAACCAGATCTCGGACAGGAATGAGCCGTCCTGGGCAAAAAACTGAATGGCTGTGTTGTGGTCCGGGGCGAGTTCGCGAGACTCCATGCCAGCACCACCGGTCCAGTACTCAATGTCCTGCGCTGCTGCAAAGGCGCTAAGCCCTGTGAGCAAAACCGCAGTGATCATCAGACGTCCGAGCAATTGCATGTTATATCCTCCGCAGAGTGAATTTTTAGTGTCCATTCCAGTATAGAGTCCCTGTGCAACAGGGCAAGCGTCAGCCAACGTTTGCCTCGATTACCTGTGCGGGCAGAGAACCTTCAGGGTTTGGTATATCGGGTTTTTCTTGCGCCGTCAATGATGGTGCATATTTCCTGTGCGCCCCTTAACAATGTTCTGGTAGGGCGGGCGGTCAGGTCGCTGTCGACGGCATGCAGCTCGTTGTTCTGTACCGCCGGCATGGCAGTGTATTCTCGCCAGATCGACAGCGGGCCGGTGCTGTCGCCTCCGGTTATCAGTATATCAGGCCTGGCGTTTAGTACCGCTTCTTTGCTCACCTGCGGTGCCAGAGGCCCCGCATTCTCAAAGGGGTTTATTCCGCCGCATTGGGTGATGACACGGCCGATGAAGTTATCGCCATTCACGGAAAAGACGGGATCGTTCCAGGTCTGATAAAACACCGTCACAGGTTCTCTGGCGCTGTAGGTGGTTGCCAGTGCCTCCATGCCACTGAGGAAATCCTCTGCAATTCGGTCACCGGTGTTCGCCAGTCCGGTGAGCATTCCGATGCGCCGATAGGTTTCAGCGATCTCGTCAAATGACTGGGGGTCTGAGTAGAAAATCGGGTATCCCAGGGCTTCCAGACGCTCGAGCTGAGCGGCAATATTGCTGCTGGGCCAGGCGATAATCAGGTCAGGGTCGACCTGAATAATGGCTTCCAGGCTGAGGGCATAATAGTCTCCCAGACGCGGCAGCGACTGCATCGACTCCGGAATATCCGGGTATTCCAGCGTGCCGGCAACACGGCCCTCAGCGCCCAGATGCGCGAGGATGTCGGTGGCATGGGGCATCAGAGAGGCCACGCTCTCTGCCGGATCGTCAAGAACCACCGCCTGGCCGCGGTCATCAATGACGGAAATCTGTGCACCGGAGAGCCCGGGTAAAAATGCCAGTATGAGGAAGCCGAGTGTCAGGGTACTAGCGTGTTTCATGCAGGAGCCGCCGGTATTGATTGATTTCGTCCCGTACCCGAGTCGCTTCCTGTCTGGCAGCGTCGGCGAAACGGACGCTGTTGTCGGCATAGAGTATGGAGCGGGCGGCATTCACAATCAGTCCGGTGCCCTGGCTATCAAGTCCGGCGTTCATTACGCGTTCAGCGTCACCGCCCTGAGTGCCCAGACCCGGTACCAGTATCGGCATGGTGCCCACGAGGCCACGTACTCGTTCCAGTTCTTCCGGTGCTGTTGCTCCGACTACCAGTCCAAGATTGCCATGGGGGTTCCACTGTTCGGCAGCAAGACGGGCGACATGCGCATACAGGGGCTCTCCATCCTCCAGCTTGAGGCTCTGCAGTTCTGATGCTGACTCGTTCGATGTTCTGCACAGGAGAATCGTTCCTTTCTCACGGTAGTCAACAAAGGGTGCGATGCTGTCCCAGCCCAGGTAGGGATTGACCGTAACTGCATCCGCTTTGTACCGCTCGAACGCTTCGCGCGCATATTGTTCGGCGGTCGAGCCAATATCCCCTCGCTTGCTGTCCAGAATGACCGGAATGTCCGGGTAGGACTCCTGAATATAGGCGATAAGGTCTTCAAGCACTGACTCGACGCCCAGTGCCGCAAAATGGGCGATCTGGGGCTTGAAGGCGCACGCCAGGTCATGTGTGGCGTCCACAATGGCCCTGCAGAACGGGAAAACGGCGTCTGTCGAGCGCCCGACTGCAGTCGGGAAACGGTCTGGCAATGGGTCAAGGCCCACGCAGAGCAGGCTGTTTGAGGCCTGCCAGCGAACGGCGAGGCGATCGTGAATTAGCACAGTCAGAGATGTCCTCTCGATGTCAGGTCAATGATTTAATCAGAACTCTGGCATTTCGCTGATTGTTGTAGAGCTCCTGCCGTGCCTCAGGCAGCGCGTCTACCGTGGCGAGCTCAAATCCGTGCTCCAGGAACCAGTGCATGGTCTGAGTGGTCAGGGCAAACAGTTCCGTCACACCCTGGTGCACAGCCAGTCGTTCTATCTGTTCCAGCAGATGGCTGCCGCGGCTGGAGGAGCGGTAGTCCGGATGCACCGCCACACAGGCGAGCTCGGCTCGGTGGCCTTTCGGGTCGGGAAACGGGTGCAGAGCTGCGCACCCGATAATGGCGCCATCACGTTCGTTCACAACGAACTCATCGATTTTTCGTTCAATCTGCTCACGTGAGCGGCGGACCAGGGCACCGGATTCTTCCAGCGGACGCAATAACTCGAGTATGCCGGCGATATCATCCGGTCGGGCCGGCCGGAAGCTGTCGTAGCGGTCTCGCGAAACCATGGTGCCGCAACCGTCGCGGGTGTATAGCTCGCGCAGAACAGCACCGGGTTCGTCCATGCTGAGCAAGTGAACCCGGGGGACGCCAGCGCGAATGGCGGCCAACGCGGTTTCAGCCTCTGGAATGCCGGGCGTATCCGACGCCATTTCAGACAGGTGCTGCTCCAGCTCGCGTGGCGAAAGGCTGCTGTTTTCCAGCGGATCGGGCAGTGCGTTCGGTGGACCAAGCATCACCAGTTTGTCCGCGCGCAGGCCGCTGGCACAGGCAGCGGCGATTTCCAGCGCGCTCAGGTTGAAGACTTCACCGGTTACAGAAAAACCGTAAGGTGGCACCAGTACGATGTTGTCGTCATCCAGTTGCCGACGGATGTCGTCGACCAGGATACGCCGCACCGACCCGGTATATTGCAGGTCCACGCCGTCAATTATGCCCCGTGGGCGTGCGTACACGAAGTTACCCGTGACGGTGCGCACTGCCGCGCCATGCATCGGGCTGTTGACCAGCCCGTTGGACAGGTCTGCCTGTAACCGGATGAGCTGGGTCTGTGCCACCTGAAGTACGACCGCCAGCGCCTCCCGATCGGTTACGCGCAAATGGCGGTGAAAGTCGGACTCGAGGCCTGCTGCGTTGACCTGAGGGCGGGTACCGAACACTACCACCAGACGCAGCCCGAGGCTGCGCAATAAGGCGAGATCGTGCGGCAGTGCGGGGTCGTTCTGCTGCAGGGCTTCGCCTGCCAGATACAGCACGAGGGTTCGACCGCGGTGCGCATGAATGTAGGGACTGCTGGCCCGGAAGATGCGAAGGAATGCATCCCGCTCGCTGGCAGACTGTCCGGGAGAGTTCATCGTGGCCCGTCCTTTTCAGAATATTTAAACAACAGCGACGAATTCTTTTGCTATTGCGGCGACAGGGGTTTGCGTAGCATGCATGCCGTTATCCATTGACGAGAGTGAGTTTACCACATGAACAGTTTTTCCCCATTGGTGATGCTGATCGGTCGAATCCTGATTTCTGTGATTTTTATCATGAGCGGTATAGACAAGATTTCCAACCTGGAAATGAATCAGGGGTACATGGCATCCATGGGCGTGGCACCGGTCCTGATCTTCCCGGCCATTGCCGTTGAGCTGCTCGGCGGTATTGCCGTGGTCGTCGGCTTCTACACGCGCATTGCGGCATTTCTGCTGGCCGGTTTCACATTGTTGTCCGGGCTCCTGTTTCATTTCATACCGTCTGATCCCATGCAGATGATCAGCTTTATGAAGAACGTGGCGATTACCGGTGGCTTCCTGTTCCTGATCGCGCATGGTGCCGGGGCGTGGAGCGTCGACGCGAAGCGCAAAAAGTAATCCAGTGATTTGTTGAAGCCGTAAAATCAGATACAACCCCGCAAGTGGTTGTTGAGCTCCAAGTTCTGTTCCTCTGATGCAAGACCTTACAGCACCCTCCGGGGTGCTTTTTTTTTGGCTGCACGGTCCGGTTGACGGAATCGTCCGGGGCGATGCAGGCTTGAAGGGCACGGGAGGTGTTCTTATGGAAACTGAACTGAAACTGCTTGTTGCGCCTGACGATATTGCCCGGCTGGTTCGGGCACCCGAGCTGCAGGCAGCTCCGACACAAAACCAGCGGCTTATCAATCGTTATTTCGACACGCCCGATGAAATGCTTTCGGCCAATGGTGTGGCGCTGCGCCTGCGCTACCAGGATGGCCAGTGGCTACAGACACTCAAAGGCCCGAGTGGGGCCACAGGCGGCCTGCATCAGCGCTCGGAGTGGGAAATGCCCGTGCGTGGGCCGGCCCTCGAGTGGGACCGCCTGCCTCAGGAGGCGTTGCCGGTCGGTTTGGACCAGACCGTTGTGGAGCCCCGGTTCGAAACCAATTTTGACCGGACAGCCTGGTGGGTGGACCTTGGCGGTAATCGGATTGAAGTCGCCCTGGATCAGGGGGCTGTGGAATCCGGTGGTGCGCGCGCGCCCATCTGCGAGCTGGAGCTTGAGCTGGTGCAGGGCAAACCGTCGGCGCTGTTCCAGCTCGCCGGCCGCCTGTGTGAGCAGGTGACGCTGTTCCCCGGAGCAATCAACAAGGCGGAGCGGGGGTTTCGGCTATTAAACAGCCGATATGACTACCCCCCTGCGCCACAGCAGGGCAAGCCGTTGTGGGATTGGGTAGACACACTGGCGCGTCAGGCTGAAGCGCTGCCGGATAGCGCAGCGACGATGGCCGCGACCCTTTTCGGCATTGCTGACGCTGGTGATCTGGACTCCGCGCTGGTCGAAAGCATCGCTGACAGTCTGGAGACGCCACCAGACGCGTGGTATAAAGTCGCCGACATTGATCGAGTCGGGCGGTGGCTGATTCACCTGAGTCGCCAGTCCGTCGATGAGTCTGGCGGAGAGGATTGAATGATCATACAGCTTCTGCTCTCGGTAGCGATTCTGGCGGTGGTGCCCAAGCTGGCTCACTGGACCGTTGAGCTGGTCAGCCGTCTTCTGCCGCGAAAGGCCGCATTCTCGGTTGCGGTAAAAGGCAAATCCAAAGTGTTTCTCGGCGTGCTGTTTGCCGTCGTGGCGCTCGTGCTTGTGGCCTGGATCTGGGGCCTCAACTGGGGCAGGGTACTGCTGTTGGGGTCATCCCTGTTTGCCGTGATCGGGGTGGCTCTGTTCGCCAGTTGGTCCGTTTTGAGCAATATCACAGGGTTTTTTGTGCTGATCTCCCAGCGCAATCTTGAGCACGGGGCGCGGATCCGGGTCGTTGATGCGGCCCACTATGTGGAAGGGGTCATTACCGAAGTAGGCCTGTTCCACTTTGAACTGACGACCGATCCCGGAAATACCATTCTGTACCCGAACAACGTGCTCATGACCCGTCCGATCATGGTTCTCCGGCATCCGGAGCCCTACCCGCAGGTTGCTCCGGAAGGTGCCGAAGCGGCAACGAAATCCGCCCACTGAATCGTTTCAGAACGGCACCGCGCTGTAACCTGACGCCAATTCGTTGTAAAGTTCGGCTGTGGATCGGGCGAAGATCCGGCCACGCATTCCATCTGGACAACTACCACATACCTATCAATGTTGACGACTTGCAACCAGGGCAGCCTATACCATGACGCAGATTACGCTGGGCGAATACGTCATAGCCAAGCAGCACGAGTACCCGAGCGCCACGGGAGAACTCAGTATGATATTCGGTGCCATTCGACTGGCATCAAAAATCCTTCACCGTGAAATCAACAAAGCCGGCCTGGTTGATATCGCCGGTGCTTCCGGCCTTGAAAATATTCAGGGCGAGCAACAGCAGAAACTCGATGTTTATGCAAATGACAAGTTCAAGGCGGCACTGCTGGCCCGTGGCCATGTAGCCGGGATGGCGTCGGAGGAAGAAGAAGACTTCGTCGCCTTTCAGAACGGTTATTGTGAAGGCGGAAAGTACGTGGTGCTTACCGACCCGCTGGACGGCTCGTCCAACATTGATGTGAACGTATCCATTGGCACGATTTTCTCGATTTACCGGAGGGTCACACCGGAAGGTCAGCCGGTTCAACTGGAGGATTTCCTGCAGCCCGGGCACCGACAGATCGCTGCCGGCTATATTATTTACGGTTCCTCAACCATGATGGTCTATACCACGGGTAACGGCGTTCATGGTTTTACCTTTGATCCCTCGATTGGCGTCTACTACCTCTCTCATGAAAACATGCGTATACCGGAAGATGGCACGATCTACTCGGTCAACGAGGGCAACTACGTCAAGTTTCCGCAGGGTGTAAAACGTTATATAAAATACTGCCAGGAAATGGACGCGCCGACGAACCGGCCCTATACCTCGCGCTATATTGGCTCCCTCGTCGCGGATTTCCACCGCAATCTGCTGAAAGGCGGGCTCTACATGTACCCGTCCTATGCCAACGCACCAAATGGCAAGCTGCGGCTGTTGTACGAATGTAATCCGCTGGCATGGCTGGTAGAGCAGGCGGGTGGGAAGGCCACCGACGGGCATCGCCGTATTCTGGATATCGAACCGACGGAACTTCATCAGCGTGTTCCTTATTTTGTGGGTTCCAGCAATATGGTCGACAAGGTCGAGGAATTCCTGAAAACCTACCCGGACGACTAACCCCCTGGCGAGCGGTCACTGCGCGCAGTGAGCGAATGCGACCATGGCCGCTGCTCAGTCTTTCCAACACGCCAATAGATCGCCCGGTACGGATTCATTGATGGATCGCAGGTTGATAATGCGTCTGTCCGTGCGCTTTTCGCTGGCAATCCCTGTGGTCTGACTCATACAGTCAGCATCAGAGAGCCCCTTCGGGCCCCTACAAATGCTCCCAAACGATGTGAGTAAGAGGTTGCTATGAATCACCTGATTGTCATTGTTGTCGCTGTGGTCGTGCTGTTCTCGGTGATGCGCCGTGAGCTCGGTTCACTCGCCGCACTGGCAGCCTTTGCAGCGGTTGCTGCGCTGGCTTTCTATCTCGATAGTGTTCTGCTCGGTGTTCTGCTGAGTATCGGGGCTGTGACCGTGCTTGCGGCCGGCGTGCCGGGCGTGCGCTCACTCTGGCTCACGCCGCGCGTGTTCTCGGTATTCCGCAAGGTCGCTCCGAAGGTGTCGGAAACGGAGCGCATGGCACTCGCTGCCGGCACGGTCGGCTGGGACGGAGAGCTGTTCTCTGGTCGGCCGGATTGGCGACGCCTCACGGATCAGAGAAACCCCGGCCTCACGGCCGATGAACAGGCGTTTCTGGATCATCAGTGCGACGTGCTCGCCGGTATGTGTAACGATTGGGAGATCTCTGTTGAACGCGCGGACCTGCCGAAAGAAGCCTGGGACTATATCAAGCAGGAACGCTTTTTCGGCATGATCATTCCGAAGGAATACGGGGGGCTCGAGTTCTCCGCAAAGGCACAGTCCGCTGTTCTTCAGAAGCTGTCGGTCTGCAGCACCCTGACGGTTACGGTCGGTGTGCCGAACTCTCTGGGCCCGGGTGAGTTGCTGGTCAAATACGGTACCGATGAACAGAAGAATCATTATCTGCCGCGCCTCGCCGATGGCCGGGAAATCCCATGCTTCGGCCTGACCGGCCCGCGTGCGGGCTCAGACGCCACATCGCTGCCGGATACCGGAGTGGTCTGCAAGGGTATGCACAACGGAGAAGAAGTGCTCGGGCTGCGTCTGAACTTCGAGAAGCGCTGGATTACTCTGGCGCCCGTGGCCACAGTCGTTGGCCTTGCGTTCCGGCTGTTTGACCCGGACAACCTGCTCGGTGGCGGTGAAGACCGTGGCATTACGTTGGCGCTGATTCCCCGTGATACGAAGGGCATGGAAATCGGACGCCGGCACCACCCGATTGGCAGCCCGTTCATGAACGGCCCGATCCGTGGCAAGGACGTGTTTATTCCTCTTGAGTACCTGATCGGCGGTCAGGACATGATTGGTCAGGGCTGGCGTATGCTCGTTGAGTGTCTGTCAGTGGGACGCTGCATCACACTGCCATCGGGCGCCAGCGGTGCGGGCCGCTATGTCACCGGCCTGACGGGTGGCTATGCCCGTATACGCCGCCAGTTCAACCTGCCGGTGGCAGATATGGAAGGTGTGCAGGATCCCATGGCGCGGATCGCCGGAATGGCTTACATCAGCCGGGCAACGGTCGGCCAGACGGCCAACATGATTGACCACGGCGAAAAGCCTTCCGTGCCGTCAGCCATTCTGAAGTGCCAGCTCACCGAATTTCAGCGCCAGATGCTGATCGACGGCATGGATATCCACGGTGGCAAGGCGGTGACCCTGGGCCCCCGGAACTACCTTGGCCTCAGTTACGCCGGTGTGCCCGTGTCCATCACGGTAGAAGGGGCCAATATCATGACCCGCAGCCTGATGGTATTCGGGCAGGGCGCCATTCGTTGTCACCCGTATGTACTCGAGGAATTGTCGGCCAAGGACAACAATGACATCAAGGCGTTCGACAAAGCCTTCTTCCGGCATGCCGGACTGATCTTCGGTAACGCGGCCCGAGCCTTCAGTTCGGCGTTGTACATCCCGACCGGGAGGCAGCCGTTCGACCCGGCTGCGGCGCCGTATGGCCGCGCGGTTAACCGGTTCACCGCGGCGCTGGGACTACTGGCGGATATGGCAATGGTGACTCTCGGTGGTGAACTGAAACGCCGCGAGATGTTGTCTGCACGTCTTGGCGATGTGCTCTCGAACCTGTACCTGACATCCATGGTGCTGAAACAATGGCATGAAGGGAAAAAGGTCCCGGGTGAAGAGGCCCTGATGCGTTACAGCTGTGAGTTCCTGCTGGCACGTACCGAAACAGCTATCACTGAAGTGTTGCAGAACTTCCCGAGCCGGTTGATCGCGTTCAAGCTCAAGGCATTGATATTACCACTCGGCCGCCGCTGGCACGGGCCAAACGATGCACTGAAACGCGACATCGCAGGCAAGGTGTCGACACACTCACCGCTCAGAGCCTATCTGATTGAGGATACCTGGCAGACACAGGAAGAAGGCCAGAAGCCTAATCCGATGGCTCGTTACCGGCGGTTGCTTGAGGATAATGATCGGGCTCACACGCTGTACAAGACCGTCGACAAGGCCTATGCCAAGGGTGATCTTCCGGCCTCCGCGCTGCACCCCGAGCAGCGGGTGGAAGCTGCGGCCGAGAAAGGCATTATCACGATGGCGGACCTCGAGTTCATGCGGGACTACGAAGCCGATGTGCTCGATATGCTCACTGTCGATGATTTCGCCTTCGACGAAGTCGCCCGCGACAAGTCGATGATTGTGGCGCACAACGACTGACCAGTACCCAACCGCGTGAGTGGTCATATAAAAGCAGGTCCATCAGTGGACCTGCTTTTTTTTGTCCGGTAGACTCCCTTTTGTCAATAACTCGTCAGTTGACTGTCCGCACGGACAGTCAGGGAAACCAGTGAGAATCTGGTGCTGCCCCCGCAACGGTAATCGAGTGTTTTGCAACCCAGTGCCACTGCGCGATTCAAGCGTGGGAAGGCGTTGCGAAACGTCCGCTCTCAGAGAGCGGTGCCTCGTAAGGGCACAACTGAGCTCAGTTGTGCCCGTAAGCCCGGAGACCGAACTGCGAGCATTATTGCCACGAAGCGGTGGGCTTTCGTTGGCATGCAGAGTGCGCGGTGTCTCCGGAGTCAACGCCCGGTATTCCCGTGCATCGTGTCTGCGTGTTTTTCCAGCCTGCCTTTTTGTCGTGTTTTTTCGACCAAAAAGGACTCAAAAATGTCATTTAAACAGAAATATGTGATCGGCTCACTCGCGCTGAGTATCAGCGCTATCAGTGGCGCACAGGAAGCCATGGAGCCGGTTGTGATTACGGCCACCCGGTTCGAGCAACCAATCACCCGCACTATCGCGCCTGTGACGGTGATTACCCGGGAGGATATCGAACGAAAACAGTACAGCTCAGTAGAGGACGCGCTGCAAACCGTTCCAGGGGTGCAGTTATTGCGCGAGGGGGGCCGAGGTCAGAAGAAATCGCTTCTGCTGCGCGGAACACCAAGAGCCAGGCATACACTGGTACTGGTCGACGGGGTTCGTTGGTCTGATTCAACTTCAGGCTCGGCGCAATTGGAGCACCTGTCTATGGACCAGATCGACCGTATTGAAGTGGTCCGCGGGCCAGCTTCAGCCCGGTATGGCTCGGATGCCATGGGCGGTGTTGTTCAGATATTCACGCGTAACCCCGACGAACGGGAGGCCAGCGTAACGGTGAATGCCGGGAGCTTCGGCCATTTCGGTGGTCAGGTCAGTGCCAGTCAGCCATTGGGCGACCGAACCACTCTTTCTGGCGGGATCGCCTACGAGCAGCAAGAGGGCTATGACGTTCAACAGGACAATGATCAGCCGGATGACGACGGGTTTGAGATGACCAGTGCCAACCTCTCAATAGACCGCCAGATCAGCGATATCTGGAGCGCTCAGGTGTCGGGACGCTTGAATCGAGGTACCAGTGAATTTGATTCCAGTTTCGGCGGGGATCAATCAGATTTTGACCGGTATCGGTTGGCATCTTCGGCGACACGGGATTCCGGAGCCAATCAGACACGGCTCTCGGGATTCTATGACTACAACAATAGTGTGACCTACGGAAATGGCACAGCGAAGGAAGACGCTGATAAGTATGTTACTGAGCAATACGGTGGGGGAGTGGATACGCGGCAGTCACTGACACAGTGGTTGGATGCCAGTGTCGGTGGCGAGGTGCGCCGCGAGGATGTTGGAACGTCCACAAAAGAATACGAAGTTACCCAGCGAAACACAGTTTCAGCTTACGGGGGAGTGGAAGTTTTCGGGGACTCCTGGCATTTGGACGCAGTGGTTCGTGGTACCCGTGACGATCAATTTGGTTCAGCTTTTACCTATAGCGTAGGCGGAAAGCAATTCTTAACGGATTCATTGACAGCTCACGTGTCCGTCGGTACGGCTTACGCGGTACCAACATTTAATGACCTGTATTTTCCAAACACGGTTTCGTCAGACCCCAACCTCAAGCCTGAACGATCGATAACCTATGAAGCGGGTGCAGGAGTGGATTATTCCTTTGCTTCAGCGTCCCTGACTGGATTCCTGTCTCAATACACCGACCGGATTTACCTGGACTCCAGCAATGGTTATGCGATTGAACAGGGGAACAAAGCCGAGATAATCGGGGTGGAAGCATCCGGATCGGCTCGACTTTGGTCCGGTGCGATGATTAGCGGCGGTATCGATTGGTATTGGTCGGAGGATGAAGACGGAGAGAAACTGCCCGATGTGGCCGATTACTCTCTGACTGCCAGTCTGGACCAGAACTGGCAAAGCTGGACGTTTGGACTCGACACCCTCGCCGAAGGGGCAAGGGGCGAAGGCACCGATGACGCGCGCGAACCCTACCAGACGGTTGACGCCAGGGTCAGTTTTTCGCCAGTCGAGTCGCTGAGAATGGGTGCGAAGGCAGGTAATCTGTCTGACGCTGACTATGAAACCGAAGACGGTTATGCAACTCCGGGAAGAAACTACCGGGTCGAGCTGGAATACAGCCTCTGAAACCGGTAATACGGGCTCACGGATGAGCCCGATGCCAAGGTATTTATCCTGAGTCTGCGGGCCTCAGGCAGTAAATCTCACAACCACCGCGGCACCAGCGCCCGGTAACGTGCGTACAGCTCGCCGTGCAGTTGTTGCAGGGCGAGCTCTTCACGTCCGGCCTGCAGAATCAGCACCGTAACGCCGGCGATCAGACACAGCAGCGAGAAAACGCTCGGAAGCGCCAGGAAGAACCCGACCTGGCCCAATATGATTGCCAGAAACAGCGGGTTGCGGCTACGGCCGAACGGCCCACCGGTGAGCAGAGGTTCAGCTTTCTCCTCATCAATTCCAGAGCGCCAGTCCTGGCGCATGTAAGCATGCACATAGGCGATACCACCGTAGGCAGCGATCATGGTGGCGAGGCCGGTCAGGAGCACAGACGGCTGATACAGGGTGGGGAAGATTCCCAGCCAGGGGTCCACCGCTGTGGGCCAGACGATGCGGGCAATACAAACCGCGAGAATGCCGGTACGGAACAGATTGAAAACCTGCCGGTTCCACCAGGTCGCACTCCAGCGCGCCCCGTATCGAATATGCCGGGTGCCGGTGCGGCGCCACAGGCCTGTTGACGTGCTGGCGTAGTGCACTCCGATGAGCAGGAAATAGAGGCCGAGGAAATGGCGGACGAGTAATTCAGGATCGAACATGGCATTAATCTGGCAATGTGGGTTGGACCAATCAGCTGATTTCCTGGCCGTTGCGAGCAACCTTGTCTTTCAGGGAGGCTCCACTGCCGGGCAGCCTGCCATGGCTACCCGGCACCAGAAGCCCCTTGTTCAGTCTGTGGTCAGAACCGAAGCCCTGCCCCCAGGTAACCAATACCACCCGGGTGTGAGCCTGCTTCAAGGAACACCGGCATGTTATTCGCCCTGAAATTATAGCCTATACGGCCACCGGCGCCGATTTCAAAGTCCTCCACGAGTCGCGCACCAACGCCGATGCCACCATACAGGTCCATGGTATCGTTCAGAATGAATACCAGGTCAGGGCCTATCATGGCACCGACATTGACATTGGTTTCGCCGACACCCACACCGGCTTCTGCCGCCAACACCAGGCCGAGGCCGCTGCGGCTCATGCCTTCAATGTCGATAGGCGTCGTGTAGCCGAACTTGGCGCCCAGGCTGTTGTTTCCATAGAGGCCCGCCAGCAGGCTGGTGCGACCATCATTGCCGAACTGTCCGGCGGCCATCGCGCCGGTGGTCATTAGCAGGCCCGCAACAAGCACCATCAGCGTTGTTCTGGATTTCATCATTACATTTGCTCCTGAGCGTCAGTGAATTGGAACAGGACCATGCTAATGCAATCTTCCCCGCCGGGGAACCGACGCATGCAAGGACTTTGATCCATTCCCCAGTCTGATCGCGATCGTTTGACCGTTACTGGTCCTTGCTGATCAGCAACTGGCGCGACAGCCGCCATCGCCGCAGCGGCAGATCAATCCCGGCGCGATCGGCCAACGCCATGAAATCCTTGCCGGCGTTGCCGATATCCACTGTGACGCCTTTCTCTGACGCGATATCGACGATCTCACGAAGCGCCGTGGCAGCACTCATTCTCAATTGATGGGCGTCAGCCAGGTCAATGTAGAGACGCCGGCAATGGGTCGGCAACTCCTCCTGTAATTGCGTGGGCAGTGTCTTGGCTGCAGCAAAATAGAGACTGCCACTGACCTGCACGTACCAGGTTGATTCCGGGTCGTTGTTCGGTGGGTAGGACCGTGTCAGGTGAAGGCTGGTATCTACTTTATACCAACGCAGTGTTGGCTTGCTCGTCTGGGCGAGAAAAACCACGATGCTCAGGCCGGTACCGGCCAGAATGGCCCAGTGGAACGGCATGCAGAGCGTAGCAATGAGCGTTGTAAGAAAAAGAGACCGGGTCTGGCGGTTGCCGAGCCAGAGCTGGCGCATGCCGTTCTGGTCCAGCATGGTAAATGCGGTGGCGAGCAGCAGGCCGGCAATTACAGCAAGAGGAATCTGTTGCATGAACAGACCGCCGAAAAGGAGCACCGGCACCAGCACCAACGAGGCAATAACACTGGCTGAGCGTGTTCTGGCACCACCCAGCCTCAGCAATGCCGACCGCGTGAGGCTGGCGGAGGCGGGAAAGCCGCTGGCGAGCCCGGCAACGACGTTGGCCGCCCCCTGTGCTCGCAGCTCGGTGGACAGCAGTGCCATCTCCCGGTGGTTGCGCAGTGTCACAATAAGCTCCAGCGAGCCGATCAGCGCAATGGCCAGGGCCGGAAACAGCAGTTCAACCCAAAGCAATGGGTTCAGAGCCGGCAGAGCGCCCTGCGGCCACCCGTTACTGATACTGGCACTGTCGCCGAGAATCAGAAACCGGGCCTGCCAGGCATCCGGCATGGCCATGCTGGCTACGGTGGCGACGACCAGCACGATAAGCGCAATGGGCCAGCTCGGCAGAAACCGGCGGCCCACCAGGACCGCGGCAACGGTGCCGAAAGCCAGTGCGGCGCCAATCCAGCTTATGGCGCCCCAGTCTAGCTGAGTACCCAGTCGGATCGCCTGCTCGAGTGATGTCCGGACCCCCGACAGCGGCTGCCCCAGCAGGTCATCCACCTGCAGCCAGGCGATGGTGACCGCTGCGCCGGTGGCAAAACCGAGCAGTACGCTTTCCGGAATGAAATTGAAAATGCGCTCGGCGCGGGCGAACACGATGAACAGCCGCCAAAGCCCCGCCAGAATCGTCAGCACGGCCATCGCCGGCAACAACGCCTCCGGCGAGGCGGCATAGGGTAGCAGTGCCGCGAGAATGATGAGACCGGTTGTGTTCGTTGGCCCCACATTGACAGTGGCACTGCGGCCAAGCACCGCAGCCACCAGTCCGGCTACAATGGCCGTGCTCAGTCCGTACATCGGGGGCAGCCCGGCAAGCATGGCGTATGCGAGGCATTGAGGAATGCCCACGAGGGCGACGAGAAACCCTGCAGAGACGTCGCGCCCCCGGGGTATCAGAGGCAATCCGGAATTGAATGTCATGGCAGGTATTGTACGTAATCTCACATTCGGCGTCTGCTGTATTGCTGTTTCGGAAGCTTGCGTGGCCGGGGTCGATGCGTAAACTAGGCTCCTCCCGAAAAGTGAGGCTCCGATGCACGTCACCGATTTTGATTTTGATCTTCCTTCCGAGCTTATTGCCCGTTACCCGGCGGAGCAGCGCACCGGCAGTCGATTGCTGGGCCTCGATGGCCCGACAGGGGCGCTGACGCACGGGCATTTTCCGGATATCGAACAATGGTTACGTCCCGGTGACCTGCTGGTAATGAACAATACACGCGTCATCCCGGCACGCCTGTTCGGTCGCAAAGACAGTGGTGGTCAGCTTGAGCTACTGGTCGAACGGCTGGTTGACGAGCGCCTTGCACTGGTGCACCTCAAATCGAGTCGCTCGCCCAGGCCGGGGCAGGTGGTCCGGTTGGGGGAGGGCGACGATCTGGTACCGGCGACGGTTCTCGATCGTCAGGGTGACCTGTTCCGTCTTGAGCTGACAGCGCCGGCGACCTGGATGGACCTGCTGCACCGGGTCGGGCATATGCCGCTGCCGCCTTATATCGATCGACCGGATGAAACGACCGATCAGTCACGATATCAGACCGTATACGCGGCAAAAGACGGTGCAGTGGCGGCTCCCACCGCCGGCCTCCATTTCGACGAACCGTTACTTGAGCGCCTTCGGAACAATGGCGTTGAGCAGACCTTTGTGACGCTGCATGCGGGCGCCGGGACGTTCCAGTCAGTGCGGGTCGATCGGGTGGAAGATCACCACATGCACGCGGAATATCTGGAAGTGGGGGAAGACACCGTTGCCGCTGTTGAACAATGTCGGGCGCGTGGTGGACGAGTCGTGGCCGTCGGCACAACGACGGTGCGGAGCCTCGAAACAGCGGCGCAGGCGCACGGTGGCAAACTGGCCCCGTTTCAGGGCGAATCCGAGATTTTTATCTACCCGGGGTATCAGTTTCAGGTGATCGATGCTCTGATTACCAATTTTCACCTGCCGCAATCCACACTTATTATGCTGGTCAGCGCCTTTGCCGGGCGAACCCATGTGCTGGGCGCCTACGAGGCCGCTGTGCGCGAGCGCTATCGCTTTTTCAGTTATGGCGATGCCATGTTCATCACGCACAACCCGAATGCCGCAGAGCAGGGAGTCACTTCATGACGCGAGAGTGTTTCATGACATTTCGCCAGACTGCGCATGATGGCATGGCACGACGCGGTGAGCTGAGCTTCCCGCGCGGGTCGGTACAGACACCCTGCTTTATGCCGGTGGGCACTTACGGCACGGTGAAAGGTATGCTGCCGCGTGATATTCACGAGATCGGCGCAGAGATTATCCTGGGCAACACGTTTCATCTCATGCTCCGTCCCGGCACCGAGATCATCAAGGCCCATGGCGATTTGCACGACTTCAATGGATGGGCCGGCCCGATACTGACCGATAGCGGTGGCTTCCAGGTGTTCAGTCTGGGTGCGATGCGAAAAATTACCGAAAAGGGCGTGACCTTCCAGTCGCCGGTGGACGGGGCCCGCGTTGAACTGACGCCGGAAATTTCCATGCAGGTACAGCGGGATCTGGGATCCGACATCGTCATGATTTTTGATGAATGCACGCCGTTTCCGGCAACGGAAAAGCAGGCGCGGGATTCCATGGCCATGTCACTGCGCTGGGCGGAGCGCAGCAAAGCGGCGCACGGCGACAGCCCGTCAGCGCTATTTGGCATTGTCCAGGGTGGTATGTATCCGACATTGCGCGATGAATCACTGCGCGGCCTGGTGGATATCGGGTTCGATGGGTACGCCATCGGCGGGCTCTCCGTGGGCGAGCCAAAAGAAGAAATGATGCGCGTTCTGGCTCATACGGCGCCTGCTTTGCCTGTGGATCGTCCCCGTTATCTGATGGGGGTGGGAACGCCCGAAGATCTGGTAGAAGGCGTGAGGCGCGGCGTCGATATGTTCGATTGCGTCATGCCGACCCGAAATGCCCGCAACGGGCACCTGTTCACGGAAACCGGTGTGGTCCGGATCCGGAATTCAGCACACAAACACGATACCGGGCCGCTGGATCCATCGTGTGATTGCTATACCTGTACCCATTTTTCACGCGCATACCTGCATCACCTTGACCGGTGTCGTGAAATGCTGGGTGCGCAGCTCAACACGCTGCATAATCTGCGGTATTATCAGCGCCTTATGAGCGGTTTGCGTCAGGCAATTGAATCAGGTAGCTTGTCCGACTTTATTGAGCGGTTCTACCGGCAGCGAGGCGCTGAGAACCCCCACGCTCATTAACGGCAACAATAACCCGCATCGCCCGATGGCGAGCGGACACTCAACTGGGAGAACGTACTGCATGAAAGCTTTGATGATCCTGCTCGTCGCAGGTCTTCTGACACCGGCAACCGCCATGGCAGCGGCCGGCGGCCCGAGCCCTATTCCTTCCTTCATTATGCTGGGCCTGTTCATTCTGATCTTCTATTTCATGCTGTGGCGCCCCCAGGCCAAGAAGCAGAAGGAACACAAGCGCCTGATGGAGAGCCTCAGCAAAGGCGATGAAGTCGTGACAGTGGGCGGCGTTGCCGGCAAGATCAGCAAGGTTACGGACGATTTCATCGTGCTCGAAGCCGCTGAAGGTGTTGAGCTGAAAGTTCAGAAGTCATCCGTAGCCGCGACCCTGGTGAAGGGCACACTCAAGCAGCTCTGACCGGGAAATTGATGGCCCGGCTCCTGCGTTGCTCACAACCAGAACCGGGCCATAGCCGTTTCCGGGACTTGCCAAGGCGGTCTCTGCGGTAACCCCTTCCGCTGCATCCTACTGCCCCGGCCACTGCAATGGACGGGGCCTGTTCATAATTTGGAGCGATTCCATGCTGAACCGTTTCCCGGTCTGGAAGTACGCCCTGGTGGCCGTTGTGTTGGCACTGGGGCTGGTGTACAGCTTGCCCAACCTGTTCACCGCGGATTATGCGGTGCAGATCACCCCTGCCTCTGCGACCGGCAGTATATCGACCGAGGTGGAAGAAGAAGCGCTGACTGCGCTGGCCGAGCAGAATGTGGCCGTCAAACGCACCGAGTCAATGAACGGCAGTACTCTGATCCGACTTGAAAACCCGGCCGATCAACTGGTGGCGCGGGATCTGGTGCAGCAGACGCTCGGCGATGATTTCGTGGTGGCGCTCAACCGGGCTGAGACGACGCCGGGCTGGCTTCAGTCGATCGGGGCGCGGCCCATGACGCTGGGGCTGGACCTGAGTGGTGGTGTTCACTTTCTGATGGAAGTGGATATGGAGGAGTACCTCGCGGACCGCATGAACGACTACGTGGTCAATCTCCGGCGCAGTTTCCGGAATGAAGACATCCGGTTTGCCCGCGTTGAACAGACCGATGAGCGGGTGCTGGTCGCCAGTTTCCGCGATGAAATCTCGCGGGACGAGGCGAACAGCTACCTGCGGCAGAATTTCCCGGAGTTTGATCGCTCAACCACGGAAGACGGTGAGCTGCTGCAATTGCAACTGGTGGTGTCTGAAGCCCGACTGCAGGAGCTTCAGGACAATGCTCTGCAGCAGAACCTGACGACATTGAACAATCGTGTAAATGAACTGGGTGTGGCAGAGCCGCTCGTTCAGCGCCAGGGCGATGACCGAATTGTGGTCGAGTTGCCGGGCATCCAGGATACCGCTGCCGCGAAGCGGATCATCGGCCGCGCGGCGGAACTCGAATTCCGTCTCGAGGCGATGCCGGATACGCCGCCGTCAGAACGTGCAACCTTTGAGTTCCGTAACAGTAACCGGCAGGCCGATCTGCTGACAGAAGTCATCGCTACGGGCGAAAATGTTGTAGGGGCCAATTTCGAGTTCGATGAGAACAACCGGCCTCAGGTGTCTGTTGATCTGAACAGCGCCGGCGGCTCAAGAATGATGCAGACCACCCGCCAGAATATCGGGCGCGGAATGGGTGTGCTGTTCATCGAATACAACACGGTCACCAATTACCGAATCGTCGACGGTGAGCGGGTTGCCGAATACGAGAACCAAGTGGAGCGAGGCATTATCAGCCTCGCCACCATCCAGGGGGCGTTCGGGCCATCGTTCCGCATTACCGGGCTCGGGTCGGCGGCGGAAGCCTCGGAACTGGCCCTGTTGCTGCGGGCGGGTGCACTGGCAGCGCCCATGTATTTCGTGGAAGAGCGCACGATTGGGCCGAGCCTCGGCGCCGACAATATCCGGATGGGTGTCACCTCTGTGATCGCCGGTTTTCTTGCGGTGATGGCTTTCATGGTGGTCTGGTACCGCATGTTCGGTCTGTTCGCGAATATTGCCCTGGCCGTCAATCTGTTGCTGATCGTGGCCATCATGTCCACCCTGGGCGCCACGTTGACGCTGCCAGGTATCGCCGGGATCGTGCTTACCGTCGGTATGGCGGTGGACGCCAATGTGCTCATATTTTCGCGAATACGTGAGGAACTGGAGCTCGGGACACCACCACAGAATGCAATCAGTTCGGGCTTTGATCGCGCTTTCGTTACCATTTTTGACGCCAACATCACCACGCTGATTGTGGCGGTGATTCTCTTTGCTGTCGGCACGGGGGCGGTCAAGGGCTTCGCGGTGACGCTCAGTGTCGGCATTATCACATCGATGTTCACGGCGATTCTGGGTACCCGGGCACTGGTTAACCTGGTTTATGGCGGGCGGAATCTCAAGACATTGCCAATCTGGGGAGTGTGGACATGGCAGAAGTGAAAACCATAGCCTTCATGGCGAAGCGGCGTCTGACCGCGCTGGTGTCCACCGTGCTTATCCTGATCGGCATAGGTTCACTGGCAGTACAGGGGCTCAACCTCGGGCTCGATTTTACCGGTGGCACCCTGGTGGAAGTCGGCTTTGACCAGCCCGCAGAGTTGCAGGAAGTGCGCTCGCGTCTGGCAGGTGCGGGTTTCGACGATGCCCGGGTTCAGTATTTCGGCAGTGAGCAGGAAGTCGTGATCCGGCTGCCGCAATCGAATAACCCGCAGTTGGGTGACAATATTGTCAGTACGCTGGCGTCGGAGTCCGGTGTCGGTGTTTCCCTGCGCCGCAGCGAATTTGTGGGTCCGCAGGTGGGCGAGGAACTGCGTGACCGGGGCGGTATCGGCATGATACTGGCCATGCTGGCTATCACGGTGTACATCGCCATGCGCTTTCAGCTCAAATTTGCGCTCGGTGCGGTAGCGGCACTGGTGCACGACGTACTGATTGTGGTGGGCATCTTCTCGCTTTTCCAGCTCGACTTCGACCTCACCGTGCTGGCGGCGCTGCTGGCAACCATCGGTTATTCACTGAACGACTCGATCGTGGTGTCTGACCGGATACGGGAGAACTTCCGAACGGTCAGGCGGGATGACACCAATTATATCATTGATCTGTCACTCACCCAGATGCTCGGCCGTACGCTCGTGACGTCGTTCACCACGGCGATCGTTCTGATCTGCCTGCTGGTGCTCGGCGGCGAAATGATCCGGATGTTTGCCCTGGCCCTGTTGATCGGTGTCGTGGTGGGTACCTATTCGTCGATTTACGTGACATCGAATGTGCTGGCGCAGTTGCATCTGAACAAGCAGGATCTGGCCCGTCCGGAGAAGCCCGATCCGGATGAAGGTGAACTGGAAGAAATTCCCGACTGGCTCAAGCGCGAAGACAGTTAATCGTAGCCTTCTGCAGCTCCTACACGAATCTGCAGGAGCGACCAGAGGTCGCGATTCGTCAGCCAATCAACTGGCGGATGGACCTGACCTGAGACACCTGACCGCCGCCACTGATCCAGTCATGGAACTCATCGGCCAGCCGTTCGCCCGCCTGAACTGACTTTCGCCAGTAATGTTCCCGATCGTGATCGGACAGCTTTCGGAAGTCCCGCCGGTCCGGGATTTTGCCATGTGGCAACGACCCGATGAATTCGCTGGTCGGCAGCAACATGACGATATCCTGGTAGTTATCAGGGTCGATATGTCGCCAGCGGAGTGCTTTGTCAAACCAGCCGGGCTTCAGGTCAGGTGTGAAGTGCGGGTAGAGAATCAACCCGTCCGGCGTTTCAAACGGCAGGTTGAAGTGATAGTCCACCATGCCACCATCCCTGTAGCAGCCCGGCTGAGACCCGTTAATTGACGCCACGGGGTCCAGCACCAGTGGTATCGCTGCGGTTGCCATCAGTGCGGCCTGCCAGTTGTTCCCGTCGAGCTGGCTGGTTGTCGTGTGGAACCAGCCGTAATCCCGCACCGGCAGGGTGCCGGGCCGGGACTCCACCAGGTGTCGTTCGAAATGGCGGTTCAGCAGACGGCTGCTCAACAGGTTGCTCGTCGCCACCAGCCCGAAGGCAGCGGCCTGTCGCCAGGTGCCGGTTGCGGTTGTGACGCCCTTGCAGCGCGCCGTGACGATATGCAGCGGGCGGTTTTCCGGCAACCTGGGTGGTTCCGGAAATACGTGCCGCAACATCTGCTGGCACTGGGCGGTGATCTCGGCTGAGGTTGCTTTCGGTCCGAACCGCTGGTTCAGGTACTCGGTTTCCAGACGCTGCAATGTTGCGGCGGGGTCCGGAGACGCGTGGGCGGCCATTCGCCAGGCGCCAATAGACGAACCGACAAGGTGCACAGGCTGATGCGCGTGGGGGAGGACATGCTGAGCAAGATAGCGGTCCAGCTGGGAAAGCACGAACCACTTGGGCCCACCGGATGCGCCCATCATGGCCGCGATATCTTCCACCCGGAAATGACGGTGCCGGATTCGTTCCAGAGCCCGGTCACCGGCGACAATCTGCAGCGCGTGCATAGTGTGTCAGGCCTTATTCAGTTCCATAGCAGGAAGCGTATCAAAGCATCAGTGTGTTCGTTGAAGGTTGCCGAGGATCTGCCGGAACAGGCGAGGGTTGGCCAGCACTACCTCTGAGCTCCGGCGCTGCAGTGGCGCTCCCGTAAGCTCCCCGGTCATGGCTCCGCCTTCGGTAGCCAGTAGCTGTGCTGCCGTCACTTCCAGCTCGGACAGGTCATGTTGCATGGCCACATCGAGCTGACCGGCGGCGGCCCGCACGAGGTCCAGCATGGCGCAGCCGGTAACCCTTGGCTCCGCGCCCAGGCTGACCAGTTGGTCGGCCGCATTGAGCCGCCCCGTGTGGCCAAGCATGATACCGGCCAAGCGGTCCGAGCCGGTGCAACGCACGCGCCGTCCATTGAGCGTCATGCCGCGTCCTCGCGACGCCTGAGCCTCCTGGCCAATAAACGGAAACACCAGCACCAGGTGTTCCAGTCTGCCGTGCTGGAACTGTCCGACCAGCACACCGACATCGGTCAGACCGCGGCCGAAGTTGTCCCGGCCGAGCAACACATCTGCCTGCCAGTGCGTTTCATCCCGGTCCCCGGTGGCTTCGCCCTGGTGGTGAAAATAGACGGTCTGGTCGGGGTAGGCATTGCGGAGCGTGCTGATAACACGCTTGGCCGCGCCCTGGAGCATTTGATCCAGCGTCGTGTCAAAGCCGCTCTCTTCGAGCAGTCGGCCCCAGTTTTCACGGGTAAAAACCAGCTTTTCAGCCGCCGCCTGTGCGGCCCGGGAAGCGAGTGTCAACGTTGGATGCATAGTTGTCTGTCGTCGTGCGATGAAAAGGGGCGTGATTGTATCAGCGGGTCTGAACGGTTGCCAGCACAGGCGTCGCGCGCCGCCGGCTGTCAGGGTGTCTGCGTGCTGGCTGGTTGCGGGCTCGGAACCGCGTCGAATTGCAGGCATAATGGCGTGCTCAACGGTTATCGCACGAAAAGGAGAGTGCTCTCAGTGACTGACTTGCCTGCACTTGATCGGGTGCGCATTGTGCTGGTGGAAACCAGTCTGGCCGCCAATATCGGCGCCGCAGCCCGGGCCATGAAAACCATGGGTCTGTCCCGGCTTGTGCTGGTCAACCCCGGGCAGGACCCGATGGACGACGCGTCCATTGCACGTGCCTCGGGCGCCGAAGACCTCGTGTCGGGCGCTGTGATTGAGTCGTCGCTTGATGCCGCACTGGCGGGTTGCACCCGCGTCATTGGCACCAGCGCTCGCAGCCGGACGCTGCCATGGCCGATGCTGGCACCGCACGAGCTGGGGCCGTGCCTGGCAGAGGTGCCGGCAACGTCGCCGGTCGCTCTGGTCTTCGGACGGGAACGCAGTGGCCTGACCAATGAGGAACTGGCGCGGTGTCATTACCACCTGCAGATTCCGGCAAACCCCGAGTTCAGTTCGCTCAACATCGCCGCTGCGGTGCAGGTGGTGTGTTACGAACTGCGTCGCGCGATGATGGCTGATGCTGATGGCGCCAGCGCATTTGAGCCGGTAGAGCGTGCCAGCAGTGAGCAACTGGAAGGATTCTTTGGTCATCTTGAGGAAATGCTGGTTGATATCGGATTTGCCGACCCCAATAATCAACGGCAACTCATGCTCAAGCTGCGCCGCTTTTTTCTGCGTGCACAGCCGGAGCCCACCGAACTCAATATTTTGCGCGGCATTGTGAGTCAGGCGCAAAAACAGACAAGGCGATAGGCATGTTCCGAACCATCCGTGAAGACATCCGCAGCGTCTTCGACCGCGACCCGGCGGCCCGCAACAGTTTCGAAGTGCTGACCAATTATCCGGGGTTACATGCCGTGCTGGCGCATCGGGTCACGCACTGGCTCTGGAACCGGCGCCTGAAGTGGCTCGCCAGGTTCCTGTCGCAACTGGCGCGTTGGTTCACCGGCATTGAAATACATCCCGGGGCGAAAATCGGCCGGCGTTTCTTTATCGACCACGGGATGGGTGTGGTGATCGGAGAAACCGCAGAAATCGGCGACGACTGCACGATATATCAGGGAGTCACACTGGGTGGTACGTCCTGGGAGAAGGGCAAGCGGCATCCGACACTGGGTGATGGCGTTGTTGTGGGTGCGGGCGCGAAAGTGCTCGGACCATTCACCATTGGCCGGGATGCCCGCGTTGGCTCCAATGCCGTGGTAACCAAGGAAATACCCGACGGCGCCACCGTGGTCGGCGTGCCGGGCCGGATCATCAAGCGTCGTGACGACAAGCCACTGGAAGCGGAAGAGCGCCGTGCCCGTATGGCGGACAAGCTCGGCTTTGATGCCTATGGCGTCTCCGACATGCCCGACCCGATTGCCAAGTCGATCAATTCGCTGCTGGATCATGTTCATATTATGGACGAGCGTGTAGACGCTATGTGCAGGGCGCTGAACCGGCTGGACTCCGGATTTCGTTCAGGCGACCTGCCCAGCCTGGACGATGAGGACTTCTCGGCCGTTCGCGAAGCCAATCGTACCTGTGGCCGGATTTCCGATGAAGAGGCCAACGATTCGGTACGAAACGGCTGAATCCTGAAATAGCCTGAAGAAACATGTCACTTGTACCGCAAAACAGTGTCATGTTTCTTCGTTCCCGTGAATCCCGTTGTCTGTCAGCCTTGATACTGGCCTAAGGGCCTGTAAGGAACACACAGACAAGGGAGTTCTGTATAATGAAAAATCTGAACCGACAATCCGCACCGGATTATCAATCGCTGACGCCACGGCAGCGCGATGTTCTGGACCGACTTACCCAGGGTTTGAGTAATCAGGAAATCGCGGATCAGATGTGCCTGACGGAATACACCATCAAGTATCATTGCCGCGCGCTCTACCAGTTGTTCAATGTGAACAACCGTTACGAGCTGATGTCATCCCTGGTGCGACGGCAACGCACGCAAATGCCGGTGGAATACGCCGGCTGATCGTTCAAATTGATGTACTTGGCTCCGGATTTACGATCCGGTTCGCTGGAGGTCTGTAATGAATACCCCGGACAAGGGCGCCGTGATCGTTTGTGCGCTCTATCGCTTTACCCGCTTTGAAAACTATGCTGAGTGGCGCGAGCCATTGCTTGAATTTCTGCGCGAGAATCGCATCCGGGGCACGTTGCTGCTTGCGGATGAGGGTATTAACGGTACGGTCGCCGGGCCCCGGGAAAGCATTGATGCACTCAAGGCGTTTCTGGGTTCACGATTGGGACTGTCTGATATTGATTACAAGGAATCAGAGGCCGACGAGCAGCCCTTCTATCGCACCAAGGTGAAGCTGAAAAAGGAAATTGTCACCATGGGCGTGCCCGGTATTGACCCTCTGGAAAGCGCGGGCACCTATGTTGCCCCGGGCGACTGGAACCAGCTGATATCCGACCCATCGGTAGTAGTGATTGATACCCGCAACCAGTACGAAGTGGATATCGGTACGTTTGAAGGGGCGCTGAATCCGGGTACCGGCAGCTTCCGTGAGTTTCCCGAGTTCGTGGAAAAGAATCTGGATCCGGAGCAGCATCCGCGTGTCGCCATGTTCTGCACCGGCGGTATTCGGTGCGAAAAGAGCACTGCCTACCTGCGTGAGCGGGGTTTCCGGGAGGTCTATCACTTGCAGGGTGGCATTCTGCGCTACCTGGAAGAGGTCCCGGAGGAGCAATCGATGTGGCGCGGGGAATGCTTTGTCTTCGACAACCGCGTGACCGTTAATCATGCACTGCTCCCCGGTGATTATCAGCTCTGCGGTGCGTGTCGCGCCCCACTGTCAGCATCGGATCGTCGGGATAGTCGGTTTGTTCGGGGCGTCAGTTGCCCACATTGCCATGATCACAAAACCGAACAGCAGCGGCAGCGTTATGCCGAACGTGAACGCCAGCTTCGCCTGGCAGAACAGCGTGGTGAAGCCCATATCGGTGAGGATGCCCAGCGTGCCATTCAGGCAAGGCGCCGGCGCAAGCACCGTGAGCGCTCGGCTACCACGACAGGTAAATAATGTTGTGGTCGGACGCACCCCAGGGTGAATCCGGATCGAACAGCGAATGGCGTGTCGGTATCGGTGGCATCTCAGCCTGGCCCGGTATCGCATGAGCCTGCTCAGGTTTGGTCGCCCCATACCACCAGAAATGGTCGAGTTGTTGTGCCCGGCCGCGGTACCAATAGGTAGGGCCTTCAACCGGAATCCGCTGCCAACCACTGCGTCTGAGTATTGACCAGCTCGGCTCCCCGGCCAGCGTATTGAAATCGCCGCCAAGCAGCAGCGGTGTTCCAGCCGCGTGGTGGGTTGAGGCGTGACCATTCGCGAGCTTTGAAAGCGCCGCCTCGCGCGGTGCGCGGCAGCTGCCCGGGCAACCGTTGCGCGATTTCAGGTGTACATTTACCGCCGTGAATTCCCGGCCGGATCGTTGGTCAATGAACGATTGTCTTATTGACGCCCGGGGCTCAGTGTCTATCCGGTCCAGCCCGCTACTGGGGGTGAGCCGATCACGGCGGTAGAGAAAGGCGGTGGTGATGGCATCGTCACCTGCGCGGTGCCCCGGCAGTATGGCCTGATATACCGGTTCACCGGGGTTCACCATGTCGTTCAGGGCAGTCGCCAGATCGTCCAGCGCTGTTGTGCTCTGACGACCTCGATCGTGCTCGACTTCCTGCAGAAAAATCAGATCCGCGTTGAGCGCGGCCAATGCGCTGGCGGTCTTGGCCCGTTGACGTTCCCATTGTCGTTGGCTGTCGGCCCGCCGCGATTGACTGAAGTCGCCGTTATCCCCATCGAACAGGTTGTTCAGGTTCCAGCTTGCCAGTTTCAGCGATGCGGTCTCCGGTGCCGGCCACCGCCATGCAGGCAACTGCGTCGGCGTTGGTGGATTATCAGGGATGATTACCCACTGATTCCATCGGAACGTCAGAACACCGGTAAGATCTGTGAGTGTTGTGCCATTGGCCACCAGTCTCGGGTCGGATTGGAGTCCCCAGGGGAGCCGGTCGAGGGATCGCTGGTTGCTGCCGTCTTCCAGATGCCAGGTACTGCCACGGCTCTCCACCGTCACGGTCCCTGTATGGAGTACCCGGTAGTTGTCGATGATCACGGGCGCGATAAGCTGCACGCGCATTCCCTCGAGCGCTTCGGCCGGACCGGAAGCGGCCACAGCGGGTGGCAGCGGTCTGTCGTCGCCACACCGGACTGCGGCCGACAACTCGCTCACTTCGGTCAGCCCGTGGAACTCCTTGATCAGCCCCGTGACCGTCCATTGCTGGCCGCGCCGGGGGCGTTGTGACGCCAACGACCCGATATCCGGGGCATAGACAAAGACCGCATCCGAGGTGCGCCCGTTGCGGTCCGGAGGGCCCTGAAGGAACAGGCCCTGCTGACCGTCCCGGCGCCAATCGACCGATGTGACAGTGCCGGTAATGGAAACGTGCTGCCCCTCGTAGGGGCTGCGGTCGGCGGCACCCTGTATGTCGTAGGGGTGCAGGGCCGGCGGGCACTGAGCTGCAGCCAGAGGTGCCAGTGCGGCCAGGCAAAGGGTAATATACAGCGCACACAGGCGCGGTCTGGCGGCGCCCGGGTAATACTTGACTGAATTACTCGGAAATCTCATAATTCCTGACACATTGGATCGGGAGCAGGCCTGACATGCGCTTGACCACGAAAGGGCGTTATGCGGTGACCGCCATGCTCGATCTGGCGCTGCATGATGGCAGCGGTCCGATCAGTCTGGCGGACATCTCAGTTCGACAGGGTATTTCGTTATCGTATCTGGAGCAATTGTTCGCGCGGCTAAGGCGGCAGGCTCTGGTCAGCAGTGTGCGTGGCCCGGGCGGAGGCTACCGTCTGGCGAGGTCGCCGGGTGACATTTCCGTGGCAGCGGTCGTGGACGCCGTCAGTGAGTCCATGGACGCCACGCGCTGTCAGGGCGAAGGCAGCTGCCAGGCCGGTGAGAAATGCCTGACGCACCACCTCTGGGAGGACCTGAGCCAGCAGATCCACGGTTTTCTGAGTGGCGTAACCCTTGCAGACCTGGTGGCCCGCAGAGATATCCAGCAGGTACGGCTCCGCCAGGATGACCATCAGGACAAGATTCCCACTCACACCATGAGCCTCGGCTAGTACGTGGTACCGGCGAGGGTTGATTTAACAGGATTGCGGTCAGACGAATATGCGCAAACCCATCTATCTGGATTATGCGGCAACCACTCCGGTAGCACCGGAAGTGGCCGCAGAAATGGCCCGCTGTCTGGGGCTGGATGGCGTGTATGCCAATGCCGCTTCGCGGACCCACCGGCTCGGTTGGGAAGCAGAAGAAGCCGTTGAGAATGCGCGGCTTCAAGTGGCCGAGCTGGTCGGTGCTGACAGCCGGGAGATTATCTGGACCAGCGGTGCGACTGAATCGGACAACCTGGCTCTGAAAGGGGTACTGGATGCGGCGGATGGGCCCCAGCACATCATTGTGTCCGCCGTCGAGCACAAGGCGGTTCTGGATACCGCGGCCTGGCTGGCATGGCAGGGACATGAAGTCACTGTTCTGCCGGTTGACCCGTTCGGACAGGTTCCGGTGCGATCGCTGGCGAACGCGCTCCGGCCGGATACGCGCCTGGTGAGCATTATGCATGTGAACAATGAGACCGGCACCATCAATGACATTGCGGAGCTGGGCAAGCTGTGTCAGGACAACGGCACGTTATTTCATGTGGACGCTGCCCAGAGCGCTGCGCGGCTGCCGATAAACCTGCGCGAGCTGGCGGTTGATATGGCCTCGTTCTCGGGGCACAAGATGTATGGGCCCAAGGGGGTGGGCGCGCTCTATGTACGGCGCGGCGTGCTGTCGGAACTGCAGCCGCAGATCCTGGGGGGCGGCCATGAACAGGGTGTACGTTCTGGCACGCTGGCAACGCACCAGTGTGTGGGCATGGGCGCGGCTGCCGAGCTGATCCGGCAGAACCTGTCAGGGGACAATGCCCACATAGCAGGGTTGCGTGACCGGTTGTGGAACGGCATCAGCGATTTACCGGGTATCCGCCTGAACGGGCATCCGGAGGAGCGGGCGTGCAGTTTTCTGAATGTGGTATTCAGTGGCTCTCAGGGCGAAGAATTGCTGCTGGCGCTGACGGATCTGGCGGTCGCCACCGGGTCAGCCTGCACATCGGCCAGAGTCGAGCCGAGTTTCGTGCTCAAGGCCATGGGGCTCTCTGATGCGGACGCCCAGGCGAGCCTCAGGTTCAGCGTTGGCCGTTATACCACGGAAGAAGAGATTGACTACGCCATCAGCCACATCCGGCAGGTGGTGACACGAATGCAGGCTATGCCAGCCTGATGCAGGCATGGCGAGGAGCAGATTATGTCCGAGCAAGTCGAACATCTGATCAACAAAGAGTACGCCGCCGGTTTTCACACCGACGTCGACTCCGATACGTTGCCGCCCGGGCTGGATGAAGACGTTGTCCGGTTCATTTCCGCGAAGAAAGAAGAGCCGGAGTGGATGACCGAGTGGCGACTGGAAGCGTACAGGGCCTGGCTGGAAATGCCGGAGCCGAACTGGGCCAAGGTGAAATACCCGCCCATCGATTTCCAGAAGATTTCCTATTACTCGGCACCGAAAAGCATGGCCGACAAGCCGAAGAGTCTCGATGAGGTTGACCCCGAGTTGCTGGAGACCTACGAGAAACTCGGTATCCCGCTTCACGAACAGGAAATGCTGGCCGGTGTCGCCGTGGACGCGGTATTCGACTCGGTATCGGTTGTTACAACCTTTCGCGAGAAGCTGGAAGAAGCCGGTGTGATTTTCTGTTCCATCAGCGAGGCGTTGCAGAAATATCCGGAACTGGTGCGCAAGCACATCGGGTCAGTGGTGCCGAAGAATGACAACTATTTCGCCGCCCTGAATTCTGCGGTGTTCTCCGACGGGTCATTCGTGTACATCCCGAAAGGGGTGCGGTGCCCCATGGAACTGTCGACCTATTTCCGTATCAATGAGATGAATACCGGGCAGTTCGAAAGGACGCTGATTGTGGCCGAAGAGGGCGCCTCAGTCAGCTACCTTGAAGGGTGCACTGCGCCGATGCGCGATGAGAACCAGTTACACGCCGCGGTGGTTGAGCTGGTCGCGCTGGATGATGCGAAAATAAAGTACTCCACCGTGCAGAACTGGTACCCGGGCGACAAGGATGGCAAAGGCGGCATCTATAACTTTGTCACCAAGCGCGGCGTTTGCCATCGCAATGCACACATTTCCTGGACGCAGGTTGAGACCGGCTCGGCGGTCACCTGGAAATACCCCAGTTGTGTGCTCAAGGGTGATAACAGTGTCGGTGAGTTCTATTCGGTCGCGCTGACCAATAATCATCAGCAGGCCGATACGGGTACCAAGATGATCCACCAGGGTAAGAACACCCGCTCCACGATCATCGCCAAGGGTATCTCGGCGGGGCAGAGTGACAGTTCCTACCGGGGGCTCGTCAGAATGGGGCCAAAAGCAGATGGCGCCCGCAACTTCACTCAATGTGACTCTCTGCTGATCGGTGACCGCTGTGGCGCGCATACGTTCCCATACATCGAGAGCCGCCACCCGAATGCGGTGATAGAGCATGAGGCGACAACATCGAAGGTCAGCGATGACCAGTTGTTCCTGTGCCAGCAGCGCGGCCTGGATGCAGAGAAGGCCGTTTCGATGATTGTGAACGGCTTCTGCCGGGAAGTGTTCCGCGAGCTGCCCATGGAGTTCGCGGTGGAAGCCGGGAAATTGCTCGAAGTGAGCCTGGAAGGCAGTGTCGGCTGAGAGTGGCCCGGCCTTCCGGGGCGGCCACAATGACACTGTGACATGAACTGAATAACTGAATCTGGACGCAAACGATATGCTGACGATTGAAAACCTGACGGCCTCGGTTGAGGGAAAAACCATCCTCAAGGGTCTGAATCTGACGGTCAACGCCGGAGAAGTGCATGCCATCATGGGGCCGAATGGCGCCGGCAAGAGCACACTGGGCAACGTACTGACCGGTCGGGAAGGTTACGAGGTAACGTCTGGATCAGCGACGCTGGATGGACGCGATATTCTGGCTATGGAAACCGAAGATCGGGCCCGGGAGGGCATTTTTCTGGCGTTCCAGTACCCGGTGGAAATACCCGGGGTGAGCAATATGGAATTTCTGAAGGCGGCTGTCGACGCAAAGCGAGCGCACCAGGGCCTCGAGGAAATATCGTCGGTTGATTTCATGAAGCTTGCCCGTGAGACCTGCCGACAGGTCAGGATGGATCCGTCGTTTCTGAAACGGGGTGTCAATGAAGGCTTCTCCGGCGGTGAGAAAAAGCGTAATGAGATTCTGCAGATGATGCTGCTTGAACCGCGTCTGTGCATTCTCGACGAAACGGATTCCGGCCTTGATATCGATGCGCTGCAGTCCATTTCGGATGGTGTCAACGCCATGCGTACTGAGGACCGGGCGTTTATTGTGGTCACTCACTATCAGCGGCTGCTGGATTACATTGAGCCTGATTTTGTGCATGTTCTGGCGGATGGACAGATCGTCAGGTCCGGCGATAAGGATCTGGCGAAAGAACTGGAAGCCAGGGGCTATGGCTGGCTCGAAGGCAAGGTGGCATAACCCATGAGCGAGTTTCAGGAAACGGCACTTCAACTGGCCGATGCCCAGTCCGGGCCGGACTGGCTCAGCGAGGTCCGCCGGGAGGGGCGCTCCCACTGGTCGGCAGCGTCCTGGCCCGGCCGGCGAACCGAGGCCTGGAAATACACGCCATTGAAACCGCTGGAGGCACGCACGCCGTCCCGCTGGGCATCGTTCCCGGCGGCGCCGCCGACCACACTGCCGCAGCAGATCGACTGGTCAGAGTCGGGCGTCGTGCAATTGGTGTTTGTGAATGGTGTATTTTCCCGGGAGCTGTCAATTCTGGGTGACCAGCCCGGCGTGACACGGTTCAGCCAGGCGACGATCGAACAACGTGAGCTGATCCGGCAACACCTCGGCCAGCATGTGGACCAGGATCGGCATATGTTTGCGGCGCTGAGCAACGCCTGGGCAGAAGAAGGCGTGTTGGTCCATGTGCCGCGTAATGAGCACCTGAAAACGCCGGTCTGTATCGTTCACCTGTCGGTGCCGGAATCGGAGCCTGGCAATGCCCAGCAGCGTTGCCTGGTGGTGTTGGACAGCGGTGCGAGTGCGAGTGTTACCGAGCACTACCAGAGTACAGATGCCAGCCAGAACGGCTTTGTGAACGCGTTGACAGAGCTGGTCGTGGGTGAAAACGCACAGCTGCGGCACTGTCGTATCAATCTGGAGCAGGAAGAGCTTCTGCATGTGGGCGGTGTGCACGTAGATATTGCCGCGAACGGCCGTTTGAATGCCTTTGCGATCGCCCAGGGCAGCCCGCTGAAGCGCATTGACTATCAGGTCAACCACCGCGGCAAGGGTTCCGAGCTCGACCTCAACGGTATCTACCTGCCGAAGAATCGCCAGCTTGTGGATTACCATACCTGTGTCGACCATTGCGAACCGCATGGTACTACCCGGGAAACGTTCCGTGGCATTGTCGGCGGCCGGGCGAAGGCGGTGTTCAACGGGCGGATTCACATCCATCCGCATGCCCAGAAAACGCTGGCCGAACTGAACAACCGGAACCTGCTGACGTCGAAAACGGCGGAGGTTGATACCAAACCGGAGCTCGAGATCTACGCCGATGACGTGCAATGCGCCCATGGGGCCACAGTCAGCCAACTGGATACCACTGCGCTGTATTACCTGCGGTCACGTGGCCTCGATGAAGACACGGCACGTGTCATGATGAGTTTCGGCTTCATTAACGAAGTATTGAATGAGGCGCCGGAGTCGGCGGTGCAGTCGTTCCTGCGTCCCCGGATTGCCGACTTGCTGGGGCAGCGGCTCGCCACCGAGGAGGTCGCTGAATGACCGAATTGCATGAGAAATCAGTGTCTGTTCCGACAGGCTTTGATGTTGAGCAGACAAGGGCCGACTTTCCGATTCTCCACCAGGAGGTCAATGGCCAGCCACTTGTCTATCTCGATAATGCGGCGACCACCCAGAAGCCACGAGCGGTAATTGATGCCATAGTCCGCTACTACGAGCAGGACAACAGTAATGTTCACCGGGGCGCGCATACACTGAGCCAGCGGGCAACCGAGCAATTCGAGGCGGCGCGGACGAAAACCGCAGCACTGCTGAATTCACCGGAGAGCCGACAGGTGATCTGGACCCGCGGTGTGACTGAAGGCATCAACCTGGTGGCACAGTCCTGGGGCCGCCACGCGCTTGCGCCCGGCGATCGCATTCTGGTGTCGGCCATGGAGCACCACTCCAATATCGTGCCCTGGCAGATGGTGGCAGCGGAAACCGGGGCAAGCGTCGTACCAGTGCCTGTTGATGAAACCGGTACGCTGGACATGGACGAATTGAAGGCCCTGTTGAACGACGGTTCGGCCGGCGCGGTTCGGATGGTATCGATCGGGCATGTTTCCAACGCGCTGGGCACGTTGAACCCGGTGGCTGACATCGTCCGGCTGGCGCATGACGCCGGGGCAAAAGTGTTGATTGACGGGGCGCAGGCGGTTGCCCATATGCCCGTCGATGTGCAGGCCCTCGACTGCGATTTTTACGCACTGTCTGCGCACAAGATGTACGGCCCGACCGGTATAGGCGCGTTGTATGGCAAGGCGGAACTGCTCGAGGCAATGGCGCCGTGGCAGGGTGGCGGTGAGATGATCGACCAGGTCAGCTTTGACGGCACAACCTATGGCGTGATTCCGCACAAATTTGAAGCGGGGACGCCCGATATCGCGGGCGTGATCGGCCTGGGTGCCGCCATTGACTACCTGCTGTCGATGGACCGCGAGGCCCTGATGGCGCATGAAGCCGATGTGCTCGCCTACGCTGACGAGCAGGCGCGTGCGACGCCCGGGCTGCGCCGCGTCGGCACGGCCGATCACCGGACGGGGGTCCTGAGTTTCGTTCTTGAGGGCACGCACCCGGCCGATCTGGGTACGTTGCTGGATCATCAGGGCGTGGCGGTGCGGACCGGTCACCATTGTGCTCAGCCAATCATGGCCCAATATGGTATCCCCGGAACCGTCAGGGCGAGTTTCGCCTGTTATAATACCCGGGACGACGTGGACCGCCTGTTTGCGGCCATTGAAAAAGCCCGGCAGTTTTTCTGAAGGAGGTCGTCATGGCAGTAGAAGCATTTCAGCCGGATTCCGATACCGTCAGGGTAACACCGGCGGCAGTACGCCATTTCCAGGAACAGATGGCGGCCGATAAGAGTGCGATGGGCGTACGGCTCAGCGTGCGCGAGAGTGGTTGTACCGGGTATATGTACGTAGTGGATATGCTCAGCGACCCGGCAGTAGCCGAAAACGACCTGGCGCTCAAGCTGGCGGACGGCCTGACGCTCTACGTTGACCGTACCAATCTGGGCATCCTGTCCGGTACCGAAATCGACTACGTGCGCGAGGGTATCAATCGGCAACTGGCGTTCCGAAACCCCAATGCCCGAGACTACTGCGGCTGCGGTGAGAGCTTCAGCGTGGAGTCGGCCTGAATGATGGAACGCCGCATGGTAGTAACGCTGGACGATTGTCCGGCGCGGCGTGTCCCCGACGGGACCCCGGTGACGATTCCACGGGATGAATTTGTAACCATCACTCAGTCACTGGGTGGTAACTATACCCTGACATGGCAGGGTCAGATGGTGCGGGTGGACGGTACCGATGCGGCTGCTCTGGGCCTGACACCGGAAACGCTGGATTTCACGCCACCCGATGATGGCCGGATCGATGAGGAACAGGTATGGTCGGCGCTCGGAACCGTGTATGACCCCGAGATTCCGGTGGATCTGGTCAACCTCGGCTTGATTTACCGGCTGGAGATTGATCAGGAGGCCGGTGAGGTCCGAATCGATATGACGCTGACGGCCCCCGGGTGTGGCATGGGCCCGGTGCTGGTGGGCGATGTTGAATACCGCGTGTCGCAGGTGCCGCATGTTCGACACGTGCAGGTGGAGCTGGTTTTTGATCCGCCCTGGAGCCGGGACATGATGAGTGAAGAGGCGCAACTGGAAACCGGTCTGTTTTTCTGATCAATGGATCTCAACGCTAACGCTTTCCTGACAGTGCCGGCTGACGGCAGGAGCAAGAATGACGGATTTCGGTAAAGACGTGACGTCCGAGGACATCGTCGACACCTTGTCGTTTTTCGACAACTGGGAAGATCGTTACAAGTATATTATCGATCTGGGCAAGGAACTGCCGCCACTCGACGATCAGTATCGCACCGATGATCACATCGTCCGCGGGTGCCAGAGCCTTGTGTGGTTGGTGCATCACAAGGAAGGGGACCGGTTGCAGTTTCAGGCCGACAGTGATGCACACATTGTTCGTGGCTTGCTGGGAATTGTGCTGGCGGCCTATAACCACAAGACACCGCAGGATATCCTGGCATTTGACGTTGAACAGTATTTTGACGAGGTGAAGCTGCTGCAGCACCTCACCCCCACGCGCGGGAACGGCCTGCGTGCCATGGTCGGTCAGATACGGTCAGCTGCAGAAGCGGCAGCCTGACCGGTCGGTATCGCCGCCGTTGTCGATGCGCTCTGATGCGCTGCGCCGAAAAAAGCGAAGACAATTGGCGCCGGACGTTTTACACTGTTCTGCCCGATGCGGTTTGAAGCGGAGTCATTCTGTGAAAGCAGTAATCAAAAGCATTTCAGCGGACCAGACCTGGCCGATACGCCAGCGGGTGTTCGGGCCGGATCAGCCAATGAGCCAGAGTATGCTGGATGATGACCAGAGCGGTCAGCATTTTGGTGCCCTGGTCGATGGCAAAGTGGTCGCAGTGGGTTCGCTGTTTCTGGAGGCAGATGGTCGCATTCGGCTCCGCAAGCTTGCGACATTGCCTGACTTCCAGAATCTCGGTATCGGTACTCTGCTGCTGAAACACCTGTTGGCTGAGGCGGATTACCAGGGCCGCGATGTCTGGTGCGTTGTTCGCTCCCAGTCGCTGGATTATTATCGCGAGTTCGGTTTCGAGCCATTTGGCGACGCATTCATGAAGGGATCGCATGAGCATCAGCCACTGGTTCGCCTGGCGGCCCGTGCGCAGGCTGCCAGTTGATCCAATTCCGGTAGCGGTCGTATACCCGGGGTAGAATCCCCGACAGCCCTGAGGGGTGTGGATATGCGACTGCCCGGTATTTCCCTTGTTACCTCCCTGATCCTGCTGGCGTTGCTGGCGATGCCGGCCATGGCCCAAGACCCTGCGGATGCGCGCGCTGTGATTCGCCAACAACTGGAAGCCTTTGCGGCGGATGATTCAGAAACCGCGTTTGGCTTTGCCAGTGACGGAATCCGTGAACGTTTCGGCAGTGCTGACCGCTTCATTGACATGGTGCAGCAGCGGTATGCGGCACTTTACCGACCGCGCCACATTGCCTTTGCACAGACGCTCGATATCAGCGACCAGCGCGTGCACCAGTTTGTGCTGGTCGTGGACCGCAGCGGCCGGAGCTGGACGGCTGTCTACAGCGTCGTCTACGTCGACGGTGACTGGCGAATCGAAGGGGTGTCTCTTCAGGAAACACCTCAGTCTTCGGTCTGATTAATAGCCTGGTGTCAGAAAGTTAATACCAAGGGATACATTGAGGCCGGTGAGTGAGTCGTCGGCCGAGATCAGATAGCCCACCTCCGTATTCAACCGGATCAGATCCGGGAAAGGCGTCGGAATGTTTACCGAAGCCAGCAGGTTGGTCGCAAGGGCATCCGTATAGACGGCATCAATACCGTAGAAAAAGCTTTCCGACCGATTGGCCGCACCCATTATACCGGCGCTCAGATAGCTCAGATCCCAATACCCGGCACCGAGTCGATAGAACAGGTTCTGGTTGCCGGGGCTCTCAAATTTGAGCGCTACGGTGTAGGCCATACTGGGTGTGTCCGACAGCCCCAGATGAACCTGATTGAAACCCAACTGCACGCCGCCGCGGCGCCGCACCTCGGTGACCTCGTCGCCGGGCGCGATCAGGCCACGCGCCACTTCATAGTGGTCGGAGCGCATTACCACGCCGCGGGAAAACTCGTCTTCCACTTCCGTTATGCGGATTCTGCTGACCTCAACCTGGAAAGCGTCGTTGTCATCAATCGTGTTCAGGTCCTTGCGCACGGCAAATTCAGCCCCCGGTTCGATACCGGTCCGGCGGCCGAGGCTGATGGCAACTTCATCATTCATTGTTGCCAGTACTTCACCGCGGTAATCGTCTGGGGACCCCGGGGCCGCCTCAACCCAGTGGTCCGGGCGTATCGTACGCTGTCCGAGCAGAATCTCGGCCTCCGCATAAACGCCGGTCACGTTCAGCACGCGCACAATACCGGTATTGTTGTTGAGGTACCCGTAAGAACCACCGGCGCGACTGGTCAGTTCCTCGCCCTGAGTGTAAACGCGGTAGATGTCGCCGGGCGCCACACCGGCGCTGCGCCCGAGGTCAAAATAGACCCGGCTGCCATAAACCTGGACCACCTGGCCGAGCTGCCTGAACTGCCGTTTCAGGTCGCGCTCAAGGTCGTACTCAATTTGTGCCATCAGGCCGGGCAGGGACTCATAGCGGAACTCAAGCGAGCGGGACAGAGATACCTCCCCACCCCCGGAATTGAGAAACTCGAGGTTCAGCGATGCCCGATCGCCCCGGCCGAAAGTCAGCGCCGCTGTGACGGTGACCGGCAGTCTGGCGGAGCGGGCTCGCTCAAGCATACGCGCGCGTTCTGCCTCGTTGTTCCAGTCGAGATTGGGGTGGATGTTGCTCACCCGGAAGGTGTCGAACGATTCGAGCGCCTGGACTGTTACCTGGCGGAAAGTCTGTCCATATTGCCGGCCCTCTGTGCCGATGCGGGTGTTGAGCAGTGTATTGTCCTGCGTGGTGCTGCCCGCGGATTCCTGGGCAAGCGCCGGAGCAGAGCCCAGCGCGAATGCAATGGCGACCAGAGCGAGTCGCTGGTGCCATGGGCCATGGATCCGTATACGGGTCAGTGCGGCTTTCATGATGTTGACATCCTTCTTTGGGGCGAGCCTGCGGGTGAACGATTCGGCACCACCCATGGAGTTGCTGCCTCCGGAACGGTATAATCCGCCCGCCTGTAAAGCACGGATGGTCCCGGAAAAACGCTGCTGAGTACTGTAGCGTCCCCACAGTCAGGATCTTGAGCCGT
The DNA here is from genome assembly GCA_965602035.1 of Natronospirillum sp. Classification (GTDB taxonomy): domain Bacteria; phylum Pseudomonadota; class Gammaproteobacteria; order Pseudomonadales; family Natronospirillaceae; genus Natronospirillum. The sequence goes on along the minus strand of OZ271919.1, from coordinate 1,170,552 downwards.
CACAGGCCTGAATACACAGCCTTCCGGATGGATGCCGGGGGCGCATTTTCGACATATTGACAGGAGAAACTCTATGGCGCTGGAGCGTACATTTTCCATCATCAAGCCGGACGCAGTCGGCAAGAACGTGATCGGTGAAATTATCAGCCGGTTTGAACAGGCAGGGTTGCGCATTGCCGGCGCCAGAATGCTGCAGATGACGGAAGCACAGGCCGGAGAGTTCTACGCCGAACACAAAGAGCGGCCGTTCTTTTCTTCGCTGGTCGAGTTCATGACGTCGGGTCCGGTCGTGGTCCAGGTACTCGAAGGCGAGAACGCCATTGCCCTGAACCGTGACATTATGGGTGCTACCAACCCACAGGAAGCGGCAGCCGGAACCATCCGGGCGGATTTCGCCACGGAAGTGTCAGCCAACGCTGTCCACGGGTCGGATTCTCCGGAGTCGGCACGCCGGGAAATAGCCCTGTTTTTTGATGCCAACGAGATTTTCGGACGCAACTGATGGCCACCGGAATCGACGCTTCGCCACAGGCTGACCAACGCGTGCACCTGCTCGGGCTGACCCGGGACGAGGTGACCCGGCTGTTCACGGACATGGGGGAAAAGCCCTTCCGTGCCAAGCAGGTGCTGAAGTGGGTTCACTCGCGACAGGTGCATGACATCGATGCCATGACAGACCTGTCCCGGTCGCTGCGCGACCGGCTGCGCGAGCGTGTGATTCTGGAAACGCCCGAAGTGCTCTACGACCGTACCGCGTCCGATGGCACCCGCAAGTGGCTGGTGCGCATGTCCGGTGGCTCTGCGGTCGAAACGGTTTTCATTCCGGAAAGCAATCGGGGCACGCTCTGTGTGTCCTCGCAGATTGGCTGCGCTCTGGATTGCTCGTTCTGCTCTACCGGCAAACAGGGGTTCAACCGCGACCTCTCGGCGTCGGAAATTATTGCCCAGATGTGGGTGGCAGCGCAGGCGCTGGAGGGCGATCGCGACAAGACAGAGCGCCGGATCACCAATGTGGTGTTCATGGGCATGGGCGAGCCGTTGTTGAATTTCGGCCCGGTAATGGCCGCCATCGACCTGATGATGGACGATTACGCCTACGGCCTGTCCAAACGGCGCGTTACTCTGAGCACCTCCGGTGTGGTGCCGGCCATCCGTGATATGGCGGGCCGCACGGATTGCAGTCTGGCGCTGTCGCTGCACGCACCGAACGATGAGTTGCGCAACGAAATCGTGCCGCTGAACCGGAAGTACGGTATCGCCGAGACGCTGCAGGCCTGCCATCATTACCTGGACGGCCTGGCCGACAAACGGCGTCTGACGATTGAGTATACGCTGATCAACGAGGTGAATGATCATCTGGCGCATGCGCGTGAGCTGGCAGAGCTGCTGCACGACACACCCTGCAAGATCAATCTGATCCCGTTCAACCCGTTCCCGAATTCCGGCTATGAGCGGCCCAGCAACAACCGGTGCATGCGGTTTCGCGATGTATTGTTGGAGGCGGGGTACAATGTCACCATCCGCAAGACCCGCGGCGATGACATTGACGCTGCCTGTGGCCAGCTGGTGGGGCAGGTGGCGGATCGCACGCAGCGTCATGCACGGTATATCGCGGCCGTAGAAGTGGGAACAACGGCAGCGGATGTCGCCCGCTCGCGGCGACGGAACAACAGGCTCAGCCCGTAACAATTTCTGCGCAAAGCAACTGCGGGTCAGTGACCCTGTGATGGATCGCGGGGTATGCTCTGGCAGAATTTTCGGGGTACAGGGAGTGTACAATGACCGGTTTCAATGTGGGCCGCGGCCGGATGCTGGCGGCGGTTCCGGTTGCGCTGGTGTTGCTGGCAGGGTGCGGTATGCAGCCTACAGGCACGCACAGTCAGCAGGAAGCGGTATCGGCGTGGAATGCACTGGGTGAACGTCATCTGTCGGATGGCAACGCGTTGGCAGCGGGTCAGGCATTCCGCGAAGCGCGAACAATCGCGCCGGCGAACCGCCAGGCCGGGGCCGGACTGGCACGCAGTTATCATCTGCTGGGAGAAACGGAGTCGGCGGAGCGGTTATTCCGCGATGTAACGCGCGATGTCGATGCCGTAGCGGAAAAGCACTATTTCGCGCGCTATTACCTGGTTCGGGGGCGTTATGATCACGCCGAGCCATTGCTGGCGAGTGTGCTTGAAAACGTGGATTACGAGAGCCGAACCGCGGCATTGGTCGATACCGGGTTACTGGCTCTGGCACGTGGCAGTCGGCGCGTTGCGGCGGCCTGCTGGCGGCGGGCGCTGACCAGAGAGCCACAGCGTCGTGATGCACTCTGGCACCTGGCGCACGTGTCCCGGTTAATGGGCGCGGATGCCCGATCAGCGGATTACGTGAGGCGATATGCACGTTACCATGCGCAGAGTGTGCCGGCGCTGCGCGACAGTCTGAGCCGGCTGGCGGCGAGGGAAAGAACGCCCGCAGAAGACAGCCCTGAAGGATCCGGTGAACCACGCTGTGTATAGAACGGGTGTTGTACGCCCGTGGAGGTAGTTGATGAACAAGCAGATGGCATCACCCATTACCCGGCGCCAATCCCGGAAGATCTGGGTCGGTAATGTGCCGGTCGGCGGTGATGCGCCGATTTCGGTGCAGAGTATGACCAACACCGAAACGACAGATGTGGACGCAACCGTTGCCCAGATTCAGCGACTCGAAGCGGCCGGTGCCGATATAGTCCGCGTCTCCGTGCCCAGCATGGATGCGGCCGAAGCATTCGGTCATATACGTCGCCGGGTGTCGGTACCGCTGGTCGCGGATATTCACTTTGACTACAAAATTGCACTCAGGGTGGCCGACCTCGGTGTCGACTGCCTGCGGATCAACCCGGGTAATATCGGCAAGGAAGACCGGATTCGTGCTGTCGTGGACAAGGCGCGCGATCTCAATATTCCGATGCGAATCGGCGTGAACGCGGGTTCTCTTGAAAAGCGGCTACAGCGCAAGTACGGCGAACCGACGGCGGAAGCGCTGGTCGAATCAGCGCTGTACCACATCGACATACTGGACCGCCTCGATTTCCAGAATTTCAAGGTGAGCCTGAAGGCCTCCGATGTATTCATGGCGGTGGCGGCCTACCGCCAGATTGCGGGGCAGATCGACCAGCCGCTGCATCTCGGCATCACCGAGGCCGGTGGCCTGCGCTCGGGCACAGTGAAGTCCTCCGTCGGTCTGGGCATGTTGCTCATGGATGGAATTGGCGACACATTGCGGATTTCTCTGGCGGCCGACCCGGTTGAGGAAGTGAAAGTCGGGTTTGATCTGCTGAAGAGCCTGCGGTTGCGCAGCAAGGGGATCAACTTTATTGCCTGCCCGAGTTGTTCGCGTCAGAACTTTGATGTGATCGGGACCATGAACGAGCTCGAAGAGCGCCTGGATGATGTCATGACGCCACTCGATGTGGCGGTCATAGGGTGTATCGTCAACGGCCCCGGGGAAGCCAAGGGAGCCGACCTCGGTATAACCGGCGGCTCACCGGCCAACCTGATCTATCAGGATGGTCGTCCCAACCGCAAAATGAAGAATGAAGAGCTGGTGGATGCGTTTGAACGCATGATCCGTGAACGTGTGGCCGAAAAGGAAGCGGCTGAAAAAGACGTGATCGCACGCAGCAAATGAAGTGTCTGAAGGACAGCAGGATTAAGGACCGACTTTGAAGAAAATCCAGGCAATTCGCGGTATGAATGATATTCTGCCGGACCGCTCTGCGGCCTGGCAGTATCTTGAGGCAACCATGCGGGACCTTTTTACCGCGTACGGTTACGCCGAAATCCGGACGCCGGTGCTGGAAGATACCGCACTGTTCCGGCGTACGATCGGTGAAGTCACCGATATCGTGGAAAAGGAAATGTACACCTTTGCGGATCGCAATGGTGACAGCGTGACACTGCGCCCTGAGGGTACGGCGGGCGTAGTTCGTGCTGCCATGGAAAACGGCCTGCTCCACAACCAGATACAGCGGGTTTGGTACACGGGGCCGATGTTCCGTTATGAACGTCCGCAGAAGGGCCGCTATCGGCAATTCCATCAGTTCGGCGTGGAAGTGTTCGGCCTGCCGGGCCCGGATATTGATGCCGAGCTGATTATCATGACCGCGCGCCTCTGGCGCCTGCTGGGTATCTCTGATCAACTCACGCTCGAGATCAACACCCTGGGTACACCTGAAAGCCGCGCCCGGTATCGCGAAGCGCTGGTGGCGTACCTGCGAGAGCATGAAGATGCGCTGGATGAGGACTCAAAACGGCGTCTCGAGTCCAACCCCCTGCGAATTCTGGACTCGAAGAACGAGAATACGCGCCGGATTCTTGCCGGGGCGCCATTATTCGAATCGTCTCTGGATGACGAATCCAGATCGCATTTCCGCCAACTTCTGGCGGCACTGGATCAGGCCGGTGTTTCCTACGTTCATAATCCGCATCTGGTCCGGGGGCTGGATTATTACACCCGGACCGTATTCGAGTGGACTACCCGGGCACTGGGTGCGCAGGGCACCGTGCTCGCCGGCGGTCGATATGACGGTCTCGTGGAGCAACTGGGCGGCAAGTCGACACCTGGCATCGGCTTCGGTATGGGCGTCGAGCGTCTGCTGTTGTTGCTGGAGACGCTTGAGGTCATTCCCCCGGAGGCGTACCACCAGCTTGATGCCTATCTGGTGGGCATGGGCGAAGCGGCTGAGCGGGAATTACTGCCGTTCGCGGAGCGTCTGCGAGATGCCGTTCCCGGGCTGCGTCTGCAGGTGCATATGGGCGGCGGTGGTTTCAAGTCCCGCATGAAGAAAGCGGACCGCAGCGGCGCCAGATATGCATTGATCGTTGGTGAGGACGAACTGAGCAGTCAGTCGGTCAGCGTAAAGGATCTGCGGGGCAATGGTGAGCAGGTGTCGCTGTCCTGGCAGGACCTGGGCACGCTCAGGCAATGGCTCGATAACTCACCCGAGCCCGGGGCGCATTGACCGGGCGCTCAGAAAGGGTACATTCACACCACTATTATTGATCAGCCGGGAGCAACGACGTGCACGAAACGGATGAGGAACAGATTGAAGCCATCAAGAAGTGGTTTGCACAATGGGGCAATTACCTTATTGGGGCGGTGCTTGCCATTGTGGTTGGTTACGGCGGGTTCTGGTTCTATCAGGATCAGCAGGCGCAGAGTCGCGTAGCGGCGTCTGATCAGTATCAGGTTGTGTTGCGGCTGGTGGAATCCGAAGCGGCGCTCACCGGCGACGCACTGAGTGATCTTCAATCGGCGGTATCAACCCTCATGGAAGATCATGGGGGGACAACGTACAGTCTTTACGGGCAGATGCACCTGGCGCGGCAACTCGTACTGAACGAAGAGTTGACGCAGGCGGCTGAAGTGCTCAGTGGGGCGCTCAGCGAAGCGGATGACAGCGTTCTCGGCCCGGTGATCAATCTGCGGCTGGCCCGTGTCCGGTTCGAACTGGAAGAGTTCGATAGTGTGTTGACCACTCTCGATGCGGTTGCCCCCGGTGCGCATCAGGTTTCCTATGATGAGCTGAGGGGCGATGTTCACGCAGCGCGCGGTAATCGCGATCAGGCCAGAGCGGCGTACGAAGCAGCCTGGCAGGCCGCTCAGGATAGCGGCGTTCAGCGGCCGTTGCTGCAGGTGAAAGCGGCCAATTACGGAGTCATGTAATATGCCGGAGCGTCCGGGTATGGCCAGTACGGTGGCTTTCAGAGCGGCATCGCTGGGTCGGAAGTTACCACGCGGTGTCGCCGTCGCCGCAGCAGCGGCCTTGTTTCTGGCAGGCTGCGGCAGTCTTCAGCAGTCTCTGCCGCCCGAACCGCCGGTGCTGGCGTCCGCTGACAATGCAGCGGATTTCACCTGGCACCACCGCTTTGTGGATGGCTGGCAGGATGGTAATGGCCCATTGCGCCTGCGCCCTGCACTGTCAGGAGACTACCTTTACGCGGCCTACCGTGATGGCCAGGTAGTCGCACTCGAACGCGACTCCGGTCGGGTTCATTGGCAGCGCCAGTACAGCCCATGGCAGAGCGGTGTCACTGAGGCGTCCGGTGTGCTTTACCTGGTCAGTCAGACGGGCCACCTGGTGCAGTTGGACGCCACCGACGGGTCGGAAATGGCCCGTCATGATCTGGATATTGTGACTCTGGTCAGCCCACAGGCGGACAATGGACAGGTCGCCATTCTTGGACAGGATGGCAGCCTGGGGCTGTTCGACCTGGCCGATGAATCCTGGGTCTGGATCTACGACAGCGAGCAGCCCGGTCTGTCATTGCACGGTCAGATGGCACCGGTTTTCTATCGCAATCAGGTCATTGCCGGGTTTGCCAATGGCAGGCTGGTGTCTTTCGATCGGGCGAGCGGTGACGAACTGTGGGGCCATCGGCTCAGTGAACCGCGTGGTGGCACTGATCTGCAGCGGCTGGTCGACGTGGACGCGGCGCCGGTGATCATTGATGGCCGGCTGTATGCGGTCGGTTATGAAGGGCGTCTGGTGGAAATCGACCTCGGCTCCGGCACGATTCAGTGGCAGCGGGAGCTCTCGGCCTATGCCAGTCTGGCCGCGAATGACCAGCGGTTGTTTGCGGCAACCCGGGGGGGCGAAGTGCTGGCGTTTGAGCGCCGGAATAGAGCGCTGGTCTGGCAGCAGCAGGGGTACAGTGGTCGGCCGCTGACGGGGTTAACCCTGTGGTCGTCCGACCAGGCACCAGACCGCCTCATTGCGAGCGACCGGCGCGGTTTTGCCCATGTGCTCAGCGCCCGGAACGGCGAGACCGTGGGCCGGCTCAATTTTCAGGGCCACCAGTATTTCACTGTCCCCGCGCTGGCCGATGCAGACCGCTTCTACCTGCAATCGATGCAGGGGCTGGTAACCGCGACCGAATGGCAACCCACCACGAATGAGTGACTCCATGCAGCCCGTGATTGCGCTGGTCGGTCGCCCGAACGTCGGCAAATCGACCCTGTTCAACTGTCTGACCCGCTCACGTGATGCGCTGGTCGCAGACTGGCCCGGCCTGACCCGCGATCGTCAGTATGGCACCGGCGTGCTTGGTAACCGGCCCTATATTGTGGTCGATACGGGCGGTGTCAGCGGCTATGAAACCGGGCTTGATCACGAAATGGCGGAGCAGGCCTACAGCGCCATCGAAGAAGCTGATTTTGTCGTATTCATGGTGGACGCACGCAGTGGCGTTACGTCCGCGGATCATCTGCTCGCGCGGCGGTTGCGGAACAGTGGCAAGCCGATGCGACTGGTGGTCAACAAGACGGACGGTTTGCGTGAAGACACCGCCATGCTGGAGTTCTTCGAGCTGGCTATCGGTGAGCCGTTTGCCCTGGCTGCCTCACACAATCGCGGCGTGTCGAAACTGATCTCGGAAATACTGGCCGAGCTGGATCCCGATTTCGATGCCGATGCAGAGCCAGTCGCTGAAGACGACGACACCGCGAATCAGGCCATTCGGCTGGCGGTGGTAGGGCGCCCCAATGTGGGCAAGTCGACACTGGTCAACCGGATGCTCGGTGAAGAACGCGTTGTTGTGTATGACCACCCCGGCACGACCATGGACAGCATCCGCGTGCCACTGGAGCGCGACGGCGTCCACTATACGCTTATTGACACGGCGGGCGTGCGTCGGCGCAAGAGTGTGCATGAGGCGGTGGAAAAGTTTTCCGTCATCAAGACGCTGCAGGCGATCGAGGCGGCACATGTGGTGATTGTACTGCTCGATGCCCGAGACAGTGTGGTCGATCAGGACCTGCACCTGTTGCAGTCCGTGCTGAAGGCGGGTCGGGCCCTGGTGCTGGCGGTCAATAAATGGGATGGCATGACCGCAGAACAGAGAGACCAGGTACGCAGTGATCTGCAACGGCGGCTGGATTTCATGGGCTGGGCAGACCTGCATTTCATTTCTGCCCGCCACGGCACCAATGTCGGCCATCTGTTTACGTCTGTGCAGCGGGCCTATGAGGCTGCGACGGCCCAGTGGTCAACGAATTTCCTGACGCAGTTGCTGCAGGGCATTACCGAGGAACACCAGCCACCCATGGTCAATGGCCGGCGCATCAAACTGCGGTACGCTCACCTTGGCGGCCGCAATCCACCGGTCATTGTGATTCACGGCAATCAGGTCGACCGGTTGCCGGGCAGCTATCAACGCTACCTTGAGAATACTTTTCGGGATGTCCTGGAACTGCGCGGAACGCCACTGCGGGTTGAACTACGCAGCGGTGAGAACCCCTATGCACCGGGACGTCGCAAGCGGTAGCGCTCAGTCGAGCATGTCATCATAGGGGTGGCTGCCGGTCAGCGGGATGCTACGCTCGAACCGACTGAGGTGCATTTCACGCTCCCCCAGACGCACGTCGGATCCGTCCATAACCGCTTCAGCAAAGCGATATATGATCGGGGTGCCGTCACGTCTGGCGGTCTGATCGTAGGCTTTTGCGGTTTCGGCCACTGATTCATGCGTTTTTTCCCACTGCGTCATGGCCTGTTTGCCATGCCGGCGTTCCATCAGGTTTCGGGTCTCTGCCGGTGACAGCATCAGCGCTGAGGCATTATTCCCGCCGAAGCCCTTCGAGTTGATCAGGCTGGCGCGCATGTCGGTGGGCTCCCCCAGAGGCAGGTGATCCATCAGGATGTTGAGGCTGTCCCGATGTACGTCGTCGGCAATGTGGTCAATGGTTTTGATCCCCGGAACAATACCATAGGACCAGACACCGAGGCTGGCCATCAACTGATCGCCGGCGGCCGGGCCCAGCGAATGACCGACATAGGCTTTTACCGCGCTGACCGCCCAGTCCGAGATCCCGTGCTGGCGGGCGACTTCATTCAGTATGTGCGATTCCGTAACCCGGTTCTGTGGCGTGCCGGTACCGTGCGCCTGCACGAAGGTTTCCGCCAGACCATGCCGGCCGAGCATGCTGCGTGCCAGCGCCGCTGCCTTGGCAACCGTAATGTAGTTGCCCACACCGGGGGCGGAGATTGATTTCTTGTTGGCGTCGGCGTTAACGAATACATCGGGTACAGAGCCGTGAATATGCGCACCGGTCTCCAGCGCCAGGCGGTCGTCCATCAACACCAGAAACTGGGCGGATTCGGCCATTGTGAACCCGGCATTGGTGGAGAACGGGCGGCAGGCGCGACGGCTATCCACCGTATCGCTGTCATCGAGGCGTCGCAGGTTTTCGTCTGATGCGAGCGCCCCCATGACATTGAAGCCTTCGAGAATCGACGGGACGATCGGTGCTTCGGTATTGCCGACTATGACCAGCCTGGCCTTGCCGGCCTGAATGTCCATGATGCCCTGGCGCAGGTTGTACAGGAAGGTGGCGCAGGCACCGATATTGGTGCCGGTACTGCCCACGGAATTGATCATGTAGCCGTTGATGAAGTCCGCCGCCATTTCCGACAGGCTGAGCGCCATCATTTTGGAACTGGTGCGGCCACCCTTGAGGCTGTTCTGATACAGCCCCTCAAACCCGTAGCCATCGACCTGGCCGAGCGCGCTGCCCGCGTAGACGGATACCTGGTCCGGCTGGATGCGCCCCAGCAGGTCTTCCCAGGGCAGGCCGAGCGAGTGAATGGCATCCGATGCACCATAGATCGCGTGCGTGATACCGCGTGGGTGGTGTGCCGACCGGTACAGACGGCTGGCATCAAAGCCGCTGGGAACCTGTCCGGCACTGGAAACCGGATAGGTCTGATCCTCCGGGAACAGCGCCGTGGTCTGGCCGGTTACCCGCACAGTGATCTCGCGCCGGTCGCTGTCCAATACTTCCCAGTTGTCGGGCATGACCGATGGTAACTGGCTGCGCCGTGCACGAAAGGTCAGGCCGTCGGGGCCCGGCTCGAGCTCGGTCTGATGTTGATAACGCACCGCATTGATATCAAACAGGGCCGGTTCGATCCGGCGAATCAGCGTTCCGCGGCGCAGCGATTCAATCAGCTCCGGCGTCAGACCATTGGCAGTCGATTGGTTCATCATCTGCGCCAGGCTTTCCCAGGTTGGCGCCATCACTGCATCGCTCAGTGCCGATTCCACCAGCCGTTTGTAGCCATGGTGAAAAGACGTACGTCCGGCGGCATTAACGCCTCCGAAACCTGCAATGACGGGTAGTGCGGTCATGAATTCTTCTCCTCCATGCGAAACGCCGGCTCTGCGGGACCGACGGAGTCGGTCCTGCCTGATTGTGTTGATAGTCAGGCAGTGTAGTCGACTGCTTCCGCCGCACGATATAAAATTTTCGCCATCTGATAGCTGTATTAAGACAAACCATGCGACTGGCGTTTATTGTAACAGAGCGAACACTTGCCACCGGCATCACCCTGCCGGCTGAAATGCTGTTTGCGGCCGGGCAACTGGCCCGGGCATCGCGTTGGCAGGGGCTTGTCACGCGGTCGGGCCAACCCGACATCGTTCTGCTGTCACCGGACGGGGACCCCGTCTCCGTGACTGGTGGTATGTCGTTGGGCGCACAGGGTAGCTGGGACGACATGAGTGGCGCTGATCGCGTGTTTCTGCCACCGCTTTGGGGAAATCCTCGTCCCATGCTGCAGCGACACCAAGCTTTGCTGTCGGCGTTGAAGGAAGCTGCCAGTCGCGGGACACCGATGGTGGCCACCGGCACGTCAGTTTGCTTTCTGGCGGCAGCCGGACTGCTTGATGGCCGAATTGCCACCACACACTGGTCCTATCTGGAACGATTTGCCCGGGATTATCCGCAGGTGTGGTTGCGCTCACAGCAGAGCATTACGCGGGACGGCGACCTGTTCTGCACGGCTAGCGTGAATGCTCTGACGGACCTGGTGCTGTACTTTATCCGTGAATGGTATGGTGAATCGATTATGGGAGTGATCGAACGGCAGTTTTCCCACGAGGTCAGCCGAAGCCTGGCTCAACCCTACTATTGGCTCGGCGGTATGCAGCATGAAGATGAGGATGTGATTCGTGCCCAGGCCTGGTTGCTGGAAAACCTGCCAGGTCCGTTCTCACTGGCGGCACTGTCTGCCGAAGTGGGTCTGACACCGCGTACGCTGTCACGGCGGTTTGTGCGAGCTACGGGGGAATCACCCAAGCAGTACTGGTTGCAGCTCAGGCTGCTACGGGCCGAAGAGCTCTTGCGTGACAGCAACCTGACCGTGCAGGATATCGCGGGTATGCTGGGGTTTTCGGATCCATCGCATTTTATCCAGGCATTCCGGCGACGCGCCGGAATTACACCGCATCGGTACCGGTCGGTAGTGAGGGCCAAGCAGTTCAGTGTCAACTGAGCTGCCTCGCGGGCGAACGGGCCGTCCCGGTCTGACTAACGGAACAGGGAGTTGATGATGAGTTGGTTGCAGGGACTGACAGCCAGCATGCCCATCCTGAGTGTCGCGCTGTTGCTGGTGGTGATGCGACTTCCCGCAACCCGGGCCATGCCACTGAGTCTTCTGGTTACCGCCGCACTGGCCTGGTTGGTGTGGCAGATGCCCGTGCGCCAGTTGTCTGCGGCTGTGCTGGAAGGTGCTGTGGTCGCGGCCACCATTCTCTGGATCGTGTTCGGCGCAATACTTCTGTTGAACGTGTTGCGCCAGACTCGTGCCCTGGATTCGATTCGTGCCGGTTTCAGTGGTCTGTCACCGGACAGGCGTATACAGGTCATTATCATCGCCTGGCTGTTCGGCGCGTTCCTGGAAGGTGCGTCCGGGTTCGGTACGCCCGCAGCTATCGGTGCCCCCTTGCTGGTAGCGCTGGGCTTTCCGCCGCTGGCAGCGGTGGTCGTCGCGTTGATTGCCGATTCCAGCCCGGTGTCATTCGGTGCGGTGGGAACCCCGGTACTGGTCGGTCTGACCCAGGGGCTGCCGGGTTTTTCTGCGGAGGCCATTCAGAATATCGCCGTGGCGGCGATCAGTATCGACATTCTGGTTGCGTCCGCACTGCCGCTGATCATGTGTCTGATACTTACCCGGTTTTTCGGTGCGGAGCGTTCCTGGCGCCCCGGTTTTGCCGTGGCGCCCTTTGCGTTGGCTGCCGGACTCGCGTTCACTGTGCCGGCCTGGCTGGTCGCGCGCTTTCTCGGGCCTGAGTTTCCGTCCATTCTGGGCGGCCTGATTGGCCTGGGCCTGATGAGCCTGTGCGCGCGAAAAGGTTGGTTAGTGCCGGCGAGAACCTGGACCTTCGGCCCGGAAGACCCGGTAACCTCACCAGCCCTCACTCCGGACGACGATATGCCGCTGTGGCGAGCCTGGTTGCCCTACCTTCTGGTGGCCGGCTTGCTGGTGCTGACGCGGCTCACCATTCTGCCCTTTCAGGGGTGGCTGAGCGGTGTGACAATAAGCTGGGCGGGGATTCTCGGCAGCCCGATCAGCGCCTCCGTAGCGCCGCTCTATCTGCCCGGCACGCTGTTTCTGGTCACCGCGCTCGCTGCCGGCTGGATACAGCGTGGGAGCGTCCGTCCGTTTACCCGGGCGCTCGGTATCAGCGCGAAAACGCTGGCACCGTCTGTGATTGCACTGATGACGGCGGTGCCCATGGTGCGAATATTTCTTCAGTCCGGTGTGAACAATGCCGGTCTGGAAGCCATGCCGCTCGAGCTGGCCAGTGGTGCGGCACTGTTGTTTGCCGACTCCTGGCTTTTTATGGCACCGCTGATCGGTGCGCTGGGGTCATTTATCGCGGGGTCGGCAACCTTTTCCAGCATGATGTTTGCGTCATTCCAACAGTCGGTTGCCGTTCAGACGGGTACGCCGGAGACCGCCGTGCTGGCCCTTCAGTTGTTGGGTGCGAACGCGGGTAACATGATCTGTGTGGTGAATGTGGTGGCAGCGGCAAGCGTTGTGAATCTGGTGGGCCGTGAAGGGGAGATTATCCGCTTTACGCTGCTGCCCATGCTTTATTACTGTGTCATGGCTTCAGTAGTGGCCTGGGCTGGCCTGGTGCTGATGGGCCTCTGAGCCGTGACGCTTTGACTATTCGGAACAGGGAGAAATGGCAATGCGCGTAGCCGTGTTCAGCAGCAAGCGATATGACGAGGAACATCTGCAGGCGTTCAATGAGGCCCATGGCCATGAGCTGACGTTTCTGGAGCCACATATGACGGAGCGCACGGCGCGTCTGGCGGAGGGCCATGAGGCAGTGTGCTGTTTCGTGAATGATACCCTGAACGCCGCGGTGATCGAGCGTCTGCACCACGAAGGCGTTCGGCTGATTGCCATGCGCTGTGCCGGTTTCAACAATGTTGACCTCGAAGCAGCCCGGGCGCACAACATTGAAGTGGTGCGGGTGCCGGAGTACTCGCCCTATGCGGTGGCGGAGCATGCGGTCGCCCTGATACTGGATCTGAATCGCAACATTCACCGGGCATTCAATCGGGTTCGGGAACATGACTATTCGCTCGATGGTCTGCTGGGGTTCGATCTGTACCGGAAAACCGTTGCGGTTGTGGGCACAGGGCGGATCGGCGCCACGTTTGCGCGCATCATGCAGGGGTTCGGGTGCCGGGTGATTGCCTATGATCCTTTCCCGAACGCGGAGCTGGAGGCGGCCGGGGTCCCATACCATGATCTGGAGACGCTCTGGCAGGAAGCCGATATTGTGTCCCTGCATTGCCCACTGACAGAGGACAGTTACCACCTGATTGATTCAGTAGCTATTGCGAAGATGAAGCCGGGGGTCATGCTCGTAAATACCAGCCGCGGCGCGCTGGTGGATGCCCGCGCTGTTATCGAGGGGCTGAAGAGCGGCCAGGTCGGTTACCTGGGGCTGGACGTCTATGAGGAAGAGGCAGACCTGTTCTTCGAGGACTACTCCAATCAGGTGCTGCAGGATGACGTGTTTGCCCGGCTGCTGACCTTCCCCAATGTGATCATCACCGGCCACCAGGCGTTCTTTACCCGCGAGGCACTCGATGCCATCGCCCGGGTAACGCTCGACAATATCTCCGCGTACGAAAAGAACGACCCGGACGGCCGTTATACCGTTACCTGATAAAGCTATTTCCGCCATGTGTGGACGTGGCACTGTCCGTGCGTGCCGGTGTTCGACATATCTGGTCGGGGAGCGTCGAAAACAGGACGTTTTCGTCGCAGGGCTACAGGGACGTACTTGTGCCCGGTCCCAGGCGGATTGTCGGACGCCATGCAAAAGCAGAGTCCTGAAGATACTTTTCAGGTAACCTTATGGAACAGGCATGGCCATGTGAGAATCGAAGTCAATACCCCCGATCCAGATCCATGCGGTTCCTAAGCGTATCGCCACTCAGGTAGCGCTGCAGGTTATCCAGAAATATCGGTAACACCCATTCCGGTCGGCTGAGGGCCGCCACGTGCGGCGTTACCGTGACCTGTGGATGTGCCCAGAACGGATGGTTATCGGGTAGTGGCTCTTCCCGAAAGACATCAAGAACAGCATGTCGGCCCGGCGCTTCATCGAGCGCGGCAAGCAGATCGCGCTCAACCACCGTATGGCCGCGCCCCGTATTGATGAATACCGCAGAAGGCCCGAGGCGGCGGAAGAACCGGGCATCCAGCAGATCGTGCGTGTCCGGCGTGTAGGGCAGAGTATTAACCACAAATCGATACTGGCTCAGGTCCATCTCAGCTGCCGGCCAACGATTCACCCGGCGAAAGCCCTCAACCGAATCGCCGGAACGACTGATACCGTCAATGGCCTGCACCCAGGGCAACAGCCGTTGTGCAACCGTGCTGCCGATGGCGCCGGTCCCCAGAACCAACCCGGACTGATCGAGCAGTGTCTCATAATCCTGCCACCGCCATTCCCGCAGCGCCTGATGCTGCGCGAACCGGCCGATCAGTCGAGTTCGGTTGAGCAGGTGGCCGATCACATACTCGGCGATGTGTGGGCCCGCGATATCGCGCGAATTGGAAATCAGCACATCCTGGTGAATGCTGTGCCTGACCGCCAGCAAAGCGTCAATGCCACTGTAAGTGGTGTGGTACCAGGCGATATTCGGCAGCCTGGGCAACCATTCGGCCCCCTCCGGTGTGTCGCCGAGCAGGATGTCGCAGTGCGCCGCCTCTTCGGCAAAGCCGGGCTGATCGCTGTAGAACACCGGCACGGGGAGCGCTGGTTGCGACTCCAGCAGGTTGCGCCATTGCTCGGCCCGATGGCTGGCCAGAGCGATACGGGATTCCGCCATAGTATCTCCTGATTCTGACTGAATTCACCGGGCGCACCTGGCCCGATATCCGACAGTGTGACGCCGGGACGCTTGCCTGACCAGTCGCACTGTCTTAATCTGGATCGGTGTAACAACATCAACCGAACAGGCGACCACCTGTGACCGGCTTCAGGCCTCCGAAGAACCGGTGCCCGGGTGTGTCGTCCAGGCTGGAGTCCATCACCGGTGCAGGTCATTGATCATCTCAGCAAACAACAGCAATTTGAAATACTGGGTAAGGTGGCGTTCTTTCAGCGATTCTCGAAAGACGAACTGAAGATTCTGCTGGCGCACGGGCCCGAGCTGGTAGCCTATCGCGACCAGGAATGGGTACTCATGGAAGGCGATCAGGAAGACAAATCGCTTTATGTCGTGCTGAACGGATCGCTCACGGTGTTTGCCGGGAAAACACCGGTCGCTGAAATGGGAGCCGGCCAGTGCTTCGGTGAAATGGCCTTTCTTACCGGAAGCCCGCGCACCGGCAGCATCCGCGCTGACAGCAAAACCGTGTTGTTTCGCCTGGAGCGGCGGTCAATGAACCGGCTGCCGGTTACCGCACGCGAAAAAATCAAGGACAACCTTATTACTCTGCTGATCCGGCGCGTCCGTCACTCCGGCAACGGATCACCCACGCCCGCCACACCGGACGGCAAAGACCCCTGGGCAACCGACGACTGACCCGGCTCAGGGCAGCCAGAGCGCAAACCGTGCGCCACCCTCCGGATTATTGATCAGCTCGATGTGGCCGTAGGCCTGTGTCTGGGGATTGTGATGCAACTGCGCGATCCGGTTGGCGAAATAGATGCCAAGCCCGGTGGAGCTTGTTTTAACGCGCAGACTGGCATCGGGCTCGAGACAATGCAGAAGGCCGTCCGGATAACCGTCACCATTGTCATCGATGGCGATACAGAGCTGTCCATTCTCCACAAAAGCCTTCAGCCCGATCCACCCGTGGCTGTATCGAATCGCGTTGGTCATGATGTTGGTGAGAATGTGGTCAACCAGGGTCGGATCGAGCACCCAGGTCATATCGTCGCTCTCGCACTCAACATCGATACGGATACTGCTGTTCTCGATCGCCGAGCCATAACGCGACGCGGCATCCTCAAGTACGTCCAGAACCAGCACTTCCTCGAGCGCCGGGTGCAACAGATCGTTCTCTATACGGTATACGCCGAGCATGTGGCTGAGACCGCTGTTAATGCGGTTGGTTTCCAGCAGCACTCGCTGCAGCTTTTCAGCCACCTCAGGGTCGTCTCCCTGAACCGTCTGCATGAACGACTCGAGTTCTGAACCGATCAGGCCCAGCGAGTTCTTCACATCGTGTACGGTCGAGGCCATAACGGTATTCATGTCCAGGCTGTCTTGGGACATAGGCGTCAGTCTCCCTCTGCCAGAATTTGGTAGCGTTTGCGCAACATACGGTAGCGTTCAAACTGGTAATGATCCTCCGGCAGATAATTGAGCCTGTCGAGGAACTTGTTCATGTTATAGAGATGCTCCGGTTCCTGCTCCTGCTGGTACAGTTTCAGGTAGGACTGGACAATGTTCAGCAGCAGCCCCGGATGGCGGGGTGAATACTCAAGCGCCCGCTTGAAGTGCCTGAGAGAGTCGCGGAAGTGGCCTGCCCGGTAACTCTCATTGCCCTGGTGGTTGGCTTCTGCCGCCCGTTTGCGGTCCCGCTCGGAGACCGGCTCGCTCTGCAGGAGCATCAGTTTCTCCTGCAGGGGCGGGTCGTCCTGATGGTGGCTGCGCAGGGTGTTGACCCACTGATCACCCTGTTCTTTCTTTTCGTAGTGATAGAAATGCTCGGCAATCTCGATCCCGAAGTCGGGCTTGATCGCGTCCACATTGCGCATGGCCAGGTCGTAGACCTTGTTGATTTCAGAGTCCCTGGGGTTCGTCAGACCCTGTATGTCGAGAGAATCGACCTGCATCATGCGGCTCTTGATCTGCAACGGTACATTCTCGGGGAATCGGTGCATCATCCGCTGTGACACCTGAAGCGCCTGACGAGAGGCATTCCGCAGATCCAGGTCGAGGCCGTGGCGAGCCGCGGTGTTCAGGGTAGTAGCGAGATTGATGTAGTTGATCGGCGTGTCATGCCGGGTGTTGCTGGCCAGCGACAACACCTCGCGGTATGCCTTGGTGGCGATATTGTAATCGCGCTGTCGGCGGCTGATCTCTGCCAGTTGACGCTGGCGCCGCAGGTTTCTGGGCGACAGGCGAATGGCTTTCAACAGCGCGGCCTGAGCTTTCTCAGGCTTTTTCAGCTCAAGGTAACAGGCGGCGAGCCGGTCGAAGGCTGCGACATTATTCGGGTTGGTGTTGAGCACTTCTTCGAGCAGGATGATCGCGTTGCGGAACTTGTGCCGCAGCATCTGGACCCGGGCCTTTTCATACAACGCCCAGTCCTGCTGTCGGCGCTCCAGGATGCCATTCAGTTCCGCTTCGGCGGCGTCCAGATCGCCGCTATGGATCAATGCGTTGATCTTGACCTTACGTGCCCACACCCGATACCGGGGGTGTTCGGCAATAGCCTGTTCCGCTGCGGCGATAATCACACTCTGGTCATCGCCGTCCATGGCACTCAGCAGCGGCTGCAGGGCGTGGAGCCGTTTCACCCATTTGTCCAGCCGCAGCTTGAACGTATCGAACGCGAAGGGCTTGGCGAGATAATCATCGGGTTGGCATTCCATGGCGCCCATGACCATATCCTTGGACGTTTCGGCCGTGATGATGACCCATTGTGTGAGATGGGAAATCGCCGCAGTGCCGCGCATCTCCTCGAGCAGTTGCTGCCCGTCCTGCCCCTGGCCCAGGTTGAAATCGCACACCACGATATCGAAGTGATGGTTCTTCAGCAGTTTCTTCGCCTGAGCTGCGGTGCCCGCTTCACGGATGTTCTCGACACCCAGCTGCGTCAGCATGCTGCGCACAGATTTGCGGGCACTCGGGAAGTCATCCAGAATGAGGTAACTCATCTTGTAGAGCGGCTTGAGTGCTTTATCCGGTTTCGCGGCCATAGTGTGCACTGTCAATCCGGTTTAAGTCCGACTTCGCGGTCATGATAGTTCAGCATGTCATCCAGCGTCAGCGTATAGGATTCCACAAAGTTCTGCATGAAGTACCCAACCTCGGGGTGCTCGCTGGCCCGTATCCGGGCTTCAATCTGGTTAAGGGCGCTACGGAACTCCTCGTTTCCCGACCGTATCTCCGACTCGCATTTCAGCCAGGCACTGATCATGTCGGCATTCTTGACAATGGCGGCATCCTCGGACGGTATCTCGTCATGGCGGATCAGCGGCCGATACCAGGGCTGAAGCCGCTCGGGTAGCAGGTCCACAATTTCCCGCTCCGCTTCGGCTTCTATGGCCTTGTAGGCGCGTGTAATGGTGGGCGAGTGGTATTTGATCGGGGTCGGCATGTCGCCGGTTATGACTTCGCTGACATCGTGATACAGGCCGAGTACCGCGATCCGGGCGGGGTCAGTGCTCCCCTCGAAATACTCATTGCGGATCACCGCGAGGGCATGGGCGATGGTGGCCACCTGCCAGCTATGTTCCATCACGTTCTCTTCCACCACGTTGCGCTTCAGACCCCAGCGTTTGATCCAGCGCAGACGGTTGAGATAGGCAAAAAAATGACTGAGCATGGCTCCCCTGCGATTGACTCGGTCGGAGGGTTCAGCGGACCAGCACCAGACTGAACCAGGGTACATAGGTAATCAGCAGCACGACGCCAAGCAGCACCAGCAGGTAAGGCCAGGTGGACCGATACAGCGTGAGTATTGATCGGTCAAACCGGTAGCTCGCGATGAACAGGTTCATCCCTACGGGTGGCGTGAAGTAGCCGATCTGCATATTGGCAACAAATACCACGGCGAGGTGCACCGGGTCGACTCCAAACTGCATGGCCACCGGGAGCAGGAGGGGCGCCAGAATGACGATAGCGGCGAAAATATCAAGAAATGCCCCGAGCGCGAGCAGCAACACGTTTACGAGAAGAAGGAACAGCCAGGGGCTTTCTATGTGGTTACTGAGCAGCGTTACCAGCCGGTCTGGCACGCCGGCATCAACCAGCACATTGGTAAAGACCATGGCCGCACCGAGTATCAGTAGAATACCGCCGACCATGATCATGCTCTCACGCATGACCCGGCCCAATTGTCGAAGGCGAATATCGCGATAGACCAGTGTTTCGATGACCAGCACGTAAAGTGCCGTTACCGCTGCCGCTTCCGACAGCACGAGTACACCGCTGAAGATACCGCCCAGGATGATGACCGGGATCAGGAGCTCCCAGACAGATTCCCGCAGCGCCGCGAGGCATTCGTCCAGCCGAAACGGTGTCAGTGTCATAGCGGTCTGTCGGTGGGCCCAGAGGCCGTAGCCGTAGAGCGCCAGGATCATCAGCAGCGCGGGAATAAGGCCGGCAATAAACAGATCAATAATATCGAGGGTGATGTCCATCTGTTGGGCGACGATGCCGAACAGTATCAATGGAATCGCTGGCGGCAGCAGTATCCCGAGGCTGCCCGACGTGGTCACCAGGCCCAGGGAAAACTCGTCGCCATAGCCACTGTCCCGAAGCGCGGTGTAGAGCAGGGCGCCGAGGGCAACAATGGTGACGCCGGAGCCACCGGTGAGCATGGTGAAGAAAGCACAGGCGAGCAGAGCGATCAGCACCATGCCGCCGGGCAGCCACCCGAGAAGTGCTCTCGACAGGCGGACGACACGCTGCCCGGTGTTGGCTTCCCCGAGCAGATAACCGGCAAACGCGAACAGGGGGAGCGCCATCAGGACCGTAGAATTGGCCAGACTGTAGAGTTCGATGCCGATGACGATCGGGTCGATGTGCGCCAGGGAGAATCCGATACCGGAGGCCGACAGCAATACCAGAAACAGCGGCATGCCAAGCAGCGCAAAGACCAGAACACCGGAGTAGAGCAGGGCCGGCATCAGCCCGCTCCCTCTGCATTGGCTTCTTTCTTCTCGTCAGTTGGCAACAGGGCGTTCGGCAGAACCGCCCTCGCCAGTGATCGCAGTGCCATAACGCCAAAGGCAAAAGGCATGACCAGTTGAAAAACCCACTCGCGGACGCCGGCAACACGGCTTCGGCCCCAGACAAACTCATCGATGACCAGTCGGCCCGTATGCCAGCTGAGCCACCCGAGCGCGACAGCGCAGACGATTCCGACGGCCCGGCCGGTGATCTCCCTCTTACGGCCTGTCAGCAACTTGTCGGCCAGGTCGATACGGATGTGTGAGCCACGCCGGGTTCCGACCATGGCACCGATCAGGGCAAGCCAGAGCAGGCCGACCTGGGTCAGCGGCTCTACCCAGGCAAGAGTGAACCCGAGGATATTACGAAGCAGTATCTGGGCGCACGCCAGGGTCAGCATGCCCAGCAGCAGTGCGATCAGTGCGCCGTCTTCCAGTCGATGAAGCCAGAACCGTACAGTTGTTTGCATCAAACGGCCTTACCGATAGGGCTCACCGGTTGCTCCGGAATTCGGAAAGCTCTTCAGTCAGCCGCTGGTACCAGTCGCGTGAGAACTGATTCTGCTCAATCAGTACCTGTGCCGCTTCCTGGGCCCGTCGCCGGACCCTGTTCTCTTCCTGGTCGGTCAGCACCACCTCCTGGAGCCCCTGACTGAGCAGCGCCTCATAGGCGGCACGGTTGTTTTCACGGCTGTATGTGTCAATTTGCTCGGCGGCGGCACCGAGAACCTCGTTCACAATGGCCCGGTCGCTATCGCTGAGGCGGCCCATATGCCGTTCATCAATATAGAGAGTGGCTGCCGTGTAGATCAGCGGAAAGTCCGTGATGTAGTCCACCCGTGAGAACCACTGCAATGCCAGCGCGGCCGTGGGCGGTGCAATAATGGTTTCAATGGTTCCGGTCTGGAGCCCGGTCAGGACTTCCGAGATGCCCAGTGTAATCGGGGACACCCCGAAGGCCCGGGCCACTGACAGTGAGAAATCATCATCGGCCGGTAGCCATAGCCTGGTGTCCTGCAGGTCTGTCACGGAGCGTTTCGGTGCCTCACTCATGACGTAGGCAAAGCCACCGTCAATCAGCCCGAAGGTGTGGATACCCGACGCTTTCATGCCCGCTTCCAGTTCCTGATCGAACGCGGACCGGATGTGGTCCACCTGCTCATAGTTGCTGAAAACGAAGGGCGCATTCAGGATCTGGATGTCCGGGTAGAACTGCGCAATAACGCCGGTCTGCACCAGCGCCCCATGCAGTTGACCGGCCCTGATCCGGCGCTGGACTGCCTGGTCGTCACCCATGACACCGCCCGGAAATAACCGCAGGGTCACTCTGTTATCGGTGCGCGTGGCGATTTCTGACCCTGCTTCCCGGAGCATGCGTATCTCATTGGTGCCATCCGGATACAGCGTGGAAATGCGCAATTCAATGGCCGAGGCTGATGCAGCAGCTCCGACCCAGAGTATGCTGACCATCAGTATCCGTACGCCAAGCGATCTCATAGAGACATCCTTAAAGATTGATCAGAAATAGGTGTCTGCCGAAGCTAGCAGTTCACGTGCCAGCTTCTGGGCATAACTGTTCTGCAGCGTCAGCTCTTCGGCCTGCGGATCAGCGGCCAGTACTTCATTGAGCAAACGGTCGTGCAGCTCGCGGTCAAACTGCAGCCGGGCGTATTCCTGCGCATAGTAAACCTTGATGATCAGGTTGGTGTCGCCGCCGTAACTGAGTGCCTGGTCAAACCAGGATTTGGCCGCCTGCTGATCTCCACCCAGGGCAGGCGGAATGACACTGGCAATCACGGCAAGGTAGAGTTCGCCCATGCCGTGATTGAAACTAGGCTGCAGCGCTACCTGGCGCTCCAGGAGTCGTTGTGCCTTGCCGAGGTCGGCGACCGCATTCCAGTCGCCGCTGTGTGCCTGGATATAACCAGCCCAGATCGAGCCGTAACGAAACAGGGTGGGCGCGAAGTCCGGATTGGTAATCTCGTCGATCTGTTCCTGCGCCGGAACAACCCGCATATCGGCCAGACCACACAATCGCTCAAGTTCCGCGCAGGCCGCGCGGTGAGCCAGTGAAAGGGCTTTTGCAGTGAGCCTCTGCTGCCGCTCCGGATCGGTCACGAATACACCGGCATAGGCACTGTTCAGCTCTGCGGCTGCCCCGAGCACATCCGGGTCTTCGGGGTAGGAGCGCACCAGGCCATCCATTGTGAGCAGATAGGCCGGCAGGCCGTCGCCCACCATCTCAAGGTCATCATTGCTCATGACCCCTGATGCCAGGTTTCCCGGTACGCTGAACACCGCGCAGCCGCTTAACAGTGCCGCCATCAGCGCCGCGAGCGTGGCTCGCACTAGCAATGTTTTCTGCACCTGAACTGTCATCCTGCTCACAGTATCTGCGTTAGTCCGGCATGCTGCCAGCTGATTGTGGCCAATTTGTGACACATGAGTCGGTCAGCCCAGTTTCTTTTTCAGCAGCTCATTGACCACGCCCGGGTTGGCCTGGCCCCTGGATGCTTTCATGACCTGCCCGACAAAAAAGCCGAACAGCTTGTCCTTGCCTCCCCGGTATTCGCTGACCTGATCGGGATTGGCAGCGATGACGTCATCAATCATTGCCTCGATGGCACTGGTATCGCTGACCTGTTTGAGGCCCTGTTTCTCGATGATCTCGTCGGGCGAGCCTTCACCGGCGCACATGGCTTCAAACACCGTCTTCGCGATTTTCGACGATATGGTCTTGTCAGTGATACGCTGGATCAACTGCCCCAGATCGTCCGCGCTCACCGGGCTTGCGGTGATCGGTGTATTGCCTTTGTTCAATACGGCACCGAGTTCCACCATGACCCAGTTGGCCGACAGCTTGGGCTCGTTGCTGGCGGCTACCACTGCTTCGAAATAATCCGCCATGTCGCGGCTGGCAGCGAGAACCCCGGCGTCGTAGGCGCTCAGCCCGTACTCCGAGCCGAAACGTTCCTTCTTGGCGTCGGGCAGCTCGGGCAACCCGTCGCGAACGGCCTTAATGTAGGCCTCGTCGATTTCCACCGGCAACAGGTCCGGCTCGGGGAAGTAGCGGTAATCGTTGGCCACTTCCTTTGAACGCATGCTGCGCGTTTCATCCAGCTCTGAATCGTACAGCCGTGTTTCCTGAACCACTGTGCCGCCATCCTCGATAAGATCGATCTGGCGTTCGACTTCGTGGTTGATCGCACGCTCGACAAAGCGGAATGAGTTGACGTTTTTGATCTCACACCGCATTCCGTACTCACTCTGGCCTTTCGGACGCACGGACACGTTGGCATCGCAGCGCATGGAGCCCTCCGCCATGTTTCCGTCGGAGACGCCCAGATACGTCACGATACTGTGGATTTTCTTGAGGTAAGCCACAGCCTCTTTCGCACTGCGCAGGTCGGGCTCTGACACGATCTCGAGCAGCGGTGTGCCGGCACGGTTGAGATCGATGCCGGTCATGCCGTGAAAATCCTCATGCAGGGACTTGCCGGCGTCTTCTTCCAGGTGCGCACGTGTTACGCCGATGGGTTTCACCGTGCCGTCGTCCAGCAGAATGTCCACTACGCCGTTGCCCACGATCGGGTGGTCCATCTGGGTGATCTGGTAGCCCTTTGGCAGGTCGGGGTAGAAGTAGTTCTTCCGGTCGAATGCCGACCGCCGACCGATCTCGGCGTCTATCGCCAGCCCGAACTGCACGGCCTTGCGCAGGGCGTTCTCGTTGAAAACCGGCAGCGTGCCCGGCATGGCCAGGTCAACATTGCAGGCCTGTGTATTGGGCGCAGCACCGAACGCAGTGCTGGCGCCGGAGAAAATCTTGGTGCGGGTGGAAAGCTGAACATGTACTTCCAGCCCGATCACGGTTTCCCATTCCATAACGTTGTCTGTCCTCTGTCCGGTTACTGCTTAGCCAGCGGTGCTTCTTGCCGATGCCAGTCTGTTGCCTGCTGAAACTGATGCGCCACATTGAGCAGTTTTTCTTCAGCGAAGTAATTGCCAATGAGCTGCAGACCGACGGGCAGGTCGCGAACCTGTCCACAGGGCACGGACATCCCCGGCAGGCCGGCCAGGTTGACCGACAGTGTGTAGATGTCTTCCAGGTACATGGCCACCGGATCGTTGGTTTTTTCGCCCAGCTTCCAGGCTGGGGACGGAGTGGTCGGCCCGGCAATGACATCAACGGATTCGAATGCCTGCTGGAAATCGTTCTTGATCAGCCGGCGTAACTGCTGTGCCTTGTTGTAATAGGCGTCGTAATAGCCGGCGCTCAGTGCGTAGGTGCCAATCATGATCCGGCGCTTTACCTCTTCTCCGAAACCTTCGGAGCGGGTGCGGGTGTACATATCGAGAAGGTCTTTCGGGTTCTCGCAGCGATACCCGTAGCGCACACCGTCAAACCGGGACAGATTGGTGGACGCCTCGGCAGGCGCGATAATGTAGTAAGCAGGGATCGACAGCCGCGTCCGTGGCAGCGAAATACGAACAATGGTCGCGCCCAGCTTTTCCAGCGTGCGGATGCCGTCTTCGACCCGCGCCCCGAGCTCACTGTCCAGCCCGTCGCCGAAATACTCGTCCGGAACGCCCACGCGCAGGCCATCAAGCGGCTGGTTCAGGCCGGCTGTGTAATCGGGAACTGCAACATCCTTGCTGGTTGAGTCGCGCCGGTCAAAGCCGGCCATGGCGTTCAACAGCAGCGCGGCGTCTTCGGCTGTCCGCGCGATGGGGCCACCCTGGTCCAGGGATGAACCGAACGCCACCATGCCCCAGCGTGAGACCCGACCGTAAGTGGGCTTGAGACCGGTCAGCCCACACAGTGCGGCTGGCTGGCGAATAGACCCGCCGGTATCGGTGCCGGTGGCGATCGGTGCGAGGTGCCCGGCCACGGCCGCCGCTGAACCGCCGGACGACCCACCCGGAATGGCATCAGCCTGCCACGGGTTGCGTGTCGCCCCGTAAAACGATGACTCTGTGGACGACCCCATGGCGAATTCGTCCAGGTTGGTCTTGCCGAGGGTTACCATGCCGGCATCGTTGAGCCGGGCAGTTACCGTGGATTCGTAGGGTGGTATGAAGTTGTCGAGCATCCGCGAACCGCAGGATGTGCGCACGCCGGTAGTGCAGAAAATGTCCTTGTGCGCGATCGGAATGCCGGTCAGCGGTCCGGCCTCACCTCTGGCCCGCGCGGCATCGGCCGCTTCGGCCTGGGCCATGGCCTGCTCGGCAGTTACTGTTATATAGGCGTTCAGGTCGCCGTTCAGCGACTCTATACGCTCCAGATAGCGCCGGGTGATGTCGGCGCTGGTATATTCCCCGTTGGCGAGCCCGTCAGACAGTTGCTTCAGCGTTTCATTCATCGGTGTGTTACTTGCCTTCATTCAATGACTTTGGGCACCAGATACAGGCCCGCATCGGTCTGTGGTGCGATCGCCTGATAGCGATCGCGCTCGTTCTCTTCTGTGACCTCATCGGCACGCAGCCGTTGTGTGGCATCCAGCGGGTTGGCCAGTGGTTCGACGCCTTCAGTGTCGACCGACTGCATTTCATCAACCAGGTCCAGTATGCCGGACAGCACGGTGGCATACTCGTCGGCGGCTTCAGGGGTTACCTGCAGACGCGCCAACATGGCAATATTCTCCACTTGCGAGCGATCAAGGCTCATTGGAATCTCCGTTAGCGGGTCGGGATTTCGGAAAGTGCGATAAGGTACCACATTTGTATCTTGCTCAAAATCCCTGCCACTGATACATTGCAGCCTGTTCGAGTCGCGCCCTGAACCCGTCTGTAGCGCCGGTTTTCGGGCGTCCTCACGCAACCAGTGAAACGGAATGCATTCATGTTCAAGAAACTCAGAGGTCTGTTCTCCAGCGATCTTTCCATCGACCTGGGCACGGCGAACACCCTCATCTATGTCCGCGATCGTGACATTGTACTGAACGAACCCTCGGTGGTGGCCGTACGCCAGCGCGGGAATCAGAAGGAAGTGGCTGCCGTGGGCACGGAAGCCAAGCGGATGCTGGGGCGCACACCGGGGTCGATCACCGCGATTCGGCCACTCAAGGACGGTGTGATTGCAGATTTCCAGGTGACCGAGAAAATGCTCCAGCACTTTATTGCGAAAGTGCATGAAGGTTCATTCATTACCCCCAGCCCCAGGGTGCTGGTCTGCGTGCCCTGCAAATCCACTCAGGTCGAGCGCAAGGCCATCCGTGAGTCGGCCTACGGCGCCGGGGCCCGGCAGGTAATCCTGATTGAAGAGCCGATGGCAGCGGCCATCGGTGCTGGGCTGCCGGTAGAAGAAGCCCGTGGCTCCATGGTGGTTGACATCGGCGGCGGGACTACGGAAATCGCCATCATCTCTCTGAACGGGGTCGTCTACGCGGAATCGGTTCGCGTTGGCGGTGACCGGTTCGACGAGGCCATCGTGTCCTATGTGCGCCGGCACTACGGCAGCCTGATCGGTGAGGCAACGGCAGAACGCATCAAGATGGAGATCGGCTGCGCGTTCCCCGGGGACGAGCGCCGCGAATTTGAAGTACGTGGCCGCAACCTGGCCGAGGGCATTCCGCGTAGCTTTACACTGAACAGCGACGAAGTGATTGATGCGCTGCAGGAGTCCCTGTCCGCTATCGTACAGGCCGTGAAGAGCGCACTGGAACAGACCCCGCCCGAACTGGCGGCGGACATTGCGGAGCGCGGCATGGTGATTACCGGTGGTGGGGCGTTGTTGCGCGATATCGACAAGTTGCTGAGCGAGGAAACCGGTCTGCCGGTGCTGATTGCCGAAGAGCCGCTGACCTGCGTGGCGCGTGGCGGTGGCCGGGCACTCGAAATGATGGACGACAAGATCTTCGACCTCGCGCACGAAAGTTGAGCAGAAATCGACAGGACCGGGTAACAGTACCGGTGGGGTCTTTCCGGCCATAACATGACCACAGCCCTGTTTCAGGACAAGTCGGTATACAGCAAGCGGCTACTGGCTGCCTGTATGTTGGCATTGATCTTTCTCGTTCTTGACTGGCGAACGTCAGTGCTGGATGGCGTGAGGTCTGCCGTTTCGGCGGGCCTGGCGCCTATCCGTTACATGGTGGCGGCTCCGGTACAGGTGGTGGACTGGAGCTCTGATGCGCTGGTGAGCCGGGCCAGTCTGCTGGAGGAAAACGCTCGCCTGCGCGCTCAGTTGTTCGTAATGGAACGCCGTTCGCAGCAACTGCTCTCACTCGAGGTTGAAAACGATCGTCTTCGCGAGTTGTTGAATGCCTCCGAGGTTCTCGATGATCAGTTCATCTCGGCGGAACTCGTCGGTGTCGACCCGGATCCCTTCACCCATCAGGTCATCCTCAACCGTGGCAGCGTGGCAGGCGCCTATACAGGCCAGCCGGTGATCGACGCGGAAGGTCTGGTCGGCCAGGTTATTGAAACCGGACCGCTGACATCCCGGGTCCTGTTGCTGGGCGACTCGGAGCATGCCGTGCCGGTACAGGTAAACCGCAATGGTGTGCGTACAACGGTGTCCGGAACGGGCGACCTGAATACGCTCGAACTGCTCTTCGTGCCGGAAACGGCGGATATCCGTGTCGGCGATCTCCTGATAACCAGTGGGCTCGGCGGGCGGTTTCCGCGTGGTTACCCGGTGGCTGAAGTCACCGAGGTAACCAACCCGCCGGGAGCGCAGTTTGCCCGCGTGCGTGCACGACCGCTGTCAAACCTGGACCGCACGCGACACGTGCTGCTGGTTGACACTCAGCGTCCGTCCGATGATTCTGAGCGGACAGCACCCCAGGAAACGCAATAAATTGGAAGTCCCCAAAGCGAGCAACATCTGGTTACCCTATGTGACTCTGGCCCTGGCATTCCTGTTGCAGACCATTCAATGGCCCGGGTTGAGTGGCTACTTCGCGCCGGAATGGGTGTTCATGGTTCTCGTATACTGGATTCTGGCCCTGCCTTATCGCTTCGGTATTTACTTCGCGTTGCTGGTCGGTCTGGTAAAGGATGTCCATGAAGGGAGCCCACTGGGGCTCAATGGCCTCTGCATGGCGCTGATTGCCTATGTGGTATTGGCGCTCTATCAGCGAATCCGGATCTACCCGCCGATCCAACAGGCCGGTGCAGTGGCGATACTCCTGCTTGGCTACCTGACTCTGAAACTGCTGCTGCGGAGCCTGATCGGCGACCTGCCTGCGCCGAGCTGGTGGGCATTGGTACCTGCCTTCACCAGCGCGATACTCTGGCCGGTTATCTTTCTGCTCTTGCGCAGTATGCGCATTCGATACCGGGTACGTTGATGATGCGACTCATTCTGGCCTCGGCATCGCCGCGACGGCGTGAACTACTGAAGCTGCTGGGCGTACCATTTGACGTCGCTCCGGCAGACATCGATGAAACCCCGCATGAACAGGAGTCCCCGCAGGATACTGTTGCGCGCCTTGCCCGCGAGAAGGCGCGAGTGGTTCGGTCGACCCTGCATGCGGACCCGGCAGCCGTTGTGCTCGCGGCCGACACGACGGTGGTGCTTGACCAGCGCATGCTGGAGAAACCGGACTCGAGGGCAACTGCCCGGGATATGCTGTGCCGGTTGTCAGGGCGGACGCACAGCGTCTGGACGGCGGTTGCGGTCGCTACCCCGCAGGAACTGACGCATCGCAGCGTCCGCACCGAGGTGACCTTCCGGTCGCTGTCCGACGCATTGATTGAACAGTATCTGAATACGGGTGAGTCTTACGACAAGGCCGGGGCGTATGGCATTCAGGGGTATGGTGCGCGACTGGTACAGAGCATCCATGGAACGTACCATAACGTCGTGGGTCTCCCCATTGATGTAACTGCCGACCTGCTGGAAAAGGCAGGCCTTGAGTTATGGCAGCCGAGTTGCTTATGAACGCAGAAATTCTGGTTAACGTTACCCCTATGGAAACCCGTGTCGCGCTGGTCGAGAACGGCGTGGTACAGGAGTTGTTCGTGGAACGCACCCAGGCGCGCGGGATAGTCGGTAATGTTTATCTGGGGAAGGTGGCCCGAGTGTTGCCGGGTATGCAGGCGGCCTTTGTTGATATCGGCCTGGACCGTGCGGCATTTATTCATGCGGTGGATATTGATCCTGCCGCCACGAATGGTCAGATACCGATCAATCATCTGATTCGCGAGGGCCAATCTCTGCTGGTTCAGGTGGTCAAGGATCCGATTGGCTCCAAGGGTGCCCGTCTGACCACGCACCTGTCTCTGCCGTCCCGCTATCTGGTCTTCCTGCCCGACGCTGACCACGTCGGTATCAGTCAGAAGATAGAGGAGGATCTGGAACGCGATCGGCTGCGTGATCAGGTGCAGGCTCTGCGTGACAGCGTCGGAATAACCCAGGGTGGTTTCATCCTGAGAACGGTAGCTGAGGGCGTAGGCGAGGCGGAACTGCAATCAGACATGGAGTATCTGAAGCGGCTCTGGGGTGCCCTGCAGCAGAAGATCGCCACGGGTGGCGCGCCGGTTCCGGTTTATGAGGACCTGCCGCTGTATCTGCGTGTGGCCCGGGATATGGTGCGTGTGGATGTCGAGAAAATCCGCATTGATTCGCGGGAGACCTATGCGGCGACGTTGGACTTCGTACGCAAGTACAATCCGGAAGTGGAACCGCTGATCGAATATTACCCGGGTGAACGGCCCATTTTCGACCTCTTCGGTGTGGAAGAAGAACTGGAGCGGGCGCTGGCGCGGAAGGTCGAGCTTAAGAGTGGTGGCTATCTGATTGTTGATCAGACCGAGGCCATGTCGACGATCGATGTCAACACGGGCGGATTTGTCGGGCACCGGAACCTGGAAGAGACCATATTCAAGACCAACCTCGAGGCGGTTGCCGCCATGTGCCGGCAGATCCGGCTGCGAAACCTCGGTGGTATCATCATTATTGACTTCATCGATATGGAAGATGAGGAACACAGGCGTCAGGTTCTGCGCATGCTCGAGAAATCTCTGGAGCGTGACCATGCGCGCACCAAGGTGACCGGCGTGTCGGAACTCGGGCTGGTCGAGATGACGCGCAAACGCACCCGGGAAAGCCTTGAACAGGTGCTGACGGAAGCCTGTCCTGCCTGCAACGGACGGGGACGCATGAAGACCGCGCAGACCATCTGTTACGAAATTTTCCGGGAAATCCTGCGCGAAGAACGGGCCTACGACAATCACAGCTACATGGTCCTGGCCAGTCAGGCCGTGGTCGATCGGCTGCTCGATGAGGATTCCGCGGCGGTCGCGGATCTGGAAGAATTCATTGGCAAACCGATCAAGCTCCAGGTTGAGTCCATGTACCACACGGACCAGTATGATGTGGTTCTGTTATAGGCCATGGCATTCCGGACTGCGTTTTTCAGGCTTAGGCGTTCGGTTGCAAGATCGCTGGCCGGGCTGGCACTGGTTCTTGTGGGTTATGTCATAGCCGGTTGGGCGCTGACTCCCCAGGTAAACCGGGTGACGCCGACCCTCGAAGCCTATCTGTCGGACCTGCTTAACACGCCGGTCACGATTGCTGCACTCGAGGGCGAATGGGAGGGCTTTCACCCGTCCTTTACCCTGCGTGGCCTGCGCATCGGCAATTCGTTCGCCCTCGATACGGTGCGCGTGACACCGGCTCTGATGCCCTCTGTCACCCGACATGCACTGATATTCTCACAGTTCAGCGTTGATGGTGGCGAGTTCTCCGTCGTGGAAGAGAACGGTCGGTGGGCCTTACCGGCATTTGCGGGTATCGCCGGCGACGAAGCCGTGGAAAGCGTTTTCGCGACCCTGGCCGACCAACTGTTGCGCCAGGATGCCATTCAGTTGGGCGCGCTGCGGATCAACGTTCAGTCAGGCTCACTGGCAGAATCCGTCGTGCTCGACAATGCGTTGCTGATCAGCAGTGATCAGCGGCATGAACTGCGCGGTGATCTGTTGCTCGCCGGCGACGGAGACACCGTGCGCGCGGGGGTTCAACTGGATGCTGCCGGTCTCGCATCCGGTGAACCCCGGGCGTCGCTCTACATCAATCACGGGACAGCGGAGCTGACACCCTGGTTGCGGCCGTTTCTGCCGGAGCAGGCCCCACCGGTGGAGCAACTCACCCTGGCGGGCCAATGGTGGTGGCAGTGGTCCGAGGGTGAGTTGACCCAGGTGCAGGCCCGACTGGCCGATGGTGACCTGGTCGTTACGCCGCCTGGTGGCGCCAGCCAACAACGGCTGACCTCGCTCGCCGCCGAGGTACGCTGGTACCCGGCGGGCAGGGCTGAGGGAGCGCGCCTTCAACTGAGAGAATTGACGTTTCTGCATAACGACGTGCGCTGGCCGGAATCAGCCCATGATATTGACTGGTCAGAAGACGCGCTCGAAGTGGCTACTGACTCATTGTCCGCAGGCGCTCTGGCCGATCTGGCCACGCCGTGGCTGCCCGCTCTGGGCAGGCATGACATCCGGGGCGTACTGACCGACAGCCGTATTCGTCTGCCTCTGGTTGATGGGCCCGCTTGGTCAGAGCTCTCTTATGCCGGGACCCTGCGCCAGGGAAATTTCTCTGCAGCGGAAGGGGTGCCCGGGTTCAACTCTGTTGCCGGCCAGGTCATGGGCACCGGCTCGGCCGGGTTGTTTTCCTTCGCGCCGGGTAGCCTGGATGTTGACCTGCGCCAGTGGCTGCCGGAGTCCGTTCCCATGGATATCGAGGCGGGGCAGGTCGCGTGGCGCTATGGCTCCGGTACCGGCCTGAAAATCGCCAGTGGCCCCATGGTGTTCGACTGGGTCGGGCAGGGGCTTGTGCAGGGACGCTTTGCCTTCAGCCTTCCGGTTGGCGCGTCGTCGGCTCTGGTGGAACCCGTGTATGCCATGCACCTGACGGGCACCTCGGTGAACAAGACCGGCCTCATGGCGGGTCTGCCGAACAATCTGCCCCGGTCGGTGGTGAGCTGGATGGATGCCAGTCTGAGTAATCTGTCAGCGGGCGGCTGGCAGATTGTCATGCCGAATGTCATGGCCGACGAGGCCCGGGTCCGCGCCGGGCAGGTGGCTCTGCGGCTGGACAACCTGACCGTTGAAACAGACCCTGACGACAGCGACGGTCCGGATGGTCTCTCCTGGCCGTCGGTACGATCGCTGAACGGCCGCGTCAGCATCGATGCGTCAGGTCTGTCGGCACGTCTGGAAAGCGGTGAATTCGGCACTCTGCGTCCCGGCCGATCGGCTGTTCATGTGCCGTTCAATGAAGACAGCACCGGCGTTGATATAGTGACGCAGGTCAGCGCGCTCGGCTCGGACGTCTGGTCGTTTCTGCTTGGCTCACCGTTACGTGAGACGTTGCCGGAAGAACTGACACGCTGGCAGGCGTTCGGACGTGTGGACGCAAACGTGGACCTGTGGATTCCACTCAACGCCGGGGCGGCGTCTGCCGATGTCCGCATGACGCTCAATGACGCAGCACTGTCAATGCCGGCACCGGATCTGACGTTCCGTCGGATCAATGGCCCACTGCGTTACACCACCACCGGCGGTTTATACTCGCGGGGCCTGACCACGCGCTTTCTCGGCAGTGACCATCAGGTCAGAATAACCAGTGAACTGAGGCCGGACGGGTCGCGCCGGATGGTGATTCCCTCCAGCGGTGATCTGAATCTGGCGGCCGTTGGCAGTTGGCTCCAGATTCCCTGGTTGCGCCAGCAGGAGGCAGTGCGGCCGTACCGGGGTACGGTCGCAGTGGGTCCCGACGCCTGGCAGTTTGACCTGGAAAGTGACCTGGCGGGTAGCCTGAAAAACCTGCCACCGGGCTTTGACGCGCCGGCGACTGAGCGGTTTCCGCTTCGATTGCAGATAGCTGGCTCGAGTACCGGTGACTGGCAGTCTCAGGGGCGCCTCGGTGATCGGGCAAGCTGGTCGGTGGCCGGGAATGAAAGCGGCCCTGACTCGGTGGCGCTTGGTCTTGGGGTGCCGCATGCCGACCGGCAGCCGGGCACCGTGGATATTCGGGCCCGGCTGGAGGAGCTGGATCTGGCAGGGTGGTGGCGATGGTCCCGATCCATGCTCGATCAGTATCCGGGTGGTGACACCGCAGTGAATTCGGGTGCCTGGGAGCAGGTCAGTGTCCGGATCGGTGCGGATGAAACCCGTTGGGGCGGTCAGACACTGCAGAACCTCGACGTCCGTCTCTCTGGAGCGCCGCAGAGCGCCTGGTCCGGCCGAATTACCGCAGATCGGCTCGCGGCGGACCTCCGGGTGCCGGCACAGGTGTCTGTTGAGAATGCCATTGAACTGGATTTGGGTTTTCTTACTCTCGGCGACCCGCCTCCGGAATCTCCGGTGGCCGAACCCTCTGCCCGTACCCGTCAGCCACGGCCGCGTACCCCGTATGAGCCGTCGAATGACCTGCTGGCGAACGCCCGCGCCGCCTGGGTTCCGCCGATCGATATCGAGCTCGCCTCACTGACCGTGAATGGTCGGGACTTCGGGGCATGGTCCGGCGATATTCGCCCTGCACAGGACGAAGCATCGGCCACGCCGGTGGTTCGGGTAGACGCCTTGCAGGGCGACCTGTCCGGGCTGGGTGTATCAGGCACGCTCCAGTGGACAACTCCGGTCGGTGCGCCGCCGGAAACCCGGTTGAACCTGACCCTGTCAGCCGGAGACCTCGGTGATGTATTGGCGGCCTATGAACTGACGCCGGTTATTCGGAGCCAATCGGCACAGTCGGTGCTGTCACTGTCGTGGCCGGGTTCGCCTCTGGCGTTCGATTGGGCAAGGCTGAGCGGTTCCGCGCGCACAGAGGCCCGTTCGGGCAGTCTCGCGGAAATGGAGCAGCTCGACGCGGTTCGGGTTATCGGCCTGCTGAATGTCACGCGGGTACTCCGCCGGCTGGCACTGGACTTCAGCGATGTTTTCTCCTCGGGCGTGTCCTACGATGTCGTACAGGGGGAATTACTGTTCAATGAAGGCCTGGTTACGGTGGGTGACGAGCTCATTCTGGATGGCAGTGGGGCCAAAATGTTCTTTGATGGTTCCTATGACATTACCGAGGACCAGCTTGATGCCGAAGGTGTGGTCATCGCCCGGGTATCGAATACCGCCGGGCTGTTGGCGCTCGGTGCCGGATTTTCGCCGCCGATCGCTTTAATGGTACTGTTCGGGGAGCGTGTTCTGGAACAGGAGATCGAGCGGCTGTTCAGTGTGCGTACCGATATTTCCGGGAGCCTATATAATCCCGAAGTGTCTACGTCGCGCCTGTTCGATAACCAGATACGGGGTAACGACACCACTCTGGAGGAGCGTATCCGTGAGTTATTCGGCACCAACTGAGTCCGTGATGCTTCGAGTCGCCGGTATTCAGATGACCAGCGGCGGCAGTGTCGACGACTGCCTCGAACAGGCTGAACGTGGCCTGGCGTCGGCGGCTGAGCAGGGCGCTCAACTCGTGGTTCTGCCGGAAATGTTTGCGACTCTGGGTACAGGCGCCTCGGCCCGGGTGGCAGCCGATGAAGCAAACGGCGATGGTCCGATCGCCGAGTGGCTGATGTCACGGGCTGCGGCTCACGGAATCGCCATTCAGGGTGGCACAGTGCCCGTTCTGCAGGAAGAGAGTGGCAAGAGCCGGGCCAGAAGCTGGCTTATCGGGCCCGATGGAGAGCCGCTCGGCTGGTATGACAAGATTCACCTGTTCGATGCATCAATCGGTGACAGCCAGGGGCGGTATCGGGAGTCTGATTACTATGAGGCCGGTGACCGCATTGTGGTTGTTTCTCTGCCGGGCCTCGATGGCAAGCCGGTAAAGGTGGGGCTGACGGTCTGTTACGATTTGCGGTTCCCGGAGCTGTACTGGGCGCTCAGGCGCGCCAATGCTGACCTCATACTGGTGCCTTCGGCGTTCACGCATCGGACCGGTGAGAAACACTGGCAGTTGTTGCTGCGGGCACGTGCGGTCGAGCAGGGCGTCTACGTGTTTGGTGTCAACCAGTGCGGATGGCATGACAGCAAGCGGCAGACCTGGGGCCATTCACAGCTCATTGATCCCTGGGGAGAGATTGTTGCCGAGCTGGGGCATACACCGGACGTTCTGGTGTCAGAACTGGATCGAAACCGCCTCGAGCAGGTCCGCGCCAGAATGCCGGTGCACGAGCATCACCGTCTGCACCCGCCGGATCTTGATCTTTAACAGGCCAGCCCAGTCGGGATCAGTAGCGGTATCGAATACCCAAACGAACCTCACCCTGCAGGCCAAGCCGGCTGTGATCCCGCCCCTGAATCAGCCAGCGGGTTGCCCAGGTGGGTGACCAGCCATGCAGCCCGTCAACGGTCAGCCCTACCTGGGTCGCCGAACTGAGCGTGCCAGTCGTATTGTTCCAGTCGCGTTCGGTGCCCACGCTCAGACTGGCACCAATGCGGCTGCTGTAGCGATAATAGCGGTCGACGGACAGGCTGGACGCCAGAGTCCAGGGATCCGTCGAGGCGTTACTGCTGCCGGTATTGCGGACGACCTGCGTCAGAAAGGCGGAATAGGCAATGCGATAGTTGCCCAGATACGCCTCAATGGCAGGCACGGCAGTCACGCTGTGGTCCGACGGGTAACGACTGTGGCGGAGCGTGACACTGGCCAGCCAGCCGTCGGTTATCAGGTAATAGGGGGTCAGCTCAACAACACGACGCGGAAACAGATCCGTGCTGTCCGTGCTGCCGGCGATCTGACCGCTCAGCGTCCAGCGCGGCGATATATTGTGGCCGGCTGCCAGTGACCAGAGCTGGTCGGATTGCCCATAACGCCACTGTTGATCAACCCGGCCGGTCCAGCTTGTATCCCACGCTGTGCGCTGATACTGAAGCCAGCCGATTTCCTGATCCCGGCTCGCTGATTCCCGGTATAGCGAAGTACCCAGTCCGGCTTCCACATCCGCCGCCAGTGCACCGGCCGCGTAGGACAGCATAGCGGTGCACCCCAGAGCGACAATTCCGAGCCGTATTAATCCATTCATGGCGGTATAATACCGGCTCCGGGCAGCGCCGAACAGACCGGGCGGCCCGGTTCTACCGATCTGCCATTGGTGATAGAGTCTTGGCTCAGGAGGAACTGTGGCCATGAAGTATTGCAGCGAGTGTGCAACCCCTGTCGAATTTTCCATTCCGGATGGCGACAGTGTACCCCGTTTCAATTGTCCCAACTGCCAGACGATCCATTATCAGAACCCCCGTCTGATTACCGGTACACTGCCGGTCTGGCAGGGCCGCGTCCTGCTGTGCCGGCGCAGCATCGAGCCCCGGCACGGCTACTGGACATTACCGGGCGGGTTCATGGAGAACGGCGAGACACTGGAAGAGGGTGCACTGCGCGAAACGGTTGAAGAGGCCAGCAATGAACCGGTGCTCGGACAGATGCTGTCAGCTATCAGCCTGCCGCAGTTCAACCAGGTGCACATATTCTATCTGGCACAGATGCGTTCACCGGATGTGGCGCCGACGCTCGAGAGCTCTGAAGTCGTACTCTTCGAGCCGGATCACATTCCGTGGTCAGAGATCGCGTTCCGCACCGTCTACAGAACGCTGGAACACTATGTGGCACACCGGCACAAAGCCGATATTCCGCTGCTCAATGACTGGATTCGGCCCCGTCCGCGGCAGCACCTCTGATACGCCTGCCCGTTACAGGGAGCTCTCGCTCACCAGGGCAATCAGCTCAAACGCCGGTTCTTCATAGGGGTGTGCCTCGCGCAATGCGGCCACCACACGGCGCGCCCGGTCTCGTGGAAGCAACGTCTCAACGCGATACTCGGATACCTGTTCCAGCTCGCCCGCCGTTCCCAGATACGGGTTCGCACTGGCGTTGGGGCGAAACTGACCCTGGCCGATGCACTGCCAGGCACAGTGCTCGTAGTCACCCTGCTGGCCCGCGCCTGCTGAGAATACCGCTGTTTTGGTCAGCTCAAGGTGGGTTTCCGGAACAAAGTAGATCAGTTTCAGCCAATCGGTCATGGTGCAGCCTCCATTCGAAAAACCGGTCCATTATCAGACCTTTACCGTTGACTTTCATCCCCCGGACGGTACACTGCCCAGCAGATCGGAGGGATGGCTGAGTGGCTGAAAGCACCGGTCTTGAAAACCGGCGTAGGTTAGTAGCCTACCCTGGGTTCGAATCCCAGTCCCTCCGCCATTTCCTTCCCCGGAGAAGTTGCTTCAGTCCACGCTGTTGTCTGACTGTTCTCCCAGTGTGCTGACCAACTGGTACACTCAGTATTATGCCGCACTCGTTATCGCCCGACCAACTCCAGCGTCTGCGTCGTATGACGTCGCGGCTGTCGTCGTCTTACGGAAGCGGCGCTTCCGGTCGGGTGCATGAAGCGCGCAGTGCTGCCGCCGTAATGGCCTTGCTGGCGCCCGGTGATCAGGGCACAGAGCTGTTGTTTACCCTGCGCGCCAGGCATCTCAAAAGCCATCCGGGTGAAGTGTCTTTGCCGGGTGGCAACAGAGAGCCTGAGGACCTTTCCTTGTATCAAACCGCTTTGCGGGAGACGCGGGAGGAAACAGGGCTCAGAGTCGAGCCCGAGTTTCTGGGAGAACTGTCGCCATTGCGTGCGCGCTCGGGTATTCCGGTCATGCCCTATGTCAGCATGCTGCCCGAAAAGCCGGACCTGCGCGCTTCACCGGATGAGGTGGACGAACTGTTCTGGGTGCCGGTGTCGGACCTGTTGGGGCAGACACCTCGCTACCGCGAGTATGATCGACACGGCCAGAGCGTTCAGATTCCTTTCTACGACTATCAGAGCTGGACAATATGGGGTATGACCGGTCTGGTCGTGGCAGAGCTGCTGACAGTGGTCAGAGGCAACACCCCCTCATGACGGTTCAGTCTGAGGTTTTCTCGCGGAACTCGCACAGGTCCTCAATGATGCAGCTGCCACATCGTGGTTTGCGGGCCAGACAGGTGTAGCGCCCGTGTAGAATCAGCCAGTGGTGGGCATCCAGCAGGAATTCCTTCGGGGTCCACCGCATCAGGCGGTCCTCAACCTCACGCACGGTTTTGCCGGGCGCAATGCGGGTTCGGTTGGCCACCCGGAAAATATGGGTATCCACCGCCATAACCGGCTGCCGGAACGCGGTATTAAGCACCACATTCGCCGTTTTTCGGCCCACGCCCGGCAGTTTTTCGAGGGCGGTACGGTCACCCGGCACCTCGCCGCCGTGTTCGTCGACCAGGGCCCGGCAGGTCTTCATGATATTTTCGGCCTTGCTGTTGTACAGCCCGATGGTTCGGATATGGGCTTTCAGGCCATCCAGGCCCAGGTCCAGAATGGCCTGTGGTGTGTTCGCAACAGGGAACAGCCGGCGGGTCGCCTTGTTGACCCCGACATCGGTGGCCTGAGCAGACAGAATCACGGCAATCAGGAGTTCGAATGTGCTGGTATACGCCAGTTCTGTCTGGGGAGACGGGTTTTCCTGGCGTAATCGCGCGAAGATCTGATATCGCTTGACTTTGTTCATACCCGCTGCCTCAGGAAATCTTGCCGGTGACCCGCACCCGTTTACTGCCACGAACCACAGGTTCTCTGCGCCGGCGCGCCGCGGCGGCTTCGTCAATCGTATTCTTCAGTGCAATCAACAGACCTGTCAGCACAAATGCCCCCGGCGGGAGCACCGCAAACAGAAACTGCGGATAATCCGGAAACGGCTGCCATGTCCAGTGTCGGGCTGCTTCGCCGAACAGCAGGTGCATGTTGTTGAACAGCGTGCCCTGGCCGATCAGTTCCCGCAGACCGCCGAGGACCACAAGGACCGCTGCGAAGCCGAGGCCCATCATGAAGCCGTCGAGTAAAGCGGCCGGCGGTGCGTTCTTGCGCGCAAAGCCGTCGGCCCGGCCTAGAATGGCACAGTTGGTAACGATGAGTGGAATAAAGATACCCAGAATCTGGTACAGCTCATAAGTGTAGGCCCGCATGATCAGTTCAGCGCAGGTGACCAGCGATGCGATGATCATGACGAAGGCTGGCAAACGAACCGTGTCGGCAACAAAGTGTCGCAGCAGGGAAACAATGAGATTGGAGCTGGTCAGCACCAGCAGTGTCACCAGACCGAGCCCAAGCGCGTTGACCACCGTTCCGGATACGGCCAACAGCGGGCACAGACCCAGTAACTGCACCAGCGCCGCGTTATTGTGCCAGAGCCCATTGGCTATCAGCGTACCGGGGCGGTCAGCCATCCGTTGTTACTCCTGTCCGTAAATCGTCCGTTGGTTGCAGCAACGTGTCGCGATGATCGGCGAAAAAGGTCAGGCTCCGCTGCAGCGCCTCGATCACCGCCCGTGAGGTAATGGTGGCCCCGGTGAGCTGGTCGAACGCGCCGCCGTCCTTCTGCACTACCCAGTTCTCCGGTTCCGGCATTGCCAGCGAACGGCCCTCGAACTGCAGTATCCAGGTGCTGCGGTCGGCCTCTATGCCGTCGCCGAGCCCGGGTGTCTCCTGGTGAGCCACAACCCGTGCAGCAAGTAGGGTACCGCTGTCGTCAATGGCGGCAAGCAGGTCGATATTGCCACTGTAACCCTCGCTGGAACGCACCGGCACCACAACGGCTGTGACCCGCTGCCCGACGATAGCCTGAAAAGCGGTCTGCGGCTCATTGTAGCCCAGGGTAGCGGCCTGTTCGGCCGGCAGTGACACAGTCTGTTGCTCCAGTGGTCGGTCATACAGGTGCTCGGGCACGAGTTCATACAGGGTGCGTGCGGCGTAGGCCGCCGCATTGTCGGCCGCGCGCTCCCGGGTCAGCGCATAGCTCAGTGCTATCAGGCCCGCCGTAAACACGGCAAAGAGTCCAAGACCAATGCTGTTGCGGTACATGGCTCGAATCAGCATGGTCAGCTCCGTCCGGTCTCGCCGTATACCCGTGGCCGGGTGTAGTGGTCGATAAGCGGCGCCGCAAAATTCATGAGCAGTACCGCGAAGGCGACCGCATCCGGGTAACTGCCCCAGGTTCTTATGACGTAGATCAGCACGCCGATACCCGCACCATACACCAGCTTGCCGCGATTACTGGTGGCTGAAGAGACCGGGTCAGTGGCAATGAAGAAGGCCCCCAGCATGGTGGCACCACCGACCATGTGCAACATGAACGGTACGCGCAGATCGGCGTTCCAACTGAACAGCAGCGCACACAGGGCAAGCCCGCTCAGTACCGCCACGGGTGTGTGCCAGGTAATGACACGCCGCCATAACAGAAACAGGCCGCCAACAAGGTACCAGATGCTGACCCACTCCCAGCCATAGGCCTGCCAGCCCCGGCTGAACACCGGATCGGCCCGTACTTCCGTGGCCAGAGCGCCATTTATCGACGTCTTGTAGCTGTCCAGCGGCGTGGCCATGGTAATGGCATCGATCGCATCGCTGCCGGTTGGCAAGCCGGCGAATATGGCCTGAAGTGTTGAGCCAATGCTGTGCCCGTCTGCCAGCAGTGCTTCCGGGGCGGCCCAACGCGTGGTCATGGCGACCGGAAAAGAAATAAGCAACAGTGCGTAGCCCACCATGGCAGGATTGAACGGGTTATTGCCGACCCCTCCGTAGAGGTGCTTGGCAAACACGATGGCCGCGACGGTTCCAACCACCGGTATCCACCAGGGTGCGAGTGGCGGCAGTGACAGCGCGAGCAGCCAGGCGGTCACTAGGGCACTGCCATCGCTCAGAAAACGTGTCACCGGCCGTTGGCGCAGACGCAGTACAATCGCCTCACAGACCAGGGCGGTAACCGTGGCAATGATCGCATTGATCAGGTAGCCCCAGCCGAAAAAATGAATCAGGGCGAAAAACCCGGGCAGGGTAGCTGCCCAGACGGTCAGCATGACCTGCTGAACGGAGGTGGTTCGCTGAACGTGTGGCGACGATGGTGTGATCATGAG
The DNA here is from genome assembly GCA_965602035.1 of Natronospirillum sp. Classification (GTDB taxonomy): domain Bacteria; phylum Pseudomonadota; class Gammaproteobacteria; order Pseudomonadales; family Natronospirillaceae; genus Natronospirillum. Next base: position 1,129,488 of record OZ271919.1, on the reverse strand, counting down.
CCCGACCGCTCATTCGACGAGTTTGCTGACTGTGCAGGCTCACGGTCTCTGGCAGCCAACTGTTCACGCAGTTTGCGGACGGTCGTTTCCATTGCCTTCCGGTGCGCTTCGGGTGCCTCCGCGAGCTTGGCCTCTGCCTTTTCCAGACGAGCACGCAGTGGGTCATGCGGCGAGTCAGAGGTGCGTTCCGGACCCGTTCCGGCGGTTGGTGCTTTTTCCTTGCGGGCTTTGGCGGCTTCTGCACGTGCCTTGCGGCGTGCTTCTTTCTCCGCCTGTTCCTGTTCCAGACGGGCCTGACGCGCTTCAAACCGCTGGCGCGCCCGTTCCGCCTGTTCATGTGCAGCCTGTTCTGCCCGGATTGTGCCCTTGGCGAACCGATAGTACTGAACCAGTGGAATGTGGCTGGGGCAGACATAAGCACAGGCGCCGCATTCAATGCAGTCGAACAGGTGGTGGCCGTCCGCCTTTTCCCATTCATGCGCCTGTGCAAACCACATCAGTTGCTGCGGCAGAAGGCCAACGGGGCACGCCTGTTCGCAGAGTCCGCAGCGAATACACGGCTGTGCGGGTTCCGGTGATGGCAGTTCCGCTTCGGTGGGCGCCAGCAGGCAATTCGTTGCCTTCACTACCGGGGCGTCGAGGGTATCCAGCGCAAAGCCCATCATGGGCCCGCCCATAATGACCCGCTCGAGTGACCCGGCCTGCGCACCGCAGTATTCAAGCAGGAAAGACATCGGTGTCCCGAGCCGGACACGATAGGTGCCGGGGCGGGGTATGGCTTGTCCAGTGACCGTGACCACCCGGTCGATCAGGGGCTGGTCACGCACCACGGCATCCGCAATGGCCGCCAATGTACCCACGTTGTGGCAGAGCAGGCCGAGGTCTCCGGGAAGACCGCCGCTGGGCACTTCAAGGCCGGTCAGCCGCTGAATCAACTGTTTTTCGCCGCCCGAGGGGTATTTGGCCGGGAAGGTTCGAATGGCCACGCGGTCGGCCAGCGATGCCGGTATGGCGGCGCGCATTGCCTCAATGGCGTCCGGCTTGTTGTCCTCGATACCGACCAGAATCGCATCAAACCGGTACAGCTCGTCGACAACCTCGATGCCTTCAAAGATGCGGCCCGGGTGTTCCCGCATCAGGCTCTGGTCCGCGGTGATGTAGGGCTCGCATTCCGCGCCGTTCACGATCAGCGTCGTGACATGCTCTCGGTCCGATGCGAGCTTGGCCGCAGTGGGAAAGCTGGCGCCACCGAGCCCGGTCAGCCCGGCCTGTTGAATGCGCTGCAGAATATCGGCATGACGGTGAGCCCGGAAATCCGGCCACGGGTCGCTGTCTCGCCAGTCATCGCGGTAGTCTGTCTCCAGCACAATGCAGGGGGTTGTGAGACCGGACGGGTGGGCGACCGCTCGATCTTCAATGCCGACCACGGTTCCCGAGGTGGGCGCATGGACCGACGCACTGATAACGCCTGATGCATCGGCGAGCAGATCACCGGTTCGAACCCGGCTCCCGGCGCTCACCACCGGCACGGCCGGATTGCCGATATGCTGGTTCAGCGGCAGGATGTAACAGGGTGCCAGCGGCGCATGGTCCAGCGGTTGAACCAGGCTTTCGGCCTTCCGGTCGGGCGGAAATATGCCACCCGGAAAATCGTCGCTGTGTGTGTGGCGCGTCCCTTTCATCCAACTGATCAGGTTCATGCAGCCTCCCGGTTCGAGGGCGAGCGATCCGAGGCGATGATGCCGTAGTCGGGCGCCGGTTGATCCCAGTGCCAGTTATCGACGGTGGTGGCGACCTCTACCATATCAATACAGTCGACGGGGCAGGGTTCCACACAGAGGTCGCACCCGGTGCATTCGCTTTCTATGACCGTATGCATCTGTTTGGCAGCGCCCAGTATGGCGTCCACCGGGCAGGCCTGAATGCATTTCGTGCAACCAATGCACTCGTCTTCCCGAATAATGGCTACCTGGCGTGGCTTCTCTTCGCCATGCTCACCATCCAGCGGCAGGGGCTCAGTGTCGAGCAGATCCGCCAATTCATGGATGGTACTCTCACCGCCGGGCGGGCACTTGTTGATACGATCCCCATTGGCAATGGCTTCGGCGTAGGGCCGGCACCCGGGGTAACCGCACTGGCCGCACTGGGTCTGTGGCAGTATGTCATCGATCTGGTCAACAATAGGGTTGCCTTCAGGGCGAAATCGCTCCGAGGCGAACCCGAGCAGGGCGCCGAAGGCAATGGCGAGCGCCGCGAGCGCAATAATTGACCACAGAATAATCATGATCGCATTGCCCCGTTTTGTTCGTCGAACCGATTCATAACGTCACCAGACCGGTAAAGCCCATGAAAGCGAGCGACATTAATCCGGCGGTGACCATACCTATGGCAGAGCCACGAAACGGCTTCGGGACGTCGGCAACATTGATGCGCTCCCGGAGTGCTGCGAACAGTACCAGTACCAGAGAAAAGCCCACAGCGGCCCCGAAACCGTACAGAAGTGACTCTACAAAACTGTTTTCGCGCTGGATATTGAGAAGTGCGACACCCAATACCGCGCAATTCGTGGTGATCAGCGGCAGGAATATGCCCAGCACTTTGTAGAGGAGCGGGCTGGTCTTGCGAACGACGATTTCGGTGAACTGAACCACACCGGCGATCACCAGAATAAAACTGATGGTCTGCAGAAACGTCACGTTCAGCGGTACCAGCACCAGATTGTAGACCAGGTAGCTGAATACCGAGGCCAGCGTCAGCACGAAGGTCGTCGCGAACGACATCCCCATGGCTGTTTCCAGCTTGTTGGATACCCCCATGAACGGGCACAGGCCCAGAAACTGAACCAGAACAAAGTTGTTGACCAGTACCGTACTGAGCAGGAGCAGCGCGTAATCAGCCATCTGGGCTCTCGGAGTCCGCATTGGAGGGAGCCGGCGGGTGTAAGGTTCAACCGCGCTCCCGATTCGTTAACTGTGGGCGAATTATCGCAAAGGTTTATATAGTTTCAATTCGATTGCAGTCAATTTTAATAACGAATCGAAATAACAATATAGGCAGCCAGCGAGTCTTCAACTGATCCGCGTTCCCGGTGGCACATCCTCATGCGGTTCCAGAACCCACAGACCACTGTCACCGCCGGCCGCCAGTACCATGCCTTCACTCACACCGAAGCGCATTTTTCGCGGTGCCAGGTTGGCGACCAGAACCACGTTGCGACCGACGAGATCCGATGGCTGATAGTGCGCCTTGATACCTGCGAACACCTGGCGACGCCCTTCGTCTCCGACATCGAGTTCCAGCCGTACCAGCTTGTCGGCACCCTCGACCTCATCGGCGCCGGTGACCCGGGCTACCCGGAGGTCGACCCGGGCAAAGTCATCAATGCCGATAGTGGAGGGGGATGAGTTGTCCCTGGTCTCCCGGTCTTTTGCAGCGCCGGTGGCCCGGGCCGGTGCAGAGGCATCGGCTGCCGGCTGTCCGGCAGCGCGGGCTGCTGCGTCGTCGGATTTGCTTGCCTCGACCATGGCCGCGATGTCGTCCGGATCCAGGCGCGTCAACAGCGGCTTGAATTTGCGGATTCGATGATTGAGCAGGGGCGCCCTTACGGCGGCCCACTGCAGGTCGTCCACCTGCAGAAAATCTGCGGCGCGTTGCGCCATGTCCGGCAAAACCGGCTGTAGCCAGGTGACCAGCACCCGGAAAAGGTTAATGGCCTGGGTGCAGACCGCGAGGATTTCACGTTCATTACCCGGCTCCTTGGCCAGCACCCAGGGCGCGTGTTGCTGAATGTATTCATTGGCGCGATCAGCGAGGTCCATGATCTGGCGAATGGCCTTGCTGTATTCGCGCGCCTCGAACTGGGCGGCAATGTTTTCTCCGGCCTGGACGAATTCATCGTAGAGGGTCGGGTCCGGGAGTTCGGAAGCCAGCACGCCCCCCTGCTTCTTGATGAAACCGGCACTGCGGCTGGCGATATTGACCACCTTGCCCACCAGGTCAGAATTGACGCGCTGCACAAAGTCCTCAAGATTGAGATCAATGTCTTCCACCCGGCTGCTGAGCTTGGCGGCGTAGTAATAACGCAGGTACTCGGGCGACAGATGTTCGAGGTAGGTGCGCGCCATGATGAAAGTGCCGCGGGACTTGGACATCTTTTCGCCGTTCACGGTCACATAGCCGTGGGCGAACACACCGGTGGGCCGCCGGAAACCGGCGTCGTGCAACATGGCCGGCCAGAACAGGGCGTGGAAATTCACGATGTCCTTGCCAATGAAATGGTACAGCTCCGCCGTGCTGTCCTTGTGCCAGAACGTATCGAAATCCAGGTCGGGGCGGCGATCAACCAGATTCCGGAAGCTCGACATATAGCCGATGGGGGCGTCCAGCCATACATAGAAATACTTGCCCGGCGCGTCCGGAATCTCGAACCCGAAATAGGGCGCATCACGGCTGATGTCCCACTCCTGCAGACCGGCGTCCAGCCATTCTGCCAGCTTGTTGGCGATGGCCGGCTGCAGTGTGCCGCTGCGCGTCCATTCGGTCAGCATGTCCTGAAAGTCCGGCAAGGTGAAAAAGTAATGCTCGGATTCCCGCTCTTCCGGCGTGGCGCCAGACAGCGCCGAGCGCGGGTTGATCAGCTCGTTCGGCTCATAGGTGGCGCCACATACCTCACAGTTGTCGCCGTTCTGGTCCTCAGCGCCGCATTTCGGGCAGGTGCCCTTTATGAACCGGTCCGACAGGAACATGCTGCGTTCCGGGTCATACATCTGGCGTATCGTCCGCGTGGCGATATGCCCGTTGTCGCGACAGCGGCCGTAAATGAGCTCGCTGAAGTAGCGGTTTTCCTCGGAATGGGTGCTGTAGTAGTTGTCGTAACTGATCAGGAAGTCCTGAAAATCCTGCCAGTGCTCTGAGCGCATACGCTCGATCAGGGATTCTGCAGAGATCCCTTCTTTTTCCGCGCGCAGCATGACTGGCGTACCGTGCGTATCGTCGGCACAGACGGAAATACAAAGGTGCCCCCGGGACCGCTGAAACCGTACCCAGATATCCGTCTGGATGTGCTCCAGCATATGCCCCAGGTGGATCGGGCCGTTGGCATAGGGTAGGGCACTGGTAACGAGTATCTTGCGCGCGTTCTGCTCTGTCATGATCGCCATTCGGTTGGAAACTTTCAGGACCGCGTATGGTAAAGTGCTGCCCGCGGAAATGCCAGCCACGCGGCATTCGCCGAGATGATTGTGACACCACGGCCCGGCACCGTATAATCGCCCGCCACACACCGCGCAGTTGATCAGGAGGCAGCCTTGTCTGCAGCAACGGTAAACCGTGAATCCCTGTCCCGGGCGCTCAGCCGTGTTACGGATCCACATACCCGTCGTCCGCTGAGCTCGCAGGATCTTCACTCATTCCATGAAGAGGATGGCCGACTGACCGTGGTCCTTGAGCTGGGTTACCCGTTGAGGCAGTTTGCCAACGGCCTGGCAGCTACTGTGCAGGCGGCGCTGGAGGAGGTGTTTGACGGCCCGATCGATGTCGACGTGCGGTGGCAGGTGGTGCGTCAGAAATCGGCGGTAAAAGCAGAGGCCCTGTCTACCGTAAAAAACATCATTGCCGTGGCCAGCGGCAAGGGGGGCGTCGGAAAGTCGACCACGGCCGCTAACCTGGCGCTGGCGATGGCGCGTGAGGGTGCGCGTGTCGGGGTGCTGGATGCGGATATCTACGGGCCCAGCCAGGGCATGATGCTGGGTATTCCGGCCGGCACCAAACCGGAAACCCGCGATGGCAAATGGTTTGTGCCGTTTGACGCACACGGTGTGCAGGTTATGTCGATGGCGTTCATCGCCGGCGACAAGACGCCTCTGGCCTGGCGCGGCCCCATGGTCAGCGGAGCGCTGCAACAGATGTTGAATCAGACCCTGTGGGATAACCTGGACTATCTGGTGGTCGACATGCCACCGGGCACCGGCGATATTCAGTTGACGTTCGCCCAGAAAGTGCCGGCCACGGGCGCGGTGATCGTGACGACGCCGCAGGATATCGCTCTGCTCGACGGACAGCGTGGTATCGAGATGTTCCGCAAGGTCAGAATCCCGGTGCTGGGCGTCGTAGAGAACATGGCAACCCATGTGTGCTCGCGGTGCGGCCACGAGGAAGCCATTTTCGGCACCGGTGGCGGTGACCGGCTGGCACGCGACTATGATGTCGATGTGCTGGCGAGCATGCCATTGCACCTGTCCATTCGCGAGCAGACAGACGGCGGCAAGCCCACGGTGGTAGCTGATCCGGATTCTGACATGGCCGGCCGCTATCAGTGGATGGCGCGGCGTACCATGGCCAACGTGGCCGAGCTGAACGCGGGGTCTGCGGACATTCCCTCAATCAGCATTACCGACGACTGAGGAACCAGAAATGAGCATCAAATCGGACCACTGGATTCGCCGGATGGCAGTCAGGCAGCAGATGATCGAGCCCTATGAGCCCGATCAGGTCAGGAAAGACGACGAGGGCAACAAACTGATTTCCTACGGTACGTCCAGTTATGGCTATGATGTCCGGTGTGCTGATGAATTCAAGGTGTTCACCAACATCCACTCGGCCATTGTTGACCCCAAACACTTCGACGAGCGCAGTTTCGTTGACGTCAAAGGGCCGGCCTGTGTGATCCCGCCCAATTCATTTGCGCTGGCACGGACGGTTGAGTACTTCCGGATCCCGCGCGATGTTCTGACAGTCTGTCTGGGCAAGTCCACCTATGCCCGTTGCGGCATTATCGTGAATGTCACGCCGCTCGAACCCGAGTGGGAAGGCCACGTCACGCTGGAATTCTCCAATACCACGAATCTTCCGGCGCGCATCTATGCCAATGAGGGCGTGGCCCAGATGCTGTTCTTCCAGTCGGACGAGGTCTGTGCCGTATCCTATCGGGACCGTGCCGGCAAATACATGGGCCAGCGCGGGGTTACCCTGCCCCGATCGTAAGCGGTGCCGGGCACTTGCTGCGGCCTCAGGGCAGGGGGCCCAGCGTGTCGCCGGGGCTGATGCCATGGCGCTCGAACCACCCCTGATTCATTTCAAGCGCGTACTGTGCGCCTTCTTTCGAGCAGTGCGTGGTTTCGGTCAGCGGCTGCATGTCCAGAATCTGCCGGATTTCACCACTGGCATCGACATACGCCAGTGACAGCGGAATCAGCGTGTTACGCATCCAGAAACAGCGTTGTGCCTCGTCGTCGTAAACGAAGAGCATGCCGGCGTCGGCCGGCATTGATGACCGGTACATCAGGCCACGTGACCGCGTTTCGGGGGTGGCGGCCACTTCGACTGTAATTTCACGATCGCCGACCATCATCGTCTGCTCCGGCAGCGTCTGTGCCGCCACCAGCGGAGCCAGCAGGACCAGCAGCAGTGGGGGGCTACCCGACCGCGCGCTGGAATACCACGCCTTCACTGTCGTTGAGATAGAGCGGCATCGTGAAATCGGCATGAGAAAGCCCCTGAGTCCTGAACAGCACCTGCCAATCATCACCGGACAGTCCCGGAATGTCCAGTTCGCACGGGGTCAGCTCCCGGGGCGCGCCGGCCATGTTGGCGATAAACAGCAATTCTGTCCCGCTGTCCCGGAGCCGGCGCCGACCGACAAACACCACGGCACCCTCACTGGGGTGCAGGTAGTCGAAATAGTCATCGGGCCCCAGGTTGTCGCGCAGCGACGGGTGCTGCCGGCGGAAGTTGCGCACCTCAAGAAACCACTGCCGGCTGTCGGCATCGAGGCGGTCTGTCCAGTGCTGCACATTGCAGTAGTCGTGTACGTCGTCCATCCAGTCCCGGGCGATACCCTTCAGTGTTGTCACATCCGGTGCAAGGGTGGCGTAATCGTCCTCCGTCGTCGCCAGCAGCCGGACCATGGCACCCAGGTCGTAATCGGTGACCTCAACGAAGGCCAGCAATGATTCCAGAAATCCCTGCAGTTGTTGCCGGCTCCGGAAGCCCCGGGCCTTGAGGCGTTCGAAGTGCACGGGCTGTTCGTAGTCGTTATCCCTGATCGCCCACTCGGTGAAATGGGCTTCCTCCGCCATCACCTTGACCCCGTACCGGTCGTCGATATTGCGCATGAAACTCCAGGGAGCGCGCACATTGGCGTTAATGAATTCCATCGGGATGCCTGGCATCATGATGTAATCCAGCAGGTGCGCCGCCGGATTATCGTAGGCCTTGCGGAAAATGTCCGGCAGTGTAGCGCCCAGATATGTGTTGATGCGCTCGGCAGGGCCCACCTGAGTGCCGCGCCGCAGGGTATCGTGGTTGGCACATCCGGTGATCCAGTGCGACCCCACTTCGGCAATTTCCCGGATCCGCCACCATTTGCTGAGCCAGAACGTAAACAGGTACGGCGTGTTGTGCGCGAAGGTCAGCGGCCCCCATTGCGCGACGTCCGGCTGCTGACGCGTGACTTCCCGGTAGGTCGATGCCAGTTCCCAGTCGTCTCGTGGCCAGGGTCGCCCGTCTTCGAAAATCATCCAGGGGCGATAGCGTGCGGTGCCGACCTCTACCGGCAAGTCACTCATCAACTGGAGATATTCGTCATCGTGGTAGAGCTGTTCGGCAACCGGGTCCCAGATCTTGAAATCCTGTGCGCCATCAACCCGCAGACCATCGACCCCGAAGTTGCTCTTGCGGCGCTGCATTTCGAGCAGCGTCGCGCGCACCATGGGGTGTCGATAGTTGAGGTTCTTGCCGTACATATTGTCGCCGGAAAAATAGATGTCGTTCATGTAGGCCGGTGTCTGGTTGTCGGTGTGGCCGTACACGATGTCGAATATCACGCGCATCGGCTGCTCCGGCATTGTGTGCAACGTACTGATAAGGTCCACCAATTCGTCAGGCCGACCGGAACCCAGCACTGTGGTGGCAACCGCTGGTGAGCCCAGCGTCATGACGTCGTAACCCCAGTTGGTCATGTCCGGCGTGTGCAGGGTAAGCGTGCTCTGGTCGCGATCGAGGTGCCAGAAGTCGGTTCCGGCTTCAAACTCTATGGTCGGTTCAAGCGGCATCAGCTGCACCGCGTCGTAGCCGATATAGCACTGTTCAGCCGGCGTCAGCGGCTCATTGCGGCGCTGTTTCTCTGCGATGGCGCCGAATTGTGCTGCCAGCGCTTCCAGTGTCCCCGGGCCGGTTGACGTGCCCGGATGCAATTGAAGAATGTTGGCCGGCGCGGTTTGGGTGATCAGGCCATCAGATCCCTCCGTACCGTCGAGACGCTCGAAATAATCCAGATCGGAACGCCCGTCATGTAACTGGCCCAGATCATAGGCTTCGGCTGGAGAAGACGCACCGAACGGCAGCGAATGCGCCAGCGGGTCGCGAACTGTCTGCCAATCCCCATTGTGGTCGCGGTAGCGCAGCCAGTAGAAGCTGCCGGCCTGGTCCCGCTTGCCCGGGCGCATGTTGCGCACAACTGTCCAGATGAAATCGCCATCCTGGACGACGGGGACCTGTTCGACCGTCACGGCGAGCGATTGCCGATCGGTTCTGAAATCCAGGGGTTCACTCGGAGTGATGACCTCGAGGTAAAGGTCGTCCGGCCCGGCATGGTCCGGAATGCCGGGGTACCAGAAGCCGATCTCACAGTCGCCATCGGAATTGAACTGGGCACCCAGCCGACGAACGATCTGCTGGGCGCCGGCGAATGGCGTCAGTGCCCCCTGGTCGACTTGCTGGCGCCAACCGGCCAGTGCATCGGCAGCGGTCTGGTTGATGGCGCAGACGGTGTTTTCATGTGACATGGTCCTGGACTTCCGTTGTTGGTCTGTGTGTCAGTTGTGGCATGAGTAGGGGATGCGGAGGTTCCGTTTCCCGGAGAGCAGCCATCTTCTTAATCGTTTAAGGTAGCCACTTTCGGGGTTGGTTTTCAATAGCCGCGCTTAATCGGGAGTGCCGGCACCGTAATGTGCCCAGACCTGTTCCAGCTGGTGCTGGTGCCACATCTGCGCCTGAGTGCCAGTGTCGGGTCCGTCGTATTGTCCGAGCGCCCGCGCCGTCCGGAAAAAGCCGGCGCGGGGGTATGGTGCGTTTTTCTGCACGACCACAGAGGTGAGTGCCGGTCGGCCGAGCACTGCATCCTGCCATTGCAGAATCTCCAGCCCCTGTGCGAGTTTGCGCAGCGCCGGCGAGGGCAGGTCGAACATTCGGAGTATTCCCTGATACGGCACCGTGCCCTGTTCGGCAGCAATACCCTGCAGGAGGTCGCGCAGTCGACCGAGGTCCTGCACAGCTGGCTCCTGTTGCCGTAAAAATGCCATGATGCCGCCCTGTCTTTACAGTATGTAAACCGGAGCGAATGGTACAATTTGTTAGGATGCGCGACTACCTTGATCACCGAGTCCCTGTAGATGGCTTATCTGATGTCTCTGCTGCGCCGATGCATTACCAGCAGCGCCGTGTTGGCGGGGCTGATCCTGGCTTCTGTTCCGGCGTCCGGCCAGGATTTTCTGCCGGTCGATGAAGCGCTTGAGCTGACCGCGTACAGCACGGGTTCTGAGCTGGTTCTGGATTGGGTGATTGAACCTGAGCACTACATGTACCGGGACGTCACCGCCGTTGAACCTGTCGATCCGGCGGCCGGTGCGCCATCCTGGGGGCCGGTGGCGCTGTCGAATCATGATGTCATTCGCTACGACCCGACCTTCGATGAGCGACTGGCCGTTTACTACGACTACCTCACGGTGCGGGTGCCTGTGGCATCTGACGAACCGGTCGCTTTTCGCGTGACCTATCAGGGGTGTGCAGAAGCCGGCCTGTGCTATCCGCCCCAGACCCGGGAGGTTACTTTTGACCCGTCTGGTGGTCAGTCTGAGGTGACGGGTGCTCCCGGAGCCGCACCTGCCGGCGCCGGTTCGGGAGGCAGTGGCGGGTCCGTAAGCTGGTTCAGCGGCTACAGCGGTAACGGCCTTGCCGAGTTCCTGGCAGCAGCCCACCCGGCCCTCGCGGCCGGCGTATTTCTGTTGCTGGGCATTGGCCTGATATTCACACCCTGTGTGCTGCCCATGATACCCATAGCCAGCGCTCTGGTGCTCGGTGAGAACCGTCCCAGTACCGGGCGCGCCTTTGTCGTCGCGCTGAGCTATGTTCTCGGGATGTCACTGACGTACGCTTCGGCCGGCGCCGTGGTGGCAAGTCTCGGGGCGGCGGGCAACATCCAGGCGGCGCTGCAGCAACCCTGGCTGCTGTCGGTATTTGCGATTCTGTTTGCCGTGCTGGCATTGGCCATATTCGGCGTGTTCACATTGCAGACACCGGGTCCGCTGCAGAGCCGCATCATAGCTCTGCAGAACCGCCTGCAACAGGGCAGACCGGGAAGCGCGCTCGGGATGGGTGCCCTCTCAGCGCTCGTTGTATCCCCCTGTATTACCGCACCGCTCGCCGGTGCGCTGATCTACATTTCCGCGACCGGCAATACCGTGCTCGGTTTTCTCGCGCTCTTCGCGCTCGGTATGGGCATGGGTCTGCCGTTGCTCGTTATCGCGGTTGGGGGTGCCCGCTGGTTACCGCGAAGCGGCTCCTGGATGGTTCAGGTGAAGGTGTTCTTCGGCGTGCTGTTACTTGCGGTCGCGATCTGGCTATTGGGGCGTTGGGTTCCGGAACCCATCGCATTGGGCCTCTACGGACTGATGGCACTGGGTTATGGTGGCTGGCAACTGGACCGGGCCCGGCGAGCCGTGCGGGAGCGACCAGAGGCATCGGTGTGGCCCACCCGTTCGGTGGCGGCCCTGCTCGCGCTCTACGGCGCCATTGCGATCACCGGGAGCCTGCAGGGGCAGAGCGATCCACTGCGACCGCTGGCCGCTTTTTCCGACCGGGAAGCGGAATCGGAAACGCCGTTTTCAGTTACGGCGGACGTCGCTGAGCTGAACCGCTGGCTGGCCGACGCAGCCGGTGCCGGCGAACCGGTTCTGCTTGATCTCACAGCAGAGTGGTGTGTGTCCTGTCGGCGAATGGAACGCGAAATTTACCAGCATCGGGAGGTGCAGGCGGCTCTCGATGATCATCGGTGGCTGCAACTGGATATCACCCGGTTCAGTGACGCCCACCAGGCCTGGCTGGACCAATACGGGCTGTTCGGCCCGCCATCGGTTCTGGTGTTCGACGAGAGCGGCCAGCGACGCCCTGACCGAACGCTTCAGGGCGAAGTCTCCCGGCAGGGTTTTATGGCGCATATGGGGTTGATCTGACCGGGCCCCCACTCCACTATGAGAGCCTCTGCAGGTGAGGAGAAGACGGGTGCGGATACCCCCCATACTCGACATTGAAGCCTCCGGCTTCGGGCGGGGCAGTTACCCGATCGAAATTGGCGTGGCGCTGCCGGACCGCAGTGTGACCAGTTACCTTATTGCGCCGCATGAGGACTGGACGCACTGGAGCGAGGAGGCCGAAGCGCTGCACGGGTTGTCGCGTACGCTGCTTGAGGAAAAAGGGTTCCCGCCCCGGGAGGTCGCCCGGCAGCTCAACCAGATGCTCGAAGGCCAGGTGGTTTACTCGGACGGCTGGGGCGTGGACAGCGGCTGGCTCGCGCTGCTTTACTACTACGCCGGGGTTACCCAGGCATTTCAACTGGAAACCCTGGCCCGGATTCTCACCGAGCCGCAGCTGGTGCTCTGGCACAATACCCGTGACCGTCTCGCGTCGGACGGCCAGGGACACCGGCATCGTGCAGGTTTCGATGCCCGCCTGATCCAGGACACCTACATTGAAACGTTGAAGGCGGCTCGACAGACGGGGTGATGTTATGAGTATCGAAACACAGATTACAGCCAAACTTGAGACCCTGGAGCCAATCGTACTGACGGTCGAAAATGAAAGCCATCGACATTCAGGGCCGGCAACGGAGTCGCATTTCAAGGTCACGCTGGTAACACACCGGTTTGAGGGGCAGTTGCCGATCAAACGGCACCGGGCTGTCTACGCCCTGCTGGAAGACGAATTGGCCGGGCCAGTACACGCTTTGTCCATTCATGCCTATACGCCCGACGAGTGGCCGGGAGAATCGCCAGCTTCGCCTGACTGCCGAGGCGGCAGCCAATGATGGTTGCGTGATTCATCGGCGCTCTGCAGGCCAGGGTTAGCGCAACAGTGTATTGGTGTGCCCTTTATCGATGTGCCCTCTACTCCACCCGACAGGCCAGGTAAAAGTCGACCAGAATGTCGGGAATCTGCTCTACCAGACTTCCCAGCAGTGCCTGGTCTTCATACAGCGGTCGGAACTCAGGTTCGTCAGTGAACAGCCCTGACCCGGTCTGAATGGGCAGCAGCAGTTCTGCAAGGCGCTCCGTCTCTACGTTGAAACGTGCCTCGTGGTCGAGAAACCAGGTCATGAAGCCTACGCACCAGCTCTGCATGGCACTGTCTTCCCAGTTCAGTGTCGGCCGGAACGGCAGCACAAGGTCATCGTCGCCCGCCAGGGTCATGTCGATGGCATGCACGGTATCGACAAGTGACGCGCCAAGTGATGCCTGATCAGAAGCTGGCACTTCCGACAGGTCTTCTCCCAGCACCGCGGTGAGCAGTTCACGGTCGGAGGGGCCGGTGGGGGTAAGCGCAGCCGCAACCAGCACCCCGTGAATGGCAATGTCATCCAGTGTGTCCGGGCCGCCCAGTGTGTCCAGGCGGTTCGACAGAGTGGGGTCAAGTGCTGGCATAGCGGCTTCTCTTCGTGGCAAAACAGTGGCGGGGGAGTCTATCAGAAATTGCCGGATCCAGCCCCGGGCGATGGCGGTGAAGACTGTCAATCCATGGCGCCATCGCGTATCATGCGCGCTGATTTGCAGCTCCGGCCCCGTAGCTCAGCAGGATAGAGCAGCCGCCTCCTAAGCGGCAGGTCGCGCGTTCGAATCGCGCCGGGGTCACCACTTTCCGGCGTTGGCGCCGCCATTGAGAGGAAGCCATGAAACCCACGGTCCGTCCCGCCAATCCCAATTTTTCCTCCGGCCCGTGCCGGAAGCACCCGGAATACGATGTTGCCGCTCTGGATCTCTCCATCCTCGGGCGGTCACACCGTTCGCCCGAGGGCGCCGCGCTGCTGGAGCGCGCCGTGGATGAGACTCACAGCCTGCTGGCCCTGCCTGAGGATTACCGCGTTGGCATTGTTCCCGCCTCCGATACCGGTGCCATGGAACTGGCCATGTGGTCGCTGCTGGGACAGCGACCGGTGGATGTCCTGGCCTGGGAATCATTCGGGCTGGGCTGGGTGACAGATATTCGCGAGCAGTTGAAACTGACGGATGTGCGGGCTTTGACGGCCGATTATGGCTATCTGCCGGACCTGGATACCGTCGATTTCAGTCACGATGTGGTGTTTACCTGGAACGGCACAACGTCCGGTGTCCGCGTGCCCAACGGTGACTGGATTCCGGACGACCGAGCCGGGCTCACCATCTGTGATGCCACGTCGGCGGTATTCGCCATGCCGATCTCGTGGGAAAAAATCGACGTCGCTACCTTCTCCTGGCAGAAAGTGCTCGGGGGCGAGGGAGCGCACGGCGTGCTGATTCTGTCGCCGCGGGCGGTCGAGCGCCTGGAATCCTACGAGCCCCCCTGGCCCATGCCGAAGCTGTTTCGTCTTACCCGAAACGGCCGCCTTCAGGAGTCCATATTCCGGGGCGCAACGATCAACACGCCGTCCATGCTCTGTGTCATGGACTATCTGGACGCGCTGGGGTGGGCGCGTCGGGTCGGCGAAATGCCGGGGCTGATCGAGCGATCCCGTGCCAATCTGGCGGTTATCGAAGCCTTTGTTGCACGTCATGACTGGATTCGTTTTCTGGCGAACAAGCCAACGCAGCGATCCAATACCTCGGTCTGTCTGACGCTGGACGCGTCCGATGATGAGGTGGCCGCAGTGGCACAGCGACTGTCGGATGAGGGTGTGGCCCGTGACATCAACGGGTATCGCGACGCACCGGCAGGCCTGCGAATCTGGTGTGGCGCTACCGTTGAGTCGAGTGATGTGGAGGCATTGATGCCCTGGATCGAGTGGGCCTACCACGAGGTCACCGGTCGCGCATGACGGCCGTCATCGGGCTGCCGGTCGCTCTGTTGGCGATCGCCCTGATATTCTGGCCGGGTGCGGCCTGGTTCGCCTGGTTGCCGGTTCCACTCGCGGCTGTGCTGGCACTGCTGGTAGCGGGCCTCGGCTGTATTCTGACGCGGCAGACTCGCTGGCTCTTCGCACTGGCTGTTCTGGCAACCCATCTGTTCCTCGTCCACCAGGCGCTGTTCGGCGCCGTAACCCTCGGACAGGCGGCCAGTATGGTGCAGTTTCTGCCTATCCTGTCATTGCTGTGGCTGCTTGTTCTGGCACTGCGAACGCCGCCTGCTATTGCCTCGCTGGCGGGGCTAGCGTGGCTTCTGGTACTGCTCGGCAGTCTGGGCCTTTTCTGGCTGCCCTGGGTGGCATCGGCGGCGAATGAGGCCGGCCTGCTGAGCAACCCGATGCAACGCGTCGTGTCTGGCATTCACCTGACCTGGCTGCATGTATTCGCAGCCGCTGCGCTCTCGGTGGTCTGGCTGGCCCTGATCGTCGAGCGACGCGGTGATGTGGTAGTCCGCACACACGCAATGCTTTCGGCCCTGATACTGATACTCGCTGCGTTCATCGACCAACCCCGGGTTATCGGCTGGGTGGCGCTGGTGGCCGCCGGTGTTGTGGTGCTGGGGCTGGCATTTCAACTGGTTCATCTGGCTTATATTGATGATCTGACCGGGTTGCTGCAGCGTCGGGCGTTGAATGCCCGGCTCGAGCGCCTCGGGCGTAAAGCGGCAGTCGTCATGCTGGACGTTGACCATTTCAAGGCGTTCAATGACCAGTGGGGGCATGATGTCGGCGACCAGGTATTGCGGCTGCTGGGCCATCTGCTGCACAGTGAGAAGGGGTTGCAGGCTTTTCGGTACGGCGGCGAGGAATTCACGCTCGTGTTTTCCCATGCTCATCGGGAACGAATTGAACGTCAGTTGGAGGCTCTGCGCGAGCGGGTTTCAGGGTATCCGCTGGTGGTTCGGGAATCGGGTCGGCCGGAAGATGATCGTCGCGGCCGGCAGGATCGGGGCAACAGCGGCAATGAGAACACGTTATCAGTAACCATCAGTCTCGGCTGGACGGTCCGGCGGCACGATGATACCCCTGATGCGATCATCAAGCGTGCAGATGAAGCCCTGTACAAAGCAAAAAACGCGGGCCGCAATCGGGTATGCTTCATTGAGTAATTCGTCTTCGGCAGGGGACTTTCAGCAACTGTTGTAAAGGGAGAAACAGTTATGACCAGGACCATCGCCATTATCGGCGGCACCGGCCTTACCGAGCCCAGCCGGTTGCAGGTGTTGAACGCACACGATATCCAGACGCCGTACGGCAGCACCTCGGCGCCGATCCTGGAGGGTGACATGGGCGGGAACCGGGTGCTGTTTCTTGCCCGGCACGGACACCCGCACCGCATTCCGCCGCACCAGGTGAACTACCGTGCCAACCTCTGGGCCCTGCAGAAACTGTATGCAACCGATGTGCTGGCGGTGAATGCGGTGGGCAGTATCAGCATTGACCGGATCCCGAACCGCTCTCTGGCGCTGCCGGACCAGTTGATCGATTACACCTGGGGCCGTGAGCATACCTTTTATGAAGGTGACATGGGGTCGGTGAAGCACGTGGATCTCTCCTACCCGTATTCAACGAACCTGCGGGACCTGGTGCTCAGCGCCGCCCGGGAAGCCGGAAAATCTTTGGTTGACGGCGCAGTATACGGCGTCACGCAGGGGCCGCGCCTGGAAACAGCGGCGGAAGTCCGGCGTATGGAGCGTGACGGTTGCGATATTGTCGGTATGACCGGCATGCCCGAAGCTGTTCTGGCGCGTGAGCTCAAGCTGAACTATGCCTCGCTGGCGCTGGTCGTTAACCCCGCTGCCGGCAAGAGCCCCGATGTGATAACACTCAAGCAGATACAGGCCACGCTCAGCGTGGGCATGGTCGACGTGCGCGATGTCATTGCGCAGGCGGTTGCACAGTTCTACCGTTGACAGTCCAAAGACCGTTCGCTCGCCGCTCACTCAAGGACCGGCGTTCGGCCTCAGAGTACGCGTGGCATGCCTTGTCGAAGCCAGCGGTCCTCGAGGTAATGCGAGGCGCTTGATCGTTCAGCCCTGATCGGCGGTTTCCCCGACCGCATCATCTGCCGGCGCCGTTTCGGTGTCGTCTGTAGTCTCTTCCTCAGGTGCTGACGGGTCATAGGGTTCATAAGGGGTGAACCGGATGACCAGCCCGAGCCTCGGGTGGTCCAGATAATGCAGTTCATTGCTCCGCATGCGCCGGGTTTCGGTAAACCGTATACTCTGTGAGGGTACCCACTGCGGGGCCAGTGAGTCGGCTGCGCCGGGCCGTCGAAGTTCCGGCCGCCACGGCCCGTAGCGGGTATCAGCCGATGCAAGTTCCGGGGTGAGCTCGGGCCCCGAGCTGTCGCCGAAAAAGACGCGCAGTGGCTCCTCCGCAAGCTGATAATCGGTGGCATACAGTTGTGTTGCCACGTGCAGGAAGCGCCCCACATATACCCGCAACGTACCATCGAGCATTGTGCGCTGGCGGGGCGTGCTGTCGAGTTCGGAGTGCAGTCGGAAAAAGTCAGCGTCCGCTTCTCCCTGTACCGGCATGTTCCATCCGGTGTGCAACACCACCGAGCGGTTGCGGTTATCGTTGATCGCTGCTGCCTCTTCCCGCAACTGCAATTCGGATTGCGGCAGAATCACAAAGGGCTTTTCCGTTCCGGTTTCGGGGTCGATCAATGGCCACTGAAGCGGCGTCGCCGCGCTGGGCTCGAGTGATCCGGCCGGCAGTGGCGTCTGCAGTTCGCCCAGCCTCGTCGGCGGCTGCCACAGCGGACGCGCCTGCTCAACGGATGTCAGGTCGGGAAATCGTGGCCAGTTCTCTGTCACTTCGGGCGTTTCCCGGCGGGAGAACAGTATCAGTTCAACCTGGTACCAGCGCCCGACATTGGTATTCTCTTCCACGCCCGGATTTTCTGCCGGTTGCGCCTGCCCGGTACCTCCGGCCGTCGGGTTCTCCTGGGCACCGGCCTGAAGGGCGGCTATCAGCACCAGACTCGCAGCCAGAACGGCGAGCTTCGCACACTTACGAACCGGTAACGCCACCCTTGTCGCTGCTTGCATCAAGCGGTTTCCCCTGTGCTGTGGTTGGCCTCTGCTACCGAACGCCGCTGCTCCTGTACCCGCCGGTCTCGTCATGCGTCGGCGTCCCGCCCGACCGTATCAAGCAACTGGTCGGCGAGCCGGAACCGGGACTCGGCGGTGTCACTCGGCTCGGAAAATGCCAGCCGGTCACTGCGGCGCATCTGATAGGTCGCCGGCTTCTCCTGCACCAATTTCACCACCGTCATCGGGTTGATCCGCGTGCGGGCTGAAAACTCGAGAGCGCCTCCCTGGTCATTGATGGTGAGTTTATCAATGCCGAGGTGCTCAAGTCGATGTCGAAGTCGGGTAAGCTCGAACAGGTTCTTCAGGGCATCCGGCAGCAGACCGAATCGGTCGATCAATTCCACGCGCAGTTGTCTGAGTTCCTCATCGTCCCGGGCACTGGCGATCCGTTTGTACAGCGTGAGACGGGTATTGATGTCCGGTATATAGTCTGCAGGAATCAGGGCAGGGATGTGCAGATTGGCTTCAACGGTGTGGGTGTCAGCGAGGCTGACATCCGGTTCGCGCCCCGACTTCAGTGCGGTAACGGCCGCCTCCAGCATTTCCATATAGAGCGAAAACCCGATGGATTCGATGTGCCCGTGCTGGTCTTCACCCAGCAGCTCACCCGCACCACGGATTTCCATGTCGTGCGTGGCCAGCATGAACCCGGCGCCCAGGTCCTGTGCGTCGGCGATGGCTTCCAGCCGCTTCTGGGCATCCGCTGACAGCCCCTTCCAGGGCGGTGTCAGCAGGTAGGCGTAGGCCTGGTGATGGGATCGGCCCACGCGACCGCGCAACTGGTGTAACTGAGCCAGACCGAATTTGTCGGCACGGTCGATAATGATCGTATTGGCAGAGGGTATATCGATACCGGTCTCGATAATCGTCGTACACACCAGCACGTTATAGCGCTTGTGGTAGACATCGGACATGACCTTTTCCAGTTCACGTTCGCGCATCTGCCCGTGACCGATGGCGACGCGGGCTTCCGGCACCATTGCCTTTACCTCGTCGGCGATGCGCTCTATATCGCGGACTTCGTTATGCAGGAAAAACACCTGGCCGCCGCGAAGAATTTCCCGATAGACCGATTCCTTGACCAGGGCGTCGTCGCGCTCGCGGACAAAGGTCTTCACAGAAAGCCGCCGCGCGGGCGGGGTGGCAATAATCGACAGGTCCCGGATGCTCGACATGGCCATGTTCAGCGTGCGCGGAATCGGGGTCGCGGTCAGCGCGAGAATATCGACGTTGGCGCGCATGGCCTTGATCTTTTCCTTCTGCTGCACGCCGAACCGGTGCTCCTCGTCAACGATGAGCAGCCCGAGGTCTTTAAAGCGTACGTTCCGCGACAGCAACTTGTGGGTCGCTACGACAATGTCGACCTTGCCGTTTTCCAGGCCCTCCAGAACGCGTTCAGTGGCCTTGCCGGTGCGGAATCGGGAGAGTACTTCAATGCGCAACGGCCAGTTGGCGAAGCGATCCGTGAAACTGTCTGCATGCTGCTGCGCGAGCAGCGTGGTGGGTACCAGCAGCGCGACCTGCTTGCCGGCATGCGCCGCAATAAACGCCGCCCGCATTGCGACTTCCGTCTTGCCGAAGCCGACGTCACCGCAGATCAGGCGGTCCATTGGCTGCGGTCGCATCATATCCTGCACGACAGCGTTTATGGCCACTCGCTGGTCCGGTGTTTCCTCAAACGGAAATTCTGCCGCGAACCGACGGTAATCCTCACCGGGTGCTGGGAACGCGAACCCGGACTGCGCCTCGCGCTGGGCGTACACGTCCAGCAGCTCAGCGGCGGTATCCCGGATTTTCTCGGCGGCCTTGCGCCGGGCATTCTGCCAGCGCTCACTGCCTAACCGGTGGAGCGGGACCTGGCTGTCCTCACCACCGGCATAACGGCTGATCAGGTGCAGATGGGTCACCGGAACGTACAGTTTCGCCTCATTGGCGTATTCGAGTTGCAGGAACTCGTGCTCCTGCCCGTCAACCGGTAATGTCTGAAGCCCCTGGTAGCGCCCGACACCGTGCTCGAGATGCACCACAGGCTGGCCGGACTTCAGCTCCGCAAGATTTCGTATGGCCAGCTCGGAACTGTCGAGATCGCGACTCGGCGTCTGCTGGCGCGCACGAACGGTCTGCTCGCCGAACAACTGGGTTTCGCTGATCAGGTGCAGTCCGGCTTCCGGGAGCACCACACCCTGGCTGAGCGGAGCCACAGCAAGGCCGACCGGGGCATCCGCAGCGGCGAATTCCGGCCAGTCCTCGAACAGGTCCGGGCGTATGCCATGGTCGTTCAGCAGGTCCAGAAGGTTCTCCCGGCGTCCCCGGGTTTCCGCGCAGAACAATACGCGTTCCCCTGCCTGGCGCTCAGAGAGAAACCGGGTGACAGCCCTGAGCGGTTGTTGGCTGCGATGATCAATCGGCATGGAACGCGGCTGCGAAAAGCGCGCGTTCAGGGCGCCGGCACCGCTGGCCTCGCCCGGGTAAAATTCGATGCGCGGGTACTGTTTAAGAGCCCGGTCAAGTTCGTCGGCGCCCAGATAAAGGTCGTTGGGTGGCAGAACAGGCCGGCTGAGGTCATGCCGCCGGTTCTCATAGCGCTGCTCGATATCGCTGCGCAGATGCTGCATTTCTTCACGCACATCACCCACTACCAGAATCAGGGAGTGATCCGGCAGGTAGTCGAACAGAGTGGGCAATTCGCCGAAAAACAGCGGCAGGTAATACTCAATGCCGGCGGGCGCCAGACCGGCCGATACATCCTGATAAACCGAGCAATGCCGGGGGTCGGTGTTGAACCGGGCCCGGAAGGCCTCCCGGAACTGAGCAATTCCGTCATCGTTCAGCGGGAATTCGCGAGCCGGGAGCAGCGAAAACCGGTCGACCGACTGCTCTGTGCGCTGTGTTTCGGGATCAAACAGCCGTATCGATTCCACTTCATCGTCGAACAACTCGATACGCAGTGGCGTCGCCGCCCCCATCGGGAACAGGTCGATCAGGCCGCCCCGGACAGCAAATTCGCCATGCTCCGTTACCGTGCTGGCAGCCACATACCCCACATCAGTGAGCCGCGCGCGCAGTTGCGCCAGGTTGATCCGGTCGCCGAGAGCAACCCGGAAACTCCGTTGTGCCAGATAATCGCGGGGCAGTACCCGGTGAATCAGTGTGGTCAGAGGCACAAACAGTGGCGTTGCTGCCAACCCCGACGCCCCGGTGGCAAGATCGGACAGTAACCTCAGACGCTCTGAGACAATGTCCTGATGCGGCGAAAAATTATCGTAAGGCAGCGTTTCCCAATCCGGTAGCCACTCGCCCGACCGGTGATCCGGTGAAAACACCTGATATTCCTGCTGCAGACGCTCGAGATCGCTCGTGCCGGCTCCGATGACAACAACCGGACCGGGAGTCAGGCCCTTGTCGCTGCACTGTGCGGCGTGCGCCTGGCAGAGACCGGCCAGAGTCCATGCATCCGCACCGGGAGGCAACCGGCCCCATCGACGCCGGTCGCCCGGCTGCAGCGGTGGTGGCCCGGGCAGAATATCGGCAGGGTTTGCACTGAGATGGTGCTGTAACAGGCTCGATTCACGGTGGTCGGTCGTCGTGGTCACCCGGAAACCTCGGCTCGTAAAAGGCCCGTCATTTTACCAGTTGACGCTGCAGATGCTACCGATCCGAACCGGAGATTCCGTGCCTGTACAACGGTGGTAATGGGCAGACTGGCGCTTTATACTAGGGCCCGATTTCAGAGGGTATAACGGAAGCGGTATCTGGCAGAGACGCCGAATGGCCTTTTCTGTTGTCGATTGCGGTCGTCGTAATACCCGCAAACAGGCACTGCGCTGTCGCCCCGAGGGGCCGGCAGGCCTGATATCCGTATTTCTGAAGTCACGACAGGGGGCTGCAGGCCCGCTTCGTGGCTTCTCAGGTTCAGAAGAAAGTAACGGGCATTGCACTATGATCACAATCAAGAAAGGTCTCGACCTTCCGATTACTGGTGAGCCCGCACAGTCCCCAGCTCAGGGTAATCCTGTCTCGTCGGTGGCGTTGGTCGGTTACGACTACAATGGCATGAAACCGACCATGCTGGTTCGTGAAGGTGACCGGGTAAAGATCGGTCAACCGGTGTTCACGGACAAGAAGACAGAGGGTGTTACCTACACAGCGCCGGGGGCCGGTGTGGTCCGGGCAATCAATCGCGGCAAGCGTCGGGTTTTTCAATCGCTGGTGATTGATCTTGATAAAGAGGAAGAGGCCGAGACCTTCGAGGCCTGGTCGGCTGACAAACTGGCCGGTCTGGACCGCCAGACCATCGTGGACCAGCTCGTCAATTCGGGTGAGTGGACGCTGCTGCGTACCCGGCCGTTCAGCAAGGTACCTTCGGTCGACGGTGAACCACGAGCCCTGTTCGTGAATGCCATGGATTCCAACCCGCTCGCAGCGGACCCCGCTGTGGTGCTCCAACAGGGCGATAACGCCGAGGCGTTTCGCAATGGCCTGACAGTCGTCAGCCGGCTTACCGAGGGAACCACCTACGTCACGAAAGCGCCTGGTGCCGATATCCCGGTCACGGACAATGTGCGCGTTGAAGAGTTCGGTGGTGTTCACCCGGCGGGCAATACCGGCACACATATTCACTTCCTGGAGCCGGTCAGTCTGGACCGCACGGTTTGGTCACTGGGCTATCAGGACGTGATTGCCATCGGCCGGCTGTTCACGACGGGTCAGATAAGCCTGGAACGTATGGTCGCGCTTGGCGGGCCGATGGTCCGTGAGCCCCGGTTGCTGGTAACCCGGGTCGGCGCCAGCCTGCCGGAGCTGACACGTGGTGAGCTGCACGAAGACGATGAGGTGCGCATTATTTCCGGCTCCGTCTGGGGCGGCCGCGCCATCATTGATGAAGTGTCCTGGCTCGGTCGCAAGCACACGCAGATCAGCGTGTTGCGTGAGGGCAACGATCGGCCGATGCTGCATTACCTGAGAGCCGGCACCGATAAATTTTCGGTTTTGAACCTCTATGTTTCTAAGCTCATGGGCGGAAAGCGGTTTGCTTTCGACACGACAACCAACGGGTCAGAGCGTGCGATGCTGCCGTTGGGGCAGTACGAGAAAGTCATGCCGCTGGACATTCTCCCGACCCAGTTACTGCGGGCGATTGCCAGCGGTGACATGGATCAGGCGGAAGCGCTGGGTGCGCTGGAGCTTGATGAAGAGGATCTCGCCCTGTGCAGTTTTGTCTGCGCCGGCAAGTATGAGTACGGCCCGATCCTGCGGGAAGCACTGACGACGATTGAGAAAGAGGGCTGAGGCATGGGTCTGCGTAAATTTCTGGACGACATCGAACCGCAGTTTACCGAAGGCGGTAAATACC
Organism: Natronospirillum sp.; assembly: GCA_965602035.1. Classification (GTDB taxonomy): domain Bacteria; phylum Pseudomonadota; class Gammaproteobacteria; order Pseudomonadales; family Natronospirillaceae; genus Natronospirillum. The sequence continues at coordinate 1,105,889 of OZ271919.1, read as the reverse complement.
AGAAGTGGTATTCCCTGTACGAGGCGGTTGATACCTTTTTCTATCGTCCGTCCGATGTAACACGTACAACAGCACATGTGCGCGACGGTATGGACCTCAAGCGCATCATGATCACGGTCTGGCTCTGTACCTTCCCGGCCATGTTCTTCGGTATGTGGAATATTGGCTTTCAGGCCAACACGGCACTGGCGGCGGGTGACTTTGCTGATCCGGTCGGCTGGCGGCATACCTTCATCAGCATGCTCTCCGGCTATGATCCCTCCAGTATCTGGGACAATTTCTGGTATGGCTTCTGGCACTTCGTGCCGATCTACGCGGTAACCTTTCTGGTCGGCGGTTTCTGGGAAGTCCTGTTTGCTACGGTGCGCAAACACGAGGTAAACGAAGGCTTCTTTGTGACTTCGGTCCTGTTCGCGCTGATCTGTCCGCCCACGCTGCCGCTCTGGCAGGTCGCACTGGGTATCACCTTCGGTGTCGTGGTTGGCAAGGAAGTGTTCGGCGGTACCGGCAAGAACTTCCTGAACCCGGCACTGACCGGCCGTGCATTCCTGTATTTCGCCTATCCCGCGAGTATGTCGGGTAATGAAGTCTGGACGGCTGTCGACGGCTTTACCGGTGCGACAGCACTGAGCATGGCCCAGGATGGCGGTGTGCAGGCGATGATCGACGGCGGTATCAACTGGAGCACTGCCTTCCTGGGTGTTATTCAGGGCTCCATGGGTGAAACCTCCACGTTGCTGGTATTGCTCGGCGGTGCTGTCCTGCTGGTGATGGGCATTGCCAATTGGCGCATTGTGGCCGGTGTCATGCTCGGCATGGTGCTGACGTCATTGCTGTTCAACTGGGCCGGCTCGGAAACCAACCCGCTGTTCGCGGTTCCCTGGTACTGGCACCTGGTGCTCGGCGGCTTCGCGTTCGGCATGATGTTCATGGCGACCGATCCGATATCGGCTTCCATGACGAATTTGGGTAAATGGTGGTTCGGTGGCCTGGTCGGTGTCATGACGGTCCTGATCCGTGTCATCAACCCGGCCTTCCCGGAAGGCATCATGCTGGCCATACTATTTGCCAACATCTTTGCACCTCTGATTGACTACTACGTGGTCAGAGCCAACATCAAACGGAGGGCCGCCCGTGTCGCGTGACAGAGATTCGGTTCAGAATATTATTATTGTCGCTTTTGCGGTCTGTCTGGTCTGCGCGGTGGTTGTGTCAGCCGCCGCCGTTGTGTTACGACCCATGCAGCAGCAGAACGTGGAACTGGACATGAAGGCGAACATTCTCCAGGCGGCTGGTCTGCGTGACCCGTCGATGTCTGTGGAGGAGCAGTTCGAATCCATAGAAACCCGGGTCATCAATCTGCGCACCGGCGAATTCGCCGATGACATTGACCCTGACGAGTTCAATCAGCGCCAGGCAGCGCGTAACCCGCAGACATCGAGAGCGCTGTCTAGTGGCGAAGACATTGCCGGGCTGTCGCGGCTGGAAGAATACTCCCTGGTATACATCTCACGCGATGAGAGCGGGGAAATCGGCGTGCTGATTCTGCCGGTCCGCGGCTATGGCCTGTGGTCCACAATGTATGGGTTTCTCGCGCTGGAAGACGACCTGAACACGATTGCCGGGCTCGGTTTCTACGAGCACGGTGAAACACCGGGGCTGGGTGGTGAAATCACCAACCCGAACTGGGTGGCTCAGTGGCCGGGCAAGGAAATCTACAACGAATCCGGTGATGTCGCCGTCAACGTGGTCGGAACCGCCCCGGAAGAGCACGATATCGATGCCATTTCGGGCGCCACCCTGACGAGTCGCGGTGTTGAGAACCTCATGGAATTCTGGATGGGTGAACAGGGGTTCAAGCCCTTCCTGCAAAATCTTGAATCAGGGGAGGTGTCATAAATGGCTTCCAGAAGCAAACAGGTCCTGCTGGACCCGTTGTTCAACAACAACCCGATCGGGTTGCAGATACTGGGTATCTGTTCAGCCCTGGCGGTTACCACGAGCATGACCGTGGCACTCACGATGTGTCTGGCGGTACTGTTCGTGTTGAGCCTGTCGAACTTCTTTATCGCGCTGATCAGGAACCAGATTCCCAACAACATCCGCATTATCGTTCAGATGACGATCATCGCATCGCTGGTGATCGTGGTGGATCAGATCCTGAAGGCCTACGCCTATAACATTTCCCAGCAGCTGTCGGTATTTGTTGGCCTGATCATTACCAACTGTATCGTCATGGGTCGTGCCGAAGCATTCGCCATGCAGAATCCGGCGGGTATCTCGTTCCTGGACGGTATCGGCAACGCGCTGGGGTACTCTGTTGTGCTGATGGTGGTCGCGTTCTTCCGCGAGTTTTTCGGAGCCGGCTCCATATTCGGCCTGCAGGTTCTCACGCCGGTGTCTGCCGGTGGTTGGTATGAGCCCAATGGGCTGTTCCTGCTCCCACCGAGCGCGTTCTTTATTATTGGTTTCATGATCTGGGGGCTGCGTGTCTGGAAACCCGAACAGGTTGAAGAAGACGAGTTCAAGATTCGTCCGAACGTCAACAAGGAGGCCTTCTGATGGCTGAGGAACTGATCAGTCTATTCATTACGGCGATTTTCGTCGAAAACATGGCGCTGGCCTTCTTCCTCGGCATGTGCACCTTTCTGGCGATCTCCAAGAAGGTTGAAGCCGCTGTCGGCCTGGGTATCGCCGTGGTCGTCGTGCTGGGCGTGACGGTTCCCGTCAACAACCTGATTTACACCTATGTGCTCAATGAAGGCGCGTTGAGCTGGGTCAGCGAAGACCTCGCGGCCGTGGACCTGAGCTTCCTCGGTTACCTGAGTTATATCGGCGTGATCGCCGCGCTGGTACAGATCATGGAGATGTTCCTCGACAAGTTTGTGCCCAAGCTCTACAACGCGCTGGGTGTGTTCCTGCCTTTGATCACGGTGAACTGCGCCATTCTCGGTGCTTCACTGTTCATGGTTGAGCGCAACTACAATTTCGGTGAGTCCGTCGTTTACGGTCTGGGAGCCGGTATGGGCTGGGCTCTCGCGATAGCAGCGCTCGCCGGTGTACGTGAGAAGCTGAAGTACAGTGACATTCCTCCCGGCCTGCAGGGCCTGGGAGTCACCTTCATTGCCGTTGGCCTGATGTCGCTTGGCTTCATGTCGTTCTCCGGGGTACAGCTGTAAGGCAGGAGCAGAGACTATGTTTTTGGAAATAACGCTGGGCGTTGTGCTGTTTATTGTCATTGTCTTCCTGCTGGTAGGCGTGATCCTCAGTGCCCGCTCCAAGCTGGTGAATACCGGCGACGTCACGATCGAAATCAACGAAGACCCGGACAAGGCCATTACCGTGGAAGCTGGCAGCAAGCTGCTGGGCACATTGGCCGGGCAGGGCATCTACCTCAGCTCCGCCTGTGGTGGCGGTGGCACCTGTCAGCAGTGTGTCTGTCGGGTATTTGAGGGTGGTGGGGAACCAGGTCCTACCGAAGCCCAGGCCTTCACCAAGGGTGAGCTGCGCCAGGGCTGGCGGTTGTCCTGCCAGGTCCCGGTCAAGCAGGACATGAAAATTGAGGTGCCGGCCGAGTTCTTCGGGGTGAAACGCTGGGAATGCGAGGTAACCTCCAATCCGAACGTGGCGACCTTCATCAAGGAGCTCAACCTGAAGCTGCCTGAAGGTGAAAATGTCGATTTCCGCGCGGGCGGCTATGTGCAGCTTGAAGCACCGCCTCACCATGTGAAGTTCAAGGACTTCGAGGTGGAGGAAAAATTCCACGGAGACTGGGACAAGTTCAATGTCTGGCAGTATGAGTCAAAGGTCGACGAAACCATTACTCGTGCCTATTCCATGGCGAACTACCCGGAAGAAGAGGGCATTCTCAAATTCAACATCCGGATCGCTACGCCCCCGCCAGGGTCGGATCATCCGCCGGGGCAGATGTCATCCTATGTCTTCAGCCTGAAGGAAGGGGACAAAATCACGGTCTTCGGGCCGTTCGGTGAATTCTTTGCCAAGGATACCGATGCTGAAATGATCTTTATCGGTGGTGGTGCCGGTATGGCGCCGATGCGGTCGCATATTTTCGATCAGCTCCGTCGGATCAAGACGAACCGGAAGATGACTTTCTGGTACGGTGCGCGCTCCTACCGGGAAGCCTTCTATGTGGAGGAGTTCGACCAGCTCCAGGAAGAAAACGACAATTTCGAATGGCACCTTGCACTGAGCGAACCGGCTGATGAAGACAACTGGGAAGGGCCGGTAGGCTTTATTCACAATGTGTTGTACGACCTCTACCTGAAGGATCATGAGGCGCCTGAAGACGTAGAGTACTACATGTGCGGTCCGCCCATGATGAACGCGTCCGCGATCAAGATGCTCAAGGACCTGGGCGTTGAGGACGAAAACATCATGCTGGACGATTTCGGCGGCTGACCGGGAGACGCCCTGAAAATGATGACGTATCGAAAGGAGTGCCTGTGGGCGCTCCTTTTTGTTTTCGGGCTCACCGCCTGCAGCGATGGCAGTCTTCCCGAAGAGCCCCTGCGCTTTGCCGGCGGCACCATGGGCACCCAGTATTCCGTGCTGGCCTTTGCACCCGAGGGCAACAGAGTCACGCTGGAAATCGGTATTCAGCGGACGCTTAACCGCATTGTGGACCGGATGTCGGTGTATGAGCCGGGGTCGGACATCACCGCGTTCAATGAAGCGCCGGTGAACACCTGGGTACCGGTTGCACCCGAGGTGGTGCATGTGGTGGAAGCGGCGCGCACAGTCGCCCGACAGTCGGGTGGGCTGTTTGACCCCACCGTCTATCCCCTTGTTCAGGCCTGGGGCTTCGGCCCGCGCGGTCGAGCGGAAGAAGTACCCACCGATGAGGCACTCAGCCAGCTCCTTGCGCAGGTCGACTGGCAGGCCGTGGAAACCCGTGATGAGCCGGCGGCGTTGCGCAAACGCGCACCGGTGACACTGGATCTCTCCGCTATTGCAAAGGGTTATGGTGCGGATGCGGTAGCCGAATACCTGAAGGCTCAAGGTGTGGCGCATTTTCTGGTAGAGTTGGGGGGTGATATGGTGATGGCCGGCGGTAAGCCCGATGGGTCGCCGTGGCGGGTTGCCATCGAAGAGCCATTGGAAAACCAGCGTCGGGTATACCGGGTTGTCGAGCTCGACAGTGGTGCCCTTGTAACCAGCGGTGATTACCGCAATTACGTTGAACAGGGGGGGACACGCTGGACACATGTCATTGATCCCCGTGACGGGCGACCGATACGGCATGATCTGGCTTCGGTATCGGTGTTCGGAGACAGTGCGATGATGGCGGATGCCTGGGCGACCGCCCTGTTGGTGGCGGGTCAGGACCGAGCAATGGCGCTGGCTGAGGAGCAGTCCCTTTCGGTGTTGCTAATCCGGCGCCAGGCCGATGGCTTTACAGAAACATCAACCGGCCGCTTTGATCGGCTGGTTGAAGGAGATGAACGATGACCCTTTTCTTGTTGGTGCTGGCGTTGATGCTGATCGGTGTTGGCGGCATGGCGATTGGCGTCATGTTCGGCCGCAAACCGATCAGTGGTAGCTGCGGTGGCCTGGCCAATTCAGGTGTCGCCGGGGGCGGCCCCTGCGAGGTCTGCGGCGGTGACCCCAATCGCTGCGAAACCGGTCAGGGCGACGAGCCCGCGAACCGTGACACCGGTGGCGGCAAGACGGAGTTCTATAACGCAGATCGATAGGAGCAGGCATGGCCGAGCACCGGTTTGATGTGGTCGTGCTGGGCAGTGGCCCGGCGGGTGAGAGTGCGGCCATGAATGCAGCCAAGAAGGGCCATTCAGTCGCAATTGTTGACCGGCGACTGTCAGTTGGCGGGAACTGTACACATCAGGGCACGATTCCGTCCAAAGCGTTGCGGCATTCTGTCGACGCGTTAATGAAGTTCAATCGGTCGCGCATGTTCAGGGCGGTGTCGGAACCGAGAATTCTTGATTTCCCGACCGTCATGCAGTCGGCCAATGCGGTCATCGACAAGCAGGTGGCCATGCGGGCGCGGTTCTATGCGCGCAACCACGTCAGTGTTTTTCAGGGCGATGCGTACTTTGTCGACCCTCATCGTGTAGCGCTCCGCGACGGAGAGCAGGCGGGAGACGAGCTGGTCGCCGGGCACATCATAGTCGCCACGGGCTCGCGGCCATATCGCCCACCGGATGTTGATTTTTCACACCCGCGCATTTTTGACAGCGACAAGATACTCACGCTGAAACATACGCCGGACCGGATCGTCATTTATGGTGCTGGTGTTATCGGGTGCGAGTATGCGTCTATTTTCAGTGGCCTGGGTGTCAAGGTCGATTTGGTCAACCCCGGTGAGCGGCTTCTGGCATTCATGGACGATGAGATTTCCGATGCCCTGAGCTATCACATGCGACACAACGGCGTACTCATTCGTCACAATGAGGCGTTCGAGAGTGTTTCCGGGGATGACCACCGGATCCGACTGACACTGGCAAGCGGTAAGGTTATCAAGGCGGATGCGTTCATGTGGGCAAACGGCCGCGCTGGCAACACTGAGGGCCTGAATCTCGATGCGATCGGGCTGACACCCAATAAACGCGGTCAGCTGGAGGTTGACCGCAACTACCGGACAGAGGTGGAGTCCGTGTTTGCCGTCGGTGATGTGATCGGCTGGCCGAGTCTGGCCAGTGCCGCTTATGATCAGGGGCGCAGCGCCTCGGCAGCGGCGATAAGCGATGGCGAGGCGCATTATTTCAGCGACATTCCGACCGGTATCTATACCATCCCGGAAATCAGTTCGGTCGGGCGCAACGAACGTGAACTGACCGCCGACAAAATACCCTATGAAGTCGGAAAAGCGTATTTCAAGGACACGGCGCGGGCTCAGATCACCGGAGAAGATGTCGGTATGCTCAAGCTGTTGTTCCATTCGGAAACGCTGGAACTGCTGGGCATTCATTGTTTCGGGGATCAGGCGGCCGAGATCCTGCACATTGGGCAGGCCATTATGGAGCAGCCGGGAGAGAACAATTCACTGAATTATTTTGTCAGTCACACGTTCAACTATCCGACCATGGCGGAAGCCTATCGCGTTGCGGCACTGAACGGACTGAACCGGCTCTGACACCGGTGGTCTCGTAGCGGGCACAGGGGTAAACGACGCGAACTGAGACGGTTATCTGTTCCGGATAGCCCTGATTACGCTCAATGGTACCCCGCTGCAGTAACGATTTGTGTCATGGCATGCACAGATCGGGAGCAATCCCGGTTCAGGACTGGGGTAACCGGTCCGCGTTGCCCTAAGCTATAGCTCTGGTTGCACCTGAGCCGAGGCGATGCGCTATGTCCGATACGTTGGCAGAATTCAAGGAAACCTATCCGGTTGTTATCAAACACCCGGTACCCTGGGGTGATATGGATGCTCTGGGGCATGTGAACAATGTCGTCTATTTCCGTTACTTCGAGAATATACGAATAGCCTATATGCGCTCGCTGGGGCTGTTCGGGTCGGCAGAGTTCGGCCCGGTGATCGCCGAGACATCAGCGCGCTACCGGCGGCCCGTTGTATTTCCCGATACCCTGCGCGTGGGGGCGCGGGTTACTGAATTGCACGAATTCGGCTGCCTGCAGGAATATGGCATTTTCAGCACCGAGCAGGATACCATTGTGACGCTCGGATCCGCGCGAATCGTCATGCTTGACCGCTCGGGCCGGAAACATCCGGTTCCGGATGCACTGCGTCTGGATATTGAGCGGCTGGAACAGAAAGCACTGGTTTGAATGGTTTAAAGGCAGCAAAGGAGTAATACCAGAGAATGAAGGTTCAATTCGGGCGCGTCAGAAACCGGCTCATGCTTGCGGTTGCAGCCTTGCTGATAACCGGCTGTGCGGGAATAGGCCAGATCAGCCGGGATGAAACAGCCGGTACCGTAGTCCTGCTTGGTTTCTCCACAGAAGGCCGGCCGGTCAGTGAGCTGGGGTACTACTACATTCTCAACCTCTCCGGGCCTGATGGCCTAACACGGGAAGTGATACTGCGCCCGAGATCAAGTGACCGCTATCTGGTCATCACGGAGCTACCCCCGGGAAGCTGGACACTCGACACCTTTGCTGCGCGTGGATACCCCGGCGTTGATGGATTCGACCCGACCTCACTGCGCCCTCGCGAGGTCGAGCTGTCGTTCGATCTGGCGGCGGACACCGCTTATATGCTGAGCTGGCAATTGCAGGTAACTCATGGTGAAGGGCGCACCGGGTTTACCACGACGCAACCGGCCTTTGTGCCCCTTGATGACACGACACAGCAACGTATGGAGAGGCGCCTGGACGCGCTCGGGCCGGCGTGGTCGGTACAGGAAGAGCCGGTTGGTGAGCGCCCGGAGCGTGCAGACAGTAACCGGCGCAGCCTGCTGGAACGGTTGCTGGGGGAATAGGGCGTGTATCACGGTGAAAGGCTGAACAGCGTCAGCCATCTACTGGGCGCGCTCGCGGCGGTAGCCGGCGTGACGGCTCTGATTACTGCAGCCGCCTTTGTGGCAGATACCCTGACCATTGTCAGTGTCAGTATCTACGGCGCGACACTGGTGCTGCTCTACACGGCATCAACGCTGTATCACAGTTTCCAGGGTACGGCGAAACGCATTTTCAAGCGGATCGATCATTTTGCCATCTACTTCCTGATCGCAGGGACCTACACGCCCTTTACCCTGGTGACCCTGCAGGGGCCCTGGGGGTGGAGTATTTTTGGTGTGGTCTGGGCGCTGGTCGTGGTCGGGTTGGTGATCGAATTGCTGCCATTCGACCACAAGCGCCGTATTCCGGTAGCGATCTATCTGCTAATGGGCTGGGTTGTGGTAGTGGCGCTGGCGCCGCTGGTACGGTCACTGCCTCCGACCGGTCTGGCCTGGCTGGTTGCCGGGGGGCTGGTCTACTCGCTGGGCGTGATCTTTTACGTGCTGGACGGGCGAGTGCCTCATGGCCATGGCATCTGGCACATGTTCGTTCTCGCGGGGAGTATCTGTCACTACGTCACGATTTTCGGGTATGTCGTGCTGGCGCCTTAGTCGATACTCGCCTTCGGTCGGCTTCCATAGACTCCCGGTTATCGCGGCCGTCGGCCGGCTCCTACAGGAGTTGTAGGAGCGACCGACGGTCGCGATCCTGATCTGCCGTCGACAGACTAGAGCAGCAGACGTCTGAGGTCTTTCAGAGCATCACAGAGGTAGGTTGTGAAGCGAGCCGCATCGGCTCCGTTGACGGCACGATGGTCATAGGACAACGACAGCGGTGTGAACGTTCTGGGTTCAAACGACTGACCGTTCCAGTGCGGCTTCACCTGGTTCTTCGATACGCCCAGAATAGCCACCTCGGGCGCGTTCACAATCGGCGTGAACGCAGTACCACCCAGGCCACCCAGGCTGGAGATGGTGAAACACCCACCCTGCATTTCATTGCTCTTGACCTTGCCATCACGCGCCCGCTTCGCGAGATCAATGATCTCTTCGGCCAGTTCCCAGACCGATTTGCGGTCGGCATCGCGTATGACCGGTACGACCAGTCCGTTGGGCGTGTCCACCGCGATACCGATGTGTACATAATGTTTCTGTACAAAATGACGACCGTCTGCCTTCAGTGACACATTGAAATTCGGGAATTCACGCAGGGCGGAAGCACAGGCTTTGACGAGAAACGCGAGCGGTGAAATTTTTACGCCCCGCTTCTCCATTTCCGGCTTCAGTGAATTCCGGAACGCCTCCAGCTCGGTCACATCCGCTTCATCAAACTGTGTGACATGCGGAATATTGAGCCAGTTGCGTGACATGTTGGCCGCCGTAAGCTGCTGAATGCGGCTCATCGGCTTCTCTTCCGCCTCGCCGAACTTGCTGAAGTCCTGGTCCGGAACCGCTGGTATGCCGGCGCCGGCGGTCACTTTCTCGGGCTCACGGATACGGCTCTTGACGAAACCGGCCACGTCTTCTTTCAGAATCCGTTCATGCGGTCCGGAGCCCCTGACCAGTGCCAGGTCCACGCCGAATTCACGGGCCAGCTTGCGCACGGCGGGGCCGGCATGGACCGGCTTTGACGGTCTTACGATGTCGTCATCGTGACCGGACACAATCTGCGCTGGCTCGCTGGGGGCCGCTGCCTGAGTGGTTGAGGCCGAGGATTCCCCGGACGTCGATTCCGGCTCCGGTGAGGAGGCGGCCGGCGCGGGTTCAGCGGCGCTTTCGGTCGCCGTCAGGTCAATCAGCGCATCGCCTTCGCGCACCTGATCGCCTTCCTTCACCAGCACTTTCGCTACCGTGCCAGCGCGTGGTGAGGGCACATCCATGGACGCCTTATCACTTTCGAGTGTGACAATCGGGTCGTCTGCGTTCAGGGTGTCGCCGGCTTTGACGTGCACCTCAATAATGTCGACGGCGTCCTCGGTGCCGATATCGGGCACCGGGATCGTCTCTGTGGTCTCCGTCTGACCAGCAGACGCGGCCGTACCAGAAGACTTGTCAGAGCCGCCTGATTCCGAGCTGCCATCTGCTTCGCCACGGATCTCCACGAGGATATCGCCCTCGCGAATCTGATCACCCTCGTTGACCTTGACCGACACCACTTCACCCGCTTCGGTGGCCGGGACCTCCATTGACGCCTTGTCGCTCTCCAGAGTAACGATGGGGTCGTCAACAGCCAGCGTATCCCCCGGCTTTACGTGAACTTCAATGATGTCGACGGCGTCTTCGGTGCCGATATCCGGCACTTTCAATGGCCTCACCTCGCCCGAAGAGGAGGAGCCGGCGCTCTTGCCATTACTGTCGGCAGCGGCCGGGGCACTGTCGGATGATGCGGCGTCCTCTCCCTCTGAGGCGTCGCCCGACGCGTCATCGCTTTCCACATCAAGGTAGAGAATTTCATCGCCTTCGCCGACTTCGTCGCCCTCGGCAACTTTCAACTGGGTGACCTTGCCGCCACGCGGAGCCGGTACATCCATGGACGCCTTGTCGGACTCGAGTACGATCATGGTGTCCTCGGCGGCAATTGTGTCGCCTTCTTTTACATTCACTTCGATAATGGTCACCTTGTCGTCGGTGCCAATATCAGGGACTTTGATAATTTCTGTCGCCATGTTCGCTCCTTTTCTGTCCGCACCGGCAATCTGCGCCGGCGCGAACAGCGGTTATACCGTCACCGGATTCGGTTTCTTCGGATCCAGTTTGAACTTACGGAATGCCTTGGTGACCTCGTCGGGCTTGATGACACCCTGATCGGCGAGTGCTTTCAGCGCCGATACGGTCACCCAGTAGCGATCCACCTCGAAGAAGTGCCGCAGCTTGCCGCGGCTGTCACTGCGGCCGAAGCCATCCGTGCCCAGCACATAGTAGGGCCCGGGGACCCACTGGCGAATCTGGTTGGCGTAGTTCTTCATATAGTCAGAGGACGCGATAACCGGCCCTTTGTGGTCTTTCAGTACCTGGGTCACATACGCTTCGCCCGGCTCTTTCTCCGGGTTGAGCAGGTTCTCCCGGTCGGTATTCAGACCATCGCGGGTGAGCTCGTTATAGCTGGTAACGGCCCAGATATCCGCCTTGACGCCGTATTCTTCATCAAGAATGGCCGCCGCCGCACGCACTTCATTGAGTATGGAACCGCTACCCATCAGCTGTACGGACTTCCTGCCGCGCCCAACGTTGCTCTCCAGCAGGTACATGCCACGCTTGATGCCCTCTTCGGCACCTTCCGGCATCGCCGGGTGGTGATAATTTTCGTTCAGCGTCGTCAGGTAGTAGAAGACGTTCTCCTGTTCTTCAACCATACGGCGCATGCCGTCCTGGATGATGACGGCCACTTCGTAGGAATAGGTGGCGTCGTAGGTAACGCAGTTGGGGATAGTGCTGGCGAGCACATGGCTGTGGCCATCCTGGTGCTGGAGCCCTTCGCCGTTCAGTGTGGTGCGTCCGGAGGTGCCCCCGATCAGGAAGCCTCGGGCCTGCATGTCGCCGGCGGCCCAGGCCAGATCACCAATACGCTGGAACCCGAACATGGAGTAGTAGAAGTAGAACGGGATCAACGTGTGGTTGCTGGTGCTGTATGACGTGGATGCCGCAATCCAGGAGCTGAATGCACCGGCTTCGTTGATGCCTTCCTGCAGAATCTGACCGGTCTTGTCTTCCTTGTACCACATGACCTGGCCTTTATCCTGCGGCTCATAGAGCTGGCCGCCCGGCGCGTAGATGCCGACCTGGCGGAACATGCCTTCCATGCCGAAGGTACGGGCTTCGTCCGGCACGATCGGGACTATTCGTTCGCCGATCTGTTTGTCTTTGGCCAGCGTGCTCAGAATGCGCACCAGCGCCATGGTCGTTGAGATCTCTCGCTTGCCGGAGTCCTTCAGTTGGCCGCTGAAGGCATCCAGAGCCGGTACCTGAAGCTTCTCGTCAGCATTTCGGCGGCGCTGCGGAATATAACCACCCAGCGAGAGACGCCGCTTTTTCATGTACTGCAACTCCGGCGAATTCTCATCCGGCCGGTAGAAGGGGATCTTGCCTGCTTCCAGGTCTTCATCACTGATCGGCACATTGCAGCGGTCACGAAACGCCTTCAGGCTGTCAACGTCCAGTTTCTTGAGCTGGTGGGTGCTGTTCTGTGCTTCTCCGGCGGCAACCCCATAGCCCTTGACGGTGTGCGCGAGGATTACTGTCGGTTGCGTGCTGTGCTCGGCCGCCTGTTTGTAGGCATTGTAGACCTTATAGGCGTCGTGGCCGCCGCGTGCGAGATGATAGATCTCATCATCGGTCATGTTCTTGACCAGCTCGGCGGTTTCCGGGTACTTGCCAAAGAAGTGTTCACGCGTGTAAGCGCCGCCATGCGCCTTGTAGGACTGCAGCTCGCCGTCGACCACTTCATCCATGCGCTTCTGGAGTTTGCCGGACTTGTCCGCGGCAAACAGTTTGTCCCAGCCGCTGCCCCAGACCACCTTGATGACGTTCCAGCCGGCACCACGGAACACGCCTTCGAGTTCCTGGATGATCTTGCCGTTGCCGCGAACCGGGCCATCGAGGCGCTGCAGGTTGCAGTTGATGATGAAATTCAGGTTGTTGAGATTCTCACGTGCCGCCAGGGAAATGGCGCCCAGAGTCTCAGGCTCGTCGCATTCGCCGTCGCCCAGGAAGGCCCATACCTGCCGACCCGGCTCCATCTGGCCGCGGTGTTCGAGGTAGCGGAGCACGTGCGCCTGATAGATCGCCTGAATCGGGCCCAGCCCCATGGATACCGTGGGGAACTGCCAGTAGTCCGGCATCAGCCAGGGGTGCGGATAGGACGACAGCCCCTTGCCGTCTACTTCGCGGCGGAAATTGTCGAGCTGGTCTTCAGTCAGTCGACCTTCGACAAAGGAGCGGGCATAGATGCCCGGCGAAATGTGGCCCTGATAGTAGATCAGGTCACCACCGAAATTCTCTGACGGGGCGCGCCAGAAATGATTGAAACCGATGTCGTACAGCAGGGCGGATGACTGGAACGACGACATATGGCCGCCCAGATCATCGCCACTCTTGTTGGCGCGGACCACCATGGCCACCGAGTTCCAGTTGATATAGCCCTGGATCTTGCGTTCCGTTTCAAGGTCACCCGGGTACTTGAGCTGTTCAGTGACCGGTATGGTGTTGCGAAACGGTGTGTTTATCGCAAAAGGAACATCCGAGGTGGATGTGTTGGACACTTCATTCGACAATTGCTTGAGCAGGTACTGGGCACGGTCAGCCCCTTCATTGCGCACGACCGATGCGAGCGCATCCAGCCATTCCTGCGTTTCGATAGGATCAATGTCTCGTTCCATAATCCGCTAGACCTCGTCGTTTGCGGGGTTCTCAGAAACTCGTTCGGCCGGCAGCGGCGCCTGGGCCGTACGACAATTCAAATTTATCCATAATGGCGTTGGAGTTTACAGGATATTGCCAACGCTGACGATCTTCAGGCTGTTGGTTCCACCGTGAATGCCCATGTGATCGCCTTTGCAGAGAATTACCAGATCCCCGTCGCGGACCAGGTCAAGCTTTTTCAACTCGTCCACCGCGGCGCGGTTGATCTGATTATTGGGTACCCGTGTCACATCGAATCGGATTGCTTCCACACCCCGATACAGGGCAACACGCCGGGCCGTACGGTCGTGGCGTGTCAGCGCGAAAATGGGTATTCCCGAGCTGATACGCGACATCCACAGGGGCGTGGCACCGGACTCGGTCACAGAAATTATGGCCTTTACACCACGCAGGTGATTGGCGGCATACATGACCGCCATAGCGATGGTTTCGTCGGTGCGGCGGAATTCCTGATCAATTCGGTGTCTTGAGGTCTTGGCAGCGCGCTCCTGTTCCGCGCCGAGACAGACTTCCGCCATCGTTCTCACCGTCTCTACCGGGTACCGGCCGGTGGCGGTTTCCACTGAACACATGACTGCATCCGATCCGTCCAGCACCGCATTGGCGACATCGAATACCTCGGCACGTGTCGGTACCGGGCTGGCGACCATGGACTCCATCATCTGGGTGGCGGTAATTACCACACGGTCAAGGTCTCTTGCCCGCCGAATGAGTCGTTTCTGGACGCCGATCAACTGGGCATCGCCGATTTCCACACCGAGATCGCCGCGGGCGACCATGATCGCATCGGATGCAAGAATGATGTCGTCCATGGTCTGGTCGTCGCGCACAGACTCGGCCCGCTCGAACTTGGCAATAAGCTCGGCATTGCCATTGAAGCTCTGCATGATCTCGCGTGCTTCGTCGATATCGGCAGCAGATCGTGGGTAGGAGACTGCGATATAGTCGGCATCCATTTTTACGGCGTGCTCTATGTCGCGTCGGTCATTGTCCGTAATCGCCGGCGCGCTCAACCCGCCCCCCAGCTTGTTGAACCCTTTGCGGCTACCGAGCTGACCGCCCCAGAGAACCCGTGTTACGACCTGGGTCGCGTTGACGGTGGTGACCTCGAGCCGGATGCGTCCGTCGTCCAGCAGAAAAATATCGCCTTTCTGCGCATCACCTGGCAGGTCGGGAAAGGTTATACCCACGGTATCACTGGTACCTGATGCGAGGTCGCAAGTGGTATCCAGCGTGAATGCCTGGCCCGGTTCCAGCGTGACTGAGCCGGCGGCAAAGGCGCCGATCCGGATCTTCGGGCCGCGCAGGTCCGCGATAACAGCGATGTGGCGACCCAGTCGGGCGGCTGCTTCGCGTACGCCGGCCAGGCGTTGTTCGTGCTGCTCAGCGGTACCATGCGACATGTTGATGCGTACGACGTTGGCGCCGGCTTCGAGTAACCGTTCAAGTACATCGGGGGCGTCCGTTGCCGGACCGAGGGTGGCAACGATTTTCGTGCGTCGCGTGGTCATGGTGCGGGCATTCCTCTCAGGCTCGAAGGGTATGTGAACTACCCGAATGGCACCGTTGGAGAGTAACCGAGTTGGGGTGACGCGACCAGAGCGCCGCGTCAACCCACAGGCCGTGGAACGCTTATTTGGCGTTCATGAAGGCAACAGAGGTGTCGAGCATCCGGTTCGAGAAGCCCCACTCGTTGTCGTACCAGGACATGACTTTGACCAGCCGCCCCTGAACCCGGGTCTGCGTGGCATCAAAGATCGATGTGTAGGTGTTGTGGTTGAAGTCAGACGAGACCAGCGGCTCGTGGTTGACAGTCAGAACTTCCGCCAGTACCGGGTTTTTGGCAATGGCATCCTCGATGGCGCCGTTGACTTTCTCCACCGTGGTTTCTTCTTTCGCGATGAACGACAGGTCGACCAGTGACACATTCAGTGTCGGGACGCGAATCGCCATGCCGTCAAAGCGGCCCTCAAGCTCGGGAATGATCTTGCCAACCAGAGCGGCCGCACCGGTCTTGGTCGGGATCATGTTCTGCGCGGCGGCGCGTGCCCGGTAGAGGTCAGAGTGATACACGTCGGACAGACGCTGGTCGTTGGTGTAGGAGTGGATGGTCGTCATCAGACCGCTTTCAATGCCGATGTAGTCCTGCAGCGGCTTGGCGATCGGTGCCAGGCAGTTGGTGGTGCATGACGCGTTGGAGATCACGGTCATGTCGCTGGTCAGAATGTCCTGGTTGACGCCGTAGACGATGGACGCATCGACTTCCTTGCCCGGTGCGGAGATGATGACCTTCTTCGCGCCGGCTTGCAGGTGAGCGCTGGCCGATGGCTTGTCGGCAAAGATGCCGGTGCATTCGTAGACCACGTCGACGCCCAGATCGCCCCATGGCAGGTTCTTCGGGTCGCGTTCGGAGAACGTGCGAATGCGGTCGCCATTGATCGTCAGCGATTCGTCGTCATAGTCCACCGTGCCGTTGAAACGGCCATGTGCTGTGTCATAACGGGTCAGGTGCGCGTTGATCTTGGCATCACCGAGGTCGTTGATTGCAACGATCTCGATCGGGTAATTCTTGCCAGCTGCTTTGGCTTCATACAGGGCTTTCAGTACATTACGGCCAATCCGGCCATACCCGTTGATCGCAACTTTGATTGTGGACATGCTTGTGCTCCCTTGGTTGCAGCGTTTGTGGCGCGGGCCATCGGCATTTCCGGACGGTTATCCGGGGGCCGGATGACCCGGGCGCCTTGTAACTTTGTTACGTCTTTATACACGTTTTGCGCAGTGCCATCCAGTCTCAAGGCCTGTTCAGCGCCCAACATGTAATAAAATTCCAGTCAGTTCAGGTGAGGCGTCGCGTCGACGCCAGCGCCTGTTTGACCCGGGTGAAGTTGTCTTCGACTTCCGCACCCTTCGCCAGTGTGACCCCGGTCAGTAGTATGTCAATAAGTGTGAGGTGCAGCAGCCTGCTGACCATTGGCGTATACAGGTCGGTATTTTCCCGGGCGGGGATGCCGACGCTGACGGTTGCGACCCGGGACAGTGGTGAACCGGGTGTCGTCAGCGCGATCACCTGGCCGCCATTACTGGCGGCTTCTTCCGCTACCTCGATCAGTGGCTGCGTTCGACCGGTGTAGGAAATAACCACAAAAGCGTTTTCGGGTGTGGCCATTGCTGCGGTCATTTTCTGCATCAGGAAGTCCGTTGTGGCCTCTACCGGAATACCCAGGCGGAAAAACTTGTTGAGTGCGTCATAGGCGACCGGCCCGGAGGCACCCAGGCCGTAGAAATAGATGCGCGAGGCCGTACTGAGGAGTTCGGTGGCCCGCTGCAGCGCCGCATGGTCCAGATGCCGTTCCAGGTCCTGAAGACTGGAAATGGTCGAGTGAATCACTTTCTCGACGACGACCGGCATGGCATCGTCCGGCGCGATCTCACGGCGCACGAACGACCCATTGGTAGCGAGGCTCTGCGCCAGGCGGAGTTTGAAATCCGGGAAGCCCTTGCATTGCAGGCTGCGGCAGAAGCGATTGACCGTTGGTTCGCTGACCTGCGCCATTGTGGCCATACTGGCAATGCTGGTATGTATCGCGGTTTCCGGTGAAGCCAGAATGGCATCGGCGACCTTGCGCTCAGATCGGGACAGAGTGGCAAGCTGTTGCTGGATCAGTTCAAGTATGTCCGTCATGGCTCCGGAATTCCTGGCCCTGAACGTCAGGGTAAGGGGTCAGTGGCTCTGACGCCCGATTGGCGCATAGTGTAATAAAATTTCAGAATGGCGGCTACCCTGCGGCTCCGACGTCGGCGGTCACCCCGTGTCAAGACCGCGCTTTACCGTTACACTGCGCGTCATAAGTCAACGAGCTGGAATTAATGGAATCATGACACAGCACTATGGACTGATTGCCGACATCGGTGGCACCAATGCCCGATTTGCGCTGGCCCCCTTGCTTCCCGCGCCGGAAAAAGGCGGCCTGTTTGCCCTGTCAGAAAGCGACCTGGTAGCTGCGAAAACCCTGTCCGGAAAAGCCTACGACACTATTCGGGATGCTATTGAAGCCTACCTGAGCGAGGTAGCGCCGACCTACGGCCGACCGCATATCGGCTGCCTGGCGATTGCCTGCCCGACCGACGATGACTGGATCCGCATGACCAACCACAGTTGGCAGTTCTCGGTGAGCACCCTGCAGACGGAGCTCGGGTTTTCCCGGTTGCGATTTATCAACGATTACCACGCGCTGGCCAATTCGTTGCCTTACCTGCCGTCGGATCAACTGGTGAAAGTCGGTGGTGGTACGCCCGCCACCGGCGCCCCCATGGTGGTCACCGGCCCCGGCACCGGCCTGGGGCTGGCGTCGCTGGTTTTCGCCGAATCGGGCCCGGTGACCGTGGAAACGGAAGGGGGGCATGCCCATTTTGCTGCAACCGACTCGGAGGAAGCGCAGATTCTGGAATTCCTGTTGCGGGAGCTGCCGCGCGTGTCATGGGAGCGTGTTTTGTCGGGCATGGGGCTGGAGAATCTCTACCGTGCTCTGGCGGCTCAGGATGGCGGCGCTCATCCGGCATTGAGCGCGGCGGACATTACCGCTGAAGCCGCGGCCGGCAATGCGCTTTGCGTGCGAGTGGTGGACCGGTTCTGCGCCATCCTCGGCAACTATGCCGGTGATGTCGCTTTACAACACGGCGCGCGCGGCGGTCTGTACATTGCTGGCGGTATCGTGCCGAGAATTCTTGATCAGTTCGAGAGCGGTCCTTTCCGGGAGCGCTTCGAAGCGAAAGCACGGTTCCGGGATTACAATGCCCGTATTCCGACCTACGTCATTCGGGCGGCCCAGCCGGGCCTGCTGGGGTCCGCGGCGGTTCTGCAATACCTGCAGGGTGGGAACGGGGGTTGAATTCGGCCGGTTGAGCCGATTCCCACTTGTCGTGAGTCCGCGTATGTCGGACCGTCCGACCAAACAGAACACTTGGGAGTCAGACTATGGTAAATCCGGAACGGGTGGCGCAACTGGCCTATCAGCGTCGTATCGGTGATCAGTTCATCAATTATCGCGGCGATATGGAGACCATTCCGACGGAGCGCAAGGCCCGGATGCTCAGTGCCATGGGCTATGACCTGGATAACGAAGCAGCGGTGGAAGCCGGCGTCTACGCCCTTGATGCGGCCCCCTGGAAATCGCTGTTGCGGCCGGTCTATGTCATTACACCTGGGCCGGAATGTGGTATCGAGTTCCATCTCAGCGATGATGAACTGGACACGACCCTCACCTGGACGGTCACGCTGGAGTACGGTGCGGCCGGCCCATCGGGAGAAGCGGTACCTTCCGCGCTGACCGAAACCGGGGAATACTGGCTGGACGATGTGCGTTACAGCCGTCGGTTCCTTCCGATACCGGCCGCGCTGGCACTTGGCTATCATCGTCTGTCGCTGGCGCTGGGGAACCGGGCGCAGGAGTGCTCCCTGATCATGGCGCCGACGCAGTGTTACCAGAATGAGGCCATGGCCGGTGGCGCCACTGTCTGGGGGACGGCCATTCAACTTTACACGCTGCGGTCAGAGCGCAACTGGGGAATGGGTGATTTTACCGACCTGGAACAGTTACTGCGCGACATGAGTGCGGCCGGCGCGGGCTTTGTCGGCCTCAACCCCATTCACGCCCTGTACCCTGCGACGCCGGAACATGCCAGCCCGTACAGTCCATCGAACCGTAGCTTTCTCAATCCATTGTACGTTGACGTGGAGCGGGTGCCTGAATTTGCTGACTCACCGGGCCTGAGGGACCAACTGGCGGCCGACGATGTGCAGCAGACGCTGGCTGACGTCCGTGCGGCCACCCATGTTGATTACGGCAGGGTCGGACGGCTCAAATACCAGTTTTTCCGCGCCATGTTCGACCAGTTCAGCGCGCGGCATCTGGCGAAGGATACGCCGCGGGCGCAGGCATTCCGCCGGTTCGTTGAAGAAGGGGGTGACCCGCTGCTGGAGCATGCGACCTTTGAAGCGCTGCTGGCGCACTTCAAGGCGCAGGACATTCATGCCTGGGGCTGGCCCGTCTGGCCAGAGGCGTATCAGGACCACCATTCCGAGGCGGTCCGGCAGTTCGTGCAGGATCACCCGGAAGACGTTGCCTATTACCAGTACCTGCAGTTCATCGCCGATGAACAGCTCCGGGAAGTCAACGCGACGGCTGAGCAATCCGCCATGACACTGGGCCTGTACCGTGATCTCGCTGTGGGAGCGGACCGGGGCGGAGCAGAAGTCTGGTCCAACCGCGAACGTTTCTGTACCTCCGCAAGCGTCGGTGCGCCGCCTGATGCACTCGGCCCGACCGGTCAGAACTGGGGCCTGCCGCCACTTGATCCGGTCAGACTGGAAGAAGATGGTTATCAGGCGTTCATTACCCTGGTGCGCAATAACATGCGCGGTTGCGGTGCGCTGCGGATTGACCATGCCATGGCGCTGTTCAGGCTGTGGTGGTGCCCACCGGATGCAGACGCCTCGGAAGGCGCGTATGTGCATTACAACCTGGACCACCTGCTCGGCATTCTCTGCCTTGAAAGCCAGCGTAATCAATGCCTGGTCATTGCCGAGGATCTGGGGACCGTCCCGGAGGAGGTCCGTGAGCGGTTCCCGAAGGCCCAACTGTATTCTAACAAGGTGTTCTATTTTGAAACCAACAGCGAGGGCACGCTGCCGCCGAACGAATATGAACCGAAGTCGCTGACGATAGTTGCCAACCATGATATGCCGACGTTGAAGGCGTTCTGGAACAAGAGCGATCTCGACCTGCGGGCGGGGCTGGGTATGTTCCCCTCGGCTGAGGCGCAGGCTGCGGAGTCGACGGATCGGGACGCCGCCAAGGCGCGCATTCTCGAAGCGCTTGACGGCGCAGGGCTGTTGCCGTCCGGTATGACAACCGACCCGGCCGATGTCCCGGAGATGACCACCGAGCTCAGTTATGCCATTCACTGGTTTCTCGGTTCCGGGAGCGCACAGATGGTCGCGGTTCAACTGGAAGACCTGCTGCTGGTGAACGACCCGGTGAATGTGCCGGGTACCAGTGATCAATACCCGAACTGGCAGCGCAAACTGACCGCGGATACACAGGACATTTTTGCGGATGCGTCCACGCAGCACTTCGCAACCCGGATGACCCGTATACGCGAAGGTCGGGGTTGACTGCACCCTTGGGTGGAATTCCACTGACGGTGGAGGCTGTTCGGGTGGATTCCCGTTGCAGGCGTCTGGGTCATTACGCATAGTAGAAAGTGAGACAACAAACCACCCGGTGTAGACGGTCAGCGGTCACCGGGTTGAATACAAAGGAACGAGCGAGCACTCATGGCAAGCATAACTTTCAACAAGGTCGTCAAGAGCTATGGCGACGTCAACATCATCAAGAGCCTCGATCTGGAGATCAAGGACAAGGAGTTCATGGTACTGGTTGGTCCGTCCGGCTGTGGTAAATCCACGACACTGCGCATGATCGCGGGCCTGGAGGAAATCAGCTCCGGTGACCTGTTCATCGGTGATCGTCGGGTGAACAACGTGCATCCGAAGGACCGCGACGTGGCCATGGTGTTTCAGAGCTATGCACTGTACCCGCACATGAGCGTGCGCGAGAACATCGCCTTCGGTCTGCGGTTGCGTAAACTGCCCAAGGACGAAATTGACAAGCTGGTCAATGAAGCTGCTCAGACGCTGGGCATGACCCACCTGCTGGACCGCAAGCCGAAGGCACTGTCGGGTGGTCAGCGTCAGCGTGTGGCTCTGGGGCGCGCCATTGTTCGTAAGCCGTCGGTGTTTCTGTTTGACGAGCCGCTGTCCAACCTCGATGCGGAACTTCGTGTACAGATGCGCGCCGAGATCGCCAAGCTCCAGAAACGTCTGGCCATTACCTCCGTATATGTAACCCACGACCAGGTCGAAGCCATGACCATGGGTGATCGGATCGCGGTGCTTCACGACGGCAACCTGCGCCAGGTTGGCAGCCCGCTGGACCTGTATGACCGGCCGGAAAACCTGTTCGTGGGCCAGTTCATCGGTACGCCGAACATGAACGTGGAAAAAGGCACCATCAGCGACGACGGCAGCACGATCACGATCGGCAAAGCGACGTTCAATACGCCGGAGAACTGGAAGGACGCGTGCAAGGCCAAAGGCGGCAAATCTGTCTATGTCGGTTTCCGGCCCGAGCACACGTTGCCCAAGGACGAGCATGACTGGTCCAATGTGCTTCAGCTCGACGGCACTGTGGATATTGTTGAAACGCTGGGCCACGAGGTGGTGGTCTACGTGCAGGTCGAAGGCTTCGAGAAGCGCGTTATCGCCAAGATGGACGTCTATCGGACGCCGGCCTCCGGCGATGCAATCCGGGTTGATGTCAACCTTGACCGCATTCACCTGTTCGACGGTGACTCGCAGGAGCGGCTGTCAGCCTGACCCGAAGGCCGGGCCGTAAAGGACAAAGCCGAGCCGGTCAGAAATGACCGGCTTTTTTTGTCACCGTGGTCAGTGATTGTGTAAGGCTGACCGTTGCGGGCAGGGACCTCTGCCTCTGTGTTGTCAGGCGGCTACCTGACTTGAGTGGTGTCGATGAAATTCCAGATTGCCTCACCCAGCCATTATTTTATGGACCTGGACCTCCCCTGGGAACTGCCCCTGGCGGAATGGCCTGCCGACCTGTTCGTGCCGGTTGCCCGCGGCATACACCGCAACGTGGTTGGCTTTGTGGCACGCAGTGACAAGGTCTATGCGCTCAAGGAACTGGCTCAGAATATTGCGGAAAAAGAGTACCGGTTGCTGCGCGAACTTGAGGAAATGGGGCTGCCGGTGGTGGAACCGATTGGCCTCGTAACGGAACGCGACCAGACACTGAGCAGCCAGGCAGACCCGTCTCCGGAAGAGCGCTCGAATCTGGCGGGGCGGGCACTGCTCATTACCCGTTATCTCGATGGTGCATTGCCGTATCGGGTTATCATCGAGCGCGGTACCAATGCCACCCAGTTGCAGCAGATGCTGGATGCTCTGGCAGAACTGCTGGTACGGCTGCACCTATACGGCTTCTACTGGGGCGACTGTTCGCTGTCCAATGCGCTGTTCCGACGGGATGCGGGCCTGCTGGCGGCCTATCTCGTGGATGCTGAAACCGGTGAACTGTTACCGGAACTTACCGATGCGCGGCGGGAATACGACCTCGACACGGCCTTCACCAACCTGGCCGGTGACCTCATGGACCTGGAAGCACTTCTCGGGGGCCTCCCCGGCGGCCTGGATGCTGTGACACTGGCCGAACAACTGGTCAACCGGTACCACGCACTCTGGGATGAACTGAAATCCGATCAGGTGTTCTCGTCGACTGAACAGTATCTGGTGGAACGGCGTATTCAGCGCCTGAATGAGCTGGGTTTCGATGTGGAGGAGATTCAGTTGGAGTCCGTTGAGGGTGGCAGCCGTATCCGTATGCGCGCCAAGGTGGTGGAGCCATGGCACCACAAGCGGATTATCCAGGACCTGACCGGTCTGCGGGTAGAAGAGAATCAGGCGCGCCGCCTGCTGAACGATCTTAACCGGTATCGCGCGATGCTGTCCCGGCAGGCCGGCCACGATGTGCCCGAAGCCGTGGCTGCGTACCGTTGGCTGTATGAGGTATTCCAGCCGGCTATTGATCAGATACCCGAAGCCCTGAAGGGCTCACTGGATGATGCGGAGCTGTACCATGAGCTGCTCGAGCATCGCTGGTACCTGTCCGAGCGTCGCCAGCAGGATGTCGGCATGGACGCAACAGTGAAGTCCTACGTTGACGATGTCTTGAAAAAAAGAAGCCCGGCCCCCATATCGCCAACCTCAATCACCAGGGGGAATTCGTGACCGCCTATGAATTATGCACTGGAGTTGCGGGACCTGCGAAAGGTCTACGGTGATGGCCTCGAAGCACTGAAAGGCATCGATCTGTTCGTCCGGAAAGGCGATTTTCTGGCACTCCTCGGGCCCAATGGGGCCGGCAAATCAACCACGCTTGGCATTGTCTCCGCTCTGGTCAACAAGACCAGTGGCACCGTCAAGGTATGTGATGTCGATCAGGACCATGACCCGGAAGAGGTCAAGCGCCGCCTGGGCGTGGTGCCCCAGGAATTCAATTTCAATGAACATGAGAAAGTACACGATATCCTGATGCAGCAGGCCGGCTATTACGGTATGGAGAAAAGCCGGGCGCGCCGCAATGTGGAGAAGTACCTGCGCAAGATGGACCTGTGGGAAAAGCGGGAAAGCAAGGTTCGCATGTTGTCGGGCGGTATGAAGCGCCGCCTGATGATCGTACGCGGCCTGATTCATGAGCCCGAGCTGTTGATTCTCGACGAACCCACAGCCGGTGTTGATATCGAGATCCGGCGCTCCATGTGGCAGTTCCTCCGGGAGATCAATGCCCAGGGCATTACCATTATCCTGACCACGCATTACCTGGAAGAGGCGGAAAGTCTCTGTCGCAATATCGCCATCATCAACCAGGGCGAAATCATCATCAACACGTCCATGCAGCAGTTGCTGCGCCAGATGAACAAGACGACGTTCGTTGCCGATGTCCGCGGCGATCTGCCCGGGCTCGAGCAGGGAGCGCCCTTTGATCTTGAGGTCGCGGAAGAGGGCGTGCTGCGCTTCCAGATCCGCCGGGAGCAGAACCTGAACGAAGTATTCCGGTATTTCGACAAGCACGATATCGAAGTGCTGAGTATGAGGCCACAGACCAACCGCCTCGAAGAACTGTTTGTCGACATTGTTCAGGAAGATGACCGCAACGGCGCGGAAACCGAAACCGAAGCAGGAGGAAAGGCTGCATGATCTGGCGTTATCGCATCGCGTTTTTTGCACTCGCCGGAAAGGAAGTGCGCCGCTTTCTGCGCATCTGGCAACAGACACTCATTCCGCCCGTGATGACGATGGTCCTTTACTTCGTCATTTTCGGGAACCTGATCGGCCGGCGCGTCGGCGAAATGGGTGGCTATGATTACATGAGTTTCATTGTGCCCGGTCTGATCATGATGGCGGTCATAACCAGTTCCTACGGTAACGTGAGCTCGTCCTTCTTCGGCAACAAGATGCACCGCAGTGTTGAGGAAATCATGGTGGCACCGGTGCCCAACTGGGTGATCCTTTCCGGTTTCGTCGCCGGGGGCGTAGGCCGTGGCATCATCGTTGGTATCCTGGTGACTATCGTATCGCTGGCCTTTACCAGCCTCTCCATCAATAACCTGTTCATTATTGTTGCCGTCACACTGCTCACCGCCATTCTGTTTTCGGTCGGCGGGTTCATTAACGCCATGTACGCCACCAAGCACGACGATGTGGCCATGGTACCCACGTTTATCCTGCAGCCGCTGACATACCTGGGTGGTGTTTTCTATTCCATTGACCTGTTGCCGGAGTTTGGCCAGTGGTTCAGCCGCATGAACCCGATTCTCTACATGGTCAATGCCTTCCGGTACGGTGTGCTCGGGGTGAGTGATATCAATGTCTGGATTGCATTCAGTATGATTGTCCTGTTTACAGGTGGCCTGATCACCTGGGCGATGATTCTGCTTCGTCAGGGCAGAGGGCTGCGTAGCTGATGGGGCAGTTGAGTGACAGCCCGCTGGGGTCGGCTACGGCGTATCCGGAAACCTATTCTCCTGACGTTCTGTACCCGGTGGAGCGGCAGCGCCAGAGAGATGCGCTGGGGCTTACCGGATGTCCCTGGCAGGGCATGGACCGTTGGCTGGCGTTTGAGGTGTCCTGGCTGACACCATCGGGTCTCCCTGTATTTGCGCTGGCTACCATCGATGTGCCGGCACAGTCACCGTATCTGGTGGAATCCAAGTCGCTCAAGCTGTACCTGAACTCGTTCAATATGAGCCAGTGGCCGAGCGCTGGTGCCGTGCAGGAATGTATCGAGGCCGACCTGTCCCGGGTGACCGGCGAGCGGGTACGTTGTCAACTGGCGACACCCGGCGAGTGGTCACCGCAGATGCCGCAGGTGATCAGAACGGGCCTATGCCTGGACAATCTGGAGATTGTTGCACCGGTGTACGACGTGGCACCGGAACGGCTGGAGCACGCGCAGGGTGATCGCGTGGTCACAGAACGGCTGTATTCTCATCTGCTGCGCTCCAACTGCCCGGTCACCGGACAGCCCGACTGGGGGACGCTGGTGGTTGAGTACCAGGGCCGGGCGCTTTCTCATGAAGCGTTGCTGGCCTATCTGGTGTCCTATCGTCACCACACCGGGTTCCATGAGCACTGCGTGGAGCAGATATTTTCCGATCTGCACTCACTGGGCGGGTTCCGGGAGCTCAATGTATGGGCGCTCTATGCCCGGCGTGGCGGGCTGGCCATCAACCCCTGGCGTAGCCTGAACTCGTCAACGGTTCCGGACGGCGTTCTCCCCTGGCAGTAACCACCCGGAATTATGTCAACGGGCCGGGCCGTAAAGATCAATTCGGGCGAGCCACGACAGGGTGCTCAGCGCGGCGGCTCTTTCCCTTTCTTCAGCCGGGCCGGGCAGATCCGGGAAATACAGCTCCAGTTCAACCCGTTGTTTCCGGTAGTGTACGTTCATACGATCGGCGCCTGCCAGCGCGGGGAAAGACCCCAGTGCCTGATTGATCTGCGGGCGCAGGGGTGCCATTTCCCGCTTTGTTATTTCTGAATCGTCTTCCGGATCCACGTGCAGTGTTATATCGCTGATGTCACGGTGCTCGCGATGCAACTGGCGCATCGTCCAGTCTCCGATCTGGTGCCCTTCGGAAACACTGAGGTAGGGGCCCACCTGAATGTGAACGTCCAGGTAAAGCTGGTGCCCCATCAGGCGCGTGCGCAGCTCATGGGCGCTGATGACGCCAGGCATGGCCTCGATCGTGCGGCGGATGGCGGCTTCCCGCTCCGGGCTGATGCCACGGTCCGCGAGGTCCTGCAATGCGTTCCAGGCCAGTGTTACACCCATTTTCCCGATCATGAAGGCCACTACCAGCGCCGCCCAGGCTTCTATCCAGCCAAAGCCCAGCCAGGTGGCTACCACGCCGGCCAGCACGACGAGGCTGCTCCAGGCATCACTGCGACTGTGCCACGCGTTCGCCTCCAACAGCGGTGAATCCAGGCGCCGGGCCCAGTATTTCCCGTATCGGTAGAGCGCTTCCTTGCTGATCAGAGACAGGGCAGCCACACTGATTGCCCATACACTGGGCAGTGCCGGCGAATCATCGCCCAGCAGCCGGTTCGCGTTATCCCATGCCAGCCCGACGGACACCCCCACGAGTACAGCCCCGATCAATACGGTACCCAGTGTTTCAAACCGGCCGTGCCCGTAGGGGTGGTTCTGGTCCGGGCCCGTGTGAGCCACCCGGTTAATGACCAGCACAAAAAAATCAGTGATCAGGTCGGAAAAGCTGTGCAGACCATCGGCGATTAATGCGGGCGAGCGGACCAGTACTCCGGTTATCAGTTTGGTCGCCGCCAGTGCAAGATCAACCCCGGTGCTGATCCAGGTGACGCGCTGCATCTGGTTGTGTCTGGCCGGGTTTACCGTGGCCATAGGGCACGCTCCGCCGAGTCATCGCGCACCCGGGCATACCAGTCAGATGGTTCCAGTACGTCGCCAGTTGCATCCAGAGGAGGGTAGGCCAGACCGCGTTCACGGCAATAAAGAGCGAGGCGGGGCTGGCACCACTCGAAGAGCGTCTCGTGATAATCGACGTCCGACAGGCGTCGCGTGTCATACAGACCCGCACGTGTGCGCTGCCGCCGCGCCTCTGCCAGAATGAGCGCCGTGGCGACCGACACGTTATACGACTCCACCATGCCGAACATCGGAATTGTGATTGTTGCATCGCATGCCTGTTTTACCGCCTCACTGACACCGTATTTTTCGGCACCCATTACAATAGCACAGGGGCGGGTGTAATCGACGTCCTGGTAATCGGTCGCCCGTTCATCCAGATGAGCCGCATACAGTGCGAAACCGGCCTGCTTCAGCGCGGACACAGCGTCGCCGCTCTCCGGGTGGCGTTTCAGTCTGACCCAGCGCGCGCTGCCGCCGGCACTGCGCTTCCAGATGCCGGTTTTCTGACCGGGTGCGGCCACCAGGTGCATACGGTGAATACCCACGGCATCGCAGGTACGGAGCATTGCCGAGAGATTCTGCGCCTTGTGCACGCCATCGGCGAGTACGGTGAGGTCGGGCTGGCGTTGTTCCAGTACCCGCCGAATTTTGTTGAAGCGCTCGGGCGTCATATCACTTCTCTGTACTGATGGTTGGCCATTCAGGCTGTGCAGCCTGTTCGGCCTTGCAGAAGGTAGCGGAGTATAGCAGGGGCAATTCAGGGCGAAAAACCGTATGAACAGCCGGTTACTGTTCGTTAGAATTAACTGGTCCGTAAAGGACCGCAGGGAAGCTACCAGCGCTTACAGGGTTGGTGTAAAGTCAGTCGGGCAGGCGGTGTTATACCGCCGGAGAAGGAGCTCGTATACCCATGGTTCAAAAGGTCACGGCGCCGGCCCTCCGATTGACCCTCATCTATCTCTTTTTCGGCGGTCTCTGGATACTGTTTTCAGACCGGGTGCTGGCCTGGTTCGTGGACGAGCAGGCATTGTTCGCGACGCTGCAGACCGTCAAGGGCTGGCTGTTTGTCGTGGTGACGGGGGCACTTTTTTACGGGCTGGCGACCTGGGCACTCCAGGAGCAGCACAAGCTGCTGCAGCGGGATTCGCTGACCGGCCTGCTCAACCGGCATATGCTCGAGCAGGAAACCGGCACCCTCATCGGGCTTGCAACCCGTCAGGAAGATATGATTTCGGTGTTTGCGCTCAATATCGATGGGTTCAAACAGATCAACGCCGGTGCAGGGCACAATATCGCTGATCGGCTGCTGTGCCAGATCGCCGATGAGCTGAGCCAGGTGTTTCCGGCGACAGCCCTGATCGGGCGAGTCGGTGCAGATGAATTCATCATCGTCCAGCGTGAGCAGGCCACGCAGGAGGGGCTGGAAGAGCGCGCATTTTCGCTGCTGGAGATCTGTCGGCGCCAGAGCGTTCAGGGGCATCTTGATTCTGTGAGCTGCTGCGTCGGTGTGGCGCTCTTTCCACAGGACGCGGTGGAACCGGAAAAGCTGCTCGGGGCTGCGTCCGTTGCGGTAGAAGAAGCCAAGCGAGCCGGGCCCGGCCATTACCGAATGTTCAATCAGGCGTTCAGTGAGCGCTTCGAAAACCGGATGCGCCTGCTGCAGGATCTGCGGTTTGCCTGTGACCGGCAGGAGTTCAGCGTGGTCTACCAACCGCAGTACGCGGTCGCTTCTGGCGAGGTGACGGGCGTAGAGGTACTGGTGCGCTGGCTGCACCCGGAACACGGGCCGATTTCACCGGCCGAGTTCATACCGCTGGCGGAACAGCATGGCCTGATCCATCGCATTACCGAATTTGTATTTACCCGCTCAATGGATGAGTTGCAGGCCTGGCACCTGCTCGGCGTTCGCGTCCCGCGGGTGTCGATCAATGTGTCGGCGTATGAATTCGACCGGGATGACTACTACACCGATATCATGGCGTTGCTCCAGCAGTATCCGAACGCGACCCGGTATATACAGTTCGAGATAACGGAAACCGGCATCATGCGCCGGCTCGAACGGAGTGTTCAGATGATGCAGCGCCTGCGGCGAATGGGCGTACGATTCTCGATCGATGATTTCGGCACGGGGTACTCCTCGCTGAGTATGCTCAAGACTCTGCCGGTGCACGAACTCAAGGTCGATCGATCGTTTATCCAGGATATCCCCCATGACGCCAACGACATGATGATCGCGCGCACGGTGATCGGCATGGCCCGCTCACTCAATATGCGTCTGGTGGCCGAGGGCGTGGAGACGCAGGCACAGCATGACTTCCTTCGCGACAACCGGTGCGATGAAATGCAGGGTTTCCTCAAGGCACCGCCGATGCCGGTGGAGGCGCTGGCACGGCGTCTCGACCGGCGTGCCACTGGTTGAGTTCCGTTGAATAACGCGTATAATTCGCGCTCCCATGGTTGCCCCGGGTTTCTCAGGGCAACAATTCAGTAATGGTTTTGGACGAATTTCGGTTTCGGGAGTGGCCCGGCCGTATCGCTGAAACGGCAGGTGATTTCAAAGCCTGCCCGCAACCAGGAGGACGCGATGGTAGTCATTCGTTTGTCTCGTAGTGGGGCGAAAAAGCGCCCATTTTACAGAATCGCGGTGGCAGACAGCCGTAACCCGCGCGACGGCCGGTTCATCGAGCATGTCGGCTTTTTTAACCCCATTGCCCGCGGCGGCGAAGAAGCGCTGCGTGTAGACGTCGATCGCGTCGACTACTGGGTAGGCAAGGGCGCACGGCCGACCGACCGCGTAAAGCAGTTGGTCAAGCAGTATCGTAAGCAACAGGCGGCGTAAGCCGTCAACGGACGCCGTTGGCAGACCATGTCTGAGCAATCAGCGCTGATAACACTGGGTAAGATCACATCGGTTTACGGCGTCAAGGGGTGGTTGAAAATCTTCTCCTACACCGACCCGATGGATCAGATACTGGATTATCCTGAGTGGACGCTGACCCGTGACGGGGAAGTGAAAACAGTGCGCGCGGACAAGGGCAAGTCGCACGGCAAGGGCATGATTGCTCACCTGGAAGGGGTCAATGACCGGGCCACGGCGGAAACATTCGCCGGGTTCGAGATCCGGGTAGAGCGGGCTCAGCTGCCGGAGCTCGCCGAAGGCGAGTACTACTGGTGGCAACTGGAGGGGTGCAGCGTCATCAACACGGAAGGCCGGGACCTGGGGCGGGTCAGTCACCTGATCAGCGCGGGTGGCGCCAACGATGTGATGATTGTGCACAGCACAGATCCGCAGGATTCCCAGCACGAACGGCTGATACCGTATGTGCCGGGGGTTTCGGTGGAATCAGTGGACCTTGATGCCGAACGCATCACCGTCGACTGGGACCCGGACTTCTGAGGGAATTATGTGGGCCGGTGTTGTCACCCTGTTCCCGGAGATGTTCCGGGCACTGACCGACTGCGGAGTGTCGGGCCGGGCGGTGCAGAAAGGGGTGGTATCCCTCGACTGCTGGAACCCGAGAGATTACACACACGACGTGCACCGTACCGTGGATGACCGGCCCTTTGGCGGCGGCCCCGGGATGGTGATGAAGGTAGAGCCGCTGCAGGCGGCAATCCGTGCGGCCCGGGCGGCTGCCGGAGCGCCGGTGCGAACGATCTACCTGTCGCCCCAGGGCCGACGGTTAACGCAGTCGGGCGTGGAGGAACTGGCGCAACGCAGTCACATTGTGCTGGTCTGCGGTCGCTACGAAGGCGTTGACGAGCGTGTGCTGGAATCGGAGATCGACGAGGAATGGTCAGTCGGTGATTTTGTTCTGAGCGGTGGTGAGCCGGCCGCTCTGGCCATGCTGGATGCCATTATCCGGCTCCAGCCGGGAGTGCTGAACCACGAACTTTCTGCGGTTCAGGATTCCTTTGCGGCGGGTCTGTTGGATTGCCCGCATTATACGCGTCCGGAAGAAATTGGCGGTCGCACTGTGCCGGCGGTATTGCGCAGTGGAGACCATGAAAAAATACGCCGTTGGCGTTTGCAGCAGGCGCTGGGCAGGACCTGGCTGCGGCGCCCGGATCTGTTGGCCGCGAAAGCGCTGACAGAAGAGGAAAAAACCTTGTTGGATGAATTCCGGCGTGATTACGGCGACCGGTCATCCAAAGTTCAGGAGTCGGAGTTATGAGTAACCAAAACAGCATTATTCAGGCGCTCGAGAAAGAGCAGATGGGCAAGGAAGTGCCCGAGTTCGGTCCGGGGGATACCGTGGTCGTTCAGGTGAAAGTGGTCGAGGGGCAGCGTGAACGCCTTCAGGCTTTCGAAGGCGTAGTGATCGGGCGGCGCAACCGCGGACTGAATTCCGCGTTTACCGTACGCAAGGTGTCACACGGTGTCGGTGTGGAGCGTACCTTCCAGACGTACAGCCCGCTGGTTGACAGCATCCGTGTCGTTCGCCGCGGTGATGTGCGTCAGGCTAAACTGTACTATCTGCGTGAGCGGTCCGGTAAGAGCGCCCGCATCAAGGAAAAGATCAACTGATCATCCCCTGATGCAGGGTAACCTCAGCCAAACAGGGAGGGCTGACCTGATCGGGTTGGCCCTTTTTGCGTCCGGAGCCCTGAATTGACAGGGTTCCGGTAAAGGCTTATGTTGCCGCTCCGTTTACACGCGAAACTCACAGCAAAAGTCACAGGGAGCCTCCATTGAAACCCGTCAACGTCGGCATTTGCGGTCTCGGTACCGTAGGCAGCGGCACCTTCAACGTGCTGCATCGCAACAATGTGTCCATTAATCGTCGCACAGGGCGGGAGGTCCGGATTACCCACGTTGCGTCGCGGCGTGATCACCCGGATTGTGACACCTCTCAGGTCAAAGTTTCGCGTGATGTTTTCGCGGTGGCCAGAGACCCGGAGGTACATGTACTGGTCGAGCTCATCGGCGGCGTCGAAACGGCCATGGAACTGGTGCTCGAGGCCATCCGCAATGGCAAGCATGTGGTCACCGCCAACAAGGCCCTGATTGCCCAGCACGGCAACGACATTTTTCAGGCGGCGGAAGAGCGGGGCGTCACGGTGGCTTTCGAAGCATCCGTGGCCGGTGGCATACCCATCATCAAGGCACTGCGCGAAGGCCTTGTCGCGAATGAAATCGAATGGCTGGCCGGAATCATCAACGGTACCGGCAATTTCATTCTTACGGAAATGCGCGACAAGGGTCGTGAGTTTGAAGACGTTCTGCAGGAAGCACAGGATCTGGGCTACGCCGAGGCAGACCCCACCTTTGACGTGGAAGGTATCGATGCAGCGCACAAGCTGACGATTCTGGCGTCCATCGCCTATGGTGTGCCGCTCCAGTTTGAAAGTGTCTATACCGAAGGCATCAGCCAGATTACACCGGATGACGTGCAGTACGCCGAAGAACTGGGCTACCGGATCAAGCACCTGGGAATTGCCCGGCGCGGCAAGGAAGGTGTGGAAATGCGGGTTCATCCGACCCTGGTGCCGGAAAGCCGCCTGCTCGCCAACGTCAACGGCGTTCTGAATGCCATTCTCGTGCACGGTGATGCCGTGGGGCCGACCATGTACTACGGCCCAGGTGCCGGCTCAGAAGCGACGGCCAGCTCTGTGATCGCGGACATCGTGGATGTTGCGCGCGAGGTCGACACCCGCCATGCGGTGCCTCACCTTGGCAACCACAAGTGGGCCGAAGGCGTTCAGGTTGTTCCCATGTCTGCGGTGGAAACCAGCTACTACCTGCGCCTTCAGGTAACCGATGAGGTGGGCGTTATGGCCCGCATCGCCAATATTCTGAGCGACTCCGGTATCAACATTGAAGCGATCATCCAGAAAGAGCCGGCGCCGGACGAAGATACCGTGCCACTTATCCTGCTGACGCAGCCGGTCATCGAGCGTGAAATGAATGCCGCCATTGACGAGCTGGAAGGCCAGACGGCAGTGATCGGCAAGGTGATCCGCATACGTGTCGAGCAACTGGGAACCGATTGAAGCCGTGAAATACATCAGCACGCGCGGGCAGGCTCCCGCCCTGGACTTTGAAGACGTTCTGCTGACCGGGCTGGCCAGTGACGGCGGCCTGTACGTTCCCGAGACATTGCCCTCTTACAGCCTGGAGGAAATCCGGAGCTGGCGCGACCTGCCGTACGACGAACTGGCCATGCGTGTGCTCTGGCCGTTTGTGGACGGGTTTATCGACCAGGCGGCGTTCAACGACATTGTGCGCGAAACCTATAGTGTATTCGCGCACAAGGCAGTAGCCCCGCTCCAACAGCTCGACCACAACGAATATGTGCTTGAGCTGTTTCATGGCCCCACCCTGGCTTTCAAGGACTTTGCCCTGCAACTGCTCGGCCGTCTGTTGGACACCGCGTTGGAAAAACGCGGTGAAAAAGCGGTTGTCATGGGCGCAACGTCGGGCGATACCGGTTCGGCAGCCATCGAAGGCTGCCGCCGTTGTGACAATATCGACATCTTCATCCTGTACCCGCATGAGCGGGTATCAGACGTACAGCGTCGGCAGATGACCACGGTGCCGGGTGAGAATATTTTCAATCTGGCGGTCGAAGGTAACTTTGACGACTGTCAGAAGCTGGTTAAAGCCAGTTTTCGCGATCAGTCGTTTCTGCGGGGTGAGCGCCGGCTTGTAGCGGTCAACTCGATCAACTGGGCCCGGATCATGGCTCAGATTGTTTACTACTTCTACGCTGCACTGAACCTGGGCGGACCCGACCGGAAGGTGGCTTTTTCGGTGCCGACCGGTAATTTCGGGGATATTTTCGCCGGCTACCTGGCACAGCGAATGGGGCTGCCCATCGACCAACTGGTGATTGCCACCAATCGCAATGACGTTCTGCATCGATTGATGTCGGAAGCCCGCTATGAGGCCCGGCCACTCGTGCACACGCTGGCACCGAGCATGGATATTGTCGTTTCCTCCAATTTCGAGCGCTTGCTGTTTGATCTCTACGGTCGCGACGGAGCGGCTCTGTCCGCTGTGATGGACGCCATGAACGAGGGCCATGCCGATATTCATGAGTCGGCTCTGGCACAGGCCCGTCGCCTGTTCGACAGCGCCCGGGTCGACGACGATGAGACCTGTGAAACGATCCGAGCGGTGCATGAAGAAACTGGCTACCTGATTGATCCACACACGGCCATTGGGGTGCGGGCAGCGCGTGCCGTGCGACGCTCGCAGTCTGTACCCATGGTGACACTGGGTACGGCGCATCCGGTCAAGTTTGCCGAAGCCGTCGAACGATCAGGCCTGCAGTCGCCGGATCTGCCATCGCACCTGAGTGACCTGATGTCGCGTCAGGAGCGCTTTGATGTTGTGTCAGCGGATCTCGACACGGTACAGGCGCACATGGCGGAGCGTGTGTTCGGTCACTGACTCCGGGCCGATGTCTTATTCGGAGTCAGGATCTCCCTGATTCACAGGAAGGCGCATGAATTCATCGGCGGTTGTCTCGCCCGTTCAACTGGTACAGCGATCGGCAGACAGTGCCGGGCTTGCCGCACTCGCGGACCACTGGCCCGGTCTCTCCAACTGTGCTCTGCGTCTGTTGGCCAGTCGTGGTCTGTCCGGGCCGGCCGATTCCCTGACTCTGCATGAACTGCTGCCCCCCGATACCATGGTGGGCCTCTCCGAAGCCGCCGATTCGCTGCTCAATGCGATCGATAACCGTCAGTCACTCTGGGTGGTTGGTGACTATGATGTCGACGGTGCCACCGCCACAGCATTGCTCGTTCACGCACTGACGCATCACTTCCAGGCCCGTGTCGACTTTCGGGTGCCAAACCGGTTTCGCCATGGCTATGGCCTGACAGTGTCGTTGGTGGAAGAAATGCTGGCCTCCGGGCCCGCACCGGACTGGATAATCACTGTGGACAACGGTATCGCCAGCCACGACGGTATCCGGGCGGCACAGGCGGCGGGCGTTCGGGTACTCGTGACCGATCATCACCTGCCGGGGGAGACCCCTTGCCCCGCCGACATTACCGTAAACCCGAATCAGCCGGGCTGCGGGTTTCCCTCGAAAGCAGCCTGCGGCTGTACCGTCGCCTTTTACCTGTTAATGCGCCTGCGCCAACAGGCCATGGACCGCTGGGCAGATACCGGCTGGCTACCGCCGAACCTCGGGGATTATCTGGATCTCGTCGCTCTGGCCACCATTGCCGATGTAGTGACCCTCGATGGCAACAACCGCGTCCTGGTGGAACAGGGGCTGCGCCGCATGAGAGCGGGCCACCTGCGCCCGGGCCTGCAGGCGATTCTCGACCTTGCCGGACGTGATCCCCGATACCTTTCCAGTCAGGATTTCGGTTTTGTCATCGGCCCCCGGTTGAACGCGGCCGGACGCATGGATGACATGACCATTGGTATACGCTGCCTGCTCGCTGAATCCGTCGTTGAGGCGGAAGACCTGGCCAGCGTGCTGGAAACCAGGAACCGGGATCGGAAGGAACGCCAGAAAGACATGGTCGAGGATGCCTCCGCGCTGCTTCCGGTGTCTGCGTCCCGGGCGTCCGCGCCGGGCATACAGGTGCTCTGGCAGGCGTCCTGGCACGAAGGCATTGTCGGGCTGGTCGCCGGGCAATTGAAAGAGCAGTTGAATCAACCGGTGCTGGCACTCTGTCCGTCCGACGAGCCGGGGTGCTACAAAGGGTCAGCTCGCTCGATTCCCGGTGTACATATACGCGACGTTCTTGCCTGGGTGGATGCCAACTGGCCGGGCCTGCTGATTCGCTTCGGCGGTCATGCCATGGCCGCCGGCCTCACCGTTGCTGAGCACCGTTTGCAGCAACTGCAGGAAGCGTTGCACCAGGCGGCACAGGAACTGGTTCCCGACGAGGCATGGACAACCCGCGTGTATCACGATGGTGCGCTGGCGCAATCTGAACTGAGCCTGTCCAGAGCCCGTGAAATCGAGTCACTGGGCCCCTGGGGCCAGGGATGCCCGGAACCGGTTTTCTGCAATACGTTCCGGGTGGTCGACGGTCGCTGGCTGAATGGCGGTCATCTCAAACTGCGTTTATCGCCTGACACCGCAGAAGCGCCCCAGGCGGTGGATGCCATCTGGTTCCGTTGCCCCTGGGCGCAGAACGAACCCATACCGGCGCGGGCCGAATTGTTGTACGTCCTGACCATCAATCGCTTCCGCGGCCGCGAGCAGGTGCAGATCATGGTGCGACAGGCCGTCGTTGCCGGTGACGCGTCAGGTTGATGGTGACGCTTTAGACGGTGCCGGGGCATTCTGCTAGAATCCGTCGCCCGCAGACAGTCAGACAACCAAAGGAGATTCTGGTGGAAGTCAACGCGATCAGAGAGTCGATTCAGGATGTTCGAGCACGCGCAGACGTGCTTAGGGGGTATCTTTGACTACGACCAGAAGCGAGAGCGACTGGAAGAAGTAGAGCGGGAACTGGCACAGCCCGATGTCTGGAATAATCCGGACACCGCACAGAAGCTCGGCCAGGAGCGAAGCCAGCTTGAGACGATCGTGCGGACCATCGAAAAACTCGACCAGGGCAGCGCCGACCTCGGCGATTTGCTGGACCTGGCGGTAGAAGAGAACGATGAAGACACCCTGGCAGAGGTTGCCGGTGACCTTGATGGCCTGATCGCGGAGCTCGAGCGCCTCGAATTCCAGCGCATGTTCAGCGGTGAAATGGACGCCTCCAGTGCCTATCTGGACATCCAATCCGGCAGTGGCGGCACGGAGGCTCAG
The DNA here is from genome assembly GCA_965602035.1 of Natronospirillum sp. GTDB lineage: Bacteria > Pseudomonadota > Gammaproteobacteria > Pseudomonadales > Natronospirillaceae > Natronospirillum. The sequence goes on along the minus strand of OZ271919.1, from coordinate 1,068,704 downwards.
GATTGGGCTGAAATGTTGCTCCGCATGTACCTGCGCTGGGGTGAAGCCAAGGGGCTGAAAATGACCCTGATGGAAGCCTCTCCCGGGGAGGTGGCCGGCATCAAGAGTGCCACAGTCCATGTGGAGGGGGAGTACGCCTTCGGCTGGCTGCGCACGGAATCCGGCGTGCACCGGCTCGTGCGCAAATCACCCTTTGACTCCGGTAATCGCCGTCACACCTCATTCGCGGCCGTCTTTGTCTCGCCGGAAGTGGACGACAACATCGAGGTGGACATCAACCCGGCGGATCTGCGAATCGACGTTTATCGGGCCTCGGGCGCCGGCGGTCAGCACGTTAACCGAACAGAATCCGCGGTGCGTATTACGCACCTGCCGACAGGTGTGGTCACACAGTGTCAACAGGGTCGGTCGCAGCACGCCAACAAGGATATGGCGATGAAGCAGTTGCGCGCCAAGCTCTATGAACTGGAGCTGCAGAAGCGCAACGAAGCGGCACAGGAAGTGGAAGACAGCAAATCCGACATCGGCTGGGGAAGTCAGATTCGCTCCTACGTACTGGACGATGGCCGCATCAAAGACCTGCGCACCGGTGTGGAGTCGCACAACACCCAATCAGTGCTGAACGGCGCACTGGATCCATTTATTGAAGCATCGCTGAAGAAAGGCTTGTAGAGCGAATCCCGACTATGACAGATGACGTGGAAAACAACCTCCAGGAAGAAAACCGCATTGTGGCGCAGCGGCTGGAGAAGCTGAACAACTGGAAATCAGCCGGTACACCGTTTCCCAGTGATTTCCGGCGCGAACATTATGCGGCAGACCTGCAGGCGCAATATGGCGAGTGGACGAAAGAAGCCCTGGCAGAAGCCGGTGTCCGGGTCAGCGTCGCTGGTCGGATTATGCTGAACCGTGGCGCTTTCCTGGTGATGCAGGATATGACCGGGCGAATCCAGTTATATGTCAATCGCAAGGCATTGCCCAAAGATACCCTGACCGGCATAAAATCCTGGGATATGGGTGACATTGTTGGCGCCGAGGGTACGCTGCAGAAATCCGGGAAAGGCGACCTGTATGTTGATATGGAGACGCCAAGGCTGCTGAACAAGACACTGCGTCCACTTCCGGAAAAGCATAAAGGCCTTTCCGATCAGGAGGCCCGCTATCGCCAGCGCTACGTTGACCTGATGGTAAATACCGAGACGCGCGATGCCTTTTTTATCCGCGCCGCGGTAATTTCCCATATCCGGCAGTTTTTCACGGCACGGCGATTCATGGAAGTGGAAACGCCGATGCTGCAGGTCATTCCGGGCGGTGCAACTGCGCGACCCTTTATCACCCACCACAACGCGATGGATATCGATATGTATCTTCGCGTGGCACCTGAGCTTTACCTGAAACGGTTGGTTGTCGGCGGCTTCGAGCGGGTATTTGAAATAAACCGGAATTTCCGTAATGAAGGTGTTTCTACGCGTCATAATCCGGAATTCACCATGCTCGAATTCTACCAGGCGTTCACGGATTATCATGAGCTCATGGACCTTACCGAAGAATTGCTGCGTCAACTGGTAACGGACGTGTTGGGGAAAACCGTTGTGACCTATCAGGGAGAGACGTTCGATTTCGGCCCGGCGTTTGAGCGCCTGACGATGCATGAAGCAGTACTGAAATATAATCCTGATGTAACGGCGCCGGAGCTCAGTTCGCGCGACTCTCTGGCCGCCTGGGCCGGCAGGCTCGGCATCGGCGTGCAGCCGGGGTGGGGCACTGGCAAGATTCTGACCGAGATATTTGAAGAAACGGTCGAGGATAAGCTGAAAGGCCCGTTATTTATCACGGAGTATCCGGCCGAAGTGTCACCACTGGCACGTCGTAACGATGACAACCCGGAAGTAACAGACCGATTCGAGTTTTTCCTCGGTGGCCGGGAAATAGCCAATGGCTTTTCAGAGCTGAACGATCCCGTGGATCAGGCGGAACGATTCCGTGCCCAGGTTGCGGAAAAGGATGCCGGTGATGACGAAGCCATGTTTTACGACGCCGATTTTGTTCGTGCTCTGGAGTATGGTCTGCCACCGACAGCGGGTGAGGGTATTGGTATTGATCGTCTGGTTATGTTTCTCACAGACAGTCCGACCATTAAAGACGTCATTCTTTTCCCCCATATGAAACCCTTGGCATCGGTTTAACGAATCAATTGTGTGAACGAGGAAATAAAATTGGCCTGGTTGTAATCAATTAATTGCAACTCGTTATCCCTTTTGTTATTAAATAGCCAGTTTTACACAGAAGAGATTGAAAACGACCATGTTGAATACTGATATCGATAACGAAATTGAAAAAGCCCGCCAGGAACTTGAACGCCTGAAAGAACAGAAAGCGCTTCAGCAGAAGAAAATGGAAGGGGTTGATAAATTCCGCCAGCAAATGGACGAAATCTGTAATGAATACGGACTTTCGCGCGAGGAACTGATTCTCGGTCTGGGCAGTGATCTGGTTGAATGGGTTAAAACGCTGAATCGCCTTCCTGAGCGTCCGGAATCTTTCAATGAGCTGAAATCGTATTTCGCGCGGATCATCGGCCGCGAAGGTACAGGCCGAAAGGGTGGGGCGTCGAGTGCCGCCGCGTCGACGGGTCCCAAGCTCGAGGTTGGTACCTATCGCAACCCGCACACCGGAGAATCGATCGAGAAGATCAAGCGCAACCCGAAGACGCTGGAAAACTGGCTGCGTGAACACGGCATCGAAACAGTACGCAGCTGGAAGGTCTGATTCAGGGAATTTTCCACTGAATTCAGAGAGTTGTTGACAACGATCGGTGGCGGCCATAGACTACGCGCCATCGATATTTCGGGGCTATAGCTCAGCTGGGAGAGCGCCTGCATGGCATGCAGGAGGTCAGCGGTTCGATCCCGCTTAGCTCCACCAAATTATAGAGGGGAATCAGTCGCTTACGGTTGATTCCCTTTTTTATTTTCTGGCTCTAGTAAAACTCTAGTAATAGATTAGTAAAACGATTCCGGATATACAGTGGTTTCAGCCGGGTAATTTCAGCCCGCTGGCCTCTACCTCAACCCACCGGATCTCGTCGTACCCCGCCTCGTAGTTCTTCGTCATCTGCTCACTGGCATGGCCTGCCAGCCGCTGCGGATCTACGCCTGATTCCCGATAAAGCTTTATGCCCAGCGACCGGATTTCATGAAACGTGGGCCGCGTGGCTGGCGCCATGGTTTCCATTTCCGGCAATGCGTCTCTGACGGCCGCAAAGCGTTTCTGAAGGTAGTCACCCCGCACCTGTGTCCAGTGCTCGAGTGCGTCTCGCTGAGCCTTGTTCTGAGTGATTGGGCGGCGGTGGACAATGAACGGGGAGGCAACCTGGTCTCGGCAGCGTTTCAATACCCGGTCCAGCTCGGGGCCGACTCGGATTCGGAGGTACCCGGTGTCGTGCTTCTTCGTCTTCGCCTGAATCACATACAAGTAGCCACTCTGCACGTTCTCCCATTTCATCGCCACAATGTCACCGCGCCGTTGAAGCGTGAGCAGTGCCAGGTCCATGGCATTCTGTAGCCAGGGCTCTGCCTGGGCGTGAATGGCCTGATACACCGGCAGGGACATACGCTTGCGCGCCTTCTGCTCCGACTGCGGAATGGTCAGTTGTGCAGGGTTCTCACGGCACAGGCCTCGTGCAACGGCGTGCCGGAATATATCGATCAGTGTGCTTCGGTACTGGTTACTCGCCCTTGCCGGGAACCTCGCCAGGAATTCGCTCACCTCACGCACATCCACGCTATCCGTGGGGATATGTCCAAGGGCCTCCTCAATATGGGGTCGCTGCCAGCCGTAGATCTTCCGGGTTTTCTCCGCAATGCTCTTTTTCGGCAGGATCTCGCTGTAATAGATCTGCAGGAATGTCCTGAACGGTTCTGCGCCGGTACGGGTTACGCGGCCTATCGGGTCATTTCCCGGCAATCCGGATAGCATCGTATTCAACTGCTGCGCCGCCGCTACCGCCCGGGACCGGTCGGTACCCATCCCGAATCGCTTGCCGTCCGTTGGGCGCCGGTACTGGTAGTACTTCCCAGCTACCAGGTACAAGTTCGGCGGTAGCCCCGAGTTTGTGCGAGAGCGTCTGCGCGGTGCCATTATCCGTTAATCACCATCTGTACCAGAGGATCATTGCTGCAGGCGGCAGAGCTGCTCTCAGCTTCCCAAGCTCGCTGGTCAATGTAGTAGCGCTGGCCCAACCGCTTACCAGGAAGCTCGCCGTCTTCGATCATCCGGATGATCGTGTTGCGCGCCGGCGCGTCTCCCTTTTCGAAGTAGAGTTCACGGAACCGGGTGATCGATATCCACTTGATTCGTGTCATGGCGTCCTCCATTCAACAAGTGGCTGGTCGGATCGTATATAGAGTGGGTGTCGTGGCGCCCCTGATTTCGTGACGGCGAAACACCAGAGCCTGGCGCCAGATGCCTTGAGCAAATCTGTGACCGCTTCAACTCTATCCGGCATGGCGTCCGCGCCCCATGCGCAAACCACATCGCCATATTCGGCCGCCAGTCGCCTGAGCCATCGATCGTTTTCAGGGCCGACTGGGTCCCGGTGGGTCCAGAGATTTTTTGGCTTTGTTGACCTCAGGGCGTACAAGTTGGCAACTGTCAGCCCCGCACAGCTCCATGACCTGGCGAATCCTATGCAGCGCCGAATTGTTCGGTCGTCTACCTCGGCGTCTGCCGTGCTCGGGTTGAGCATCACAAACAAGGCTGACCCGCGCTCTGGATATCGAATACCTGTCTGTCGAGTCAGAATGTATCGGTACTGTCCGCATTCGCTGATGACAGCGCTCATGACTTACACCTCCCTGTTGCCGATCCAGCTGCTGCTGGTGGCCGCTTGAATTCAATGACAGGGGTTGATCCTTCCTCTGGGTATTCCGTCAGTGTCGCGTTCAGCCCATAGGACGTTTCACCTGTGTCTGGATCTTTAGTTTCTCCAACCCACAGGGCGCATTCCGAGAAGTCGTCTTCGGTAAAATCTTCGCCGGTCATTACCAGCAGGTTTTGCATGGCCCCAAGATCAAGCTGCATACGAGAGGGGACCAGTGAGTAACCATCCGGCACAGCCGGTGCTGGTGGGTGGGTGCCGTCATATAGCGCTGCTCTTGCACATCCGCCATTTTCAATCCCCATGGAGTCATTAGTTGGCGGAAAGAGAATCTGCTCTGGCTCTCCACTACATGATTCCCAGTCGTCCCAATCGCCAAGCATGTGCTGCTTATCTGCGTAAAATCTGAGACCACCCCGCAACCGCTCAACCTCTGCTCGAAAATCATCACGCTCCTGCCGGACGCGACTTGCATAATGCCCCAGCGTTTCTTCTGGCTGCATGTCAGCCAGTGTGTCGCGAGCGGCGGATTTCGGAGGATCTAGTGCAGCGTTGAGGCTTGGGGGCAGCATAAAATGAGTTGGGGCCATTTCGCATTCGCTGTCATCAAACCACCCAGACTCAAGATCCTCGTCCTCGTCGCCATCATCCCATCGAACCATTCGCAAATCACTGACGCAGTGGGCAATGAATGTCGATACAGGTGTGGCTTCAATGGCGACAATGTCAGTCCCGTCTTTCGGAGCCTGTTCGATTGGTTGCCAATCTTTGAGCTCCATGAGATCCCGCAACCGCTCGACCTCAGAGTGAAGACCCTCGTTGTCGTCCTCTAACCGACTAAGCTTGTGCATTGCCGTTTCGTAGTTGTGCTGCAGCCGATTCCGCTCCCGCCGCACGCGGTCCGCGTACTGCATCAATTCTTCGCCGTCGCGCATGTCGTCAAACGTCGATTTCAGGTTCTGGCTCATACCGCCTCCCAAATCTGTTGTGTTCCATGCTCACCGGTCCACCGATAAATGGGCTCCCAGCCGCCGCTGGCATGGTGGCTCTTAATCATGTCCACCATTCCGGCATGCATCAGGTCCCAGAGCTGGCGTGTCAGGGTGTACTGATCCGGCCGGCCGCTACGCAAGCGAGGTGGTTCATGCATCCGTTTCAGGATTTCATGCACAACCAACCATCGGCTTGTGGCAATCGCGCGTACCTGGCGTGCCGTGTCTTGCAGTTCGGGGTTGATACCGAAGGCGTCGATCTGGTTCATTACTCGCCACACCCCCGGCCGATCTCGCCCGGGTTATCCGCCTTCACAAACTCCTGCCACGGCACCCAGCCGTTGGCGCAGTGGAATCCCCAGTCGCGAACTCGAGGCCCGGTTGTAAACAGCGTCCACACTGGTCCCTCCACAATTTCCAGGCGGTGCGCGTCTGTTGCTCTGCGGGTGTTGAGCTCGCCAGGGCACAGTAGCAGCGACCCGTTCGGCATCACTTCTCGCAGCACGCCCTGTAATACCAGGCTGGCGCTGTCCCAAGGGTGGTCGTGCAATGCGCGGTCGTCGTCATCTTTTAGCACCTGGTGCAGGTAAACGGACCCGCGCTCTGGATCTTTCTGAATCCACCACCGCAGCAAGTAGGGGTCGGTCGGATCACCGATCACCAGATCTGGTCGCCTTTTCCTTGCCCATGACCGAATGAGCATGTCGCCCATCATCGACCCAGCCTCACCCTGGCGGGTAACGCTCACTTCCATATCAGTCATGCTGCCTCCTGGGTTTCTTTCCACTGGTCGTACTGGCAAATAGCCCAGACGATCGCTCGACAGCACCAGATGTAGTGGTCCGTATAACGGGTTACAGTGGCCTCCCAGAAATCGGTGAAATCGAGATCAGAGGGGTTAAGGCCATTCGGGTGGTCTTGCTCACCAAAAGCAATCTCTTCCGGGAGTTGAATGTCAGCAGTGTCGAGGTCCATCATTTTGCCGATGGCCTCGCCCTCCGACTCCACCTCGCCAACCTCATCAAGCACGGCCCTGAGTACCAGCTGGAGCTCATGCTCTGGCGTGTCGTCATACGTGTCGCTGATCGAGTCTTCGACAGCGGAGCGGAACTGGTCATTTGAGAATTCACGAATACCACCACCAAAAGTGGATTGGCTGACGACCTTCTCTGACCAGTACCCTGGGTTGATGTCGATTGCTCCTTGGCTTCTGCCGGGTCGGAAAAACTCGAACATGTCCGGAAGCCTGCTGAACACGAAGCAGCCCATATCGCCGCTTATGCACAGATACCCCGGCCAGGTAGTGACATGGAAATGCCGGTCGTTCGTGTCGGGCTGTGACAGCGCCAAGTGGCGGTACAGCCCATCGTCCAGGTGGACGGTCAATTTATGATTGGCCACGGTCTCTTTGAATTCGTCGATGCTCACGCTACCTCCTTCTGCTTAGCGAACCGGCACCCCCGGGCGTGCTCTTTCCCGCGCCCGCGGCCGCAGTGGATGCACCGGAGTGCTGATACAGTGGTCATGCCGCACCCCGTTCATGTTCTGTCTGTTTCATCCGGATCCGGGCGAGCAAGATCAGTATGTCGAGCTCTCCCTCAATGAACCGGTCACCCTGTGCCAGGTGGCGGTTGATCACAGCGTTCTCTCTGCGACTGACCAGCACCAGGTTCTCCGGGGCGAAGTTGCGTCGATCACCGTCACGAAACCGCACAATGTGCCCCTTTGGGACCGGTCGTCTGTGGTGCTTTTCCCACACCAACAGGTGTTCCGATTTCCAGTCTCTCGGCGTGCACCCCGTGTCAGTTACTTTTCGTTGCAGCAGCCCGTCTTTGGTTACTCGAGTGCTGCCGACGGGTACCCAGGTGTGCGGCTTCTGTCCGGGCTTGAATCGGGTTTCTGCACTACGCCCACCTGAATCGAAGTGCCTACCTTTGTTCCAGGGTGTCTGGCCTTTCCGAAAACACCCCGGATTTCTGTAGGTTTTCTGGCCGGTGAGTCCGAGAAATGTCGCCCGGTTCTTGATGGCGAGGTAACTGCACCCGAACATGTCTGCCAGCGATCGGTTGGTCTCCGTCCCGTACAGATTGATCAGAATGCCGTCCTCGAGGTCAGTCCACTTCTTTGCCATGGTCCGTCTCCAGCATTTTGAGCCCATTTCCCTTTCCGTATTCCTGCTTGAATTGCTCAGCGTCCAGAGCCAGGCGGCCGTTGCTCACGATTTCCTTGGCAACAGAGGTCACCGCTTTGCTCCGGTTGATCTCTTCCTTGAGTTCCTCACCCTTCAGGCCTTCATCACTAAGCCGTTCCAGTTGAGCAAACAGGTGGTTGTGCATATCAGAAAGCTTGTTCTTCACCGGGCACCTCCAGCGCGTTCCAATTTGCGAATGCGTCGGCGTACTGCTTGTTCCACGGTCTTCTGTAGACCCGGAACACCAAGCGCCGCCCAGCACTGGTCCAGGGTAAAGCGGCGCATGTCGTACAGGCGGCTCTGTGTGTCTACTGAGCCCCTCCCATTGGGCCGGATGAACGGGTTTTTCCAATCGCTCGACATTTCCAGACCTCCCTTCACGCGAACACACGGTTCCAGTTCAGCACCATGCGCAGCCGGTCGTTTTCCCGGCGCTGTGCATTCCTCTGGTACAGCAGTCGCAGCGCCAGTGCCTCCAGGTTCTCGCTCGGGCGAATCTCGGCCTGCAGCGGGTGTGAACCGGTCTTCGTTTCGTTCTGCTCAAATACCGCAAGCTGGCTTTTCAGGCTGTCGCACTCGCGCTGGCATTCAGCAAGCTTGCTCAACGCTGCCATGTAGCCGTCGAACGCGGCTTTGGCAGCTTGCTCGGAGTCCTGAAACTGAATCCGGAATGGCGCGTAGAGTTGGTGTGTCATGGCTGGTCTCCAGCAGAGTGGGGCGGCGGTACCGCCCTCGGGTTCAGATGTCGCCCAGGTAAACGGTCAGTCCGGACTTGCGCAGTTTCTCCAGCATGCCGTCCACAGCGTCCCGGCGGATGTCATCCAGATTCATCAGCTCGTACTGGAATATCACCTGGTCTTCTTTCAGCCGGTACCGGAACTTGGCGTTGACTTCGTAGAAGTCGGAGTTCTTGAAAACCGGCACAGCCAGCGAGAACTCAGAGGGCACCTGCACGGTGCCATTGCCCTGGTCGCCGCTGTTGTAGGTGAACTCAATATCGCCGTTGGCCAGGTTCACGCCCTTGCTGTAAGTCACCTTCTTTTTCAATTGGAAGGTAGTGGCCAGCTCCAGCATTTCGGTGCCTGTGGGCTGTTTGAAATCTTTCACCTGCCGCTCAATGAAGAAGGCCAGCTCAAGCTGGTCCATTGGCTTCATGTCGGAAGCCACCCACTTCTCCCAGCGCTCATCGAGCTTGGCCTGGTAAAGGGCCTGATGCTGGCTCCAATCAGGCAGCGGTATTCCATCGATTGAGCGGGAGTGATAGTCGGCGACGAACCGGGCTTTCATCTGATCTTCATCGAAGAAGATCACGCTGTTCTCGAGCTTGTTCCGCTCCACGTAGTCCAGCAGGCTCTCCATGCTTTGCAGTTTTACCTGTTGGCGAATGCGTCGGGGCTGGTCGTGGAACTTCTCCAAGTCAGCCATGGTGTAGCCTTCAGGTATCAGCGCCGCTTCGTTCTCTCCTACCTGGTTGCTGTCGGCCATCACAAATTGATCTACTTTCTTGAGTTCCTGAATGGCAGTTTTGTCCATCGTCATGACACGGGTTTCCTGTCGTCAGTGTGTGTGGTGTGGCGCCGTTACTCAGAGGCGCCGACGGTTTTCACGGTCTTGTTGCCGGTGGGGGCAGCCTTTACCGATACCGGCGGTGCCTCCACCTGGCGCAAGTTCAGCTCGGGCTGGTCCGGGTCGTCGCGCAGAATGTCCCCGTCGTGCGTGCTGTAACCGATGGTGGTCGGCAACGGCATCTTCGGCGGCGTCGTTTTTACTTCCGCCGTCATCTTCACGGCGTCTTCGCTGCTGTTATCCAGCATGCCGACGTTCATCGTGATGGTGATCGAGCCCTTCTTGCGGGTGGTGCGTACAGCCTTCACGAGCTCAGCCAGTTCCTCAGTGGCAGTGGCATCGATGCTGCCTTTGCCAAGATGCGCCAGTATCTGGCTGAAGGGCGTGCGTTCGGTGGTCATGCGGACCTCCTTTCGTTCAATGGTTTCAGTGAGCAACGCAGTGCATGGGCACCACATTGGCATTACCCTGGTGGCTCAGGGTGCGCACCAGGTCCAGTGTTTCCTCGAGGCTGTACAGGTGCAGCAGTTGGCTGGCAGCGCGGATGAACTCCGGCATCATCGAAACGGTGGTGCACACCGAATGCGTGAAGCACAGCGGCACCATGCGTGTTCTCGGGTCGGTCCGGTCGTCCAGATCAACGGTTTCCAGTAGCCAGCTGCGGGCAATGGCGCACCGTTCAGAGCGTGGCAGTTCCCACACGGCGGAGTAGCCCTGCAGGGCGAGGCGTTTGCATTGTTCCTGAAATGGCATTGTTGTTGTCCTCAGTGGGTGAACAGGGTGATAGGGAATACACGCGGCAATTCCTGAGCTGTGAATGCAGGCGCAAATTGCCGCTTAATCCACCAGTTCAGGATGCGTTTATTGTTGCAGTCGGTTGGGTAATCGCGGACCACAGTGAAGTGCACGGCTACACCTCCCACCGGCGCGAGCGGCCGGACCGACCACCACGCACAAAGCGAACCTGTGCAGTGGTAGGGCGGGTGCGTGGTGCACGCATGTAGGGTTCGTCGGCAACCAGGCTGGCGACGGTGAGGGCCATCATGAGACCGATCAGCCCGGCCTTACGCGCCTTGTAGACAGCGGCTGTCGCCTTGTGCACATCCAGCTTCCAGTAGATGCGCATCAGAGCGCCGCGAACGGTGTTGGGGCTCACGTGGTTGTCGCGGGCGATTTCCTTGGCGGACTTGCCGGCAGCGATTCCGGTGAGGTACTGGAGCTCGCGAGGAGCCAGTACAGGCACCCATGTTTTGGCTTCTTGTGCTGTCATGATCATCCTCGATGTCGTCATGCCATGCCCTAAGAATAACCAAGGTTATAAATATTTCAATAATTTGGGTTATATTTTTTGAGAAAGAGGGTTCCGGGAGTAAAAATATTGGCTTACAGGTAGGGAGAAGTTGGGAAGATTAAGCGGAAACTGCGGCCAGATTCGATATTGAGATGTGGTTCTCGGTGTGACCTACAGACGAACCACGTACCAGAACACGCGGCCCAGCACTCGAACGCTCTCCGCGTCAGCGGTGGTCAGGTTCTCATCGGGCCATTCAGACGAATTGTAGCTTTTCAGGCGAAGTCCGTTCCCGGGCAGTCGGTAGAGCAGTTTGATGCGAAGCATGCCGGCATGGTCTACCGCGTACATTCTCCCGTCTGTGATGCTGGTCTCGCCAGTATTTACACAGGCCTTGGTGCCGTCCGGCACCACTGGCTCCATTGAGTTTCCCTGAGCAATCGCCCACGCCGCGCACTCCGGGCTCACTCCCACATCTTCAAGCACAGAACGTGCAATTGGGCGAGTTTCGCCATCGTAGTCGATGTAGACACGGGAACTGGCGGATTGCCCAGGAGCCGCTTCTCTGAAGAACGGGAGCTGTATGGCTTCGTCGCCCTCGGCAATAACCGTCTCCTGCCCATCCGTTGAGTAGTCGCTGCCTCGTTCTTCCACAGAATCGGACGGGGTCATGTTGCCTTTCCCGGTGAGCAACCAATCGAGCCGAATTCCTAGCGCATCTGCAATCTCTGGCCCTTTCCGTGTGGACACAGCTTTGCCGGTCAACAACTTGTGAACTGCTACTTGGGACAAGCCTGCGCGCTGGGCGAGGTCATCCTGAGTCCAGTTTCTGGCGCTGAGAGCGAGCTTGAGACGATCGGCAAGGGAGTTCATGCAAGCAAGGTTATAACCGGGGTTAAAACCGATCCAATACCTTTGGTTATTGACACGATGATAACTTTGGTTATTCTCATGGGTCATGAAGGCATCCATTATCGAATATTTGCTTGATGCTCTGGATGGGCAGTCGGGCTTGGCGAAGGCGGCAGGTGTATCTCAACCAGCCGTGCACAAGTGGGTGCACGGAAAATCCCGCCCTGGTCATGAAGCCTGCATCGCCATCGAGGCAGCCACCAGTGGGCGCGTCTCTCGGTTCGATCTGCGTCCGGACATTTTCGGTTCCGCCGATGGTCTGGGCTTCGAGCCAGAGGAAGCGAATACGGCTGCCGCCTGACCACTGATTCCACTATGGATCAGTGTAGGGCAGGGCGGTAGAGCACAAATGCATCTGTACAGGTGTACAGGGGTCAGACATTCGCCACCAGAGCGAAGGAACAACTGATGAGGTCAGAAATGCATCGGACGATTGATTCAACAGGATCAGGCCCTGGCCGACGGTGGCGGGGGGCAACGACATGAGCATGCAATTGATGGTTCATGCGATGAAGGTGCCTGTTGGCAACCCGCTCACGAAGCTGGTACTGCTGAAGCTCGCTGACAACGCCAATGACGAAGGGCTGTGCTGGCCGAAGTACCAGACCATTGCAGATGAATGCGAGATAGGGCGATCGACTGTCAAGACTCACATCAAAAAACTCGCCGACGCTGGCTTTCTGTGGATCGAGAAACGGAATAACGGCAAGTCATCGAACTACTACCACCTGACCCTGGATAAAGGCACTCCAACCTCTCGAAAGATTCACCCAAGACCGGGCCCCAGGGGGTCAGGAGCTGACCGGGTCAGCAGCGAACCGGGTCAGGAGAAAACCCTCAGGGGGGCAGGAGCTGACCGTCCAGGGGGTCAGGAGCTGACCCCAGAACCAGTCATAGAACCAGTCAATGAATCAGTCACTCCCCCTGTAGTCCCCCGGGGGACGAAAAACTCGAATCTGGATTCTTTGAAACCATCTGACCAACAACCCAGCGAACAGGGTTCATCCGGTCAATCTAAACCGATGGGGGATTCTCCGCCACCTCCTGATTCATCGCCACATCGAGATCCGCCGGACCAATACGGCCAGATGGCCGAACTTGACCCCGATGACCGGAAAGACCTGGAGCTGGCCGAATGGATTTACCGACGGGTCACGCAGGTTGCCCCGTTTGCGAAACCGCCGAACTGGGGCAAGTGGCGCGACGTGCTGCGAAAAATGCGAACGATCGACGGCATTGAGCGCTCGATGATCGCGGCGGTATTCGATTGGGCCAATCGGGACGACTTCTGGAAAACGAACATCCTGAGCCCGTCCAAGCTTCGCCAGCAGTTTGCCACGTTGCAGGCCAAGGCGAACGCTCAGGCCGTCGGCAACTCATCGAGCGATCGGCAGAAACTCCGCCGGTCACTGCGCAACCTGAACGACCTGGAATGGTGAGCCCATGAGCGTCGAACGCTACGACGTATCCCAATACCCCGAGGCTGAAGCCGCCTTCGCCGAGGCTCGCCAGTTCAGCGGCAATCCGCTTGAGCACCGGTGGTCGCACCCGGTGGTGTACGCAGCCGGGGCGCATTACGGGTGGTGGGCACTGCGTAACCAGCCAGCGAAAAAGGCCCGGCCGTTGTTTGAGCGCGCCTACCTAGACTGCGTGCGCCGTGCCCGGGGCGGTGAAGTGTTTTCGGTACCAGCACCCGAGCCGCCGGCGGCCACCGCCTCCAATCAACACCAGAGTCAGGCTGCCCGTGATGCCGCCTGGCAAAATATCGCACACCTCTGGGAGGGCTGAACTCATGGCAGACGACGCCGACATTGCAAACGACATCGAGCAGCGCCGACTCCAGGCCAACATTGACGCCAGCCAGGCGGCGGTACCGGGGCTGTCACCGGTTGGTGAGTGTCACAACTGCGGCTATGGGGTAGGGCCCGACCAGCTTTACTGCGACGCTGAATGCGCAGACGACCACGCCTGGATTCTCCACCGCCTGCGGCTCAACGGGAGGGCCTGACAATGAGCAGTGATCGCAAGCTGTGCCGTGACCAGGTGTTCGATGTGCTTTCCAGCTCCGACCCGCACGCGGATCTGGCCCGACGCCACATGGTGGCTGTCAACACCATCCGGCGCGTCCGGCAAGGCCAGTGCTACACCAACTGGTACGACGAATACATTGAGCTCCACGGTATGCCGGTTCAGAACCGTCGCTCGCGCATCAGCCCGGAACAGGCATTGAACATCCTGGAGTCAACCGAATCACTCAGCGTTTTGGCGAGGCAGCTGGGCGTGTCCAGGCCGGCCGTGCGAGCAGTAAGAAAGGGCAAGGCACATCGCGCGGTATACGACTACTGGCGCCGTAGCCAGCAGAGTAGCCCGGCCAGCCCGCGAACATCCATTGGCAAGGGCCTGTACCGGTCACGGCGATTTGCTGAGGGTCAATCGGCCCCAGCCGTCGCCACCGTCGGCCACCTGGTGGACCGGGCCCGGGCCAACCACCCATGGCTCACTCGAGCGTGGGGTGCGTGATGCAGCAGTTACCAGACTATCTGAACCGGCCGGCGCCTATTGCCGGCCATGCTAACGAGAGGGCGGGAGCCATGCAGGCTGAAACAATCCGAGACGCGGCGTTCTATCGCAATGGCATCAACCGGGTGCGTTACCTCATGTCCGACGGCGGGTGGTGGACGTATTGGGAGCTGCAGCAGCGCATCTACGCGGTGTGGTACCGCCACTACAGCGAGAGCTGCATCAGCGCCCGCATACGCGACTTGCGCAAACCGGAATTCGGCGGCTTTGTGGTGGAGCGCCGGCTGCGCGTCGGTACCGAAGCTACGTTCGAATACCGGTTGCACTTGGAGGAGACGGAGGGCAGGGCCGCATGACACCCGATGCACTGGATTTTCGGCTGGAAGAGTGGGCTCGCTGGTGCCAGGAAGGGGGCCTGGGGGCGGGCCTCTACTGGAAACGCCATGCGGCCGGGTTGAACGATACCCTGAAGTCCTACACCGGGCATGGGCTCAGCCCCACAGCTGACCGGGAGACGGAAGTGGAGGTGTCTGTGTCCGCTCTGGCCCAGGTCGATCTGGTGGCCGCCGAGGTCCTGCGGGCTGAGTACCACGCGGCGCCACGGTATGGCGACCCGGGGTATGATTCACCCTCAGAGCACCGCCGGAAAGAGTGCCGGCGCATCGGCATTGCCGAGAGCACGTACCGCAAGAAGCTGGAAATGGCCCGCCTGGCGGTGGCCACGAATCTGGAAGCACTGGTGCTTCGAGCATGAGCGCTGAAGTTTCACGCCCCGGGCGCACTGTCCGGACTCGCATCACGGACACCGCCATTCGCCGGCACGCCGAGAACGATGATGTTTTCGAGCTCACCGATAACCGGCACAGCACATTGCGGTTCCGTTACCACCAGCGTCGGTCTACCGGCTCATGGTATCTGGTTACGCACCGGGGTGGCGACACCCGCTGGCACAAACTCGGCCGGTGGCCGGATCTTCCGGCACAGAGAATACTTCGAGAGTTGCCCGCGGTTATGGGAAATCTCGCCGTTGCGCCGGATTCCCGGGAGCTACTGAACGCACTCGATACCATGGATGACCTGCTCACCTGGTACCTGGAGCGCAGCCAAATGGCAGGTCAGCTGTCCAACCGCCGGCGCTCCGCCATTCAGAGCGTGGTCGAAAAGCACCTGCGCCCTCGGATCGGTGAACTCAGCATCGAGGGCCTGCAGAAAAACGACCTGGATAAAAACCTGGTGTTGCCCCTGCTGCAGACCGGCTACCAGGCCTCAACCATTCGGTCCGTGTACAGCGTGCTGAAGGCAGCCACAAAGCAGGCCACCCTGATGCAGTTGATCCGGACGGATCCGCTCGCCGGCATGCGCTTCACCGACTTCATCAGCACGCGGATTCCTTCGAAACCTGGCGCCCTGCGCCCGGGGGACGTTCCGGAGGTTCTGCAGCAGATCCGGCAGGCCGACACCGGCCCACGTCTGATGTGTCTGCTCATGCTCTGGTACGGCACCCGAATCGGCGAGACCCGGCAGGCAATCACCCGGGAATTCGACCTGCAGAACCGGTGGTGGTACATACCGGCCAGCCACACGAAAACGGGCAGGGCATTGAAGCTACCGATCACCCAGCCTGTTGCCCTTGAGCTTTCCCGATACCTGTCACGCCACACCGCAACTGCCCTGTTCTCTAAGCGCCAGGGCGGAGCGATATCGGCCACTACCGCCAATGAGTGGGTCCAATCGGTCAGCCGCCGCCAATGGACAGCACACGACCTGCGCAAGCTCGCCCGCACTTGCTGGGCCGACCACGGCGTAGACTGGATGGTGTCTGAAATGATGCTCAACCACACCCTGCCGGGTATCTCCCAGACGTACATTCACACCCATGTGGAACAGGTCATGCGCCGGTCACTGGATGAATATCACTCCTGGTTGAAGCAGGGGGCTATACCTTCGGATAGAACTGATAGCAACCGATTGACCGGCCACACGAGCACCAGGTAAGTTCTAACCATCGCTTCGAAACGAGCGATCGGACTTGGTGCCTAGGATGCCAAGCTCCCTTGTCTGTTTTGCGGGCAGTCCCATTCAACAGAATTGTTCGAGTACCCCGGTTCGTTCGCCCGGGCATTCCGGACCCTGGGGATTGCCCGCGCTTTCTCCGGGGGTAATATGTCTATCTGACCTGGCTTACTTTCTTGCTACCGCAAGTATCACAGCGCCATCCGCCGAACTGGATGGATGTTCCTACCCAGACAATTATCCAGAAGCCCACAGTTAGGACGCTCAGAAGCAGGTGAAGCACGTGATTGGGTCGTGGCCGTGCGACCTTTCGTTGATCTCCACAGTCCTTGCAGAAACCGGATTTGTAGTTCAATGCCATTTAAGTCTCCGGACTATGCGCGTCATCAACCGAGGTTTCCAAGGCGAACCCAGTGCTCCTCGGGGATTATAGCTACAGGTAGCCCTTTGGATCGGTAGTCCATTGCCTTTTCAATCTTGCGGCCGAATGTTTCATGTGCCCAACTATCCGTGACATATGTCCCTAGTACCAAGTAGTTCAGTTTCTTCGTAACACCGTTGGCGATTTCGCCCCCGAGATCTTCGGTCGCTTGATTGCACTGTTTGCGAGTGCCAAATGCACATGTGCCGGTGAACAAGAACTGAGACCCCTCGAAATCAATATTGGGCAGGGGATCGTTGAGTGGCAGAGTCGATGTCTTTGCAAGCTCACCTATTTCAGATGCATCTCCGGAGACCTTGCTCAAAACTCCAAATAACTCTTCAGATTCTTCATCATCCAAAACCCCATCCTCCAGCATGGCGGATACACGCTCAAGCAAGTTATTGATTATGGGGCTGTTGCTCGCCTGTCGGCTTTGAATCAACCAAGTCATCAGAAACTCGGCTTCTTTCTGGTTCACCTTGCCGTCGGCGACTACCCCTTTGCTGAGGCCAATCAGAGTGTCGATCTGGCGGTCTTGAATATTGTTCTGGTTGAAACGAGTGAACATGTCCATCTGCCTGCTCCTTTCGGCTGCTATCGCTTCCATGTGGCGTTATTCACTACAAGTCTAGGCATGGACCAGGAATACCGCAAGATACCGAGATAATCCATAGATGGGCCTCGCGCCATGATCCGCTGTAAGCTACGCTGTGCCTATGCGCAACGGAGTATCGCGCATTCATCACAAGGGAGGATGTTAATGCCGAGGATGGGAAAGTATTTGGAGGGAGTTGGACGTTGCCCTCATTGTAAAATTGACTCGCCTAGTCTGCGTCAACAAAGCTCTTTGTTCGAAACGTATAATCACTGGCAGTCACAGAAACGGTTGTGGGGCGTCTACGTGTGTGAGCGCTGCGGAGGCGTATTGCTCGCCGGCACTCGAGGTTCCGGTGAAGCAAATGAACTGTACCCATCAGAAGACTCGGTCGATGAGGCTGTACCCAGCCGTGCGGCAGCCTACCTTCAACAAGCGCGGGATTCTGCGTCGGCGCCGGCCGGAGCGATAATGCTTTGCGCTTCTGCAGTGGATGCGATGCTGAAAGCGAAGGGTTACAGTGACGGTAAATTATTCGGGCGAATAGACCGGGCCAAAGCAGACAACGTAATTACTGACGGCATGGCCGAGTGGGCGCACCAGGTTAGGCTCGAAGCTAATGATCAACGACATAGCGATGACGGCTCTGATCTCCCATCGTTTGAAGAAGCAAGTCAGACGATCGAGTTCACGAGCGCGCTTGCTGAACTATTATTTGTGCTACCTGCCAGGGTAACGCGAGGAATACGATCGGCGGGTAAAGATGACGCGTGAGCCGGAATTGGATGATAGATCCAGATACATTGGATTAAAGATCAATCAATATTTCGCCCGAAACCGCCGGTGCCCGCAGCTCCTAATTGATACATTGGATATGACCGATAGCGAAAAAGAGGCTCTGTTAGGATTTCTGGGTGATTTTCCAAAGCTATCGGAGTTCGGCGACTCAGACCGTGAGGCGATCAAAGGATTAGCGAGGGGCATTGCTGAAGAGAAGGCCATCCTGAAGCTAATTGAAGAGGAAAGATTTTCTTGGGATGCGTCAAATCTTTGAGTTGTGCTTGACACCCGATATCAGAAAAAGTACCGTTTCAGCTACGTTGCGATAGTTACGTAAGAAGCTTGGCCACTGGTCGGGCTTTTTTTTCGTTTCTGCCGTTGCCACATGAAGCCCTGGCGGGGAGACCTGCCGGGGCTTTTTTGTTGGTGCATTACCGAGCATTCAAGACCTCACTGGCCCGCCATCGTGCGGGCTTTTTTTTGGCTGGGGTCCCGGTTGACAGAAAGGAGTCCGGTTTGCTTTCCGAAGAAGCCCTTACAATTCTGGGTTTGATGGTATCCATCATTGGCCTGGCCACCACCGGGATGTGGTATGTCATCCGGTCCAACAAGCGAGAGATCAGGGATTTGACCAACTCATTCCATGACGACCTGAAAGTGTTCGCCAAGGAAAACCGGGATGACAGTAAAGACCTCGGTGAGCAGCTTCATCGGCGAATCAGTGAACACGGCCAGGATCTGCACCAGTTCAAAGTGCTGGTGGCTGAGCAGCACCCGAAGCGGCATGAAATGGACCAGAGAATCGATAACGCAGTGCAGCCGATGATTCGGGAGATGCAGGCAATGCGCGAACAGATTGGCGCCATGAACACCACGCTGAACAACTTCATCCAGAGCCAGTCCGGCGGGAGCACCAAATGACCACTTGGACCGATGCCATTCCGTTTTTCAAGCGCCATGAGTTGGATTGCCAGGGCACCCGGAAGCTGGATCAAGATGGCGTGCCAATTCCCGGTACCGGCGTCATAGAAATGGATATCCGGTTCGCGGTGGCATTGCCGAACCTGCGAATCAAATGGGGCAGTCCGCTCAACACCAACAGCGTGTGCCGAACGCCTGAGCACAATGCAGCGATCAACAACGGGAAGGGTGGGCACCCTCGCAGCCTGCACCTCACCAAGAACCCCAAGCACCTGACGCACGGGAGCATGGCCGCGGACATTCCCTGGCGGGATTGGCCCACCATGCGCAAGCTGGCGTTCGCGCAATTGGCCTGGCGTCTGGGCTGGTCCATTGGCTTGCATAACGGTTTCTGCCACGTCGATCGCCGTAAGGACATCGGGCTGCAGCAGCGGGTATTCGTGTACGGGACATGGGACGACCTGTTCACCGCTGCAGACATCAAGGGCGACTGACCATGAGGCCAGCACTGGAGCTGGCCGTCATCATTCTGGTGACCATCTGTGTCGCCACCTGGCTGGCCTGGTGCCGGCTGACTTCCATACGGAGCAAACACCATGAACGAACTGATTCAGTTTCTGATCGGTTACGGCGTCGAGCTGTTGCTCGGCGTACTGACTGCCGTCGCCATCTGGGCCCTTAACACCGTGCGCGAGTGGGTAGGCCTGAGCAAAGACAATGAGCTGTTCAAGACTCTGGACGGAGAGATCCGCGGTGCCCTGGACACTGCAGGCGAAAAACTACTGGAGCTCGGAAAGCGCGCTGACTTTGAGACCCGGCACGAGTGGCTGAACGAAACCGCTCAGGTGTTGGCACGCCAGGCACCCAAGACACTCAAGCGCACGGGCCTGAGCGCTGACCAGCTGGCCGAGCGAATCCGAGGGCGCATGTATGAGCGACTGGGTAAGACTTCTTAACCGGGTACTGGACCTGGTTGATGAGATTCGGAGTGAGCTCAAGCGACGGGAGCACGAGCGTGCAGTGCAGAAGATCGTTGATGACCCTGCCGGTGATTGGTCTCGCCGTTTTGGTGAGCGGTTGCCAGATCCTGCCGAAGCAGGATCCACCGCCACCGGCCGAGTGCCGGATTGATACCGAGCTGGATCTGCCGCCGCTTCAACCAGATGGCACCGTGGTATTGGAGCCAGAACACCAGACGGAGGTTCTGATTCTGCTTTACGAAACCGAGCAATGCCAGACTGCGCTGGGGCTGGCCGCTGCGAGTGGCGCTGCCTCACCGCGTGGCGAGACCCCCGGTGTCGCGGGTCCTTTCGGGCACCTGGCATCATTGCGGGTATAGGTGAGCTCAGGCTTTCACTATTTACCAGCTATCACGAATCCAATTTTATTATTCGACCTGCAGAAACAATGACGAATGGCGAAGGAATCGGGGGTCAAAAAGCAGCCCGGGTGGCTTAATCGCCATCAAATGGCTGATAGCCTCGGGATCACGCCACCGACGCTGGATTCGTGGGGTGTTGAGCCGGTAGCCCGAATCGGACGCAGCAAATATTTCACAGCGAAAGCGGTTGTTGCGAATCGTGTTGCTGACGCCCTGGAGAGACAGGCGCGAAAGATAAAACCGGCAGGCCCTTCGGGCGATGAAGACTTTTCATCAATCACTGACCCGGTGGAAAAGCTGAGAGCCCGGAAGCTGCAGGAGGAAACACGCCGGTTGCAGAACCAGAACGACATCTTGGAGGGCCGGTCGGCACCGGTGGATGTGATCCGCCAGGTACTGGTGCAGATTCTCGGCCGGACATCGTCGGTGCTCGACAGCCTGCCGCTCAACATGAAACGCCAGTTCCCCGACCTGACGGAGCGCCAGGTGGATTACGTGCGATCGGAGATTGTACGCCACCAGAACGAGGCGGCCCGGGCCGACGACTACCTGGACGAAATCATTGAAGATGTTATCCGCGAAGCAGAGGAGCGCGTTAGCTAAGGCTGTTCGATCGGGTATGGAGGTCATGCACCGATCACCACCGATGACTGGGGTCGAGTGGGCCGACAAGCACTTCTACCTGTCGCCGGAATCGTCCTACATCGATGGCAAATGGGAGACAGTCCCCAACCAGGTGGCGATTCTCAATGCCATGACCAACGACGCCATCCAGGAAGTGAACTGGGTTAAGTCGGCACGGGTTGGTTACACGAAGTGCGTCACGATCGCGATCGGGTACTTCCTGGAGCACAAGAAACGCAACCTGGCGATCTGGCAGCCGGATGATTCAGCCCGGCACCGGTTCAGCAAGAAGCACATCGACCCGATGATTCGGGACGTGTCGATCGTTCGGGACCTGTTCCCCTGGATCGGCCGGAAGCACAAGAACAACACCATCGAGAGCAAGACGTTCACCAACGGGCGCGTGTTGCACATGCTCGGTGGCAAGGCGGCGAAGAACTACCGGGAGATCTCGGTAGACGCCGGGTTCTACGACGAATTGAGCAAATTCGACCTGGATGTGGAAGGCGAGGGCACGCCGACGTTTCTGGGTGACAAGCGCCTCGAGGGTTCGGCGTTTGGGAAGTCAAACCGGGGCAGTACCCCCGGCATTGATGGCCAGTGCCACATAACGCTTGCGGCCGAGAATTCGGAGCACTACTTCGATCGGTACATTCCGTGCCCACGCTGCGGTGAGCACCAGGTGTTGAAGTTCGGCGGGAAGACCGCGCACTTCGGACTGAAGTGGGATGAAAGCGCCAAGCCGGCCAAGCGCGCCGCCTCGGTCCGGTACCAGTGCGAGGTCTGCGAAGAGCGGTTCGATTACACCGAGTACCGGGAGGCAGACGCCGACGGGTACTGGGAAAGCCGTCAGGGTCTGCGCACCTGGAATGGCATGGACTTCTACCATGCCGATACGGGTGATATCGCACCGACACCCGGCTCAGTGGCATTCCACCTATGGGCGGTGTACTCGCATTTTTCGCCCTGGTCGAAAATCGTCAGCGACTGGATCAAGGCACAGAAGAGCCGGAAAACGCTGAAGGCCTTCACCAACACAACACTGGGTGAGGCCTGGGTAGAAGACGAAACCAAGCTGGACCACGAGCAGCTGATGGCCCGCCGGGAACATTACCCGGCAGCGATACCCGTTGAAGACTGTGTGCTGACCGTCGCGGTGGACAGCCAGGACGACCGGTTCGAGATTGACTGGGTAGCCTGGATCGCGGGCGAAGAGAGCTACCGGGTCAGCTACCGCAAGATCTACGGCAACCTGGGCCAGAAAGAGATCTGGGACCGGCTCGAGGAAAACCTGAACCGGCAGTTCCGAACGCCCTCGGGAAACCTGATGCGCGCCCAGGTGGCGCTGATCGACTCCGGTGGCCACTACACCTCGGAGGTGTACGCGTTCTGTGCCCGGCAGAGCACCCGGTTCTTTCCGATCAAGGGTATGAACACGGTCGGCCACCCGTTGCTGAAGCCCAGCAAGAAGCTGCTCAAGGGTGGCGTACGGCTGATCAACGTCGGCACTTACGAAGCGAAATCCACGCTGTATGACCGCCTGAAGGTCTTGATCCCGGGGCCGGGCTACTGGCACTGGCCAGTGCATACCGAATTCCAGGAAGAGTACTTCCAGATGCTGGTGGCGGAAGACCGTGTTCCCACGGTGATCAACGGCATGCGGGCGTTCAAATGGGACCCGAAAGGGCGCCGCAACGAAGCCTGGGACACGGCCGTTTACAACCTGGTCGCCATCCGGCTTCTGCAATCGTCATTCGGTCTGATCCTGGATGATGTCGGCCGCCGCAACCCAGACACAAACACTGACAGTGCCGAGGACTGGGAAGAACTCGGCGCCATCTGATGAGGTAGCAGCATGACCACCGAGACCAAGCTGGCCGAAGCCGAGGCCGCCTACCACGAGTGGATCACCGGCCAGAAAGTGGTGCGTTGCACGGTAAACGGCAAGACCACGGAATTCAGCTCCGGCAACATTCACATGCTGCGCATGTACATTGGCGAGCTGAAAGCCGAGCTCGGCCGATCCAATCGGCGCGGCCCGGCGGGAGTCACTCTGTAATGGTGAAGCTCTACGATCACCGAAACCGGGAGATCAACCTGGCCAGTAACGGCTATGACGCCGCCGGCGAAGGGCCCTCGGGTGAGCTCGCTCCCTGGACGCCACAGAACATGATGCCTGATGCGGCGCTGAGCCCGGGCCATGAGTTGGGCAATGCCCGTGCGGAGGACATGACCCGCAACCACGGCATTGCCAGTGGCGGCGTGCAGCTCCACGTGGACCACATCGTAGGCAGCAACTTTCGGTTGTCACTGAAACCGTTGCATCGCCGCCTGGGTATTTCCCGGGAAGACGCGCAAGCATGGGCACAGGACGTGGAAGCCGCCTGGTTCGAAATGGCAGATGACGAAATCAACTGCTACCTGGATGCCGAACGACGCCGCACGTTTACCATGATGATTCGTGAGGGCATTGCCACGCACACCAAGCTGGGCGAGATCATGGCGGTTAGCCAGTGGATCAATCGTCGCAACAGCCTGAACCGCACTGCCATCAAAATGATCAGCCCGCACCGGGTCAGTAACCCGAACCACGCGCCTGACTCTGCAGAAATGCGCATGGGCGTGGAGCTGGACCGCCACGGTGCCGCCCGTGCCTATCAGGTGAAAGACCCTGAGTATGGCCTGATGGCCGGTGCCTGGGGTGGCAACTGGCGCCGCATACCACGGGAGACCCGGTGGGGACGGCAGTGGTTCCTGCACATCTTCGAACCGACGGGCGACAACAACTGCCGGGGCATCAACACATTCATGAGCATCATGTCCCGGCTGAAGATGCTCGACAAGTTCCAGGACACGCAGTTGCAGAATGCCATTGTGAATGCCATGTACGCGGCCGTGATCCAGGCCGACATGCCGGGCGAGCTCGCCTACCAGCTCATCGGCAGCGGTGAAACCGAGAAGCTCAGAAAATGGCAGAGAATAATGACCTCCTACCACAAGGGGGCAAACATCAAGCTCGGTGGCGTGAAAGTGCCGCACCTGATGGCCGGCGAAGAGCTGAAGCTCATGAAGGGCGGCAATTCGGCCAGTGGTTTTGCGGACTTCGAGCGGGCCATTCTGCGTTACATCGCCGCCGGCATGAACGTCGGTTACGAGCAATTGGCGCGTGACTACACCCAGACCAACTACAGCAGTGCTCGGGCCTCAATGCTGGAAACCTTCCGGTATATGACCGGCCGGCGCAAGGTCATTGCCAGCCGATTCGCCACACAGATATTCAACCTCTGGCTGGAAGACATGATCAGCGCCGCGCATATCACGCTGCCGGGCCGCCGGGATTTCTTCGACTACATGAACCAGCAGAACGCGTGGAGCCACTGCCAGTGGATCGGCAGCGGCATGCTGCAGATTGATGAAATCAAGGAAGTGAACGCCGCGATCGCCCGCATCAACAACGGCCTGAGCACTTATGAAATCGAGGCCGCGAAAATGGGCCACGACTGGCAGGACCTCATGGAACAGCAGTCCCGAGAGATCGACGAGCGCATGAAGCGCGGGCTGCCCTTGCCGGACTGGTACAAACAGGCAGCCGCCGAGCTGTACAGCAATGACGAACAGGAGGCCGCATGACAGGCATGCCCTTCAGCCCGGGCGACATTCAGAGCTCGGTGCTGGTGAACCAGCCGCTTTACCTGGAGCCCGCCTTCGCGCGGGCTTTCTTTTATCACCAGCTTCGGCACGCCGGGCTGGATGTCAGCGACTGGGAGCCGCAGGAAAAACCCCGACAGCGGGCGATTACCCACGAAGCAGAAATCTCGGACACCTACCGGTACCGCATTCAAGATGGCGTCGCCATCGTACCGGTCGTCGGCCCGCTCACACACCGGGGAAGCATGTTTTTCGGAATGGGGTATCGGCAATTGGCAGCCACCATTCACACCGCCATGCGCGACGAAGAAGTGCGCGGTGTGCTGCTGGATATGGAAACCCCAGGCGGCAGCGCCAACGGCTGTTTCGACTTCGCAGCCACACTGCAGAAGTGGGGCGCAGAGAAACCGATCTGGGCCCTGGTCAACGACATGGCCACCAGTGCCGGCCAGGCGATTTCCAGCGCCGCCGAACGACGCATTATCACCCAGTCCGGCATGACCGGCAGTGTCGGGGTGGTAATGCTCCACGTGGACTACTCCGCCATGCTCAAGACCAGCGGCGTGAAGCCCACGTTCGTCTTTTCCGGTGGACACAAGGTAGACGGCAACGCCTTCCAGGCTCTTCCCGCCGAAGTGCGCGGCCGGTGGCAGGAAGAGCTGGACAGTGCTCGCCTGCAGTTCGCCGAGCTGGTCGCCGGCAATATCGGCCTGCAGGTCGATGCGGTGCTCGACACCGAAGCCCAGGTCTACACCGGACAAGATGCCATCGACATTGGCCTGGCTGACGACCTGATGAACTCTTACGAGGTGATTGGCGAGTTTGCCGACTACCTCAGCCCCCGCAACCCCTCAACCCTGAGAACAGGTACCACCATGAGCAAGCAAGAGCGCATTGCGGCTGAGGCTCCGCAACCGAAACCCGAAGCCTCGAACCATCAACACCAACCGGGTGGTGATGACAACGATCCGCCACCGGCCCCAGCAGCTGCAGAGGCACCGACCGGTGCCGATGCCGCCGCCGTTGCACAGGCAGAGCGCCAGCGTATCGCCGGCATTCTGGGCCACGAGAAAGCCACTGGCCTGACGGCCCTTGCCAATTCACTGGCCTACGACGTGGGGCTGGATGCTGAGCTAGCTGGCAAGGTCATCGAGGCTGCCGCGTCGGATCTAGCCGCCGCGAAAGAAACCCAGGCGCAGCGTGATCCGCTCGGCCAACTGATGGCGCATGAAGACCACCCCGATGTGCCGTCCGATGGCGATGGCGGTGGCACGCCCGACGCCACGGCGAGCGAGCTGGACGACGTCGCCGGCTACCTGGCACCCGTACACGGGTAATCCACTCAACGGCCGGCGCTGCCGGCACAACCCTATCCTGACACTACGAGGAACTGGCTATGTCTACCGAAGCCACCTACACCCCGGATGAGCGGTTCGCCGGCACCGGGCACATTGAAACAACGGAGGTCACAGTGGCCTCTGGGCAGAACCTGGCAGAACTTACGCCTGTTGGCCTGTTGGCCAGCTCCGGAGAGGCGGTCGAATGGGACCCCGCTGGAACCGGTGGCGCAGAGATCGCGGTGTACGTTACCAACTACGCCGTTGACGCGAGTGCTGCCGCGAAAACAGCCCAGGTGTTCAAGGCCGCGCCGTTAAACATTGCCGCGCTGAATTGGCCTGATGGCACAACTGCGGCCCAGAAGGCCAACGCGTTCAAGGGCACCCCCATCAGCGTTCAGGCCAAGGTCTGATCCGACGCCCGGTTGACCCCGGGCGGCTGATCCACTGAATTCAAGCAAGAGGAAATTACCATGGAACGCCTGTTCACAACCTCCCAACTGATGGGAGTCCGCCAGAAGAACGCGGCGAACTTCAAGTTCAATGCGCTCTTCCTGACGCTGTTCTTCCAGCAGCGCCAGACCTTCGACACCGAGGAAGTGCAGTTCGATGAAATCACGAAAGGTGGCCGGCTGGCTCCGTTCGTGGCACCGGAAGTTAACGGCAAGCTGCAGCGAGAAAACGGCTACGCGGTCAAGGCTTTCCGGCCCCCGTACCTGAAGCCCAAGTACGAAGTGCGCACCGGCCAATCGCTGAAGCGTTCACCGGGCGAACCTCTCGGGGGCAATCTGTCTCCCGCCCAGCGGCGCAACCTGAAGATCATCGAGCTGCTGCAGGACGAAGAGCAGGAGATTGTCCGCCGCGAGGAATCCCTGGCGGTCGAGGCCGTAATGTACGGCAAGATCACGGTGGAAGACGAAGACCAACACCAGAACATGGTGATCGACTTCGAACGCAGCGCCGACAACCAGCTGGAACTGCTGTCGGGCGCGAAGTGGGACACCGTGGACCCGGCCACCTACGACGTTACGGCCGACCTGGAAACCTGGGCCGAAGCCGCCTCTGGTGATATCGATTCCATCCTGATGGACAAGGGCACCTGGGCGAAGTTCCGGAAGTTCAAACAGGTAGACGACAAACTGGAATCCCGCCGGGGCTCCAATTCAGCGCTGGAAACAGCCGCCAAGGATCTGGGCCGCGTTGTTTCGTACAAGGGCCAGTTCGGCGATATCGACATCTGGGTCTACATGGGCAACTACGAGGACGCCAGTGGCAGCAAGGTGGAATACATGCCTACCGGCCACCTGCTGATGTTCTCCAGCCAGTACGGTGAAGTACTCGCGTACGGTGCCATTCAGGACGATGACGCCCTGGACGAAGGCGTTTCAACCGCGATGCGCTTCCCGAAAGTCTGGAAAGAAGGCGGCGACCCGGCACGGACCTACGTGAAGACCGATGCAGCGCCGCTGCCGGTGATCACAGACCCGGATGCCGTGGTGGTCGTCAAGACCTACTAACGCGGCTGACAGCAGCAGTTGAGAACGCCCGGGCGGTGACCCGAATCACCCTCGGGCGTTTTTGTTTCCATAGACCAACAACCAGTGAGGGACACCATGTCCACCTATGAACCCTATACCGGTCGTATCAATGACATTGCGGCGGAAGAAATCGATCAGCGACTGAACGCCATTGCCGGCATTCTCGGCGAAGAAGCTGACCTGACAGGCAACAAGAAGGCTCGCTTCGAACGGCTGATGCAGCTCCAGGAAGAATGGGGCGACGAACTGACCGGGGCAGAAATCCCGGAGACGGTTCACACTGACCAGACACAGGTTGATGCGGGAGATCCCGACACCACCGCGTCAGATTCGGCCACCCCGGGTGCTGGTACCACGGACCCCGACCCAGGTGATAACGATCCGGATCCGGAAGGTGACCAGGGCGAGCCGGCGGCCGCCGACGAAGACGGACGGGTTCGCATCATCGCCGACCGCACCTTTCAGGTGTTCGACGCCGACGCCAACGGTAACCAGGTGCCGGTGTTCTGCAGTCGCGGCAAACCGGTGCGGTTGTCAGAGAAAGTGGCTCAAGACGTCATCGACGCTGGTGCTGGCCACCGGGGCTGAGGCCTCGCCACTCGCCGTAACGGAGGGAGATACCCAATCATGGCAATTACGAAGATTCGGCTTCGCAATAGCGAGGCGGTGCTGCGCAAGGGCCAGCCGAAAAGCTTCCCGCGTGGTGCGGAACTCACGGTCGGTACCCATATCGACGAAGGACGCGCCAAGTGGCTGGTTACGGCCGGCCGCGCCGATGACCTGTCGAAGGAAGCAGCGCCGACAAAGCTCCCGGAGAAGGGCGCCGCCAAGGGCGCCGAGGGGTGATCAGTGGCCGTTGATTTCCGGAAGATCGTCCGGCAGGGCTTGAAGGCCCAGAGCGAACCGGTAACCGTCACTCAGGACGGTGCGCCGTTCGAGACATGGGCCGTGCCTACCGTGACCGAAGGGCTTTATGAAGACGGCTCCCCGTATCAGATCGTGACCGTCTCGATTCCCGAAGAGAACCTGGATGTGCCGGTAGACAACGGCCACCGGTTCGAGTTCGCGTCCGTGGCCTATCTGGCTAACGGCCCGACCGATCCGGACCACGAAGGCATACTCAACATTCAGGCGCACATCGACCATGGAAATTAACCTGAAGGCGGACCTGGAGCGGCTTCAACGCCGCGCCAGCTACGTTGAAAAGCAGGTGTTGCCCAAGGCGGTGAACACGGCTCTGAATCGTGGTGGCACTCGTGGCAGCAATGAAGCCATCCGTGAGGTCGCGCAAGACGAACGGCTGCCCCAGACGCGCCTGCGCGAGCGAGTACGTCGCAAGCGCAGTAACTGGCGCACCCTGACGTTCCGGGCTTTTGCCAGCCGGGAGACCATCACCTATTACAGTCTGGGCAACCCGCGCCAAACGAAGCAGGGCGTCACCGTCGGCGGTGGTCGTACCCGGCGCCGGCTGCAGGGAGCATTTCTCGCTCACACCAGGAGCGGCAAGGAACAGATATTCCGGCGTAAGGGGAAAGCTCGGTACCCACTGGAAGTGCCGCGCAAGTACATTGGTCGTCCGTTCCGGAAAGCCTTTGAGCATCACTGGAAGCATACCGCGCGGCCGGTCTACGTGAAGACCCTGCACCACGAGATAAAACGCCGCCTGGCGCGGTACCGGAGCCGCTGACATGACACCGAAACGCCAGGTCATTGAAGCCCTGAAGAATCAACTGGCACCGCTGATACCGGACCACGGCCGGTACCTCGAGATTACGTTGCCGAACCAGGCACTTCGTTCTGAGCGGGATACGCCCTACATCAACATCAGCCAGGCTCGTGATGAGATATCGAGCCCTACTCCGAAAAGCCGGGACCACCGCGTGCAGGTGTCAGTGGCACGGATCACCCAGATTCAGAAAACGACAGAGCAGGCGAACGATGATTTTGAACTCAACGTCTTCGGCCTGATCGATGAAGACCCGACGCTGGGCGGGCTGGTGCACCGGTGCCGGCCCATCAGTGTTCAGCCGACGCGAGTGGATGACCAGCTCGCCGGCCACGAAATCATGCTGGAGATCTTCTTCAGCTACACCATCAACGTTTGAGAGGAATAAGCCATGACCACTTACACCGGCGATGAAGGGCTCGTGAAAACCGGTACCAACCCGATCGCTGAAGTGACCCAGTTCAGCCTCAATGGCGCAGTGACTTTGCACGACAAAACGGCTATGGGCACAAACGGCAAACAATACCAGCCTGGGAAGATCCAGGACTGGTCCGGCTCGCTCACCTACCGCCACGACCCGGACGACACCGGGCAGCAGGAAATCACTCTGGGAGCGGAACTCACCTTGGAGCTTTACCCGACCGGGGAGGTAGACGGTGCTGAGATGATCACCGTTGCGGCTGTCGTGGAGAACTTCCCGACAGATGTCGCCATGGACTCACTCAGCGAAAAGCAGATCAACTTCAAGGTAAATGGCCGACCGACGTTTGGTACTCACACAGTGGTGTAAGACTAGGGATTGACCTTCGAGGTGCACTGCTTTACTCATTGGGCCAACTACAGGGAGGAATGGCCCAATGAAAAATTTTGTTAAGCGATGCTGGGGTTATATCAAAACTATAATAGCTGAGCTGAATGATTATGGAGCGCAGAGAATAAGACATCCACTATTTATAACTTTTTTGGCAGTATTTACAGTTAGAAATTGGGAGCTTTTGTATGACTTCCTCGTCAATGGATATATAGAGCGTGAAGACATAAGGCTTATATTTAATAACTGGATTTCCGGTCTTGTTGTTCCATTTCTATATTCCATTGGTATCGTAGTATTTTATGGCCCATTCAAATCTGCGCTAGAGGTGGCATCGTTTACATTGTCGAAGCTGGCGCTATCGCTTAAAAAGAAGTTTGATATATCGCAGGTAGTAAGTGTTGCGGAGTTCAATCAGGTTCGAGAAAGCTTGGAGAGGGCAATAAAAGAGCGCGAAGAATTGCGCTTAGCTGCCTCTACTCAAAAAATTGAAGAAGACAAAAGAATCTCTGAGCTGGATGGAAAAAATCGGGAGCTACAAGTACAGATTTCTGGTTTACAGAATGAAGTCAATAAATATAAGCGGGATCTTGAAGATTACGAGAAAGTAAGAGCTGACCTCATAATTGAGTCGGATCAACGAGTCCAGCTCCAAGAAAAGTTAGATCATTATATTGAATTGGAGCAAATATCAAATAATAAAATTAGTGAGCTAATGCAGCGCCTTACAGATTCTGAGAAGAATATAGCGACAAATAATAGCGAGATAGAAAGCTTGGCAGTTGAAAAAGAGATTTTGCAGCGTGAAGCTAATGAGGCAGCTAGCCGTAATAAGTCACTTGAAAGACACCTGTCGGATCTCTCTGGGAAATATGACCAACTTTATAGTGACCGACTTTCAGTTGAAGAAGAAAATGACCGGTTAAGAAAGGAGGCGAAGTTTTTAACTAGGTCTTATGAATATAATGAAGAAAAGACGAAAAATATTGAAGGATTGCTAAATAATATACAAAGTGTTCTTGAAGATAGCTCGAAAGTGAAAAATCTGATGGCAAAATATCATTCCATGGAAAGTAATAAGAGCGCCGACTCACTTCGGTTGGATATGATACGAGAGATGATTTGGGGGTATTACCGTGAAGGTAAGAACTCTAGGAAAGACTGACTTGGAACGGAGAAACCATGAATGCATTCTTGAAAAAGCAACGTGAGAACCTCGGCCAGGAACGCACCCTGTACGTGCCCGAATGGTCAATGGAGGGCGATGAGCCACTGGAAATCAAGTACACACCGATCTGTCCCGCGGACTCAGCCCGGGCACGGAAGATCGCCGGCGATCAGGACGACCCTGGTTACCTGTACCGGTATGGCGTCGCCATGATCGCAATCAAGGTTCGCCAGGCAGACGGCGAGCCGTTGTTCTCCGAAAAGGAAATCGGTGTGGCCATGCGCGCCCTGGACAGCCAGGTGGTTGACCGGGTTTTGAACCAGATCACTCACAAAGAAGACCTGAGCGAAGCAAAAAACGACTGAGGGCTGACCCGGCAGCCTACGACCTCAACTATCTCGCCGCCGAGGTATGGCGCATGCCCATTACCCTGGCCCGGGAAATTCCTGAAGACGATATCACCGAAACACTGGCATTCCTGCAACTGCGTGATGAGCGCAGAGAACAGGCGCGGCAGAGTCGTGCCCAAAGGTAGCGCATGAGTAACTTCACCGATCAGTACACGCTGACAGCGCGGGACAACACAAAGTCCGCGTTTCGGTCGTTCAACAGCAACGTTGATACGGCCGGTCGCAGCGTGCGCCGTCTCGCTGGCTTCGCGGCCGGTCTGGCAGGTGCGTACGGATTCGGTGCGCTCATTCGTTCGAGCATGACGCTCAATGATGAGCTCGCGAAAACGGCCGATCGTCTCGGGTTCACTACCACAGAGCTGGGCGGTCTGCACCATGCTGTAGACCAGATGACCCAGCTCAGCACCGGCAGCTTCGACACGGCCATGCAGCGCATGGTGCGGCGGCTGTCGGAGGTGGAGCAGCGCGGCGCCGGGCCAGCCAAAGACGCCCTTGATGCGCTTGGCCTCTCGATCGACGAACTGAAAGGCCTCTCTACTCAGGAACAGCTCTACGCCATTTCGGACGCCATGCAGGGACTCGAAAGGGAGAGCACCAAGGTTCGGGTGGCGTTCCAGCTGTTCGAGTCCGAAGGTGTTCGGCTGCTCAACATGCTGGATGGCGGCAGCGAAGGCTTACGGGCCATGGAAGCCGATGCCGAAAAATTGGGCCTTACGGTATCGCGTATCGACGCTGCCCGCTTGGAGGCGGCCAACGATTCGTTGGACCGTACGGGCAAAGTCATGCGTGGTGCCGGCAACGACATGGCCATTGCCGTGGCGCCAGCCATCGAGGCCGTGGCCAACCTGTTTGTGGATGCGTCTACAGAAGCCGGTGGGTTTGCCGAGGTCGCTACCACCGGTATGGATTACCTGGTACGTGGTATCGGCCTGGCCGCCGACGGGTTCTACGTGTTCCGTGCGCTTTGGCCGGGTCTGAAGATGGTGGCGAACCAGGCCATTGCCAGCATTCTGGCAGGGCTCGGTGCAGTGGAAGATGGCTTCCGCCGCATGGCCGACTTCATTCCCGGGATCACGGTACGCCAACACGGGTGGTTCACGGAAACCGCCAAGGGCTTCCAGGATACTGCCGACGCTGCAAGAGCTGAGATCGTGAAGCTGATGCAGGGTGAATTCCCCTCCATCACTATCGACCGGTATTACCAGAACGCGAAGGACAAATCCGCGGACGCTGCAGCAGCCATTGAAGCCGCGAATGAGCGTGTAGCCGGCATGGGTGATGCTCTGTCGAATTCCGATGACAACAATCTGTTCGATGCCAGCGATATCCAGAAGCTGGAAGAGCAGTTGATGTCGAAAGAGCAAAAGATCCTGCACTCCTACCAGCAGCAGCGTCGGATCGTGCAGGAGGCGCACGCCCATGAGCATGGAATTACTGAACAGCACCGCGATCGCTTGCTGAACGGTCTGCGTGACCACTACCGCGAGAAGATGGCAGAGATCATCGAGGCTGAGGAAAAGGAGGCTCAAGCGAAAGAGCAGGCACGCCAGCGCGAAGTAGACCAGGTCGCCCGTTTCCTCATGACGGAAGAGCAGCGCATTCGCGCCAGCTACGCCCAGCGGATTGCGATTGTAGAGCAGAACGTCCAGGACGAAGACCGCGCTGAGCAGATGCGCCAGCAGCTCCAGGAGCGCCGGCAGCAGGAACTGACGGACCTCGAAAAACGCGGCGCAGAGGACCGGGTGCGCTGGTCCGAATGGGAGGCCCGGCAGAAGGTCGCCTGGTCCATGGGAGCGGGGTCTCAGATCCTATCTGCGTTGGACAATTTCCAGTCGGCCACCAATGCCCAGAGCGAAGCGGAGTTTGAGCGGCAGAAGCGATTCAGCAAGAGCGTTGCCATTATCAATGGCCTGGCGGCGAGTATCAAAGCATTCGCCGAAATGCCCTGGTGGCAGGCAGCGGCCGCGAGTACCGCCATACTGCTCAACACCGCTGCGACCGTACGGAAGATCGACAACCAGAAATGGAATGACAGCAGCAGCTCTGTGTCGGCAGGCAACGGCGGATCCTCTGGAAGCGGTGGCGGCGATGCCAACAGTGGCTCCGTGACCGATCAACTCTCAGACAGCAACAGCCAGAGTGAAACGCACGTCATGGTGGAGATCTCGGGTGATATGGCCGCCTTCGCCCGCGCTACCCGGGCCTACACCCGCGACACCGGTGACAACCTGATCGATCCTGATTCCGACAACGCCCGGCGCATCAGCCGCAGAAGTGCAGCCTGATTATGACCACGCAGATTCCCAATGACATTGTGTTCACAGCCACGCGCAAGCTGCCGGATGGCGTCAACGCCGGCGAGACTCTGGTACTGGCTTTGGAAGTGGCCACGGACGGCCTGCAGGAATCCATTGAACCCAGTCGTGAACGCAAGGTGTTTCGCTCCGGCCGCGCCCAGTTCTGGACCTACCATGAAGCGAAGATTCTGAGCGTGCGCACGGTGCCTGTGGTGGACCCGGATGAAATCGCCAAGACTGAGTGCTTTATTCACTCATGCATGCGTGGCGAGCTTTTCGACTTCCGCGATGTAGAGTCGCAACTCTGGGATTTCTCTGAGCAACCGCTCGAGGACGACTGGCGCCTGTACACCTTCAAAATCCGGTCAGTAGTAACGGACTGAGCATGAATCTCTACAACGCGGAATTCACAGCACAGCTATCTGAAAGCAGTGTGCGGCCGGTCTTTGTTGCGCGCCTGGAATTCAGCCCCACCGATGTATTGTATTTCACCAGTGCTCCGGTCACTGGCCTGACCGGCGCGAATGTGATTCTGGCGGCCGACGGCTTCAGCGGCGTCAGCCAGCGCTATGACCACTGGGCCCGCATCAGTACCATCGGTAACGTTACCGTGGAATTCTCCACGGCAGATCTGGTGCCCGAAATCGCCTCCCGGTTCAGCAACGGCACCGGCATTCGCAACATGGCACTGACCATCTATGTGGGCACGCGGGATATCGACTGGGCCAATTTCGAGACCCTGTTTCCCTATACCGTGCAGTCGGTCAGTTCCGGGCCGCTGGTCACCCGGCTTTCTGCAGCGGACCCGCAGCGCGGCCTAGACGCGCAGCTGTTCGAAGCGCCCACCGGCATCCACCTCACCAAGACCCTCGAGGACACCCAGACGGATGGCTACCTGTGCGTGGCCAAGGTTGGTACCGGGTCTGATCCGGAACTGCCCGTGGTGTACCGCGACGAAAGCCACCAGGTGCGTCCGGCCGAATACTATGGTGTGGTGCGCCTGCAGGATGAACTGATTCTGCACGGTGAGCTGGAGTTCGATGAAATCGACGGTTGGCGCGTGCCGATCATTGAGCGCTCGGCACTGGGCTCATTGCGCCAGAAGCACGAGTACGACCCCGACTCCTCGCTGGACCGGCAAATTAACGTTCAGCCCTGGGTCTACCTGGAAGGCCCAGCGCTAAAGGTCATGTACGCACTGATCACCGGCGAGATCTGGGGTACTCTGGAAACCCTGCCGGATTGGTGGCACGCCGGCGTATCCGCGACCAAGGTCAATCTGTCGGAGTATCTGGCGTATCCCGAGATCTGGGACACCAATGACGACACCGGTCGCATGGTTCGCATCAATGGCCCGGAGCCGGTGCGTGCGCGGGAGTACCTGCAGGAGCAGCTTCTGGTCTGGGTCGGCGGGCTCATGCCGGTTCGCAGCAACGGTGCTCTGGGGTTCAAACCACGCGTGGCCACGCTGCGAAATGCGCCGGCTGACCTCACTATTGGCGACGACGACATACTGTCAGCCGGTGACCTGGAGTGGGACCAGAACCAGCTCGGTAACGTAATCCGCGTGAAGTGGCAGCGTGATCCAGTGCGCGGTATCTACCTGCAGGAAACACTGCTGCTCGACAGCACCAGCGGCGACCAGCACGGGTACGCCCCGCAGACGGTATTTGACCTGCCGTTCGTGCACAGCACACAGAGCACCCAGAATCGCCTGATTCAGTTCCTGAACACCTGGCGCGATCTGTATGCCCACCCGCCTATGGAGTGGGAGATCACCGTCGGCCCACACCTGCTTGGTGTCACCGTGGGGGACGTGCTGCGGGTGAACTACCCGGGCCTTACTGACCCGACCACTGGCCAGCCACTGGTCCGTACCTGGGAGGTACTGGAATCACAACTTGACTGGAACAGCGGCGATATTCGCCTGAATCTGTTCAGCGCCACTGGCCGGGCGGCACCTGTGGCGACCACCAGCAGCAACCAGGCACTGCCCGACAGCTTCTATGACGTGGGTACCGATCTGGCCAGTCTGGTAACGATCAGCTCTGGCGTGGTGCAGGCACCTCTGAATCTGCCCGCTGGCATCTACCACTACCATGGCGACCTCAATTTGGGTGCTCACGAACACCTGGTCAATGGCGTGGTCCAGCTCCGCGTGCGTGGCTTCCTGGAAGTGCCGCCGGGCTGCACCATCAATGGCCGTGGACGTGGCAACAACGACACCGAAGCCGGTGTGTTCGGTGTTACCCATGGCGGCATGTCGCATTACTCGCGGGCCCGCCGGCAACGCAATACGCTCAACCCGTTCACCGACTTTGATGACGGCAGTTCCTGGGATCTGCCGAACCGCTGGGTTGTCGCACGGCCATACAGAGCGATCGATGGTGAAACCATCGGTAATGGTGTCGCCGCTGCCACCTACCTGGGAATTCGCAACGAGAACGGTTCGGCGAGCATCACCACCGACATAAAGCCAGGTGGTGCCGGCGCAACCTCACGGCCGGTCAGTGCCGCTGTCTATACGGCGGTACCGCCGAGGGCCTCTGGTGGTGCGTCGTTGGCCATCGTGTCTCGTGGTCTTTCGGTAGACATCGATGCCGTCATTGATACCAGCGGTGCCGATGGTTCACTGGGCGCCCGATACGTTGATAACGACTACGACTCACCGGGGCGCGGTTTTCTCAACGGTTGGAAGCTCATTCAGAGCCGATACCATTATGCGCACGGTTCATCCGCCGGCGGCCTGCCGGGCGCTCTGTATGTAGTGCTCGATGGCTACCACCTGCCGCCCAATCTCTCTGGAACCCACGTGGCGGAGCAGGGCGCCAGCCCGGATGAAAACAGCGACTGGGAAGGCACCGTACGCAATAGCGGCGGGGACTATTCCGACCTGGCGTCATACGCTGGGCGTATCTTCCCGGGCAGCGGTGGAGAGAATTTCACCGGTGTGGCTACGGTGGTGCAGTACGCACCCCCGGAAGAAGACACCGGGGAGATCGTCAACTCCCAGCCGCCGGCGCCGGATGCAGTCAGCATTGATGCGGTCACTGTCACCCCGGATCTACCGCCTACCGAAGACAAGCTGAACGCCAGCATTGAGGTAGATATCAGCCGGGGTGCGGCAGATAGCGCCGTGGTTTATTTCCGGAAGCAGGGCAGCAGTGTCTGGCGTCGTCATGGTGAGGTGCTGAGCTCGGCCGTGATCGTGGTGCCGAATCAGGCGGCAGTGTGGGAAGTCCAGGCCCGGCCGGTGCGCGGTCGCCAGGAGCAGACCAGCGGGCCGGTGGCATTGGCGACTATTGCGGCCACACCCGTTCGGCCAGTCGCTCTGGTTGATGCACAGTATCAGCTATCTTCGGATCCGTCCTACGGGAGCCGTGGCGACATCATGCGCGTGCTGGTGGTTGCGGAATCAGACGATTCAGACGCCGCGTTTTCACACTGCCGGTTCGAGCGTCGGAACACGGCTGGCGGCGCGTGGATCTCGGTATCCGCCTCCGGCGCGCTGACGGCCGCAGAATCCCTGCCTGCCAATGGCATCACCTGGCAATACCGGATTACACCGGTGTCGGTGGACGACCTCACCGGCCCGCCGCTCACCATTGATGTGGTATTGCCCCGGCTGGCGGTGGACCAGCCGCAGGATGATTACACACCGGTGCCACCCATTCGCCGACTGCGCATTGTGAACGCAGATCCGGAGAACCCGGAACGTTGGATCGGTGCCGCCCCGGAATTCGCCTGGGCCCGTCTCAGCGCCACTCAGGGTGTTCCCCTGGGTAGCGAGGGTGAAGCCGGCGCTGGTGCAGGCACGGAAGATAGCTGGCTGCGCGGGTACCGCATTCGCGTTTACAACACCCAGGGTCAGCTGCTGCGCACTGAGGTTGTGACCGACAGCCGGTGGGAATACGCCCCGGAGCTCAACAAGGCCGATGGCGTTGGCCGCTTAGGTGAACTCGAAGTTCACGCGCTGCCGCGTATTGGCAGCATTGGCAAAGGACAGCGCATCGCATTCAACAACCCGGCTCCGGATGCCCCGCAGAATATCCGTGAAGAAGTGGGTTACACCAGTATCGGCCTGAGTTGGGACGTGCCGCTCGACGCCGATTTCCACGGTGTGAAAGTGTTCCTGGCGGAGCAGGGCGAAGACCCATTCAGTGTGGATGGCAACCCGCGGCTGATCCGCAACAACCAGGTGATTGTCGAAACAGAAGCCAACGCCACGGTAGTGATCGGCCTCGAGGCGTGGGATCAGTTCGGCCCGGGCGGCCGTACCACGCGCACAGTGCAAACTCGCCAGGTACCTATTGCCGATATTGACGGCCTGGGCCCATGGGCATCTGTGGAGCAAGCAGACCGCAACTTCATCAATGCGTGGTTGGCGCAGGATGTCATTGAATCCGAGAAGATCGCCAACTTAGCCGCCGCAAAATTAACGGCAGGCGTCATTAAAGCAACGGTTGGCATTGGCTCAGAGGGCCTGATTTACACCGACAATAACGGGTACCAGGTCACCATGGGCGCGGTTGATCGCCCCGGGGTGTCGGCCAACCCGCTCATGTGGCACATGTGGGACGGTGCCAACGCCATCAACTGGTTCGACGCGGCCGGCCAATTCGGGCTGGGTGATGGCGGTGTGACGTATGACGGCAACACCGTGACCGTGGATGGACACGTGGTGGCGCAGACACTCGAGTTAACCGGTACCGGTAGCGGATACGGCAATCTGATTGATGCGCCCGGATCGCTGGCGGATCTCGACAGCACGGCCAACAGCAAGCTGAGCGGCATTGAGACCGGCGCCACGAAGACGGAGATCATTCGCCAGAACACCGCGCCCTCGAACCCACACAGCGGCATGCTCTGGATGAGCCCACAGACCAAGCTGGTGCAGCGCTGGAACGGCAGCAACTGGGAGTTCTACAGCACTTACACCACAGACACAAATGATCTCTCAGATGGGGCAGGGCTCGGGCAGACGGCCGACTGGGGGCAGGTGAGCGGCACCGGAAAACCAGCGGACTATGCCGACAATACTGAAGCCGTTATCAATGGTGGGTTGACTGTCACCGGCAGCATTACGGGACTTACCATGGATGCCGGCGTCATCAATGGCACACAGATCAACGGCACAGAGATTAATGGCTCGCTGTTCCAGACGACACCAGACCAGTCTGGAGATTACGCGGTCCTTGTTGGGAACGTATTGCGCACGGCTGTGAGCCCACACCCCTTGTTGATTCATACCTGGAACGGATCAGACAGCACTTTTTCAGTGGATGAGGCTGGCAAGGTTAGAGCAAGGGACGTTGATATCAGTGGCAACAGTCGGTTTGCTGGTATTCTTGATGTCGCAAAAATTGATGCTTCAGGCGTCGAGATAAGGGCTGCTTCAAGCAATGCATACTCGCGCAGCGTTGCAGTTATTTCAGGCGGTCAGATCTTTTCTGGCGGCTCGACAGCAACTGCTGTAGATATCGGCGGTTTCTGGCTCCCTGGCCATTCAGGTGGGCCATGGGATTCTGACTACATATCGACCGTGAACGGCGAATACATTATTGTAGCCGGAATAATCCAGTTCCGGATGAGCGTTTGGACCACTGAATACAAAATCATTCGCCAAGACTTCACAGATACCGGCTGGCAGCAACTCGGCAGTTCTCCGACTATATCACTGGACTCTGGCGAAACAGAGGATGCCCGGATATTTCCCTGGTCCTTTGGGATTCCAATTTGGAATATCGCAAGCACCACCGATCGTGAAATTCTATTCAGGCTCAGGCGAGTAGGAACAGCAGGTTCAACGCCAAGGATCAACTCGTGGCGAATTTCAATGTGGTACACAAACCTATGAGGGCGCTACTACCATGCTTCGTTGCCATTTTCATGGCAGGCTGCAATCCCGAGGGCTGGCCCGGCCAGACAGACCTCACGCAGGATGAAGCAGTGGAAGTGCTTCGAGAAGCCCGTAAATATGAGGGCACGCCGTATTTGCTCGGCGGCCAGTCAAACAGTGGTATGGACTGTTCTGGACTACTGGTGGAGGCAATGTTCGCCGTCACCGGGCAGCAGTTCGTGAATCAGAACGGAGAGCTTGCCCGCGATATAAATGCCGATGAACTGGCAAGGTACAACGGCCGCCCCGTCGAGAACCCACGCAAGGGTGACTGGGTGGTGTTCGATGTGGATTGGGATGGCACCTACGAGCACATCGGTATATTCGATTCATACCAGTACGACGGCAACGGTACTCAGACCATTATGGTGTTCGACGCATCTGAAGCCGGCACGCCTTATGTGGAGTTCCGGCTTATCGAAGACCTTGATGACAAGTACCACTATTTCGTGCGGCCGCAGCGTGTGATCTGAACGGCGAGCATCCAGACATTTCAGCCCCGCCCGGGAATCCGCGCGGGGTTTTTTATTGCCTGACATTTGGAGAAACCATGAACCAGGACCAACAACCCACTGCGCAGCAGATGCAGCAGGCCATTGAACATTCCACCCGGCGTATTGCTGAGCTGTCTGCGGAGCAGTCCCGGATTGCGGGATTGCAGAAGCAAGTCAGCTCTGAGCTGGAGAGCCTGCACACACAGTTCGCCACACAGCGCAACGTGCTGGCGGCGCTTCGTCGTGCTGAGCAGGCCGAGCAACGAGCCCAACAGCTTGACAAAGAGCTCACTGCAGCACGCATGGAGAGCGAAAGCGCAGAAGACCGATCGATCGGCTCAAAGCAGAGCGAGATCAGGAGTAACCGCGATGCAGATTCGTAACCTGACAGCCAGCGTCACTCAAGGCAGCAATGTAGTTGGCATCAGTGGCGCCGATGTGTCGAGCCTGGAGCCAACCCCTCACCTGCTGCTTGAGGGCCTTGCGTTCACCATTCAGAGCAGCACCAGCAACAGCGTCACACTGACCGAATCCATTACCGGTCTGACCTCCGGTGATTATTCCGCCGCCATCCACCAGGACTTCATCGGCGAATTCCCGCTGCTCCAGGAAAACGACCTCGAGGTAGTCAGCGTCTACAACGAAGCGGTGCGGCGAATCTACAACGCCAATCAGCAATTCAATGCTGCCCTGGCAGACCTCTCCGGTGTAACCGATGCGGCGGCTGCGAGAACGGCGTTGGAGCTGAAGTCAGCGGCACTGAGGGATATCGCGACAAAAGAGCAAGCGGAAAATGGAGACAACACCACCGCAGCCTCACCGGAAAACGTTGAACAATATTGCAACCAGTTTTCATTGGGGGTTTTCGATTATACGCATCTGTATGTTGACGTTACTGGCGGAAATGATGCCAATGACGGGCGAACAAGTGGAAACTCTGTACAGAGTTTGAACAAAGCATTGGAGTTGGCTAATAAACTAAGCGTTTATACCGTTCGTATTAACGTCTCAAACAGTACCTCAAGTACCCGAGCGACAATAAGCAGCAACGTTGCGGTACGGAATAAGTACGTATGTATTATTGCTAGTAGTGGTGTAGGCAACATAGCTTTTGTTGACATGCAAGCTACCATAATACTTCAAAACAGTGTCATCGATTTTGTCGGACAACCGGCAAACGGAGATAACAGATGTGATTTATTATTAAATATAAATTCTCCGTTTGTAAGTTACTACGGAAGAAACGAGATCAAGGCCGGTGGATATTACCGATCTGATATTAGATTTAATGTTCAGGGAGGGACACTGGTTTACCAGAATTATAATGGTAGAACATCTGAATTTCTCCTAAACCTTGGCTTAAGGTATGACCTGATTTTGGAGCCTGGTGTAACCTACGCCAGAATTTCCAACTGGAATGAAACGAAGCTACCTGTTTACATGAGTGGCCCAAACGGGCATCAAAGTACAATCGACGCAGGAATAGATATAAAAACAGGCGTAATCCGATTAGATTATTTGGAATATTATTCATTAATTTATGCGAACGGGGATTCACCATACCACAAAGCTAACATCCTCGGCACAGTATCCCAATCAGCAGGCACGCCTACGGGGGCGATTATTGAACGGGGGAGTGATAGCAACTGTGAATACACGAAGTATGCAGATGGCACGGTAGAATTCTGGTCAAAGGGTCTAACGCTAAGCGTCTCTTCAAATCATTACCTCAACGCAACTTGGGATTTGCCATTTTCCATAACGGCAGATGAAACGTTTGTAGCGTGTAATCCTGAAAGTGCTGGGATAGACACAGAAAGGAATATTGGTGTGTATTTCGGCGTCAAGGTAGACAGCACCACGCTACAGCTAAGAAGGCAAGGAAATAACGGAGAAGATATTTCTTCGAATGCAGGCCAAGGCGTTCAAGGTTACGCAAAAGCGAGGTGGTATTGATGAAAATTAAATTTCACGCTATTGCAAAGCACTATGATTACACAATTACCGCCACAAGTATCAACGGTTTTGATATGTCTGGTATTCCGGCTGACACCAGAGTCAGCCCACTGCCGTTGGAGCTTGCTGATACCGGCATACGTGCAATTGAAACCGACGCAAGTGGTGAGGTGTTTGTCACATTGCAACAATCCAAACTGCCTTATGAATACCCAGTAAACCGGCACGATTGGTCAGAATCCGACTGGATTGATGCAACCAGCTATGACCCCAGCCAGTGCTACATCGTGCCGACAGCGATGGAAGGTAAAACTGATTACCGCATCGAGTTCCGGGACACCACAGAAACGCTACCCAATGGCCAGCAGGTGCAGTGCAAGGGCTGGACCGTGGTGAAAGTACAGCCCGAAGAAGCGGAGGCGTAAGCAATGGCAGATGCAACCTGGCTGACCACCTATCTGAATGAAGACCTGGAACGCAAAAAGCAGGCGAAGATGGCTCAGATCAACTCAGAGAGCCGCGACGAACTGCAATCGGTGACATACAATGGCACGACGATCCAGACGCGTGACAATGGACGTGACCTGTTCCGTATCAACAACGAAGTCACGAAAGCAAAGGCCGACTCGACGTACGAAAAAGAGTGGATCGACATCGATAACAATACGGTCATGCTCACCAACACTGACTGGATTGCCCTAGGAGACGCGATTGCCCAGCAGGAAGAAGATGTTGTGCTGGCGGCTCGCCAGGCCAAGGATGCGGTTCTGGCCGCCACGGACAAGGCGTCAGTCGATGCTGTGGATTGGAGGGCGTACCTGTGACTGCATTTATCTCTATCCTGATCCTGGCCGTGGCCATTATCGCTGGCTACAGCATCCTGAGGTACGGCAGCGTCCGCAACTGGCGTGATTGGGTAACAGCCGTGGGCGCGGCAGTCCTGATCGTTGCGATCCTGTCCCTGATCGGCCATGCAGCCAGTGCCAGTGAACGGCCGTATCTGAAGTAGACCGAGGTGTATTTCGGTGTCGAATACCCGCCCAATGGCGTGGCTCCGGCCTGCCAGCGCGGAGACGATGTACTGACCTCCAATGTCGGCGTCAACCAGCACATGTTTTCGATCCGCGATGTGACCGTGGACTACGTGTTCCGACACCGGTCCTGCGTTGTCGGTGACGATCGCGAAGTCATCAATATGCTGGGTGCGCAAGCCACCTGGCGCTTCGACTGGAACCGGCGTACCCAGCGGTACTAGTGCTCCACCGGACGCTCCGCAGCAGTTAGCCGGTTTGCTCGATTCATCCACAATGCGTGATTCGCTCGGCTCTCATTCACATGTGTGAATAAGCGCACAGTGTAATCGTTTGCCTGGTCGATGATCCAACGCATGCCACTGCACGGGATGCCCGCACGCTCCAGGTTATTGACGAATTGCTTGGCGATCTTGGTGTAGGTGTGCCGTGTCTCCGAGTCATAGTCGCGGTTCGGCAGGTTAGAGGCGGGCAGGGCAGTTGTGCGCACCAGGTTGTCCCAAGCATTTGCCTTGGCCTGATATTGGCGCAGGCGGACGCGAAGAGCTTCAGCTTCCTGCCGCGCGGCCAGTTCGGAGCGCCGGAGTTGTTCGTTTTCGGTAAGCTTGCTCTGAAGCAGTTGACGATCTGCTTCAATGCGGGATTCTGTGTGGTTCTTCTTGATGCCAAATGACAGCATGTTGGTGTTTCCTTCTTATTGGAGCGATGACGATTTCCATACTTTTCTGAGTGTGGCAGGGGCTGTCGCGGTGTTCAGTCAGTGGAGTGAAAAGATTTATCGATCACTGGTCCACGGCAGTTGTTCATCGATTGTCGTACAGTAGGTAAATTGAAATTGAAAAGGACAGAGTCAAATGGCTGAGGTGGTTGTTCCCTTATCCGAACCCATCACTGCCGAGCATGCAGATCAATTCAAGCTGTTTCACTACAGAGTGAATGAGTTGCAAAGCAACTGGGATTCATTACTGAGTCAGGGGCTCAGGATTGGAGGGAGCTTCTCCAGGGATGATTATGGTCGAATCCGCGGTGATAGCTGTGGGGTTGAGATTCATCGTCTCAAAGGGTTGTACTTGGATTTCCGGTTCTTCTACGCTCAGGGCGAACGCACGCATTTTTACGCGGTCGCCAAGCAAGTTGATAGGGTTTGTTCTGACCCGCGAATTCGGAAGGTCACGACGCGTCTGCGCTCTAATTGGAAGGAGCCAGGGTTCCTGCATGGTTGGCATAGGTTTGAGCCTGATAAGTTGTTCGATGCGATGTTCAACGGTGAGCTTTTCCATAGCGGGAAAGACAAGGTCAAGCAATTGGAGCGAATCCAGGCTGTTATGAATGACGAACTGG
The DNA here is from genome assembly GCA_965602035.1 of Natronospirillum sp. GTDB lineage: Bacteria > Pseudomonadota > Gammaproteobacteria > Pseudomonadales > Natronospirillaceae > Natronospirillum. The sequence goes on along the minus strand of OZ271919.1, from coordinate 1,023,959 downwards.
CACATCACTGCCTGGTGGATAGCATCTCTTCGAGAATTCTCGTGCTGAGACAAATGGATGTTGTTCTCCAGCCAGTTTTGGTGGGTCACAACGGCCTGAAACTGCCGGAGCGTTTCCAGTAGTAAAATACAGTATGTAACCTATTGATTTTACAGGCGCAGAATGACAATTCTGATAGTCCCTGAATCTGCCGTTTTTCGAAGATAATCAACAACCTACGTACCACACTCACCCTATATGGCATGCAGGAGGTCAGCGGTTCGATCCCGCTTAGCTCCACCAAACACCCGAAAAAAGCCGGCATTCCGCTGGCTTTTTTTATGCCCGGAATCGGACAGGATCGAACCGCAGCACTCTCTGGTCATCGGTTCGACCGAGCCGTCGGACCGCCCCCTTAGCTCCACCAAACACCCGAAAAAAGCCGGCATTCCGCTGGCTTTTTTTATGCCCGGAATCGGACAGGATCGAACCGCAGCACTCTCTGGTCATCGGTTCGACCGGAACGCCGGACCGTCGATGCGTCGAACCGCCGCTTAGCTCCACCAAACACCCGAGAAAAGCCGGCAACTCGCTGGCTTTTTTTATGCCCGGAATCTAACCGGATCGAACGGCTTATCGGGTCCGCCTGGCACTCCAGAAACCCCGGCAACCGCCGGCGGCGCCCACCGTACTACTCGATCCCCTACCGCCAATCTGCTAATCTGAAATCCGTCTTCACGTCTCGAAGGGTCTTAACGCCGTTCGGATTCCGTGATCACCGACCGCATGGAAGCCACATTCGTAAAACGCTTTTGCCATCACCGGATGGGGAAATAGTGTATGGGTAATCCATCGGGCACTGCGTCCGAGAACTGTTGGGCCGACCAATTGATTTCACAGATGACGGACAATCCCAGCCCCGTTCTGCTGTTGGATGCCCGTGCTGTGTTGATTGATGCCAACCCCGGTAGCTGGCTGGTTATGCAACAGTGGGGCATTGAGCGTGGCGAACCCCTGCCAGCCCCCTGGAGTGCCACGGCATTGGCGGCGCTTGAACATTGCGAAACCCGTGAAGGCACGCTCTCGGCCGGGCCAGTCAGTATTTCCCTTCTGTTTCTGCCATTGCCTGCTGCCGGCCGTGTTTGCGTGCTTGGTGTTGACGTCACATCGCGCAAGCACCTGGAGCAGATGCTCGAGCTCAATGCCCAGGTATTCGAATCCGCCTCTGAGGGTATCCTCATCATGGATCCGGATTTGCGTGTCATCAACGTCAACTCCGCCTACGGGCGAATAACCGGATATCCGCCGGAGGAGGTTCTGGGCGAGACGGCTGCGTTCACCGATCCCGACTTCCACCACCATGCCCTGGTTGACGATCTGTTGAACTCATTGACACGAGAGGGTTCCTGGCAGGGTGAAATTCGTGGCCGACACCGGAATGGTGAACACTACGCGGGATGGTTGTCCGTGGCACGAGTACGCGACGCTGGCGGACAGCTCACTCACTATACGGCTGTTCTTACCGACATCACACGCCAGAAGGAAGCCGAAGACCAGCTTGTGGAAATGGCCCACTATTATGACGTGCTCACAGGCCTCCCCAATCGCCGCCTTTGTGAAGACCGTCTGGCCCAGGCTATTACTGCGGCTGACCGCAGTGGTGAGTCATTCGGTGCCTTGCTGATCAATCTGGATGGCTTCAAACTCGTCAATGAGCATCTCGGGCACCGTTCCGGTGACAGGGTGCTCCGTATTGTTGCCGAACGAATCAAAAGCTGTGTACGTGAGGCTGATACCCTGGCGCGCATGGGCGGTGACGAGTTTCTGTTGCTGCTGCATCACCTGGATGAACCGGACAGCGTTCAGCGTGCAGCCGAGACCATCCTCACGCGAGTGGCTGAACCGGTCACACTGGACGATCAGGAATTCTTCCTGACGGCGAGTATCGGCATCAGTGGCTATACAGAGCGCCAGAGCAGCGAGCAGATGCTGCGCCAGCTGAACAGTGCAATGTATTCGGCCAAGGCCAGCGGCAAGAATGGTTATCAGCTGGTGTCGGAAGATCCGGCGGAAAACCTCGGCGAACGCCTTATACGCCAGGCCAAACTGCGCCGGGCGATTGAGTCCGGCGAGATCGTCGCCCACTATCAGACTATCGTCGATCTGACCAGGGGCACTCTGGCTGGCCTTGAGGTTCTGGCCCGCTGGGATTCGCCGGGCGAGGGGTTACTGGGCCCTGACACATTTATCAGCCTGGCCGAAGAATCGGGCCTGATTCGTGATCTGGGCGAACACATCCTGCGCACCGCCTGTACCCAGGGTGCTCTTTGGCGCGCCGAAGGCCTCTGTTTCGGCCTGCTCAGCATCAACGTCTCTGCTTACCAACTGCGTGACGCTGATTTCGTCGATCGCGTTGAATGCATCCTTACCGAGACCGGCTTTCCGCCTGCCGCACTGGACCTGGAACTGAGCGAAGCAGTCTGGATAGAGGACCGCGACAATGTGGTAACGCACCTGGAGCGGTTGCGCGAGTTGGGTGTGACTGTCTCGATCGATGACTTTGGCACCAAGTACGCGTCACTGGCCTACCTCAAACATCTGCCGATTGATCGCCTGAAAATTGACAAGAGCTTTGTCGACGACATTCCGGCAGACTCGGCAACCAGTGCCATCATCGCCTCGATCATGGCGATGGCGCACGCCATCGGCCTTGAAGTCGTTGCCGAGGGTGTTGAATACCGCAGTCAATTGGAGCACCTGCACCAGCATGGCTGCCGTTTAATCCAGGGCTATTACTTCTGTCGTCCGGCTCCGGCAATTCTCATTCCTGAGCTCGTCAGCCGCCCCACACTGTATCCTGAGTCGGAGGGTCCCCCAAAAGCCATGAGTGATAAAATCACCTTTACCGTCAAGCCGGACTGGGGTGAAATCGCGCGAATCAATGACCAGACACGCGCCTTCCTCGCCTCCACGCGATTACCGGTAACGACCATAGATACCTATACCATGGTAATCTGCGAATTACTGGAAAACGGCATCAAGTACGGGCGCGCCGGCGAATTGATTGAAGTCAGTGTCAGCATTGGCCAAAGCAGTATCAACATTCAGGTCAACAACGCCATCGCCGACAACTCCCGCTCGCACCTTCGGGAACTGGACCGTACACTGCAGTGGATTCGAGGCGTACAGGATCCCTATCAGGCCTATCTCGAGCGCATCCGGGAGATATCACGGGAGCCCATGGACATGTCCAAAAGCTGCCTGGGCCTTATTCGTATCGCGTACGAGGGCCGTGCGAGCCTCGATTTTATTCTTGACGACAACGATCGGCTGAGCGTTTATGCCATGGCGCCTTACAGCCCGACGCCCGATCAGCCCAGGGAGGTTTTATCATGACCAGTCCGGACGCCGTTTTTGATGACGGGACCCTGACCATAAACCGTGCGAACAGCGAAGACGCGCTGGTTCTGAGGCTGGCCGGCAAGTGCATCATCCGTGATGCCAATGACACACTGTTGCCGGTTTTTGTCCGGGCTCTGGAAGAGGCGGCGGAAGCCCGGCGGCGGCTCGTGCTGGATTTCAGCGCCGTCAGCTATATGAACTCATCGTCTTTCGCGCCAGTGATCAAGATTCTGGAAAAAGCGCGATTGGGGCAACAGGCTCTGACCATCCATTATGACGCTGCGGAAAAATGGCAGTCCGTCTCCTTTTCGGCGATGACCATCTTCAAGACGCCGGATCAGCGTATCCAGATCAACGGCAGCGCGGCATGACGACATCGAAATCGCCATCTGGCTCGGCTGACGCCGTGCGTTCGGAGCACGCCGTTATCGGCCTGCTGAGTCGTGACGGCAGGGACTACCGGGTGGAACTGCACTTTGCCACCACCTATTCCCTGTGGCTGGACTATGCTGGGGAGCGCCCGCAGCCGGCGAGTGGCATTTTCAGCGGGCTGCGAGTTGAAACGGGCAAACACACCGTGGAGACCGGGCGGTGTGAGGTTATTGTCGAGCAGGAAAACAATAATGACCGATTCCGGCTGGTTGTTCTTGAGGGTATACATGACTTCAGAAAACTGTTGTTGGAGGGCAGGATCGATGTCATCGACAATACCGCGCGCAATTTGCCGCTGGTGCTCGATTACAAAAACAACATTGACGCGGATTTTCGCGAGTTTGCTGCCGATGTCGCCTACGATCTGAGCGTTTATCGCAACTTTTTTGACCGGTTGGATGAGGAGTACGCTGACGAACCTGAGGCGGTGGCAAAGCGCATTCAAAGCGGTATTCTCACCACACTCGGACCGGAGCTGTATGCGTGCCTCAATCGCAACATTGCCCGTATGGAAACGCTCATCACCGACTTTGACGGTCAGCAGCACAGCCACCATGGCTATTACCTGCGCAAGCTGATCTGGGGGGAACTGTTAAGCGCCCCTTTTGTTGCCCGCACCAACCTCAAGCCGCGCGGCTATGTCGGTGACTCGGAAATGATGGCCATGTGTTATCGCAATGCGTATGAGGGCAATAGCACCTTCGGCAAGCTGATGCACAAGTTTCCCGTAGACGCACCCGGGGCTCAGGCAGTGCGCAACCGACGCGAACTCATTCCGCAACTGGCCCGGGGCCTGCTGGATCGCTTTCACTCCACGGTCGAGGCGCCGTTCAGGCTGCTGTCGGTGGCCTGCGGGCCGGCACGGGAGCTGTCCGACATTTTTGTGGAGCCAGCCGACTGCGAGCGGGTTCATGTCTCCCTGCTCGATCAGGACGCGGCTGCGCTGCGGGAAGCCAGCGTAGTTATAGAAGGGGTTGAAGCGCGCCTGAACAGCAAGCTCAGAGTCAATTTCGTTCGCGAATCGGTGCGCACACTGCTGTCTACCCGGGAGCTGCAGGCTAGCTGGGGCGACTTTCATTTCATCTACTCGATGGGTCTGTTTGACTATCTGACGCCGCCGGTGGCCTCGGCTGTACTGCGCAAGCTCTATGCCCTGTTATTACCCGGTGGTGAGATGGCCATCGGAAACTTTCACGACAGCAACCCTAACCGCTACTATATGGATTACTGGCTGGACTGGCCGGTAATCCATCGCACCGAAGAAGAATTCACAGCGCTGGCGGACGGGCTGGATGGTGCCGAGACCTGGATTGAATTCGATGACACCGGTGTTCAAATGATGCTGCGTATACGGAAACAACAGACTTGGGCCGAATAAACCAACAGGGGCAGGAACCAGACGTCGCCGAAGCGGTCAACTACACTGACTTCGAGACCTACCAGACCGAGCTGGTACACCGCTGGCTGCGCACCGTGGCACTCCTTGCCACGGGCCTGGTGCCGCTTTTTTTCGTGCTGGACGTCATCCTGTTACCAAGCGAGCTGATCCCCCGGTTCGCAGTCTATCGAGGGCTGTCGACCGCTCTGGTGCTGGTGCAGTTTGTTATTCTCAGCAACACCCGGCCCGGCCCGCTGTCCTACGTGCATGGTTATTTCACCTCGCTGCAGATCGGCGGTTTCATCGCTCTGATGACTGTGCACCTCGGCGGTTTCAACGATGGCTATTACGTCGGGCTGATCCTGGTGATCATCGGCGTCAATCTGCTGCTGCCGTGGCGCGGCAAGCATACCGGTATCAACACGCTCCTTATTATCGGCCTCTACCTCGGCTTCAACTTTCTCAGCCTCAAGCCCTACGACCCGAGCCTGCTGGTAAACAATCTCTTTTTCCTGGTCAGCAGCGGTGTGCTGGCGGTAGTGATCAATGAGCTGCGTTACCGACTGATCGCCAACGAGTTCTCGCTGTTGATCAAGCTGAAGGAAGCCCGTGATTCACTCTGGGGCGAAATGGAACTGGCCAAACGTATCCAGATGTCTTTGCTGCCCCGGCGACTGAACCTGGCGGGCTACCAGATTGCCGCAAGCATGCAGCCGGCCAGGGAAGTGGGTGGCGACTACTACGAAGTATTTGAAAGCGAGACGGGCGCGCGTTATGTCGCCATTGGCGATGTTGCCGGACACGGCCTCGACGCCGGTCTTATTATGATGATGGTGCAGACCAGCCTGATCACCCTGCTCAAGGCAGAGCCCGACTGTTCGCCGTTGCGCGCCCTGGAAACCGTTAACGCGGCCCTGCGCGAAAATATCGGCCGACTGGGGTCGGACCACTATATGACCATGTCCATCATCAAGTTGGGAGAGGATGCCATCGAGGTCGCTGGCCATCATCAGGACATCATCATTCACCGCCACGCGAGCGGAACCCTGGATGTGCAGCCGACCACCGGCACCTGGCTGGGCATCACGGACGACCTGCGTGGTCTGGTAACCTCTCAGGTCATCGGGATCGAACCCGGTGATACCGTCCTGTTGTTCACAGACGGCCTTACCGAGGCAGGGGCAGGGGACGATCACATGTTCGGCCAGAAGCAGTTGGAAGACCTTTTCCACAGCCGTGCGGGGTCTGCTCCTGAAGTAATCCTTGAGACCATCCTTGAGCATGTCCAGATGCACCAGACCAGCCAGGATGACGACATGACAGCCCTGGTGATCCGGCGCGATACCCATCCGGACGCTGCCTGACAGTAGCGCCATGGAAATCAGTCTGGGATACTGCCGCCATGACGAAAGCACCGTATCGAATATTGCTCATAGAAGACGACTCTCTGATCGGGGAACTGGTGTCCTTTATTCTCCAGAGAGAGGGCTACGAGGTTCAGTGGCTCCTGGACGGTCGCGCGGGCAGTGAGGCGATTGCGGGGCAAGCACCGGTCGATCTGGTGATCATGGACCTGGTTCTGCCCTATGTCTCGGGTTTTGACCTGTTGGAACAGCTGAAGAGCAATACCGAGTGGGCCGGCTGCCCGGTGCTGTTTCTCTCCGGCAGTGATGATGAGCGGGATATCGCCAGAGCATTTCAGGCCGGCGCAGAGGATTATGTCCGCAAACCCTTCCAGCCGGTTGAACTCTCTGCCCGCATAAAACGGCTGTTACGGGCGTTCTGATATGGAATCAGAACTGCTTGCCCAGGCGGAATTTGTTGAGTCGACCGTTCTGCGTCTTGTGATCGGCGCGAGCCTTGTGTTGCTCGTACTGATCTCGGCCCTGCTCGTGGTCACCCTGATTCTCCGGCTGGCCTACTGGCGCACACTGGTGTGGGACCAACGGGCAGAGCGTGCATGGCTGCCGCGAATGATGCAGATCGTGGTGGGTGACACGCCGTCAGAACGCCAACCCGCGCTGCCGAAAGCCATGGTGCCCGGGTTCTGTCGCCTCTGGTGTTCGCTGCTCGACATCGTTGCCGGCCAGTCCGCCGAGCGGCTGAAACGGCTGGGCAAGGAGCTCGATCTATACCGTCGTGTGCAACCGCTGCTCGATCATCGCCAGTTCGATCACCGGCTGCTGGCGGTGACGGTACTCGGGCATATCGGCAGCCACAAGGCCGCCGGCGTGCTGCAGGAGATAATTGCCCGAGACAACAGCCCGGTTCTGGCTCTTGCAGCCCTGCAGGGGCTGAATGCCATTGACCCTGTGCACGGCCTGTATTGGGTACTGGAAGGACGCAAGCGTCACTACTGGCCGGTTGAGCGGCTGGTGGGAATTCTGCGGGACACAGAGCCGGAGTCGATGCACCGCCGGCTATGGCATCTGGTACAGCGCTCGGAGAACCCCGCTGATATCGCTGTTCTGCTGCAACTGGTCGACGCACTCCAGTTTCATCCGTCGGCCCGTGACCTGAAAGACGTAGCTGATCGGTTCGGCGGTGACCCCCAGGTTCTGCAGAGCCTCCTTCCTCTGGTAAACCATGACGCGCTTCATTATTGGGTGACGCAGTTGCTGCGCCATCCGGACCACGGTGTGCGCGTTCAGGCCATCACTGCATTGGGCCGCGTTGGCAAGCTCTCTGATCGGCATGACCTGATGGGCCTGCTCACGGACAAAGACTGGTGGGTCCGGTATCGCGCCACGCAATCGCTGCTCAATCTGCCGCAAGTGAATGAACAGGATGTCGTGGGCATGGTCAGCAACCTGGGCGATGCCTTTGCGCACGATATGGTGCGGCAGGTCCTGAAGGAACGGGAGTGGGAGGAGCGTTATGCCTGAATGGATGCCCGTAATGCCGTCATTGTGGGATGTCGCCCGGTTCATTCAGTGGTTGTGTCTGTGGTACTTCATCATAATGACCGCCGTTTTCACCGTGCTCAATCTGCTGAGTCTTGCGACGATCAAACGCCACATGCAGGGCGCCCGTGCACGCTGGCTGCCGCGCAGTTTTCGGCCTCTGCAGACACCGGTGAGTGTGCTGGTTCCGGCATACAATGAATCGGCGACTGTTGTGGCCAGTGTCCACTCCCTGTTGCAACTGGATTATCCGGAATTCGAGATTATTGTGGTGAATGACGGGTCCCGGGATGACACGCTGCAGCAACTGATACAGGCCTTCGAACTGGAAGAATTCCCCGAGATCTACCGCCGTAGCCTGGCTACGAAGCCGGTAAAAGCCATCTACCGTTCGCGTACCGAGCCCCGCGTACGCGTGGTGGACAAGGAAAACGGGGGCAAGGCCGATGCCCTCAATGCGGCTGCCAACCTGTCGCGCTACCCCCTGGTCTGTTCGGTAGACGCAGACTCGATACTGCAGCGCGACAGTCTGCAGCGGGTCGTCCGCCCGTTTCTCGATGACAGCCGCACCGTTGCGGCCGGCGGCACCATCCGCGTGGCGAATGGCTGTGAGGTGTGGCGGGGTTTTCTCAGCCGACCCGGGCTACCGCGGTCGTATCTGGCGCGCCTGCAGATTGTGGAATACCTGCGGGCGTTTCTGTTCGGGCGGACCGGGTGGTCGGCCATGAATGCGGTGACCATTGTTTCCGGCGCGTTCGGGCTGTTCCGCAAGTCAGCGCTCATGGCGGTTGGTGGTTATCGCACCCATACAGTCGGTGAAGACATGGAGCTGGTGCTGCGACTGCAGCGTCGCCGGATTGAAGAAAAACGTCGGGACCGGGTGGTCTACATTCCTGACCCCATTTGCTGGACCCAGGTTCCGGAAGACTGGCAGTCGCTGCGTAACCAGCGGATACGCTGGCAGCGCGGGCTTATGGAGAGCCTGACTGCGCACCCCGGGTTGCTGTTCCATAAAAAGGGCGGGGCACTCAGTTGGCTGGCACTGCCCTTCATGTGGGTCATCGAGGCGCTGGGTCCGGTTGTTGAGCTGGCCGGCTATGTACTGACCGCGGTGCTCTGGCTGAGCGGTCAGTTGGACGATGTGGTGGCACTGGCGTTTCTGGCCGCGGCGATCGGCCTTGGATTGCTGATCAGCCTGATGGCACTGGTACTGGAGGAACTCAGCTTCCGGGTCTACAAATCACCGCGAGCGCTGTTTGTGTTGCTGGTCACCGCCTTTCTCGAGAATTTCGGCTACCGGCAGATCAACAGTTGGTGGCGCTTGCGCGGGTTGTTCCAGTTCCTGCGCGGTAAGCGCCATCAGTGGGGCGATATGAAACGCCAGGCCCAGGGCCGGGCGGGCAATTGATACGCCGTTCCGCACGCTGGTCAGTGCGTGAGCAATGTGCGAGAATTCCGTTATAACCGCAATAAACAGGCCGCAGTATCGAGCCCGACCGCGCGTCGCCGGAGCCTTCGCCCGCAGATGTTTCACGCCGGCATTCATGCTCGAGAGCAGGAGCCTGACTGGGAGTGTTTATGACCGCTGTCCGCGCGCTTGTGTTCGATCTCGATTTCACGTTGCTGACCCGCGACAAGCAGGTGCGTGAAAGCACGCGCCAGCGGCTGATCGAGGCACATGGACGCGGCTATGAATTGGTTATTGCGACCAGTCGCCCGGTACGCGCGGTGCGCCATTTCGTGCCGGCCGATCTGCTGGAGCGGTGCACACTGATTACCCTCAACGGGGCGGTCGTGCATGAGTTTACCAAGGGGCGGCAGTGGCAGATGGCCTGCATGGGGCTGGCGGCACGACGCCTGATCGACAAGATGGTGCATTGTAAGCAGCCGGTGCAGATTTCAGCCGAGTGCTGGGGGGAATCCTTCGCTACCAATCGCCACTATTCCGACGAAGAGCTGCGACAGAAGCAGCACGCCGATCCGTCGATGGTCAAGCCGATTGAACGCATCGATTATGGCTGGATCAGCAAGGTGACCGCGGACGGTCAGGGTCAGGTGCTCGACTGTATGCGTCACTGGCCGGAAGAGTTTCCGGATTTCCGGTTCCTGCCCACGATGGAAGGGACACTGTGCAACATTGTGCCCAAGGCCATCGACAAATCCACCACGGTGGTAACCGTGTTGCAGCGTATGAACATTCACCCGTCAGAAATGATGGTCTTTGCCGATGAAATGCAGGATCTTCGACTGATGGAGATGGCCGGTATTTCGGTGGCCATGGGTAACGCTGTGGAAGCACTGATAGAAGCGTCGAACTGTGTCATCGGTGATTGCGACACGGATGCCATCGGTGATTTTCTGGGCCAGTTCCTGCAGAACCAGAAGGTTGCACAGTCTGCCTGAAATACACGCGTGCAGTCGGTCGTGCGGTCAATCTGCAGTAAAACCGGTGTATTCGGCGCGGATCAGGCTGCGGCCCTCCTTGACTTCAACGACTTTTCCATCATCCTTCCCGGCCTGACGCCAGTTACTGCGACAATGGTGCTGACAGGGCGGCGTTCAATCCTATCGCTCCGGGGGTAAAGTGCACACATGGAACATGAAGAACTCAAGCTGAATCTGCGCAATCTGCAGCTCAGTGACTATCCGCAGCTCAAACAGCTGATGGACCGGGTATACGAAGACCTGGGCGGTGCCTGGCCGCGCCATACCATTGAGCAACTGATCAAGGAGTTCAACGAAGGCCAGATCTGCATTGAAGACGGCGACCAGCTGGTTGGTATCGCACTGACCGTGCTGGTTGATTATGCCCGATTCAGTAACCCGCATACCTACGAAGATATCGTCGACAGCCGTGACCGGTTGAAGAACAATCCGGACGGCGATGCACTGTATGGTCTCGATATCCTGATTGACCCGGATTACCGTGGCTACCGCCTTGGTCGGCGTCTCTATGATGCCCGCAAGGAACTGTGTCGTCAGTTCAACCTGCGCGCCATTCTGGCGGGTGGCCGTATCCCCAGCTACCACCAGTACAGCGCAGACATGTCACCGGCTGAGTACATTCAGAAGGTCAGTCGCAAGGAGCTGTTTGACCCCATTCTGACGTTCCAGCTCAGCAATGATTTTCAGGTCAAGCGGCTGCTCAAGAAGTACCTGCCGGAAGACGAGCAGTCTGCCGGCTATGCCACACTTCTGGAGTGGAATAACATCTTCTTCGAGCCGGAAGCGTCGGTGGTCAATACCCGCAAATCCGTCGTGAGAATGGGTGCGGTGCAGTGGCAGATGCGCACGGTGAAATCTGTCGACGAAATGCTCAGTCAGATCGAGTATTTCGTGGATGCCATGTCCGACTACCAGACCGATTTTGTGCTGTTCCCCGAGTTCTTCAACGCCTCCCTGATGGGGCTGACTGACCAGTCAAGCCAGACGCACGCTATCCGGTTTCTGGCAGGGTTTACCGAACAGTTTGCCCACGAAATCTCCCGCATGGCGGTGAGCTATAACGTTAATATCATCAGCGGTTCCATGCCGCTGCTGGAAAACGAGCGTCTGTTCAACGTGTCGTACCTCTGCCGCCGTGACGGCACCATGGAAGAACAGCGCAAGATCCACATTACACCGCACGAGCGCCAGGACTGGGTTATCGAAGGAGGCGACGAGCTGAAGGTCTTCGACACGGACGCCGGGCGAATCGGTATTCTGATCTGTTACGACGTCGAGTTTCCCGAGCTTGGGCGTATACTGGCCGAGCAGGGCGTCGAGATACTGTTCGTGCCATTCTGGACGGACACGAAGAACAGTTATCTCCGCGTGCGCCACTGTGCGCATGCCCGGGCGATTGAAAACGAATGCTATGTCGCGCTGGCGGGCAGCGTCGGCAACCTGCCCAGTGTTGAAAGTCTCGACGTGCAGTACAGTCAGTCGACGGTGTTTTCGCCGTCAGACTTTTCGTTCCCGCACGATTCGATTCTGGCGGAGACCACGCCCAATACGGAAATGCTCATGTTTGCCGATCTCGACCTGGATAAACTCAAGCTACTGCGCAACGAGGGCTCGGTAAACAACCTCAAGGACCGTCGGCCTGACCTCTACCGGGTGTCCTGGCTCCGTTCGGCGGGGTGATTCGCCCGTCAGCGGGCTTCCGGGTCGCTGGGATACGGGGAAACCGCATCGGGCTGGAAATCCTCTGGCGCGCGGCCCTGTACGAGAAATGCGAACGCGATAATCTCGGCGATCACCTGATACAGCTCCGGTGGAATCTCGGCGCCCAGTGACAGGTCTGTCAACAGAGAGACGAGCTCGGGGTTTTCATAGATCGGAATTTCATGCTCTCTGGCAATGGCGATAATCTCGTCCGCCAGATCGGCGTAACCGGAAGCGAGCACCGTCGGCGCCTTGTCGCCATCATAGTGCAGGGCGACAGCGGCGCTGTTCTGTTGTGAATCCGTCATGCCGCTCCCCCTCAGGTATGTACGTCGATGTGGCCCGAGCCAGGCCCGGGGCCCCCCGGGCTGAACCGTGTCGGTAGGCCGTGTCGGCAGTGTACCTGCTCAACCGGCAGGGCAAGCCGCCCGAGCTGTCGGTTCAGCGTATCGAGATGGGTGTGAAACAACCGCAATGTGGGCGTGTCATCAGTAAGAAAGGTGATTTCCATGCCGTCGCTGCCTCGCCAGGCGACCCGGGCACAGACCGGTGCCATGGGTGGCAGGTGGAAATGCAGGTCTATCGCATGCCGCGAGGAGCCGCCCGTGCTCTGCGCCTCTTCACCCTCCTGGAACGGTTCCCGGTGCAGCTCGAACCAGACGACCTGATCACCGTGCAGCACGGGCAGAGCCTGCTGCAGGGGTCGCTGTTCCGTACCGGGATCACTCACCGGGGTCTGAAGCAGGCGGGTGACCTGTTGCTGGCTGAACTGTTCCAGCAATTGGCGTACCTGCAGCAGACTCTGTTGCTCGGCATTGCTGCCCGTCTGCGCGCCGGCACCACCGCCGGGCTGGAGCAGGCGCCGGATATTGGCCGGCGAATAGATCTGTGGTGTCTGTTGCAGCAGCGTTTCCGCCCGACGGTGCAGTTGCTCCTGCAGACTCGGTACCGCCGAACGCAGCCCGGCCTGCTGGAACCGCTGGTCGATCAACTGGGCAGCCAGCAGCCGCCAGAGGTCGCCCGGCAGTCGGGATGGATCCGGCCGACTTGTCTCCTGATTCCCGGTCTCGGCGGAACCCGCCGGGCGGGAAAGCTGTAACAGGGGCAATCGGTCGGCCAGGGTCTGATTGGCGCCGGGCGCGATGGGTTCACCCGGGGTCCCGCCGGCCGCGGTCGTGGTGGCAGCGGCTGACGGCAGCAACGGCGAGAGACCTTTCTGTGCACCGGGTGCCGGTGTGAGCTGAACCTGACTGAAATCAGGCGTCTGCCAACTTCCTACTAAGTGGCGTGCGGCCTGTTGCCAACCCTGCCAGACCTGCCGGATCGTCTGGGGTGTTGCCTCACCATACTGGGTCCGTGCGGTCTGGATGAGCTGCATAATCCAATGTTGATTGGTCTGCAATCGGTTGGCGAGGTCTCCGGGGGTAGATCCGGCAACCGTGGGGCGCGCATTGTTTCCGCTGGTAGGCTGTCCCGTCCCTGTCTGCGGCGTGGCTGATTGGGCGGCAGCGCCGCCGGGGGCCCCGGTGCCGGCAGACGACGCCGGAACGGGTGAACTTGTCGGAGTCGATGACGTTCCGGTACCCGGGGTCGGCAACTGCGCAAGCCATTGGCCGAGCAGCTGCGGCAGTGAGCGAACCACCCATTGTGCCGCCATGGGTGTCTGCGGCGCGTTGGCTGCCGACGGTTGGGTCGCGCCCAATGTCGGCACAGGGGACACAGGTGCCCGCTCTGCCGGCGTTGCCGATCGAATCCAGGGCATCAATTCCTGCAGGCCGGATCGCGGTTCGGGCGACGCAAGCTGAGCCCACTGTTGACGCTGTGCGACCTGCATGATGAGAAGTCGTTCAGCACTGTTCTGTGGTAACAGCACTTCGGCGCGTTGCCCGTTCGGCACAAGCGTCAGTGTCTGACCGGGCTCCAGCCGGGCGGAGCTGCGCAGCACGAGGAGCTCATTCCCCAGTTGTACCTGATACAGGTTCCCGGTGGGGCGGGATTCAAGCGCCCTGATAACTGTCAGGGGTAAGCTGGCCGGGGGCTGTCCGGATCGAGCAGTGCTGCGGGTCAGCATTTGCTCAATGGCGCGGGCCAATGGTTCGGTTCCGCCGTCCCGGGATCCGCGCTGCAGTAACTGCAACCAATCGCCCACAGCTTCGCGCGCCGGCCCGGAGGCGGCGTGCTCACGCGCTGAATACGCGCTGGTGCGAATGCCGCTGTCGGACGGCAGGCGCAGACGATCTGAACCGTCTATCCGGGCCATTGAATCACCGTATTGCATACTGTCTTGCTAGTGTAGTCGGCTGCAGTCATGAAATCCTGTAGAACCATCTGAAGATAATAGGGAAGTATCTGCGGCGTCTACCGCGCCCGGTCGTTCGGCGATTTCGGACCAGACACAAAAAAGCACCCCTCGGGGTGCCTCTTCATCTCTTGTTCGTGTTCTTCAGACGGGAATAAGATCGACGGGTTGTTCTTCTTTGCCGATTCATTATAACCAGGGGCGTTGTTATTTTTGTTGCTGCCCCGGTTCCTCCTGTGCGCTGCCCCTTACTCTTGTTGTTGGGTGAGGCAGTCTGTCAGTTGTGCGGCTTGTTGTTTTTGTTGCCGCTGCGGTAGCTTTCTCAACTACATCACGAATAGAGCAGACACCGTGCCAGTTTTTTAAAAACATTGTAAATCAGTAAGTTATGGAAATTTCCACCGGGGTGCGTCCAGAAAATCGGCCACTGTCTGTTACCGGTAGAAACAGATTCTGTGACTCGGGTAACACATTGCACACTCACTGGCCCGGCAATGCCTGTAAGCTGTACGGTAACGCAGCGACATAAATGGCAGTCACGTTCATCCGAATGGCGGTCTGGCACGTTTACCATCACACAGACGGAGAACCACGGTGAGGGCAATGATTTGAAGGGCAATTCCGAATATCCTGAGGCAGGGTGGCTGCCCGTATCCTCGCTGGACACCATGCCCTCGCGACAGCGGGCCCATCTGGTCAACCTGTTGAGCGGGGTCAAAGGGCTTCATTTACTGGGGTCACGCTCCGCCGATGGTCATGACAATCTGGCCGTTTTCAATTCGGTGATTCATGTCGGCGCCAGCCCGGCGGCCATGGGGGTATTGTTTCGACCCATTACCGTGCGCCGGGATTCATGGCGCAACATCCAGGAAACCGGGGAGTTTACGCTGAACCTGGTAACCCGGGGTATGCTGGATGCGGCTCACGATACCAGTGCCAAGTGGCCTGAAGACGTGTCGGAATTTGCGGCGACCGGGCTGACACCGGTCAAAGGCGATGCGATCAGCGCGCCTTATGTCGCGGAAAGCCCGATACGGATCGGGCTGCGTCACGTTGAAACGCACACCATCGAGATCAATGACACCCAGCTGGTTATTGGTCAGGTCGAAGAGATCTGGTTACCGGAGCCAATTCAGCGGGCCGGCTGGATGCCATTGGATGAACTGAATCTGGTCAGCGTGGCCGGGCTTGACACCTATTATGCACCGCAATGGCTGGTTCGTAAGGGCTACGCGGAACCCGGGACACCGACGGGTGACCTGAGCACGCCGGAGTTCCGGCAGCGTTAACAATTGTCGAAATACGGTACCCCATCGTGGGCATTCCAAGGGAGTAAACAACCAATGATGCATCCAACCTGGCTGCAGGCCACTATTCGCAACCTGGGGCTGGTCGTCCTGTCGATAGGCATTGCCGGTGCCGGCACCGCCATGACCTGGGAAGAGGTGGTTGAGGAAGCGCGCGGCGACCGCGTGTTCTTCAACGCCTGGGGCGGATCGGCCGTTATCAATGATTACCTGCTCTGGGCCGGCGACGAGCTGGCAGACCGGTACGATATTACGCTGGAACACGTCAAGGTGGGTGATATTGCCGATACAGTCAGCCGGGTGCTGGCAGAGAAGGCGGCCGGGCGGTCCACGGGTGGGTCAGTGGACCTGATGTGGATCAACGGTGAGAATTTCCGTGCGCTGAAGGAGCAGGACCTCCTGTTCGGGCCCTGGACGCATCGTCTGCCCAATTACCAATGGCTGGATATCGAGAACAAGGCCACACTCACCATGGATTTCTCGACGCCGGTGGACCACATGGAAGCACCCTGGGGCATGGCGCAGCTGACGTTCATGTACGACAGCGCCCGGCTGGCAACACCGCCGGACAGCATGACCGAACTGCTCACGGTGGCACGGGAGAACCCGGGGCGCATCACCTACCCGGCGCTGCCGAGCTTTTATGGCACAACCTTTGTAAAACAGGCGATGCTGGAACTGGCTGATAATCCCGATGTTTTCTACCAGCCTGTGTCCTCGGTGGATAATCCGCAAGCGGCGCTGGAGCCGGTATGGGCCTGGCTGGACGAACTGCATACGGTGGCGTGGCAGAACGGTGAATCCTTTCCCCCGGATGCTCCCCGCATGAAGCAGATGCTGAACGACGGGGAAATCCTGGTCAGCATGTCGTTCAATCCGAACGACGCGTCCAATGCGATTCTGAATGGCGAATTGCCGGAGTCCATTCGTACCTATGTGCACAGCAGCGGTACCATCGGTAACACCCACTTTGTCGGCATTCCGTTCAATGCGCAGGCGCCGGAAGCCGCCATGGTCGTCGCGAATTTCCTGATGTCACCGGAGGCCCAGGCGCGTAAAGCGGACATTGAGGTCTGGGGTGACCCTACTGTACTGGCGGTCGATCGGCTGCCACGGCCGGCCCAGGAACGGTTCAGTGATATCGAGCGGGGGCCCGCAGGCCTGTCAGACGAAGCCTTGTCTGCTGTTCGGCTCGAGCCGCACGCCAGTTGGGTACCGTTGCTGGAAGAGGAATGGCAGCGGCGATACGCCCGGTGATTGCGGAGATCGCTGAATTCCTATGATTCGCCGGGTTCTGTCAGCCTTTCCGGCGCTGACCGCAGCAGTATTCATACTGCCGGTGGTGGTCGGGCTGGTGGGTACCTGGTTGCCGTCATTCGGCTACCTGCCCGTGTTGGGCGCCCGTGAGCTGACACTGGCCCACTGGGGTACACTGATGACGCATCCGAGTGTACCCGCAGCAGTGAAAAACAGCCTGGTGTCTGCCTGGGGCTCCACCGTGCTGGCGCTCGTGTTGACGGTGACCCTGCTGTCGCTGACCTGGCGAACCCGCACGCTCCGTTGGCTGCGGCTCAGCCTGTCCGGGTTGCTGGCGGTACCACACGCCGCTTTCGCAATCGGTATTGTCATGCTGATGGCACCCTCCGGATGGCTCGTTAAGCTGTTCTCGCCCTGGTTGACCGGCTGGGAACTGCCGCCGCTGCTGCGGTTGGTAGGGGATCCCTGGGCGCTGAGCCTCATGGTCGTGCTGGCACTCAAGGAAACCCCCTTCGTTGTGTTCATGGCGCTGGCGGCGCTGCAGCAGTTGCAGGTGGAAAAATCCTTGCGTATGGCGCGCTCACTCGGCTATTCCGAGTTCATGGCATGGCGCCGGATTATCCTGCCGCAATTGTTGCCCTTGCTCCGGCTGCCCCTGTTTGCGGTGCTGGCGTTTGGCCTGTCGGTGGTTGATATGGCCATGATCGTAGGGCCGAGTGCACCGTCAACACTCTCGGTCTTGGTTGACCGTTGGTTCAATCATCCGGACTTGATGCGTCGGCTTCCCGGTAGCGCCGGTGCGACGTTGCTGCTGATTCTGACGGTGCTGAGCCTGGTGCTCTGGTGGCTCATCGAGCGTTTCTGGTTACGCTGTACCCGGCCGTTCTGGAGTGACGGGCGCCGACACAGTGCGCTGGCCTGGTTTGCGCGCCCGATGGAAGGGATGAGTCTGCTTCTCATCGGCTCCGCACTCGCTGCCTTCGCCGTGCTGGTGGTCTGGAGTTTTGCGTTCCGCTGGGGGTTCCCCGACGCGCTGCCGGAATCATGGACG
This sequence comes from Natronospirillum sp., assembly GCA_965602035.1. Taxonomy (GTDB): domain Bacteria; phylum Pseudomonadota; class Gammaproteobacteria; order Pseudomonadales; family Natronospirillaceae; genus Natronospirillum. The sequence continues at coordinate 1,005,805 of OZ271919.1, read as the reverse complement.
GCGCGGTTCTGGGCGCGTGGTTGGCAGCGGCTGTCCGATCCGTTCCGGGTTACTCTGAGCGCCGGCATGGTGGCGGCGCTGCTCGGTCTGGTGCTGGTGGTGGGCTGTCTTGAACACGAAGTCACGCTGCGTCGCCGCGAACCCGGCTACGCAGGCTCCAGGCTGTTCTGGCTGATCTACGTGCCGTTGATTGTGCCGCAGATCGCGTTTCTGTTCGGTATCCAGATCGTGCTGGTCTGGCTGGATCTGGATGGTCAGTGGCTGACATTGCTCTGGTCGCACCTGATGTTTGTGGTGCCTTACCTGTTTCTCAGCCTGTCCGGCCCTTACCGCAGTTTTGATGATCGCTATGTGCGCCAGGCCATGGTTCTCGGCGGAACGGAATGGCGGGCACTCTGGCGGGTCAAATGGCCTATGCTGTTGCGCCCGCTGTGTTATGTTACCGCCCTCGGCTTTGCCGTGAGTCTCGCCCAGTACCTGCCAACGCTCTATGTGGGCAGTGGTCGATTCGCCACACTCACGACGGAAACCGTTAGCCTGTCCGGGGGCGGAGACCGGCGGCTGCTCGGTGTTTATGCGCTGGTTCAGTGGCTGTTGCCGATGATCATCTATTCACTGGCGCTGATCATTCCGGCCTGGTGGTTTCGCCACCGCCACGGCATGCGTCTGCAGGGTTAACAGAGAGAACGGGCCGGTCGCTGGCCGACCTGATCATTCACGAATTCCGGAGGGTGCCATTTGGCTCTCGAGCTCGACAAAGTGTGTGTATTTCTGGCGGGTCAGCCGTTGTTCGCGCCCATGAGCCTGACGGTGGAGCCGGGTACGGTCATTACCGTCATGGGTCCGAGCGGGTGTGGCAAGTCAACGCTGCTGTCCGCTATCGTGGGTGATCTGGCGCCGGCGTTTTCCGCCTCGGGCGATGTCTGTCTGGACGGTGAATCGGTGCTGCATCTGCCCATGCAGAACCGCCGAATCGGCCTGCTGTATCAGGATGATCTGTTGTTTCCGCACATGAACGTCGGCGAGAACCTGGGCTTCGCATTGCCACGATCCATGCCGCGTCACGAGCGCCAGCCCCGTATAGATGAGTATCTCTCCATGGCGGGTCTGGAAGGTTACGCCCGGCGCGATGTCGCCAGCCTGTCCGGCGGTCAGCGGGCACGGGTCAGTCTGCTGCGTACGCTGATGGCTGAGCCTCGGGCCGTGTTGCTGGATGAGCCGTTCAGCAAGCTGGACACGGCGCTGAGGGGTCAGTTTCGCGACTGGGTATTTTCGGTGCTGCAGCGTAACGGGGTGCCGGCGCTGCAGGTCACTCACGATGTCGAAGACGGTGGCGACGGGCCGGTGTACCTGATTCAGGAAGGGAGGTTTGCCTGATGCTCGACCGCTATGTAGTCCCTGTATTGAAACCCGGGCTGCGCACGCTGGCGAAGCCACTGGCGAGAATCGGGGTGACACCGGATCAGGTCACTGTGGCGGGTTTTGTGGTCGGGCTGCTGGCGGTACCGCTGATTGTACTGAATCAGTACATGGCGGCATTGGTCCTGATTGCGCTGAACCGTCTGGCGGATGGGCTTGATGGCGAGCTGGCGCGGCTGAAGCAGCCAACGGATGCCGGTGGGTTTCTGGATATCAGCCTGGACTTCATTTTTTATCAGGCGGTGGTGTTTGGCTTTGCACTGGCAGACCCGCGGTTTACGGTGTGGGCGCTGGTGTTGATGCTTACCTTTGTGGGCACCGGGGTGACGTTTCTGGCATTTGCGGTCATGTCGGAGCGCCACGGGCTCGAGAGAGTGCAGTTTCCGAACAAGTCGATGCAGTACCTGAGCGGCATTGCCGAAGGCACAGAGACGGTGGCGGTGTTTGTGGCGTTCTGTATCTGGCCGGCGTATTTCCCCTGGCTGGCCGGTGGGTTTGCGTTGGTGTGCGTGATCACCACGGTGACCCGGCTGGTGTATGGGTATCGTACCCTGACGCTGCACCGGTCATGATAAATGTGCCTGGCCCGGCGGTCGGTAGTTCCACCCGGGGACCGGGCACAAGTACGTCCCTGTAGCCCTGCTGCGAAAACATCCTGTTTTCGAAGCTCCCCGTTCGGATCTCCGACCGCCGTCCCGGGTAATAGCCCCCTTATACGTTTTCGGATTTCCCGCTGAAGCGATTAATGATCAATGAAAATCCCTGGACACCACCGGCAACTGCCCCAGCAGCCGGCTGCGGTCGGTGAGTTTCCGGGCAATGACATGAATCACATCGCCTTCACGCTGCAACGTACCGGACACCTCCAGCAGCCGAGACAGCAATAAAGCCTGCCGCTGCTGGCGGGCTACCTGCAGCCAGACAATCACATTGACCACCCCGGTTTCGTCTTCCAGGCTCACAAAAGTGACACCGCCGGCCGTACCGGGGCGTTGCCGGCCGATCACCAGCCCGCACACTGTCACCCGGGCCGGCGCTGGATGCTGGCGCAGCGCCTCGGCCTTCAGCGTGTTGCCAAGCAGACGGTTTTCCCGAAGAATCGCCAACGGGTGTTTGCCGAGCGTCAGGCCGAGAGCCTGATAATCCTGCACCACACTGTCGCCTTCTCCCGGTGCTTCCATGGTGACCGAGTCTTCCACGAACAGATCTGACTGCAGCAGTGGTGTGGCTTCCACCTGACCGAGTACATCCCAGTGCGCCTGGTACCGGTGCCCGGCCAGTGGCTTCAGAGCGTCGGAAGCGGCCAGTGCGCTCCAACTGGCCCTGTCGAGTACCTGCAACTGCTGCAGCTCTGACAGGTGGCGGAACCCACCGGGGGGCCGCTGTGCCAGCAGGGCCTGCATGGGGGCTTCACGCAGGCTGCTGACCTGACGGAAGCCCAGTCGTATTGCGGGTACGTCCGGTGTGTCGGACGTAGGTTCCAGGCAGTGATTCCAGACACTGCGGTTGATATCGACCGGGAGCACGGTGACCCCATGCCGGCGAGCGTCCTGCAGCAGCTGTGACGGGGCGTAAAACCCCATGGGCTGGCTGTTCAGCAGGGCACAGCAGAACGCCGCCGGCTGGTGGCATTTCAGCCAGGCTGACTGATAGGCCAGAATGGCAAAGCTGGCCGCATGGGACTCGGGGAACCCGTATTCGCCGAACCCCTGTATCTGGCGGCAGATCCGCTCGGCAAAATCGAGATCGTGCCCCTTGGCCAGCATGCCGTCGACCAGACGGTGCTGCAGTTCCTCCATATGGCCATGGCGTTTCCAGCTGGCCATGGCCCGGCGTAACTGGTCCGCTTCACCCGGCGAGAAACCGGCAGCGGCCACGGCCAGTGCAATCACCTGTTCCTGGAAAATGGGCACGCCGTGGGTGCGTTCCAGCACCTTGCGTACCGCGTCGTTGGGGTAACGAATCTGCTCCGGGAACTGCCGGTTGGTGAGGTAGGGGTGCACCATGTCGCCCTGGATCGGGCCCGGCCGCACAATGGCGATCTGCACGGCCAGATCATAGAAACAGTCAGGGCGCAGCCTGGGCAGCATGCTCATCTGGGCCCTGGACTCGACCTGGAAAACGCCGACGCTGTCGGCTTTCTGCAGCATGGCATAGGTGGCCGGGTCGTCAGCGGGAATCTGTGTAACCGCCCAGTCCTGCCGGTAGAACTCACTGCACAGTTGCAGGCATTTGCGAATGGCTGTGAGCATGCCCAGCGCCAGTACATCCACCTTGAGCAGCCCCAGGGCTTCCAGGTCGTCCTTGTCCCACTGAATCACCGTACGGTCCGCCATGGCCGCATTTTCCACCGGCACCAACTGGTTCAGGTTCTGTGCGGCAATCACAAACCCGCCGACATGCTGCGACAGATGCCGCGGAAAACCGACGATTTCTCGCACCAGACGCAGAAACCGGCGCGCCAGCGCGCTCTGCCCCGACAGTTGCCGGTTGAGTTGCTCGTGCCAGGGTTGCTGCTGGTCACGCCGGTCGATCTGGTGCAGCCAGTGCGCGAGCTGCGGCTCGGAATACCCCAGGGCCTTGCCCACATCACGGATAGCGCTGCGGGTACGATACGTTATGACAGAAGCGGCCAGAGCCGCCCGGTGACGGCCGTATTTCCCGTAGATATACTGAATCACCTCTTCACGGCGCTCGTGCTCGAAATCCACATCGATGTCCGGTGGTTCGTTACGTTCCCGGGAAATAAACCGCTCAAACAGCAGCTGTGTTTTGGCCGGGTCCACCTCGGTGATGCCCAGGCAGTAACAGACCGCGGAATTGGCGGCGGAGCCACGGCCCTGACAGAGAATGCCGCGATCGCGGGCAAAGCGCACCAGATCTTCTATGGTGAGAAAAAAGTGCTCGTAATTCAGCTCGCTGATCAGTGCCAGTTCGCGGCGCAGGGTGGCCTGAACGGGCAGTGGGGTGCCCTTGGGGTAGCGCCGCTGTTCGCCACGGTTGGTCAGTTTGCGCAGCCAACTGCCGGGTGTCTCATTCGGGGGCACCAGCTCGGCCGGATAGGCATAACGCAGTGTCCCCAGATCAAACCGGCAGCGCCGGGCAATGCGCTGTGTTTCCGTCAGTGCCTGAGCCGGGTACAGCCGCTCCAGTTCCCGCATGGGGCGCAGGTGTCGCTCGGCATTCGGAAACAGGCGGAACCCGGCCTGCTGCACGGTACAACCATGGCGAATGGCCGTCAGTGTGTCCTGTAGCATCTGGCGCGAGGTGTTGTGCATGTGAACATCGTTGGCGGCCACCAGCGGCAGCCCATAATGCCGTGCCAGATCCTGACGGTGGTGACACTGCTGGTTGGCCTCCGGCGTCAGGTGGTGGCTCAGAGCCACCCATAGCCGGTTGTGGAACGCATGTGCCAGAGGTTCATGCCAGACGGGCTGGCGCGCCGGGTCGTTCGGTGGGTGCCAGAGCGCCAGGCAGTGGCTGAGCCGGTCTGCAGTCAGGTCCTCAGTGCGCAGTTCGTAATCGCCCTTGTCGGCCCGGCAGCGAGCCGTGGTGATCAGCTCGCAGAGCTGTTGATAGCCGGTGGTGTCGGTGACCAGCAGCACCAGATGCAGATCGTCGAGCCGGAATTCACTGCCGACGATCAGCTTCAGGTTCAGTTGTTGTTGCCGTATGGCCTGCCAGGCTCTGACGACCCCCGCCAGACTGCATTCATCGGTGATGGCCAGTGCTTCATAGCCCAGGCGGGCGGCCTCTTCCACCAGTTCTTCCGGGTGGGACGCACCGCGCAGAAAGCTGAAATTGCTGACGCAGTGCAGCTCGGCAAAGGGAACTGTTTCCACCATAGGTCACCCGAAATAACCCGCCAGATACCATTGGCCGTCGGCTCGCTGGTACACCCAGGCGAGCCGGTGATCGTTGAGCCGGGCCTGATAGTAATCACGCCGCACGCCCTGGAGGTCCCACCAGCCGCTCTGGATGCGTTCTGTGAAGTGCACAATACTGAACTGGTCGCGTCCGATAGCCTGAGGCACCGCCAGTAACCAGGCGGGTCGCGGTGGCGGGGCATTGGCTACCGACCTGTTCATGCCAGATGCAGCCGGCCGCACCGGGCTCTCCCGGCTCTGCTTCTCGGGCCGGTAGTCGGCCTGGTGTTCGCAGAACATCAGACGTTGTTCGCCGAGCCTGGCCTGCAGGCGGCTCAGCAACTGCAACGGATCCCGGGACGCCTGTTCCTGTTCCGACAGCGTGAGCCGCGTCGGGTTCAGGGCCATCAGCCGCCGGGCCATGAGCCACACCGAATGCACCGGTTCAAACAGGGTCAACTGGTCCAGCCTGAGGCGCAGCAGACCGAGCCAGGCCGCCGCACGGTGCTCGGGCCGGGCGCTGCCCAGCAGGAGCTCTGTGGGCTGGCGCTCTCGATGCCACAGCCGCAGACGCAGTTCATCGGTGCACTGCTGTGTCTGCCGGCAGAACTGCTCGAATTCCTCCAGTATCACTCGCAGCGGAAACTGCAGGCCGTTCTGGTGCGCCACGTCTTCCTCCAGAGTCAGACGACGCTGAAACCGGCGGGGCGGGTGAAACCAGTGGTAAGTCTCCGGCACCTCTCCCAGCAACCGCGCCTGCCATTGCTGTATGGACGGACCGAAGCGTCGCCCCAGTGCAGTGGGCGACAGACTGAGTACGTCGCCACAGTTGCGCAGGCCCATCTTTCTCAGCGCTGGCAGCGTGTGCTCCGGCAACCCGCATGCAGACAGCGGTAGTGTTTCACAGGCTTGCCAGCGTGCGGCCGGGGTACTCTCTGCCGGTTGCCCACCGACTTCTGCCAGTAGTCGCGCCATCAGGGGGCTGTGGCCCTGACTGGCCCACACCACGGCCGGTTCCGGTGTTTCCAGTGCCTGCAGGGCCGCCACGAGCGATGCCTGCAGTTCTGCACCTGAAGGCACCAGCCGGTTCATGCTGCCGATTTCGAGTATCAGGCCCAGAGGGGGTGACAGCGCCACCCGACCTACCTGCTGGTACGCCGTAAGGGCCCGCTGTTGAAGGCCCCATTCAACACCCGCCGGATCGTGCATGTACACCTGCAGATCGGGCATAAGGCTGTGTGCCTGGGGCAGGGTACAGCCCGGCCGGATACCGGCAGCACTGGCTGAGTCGCTGGCTACCAGCACGGTCTGTTCCTGTTCGCTCAATACCACCTCGCCGACAGTCGTTTCGTGTGTGTCAGCGGGTGAAGTTGTCAGGCTCTGTGTTTCGGCGTGTCTCTGACGGCGTGCCTGCTCCAGCGGCAGTTGCGGAAAATGAATATACAGCCATTGATTCATCCCATTAATGCGGCGGCGTATGCCCCCAGGGGCCCTGAATAACCGCAGCAGACGCCGCTGCGTTGCCGGCTGGGCGGTAAGGGTTGGTCAGCGCATCAAGATTGAGTTCCAGTTGTTCTTCCGTGGTCTGTACACGGCCGCGGCGTTTGCGCAGGTCTACCTGAGTACCACGGGGGCCTGCCTGCAGCTGCAGCCTGACCGCAGCAGTCGATGGCTGTGCCGCCTGACTGGCGGGGCGGAACAGCACGCCCAGACACTGGCCGGCTTCAGCCGCCAGTTGCAGGCGCCGGGTCTGCGCCTGGTTGAGCCCCTCCGGCCAGGCCAGTACGGCACTGCAGGTACCGCTGCGCAGGCTTTCTTCCAGCGTCCAGAGCTGATCACGAACGCTTTCCGGACGCACGATCAGCAGTTTGCTGGTATCCACACCGGCGGCTTCCAGTGCTGTGGCATTGGGCATCATCGGGGGTGCCAACAGCATCAGCCAGCGGTTCTGGCGGCTGAGTTCGGCCAGTGCCGGCACCAGCAGGCGCATTTCACCCATGCCGGCCTGTTCAAACAGCACTTCGGTGAGGGCGCCTCGCAACCAGCCACCGCCGAGCAGGCGGTCCAGCTCCCGGAAGCCGGTGGTCTGTGACTCGGCCTGATCCGGTTCCCAGTGCCGTCCCTGCCAGACCTGGCCGGTGGCCATGACGTCGGCCAGAGACGGCGCGTGGGTGTTGCCATTGATGGCTGTGTCTGACTGCGGCTGGTAGTGTTGTTGCGTCGTCATGGCGACCTCCTAAACTGTTTAAATATACAGTAACTGTTTTTATATACAGTAAATCGTTTGTCGTCAAGCCGGATGCCAGCAAAATGATGAAAAGCCGATTGCTTTGGCCGCGAATAAGGTGTCGGGTCAAGCACTGAAAAGCCGCTGCCGGGGCATCAGAAATCGATTGGTCTTAATCGATTAAGAGAGCATTTCAGAAAAAATCATGCTAGCGTCGCCGCTATGAAAAACGGGGGTCATGAAAAACGGGGGTCAAGTCTTCATTCCGACGGTCTGCAACCCCGGCGCTGTAAAGGCTTCACTCTGCCGTGTACCGTAATAATCAGACCGTCGGAATGAAGACTTGACCCCCCATAAACGAGGACCTGTATCTGCGATGACACTCATGGAACCGACCCCGCTGGAACGCGATGTCAACAAAACCCTGGAGCGTCTGATTCCGCGTGTGAAAACGCTGGCTGCCAGTGATGCCGAGTGGGCTGAGTTTGAACCCAACCTGATGGCGCAGTTCCCGCGGTTGTTTTCCCTGTTGCGCGGCCTGTACGGCGACCAGTACGATTTTTTCTTCCATCTGGAACAATTGCTGCGGACACTGTTCGAGGCGTGGCAGGACCGCACGAAGACCCTGCGCCAGCAGGACAGGCGCCGCCAGAAGAACCCCACCTGGTTCAAGAGTGAGGAAATGCTCGGTGCCGCGGTCTATGTGGACCTGTTTGCCGGTGACCTGAACGGCCTTCGGGAGCAGATTCCCTATTTCCGCGAGCTGGGGCTGAACTATCTGCACCTGATGCCGTTGTTCAAGGCGCCGGAAGAGAACAGTGACGGCGGGTATGCGGTGTCGGATTACCGCGAAGTGGACCCCGACCTGGGTACCATGAAAGACCTCCGTCGGCTGGCCTCGGCGCTGCGCAAGGAGGGCATCTGCCTGGTCATAGATTTCGTGTTCAACCACACCTCCGATGAGCACCCCTGGGCATTGCGTGCGCAACAGGGCGACCCGGATTACCTCGATTACTACTTCTGTTTCGAGACGAAAGCAGAGGCCGACGAATACAACCGCACGCTGCGGGAGATTTTCCCGGAAGTTCGGCGCGGCAGTTTTACCTGGCGCGACGACATGCAGCGCTGGGTCTGGACGACGTTCAACAGTTTCCAGTGGGATCTCAACTACCGGAACCCGGCCGTGTTCAATGCCATGGTCGGCGAGTTGCTGTACCTGGCCAATGTCGGTGCCGACATCCTGCGTTTTGATGCCCTGGCATTTGTTTGGAAGGAGAAGGGCACCGTCTGCGAAAACCTGCCGCAGGCACACGAACTGATTCAGGCGTTCAACGCGGCTACCCGTATTGCCGCCCCCGGGGTGCTGTTCAAGTCTGAAGCCATCGTGCACCCCGACGAGGTCGTGAAGTACATCGGTTATGACGAATGTCAGTTGTCCTACAACCCGCTGCTCATGGCCATGCTCTGGAACAGCCTGGCCACCCGCAAGGTGCGTCTCATGACCCGGTCGCTGCAGGCTCGTTTTCCCATTCCGGAAGACTGCGCCTGGGTCAACTATATACGAGGACACGATGACATCGGCTGGACCTTCGACGACAGCATTGCCTGGGAGCTCGGCATCAACCCGAACGACCACCGGCATTTCCTGAATCAGTTCTACACCGGTCGTTTCCCCGGCAGCTTCGCCCGGGGTGTGGCCTTTCAGGAAAACAAGGACACCGGGGACTGTCGTGTCGCCGGGCAACTGGCATCGTTGGCGGGCCTGGAGAAGGCGCTGCTGGAGCATGACGACACCGGTGTGGAAGATGCCTTGCGGCGCATTCGGCTGATGCATGCCATCATCTACAGCATCGGTGGCGTACCGCTCATGTACATGGGTGACGAGCTGGGCCTGCTGAACGACTACAGCTACGAACAGCAGATCGGCAAACAGAATGACAGCCGCTGGGTAAACCGGGTGCCGATCGGAGACCACGAGCGCGCCCTGCGGGAAAACACCGACACCCCGCATGGCCGCATTTACCACCAGCTTCAGGCGCTTCTGGCCGTGCGCAGATCATTGCCGATTCTCGGGCACGGCACCACACAGATTCTGGACACCGGTAGCGTCCACGTGTTCGGTTACCTGCGTCAATTTGAGGGCGAGAAGCTGCTCGGCCTGGCCAATTTCTCGGAGCATCCGCAGTCCGTACCCACCGGACACCTGCAGGCGCAGTTTGCGCTGGGCCCCTGGGTTGACCGCCTGAATGACAGCAAACCCGTATCCGGTGATCCGCTGGAACTGGCACCGTATCAGGTACTGTGGCTGCAGCCGGAAGTGTAGGAGCGGCCATAGGCCGCGAAGGAAGTGGCGATGAACCTGTTGATTACCGGCGCCGGGCTGATCGGCGTACATGCAGCGCAACAAGCGATGGCGGAAGGACACCGGGTGGTGTTGCTGGATGTGGCCCCCGATGAGGACTATCTGCATCAGATCCTGGCCGAACAGCGCGAACACCTGACTGTGGTCCGGTCTGATGTGCGTGACTGGTCGGCACTGATCGATGCCCTTCAGAACCACAGCATTGATGCGCTGGTACACACCGCCGGCATGATCGGGAAAACACTCGACAGCCAGCCCTATACCGGTGCGGACATCAACCTGACGGGCACGCTCAATGTACTCGAGTCGGCTCGCCTCGCCGGTGTAAAGCGAATCGTGTACGTCAGTACCTTCGGCGTGTATGCACGTGATCGCATTACCGCGGACCGTATCGAAGAACAGGCCGCGACCGGTCGCGACCGGCTTTATGCCACCACCAAACTGTGTGCCGAGCAGTTGATTACCGCCTGGACCAGACGCTATGACCTCGACACGGTGATTCTCCGGCCGGCGGCGGTTTATGGCCCCGGCCATTATCGGGGCGGATCGGGCATCGGCGTGGCCATGCGTGATCTGATGGCCGACGTCATGGCGCATAACACCGTCACACTGACCGGGCATTTCAGCGCCAATGAGTATCTGTACTGCAAGGACGCCGCCGCAGCGGTACTGGCGGCCTGTGAAGCAGCGTCCCCGGCCCAGCGTATCTACAATGTCGGCACCGGCATGGTGCACACCGCCCGTCAGTTCGCGGAAACCCTGAAAGCGCTGAAGCCGGGCCTGGCTGTAACGGTGCCGTCAACACACTCAGCCAGCACCATGGCCCCACTGAATGTTGATGCAGCGGAACGTGAACTTGGCTTTCGTGCCGGTTTCTCCCTCCTCGACGGTCTCCGTGATTATCAATCGACGCTGTGAGTTCACGGGGCCAGTGCTCGCGGATTGATATGAGTCAATAAATCGACGAAAAATCCGCCTGAATTTTGACAAACTGAGGGCGCAGTCTGCCATTTCGGTCTAGTATCAAAGCGAATGTTTCGGCAACGGCGGTACAGTCGACGGCTCCGCGGCTCAGGGGTGCGACTGCGAGACCGTAAGCAGCAGGGTGGCTGCTGGTTGCTGCGGATTACGTCTGCCAACGGGAGGCGGCGGCGGATAGTTGAATTCTCCTTTTTCCGGGAGGTGCTCCGTGAAATGCCCTGACTGCGAGATTCGCCAGATCTCAACTCACGATGTTCATCTTATGAAGGCGTTGCTGCATCTGTTCAGTGACGTTTCCCATACGCCAAAAAATTACGCCGGCGAGTGTCCCTCTGACCGATATCTGCAGGATTTGCTCGGCGGGGATTCCTTCATCGCACTCGTGGCGCTGAAGGATAACCAGGTGGTCGGCGGGCTGGCTGCCTACGACCTGAAAATGTTCGAACAGGAGCGCCACCAGATCTACATTCATGATTTTGCAGTGGCGTGTAGTCATCGGCGCAACGGCATAGCGACAAGGTTGCTCGATGCCCTGAAACAGCTCGCCGTTGACCGGGGAGCATCCGCCATACTCGGTCGTGCTGAGACAGGGCCTGACGACGAGGCGGCCATTTCGCTCTATACCAAACTCGGCGACTGGGCGAGTGTGCTGCAGTTCGATATTTCGGTTCCGACCACAAGTCCGCACTGACACAGAAATAAGCCCCGAATTGACACACCCGAATGGCCGCAAAAAGTGATTCGCTCTAGCCGCCAACCACAGGTTGGAGTACCCTCGGAGGAACAACAAGAAAACAAAATCGAACAATGGATAGTTGATTGCGATGCCCTATGGACATTGACCTGCAGGCCATCTTTCCCAAGCTGATTCAGTTGATGCTGGACACGGTTTTCGTGGTCGATCGCGACAATCAGATTCTATTTGTCAGCGATGCCTGTGAGACCCTTCTCGGGTACCGGTCGGATGAGATGGTCGGTACGCTGATCACGCAATACATGCACCCTGACGACCTCGCGACAACTCAGGACGCGATTCGCCGAATACTGAGCGGCCAATCCCACCTTGATTTCCGCAACCGTTTTCTCCGCAAAGACGGCAGCGTCGTTCACCTGCTCTGGTCAGCCCGCTGGTATGAAGAGGAGCAGGTCCGCGTCGGTGTGGCGCGTGATGTCAGTGCGCTGGCTCAGGCCGAAGCCGAGTTACGGTTTCTTGCGCATCATGACCCGCTGACCCAGTTGACCAATCGGTCACTGTTCTATGATCGACTGGATTCGGCAATCCGCATGGCGCATCGCAGAGAAACCAGAGTGGCCTTGCTGTTTGTGGATATCAATGACTTCAAAGAGGTCAACGATGCCTATGGCCATATGGCAGGCGACCGGGTGCTTTGCACCATTGCTCGACGGCTCGAAAGCTGCATTCGGGAAACCGATACTGTGGCGCGTATGGGCGGGGATGAATTCATTGTTCTTCTGACCGATATTCCGGCAGCGGGCAGCGAATCTGAACACGTTGTGGCAGAGCGGGTGGACCGGATCCGCGACGTTCTGAACCAACCCGCCGAGGCAGAGTTGGGTAATGTGACTTTGCCGTCCTGCAGTATCGGGGTAGCGCATTATCCGACCGATGGAGAGGACGTGGACACGTTGCTGCGCCACGCCGATGATGCCATGTACTGCGCCAAACAACACAGATAGGCAGCGGTTGATCGGCTGCGGTGCCCCCGGGGCCGACATGAATTGAGTTCACCCTTTGATTTGACCGGAACCGACCAGACAATCACTTCAGGTATTGCACAACATCGTACGAAGACCTGAAATGTATTGTTGATGAACGCACCGAGCCATTGTTGATCCAGCAGACCGTCATTCCGTTCTGATGCTGATGGCTCCGGTCGCCGAGTCAATGTCCGAGCAAAGGGAGCCTGCATGAAGTCACTGTCGAGCATCGGGTTTGCCCTGTTCGGGGCGGCACTGATAGCGATCAGCTACGGGCTGGCGCGGTTTGCGTTCGGCCTCTTTGTGCCGCCAATTCGTGATGAGCTCGAGCTGACACCCTTTGTGATCGGTATCATTGGTGCGCTCCCCCTGATCAGTTTTGTGCTGGCCACGGCCGTGGCTCCGCTTCTGGCTGTTCGAATCGGTGCGCGCTATACCGCGGTTCTGTCTGGCGTACTCGGTACGATTGGCCTGGCGGTGATCAGTGATTCCTCGAATGCGACACAGCTTGGCATCGGTGTGGTGGCCTGCGGGCTCTGCACGGGTCTGATGATGCCGGCGCTGACTGCTGCCATGCAGGTCGTGGTGGACCGCTCCGTGCATGGTCGCGTGAGTTCGATAATGAATGCCGGTACCAGTGTGGGCATGTTCATCGCCGTGCCGGCTGTGTTGTTCATGGCGGGGGCCTGGCGGTTTGCCTACATGTCATTCGCAGTGCTCGCGGCTGTGGGTGTACTCGCCGCCTGGTTTTTCATACCGTCTGTCTCGCGTGTGACCCCTTACGACGCCGCACCACCGCCGACGATCACGGCGCTGCAGTGGTGGCGTTTACTGTGGCTGTCGCTGTTTGCGTTTGCCATGGGCTTTGTGTCTGCCGCGTTCTGGATTTTCGCCCCGGACCTGGCCGTGACACTGGGTGCATTGCCTGCTGATCAGACCGGGTGGCTCTGGCTGGCGGTCGGCATTGCCGGGCTCGGTGGTGCAGTGGCCAGTGACCTGGCGGATCGCAACAACCCGCCGATTACTCACGCCCTGATGCTCGTGATGCTGGCCGCCAGTCTGGCGATGATTGCGTCGAGTCCGGATCAATTGTTCATCACGGTCTATGCGTCCCTGGTGTTCGGCCTCGCCTATATGACCCTGACCGGACTGTACCTCATGACCGGCATACGTCTGCTGCCCGGTCGCCTGTCGATGGGGCCGGTATTGCCTTTCATGGCCTGCGCACTGGGCCAGGCTGCCGGTTCGCCCGTCGTCGGTGTCCTTGTTGATTGGTTCGGCTACGCGGACGCGTTTTCCATGTTCTGTGCCGGCGGTATTCTGGTGGCGATGTTGTCGCCGTTCTATCCGCGTCATCCCGAGCAGCAAGGGACCGAGGAAGAGGAAACCGAGGAAGACACCGGCTTGCAGGCGGCCTATGATCAGCAATTGGTGGATGAAGACGGCGAACCGTATCAGTATGAGTCCGAAGCAGAGACTGACGCTGAAAACGGCGCTGAACCGGAACCCGACAGGGTAAGCGACGACACGCCAGGTCGGTAGGCAGCTCGTCATTCGCAACGCATAACACCGCTCAGGAGGACAACCCGACATGCACACCTACCGGTTTAGCCAGGTCAACGTATTTTCAGCGGACCCGCTGGGTGGCAACCCGCTGGCTGTGGTGCACAACGCCGACGCACTCAGTGACGACGAGATGGCCGCCCTGGCGCGCTGGACCAATCTGTCGGAAACCACGTTTCTGCTGAAACCATCGACGCCGGAAGCCGATTACAGAGTGCGTATCTATACCCCCACCACCGAGTTGCCGTTCGCCGGGCACCCGACACTGGGCTCCTGCCATGCGTGGCTGGAAGCGGGCGGTCAACCGCACAGTGCGGATGCCGTTGTGCAGGAATGTGGCGTTGGCCTCGTCCGAATCCAGCGTGACAATGACCGATACGAGTTTGCAGCGCCACCGCTGCGCCGGTCCGGACCGGTTGAAAATCCGATTCTGCAGCAGATTGCGCAGGCGCTGGGCGTGCCGGTGTCCGCGTTTGCGGATCACCAGTGGGTGGATAACGGCCCGGGTTGGTGCGCCGTCATGATGGATTCGGCCGAAACCGTTCTGTTGCTGGAGCCAGACTGGGCCCGTCTGGCCCCTCTCAATATCGGCGTGGTCGGGCGGCATGAGGCAGGCAGCGACGCCGCTGTTGAGGTGCGATCATTCATAGGCGGCGGTGGTTATGAGGATCCGGTCACCGGCAGCCTGAACGCGGGTATTGCCCAATGGTTGATCGGCAAGAATCTGGTTTCGTCACCTTACATTGCTGCGCAGGGGACTATACTGAATCGATCTGGCCGGGTGTATCTGCGTGAGTCCCGGAACGAGATCTGGGTAGGCGGCCAGGTTGACACAGTAATTCACGGCGACATTCGGCTTTAACCCGAGTGCCATGCCAGAGAGGCCATGGTGATCATGGTGGATGAACGAGACAACGAACCAGACCCGTTGGTAAAAGAATATTCGCGCCTTGCCGTCGACTATGACCGACGCTGGTCGTTCTACACAGAAGCGACAACCCGTGAGACCCTGGACCGGATGACACCCATGGACACCGGGACGGTGCTGGACGTCGGTTGTGGCACTGGTGTGCTGTTGCACAAGCTGGCGAACCGATTCCCGCAACTGGAACTGACCGGCGTAGACCCCGTTCCCCAGATGCTGGAACAGGCACGGCAGCGTGTTACTGAGGCGACCACCCTGGCACGTGCCTGGGCGGAGTCACTGCCGTTTCACGACGCGGCATTCGACCGTGTGGTGTCGTGCAATATGTTTCATTACATTCGCGACCCGGTAACGGCGCTCTCGGAAATGACACGGGTCCTTCGGCCCGGCGGCGAACTGGTTATTACCGACTGGTGTGATGACTACCTGGCCTGTCGCCTCTGCGACTGGTGGCTGCGCCGGTTCAGCGCGGCCCATGTAAAAGTCTACCGGGCGCGCGAATTTAAAAAGTTGCTGGCGGACGCCGGGCTCCCGGACGCCGAAATCAATCGCTTCAGAATAAGCTGGCTCTGGGGCATGATGACGGCGCGGGTCGAGCGCCCCGGCTGATCCGGAAGAGGGTATCATCGGCATTCACAAGGGATTCAATAAACCAACAGGGAGGGTGGCCATGAAAGACACACAACCCATGAAAACCATCGGGCTCATCGGCGGTATGAGCTGGGAATCCACCGCCATTTACTATCGTTGGTTGAACGAGGGCATCAGAGAGGCCCTTGGCGGGCTGCACTCCGCGCGCATCGTCATGCACAGTGTCGATTTTGCCGACATTGAGCGCCTGCAGCATCAGGGCGACTGGGCAGGCACCGCCGAGATACTCGTACAGGCAGCCCGCTCAGTAGAAGCTGCCGGCGCGGATCTTGTGCTGCTGTGCACGAACACCATGCACAAAGTGGCGCCCGAGCTCGAGGCGGCACTGTCTGTCCCCCTCCTGCATCTGGCTGATGCCACTGCCGATGTCCTGTTGAAAGATGGCGTAGAAGCTGTCGGGTTGCTGGGCACCCGGTTCACCATGGAGCAGGCGTTCTACCGGGAACGGCTCGAAGCCCGAGGCATTCAGGTGCTCGTGCCGGAGCCCGATGAGCGCGACATTGTACACCGGGTCATCTATGAAGAACTCTGCCTGGGCAGAACAGAAGCCGCCTCGAAAAAGCAGTACCTCAACATCGTCGCAGCGCTGGCGGAGCGGGGCGCTCAGGGCGTAATTCTCGGGTGTACCGAGATCGGACTGCTGATCGGCCAGGCCGATACAGATGTGCCCTTGTACGACACCACCGCAATTCACGCCCGGCAGGCGATACAATGGGCGCTGGAGCCTATGCCAGTGCGCTGACCTTGCAGAATAGCCGTGTCGGCCCCACATCCAGTCAAACGCGTCGATGCGTAAACATGGAACCCAACGAAATCGAGGGAGTCGAACCATGGCAGCAGAGATTGATCGCAGCAAACCCGTTCTGGTAACCGGGGCTACTGGCTATGTGGCAGGCCGGCTTATTGAGCGCCTGTTACAGGAAGGGCTTACCGTGCACGCTGCGGTGCGTGACCCGGATAACGTCGATAAACGCGCTCATCTGGATGCCGCCGCTGACCGGTTGCCGGGTTCGATTCAGTACTTCAAATCCGATTTGCTGGAAGAGGGCTCCTATGCCGACGCCATGAACGGCTGCGAGCTGGTCTTCCACACCGCTTCGCCCTTCACCATGGCCGTGAAAGACCCGCAGCGCGACCTGGTAGACCCGGCCGTGCAGGGCACCCGCAATGTGTTGCAGACGGCGTCGAACACCTCATCGGTGAAACGCGTGGTGGTCACCAGCAGTTGTGCCGCCATTTACGGCGATAACCGAGATGTGCTGCGGGCGCCCAACGGCGTGCTCACCGAAAAACAGTGGAATACGTCCTCGTCGCTGACGCACAACCCCTATGCTTACTCCAAGGTCGAAGCCGAAAAGGAAGCCTGGCGGTTGGCGGAAGGGCAATCGCAGTGGGATCTCGTGACCGTGAACCCGTCACTGGTGATCGGCCCGGGTCTGAACCCCAACGGCACGTCCGAAAGCTTTAACCTGGTTCGGCAGATGGGCGATGGCACGCTGAAATCCGGCGCCCCTCGGCTGGGCATTGGCGCGGTGGACGTGCGCGATGTGGCCGAAGCGCATTATCAGGCCGGGTTCCGACCCGAAGCCAGCGGGCGCTATATTGTGTCCGGGCACGACACAGACCTGTTCGAACTGGCCAAAACACTGCAGGCCCAGTTCGGCGACCGTTATCCGTTGCCGAAACGGGCGTTGCCGAAGTGGCTGATCTGGCTGGTTGGCCCCATGGTCGACAAATCCATGACAAGAGACTTTGTTGCCCGCAACATCGGCATACCCTGGCACGCCGACAACAGCCGCAGCCGGAACGAACTAGGCGTCACCTATAGGCCGCTGGAAACCTCCATGAACGAATTCTTCCAGCAACTGGTCGACAACCACGCCGTCTGACCAACGCATTCCAACCTGTAGGAGCCGGCCGAAGGCCGCGAATCGCCGCGTTCCGTAGCTCCTACCGTAGGAGCGCGTCCGTTACACGGCGTCTTGGCCGCGAATTGCAGCATTCGGCTGCTCCTGGCTCATTCGATTAATGCAAAAGGTGATCTCAATGACAACTGACCAACCCGTCATGCTCATCACCGGCGCCTCCTCCGGCATCGGCGCCGAAACCGCCCGCGCCGCCAGTAAACAGGGCTACCGCCTGGTGCTGGCCGCCCGCTCAGAAGACAAATTGCAGTCTCTGAAACAGGAACTCGGCGGTGCCGACAAGGTGCTCACTATTCAGTGCGACGTGCAGAGTAACGACGACCAGAAACGCATGGTGCAGCAGGCGCTCGACACCTTCGACCGCATTGACGTCGCCTTCGCCAATGCCGGCCGGGGCGGCGAGCCCGGTGGCTTCAGCGGTGCCGACCCGGACGTATGGCAGGACATGATCCTCACCAATATTCTGGGCGTGGGCATCACCATACAGCAGTGCCTGCCGGCGCTTCGTGAAAGCAAAGGACACCTGTTGCTCACCGGCTCCGCCGCCGGGCGTGTCACCATTCCCGGCTCCATGTATAGCGCCACCAAATGGGCAACGTCCGCCATCGGCTATGGCGTCCGCGAGGAAATACGCGGCTCCGGCATTCGCGTCACTCTTATTGAACCCGGCATGGTCGACACCCCGTTCTTCGACCAACAGCCGGAGCACGCGCTGAAACCCGAAGACATCGCCAACGCCGTCATGTACGCCGTATCACAACCGGCCCACGTTGACGTGAACGAAATCCTTGTGCGCCCGACCCCGCAATAGCGGTCGGTTGTAGGAGCGTCCCGTTACACGGCGTCTTGGGCGCGAATCGCAGCGTTCCGCAGCTCCTACCGTAGGAACTCCCCGCAGGGCGCGAATCGCAGCGTTCCGAAGCTCCTACCGTAGGAGCGTCCCGCAGGGCGCGATTGTGCCTCCTCGGCACAGGCCCGTAAGGCGTGCTCATACCAGTCCCTTTCATTAACCGTTTCAACAGGGTTCAGTAGGCAATGTTGGATCCGTTTTTTTGCGATTTATTAATCCACTTCTGAACCGGGAGTGAGCTTCTGACATCCTGGTCAGCGATAGTATGAGGGCGTCGATGCCGGGCATTGTGTCTCGAACCACGGAAGTGCCAGGGGATGAAAACCACTCGCTATTTTGACTCTACGAGGATCCGACCGGACCGGGCAATGATCAAGGAAGTCTGGATTGAGAAAGCTGTACAATCTGCTGAATATGAAACGGTCCAATCAGATGGTCGTATCCGCAAATGTGTGAGGATCCCGAAGGCCGACAACCGATACCTGCGTGTTGTTTTGCTTCCAGACGGAGAGACGGTTCATAATGCATTCTTTGATCGAGGGTTCAGGAAATGAAAGTTCGATACTTTGCTGATACCGATACGCTGTATATTGAGTTCAGGCGGGATACGATCGTGGAAACGCGGGACCTGGACGAAAACACACAGATCGATCTGGATGCCGACGGTAACGTCTGCGCAATGACATTCGAGCACGCAAGTCGGAGGGCCGACATCAGCCAAGTTCAGGTTGAGGGAATTGCAGCCTGACGGTACCTCGCCGTCGGCCCGACCCGAGTATGTAGGAGCGTCCCAAAGGGCGCGATTGTGCCCCCGATACAGGCCCTTAAAACGTGCTCATACCGGTTGCTTCCATCAACCGGTACAGCGCGTAACGCCACCGCCGGCTATCCACGTGCGCGCTGTAATCCACACTGAAACGCCGGTTTTCTGTATTGTCCCACCGTCGATCAAACCACTTGGAAGCCGCCCGCAGGGCCTTCACCTCGGATACCGCGCCCGTCAGCACCACATCCGTTTCAAGGTTCAAATTATCGAGGTTGCGCCGCGTGAAGTTCGCCGACCCCAGAATCAGCGTGGCCTGGCCGTCTGCTCGCCGCGCCAGCAGGAACTTGGAATGGCACTGCTCGCCCCGGGTTTCACACCAGCGCACCGCGATACCAGCAGAATGCAGCTCATGGGCGGTCTGCAGGTTGGGAATACCGTGCTTCTGCCGGCCAAAGGCTTCTTTGTTTGAATCCAGCAGGATCCGCACCGTTGCGCCGCGCTCGTGCGCCAACCGCAGGGCCTTCACTATCTTTCGGTCTGACAGGTAGAACACCGCAATATCCAGCTCGTCACCCGAGCCAACTTCACGAATCGCATCCAGCAGCGCCTCCTTGATCGCATATTCTGTGACCACGCGAAGCCGCGCACCGGCAACCGCCTCCGGGGCGGCCTGAGGCGGCAGATCCGGCACATCAATCGACGCGTCTGAGAACCCCAGCACCGCCTGTTCGGTCGTCAGCAGATCGTTCACCGCGGGCCCCTCGAACCGCAGCGCCACATTGCCATGGGCACTGCTCCCATCGTGTGGATTGGCCGACGTCACCAGGGCCGCGTAGCTGTCCTCATGGTCGGCAATGATTACCTTGCGGTGGTTGGCCTTGAAATTCGGGAACACCAGCAGACTGGGCAGGGAAATACGGCCTTCGCCCAACGGGTTGGCGGCCATACGCCCCGGCCCGGTACCAAAGTGCGAGAACACCGTGCGCCAGAGCACCGAATACAGTGGGTTGCTGTCGCGCAGGGCCTCCAGCCGGGTCAGCGTGACCTGAACGCCCGCCTGCTCCAGCCGCTCCAGATGCGTCGATTGCTGCCCGCCGTACACGGTATTGATTGGGTCCGTAATCAGATACGCCTGCAACCCGGGAAAACGCTGCTTCTGCGCTATCAGCCGTTCTGTCAGCTCTTCACACAAGGCTCGGTGATCCTCCCGCACCGCGCCTTGGAACGCATTGAACAGGAACATATCCACCAGCACAAAGTGTTTGGCGGAGCCGATCATGGCAAACACTTCATCAAATATGCTCTGCTCAAGGTGGCGCTGATCGTCAGGGCCGATCCAGGACGTATCAGAGAGAAACTGAACCTGACTCACTGGGTGGAAACGGCCGTCGAAGTCCAGCCCGGCCGGCAGCCGCTTGAAACGGTGGTAAAGCCCGACACCCGTCATCAGGCCAACGATCAGCAACAGAAACAGTTCGATATAACCCTCCTGATCTAACAAACAGCCACGAACAGGTTAGATTATCGGCCAGGAGCCGGCACCTGTCGACGTGCCACAACGTCCGTAAGGCATAGCAGCCGAATTTGCCGAACCCAGTGTAAAGCGGGCGCCGACACTTGAATTCCCGATAGAACACCGGCTACGCTGAACCTGTAGCTAAAGATTTGATACCTGCTCAACCGACCGCACAGGACGTACGCGGACACATCATGAAGCAAGGGAGTGAGTCTATGCCTCATCAATCCGACCTGACCCTGAGCACTTGTTCGATCAGAACTGATGCGTGCTGATAACTGCGCATGCGCGTTTTTTATCGCTCTGTTTGGCCAAAGCTCGAATTAGTCATACGAAAGGCGCGTCCAGTGTGGTCTGGGTTAAGCACGCACGGAATGTTGTGTTTGAGCTATCCGGGAATATGAGCATGCGGATTAATTCAGAGGAATGCGCATGCGCTCGAATAAGCTGTTAGGTTTTTCGGGAGAATATCGTGTCATCAGGGAAAGAATTATTAACAAATAGTATTGAAACGTTAGTTGAAAGCCTGATGTTGGGGTACAAGCAGTCACGAAAATACTCTAGTACTATAATTGGAAATGAACGAGAGCTGTTAATTGAAGCTCTGCTTAAACGAGCTTTACCTAACAATATCCGATATGGCTCTGGTGTGATTATGGACTCTCGCGGTCATAAAACAGGCCAAGTTGACATTGTACTCGAATGTCAAAACAGTTTTAGTTTGCCAATCACCTCGGGAAAACAAAGATTATATTTTGCAGATACTGTCGCAGCTGCTATCGAAGTAAAATCAGATCTGAATAAACAAAAGACCGAAGCATTTGAGCAAAATCACAGCATTCAAACGTTATTTCGAAAAGAGAGAACTGAAGATTTCATAGATCAAAAAGAGTACGTCGTGCCATCATATATTGTCGCTTTTAAAGGCACCAAGGAAGAAACTATAGATAAATGAGTATATCAAGAGTGTAGGGAAAAGCGTCAACTCTTCCCTACAGGCATCTTATGCTTAGAACCTGCATATTTTTATGCATTTGAACCTGATGGCGGAATTATTAAATCTAGTGGATATGGAGCTGTATTTGCTTTTTTGTGCAGTCTATCCAATTGGGCTAGCTTTAACAAAGAGAGTAAATTTGATGTCGAAAGTTATTTTAATTTGCTCACAGGAAAAACCTAACAAGTTGCTGCACGCTGACACATACTGCTACGCTCATTTTTGTGATTGTCGCTGCGCTCCATTTTCAAACAAAAACGCTCTCCGCAGTACGTTCAGGTGAGCAAGGCGTTAAATGACTATGAGAAAGCCAAAAGTCGAGCCGACAATTGATTATCACCTTTCATCTGCTTTTTCGGATGAAGACATTCTTGGGCTGGTTCTGAAGGGGCATCTGGTCATCGAGGCAATGTTTGGGAAAATTCTTTCTCACTGTGGGTTTGGGGAAGAAATATGGCGTTGGTCATTTCCCCGAAAGCTAGAGCAGTGCAAGCAGAATAGTCCATTTCCGGATTGGGTGGCCCAGATTTGTATAGATATCAATGACATTCGCAATGACTATTGCCATTCTTTGGGGCATGTTCTGTCATTCGATGAGGCCTTCGATCATGTCCAAAATTGGAGCAGCTTGGGGCTGGAGTACACGGACGAAACAATTTTCGAAAATGAGTCAGAGTCTGAAGAGATTTACGGGGTAGAGGGAATCCTTACCGAAACCCTTTCGAATACGATGGATGAAATCAATCAAGTATTTGGAGAACTTGGCATCAAGGAAACATACCTTGCTTAGCAATCTTCATTTAACAAGCGGCAGTAGTCGGACTCGTTACGCTCGCCTCGGTGCCGAGTGTTATGCAGTACGTTCGTCTTGACGTACGTACCTGTTGGCGTACACTTGGTCAAAAGTCAAACATGCAAGAGGTGCGTCATGGCCGGAATCACAGCAACAGAGGCGCGCAGCAACCTGTATCGGTTGATTGACGAGACCGCCGAGTCTCACCAACCAATCGTTATCATGGGTAAGCGGAACAAAGCGGTTCTGGTATCCGAAGAAGACTGGTCTGCTATTCAGGAAACACTTTACCTGCTCTCCGTACCTCGTATGCGGGAGTCTATTCGTGAGGGGATGGATACCCCGGTGGATGAATGCAATGAGGAGCTGGACTGGTGACATGGAAGTTGGTTTACACCAAACAAGCTCAGAAAGATGCAAAGAAGTTGGCCTCCAGTGGCCTCAAACCAAAAGCCCAAGAATTGCTAGCGCTAATAGCGGAAGATCCATACCGTAAGCCGCCTCCGTTCGAGAAGCTTATTGGTGATCTTGCGGGTGCCTATTCACGCCGCATTAATATTCAGCATCGCTTGGTCTACCAAGTGCTGGAGGACGAGCAAGTGGTGAAAGTCCTCAGACTCTGGACCCACTACGAATAATGCATAACCAGCCGCTGTTGCCGGGCAATTTTTCCACCGATTCGCGGCTCCAATATTACCGCAAAGCTCCGCGTTACACGCACCGGGACGCGCCTTGATCCACCTTCGGCATCGCCGTATATTCTTTAGATGGTCTTCATAGAATCCGGTCTTTTCACGAAGCTCCTGCCAAAGTACCTCACAGATGACGATTACCAGTCGTCATCAGATCTGGATGTTAACGATGTATCGAAAATCTAGGCAGGACTCGATACCGGGTCATACGCTCAAGCAAATCGCATAGGCGCTGAAAGATGAGTAAACGGGACATTGGCAACGAAATTCTGGAGGAAATCCGGGAGATTCTGCGGCACAATTAACTTGCCCCGACAAAACGGACACCTCAGTATAGAGCGACAATTAACTTGGCCGGTCCGTAATGACTCATTCAGTAATCCCACTACTCCCAGACTCAGTTGCTCATCAGCTTTTCCATTTTAGCTTCATAGTCTCGACTATGTAGCTTCCAATTACTTATGCGTCGTTGCAATGTCCGAATTTGCCCATTGGAAAATCGGTTGGGGTATTGGCCATCCAGCCAATCAATAATCTCACGTGCCGTGCTATGAGGTTGAATTTCTAATCTGAACTGTATGTCAGGCCACACGCCGTCAAACGGATCCGGACGGGTGCGCCATGTCCTGGGTCCTTTGCGACGATCCAGCGGCTTATGTATTTGGTAGTGCTGGCAGTATTCGTGGCCATTGATAGTGGGTGAGGTTGTTTCCGGCAAATTCGTACCAGCGGTCTGGCCAGCGTAGCGCCAAAGCTGCACCTGAAGTGCGCGGAGTTCGTCCATAAGTCTGACTGGATCCAATGTATGGAATTCATTTGTCAGTTGCGCCTTGATGCGTTCGCTGAGGTCTGGACGCTGAAGAAGCCGCTGATAGGCTGTTTTTGCCGGATGATACTGTTTTGAAACCCTTGCCCCATGGCGCTGCTTGCTGAGTAGTTTCAGAGAGGGTTGAAAATAGTTTACATACAGTCGTAGCACACCATAGAACTGCGCCAGTGCCGACCAAGCTTTAGGACCAGTGAACCGATCGTATCCTACCAGCCGTCGAACAACTGAACCGTTTTTCTCCTCGACGAAGGCTTGATCGTTTTTGCGATGTGTACGCGCTCTTGTAAATGTGATTTCGTTGGCTTCGCAGTAATCCAGAAGGTCGTGATTGATGAATTCGCTGCCACAATCGGAATCGAGACCTTTAAGATCAAATGGCATCAACGTGCGCGCTACATCAATACCGCTGATGACATCGGCAGCACTCTTTTTCAATAGCGGCATGCACTCCAGCCAACCCGTTGCGATATCTATCAAAACCAGAGTGTTGAGGAACGTGCCATTGGGATCACCACCACAATGAGCGACCAAGTCAATTTCGAAGAAACCGGGGGTCGCTTCATCCCAGTCAGCGAACGTACGGATAGCAACCTGATTTTTTAACAGCGTACCCCGCTTGGTCAGGCTCTGGCCGTCCTTGATTCTGTACCGTTCGCAATGTAGCAATCTATCCACGGTCGCAGCACTGACGGTTAGCAGCTTTCGCCGAAGATCTTCAGTGATTCTAAGGTGTCCGTGTCGCTCCATCGAAGATACCAGTTCCGGAATGAACGGAACAAGGCGTTTGGAGCACACCTGATTCGCCGTATGCCAGATGTAGACGAGTACCTTAAGGAATTGAGCATCGTACTTTTGTCGACCCGGCCTGGGCCTCACTGTGCCATTCTGAGGCAAGCATGTTTGATCATTGAGCAACTGTATGGCGTATTTCCGGTCGTACCCCGTCGCCGCCACAAAGCCGTCCAGAATGCGACCTTTGGTAGACCAGTCCGCGTCCTGATAGCGACCATAAACACTCGCTAGCATTTCTCGTCGTGCGGATAGACTCATCTGATGCTTCATCAGTGCAACTCCTGCTGAACAGTAGTTAGATTTTAGATGAGTCAACAGACCGTCAAAGGTTTGATTTTTAGTGAGTCAATGCGTACCTGTCAATATAGTTGACGCCTGATGGGTGATATTGCTCTTTAACAACTTGCTGCCTGTGAACGATCCCGGTTGAGGTGAACTTGCCCCGGCAACGTCAGTTGCCGGGCATGGCGTTTCCACCGCTCTGGATGCGCTTTTCTGGCTTCTTCGATGAGCCGCTGGCGTTTGGCCAGTATCTCGGTTGCCTGGCCATTGTGGCGCTGTTCCGGCGTCACATAGTGCAGTGCACTGTGTCGGTGTTCCGTGTTGTACCAGTCCACGAAGCCTTGGACCCATTCACGGGCTTCTGCCAACGTCTGGAAGCCTTTGGCCGGGAACCTGGGCCGGAACTTCAGCGTCTTGAACAGGGCTTCTGAGTACGCGTTGTCGTTGCTCACACGTGGCCGGCTTCGCGACGGGGTGATGCCCAGGTCATACAGCTTTTCCAGGAACGTGGACGCTTTCATCGGACTCCCGTTATCGGAGTGCAGCACCAGCGGCTGCTGACGACGAACCAGTTGTTCACGCCAGAACGTTTTCTCGATCAGTTCTGAAGCCAGGTTGCCGTTCTCAGCATGATGTACCTCGTGACCAACGATCTTGCGACTGAACACATCCATGATCAGATACAGGTAAAACCAGGTGCCGCGTGCCGGGCCCGGCAGCCACGTAATATCCCAACTCCACAGTTGGTTGGCATCGGTTGCCGTATGGGTTGTGGCCGGTCCTTTGGATTTCGGAGCCTGCTGGCGCCCACGATGGTTCATCTGTTCATGCTCTCGCAGTATTCGATACACAGTGGACTCAGAGGCCAGATACTGGCCCTGGTCCAGTTGGTCGGCCACGATGAAGGCCGGGGCCGCACTGCGGTAACAGTGCCGATTGCAGACAGCCAGCACGGCATCGCGCTCTGCCTGCGACAATTTGTTTTTCGGTTCCGGACGCTTTGCTACAGGGCGTTGGTCCTCATTCAGAGAACCACCCTGTATCCAGCGCTGAAACGTGCGTATACCCAGGCCCAGAAGGCCACAGGCCGGTTTCAGCCGAGCCCCGTTGCGTTGAGCCTCTCGGATCAACGCAACGGCCTGACGGCGATCTGAGAGGCTCGTCATTCGTCCTCGTCTTTGGTTCCCCAGATCGCCTCGGCTTTTTTTGACAGCGTCAGCAACGCCGCGGTTTCGGCCAGGGCTTTTTCCTTGCGCCGCAGCTCTTTTTCCAGATACCGCGCCCGTTTACGCTCTTTCTTCTGCAGCTCTCGGGTTTGCCGCTGCTGTTCAGCCGAGTCGGCATTAGCGCCCATACAGGCTTCACGCCACTGCTCGACCTGTTCGGGGTACAACCCGTTTTCGCGGCAGTAGGCACTGAATTCCGCTTCCGACATCGGGGCGGTTTCCAGCACCACACGGAATTTTTCTTCACTGGTCCACTTATCCGGACCGGCGGATCGGGAAGGCAAAATATGACCTCGTTCTCTGGCTTGCTTGCGCCAATTGTACAGTGTAGCGGTGGAGATGCCTTCCTGCTGAGCCAGCTCCGGTACGGTCATATTGTGCGGCGGTGCCATCTTTCTGAGCACGGCTTCCCGACGTTCCGGTGAGTGATGTTTCATGTTGACCTCTCCTTTCAGAAGAGGCGTCAACTATCTTGAACTATAGGGCATTCTCCAGCAGAAATACCGCTGGTCTCTTGGCAGCGATAATACGAGCAACGTCAAAAAACAGTGTGCCCTGCGTATCACATTCGAAACCATGAAGTCGGCCGAGTGAGTTCTTCTTTGATACCCCGGCAAGGGAAAAAGGCTGACATGGAAACCCTGCGAGAAGGACTTCGTGATCAGGTATCTGCTGATCTATGTGCTGATACGCAGTCTGTTCATCGATCTCGGGATGGCTGCTGAGGGTAATGTCGCGAATGTCATGGTTGAACACATGTTCAGCCGGGTCGCAGTAGTGGTTTGCCTTGTATGTGCGGCGCGCGTTCTGATCCCACTCTGAAGTAAACACACATTTGCCGCCGATTGATTCGAATCCTCTCCGTATCCCACCGATTCCGGCAAACAAATCGATGAATCTGAAATCCGGGTTATTGTAATGTGCGGGTCGACTTGGCAACAAACTCTTCAGTCTTTCGAACTCGTAGTGAGCAAAACGTGGAAAGGCTTTGCCTTTCAGTGCACGATTAACTGTTTCCCGAGTCCAGCGGCCGGGAGAAACCTCTCCCAGAAACTGAGCGATCTGTTTCTGATCGTAGATTTCTGATAATCGCTTCAACAGATTCAGATCCTCGCGGCGTTGAGCACTGTCAGTCATCGCAGGCTGTTGAATTGCTTCAGCAAGGTCCGGTGAGAGTATTGAGCCCATGTTTTCCTCTGGGTCAAACGTGTGATTGTATGTCACGGATAATTCCCTATTTTTGGTTCAGGATCAACTAGTCGTTTGTAAATCTGCTGAGACCGCACAAATCCAACGATTGAGCAGGCTTGAACTATTTGCTGAATAATACTGTATAAAATTACAGTTAAAATGACCTCCAGGCTAGTTCTGATCACAATTTGCCTGCCTCAATCAGGTGATCAACTGAAGAGCTGATGCCGTCTGAGCAGCCTCTACAACTATGACATCCCCTCCCTGAATCGCATTTAAACAGTGCTTCAACCCTACCTACTTTGTTCTGCCGTGCTCAGACGGCATTCAGCAAGCTAGAGGCCGGCGGGGGCGAGCCGGTTTCAGACATCCGCGCGGAGGATGGAACGGATTCGGGGTGCAGTCATCTCGGACGGTGAGCACGCCCGAGGACTGGGCGCTCGGGTGTCAGGTTAGCACCGACGCTATTGGCGTTGTTGCAAACTGATAGGTATCGTACCCAGCGATGAATGAACTGATTCGAATCATTGGTTTAACGCTGATGGCCGGCCTCGCGATGCCGGTTGGTGCGTCTATTGCGCTCATTGAGCGCATCAGTCCACGTTGGCTGGAAGAGGAATTACGCCACGGCATCATTGCCTTTGGTGGCGGGGCGCTTCTGTCGGCGGTTGCACTGGTTCTGGTGCCTCAGGGCGTGAGTAATTTAACCCCGTTACTGGTTACGGTCTGTTTTGCAGGCGGGGGGCTGGTCTTTATGGCCCTCGATATCCGACTTGTGGCGAACAATACGCCGTTCAGCCAGTTAACCGCCATGTTGTCTGATTTTGTGCCCGAGGCTCTGGCGCTGGGCGCGACGTTCAGCTTTTCGAAGGAGGCCGGTCTGCTTCTGGCAGGGCTCATTGCGTTGCAGAATCTCCCTGAAGGGTTCAATGCCTACCGGGAAATCACGGAGGCCAGTCACTACAGCCGTCGGCGTGTTTTGGGAGCCTTTTTGACCATGGCGTTTCTGGGCCCGATTGCCGGAACCATCGGGTACTTTGTGCTGTCCGATTATCCGCAGGTGGTTTCCGGCATCATGCTGTTTGCAGCCGGTGGTATCCTGTACATCATCTTTCAGGACATTGCCCCTCAGGCCAGACTGAGCAATCACTGGGTGCCACCGTTGGGTGCGGTTGCCGGTTTTCTGCTGGGTGTGCTGGGCCACATGGCGGTCGGCACCTGATCAGGGGGCCAGAATGCCAGGCCCTGAGTATTACGTGGTGACTATCACTCGAACAAGGCCCGGCCTTCCAGAACCGTTGTTCCCTCGCCGCCATCAGTGGCACAGAGCGTAAGGCGTCGTGCCAGTTGCTCGGCCTTGATCGGGCGGTATTTCGCGGGTATTACCGGAGCCAACGGTCCCATTATGACCTGGCTGACGGTTTCCATGGGCCGGCGTTTATGGGGCCCCAGCAAGAGGGAGGGGCGCAGTATATGCAGGCTGTCGAGGGGCAGGGCGCGCAGGGCGTCTTCGAGTTCGCCCTTGGTGCGGCTGTAGAATACGCGGGAGCCAGCATCGGCACCTACCGCGGAAATGAGGCAGATGCGGCGGGTGCCCCGGTTCTGTGCCCAGCGGGCAAGGGCGAGCGGGTAGTCGAAATCAATGCGGCGGAAGGCGTTCTGGCTGCCGGCATCCCGTATTGTCGTGCCGAAGGCGATGCAGAGCACATCGGGCGCGCTGTCCACGGTGGTATCGAGTGAGCTCAGGTCTTCAAAGTCGGTCTGGATGAAGGTGCCGTTCCCCGGTAACGGTTCTGGCGGCCGCCGGCCGGGTAGCCAGACAGTGTCGAACGATTCGGCGAGCATGGGAAGGGCGTGACGGCCGATCAGGCCGGTGGCACCCATGAGCATTACGGATGTCTCGTGAGTGGGCGTTTGGCTGTCAGACATGGGTGCTGGCTCCGGTTGTGGCGTTCTGTTCCGATGAGTGGCATTGTGACATGAAGTGACCGACGTCGGCCCATTATCGCGGTCATTAATCCTTCCTGAACCAGGGATGACACACCATGGCCAACAAGACCCAACCCACGAAGCAGCCGGTTTCCGCCTACCTGAAAGCCATTGAGAGCCCCGAACGGCTGGCCGATTGCAAGCTGCTCACCGAGATGATGGCCGGTATCACGGGGGCCTCGCCGGTAATGTGGGGCGACAGCATTGTCGGTTTCGGCCAGTACCATTATCGGTATGACAGTGGCCGGGAAGGGGACTTCCTGCGCACCGGGTTTTCGTCCAGAAAGGACTCGATCAGTATTTATCTGCTGGCCAGTGGGCCGGATCAGGCGGCGTTGCTGGAAAAACTGGGCAAGCATCGCATGGGGAAGGCTTGCCTCTACGTGAAACGGTTGTCGGATATCGATCTGGATGTGCTGGAGCAACTGATTGTGGATTCAGTCGAAGAGCTGGCCCGGCGGTATCCGGCCGAGTAGTGTGGATAACCGAAAAAGCCTCAGTCGTCGTACAGCTCATAGTTGCCGAATTCCACCTGCAGGCGAAGGAACACACCAGGTGTGGTGTCCCACCCGGTTTCCCGTTCCCAGAGCAGGTAGGGTTCCAGCTCCGTAATCAGCCAGGGGCGCCACAGGCTGCGGCGGATGCGCACGTCGGTGCGCCGCTCTTCGGCCCGCCACACCGGTTCAGAATCGCCACGGTGTGCCAGCCGTCCGGTGATCACGAATGATTCGGCAAGGTGATGCTGATAAGTCAACTCCTGGGCCCATTCGGTACCGTCTCCCGACCGATGTGACGCTTCACTCAGCTCGAATTCGTTGTTGAGAGCCCATTCCCCGTCACCGGACGTCGGGTAGCTCAAACGCCACGCACCCGCGGCGCCGTAACCGTCGTCCCACCGCCAGAACAGCTCGGGCCTCAGCCGATGACGTACGCCATTGCGCCAGGTTCGCTCCAGGTTCAGGCGAAAACGCACAAAGGGGTGCCAGCCGTTCAGACCGATGTCTGTATTCTCCACGGCGATGATGGCTGGTGCCAACGCCCAGTAGCGAGGGTCGGACGGATCTAACTGTTCAAGGTCCATGGCATCTGCTGTCTGCCGCTGTATCCGGTTGATCCGGCGGTACAGGCTGCTGAGCCGAAAACTGGCGCTGATGTCAGCGCCCGGTTGAATCGGTTGCCGTGCCTGCCAGTCGAGACTGGTGCTGAGACGCAGCAGAACCGTGCCGGACTCCGGGGCCACGGGTGGTGCGGGGTCCGGTTCTGTACGGGTGTCTCTGCTCTCGGAGTCTGCGCCGGGCACGGGGACTTCCTCAATATCGGCGATGCTCTCGTTAAGCTCGTCGACGGGCCTGCAGAGTGACTGTGAGATAAACCGGTGCGCCTGATCCGCGGCCGGCAGGTCGTCGGGATCACCCTGCAGTGGGGCGCAGCCCGGTACATCCGGAAACTGTGCTTCGGCCGACGACGCCGTTGAGGTGTGGCGTTCCTTGACGATTTCGGGAATGGATTCCCCGTTTTCGGGTCGGGTCTGGCTCTCTTCCGCCGGGGCAGATTCCGACTGCCCGGTGGATTCCTCGGACCCGGACTGCGCCAGCGCAGGTACGCAGAGCACACTGGCGAACAGACAGAACAGGAGCCCCTGTCTAACCATTCGTTGAGCCGGTGATTTGCTGAATGATGTCGTGCAGCGGCCAGGCTCCCCAGGATTCCGTAACCCGGCCATTCGTTATGCGGAAAAATTCCATCGCTTCGAAATGCACCTGCGCGCCATTGGCCGGGAATCCGAGGAACTTACCACGGTGGGTGCCGGTGAAGGACTGGCGTGAAGCCACAAGGTCACCATCGACCAGCACGTCATGAACGTCCACACGCAAGTCTGGAAAGGCATCGAATGAGCCCAGAATAATGCGTTCGCAATCACTGCTGTTACGCGCTCCGTCCTCGGTGTGTTCGTGGTAGTCGGGGGCGAAGTATTGGGGAATGAAACGGGTGTCGTGCTGGTTGTAGACGACCTCGAAAAACTGCTCAACAATGGCCCGGTTGTCCATGCGTGCCGCATCCTTGTGAAATGAATGGCATTGGCCTGTCAGCTACCGATGTTGGTGAAGATGCCAACGGCCAATTCGGCCCAAACATAAACAAAGAGCACGGCGAATACCACCGCAGCAATGCCAAGGTATTTGAACGCCAGCCGGCGGGCGACGAGCACAAACAGGCTGGCGCTCGTGAATAACAACAGCCCCATGGCCATGAAGTCTTCCGACCCCCAGTTCATGCTGGCAATAAAGGGTTCAATGGTGAGGGGAACAAGCAATAGCAGGGCGGTGCCCAGGGCGATCCACAGGAAGATCCGATGGCTTCGCAGAGCAGCGGCAATGGCGAGCTTCATGTCTTTTTGCTCTCGGCATGACGGCGGAAGTTGTCGAGGATGTTCTGCCAGCCCTGGCGCTGAAGCTCGGCAGAGTTCTCATTTTCCGCATCAAATGATTCGGCCACCCGGACGCCATTGGACGTCTCCGTGAACCGGACACTGACTGTACGCTCGTCACCCAGCACAAATTCAATATGCTTCTTCGGCGTCACTGATGTAAAGGTACCGTCGAAATCGAACGCCATTGAGCGATCTTTCGCGGCCATACGATAGCTGAAGGTACCGCCCTCGCGCAGGTCAATGCGCGCATCGGGGCATTCCCAGTCGTCGGAGGCAAAATTCCATTGGCGTATGTCATCGGGGGTGACCCACGAAGACCAGACTTGATCCAGCGGGGCGTTCACGGTGGTTTCAATATCAATGCGCATGCTGAGGGCCCAATGTCGTGTGGACGTAGTGTGGCCAGGTCTGGCACCTGACTTCAATAATGATACGACTTTCACCGGGCCCTGCACGCCTTTTTATCGTGCCCGGACTCAGTCGAGCCGGAAGCCGATTTTCACAGTGACCTGGTAGTGCGCGATCTCGCCGTCTTCGATGTGGCCGCGCGATTCAACGACTTCGTACCAGTCCAGGTTGTGCACAGTTTCCGCGGCCTTGGCGATGGCATTGCGAATGGCGTCGTCCGTGCCCTGTGTGGATGAGCCGACCACTTCAATGTACTTATAGATATGAGCGGACATGAGGGTATCTCCTGTTTCCGATGGTTTCTCTTGAGTTGCAGTGTCAGTGTAGACGCTGCAACCCTATGTCTTCCAATGCGACAACTGTGCGGGCATCCGGTTCTCATCTGAACGGATTTGGCGCATCATTGGGCACTTGACCATGACCCGGTGTTGGGAGAGTTTGTTGCGGTATGGCAGATCACAGGGATGAACCAGCGGTAAAGCGCGTGGAAGGGGTATTCGAACAGTTTCTCTGGCGTTCCCGTTTTCTCGTGGTGATTGCCGTGGTAGCGAGCCTGCTGGCCTCACTGGTGCTGTTCCTGGTGGGTACAGTCGACCTGATCGGCGTAGCGATCGACACGGTCGTCTATTATGCCGGTGTGAGCGACCAGGACATTCACGACTTCATCGTCACCGACGTTATTCTGGCCGTCGATATTTACCTCGTGGCGCTGGTACTGCTGATTTTCGCGCTCGGTATATACCGGCTGTTCATCTCGCCCATTGACCGTGCAGATAATCACGACGGCTATCATCCATTCAATGTCGGTTCGTTCGACGAACTGAAAGACAAGATCGTGCGTGTGGTGATTCTTGCGGTCATCATTGAATTTTTCCGGGCCGTGGTGGATATCCGCTTCGCGACCCCACTGGACGCCATTTACCTCGCTTTGTCCGTATTGGCCCTCGCCCTGGCGCTGTTCCTTATGAGCTGGCATCACGGGCCAAAACACAAATGACGGCTGCGACGATGGAATTCCAGTGGCGAGTTCTCGATGATCTGGCCCCACGCGACGTGCACACTATGATCCAGGCCAGGGAATCGGTGTTTGTGGTAGAACAGGAGTGCCCCTACCAGGAAACCGATGCGCTGGATCTGGAGGCCTGGCACGGTCTGGGGAGAATAAACGGTGCACTGGCGGCCTACGCGCGGGTGGTGCCACCGGGGCTGAAGTTCAGGGGGCCGTCCATCGGGCGCATAATGACCTTGCCGGCTTTTCGTGGGTCAGGTGCCGGCCGTACGCTGCTTGCGGAGGCAATACGGTTCACGGAAGCCAAGTACCCGGGCCAGGCCATCGAAATCGGCGCACAGGTCTATCTGCGTGCGTTCTATGAGTCCTACGGGTTTCGCCAGGTGGGGCAGGAATACGACGAGGACGGAATTCTTCATATCGATATGGTCAGAGCTTACAAAGCGCCCTGATTACCACATCAGGTCGTCGGGAATCGGGAAATCCTTGTAGGGGTCGTCTTCATCCGGCTGATCGTTGCTCGGATCGGCCAGGAATACCAGCGCCTCGGGAAACCGTTCGGCAACCTTGTCGGCGGTGGCTCGGGGCACCACCACATACCGGTCGTCATCGGCACAGATAGCCAGCGTGCCATTGGCCAATTGATGTTGCGCCTTCTCGCTGACAAATACGCGCTTGATCTTGTTGATGCGCGGGTCGGTAAAGTTGAAGCCAACTTCGCCGTCGACGGGCTGGCGGTGCTGTTGCAGCATCTGGCTGGCCTGTGCCCGGGCCGCTTTGGCCTCTTCAGCCGCCTTACGTTCGCGGTTGAGTTGTCGATCGCGTTCGGCTTTCTCGGCCTGTTGCTGAGCCAGACGCGCCTTCGTGTCGTCTTCGGGTGTCTGGCCCTTTTTCTGTTGCTTGCTCTGCTTGCGCTTTTCCTGCTGGATTTTCTTTGCTTTCTGCTTGTCCACCAGCCCGGCGCCGAGTAGCTGGTCTGCCAGAGATTTCGCCATCTTTTGTGATCCTGTATTGCTGAAATGCCGGCGCAGGGGCGTCTTGGTCCTCGCGCGACGAGCCCCCCTCAAGTCACCGCAGAACGCTGCGCAGCTCGTTACGAATGTCGGTGCGCATGGATGATAACAGGTCGGTCATTGCACGTGCGATGGTATCGCTTTGCCGGTCCTGAATCATTCGCTCGTCTTCCCAGTGATATTGTTCAGTTGCTGGATTGCCATCCAGTTTCCAGCGTGCGCTCAGTATCACCCGCTGGCGACTGCCAAGCCACTGTGCTTCGAGGCGATCAATATCAACGATCAGGGTCGGGCTGTTCCGGTCTTCTGTTAATTGGGCGCTCAATGCAATTCGCAGCTCACGGGTGATCGCCGGCGACAGTGGTTCGGCCCACCGGGCACGTGGAACGCTGACCACACGCTGGTTGTCCTCGCGAACCCAAATTCGGTCGTTGTCGATGTACTCCGGCACCCTTACCCTGGCCACTCTCACCGGGAGTGGATCTGAAGGCGTACTCAGTTCCATTGGGCTGATTGAATAATACGTGGGTGGTGGCGAGGACCGCACGGCACAGCCAGCGACCAGCATTGAAACCACCAATGCCAGAATCAGGGTAATGCCGGCACGGTGGTGTCGGGGTCCATTGCGCATCAGCGTTCTCCTTCGGTGCCCAGAAATATGGATTGCGGGTCGCGTTCGATCATGTCGGCAATTCGCACCAGGGCAGCACTGGCGTCGCTCAGGTTCCGCAGGGTCTGGCGGATGTCATCGCGTTCCTGGGAACGAGGGTCGGCGGCATCTTCCAGTTGCTGCACCACGTTATTCAGCCCTGTCATGGTCTGCTCAGTCAGCGTCAGCACTCTTTCCAGCTCCGCATTGCGGCCACTGAGTGAATCATCGGCCTGATTGCTCAACTGTTCGATCGCTGCCAGCGTCTGCTCAATCTGTGCACTGAGCGCCTCTATGGACTCATTCGATTGCTGACTGAGCGCCGAAATGTCCGCCAGGGTGTCGCTGGCTTCAGCCGAAATCCGGTCGAAACCGGCCAGGGTATCTGACGCGTCGCCACCCACGCGCTGGATAACCTCTTCCGAGGTGTTCAGTGTACTCTCAGCCTGGCTGGCCAGGCTGCTGACCGCAGTCTCAGTGCGCGCCAGAGTATCGCGCAGCTCCCGTACCAGCGTTTCCGTGGAGGCGGAGGTGGCGCGAATGTTCTCGCCGACGCCGTCAAGCTCCTGCTGAAGCGTGTCGGTCAGCTCCGTGATGCTGACCAGGGTGGAGTCAAAGCGCTCCACCAGACCGAGCCAGTCGACCGTGGCAATGGCCTCGCGGACCTGTTCCACCTCGGAGCGAACCACCGGGATTTCAGGGTACTGAGAGCCACGGTTCTGCCGCGTCGGTTTCGCGTCCGGCTCCAGGTTGAGCTGAATCGATAACTGGCCGGTGAGCAGACTGCTGGCATTCAGTTGGGCAATCAGGCCCTGATCGATCCAGTACTGCAGCGCGATCGGTTCTTCATCATTGGCCAGCTCGACGCCACCGGCGAAGTGCTCTCCGGGTGCGAGGCGCACAATGACCACGACAATGGCTTCTGCCGTCTCCGGGTTCAACTCAAGGCTGAGGCGTTCCACTTCGCCGACCCTAACGCCACGGAAATTCACGGTGGAACCCACTGACAGCCCACCCACCGGCTCTTCGAAGTAGAGCACCGCGCGGGTGCTGGGCTCCAGCCAGCGTGTGCCGCCGAATATGAGTATACCGCCGATAAGAATCGCCATCGCGACCAGTGTGAAGAGTCCGATCTTGGCCGGCCCGTATTTACTCATGTGTGCTCACTTTTACCGGAATCGGTTGATCCGTCTGTCTGAATGTCTGCCTCCCGGTTCAGGAACGCCCGTATCCGGTCAGACTCACTGTGGTCTCTCAGCTCACGCGGGGCACCGCGATCCAGAATGGTTTTCGTTTCATTGTCGAGAAAAATACTGTTGTCGCCAATGGTCATCATGCTGTGAAGCTCATGGGTGACCGCGACAATCGTGATGGCCAGTGCATCGCGCAATTGCAGAATCAGTTCGTCGAGCCGTCGGGCACTGAATGGGTCGAGCCCCGCCGAGGGTTCATCGAGGAACAGAATCTCCGGGTCCAGTGCCAGAGCCCGGGCCAGGCCGGCGCGCTTGCGCATGCCCCCGGACAGCTCAGCCGGCGACTTGTGGCCCGACCCGGACAGCCCGACGAGTGCCAGTTTCAGAGCCACCATGTCGCGGATCTGTTCTTCACGCAGCTCGCTGTGAATCCGCAGTGGCAGTGCCACATTCTCTTCAACGCTCATGTTGCTCCAGAGAGCGCCCCCCTGAAACAGAATGCCGATTCGTCGAAGCAACTGGTTGTGTCGTGCCTCGTCACCACTCCAGAGATTCTCCCCGAAATAGGTAACTTCGCCGGCGGCGGGCTCGAGCAGCCCGATCAGATGTTTCATCAGGGTACTTTTGCCACAGCCACTCGGGCCCATAATGATAAAGATAGACCTGGGCTCGATCTGGAATGTCAGATGTTCCTGAACCACGGTATCGCCGAACGCCATGGTGAGATCGCTGACGCTGATAACGGGCTGTTCAGACTGTGGCAATGTTTTCATCGTCAGATTCCGAAAATGATGCTGGCAATGGCGAACAGTGAATCAACGGCAATTATGCCGATGATGCTGACCACGACGGCGCGGGTGGCGGCCAGGCCCACGGCTTCCGCGCTGCGTCCGGAGTGCAGCCCGATATGGCAGCTCACCAGGCCGATCAGAACGCCGAAGCACAGGCTCTTGATCAGACCAACCGTTATATAATAGAGCGGCACCGATTCGACGGTTCTTGCCGCATACGCCAGCGGTGACAGGTCCAGCGTGAGATTGGCGACCAGCATGCTGCCGAACAGGGTGATGACCGTCGCATAGATATAGAGCATGGGGAGTGCGAGAGCCAGGGCGATAACCCGCGGCACCGCCAGGTATTCATAGGGCGACAACCCGAGCGTACGCAGCGCGTCAACTTCTTCATTGACCTGCATCGTAGCCAGACTGGCGGCAAAAGCAGCACCGGTATGGCCGGCCAGCACAATGGCCGTCAGCAGGGCGGCCATCTCCCGAAAAGTGGCAATACCGACCGTGTCCGCAATAAAGATTTCTGCACCGAACGCACGCAGTTGTATCGAGCCGACAAACGCGAGAATGCTCCCCATCAGGATGCTGACAATCGTTACGATGGGAAGCGCATTGATGGTGCTGTGTTCCAGTGCGGCGAAGATGTCCTGGCGCCGGAACTGCCCGCGCCCGGTTACCGCGTGCAGGGTACTGCGCATGAAATAGAATACGCTGTTGCCGATGGTCAGCAGGTTGAACCACTGGCGAAGCGTGGCCTTCCCGACTTCCTCAAACATGTTGTAGGGCGCCGATTGCTCCAGAGGGCTGACTTTCGACGCTTCCGTCAGCTCGAGCATGGCAGTCACGTCGTCGGGCAGCGAAGTGAGGTCCAGCGAGGCTTTCTGCACCTCGGTCCTGCGGCGTAGACCGAACAGCAGCGCCGTCAGCATGGAATCCCATCGTTCGACGGCCTGGACGTCGACAGTGATGACGGAGTCCTGACCGACCAGTGCCTCAATAACCTGGTCAGTGTCGGGCAGGTTGGCGGCGTTGGCCTGTACCCAGTCACCGCTCAGTGTCAGCGTGGTTGTCCCGCCGGAACGCGAGACTCGCCAAAAGGGATTGGCGACCTTCTCGTTGTCAGCCGTGGTGTGGCTCAGTTCCGTCATGTCGCTGCAAATGCCTGATTGATCGGTGGGTAACCCGCCGCTCGCGGGCACAGGACGCTCAGTAGATCATTTCCTGACATCGGGAACAACGTTGCACATGCTCCCGATGTGTGAACGAGGTCGCAGGCCGGGGCCCCTGCGCATGCATGGAATCGTAATCAGGAGCGTGGCAACTGCCAGACGGCTTCCAGGCGCAGAATGACCCCCGGTGCCTGTTCGAAACCGTTGTCACGGGGCCAAAGGAGATAGGGTTCCAACTCGGCGTTGAGCCATGGGCGCCAGATGCTGCGCCGAAGTCGCATATCGGCCCGGACCCGGTCGGTCTGCCAGTCGGGTTCGGTTCGACCGGCGTGATCAAGGCGACCCGTGAGGGTCATGTGCCCGGACAGAAAGTGCCGATACGTGAGCTGCTGTGACCAGCCGGCGCCTGACCCGGCGCTCGCAGACGCTTCTGTGATCTCGATCTGATGGTTCAACGCCAACCGGTTTCTACGGTCATGCGGGTAGGTCAGCAACCAGAGCCCGCCTACACCGAAGCCGTCGTCCCAGCGCCAGAACGTTTCTGCCGCCAGACGCTGGCCCACTCCATCCGGCCCGGTATGGGTCCAGGGCACACGGAATCGAATGAACGGGTAGGATGAACGCAGACCGACGTCTGTGTAGTTCAGAAGAAACAACGCCGCAGCCCGTGTCCGTCCGGGTTCCTCTGTGTCGTCAACGGACTCCCCAAGAGCGTCGTCGACTTCATCTTCCGGAAAGACCAGCGCGCCGACTTCCCGGGCTATCCGGACAAGGCGAACGCTGGCGCCGATTCTGAAGTCAGAATCCGCTGCTTCCGCAGGCTCCCAGCTCAGGTCGTTGGTCAGTCGAAGCAGCGTATTGCCGGTAATCGGCGACGCCAGTGACAGTAGCCGGTCCGTTCCGAAGGGCCGGCGGCTGCCTGTGGCTGCCTGCGCCGCCGGATCGTCCTGGTTCGATGCCTCCCGTTTGGGGTCAGGCTGGTGGGTGTCTGACGTCGCAGGCAGGCAGACCGGCCCAATCAGTGCCAGGAGGAGCAGGGTTCTTGATAGAACCCGACCCGCTCCGGTGACGCTCTGCAAGAACAGGCACGAGCTTTCAGGGTGGTATTTTTTTGCAGATGGCATGCTATGAGATTAGCACAGCGATCGAACGGTGGTTGGCGGAACTGGGGTCATGTGGCTGCGTTCAGATTCATTCGTCGTCGAATTCAAAGTCACCGAAATCCGCCTCCAACCGCGCGATGATGCCGGGTGTCATTGCAAACCCATTCTCGCGGGGCCACAGCAGGTAGGGCTCTATCTCGGCATTCAACCAGGGCCAGCCGACGCTGCGACGCAGGCGAAGGTCGCTGCGGATGCGTGAGGTCCTGATGTCGGGTTCGGTCGAACCGACATGCTCGATGCGGCCGGTGAGCGTGAAACGCTCGGCAAGCCAGTGGCGATAGGTCAGGCGCTGTGACCAGTTGGCCCCGGTGCCGCTATCGTATGAGGCTTCGCTCAGCTCAAACTGATTGTTGAATGTCCAGCGGTTGTCGCGGTCGTGCCGGTACGTGTATTGCCAGGAACCACCAATGCCGAACCCGTCATCCCAGCGCCAGAAAACCTCGGGGCGAATGCGCTGGGCGAGGCCGCTGGGCCAACGGGTAGTCCAGGGAACGCGAAGCCGGATAAACGGGTAGTAGCCACGGAACCCGACGTCGGTATAACTGGCCAGCGTTCTGGTGCCGGACTGAACCCAGTTGTCCGGTTCTTCCCCCGCGGTACCTGCATCCTCGGTTGTGTCGTCCTCGTCCGGACGAACCACCTCGCGAACCTGTTCAAAAATACGGTTCAGACGCACGCTGGCAGT
This sequence comes from Natronospirillum sp., assembly GCA_965602035.1. GTDB lineage: Bacteria > Pseudomonadota > Gammaproteobacteria > Pseudomonadales > Natronospirillaceae > Natronospirillum. The sequence goes on along the minus strand of OZ271919.1, from coordinate 965,736 downwards.
GAGCTGCACGCCGGGTTCGGCAGATTCCCCTGGCGGCCAGCTCAGGCTGCTTCTGAGCCGCAACAGGATGGTGCCCTCGCTGGGTGGTGGTGCGGGCATGGGGATGGTCTCCTCCATGTCGGCAGTGCCACCGCTGTCGTCACCCGTGAGGGGCTGCGCCAGTGCAGGCACGGCTGCCAGGCACAGCAGCAGACAGGCCGCTGATGTATACAATCGGGAAACGATCGTGAATTCTGCTCCTGTACCGATGGTACCGGAATTCGGGGTCGTTCTTTTCTGCATACGGCCAGCCTAGCACAACACAATGGTCATCGTGGTGGCCCACACCAGTGGCAGTCCGTATACTCCGACGCTATGCATTTGATTCAGTTTTCAGTGGCTCATGGCTGAGCATTTTGATGTGATTATTATCGGCGCCGGCGCAGCGGGGTTGATGTGTGCTGCAACGGCGGGGTATCGGGGCCGTCGCGTACTGGTGATCGACCATGCCAACAAGCCCGGCAAGAAAATACGCATGTCCGGTGGCGGCCGCTGTAATTTCACCAACCTCAACAGTACACCGGCCAATTTCCTGTCTGACAATCCCTCGTTCTGTATCTCGGCGCTGAAGCGTTACACCCCTCAGGATTTCCTGGACCTGGTAGAGCGCCACGGAATTGAACATGAGGAGAAAGCCGCCGGTCAGTTGTTCTGTCGGGACTCCAGCCAGGAAATCATCGACCTGCTGCTTACTGAATGCGACTGGGCCGGTGCCGAAATCCGCCTGAAGACAACGGTTGAGTCAGTCGTTCAGCGGGGCGACAGCTATCAGTTGTCGACCTCGGCCGGGCCCATGGCGTGTGAGTCATTGGTGGTTGCCAGCGGCGGGCTTTCCATACCCACTATGGGCGCGTCGGCTTTCGGGTACGAACTGGCACGGCAGTTCGGCCTGCCAGTACTGCCCACACGGGCGGGGCTGGTGCCATTTACCTTGCATCCCGAGCTCAAAGAGCAGCTTGCGCCGTTGTCAGGCATCAGTTGCCCGGTGTCGGTGGCCTGCAATGGGGAGTGCTTCACCGAACCCATGCTGGTTACGCATCGAGGCCTCAGTGGGCCGGCCATGCTGCAGATCTCCAGTTTCTGGCAGCCCGGTGATCGGCTGGCTGTGAATCTTCTTCCGGGTCGCGATGCCCGTGAGATGCTGTCGGCCTGGCGTGCCGAGCGGCCCCGGGCAACCCCGGCACAGTGCCTTGCCGACTGCCTGCCCAGGCGGTTTGCGCAGGCATTTGCCGATGTGCATGGCTGGGATGGTCCTGTGCAACAGTGCAGCAACAGTGCATTGCAGCAGATGGCGGAATCATTGAACGGCTGGCAGATTGCACCGGCCGGCACAGAAGGGTACCGCACTGCCGAGGTCACCCTGGGCGGGGTGGACACACGCGCGTTGTCGTCTCAGACCATGGCATCACGGGAGCATGAAGGCTTGTTTTTCATTGGTGAAGTAGTCGATGTCACCGGGCATCTGGGAGGGCACAATTTTCAGTGGGCCTGGGCGTCCGGTGTGGCAGCGGGGCAGGTGGCATGACCCATATAGAGGACCCGACGCAACTGCGCGTGCTGACGCTGAATACCCACAAGGGGTTTTCGCCACTGAATCGGCGTTACATTCTTCGCGATCTCCGCAAGGCGATTCGTCAGGTCGGCGCTGATATCGTGTTTATGCAGGAAGTGCTCGGCGAACATGAGCTTCTGGATAGATTGCACGACGACCTGGATACCACGCCTTCCCAGTACGAATTCCTGGCCGATACGATCTGGGACAATTACGCCTATGGGCGAAATGCCGTGTATGACAAGGGCCATCACGGCAATGCGCTCATGAGCAAGTATCCCATTGTCAATTACCGGAATATTGATGTGTCGGCCAGTCGAGTAGAACAACGTGGCCTGTTGCACTGTGAGATACCGCTGGTAGAGACCGGTATTACGTTGCATGCCGTGTCACTGCATCTGGGGCTGCTGGAATCGTTTCGACGCCGACAGCTGAAGGACCTGCGCGAACTGCTTGCCATGATTCCGGACACAGATCCGGTACTGGTGGCCGGAGATTTCAACGATTGGTGGGGCACCGGCCATCGGCTGCTGTCGGCCTGTGGCCTGAGCGAAGTTCACGCCGAAGCGGACGGCAAGGTTGCCCGTACCTACCCCGCGCGCCTGCCGCTGCTTCGCCTGGACCGGATTTACGTGCGCGGCGTGCACAGGACGGTCCCGCTCGATCTGCCGGCCCGTCCCTGGGCGACACTGTCTGACCACAAGCCGCTCGCCGCCGATGTCTGTATACTGGAGCCGGGCACAGCAAGCAGGGATCAGTGATGCAACAGCTTATTATCGGCAACAAGAACTACTCTTCATGGTCGTTGCGTGCCTGGCTACTGCTCGCCCATCATGGAATCGAGTTCCGGGAAATCCGCATACCGCTGGATCAGCCGGACACAAAGCGCCGGCTCGCCGACTATACCGGTGCCGGCAAGGTGCCGGTATGGCAGGACGGTGACCTGACAGTGTGGGATTCCCTGGCGATCTGCGAAACGGTGTCAGAGCAATGGCTTGGCGGACGGGGCTGGCCGGAAAACGCAAGTGCCCGGGCTGAAGCGCGCTCTGTTACCGCCGAAATGCACTCCGGCTTTGCTGCACTGAGAGAACAGTTGCCCATGAATTGCCGGGCGCACGGGCGCCGGGTGCCCATGACGCCCGAGCTTGAGCGCGATATCGCCCGCATAGACCGAGTCTGGAGCAACTGCCGTGCGCGCTGGCAACAGGGTGGTCCCTGGTTGTTCGGGTCGCTGTCCATTGCCGATTGCTTCTACGCTCCGGTGGCACTGCGGTGTCGTACCTACGGGGTTGAGCTGTCGGAGCCGGCGTCTGCCTATCGCGATACACTGCTTGGTTGGCCGGCATTGAAACGCTGGGTGGACGACGCCTGTGAAGAAACCGAGACGATTCCCCATGAGGAAGTGGGGCAGGTTGATCAGGATCCGTCATGAGTCAGGATTTGCCACACTGGCTGGATGTCATTCCCGACGCCCGCGACGGGCTGACCCGTACGGAACGGATTATTCTTACGGTGTTGCATGAAACCCAGAAGGAACGGGGCGGCCGATCCGTGCCCTCAGTGATGCTCTATGGCCGGGTCTGCGAGCGTCTGGATATGTCGGAGGAAGAGTTGCAACGGGTGCTGCATCGCCTCGGGGTGGCTGACAGTAACCCGGAGTAAACGCGGCCAAAGAATGCTACCATGCCGCCCTGTTTTTCCCTGTTAATCCGGATACTGTCCCCATGATTGAATGGCTTCTGTTTCTGATCGCTGTGGCTGTCGTCACGATTTCGGGCATTGTGATTTTCCTGCGCCGTCGCCAGCGCGCCTATGATGAGCGACTGAACGACGCGCTGTCCCGTCGCGCCGAAGAGTCTCCTGCATTCGCCGTCGATTTTTCGGCACTCACGGAGTTACCGGCACCTGTGCAACGGTATTTCCGGCATGTACTGACCGACGGTCAGCCCACGGTTCGGGAAGCGCTGCTGGAGCAGACCGGCGTGCTTCGTACCGGTGTCAGAACCGAAAACTGGACCCGATTTACCGCAACGCACCGTGTGCTTCCTTCGGCACACGCGTTTCTCTGGGACGCCCGGGTGGAATTGCCGGTGGCCAACCATATTCGTGTACTGGACAGCTACATCGACGGCACTGGTGCCGGTCGGGTCAGCCTGATGTCAGCCTTTGTACTGGGTGAAGAGGTCGGTGGCGTTGGTCTTGATCTGGGATCATTATACCGTTATCTTGCTGAGGGTGTCTGGTGTCCCACCGCGTTATTGCCACAATCCGGCGTGCAATGGACACCTATTGATGATTACACCGCGCTTGCAACATTGGCGCATGGCAAGTCCACAGCGGCTCTGGAGTTCCGCTTTGACGAGACCGGCGAAGTGGTGTCGGTCTATACGTCGGACCGGCCCGGTAATCTCGACGGTCGGTTCCAGAATGCGCCCTGGGAAGGGCACTTCCGCCGGTATGAAACCCACGATGGTATGCGGGTTCCGACCTACGGTGAAGTAGGCTGGTACCAGGGCGACCGCCTCGAACTGGTATGGGAGGGCGACATTAAGCACTTTCGCTATCGGTTCGCCGCTGAGCAACCAGCCCCCGCATGACACTTACACCGGCCAGCATGTTCTCTCTGTTCGTGGCCCTCGGGCTGCTCGCCGCATTGCCCAGTGTGAGCGTGCTGGCGGTCTCTGCCCGAGCGGCAAGCCATGGGTTGGCGCAGGGTATTGCGACCGCTGCCGGTATTGTCGCGGGCGACCTGGTGTTTATTCTGCTGGCGGTTTTCGGGCTTGTGCTTCTGGTCGATGCCATGGGACCGGCGTTCTGGGTGATTCAATGGGCCGCAGCCGGCTATCTGTTCTGGCTGGCCTTGTCTTTGTGGCGTCAGGCACGGTCACAGGCCGCAGCCGATGGGTCAGCGTTGCCAGCAGGCGGCTGGTCGGCATTTCTGTCGGGACTGCTTATTACGCTCGGGGATCAGAAGGCGATTCTCTTCTACCTCGGCTTTCTGCCGGCGTTCATGGATCTCTCTGCACTCACCTGGCTGGATATCGGGGCACTCGCCGCCATCACACTGGTGTCGGTTGGCGGCGTGAAGGTGGCCTATGCCTGGTCCGCCAATCGGGCGGCCCACTGGGCGGGCGGCCGGGCCGGGCAGTGGCTGAACCGTCTGGCAGCCCTGATGCTGGTGGCATCAGGGCTCTGGTTGCTGGTTTCCTGACCGTCTGATTATTCAGGGTCAGTGTATTTCAGGCCCATCATGGGCAGGTCCTGCCCTTCAACGCGGAACACGACGCGTTCCACTTCCTGGGTTGACGGGCGGGCGGCTTCAATCCGGTACTGACCGTCCGGCAGGCCGATCATGAACCAGGGGCCGCGCACATTGCGTGAGAAGAGGACTTCACCCGTGCTCACATTGGTGATCCGGACGTCAATATTCATCACATACTGGCCCTCGGCATCGAAGAACTCGAACGCCGTGTTCATATCGTCCGGAGCCTGTTCCCGTGACTCAATACCGGCGCCACCGCTCCAGTAATCCTGAGCAGTGGCTGTGCCAGCCAGCGCCAGTGAAAGTATCAGTGCCATTGAGTTAGTGATAAAACGCATGAATGATTTCCTTGCTGTTGGGTAAAAACCTGAGTTTGCACTAAACAGCCTAGCACAGTTTCAGGTTGATCATTGGTCGAGTTGCGTCAGTCTGTTGCTTGCGGTGTGCCTGAACCGCCCAGTGCGACAGAGGTAAGGGGAAGATATCTCAGTCCACCGTTCTCCGATCGACTTTCAAACAGCACGATCCGATCCACCGTCAGCGGCTGGCTCCGGAAGTCCGAATGGCGGGTAAGCCATTGCTCTGCGTCGGCGGCCTCGGGCGCGTGTCGGCCCAGGGTGATATGCGGGTGGTAGTGCCGGGCATCGGGCCTGAACCCATGCGAAATCAGCGCTTCCGCCAGTTTCTGCTGCAGGGCTTCGAGTTCTCCGACCGGCTCCACTCCGGCCCAGAGCACGGTTGGCGCCTCCCGTCTGCCGAAACAGCCGACCCCACTGCAGGCCAATTGGAATGGCTCAGTCGCACGTACGGTACCCAGCACATCTTCCAGAGCCCGAAGGAGCTTTTCATTGACCTCGCCGATGAAATTCAGAGTCAGGTGAAAGTTCTCTTTTTTCTGCCACTGAACACCCGGTGCACCGCCCTGCAATTCGCCCAACTGGGCTTGCACGTCCGGCGGCATGGCAATCGCAGTAAACAGCCTCGGCATGTTTGACTCCAACTAGTTTCCGAACTGTCCGGCATCAGCGTCGCACCGTCGGCGGTGAGGATGCAATCCCTGTGGCCTGCATCAGTGGAAGCCCGGTGTGAGGGAAGTCGATGCCGTGCTAACCTGATAATGTCCGACCCGGCGTCAGCGTGGATGTCGGGTGCCCACTGTTCGTTCAGCGAAAAAGGAAGAAGTAGCACATGGTGGTTTACAGCCTGGCAGTCCTGATCGGTATTGCGTTGCTCAGCGTCGGCGGCGAAGCGCTGATCAAGGGCGCGCTTGCGGCGGCGCGTCGCTTTGGTGTATCGCCGCTGCTGAGTGGCCTGGTCATAGTGGGTTTCGGAACGTCGGCGCCGGAACTGGTGGTGTCGGTTGATGCGGCCCTGAGCCGCAGCCCGGATATTGCAGTCGGCAATGTCGTGGGCAGCAACATCGGTAACGTTCTGTTGATACTCGGGCTCTGCGCTGTTATTTCGCCCATGGCGGTGCAGCCGCTGGCGCTGCGCAGAGACGCGATAACCGCGCTGGGCGCTGCCGTGCTGTTCGTCTTGCTGGTCTGGGGAGACGCACTGGCACGCCCTGATGCATTGATACTGCTCGGGTCTCTGACCGCCTATCTGGTCTGGGCGTACCGCACGGAACGCACTGGTGTTCCCGCGTCGGCTGAATTGCACGCTGCCGAGGCCAAGGAGGTAAAACCGGCTCCGGACCGCACGATCATGATTGTCGGATACAGCGCTGTGGGCCTGGCGCTTCTGGTCGGTGGGTCTCAGGTGCTGTTGTATGGTGCCATCGGTATTGCAGAAGCCGTTGGCCTGTCTCAGGCCGTTATCGGCCTGACTCTGGTGGCGGTGGGTACTTCACTCCCCGAGCTGACCATTTCGGTAATCGCCGCACTGAGACGCCATGCTGACGTGGCGATCGGGAATATTCTGGGCAGCAATATTTTCAATGTACTGGGAATCCTGGGCGTGTCGGCGCTGCTGCAGCCACTCCCGGTCGCCGGACGCATTCTCGCCTTTGACCAGTGGGTCATGCTCGGAGTGTCCGCGGCATTACTGCTGTTTCTCTGGACCGGTCGTCGGCTCAGTCGGCTGGAAGGCGCCGTTCTGCTCGCCGGGTACGGTGTCTATCTGACTTTGGCGCTCTAGGCGCCTGCTCGCAGCGTCCCGTACCGCGTGTAACGCAGCTCCTACAAATGCCGTGTGTAGGAGCGGCCGGAAGGCCGCGATTCACGCCGTGCCTCGGCACCCGACGGTGCATTATTGTGTAGGAGCGGCCGAATGGCCGAGATTCGCAGTTCCTACACGCGCTCCGCAAGCTCCGCGAGTTGTTCCTTCCAGTAACCGCGCCAGGCCTCGGCTTCCTCCGCAGAGGCGATGCGATCGTGCTGAATGCCCAGCGTTGCCCGGTTGTCACCCTTGGCCTGAATGTTGACCGTGACCTTGGAACCATCGGCGAGGGTGCACCGCCAGTACCGCCATTTCTGCGTCAGAGACACGGACGGCCCAACCTCGATTGCTACCTCACGGTGCGTGTCATACTCGGACATGTAATCCTGCCAGTGGCCGAGCAACGGATCCATGGCAAAGGGCAGGGTACGGCTGACCGACACGCTGAAATCACCCGCTTCGCGCTGGCCCGGTTCGCGCCGGCCGATCGCCTGCTCATAGGCTACAGTAATCGTCTGTGCCCACCAGCCGGAGACATGGCCGAATTCCTCTTCGATGATGCCGGCAATATCCTTGTGGGGCAGGTTGAACGCCTGCTGTTCATCCAGCCAGAACTTCCATTCGGCCCAGTCACGGCCCGTAGCCTCGGCAATGGCACGGGTGTTGGCTTGCTGTGTCATAGGAATACCCCGCTGGTAAAAATCGGCGCGTACTATAGCGCATTCTCCCCGGCCGGGCACTTTCGATTCGTTTCATGGTACATTCATTCCTGTTTATGCCGCTGAGCGCCGTCATGCCGGCGCTGACAACACAGAAAAAGGATGACCTATCGTGAATACCTCCCAGCCGCAATGGCGTCGTTTTACTGCACTCATCACATTGTCACTTGTCTCTGCTTTTGCCCTTTCAGGGTGCCTGTTGCTTGAAGAGGAAGAAGAGTGCGAGTGGACTACCGATTCGGTGGAGCAGGGGAGCGACAGCAATTTCCCGATCAAGTTGAACCGAGATGAGCAGTATTGTGATTTTGACCGCAAGACTGAAGTATTGAGCGTTCCCGTCTATGCGACCGATAGCGTTTCCGATGCCAAGCTACTGCATGCGAGCAACGTGTTGGCGCAGTATCTGGATAACAATGAAGATAGTTCCGCGGATAACCCGTCAGTGCATGACACTCTCAAAAGCAGGAATGCATCACTGGTGTTGTTTGCCGAAAGCGAAGAGGACGATATAGACATTCCGGACCGTGCGCAGGGGCTGGTGGAAGACGGGATTAACCCTGGGTTTAATCCGGATAATGGCCCGGAGAACAATCGCTTCGACGCCACGCTCGAAGAGGCTTTTCATCTTGTTACGCATGAAGGCTACGCGCATGCTTATTCGGAGCAGTTTGCGGAGTCACAGGGATCTGATATTGCAGATGCATTGAACGCGGCGTGGAAGCTCGGACCGGAGAACAGTTCCGTGCCGCCGAGTTACGAATCGGGAGCATGGTTCACGTACAATGACGAATCCTGTGATTTCGGCTGCATGGTCACAGAGTATTTCTATTGGACCATGACGAGTTACCTTGGAGCCCATGAGAGCCGTGGGAATGATGACGGTATGGTTGATGAGTGGAAGCTTTACACAAAGGACTTGTTAGTGAACGGCGGAACTGTGCGCGGAGTCAGTTATGAGGGCGATAATGTGGTAGACCTGCTAACAAACGCGGATTATAAACTACCCTCAACTTTGCCGACTGGAGTCTATAATCCCCAGTAGCCAAGAGTGCGTTGGATCGCTATGTCAGGTATGTCGGCGAGCCGATAAATTTCGTCCTCAGTCAATGTCAACCAAGAGGTCATCCGACAGGCTTTCCAGAGCCTGCGACAACTGGTCCTGCGTCAGATTCGGCGGAAGAATCACGGCAAGCTGAGCTTCGAAGATGCGATCGCCGGACATCGGGGCCAGGCTGCACTGGCTGGACAATTCCTGCACATTGACGCCTTCACGTACCAAGAGACTGGTAATTTCCCGGACAATGCCGGTGCGGTCACTGCCGGTGACGGTCAGTGAGACCGCCTCACCGGCTATTTCCGGTTCGCCATCAGCCGCATCAACGGTGACCCGAATATTCCGGGCGCGCAGACCGTTCAATTGTTCTGTCAGCGCCGCTTCCTGCTCTGATGGGACTTCCAGACGGACAATGCCGGCGAATTTTCCGGCCAGATTGGCCAGTCGACTTTCGAGCCAGTTGCCCTGATGGTCGGCCACGCAATCTGACAGAGTCTCCACGATACCGGGTCGGTCGTCGGCAATAACACTCAGGATAAGGGTTTTCATAGAGCCATTGTTCTCCCGGTAACGGAGCCATTGCGGGTTTGCCGTCTACTGTAAGGGATGGGTTCGACCAATGCCACCGCTCCCGACATTCTCACATCAACTGCGGCCGACAGAGTCTATCGCCGCCCCGGGTGTTTCGTGATAGATTGCTCCCCTTCATTGCCTTCAGTAACCTTTTGCCGATCGTCCGGGCGCTGATTATGACCCCCTCATTTGTACTCTATATTCTGGATCTCGCGGGGGTAGCCGTTTTCGCGGCCAGTGGTGTGCTGGCAACACGCGACCGCCAACTGGATCTGCTGGGTGTCGTGATTGTTGCCACGCTTACGGCAATTGGCGGCGGCACAGTGCGTGACCTGTTGCTGGACCGTCACCCGATATTCTGGATTGTCGACAATACCTATCTGGTCGTGATTCTGGTTTCGGCACTGGCCACATCGGCCTGGTTGAAATGGCGCACAACACCGGGCTTTGTTTTTCTCGTGGCTGATGCCATGGGGCTGGCCGTATTCGCGATGTCGGGTGCCAGCCTGGCGATGGCTGCCGGCCATTCAGTATTGATTGTGGTCCTGATGGGCACCATGAGCGGTGTGGTCGGCGGTATCCTGCGGGATATAGTGACCGTGCATGTGCCCCTGATACTGCGGCGGGAAATCTACGCGACGGCCGCGATCGTGGGTATTCTGGTGTACTGGGGCCTTCTCGGGCTGGACGTGCCCCAGGTGGCGGCCTATGCCGCCGGCATAATGGTCGTGGTCGGGCTGCGCGTGTTCAGTTTCCGCCGCGGCCTGCACCTGCCCAGCTTTAACTGAACACCACAGATCGAGCGGACCAGTCGAATGAATCCGGCAGTACGGGATGCGCAAAATAGAACCCCTGCCACTCATCACACCCCATGGATTTGAGCTGTTCGGCCTGCACTGCCGTCTCTACCCCTTCGGCGATGACGCGGAGCCGGAGCTTGTGCGCCAGGTTAATAATAGCCGACAGGACCTCCCGGTCCTGATCATTGGTCATGCGCACCACGAAACTCCGGTCGATCTTGACGCAGTCCACCGGCAGGCTTGCCAGGTAGTTCAGTGATGAATAGCCGGTGCCGAAGTCGTCGAGAGAAATCCGCACGCCCAATTCACGCAATTGCAGCAGAATCTGCCGGGCTTCGGCGGTCTGGTGCATCAGGCCGGTTTCAGTGATTTCCAGCTCAAGCCGTTCGGGCGGCACCGGGTAACGGGCCAGGGTGTTGGCGACGGCATCAACAATGCCGGGTGAAGTTACCTGTGCCGCCGAAAGGTTGACCGACACACTGATCGGGTGTCCTTGTTCGGCCCAGGTCATCGCCTGTTGTAAGGCCTTTTCCAGTACGAATTGTCCAAGCTCGATGATCTTGCCGGTGCGTTCTGCCATGGGAATGAACTGATTCGGCGTGATGAGCCCCCGCTCCGGATGGCGCCATCGAATCAGCGCTTCGGCCCCGATGACGGTGCCCGTGTTGACGTCGATTTTTGCCTGATAGGCAGGGTAGAGCTCGCCGTCCCGTATCGCCTGATCAAGCTCGAACGCCAGCGCAACCTGCTCACGGTGCGCCTCGCTGCTGTCCGAGGCCAGCGCCCAGTTCGACCGGTTTTTCTCACGTGCCTGCAATACCGCAGATTCGGCCGCGGCGAGCAGCGGGTCGAGGCTGTCGGGAGCGTCTGTCTGCGATGCGATACCGAGTACGCAGATCAGGTCGTAACGGGTATGGCCGATCTGCAGAGGCACCGTCACGTCAGCGAGCAGGCTGTCCAGATTAGAGTACAGCTCGTCACCCGCCTTCTCATTCAGCAGTGCCGCCATCTGGCCACGGCCGCGAACCGCAAACGCACTGTCAGCCGGCAGGTGCAGCCGCAACCGGTCGAGCAGCGTGCGCCGCACGATGGTCATCTGCTCCGAGGATAACGAAACCTCCAGTTCTCCGAGGTTATGAATACGACAGAGCAGCAGGGTAGTGCCCCGCGATTCCGGCTTTACATGGGCTTCATAATGCCGGCGCAGCCCCTGTTCGTTCAGTGCGCCGGTGGCGGCATCGTGCGTGGCAATATGATCCAGGTGTTTCTGAAGTTGACGCAGGGTGCCATGCGTCCCGTTGATCAGGTCGCCCATTTCGTCGGTGAGCTCGGCCCGAATGGGCTGCACCCGGTGCTCTGATTCAAAATCACTGAGCAGGCGGAGCGTGACGGAAATCGGACGCAGCAGCACATAGAGCAGGCCCAATGTAATGCCGGTGCCGATCAGCGTGGCCAGCAGCGCCACCAGTAATACCTGAATGGCCATAGCCTGCGTAGCGGCATTCTGAACAATGAAATAGGCCAGTATGGTCAGCAGCGGTACGTGTGTGCCCAGAAAGGCGATGGTCAGTACTTTTGCCTTGAAGGAGCGCTGTAGCCCCGGGATCCGGCCAATGGCCCGGTACAGGCGGAGCGATGGCATGCGGAAAGGAACAGTGGTCTGCGTCATCAGGTGTCCTCGGTGTTGTTCTTTTAGCCTTTTCAGGTCTTTAGCCAGCACACTAGCGCACAACCGGCACTTGACGCCAACTCAAAGGCCGCTACCATACAGCTCAGATCAAGACTGCCCGTCTTGACGACAGATTTTTTCCCCGGGGGAATTGAAATATGGCAAAACCATCACGTTTTTCAGATTCACAGGCGGACGCCATTGCGGCGGCGGCGATCGTGCTGATTCTCTCGGCAACAGCTATCTACTGGGTTGCCGGTCTCTGAATGAGTCAGGCAGAGCGCAATGCTCTGCCTGTGTATCTCCCCATGTTGACTATGGGCTGAGCTGGCTGGTTACAAACCAGGTAATGCCGATCAGAAGGCCAACCAGCACGAAGCCGAGCACCGTTCCCACCACCATGTAACGCGCCGGTGACGGCGATTCCATATCTTTTTCCCAGTTTTTCCTTGATTGCACACCCAGAAACGCGGCGAGCACGCTGCGTATGGTCTGGCCATACGTAGGCTGGCGTTTACGCTCACCATCGCTGTGCTTCCGGTGCTGTTCACTGTGACTGGCCATTCTGTTCGTCTCCTTCGATCAGGCGGGCAAGGGGTCGTACGCGAGCACCGGGCTTAACCAGCGCTCCAGATCTTCCAGAGGCATACCTTTACGGCGTGCCAGGTCTGCCACCTGATCTTTCTCGATTTTGCCCAGGCCGAAGTAATCGGCTTTGGGGTGACTGAAATAAAAGCCGCTGACCGCTGCGGCCGGCATCATGGCATAGGCGTCGGTGAGAGTAACACCGGCGCTCTCCGGCGCCTGTAGCAATTCGAACAGCGTGGCCTTTTCGGTGTGGTCGGGGCAGGCCGGGTAGCCGGGTGCCGGGCGAATGCCCCGGTAGCGTTCCTTGATCAACTCTTCGTTGCTCAACTGCTCATCTGGTGCATAGCCCCAGTAGTCGCGACGGACCATTTCATGCAGCTTCTCGGCGAACGCCTCGGCCAGCCGGTCGGCCAGGGCTTTGACCATGATGCTGTTATAATCGTCATTGGCGGCTTCATACTCGGCGGCAATGTCCTCAGCGCCCAGGCCGGCGGTTACCACAAAGCCGCCTATGTAGTCGCGCGTGCCTTCCGGTGCCACATAGTCGGCCAGCGAGAGGTTGGGGCGGCCTTCCGGCTTCTGCTGTTGCTGGCGCAGATGATACAGCTCTTTCAACACCGTGCGGCGATCATCGTCCGCATAAAGGGTTACGGTATCCGGCCCGGTACGGTTGGCGGGCCAGAGGCCGAACACGGCGTTGGCTTCCAGTCGTTCCTCCGAGACCAGCTTTTCCAGCATCTGCTCGGCATCGGCCAGCAGTTTCCGCGCTTCCGGACCCACTTTGGGGTCGTCCAGTATGCGCGGGTACTTGCCATGCAGTTCCCAGGTGCTGAAAAACGGTGTCCAGTCGATGTAGGGCACCAGATCCCGCAACGGATAGCGCTTCAGGGTGTGGACACCCAGTTTGTTTGGCCGCTCGGGTTGGTACTGGTTGAAATCAAGCGCCAGGCCATTCTCAATAGCCTGGGGGTAACTGATCATGGCCTTTGCCTTGCGGTTCTTGTTCCGCGTGCGCACTTTGTCGTACTCGGCCTTCAGCTCTTCCTGATAAGCCGGCTTCTGCGTATCGCTGAGCAGGCGCGCGGCCACTGATACCGCCCGGGAGGCGTCGGAGACATAGACCGTGCTGTCATTCTGGTACTGGGGTTCGATTTTCACGGCGGTGTGCGCCTTGGATGTTGTGGCACCACCGATCAGCAACGGGACATGGAAATCAAGCCGCTGCATTTCACGGGCAACGTGCACCATTTCATCCAGTGAGGGCGTGATCAAGCCGCTCAGGCCGATAATGTCGACCTTTTCGTCGCGCGCGGTCTGCAGAATCTTTTCCGCCGGAACCATGACCCCCATATCGATGACATCGAAGTTGTTACATTGCAGGACGACGCCCACAATGTTCTTGCCGATGTCGTGCACGTCACCCTTCACCGTTGCCATCAGAATCTTGCCCTTGGGCTTGCTGGCGGCGGTCTTTTCCGCTTCGATGTAGGGGATGAGGTGAGCCACCGCCTGTTTCATGACGCGGGCGGATTTCACGACCTGGGGCAGGAACATCTTGCCGGCGCCGAACAGGTCACCCACAACGTTCATACCATCCATGAGTGGCCCTTCGATCACTTCGATCGGCCGGTCGGCTTTCAGGCGGGCTTCCTCGGTATCCTCGATAATGTACTGGGTAATACCTTTGACCAGAGCATGCTCAATGCGTTTGTTGACTTCCTCGTCCCGCCACGCGAGGTCTTCCTGCTTGCTGGTCTGGCCATCTCCCCGGTAGCGCTCTGCCAGTTCGAGCAGGTTCTCAGTGGCGTCTTCGTGTCGATTGAGCACCACGTCTTCCACCGCCACGCGAAGCTCTTCAGGTATTTCGTCGTACACCACAAGTTGACCCGGGTTGACGATACCCATGTTCATGCCGGCCTTGATGGCATGGTAGAGGAAGACGGAATGTATGGCCTCACGCACCGCATCGTTACCCCGGAATGAGAACGACACGTTCGACAGACCGCCGCTGACGGAGGCATGTGGCAGGTTCTGGCGAATCCAGCGCGTGGCTTCAATGAAGTCCACGGCGTAATTGTTGTGTTCCTCAATCCCTGTGGCGATGGCGAAGATATTGGGGTCAAAGATAATGTCCTCGGGCGCAAACCCGATGCCCGTCAGCAGGTGATAGCTGCGCTGGCAGATCTCGGTCTTGCGGGCCTGCGTGTCTGCCTGGCCGTCCTCGTCGAACGCCATGACCACCACGGCGGCACCATAACGCAGACATTGCCGGGCCTGATGCAGGAACGACTCTTCGCCCTCCTTGAGCGATATCGAATTGACGATCGCCTTGCCCTGCGTGTGCCGCAGGCCGGCCTCGATAATCTCCCATTTCGAGGAGTCGAGCATGATCGGCACGCGGCTGATATCGGGCTCTGAGGCCACCAGGTCGAGGAAGGTGGTCATGGCTGCCTTCGAGTCGAGCATGCCCTCGTCCATGTTGATGTCGATGACCTGGGCGCCGTTCTCGACCTGGTCGCGGGCGACGTCGAGGGCATCGTCGAACTGCTCTTCCTTGATCAGCCGGCGGAAACGGGCGGAACCAGTCACATTGGTGCGCTCGCCGACGTTGATGAACAGTATATTATCGGTTGCGACAAAGGGCTCCAGCCCGCTGAGCCGCAGCCGGGGTTCGGGCTGTGCGATCTTGCGCCGTGGGTAGTCGGCCATTGCGTCGCAGATTTCGCGGATGTGCTCCGGTGTGGTGCCGCAGCAGCCGCCGACAATATTCACAAAACCGCTGGCCGCGTAATCACGGACGGTTTTTACCATGTCTTTCGGGCCGAGGTCGTATTCGCCGAATTCGTTCGGCAGCCCGGCGTTGGGGTGTGCCGATACCCAGGTGTCGGCGATATTGGACAGCGCCTCGAGATAGGGCCGCAGCTCTTCCGGGCCGAGTGCACAGTTCAGGCCCACTGAAAACGGCTTCGCGTGTTTCACCGAGTACCAGAATGCCTCGGTGGTCTGACCGGACAGGGTGCGGCCCGACGCATCGGTGATGGTGCCGGAAATCATGATCGGCAGCTCTAAGCCGTTGGCTTCAAAGCGCGATTGCAGTGCGTAGATCGCCGCCTTGGCATTCAGGGTATCGAAGATGGTTTCGATCAGAATCAGGTCGACGCCGCCATCAATCAGGCCCTGTGCAGCTTCTTCGTAGTTCTCGACCAGTTCCTCGAAAGTTACATTGCGATAGCCGGGGTTATTGACGTCCGGAGAGAGCGATAGCGTGCGGCTGGTCGGCCCGACAACACCGGTAACCCAGCGCGGCTTATCCGGGGTTTCGGCGGTCTTGCGGTCAGCTTCCTCGCGCGCCAGCGCAGCGCCCTGCAAATTCAACTCGTAGACGAGATCCTCCAGGCCGTAGTCAGCCTGGGAAATGCGTGTGGCGTTGAAGGTGTTGCTTTCAATGATGTCCGCGCCGGCATCAAGATAGGCGCGATAAATGCCACGAACCACGTCCGGGCAGGTGATGGACAACAGATCGTTGTTGCCCTTCAGATCACTGGGGTAATCCGCAAACCGGTCACCTCGGTAATCCTTTTCGTCCAATTGATGAGACTGGATCAACGACCCCATGCCACCGTCCAGAATCAGAATCCGGTCTTTCACGGCCTGGTGGAGGGTCTGCAGTCGCTGTTGACGCTGTGTCATGAAGTCTCACTCATTCGCTGGGTTGCGCCTGGCAGTATAACAAATCAGGGCCGTCACTGTATGGGGCAGCGCCGAATAATTGAGTATTTTGGTAGGGTATTTAGTTGCGAGGATTCGTTCGTTATAATACCGGCACATTTACGGGATTCGTTTGAACAGGAAACCGACTTATGAGTTCAGTTGTCACAGTTTCCGAGAGCGCTCAGAAATATCTGGCCAGCCTGCTGGAACGACAGAATGTCGAGGGCATGGCAGTGCGCATGTTTGTAACCCAGCCGGGTACCAAGTATGCGGAAACCTGTCTGGCGTATTGCCGGCCCGGAGAGGAGGCGGCAACCGACGAGGAAATTCAGTTGGACCACATCCGGGTGTTCCTGGAAGAAAACAGCCTGCCGTATCTCGAAGAGGCAGAAGTGGATTTTCAGGAAGACCAGATGGGCGGGCAACTGACCATCAAGGCCCCGAACGCCAAAATGCCCAAGGTGTCGGAAGACAGCCCGCTCAAGGACCGCGTGAACTACGTGCTGATGACTGAGATCAACCCGGGCCTGGCGTCTCACGGTGGTGAGGTGTCATTGGTGGAAATGGCCGAGGGCAATGTCGCAGTTCTGCTGTTCGGCGGCGGCTGCCAGGGCTGCAGTGCGGTCGACATCACCCTGAAGCAGGGCGTAGAAACAACCCTGATGGAGCGTGTGCCGGACCTCGGCGGCATCCGCGATGTAACGGATCATACCAACACCGAACACGCCTACATGTAGCTGGGTACAGTTTTAACCTGTTGCGCTCAGTCGAGGGTGGTTACCTCCAACCTCGGCTCGAGCACGATTTCTATGCGTCGGTTAAGCCGGCGCGTCTCCTCATCGACTTCCTCCACCAGCGGCTGGGTATCTGCGACACCTGTGGCTTCCAGGCGATCAGACGGCACGCCCAGGCTCACGAGCCGACGCACCGCGGCGGAAGCCCTGGCGGCACTCAGTTCCCAGTTGGTGGGGTAAACGGTCTGCAGGTTGGAGCCAATGGGCCGCGCGTCCGTATGGCCGATCACGACGACGTTGTAGTCCGGGAAACTGGCGATGGCTTCCGAAACGTCGGCCAGTGTGCTGTCGGCTTCCGGGTTAAGCCGCGCAGACCCTGTGCTGAACAGGATCCGCTCGGGGAGCTTGATCACGGTTGCACCATCGTCCATCTGCTGAATCAGCTGCTGCTGTTCTGATTCTGCGAGGCTCAGTTGGCGCTGTAGTTCGTTGAGCGCGGCTTGCTCACGCGTCAGGCGGTTTTCAAGTTCACTGACGGTTTCATCCCGACCGCTCAGCCGGCTGATCAATTGCTGACGGCTGCGCTCGCTCGATTGCAGAGCGTCCTGCGTGTCAGCCAATTCCTCCAGAGTATCCGAATGCGCGGCCTGCTCGCTGGCCAGGCGCTCGGACAGGTCGCTGTTGTCGTTCGCCAGTTCACCAATGCGGTTCGCCTGACCTGCGGAAATGAGACGTTGCCGGGTCAGGGCGGTTTCGGTGCCTGACAGTTGTGCGTTGACATCGCCCAGTTCGGTCTGTGTCGCTGCCAGCGCACTGTTCAGCCGCTCAATCTGTGCCGCTGAATCTGCCACACGGGTTTCGGCGGCCTCAAGATCATCTCGGCTATCGGCCAGCAATTGCTCGGTGCGCTCAAGCGCCTGTCCTGTTTCCTGCAGCCTGGCTTCGAGTGTCTCGATCTGCCCGGTGCTTTCGGCAAGGCGCTGCTCAAGCTCTTCGATGCGACGGGCGGCATTGTCGCGCTCAGCTTCCAACTGCTGAATTCTGTCAGCCTGCTCGCTGGTCTCGTTACGGAGCTGTGCCAACGCCTCATTGCGTTGAGACAGGGTGGAT
Organism: Natronospirillum sp.; assembly: GCA_965602035.1. Lineage (GTDB taxonomy): Bacteria > Pseudomonadota > Gammaproteobacteria > Pseudomonadales > Natronospirillaceae > Natronospirillum. Next base: position 947,765 of record OZ271919.1, on the reverse strand, counting down.
TCCGTATCGGCAAGTCGGGATTCCAGCGTATTGGCCTGTTCCCGTGCGGCAGACAGGTCGCTTTCCAGTGTATCGATTTCACCGGTCAGCGAATTGCGCGTGGTCCGGAGTGACTCGAGATCCGACGACAGTCGACTCGATTCGCGTTCGAGGGAATCGCGCTCCTGCGACACCGCACGCAATTCCGCTTCCAGAGACTGTATTTCATCGGACTGGTCCTCTACAGCCTCGGTAGTCTGACTCTGCTCGTAATACAACCAGCCCGAAAGGCTGCCGAAGATCAGCGAGAGCAGCACGGCGATGGTGGCAACGACCTGTGCGATCATGACGCTTTTCCTTCTTATTGAACGTCGTCAGACTGTCAAGATAACAGAACCGGACAGCGAGTCCAGTCATCGCCGACGGCTTTGACCCTGAGAGGCGTTCGGCAGGCCAAAAAAAACCCCGGGTCGGCAATGCGCTCCGGGGTCCGTGCGATCGCGGCACCGGCGTCAGCCGAAGGCCAGTTCCGGCAGGAACAGGGCAATCTGCGGGAATGCCACGAGCAGACCAGCTGCTGTCAGTAGAATCAGGATAAAGGGTGGCGTACCCTTGATCACCTCCCAGTACGGTCGTTTGAACACCGCAATGGCCGTGAATATGTCACAGCCAAACGGCGGCGTGGCCGACCCTATCGCTACCTGCAATGTGATCATGATACCCACCAGAACCGGGTTCAGGCCGGTTGCCTCGATCGCCGGCGCGAATATCGGAGTCAGCACCAGAATGACGACGATCGGGTCGACGAACATACAGGCAATGAAGAACGCGATGGCGATGGTGATCAGGACACCGTTCGGCCCCATCTGCATGATGCCGATGGCATCGAGCATATTCTGCGGGATACGGGCGAACGAAATGATCCACGAGAAACCGGTACCGACGGCGACAAGAATGAACACCACGGCCGTAATCAGGCCGGTCGATTTGGAAATCTTGTAGATATCGACCGTAGTCAGAGAGCGGAAGATCGCAAACTCCAGAAAGACCGCATAGAGAACACAGGCGGCGGCCGCTTCAGTCGGGCTGAAAATACCGCCATAGATCCCGCCCACGATCAATACCGGGAAGCCGAGAGGCCAGAGGGCGTTAAGGACGGCGCGTCCGCGTTCCCCCCAATCTGACTTCGGTTCTGTGGGCACTTTCATCACGTAGGCGTAGATGATGCAGTAAACGGAGAACATCGCGAGAATCATGACACCCGGCCCGATGCCTGCCAGGAACAGCTCGCGAATAGAGGTCTCGGAAATAACCCCGTAGATAATCATGCCGATGCTTGGCGGGATCAGAAACGCGATGTCACTGGCGTTGATGATGAGTGCCAGTGAGAACGGGTCCTTATAGCCGGCTTTCAGCATACGGGGGCGCAGCGGTGAGCCGATGGCCACCACTGTTGCCTGGGTAGAGCCCGAAACAGCGCCGAACAGCGTACAGGATGCCGCGGTACTGACGGCGAGGCCGCCCTTGATGTGGCCGATGAAGGCCATAACCATGTTAATCAAACGCTGGGCCGATTGCCCTCGGGTCATGATGTCAGCAGCGAGAATGAACATGGGTACCGCAATCAGCGACGCCGGGCGTATGCCACCCATCATCTGCTGAATCATGGTGCCCATTTGCCCGAACCCGTTGAAGGTCATGTAGAAGCCAATAATGGCGCCTACCGTCAGAGGCACCATCATAGGGAAACCGAGCAGCAGCAGCCCGATCATGGTGGCGATCATTATTGTTGCCATGGAAGCTTTCCTCCGGATTCCAGGCGGCTTTACAGCCCGCCGACTTCGTCTTCTTCGTAATCGTCGGTGACGGCTGTAGACAGATACACGTTACCGTCCTTAGTCGTGATGTTCTTGATCGCGGTCAGCCAGTATTGCACGCCGGTGACCGTCAGACCAATGGGCACCCAGACATACATCGTCCAGATCGGAACCCGTGTTACGGGCAATACACGGCCGCTCTCATAATTTGTGACGATATATTCCACAGACCAGAGCGCGAGCAGCAGAACCACGGTTCCGGTAATGGCGGACATGGCCACCATGAGCCAGCGCCGGGCTTCGGCAGGCAATGCGTCATAGATGGCCGACATGCGTATGTGGCGCCCGTGCCTGGCCGCGTAGCCGATGCCGGCAAAGGTAATCAGTACGATAAGAATGCGGTTGATTTCTTCGGTGGTCTGAAGACTCACACCGAAACCAAATCGGGTAATTACGTTGGTTACGGTGTTGATCGCCATTAATAACACGCCGACCGCAAGCAGAGTGGACTCAATGCGCGCCAGCAGGTTATCAATAACGCCGAGGGGGCCCGGGAGAGTAGACTTGACCGACCGCTCGGAAGGTTGTTCTTCGGACATGCGTTGTCGCTCCCTTTCTTTTTATGAAGCGAGAGGGCCTGCGCGGCGCAGACCCTCTCAAACTACCACCGTACGTCATTACATGCCGCCGGAGGTGACTTCCTCAAGATCTTCCTTGAACTGGTTCAGCAGCTCTTCACCGCTATCACCGGTCATTTCAACAAACGCGTCCTCAACCTGCGGAGCACGGTCGCGGAAAGCCTGGATTTCTTCTTCAGTCAGACGGATAACGTTGACGTCGGTGTCGGAATCCAGAATTGTCTGCAGTGCTTCGTCAGCGAGCCCGTCGATGTGCTCGAGGATACGCTCATACGCATAGTCAGACGCTTCCTGAACCAGTTGCTGGTCTTCGGCGCTCAGCCCTTCATAGAAGTCCTGATTCGCCATGATGGCGGTTGTAAACCAGCCGTGCCCGGTGAAGATCAGGTTCGGTGATACTTCGTACAGGCCGCCGGACTCGATCCAGAAGATCGGGTTTTCCTGGCCGTCGATGATGCCGGTCTGCAGACCACCGTAGACTTCGCCCCAAGGCAACGGTGTCGGAGACGCGCCGAAGGCCTCATAGGTTTCGGCCAGCAGCGGGTTGGTCATGGTCCGGATATTCATACCCTGGAGGTCTTCGGGCGACCGGACCGGCTCATCGGTGGTCAGGATCATCTCGCCCTCCGGATACATCTGCAACAGCTCAAGACCCTGTTCCGCGTAGAGCTCAGGGAACATCTCATTGATCGCTTCACTGGTATTGAAGAATTCAATGACGGTTTCCTGGTCAGTGGGCAGCAGATACGGAATGAAGAAGATCTGCGCTTCGGGAATCAGCGCGCCGGTAAAGCCGGGCGACTGGTTTACAAACTGCAGGATACCGGCCTGCGTCTGCTCCATGATGTCGTCGGACTCGCCGAGTTCACCGAACCGGAATACCTGAACGGTATGGTCCGAGTTGTCCTCGATGTATTCCTTGAAGTCGTAGGCATAGACGTCCTGAACGTCACCTTCGTACTCTTCGTGCGCCAGACGCCAGGTGTCAGCCTGGGCGAACGACGCCATGCCGATGGCCGCAGCCAGGGCTGATATGGAAGAAGTTTTCAGTAGTGTTTTCAACGTCATGTTTTGACCCTCGTTGTCTTAGGAGGTTGGAACCCCTGTTTCTCGTTTCTCACAACTTTTGCACGAAATACGCACCGGCCATTGCAGCCTGTACGTTTCACACAGGTCGTTGCATTCGTATGTCGAGAAGAGAATCAGTCCACCTGCTCCGGGACTCCGGTATAACGTCTGTTATTGCTACCCGACCAATCCCTCGTGGGTGAGCCAATCCCTCCGGTCAAATTCAGAATGGCAAAAGAACCGGGGTATATCAAGAAATCGCTTCCACTTTTTCACCAGATGACTTGCGGTCTGAACCCCGGGCGAGTGGCAATTGCTCTGCGTGGTTACTATATTCAGAGCAGTTTAACGTCATTTCCTGTACCAGACAGGAAGAGGTCTGATCTGCATGGTACCCAATCGCATACTGCGATCGGCGTGGTCACCGGTTCGACGCAGCGTCGCTCTGCTGGCCGTCGCCGGAGGTTTGCTGCTGACCGCGTCAGCTCAGTCCGACGATCCGCATGTGGCCCGTTTCGTCGTGGATGGGGCCATCGGGCCGGCCACTACGGATTACCTGGAGCGTGGGTTTGAGGACGCACGAGGCGCCGGTGCGGAACTCATGGTGATCGAGTTGAACACACCCGGTGGGCTTGATGCCGCCACACGGGACATCATCGGAATGTTCCTGAATTCATCCGTCCCTGTGGCCACGTTTGTTTATCCTGCCGGCTCCAGAGCGGCCAGTGCCGGCACCTATATGCTCTACGGGAGCCATATAGCCGCTATGGCGCCCACGACCAATCTAGGGGCGGCCACTCCGGTACAGATGGGTGGGGGTGATATCGGCGGCGGCGAACAGGATGCGCCGGGCACGGACGAAACGCCGGCCGAGGAATCCGGGAGTCAGGAAAACGGACAACCGGACGGTGACGGCGGCGAGCCGTCGGAAACCGGCGGGTCTGGCTCCGCCATGGAAAGAAAAGTCATCAATGATTCCGTGGCCTACATTCGTGGGCTCGCCGAGCGCCATGGCCGCAATGCTGACTGGGCGGAGCAGGCGGTGCGCGAAGCCGTGAGCCTGACCGCAGAAGCGGCGCTGGAACAGAATGTCATCGATATCGTGGCCGGTGACCTGCAGGAGTTGCTGGCGCAGGCGGATGGCCGCACCGTCCGCATGGAGCAGGGCACGCAGACCCTGAATGTAGCCGACCTGCCCGTGCGCCACTACGAACCGGACTGGCGCAACGAGCTGCTCAGTCTGATCACCAACCCGCAGATTGCCTATATCCTGCTGCTGGTCGGTATATACGGCCTGATCCTGGAGGGGTATAACCCCGGAGCCCTGGTTCCCGGGGTTGTGGGCGCGATCAGTCTGCTCATTGCGCTCTATGCCTTACAGATGCTGCCGCTGAATTACGCCGGTCTCGCGCTGATTGCGCTTGGTGCAATATTGATGGCCGCGGAAGCCTTCATGCCCAGCTTCGGCGTTCTGGGCATCGGTGGCCTGGTGGCCATGCTGCTTGGGTCGGTCATGCTGATCGACAGTGATATCCCGGGTATAGCCATTTCGTACGAGATCATCGCCGCGGTTGGTCTGGTCGGCGGTGTGGCCATGCTCTATCTGATTTATGCAGTTTCCCGGTCGGCACGCATGCCACGACCGGCCAGTGAAAAGGCCATGGTTGGCCTGGTCGGCACCGTACGCCAAAGCGGTGTACAGGGCGATATTCAGGTCATGGTGCGCGGGGAACGATGGCGTGCTGTGGCCGATCAACCGCTTTCAGAGGGACAGTCAGTAACCGTTACCCGGCAGGACGGTCTGACACTGCATGTGGCGCCTGCCGACCCATCGACAACCGAGAGGGCCTGATTATGTTCGGATTCTATGCGTTGAGTGTGCTTGTCGTATTACTTGTCGTCCTGCTGATCTACGCGATCCGGATCCTGCGGGAGTACGAACGCGGCGTCGTCTTTCTGCTCGGCCGTTACCAGAAGGTGAAGGGACCCGGGCTGGTGATCATTATTCCCTTCATTCAGACCATGGAGCGTGTCGACCTGCGCGTTGTGGTCATGGACGTGCCGGCGCAGGATGTGATCAGTCAGGACAACGTATCGGTGCGGGTCAATGCTGTGGTCTACTTCCGCGTGGTCGACCCGAAAGAGGCGATCATCAATGTGGAGCACTTTTTCGATGCAGTGAGCCAGTTGGCCCAGACCACGCTGCGTTCGGTGCTGGGCAAACACGAACTGGACGAGATGCTGGCCGAGCGGGACAAGCTGAACGAGGATATTCAGCAGATTCTTGACGAACACACCGATGCGTGGGGCGTCAAGGTCACCAACGTCGAGATCAAGCACGTGGATATCGACGAGAGCATGGTCAGGGCGATCGCACAGCAGGCAGAGGCGGAGCGTGCCCGGCGGGCGAAGGTGATTCACGCTGAGGGCGAACACCAGGCTGCGGCGCGTCTGACGGAGGCGGCCAATGTACTGGCCCAGAGCCCTAACGCCATCACGCTGCGCTACCTGCAGACGCTGAATGATATTGCCAGCGAGCAGAACTCAACCATTGTGTTCCCGCTGCCTATGGACATGCTCAGTCATTTTCTGGACCGGAACGGTGCGGCAACAAAACCCGGTAGCAAAGAGAACGGCTGACCGGCTGAGGCTCAGTGCTGCTCAGCGTGGGCCTCTGCTTCTGGCAGACCATCCGGAGCGGGTGAAGTAACCAGCAAGGTTTCGAGCAGATCGGGCTGGTCAAAGTGGCGGCGGCCGACGAAAGCAATGGCGTGTGAACCCAGTTGTCGCATGGCGCCCGGCGACGGAATTCCGAATGGCCAGAGCACGAAGCGCTCCAGCCTGGCGGAGCCCTCGACCAGCCCGTCAGGCTGGAACAGCCGCCCGTAGTCCGCTCCTTGCCCGGTCCCGTTTTCTAGGGCAAGTAATATTTGATAGGGAGCGAGCTGGTAGGTGCGCTGATCTGAAAGTGTAATGGCCGGCCGTGAACCGACTGCATCGACGTTCCGGATATAGTGTGCACCGCTCACCAGAGTGAGCCTCGGCCGACCGTGCCAGTCCAGAGGCAGAACCAGAGGCACCTCACCTTCGATTCCAGGGTCAAGCGTCAGGTGGTCCGGCAGCCAGATCTGGTGGTAACAGCCGCAGTTGTGAAGACTTTCATAGAGCAGTGGCTGTCCGGATTCATCGAGCGTTACCCGCCAGGTCAAGCCGTTCCAGCGGCCGCCATACAGGTCCAGCGCGCTGTCTTTCGGCCGTTCGGGAAACCAGAAAGTATAGCTCAGCTGGAGCAGGTAACGACCACGCCACCGGTTATAGTGAGTACTGGTGTAGAGCGTGGGTTGCTCCGGTGCCGCCTCAACCGATTCTCCGTTGTAGGACACACCGCTCAGCCGGTCGGCCGGCGAGGTCTGCTGCACGGCAATACTGGGCGCGTGGTATACAAACAGGCGGTCCAGTTGAGCCTGCGTCAGACGGGGTACGCCGAGCGGGCTGTCCCGGTAGGCCGTGTTGAGCCACGCTTCGTGCTCCTCGGGGCCGGTGGTATCGGCGGTGCGGTCAAGCGGCTGATATTCCAGAGCTTCACCCTCGAACGGCCCACCATAGTCTGCGCGCCACTCGGCCTGTTCAGCCCGGATCCGGCGTTCGACAAACCACGCGGAAAGGGGGTACAGGCCCACCCAGCGCTGCCATTCCCGGTAATGATCATGGGCCCGGGCGGTTTCGGCATAAACCTGCCACGTGTCGACCGGCAGGCTCATGGCGACCGTCACCAGACAGCGACGGCTCTGTTCGCTCGCCTCGCCGCGCGTGGTCTTTTCGAGCGGTTCCAGATGCTGCCAGCTCTGGTCAACCAGTGCCGCCTGCCAGTCGCTCCTCGCCTGTGGGCTCAGTTCGGCCGGTGAAAACCCGGCGAGCCAGCGATTGAACACAAAGTAGGGCTGATTGTCGGGTCGATAGTGGACAGTATGGCTGCGGTAGGTGTCTTCGCTGATACGGTCCATAAGGTGCGCATGGCAGGATTGAGCCATATCCGGCACAGGCGGAGCGGGGCCGGTGCTGATGGCCGCGCACCCTGAGAGGATTGCGGCCAACAGAATGACGACTATGCGCACCCCAGGGGGGACGGGAGTTGTTACGATTACTGTGTCACCCCGTTTCTTACAGGGCCGATTGTCACATGGCCGAATCTGGTTCTGCTGCACGGTTCCACCAACGGTTCAGTTTTTCCAGGCCCACCAGAAGAGTAGGGACAAGCAGCAGTATCAGCAAGGTGCTGAAAACAAGGCCAAACACAAGGCCGGCGGCCATTGGTCTGAGAAACTGGGCGTCAAGAGACGTATTCAGCAGGATTGGTGTCAGCCCTGCGATAGTAGTGACCGAAGTCAGAAGCACCGCGCGCAGACGCTGACAGGTAGCCTCTACCGCCGCTTCGAACAATTCGACACCGTCCTCACGAAGGCGGCGGAAGAAGGTCAGCAAAACGATGGAATCGTTCACTACAATACCGGACAGCCCGAACAGCCCGAAGAGCGACAGGAATGACAGTGGCAGGTTCAGCACCCAGTGCCCGAACAAGGCGCCTGCCAGGCCGAATGGAATGGTTACCAGCACAATGAGTGGCCAGGTCCACGCGCTGAAAATCCAGGCCAGGATCAAATACATGAGGGTAAGTGCAACGATCATCGCCACTATCAGGGTGCGCGCGGTTTCTGCCTCTTCCTCGCGTTCGCCGGCGAGCGCCATGGCAATACCGGTATCGGCCCTGAGAGCAGGGATCAGCTCGTTTTCAATCTGACTGAGCATGAGACCGCGGTCGGCGTCGGGCGGAAACTGACCGGTTACCTGAATGTCCATGCGCCCGTCCGTGCTCTGTACCCGCTCCAGCCCTGTGCGATAGTCCGTATTGAGGAGGCTGCCCAGTGGTGTCCATTGCCCCGATGCAAGCGGAAAGGGCAGTGACTCCCAGGACCGGAGGTCTCTGGTCTCGATCTCGGGCAGCCGCAGCCGGAGCGGGATCTCTTCACCATTGGCAATGAACGTCTGGACAGTCTGCCCCTGTAACTGGTTGTTCAGATATTGACTGACTTCGATCAGTGTCAGACCCGCTGATTCACCCTGGGCGGACAGCCTCAAGCTCAACTGGTCCGGTCCAGTCGGCAGGTCATCCTCAATATCCGTAATGCCGAAGTCGGCAAGTCGTGCCTGAGCTTCGGATGAGGCCGCCTGCATGGCGGACAGGTCAGTGCCAGTCAGTTGAATGGTTACGTCAGCGGTGCCGAGTCCACCCCATGTCCGCGAGAACGTAAGATTTGCAAGGCCGGGTACATTGGGCATGCGCGAGCGCCACTCCTGCAACAACTCACCCGTGGTGTATGGCCGGTCAGGCGTCCGGGGGATTTCAACATCGATTCGACCAGCCAGTGAATTTCTGCTGATGCTGACAACTGATGTGTCGATAAAATCATAATCCAGCGCCTCCGCGGTGTCTTGCAGAGCCTGCTCAACCTGATCCAGGTACCCGATCAATATTTCGGGGTTGGAGTCCGGTGTGAAGCTCACTCGGACTGTCAGTTCCGAACCTTCAATATCCGGAAACGGAGTCCACGGTACCCGGCCGCTTTGCAGCAGCGCGAGAGTCAGCATCATCGCCGCGGATACGGCAGCCACTGTGATCAGTCCGTGCCGGATGCTCTGTGACACTATCGGCCGGAAGAGTCGGTCGCGAAAGTAACGGAATCCTTGATCAACGCCGTAGCGGAATCGGGATTGGCCCTTTCTTCTCTGCGCCGACAGGCTGTGCCGCAGGTGGCCCGGTAGAATGATAAAACACTCGATCAACGACGCCACGATTGCGGCTGCGACTACCAGCGGTATGTCGGCCATCAGACTCCCGAACCTTCCCCCCACCAGCGTCAGTGGCAGAAATGCGGCCAGTGTGGTGAGCGATGAAGCGAGAACGGGGGGAACCATCCTCTGGATCGCGGTTTGCACTGCAGCCTCACTGTCCGCGCCGTTGTCTCGCTCGGCCTGGGCGTCTTCGGAGACAACGATCGCGTCATCGACAATGATACCCAGAGCAATCATGAACCCGAACATGGAAATAATATTGATACTGATGTTGCTCAGGCCCATGAACAGGAAGGTCGCGAGGAAGGAGACCGGAATACCTACTGCCACCCAAAAGGCGAGTCGCGTGTTCAGGAAAAAGAACAGCACAGCCAGAACCAGTACCATGCCGATCAGCCCGTTGCCGAGGACCATGGTCAACCGTGACTGCAGCGTCTGCCAGCTCTCGCGGTATGTGTGCAGCGCAACACCATCCGGCAGTTGCTGACCTGTACTGGCGACCCATTCGGTCATGGTACGGGCAACCGCGAGCGAGTTGTCGTCAGGTTTGCGCGAGATGTCGATGCGAACTGCAGGGAGGCCCTGGTAGATAATTTCGGTGTCCCGGCCTACATCCGCGCGCAACTGTGCCAGGTCACCAAGACGTATACTCGAACCGGGCAGCGACAACGTCAGATTGGCGAGTTCATTCAACTGCCGGCTCTGTCCGTCTGCCCGAAGGCGCAACAACTGGCCGTCTGATTCCAGCGATCCTGCCGGCGCATTAACGTTGCGGGCTCGTATCTGAGCGGCCAATGACTCAAGTGTGAGCCCATAGGTCAGGAGGTCTTGGCTGCTCACCACTATTTCCAGAGTCTCCCGGACTTGACCATTGACGCTGACATCTGACAACCCTAGTGCTCTCAGTTCATTGGCATAGTCGCTTGCCAGTGCCGAAAGTTGGGCCACGGGGACATCACCATATACCAGGACGGAGCCCACGGTCTCACTGAATTGCCACTGTGAAATTCTGGGCGCTTCGGCGTTGTCGGGCAGGCTGGCACTGTCCAGCGCGTCCTGTAGCGTCTGCTCGACTGATGCAAGGTCTTCGCCGTCGGCCAGCGTTACCCGGATGGAGCTCCGTCCCTCGGTGCTAGTAGCCCGTGTGCCGCGAACCACAGGCAGAGCCAACAGCGCGTTTTCGAGAGGGACACTGACGGACTCATGGACGTCTTCTGGTCCGGCACCGTCCCAATCGGTGGTTACCGATACGGCGCTGAACGTGAAGGTAGGGAAAAGTTGGAAATTGAGCTGCTGGAACCCCCAAACGCCCGCCAGAATCGTCAGAAACATTACGATGTTGCCCGCGACCCGATGCCCGGCAAAGTAGTTCAGAACAGACTTCACGTGTCCGATTCCAGAATGCGCACTCTCAGTCCGGTATCGGGCCGCTCAAGTCGAGTCGTCATGACCAGTTCTCCGGCATTGACCGAGGGTGCACGGACCAGAATGTGATTGTCGGTATCGCTTCGCCCCAGGACAACCGCCGAGTGCCGACGTAGCTGCCCGTCAACTACGGTAAACAGTTGGGTATTGTTATACACCGCGCTGTCGGGAAGGCTCAGAACCTGATCCTGTGCCGGCAAGAGCAGCTCCACTTCGGCAATCACACCTTCAAGCAATGGCCGCCCGGGCGAAACAAGGTCAAATCGGGCAGTGAGCGCGCCATTGGCCAGTTCACTGTCCCAGCTATTGAGCCTCAGTGCTGCGGATTCTCCATGCCAGGACATGAATCCCGGGAGGCTGTACCCTTCCTTCAGAAGGTCGAGGTAGCGCACGGGAAGACCGACCCGGACCTGAAACGGCTCGGTCAGGTGCAATGTCAGTAATGCGGTGCCATTACCGACAGGCTGACCTACCAGGGCGTTGACCGTATCCACGATCCCGGTCGCCGGGGCCCGTATTGTGGCCAGTTCAATATCCTCAATGAGTGCCTCACGCTCGGATTGAAGGCCGGCCAATTGAGCCGTCAGCCGTGCCAACTCATCCGACTGCAGATCAACCGCCAATTGACTACTGGCAACGGACTGTTCCTGCTGAATCACCGCCCGGCGCGCTGACTCTACATCAGCGGCAGATGCCAGGTTGCGCGACGATAGCCCCTCGACGCGACGAAGTGATTGTAGATTCAGTGCGAGAAGTTCGGTCTCAAGCTGAAGATTCTGTTCATCGGCAACTCCCCGCTGACGTTCCGACCGGATCACAGCTTCCTGTTCCGCAATCCTGTTTTCGACCTGCTGCAACTGGCGCTCCAGATCACGGGTAGACAGCGTGGCCAGCAAATCGCCGGCGTTCACGGCATCACCTGCCGATACCGCAAGGCTGGTAACGCGAGAGGCGAATTCACTGACGATCTGGCGACTGCCGGAAAACTGGGTTTCGCCAAACAATTGAAGGCGCGGTTGGCGAGACCCGGGCGTGGCTGGCTCGGTCCTGACAAAGGGGGCCGTAGAATTAAGGCTCGTCGGGGCACCGGAGCCACGGAAAAAACTCCGGGCACTGCCTGAGCTGCTTGTCTGCTCACTGGAGCCCGGGTCGAGGATGATGAGATAACCCAGATACCCTGATACCAGTACGATCATCGCAATCAGCGCACTGATCAGGTGTTTTCGCATAGAGATGAGTCCTGTTGCAGCATGAATCCAACTGTGACGATGCAGAATAATTGAGGCAGAATACGCCGCATAGTACGCCCTCGTCGCTGTACGGAGTTTATACGTAATGGGCGTATCCATGGTTCAGGCGGAGCAATCAAATTGAGAAGCAGTGTGACCCTGGAAGTGGAAGACGAGGACGCGCTGATTGCGATCAATTTTCTGGTCGACAATATCGAACTGTCCAAATCCCGCCTGAAAAAGCTGATGGGGGCGGGCGGCGTCTGGCTGTTCCGGGGTGAGCAGCCGCCGGTGCGCTTGCGCCGGGCGATGACCGACCTGCGTCCCGGGGACCGGATCGGTGTCAACTACGACCCGGCACGACTGGATCAGGTGGTGCGCGAATCCAGGCTCCTCAGTGACCACACGCTCTATTCCCTCTGGTCAAAGCCAGCCGGCATGGTCATGCAGGGGGACTGGTGGGGTGATCATAACAGTGTTGAGCGGCAGGTAACCCTGGCCTTCAACAAGCAGCGCCCGGTCTGGGCTCTGACGCACCTGCCCGGCGCGGGGCGTGGAGTGGTGCTGATTGCCCATCACCAGCGTGCTGTGCTCGGTCTGGAGGAGATACAGGGTACAGAAGACTGGCAGACCCGGTTGCGGTTCCGCGTCACTGGGGATTGGCGAGGGACACCCGAATCACTGGCATCCACGCTTGCTGACGCCGCCGATGCGGTCGGTTTCGGCATTACGGAACTGATGGTCGAAAAGTATCAGCCGAGAGATGGTACGAGCCTGATGTGCCTGACCAGTACACTCAGCGATACGAGGCAGCTGGTGGAATGGGGCGCACAGCTCGGCATTACCTTTGTCGGTGCCGGAGAAAATTTACCGGCGGATGATCTGGCGCTGGCACTGGACCGGCATGAAGACGATCTGGAGGCAGATCACGGTGCCGATCGTTTTGACCTCTTGCAGGTGGATTCGCTCCGTATCGCCTTTACCTGCCCGTTTACGGGTGAACCCAGAGCAGCCGATGTGCGGAAAGCACGCTAGCAAACCGTTCAGGCGAGGGTCTCCAGCCAGTCCAGCTGGATATTGCGCCGCTCAAAGTCGACAGCCCTGAGGCGCACCCGCACGCGCTGATTCAGGCTGAATTCACCGCGTGTTGCTGATTGATGGCGCTGGCGAAGGGGGTCAAACTCGGCGTCGTTATCACGCCACTGCCGGATGTTGACGAAACCGCTCATACCGATGCCATCGAGTTGCACGGAGAAGCCGTTCGGAGACACCTGGCGCACTGTGCCAAGGAACTCGGCACCTTCCTGTTTTTCCAGATAAATCAGCTTCAGCCACTGCTCTGTGAAGTTGGCAACCGCACGGGCGCGCGTCTGCGCTGCCTGAAGCGCAGTCAGATCCGCCTCGGGAAGCTGCGGCACCGTTTCACCGCGCCAGAGTGCCTTGATCTGTCGGTGCAGGTGCAGATCCAGGTATTTACGGATGGGCGATGTGATGGTGGTATAGCGGTCGAACCCGAGGCCCCAGTGCGGTCCGGGCTCGGGACTCAGTTCAGCACGCTGGTAAAAACGGGCGACCATACGGCTCAGCGGGATTGACTCCAGGCGACCTGCGGCCTGAAGCACCGGGAGCATGGCGGAAAAATCGGCCAGGTCCTCCGGCAATTCGGTGGTTTCACCGGCGTCGGCAAACCCGGTGGCGAGGGTCTCGCGTACGTTCTCCAGCTGGTCCGGCCGGAAGCCCGAATGACGCAGAAACAGCCCCGCATTATGGTTCGCCAGATAGTGCGCCGCACTGCGATTGATCAGCAGCATTAGCTCTTCGACCATTTGCTGGGCACGATTCCGGGGCTCTTCTTCGATACGCTCAATGTGGCCGCGCTCATTGAGGATCAGTCGAAAGTCCGGTTGATCGGGCATGACCATGCAGTGTTGGTGGCGGAAGGCACGCAGGCTCTCGGCGAGCCGGTCCGCCTCACGCAGCTGGTCGGCCAGCCCCGCCTGATCTATGGTCTCCGAGCGGTCTCCGGTTTCCAGCAGATCACTGACCTCGGCATAACTGAGTTTCGCCCGCGAGCGCACCCAGCCAAAGCTGAAGGCGGGGTCTCCGGGGTGACCCTCTGAATCAATGGATATGTCCATCAGCAGAGCCGGCCGTCGTTGATCGGCCTGCAGTGAACAGAGGTCCACTGACAGTCGCTCCGGCAGCATATGCAGTGTTTCGCCCGGCAGATAGCTGCTGCTGTGGCGCGCCAGCGCCTCCCGGTCAATCGCTGAACCGGCCGCAATATAGCTCGTAGGGTCGGCAATGGCGGCGACCAGGTGCCAGCCGTTGTCGGATTCGGTGACATACAGTGCATCATCCATATCCCGGGTGCTGGCGGCATCGATGGTCAGCAGTGGCAGCTCGGTGCGATCCACGTAGTCAGCGGTATCTGTGGTGTCCGGATCGAGCCGGCCGGCTTCTTCCGCTACCGCGTCGGGAAATTCGCTGCGTGCCGAATGGCGAAGCTTTGCGACCTCATGCTCTATGAAGGGCGTGTCGCTGTCACCGATGACACGAACGACGGCGGCCAGCGCTTTTCCGTCATCGATCGGATGTCGACTGAGCTCACACAGTACCCATTGGCCATCGGTTGCCGATTCTGCCGATTTTCGGGTCAGACTGAGCCAGCGTGTCATTCCCGGGTGTTCTGCGACCACGAAGCGCCGGTTTTTGCGGCTGACGACCTGGCCGACAAACTGGCCCAGTTCGGAGTTCAACAGAGACTCCACCTGCGCCTGAGATTTGCCGTCGACCTCGTGAACGGAGAACTCGATACGGTCTCCCGGCAGCACTCGCTTCATTTCATCAGGTGGCAGGAAATGCCGGGTAGCCTCATCGGTCACCACGAAACCGTATCGGTTCGGGGTGCCACTCACGGTGCCCTGAAGCAGCTCCTTGTCTTCCTGGAACTGGTTTTTCAGGGAAGCCAGCTGTGACAGTGATGAAGCATCCAGCATAAAAGGTAACCGCTCGTTTTGCTTGGCGACAGGGCCGCGATTATACTGAAAAACCCTCATCTCTGAAGGGGTTGTCGCAGCACGGAGGCGTGGAGTGGAAAGCGTTTTTGATTCGCTTGGCTATGTACTGGCGCAGAACTTCCTGATTTCCCTCTGTATCCCGCTCATGGTGGCCACCTATTGTCGGCGCCGCAGCGGTTCCGGCCGCGTGTTCATTATCGCACTCAGTTTTGCGATTCTCTGGGTACTCTGGGTGGCGCTGGTGCGAGCGCCGGTGCAGCCCCAGTGGGCGCTCTTCCTTGCCTGTGTCGCGGTTTATGTATTCATACGCAGTGTATCGCGTCGCGCCTGATGGCTTCGGTATGGTGGTGCAGCGGCCGAATCAGGGAGTGATCACCCGAGCTTTGCAGACCGTTAACGGCCACGGGATCATGACCGGTACTTTTCCTTCAGTTGTTTGTACTCGGCCTCGCCGATCTGGCGCGCTTCCTGTTCCAGCATCACCGGTATGTCATCGCGAATCGGGTAGGCCAGTCGGCTGGCCAGGCACACCAGTTCGGTGTGGTCCAGACTCAGGTAAACGGGTGCCTTGGTCACCGGGCAGGCGAGAATATTCAGTAATTGTGCGTCAATCATCGGAAGGCTCCTTTCGGTGGCCGTGGTCGGGGGCCGGTTTCACAGGCGAGTCATCGGCATTGCTGACAGTTTCCCCGGGCGGGTCTGGCTCGGTCGGGTCGGGGCCGGCGGCTTCCGGTGTCCCGGGTACCGGATCCCAGCCACCACGGTGCAGTGGCTGGCATTTCAACAGCCGGACCAGTGCCAGCCAACTGCCCTTGAGGCTGCCATGCCAGCGTATCGCGTCAATGGCGTACTGCGAGCAGGTCGGGTAGAAGCGGCAGCGCGCTGGTGTCCACGGACTGATAAAGCGCTGGTAGCCGCGCACCAGAGCCATAAGAGCCCGGGCCGGAATACGTTGCTTATTGCCACTGCCAGCGGGTGCCTTCACGCGTATCCTGTATTTCCACGCCCTGAGCTGTCAGATGATCGCGAATTTCGTCGGCGCGGGCAAAATTTTTCGCTTTCTTGGCATCCGCACGTTCAGTGAGCAGTACTTCGATGTCAGCCGCGCTGAGCGCGCTGTCGGAATGCCCGGCGATCTGTTGAAACCAGACCTCAGGTGTGTGGTTAAGCAGGCCCAGCAGCCGGCCACCCGCGAGCAGTTCCGCGCGGGCTGTTGCCAGCGCATCGTCGGACTCCTGCCCACTGTGCAGGCGATGCGTCAGTTGGTGAAGTTCGGCCAGCGCCTGCGGGGTATTGAGATCATCGCACAGTGCCCGGGTTACCGGGCTGGCCAGCAACTCGCCCTGACTAAGCGAAACCTCCGGCAGATGCACGGTGTCCCGCAGTGTGCCGTAGAAGCGGTCGAGCGTATCACGGGATTGCCGTAACAGGCTGTCCGACCAGTTCAGTACGGACCGGTACTGCGCGGCAAGGAGCGCACAGCGCAATTGCTCGCCGGGGTACGCGGCGAGCAGCTCGCGGACGGTAATGAAGTTGTTCAGCGATTTCGACATCTTCTCGCCATCAACATTGATCATCCCGTTGTGTACCCAGTAGCGGACATAGGCTTCTTCATGATCGTGACAGCAGGTACCCTGAGCGATCTCGTTTTCATGGTGTGGGAACATGAGATCCTGGCCACCACCGTGTATGTCGATGGTGTTGCCCAGGTGCTTCTTGATCATTGCCGTACATTCGATGTGCCAGCCGGGGCGGCCGTATCCCCAGGGGCTGTCCCAGCCCGGTTCATGGGCCTCGGTCGACGGTTTCCAGAGCACGAAGTCCATCGGGTGATGCTTGTAGTCGGCGACATCCACCCGGGCACCGGCCATCATGTCCTCAACCTGGCGCTTCGAGAGGCGGCCATAGTCCGTCATGGCAGTGACGTCGAACAGCACATGGCCCCCGGATTCATAGGCACAACCGCGATCTATCAACTGCCCGATCAGGTTGATCATGGTATCGATATGATCTGTCGCGAATGGCTCAAGGTCTGGTGGCGCGTTGTGAAGCGCCGCCATGTCTTCGTGGTAGGCCCGGGTGAATCGCTGGCTGTAGGTGGCAATGTCTTCGCCGGCGTCAAACGCAGCATTGTTGATCTTGTCGTCAATGTCCGTAATGTTCCGGGCATAGACGACTCCGGGGAACAACAGGCGAAGCAGCCTGGCCAGCGTATCGAAAACTACGGCCGGCCGTGCATTGCCGATATGCACATAGTTGTAAACGGTCGGGCCACACACGTAGAGCGTCACCCGTGACGGATCCATGGGAGTGAACGGCTCTTTGCGGTTGTGCAGCGAGTTATACAATTGCAAGGTCATTTTGAATCCGTCTCAGCGCATCTCTGAAGGAGTAGTCATGGCGTTCAGGCGTGCCAGGCGGCCACTGCGCCCTTGTTGACGCCCTCATAGGCACGCACGGTACCCGGCTTGTCGGTTTCACCCCGGCATTGTCGGGCCAGGTGTTCAGCGATCAGCTCTACCGTGGTGTCGGTAGGCAATACATCGCAGCGGGCACGCGGCAGAGTGAGGCGAAAGTGCCCCTGGGCCGCCTCGTAGGCCATATCGTAGCAGGGTATCCCGGACCAGTCCCGGGTGCCCACGATGTCCTCTTCGGTTACCAGGTAGATGTCCTGCCATCGGGTGGCGATGGCTCGCTCCTGCTGGCGCCACCGACCGTTTTCCGTCTCGACCTGTATTCTCGACCGGTGACCGTGAATCATTCGCTGGCAGTCTCCGGCGTGCCGCTTCAGGCCATGCGAGTAGTGATAGTAGGCCTCGTTGTGGGCTTCAGTGCGACACTCAATGCCGATATCGCGCACATTGTCGGGCAGTGCGGCGCGCAGGCGCTGGCGGATCTGACGTATGGCGATATCCACCGAAAGCTCAACCGCGTCAATGCGGGTTATGGCCTCGGACGGTGCCTGATAGTCGAGCATGACACCGGCTTCGGGGCGTGCGAACTGCACTCGTACGCTGTTGCCGGATTCGGTCAGTGAAAGCCCCGGCAACCGTGTGGGTACGACGAACGTATGGTCCATATCCCGGTCAATTTCCGCCTTGATCACTTTTTTGACGTGGCCGAAATCAAAGACCATGCCTTCGGCATTGAGGTCGCCGTCCAGAGTCAGATCAACAATCCAGCTCTCACCCACGACGCCGCGCTCCGGGTGAAGATAGCTGAAATCGATGACGCTGAGCGCCTCAACAAACAGTTGTGCCATGGGTTCTCCGGGTTGTCCCGCGTGATCCTGTGAGCGCGCGATTGTACCCCAACAGAGGAACAGCACACTACCCGCTGCGCCGGATCCGGCGAAAAGCAAATCGGCCCGGCTGAATCCGGCTCGCCATTGCCACACCGATGGGCGACGGTTCGCCGGTGATTCGGGATACCAGGTGCTCGGCGAGCAGCGGTGCTGTGGCCAGGCCCTTGGCACCCAGTCCGGTCAGCACGAAGAGCCCGGGCTGATACCAGCGCTCGGCAGGCTGGTCGGTGGTGACGCCGAGCCGCATGCCCCCCGCTTCAAGGTGCTCGTCGGCCAGCGGCGCGGGACCACAGGCCGGAAGGTAGTCGGGCGTGTTGACCCGGATACCGGCGCGTGATGCCCTGTCGATGTCCGCGGCTCTGCTTGCCTGCTCTGCAAGTTCGGGAGCGAGCGCTTCCAGTGCCCGCAGGTTGGCTTCGTCATCCTCTGGCCGGGCGTCGTCGTTGTTGTCTCCGATGTGAAACGTGGCGCCGTAGCTCCACCAGCCGTCTGTATCGATTGGTGTCGCATAGTGGGCGCCACACAGGACGGACTTCAGGGGCGTCGCGCAACGGCGGCTCGAAACCTGTCCACGGATTGCCTGCAATGGAATGCCCGGTTCCGGCAGCAACTGATTGCTCCGGGCGCCGGCGGCAATAATCAGTTGGCTGAATCGTTGGCTTGAGCCATCCATTGCCGTCACACACCATTCGTTGCCGTCCCGGGTAATTGCGGAGATTTCCGCCCGCCAACACGGGATCTCCGCCAGAGCCTGTCGACAATACTCTGACGGTGCCAGCCAGCCCGAGTGCGGCATCCACAGCGCGGGGCGGCCGACCGGTATGCCGGCAATCTCGTCGGTCTGTTCTGCACTAACGCAGCGCGTCAGGCCATGGAACGGATGTGACGCCGATAACCCGCTGAACCGCTCGGCGCGCTCGTCAGACAGTAACTGAAGTACCCCACACTGATTGCCCGGCCAGTCGGCTGACCAGTGCCGGCAGCGGTAGCTGAGGGCCGCTGCGTAGAATGCTGTGGGTGGGTCTGCCTCCAGTCCCGGGTTGACGTATACAGCGCCGTGTCGGTTGCCGGAGGCGCCCGAACCGGGCCCGTCCGGGGTAATCACCGTGACGTCCAGGCGACGGGCTCGGAGCCGCGGAGCCAGTTCCGCTGCCGCCAGACCACCCCCGATGATGCCGACTCGGCCGGCCTGTGGGTCGGGCCTGGGCCAGCGAGCCGCTCTTGCTGGCCGCTCCGGCAGTCGGGGCCCGCAAAACCCGGTGAAACGGGCTCTCAGATTGTGGCGCTTGCGCCCGTAACCGGGCACCCGCTCGGGGGCGAAGCCCGCCGCGAGGAGCCCGTCCCGCACGGCCCGTGCCACAGTGAAGGTCGCCAGCGTGGTGTCCGGCTGACTGAGGGCCGCTATCTGGCGGAACAGTGCCGGCTGCCAGAGTTCCGGGTTGCAGCCGGGGGCAAATCCATCCAGAAACCAGGCATGCACCCGGGCATCACAGTCGGCCAGCCCCGCGGACGCATCGCCGATGAAAAGCGTGAGATGAACCCGTCCCAGGTCAAAACGATTCCACCCGGGTACCAGGTGCGAATAGACATGCAGCAATCGGTCCCGATTCGGTATCAGCTCAGTCCAGCGGCCGAGGCTGCGGCGAATGTCTCCGGGGTGCAGTGGGTGTTTCTCGAAGGATACGAAATGGAGCTGTTGCCAGGGTTCTGCCTGTTGCTCCCAGAGCCGCCAGGTTTGCAGGAAATTGAGGCCGGTGCCGAACCCGGTTTCCCCGATACAGAACCAGGGCTCGGACCATCGGGCGAACCGCGCCTCCAGCGAATTCCCGTGCAGGAATACATGAGCCGATTCGGCAGCGCCGTCATCCGGATTGAAGTAAATGTCGCCGTAGTCTGCTGCAGACGGGGCATCTGCGATCCAGTCAATGTGCGCGTATTCCATGTTCGGATCAGACGGCCGGCGCGGAGGGCGCCTTCAACAGAGAAAGCCAGGTGTCGAAGAAGTGTCTGGGCAGCAGAATATCGACATGAGAAAACCGGCGCATTTCTTCAACCGAATAATGGCCGGCAATGTGGAGCTCCCACTGCAGCGTTATATCATCGGCAATCTGCCAGCAGCGCAGGAGCTCGTCGGGCAGGGGAGTCTGGTGTTGTAGCTCATCGGCGTAGCGCCGGGCCCAGTCGACGATGTCCAGATGGGTATAGCGCGACATGGACCCGCGGCTGCCTTCCTGAAGCAGGGCAGCCAGCGCGTCCGGTGTATACGGCAGCTCAATGGTGACCTGCTTCCAGGGCATCGGTGAACCTCAGGCCCAGCCGTCGGAACGACGGGCGCGGACGATAACCGGCAGTATCAGGCCCAGCACAAGGCCCAGTGCCACGAGGCCACCACCGATGATCATTCGCCAGTCACGGGTCTCTCCCTGCAATGATTCATTGACCGAACGCAGTTGTGCGTTCTCATTCTCCAGCCGTTGATTCCGGGTGGCGAGTTCTTCGTTCTGCTCGTTGATGGCCAGCGCCTCGCCGGAGACTTCGCGCACCCGCTCCAGCTCCGCAAGCGCCTCATCGCGCTCTGCTTCAATCTGCTGATACAGTGTGTCGTTGGACACCTGTTCCTGCATCAGATCGTCGTACTGTTGTTGCAGGGCGCTGTAATCGGCCTGCAACGCTTCAAGCTCAGCCTGTACGTCGGCCAGTTGTTCCCGCGCCACCGGCTCGTCGATGAGATGGCGCGTCGGCAGCCAGCCCTCCTGGTTGCCGGCACGCACCCGAGACCACTGGGTTTCAGGGTCGCTCTCGAGCAGTATCACCGGTGTGCCACTGCGCAGCCCGGAATTGACGATGCGGTATTCAATCGATGGCCCGGTGCGCAGGGGTACCAGCAGAATGTCAGAGATATAGCGCTGGGGGCCGGCCTCCGAATCCTGTGCAACGACCGATGCTGGCATGAATACAAGAGACAACAGGAGAACGGCAATGAGGTTCAACGTTCGCATATCAGGGAAGCACCTTCTTGAAGGGTTTGACGGTTGTCTGTTTATAGACTCCCGCTTCTACGTAGGGGTCATCAGCGGCCCATTCGCGTGCCTGCGCCAGCGATGCGAAATCGGCTACCACCAGTGAACCCGTGAACCCGGCGTCTTCCGGGGTTTCGGTGTCCACCGCGGGGTTCGGACCGGCCAGCAGGAGCCGGCCCTGCTCGCGCAGCGACTCCAAACGGGCCAGATGTGCCGGGCGGGCGGATTTCCGCAGTGGCAGGCTGTCAGGAACATCTTCGGACACGATCATATAATACATGTCGACCCTCGCTGGAATGACGAAAACGACGCGCACTGATTCGTGCGTGTACGCCGGATGTTGCGTATACTCGGCCCACATCCTGGGTCGGGAGGCCGTAGCAATCAGGAACGACAGTTTAAAGAGCCCGTCGGTAGCTGTCCATGGCCGGAACGAAGCACTTTGCGAGGCGCGCCCGGCGGAGCGTGGTCGCTATGCGGCAGTAGACCTGCATTGCCATAGCCGGCATTCGGACGGTGCACTGTCGGTGTCAGAGCTCATTGACCGGGCGGTGGAGCGCGGGCTGGACTGGTTCAGTATCACCGACCATGACACTCTGAGCGGACAGGCTGAGGCGGTCGCCAAAGCGCAGGCGGTCGGTCTTAATTATGTGACCGGTGTCGAATGGTCGGCGCTCTGGGCAGGCCGGTCGGTTCACATTGTCGGGCTGGGGTTCGATCCGGCGCATCCGAAATCCCTGGAGGCAGAACAGTTCCAGGCCAACGCCCGCCTGCAACGGGCACGTTTGATCGCGGACCGGCTGGAAAAGAACGGCTTCACGGGCGTGCATGACTGGCTGCAGCGACAGCCACCGGCACAGTCTGTCGGCCGGCCGCATTTCGCAGATTACCTGGTCGCATCCGGACAGGTCCGGACCGTACAGCAGGCCTTTAAAAGGTTTCTGGGTGCTGGCAAAGTGGGCGATGTGAAGATGCATTGGCCCGATCTGGCGGATGTTGTCGCCTGGATCAACGGTGCCGGTGGCGTGGCCGTGCTGGCGCACCCGCACCGCTACCGGCTGACCGGTCGCAAAAGGCAGTTGCTTCAGGAAGCGTTCGCCGACGCGGGTGGACGTGCGATGGAAATCGGGATGCCGGGTCTGGACGGAAACCTGCGCGATCAGTTGGTGCGGGAAGCTGAGAAACTCGGTTTTCTGGCGTCCTCCGGCAGTGACTTCCACAGCGACCAACAACACTGGCTGAGTATCGGGTCCGTGCCCGCGTTGCCGAGTCCGGCGCAACCCGTTTGGGAGGTATTATGAGTCAGTTTTTCGCAATACACCCGGAAACGCCGCAGCCACGTCTGGTCAGGCAGGCTGTGTCCATCATCAGGAATGGCGGTGTTGTGGCCTATCCCACTGATTCCGCCTACGCACTGGCCTGCCACCTGGGTGACAAGCAGGCCGTGGAGCGCGTGCGCCGGATCCGCAATATTGACGAGCGCCACCATCTGACGCTGATCTGTCGCGATCTGTCGGAGCTGTCACTTTACGCCAAGGTCGACAATACCGCGTTCCGGCTGTTGAAAAACAACACGCCGGGCCCCTATACCTTCATATTGAACGCGTCACGCGAAGTGCCGCGCATGCTGATGCATCCGAAAAAACGGGAAATCGGCCTGCGTATACCCGACCACCCCATTACCAGGGCATTGCTGGAAGAGCTTGGCGAGCCGCTGCTGAGCACGTCGCTGATTCTGCCCGGCGAAGAGGAGCCCATGGTGGATGCAGAGGAGATACGCGACCGGCTGGAGCATCAGGTGGATCTCGTTATTGACGGTGGCTATTGCGGGTTCATACCGACCACCGTGGTGAGCCTGCTGGAGAACGTGCCGGAGGTCCTCCGCGAGGGAACCGGCGATCCGGAACCATTTCGTGTCTGATGACACGGCAGCCGGCCGGCCGGCGGGGCTCGCAGCGCTGCGCCGCGATGTGCGGGAGCAGGGCGAGTTTCCGTTTGCCGTGGTGCTCGGTGAGGTGGTCACCGAGCTGCCGCATGACCTGTATATTCCGCCGGAGGCGCTGGAGGTCTTCCTTCAGGCGTTCGAAGGGCCGCTGGATCTGCTCCTGTATCTGATCAAAAAGCAGAACATTGATATTCTGGAAATCAATGTGTTCGAGATCACCCGACAGTACATCCAGTACGTGGAGGTGATTCAGGAGCTTGAGCTCGATATCGCCGGTGATTATCTGGTGATGGCGGCGATGCTGGCGGAGATCAAGTCACGGATGCTGCTGCCCCAGCCGGAGAATGAGGACGGCGAGGAAGAAGACCCCCGCGCCGAACTGATCCGGCGGCTCCAGGAATATGAGCAGTTCAAGGCGGCAGCGGAGAGCCTCGACGCGTTGCCGCGCGATGGTCGTGATTTTTTCCCTTCCGGACTTGAGGCGGTGCCCGAGGGGCGCACAGTGGCGGCTCCCGGGGTGGATATGGCGGAATTGATCGCTGCCATGAAACGCATTTTTCAGCGTGAAACCCTGTTTACCGAACACCACATTGAGCGCGAGGCCCTGTCGACACGTCTGTTCATGCAAAGGCTACTGCAGCGACTTGCGCGGAATGACCAACTGACGCTGCAGGCCCTGTTTGACCCCGAGCAGGGTCGTGCTGGTGTGGTCGTGAATTTTCTGGCCATGATGGAGCTGAGTAAAGAGCGGTTGATTGATATCATTCAGGCGGAGCCCTGCGGGCCGGTTCATATTCGCACCAGTGTGGAACCGGACCAGTTGCTGGCCAGGGCCGATTCATTACTGACCGAGCAATGGGAAGACAGCCTGCAATGAGTACTGATGCTGAACGCCCGAAGAGTGCAGGCGACACCGGAGCCGAATTCTCAGCCGACGCGGATACCGCGTCCATGGACGCCATACCCGAGTTTGCAGATGGTATTCGCGCGGTAGTCGACGCCGCTTTGTTTGCCAGTACGGAGACCCTGACGGTGCGTCAGCTCAGTGAGCTTTTCGATCCGGGGCAGGCAGTGACTGAAGCGCAGGTCAGAGCAGCACTTGATTCGCTGGAAGCGGCGAATGCCGACCGGGGTATTGAGCTGGTGCAATCGGCGCGGGGGTTTCGTTACCGCACGCGTCCCGGCCTTTCTCCCTGGTTGAACCGGCTCTGGGAGGAACGACCCCGCAAACTCAGCCGTGCCATGATGGAGACGCTGGCACTGATCGCCTATCGCCAGCCGATAACGCGGGGCGAGATCGAGGAGGTGCGGGGCGTCTCTGTGGCCAGCACCATTATCAGGAACCTGATGGATTTCGACTGGATCCGGGTGGCGGGCTATCGGGACGTACCCGGCCGGCCCGCGCTGTTCGCCACAACCGATGGTTTTCTGGAATCGTTTGGTGTGCAGTCACTCGACGAGCTGCCACCGTTGAGCGAGATCAAGTCCCTGGCCGAACTGGAACCCGAATTCGACTTCGGTGGGGAGAGCCATTCTGAGTTATCGGAATCCGACGCCGCTGAGGGCGGGGCGGACCTGTCTGATGCGGATCAGAACTGGAGTATGGACCCGGCGTTTACCGGCACTGACCTCAGCGAAATCGACCGGATCAACGCCAGTATCGAGTCTGGCTGGAACACGGTGCCTGACGGCGAAGACGGCAACCCTGACCAGGGGGAGGAGACCACGCCGGACGCTGACAGTGCGCCTGACGACACACAACATGATGGCAGCAATCTGACCGAGGCCGAGCAATTGGCCATTATCGAACAGAAACTGAAGCAACAGCAGGCTCGCATGAGCGATCATGAGGACGATGCTACCGATGCTTCAGACGACCCTGGAAACGACGAGAATGACGATGGAAACGAACAACGCGACTGAAAAGCTCCAGAAGGTGCTTGCGCGGGCAGGCTGCGGGTCGCGCCGACAGATGGAACAGGCAATCGCCGACGGGCGGGTGACAGTCAATGAGTTGACGGCCAGTCTGGGCGATCGTGTGACCGCACAGGACCGGATAAGCCTGGACGGGCAGCCCGTATCCACCGAAGCACCCCGGCGGGTGCTGCTCTACAACAAGCCCGAGGGGGAAGTCTGTACCCGCGACGATCAACAGGGGCGTCCGACAGTCTTCGATCGCCTGCCGCCGGCGGGGCAGGGGCGGTGGATCTCGGTCGGCCGGCTTGACATCAACACCTCCGGGTTACTGTTGCTGACCACCGACGGCGAGCTTGCCAACCGTTTGATGCATCCGTCATCGCAGATTGAGCGAGAGTATGCAGTCCGTGTGCTGGGCAAGGTCACCCCCGACATGGTGCAACGGATGCACGAAGGGGTGGAGCTCGACGATGGCGTTGCCCGGTTTACTGACATACAGGAATACGGCGGGGCCGGCGCCAATGTCTGGTTCCATGTTGTGATCATGGAAGGGCGTAATCGCGAAGTAAGGCGACTCTGGGAATCGCAGGGTGTCCAGGTCAGTCGTCTGAAACGGGTCCGCTATGCGAATGTCTTCCTTGAGAGCGATCTGCGAATGGGCCAGTGGAAAGACCTTGATCAGGCGACCGTGGATACGCTTGCGGCGCAGGTGGACCTGCCGCCGGTCAAGCTGCCGCCGCTGGCCGGTGAGTTGAAGGAACGAACGGAGCGACTGAAGCGCAAGCAACCACGCAAACCGGGGTCTGCTGCCGGTGGCCCGCGTCGCCCGTCGGGGAAAAAGGCCGGTGGCCGGCAGTCCGGTGGCCGGCAGTCCGGTGCGCGACAATCGGCAACGGGCCGTCGGCGCTAGTGTGCGGGTCGGCCAACCAGCACACTAGTCGATAGCAGCGGGGGCCGCTTTCTGAACCTGATCCCGGCCCAGGTGTTTGGCGCGGTACATGGCGCTGTCGGCGGCATTGATCAGGTCGTCCATCGACATCGATGTATCGTACTGTGCCGCACCAACGCTGACTGTCACGCTCGGCGCAGAGCCGGGGCCCATGGAGCAATCGCGGATGTTGTCGCGAATCCGTTCTCCGATCAGACTTGCCGAATCCAGATCGGTGGCTGACAGCAGCACCAGAAACTCCTCACCGCCCATGCGGTAAAGGCTGTCGGCATCACGCAGTGAATTCCGGGTGATTTCGGTCACCCGCTTCAATACCTGGTCTCCGGTGCTGTGACCGAACAGGTCGTTGATATTCTTGAAGCGGTCAATGTCCAGAATCAGAATCGAGAGTTGGCGACCGTAGCGGCGGCAGAGTTCGATTTCACGAGCAAGCGAATTAGTGAGTGCCAGCCGGTTTCCGGCGCCGGTCAGGGGGTCGGTGAGTGCGGATCTGAGGGCTTCCTGGTACTTGAGCGCATTGCGCATGGGGTACACAAACAAATCCAGCAGGGACTCCAGCTTTGCCAGTTCCGCTTCGCTGAAGCGCTGACGCCGGGTGAATTCGATATCGCCGAAATAGCTGTCATGTGTGGTCAGGCGGTAACTGGCCCGGTGTTTGCCGGTTTTGCCCTGTTTGTGCCGTAAGGCGGCAACGGAATGCCGGTAGAGGAGACCATCAACGGCGACCGCCGCCTGTATTTCCTGAAAGAAATACTGAACGATCAGTTCACTCTCCAGAGTCGTCTGCAGGAGGTTGGCAATACGCAGCCGAAGGTCCTGCATAAAGGCATTGGCGCGGTCTGTGCGGCGCAGACTCTCCCGCCGTGACATCAACGGTGTGACTTTCTTTTCCCGATTTGGAGCCTGATTACCGGACATGTTCGTTGCCATGACGGTCCTTTCCAATCTGACGATTCGGCACAAGTAAAGCGAATTGCATGCCAGATCAGAAAAAATATTAAAAATCAGTTAGTTATGGTCTTCTTGAGGGCTCGGTCAGGCGAATTCGATGGTAAGTGCCAGAGATTTGGCGTCAAAAAAGCCCGGCGCGGACCGGGCGGTCCGGTTCCTGCTGGTCAGGTCTGTGCATCGATGCTCAGGCCGTTGGTGCCGCTGCACTGTTCGCTGAGCAGGTAAAGAAACAGCCGGTCGTGCGCATCGGCTGGCGGGACGGTCGCCGGATCTTCTCCCGGGTAGGCGGCAGCCCGCATGTCGGTGCGGGTGCGCCCCGGGTTAACCACATTGATGCAGAAATCACCCTGCGATTTCATCTCGTCGGCGAGCGTTTCGGCCAGCCCTTCGATGGCGAACTTGCTGGCGGCGTAGGCGCCCCAGTGGGCGCGCCCGGTTCTACCCACACTGGATGTCAGGTAGAGAATCCTGGGGTGCCCGGACCGGCGCAACAGCGGCATAAGCGCGCGGGTCAGGTGAAATGCACCATGGACATTGATCTGGAAAACCTCTTCCCAGGTAGCATGCCGGTATTGCTCAATCGGTGTGCGCTGGCCCAGTACCGCAGCAGCGTGGACCAGGCCATCCAGTCGCCCGAACTGCTCCTCTATGGCGCGGGCGATGGCATGGAAGCGTTCCGGGTCCCGCTCGCTCAGATCGAAGGGCAGCAGCACCGGATCCGGATGGCCCGCCGACTGAATTCGATCATGTACCACCTCCAGGTTCTCCTGAGTCCGGCCCAGCAGGATAACGGTTGCGCCATGAGCCGCAGCGGCTTCCGCGATAGCCGCACCGATTCCCCGGCCCGCTCCTGTTACCAGAATGACCTTGCCTGTCAGCAGGTCGGCAGAGGGCGTGAATTCGTTCAGATTGAGTTGACTGGGTTCAGGCATCAGGGCATCCGTTGGCAGTGAATCAGGTAATTGACGGGTGTACGATCCAGCCGGCGCGCTTTCCGGGTGATCGGGTTGTACGCGATACCGCATTCATGGCGTACGGTTAGCCCGCTGGCGCGCGCCCAGGCGGCCAGTTCACTCGGGCGTATGAACTTCAGGTAGTCGTGTGTGCCGGTGGGGATCAGGCGCATCAGATACTCGGCACTGAGTATGGCCGAGGCAAAGGACCACAGATTACGGTTCAGCGTGGAAAATACAACATGGCCACCGGGCGCTACGAGCGTCGCTGCGGCCTTCACAATACGCTCCGGCTCCGGAACGTGCTCAAGCAGCTCGAGGCAGGTTACCACATCGAACGCGGCCGGCTTTTCACGGGCCAGGTCGCTGCAGTCCATGACTTCATAGTCAATATCGGTCAGCCCGGATGATCGGGCATGGTCACGGGCGGCTGCAATGGCACCCTCGCCGAGATCGATGCCGGTAACCCGTGCTCCGCGCACGGCCATGGCCTCGCTCAGCAGCCCGCCACCACAACCGATATCGAGCAGAGTGCGGTCGGCGACGCCGCCCGCGCGCTCATCAACGTAATCCGCGCGCAACGGATTGATGTGGTGCAGTGTCTTCAGCGGGCCTTCCGGGTCCCACCAGTGATCCGACAATGCGTTGAAGTGAGCCAGTTCCGCCGGGTCAGACCGGGTGTTATCCGCTGTATGGTTCATCGGTGGCTCCCGAGGCGATTCTGCCAGGTTCGTGCGCGGGCCACGACGTCGACCGTGTCTATTGTCAACAGCTCCCGTCCCGCCATCACTGGCTTGCCGGCGATCCAGACGTCGGTCACCTGGTGTCGCGTGGAAGCGTAAGCGACGTGGGAGACCGGGTCGTACACGGGCAACGATTCCACCTCGGTGAAGTCGATGGCGATCAGGTCCGCCTGCTTGCCCACTTCCACCGAGCCCAGCTGATCATCCAGACGCATGGCACGCGCCGCATTGATGGTGGCCATGTCGATGGCTGACCGGGCCGGGAGAGCGGCTGCATTGCCACTCACGGCTTTGGCCAGCTGCGCGGCGGTGCGAATTTCGCCCAGCATGTCGAGGTCGTTGTTTGACGCGGCGCCGTCCGTTCCTATGGTCAGGTTGACGCCTGCCCGGTCCAGCGCATCGACCGGGCAGAAACCACTGGCCAGCTTGAGGTTGGATTCCGGGCAATGCACAACCGTGGTGCCGGAATCCGCGATCATTTGTATGTCGTCCTCGTTCAGAGCCGTCATATGCACGCACTGCATGTTCGGCCCCAGCAACCCCAGCTCGTTCAGGCGGGCCACCGGGCGTTTGCCGAGGTCACGGAGGCTGTCATCGACTTCACCACGGGTTTCATGGGTATGCATCTGAATGAGCAGGTCGTGCTGCCGGGCCGCGGCGACGATATCGTGAAAGGTGCTGTCCGAGACCGTGTATGGCGCGTGGGGCCCGAACGACACCAGAATCTTAGGGTCATCGCGCAGTTCTCTGGCAAGCGCCAGTCCTTTCTCGAGATACTCGGCCGGGCCACTCGCCCAGTTGGTCGGAAACTCAAGAATGGGAAAGCACTCCTGCTTGCGAATACCGCTCTGACGCACCACATCCAGAGTTGCTTCGGGAAAGAAGTAATTATCGGCGTAGAACGTTGTGCCGCAGCGGAGCATCTCGGCAATGGCCAGGGCGGTACCATCGCGCACGAATTCAGGGCTTACCCACTGGCCTTCGGCCGGCCAGACATGCCCTTCGAGCCATTGTTTCAGGGGCAGATCATCGGCCAGGCCACGGAACAGGCTCATCGCGGCGTGCCCGTGCATATTGATCAGGCCGGGCATCAGCACGTGACCGGGCAGTTCGCGCACCTGTACTGCCTGGTACTGAAGACGGGCCTCTGACGACGGCAATACGGCGACAATCCGGTCATTCCGGATGGCAACGGCATGGTCTTTCAGCACCTGTCGCGACGGGTCTACTGTAATCACCCAGCCGGCATGGATAAGCGTGTCGCACCGAAGCGTGTCGCACCGATCGGGAGCGTGCGTCATATGGGCCTCTGTCGCTCAGAATTTCCTGGTGCGCAGGATACCGTGCCCGCGTCGTATTGTCAGCCGGGGCCGATGGACGCCGAGCCGGCAGGATGACCATTCGGAGATTGCGGCAAGGGTCCCTAGCGCTCTGATTTATGGTATGATCCGGCGGCTTAATGAGAGGTGGATGACGCCACAGGAATCAGGGAAACAATAGATGGGCGACCTAGCCAACGAAGTCTTATCGGTCAATATCGAAGAAGAACTGAAACAGTCGTATCTTGACTACGCGATGTCGGTCATTGTCGGCCGTGCATTGCCCGATGTCCGCGATGGCCTCAAGCCGGTTCACCGCCGGGTCCTGTTCGCCATGCAGGAGCTCGGCAACGACTGGAACAAGCCCTACAAGAAGTCGGCCCGTGTGGTCGGTGACGTGATCGGTAAGTATCACCCGCACGGTGACTCCGCCGTTTACGACACCATTGTCCGCATGGCGCAGCCGTTTGCCATGCGTTACACGCTGGTGGACGGGCAGGGCAACTTCGGCTCCATAGACGGGGATTCCGCCGCCGCCATGCGTTACACCGAGGTGCGCATGGCCAAGCTGGCCCAGGAGCTGCTCTCTGACCTCGACAAGGAAACGGTCGACTATGTGCCGAACTACGATGGTACGGAGCAGATTCCCGATGTGCTGCCGACCCGGGTCCCCAACCTGCTGGTCAACGGGTCTTCGGGCATCGCCGTGGGGATGGCAACCAATATACCGCCGCATAACCTCGGCGAGGTCATCAATGCCTGCCTGCACCTGATTCACGATTCGGAGGCCACCGTCGATGACCTGATGAGCCATATCCCCGGGCCGGACTTTCCGACGGGCGGCTTTATCTACGGTCGCAAAGGCATTGTCGACGCGTTCCGCACGGGGCGCGGTCGTGTCTATGTACGGGCGCGCACGCATGTGGAAACCAATGAGCGCACCGGGCGGGAAACACTGGTTGTTACGGAAGTGCCCTATCAGGTCAACAAGGCGCGCCTGATCGAGAAAATTGCCGAGCTGGTCAAGGAAAAGCGCATCGAGGGTATCTCCGAGTTGCGTGACGAATCTGACAAGGACGGGCTGCGCATTGCGATTGAACTGAAGCGCGGCGAAATGTCGGATGTGGTGCTGAATAACCTGTATGCCCACACTCAGATGGAAACGGTATTCGGCATCAACACCGTAGCGCTGGTTGACGGGCAGCCGCGCACGCTGAACCTGAAAGAACTGCTGGAAAGCTTTGTCCGCCATCGCCGTGAAGTCGTTACACGACGGACAGTGTATGAGCTGCGCAAGGCACGCGAACGCGGTCATATCCTTGAAGGCCTGGCCATTGCGCTGAACAACGTCGACCCGGTAATTGAGCTGATCAAGGCATCACCCTCGGTCCGGGAGGCCAAGGAACGGCTCGTGGCCCAGCCCTGGCAGTTGGGCGATGTCGGCGACATGCTGGAGCGCGCCGGTGCCGGTGCGTGTCGGCCGGACGGTCTGGATGAAGCCTATGGTGTGCATGACGGCAGCTATTATCTGTCGCCGGAACAGGCGCAGGCCATTCTTGATCTGCGGCTGCAGAAGCTGACCGGGCTCGAGCATGAGAAGCTGCTTGACGAGTACCGTGACATTATTGAGCGAATCGCTGAGCTGCTGAAAATACTGAACAGTGAAAGCCGCCTGATGGAAGTCATCGAAGAAGAGCTGGTGGCTGTGCGTGACGAATTTTCCGACGACCGGCGTACCGAAATTATCGAGAACCGGGAAGACTTCTCGATCGAAGACCTGATCAATGAAGAGGACATGGTGGTTACCCTGTCCCACACCGGTTACGCGAAAACACAGCCGCTGAGCGCCTATCAGGCGCAGCGTCGCGGTGGCCGCGGCAAGTCCGCGCTCGGTGTGAAGGATGAGGATTTTGTCGACATGCTGCTGGTCGCCAGCACCCATGACACGTTGCTCTGCTTCACGGATGCCGGGCGCGTGTTCTGGCTCAAGGTCTACCAGATTCCTCAGGCGGGTCGCCAGTCGCGCGGACGACCTCTGGTCAATCTGCTCCAGCTCGATCAGAACGAGCGGGTTACCACAATACTGCCGGTACGCGACTATGCCGAGGATCATTTCGTGTTCATGGCCACGGCGCATGGCACGGTGAAGAAAACCAGTCTGCAGGCGTTCTCCCGGCCGCGAAACAACGGCCTGATCGCATTGGGGCTTGATGATGGCGATCATCTGGTACAGGCCGCCATTACTGACGGCACTCGTGACGTTCTCATGGTGACCCGACAGGGCAAGGCCGTGCGGTTCGAAGAGAGTTCCGTGCGTGAGATGGGCCGGACCGCCCGCGGTGTCAGAGGCATTCGCCTGGGTACCGATGATGCGTTGATCTCGCTCATGCTGCCGGACCCGGACTGCACTGTGCTCACCGTTTCAGAAAATGGCTATGGCAAGCGCACGGCGGTGACGGAATTCCCCGTGAAGGGCCGTGCTACCCGCGGCGTTATTTCCATGGTGGTCAATGAGCGCAACGGGCCGTTGGTGGCGGCAATACAGGTAAATGACAGTGACCAGGTTATGTTGATTTCCGATCAGGGCACGCTGGTCCGGACCCGGGCCGATGAGATTTCAGTACTGGGCCGCAACACACAGGGCGTGCGGATTATACGGCTGTCTGACGATGAGAAGCTGGTCGGCGTCGACCGGGTGGCCGAACCCGAAGAGGAAGACAGTGATGACGGCGATGAATTACCGGTTTCCGGTGATCAGGAATAAGCACGGCTGGGGTGTACAGAATGGCTGATGACAATCGCGAAGCGGAACTGCAGGCCCTGCGGCAGCGCATTGATGAGCTGGACAGCTCGATTCAGGAACTGATCAACGAGCGGGCGTCCTGTGCGCAGCAGGTGGCTGCGGTCAAGGAACAGAGCGGTGCCGAGGGTGCGGTATTCTATCGGCCCGAACGCGAAGCCCAGGTGCTGCAACGGGTGATGGAGCGCCACAACGGGCCGCTGGGCAAAGAGGAAATGGCCCGGTTGTTCCGCGAGATCATGTCGGCCTGTCTGGCACTGGAGCAGACCCTGACGATCGCCTATCTGGGGCCCGAAGGTACCTTTACGCAGCAGGCGGCGATCAAGCATTTCGGGCAGTCGGTGCAGACCAAGCCGCTGATCGCGATTGATGAAGTCTTCCGGGATGTGGAAGCGGGTGCTGTCAACTACGGTGTGGTGCCGGTCGAGAATTCCACCGAGGGCGTAGTCAACCACACGCTCGACACATTCCTGACCTCCAACCTCAAGATCTGCGGCGAGGTGGAACTGCGCATCCACCATCATCTGATGATCGGTCCGAATACCCGTCGTGATGCCATCTCACGCATCTACTCGCATCAGCAGTCGCTGGCACAGTGTCGCAAATGGCTCGATGCGCACCTGCCCCAGGTTGAGCGGGTGCCGGTCAACAGCAACGCCGAGGCGGCACGGCGAGTGAATACGGAATGGAACGCGGCGGCGATAGCAGGGTCTATGGCTGCAGAGCTCTATGACCTCGAAGTGATCAGTCCGAATGTTGAAGATCAGCCTGATAATTCAACGCGCTTTCTGATTATCGGCCGCGAGTCGGTTGGCCCGAGCGGCAACGACAAAACGAGCATCATTGTATCCATGCGCAACGAGCCCGGGGCGCTGTTCCGGCTGCTCAGCCCGTTCAACCGGCACGATATCGACCTGACCCGGCTGGAAACCCGGCCTGCGCCGAGCGGCACCTGGGCGTACGTGTTTTTTATCGACCTCAAGGGCCATCAACTGGACCCGCAGGTCCAGTCTGCCCTGCGGGAAGTCAATGACTGCGCCGTTGAAGTGAAGGTGCTGGGGTCGTACCCGGTCGCCGTCCTGTAGCCATATGGCAGAAGGAGCCCCTATGACACATGTGGATTTCAAGGCGCTGGCCCGCCCCAATGTACAGCAACTGGCACCTTACGTGCCCGGCAAGCCGGTCAGCGAGCTGCAGCGGGAACTGGGCCTGGAGAAAGTCATCAAGCTGGCAAGCAATGAAAACCCGTTGGGTGCCAGCCCCGCCGTGGCTGAGGCATTGCAGCATGTCTGGGGCGAGGTCGGGCGTTACCCGGACGGTAACGGGTTCGCCCTGAAACAGGTGCTGAGCGAGAAACTCGGCATTCGCCCCGAAACCATCACCCTCGGCAACGGGTCCAATGACGTTCTGGAATTGATTGCCCGGGCCTATGTTGCGCCGGGGGATGAGGTCGTATTCTCACAACATGCCTTCGCCGTGTACCCCATCGTTACCCAGGCGGTAGGTGGCAGGGCTGTGGTAACACCTGCCCGGGATTATGGTCACGATCTGGAAAAAATGGCCGCAGCCGTGACAGACCGTACCCGGGTGATCTTTGTCGCCAATCCCAACAACCCGACCGGCACCTGGCTGACTACCGGCGATGTCCGGCGCTTTCTGGCAGCGGTGCCTGAGCACGTCGTCGTTGTGCTTGATGAGGCCTATTGTGAATACGTCACGGCACCGGATTACCCGGACGGTCTGAGTCTGCAGTCGGAATTCGACAATCTGGTCGTCACGCGGACATTCTCCAAGATTCATGGGCTGGCCAGCCTGCGCGTGGGCTATGGAGTGGCCAATGAGGGCATCACCGACATGCTGAACCGGGTACGCCAGCCGTTCAATGTTAACCAGTATGCCCAGACAGCGGCCATTGCCGCACTCGGGGACGAAGATTTTTCCCGGCGCAGTCGGGAAAGTAACGCCGCAGGCCTGAAGCAGCTTGAAACGGGTCTGCGCGATCAGGGCCTGACGTTCATACCATCGGCCGGCAATTTCATTACGTTTCTGGTCGAACGGGCGGATACCGTTTACGACCAGTTGCTCCGTCGGGGAGTCATTGTGCGGCCGGTGGCGGGTTACGACATTCCCGATGGCCTGCGCGTAACTGTGGGTACCCAGGCCGAAAACCGCGGGTTCCTGAAGGCAATGCGGGAAGTGCTGGGGCAGTAATGACAGCTTTGTCGACGTCCGAGAGTCATCCCGCCGGGTTTGCGAGCGTCGGTATCGTCGGGTTTGGTCTGATCGGGGCCTCACTCGCTGCGGCCCTGAAACGGTTGCCGGTGCCACCCCGGGTTGTGGGGGTGGATCGCCAGCCCGCAACAGTGGCAGCGGCGCTTGAACGTGGTCTTATGGACGGGTCCGCGGACGATGCGGGCGATCTGATCGGGCAGTGCGATGTCATCGTGCTGGCGGTGCCCGTCCTCAGTCTGGAGCATGTGCTGGCGTCAATTCGCAGATCTGGCCGTGATGCCATGCCCATTGTTACCGATGTCGGCAGCGTCAAGGGCGTGCTGGCGGTTGCGGCCCGACAGGTGTTTGGAGGGTTGCCGGCCTGGCTGATTCCCGGACACCCGATCGCCGGTTCCGAATTCAGCGGCATTGATGCGGCTGACCCGGAGCTGTTTCAGCGTCACCAGGTTATCCTCACGCCCCATGAAGCCAATGAGGAGGGTCAGATAGCCCACCTCGAAACGCTGTGGGAAGCGGTCGGCGCCACCGTGGAAAGGCTGTCCATTGAGCGTCACGACGAAGTTCTGGCGGCCACCAGCCACTTGCCGCACCTGCTCGCATTTACTCTGGTGGATAGTCTCGCCCGTGAGTCCGAAAGCTATGAGATCTTCCACTACGCAGCAGGCGGTTTTCGTGACTTTACCCGCATCGCCGCCAGTGACCCGCTGATGTGGCACGATGTGTTTCTGGCCAATGACCGGGCGACACTGGCGGTGCTTGACCGCTTTCGAGAGCACCTGGATGAGGTCAGGGATCAACTGGCCCGCCGTGATGGACAGGCGCTGCACGAGGTCTTTGTCCGGGCCAAGCATGCCCGGGATTACTTTTCAACGGTACTGGAAGAACGGGCTCAGGACGAACCGCCCGAATCAGACAATCAGGGGTTGAAGCACCATGCGGAACAGGATACCGGTCATCACCGTTGACGGGCCGAGCGGCTCGGGAAAGGGTACGGTCAGTCAACGGCTGGCGCGCGATCTGGGATGGCATTTTCTGGATTCAGGCGCGCTGTACCGCCTGACGGCACTATCTGTGCTGTCGCGTGGTATGGATCCGGCTGACGCCGATGCGGTGGCCGTACTGGCGTCCCATCTCGACATTGAGTTCGATGCGAAGGGCGGCACGGTGTTACTGGAAGGCGATGATGTCACCCGGCAGCTTCGTACCGAGCGGACCGGTGAAATCGCATCGCGTGTGGCAGCGCACACCGAGGTCCGGCAGGCGCTGCTGGAGCGACAGCGCAACTTCCGGCGCAGCCCGGGGCTGGTAGCCGACGGGCGGGATATGGGGACTGTTGTCTTTCCGGATGCCGAGGCCAAGATCTTTCTGACCGCCAGCGCGGAGGAACGGGCTCGACGCCGTTACCATCAACTGGCCGAAGCCGGGCTGGATGAGTCCTATGAGGACATACTCAGAGATGTGGTCGCCCGCGACGAGCGCGACCAGAGCCGGGCAGTGTCTCCGCTGGTGCCGGCCGATGACGCCGTACGCCTCGACAGCACCCACCTGACCATTGACGAGGTATCCGAATCCATACACCGGATACTGGTCGAAAAAGGCCTGGTCTAGATGTGCTGTATTGGCCAAACAGCACACTTGGCCTGATCGGGTTTTATTTCTGCACACAATCTGTACAATACCGCACTCCTGCTCACGCAGGAGTATTTGGTGCGTCCGCAGGTCAGGCATCGTCGGGACGATGTCAGGCCGGTTCTGAGCTCTTGATACCAGCATCGAGCTGCGGACGTTTTGTTGGATTGACCCGGACGGGCTGGCGTGCGGAAAAGCTGACACGGGTTGTTGATTCCCGTGCCAAGCCGTTGATCGATTAGGAAAAAATGCACATGAGCGAAAGCTTTGCCGAACTTTTTGAAGAAAGCTTGAAGAATATTGAAATGGTGCCCGGTTCCATTGTGACCGGTCTCGTGGTCGCGATTGACAGCGACTGGGTCACCATTCATGCGGGCCTGAAGTCGGAAGGGGTGGTCCCGCGGAACCAGTTCATCAACGATGAAGGTGAGCTGGAAGTCAGTGTCGGAGACGAAGTCAAGGTGGCGCTGGATGCCGTTGAGGACGGCTGGGGCGAAACCCGGTTGTCGCGTGAGAAGGCGAAGCGGGCCGAGGCCTGGATTGAGCTGGAACAGGCTCATGAAGACGACGAAGTGGTCACCGGCGTTATCAATGGCAAGGTGAAAGGCGGGTTCACCGTGGACCTTTCCGGTGTACGTGCATTCCTTCCCGGTTCTCTCGTGGATGTTCGCCCGGTGCGCGATACCACGCATCTCGAGAACAAGGATCTCGAATTCAAGGTCATCAAGCTTGATCGCAAGCGCAATAACGTCGTGGTATCACGCCGCGCAGTGCTGGAATCCGCCAATTCTGCGGAGCGCGAAGAGTTGCTGGCCAACCTGCAGGAAGGTCAGACCATCAAGGGCATCGTCAAGAACCTCACCGACTACGGTGCGTTCGTCGATCTGGGTGGCGTTGACGGCCTGCTTCATATTACTGATATGGCGTGGAAGCGGATCAAGCATCCGTCCGAGATCGTGGCGGTTGGCGATGAGATCGACGTCAAGGTGCTCAAGTTCGATCGTGAGCGCAATCGCGTGTCTCTGGGTCTGAAACAGTTGGGTGAAGATCCGTGGGTCGACATCAAGGGTCGCTACCCGGAAGAGACCGTTGTGGCAGCCCGGGTCACCAACCTGACCGATTACGGTTGTTTCGCGGAGCTTGAAGAAGGCGTCGAAGGTCTGGTTCACGTATCCGAAATGGACTGGACCAACAAGAACATCCACCCCTCCAAGGTGGTTCAGGTGGGTGACGAGATCGATGTCATGATTCTGGATATCGATGAAGATCGCCGCCGTATCTCGCTGGGTATCAAGCAGACCCAGGTCAATCCGTGGGAAGCGTTCTCACAGAAATACAGCAAGGGCGACCGGGTCAGCGGAACGATCAAGTCCATCACTGACTTCGGCATCTTCCTCGGTCTGGAAGGCGGCATCGACGGTCTGGTTCACCTGTCCGACATAAGCTGGCAGGAGTCCGGTGAAGACGCCGTTCGCAAGTATAAGAAGGGCGACGAGCTGGAAACTGTTATTCTGTCCATCGACCCGGAGCGTGAGCGCATCTCGCTGGGTATCAAGCAGATGGAAAGCGATCCGTTCTCCGAGTACGTTGCAGTGAACGACAAGGGCACTGTCGTTACCGGCAAGATCACGGACGTGGATGCGAAGAGCGCGACCGTTGAACTCGCTGACGACGTATCAGCAGTTCTGCGCGCTTCGGAAATCAGCCGTGACCGCGTTGAAGACGCGCGCAATGTGCTGAACGCAGGTGATGACGTGGAAGCGAAGATCATCAGCGTTGACCGGAAAAACCGGCTGATCAGCCTGTCCATCAAGCAGA
The DNA here is from genome assembly GCA_965602035.1 of Natronospirillum sp. Classification (GTDB taxonomy): domain Bacteria; phylum Pseudomonadota; class Gammaproteobacteria; order Pseudomonadales; family Natronospirillaceae; genus Natronospirillum. The sequence continues at coordinate 909,159 of OZ271919.1, read as the reverse complement.
AGGATATGGCCGATGAGAAGCAGGCGGTTCGTGACCTGAAGGAGAAGACTCAGGAAGCGTCCGGCCCGACCACCATAGGTGATCTGATCAAGCAGAAGATGCAGGATCAGAACTGATCGCACTGCGATACCAGGGGCGGCGATAGTCGCCTCTAGTTTCCGAAAGCCGGCATACGCCGGCTTTTTGCGTTAAAAATGCTGCAAAATGAACAGGTTGCGTTTCCAACAGGTCTGGATTACTCTGGCTTCAGGACGGCTGTCAATAGCGCAGTTGGCAGTGTCCCCGCATCGGGAGGCAGCATGACCAAATCCGAACTGATTGAACGCATCACAGCGCAGCAACCCCATCTTTCCGGCAAGGATATCGAGCTGGCGGTAAAAACCATCCTTGATCATATGTCGGAAGCCCTGTCGCAGGGTGGACGAATCGAGATACGGGGATTCGGCAGTTTTTCGCTGCATTATCGCTCCGCGCGTCAGGGTCGGAACCCGAAAACCGGTGAGGCAGTTCTGCTTGACGGAAAGTATGTGCCTCATTTCAAACCGGGAAAGGATCTGCGTGAATCCGTCAACCATGCCACCGGCCAAGAGTAACACCATGAAGTCACTGCTAGTGCTCTTGCTTACCCTGATACTCGTGCTCGGCGGGCTGGGAATCGGCCTGTCGAACACACAGCCTGTTGCGTTGTCGTTTATGGGCTTTCGTTCCATTGAACTCCCTGTCTTTCTCTGGTTGCTGCTTGCTATCGCCGTCGGTGCCCTGTGCGCCGGCTGCCTGGGAGCCTGGCGCCAACTGGCTCTGAAACGGGAAATCCGCCGTCTGAGGCGCGCTCTGGGTAAACAGTAATCGTGCCATTGTTTCATTGGACACAGGTCGCAGGACTGTGCCTGGTAGCCGCGCTGCTGGGTTACCTGTTCGCGCGTGTCCGCTTTGGCAGCAGACTGCCGACGCCGAAAGAGCCGGTATCCGAGCCGGTACCGCGGCGGTCGCACGAAACTCCGGCGCTGAGGGTGCTGGAAGAGCAGTTCCGGTCAGGCCGACTGGGGTTTGATGAAAGCCTTGAACTGGCGGCTGCTTATCGGAAGCAGGGAGACACTCAGGCTGCCATTGAGATTCATCAGTCTCTGTACGGCCGCCCCGGCCTTAAATGGCAGGACCTTCAGCGGGCTCAGTTCGAGTTGGCCCGTGATTTTTTTCATGCCGGCATTCTGGGCCGTTCGGAAGACCTGTTGCGTTCGCTCGTGAGCCAACGTGGCCCGCTCCAGGTCGAAGCGGTTCGCCTGTTGTTGACCATTTACCAACAGGAACAGGATTGGGAAGAAGCCGCCGGGCTCTTTGCTGACCACCCCGAGCTGATTGAAGGTGATCTGAAACAGCAGTACTTGCACGTGTTGTGTGCCCAGGCAGAGCAGGTGCTGCCCCAGAATCCGGGGCGTGCTGAGCAACTGGCGGAACAGGCACGGGCTCAGGTGTCCACCGCTCTGCGGCCACTGATCATTCTGCTGGAAATTGCCTTGATGAAACAGCACTGGCGCGATTTCCAGCGCGGCCTGGCACAGTATCTGGGGGGCTCTCCGGAGCGCGTGGATCTTCTGAAGCCGGTACTGACAACGCTGATCGACCGTAACCCGAGACGGTTTGGCCAGATTCAGAAGCTGTTGCAGCAATACCATAATCAGGTGCCCGTACGGCGGCTGGAAGGAGAATTGCTCTGGTATTCCGGTCGCACGGAGGATGCGGTACAACGCTTCAAATCCGTCCCGCTGACTGCGGGGACGCTGCATTGGCGATTGAGCTATCTGGCGAACCTGCTGCCCGATAACCGCGAGCTTCAGGAACTTGTGCAGGACGTCGGTCAGCAACGCGCCCGAATCAGTGCCTATGTGTGCAACAACTGCGGTTTTGAAGCAAAGCAACACCACTGGAAATGCCCGCAGTGCAGCCAGTGGGATACACTGACGCCGGCGGATGTCAGCCAGGGCCGTCTCATCCTCTGATCGTCCGGTCACAGGCCTGTCCCGCCTTGGCCGAGGAGTTCTGTACCTCGGCAGATGCAGAGATTATAGTCCGTTGTACAGTTAACCGGTCGGCGCCAACGGTAGGGAATGGCAGGAACAGAGCCAGAGCGTTCCGGCTCCCCTCTCAGCCGCGCAAATGGCGGCCCCCCAACAGTCGGAAGACAAAATGGCCAATGAAACGTTTCTGAGCGGTGCAATTGAACAGGTAGCTGCGCCGGTACTGATTACCGATGCATCGCTTGAGCATCCCGGGCCTTCCATCGTATACATAAACCGGGCGTTTGAACGTATGACCGGCTACAGTGCCAGCGAGCTGATTGGCCAGACGCCCCGGATACTGCAGGGAGCAGAGACGGACCCGGAGGTCAGCCGTCGATTGCGTCAGTCACTGCAGGCCGGAGAGTCATTCAAGGGTGTGAACGTCAACTACCGCAAGTCGGGTGAACCCTACATGGTAGACTGGGAAATCTCACCGATCCGGAATGATCAGGGCGTTGTCACACATTATTTCTCCATTCAGAGTGAAATAAGCCATTCCGTGGAACTCGCACGGATAGGCGAGACCATCATGGGCGTAATTGCGGATGGTGTCATGGGTATGGACGGGAATGGCCGTATCCAGTTTATCAATCCGGCCGGTGTAGCCATGCTGGGTTACGAGTCGTCGGATCAGTTGATCGGGCGCAACGCCCATGAGCTGACGCACTACGCCTACCCGGACGGCTCTGATTATCCGGAGTCAGAGTGCCCCATTCGACACAGTATCCAGCACAGCAAAACCCTGACCGGGCTGGATGAAGACTGGCTGTGGCGCCGCGACGGTACCGGCTTTCCCGTAGAGATCTCGGTGGCACCGAGCTGGCCGGCACTGGGGCGTGAGCTCGGAGGCGTCATGACGTTCCGTGATATTACCGAGCGCAAGGATCTGCAGATGCGTCTGGAGTCGCTGGCGTATCACGACGCGCTGACCGGATTGTATAACCGGTCTGCCTTTTACGAACGTCTGGAAGAGGAACTGTCGCGGGCCGACCGTTATCAGCACTCAGTAAGTGTGATCATGTTCGACATTGACCATTTCAAGTCAATCAATGACGAATTCGGGCACGATCATGGCGACCGGGTCTTGCAGGCACTGAGCGAGCGGGTGCTGCAGTCCCTGCGACGAGCAGACAACCTCAGCCGATGGGGCGGAGAAGAGTTTCTGGTGATCCTGCCGGAGAGCGAGACGGAGCAGGCGCTTCAGGTCGCGCACAAGCTTCGCGAAGTGGTTGCCGGCGAGCCTTTCCCGGTAGTCGGGCAGGTGACCATCAGCCTCGGCGTGACCGGTTACGTGGTGGGTGAGCCCGTTCATGTTTTTCTGAAACGGGTTGATGAGGCCATGTACGATGCCAAGAAAGGCGGCCGGAATCGGGCCTGCTCGCGGTGACGCGATCCCGGCTGACGGTCAGTACTACTGCACGGGGCTCGGTTGGGGCTCTCGCAGTGTCAGCTGAGAGAGCATCAGGGCCAGCAGTGCACAACTGCTGATTGTTGCAATCAGTGGCAGTGGTGTGCCGTTGAAAATCGCACTGGAAACAGCAATTGAAACCGCACCGATCATCATCTGAATGGTGCCCCCCAGTGCGGCTGCGGAGCCGGCGATCGGGCCATGGTATTCCAGTGCCAATACCATTACCGAGGGTATGACCAGCCCGAGGAATGCGTAGGTGATCATCAGCGTGGCCACCAGTACCCGGAAGTTCATGGCACCGGTCATCACCAGCGTCAATCCAACCAGAGATGCTGCGGCAAACCCGGCGATTGCCCACTTGACCACAGAGACCGTGCCGAACCGGGCCCCGAGGTTGGCTGCGACCTGGCTGGCACTGAAGAAACCGATTGCGTTCAGCGCGAATGCCAGACTGAACTGCGTCTCCGTCAGTCCGTAATAATCAATATACAGAAAGGATGCCGTGGCCAGAAATGCGAAAAAGCTCGCCATGCCCAGGCCACCAATGAGCGTGACGCCGATGTAGAACGGATCTTTCAGGAGCGTTCTGAACGCCCGCAGGGTTTCTGCCCAGCGCAGGCCGACCCGCCGCTCGGTTGGCAGCGTTTCGGGCAGCGCATATCGGGTGAGGAGTACGCTTCCGAGAGCCGCCAACGCGACGGTATAGAATACCGCTCGCCAGCCAAAGGGCACGATAACAATACTCCCGACCAGCGGTGCCAGCATCGGCGAAATGGCAATGACCAGCATCACGGTTGACATCAGACGGGTGGCTTTCGGCCCGGTATACAGGTCGCGAACCATGGCCCGGGGGATCGACATGACGGCCGCCGTGCCCATGCCCTGGAAAAAGCGCATGACGATCAGCCATTCAATAGAAGGCGCCAGTGCGCAACCCACCGATGCAACACCGAAAACAGTCAGACCGAAATAGATCGCCGGCTTGCGGCCCACGGCGTCGGACACCGGTCCGTAGACCAGTTGGAACAGGCCGAATGCCAGAAAATAGGACATCAGTGTCCACTGAGTCAGCGCGGTTTCTGTTTGCAGGTCTGCACTGATTGCCGGCAGCGCGGGCAGGTACATATCGATCGCGAAAGGGCCGATGCAGCTAAGCAGGCCCAGAATAAGGGCCAGACGCAACAGTGACGGTGTCAAGACGGTGCTCCGTATTACTGGTAGAACCACGACCGGGCGACATTACCCGGGGCAGCCACGATTTCAGGGAGCGCGATCATACCAGAACGTCATTGCGCGGCAGAGTGCTTATTGTCATGAACAGAGTACCGGTCGCGGCCATCACGCTTGGCCCGGTAAAGGGCCCGGTCCGCCAGATCCAGAAGCTCCGATGCCTGTCCGGTATGGGCCGGCCAATTGGCGATGCCAATCGACAATGTAATCGTGCCGAGGTCGGTATTGTTGAAGTGGATGTGTGTGCGCCGAGCCGCTGCCAGCAGCTCGGTGGCCACTGATTCAGCGGCCGGGGCGGACGCTCCCGGTAACAGCACAGTGAATTCCTCGCCGCCATAACGGCACACCCGGTCAGTCGCACGGAAGCGGGACTCCATGAGCTGTGCGATGGTCCGGAGAGCATGGTCCCCGGCGAGGTGGCCGTTCGCATCATTGAAATCCTTGAAATGGTCGAGATCGATCATCAGAAGGCTCAGTGTTGTACCAAGTCGTTCAGAGCGTTCAATTTCATCGTTGTAATAGCCATCGAACGCGCGTCGGTTCAGAACGCCCGTGAGTGGGTCAACCGTCGATAGCTCCTCCAGGGCCGCCGTCCGCTCGGCAACCCGGTTTTCCAGCGACTGATTGACCTCGACCAGCGCCAACTGGTTGCGGTGATATTGCTGCAGCGCGATGGCCCCGCTGGCCAGCACAAAGGCCAGGCCGCCCCAGCTCAGGGGAATCGGGTTGCGCGGAATGAACCCATGAGCCCAGGCCATGTCCAGCACCAGAACGAGCGCGTAGAAACCGAACGCGGCCAACATAAGGGCCTGTGCCCGGGAAATTCCGCGAAGGTTGATCAGGGTTACCCATAACAGCGTACCAATACTGACCAGCAACAACCCGTCAAATATCGGGAATGTAATCGACAGGTTGATCCAGCCAAGCAGGGAGGCGCTCAGCGCCACCAGCAGGTAGCACAGATGGCCCTGCCAGACCCAGCGGATGGGCCTGGAGCGCGAACGGGGGAACCAGCCTTCCAGAAGCCGGGCAACCGCAACTGGCAGCAGGTAATAGGCGCCCGCGCCGATATAGTCCCAGAAGAGAGGCAGATGGAGCAGCAACAGGCTTGCCGGAGCCTCTGCCAGTAGCGTGAGTCCCGTTGCCGCTGCCAGCAATCCGACAGAGGCAAATGTCCGCACACGTCCCTCCAGTACAGCCATGACCAGCGCGACGACCGCCAGAGTCAGACAGAAAACGCCGATCAGTATGGATTTTGCCGATTGCGTCAACAGCCGCCACTGGAAAGCTGCCTCACTGCCGATCAATACTTCGCCCCAGAGCCCGATATCGGTGTAATTCGAGTAGACGCGGAAATAGACCGTCTTGCCGGTGCTGTCCCCGGGCAGGGGAATTATGTGCCAGGGCCAGCCGACAAAGCGCCCTGTGCCATCTTCATTGAACGTGCCATAGTGGTAGATCCGCTCTCCATCCAGATAGAGCTCCGCAATGAGGTCGATACTGTAGATATAAATAGCCGGATCGGATGAGGTGAGTTCCGGTACCGTGGTGCGGAACCAGGCGTTGGTCTGGCCGTGCCGGTCCGGGGGATTAGACGGAAAATCTATGGGTTGCCAGGCGCTGTCCGGCCCGGGATTGGTCGGCCATGTCAGTGCTCCGTCCGGGCTTCGGCCATCTCCCCAGCGGTACTCCCAGCCTTCGAGTGGGGTGAAGGTCTCTGCGTGAGTGCCAGCCGCCCCCGCAAGCAGCATTACGGTAACGAGAATGCGCCTCAGGTGCGTCATGGCATTCCGGATCTGACGAACAGGCCATCTCATTGTGCGACAATTCTCGCCTTCAGGGATTATAACGGTGGTCGGTAACCGACATACAGTTTGCCCAGAGAATACCGCACTGGGAGCGCCCCGTCTTGAAAAATACCGGGACAACGCACAAAGGGAGCAGTACAGAGTGTCGGGCCGATTTGGCAGTTCGTCCTGCGGAGTGCTATCTTCTGATCCTTGATACGCATTGTAGGCGCCTCCCGCCTTCCCGTGCCTATCGAACCCAGAAGGGAGTATCGGGTTCTGATGAGACTCGTCGAACTGATTCGGTCAGCTCCGGTTAACCGGTGGCGGGCCGGCTTTCCTGTGATATTGGTGGTCCTGCTGCTGGGTATTTCTGTGGCCGTCTACTTCTGGGCGGGGCAACGAGCAGGGCCGGCTCAGGCGGGCGCACAGACTTTACGGGTTGGCTGGTACAACAACGAGCCGAAGATCTATACCGACGACCAGGGACAACCAGCCGGTCTGTTTGCGACATTGCTCGAACAGATGGCCGCACGCGAGAACTGGGTTCTGGACTGGCAGCCCTGCGTCTGGGAAGCGTGTCTCGGTGCCCTCGAGTCGGGCGCCCTCGATCTTATGCCGGATGTCGCCCTGACAACTGACAGGGCGAATCGATTCCGGTTCCATGAGCAACGGGTGGTGGAAGCCTGGAGTCAGGTTTATACCCGAAGCGGAAATTCCTTCGTTTCTATTGACGATCTGGCAGGGCAGACGGTTGCGGTGTTATCCGGATCATCGCAGGCGGCGTACCTTGAACACCATTTCGCCGGTCGGAATGACCGCCCGGTTCTGCTGGAACAGAGCGATTTCGCATCCGGGTTTCGCGCGGTGGAAAGCGGTGCGGCCGATGCCGTGGTTGCGAATAATTTTTATGGCAGCCGGCACCGGGGTGACTACGGGCTGGTGAATACCCCTGTGACGTTCGAATTTGTCGGCCTTTATTTTGCGCTGGGGCAGACGACCCCGATGGCCGTCCTGGACGCCATTGACCGCCATCTGCTGGCGTGGGCTGATGACCCGGGTTCCGTTTATTACGCGGCACTGAATGCGGCGCTGGCGCCGCCTGAGCGTGCACGCCTGCCGGATTGGCTGCTACCGTTGCTGGTCGCGACAGTCACTCTGGTCGCCGTGCTGTTGCTGGCCGTGCTGAGTCTTCGTTGGGGTATCCGCCAGCGTACACGCCAGCTCAGCGCCGCTCATGCCCGGCTGGACCATGTCCTGACGGGTAGCCCGGTAGTGCTGTTTACCCGCAGCCTCCCTGACTGCGAGCTGACCTGGGTGAGCCCCAACGCCCAGAATATTCTCGGGGTGTCCCGGGAAGCACTGATGGAACCTCATGGCCGGGATTCACTACTGGCCCTGGAAGACCGCAATATAGTGGCAGAGGCCCTGCATACGGTCAGACAACGTGGCCACTCAACCGCCGAGTACCGGATCTATGATCGCAATGGACGGCAGCGCAGCATTCGTGAGGAGCAGCAGGTCTGGGGCGACGGATCGGCCACCGGCGAAGTAGTGGGCAGCTGGACCGATATTACCGAGCAGCAGGAACAGGCCGAGCGGGTTCGCTACCTGACCGAATTTGATCCCCTGACGGGCCTGGCCAATCGGGAGCAGTTCTACCGTCGGCTCGAGCACGCCATTGGCGTAGCCCGGCGGCGGGGCATGTCGCTGATCGTTGTGTTCGCTGATGTCGACCGGTTCCGCTATCTCAACGAGAGTCAGGGGTCGGCGGTGGGCGACCAATCGCTGGTCGCACTTGCCTCGAGACTGTCCGGGCAGGAAGCGACGGACACAACCGCTCGACTGGGGTCTGACGATTTTGCCTTTTTCCGGTTCAGTGAAGCGGCGTCAACCGATGCCGCGGTCTATTGCCGCCGAGTGCTGGCCGACCTGAGGGAACCACTCGATGTGGCTGGCGCGCCGGTGCGTTTGACGGCAAGCCTTGGTGTGGCAGTCTACCCCCGCGATGCTGCGGAGCCCGAAAAGCTGGTCAGTTATTCCGAACTGGCCATGATGGAAGCGAAACGGCGAGGTGGTGATCGCTGGTATGCATTTGAGCCTGAGCTGAGTGAGCAGGTGAGTCGTGCCTTCGAGCTTGAGCGAGCGCTTCGTCTGGCCGTCTCCCGGGAGGAGATGCGTGTACTGCTACAGCCCCAGGTCAACCTGGTAACGGGAATGCTGTCGGGTGCTGAGGCGCTGGTGCGCTGGCAACATCCTGACGAGGGTCTGCTGACACCGGACCACTTTATACCGTTGGCAGAATCTCTCGGTATTGTGCAGGAAATCGATCTGTGGGTACTGGAGTCGGTCTGCGGGCAGCTCTCTGATTGGGACCGGCAGGGCTTCAGCCTGCCAAGGGTTGCGGTCAATCTGTCTGCACTGAGTCTGGATGGCCCCACGCTGGCTGATCGTATTCTCGTAATCCTGCGCCATTGGGAGCTGTCACCCAGCCGCATTCAGCTGGAAGTCACCGAGTCGGCACTCATGCGTGCACCCGGCCGGGCTATGTCCACTCTCAGTTCGCTGCGGAGTGCGGGGATCAGTATTGCCATGGATGACTTCGGCACTGGCTATTCCAACCTGGTGCAGCTTCGGTCGCTGCCTCTCGACTGGATCAAGGTCGATCAATCCTTTGTGCGCGATCTTGACCGGTCGTCCATGAACCGGTCTATCGTGAGAGCCGTCGTTTCACTTGCGGAAGCGCATGGGCTGGGGCTTCTGGCCGAGGGTATCGAGGAGGAGCAGCAGCGGAACTGGTTGCGCGAAGCCGGATGTCTGTTCGGTCAGGGTTATCTGCTGAGCCGACCTGTGACGCCGGCCGCGTTTTACGTCCGATGGACGGCATCGGAACACATATCCTGATCACAGTGGTTTGCGTTTCCCGCTCTCGTTGACCGTGTCGTGTCGTGCTATGCTCGCGCCTCCCGTTCAAGCGCAGGATTATTGTGACCGCTGACCGCATCGCGCACGACCGCCTGGGTCGCACGTTATTCGAGATGACCTGGCCGATGCTGTTCGGCACGCTCGCGCTCATGAGCTATCAGCTCGTGGATGCAGCCTGGATTTCGCTGCTTGGTGTGGAACCTCTGGCGGCGCTTGGGTTCACGGTACCAATCCAGCAGTTCTTTATCGGTTTCCAGGTCGGTATCGGCATTGCCACAACGGCGGTCTTATCACGGACCCTCGGCAGCGGCGATGCCGAGCGCGCCCGGCAGCAGGCCGGCGTGGTTGTGCTCTGTGGAATGGTTCTGGTGAGTTTACTGGCGGCGACCCTCTGGTTCAGCCGTACCGGGGTGTTCTCCCTGTTGGGGGCGGAATCCGACCTGTTCCGGCTGCTCAGTGACTTCTGGTCCGTCTGGCTGCTGGCCGCCTGGGCCGGGGCGATGGCCTATTTCGGCTACAGCATCCACCGGGCCCATGGCGATACCAGGTTCCCCGGTCTGATGATGCTGGCCGCCAGCCTGTTGAACCTGGTGCTTGACCCGGTATTCATTTTTGTCCTCGATTTCGGGCTGCGCGGCGCGGCCATGGCGACCCTGGTGAGTTTCAGTGTGGCGATTGCCCTGACGTACCCGCGGCTGCTCCGGCAGCAATGGCTCCACTGGCGGAGCCAGTGGGCACAGCGTTTCGCCGATTTCCGGCGCATCAGTCAAACCGCCGGGCCGGCCATGGTAAGCCAGTTGATGCCACCGCTCTCCGCGTCGATTGCAACGAGTCTGGTTGCCGGTTTTGGCTCCGCGGCTGTGGCCGGATGGGGATTGGGAACGCGACTCGAGTTTTTCTCACTGGTTGTGGTGCTGGCGCTGACCATGTCCATGCCGCCGTTAGTGGGCAGACTCTGTGGCGCCGGAGATCTGGCTACCGTGCGCCGTCTGGTAAATCTGGCGGTACGGTTTGTGCTGATCTGGCAGGCGGGTGTGGCTTTGCTCTGGGTGGCGCTTTCCGGGTGGCTGGTACCGCTGGTCGCACAGAGTGACGACGTGGCTACCGTCCTGACGAGTTATCTCTACCGGGTTCCGCTCAGTTATCCGGCACTCGGTGTCTGTATGATCATGGTCTCGGTAAGCAATGCGCTGGGCCTGCCGGTGCGCGCGCTCATTATCTCGCTGGCGCGGTTATTCCTGTGCTATCTGCCGTGTCTCTGGCTCGGTTCCGCGCTGGGCGGGTTTACCGGCCTGCTGACCGGGGCGATGCTGGGAAATCTGGCCGCCGGGTTGACGGCCTGGCAGTTGTACCGTCGGGGGCTGGATCAGGCCCAGGCTGTCGCTGAGCGGGCCGGGTAGGCTCGGAAGGCCGCTGCATCATCCGTCGCCTGCCCGGGCTGGCCAGCGAATCAACCGGGTAGTGAGTGCGGTACCCAGCAGCGTAATGATCATTCCGAGAACCATCTGCAACGTCAGGCTCTCATTGAGCAGCAGGTACGCCCATAGCAGCGTGGAGACCGGCACCAGAAAGGTAACTGTGGATGTCGCCGTAGCACCGGCAGAGGCGATCAGCCCGAAATAGAGGCCGAAGGCCAGTGCTGTACTGAACACGGCCAGCGCCAGTCCATTGGCCCAGGCGAGTGCGCTGACCGGCTCGGCGGGCCAGAGCAGCACCCCCGGCACCAACAGAATCAGGCAGGAGAAAATGGTGCTGCCCGCTGCCAGAACGCGGGCGGGCAAGTGAGGAAGACGGGTTTTGGAAAAATTGGACGCGATGCCATAGCTGAAGGTGGCGCCGAGCGCGGCCAGAATAAACCAGCCATCCCCACCGATACTGAAGTCGAGCCGGTTTGCGGACAGCACATAGACACCAAAGAACGCCAGCGCCAGACCCGCGTATTGTTGTCGGGTGACCGGCGTCGCGAAAATCAGCGCGCCCAGCAACGCCGTGAAGATCGGGGTAGTGGCGTTGATCAGGGAGGCAAATCCCGCTTCCAGTCGGGTGGTCGCCAACGCGAGCAGTGTGAACGGAATCACATGGTTTGCCAGTCCGAGTACGGCGAGACTGCCCTTGTGAACCCAGACCATGCGCAGGTAGCGCCAGTTCATGAGAAACGGCAGCAACAGAAGTGCTCCCAGCCCCATGCGCACAAGGATCAGCGACACCGGCCCGAACTCCGGAACGGCCACGCGCATGAAGATAAAGCTCATGCCCCAGAGAGACGACAGCAGAGCCAGCCTGACAGCGTCCTTGCCGCTCATCGATTACCCCCCGGACAACAGACCGAATACGCGGAACCCGCCGACATAGGTGCCTGCCATTGATCCGAGCGATGCGAATATGAACACCAGCAATGTGCGTGACACCCGATTACGCCACCAGCCGGTGACCCTGGCGACATCCTGTCGCAGGTGGGAAAAGTCACTGACGCGTGGTTTGCGCAGCCAGATTTCCACGGCAGCGGCCACGAAGCCCGCACCGATCGTCGGGTTCAGCGATGTAAACGGTGCAGCCACAAAGCTGGCGGCTATGGTGCCGGGGTGACCGCGGGCCACTGCCGAGCCGATGGCCGTGAGTACACCGTTGATGAGAAACCAGTTGGCGATCAGTTCCCAGCCCAGAGCAGTGCTGCGGGAAAAACCGATCACAAAGCCGCCGAGAATAATGGCCGCGATCAGCCAGGGAATGGCCCTGGGCCAACGCGCCGGCGGCGGCATAGTGTTCAGTGACCGCAGTCGCGACTGGGTGTCGTCGACGGTTGTCCCGCTCAGATGATCAGCGAGCCCGGCGAGGTGCCCGGCACCGACCACCACCAACACGTTGGCCGGGTTGTTGCGGTCGATCTCTTCGCGCAGTCGCAACGCCATGAACTCGTCGCGTTCACGGATCAGAGGTTCATAGACGGCCGCCGAATCAGCGGCAAAACTCTCAAAGGTGGCGCTGAGTACATCGCCTTCCTTCAGACGTTCGATGTCTTCCGGCGACACCTTTTCCCGGGAAATGAGACTGCCGAACAGACCCATGACCAACGAGGAACGTTGCCACCAGGGCACATTCCGGTAAACCCTTTTCAGTGTGGTTCCGACATCACGGTCGAGCAACCAGAGCGGCTTACGGCCAGCGCTGGCACTGTCGATTGCGGCCCGCATCTCGGCACCCGGTTCAATACCGGCCTCCTCGGCAACGCGCTGCTGGAAAGCACCGAGCGCCAGATTTGCCGCCACAAGCCCGCCTTTTCCCTGTCGCAGGACCTGAAACAGGTTCAACTGCTCCAGGTCATCGGGCCGGGTCATGCTCTGGTACCGGCTCGGGCACAGTTCAATGGCTACGGCATCGAATTCACCGGACTCGATCATGGATTTTACGTCACGTGCGCTCTCGGCGGATACGTGAGCGGTACCCAGTAACGTGACGTCGGTTGTGCCCACGCGGAGCGTTCTAGTTGGTCCGCGCCCGGTATCGGTGTCGGAGCCGGTCTGTACAATGCCATCTGAGGTGGTCATATTGCTGTCATTCCGCCAGAATCCGGTGCATTGTACATGAGTTACCAGGGCATGGGAGTCGTGAAATTGGCAAATCCCCGGCGTCTGCGGAAGGCGGTAATCCGGACACTCAGTGCGGCACTGTTCGCCGCTGCGATGACGGCATGCAGTGAACCGCCGGATACTGATTTCGGCGTTGAGGAGGCCATGCTGATCGATGTGCGAACCTGGCGGGAATGGCGGGTGCAGCATATAGCCGGGTCCAGACAGATTCCCTGGGACTGCATCGTGATCGGCCTGCAGGCCCTGGATGTGGATACCGACCAGCCACTGGCGCTTTACTCGCAGACGGGTGAACGGGCGGAAAGGGCCATCGTGAGCCTGCGCAACATGGACTATTACCGCGTACGCAATCTTGGGGGGCTGGACGACGCTCAGGCATCGACCGGGAGGCCCCTGAACCGGCCACAGGGTGCCGAGCCGGACGAGCAGCAACTCGCGATTCAGCAGGCCTGTGAAGAAAGTCGGCAGCTCCGGCCTATGGGGTAAGCTTCAGGCCGACCCGTTGGCAGGTATCACCGCTCATCTCACGGACAACCAGCTCAACGCTCCCCATGCGCACACGGTCACCAACAACGGGGCGAGGGTAGTTATGGTGGATGAAGGCGTCGAGGGTCTCCTCACTGCTGTCAACCGGTATGTCCAGCCCGTAGAGCGAGCCCAGCAGAGCCAGCGGCGTATCGCCTTTAAGCACAAACTCACCAAAGAATCGCTGGTCAGCCAGACGGCCCGTCTGGCGCACGGCGACAAACAATCGGTCGAGCACGTCTATGGCTTTCTGCGGGCAGGCAATGTAGACGGTATCGCCCGGTGCCAGTGGCGCTACAGGATCGATGGCGTGCAACTGTTCATCACGGAGCAACAGGGCCGGTACCGCCTGGTCCGGCATTCGTATGGTCTGCCAGGTTCGACCCGCTACCGGGCTTTCAGCGGTGAGTTTATAGCCCACCAGCTCGTAGTCGGGGTGACCCGGCAGGTCCAGTTCCAGCCGCTGTACCTGATTGGCCGAAGGGGGGATATCGACCTGCAGCGAGCGCGCCATGAACGGGAGCGTCCAGCCCTGAAGAATCAAGGATACCAGGACGACGAAGAAAGCGACGTTGAAGATCATCGGTGAGCCGTCCACGCCGGCCAGCAGAGGGAATATCGCCAATATGATCGGTACAGCGCCGCGCAGCCCGACCCAGCTTATGAAGGCCTGCTCACGCCACGAAAACCGGAACGGCGCCAGAGAGAGGACAACAGCGATGGGACGCGCGAGGAAAATAAGGGCCAGAGCGATAAGCAACGCCTGTGGGGCTGTCGGTAACAGTTGATTCGGGGTCACCAACAGGCCCAGCATGAGGAACATGATGATCTGGCTCATCCAGGCCATGCCGTTATGGAAGCGCAGAATATTGTGACTGGACTGCATTCTGGCATTACCCATGACCAGCCCGGCCAGATACACCGCGAGAAAACCACTACCGCCGGTGACAGCGGTTAACCCGAAAATGCTCAGGCCCAGAGCGAGCGCCAGAAGCGGGTAGAGCCCCGGTGACAGGGGCAGCCGGTTTATGAGCCGCACTGAGAGCCATCCGCCGGCCAGTCCGAACGCACCGCCGAGACCCATCTGCAGCAGAAACTGGCCGAGCACCGTCAGCCCCGGGTTGTACTGTGTGGTAATGATCTGAAGCAATGCGATGGTCAGGAATATGGCCATCGGGTCGTTGCTGCCGGACTCGATTTCCAGTGTCGCTGCGACCCGTTGTTTCAGCTCGAGGCGCGCCGTATGCAGCAGAGAGAACACCGCAGCCGCGTCTGTCGAGCCGACGATAGCACCGATCAGCAGGCCGGTGAGCAGGGTGACGCCGAGCGCCCATGCGGCAATCGTGCCTGTGATCGCGGCCGTTATAACCACGCCCACCGTGGCAAGAATCAGAGCGGGCTTCAGACCGACCCGAAAGTTCACCCGATCGGTATGCAGCCCGCCATCAAACAGTATGACCGCCAGCGCCAGCGAACCGATCAGGTGGGCCGTCTGGAGGTCTTCGAAAGCAACACCGAGGCCGTCTTGCCCGAGCACCATGCCGATGACCAGAAATACCAGCAGCAGCGGGGCGCCCAGGCGCGCCGATGCCACGCTGGCGATAATGCTGACCACAAACAGCAGGCCGATAAAAAGGATGATCTGATTGCTGAAATCCATGAGCAACAACGGGTCGGAACAGTAGCGTCATCATACCAGATCGGGGCTGACCCATGGTAAGCTTCCGCGCCGGATCGGACAGCCAGGCAGAGAGTATGGAACAGGACGATGCAGCTCAGTGGGCGGCGCCGAGTCGAGCGTTTCTGGGCGTGCCGACGCCGGAGTCGTGGATCGGATGGGCGCTGCGGAATCAGGCCACATTACTGGTTGATCATGCCAATTGCGAGCGCAAGGCAGCGGCGACCGCGCTGGCTCTGATGCAACGGCATATTGACGAGCCCGAATTTGTCGTTCGCCTCAGTAAGCTGGCGCGTGAAGAGCTGGTTCATTTTGAACAGGTGCTTCGCCTGATGAACACCGTGGGCGTCGACTACCGGCCCCTGAGCGCGGCGGATTATGCCGGGCGGCTCATTGCCGCGGAACGGCGCAGTGAGCCGGGCCGAAAGATTGACCGGCTGATTGTCAGTGCCATTATCGAGGCCCGGTCCTGTGAGCGGTTCGCGTCATTGGCCCCGCATCTGGAGGAGCCATTACGAGGCTTCTATTTCGGGTTGCTCCGTTCCGAGGCCCGACATTTCGAAATCTATCTGCGGCAGGCTACACGTATTGCTGACCAGTGGGGTGAAAGTGGCCTACTGGCCGACCGCCAGGCAGAGCTGGTGGCGGTGGATAACGCGCTGATCACCGAACCGTCGGATACGTTCCGGTTTCACAGCGGAGTCCCGAGAGAGGCCATGTCCGCGGCATAGTGCAACTGGCGCAGCACCGGCGCCTGCTGATTGCTCCACTGGCAGATTACGGCGGTCTCGCGGCGCCAGTCACCGAGCACATAACGCGACCCTTCCTCGCCCAGAGGGTGCACGGCAGGTCTGTGTGTGTGGCCGTGAATCAGGTCCACGGCACCATGCGCCGCGGTCTGGCTGAGTGTGTAGTCCCGGTTCACATCCATAATGTCTTCGGGCTTGCTGGCATTTTCTGTTGAGGATGCCTGCCGGGCTTCCCGGGCGATAGCCAGCCGTTCCTCGGGCAGCCGACCGAGGAAATCGGCCTGCCAGCGCGGGTTTCGGACCTGGCGGCGGAACTGCATGTAGGCCTCGTCGTCGATGCACAGGTGGTCACCATGCACCAGCCAGGTAGGCCGGCCGTTGATCACAAGCAGCTTGCCATCCGTGTGAATCTGCAGCCCGGCCCGGTGCGCAAACTCGGGGCCGAGCAGGAAATCCCGGTTACCCGGTATGAAGTGCACCGATACGCCACGCTCATGAAGGGGCCTGAGCCCCTTGATGACGCCTTCTGCGGAGGTGTCCGGCAGATCGTCGCCAATCCAGAAGTCGAACAGGTCTCCCAGTATCCAGAGCGCCCGTGTCTCTCGCGGGAGCGCCATACACAGCCGTTGAAAGGCGCTCAGGAGCCAGGGTCGATCGCCCGACAGATGCAGATCGGATATGGCGATATGCATCAGGTGCCCTGAATCTCGACTGATTCAATGACAACAGGGTCGGCCGGCACGTCCTGGTGGCCTGCTTTTGTCGTCGTTGCGACCTGGCGGATTCTGTCAACCACGGCCAGCCCCTCAACCACTTCGCCGAAGGCAGCATAGCCCCAACCCTGCGGACTGGGCGACTGGTGATTCAGAAAATCATTGTCAGCCACATTGATAAAAAACTGACTGGTCGCGGAGTGAGGGTCCATCGTACGTGCCATCGCAATGCGTCCGAATGTGTTCTTTACGCCGTTATCAGCCTCATTGGCAATCGGCTCACGCGTCGGTTGCTGGTTCATGTCGGTATCAAACCCACCACCCTGAATCATGAAGCCGTCGATAACCCGGTGGAACACGGTGCCGTTGTAGAAGCCATCGCGCACGTATTGCAGGAAATTGTCGACCGTCGCTGGTGCCTCGCTGGCAAACAGCTCGATTTCAATCGTGCCCATGCTGGTCGTGAGAGTAACCCGGGGGTTTGCAGCGGGTGCGTCTGTCATGTTCAGTTTTCTCCTAGGTGATGATGTTCAGTGGCGGCAATATAGGTGTTTTCCATCAGGGTCGCCACCGTCATGGGGCCGACGCCGCCGGGAACCGGCGTAATCCAGGAAGCACGCTCGGAGGCTACATCGAAATCAAGGTCACCGTGCAGCTTGCCGTCCTCGTGCCGATTGATTCCGATGTCGATGGCTATGGCTCCCGGCTTGATCCAGTGTGCATCGACAATACCGGGCTGGCCGACCGCCACAACCAGAATATCGGCCCGGCCGACATGGCCCGCCAGATCTTCCGTGAAGCGGTGGCAGACGGTAACGGTGCATCCGGCGAGCAGCAGCTCCAGTGCCATGGGTCGTCCCACATGATTGGAGGCACCGACCACCACCGCGTGCAGGCCGCGCACGTTGGTGCCGGTAGATTGCAGCAGGGTCATGACACCACGTGGCGTACAGGATTCCAGAGTAGGGCGGCGCACGGCCAGGCGCCCGACGTTGTAGGGGTGAAAACCGTCCACATCCTTGTCGGGGCGAATCCGCTCTATCACCCGCTCTTCGTTGATCTGCTCCGGGAGCGGTGACTGCACAAGAATTCCGTCGATGGACGGGTCTGCATTCAGCGCATCTATTCGCGCCAGGAGATCCTGTTCGGACGTTGTGTCAGGCAGGTCATAGCTGACTGACTTGAAGCCGATTTCATCACAGGTGCGACGCTTTGACCGGACATAGACTTCACTGGCCGTATCATTGCCTACCAGGATAACGGCAAGCCCCGGCGGACGGTGGCCCCGACTTACCAGTTCGCTGACCTGTTGCCGTAACCGGTCCTTGATGGTGGCGGCGATTGCTTTGCCATCGATGCGCTCTGCGACCATTCGGTCTCCTTATGAATCTGGAATAATTCTGCAGCCGGCCACCGGACAGCGCCGGTAACACCGCCGAGCCGGAGGGCGAGCATTTTCGCACGCTGTGCCAGACAAGTCCAAAACGCTGAATAGGGTGCCGGAACGGAAGTGGGACAGGCCGGACCCGGCATTGTCCAATCCACCATTGACGGGCTGACGAGCGCTGAGTATTATGCGCCGCACGCTGAGCGGCGTGGTTGTCGGCGGAGCATAGCGCAGTCTGGTAGCGCATCTGGTTTGGGACCAGAGGGTCGGGGGTTCAAATCCCTCTGCTCCGACCAATAAACGACGATCGGGCAGCCGCCGTGGCAGAGTCTCGAGCGCTCGTAGCTCAACTGGATAGAGCACCGGCCTTCTAAGCCGGGGGTCGCAGGTTCGAGTCCTGCCGGGCGCGCCAGCCGGTCTCGCTTGGCGGTAGTTAGTGTTTGTGGTGGACGTAGCTCAGTTGGTAGAGCCCCGGATTGTGACTCCGGTGGTCGTGGGTTCAAGTCCCATCGTCCACCCCATTTTCCTGTGCGGATGTGGTGAAATTGGTATACACGCTGGATTTAGGTTCCAGTGCCGAAAGGCGTGTGAGTTCGAGTCTCACCATCCGCACCACTTCATGTGCCGCGCCGTCGGCGCCTGAGCAGCGCAGCGAGTGCCGGGTCCGGCGCCGCGCGACGGTTGATAAAATCGGTCAGCCGGCTTACAGTTCCCGCCTTTCAGTATCACGCACTCGACGAATCAGCGAATCGAATGATTACAGTGAGGAAATTTCATGCAAGTCACCGTTGAGACAACATCGGGCCTCGAGCGCCGGATGGTGGTCAATGTTCCGGCCGACAAGGTGGACACCGAAGTCAGCAAGCGGGTGAAAGACACCGCGAAACGTGTCCGTCTGGACGGTTTCCGCCCCGGTAAGGTACCGGCGAGTATTGTCAGACAGCGGTTTGGCCAGAGTATCCGTGCCGAAGTGCTTCAGGAAGTCCTGCGGGATTCGTATCTTGAGGCGCTGCAGCAGGAAGAGATCACACCGGCCGGTTATCCGCGATTTGAAGACGTGAAAGATGAAGGGCAGGGCGACGTCGAGTTTGCTGCCGTATTTGAAGTCTTCCCGGACATCTCACTGGGTGATTTTTCAAAGGTCAAGGCAACGCGTCAACAGGTCGAGGTTACAGACGATAACGTTGACCGGATGATCGAAAGCCTGCGTGAACAGCGGGCAGAGTACAAGCCCGTCGAGCGCAAGGCGCAGGACAAGGACAAGGTAAAGATTGACTTTGTCGGCCGCATCGACGGCGAGGAATTTGATGGCGGCAAGGCAGAGAACCAGGAGCTGGTGCTCGGCAGTGGCCAGATGATTCCGGGTTTCGAGGACGGACTCATCGGCGTAACCGCGGGTGAAGAGACCACTGTTTCCGTGACTTTCCCCGAGGATTATCAGAACTCGGATCTGGCTGGCAAAGCGGCCGAATTCAGCGTAACGGTGCATGAGGTGCTGGAACCGGAACTACCGGAACTGGATGAGTCCTTCATGCAGGCACTGGGTGCGCAGGAGACATCGCTGGATGACTTCAAGGCGGAAGTGCGTCGCAATATGGAGCGTGAAGCCCGTCAGGCAGCGCAGCGTCGGATCAAGAACGACCTCATTGATCAGCTGATCGAGCTGTCGGAGTTTGATGCGCCGACGGCACTGGTCGACGAAGAAGTGCAGCGCCTTCGACAGGAGGCCGTGCAGCAGTTCGGTGGTGGTGAGAATTTTGACCCGAACCAGTTGCCGCGCGAGCTGTTTGCGGAACAGGCGGAGCGCCGTGTGCGTACCGGGCTCATTTTCTCTGAGATCGCCAAGCAGTACGAAGTGGAAGCGGATGATGAAACCGTGCGTAGCCGGGTGGAAGAGCTGGCCAGCGTATATCAGGACCCGCAATCCGTTGTGCAGTACTACATGAACAATCAGGAGCAACTGGCTCAGGTGCAGTCCCTGGTAGTGGAAGACGGCGTTGTTGATCGGGTGCTTGAGGACGCGGAAGTGACGGACGTCACTGTCGACTACTACGAAGCGGTGAAGCGGGATAGCTGATCCGGGAGTCGTCGGATTTTCCGGACGTCTGCTGCCCCGAGTGCAGCGGCATCCCCTTGAAGCAGGAAGCGGTTGGCCCAATAACAAAGGTCGCCGCTTTTTTTATGGTCGGCAACTGTTGCTCGGCTTCAGTCTGCCGATAATGAATAATGGATGGTGAACGGCAGGCTGGGGTGTTACGTATCCGCCTGCTGCAACCCTTTAGGAGAGAGCTGAGCATGAGCCAATATCAGACTGGCGCTACTGAACCGCACGCCGCCGGCGGGCTGGTACCCATTGTTATTGAACAGACTTCGCGTGGCGAGCGGTCGTTCGACATTTATTCCCGCCTGCTGAAAGAACGAGTCATATTCCTGACCGGTCAGGTGGAAGACTATATGGCGAATCTGATCGTCGCCCAGTTGCTCTTCCTCGAATCCGAGAATCCGGAGAAGGACATTCACCTCTATATCAATTCACCCGGCGGGTCGGTAACGGCGGGCATGTCAATCTACGACACCATGCAGTTCATCAAGCCCGACGTCAGTACCATGTGTATCGGTCAGGCGGCCAGCATGGGCGCGTTTCTGCTGGCGGCCGGAACGAAGGGCAAGCGCTTTGCGCTGCCGCACTCACGGGTGATGATCCACCAGCCGCTCGGAGGGTATCAGGGACAGGCGTCCGACATTGAGATTCATACCCGTGAAATTCTCAAGATCAAGCGCACGCTGAATGAGCGACTGGCAGATCACACCGGGCAGCCGCTTGAGGTTGTCGAGCAGGACACAGACCGGGATAATTTCATGGATGCCGAGATGGCCAGGGACTATGGGCTGGTGGATGAAGTCCTGCGCAGCCGGAATGGCACCGGTGACTGAGCGATAATCGACAGGCGGCCACTTGCAAATTGCAGTGCCGCACTGCATCTTTATAGCCATAAGGCTGAATGGAGAAAATGAATGGCGGATGACAGCAAGCAAAACGACGACGGCAAACTGCTGTATTGTTCGTTCTGCGGCAAAAGCCAGCATGAAGTGCGCAAACTGATTGCTGGCCCCTCCGTGTTCATCTGTGACGAATGTGTCGATCTCTGCAACGACATTATTCGGGAAGAACTGGAAGAAACCGAGCTCGAGCCGGAGCAGGATCGCCTGCCGACGCCGGGAGAGATCAGGCGCACCCTGGACGACTACGTCATCGGGCAGGACCAGGCAAAAACGGTTCTGGCGGTGGCGGTTTACAACCACTATAAACGGTTGCGTCACGGCGAGTCTGTCGGGGCCGGTGATATCGAGCTGAGCAAGAGCAATATTCTGTTGATCGGGCCTACCGGTTCCGGCAAGACACTGCTGGCCGAGACGCTGGCGCGGCTGCTGAATGTGCCGTTCACAATTGCCGATGCCACCACACTGACCGAGGCGGGCTATGTAGGTGAGGATGTCGAGAACATCATTCAGAAACTGCTGCAGAAATGTGACTACGAAGTTGAACGCGCCCAGCGCGGCATCGTTTATATCGACGAAATCGACAAGATCAGCCGCAAATCGGACAATCCGTCAATAACACGGGATGTCAGTGGTGAGGGCGTGCAGCAGGCATTGCTGAAGCTGATCGAGGGCACCGTGGCCTCTGTGCCGCCTCAGGGCGGGCGGAAACACCCCCAGCAGGAATTCCTGCAGGTGGACACCACCAATATGCTGTTTATCTGCGGCGGTGCGTTTTCCGGTCTGGAGCAGATCATTCGGGATCGCAGCGAGAAGAGCGGCATCGGCTTTGCGGCCACTGTGCGCTCGAAAGACGGTGACCAGAATGTCGGTAAGGCCCTGCTGTCGGTTGAGCCGGAAGATCTTGTGAAATACGGGCTGATACCGGAATTCATTGGCCGTCTGCCGGTTGTGGCGACATTGTCAGAGTTGGATGAAGACGCGCTGGTGGAGATCCTGAAGGAACCGAAGAACGCGCTGGTCAAGCAGTACCAGAAACTGTTCGAGATGGAATCCGTCCATCTTGAATTCCGTGACTCCGCGCTTCGGGCGGTGGCCCGCAAGGCCATGGAGCGCAAGACGGGTGCCCGGGGCCTGCGTTCCATTCTGGAAGGAATTCTGCTTGATACCATGTACGTGATCCCGTCTCAGGAGAACGTGGAAAAAGTCGTGATTGACGACAAGGTGGTCAACGGCGACTCGGACCCACTGGTGATATACAGCTCGAAAGCGGAAAAAACTCTCAGTGCGGCAGCCGGCCGGGAATAATCCCGGTGCGGTACCGTACTACCGAACCCGAAGTCTGGTGAAATTCTATGTCTGAAACACAGGGTTCATGTCCTGTTCTGCCATTGCGGGATGTCGTGGTCTACCCGCATATGGTCATTCCCCTGTTTGTCGGCCGTGAGCGGTCGATTCGTGCCTTGAACAAGGCAATGGATACCGACAAGAAGATTCTTCTTGTCGCACAACGTCATGCATCCGAAGATGAACCGGAAGCGGGTGACATCTTCGGTGTCGGCACGCTGGCTACCGTGCTGCAGTTACTCAAGCTGCCGGATGGTACGGTGAAAGTATTGGTCGAAGGCGAGTCGCGCGTTCGTCTCGACAACCCGGACTTTGACTCCGACGATTGCATTCATGCGGGCTATGAGCGCCTGGAAGAGCCTGAGCTTTCCGAGCGTGAAGAAGACGCGCTTGTACGCACCCTGCACAATCAGTTCGAAAAATACGTCCAGTTGAGCAAGAAAGTGCCCAGCGAAGTCATGACGTCGCTGGAAAACGCGGAAAGCCCGGCACGCCTGGTGGATACCATTGCGGCCCATATGTCGCTCAAGTTGGAAGAAAAGCAGGCCATACTGGAAATAGCCGGAATCCGTGAGCGTATCGAGCATGTCCTGGCGCTGCTCGAAACGGAAATTGACCTGCTCCAGGTCGAAAAGCGGATCCGCGGTCGCGTCAAGAAGCAGATGGAGCGCAGCCAGCATGAGTATTATCTGAATGAGCAGATGAAGGCGATTCAGAAGGAATTGGGCGACATCGATGAGAGCCACAATGAAGTGGAGGCGCTGGAGCGCCGGATCAGCGAAGCCGGCATGCCGAAAGACGCGTTGGAAAAGGCTCAGGGCGAGCTGAAGAAGCTCAAGATGATGTCGCCGATGTCGGCCGAGGCGTCTGTCGTGCGAAGCTATATAGACTGGCTCCTGTCGATACCCTGGAAAAAGAAGACACGTGCGACCATCGACCTGTCAAAGGCCCAGACAATTCTGGACGAAGACCACTACGGTCTTGAAGAGGTGAAAGAGCGCATTCTCGAATACCTCGCCGTGCAGAAGCGGGTAAAAAAGATCAAGGGGCCGATTCTCTGTCTGGTGGGGCCGCCGGGCGTCGGCAAGACGTCTCTGGGGCAGTCCATTGCGCGGTCGGTGAACCGCAAGTATGTGCGCATGGCACTCGGTGGTGTGCGCGATGAAGCGGAAATCCGCGGCCACCGGCGCACCTACATCGGGTCGCTGCCGGGCAAGGTCATGCAGAAGATGTCCAAGGTCGGAGTGAAGAATCCGCTCTTCCTGCTCGATGAAATCGACAAGATGGGCATGGATCACCGGGGCGACCCGGCGTCTGCTCTGCTTGAGGTGCTTGACCCCGAGCAGAACAACACCTTCAACGATCACTACCTCGAGCTGGACTATGACCTCTCGAGCGTCATGTTTATCTGCACGTCCAACTCCATGAATATCCCGGAACCCTTGCTTGACCGCATGGAAGTGATCCGGCTCCCGGGGTATACGGAGGAAGAAAAGGTTAACATCGGGCGTCGCTATCTGGTGCCGAAACAACTGCGAAACAATGGTCTCAAGGCGGACGAGCTGGATATCAGCGACGATACGCTGACCGATATCGTGCGGTATTACACCCGCGAAGCCGGTGTGCGCGGCCTTGAACGGGAAATCGCCAAACTGTCGCGCAAGGCCGTTCGCCGAATCCTTGAGCGTTCTGAAAAGGGCAAACCGGGGGTTGTGGTAACACCGGACGACCTGGAAGATTACCTGGGCGTGAAACGGTACCGCTATGGACGCGCGGAAGTGGAAAACCAGATCGGCCAGGTGACCGGGCTCGCATGGACCTCTGTAGGCGGTGACCTGTTGACTCTGGAAGCCGCGGTGACGCCCGGTCGTGGGCGGCTCAGCCGTACCGGCAAGCTGGGCGATGTCATGCAGGAATCGATTCAGACGGCGGTGACCGTGGTGCGCAGCCGCAGCCAGAATCTGGGTATTCTGCCCAGCCGGTTTGAGCAGCAGGATATCCATGTGCACGTGCCGGAAGGTGCCACACCGAAAGACGGTCCGAGTGCCGGCATTGGAATGTGTACAGCCGTCGTGTCGGCCATGTCCGGAATACCGGTGCGTGCGGATGTGGCTATGACGGGTGAAATCACGCTGCGCGGCGAAGTGCTGGCGATTGGCGGACTGAAAGAAAAACTGCTGGCCGCACATCGGGGCGGTATCCGGGTAGTGCTGATTCCGGAAGAGAATGAGCGCGATCTCCGTGATGTACCGGAGAACATCCTCGAAAAACTCGATGTACGACCGGTTAAATGGATTGATCAGGTTCTGGATCTGGCACTGGAGCGAGCACCGACGCCGCTGACCGATGCCGAACTGGAAGCGGATCAGAAACCCGCAGCAGGTTCCGGTGAGCTGTCCGGTGACCGGCCGAGCACTCACTGAGTGCGCGTGCCTGCGGAACATACGGTGTTAGGCGGGGTCGGTGCTTGACAGTGTTTTCAGACTGCTGGTATAAACTTCGCACTAGGGTACGCCATCAAGAAAACCAATAAACAACGGTCAAGGATTGCCACCCCCATGTGGCCTGGCCGAACCATTGAATGAAAAGGGGAATAGCGTGAACAAGTCTGAACTGATTGATGCGGTCGCTGCGTCTGCTGACATTCCGAAGGCTTCTGCCAGCCGTGCACTTGATGCGGTGATCGATTCGATTTCCGGTGCATTGAAAGAGGGTGATCAGGTAGTACTGGTCGGCTTCGGGACGTTCTCGGTGAAAGAGCGATCTGCACGTACCGGCCGCAACCCGCAGACAGGTGCGCCGATCCAGATTCCTGCGTCCAAGGCACCAAGTTTCAAACCCGGTAAGGCGCTGAAAGACGCCGTTAACTGATACCGGTCCGAGTGAGTCGATAAGGCGAGTGGACGCACTCGCCTTTTTTTTGTGTATCGGGTTTCTGCCCGCAGAGCTGCTGGCAGGTCTCAGAGCAACCCGTATACGGTGGTTCCGGAAGTAACCACTGATCTGTCCGTTTTGCTGGAGGGGTGATGTTAGACAATTTGCGTGAGGGCGCCAAAGGGCCGCTGGGAAAAGTCATTGTCCTGGTCGTGGTAATGGCGTTCGGGCTGTTCGGCGTGTCCACGGTTGTCCCGCTGGTTTTCAGTGGTGGCGCCCCGGTTACCGTCAATGGAGAAGAGATATCCTCACAGGAACTCCAGCAACGCATTGTCCAGGAACGACAGCGACTGATTGACCAGCTTGGCGGCCAGGTCGACCCATCGATGATTACGCAGGAGATGGTCCGGCCGCAGGTCATTGAGCGGGCCATCCAGGAACGGCTGATTTCCCAGGCGGCCGAGGAAGCCGGCTTTACCCTGTCTGCCCGCGAGATTGACCGGATACTGGTCCGCGAGCCAGCCTTTCAGGAGAACGGCCAGTTCAGCAGTGATGCCTTTTCGCGTATTGCGGTGCGCCAGGGGATGAATGCACAGCAACTGCGTGAACGCATCGGGGAAGGCGCTGTGACCAGCCAATGGCTGAACGGGGTGCGCGGCACCGAGTTCATTCTGCCATTCGAGGCGGAGCAGTACGGAGCGCTGTCGAATCAGCAGCGCAGTGCCGAGCTTGCGCGGATTTCGCCGGCCAATTTCTACGCCGAGGTGGAGGTGACGCAGGAGGCCATTCAGGCCTACTACGACAATAACCGGGATCAGTTCGCCACCGCAGAGCGTGTGCGTGTCAGTTACGTCGAGCTGGGCGCCGAGGCGTTAGCCGATCAGGTCAATGTGACCGAGGCCGACGTGCGTGCGGCCTATGACGCGGAAACCGCGTCAGCGGCACAGGACGCGACGAAAACCATAGCGCACATCCTGATCAGTACAGATGAACGCAGTGACGAGGCGGCGCGTGAGCGCGCCGAAATGGTATTGTCGGAAGCTCAGTCGGGCGAATTCGGAGCGCTGGCCGAGGAATACTCCGATGACCCGGGCAGTGCGTCGCAGGGCGGCCTTCTCGGGCAATATCAGGCCAATGTGTTCCCGCCGGAATTTGAGTCGGCGGTGAGTGAACTGTCGGAGCAGGGCGAGTTGAGCGGACTGGTTCAGACCGACTTCGGCTACCATATCCTGCGGTTAGCTGAGCTCGAGACTGTCGAGCAGCCATCGTTCGAAGAACGGGCACCGGCCCTTCGCGAGCAGCTCGAGCAGGAAGCCGTCGCTGACCAGCTCGCCAGCGTGCGCGACCAGGTGGCCAATCTGGCGTTCTCCAGTCTTGATCTTCAGCCGCTGGCCGACGAGTTCGGTCTCGAGATCCAGGAGAGTGACTGGTTCACCCGGAACGGCGGTGAGGGCATCGCCGAGAACCCGGCGGTAGTAGAGGCGGCTTTTTCTCCGTCTGTTCTGGATGAGGGCGTCAACAGTGGCGTGATCGAACTCAGTGACGGTTCTCTGGTTGTGCTGAACCAGAATGATTATGAACCCGCCGATACCCGCCCGCTGGCCGAGGTAGAGGCGCAGATCGAAGAGCGTCTCCGCGAGCAACAAGCCGATGCGGCGGCCGGCGATGCCGCCGAAGCGCTTTTTGAAACGATCAGCGGCGGTGAAACCGGAGCCATCGCCGAGTCGGGTTATGTGACAGAATCGCTGGCTGGCGTGACCCGGTTCAGCGAGGATCTTGAGCAAGGGCTGATTCAGGCACTGTTCCGGGCAGCAGAACCGCATAACGGGCCTACTCCCTTTGAAACCCGGCTGCAGGGCGGCACCCGAATTGTCGGTCTGGTGACAGAGGCGGTAGATGGCGAACTTGACGAGTCCGAACGCGACCAGACTGAACAGTTCCTGAGCCAGGCTACTGCCAGTGCTACTGTGGCGGCGCTGTTGCAGGATCTCCGTGCATCCGCGGATATCGAGATTCAATGACCGGTCACGCCGTTGATCCATCAGCCGTTCGCCTGATCGTGCTCGATGTCGACGGCGTACTCACGGATGGACGCCTCTATTACACGGAGCAGGGCGAGACGCTGAAAGTCTTTCACGTGCATGACGGTCTGGGTATCCGGGCGGCCCGGGAAAACGGGCTGTTGGCGGCCGTGATTTCGGCAAGACAATCGGCACCTTTACAGCGTCGTTTGTCTGATCTGGGCGTCGAACATGCGTTTCTCGGGGTGGACGCCAAGCGCCCGGTGTTTGAGCGGCTGCTGGACGACCTTGGCCTGACGCCGGCGCAGGCTGCCTATGTCGGTGATGATCGAATCGACCTGCCGATAATGTGCCGGGTTGGCGTGCCGATTGCGGTGGCCAATGCGCAGGCAGCTGTCAAAGCGGTGGCCTGTCATGTCACGCAAAGTGCCGGGGGGAACGGGGCTGTGCGCGAAGCCATAGACTGGCTCCTGGCAGCGCGCGGTGATCTTGACGAGGCTTATCGCTTCCTGGATCACTGAGGTCAGGCGAGCGAGGTATCCAGCTCGGGAAACGATTTCACCAGGTCGTCCACGGCCTTCAACTGTTCCAGAAAGGGCCGGAGCTGGCTGAGTGGCAACGCACAGGGGCCATCGCAGAGCGCATTGTCCGGGTCCGGATGGGACTCGAGAAACAACCCGGCGATCTTCTGCGCCATGCCCGCCCGCGCGAGTTCAGTTACCTGCTGGCGCCGGCCGTCGGCGGAGTCAGCCCGGCCACCCGGACGCTGCAGCGCATGGGTTACATCGAATATCACCGGATAGTTGAACGATTTCATGATGCCGAACCCGAGCATATCGACGACCAGATTGTTGTAGCCGAAACTGGTGCCACGTTCACAGAGCATCAGGCGATCATTTCCGGCCTCCTCACACTTTCGCAGAATATGGCGCATTTCCTCGGGTGCCAGAAACTGGGCTTTCTTGATATTGATGACGGCGCCTGTTTTTGCCATGGCGGTTACCAGGTCGGTCTGACGGCACAGGAAGGCCGGGAGCTGGATAACATCAGCAACCTCTGCCACAGCCGCCGCCTGCCAGGGCTCATGAACATCCGTGAGTACCGGAACATTGAATTCCTGCCGGATGTCGGCCAAGATACGCAGGCCTTCCTCCAGACCCGGACCCCGGTAGGAATGCAGGGATGAACGATTGGCCTTATCGAACGAGGCCTTGAATACGTAAGGAATACGTAACTCGGAGCAGACTGCGGCATAGGTGGCGGCAACTTCCCGTGCCAGGTCGCGGCTTTCGAGTACATTCATACCGCCGAACAGAGTGAACGGGCGATCATTGTTGACGCTCAGAGATTGGATCGAGACAGTCTTGGTCATAACAGCAGATTCCAGCTCGCGATTGTACCGTTGCTCAGGCAGTGCCAGGAGCCGATCATGTTAACAGAGGCGCAGAAAAAGGACATCCAGGGCGCGTATCGCGCCTATCTTGGTGGTCGCGGGCTCAAACCACGGACCGGGCAACGCCAGATGATCGCGCACATTGCCCGCCGTCTGTCTGACCGCG
Source organism: Natronospirillum sp. (assembly GCA_965602035.1). GTDB lineage: Bacteria > Pseudomonadota > Gammaproteobacteria > Pseudomonadales > Natronospirillaceae > Natronospirillum. Next base: position 880,309 of record OZ271919.1, on the reverse strand, counting down.
ACTCCGACAGCCTGCCGGTGGCGGTTGTGGAAGCCGGTACCGGAACGGGCAAGACAGTCGGGTACCTGATCCCGGCGATTGTCCTGGCAAAGGCCGAAAAAAAGCAGGTGGTTCTCTCCACAGCGACGGTGGCCCTGCAGGGCCAGTTGACCGACAAGGATATCCCCGAGCTGCTCGAGCATGGTGGGCTGGAATTCAGCGTGGCGCTCGGCAAGGGTCGCGGTCGTTTCTACTGCCCGGTAAAAGCGGAAAAATCGCGCCATGAATTGACGGCTGAAGACACGCTCTTTCAGCAGGCAGAAGGAAGAGCGGCCTACGTACGGGAGCAGCTAGAGGCATTGCAGAGCCGTTTTGACGCGGACTGGAGCGGGGATATGGATGCCCTGGAAGAGCAGCCCGGCGCGGATCTGCGACGGTCCGTGACAGCGACCAGCAGCGACTGTCTGGGCCCCAGATGCCCCAGTTACAATGACTGCCCCTACTATCGGCATCGGGCGGAGTGGGATCGTGTTGACGTGCTGGTGGTCAACCACGACCTGGTTCTGAGCGACCTGTCGCTGGGGGGTGGGGTTGTCCTGCCGGATCCGGAGTCCACACTTTATCTTTTCGATGAAGCCCATCACCTGCCGGAAAAGGCACTGCAGCATTTTGCCCGCGAGCTGGACTGTCAGGTTGTCGGCCGATTTCTGGACGGGCTGCCCCGGCATGCAAACCGTTGTGTGACCGAGCTTCAGGCCTACGATGCACTGGCGGAGAGCCTGTCCGACATAGAGTTTCAGGCCCGTGAAGCGCGTGACCGACTGCGCCGTGTGGAACAATGGTTGCCTCAACTGGACTGGCCGTCACCTGATGGCCGACGGCGCCTGGCCTGGGTGAGGTTCCCTCTTGGCAGTATTCCCGAGCCATTGATGGTTGATCTGATCGAGCTTGACCTGCAGTTCAAGCCGATACTGGCTTTCTTCGCGCGGGTGCAGAAAGTCATTGATGCCGATCTCAAGCAGGCGCATCCGGCGGCCGGGCAAACCGCTCTGCAGAGCTGGTCACAGCAGGTCGGGCAGGACGTCGAACTGATCCTCGGCGTGCAGGCGCTCATCAATGAATACCGCGAGGCGGACGGTGCCCAGCCCGTGACGCACTGGGTAGAGCAACCGGAAGCCGGAAAGTACGTAATGATGTCCAGTCCGTTTCTGGCGGGAAATCTGCTCAACCGGGCACTCTGGCACCGCTGCTGGGGTGCCGTCATGACCTCGGCGACCCTGAGTGCCGGAGGTGATTTCTCGCGCTTTCAGGCACAGACCGGGCTACGGGACGGGGCGCTCTATATGCGCGTTGAGAGTCCCTTCGATTTCCATCGTCAGGCGCAGCTGTGGATACCGGATGATGCGGTCAATGCGAGTGCGGCGGACGCCCATACAGCGGACCTGATCGCCCGTCTGCCCGGATTGCTCAGTGACCACCCGGCGACCCTGGTGCTGTTTGCGTCCCGGGCCCAGATGGAAGCGGTGGCGGCAGGGCTGCCCAGGGCCGTGCGTGCGACCGTGCAGTGTCAGGGTGAGCGCAGCCGGGAGGCAATTGTTGCGGCGCACCGGGACCGGCTGGCGCAACGGCAGCCCAGCGCCATATTCGGCCTGGCCAGTTTTTCCGAGGGTATAGACCTGCCCGGTGAAGCGCTGACTCAGGTGATCATTGCGAAGCTGCCGTTCAGCGTGCCGGATGACCCGCTGCAGGCCGGTGCTACGGAGTGGATCGAACGCAGCGGCGGTCACCCCTTCATGCAGCTTACCCTGCCCGAAGCCATTATTCGCCTGACGCAGGCCGTGGGGCGTCTGATCCGACATGAAGCCGATGAAGGACGTGTTGTGATACTGGACAACCGGGTCAGAACGGCGCGCTACGGTGAACGCATCGTCAGAGCGTTGCCGGCCTTCCGGGGTCAGCACGATGCGGCCTGATCAATGGTCACCGCGGGAGCGGCTCCGGGTCTGTTGAGCCAGGACATGGCGCGCCAGATGCTGGCGCTCGGTTTCCGGCATATCCCGGAACGCGGTATGTACCATGGTGCCCTCTGACGAACCGTCCGTATCGAGATCGACCACTTCGCCTTTCAGGTACAGCGCGTCATAAGACGGTGAGAATACGATGGCAATGGCCAGTAGCTGCCCGATATCAACCGGTTCTGACCGCCTGAAACTGATGCCGCCCTCGCTCAGCGTGACCGTTTGCGGAGATTCCGGTAGCCGGTCGAGCTGCTGGATCAGCAGGTTGCGGTGAAACACGTCGATTTTCTGGTTCAGCAACTGCACATAACGACTGACGGGTTTGTCTTCGAGCTTGCTCTGCAACTGCCGCAAGGCGTCGTCAATGTGATGCAGTTCGTGTTCAGCCGTGATGTGCCGCAGTTGCGGGAAGTACTCGACCACAGAGGGCATGGCCGGGTCGAAGTCGTGCGACAGAACCCAGGCTATGTCTTCAATCCGGAAGTATTCGCGACGTTCGTCTTCCATTCACTTTACCCCTGGTGTTCTTACAATTGCTCCCGCCAGCCATTACTATGGCGTCTCCTGCACTATAAGTGATCGGCAGTATGTTACAAAGTTTTTCCGTGTTCATCGGGCGGCACTTTATTGGGGCCAAACGGCGGAATCATTTCATCTCCTTTATTTCGAGTGTGTCCATGGTGGGCCTGACGCTGGGCGTTATGGTGTTGATCGTGGTGCTTTCTGTCATGAACGGGTTTGAACGTGAGCTGCGCGAGCGCATTCTGGGCATGGTACCACACGGCACCATCGAGGCCATCGAGCCGGTGGCGGGCTGGGAGGCGTTGCAGGCGCGGGCCGAAGCCATGCCCGGCGTGCAGGGCGCAGCACCGTTCGTGCAGTCTACCGGAATGCTGATCGCGAGCGGTAACAACCGCGGCGCAAATGTGACCGGTATCGACCCTGCGTCCATCGGCCGGATTTCGATTCTCCCGGATCATATGGAGGCCGGTGAGCTGACCGACCTGGAAGAGAACAGCTGGCGGATCATTCTCGGGCGCTCGCTGGCTCGGCAACTGGGTGTACAGGTGGGTGACGCCGTCAATCTGATGGTGCCGGAGGTCTCGGTGAGTATCATGGGTGTGCAGCCGCGGTTCAAACGCTTCACGGTTTCCGGCCTGTTCAGCGTGGGCGCGCAACTGGATGGCAGTACTGCCTTTGTCCATCATGCTGACCTGGCCACCCTGAAACGCATTCCCGGGCGTGTGGAAGGGTTGCAGTTACGTTACTCCGACCTGTTTCAGGCCGGGGTGCTGACTCGGGAAGTGGCGATTGCGCTGCCCGGGCAGTATCGATACTCGGACTGGACCCGCAGCCAGGGCAACCTCTTCCAGGCCATCCAGCTCGAAAAGCGTATGGTCGGGTTACTTCTGTTCATGATCGTGGCTGTAGCGGCGTTCAATATTGTGTCGAGTCTGATCATGGTGGTAACGGAGAAACAGGCTGACATCGCTATTCTGCGCACGATGGGCGCTACTCCCGGGCAGATCATGCGCATTTTCATGGTGCAGGGCGGGGTCGTCGGTGCCATCGGTGTACTCGTGGGGGTCGGTCTCGGCGTCCTGGGTGCGCTGACCATCGATCGCATTGTCGCGTTCTTCGAGGGCCTGTTCGGCGTTACGATTCTGGACCCGTCCGTCTACTTCATCAGTTACCTGCCTTCTGACCTGCGTCTGCCGGATGTCGTACTCGTTGGCAGCGTTTCCCTGGTTCTGGCATTTCTGTCGACGCTGTATCCGTCCTGGAAGGCGGCGCGTACCCTGCCGGCGGAGGCGCTGCGATATGAATGATACTGTGCTGTCATGCCATGATCTCACGCGGATTTACCGGACCGGGCCACACGATGTTCCCGTCTTTCAGTCGCTGAACCTGCAGGTGCCTGCCGGTGATCAGGTCGCTATCGTCGGGACCAGTGGTGCCGGCAAGTCAACACTGCTGCACCTGATGGCGGGTCTTGACAGGCCGACATCGGGGCGCGTCGAAATCAGCGGGCAGGATATTAACGCCCTGCCGGAGCGCGAACGCAGCCGCGTCAGAAATGAATGGCTCGGTTTTGTTTTCCAGTTCCATCATCTGCTGCATGAATTTTCGGCGCTCGAAAATGTGTTGATGCCGATACGCATTCGGCGCCGACCGGGCCACAGAGACAGGGAACGCGCGCAGGCCATACTGGCCGATGTAGGCATAGCCGACCGCGCCACACACAAACCGGCCGAGCTGTCTGGCGGGGAGCGTCAGCGTGTCGCCATCGCTCGGGCGCTGATCAATGAACCGCGCCTGGTATTGATGGATGAGCCAACGGGAAACCTGGATGCCCGGACCTCCGAACAGATCCAGACTCTGATTCGTTCACTCAATGAGACAAGCGGCAGTAGCTTCGTCATTGTGACCCACAACGATCGTCTGGCACAGAGCATGCCGACACGCTATCGATTGCACGGGGGCGAACTGGAGCGTTTCTGACGCGTCCGGGGCGCCCGAGGTTCCGGGTACGCGCACTCCGGAAAAATCCTCGACACACCAGGGAGGGTGTGGATGAGTCGATTCAGGAAGGTCCGCTTCGCGGGCGTTCTGCTGCCCGCGCTGATCGCGGGATCTGTACTGCCTTATCTGGCCGCTCCGGAGCTGGTGCTCCCGGCGCTGCTGCTCGGTCTGGTCCTGGTTCGGAGGCATCCCCGTCCGGCCATGCTGGCCGGCGGTTTGCTCGGGGGGGCTCTGCTGGCTTCTGTGGCGCTCTGGTCGGCCCTGAGTGCACGTCTGCCTGCACCGGTTGCGGTCCACGACGTCCTGATCCGGATCGATCGGTGCTGGCTGGGTGCCTGGTCCAGTCGTTGCCTTGTGGCACCACTCGAACGCAGTGCGGTGTCGGCAGACGGCGCCTGGTACCTGAGAATGCCACCCGATATGATGCCGGAGCCTGCCAGCCAGTGGCGGGTTGACGCCTCGCTGGAAGACTGGACGCAGGTAAGGCGGCCTGGTCAGTCTTCCTTCAGCACCTGGTTGCTGCGCCATCGGGTGATTGCCACGGGCGAGGTCACTGACGCGCTCGGGTCGGTGCCGGTTGGCGGCACGGCCCGGGTCATGGGCGCCTGGCGGCGCTGGCTGACGGCACCGGATCTTCCCCAACCCGCGCAGGGCGTGTACGGCGCATTACTTACCGGTGACCGCGGTGAACTGACAACCGGTTTCCGCGAACGTGTAGCCCGGACCCAGACGCAACACCTGCTTGCGCTTTCCGGTCTCCACATCGGCTCTGTTGCCCTGTGGGCCTATGCGGGGGCCGGTCTGTTCTGGCGTCTGCGCCCGTCGCGCTGTCGATTGATCTGGCAGCGGGCCATGGCCCTGATTGCCATGGCGGTGCTTCTTGCCACGGCACTCACTTCGGTCAGTCTTGCCCGGGCGTTCTGGATGGCCGCGCTGCCCGGCGCGCTCTGGCTGGCCCGCCGACGGGGATCCCGCGCCCGGGTACTGTTGACGATCGGCGCCGGTATGGTCGTTGCAGATCCATTGCTCTGGCTGGATATCGGTGCATGGTTCAGTTGGTGGGCCACTCTGCTACTGATCATGGGCCTGACGGTCTGGCAGCGGTGGCCGGTCTGGGCACGAATAGCCGGCATTCAGGCCGTGCTGGGCGTGTTGCTGATTCCTGTTCAGGCCGGCTGGGCACTACCCATATTCCTGCATGGGTTCTGGGTGAACATAGTACTGGTGCCCTGGGTGACGCTGGTTGCGTTGCCACTCGCCTTTCTCACTGCCGCCAGAATCCCGTTTGCAGATGACCTGTTTGTTCTGGCCATCGGCTTCTGGGACGCCGTGCTGGCGGCCGCAGACCCACCCTGGGCCATTCTTCCGGTATTTCCGCCCTGGATCATTTGGGTCCTTATGTTGGCCGGTGCCGTGTTGTTGCTGGTGCGGTCGCGGCTGCGAACCGTCGTGTTGGCCCTGGTGGTGGCGACCGGCCTGACGATACTGGCCGGTGCATCGCGCACACCGCAGGGGACTCTGCAGATTGACTATCGGCAGGGCAACGCCGGAAATCTGCTGGTGCTGCGTCACGGTGACCAGCGCATCCCGGTGCTGTTACCCGGAGCCTCGGTCCGACAGGGTGCGCCTGCGGCCAGGGCGGTCGAGCGCGAGAGCTGGCATTGGCCACGCGGGGAGTGGCCGGCGGTCGTATTGCCGGCTGCGGATCCGGGCAGTCTGGCAGACAGGCTCGGCGAGCAGGGAGTTACCGTTAAGCAGTGGCTCGGACCCGTTGTACAGACGGAGACCACTGATTCCGGTTCTCGTTATGATGTCTGTGGTGGGCAGTCGCTGTTTCTGGACGCTTATCAGGTAACGTTCATCCCCGGGCTCCGAGGGCCTGAGTCGGAAGGCTGCCCTGTTTTGGTCAGAGGCCCCGGCCTCGATACACCCATTCTGGTGGCCGGTGCCATGGATGCGCAGAGTGCTCACCGGCTCGGGCGGCATCCGGCTGTTCCGGATTCCGCAGTGTGGCTCGGCGGGCCGGGCAACTGGTCCGTGCAGGCACGGTTACGCCGATATATTCACCTGCGACAGCCTGAATGCCGGGGCGGTGATAGTGCATTCGGGCGCTATGAGGTAACCGCAGCGGGTTTAAGTTGCCCCCAGTATGGTCATGGGTTGCTTCCATGGCTTAGAATCTGATCCGGACCGGTAACAGGAGATAAGGGTGTACGAAATCGTTGCTTCCGGCGGCTGGCTGATGCTGCCTCTCATTGCATTTTCGGTTGTGGCACTGGCCATTGTGCTGGAGCGCTACTGGGTGCTGCGTCCCAGTCGTGTCACGCCGCCGGGACTGTTGCCGGAAGTCTGGCAGGCGCTGCGCAATGGTGGCCCGGACAGCGACCAGATGACCGCCTGGCAGGGCAGCAGTCTGGGCCAGGTGCTGGTTGCCGGTCTGCAGCAGGCCGGGCAGGGGCGTGAGGCCATGAAGGACAGCATTCAGCAGCAGGCCACCCAGGTTACCCACGAACTGGAACGGTTCCTGAGTCCGCTCGGTACAATTGCCATGGTCTCTCCACTGGTCGGCTTGCTGGGTACCGTGCTCGGAATGATCGAGGTATTCAGCGCCATCATGCTGCAGGGCACAGGCGATGCGGGTGTGCTGGCCGGCGGAATTTCCCAGGCACTGATCACGACAGCCGCCGGGCTGGTGGTGGCAATTCCGGCGATGATTTTCTACCGGGCCCTGAATCGGCGTGTCGAATCACTGCTGATCACCATGGAACAGGATTGCGTGAAACTCGTCGATGCCCTGACTGTGGATGAGGGCCGCTAGGTTATGTCGCGGCCACTGCAGTTCCGACGCCCATCGACCGATGATGTCAGTATCAACCTGACGCCACTGATTGACGTCGTGTTTCTCCTGTTGATTTTCTTTATGGTCACCACGACGTTCGAGCGTCAGACGCGGCTTGATGTGGATCTCCCCAGTGTTGAGGCAGCCCCGGAAGCGATGCCGGCAGAACGGGTCGACGTGGTAATTGACCGGGACGGCGCCGTTGCGGTGGCGGGGCGCGCACTGGTTGACAGTGAACCGACCACGGTGGAGCGCGCACTGGCCGGCTCCCTGCAGCCGGGCAGTGAGCAAGTGGTTGTGGTGACAACAGATGAGCAGACGCCCAGTCGCGCGATCCTGTCAGTGCTTCAGGTGATCGGTGATCTGGGACACAGCCGGGTTGCATTCGCGGCCCACGCCGGCGCCTCCGGGGAAGCAGCCGCAGGGCAGCCGTGACCTGGCCCGGCTTCTGGCAGAAAAACACGCTGCGCACGCGCGCCCTCGGCGCTCTGGTGCCGATCTACCAGGGGCTGGCCCGGTACCATCGCCGGCGTGAGCTGAGCCGTCGGGAGCCGCTTCCCGTGCCCGTGGTGCTGGTTGGAAATATTGTCGTCGGTGGAACCGGGAAAACCCCGTTCATTCTCTGGCTGGTTGAAGAACTGAGGCGTCTCGGCCTGCACCCGGGCGTGATCAGCCGCGGGTATGGGCGGGCCAGCCGCGGCGTGAAATTTGCCGGTCCGGATGTCTCCCCGAAGGACATCGGTGATGAGCCCTGTCAGATATATCGCCGCACGGGGGTCCCTGTTGCGGTCGGCGACGATCGGCTGATAGCTGCCAAGGCCCTGTTGAAGGCACAGCCGGATATCTCCGTTATCATCAGCGATGATGGGCTGCAGCACCGGCGCTTGCCGAGAGACTGTGTATTCTGTCTGTTTGATGGCGAAGCCGGCATCGGCAACGGTCAATTGCTGCCTGCGGGGCCATTGCGGGAGGGTCTCGCGGTTGTCTCCGAGTGTAATCGGGTCATTTTCAAGGGTCGGCGACCGGAATCACCCTTTTTTCCTTCGGGTACGCCCGATTCGGTCATGATGCTGTCTCTGTCCGAGCCGCAGCATGTAGATACCGGTGCCGCCTGGGAATCGGGTCGCCAATTGAACGAGCCGGTGGTGGCGGTCTGCGGCATCGGCCAGCCGGCATCGTTCTTTGCCCTGTTGAGAGCTGCCGGGTGGGAAATCGAACCCCTGGCGCTGCCTGATCATGGAGCACTGTCATCTGCCGGGTTGCGTCGTCTTCGCGACTGCACGGTATTCATGACCCGTAAGGATGCGGTTAAACTCCCCGCGGACCATGGCCTCCGGGATGCCTGGATCCTCGATCTTGAGGTTACCTTTTCGCCGGCGGATCGACAGGCCATATGCGACGACCTGGCGCAACAATTGCCGGGTATTCAGACCGATCGTGGAGAAACGTGATGAGTGAGCGCGGGAGTGAGCCGTTCCATGTGGTGATACCGGCACGCTATGCAAGCCAGCGGCTCCCGGGAAAACCGCTGGTGGACATAGCGGGGCGGCCCATGGTGTATTGGGTGGTGGCAAGAGCGCTCGCCAGCGGCGCCCGCTCGGTCACGGTGGCCACAGATAATGAACAAATCGCCGACGCGGTACGGTCATTCGGCGGCCAGGAAGTCCTGACCCGCCCGGATCATGCCTCGGGCACGGACCGTATCGCGGAAGTGGCAGATCGGCTTGGCTGGGCAGACAATGAAATCGTGGTGAATCTGCAGGGCGATGAGCCTGGAATGTCTCCGGCGCTGGTCTGTCAGGTGGCACAAACGCTCAGCCTCGATACCGGCGCGGGCGTCAGTACGCTGGGCTGCCCGCTGGAGTCGACTGCCGCCTGGCAGGACCCGAATGTCGTCAAGGTGGTCCGCGATCAGGTCGGCCGCGCTCTTTATTTCAGCCGCGCGGCCATTCCGGCCGTGCGCGATGAGCAGGCCGCAGGCTTCCGGCCGGATGCTCGTCTGGTGTTGCGCCATCTGGGACTGTATGCCTATCGAGTGGCGTCCCTGCGCGGCTTCACAGCCTGGTCTCCTGATCCGCTGGAGGAGGCTGAGAAACTGGAACAGCTACGGTTTCTCGGCAATGGTATCCCGATCGTTGTCGCCGAGGCCTGTGAGCAGACCGGGCGCGGTGTTGATACTCCGGCCGATCTGGCACTGGTTCGCGCAGAAGCGGAACACTGGACTGATTCACCACAGAGGAGCTTATGACCAGACAACCCATCAGAGTGCTGTTTGTATGCCTGGGTAACATCTGCCGCTCGCCGACCGCCGAAGCGGTTATGCGCCGACGCGTGGAAGAGGCCGGATGGCAGGAGCATATCAGCGTCGATTCCTGCGGTACCGGACCCTGGCATGTTGGCGCTGCCCCGGACCAGCGGGCGAGCGAAGAGGCGACCCGGCGCGGCTATGATATGTCTGCGCTGCGAGGGCGACAATTCAGCGATGCGGATTTTGACCGGTTCGATTTCATTCTGGCGATGGACAGCAGCAATCTGGCGGATCTCAACGCGATGTATGCCGACCGCGGCAGTACCGGTGCACGCCCGCAGTTATTTCTCGATTACGCCGACAGGTACCAGGGTGATGTCCCGGATCCATACTATGGTGGTCGGGACGGATTCAAAGAGGTGTTTGACCGGGTGGAAGCGGGTACCCGTGGGCTGCTGGCAGACATTGAACGCCGGCTGCTGACATGACCCCGGCAGCGCTGCACCCGCCTGGCTGGGTATTCCCCGATCATTCCCTGCAGAGCCGGCACACCCTGCGGTGCCCGGCACGGGCTCAGTGGCTGGTGGAAGGAACCACGCGTCAGCGCGTCTGCGACAGTATCCGGTGGGCGGTTGACGCTGGTCTTGCGGTGCATGTGCTCGGCCAGGGCAGTAACGTACTGATCGCTGACTTTGTGTCGGATCTGACGCTGGTCAATCAGATATCAGGGGTCCGGTTCATTGGCAGTGCCCGTGAATCGGTAACCGTGGACGTCGGCAGCGGCGTGAACTGGCATTGGTGGGTCCGTTTCTGTGCTGCCCAGGGCTGGCACGGGCTTGAAAACCTCGCCCTGATCCCGGGAACGGTCGGTGCAGCCCCCGTCCAGAACATTGGTGCCTACGGAGTTGAGGTCGGTGACTGGATCGATGGTCTGGAGGCGGTCGACCTGACCACCGGAGAAACACGGTGGTTTGACCAGTCGGAATGCGGATTTGGCTATCGCCAGTCGCTGTTCAAATCGTCCGAGCCCGGACGCTGGTGTATTCTGCGGGTGCGTTTTGTGCTGGCAAGGCGCTTCGCACCGGTACTGGATTACGGCCCGTTGCAGTCGAGTTCGCCCGCCGATGCCGCCGGGCTGATTGCCCTGGTCTGCCGAATCCGACAGGCAAAATTGCCGGATCCCTTTACTGTACCCAACGCTGGTAGTTTTTTTACCAACCCCATGGTTGATCGGCCGACGCTTGATCGATTACAGAAGAATTATCCCGACATACCGAGCTATGTAATGCCCGACGGGCGGGTGAAGGTGGCAGCGGGTTGGCTGATCGAGCGGGCCGGATTGCGCGGCTATGTGGACCCCGGCACCGGTGTCGGTACCTGGCCGCAGCAGGCTTTGGTGCTGATAAACCCGAAGCAGCGTCCTGCGGCAGATCTGGACCGGGTTTCGCGGTTTATCGCCGGGCGCGTCGCCGAGCAATTTGATGTCACGCTGGAAAGAGAGCCCCAATGGTTCGGCGGGGTGCCGTATCATCGGGGCGGAGATGAACAGGAGGCGTAGCACGCCTCCTTATGATTGCGCTTTTTCAGCGGTTGTCGCCATCGGTTCCGGTGGCACCTGTCGAGCGACCGGACTCGCCGTCTGTTCCGGCGGAAGTCTGCGCCGCGTTTTGCTGACGCTTCCTGACGCGCGGATCATTGGGAGCGCGGCGCGGGCCTGACGAGTTGTCACTGGCAGCGCCATTGCTATCCGGTGAAGACGAAACGGCCTTCCCGGTCGGGTTGTCGTCTCCTGACCCTGAAGTCTGCCCGGCATCGCCCGTTTCAGCGTTGGGATTGCGTCCGGAATCGGCCTGTTGCGTGCCGTTATCCGTTGCCGGTCCGGCCTGAGGGGCTTCCGCGTTGCTGCCAGCTGATCTCTTGTCCGATTCCTTATCCGGCGTTGCACCCGTTGTCTGCGCAGGAGCGGACTTCCCGTCGTCCGACGGCTTCTCAACAGCCGTATCGGATGCCTCGCTTTTCGCCGAGGCTGACTTGCGCGGCTTGCGGGATCGGCCCGACCGGGCGGATTTTTCCCCGCCGGCGGACTTGCTCCGCGCACCTTTGCCGCGAGCGCCTTCGCCTTGGGAGCCTTCGGCCGTGGCGTCACTGTCAGGCGGCGTTTCGGTTGCATTACTGGCTCCGGAACTCTCCCCGGTATCCACCCTGGCATCCGACTTTGCCGGCTCGGGGGGCTTCGTCTCTGCGGTCTTTGCGGTGGTCGGTGCCTGAGGCGCTGCGCCCTTGTCGGCCTCTGCGGTATCCGCGGGAGCGTCCTGATCCTTCAGCGCATCGGGGCGCTGGTCAAGCCGCTGGCGACGGTTCTCACCCTTGCTCACCGGTTCCCCTTTCTGACGCTCAGGCCGTTTCGCCGGCCCTGAACCGGATTTACCGTCGGCGGCCTTGTCATCCTGTTGCTTCTGACCGCCGGTCTTGCGGTTGTCGGTCTTGTCTGCCTTGTCCGTGTCACCGCCTTTGCCACGGCCGCCCTGGGACTTTCCGCCGCCGCCTTTTCGGCCACCACGGGCACTGCTGCCGCCGGAACGGCCCCGGCCCTTCTCCTGGCTGTTGCCGCGGCCCCGGCCCTTGCCGGAGGAGCGGTTGCCGTCGCTGTCTGTGCTATCAGTGTCGCTTTGCTTCTCGGCAGTTGCCTTGCGACCCTTTTGCGCATCATCGTCTGTCCGGCCCGCGCGTGCCTGACCACGCCCACCGGAACGATCAGAGCCGCGACTGCCTTTGCTGCCGGACTGTTGCGCACCTGAGCGACCCGAGGACCGGCTGCTGCTCTGGCGCTTGTTACCGGAACCTGCGTCAGCCCCTGAACTGTCTGCGTCCTGTCCACCCAGACCGAGCCAGGACGACAGGCGGCGCAGCAATCCACCTGAATTGCTGCCACCACTCTGGCTGGCGGTACCCGGGGCCTTCGAGCCCGCCGTGGAATCCTGGGCAGACCTGGGTGCCGGGGGAGGAGCGATTACACCACTGAGTGCGGCTTTTTCTGCCGGTTTTGGCCGTTCCAGCACCACTTCCTGTTCGCTCCGGGATTCTTCGGGCGCGAGATCGTAGGATGCCTCGCCACTTGCCAGCGTTTCGTCATCATCGCGCACCCGCACGACTTCATAATGCGGCGTATCCATATCCGGGTTCGGTATCACCAGCACCTGGACACCCTGGGACGTCTCGATTCGATGCAGCGCCTCGCGCTTTTCATTGAGAAGGAACGTCGCCACTGGCATGGGTACGATACAGCGAACCTGTGCCGTACGATCCTTTAGTGACTCTTCCTCCATAAGGCGCAGAATCGCCAGCGAGAGCGATTTCACGTCACGGATGACACCATGCCCCTCGCAGCGTGGGCAAACGACACCACTGGTTTCGCCCAGTGATGGCCGCAACCGCTGACGGGACATTTCCAGCAGGCCGAAGCGGGAGATACGGCCAATCTGCACCCGCGCCCGATCCGAATTGGCGGCATTTTTCAGGCGGTTCTCGACCTCCTTCTGGTTGCGAGTCGCCCCCATATCAATGAAATCGATAACAACCAGCCCACCCATATCACGCAGCCGCAACTGCCGGGCGATTTCATCAGCCGCTTCCAGGTTGGTGGTGAGCGCCGTTTCCTCGATGTCGCCGCCTTTGGTAGCGCGCGAGGAGTTGATGTCGATGGCCACAAAGGCTTCGGTGGGGTCGATCACAATTGACCCGCCGGAGGGCAGTTTCACTTCGCGCTGAAAGGCGGATTCGATCTGCGCTTCGATCTGATACCGGCTGAACAGCGGTACCGTATCGGAATAAAGCTTCACTTTGTTCTCGAAGTGAGGCATGACCTTGCGCACGAAATCGAGCGCCTGTTCATGGACCTCCGGTCGGTCGATTAGTACTTCGCCGATGTCCTGACGCAGGTAGTCCCGAATCGCCCGGATGATGACGTTGCTTTCCTGAAGAATCAGGAAGGGTGCCGGCCGTGGTTGCGCCGCGTTGTTGATGCTTTCCCAGAGCTGGAGCAGGTAATCCAGGTCCCACTGCAGTTCCTCTGTGGTGCGGCCGATGCCTGCCGTGCGCACAATGATGCCCATGCCGTCGGGGATATTGAGCTCGCGCATGGCGTCTTTGAGTTGTGTCCGTTCGTCACCCTCGATGCGACGGGAAATACCCCCGGCCCGGGGGTTGTTGGGCATGAGCACCAGATACCGGCCGGCGAGGCTGACCAGTGTGGTGAGTGCCGCACCCTTGCTGCCGCGTTCTTCCTTGTCGACCTGAACAATGACTTCAGTGCCCTCGGCCACCGCATCCTTGATGTTGACGCGGCCCTGTGATGTGCCTTCCTTGAAGTAACTGCGGGCTATTTCCTTGAGTGGCAGAAAGCCGTGGCGTTCGGAACCGAAGTCGACAAAGGCAGCCTCCAGGGAAGGCTCGACGCGGGTGATACGACCCTTGTAGATGTTCGCCTTTTTCTGCTCATGTGAGCCGTTCTCGATATCCAGGTCGTACAGGAACTGACCGTCTACCATGGCAACCCGGATCTCTTCCGCCTGGGTCGCGTTGATCAACATTCTCTTCATGTGAAATCTGTACTCTTTTTTCAGTTCTCAGAAAAAGGCACAGATTCGTTGCCTGAATGTAACGGCGTCTGATGGTCACTGTGTGTGCAGTGCCAGGGGCGCGTAGTTCGCCACCCCGGTCGGAATTCTCAACCCTGTATTCAGCCTGGCCGGTTCGGAACACTTTATCCTGCGTCGGATCGGCGTCGACACACTGGCGGTGGGTCGTTGGTTTGAATACGAACCTTGCACGTGTGGAGCGCCTGTCACTGCTCTCTGCGTCGCAGGAGACCAGACTGTTAACGGCCGTTCGAGCCATGCTGACCTTTCCCTGTTCGGCCCACCTGGCGTGGTGACGTGCCGTGTCGGAAGGCAATTATTCAGAAAGTCAGACATACCCGATGTGTCACTACATTCAGTCAACCGAACCTGAGCCCGGTTCGCCAGCAACCGTCACTCCCTCGGGAATCGACCGCTACTGGAAAAATACGTTTTGCCGGTGGCGGGGCAACCGGCCCCGGCCAGAGAAAAGATGCCTGTCATTCTGTCTGGCTGGCGTCCCTCAGCGTTCAGGCGCATCCGGGGCTGGCAGCGTTCGGTATCAGGCATCTCAGCGGGATGAATATACCATGAATCAAGGCCCCGGCAAATCATTGATTTGCCGGGGCCAATTGCCATTCCGCCGTTCCTGAACGCCTGCTAAGATAGCGACATGTCAGAATCTCAGCCACCCAGAGTCCGTTACGAGCGTGTTTCAGCCGATGAAGCCGGCCAGCGACTCGATAATTTTCTCAAGACCACGTTAAAAGGGGCCCCCAAGGGACTGATTTACCGGATAATTCGCAAAGGAGAGGTGCGGGTCAACAAACGCCGCGCCAAGCCGTTGCAGAAACTGAAGGCGGGCGATGAGGTGCGGGTCCCGCCGGTGCGTCTCGGTGAGCCGGCCAGGGTGGCGACACCCTCCGACGGTCTGCGTGCGACGCTGACAGAGCGCGTGCTGTTTGAAGACGACGCACTGCTTGTGCTGGACAAGCCAAGCGGACTGGCAGTGCACGGTGGCAGTGGTGTTCACCTCGGACTGATCGAAGTACTGCGCCAGATACGTCCGGACGTCCGCTTTCTTGAGCTGGCCCACCGGCTGGACCGCGATACGTCGGGGTGCATCCTGGTCGCCAAGAAGCGTTCGGTGTTGCGGACGCTCCATGAAGCCTTGCGTCAGCGCCGGGTGGAAAAGCGCTATGTCTGTCTGGTCTATGGGCATTGGCCTGACCGTGTCCACGACGTCAGCGCGCCGCTCCAGCGGCTGCTCCGGCCCTCGGGCGAGCGTTTTGTGCGCGTAAGTGAAGAGGGAAAGCCGGCACTGACCCGATTTCGCTGTCTGCGCACATTGGATGGGCCTTACAGCCTCATGGAAGCCCGGCCACATACCGGACGAACCCATCAGATCCGGGTACATGCTGCCTCGGTCGGTTGCCCCCTGGTGGGTGATGAGAAGTACGCGTCGGACGACGCCCTTGCCGTGCAGCGCCGGATCGGGGCTCGCCGGCTGATGCTGCATGCGGCGGCACTGGGACTGGCACACCCGTTGACCGGAGAGTCGATGTGGTTTGAGGCGCCGCTGCCGAATGCGTTTGACCGGTTTATGGAGAGAATGACAGAGGGGCAGAAACAGAACCATGAGTGACGACGATAAACAGCATACGTGGGACTGGCGCCCCCGTGCGGGCACAGACAAGCCGGCGGGGCCATCGGATACGCGTGAATGGGCGTTGATCGAAAAGCTGGTGCTGGCCCAGACTCGGGAGCAGAGGCGGGCGCGCCGGTGGGGAATCCTGTTCAAGTCACTGACCTTCATTTACCTGTTTATCCTGCTCGCGGGCGCATTCTCGGCACGCGACGCATTGCCCGGGTTCTCGCCGACACCGGGCGACCACATCGCAGTTGTGCCCGTGGACGGTGCCATCGGCAATGCCCAGGGGGCGTCGCTGGAACGGCTGCGCGGTCCGATCCGGCGCGCGTTTTCGGCTGAAGACTCGACGGCCGTGGTGCTCGACATCGACTCGCCCGGAGGCAGTGCCGTGCAATCCCAGCAGATTCATCAACTGATTTCCGATCTCAGAAGTGACTACCCGGACAAGCCGGTATATGCGGTCATCGGCGATATTGCGGCGAGTGGCGGTTACTACATTGCCGTAGCGGCCGACGAGATATATGCAAGTCCGGCGAGTCTGGTCGGGTCCATCGGTGTCATTTCGGGTGGCTTTGGCTTTAATGAGGCCATGGCTGAGCTTGGTATTGAACGTCGATTGTACACCGCAGGCGAGAACAAGGCCTTCCTTGACAGCTTCCTGCCGGAAGACCCTGCGGAAGTCGAGCACTGGCAGACCGTCCTTGAGACTGTTTTCCGGCAGTTTGCCGACACGGTGCGTGCCGCTCGCGGTGACCGGCTGAGTGAGGATGCCAACGTGATCAGCGGGTTGGTGTGGTCTGGTGAGCAGGCACAGCAGGTCGGTCTGATAGACGGCTTTGATACCCTGTACGACCTGGCCGAGCAACTGGGTGGCGCCGAGCTGGTTGTCTACGAACCCGAGACCGACCCCTGGACGCGCGTGCTGCGCGATTTCGGCATGATGGTGGGGCACGGTGCTGCACAGGCCTTTGGCACGCCGGGCCTGTCGTACCGCGTGAACGGTACGCCCTGACAGGACCGGGTCGGTCTGGCGAGCCGGCAGCCGTCAGAGCACCGGCATTCCCTGCGCTGCGAGGCAGCGGCACAGGGCAATCAACGGAAGGCCGATCAAAGCGGTCGGGTCCGCACCGTGATGCCGCTCGAACAGCGCACTGCCGAGACCTTCGGCCTTGAAACTGCCGGCGCAGTCGAGCGGTTCTTCGCGTTTCAGGTAGTGGTCGATCTCCTGGTCTGTCAGAGTACGAAACTGTATTTCATACCGGTCAACGAGATGTTCGTGATCGCCGGACGCGGTATTCAGAACACTCAGGCCGGTGTAGAAGACGACGGTGCGGCCACTCGACGCGCGAAGCTGTTCCCGGGCCCTGTCAACGATCCCCGGTTTACCGATCGGCGTCCGGTCGTCAATGGTAGCGACCTGATCGCTGCCAATGATGAGGCTGCGGGGGAACGTTTCCTGCAGGCTTTGTGCCTTGGTGCGGGCGAGGCGGGAGGCCAGCGCCCGGGGAGATTCACCGGGTAGTGGCGATTCGTCGACATCCGGAGAAGCTGTTCGGAACGGCAGTTGGAGCCGTTCAAGCAGCGCCCTGCGGTAGGGGGATGATGACGCAAGGACCAATTGCATGTGGCTCTCTCTTTCTCAGTGCCAGCGGGCCCGGCGTTGAGGTCGCCGGGGACCGTGGCATGCCCGGGGCCGGCCAGGCGCAATTCGTTTTGACACTATGGAGGCGCGAGCATATCATACCGCGCCTATGGTTAATCCAGCGCTTCCCGACGTTATTGCACCCTATCGGCTGGCCGATCGTGATGCTGAGCTGAGTGGCGTCATAGAGGGTAAACGTCTGCGTCGTGTCTGCGAAGCTGCCGAGCCACTCGGTGACGTTCGCGTGCACGCTGTGTTCGGGCGGAATGACGAAGGGTATCGCTGCGCGGACGGCTCTGTGGAGCTGCTGTTGCAGGTGCCGTGTGAGCGCTGTCGCGAGCCGCTGGCCTTGCCGGTGGAAGCCGAGTTTTCACTGGTCCTGGTGAGCGAGGAAGCGCAGCTGCAGTCGGTGCCGAGGTATCTGGACCCGTGGCTGGTTGCACCGGGTGTTGATGTGCCGGTTGAAGAGCTGGTAGAGGACACGGTACTGCTGGCGCTGCCACCGTTTCCCGCACACCCTGAGGGAGAATGCGAGATCCGGACCCTGTTTACGGGGTCAGAGGACGAGGACGGCAGTGCAGTCGCTGACGACGATGATCCGGCGGAGTCGGGCGCAAACGAAAGAGCAAAGAATCCATTCAGTGTGCTGGCGCAGATGAAAACGCGCCCACCCAATCAGGAGTAATTATCATGGCTGTTCAACAGAACAAAAAGACGCGTGCCCGGCGGGGCAATCGTCGTTCTCACGACGGACTCGGCACGGCCGCGCTGTCTGAAGATTCAGTAACCGGTGAGAAGCATCTGCGGCATCATGTGAGCCCGGATGGTTTCTACCGTGGCCGCAAAGTGGTCGACAAAACAGAAGACTGATCGTTGTACCGGCTGGCGGTCGATCTCCATGGTGGCGATTCAGGGCCCGCGGTGGTCGTGCCTGCCAGCCTGTCCTTTCTGGAACGTTTTCCCGACAGTTCCATTACCTTCTTCGGCGATACCGGTGGCAGTGATGCCTGGGAATTGCTCGCCAATCGCCGGCTGACGTCACGCCTGCAGTGGCAGCATGCCCGGCCCAATTCTGATCCGGGTCTGTCGTTGCGTGCGCTGAACCGGCCTGCGGCCATGGGCGACGGATTGGGCAAGGCGCTCGCGGAGCACCGGGCCGGGCGCTTCGATGCCGTGGTGACTGCTGCGGATACCCGCCTGTTGCTGGTGCGCGCGGCGCGACAACTCCAGACCCGCGGCCGGCGCGACACGTTGGTACTGGGTGCATGGCTGCCATCGTACAGCGGGCATGTACTGGCCGTCGATGTCGGCGCCCGTGTCGGTCAGTCCGTGCAGAGCCTGGCCCGCGCCGCCGAGCTCGGCGCCCGTTTCCTCTCGCATCTGCGTCTTGAAAAACCGCCGCGCGTCGGGCTGCTTAATATTGGTCATGAAGTCCATAAATCGGAAACGCTGCGCCGGCCGGTTGATGACGCGCTGTCGGCCATGCCCGGTTTTCGGTATATCGGTTATGTTGAGCCGGACGACGTCCTGTCGGGTATTGTGGATCTCGTGGTCACCGATGGCTTCAGCGGCAACATCATGCTGAAGTCCATGAGCGCAAGCGTGGATTTTGCCCGTCGTCGCGTGGCCGATTCGCTCAATGAGCACTGGTATGGACGGCTGGCCACGCTGGGCCTGGGGTTATTACTGCGCCGGCAATTGGCATCGCTGCAGCCGCGGGAGTACAACGGTGCACCGCTGCTGGGTGTCGAAGGCTGGGTGGTGAAAAGTCACGGTAACGCCGACGCCCGTGGCTTTGAGCGGGCGCTCGAGCAGACGCGGACACACCTGCGGCTGGGGCTGCCCGAGCTGATGCGAACGCCGTAGGGTTCTGACTGATCGCCGGTGTCAGGGTTGGCAGCCGGGATCTCACAGTCCATAATCACGCGCTTTGACGACTTGTTCGCCGTGTCGGCGTGGGAGTGAGTATGGCGAAACCAACAACTGCATTTCTGTTCCCCGGCCAGGGATCCCAGACTGTCGGTATGCTGCAGGGCTGGCTGAGCGACGAGCCGCTGGTACGGAAAACGTTTGAAGAGGCCAGCGATGCCATTGGCTACGATATCGGCAAGCTGGTTGCCGATGGACCTGCGGAAGCGCTCAATGCCACAGAGCGTACGCAGCCGGCTCTGTTGACGGCCAGTATCGCCCTCTGGCGTGTATGGCAGGATCGGGGCGGGCCGGATCCGGACTATCTTGCGGGCCACAGCCTTGGCGAGTATTCAGCGCTGGTCGCAGCGGGTGTGCTGGCGTTTGCCGATACCGTGCGTCTGGTTGAAGCCCGGGGCCGGTTCATGCAGGCCGCCGTCCCCGCAGGCGAGGGCGCAATGGCGGCGATTATCGGTCTCGATGACGACCAGGTAGCAGCGGCCTGTGCGGACGTCTCCGGTGGTGAGCTTTGCGCACCGGTCAACTTCAATGCACCGGGTCAGGTGGTCATTGCCGGCACCGCAGCGGGTGTGGAAGCGGCCGTTACATCGGCAAAAGCGATGGGCGCGCGTCGGGCGTTACCCCTCGCCGTGAGCGCGCCGAGTCATTGTGAGCTGATGAAGCCTGCCGCGCAGCAGCTGGCGGCAGAAATGTCAGCCATCTCCTGGTCGCCGGCCAGTATTCCGGTGGTACAGAACGTCGATGCGCGACCCCACCATGATGTGGAAATACTGCGCACCAATCTGGTCGAACAGCTCTACCGTCCGGTACAGTGGGTGAACACCATCGAATGGATGTCCGGCCAGGGCGTCAGCCAGGGGGCGGAATGCGGCCCCGGCAAGGTACTCGCCGGGCTGGTGAAGCGCATCGACCGGAATATGACGGTAGCGGCGCTGGAAACCCCGGACGGGCTCGATGCCGCGGTTTCGGCCTGGAAAGCATAGCGGTTAAAACTGAACGGTTCGGAAGGCAGACTATGGCAACAACAGACGAACAGAACAGCAACAGGGTTGTATTGGTCACCGGCGCCAGTCGGGGAATAGGCAGGGCAATTGCCGATCACCTGACGGGGCTCGGTTACCGGGTCGCCGGTACCGCCACATCGGAAGCCGGTGCGGCAGCCATTTCCGACCGGCTTGCTGGCCTGGGAGACGGCATCGGTGTCGTCATGAATGTCACTGATGCGGACAGCATCGCTGCCGGTCTTGCATCGATCCGCGATTCGCTGGGCGATCCGGAGATTATTGTGAACAACGCCGGTGTAACCCGGGACAACCTGTTCATGCGCATGAAGGATGAAGAGTGGGACGTGGTGATTGATACCAATCTGAGCGCCGGCTTCCGTGTCGTGCGTGGCTGTATCAAGGGGCTGATGAAATCCCGCTGGGGCCGTATCATTAACGTCAGCTCGGTGATAGGCTCGCTGGGGAATGCAGGACAGGTCAATTACGGTGCGTCAAAGGCCGGTATCGAAGGGTTTACCCGGTCTCTGGCACGCGAAGTCGCGGCGCGGAACATTACCGTTAATGCGGTGGCGCCCGGATTCATAGAAACGGATATGACCGACGAGCTGCCGGCAGCGCAGCGCACGAAAATACTCGAACAGGTACCGCTGAACCGGCTGGGCAGCGCGGATGAAGTGGCCCGTGCCGTCGCGTTTCTGGCCAGTGAGGATGCCGGTTATATCACCGGACACACTCTGCACGTCAACGGCGGTATGTATATGGGCTGACGTTCGCGATTGCGCGTCGTTAGTGAAATTTCTGCAAGGGTTTTTTTACTTGCCGCGGCTTCGCCGCATTTAATACACTAGCATCTGATTTGAGGTGCTTATAATTCTAGGGAGCATGACATGAGTACTGTTGAAGAACGCGTCAAAAAGATCGTCTGCGAGCAACTGGGCGCCAAAGAAGAAGACGTTACCCCACAGGCTTCATTTGTAGATGATCTGGGCGCGGATTCACTGGACACCGTTGAACTGGTCATGGCATTGGAAGAAGAGTTTGAAACGGAAATTCCGGACGAAGAAGCGGAAAAACTGACTTCTGTCCAGGACGCCATCGACTACATCAACGCGCACTTGCAGTAATCACGCAGGGCTGCGTCAGAATTCACGGAAGCCGTATTGTGGGGTCACAGTACGGCTTTTCTTTTATCCGGGCCTGAACGGGCAGAATCGGCAGCGCCCGAACTGTCAGCGATACTCGGGGCCGGGAAAGGCTTGAGAAAGAGGGATAGACATGTCACGTCGTCGCGTGGTGGTAACAGGTCTCGGAATGCTGTCACCCCTGGGGGCCAGTGTTGATGATACCTGGGCCGGTATTCTGGCCGGCCGCAGTGGCATTAAGCCAATCGATCATTTTGATGCCAGCGCCTTCAGCACCCGTTTCTGTGGTCGGGTCAGCGGGTTCGATGCCGCCGATTACATTGACCGGAAGGACGCCAAGAAGATGGATATGTTCATCCAGTATGGCATCGCTGCGGGTATCCAGGCGATTGCGGACTCCGGGCTGACCGTGACGGCAGCCAACGCCGGACGGATCGGCTGCTCGATCGGTTCAGGTATTGGTGGGCTGGAAACCATTGAGCGCAATCATGATACGCTGAATAACAGTGGTCCGCGGCGGATTTCTCCATTCTTCATTCCGGCGGCCATCATCAACATGATTGCCGGGAATCTGTCTATCCGCTACGGCATGAAAGGCCCCAATATTGCCATTACAACGGCCTGCACCACCGGAAGTCACTCGATTGGCTATGCGGCCCGTACCATCGCCTATGGCGATGCGGACGCCATGGTAGCGGGTGGCGCGGAGTATGCGTCGACACCGCTGGGCATTGGTGGGTTTGCCGCTGCACGGGCGTTGTCCGGCCGCAACGATGAGCCGGAAAAGGCAAGCCGCCCCTGGGATCGTGATCGCGATGGCTTCGTGCTGTCAGACGGCGCCGGTGTGGTGGTACTCGAGGAGTACGAGCAGGCGAAAGCGCGTGGTGCCCGCATCTATGCCGAAGTGACCGGTTTCGGCATGAGTGGCGATGCCTACCATATGACCTCGCCACCGGAGGACGGAGCCGGGGCTGCCGCTTCCATGGCCAATGCCATTCAGGATGCCGGCCTGCAGGCGACCGAGATCGATTATATCAACGCTCACGGTACGTCCACGCCCAACGGGGATCGTGCGGAGAGTGCCGCCGCAAAATCCCTTTACGGTGAGCAGTGGCAGTCGATCCGGATGAGCTCGACCAAATCCATGATTGGCCACCTGCTTGGTGCCGCCGGCGCTGTAGAGGCTATCTTCACTGTGTTGGCAATCCGTGACCAGGTGGCGCCGCCCACCATCAATCTGGACAATCCGGACGACGGCTGTGACCTCGATTACATAGCCGACGGGGCCCGGGAGATGCCGATTCGCCACGCGATGAGCAACTCCTTCGGGTTTGGAGGTACCAACGGTACGCTGGTTTTCAGTCAGTTAAGTGAATGAAGCGGCTCAGGCGACTGCTGGCCATAACGGGAATTCTGGCGGTTCTGGCCATTGCGGGTGTTGGCGGCTGGGCGTATTCACTGTATCGAACGCCAACCGTCAATACTGAGCAGACCGTGGTCAATATACCCCGCGGGTACAGCTTTCGGCAGACCGTGGAAACGCTGTCTGATGCCGGCGTTTACCCCCACCCGGACTTTCTGTATCTGTGGGGCAGGGTGAGCGGGCAGACAGCCGTGCGGGCGGGAGAATATGCCATTGCCCCGGGCCTTTCGGTCGATGCGCTGCTGGCCTTGCTGCGCTCCGGAGAAAGCGTGCAGTATCGGGTCACCTTTGTGGAAGGCTCGACCTTCTCCGAGTGGCGGCGGATTCTCGGTGACCTGGATACGGTCACCCAGACACTGCCTGAACTGACGGATGCCGACGTCGCTTCCGCGCTCGGGTTGGCGCAGGATCACCCCGAGGGCTGGTTGTTCCCCAGTACCTATTTTTTTCAGCGCGGCACGACCGATCTGGCATTGCTGGAAAGAGCCCACGAACAGATGCGGATTCGACTTGATGAAGCCTGGGCGTCGCGGTCTGAACGTACCGCTGCCAATACACCCTACGAAGCGCTGATACTGGCGTCATTGATCGAGCGGGAAACCGGCGCCGCCTGGGAGCGCGGTGAAATTGCCGGCGTCTTTACCCGCCGCCTTGAGCGCGGCATGCGACTGCAGACAGACCCGACCATCATCTATGGTCTCGGGGACGACTACGACGGCACGCTGTCCCGTCGCGACCTGGAAAACTGGACGCCCTACAATACGTATCAGATCGACGGGCTGCCGCCCACGCCGATCGCCATGCCGGGCGAGGGTGCCATTGAAGCGGCACTGAACCCGGAGCCCGGGGATACTCTCTATTTCGTGGCACGGGGCGATGGTACACATGTGTTTTCGCGCACGCTGCGCGAGCACAACGCGGCCGTTCGCGAATATCAGTTGCGGCGCCGTGAGGATTACCGCAGCTCACCACCGCCCGCACCGGACGCGGAGCAGTCACCATGAGCGCCAGCGCGGCTGCCGGCGGCCGTACACCCCGTGGCCATACACCCCGTGGCCATACACCCCGTGGCCGCTTTCTGACACTGGAAGGCCTGGAGGGTGTGGGCAAAACGGTAAACCACCAGTTTGTTGCTGACTGGCTGAACGCCCGGCGCATACCCTTTATCGAGACCAGGGAGCCGGGCGGCACGCCTCTGGCCGAGGAAATCCGCGGCCTGCTGTTGTCGCCGCGTACCGAATCAATGGCTCCTCTGTGTGAATTGTTGCTGGTCTTCGCCGCGCGCGCGCAGCACCTGCAGGAAAAAATTGAACCGGCGCTTCGGGCGGGTACCTGGGTGCTCTGCGACCGCTTCACCGATGCCACCTATGCCTATCAGGGGGCCGGGCGGGGTCTTGAACCGGAACTCATTGGCCAGTTGGAACAATTGACTCAACGTGGCCTGCAACCGGATCGAACATTCCTGCTGGATGCGCCGGTGGAAATCGGGCTTGCGCGCGCCCGTGCGCGGGGCGCACTTGACCGCTTTGAACAGGAGCAACTGGTGTTTTTCGAGCGGGCCCGCGCCCGTTACCTGGAACGGGCCGACGCCGACCCCGACCGGTTTCGGGTGCTCGATGCAACGCAGAGCCTCGAACGGGTGCAGGCGCAGATTGCGAGTGAGCTGGAGGCATTGTGTCCCTGATCCCGGAATTGCCACCCTGGTTTGATGATATCAAAGCACAGCTCGGTCGACTGCGGGACAGCGATCAATTGCCGCATGCGCTGGGAATAGCCGGCGGTCACGGACGGGGCGGCGATCATTTCTCCGGCTGGGTTCAGGCCAGTCTGCTCTGCCTGACGCCGCGCGCTGGTGGGGCCTGTGGTGACTGTCGCAGTTGTCGCCTGCTGGCAGCGGGGACACACCCCGATACGAGACAGGCTGGCCCGGAGGGTAAGGGCGAACAGATCCGTGTCGCTCCGGTGCGGGAGCTGATCGAATTTGCTCAGGGGACTCGCCAGACGGGAGCGCACAAGGTGATCTGGCTGAGCCGCGCGGAGCGACTGAATACAGCCGCGTCCAACGCGCTCTTGAAATTGCTCGAGGAACCACCGGCGGGCACGGTTCTGATACTGGAGGTGCGTTCGGTTGCCCGGCTACTGCCGACGCTGCGCAGCCGGCTGCAGATCTGGCGCCTGCCGCTGCCGGATCAGCCGGAGGCACTGCAGTGGCTGGTGAGTCAGGGGGTTGAAGCCAGGGAAGCCGAACACCTGCTGCCGCTCGCGTTCGGAGAACCCTGGCAGGCTCTGGCCGATGCGGGGTCCGGTCTGGCGAGTAATCGTGAACAGGCAGTGGGTGCACTGGTGCGCCATCTCAGTCATCCAGACCCCTACCTGACGGGGGTTGGTCCGCTGCTGGACCTGCCGGCCGAATATCTCCTCCGTACCTGGGACAACCTCTTGCATGAAGCCTGCCGGTGGTCGTCGTTGCGGCAGCTGCCGGATACGGAAGAGTCCCCGTCGGCAGAAAACGTGAGTGCGCTCAGGGAACTGCTGCAGCGCTATACAGAACCTCGCTTCTGGATCACACTGTATGACCGTCTCGACCGTTTACAGGCGGCAGAACGGTCTGATGCACACTTGCAGTGGCGCGCGTTGCTGGAAACATTTCTGCTGGAAACAGCCCGGCTGGCGCACCGCTATCCATCGATACCGTCCCGGTCGTCCGGGCCGGTCTGAGACCGCAGAGAGGGTAGCCAGTTATGCAGTGGGGTTATCTGCCTCCCGACAGTGTCCGGAAAAAGCGCAGTCTGCTGCGGCAGATCGACTACGATATCTCGCGCCACGGGCGGTTCAGTGTTTTCGGCCACCTGATCGTATTCGTGTTCGTCGAATGGCTCATGGGGTTCAACGCGTTGTCGCCGGTGCAGAGCTACAGCGTGGGGCTTGTCCTGTTTCTGGTGGCGGTCTGGCGCCTTCATTTCCTGATCCGGTTCAATACCCTTTACGGTCGTGGGCCCCAGCGCTGGCGGCACTGGTACGGCATGGCGACACTGGCCGGAGCGGGCGCCTGGTCCGTGTTCCTGGTGATGACGATCGTCCTGCCGGGCTATGATGCCTCGCTGACTTTCATCTGGATCTACACCACGGCAGTTGCAGCCACGCATATCTATATCTTCGCGCCTTATCCGCAGATGGCGGACTGGTATAACCGTCTCATGCTGATACCGCCGGGTATTGCCGGACTGCTCATGTTTGAGCCGGAATACAGCAGCCTGGGGCTGGGGGTTCTGCTTTTTTATGTGTTCATGCGCCGGGTCGGCCTGCGCGTAACCAACCAGTACTGGGCAACCGTCGAAAACAACGAGCGTCTGGAACTGGAACTGGGCCGGGTATCGGCGTCAGAGCATCGAATGGCGCTGCGCGCCGGTGACAATGACCGGTTCATGGCCAACCTGACGGCGCTGATCAGAACCCCGCTGAACGGCGTGCTGGGCATGCTGAGTATTCTGTCCGGCAGCCAGTTGCCGCGCGAGGAGAGCAAACTTGTGGCGGTGGCGTCACGCAGTGCCAATGACCTCGCGGACCTGGTCGACGACTTCGACACCTATGTGCGGGTGAAAGGGCACATGATCGGTGACGAAACCAAGGTGTTCAAGATTGCACACCACCTGGAAACCGTGCTTGAGGGGCTGGGTCCCGTGGCCCATGAACACGGGCTGGAGCTCAGTTATATCGTCAAGCCGGGCATGCCGGAGCGGGTGAACGGCAGCCCCCGGCAGATCGCCACACTGTTCAAACAGCTGATCACTTTTGCGGTCAATGTGGCCTCGGGCGATGAAGTAAGCATCAAGGTGCAGGCCAGCCAGGAAGAAGATGGCATTGCCGTCAGCGTTCGTTTCACCGGTGATATGTCGGATGCCATGATGGACGACCTGCAGTCCATTCTGCGCACGGAAAGCGGCTTTGAGGCGCTGGAACAGATAGATCTGGCACGCCTGAGCCTGGTCGTAAGTGCACAGCTTGTCCGCCAGTCCGAAGGCCGGCTGCGCATGAATGTTCTGCGCACGGATTCACCGCGCCAGTATCAGTTGAATATTCACCTGCCATTACCGCCTTCCACCCAGACGGCGGCTCCGTTCACAGCGAGCCGCCATTTTGCCGGTAAAAAGGCGCTCATGCTCGGGTTCCCGGAATACGGGGAGCGGGCTGTCCGCGGTGAGCTCGAGGGCTGGGGAATGTCCGTCGCCGTTGATGCACTGGCCGCAGACGACTCGGACAGCCATTTGTCGGGCCTGAGCGAGAATGATTTCTGCCTGGTCAATGTCCCGGTCCGGTTCCGGGAGGAACACCGGGAAGCACTGGCGCTGCTGCAGAAACAACTGGCCGGAATGGCGTCGGCGCCCCGGGTATTGCTGCTGGCGTCCGCGCGGCATCGCAGTGAGCTGTCTGAGCTGTTCCCCGCGGAGCAGATACTGAACAAACCGATCCCGAGACGCACGCTGCATCGGTGGCTGCTGAAAAAGCCGGTGGATCAGGAAAATGAAGCGGATATCGAAGACCTGGCCGCCCAGTTGTCAGGCTTACGCGTGCTGGTGGCAGAGGATACTCCGGTAAACGCTACCGTGGCGCGCAAGCTCCTGCAGCGTTTCGGTGTCACTGTCGAGCTGGCCCGCACTGGCGCTGAGGCCCTGGAGAAGTACCGTGACCAGAGTTTTGACATGGTGTGGATTGACCAGGAATTGTCTGACATGTCCGGTCATGAAGCCGTGGCATTACTGCGCAATGATGAGCGTGCCGAAGGCGGTGAACCGGTCACCATTCTCGGGATCACGAGCTCGCGCGAGCCAGTGGTGGAGCGCAACTGCCTGTCCGCAGGAATGGATGATATTCTGGTCAAGCCATTGGACCTGTCGCAGGTGGCAGAAACCTTGCAGCGGCATGTCGGCTGACAGGTCGTTCGGAGGGTAGGGCGCTATGAATGCAGTATCGGACACATTGCCTTTTACGTATGCCCGGCGCTACGGTGTGCTGATCCGGGCGGCGGGAAATGGCGGTCTGGAACTGGTGATGACGCCGGCCACGCCGGATTTTGCCATGCAGGAGGCAACCCGTATTGCCGGATGCCAGCTGCCCCTGCAGGAAATTTCTGACGATGAATTCGCCCGGGTACTGGCCAGCCACTACCAGGCCAGCGCACCGGAGAACCAGATGCAGGCGGCCGAGGACTTTTCCGAACTGGACCTCCTCAGCCTGGCTGAATCGGTGCCGGAAACGGAAGACCTGATGGACCAGCAGGACGATGCGCCTATCGTCCGCCTGATCAATGCCATTCTCACCGAAGCACTCCGGGAAGGCGCATCGGATGTGCATATCGAAACCTTTGAGCAACGGCTGATTGTTCGGTTCCGGGTCGACGGGGTACTGCGTGAAGTGCTGCAGCCCAAACGGGCGCTGGCGCCGCTGCTCGTGTCGCGGATCAAGGTTATGGCACGCCTGGACATCGCAGAAAAGCGGCTGCCGCAGGATGGGCGTATCTCTCTGCGCATCGCCGGACGCGAAGTGGATGTCCGGGTGTCAACGCTGCCTTCCAGTCATGGCGAACGGGTGGTCCTGCGCCTGCTGGACAAGGCGGCCGGGCGCATGACCCTCGCCAACCTGGGAATGGCCCCGGACGATGAAGCCCGGCTGCGCCATCTGATCGATCAGCCGCACGGTATATTACTGGTCACCGGGCCGACCGGCTCCGGTAAGACCACGACGCTGTATGCCGGCCTGGATCACCTGAATTCGGCAGAGCGCAACATCATGACGGTGGAAGACCCGGTTGAATACAGCCTGCCGGGGATTGGACAGACCCAGGTTAACCCCCGCATCGACATGACCTTTGCGCGTGGACTGCGGGCGATCCTGCGCCAGGACCCGGATGTTGTAATGATCGGCGAGATCCGCGACCGGGAAACCGTTGATATCGCGGTTCAGGCCAGTCTGACCGGCCATCTGGTGCTGAGCACGCTGCACACCAATTCGGCGGTCGGAGCGATCACACGCCTGCAGGATATGGGGGTAGAGCCATTTCTGCTGTCATCCAGCCTGCTCGGTGTGTTGGCGCAACGGCTCGTGCGCGTGTTATGTCCGCGCTGTCGTACGCCGGATGACCCGGATCAGGCGGAACGGGAGTTCCTTCACCTGGCTGCGGATACGCCGGGGCGCCTCTATCGGGCCGTCGGCTGTGACCATTGCAATCAGACCGGTTACCGCGGCCGAACCGGTCTGTACGAACTGATTACCGTCGACGATGCATTGCGCACAGCAATACACGACGAAGCCGGTGAGCAGGAACTGCTCCGCCTGGCGCGCCAACACAGTCTCGATATGGTCGCCGACGGTCGGCGCAAGGTGTTGGCGGGGGATACATCAATTGAGGAAGTCCTTCGTGTCTGCCAACTGGTCTGAGGCAATTCATGCCGGCATTTGAATTCAGTGCGCTGGACCCCCGCGGGAAAACGCGCAAAGGCGTCCTGACGGCAGACAGCCCACGCCAGGTCCGGGCCAGGTTGCGCGAACGGGGCTGGGTGCCGGTGTCTCTGAGTGCAGTACAGGATTCACATGACCGGGGGCCGCGCCGTTGGTTCTCCCCGCGTCTGCCAGTGCGAGAGCTGGCGTTGATTACCCGGCAGCTGTCCACGCTGGTCAATGCGGGCATGCCGGTTGAGGAATGCCTTAATGTGGTTGCCCAGCAGACGCGAGGGCCGCGGGCCCGCTCACTGCTCAGCGGCGTGCGCAGCCGCTTGCTGGAAGGTTACGGGCTGGCCCAGTCGATGGCCGGATACCCGCGCGCGTTTAACCTGCAGTTCCGGTCGACGGTACAGGCCGGTGAGCAGTCGGGGCGTCTGGGTCACGTGCTCGAGCAATTGGCAGAGTATATAGAAGACCAGGAAGCCACCCGGCGGCGCATTCGGATGGCAGCAACCTACCCGGTGATCCTGTCGGTGGTCGCCATTGGTATTGTTGTGTTCCTGCTGAACAGTATTGTACCGAGAATTCTTGAGGTCTATACCAGTGGCGACCAGCCGCTTCCGGCAGCCACTCAGGCGCTGCTTGCCGTGACTGAATTCACCCGGGTCTGGTGGTGGCCGGCTCTGATTCTGGTGGCGCTTGGGGTGGTCCTGTTCCGGCTCTGGAACCGGGCGGAGGGTCGACGACGGATCACTCACCGTGCCGTGCTGGCCCTCCCGTTTTTCGGTCGGGTTGTTCAGGGGTTCAGCACTGCCCGGTTTGCCAGTACGCTGGCATTGCTCACGCGCAGCGGTGTTCCGGTTGTGGAGAGCATGCACATCGCGGCGTCGGTGGTAAACCTGATTCCCGTGCGCGATGCCCTGGTCCTGGCGGAGCAGCAGGTACGCGAAGGGGCTACACTCAGCCGATCGTTGGGTGATTCGGGCTGTTTTTCTCCCATGATTGTCCATATGGTGGCAAGCGGGGAGGCGAGTGGCAGGCTGGACGATCTGCTGGGCCGCGCGGCGCGGCAGCAGGAACAACAGCTCAAGGACCTCATTGCCACACTCGTCGGCCTGCTGGAGCCGCTCATGCTTGTACTCATGGGGGCGGTGGTGTTGGTGATTGTTACCGCCGTCGTACTGCCTCTTACTCAGATGAGTGCCATGGTATAGTTCCGGGGCGGTTTGTGACCCGGGCCGTTTTATTCTGTAAACCTTCTGACAACAGGATTGTCCTACCCATCATGCATCAAGGAATTTCCAGAACGCGCAATCAGTCAGGCTTTACGTTGATCGAACTCATGGTCGTGCTGGTAATCATCGCCGTACTGACCGGCCTGGTCGCGCAGAACTTTATCGGCCGCGATCAACAGGCGATGCGTCAGGCCGTGACAACCGACTTCAATACCATAGACAATGCTCTGCAGATGTATCGACTTGATAACGGTCGCTACCCGTCGGAAGAGCAGGGGCTGGACGCATTGCTGACCGAGCCATCCGGCGCACCGGAACCACGGAACTGGAGTGGCCCGTATCTTCGAACTGAACCGGAAGATCCCTGGGGTACCGCGTACCAGTACTCCCTGGACGATGGCGGCAACCCTGTCCTGACGTCGTTCGGCGCGGACGGTCAGGCCGGGGGCGAAGGTGACGATGCGGATATGTCCAGCCGGGATGTCGGTCAGTAAGCGAACCGAATCCCGGCCTGCCGGTTACCGGTCGGTGCGCGGTGATCAGGGATTCACGCTCATTGAGCTGATGCTGGTGTTACTGGTGATGGCCGTCGTCTCCGGACTGGTCGCTCTGTCTGTCGGCCGGTCGCCTGTTTCATCGGATCAGGCCCGCGTCCGCGTGGCTCTGCCTGCCTTCGTACAGAGCGTGTCCGACCACGCGCGCCTGCATGGACGGGCTCAGGCGCTGCAGTGGGAGTCGGATGCCCTTGTTCATTACGAACCTGAAGGTCGATTGCCCGGCAGTAACGAGACCCTGGCCCGGCACGATGCCTGGTCGCTGCCGGAATCCTGGACCCTGCAACTGGAAGTGGATCAGCAGCCGGTTGCTCCCGCGCGGTCCGGTCCCCCGCTGGCAGTGTCGGCCGTCGCATTGCAGGTCATGCCGGATGGCACCTTCAGCCGCCCGTGGCGCGTGCGCTTTCGCGATGCCTCCGGACGGACCGTGGCTGGATGGCTGGTCAGCGACGGCGTAAACCCGCCATACTGGGAGGAGTAGCACATGCACCGCCCTCAGGAGCGTCCGCGCCAGCGCAGGAAAGTCGGTACCGGATCACGGGCTGCCGGATTTACCCTGCTCGAAGTCATGATCGCGCTCGGGGTTTTTGCCATTGTCGCCACCGCGATCACCGCCAGCACGGCTGGCGCACTCAGCCAGACAGAGCGGCTGCGTGACCGGACCCAGGCCAGTCTCGTGCTCGATAGCCACCTGGCGACGGTTCGTCTGGCGCAGTCATTGCCCCTTGGGTCCGTGGAGACAGAGCAACAGGCGTTCGGCCGACAGTGGCGGGTGCGGCAGCAAACGGAAACGCCCCAGTCAGAAACCTGGGGATCGACGCTGCGCCGGATTACGGTGGAAGTGAGCATTGCCGGTCGCGAGACGGTGCTGGCGCGGCGAGTAACGCTGGAGCCGGTGCCCTGATGCGCGGATTCACCTTGCTGGAACTCATGATTGCCCTGGTTGTGCTTGGTGTGCTCGGCCTGGGGTCGGCCGGTCTGGTATTTCAGGTAACCAATGCCCGGGATCGCGTCAACGCAGAACTGTGGGCGGCAGACCGACTGCGGTGGTTCCATGACCGTCTGGCGCAGGATCTTGCCACCCACAGCCCGCTGCGGCCGGTTCGGGCGGATGCCGGGAATACGCTGCCGGCGTTGCAGCTGTCGGAGAATGTGCTTGCTTTGACCCGGCTGGGCTGGCCGGTACCCGGGTTCTCCGATACCCGCCGATCCGAGCTCCAACGTGTGTCCTATCGCCTTGCACCCTGGCCGTCGGACATCTGTCTGCCGATCCGGCGGACATTCCCGGGCACGATGTCAGACAACGGTGAGGAGCAGGCGTCCTGCCTGGTACGAGAATATCATACCCACCTGGAGCCGCTCCCGACGGCAGAGCCATTGCGGCAGGCAGTTCTGGGGCCGCTGACCGAGGCGACATTCCGTTTGACCGGGCAGTACCGCGGCCGGTTTTCGGCGGGCTCGAACGGTTGGGTCGAAACGTGGCCGCAGGAACGGGCCATGCCGGAGGCCGAGCAGATGGCAGACCCGGGTGCAGCGGCGCTGTCACTGACTCTCGCTGGCCCGTCATTGCCGCGTGTCGAGCTGCTGTGGCGCCTGCCCGAAGCGCCGGTGGCAGGCGAAGGCGAGGGCGAGTCATGAACCAGCGTGGGGTGGCACTCATTCAGGTGCTGCTGATTGCGGCTGTGCTGAGCGCGGTCGCTACGCAGCTCGCCTATCGCCAACAGGCATCAGTGCGCGCGGCCATTGGCTGGTTCGATCAGCGCCAGGGGCTTGCCTGGCTGCAGTCTACTGAAAGCCTCGGGCTGGCTGAGCTGAGGCGACATGCAACCGAGCCGTTCCCGGCGGAGTACTGGGGTGAATGGTCCGATCCATTCGAACTGGAAGAGGGCGGCACCGCCGTTTTCCGCCTCGATCGCCTGAACGGCCGGTATAACCTCAACTGGTTGCACGCCAGTGCCGGTGTGGAGCCCGCCGCCGAACAGGTGGAGAGACTGCTGGCGCAGAACGGGGAAGACCCGGCATGGCTTGACCGGCTGGTGGGTTGGCTGAATGCGGAGCAGGGTGCGGACCTGTCGTACCGTGCGAGAGATCCGGGCTACCGTGCGAGCGGCATCCCGATTGCCCATGCCAGCGAGCTGAACCTGCTCGAGGATCAGTTTATACCGTTATCTGACTTCAATGAGGCAGACTGGGCGGTTTTCCTGCCACCCTCATCACGGCTGGATCTCGCCCAGGTGTCCCGCAACATGCTGGACGCTGTGTGGCCGGAGCTCACCGATGATCAATGGGCATCGCTCGAGGAACTCCGTGGCAGCGGTAACCTCTCAACGGTTGACGACTGGCTGTCCCACACCACGTTTGAAGAAGCGACACCACCGCCAGCCGAATGGTTCAGCGTGGGTAATCAGTATTTTCGATTTCAGGGGGTGATTGAGTTTCGCGAACGACTGTTCTGGCAGACAAGCTGGATCTACCGGGGCACGAGTGGCAAACTGCAGGTGATGCAACGTCACCGTTTGCCTTTTGCTTCCCCGTTGACTGACGGCAATGGAATTCTCACTGAATGAAACGATTGAGTCGACGTGATAATCCCTGGCGCACGGTTCGCCGGCCAACTGTCTTCATCATGCCGTCGGCCACCAATCGCAGTGTTCGCTGGCTGTTGTGCGACCGCAACGGCCCAGGGATGGTCACTCATGAAAACAGCCCGGAAGAGCTGGCGGACAGCCTGGAACCACTGAGTCAGCGGCAGGGCAATCAGCTCGACGGTATTCTGGTGTTGCCGGCCGAGGCTGTGCTGCACACCCGGGTTACTGTGCCGAGAGCCCAGCGGCGATATCTGCAGCAATCCCTGCCCTACGTGGCGGAGGCACAACTGGCGTATCCGGTCGAATCGCAGCACGTGGTCGCGGGCGCATCTCTGGGCGGAGATGACCTGCAGGCTTTGGTGGTGTCCTGTGCCTGGATGGATTGGGTGTTTGCATTGCCCGACCAGATACCCGGCGTGCGGCTGGCCGGTGTGTACGCCGAATCCCAGATATTGTCGGCAGGTGCCGCTTGTCGGGGCGAGTACCGCTGCCTGTGGACCGGAGAGCGGGTTCTGCTGTCCTCTCCCGGCGCTGGCGTTGTCTGTGGACGCAGCGACATCAGCCGCTGGTTGCTGCGAGGGCCCGCCGACCGCAATGGTGCACGGTCGGTTCATCCCATCTGCCAGGACCAGTCGGAAGACACAGTGGCCACGCTGATGGCTGAACTTGAGACTCTGGCTTCTGAGGTGGCACCGCCGCGCCGGCTTGAAACAGACCCGCTGGAATACTGGGCCCGGCGGGTCCTGCAAAGGCCGGCGGATATGGTGAACCTGCTGACCGGTCGATACAGCCTGACGAAAGGCCGCGTCGGTCCGGGTCATGTCGGGGTGTCGGCTGCGGCGGCCGCGGCGATGTTTATGGTCGGGTTGGTGGTCTGGCAGTACGGGCAGATTGAACGTGCAGAAGCGCGACTGGATGCCGTCCGATCGGCAACGCAGGTACTCTATCAACGGGCTGTGCCGTCGGATCTGCCGGCGTATCAACCCGGTGCATGGCGAGGCGTCGTGGAGTCGGCGCTCGTTGCCGGCAGGGCCGGAAATTCCGGATCCCCGGCGGTGCTGCGTACCCTGACGCGGCTGAATGCGGGTCTCACGGGTCAATCTGTAGCCCTGGATGAAGTCCGGTACAGCAGTGCGACCGGACTGATGCAATTGGTTGTGCGTGCCGACGGTACGCCGGATCTGGACCGTTTCCGGGCCTCGCTGGAGCAGCAGTCGCTTGAGGTTACCTATTCGGCGAGCCAGACCGGCGACCGGTTTCGCGGCGATTTTCGGGTGACGGTTCCCGGAGGTGGCGCATGATCAGCATCCGGAGCACGCTGAAGAATCAGTTTGCGGTGCGCTGGCGCCGCTACAGCCAGGGTGAACAGTGGGTCCTGTCAATACTGATGGTTGCGGCCGTCTTCGTGTTGTTTCTGACGCTTGTCTGGCAACCGCTGGTTGATGCACGGCAAGGGGTCGAGGCTGAATTGCGTGCGGCCGAAAGTGACCTGACCTGGCTGGAGCAGGCCGCCCGGCGATTGCCTGGCGAGACTGCGGCGGCGTCGCCAGCTGTAAGGGATGGGAGCCAGCCACGACAACTGACCTCACTCGTCAATGAACTGGTGCAGGAAAATGGCCTACGGCTGAGCCGGTTTGAACAGAATGGCGGCGACCGGCTCCGGGTATGGCTGGATAATCAGGCCTTTGACGCTGTGGTCCGCTGGCTTGCCGCGCTGCAGTCAAACAATGTGGTGGTACACCAGATCTTGATGAGCCGGGCAGCAGTGCCCGGACAGGTAACCGTCAGGGCCGAACTGGCGTTCAATGTCGATGACACGTGAGTAGGGAGCAGTATGGATTATGATCTGTTTGTGATCGGCGCCGGTTCCGGCGGCGTGCGTGCGGCCAGAATGAGTGCGCAATTGGGGGCCCGGGTCGCGGTCGCCGAGCCGTCGGCGCTGGGGGGAACCTGTGTGAATGTCGGTTGCGTGCCGAAAAAGCTGTTTGTCTATGCCGCCCAGTTTGCCCGGGGAATGGAAGCAGCCCGCGGTTTCGGCCTGTCGACCGGAGAGGTCAGCTTCGATTGGCAGACATTGAGAGACAACAAGGATACGGAAATACAGCGCCTGAACGGCATCTACGGCAACCTGCTCAGCAACGCCGGGGTGACGCTCTACGAGAACCGCGCAGAGCTGGCCGGGCCGAACCAGGTCCGTGTGAACGGCGAACTGATCAGTGCGGAACGGATCCTGATCGCCACCGGCGGCTGGCCGTTCGTGCCCGAGGTTGAAGGGCGGGAGCATGTCATTACCAGTAATGAGTTCTTTCACCTGGATACCTGGCCGGACCGCGTAATTGTTGTCGGGGGCGGTTATATCGCGGTTGAACTGGCAGGCATCTTCAACGGCACAGGGGTTGAGACGCATCTGGTCCATCGCAGCCCGGCGCTGCTGAGAGGGTTTGATGAAGAGGTTCGGCACTTTGCCGCTGAACAGTTTGCGGCGGATGGCATTCAACTCCACCTGAATAACCAGCTCGCTTATGTGCGCGAAGATAATGGCCAGTACCGGGTCGGTCTGACCGACGGCACGGAATTGCAGACGGACCTCGTACTCTGTGCCACCGGGCGAGTTCCCAATACAGGGAATCTCGGTCTGGATGCTGTTGGGGTCAGCGTTGATGAACGCGGGGCGATCCGGGTGAACGATCAGTATCAGACATCGGTTCCGTCCGTTTATGCCATCGGCGATGTGATTGATCGTACGCCACTGACACCGGTCGCTCTGGCGGAAGGCACCTTCCTGGCCCACAGCTGGTATGGATCCGGCGCGCGACCGGTGCGCTATGACACCGTACCCACAGCGGTTTTCTCCGAGCCCAACATTGGCACTGTGGGGCTGACAGAGGAAGCAGCCCGTGATCGCCATGCCAATGTCGATGTTTACGCGGCCTCGTTCCGGCCTATGCAGAATACGCTGTCAGGCAGTCCGCTGAAGGCGCTGATGAAGCTTGTTGTTGACCGCGATACCGACCGGGTGCTGGGTGCCCATATGGTAGGGCCGGAGGCTGGCGAGATCATGCAGGGGTTTGCGGTTGCCTACGCCATGGGCGCGACGAAAGCGGACTTTGACCAGACGATCGGCATTCATCCGACGTCGGCGGAGGAGTTTGTCACCATGCGCTCGCCACGGGACTGAGGAAGCCCTCAGTCCAGGTACGTGGTGTCGCTCATGCCGTCAGCCAGCCAACTGAGCAGCTCGTCCTTCTCCAGCCGGTCGAGTCCCGATTCACTGACCTGGTCTGACAGCGACTGCAGCAGTACGTCCGGATCGAAATTGACAAAACGAAGCACCTGTCTGACGGTGTCACCCCGTTGTGCATGGCTGACGATCGGCTCGCCGGAATCGGGATCAAACCGGATGTCGGCCGCATCGGTATCACCGAACAGGTTGTGCAGGTCGCCCAGTATTTCCTGATACGCACCGACCAGGAAAAAACCCAGAAGCGCGTTGTCGGCGGGCTGGGACGGGTAGGGCAGCGTCGCCTCAATGCCCTCACCGTCGACATAATGGTCAATGCGCCCATCCGAATCACAGGTGATGTCGCGCAGTACCACGCGGCGATCGGGCTCCCGGTCGAGGTTCTGCAATGGCAGGATGGGGAAAATCTGATCGACGCCCCAGACGTCGGGCAGTGACTGGAACAGGGAGAAATTGGCGAACAGTTTGTCGGCCATCTGCTCGTTCAGTTCATCCAGAATCACCCGGTGAGGTTTCTTGCCGGGGTTCAGTGCCGTGAGCAGGTGTCGCGCAGTGGCTTTCAACACCTGCTCGTTCTGGGCACGCTCGCCCAGCCCGACCTGGCCCAGTGCGAAGGCCTGATTGTTTTCCTGCGTATAGGCGGCCAGGTCATGGTACACCTCGAACAGGCTGCGTCGCCGCTCAACGGCATCTTCGTAGTTGCGCCAGATATCCTGTGCCAGGGCACCCGTGCCTTCCCCCGGTGGAGAGACAGTTTCGGCATCCTGCGTTTCCATGCCGATGATATTAGTCATCAGAACGGCATGGTGGGCTGTCATCGCACGACCTGATTCCGTGAATACATCCGGATGTGGCAGGTCGTGGCGGTCTGCGGCGTCCCTGAAAGCATGAATGACGCGGCTGGCGTATTCATTCAGCGAATAGTTCACCGAGCAGGCACTGCGCGACGCGGTGCCTTCATAATCCACGCCGAGTCCACCGCCGACGTCGACCACTTTCAGTGGCACCCCAAGCAAGGACAGCTCGGAATAGAAACGGGCCGCCTCCCGCAAGCCGATCTGAATGTCCTGGATATTGGCTATCTGGCTGCCCAGGTGGAAATGCAGCAACTGGAAGGCCTCCAGGGCATCGGCCCGTCTGAGGCGGTCTACCGTGTTCAGAATCTCGCTCGCAGACAGGCCGAATTTGGACTTGGGCCCACCGGTATCCTGCCAGTTGCCCTTACTGATCGACGACAGGCGCGCCCGAACCCCGATACGCGGAGAGACGCCCAATTCACGGGCCAGGGTAAGGACATCGTCCACTTCGGACGATTTTTCCAGCACGATATAGACCTGATGCCCGAGCCGCTGACCGATCAGTGCCAGACGGATGTAGTCCCGATCCTTGTAGCCGTTACAGACAATTGTTGAGCGACCGGGTTCGGCAATGGCGAGCACCGCCAGCAGTTCGGGCTTGCTCCCTGCCTCCAGGCCCATACGCCCGTCCAGCACCGCCTTCTGGCCGGCAACCAGCTCCTTGACTACCCGGAACTGCTGGTTGACCTTGATCGGGTAAATCGGCGTGAAATGGCCCCGATAGCCTTCATAATCGATACCCTGGTGAAAGGCGTCCACCAGCGTCCGGACGCGGTCGTGCAGAATATGCGGAAAGCGCATCAGCACCGGCAGTTGCAGGCCGGCTTCCCGACACCGTTGGCTCAGAGTCTGAAAACTCACGTGTGCACCGCTGTTCCGATCCAGCACCTCAACGGAACCGTCGTCAGCAATGCGGAAGTAGCCACCGCCCCAACGGGCTACATTGTAGAGTTCACTGCTGTCTCGGGCGCTCCAGGAAGCCATTGATTCGTCCATCGGTGAAAAACACGGACAATAGCGGATGGGCATTGAAATTGGCAAGCCTGACCCCATTTCCCAACACAGTCTATGAGTGGTCCTGAGCGTGTTCGGCTGCCAGAGCGGACCGGAGCAGGGCTGCAATACCCTGATTGGTGATGGAGGAATACAACCAATGACGGAAGCCACAACGGAGAAACGTCAGTTTCAGACTGAAGTCAAACAACTGCTCCACCTGATGGTGCATTCGCTGTACAGCAACAAGGAGATTTTCCTGCGCGAGCTGATCTCCAACGCATCGGATGCCGCCGATAAACTGGCGTTTCAGGCATTGAAGGATGATTCCCTGTTCGAGGGCGATGGCGATCTGCAGGTTCGTATCGATTACGACAAGGCGGCGCGGACCCTGACGGTTCGGGACAATGGCATCGGCATGAGCGAGGACGAAGTGCTGGCCAATCTCGGGACGATTGCCAAGTCCGGTACGGCGGAGTTCCTCCAGCAACTGAGTGGTGACCAGCAGAAAGACTCTCGGCTGATCGGCCAGTTCGGCGTCGGTTTCTACAGTGCGTTCATTGTGGCAGACCGCGTTGATGTGCGGACGCGCAAGGCCGGCCTGCCGGCTGACCAGGGTGTTTACTGGAGCAGCGACGGCAACGGTGAATTCGATATCGGTGCCACCGAGCTGCCTGAGCGCGGTACCCAGGTGGTGCTGCACCTGAAAGAGGGCGAAGACGAATTCCTGGACGAGTGGCGCCTGCGCAACCTGGTGCAGAAGTACAGTGACCACATATCGGTGCCGGTCATGATGGAAGTTCCCGATTACGACGCCGAGCAGGAAGAGCGGGGCGACGACCAGGAGAAGGAAGTCGAGCCCCGGTACAAGCTGGAAAAAGTAAACAGCGCCACCGCGCTCTGGACCCGCAACAAATCCGAGGTCTCCGAGGACGAGTACAAGGAATTCTACAAGCACATTTCCCATGATTTCAGTGAGCCACTGACCTGGAGCCATAACCAGGTGGAAGGCAAGCTGAATTACACATCGCTGCTGTACATCCCGAGCAAAGCGCCGTTTGATCTGTGGCATCGTGATGCTCAGCGCGGCCTGAAGCTGTATGTTCAGCGTGTCTTTATCATGGATGATGCGGAACAGTTCCTGCCGCTCTATCTGCGCTTCATGAAAGGCGTGATCGACAGCAACGACCTGTCACTTAATGTGTCGCGTGAAATACTCCAGTCAAACCAGACGGTAACGTCGCTGAAGACCGCGCTGACCAAGCGCACGCTCGATATGCTGGAGAAAATGGCCAAGAAGCGCCCCGAGCAGTATCAGACGTTCTGGGATGAGTTCGGCCAGGTCCTCAAGGAAGGCCCGGCGGAAGACTTCGCCAACCGCGAGCGCATTGCGGGCCTGCTGCGGTTCGCGTCAACGCATTCTGGCGAACCGGCCCAGACAGTGGGCCTGGCGGACTACAAGGAACGCATGAAAGAAGGGCAGAAGGCGATCTATTATGTGACCGCCAATTCGCACAATACGGCGAAAGGCAGCCCGCATCTGGAAGTATTCCGCAAGAAAGGCATTGAAGTGCTGTTGCTGTCCGACCGTATCGACGAGTGGCTGATGAGCCACATCACCGAGTTCGATGGCACCCCGTTGAAGGACATCGCCAAGGGGCAGCTTGACCTCGGCGACCTGGAAGACGAAGAGGAAAAGAAGGCACAGGAAGAGACCGACAAGCAGTACGCGAGCCTTACCGAGCAGATCAAGGCACAGTTGTCTGACGACGTCGCAGAAGTGCGCACAACGCACCGTCTCACCGATTCGCCGGCGTGCCTGGTTGTGGGCGAGCACGAGCTCGGCGCACAGATGCAGGAGCTGCTGAAGGCGGCCGGGCAAAGCGTGCCGGACACCAAGCCGACGCTGGAGATCAACCCTGATCACCCGCTGGTGCAGCGGCTGAATGCGGAAACCAACGAAGCGCGGAGCCAGGACCTGATCAGTGTGATCTATGAGCAGGCGCGGCTCTCGGGGGGCGACTCGCTCAAGGATGCTTCCGGCTATGTGCAGCGCATCAATAAACTGCTGCTCGAGCTGGCAGCCGAGTAAGTGAATCGTTACAATACGCGCACACTCAGGGAGTGAATTATGCGCACATTAGCAAGTTACGTGGCTGCCGTGGCAGCCACTTTTGGTTGTCTCGTGCCCTATGGGCTGGCCGGTGGGTCGGTTGACGTGGCGCTGACCAATGAATCGATCCGGGCCGAGCATGGTGCCGTTGCTCAGGGTACATCCGCCTACCTGACGGTGGGTGGCTGGTATCATCTTGAAAACGGGGAAATGCTCACCGGTGGCTTTCATGCCGTCGATGAGGCCCGGACCAATCGTGAACTGACAGCCGGGCTGGGAGGCAAGGCCTTTCTGTTCAAGGTGCCGAGTCAGGAAACCAGCGTGGCAATCGGCCTGGGTGGTTTTGCACACTATCAGCCGGCTCAGTTGAACGGGTTCGGAGGTGAGGTGGCAGCGTACTACTCACCGCAGGTGCTGAGCTTCTCAGACCTGACGGAATTCGCAGACCTGCAGGTGCGTGCCACCTACGAAGTTCTGCCGCAGGGCAGGGTGTTTGTTGGCTACAGTAACCTGTGGGCCAACTTTGAAAGCGGCGAAGTGGCCATGGATGACACCGTAACCATCGGGTTCCGCGTCCGTTACTGATGGCTGCATAGCGGCACTGTTACCGATGGCAGCGTGGTGCGTGACGGCGTCATGGTGTTATCGGTGCATCATTTGAGCAGGTTCAGAGAGAACTATGTACTGGGAAATTGTAGAACTGGAAGATGGGGACATCGCGCTGGTGCGCGATGACGAAGAGGAGCCGGTTCTCACGATCGGGTTTTCAGCGGAAGCCCGCGAAAAGCTGTCTTCACATCATATCGAAGTGGCCAAAGCCATGATCGGTGCCGGTATGGATGCCGTCGAGTCTCTGCAGAGTGAAACTGAAGAGCCCGAGAACGGCGACTGGCTTGCCGATGAGCCCGATGCAGACACCGTTATTCACTGATCATAGTGGTCTGGCTACAACCGGGGTTCCAATGCCCCTGCATTATTGATTGTCGCCCTCCAGAGACCCGCTCACCCACAGCCATTCAAGGGCGCGGCCAGCCACCTCGCTGTGCGCCGCGTTCCGAAGATCGCGCCAGACCCACGGCCCGCCGGAAGCGGTCAACAGGTCGATCAGCGGCTGATCCTCCGGTGCCAGCGGCCACACCCGTCCATTACTGTACAGCCGTTGCCGCCAGGCCGTGATACGCGTCGGCAGTGCGGCCTGCACGGTCACCTGTGGCTCGGGTAGCGGCTCAGACGGTGCATCAGGATCAAACAGGTCGTATTTGCTCCCCGTCATATGGCTGCCCAGCCAGTCCGCCAGCAGGTCATCGTCGCGGGTCGCCCGGGCCAGCAATTCCCGAAGCCGGCTGATCGCCCGGTCATCAATAAGGCGCGTCATCGCTTCTTCGGGGCTCATGTCCGAATCGTCATAGCGCAGGAATTCGGCGTCAGACTCGACCAGCAGCCGGGTCGCCAGCCCGTGCAGCGCGTCTGCCGCTTCCGGCGCCCGGAACCCGAATGACCAGGTCATACCCGTGGTTTCGGCGACGCCATGATGAGCATACAGCGGCGGTACGTACAGT
The DNA here is from genome assembly GCA_965602035.1 of Natronospirillum sp. GTDB lineage: Bacteria > Pseudomonadota > Gammaproteobacteria > Pseudomonadales > Natronospirillaceae > Natronospirillum. The sequence goes on along the minus strand of OZ271919.1, from coordinate 837,717 downwards.
ACGTCGCCGGGTTCCAGCAGCCAGTCCCGGCCGGGTACGGCCCGAAACTCCGGTAGAATCTTCAGCGGGGCGTCCGGTACCTCCGGCGTGTCCGGTGTGGCCTTGTCGCCCACCTGCCAGCGACGCGTTCCCTCTGCCTGCATCAGGAACACATCATAGTGGTCGTAATGTGGGCCGACAGTGCCTCCGGGGGCGGCAATGCTGATCATGATGTCATCAACACGCCAGCGGGGCAGAAAATCAATGGCATCAAGCCAGGCATGTACCTCAGGAAGCAATTGATCCACCGCCTGCACGAGCAGTGTCCAGTGTGACCCGGGCAGCCCGGTCAGGCGGCTTTCCGAAAACGGACCGTTGGCCAGCGACCAGCGTTCGGCGCTGTCAACTGACGCCTCGGTGTTCTCAATGATCAGCCGGCTTTCAACGTCCTCGTCCATGGACAACCCGGCAACCGTATTGATATCGAGACCGGTCTCGGGTTGCGGCCAGACCCCGCGAAACAGGCAGGGCTGCTTCTGCCAGTAGTCCCGCAGGAACTGCTCGAGCGGCATCTGGCCGAATACGGACCGGTTACTCATTATACGGCTCTGGCCTGCTCCGTAGCGTTGCCGATATAGCCGGACGGCGACAACGCCTTCAACCGCTGCTTCTCGTCCTCCGGCAAAGCCAGCGAATCGATGAATTGCGCTAACTGGTCGCCGTCAATGGCCTTGCCACGGGTGAATGCCTTGAGCTTTTCATAGGGCTTTTCAATATTGTACCGGCGCATGACGGTCTGAATGGCCTCCGCCAGCACTTCCCAGGCACGGTCCAGATCTTCCGCAATACGGTCACGGTTCACTTCGAGCTTGCCCAGGCCTTTCAGGGTTGCTTCATAGGCGATCAGGCTGTGCGCCAGACCGACGCCCATATTACGCAGGACCGTTGAGTCGGTCAGGTCCCGCTGCCAGCGGGATATGGGCAGTTTTTCCGCGAGGTGGCCGAGAATGGCATTCGCCAGCCCGAGGTTACCTTCGGAGTTCTCGAAATCGATCGGATTGACCTTGTGCGGCATTGTGCTGGAGCCGACTTCGCCTTCCACCAGGCGCTGGCGGAAATACCCCAGTGAAATATAACCCCAGACATCACGGTCCAGATCAATCAGAATCGTATTGAAGCGGGACAGTGTCTGGTAGAGCTCGGCAATGTAATCGTGCGGCTCAATCTGGGTGGTATAGGGGTTCCAGTCCAGACCAAGCGATTCCACGAACCGTCGGCTGATTTCCGGCCAGTCCAGGGACGGGTAGGTGACCAGGTGGGCGTTGTAATTGCCGACAGCCCCGTTGATCTTGCCCAGAAACGATTGCGCCCTGACCTGCGTCAGCTGTCGGTCCAGACGGTAGCAGACATTAGCCAGCTCCTTGCCGAGGGTCGTGGGGGAGGCTGTCTGGCCGTGTGTCCGCGATAGCATGGGGATGTCGGCAAAGGCCTGTGCCAGGTCCCGGAGCGTCTGCGCTATGCGCTCCATTGCCGGGAGGAGCCCGTCCAGAAGGCCGTGACGCAGCATGAGGGCGTGCGACAGGTTGTTGATGTCCTCTGACGTACAGGCGAAATGAACGAATTCCGAGGCAGCATGCAGCTCCGGGAATTCGGCGAACTGCTCTTTCAGAAAATACTCGACGGCCTTGACGTCATGGTTGGTCGTACGTTCTATCGCCTTGATGGCTTCAGCATCACTGACGCTGAAGTCGCGTGCCATTGCATCGAGCGTGGCGTTTGCCTGCGCTGAAAACGGCGGAAGCTCGGTAATACCCGGCTCGGCGGCCAGGTGTTGCAGCCAACGGATTTCCACCACGACCCGATTGCGGATGAGACCGAACTCGCTGAAGTGGTCGCGCAGCACGTCGGCTTTGGCGGCATAGCGTCCATCAACCGGGGACAGGGCTGTAAGGGTGGACAGTTCGTTCATATAAGGCTGGATCTCCGGGTTAATGGGCGATTGTCTGGATAAGGGCGGTCAATGCAGGCTGCCGCGCAGCAGTTCATCTGCCCCGTTGAGCAGGCGTTTGCGGCTGATCAGCAACTGCCAGCGGCGGCCGCCCAGTTGCCGCCACAGCAGCGCCGAGCGCACGCCGAACAGTAACAACATGCGGATCTGGTCCGCATACCGTTGTTGATTCAGGTAATTGGGGTTACCCGTGACCTGAATTCTGAAATTCAGTTTGCTGAGGGTGTCCTGATAGTTTCTGGCCAGTGAGCCCACTACTGCATCATGCAGGGGGTCCTGGAAGTAGGTCCGGCGCTCCTGGCTCTGGCTGATCAACTGACCCAGTTGCGACAGCATATCGGGTTTGCGTCGCAGGCGACCTTCCAGGTGCAGCAGGCTCATGGCGTAGCGGATTACATCATTGTGGACGGACCCCCGTTGCCGGGACAGAAGGTCACGCACTGCCTTCAGCCCACCGCGGATGTTCAGTGCTGATCCGAACACCGCCTCCGTGGATTCCGGGTCAGTATTCAACAGTGCCTCTACCGCCATGGTCATCTCGGCAGAGTCCGTCTGACCGTTGCGGGCGATGTGTTCAACCATCAGTGCGGCCTGAAAAACGCCCGCGAGCGCCAGGACCTGATTGCGTGTCTGTGAATCGGCCATGATTACCAGGCCTCCTCGATCACGCCGCCACCCAGGCAGACGCTCCCCTGGTAGACGACCAGGGATTGTCCGGGCGTCACTGCCCGCTGAGGTGCTGAGAAATGGACCAGGTAGCCGCCCTGCGCATCTTCGGTAAGCTGGCAGCCCTGATCCGGCTGCCGGTATCGGTGTTTGCACGTGAGATCGCTGAGGGACGCCGGTGGCTCGCCACTGATCCAGAAGAGCTCGCTCACGCGTGCATGGCTGGTATAGAGCATGGGGTGGTCCTGGCCCTGAACCGCTATCAGAACGTTACGGTCCAGGTCTTTCGCCGCCGCAAACCAGGGCGCTTCGGGGTAATCCTTCAGACCGCCGATCTGCAACCCCTGGCGCTGACCCAGGGTGTAATACATCAGGCCGCTGTGTTCGCCGACCACATCACCTGACGGTGACTCGATGAGCCCCGGCTGCGCGGGAAGATACTGGGCGAGGAAGTCCCGGAAACGCCGTTCGCCGATAAAGCAGATACCGGTGCTGTCCTTTTTGTTATGCGTTACAAGGCCATGTTCCTCGGCCAGTGCGCGCACGGCCGGCTTTTCGAGCTTACCGACAGGAAACAGCGTCTGCGCCAGTTGTTCGCTGCCCACCTGGTGCAGAAAGTACGACTGATCCTTGTTGGAATCGAGGCCGCGTAACAACCGGGCGGAACCATCGGGACCGAGGAAATCGCTCTGCACATAGTGCCCGGTTGCAATCCGGTCCGCACCGAGAAACCGGGCGTAGTCAAGGAAGGCCTTGAACTTGATCTCACGGTTGCAGAGTATATCCGGGTTGGGCGTTCGGCCCGCCTGGTATTCCGCCAGGAAGTGTTCGAACACTTCATCCCAGTACTCGGCGGCAAAATTGGCCTGGTGGAGTTTGATACCCAGGCGCTCGCAGACCGCTGCCGCATCCGCGAGGTCTTCTTTTGCCGTGCAGTATTCTGTGCCGTCGTCCTCTTCCCAGTTCTTCATGAACAGACCTTCCACCTGATAACCCTGCTGCTGCAGTAGCAGCGCACTGACTGAGGAGTCAACGCCGCCGGACATGCCGACGATCACCCGTGTGTCCGCGGGGTTGTGAGATGCTTCGGTCTGTCTGTCAGGCATGGAAGTGTTCGTGAATCAGGTCGAGTGAATGTGCCTGTCCGGCGCGACTGTCTTCAATCAGTTGCCAGACAAGTGGGCTTCTCAGCCGTTGCTGTTGCTTCAGCCGGGCGATTTCGTCCAGTGAGAGCCAGTGCGCCGCAATTATACCATCATCGAGCGGACCCGGTTCCAGCCCCTCCGGCACCGCATTCAGGCCGAAGCGGTAATAGATGTGACCGCGCGCGGTCTGCAGTACATAGACGCCGATCAGTGATTCCGGCGACACGCGCCAACGGGATTCTTCGAGCGTCTCGCGCGCTGTGGCATCGATGATCGTCTCGCCCGGTTCAACGTGCCCGGCAGGCTGGTTGAATACGACGGCGCCATTCTGACGCTCTTCCACCATCAGGTAGAGACCATCGCGCTGCACCAGCGCCGCGACCGTGATATGAAGATTCAAGAGTACTGTGCCCGGTCATTATCGGCCCGTATGGTAACGCAATAAGCCGGGCAGGGAAATTCGAAAACCGGGCGGCTTACCCCCGTTCGTTGCTGCCGGCAACACCGGGTATCAGTGTGTTTTCAAGCACGCGGGTGACCGCGCGCAGATACCGTGATCCCGGTGACGGCGGCGTCGGGTCAGAGGTAACGACAATGGTCATTTCGTGTTCGGGCAGGACATAAAGAAACTGACCACCGTAACCGCGTCCGTAATAAGCGGTGCTGTCGGCAATGTCGGTAATGAACCAGCCGTAGCCATAATCGTCATTGGTCCAGGGGGATGTACCACGCGCTGTCCAGGATGCCTCTACCCAGTCCGCAGGAACCACCTGTTCACCGTCTACCCGGCCGTTATTGCGATACATTTCGCCGAACCAGAGCAGGGCAAGCGGTGACAGGACCATGTCATTCCCGCCGAAATAGATACCCTGAGGGTCCTGGAGCCACTGGGGAATGCGCACATTCAGCGGACGTGCCAGCCATTGCTGGGCCAGTGACCAGGTCGACTCACCGGATGCCCGGGTAAGCGCGGCCGACAGCAGGTGGGTGCTTCCGGTTGAGTAGATCATCCGGGCGCCGGGGTCGGTCTCGAATGGTTGTGCAAGTGCATATTCCACCCAGTTGTCACTGACCACCCAGGGGCCGTAATCGCCGCCGGATGTCGACTCCAGCCCGGCACGCATCGAGGCAAGATCACCAAGCGTGAGCTCGTACAGGCGCGGGTCCGGGTTCGCAGGGAATTCCGCTTCGAGGTACCGGGCCACCGGTTCGTCCGTCGAGGCAAAAACTCCCTCCTCGATGGCTATCCCGACCAGTGATGACAGCACGGTCTTTGAGACCGATTTGATATTGGTGGGAGCACGCAGCCCATCCCCGCGGTAACTGGCAGAGAACACGATCTCTCCGCGGTGTGCGGCAACCACGGAGTGAATTCGATCAAATTGCCCCAACTGGGCGCGCGCGTCCGGGAATGCGGCCTCCGGACTGACGGTCTGGGACCACACGGTCTGGGCAGAGAATGCCAGAAGAAAGGCGAGGTACAACGGTGACTTCATAAACGGGAACTCCAACAACAAAAAGTGCCTAACGATAGCGAATAAACATACGTTCGGCCCGTGGGCACGGATGACTGCGGCAGGTGCCCGCCATGATACACTTGTTGCCTGTCGACGTATTACAGGATCACGCCATGAGTCCGGGCGACACCCTGATGGTGGCATTACTGCTGGTTATTCTCACTGGTGCATTGCTGATTGTTTACAGCACGGTGCGGACCGGCATGTCTCCGATGCCCAGTTCCGCCGTCTCGCGCGCTGCGCTCTGCGACCATGTCCGTGAAACGGCTTTGCCTGACGGGCCGGTTATTGATATCGGGTCGGGCTGGGGCCATCTGCTGATCAGTCTCGGAAGAGCGTTTCCCGAACGCAGGGTCATCGGTTATGAAGTGTCAGTGTTACCTTTTCTGGTGAGCCGTGTGTGGGTACGGCTGGCGGGTATGACCAACGTTGAGGTGCATCGGGCCGATTTCTTTGCTTACTGGGAATCTCTGCGTGAGCCGGGCGCAGCCTGGGTCACCTACCTGCACCGGCCGGCCATGCAGCGCCTGGCCGAGGGCCTGCGGGCAGGTTATCCAATGCCACAGTGGCTCTTCAGCAATAATTTCTCGCTGCCGGGCGTGACGCCGGACGCCACCCGGCAGCAAACCGATTTCTATCGATCGCCTTTATACCGTTATCGACTTTCCTGAAACAATATACTCTTGTGACATACAGTCGGTTCCCGGAAACCCTGTCTATCCGTAAACTAGGCTGCGGTTACATGGAACAATCGAAACAGGACCCATTATGATCATCAAACCCAAAGTACGCGGTTTCATCTGCACAACAGCGCACCCGTTGGGATGCGAAGCGCATGTCCGGGAACAGATTGATTATGTACAGTCTCAGACTTATCCCGACAACGGACCCAGGCGCGTGCTCGTGCTGGGATGCTCAACCGGGTACGGTCTGGCGGCTCGCATAGTGAGCGCTTTCGGGTTCGGCGCGGATACCATGGGTGTGATGTTCGAGAAGCCGGCTACCGAAAAGAAGACAGGATCAGCCGGCTGGTACAATACACGCGCATTTGAGCGCGAGGCTGAGGCTCGCTCTGCCGGCCGCCATCACCGAACGTTCAACCTTGATGCATTCTCCGACGAAGCAAAAGAAGAGGTTGTTGCCGCTGTTCGTGAAGAAATGGGCCAGGTGGATCTGGTGGTTTACAGTCTTGCCGCCCCGCGCCGGAAAGACCCGGTTACCGGTGAAGTCTACAGTTCTGTGCTGAAGCCGATTGGCGAACCGGTCACTCGAAAGACATTGAACACGGATACGGGTGAGGTGAGCGAACTGACGCTCGAACCGGCGAACCAGGCGGAAATTGACGCCACGGTGAAAGTGATGGGGGGTGAAGACTGGGAGCGCTGGATCGATGCGCTCGACCGGGGCGGCGTGCTGGCAGATGGCGTTCAGACCACCTCCTTTACGTACATCGGCAAGGAGTTGACCTGGCCGATATATGGTCATGCCACGATCGGTAAGGCAAAAGAGGATCTAGACCGGGCAGCAGCGGGGATCAATGCGGAACTCGTCCGTAAGTACGGTGGCAGCGCCCGGGTATCCGTGCTGAAGGCACTGGTAACGCAGGCCTCTTCGGCGATACCGGTGATGCCGCTGTATATTTCACTGCTGTACCGGGTGATGAAGGACCAGGGGTCGCACGAGGAGGCGATCCACCAATTGCATCGTTTGCTGGGCGAAGAGATCTATGGCCAGGGCCAGCCGGAACTCGATGACAAGGGGCGTGTCCGGGTGGATCTGCCCGAGTTGGCCGATTCCGTTCAGCAGGAAGTAGAGCGGCTCTGGGCCGAAGTGACAACGGAAAATCTGAACGAATTGTCCGATTTTCGCGGTTATCAGGAGGCTTTCTTTCACCTGTTCGGCTTCGGTTTCAACAGCGTGGACTATGATGCCGACGTGGATCCACGAGTTCTGGATGCCCGTACCTGATCGCCGGGTCATCGCACTCGTGGCGTGACAGACGCCGCTGTAACCGCTCGCCCGGTCTTGCCGGGGCGGGCACCTTCAGGTGCCGGTCTGTGCGCCGGCGCTGCCGGCGTCATCCGCAGCAGGGGCAGAATCATCAGTGGCCCGGGACATGGCCAGTGCCTGATCGATGGCTTCCTGCTCGGTGCGGCAGGGCCGGATGTTCACAGCATGAATGCCGCGATCGGCCTGCATCGTATCAAACGCAACCGGCTGTCCGGCTTTCAGCGTCTTGTACCCGTCCATCAGAATCGCCGAGTAGTGCACGAAGATGTCTTCCGATGCACCGTCAGTGACGATAAAACCGAACCCTTTGGCGTTATTGAACCATTTTACTTTCCCTGCAGGCATAACTTCGCTCCTGAGTAATCCGGGGTTGATCTGCGCCGGGGTTATTATGGTGTCGCTCCGGCATCGCTGGTTGAGGGAAGGGCCTGAAACGGATCCGATACAGAAACGCAATTTCGACCCGATTAAATATTAACCAACTCTTCCGATCTTGGACAGGGTCACGGTCGTTGTCAAGGCGTTGAAAACGTCAGACTGGTGGCCAACCCCGGTTATTTATCAATCCAGATCTGCGAATAAACAGTAAATACGATAGCAGGCTATTGAAATCCGCGTTGCGCGGGCTCATCTTGAGTTTCAGTCAGGGTCGGTAATGGCCTGATGACAGAGCCTGGAAAGGTGGGCTGCGGATGCAGCCATTGAAATTGAACGATTACGGCGGGTAGCGGTATTATTGACCTACATTCGGAAAATGAACGGCTTGCATTCCGTGACTGATCGTTCCAAGGTGATTAGCAACATGGCGGGACCGGGTAGTACCGATTCGCCGGTGATCCGGCCGAAAACGGCGGACCCGCAACTGAAGCCGCCACAACTCTACCGGGTAGTTCTTCTCAATGATGACTATACTCCGATGGAATTTGTGGTTGAGGTTCTGGAAGTTTTCTTCAATATGGACCGTGAAATGGCGACCCAGGTAATGTTGGCCGTGCATCAGCGTGGCAAGGGTGTATGCGGTGTATTCCCGAGGGATATTGCAGAAACCAAGGCTGAGCAGGTTAACCAGTGTGCGCGCGATCACGAGCATCCACTGCTCTGTGAAGTGGAACCGTTGGAATAAGTGAGCGAGGTGGCTTCTGATGTTAAGCAAAGAACTCGAGAGTACGCTCAATCAGGCGTTTAAAGAAGCTCGTGAGAAGCGCCATGAGTTTATGACTGTGGAGCACTTGCTGCTGTCACTCATGGATAATGACGCCGCTCTGGAGGTGCTCAATGCGTGCGCTGTTGATACGGAACGGCTGCGCAGGGAGTTGTCGGAATTTATAGATGCAACCACGCCCATCATTCCGGAGCAGGACAATGAGCGCGACACACAGCCGACACTGGGTTTCCAGCGTGTGCTGCAGCGTGCCGTCTTTCATGTTCAGTCGTCCGGCAAGAATGAAGTGTCGGGTGCCAATGTGCTCGTCGCGATTTTCAGCGAACAGGAAAGCCAGGCCGTTTATCTCCTGCGCCAACAGAATGTGTCACGCATCGATGTTGTGAACTTCATCGCCCATGGTATTTCCAAGGTTGAGGGTGGCAGTTCTGATCAGCCCGGCGCGGAGCCCGAAGAGGGCGCCGCCGAGGAGCCGGTGGATGCGGAAACCGGTGAGGGCCTGGAGGGCTTCGCCACGAATCTGAACAAGAACGCCCGGGAAGGTCGCATAGACCCGCTGGTGGGCCGCGAGAAGGAAGTGGAACGTGTTGTTCAGATCCTGTCGCGTCGCCGCAAGAATAACCCCTTGTTGGTGGGTGAATCCGGGGTCGGCAAGACCGCCATTGTTGAGGGTCTGGCCAAGAAAATCGTCGATGGCGACGTGCCGGAAATCATCAGTGACGCGGAAGTGTTCTCACTCGATCTCGGTTCATTGCTGGCCGGCACCAAGTACCGTGGCGATTTCGAGAAGCGCCTGAAGGCGCTGCTGGCGCAACTGCAGAAGCGCGAGAAAGCGATTCTGTTCATCGATGAAATCCACACGATCATCGGCGCCGGTGCGGCGTCCGGTGGTGTCATGGATGCCTCAAACCTGCTGAAGCCTATGCTCAGCAGTGGTGAACTGCGCTGTATCGGCTCAACCACATTCCAGGAATTCCGCGGTATTTTCGAAAAGGATACGGCGCTCACACGGCGTTTCCAGAAAATCGACGTGGTGGAACCGAACGAGAACGACACCTATCAGATACTGAAAGGGCTCAAGACGAAATTTGAAGAGCACCACGACATCCGTTACACCGACAAGGCGCTCCGGTCCGCGGTATCGCTCAGTGCCCGCTACATCAATGACCGTCACATGCCCGACAAGGCCATTGACGTTATCGATGAAGCCGGTGCCGCTCAGAGGCTGAAACCGGTGAGCCGTCGGAAGAAAGTGATCAACGTCAGCGAGATTGAGGAAATCGTCGCGACCATTGCCAGAATTCCGCCCAAGTCGGTATCGCGCAATGACAAGGAACTGCTCCAGAATCTGGAGCGGAACCTGAAAATGACCGTTTTCGGTCAGGACGAGGCAATCGACACGCTCAGCGCGGCAATCAAAATGTCCCGTGCAGGCCTTCAGGAAGGCAACAAGCCGATAGGCTCGTTCCTCTTCGCCGGGCCGACGGGCGTGGGCAAGACTGAGGTGACGCGTCAGTTGTCCGAAGCCATGGGTGTGGAGCTGATCCGCTTCGACATGTCCGAGTACATGGAGCGGCACACCGTTTCCCGCCTGATCGGTGCGCCTCCGGGCTACGTGGGATACGACCAGGGTGGGCTGTTGACCGATGCTGTCACCAAACACCCGCATGCGGTGCTGTTGCTCGATGAAATCGAGAAGGCACACCCCGAGGTGTTCAACATCCTGTTGCAGGTGATGGACCACGGCACATTGACAGACAATAACGGGCGCAAAGCGGACTTCCGCAATGTGATCCTGGTGATGACCAGCAACGCCGGTGCAGAAGACATGAGCCGGCGCTCCATGGGCTTCACGACGCAGGACCATACTTCGGACGCGGGCGAAGCGATTCGCCGCATGTTCACGCCCGAGTTCCGGAACCGTCTGGATGCCATTATTCAGTTCCAGCCGTTGCCGACCGAAGTCATTCTGAATGTGGTGGACAAGTTCCTCGTCGAACTGCAGGCGCAACTGGATGACAAGAAGGTGCATCTCACGGTCGATTCGGATGCCCGGGCCTGGCTCGCAGAGCACGGGTATGACCAGACCATGGGTGCCCGGCCGATGGCTCGTCTGATTCAGGACGAGATCAAGAAGAAGCTGGCTGATGCGCTGCTCTTCGGGGCGTTGAGCTCGGGCGGTGAAGTGGAAGTATCGGTGAAAGATGACCGCCTGCACTTCATGTTCCGGGAGTCCAAAACCGGTCGCGTGCTCGAAGAAGCATGATCAGGCTACGAGCCTGATATCAGCACCATGAAAAAAGGCGCCTCAGGGCGCCTTTTTTACGTTTGCTTCTGATTTCTGCGGTAACCTGTACTGGTTACACCGGTTATTTCGACCGATAAACAATCCGACCCTTGGTCAGATCATAGGGAGTCAGTTCAACCTTCACCTTGTCACCGGTCAGGATACGGATGTAATTCTTGCGCATCTTGCCGGAGATGTGCGCAGTAATGACATGGTCGTTCTCGAGCTTGACCCGGAACATGGTATTGGGAAGGGTATCAAGAATCTCGCCTTCCATTTCAATGACGTCTTCTTTCGCCATACGGTGTAAAAAACCTCACCCACAGAGTTTGGTGCGCAATTCTGCACCAATCATTCTGAAAGTGCAAAATTCATTGGTTGCCACTGCTCGTTTCGGTAGACATCGAGCGGTGCGAAATCTGACTTGTATGACATGGCGGGCAGTTCACGGATCCAGTAGCCGAGATACAGAAACGGCATTTCCAGCTCATCGGCCAGTTCGATCTGTCGAAGAATCGCGGCTGTACCGAGAGAGCGGTCGGAACAGGCCGGATCAAAAAACGTATAGATGGCGCTCAAACCGCTCTGCAGTCTGTCCACCACCGAGACCACAACCAGCTGTCCGTCAAGATGCCCTTCGAGCAGAAACCCGAACTGAGTCTGCGTCAGCAGAAAGCGCCGGAACTCCTCGGGGTCCGGTGGGTACATATCGCCGGCCGCATGCCGTGCAGCGATGTAGGCCTCGTACAGCGGCCAGTGTTCATGTGTCTCTCGAATGGGCGCGATGCGCCACCGGATGTCCTGGTTGCGCTTCCGGATACGCCGATGGCGACGGCGCGGCGCAAACTCCCGCACACGGACGCGCACCGGCTGACAACGGTTGCATGCGGCGCAGTCCGGCCGATAAAAATGCGGGCCACTGCGCCTGAAACCGACGTCGTTAAGTCGTTCGTACAGTTCAGGTGACACCTGAACGTCCGGGTCAAGGAAAACCGTCTCGGCGCTTTCTCCCTCGATATAGCTGCACTTATGGGGCGACGTCTTGAAGAAACGCATTAACATCAAGTTCCTCGGGCCACTTGAGGCGCGGCTCATGCTGGCCGCTGGTTCCGGGCAGCACGGCCTCGAATTGTTCACGAGACCACATCTCCGCCCCCATTCTCAACAGGTGAGGGCTGGCCACCTGAGCATCGAGCAACTGCCATGCGCCACGACGCATCAGGTAATCAACAGCGATCAGCGCAATTTTTGATCCATCCTGTTGAGCCGAAAACATGGATTCTCCAAACAATACCGTGCCCAGGCTGACCCCGTACAGACCACCAACCAGATCATCGCCGTTCCAGACGGACAGGGCGGTGGCATATCCCAGGCGATACAGGTGGCGATAGGCTGCCATCATCTCAGCAGTAATCCAGGTTCCCGGCTGGCCTTCCCGGGCTATACCGGCGCACTGATCAATCACGCGGTCGAAATCCGGCCCGATACGAATTCTCAGGCCGGACATGTGTCGCAGTCGACGGCGCAGGCGCCTGCTGACGTGCACCGCACCCGGCGGAAAGACACATCGCGGAGACGGGCTCCACCACAGAATGGGCTCCTGGTCGCTGTACCATGGAAAAATGCCCTGTTGATAGGCAGCGATCAGCCAGTCCGCCGTTAATCGGCCACCGACCGCCAGTAACCCGGGAGGATCATCCAGCGCCTGCTCAGTAGGGGGAAAGCGGGGGGATGCACTGTCATCAAGCCAGGCCAGCGACATGACGGACGGATTCCTCCTCTGCGACGTTTTTACTCGCTACGACCGGTGCTATAGTAGCGCCTCTGACGGCCGTCGCCCATGCCGGGTGTCGGTAAACCGCGCGTAATGGACAAGACGAAGAGATTGGCATGTCGTTTGATGCACAACAGGAATTTGTGGCGACCCGACAACGTCTCCTCAATGAGGGTGTGGCGCTGGTGTTCCTGTTGCTGGCCGTTCTTGCCGGCGTGGCCCTGTACAGCTTTGATCCGTCTGACCCGGGCTGGGCAGGTGTCGGGCGCGGCGACCGGGTTCAGAACCTCGGTGGCCCGGCAGGCGCGTGGTTTGCGTCTCTGGCGTTTGCGCTGATCGGCTGGGCCGCCACTGTGATTCCGGTGACCCTGGGGTGGCTTGCCTTGCTCGTCATGAGGCTGCGCCAGAATCCGACGCTCTGGTACTGGCCACTGGTCCTGTTTCGGTGCGTCGGGTTTGTGCTGTTCATTTCCGGCCTGGATACGCTGCTGACCCTGCATCTGCCCTCAGACCTGTCGTTCAGCGCGGGCGGTTACCTGGGCATTGCCATTTCCGAGCAACTGTTTCCGATCACCGGCATACTGGTACTGAGTCTGGTTGCCGTTGCGGCGACCTTGCTTGGCCTGACCCTGGCCACACGGCTGTCGTGGATTTCGGTGCTCGATCTGACGGGCCGGTTGACGCTGAGCGGACTGGCACTGCTGGTGTCGCCGTTTACCGGCGCCCGGAGACAGCGCAACCCCACGGCCGATACCAGGCCCCGGGAGCGTCGGAAGAAAAAAGTCCGCCCCGAACCCGTGGAACCCTATATTGCTGACGCTGACGAGGCTCCTGACCAGGCGGGCAGTGGGGACCGATCATCGGCTGCGAGCCAGGCGGGCAACGGGGCAGGGGACCCAGCCCGCGGGACGAATACCCCGGCTGCTGACGCCCGTGCACCCGATACCGGAAGCCGGCGCAAGCCGTCCATTCAGCCATTATCGTCAGACCCGCAACCGACCGTTGGTGCCGATGGTGATGACGACGACGATCCGGTCGTTCCGGAGCTGCAGGGCACTATTCCCGGACTGGATCTCCTCGATGCCCCGCGACATCAGCCCGACGCCGGCTATACGGAAGATCAGTTGGGCGAGATGTCGCGCCTGCTCGAAACCCGCCTGAAGGATTTCGGCGTTACGGCGGATGTTGTTGCGGTCTGTCCGGGACCGGTCATTACCCGGTTTGAAATCCAGCCGGCTCCGGGTGTGAAAGTCGCGAAAATTTCCAACCTGGCCAAGGATCTGGCGCGTTCGCTTGCCATGGTCAGTGTGCGTGTGGTCGAAATCATTCCGGGCAAGTCGGTCGTGGGTATCGAAGTGCCCAACGAGAACCGGGCCATCGTCAGCCTCTATGAAGTGCTTGCATCTGATGCGTTCTCAGAGGCGCACTCACCGCTGACCCTGGCACTCGGCCATGACATAGCGGGCAGTCCGGTCGTGGCCAACCTGCCCAAAATGCCACACCTGCTGGTGGCGGGAACAACCGGCTCCGGGAAATCGGTCGGCGTGAATGCCATGCTGCTCAGCATTCTGCTGAAGGCAACGCCTGAGCAGGTTCGCATGATACTGATCGACCCGAAGATGCTGGAGCTCTCGGTGTACGATGGCATCCCCCATCTGCTGACCCCGGTGATTACCGACATGAAGGATGCGGCCAATGGGCTGCGTTGGTGCGTTGCCGAAATGGAACGCCGCTACAAGTTGATGTCAAAGGTCGGGGTACGGAATCTGGCAGGCTTCAACAAGAAAGTCCGCGCCGCTCGTGACGCGGGTCAGCCGTTGAAAGATCCGCTCTGGAATGCGGAAACCAGTCTGGATGACGTTCAGCCGGAGCTGGAGCCATTACCGTCCATCGTGGTGGTGATCGACGAATTCGCCGACATGATGATGATCGTCGGCAAGAAGGTGGAAGAACTCATCGCGCGTATCGCCCAGAAAGCCAGAGCCGCAGGCATTCATATGATTCTGGCGACACAACGGCCCTCAGTGGATGTCATTACCGGCCTTATCAAGGCGAACGTGCCGACGCGCATCGCGTTTCAGGTCTCGTCCAAGGTCGATTCGCGCACCATACTGGATCAGGGTGGGGCAGAGCAGCTGCTCGGACATGGTGATATGTTGTTCATGCCACCCGGTACCAGCCTGCCCATTCGCGTGCACGGCGCCTTTGTCGATGACGACGAGGTACACCGGGTCGTTGCAGAGTGGAAACGACGTGGCAGCCCGGAATACATTGACGACATAACGGCCGGTGACCAGGAAGACACGGGTATGCTGAGCGGGTTGGTAGAAGGCGGCGGCGATGATGCCGAAGCGGACCCGCTTTTTGATGAGGCCGTCGCCTGTGTGACTGAATCCGGGCGCGCGTCCATATCCTCGGTGCAGCGAAAACTGCGCATTGGTTATAACCGGGCCGCGCGTCTGATTGAGGGAATGGAGGCCGCGGGAATCGTGTCGCCGCCCGGTCACAACGGGTCCAGAGAGGTGCTCGCACCACCACCGCCGGAACGATGACCACAGACGGGAGAAGACAGTGATCCGCATCAGAGTTGGATGCCGCCCCGGGCCCAGGGCGGCTCTGGTAGTATTTGCGTTGGTTCTGAGCGCCCTGCAGCCCGTCTGGGCGCAGGACGAGCGGGACGCACTGGCCGGGCTCATGGACACGCTCAGTGGCCTCAGTACGCTCACCGGTCGCTTTGAACAGCAGACATTGGGCAGCGCCGGTGAACCACAGCGGACACTGGACGGTGAGTTCAAACTTCAGCGCCCTGACCGTCTCTATTGGTATACACGGCCGCCCTTCGAGCAGGCAATCTATGCCGATGGTCAAACTCTGTGGATACACGATGTGGATCTGTTCCAGGCAACACGCCAGCCGCTTGAGGGACAGTTCGAGCAATCGCCGGCACTGGTTTTTACCGGCACACGCGAGCAGATCGCCGAGCGCTATTCTGTCACCGCAGAACGAAGCTCGCAGACCCAGGTACGTTACACGCTGACCCCTACCGGTCAAGATGCCATGATCCAGCGGCTGAGTCTTCAGTTTGAAGGTGGAATGCCGGTCAGTCTGACGCTTGTCGACTCGTTTGATCAGGTGACCCGTATCCGGTTTTCGGAATTGACCCTCAATTCCAGCATAGATCCGGCGGTCTTTGAGTTCAGGCCGCCCGATGATGTGGATGTGCTCGAGCAACTGGGTGGTTGATGGACCTCTTTGCTGACCAGAGCAATGGCTACCGGCCGCTTGCCGAGCGCATGCGCCCGGCAACGCTGGATGCGTACCTCGGACAGTCACATCTTCTGGGCGAGCACGGCCCGATACGTCAGCTACTGAATCGGGGTGCACTCCAGAGCATGATCTTCTGGGGGCCGCCGGGTACCGGAAAGACCACACTGGCCCGCTTGATCACCCAGGCAGTGGACGCGGAATTCGTGCAGATTTCAGCGGTAATGGCCGGGGTCAAGGATATCCGTGACGTCATTGAACGCGCTCAGATGCGCCGCCAGCAGGGTCGAGCCACCGTCCTGTTCGTGGATGAGGTTCACCGTTTCAATAAAGGTCAGCAGGATGCGTTTCTGCCCCATGTTGAGGCCGGTACCGTCATGTTCATCGGAGCCACCACTGAAAACCCATCGTTCGAGCTCAATCGCGCATTACTCTCACGCGCCACGGTATACCGACTTCAGCCCTTTGAGGAAGAAGAAATAGGCCAGGTGCTGAAACGGGCGCTGGAGGCCGATGAACAGGTGGCCTCAAGCGCAGATGCGTTCTCCGAGGACGCGTTAATGTTGATCGCTCGCGCTGCCATGGGCGACGCGCGGCGGGCCCTGAACGCGCTGGAATCCGTCTGTGCGCAACTGGAGCCCGGCCAGACTGCCGATTCGGAAACACTGTCCACGCTGTTGGGTGAACAGATTCGGGGTTTCGATAAAGGGGGCGACCGGTTCTACGAACAGATATCCGCGCTGCACAAGTCCGTTCGGGGGAGCGACCCCGACGCTGCGCTCTACTGGTTCTGCCGTATGCTGGACGGTGGTGTGGACCCGCTCTATGTAGCCCGGCGCGTGGTGCGCATGGCATCAGAGGACATCGGCAACGCCGATCCCAGAGCGTTGCAACTGGCACTGAACGCCTGGGATGTGCAAACACGCCTGGGGTCGCCGGAAGGTGAGCTCACGATCGCGCAGGCACTGGTCTATCTTGCCTGCGCCCCGAAATCGAATGCCGTCTATCAGGCCTATAACAGGATGCGTCAGACGGTTGCCGAGAGCGGCGACCATGATGTTCCCATGCATCTGCGCAATGCGCCCACAGCGCTGATGAAGGAAATGCGCATGGGCGAGGGCTATCGGTATGCCCACGATGAACCCGAAGCCTACGCGGCTGGGGAAAGCTACTTCCCGGAGGCGCTCGGCGAAATTCGCCACTACGAACCCGTCGAACGTGGTCTGGAAAGCAAAATTGCGGCAAAATTGCGACACTTCCGAGACCTTGACAGAAAATCGACGCACCGACGATATAACCGCTGAATCCAACGCGGTCCGGTGCTCAGACACAGGAACAGACTATGCTGGATATCAAAGCGCTGCGCCAGGACCCGGACGCTGTGGCGGACGCGCTGACAAAAAAAGGCTACCGCTTCGATACCGATCGCTTCCGGGCTCTGGAAGCCGAGCGCAAGCGAGTCCAGGTGGCGGCGGAAGAAAAACAGGCCGCGCGCAAGAAGCTCGCAAAGCGCATCGGGGAGCTGGTCAAAGCCGGCACACCGGTGGAAGAGGCCAAGGAACAGGTAGCCCGCGATGGCGCCGGCCTGGATGAAGAACTGAACGTCCTTTCACAGGAACTTGACCAGCTGCAGGCACAGTTGCACGAGCTGCTGCTGGACATGCCGAACCTGCCAAAGGATTCTGTGCCCGAGGGAGAGGACGAAACCGACAACGTAGAGCTGTCCCGGTGGGGCGAGCCGCGCACCTTTGACTTCACGCCGGCTGACCATGTGACCCTGGGAGAAGCCCTCGGTGGCCTCGATTTCGCGGCGGGATCCAAACTCACCGGATCACGATTTGTGGTGATGCGCGGCGATATTGCACGCCTGCACCGGGCGCTTGCGCAGTTCATGCTCGATCAACATACCCGTGAGCACGGTTACGAAGAAGTCAATACACCCTACATGGTGAACGAAGCGTCACTGCTGGGTACATCGCAGCTCCCCAAATTTGAAGAAGACCTGTTCAGGGTACCCTTCGGACAGAGCCAGTATTATCTGATTCCCACCAGCGAAGTGACGCTGGCCAACCTTGCCCGGGACGAGATCCTGGAGCTGCCGGAAGACGGCCAGCTCAGGTTCACCGCACATACGCCATGCTTTCGCAGCGAGGCGGGCTCTTATGGCAAGGACACCCGAGGCATGATCCGCCAGCACCAATTCGAGAAAGTGGAACTGGTTCAGGTGGTGCGTCCGGATCGCTCCGACGCGGCGCTGGAGGAACTGACCAGTCATGCCGAGGCCATATTGCGGGCGCTGGAACTTCCGTACCGCAAGGTGGCACTCTGTGGGGGTGATATGACCTTCGGCGCGGCCATGACCTACGACCTTGAAGTCTGGCTGCCGGCCCAGAAAACCTACCGGGAAATATCCAGCTGCTCCAACATGACGGACTTTCAGGCCCGGCGCATGAAGGCCCGCTGGCGTAATCCGGAGACCGGCAAACCGGAGCTCGTGCATACACTGAATGGGTCCGGGCTCGCGGTAGGCCGGGCGCTGGTGGCGGTACTGGAGAACTATCAGTTGGCAGACGGCCGCATTGAGGTGCCATCAGTACTTCAGGGTTACATGGGTGGCCAGAAAGATTTACATGTCGATCCTCGGTCATTTGCACGGGTTTTGCTTAATCGTTGATTTAAGCAACTCGTCGCATCGGAGGTGCGTGCCATGAATCTGTTCAGTGAATTCGGTTGGCCTGGCGTGGGCGGGCGCTCCGGCGCGAGTAGCGGCCTCGCCACGGCGGCATCGCGGCAGCCGACCCAAACGCAGGCATTTGGCCCTGACACCGGCAGCACGGTCGATGCCGCCTCGCTCAGCACGCGGGCGGAAAAGCTGTCTGCGTTGAATCAGGAATTCAATATTCGCGGGCCGGGCTTTGAGCTTTCATCGGCCTTTATAGAGCGCCTGCAACAGTTCGGTTTTATTTCCGGCCGTGAGGCTGAATCTCTGGGGGCCGATATTGCCGCCGCCGGGCAGGAAACCGGCAACCGGTCGCCGGCCGAGAGCGCAACCCGCCTGTCGAGCCTGCGCTCCACCATCAGTGAATTCCGGGCATCTCTGGCGGACGACACGCCGTTAGCGGGAATTCTGGAGCGGGTGGATACTGCTCTGGGTACCATAGAGTCGCGCGATGGTCAGGCTGACAACCGCATGCTGGAGACCGTTCGCAGCCAACTGGATGCATTCCTGAACTCTGATCTGGCCGGGTCAATAGACGGACCGACCGAGAAATCACTGACGCAGGCGATGGATGTGCTCCTGATCGCCAGTCGCCTGACACCCGGATCACAGACCAATGCCGGCATTGAAACCTACCTGGCCAACACCTGATTTATTGCCGGATTCTGTCATACTGGGTTACTGAACGGCCACCTCTGTCACAGGTATTATGACGACTGTTGCGAACCCACTGTCCGGCCTGAGCATTGAGTTTGACCCCGGCAGCCAACTGGTGCTCAACCTACTGCTGGCCGTCATGATGTTCGGCGTGGCGCTCAGGCTTCGGCCCAGCGATTTCAGACGGGTAGTGCAGGCTCCCCGTGCGCCGGTAACCGGATTACTGGCGCAGTTCCTGCTGCTGCCGGCGCTTACCGGTGCCCTGACGCTGTTGGTACCCATGCAGCCGGGCATCGCCCTGGGTATGATTCTGGTTGCCAGTTGTCCGGGCGGGTCCTTCTCCAACATTCTCACCTGGCTGTCTCGCGGCAGTGTGGCGACGTCCGTCAGTATGACGGCCACGAGCAGTCTGGCGGCGATGCTGATGACGCCGCTCAACTTTACGTTCTGGGGATCAGTGAACCCTGCGACGCGGGAAATACTGGCGAGTATCGCGGTCGGCCCTGGTCAGATTCTTACCCTGATTGTTCTGGTCCTTGCCGTGCCACTGGTTCTCGGCATGTGGGCCGGCAGCCGGTTCCGATGGTGCCGTCGCCATCTGGAGCCGGTGTTGAAGCGCCTGAGCCTGCTCCTGTTCCTGCTATTTGTGACAGTTGCCCTGTTGAACAACGGTGCGTTGTTTCTGAGCTATTTCAGCTACTTTGCCGGGTTTGTGATTCTGCACAATGCGTTCGCGCTGTTGCTCGGGGCCGGGCTCGGGCAGGCTCTGCGGCTGGCCGGCCCGGACCGGCGTGCTGTCACGCTGGAAGTCGGGATCCAGAATTCCGGGCTCGGGCTGATTCTGCTGTTCAACTTCTTTCCGGATCAGGGTGCGATGATGGTCATTACCGCGTTCTGGGGCGTCTGGCATTTGATCAGTGGCCTGTTGCTCACGTTCTGGTGGCGTCTGCGCGACCGGCGGTCGGGCCACACACCTGGTATTGCACTCTGACCGTGGCTTCATGGTCGGTCAGGCCTGCCAGCGCGTCCGGTGGCACCGGCGTGTGAACGCGGGCGGTAATGGTCTGGGGGCGACGCAACAGCAACTGCCAGACCTGCAGCACCGAGCGGGCGATCGGGTGGACCCGGTGCATCCAGTAAACCCAGCGCGGCACACGCATGGTGAGCGTTATCGGTATTATGGTCGCCTCTGTGGCACGGGCGAGGCGGACCAGGCCGGTTCGCCAGGGCGCATCCCGCGGCTCGGCGCCAATCCGGTCCGGCAGGCTCAGGCGTCCGGCCGGGGTCATGATCACGGCCTGACCTTCCGACAGCGCGGCTGTGGCTGCCTGAAACTGTTTGCGCCCATTCCGTGACGACCGGTCGGCTTGAACCACCAACGGCAACAGGAGGGGCTCAAGGGGTTCGAATACCGTCAGGAAATGCCGTGCCATCATTATGGGTCTGCGCCCCATCTGTTCGGCAATACTCCCGAGGGTCAGGGCATCGATCAATCCGTGTGGATGGTTGCCGGCAATAATCACCGGAGTACTACGGGTAACCTCGGCGTCCAGAGTGCCCTGGACATGCACAGTGATGCGCAACCGGGCAAGCACACGGGTAAGGAACTCGCCATCTCCCCGGCTGTCTGAGGCGGCTTCAGCCAGCAGTCGATTGGCCCGCCGAATGCCGGTCAGGGTGAATACGGTGGTCTTCAACCAGTGTGGCCAGTCAGCCAGAAAATCCCCGGACATACAGTGGCGGCTCCCTGCAACTTTTCATCGTTTCAGCCGGTGCTCTGCCTCGCACTGGCCATGTTCAGCCGTGATGCGATGCGCTTTCTGCGGCCCGAACGGAGGCCTATGATCATCAGTGGTACGACTATCATGACACTGCCGATCAGAAATCCGACATCCGGTATCTCGCTGAAAAACACCCATCCGATCAGAACCGCCCAGATCAACCCGGTGTACTCGGCGCTGGTTACCTTGTGGGCAGCCACTGTTCGATAGGCCAGTAGCACGGTGACATTGTACCCGAGAATCATGATCGCAGATCCGGCGGCACTGACAAGAACGCCCGGATGCAGAGGCGCATTTTCCCACCACGCAAGCAGAGCACCGGCCGGCAGTATGAGAAAATAATTCAGGAACAGTTTCTGCACCATGGACTGCGCCGGCGGTAAGGACCGGACGAGAATCGCATTGATTGCCAGGGCCAGAGCAGCACCCAGCGCCGCAACAGCCGCCCAACCGAATTCACCCGGGCGGAGGATTACCAGGATGCCCATGAATCCGCTGACAACAGCCACACCGCTCAGCCAGGTTGCAGACTCCCGGTGCACCAGCCATGCCAGGGCAAGAACAAACAGCGGGGCGGCATAGAAGATGGCATTGGCCGTTGCCAATGGCAGATGTGTGAGGCTGATCACCATGCAGATAATGCCGCCCAATTGAGCGTGGGCACGAATGGCGTGCACCCGAACACCGGCCCACAGACGGTCCCCTGAGACCGCCAGAACGAATGGCGTCAGTAGCAGTACCGTTATAACGATCCGAAAGAGGGCGAACTGAAGTACGGGTGCTCCCGGTTCCAGCAACTTGACGAACACGTCAGAGCCGATCGCCAGGGCATTGCCCAGGACCAGCAATAACATGGCACTGTTTACCGTCTTTCCTGACATGACGCGCTCCCGTGTGTGTTTGGCTATGGACTCAGGACAGCGCGGAGTGTGCACGACATTCAATATCCGATAAAATGAACTAAATTCTTTGCTATTAGAAAATTAGATAATGAGGCTGCCCCCACTCAAATCGTTGCCGGTGTTTGAAGCCGTGGCCCGGTTGAACAGTTTTTCGGCCGCGGCCACCGAACTCTCGGTAAGCCAGAGCGCGATCAGTCACCAGATCAAGCAACTCGAAACCTGGCTGGGCGAACGATTGTTCAACCGACAGGGCCGTCGGCTGATGCTGACAGAGGAGGGGCGGCTTTATCTGGACGCAATCGGTTCCGCCTTGTTGCAGATCGAACGCGCCAGTGATCAGGTACTCGGGCAGGAACAATCGCAACTGCGGCTCAGCGTATTCAGTTCCTTTGCCGTGCGCTGGCTGGTTCCCCGCTTGCCAGCGCTTCAGCGCCAGCACCCATGGCTGGACCTGGTGCTGGAAATGGCCAATGTCGAAACACCGTTGACCGACCGCATCGCTGACGGGTTCATTACCATTCATCAGGAGTCGTCCGCCTACAGCTACGAGCGGCTCTATACCGAACGGCTGTTCCCCGTCTGCAGTCAGGAATACTGGTTGCGACTGTGCCGGGAGCTCGGCCGGCCTTCTGCCTTGCCGGAAACGTCGGTCGCGCCGCTGCGGCCTGACGAACTCGCTGAATTCACTCATCTGTCGACCCACAGTATTTATAACCGCGCGGGCGGGGACTGGGAGGCCTGGTACGCGGCAGCAGGCCAGGAACTGCCCGAGCGGTCCAGAGTCCAGCATTTCAGCCATATGTTGCTGGCCCTGGAAGCGGCCCGGCATCACCAGGGAATTGCTCTGACCAACGACTACATGCTGCCTGCCGACGCTAGCCCGGATCATCAGCGACAGGGCACACATCCGGGTGCGGGTGAAGGCTTTGTCCGGATTCCCACGCACGCCGTAACGACGGGCGATCAATTCTATTTCGCCTGGAAGACGGCTCGTCGAAGAGAACAGGGAATACGGGTGCTACGTCAGTGGTTGCTGGAGGAAGCCGTCGCCACCGGCCTTCGGGAGCCGGGCTGATCGACTGGATCAGGGCTGCGGACAGGCCAGCTGCGGACCAAAAAAGCACAGGTGGCCAGTCTCCGCGCTGGCTTCAACCATGGCCAGCGACGCCTGGGATTGCCACAGCGCCGCTGTCGGAGAAGTCGTTCTGGGGATGGCTACGCCACTACGGTATAAACACCCCGGGGCAGAGAGTGCCGCGACTGACTGAAGGAACCGGTGCCGAGCAAGCACATGCCTCAGGCAGAGAGTTGGCGTCGGCGCCTCAATGAGCGACCAGACATGGCCGGAAAGCGAGCGACTTACCCGTATCTGAACGTCGCTGTCGGTAAACCGGGATTGAGGGATAAGAAACTGAACCGATTTGGCACCAGCGGCGATCTGTTTGCGTCTGTAGTTGTGGGGGCGAAGCTCCTGGCACAGCAAGGCAACGCAGCCGGTCTGGCGGCTCGTGCCGGCGTACCGGTGTTCGAGCGAGTGAGTCAGTGTCGCATCCAGCGGTGGCTGAACAGTGCAGACCCTGTACGTCTGTGTATCCGCTGCAGAGAGTTCCATTCCCATGGCACGTCCTGTCGCCTGCGTGGATGAGTGGGCCCGTGGCCGAAGGTGCTGCGTTTGACGGCAGGA
The DNA here is from genome assembly GCA_965602035.1 of Natronospirillum sp. GTDB lineage: Bacteria > Pseudomonadota > Gammaproteobacteria > Pseudomonadales > Natronospirillaceae > Natronospirillum. Next base: position 814,162 of record OZ271919.1, on the reverse strand, counting down.
CAGCCGGCGTGACCAGATATTCAATGACATTACCAAAATAAAACTATCTGTTTAATTCGTCCGAGGTTCAGTTTCTGCCGGTCTCGGCCCAGGATAGCAGAGGCCGCGTTTGACGATAGCCAAAAAATATCGGGACTATCAGATCCCCCGCGTCCGGGTCCACGTATCCCCAGCTCTTTAACGTCGTTGTGACCTGGAGTGTGTGTCTGACATGAAGAAACTTACCATTGCCCGCCGACTGGCGTTCGGGTTCGGACTCGTCGTCGCCTTGCTTGTACTCGTGACTCTGGTTGGGATCAATCGGGTCCAGTTCATGGATGCGACACTGACCGAGGTGAACGAGAGTGCCACGCTCAAACAGCGCTACGCCATCAATTTCCGGGGCAGTGTGCACGACCGGGCGATTGCGATTCGGGATGCGGTCCTGGTAACCAACGACTCTGAACGACAGGGTCACCTGGAAGACGTCGACAGATTGATGCAGTTCTACGATGAATCCCGTGCGGCAATGAACGACCTGATTGATGTGCAGGGCCTGGCCCCGGCTGAGCGTGAACTGCTGGAGGCGATTCGGGCCATCGAGGCACGGGCACTGGCAGACACAGAGGAGCTACTTGCGGTACAGCAGACGCAGGGCAGGGAAGCGGCTCAGGAATTCCTGCTCAGCCAGGTATCCGATGATTATTCTGAGTGGTTGAATCGTATCAATGCATTCATCGACTATCAGGAAGACACGATTGAAAGCGATGTCAGCGCGGTGCGCGATACCGCAGGCAATTTTGCCTGGCTGATGATCACAGTGGCCGGTGTCGCCATTGTGGCCAGTATTCTCGTCAGTCTTCTGATCATCCGTCATCTGCGCCGCATACTGGGCGCTGAGCCGGAGGACGTTGCCGTAGCGATTCGCCGTCTGGCGGAAGGCGACCTGTCGCCATCGGGCACGAGAAGCCAACCTCGCAGCGTAATGGCGGCGGTAGACGAGACTGCGCGACAGTTGATCGACATCATCAGCGACGTCCGCTCATCGGCCCAGGATGTCAGCCGCGCCTCGGAAGAGCTATCCGACACGTCCGAGAGCAATAACCGTCAGATTCAACTGCAGTCCGGTGAGACCGAGCAGATGGCAACCGCCATCAACGAGATGTCGGCGTCGGTAAGAGAAGTAACGGACAATGCGGCACAGGCTGCCAGTGCCACACAGACAGCGGACCAAGATGTTGAGACCGGCAATCAGGTCGTGAAGAGCACGGCGCGAGCGATGCAGGAACTGTCTGATACGTTGGAGACGGCTGCTGAGCGTGTTACTTCCGTGTCTCGCCAGAGCAGTGATATAGAACGCATTGTTGAAGTGATCAATGAAATTGCCGAGCAGACCAATCTGCTGGCCCTGAATGCGGCCATTGAAGCGGCAAGGGCAGGGGAGCACGGCCGGGGGTTTGCAGTCGTTGCCGATGAAGTACGGTCCCTGGCCAGTCGCACGCAGGAATCAACCCGGGAAATCAGCACCATGATCAATCAGTTGCAGGAAAGTTCCGGTTCTGCAGCAACGATCATGGAGACCAGTCGGGATCTGGCCGGCAACACGGTTGAGCAGACCCGCGAGGCTGAGTCCGCGCTGGCGTCTATACGCCGCCAGGTGGCTGCGGTCACCGATATGAACACCCAGATTGCCAGTGCCGCCGAGCAGCAGAGCCGCGTGGCGGAAGAGGTGAACCTGAATATCAGCCGCATCAATGACGCGACTCTGGCATCGTCGGCGGGTGCCGACCAGATCGCGGGTGCCAGCCGGGCGCTTTCCGAGTTGGCTGATGGGCTTACCCACAAAGTGAGCCTGTTCCGCTGGCAGGCCTGACCTTGATTTCTGTGAGCTGAGCGCCATGTCAGCCATACGGGCCTGATAATTATCGTCAGGCCGAATTCTGCAAATTAACAGGGGAGCCACTACCATGTCGGAACTCGCCACGCAGCAGTGTGAAGCCTGCAACGCGGATGCACCCAAAGTAACAGATGACGAAAAACAGGCGTTCGGGGAACAGATTCCCGAATGGTCGATTGTGACGATTGGTGGTGAAGAGCAACTGGAACGCACGTTCAAGTTCAAGAACTTCGTGCAGGCACTGGCCTTCACCAATACTGTCGGCGACCTGGCCGAACAGGAAGGGCATCACCCGGCCATTATCACCGAGTACGGCAAGGTCACAGTGCGCTGGTGGACCCACAAGATCGGGGGCCTTCACAGGAATGACTTCGTCATGTCGGCCAGAACCGATGACGCCTATACAAGCCAGTAGCTGATCCGCTATGCCGCCTGGCCGTCGGGGCGAGGCGGCAGAGCAACAGCGTTAACGTTTCGAATCAATAAGCAATGACTTAATAAGCCGTTACAAACCCGTGATGACACTGGCAGTATTTCCGGTTTGAAGTCATCCGTGAGAGTATTCCATGGCGGATCCGAACCGCGTCAAGAACCTCGGACGGTCAATTGCCCACCGAAGAAAAAGTAATGGATTCACTCAGGCACAGGTCGCCGACCGTGTGGGTGTTGAAAAGGAAACCATCAGTCGGATTGAAAACGGGTCGATCTCGCCCACCATCCACCGCCTTCTGCAGTTCAGTGATCTCTTCGAGTGTACACTGAGTGAACTGTGCCAGAATCCGGACAGCCCGGAAGAACCGGACATTGCATCGATATCGCAGATGATGCGCGAACTTGAGCCTGGCGAGCGACGTCTCGTGGCTCGCATTGCCGCCGATGTAGTGCGCTCAGTCCGCGAATTCAGAAGCAAGTGAGTTAGGTATATTGCATAATAAAGGCGTACCGTGGCCAGCGTAGGCTTCGGGTCGTTGCCGGACACAGAAGAACAGGCCACGGGCCTCAGCACAGTCAGCACCGGGTGCTCAATGAAGCAACAGGATGTATCCCGCACAGAATCCGACCCTGTGGATTCCGTGCGTCGATGGGTGGAAACGCTGGTGGTAGGGCAGAATCTGTGTCCGTTTGCGAGGCGTGAGTTGGTAAACAATCGGGTTCGCTTCGCGCTCACGACAGCAGCGACCGAAGAGCAGCTGCTGGCAGCGCTGGTATCTGAGCTGGGGTTGCTCGAAACAGACCCCACCATAGAAACGACGTTACTCATTCACCCTGACGTTCTGCAGCATTTCAGTGACTACAACCAGTTTCTGGATAATGTGGATGCCTTGCTCGTTGCAATGGAGTGGGAGGGAGTCTACCAGATCGCCAGTTTCCATCCGGATTACCGGTTTGCAGGCACGGAGCCGGGCGACGTGGAAAATTTCACGAACCGTTCGCCATATCCATTGTTGCACGTGCTTCGTGAATCCAGTCTGGAGCGTGCGATTGCCGGTTACCGGAATGTGGATCAGATTCCCGAAAAGAATATCGCGCTCATGCGTGAGCTCGGGAAGAGCCGGCTGGCTTCACTCCTGAAGAGCTGCATTCGACCCGCAGACGACTGAGTGAATCCAGCCAGTCCGGTACTGGAAACCCGGCGGAATGGCGACCTGTTCCGGGCGTCAAAAATGTCATAAAAGTGTCATACCTTTTTCTTCGCAATTGGTTAAACTCGCCGAATATCAGCGTGTTACCAACAGGTGCGAATGCACCAAATCAGGTCAGCGCACTGATTTCATGCACGGCTGAGCGCACTGATCCGGAATCCTCACATGACACGTCAATCTCTCCAGTTCAAACTCCTTTCGTCGGTGTTTGCCGGCATTGCCATTCTGATCGCGTCGGCTCTTATATCGACCGCTATCATGAAATCCTCGGTGGATGAGTCCGAGTCAATTCTGACCGGCATCAAGCAACTGGAGAAGCAGGCTGATCTGGCAAATCTGAACTTCAAGCGCCAGGTTCAGGAATGGAAAAACGTCTTGCTTCGGGGTCAGGACCCGGACCGAATGGAGCGGTACTGGACCGCTTTTCAGACCGAAGCGCGGGAAATCCAGATGATCATGACCTTCCTGGAGTCAGGGCTGGATGGCTATCCGGAGTTACAGCAAATCGCGGGACAGTTCCTCGACGACCACCAGGCCATGTCTGTTGCCTACAGCGAGGGAAGACAGGCCTTTATCGATTCCGGTTTTGATCACACGGTTGGGGACGCTGCCGTTTCCGGCATTGACCGGGCGCCCTCCGCCGCGCTCGAAGAACTCGGCCAGGCGCTGGCAGCCCTTGCAGATAATCAGGTGTCAGCAGCCGTGACCGGTGCGAATACCGCCATGTGGGCCGCTATGGGAGTCGCCCTGGGATTGGGGGCGATGGTACTGGTGGCGATGCTGGTGCTGCTGCGGCAGACCGTACTGCGGCCGTTGAACAGTATTTCTAAGGGCGTGAGAGCCATGCAGGGTGGCGACTATTCCCAAGCGATCCGTGTACACAGTCGCGACGAGCTGGGCCAGCTGGGCGACGCTATCAACCAGTTCCGGGAGTCATTGGGAGGGGTGGTGACCAACCTGGAAACCAACGCCATTGCACTCCGGGATGCGGTTGATCAGTTATCGGCCATGTCTGCGTCGGTTGCGGACAGCACCCATCAACAGAGCAACACCAGCCAACAGATCGCCACCGCGATCGAAGAAATGGAGGCGGCATCGCGCGAGGTGGCTGCGAATGCATCAGAGACGGCCGACTTTACGAGTAATACCGACCGCCTCGTTGTTACCGGACGCAGTGCCATGGCATCGGCTCAGGAGACTATGACCGGGTTGCTCGGCGAGATAGACCACACCTCGGGGAAAATTGATGAGCTCGCCAGCCAGGCAGAAAAAGTCGGCTCGGTACTGGAGGTAATACATGGTATTGCTGACCAGACCAATCTGCTTGCGCTCAATGCCGCTATTGAAGCGGCGAGGGCAGGTGAGCATGGCCGGGGCTTCGCCGTTGTGGCTGATGAAGTCCGGTCGCTGGCCCGAAAGACACAGGACTCCACTGTCGAGATCGAGTCCATTCTGGACGCCATACAATCCCGGGCCCGTGAATCAGTGACAGCCATGGCGACCAGCAAAGCGCAGACAACCAATACGTCTGAACAGGTCACTGCAGCGGATAAAAAGCTCAACGAGATCGCCGGCTCCATTAACAGCATTAATGAGAAAAATCAGCACATAGCGACAGCAGCCGAAGAACAGAGCAGCGTGGCAAGCTCGGTGGCAGAGCTTGTGGTCGACATCCGGGACAGAGCCGAGGAAACCGCGCGCGAAAGCGTTGCGGCCAAACGCCTCAGCGACCGCCTGGAGGCACTTGCCGGGGAGATCACTGGCACACTGGCACAGCTCTCCAGGTCGGCCGAATGAGCCATTGTCGGTCCCCGTGGTGTCCGATCCGGCGCGTGAATGAACCGCCGCCCGGGTTCATGCTCATTACCCGGGGAGCAGCATGTCAATTCTCAGCCATTCAGTTTAGACTTGAATCCTGACCGACAAACACCGGCACGCCTGTTCACAGGACGCTCCTGACGGGCTTTTGCAGTGCTGGTATTCTTCCACTCCGGAGTACAGGCTGCGTGGAATGAAACCCAATCCAGGATCGGACAATCAGCACGTAACCGGGTTTCCGGCTGAAGGTATGCTGGTATTCTTTGAGGCACTCTGGCATACCTCGGATGACCCATTCTGGGTGGCTCAGCCGGACGGCGATGACTTCGTCATGGTCGCAGCGAACGAGTCGGCACTGGCGCTTGAGCCTGGCCAGGTACCGGGCGCACGGTTTCGGGCCTTTCTGGGCAGCGGTGAAGACGCCCGACGGATAAAGGCGCCGTATTGGGACTGTGTGCAGAATAACCGGCCAATTGCAGTTGAACAGTCGGCCGTCGTGAACGGCCGGCGCCGGTATTTTGAAGCGATACTCGTGCCGGTTCAGAAGCCCGGAGCGTCTGCAACCCTGGTCTGGGGTACAGCGAAAGAGGTGACCCGGTTCGTCGATGCCGACCGGGAACTGAGAGCGCTGAATAACTCGCTGGAGCAGCGCATCCTGGATCGCACAGAAGCGCTCAAACGAGCGAATGGAGAACTGGCGCGGTTGTCGGTTACCGATGGCCTCACCGGCGTTTACAATCGCCGTTATTTTGACCAGACACTGAGAGACTCTATGACGCGGCGCCACAATTGGCCGTTATCACTGGTGTTGATTGATGTCGATTTCTTCAAACAATTCAATGACCGTCACGGGCACATAGCGGGAGACCGTTGTCTGGAGCAGGTCAGCACCTTACTGGTTGAGACGATGCCCACTGAGCCGGCCTTTGCGGCGCGGTATGGTGGCGAAGAGTTCGCTTTGGTGTTACCGCGGCATGACCAATATCAGGCTTATACGGTCAGTCAGCGGATTCGAGACGCGCTGGCAGCAGCGACCTGGCATTGCGGCGAGGCGATCACCGTCAGCATGGGCATCGCCACGCACACCGGAAGCGACGCAAATCCTTCGACCTCTGCTGACACATTGATCAGCCTGGCTGACACGCGGCTGTACCAGGCCAAAAACCGGGGCAGGGATCAGGTGGTTTTCCAATAAACCGTGGAATAATGACCCGATCCAATTGTGATCGCTGTGAGCATCCAAGACATGTTGGAAACTCTATGTCGCCGCAGTTGGCCAATTTTCGGGGGAGTTAAATCAAGTTTCCAAGACAAGTTGGAAACGCCATTCGCCCAAGAATTGCTCACCACCATTTCCAATGAAACATGGAAACAAGATGACCGGACCAATTTTTGATGCTCGAAGGTCAATGGCACCGTGATGCTGGAAGACTTGTTTTTCGGTCGGTCGCGCTTGAATGAACATTTTCATGTAGCTGTAGACTTCAGTTTTTCAGGATTCAACACCCTTGCAGCGTCGTGTCTTTCTGTTCATGGGAAATGTAACGGATCTTGCGACTATGAACAGCAGTCTCGATAGGGTATGGAAAGACTGCTCGCCGAAAAGCGTTGAATTGAAAACGATCCACCTGTGCCACCACCTCTGCCCGGCTCATATCCATTGATGATCGTCGAAAAGAAGATGAGTCATTGGCGGACGGCACTGAATGCGACTACCGGTGCTTAGAGTCACGCTTTTGCCGTAATAGAGATCGAATTAAGTGTGCTACCACGGGCAGCAGCGTTACACCGCTGATCAGTAAGATAAGAATGGTAATGCCACCCGATTCCGTGGAAATCAGAAACTCACCGAAACGTGTAATCAGATACGCCGTCGGGATGACGCCCGCTACGGTAGCCAGTAAGAATCGCCAGCCTGCCAGCGGCGTCAGGCCGGCGGCATAGCTTACCGCGTCGAACGAAATGAATGGCATTAATCGTGATGCAAATACGATAAGCATCAGGCCAGTCTGAGAACGTTCCCGACCCAGCCAGGCCATAAGGGGGCGAGCGCCCGAAAGGCGTCGCACCAATTGATAGCCAAATACCCGCGACAGGCAAAACGCAATAATGGCGCCCGCTTCGGCGCCGATCACCACATAGGTGGTACCCCAGTTTGCGCCATAGACGGCGCCCGCCACCATGGCAATAGGGCCACTGGGGATCGGACTCAATACGATCGCCATTATCATCATAACGATAATACTGAGCGGGCCGAGCCACCCGAGCTGGTGGACGAATTCCCGGAGTTTTGCCGTGTCCGTAACAACCGCCAGTGCGCCAATCTGGTTTAGCACAGCGTACAGAATGCCAAGCGCAATCAGCACCGCCACCGCACCTGTCAGCCTCACGAGTGTGACTCTATCGACACTCATTGCAGACTGCCGCTCTTGAAGAAACCCATGGGTCAGCCCGCGCAGCAGGATAGCTGGGTCACGTCACGCGTAAATGTCTGTGCGCACAGTTTGAGCGCTTCGACCATGGTCAGATAGGGGAAAAGCGTGTCACCAACCTGTTGTACGGTCATTCCTCCCTGTATCGACATGACGGCGGTCTGAATCAGCTCTCCGGCATTTTCTGATACGGCCTGCACCCCCAGTAAGCACCCGGTATTCCGTTCGGCGACCATTTTTATGAATCCGGTCTCCTCAAAGTTCACGAGCGCTCGGGGCACATTGTCCAACGTGAGTACACGATTATCCACGTCATAACCCTGATCCCGGGCATCGGACTCTGACAGTCCGGCGGTGGCGACCTGTGGTTTAGTGAACATCACCCTGGGCATGGCGCCCGTGTCCAGCGTCGCATCGCCACCGGTCATGTTTATCGCGGCCCGACTGCCTGCAGCGGCCGCAACATAAACGAATTCCGGCAGGGTGGTGCAGTCGCCGGCTGCGTAAATCCTCTTTGCAGAAGTGCGAAGGTGGCTGTCGACGTTAATGGCTCCACCTGAGAGCGCCACTCCGGCTTGCTCCACATTCAGGGCCTCGATGTTGGGCGTGCGGCCGACGGCCAGGAGCAATTGATCTGCCTTCAGGGATCCTGCATTGGTCTCCACGATGAATGTGTCGTTGGTGTAGCTGACGCGGCTGGCCTGGGTCTCAGATAACAACTTGATGCCTTCCTGTCCCAACGCGGTTCCCATGGCCTCACCAATCGCCGGGTCTTCGTCCGACAACGGACGACTGCGCGCCAGCACGGTCACCTGGCTCCCCAACCGGGAAAAGGTCTGAGCCAGTTCCAGCGCAACAAAACCCGCACCGACGACAATCAATCTGTCCGGAATGTGATCCAGTACCAGCGCATCGGTCGACGTCAGATAGGGTGTTTCGGCGAGCCCGGGAATCGATGGAATCGCCGGACGGGCGCCTGTGCCGATAAAGGCCTGGTCAAACTGGAGTGTCTCTTCTCCGCCGTCGTTAAGCGCAACCTTAAGACTGGAGGAGCTGGCAAAACTCGCTTCGCCCTGAAGAAAGGCGATGGACTTGTTGTCACGTAGAAGGTTCGCGTATTTGGCATTACGCAGGCTCTCAACCTGTGACTGCTGCTGTTCGAGTAGTCTGGCTCGATCGATTTGCGGCGCCTGTGCGCTGATTCCTTCGTCGAATGGACTCGTGCTGCGAACGTGAGCGACCTGCGCTGCACGAATCAGGATCTTGGACGGGACACAGCCAATGTTAACGCAGGTGCCGCCGATGATACCTCGCTCGATCAACGTAACGCGGGCGCCGCGCTCGGTGGCTTTGAGCGCGGCGGCCATCGACGCGCCGCCGCTTCCGATAATGGCAATATGTGGCTTCATGTCTATGGTGACTCCCACTGTCTCGACGATAAAACCGAACGGTTCTATCTGTTGGAATGGCGTGCTTGGGTGTAAAGTTACAGCCGTACTCAACTACGGAGTCAACTGGTATGTCCGATAACGAAAATCCTCGCCTGACGATTGGACGGTTGGCAAAAAAATACGGGGTCAACGTGGAAACTGTTCGATACTACCAGCGTCGTGGTCTGTTGCTGACGCCCGAGCGCCCGCCCGGAGGCGTCCGCCGATATGGAGCAAGCGACCAGGAGAGGCTGGCGTTCGTGCAGGCGGCGAAGCAGCTCGGTTTCAGTCTCGATGAAATCGGTGATCTGCTGACGCTCGAGGACGGAACGCACTGCCAGGAGGCGCGAATGATCGCGGAGCGGAAACTGGAGAATGTGCGTGGAAAGCTGCGGCGGTTACAACAGATTGAAAAAGCCCTGAGCGAGACCGTCGCCGAATGCAATGCGGAGGCGGACGCGGTTACCTGTCCGTTGATCCTGTCTCTGCGAGCAGCACACTAACTACACCTGTTTCGAAAGCAATAACAGTCGTTTGAGCATCGTATAAACCGTGATCATCCCAGCGTCGCTGCCCCGGGGAAGAAACGCAACATGAAGGAGGCAACGCGATTCATCATGCCCGCCATGATCAGCAGGCCCATGAGCATGATCAATGCACCGGCGAGGTGGTGCAGGGCTCTGGCGTGACGTGTCCAGCCGGCAAGCCTTTTCTGCGCCACTTCGAGAAACGCGGCGGTGAGGAGGAAGGGCGCAGCCAGACCCATGGAATAAATGAAAAGCAGCATCACGCCCGACTGCGTCTGGGAGGCCATGGTGGAAAGCGCTAGTATCGACCCCAGAATCGGGCCGATGCAGGGTGTCCAGCCGAATGCGAATACGAGCCCGAAGCCGAAGGCCGTGAGCGGGGTGCCGCCTTCGCGGATGGCCATGAGCCAGCGCGTATCATGCTGCATCCAACCAAGAGGAATCAGGCCAGCCATGAACGCACCGAACAGTACCATGAGGCCACCCCCGATCAGGGCAGCTTCCTGCTGGTAGGCACGGAACAGTTGGCCCAGCGCCGTGGTGGTGGCACCCAATGCCACGAACACCAGGGTGAAACCCAGCACGAACATGAGGCTCAGGACCATACGCCATGCCCGGTCGTCCGGGTTCGACTGCCCGCCGATGAACGCGACGTACCCCGGCACCAGTGGCAGGGTACAGGGTGAAAAAAAAGAAATCAGGCCACCCACGAACGCGGTGAGCAGCCCAACGCTTTCAAGCCCTGTCATCAAATTGCCTGAACCACTTTCGCCAGCATATCGCGTACCTGGCCCGCGACGTTTTTGAGCTCATCATTGTCTATGGATGCCATGGAAGCCACCGGGTCAACGGCACTGACCTCAACACCGTCCGGGACTTCCCGCAGAATGACATTACATGGAAGCATAGCTCCGACTCTGGGTTCGATGCCGATGGCTTCCCAGGCCATAGTGGGGTTACAGGCGCCGAGTATCCGGTAGTCTGACATGTTTTTGTCGAGTTTCTTTTTCATTGTGGCTTTGACATCGATTTCGGTGAGTACGCCGAAACCGTTATCGGCCAGTGCCTGCCGAGTGCGTTCATCAACCTGGTCAAAGTCGGATCCGGTGATGACGCGATTGATGGTATAGGACATGAGAGTCTCCTTTGCAGCAATGCTTGCTGGTTAATTTGTGAACAAAAAGTTTTTGTCGGCCGTGTTTCTCAGCCGGCGTCCGGTGTTCAGCTTTCCACCCGGAAGTACCGCATCATCCCCATATCCTCATGCTCCAGATTGTGACAATGATACATGTAGAGGCCATCAAATCGCTCGAAGGTCATGACGACCTGAACGGTTTCACCCGGCATTACCAGAACGGTGTCGTGCCAGCCACTGTCCACCAGCCCCGCCTGCAGCTCACTCCAGCCCCCGGCATTACCCCTGATTCTGCGTTTGCCAATGTTGAACTGTAACCCGTGCACGTGCATCGGGTGGGGCATGTGCGTGTCGTTTCTGAACGTCCAGATCTCCGTGTCACCACGGCGGACTCTTTCGTTGTCCGCCACATCGGTGCCGTTGAAGCGTCGGCCATTAATGGCAAAACCCCGCATCATGACCTGGCTCAATACAAACTGCCTGATTCGCGTAGCGTCGCTCACCGGTATGCGTTGCCGGGCCGTAGCAAGCGCCATCGGAAGGGTCTCACCGCTATCAACGGACTCTGTCACATTCAGGGCCATCAGGGAAAATCGGCTGCCGGCGGGCAGGGAAGCGCTACTGCTCCCTCCCATCATTCCACCACCCATTCCCATCATACCGCCGCCCATCATGTCAGCGTCATAGCTGTCGCTGATGAGTTCCAGTCTGGAACCGGGTTGCGACCGGGAGAGGTCGACCCACAGATCGAGCCTCTGAGCCGGAGCCAACACCGTAAACGGTTTGTCTTCCGGTTTCTGCAGAAGACCACCGTCCGTTCCGATGACGGTGACAGGGCGCCCGTCACTCCAGGCCAACTTGTAGATACGGGCATTGGAACCGTTGAGAACCCGGAGTCTGTAGGGTCGGGTGGCCACATTGCGGGTGGTCGGGGGGACGCCGTTTACCAACACTGTATCCCCGATGAAACCCTGCATGCGGTCCATCATGGCACCCATGCCGCCCGCGAGGTAAACCAGTTCGTTGGTACCGGCGAAGGTGCGGTCCTGAAGAACGAGGAACATCTCGTTCTCGCCGGACGGCAGTGCAATATCCGCTTCTTCATCGTCTTCAATGACCAGCAGGCCGGCAAGGCCTGCGTACGTCTGGAATCCTACGCGGCCACCCTGCTCGCCGTGAGCATGGGAGTGGTACCAGTACAGCCCGGCCCGATCCAACACCTCGAAACCAACCGTCATGGTTTCGCCGGGACCGATTGGCAGTCGTGACTGCCCGTCTACGTCCGACGGCACGTGAAGCCCGTGCCAGTGCACAGTCGTGTCTTCCCGAAGCGCATTCTCAATATGGACTTTTACGGTCTGGCCGCGCCGTAGTCGAAGGGTCGGCCCCAGATAGCTGTCAGCGTTTTCAGAGACGGTACCGGCCGGGCCTTTCAGTAATTCCGCCTTATAACGCCATACTTCACTGGGTGCACCGGGCAGCACTGACACCCGGTCCGGCGTGGCGCGAAGGACCAGTTCAACGTCATAATTATCCAGATCCAGACCGAGCGTACCCGACCCTGTTGCTGTTTTCCCGTCGCCACTGTCAGCAAGCAGGAATACCGGCGAGAATGCCAGCAGCGTCCCGGCTCCCATCATGGTTCGAAGGATGTTACGGCGATCGATGTTGTCCGGGGCCATCATTTTTTCCATAGGTATTTACCCAGCGCCAGTATGGACTGAATCAGGAACACCACCAGAATTCAGGTGTGCATGAAGGGTGCGGGTCCATTCGATCAGTTCACCAAATGTTCTGATTACCATTACTCATCACCTTTTCTTATGCCCTCGGCCCGCCAGAGGTGCCGGGCATACGTTGGTTTATGAAGTGTGAGGCCGCTCTTTTTCATAGCGCCGACGCAGCAACAGGGAATTGCCGATAACCGAAAGTGAACTGGCAGTCATTGCGACCACACCAATCATCGGGTGCAACAGGCCAGCGGCAGCAATCGGTATGGCGGCGGCGTTGTACCCGCTTGCCCACAACAGGTTCTGGACAATCTTTCTGAACGTGGCGCGGGACAACAGCATCGCATCCACAACGCCGGAAAGCTCTCCACGCACCAGCGTAACGTCAGCCGCCTCAATGGCGACATCCGCACCGGCACCGATTGCGATACCCACATTCGCCTGTTTCAGTGCGGGGGCATCATTGATGCCGTCACCGACCATAGCCACATGATTGCCGTATTTTTCCTGCAGTTCCCGGATGGCGTCCACCTTGCCTTCCGGCAGCACGCCGGCGCGAACCTCGTCAATGCCGACCTCGCGGGCAACGGCGTTGGCGGCGCGCTCGTTGTCGCCGGTAATCATCACCACGTGAAGACCGTGCTCATGCATGGCCCTGATAGCCGCCACGGACTCGCTCTTGAGTGTGTCGGCAACGGCGACAATGCCGCAGGCCCGTCCATCACGGGCGACGATGACCGCAGTTCTTCCTTTTCCCTCCAGGTCCTGAAGATCCTTGTCCAGGGCATCCAGTCCCTGCACGCCGTTCTCTTCCAGCAGGCGTCGATTACCGATCAGTACCGTCTGACCCGCTACCGTACCGGACACCCCTCTTGCCCCGGTGGAGCGGAAGTCGGAGACATCGCCAGGCTGGATGCTGCGTTCCCGTGCGCCATCGACAATCGCTCTGGCAATCGGGTGTTCGGAGGCGTTTTCCACAGTTGCGGCAAGCTCCAGCAACTCGCTTTCCGCGATGCCCGAAGCGACGATTGCTTCCGTCAGCTTCGGTTCGCCTCGGGTAATGGTTCCGGTCTTGTCCAGCACCATGACGTTGATGTCCTTGAAGGTCTGTATCGCCTCCCCGGAACGGATCAGAATACCGCGCTCTGCACCGACGCCTGACCCGACCATCAATGCGGTCGGTGTTGCCAGCCCCAGCGCGCAGGGGCAGGCAATGACCAGAACTGCAATAGCCGCCAGTACGGCCAATACCGGAGTGGCTGCCGAAGGATCAACCCAGGGCAGGAAGGTCGCGCCCCACTCAAGAACCGGGCGCAGCGCATCGGCGGCCAGAAACCAGACAACAAAGCTGGCCAGTGCGATGATCAGTACCAGGGGCACAAAACGACCGGTCATCCGGTCTGCAAACTCCTGAATCGGCACCCGTGAACCCTGGGCCTCATCGATCAGTTTCACCACCTGGGCCAGGAATGTATCACCACCGACCCGGGTCGCCTTCACCCGAAGTCGGCCTTCCTTGTTGATGGTGGCCCCGATGACCGTGTCGCCAGTGCTTTTGTAGACGGGGATCGATTCGCCGGTGGCGATGGACTCATCCAGATGGCTTTCACCGGCCAGTACTTCGCCGTCGGTCGGCACCTTGTCGCCCGGCCGCACAACCATGATGTCGCCGGCGACGAGTTCCTTCACCGCGACCTCGATTTCTTCGCCGTCCCGCTCAACGCGGGCGGTCTTGGCGCCCAGTGTCAACAGCCGGCGGATCGCTTCCGATGCCTTACCCTTGGCTTTCGCTTCCAGATAGCGGCCGACCAGATGGAAGGTCATTATGGTGGCGGCCATCTCGATGAAGGACGTCATCGGATAGACGAAGCCCACCAGACCGATGAGAAACGGTGGCAGACTTCCCATGGAAATCAGCACATCCATGTTAAAAGTGCCGTTCTTCAGAGAACGCCAGGACGCCTTGTGGGTAGCGGCGCCGCCAAACAGGAACACGACCGGAAAGGCAAGCACGGCGATGATTGCCAGATACCCCGGCACGGGCTGCCAGAACATGTGGGGTATCATAATCAACATGATCAGCGCGGTCGGAATGGCCGCGATCCAGAGTCGGCGCATGGCCTGATTCAGGTAGGCTTCCTGAATAACGGATTCGTTTTCCTGATCCGCGTCCTCTTCACGGGAAATTGCGGCAACGTCATAGCCCGCTCCCTCGATCGCTCGTTTCAACGCAGACTCTGAGGGGCCGTCGGACGAAGTCACGACGGTTACTGAATGTTTGGACACATTGGTGGCAATGCTCTGTATTCCGTCCTGCCGTTCGAGCGTGTGGCGGATGATGCCGGCGCAGTGGTCAGACCCCATCCCCGGTACTGTCGCTATGTAGGATATACCGCCGGTTTCTCGGGCTGAGGCGACATCGTACCCTGCGCCTTCCACGGATTTTTTTAACGTCTCCGGATCCGGGCCATCCGTTCGGGCAGACACACTGACCTTGTGGCTGGCTATATTGGTGGAGATGGATTCAATGCCGTCCAGGCGTGAAATTGTCTTGTTGATAATGCCTGCGCAGTGGTCGGAACTCATGCCTGGCACAATCAATTCGACTGCTTTGCGTTGAGTTGTCGCTTTATTGTCCATTACGACGAACCCCCATTTTTGCGTTGAGTTGACGCTTTATTGTCCATTACGACGAACCCCCATTGTCACGGTTCCGCGGCCATTCGCCGAAGGCGATGACGTACAGCAGGATCAGGTTCACCATGGGAACCAATATCAGGATTCCCATCCAGCCCGGGTATCCCAGGCGCTGGCACAGACGCCAGACCGGAATAACGACGACGATTGCGATGACCAGCATCCACAGGCCGTGGAAGGCCCAGACCTCGTTACCGCCTATGGAATATCCCATCATAAGTGTGACCTCCTGTATAAGGATCAGTGGTGATCATGGGTTTCTTTCCCCTCCGATGGCGAGGCAGAGGCGGTTCTCATCAGGAAAAGCTGCTCGCCGGTTGCAATAAGAAGCATGGCGATGACCGCCACACCGATGACAAACGGATCGGTATTCAGTTTGACCCAGACAAAGCCGCCGAGCGCGAGCAGATCCAGCAGGATGGCAATGGTCGGCACCCAGACGTTGGCGCCGACGTCCCTGCGCAGGTAGCGCAGTACTCCCCAGTGAATGGCAATGTCCATGATCAGGTAGAACACGATGCCCAGTGCAGCGATACGGGACAGATCAAAAAATGCCGTCAGAATCAGGCCCAGTACGACGGTATACACCAGCGTGTGTTTCTGGATGCTGCCCGGCATACCGAAGTGGCTGTGCGGCACCAACTTCATTTCCGTGAGCATGGCCAGCATGCGTGACACCGCAAAAATACTGGCGAGAATACCACCGGCTGTGGCCATCATGGCAATGGCGACTGTAAACCAGACACCCCAGTCGCCCAGTGCCGGGCGTGCGGCGGCGGCAAGGGAATAATTCCTCGTCTCGATGATTTCCGCCAGAGACAGGTTGCTCGACACAGCGAACCCGACCAGGGTGTAGATCACCACGCAGGCGGAGATGGAAATAATGATCGCGCGGCCGACGTTCCGCTTGGGGTCCTTTACTTCGGAGCCGCTGTTGGTGATGGTGGTGAAACCCTTGAATGCCAGGATTCCGAGCGCTGTTGCGCCCAGAAAATTACCGATGGCTCCTGCTTCACCCGGGTTCGCGACGTCGACGGAAACGCTGTCTGCCACCCAGACACCCACGAGCCCAAACACTAGGATGCCGCCAATCTTCAGAATGCCGATAAAAGAAGCCACGCTCTGAACCAGGCGATTTCCCAGCAGGTTGATCAGAAAGGCGGCGAGTATGAGAGACACGCCGAGAAGGGGCACCATTCGGCCGCTTTCGTCACCATCGAAGAGCTGCATGGTGTATGACCCGAAGGTACGAGCCAGAAAACTCTGGGCGATCACCATGGAAAAGTACATCAGCAGGGCATTGAACGCGGTGGGTAACCGGTTGCCATAGGCCTTGTGCAGGTACATACCGATGCCGCCGGCCGATGGGTAGGCATTGGATATCTTGATGTAGGAATAGGCACTGAACGCCACGATCAGAGCGGCAGTCAGAAAGGCGAGGGGGAACAGGGCGCCTGTCATCTGCGCCATCTGTCCGGTCAGAGCAAATATGCCGGCGCCAATCATGACGCCGGTGCCCAGCATGACCGTGCCCGCGAGGGTCAGGCTGCCCTCGGTGTAGTGTGTTTTACGGTCCTGTATAGAATCCATAGTGGACTACTCCATTGGCAGGGTACTGAAAAGTCGATACGCCTACTGCGTATACTCTCGGAACACCTGAGCCTTGCCCTGCGCATCAAAGGCGACCACCTGGTAGTCGTCAACCCGGCCGGTTTCCATGCCGGGTGAGCCCTGGGGCATGCCCGGCACTGCCAGGCCGCCGTTTGCAAACACCGGGTTCTCCAGATAGGCCAGTATGTCAGCCGCGGGCACGTGGCCTTCGATCACATGCCCATCAACAATCGCGGTGTGGCAGGAACTGAGCTGGCGCGGCACGCCCTGTTCCTGTTTGATGTCGTACAACGCATCGGAATTGACCACATCGGTTTCAAAGCCGTGTGTTTCCAGGTGCTCCACCCAGGATTGGCAGCAACCGCAGGAAGGGCTTTTGTACACGGTGATGGGCTGCGCCTCAGCCAGTGCAGCGTTCGTTGTTGAGGCCGCTTCAGCCGTCTCTGATGTGGTGGAGAACTGAACGTATGCGGCCATGGTGCCGACGGTTGTCAGCGCAATCGCACCGACTACAAAACCCAGTTTATTCGTAATCATCATGCGCTCCATGATTTCGTGTCTGATCGAAGGGATGAATCGAAGCCTGCCGAAAAGTGTTCCTGAGGCAGTGGCCATCACCTGGTCGCTGAACCGACGGCGCCGACCGATAATATTTGCTGACGCGGGGGTTCGAATCTAATGCTACAACCTGGGTGCAACACAAAGGTCAAGCAGAAGTGTAATAAGCCAACTCGGTAAAAGTGCCGTTCGAGCGAATTTTCTCAACTACTGCGTTCCGGCCTGCAAACGCAGGCCGGAACAGGGTCTACCCTAGTTCGTACCGGTCACTCGTAGCCGAGAGTGCATGCCTGCCTGGTAATGCCCTGGCAGGTTGCAGGCAGCCTCAAATGTACCGCTTTCCGTGAAAGTCCAAGCAATCGAACGCGTTTCACCGGGCTCAACGCTGACTGCATTCGGATCCTTGTGACGCATCATTCCACCGTTGGCCATGGCATCGGACATAGCCTCTCGGTGCTGGGCGTTGCCCGCTTTGGTGTCAATGACAAACTCATGCGGAATGCGTCCATTGTTATGAACGACAAACTCCACGGTTTCACCGGCTTTAAAGGTCCAATCGTCGGCATCGAACTGCATCCGGTCTGAGGCTTCGACCTGGATCTGGCGGTCGGCTTCGCTGGCCTGAGCTGGAACTCCTGGATAGACCTGGTTGGAGTCGTCACCCGTCTTGTCAGAATGCCCCGGAGATGCGACCGCAACCGCAGCGGCAAAGGGTATGAGGACCAACGGCAATAATCTGAAAAACATGATGTCTGTTCCTTATGTTTAAACGAAAAAACAATAATTTGGGTAGAGCGCGTTTTAACGAATGAGCGCTAACTCAGGAACACACAGTTGGAGAGGTAGATCGGCGGCCCGGACGCCCGTCTCGGTCCGGTGACAGGCCACACGATTACCCTGGGACTCGAACGATGGTCACCGTTTACCCTGGTGAAGTCAGCCGGGTTATCGTCGATGTCAATGGGCTGCGCCTGACTTTCATGAATTGGCCATGGCAGAACGGCCGGGAGCGCAGTTGACTCGCAATGCCAGTTGGCCGGCATTTGGTGGTAAGGCGTCGGGTGACCTGCCGACCCGACATGACCAGCACCTCCGTGCTCTGCGCTAATGCAGAGCGGCGCCATCAACATTAGCAACACCCATACGAGATGAACGACGTAGCGTGAGGAGCCGACTGGTTGGGCTTGTATTGGCTGGTCTGTCATCGGTGTCTATTCAGGATATGCGCCAAGTCAGGGAATCATCCCAGATCGCCCTGCAATGTCAACTTCAGCCTGTTCGGAAACAATGCTCAAAACACCTGCTGAGGTGACAGGAACACCGCATTCACGCCAGATTCAGCCCTTGTATGCGTACTCACGTTCTGTAGTGAAACTCGGCTGAAATCGGGCTACGTTGAGCAAATAAGTCGCGAGGTGGCTTCCGACTGTCGAGTTACGATTGCAGGCACTTGTCCGACGGGATATCCTGTTGTACCGCTTCTGCGGGGCGGCGAGGTTCAGATGGCATCAAAGCTTGATCACTCCACCGTCACGACTCGCGCTCGCCTAGCCGTTCGAATTTCGGGCACTTGAGACTGTGGACCGCGGGACGTTTCAAGAATCCTTGCGTTTGAACCTGTTAGCGCCAATCAAGAAATCGCCCTAACCGTTGACCGAGTCAAGCGCATCAGCATTATCTTGAACATACATGCTGCTCTCAGAAGCGCTTTTGACAATCCTGTCAATGTCCGCGGCTTTATGTCACAACCCAACACGAGCCCAGTGTTCGCAGGCAGAACTCCCTTGTCAGTGCTAGAGAATGGCAACCTGCAGGACTAGAAGGAAGTTCTGGAGCACATTTTGTGGTTTGGGACATCCTTAACCGCCATTCTATTTTGCGGGCAGCGAATATTCGTGTAAGCACTAATATTATTGAGCATAGAAAAATTCATTCAGTCCAACGCACAGAAAATTTTATCAAATGCATTTATGGACGTATAATTTCTTTCCGAAAGAAAATTAGCTAATATCATTTTCGAATTATAATAGGATTGCCAAGCCTTCGAACATCTTTCGCGCAAGAATCTAAAAACGCCTGGCGCCTTATTAGATAGGTGCTAGAGACCTCGAAGAATTGTCGTAGGTCCATAGATTTATACACTGACGGATTAGGATGCGCTTGTATGGATCGGGAGGAATATCTAGGGTTATGCTCGACCTTAGAATAGTCATTAGACCGTAGAGCCACATAGTCCCGCATCATTTTCAACACGTCACCTAACTCCACGTGATAATAAACCAATTCAAATCTAAAAATCGCAAAATAGATATACAAAATATTAATATATATTCCAGACTTCCTAAGCGAAAAGAAACTATCGCCAACAGGGCTGGGAAATCGCACTCGACGAGTTGATAGTTCCGCAGATTTTAGCTTTCTATGAACGCAATAATCGAAGACAAATAGAAAATAACCAATAAGATTAAGACGATAGAGGAAAAATGACTCCTCTTTTGGAATCTTATAAAAACTGCCATGATCAGCCAAATTGGTTAATGGTCTCGGAAAATGAGTGTAATGACTGTCAAGGACCTCGCCGAATCTAAAGTCAACAGATTTATGGAGAACGACTCCGCTATACCAGATCGAAAAAGCTCGACAAAGAATGCAGCAGGGGTCGCCCTGAGGATAGCACCCTACATCTTCAGGCCGAGACTTATGTACCGAGCGGAGCATTTTAACAATTTCATAGGCTACCTCCATTTCCGTCGATAAGAATGATTTGTATATTTCAAGCTCCTTATCAAGATAAATGGAGGTGGTATTATCTACTACTGGGTAGTTTATTGGATTGACTTCAAATCGTCTGATTGAATACCGCGTAATGCTCGGCGAGCATCGTAGTTCGAGCGAGGTGCTCGGGTGATTATCGACTTTTTTATGGGGGTTGCTGATATTATAAGTAATAACATCAGCGGCATCCTTTATATTAGGAGCTCTAAATAATCGTCCATCAGGACGATAAAAATATACTGCATACTTAGCTCTTACAAGTTCTACCTCATCAAAGGAGGCATAGAACTCATTTAACACTCTATCTAGATCACCTTGGAATTCCCGCCGCTTCTTAGCAATCGCCTCCGAATCGCAACATCCACACGTTGGACACCCAAGGATTATAGCGGTAGTATTTCGAAATGAACTGAACCGTCGGTGACAGTCGGGACACTCCCATAATAATCTTTCGTTATGTATAGGACAAAAATTAATGCTTTCGTGTTGGTAGCACATTGCATGGAACAGTCCCCTAGAGCATTCAACACATTGCCTAAGGAACGGCACGAACCCACCACCTCTGCGAACAGGTAGAGTGGCCTTGAACGCATTGGATGTCGTAATATAATCTTTGATCTCGGCAGAAGAGGTTGCGCCAGACTGGAGATCATTAGTAATATCTTTGACTTTTTGCAAGAATTTCTTATCTGTCTTCCGGGCGGTCGGGTTAGCAAAATAGATCCTTCTAGCCATATTGTTATGACTTTCATATTTATTAGCGAAGTATAGGCCATAGTTTAATTTCATTCAAAATCGCCAAAGAAAGATGGGGAAAATATACCAGATACGTCTATGCATTTAATAACCATATCATCACAATAGTTGCCTACGCCGGCGTGAGGTAGGTAGTTTATGAGCAGTGGATTTATGGTATTTATAAAATAGAACATAGGCCAGGATTTAAATCCGCTCTTCATCGCCATCCCCGAGAATACCTTCCATATAGAACTCGCTAAATTTTCAAGCCTAAATCCATTTTGAAAATCGCTAGGTAGGAACCATTCCGTATACGTCGGTCCACTATCTACAGGAAACCGTAAACTATCGTAGCATTTGAGACATTTTTTAACTTCTTCTCTTGATCTTAGTCCGGAGAAATTATGTACTTGATTAAAAAAACGTCCTCTTAGATGGTCATATTCGGGTAGGCTGGAGCTTTCAATATTCGTTCTCGACTGTTTTAGATTCCCGAAAAACAATGCAGTTAACGTGGCTCCCCGCAACGCCATTTCGTTCTGCAAGTCTGCAAAAACTTCGATCTGTTTCATCTTTAATCTTTGAAATTCATCTATAAATAAAACAAGATTTGTATTGTGGGATAGCGCCATGTCAGTAAAGTATTCTAAGACCTCCGTTCGAATGTGTTCTACGCGCAAAGAAGTCTTTGGGTTTTCGCCAATTGACCGATGCAATGCTCTGAGCGTATTAGATACATTTCCAACGTCCATGACCGGAATGTTTATAACATGCGATTTTATTGTTTCGTTATTTCGTAAATTCGTTAAATCCTTTCGTATGCGCTCCATGGCCGTCGTTTTTCCTGTCCTTGCATTACCGACAACAATAGCTCCGGTTACGCCAGTATATATCCACATTTGAATTTGTTTCCGTAAATAAGACACCTGCTCGGTTTCAAAAGTTAGCCACCTCGGAGAATATAAAGGATGGTCTTCTGGTACTAGTAAATCTTCTGCTTCGCTCATATATTTTTACGCCCCATTACAAAGTCAGGTGTATAATCTGGTAGTGTCGATTCTAATGAATTGTGGGCGTCTTTATTTTCTGATGCGTATACGTCATCTCTTATTTCAGTAGAATATTCTCTGATTCCGGAGTCATGATAAAGTTGTAAAAGAGCAAGATTGTTTGATGGGCTATGTAGATTATCTAATAGTTTTTTCAAGTAGCCTGCAATTGGGTCTTTGGTATGGCTTTTAGAGTCTCGATGGCTTTTTATGATTTTTTTCCGTATAGCAAGAGAATGTGAGATTTTAGACCATATTCCGATCGCTGTAACAATTCCAATCGGCTGTCCATTATCGTCTAGTACGGTAATCGTTCTGACGTCGTCCCAGTTTACAGCTATGTGTACTTTTTTATTTGCAAGCTGGGGTTTCATTATGCAAGCTCCCTTATACCGTGCCCCCTGGTAGTTGATATGGTGTTCTGCCTCGCCATCGGCACGGCATCGTATAGTAACAGTTGATATTTCTGGATATAGGTGGAGGTTTTGAGATTTGTGGGGCGGGTAATATGTTAGATAATGGGTAGCTATTGAGTGTTTTGCGGCGTCCAACGGAGATAAATTTTGTAGCCTTAGTAGTGGCTTACAATTTTCGTTGGCTAGCATGATCTCGATTATTTCAGTTAACGCGACATAGGTAACCGAGGTTGGTTTTTTACCGGAACTGGTCTTCTCTTTGCGTGGGTCTATTGGGGAGTTTCCTGTGGTAGTAGGCAGAGTGTGAGCTACCTCAGAGATAATAGAGAAGGCATGCTCTACCCAATTCCGACGCCGAGGATTCGCAGGCAGTCCGTAGTTAAATGTCGTATTCATTTTGTTGATAACAAATTCTCTTACGATATTTGCGTGATGGGCTAGCGCATTGTCTAGACATACGGACTGTATCATTGGCATTTGAGTAGTATTGTACACGATGCCATTTGGGTATCCGGCGTCAGGCTTATAGTCAAACTCTGGAGTCGAAAAGGTTAGCGGCTCCCATGGTTTGAATATATTCGTCAAACACTTCATGACGTCATGAGCACTTGGTTGAGGTGTTAATGCGATGTGATAACTGAGTATTAGGCCAGTTGCGACATCGGTACTTATTAGTAACGAAAAGCGTGAAATACGTATTGGTATGGTTCGGGCGCCGAGATCGAGAAATATGCTACTTGTCGCATCATATGTATGAGCGTCGATTTGTACTTCATCGAACAGTAGGGGTAGATCTTCTGCAACGGGGCCAATCGTTCTCGGGTAACGCATTGAGATGTGACTGTTAAGTTCCATTTCGGATCTTGTCGAATTTAGAAATTTCCGAGTGGATTCATAGCCAGCGTCTTCAGTGGTAAAAGGATAAGCTGTCTGAGGCCAGTTTATTTCTACCAAGTGGTTTATTAGTATACGGTGCAGTAGTTGCGGTGTTACTAAAGGTGCGTCTTTGTGTTTACGTACTGATTTATTTATAAGGTGGGTGAGTGTTTCGTGTAACCCCGGTGCTTTTTCGAGTAACATATTGAACGAATATGCAGTACCCTGGTTATTGTGGAATTCGAAGGGACGATTTTTGTAGTCGTGTCGGAGTTTAAGGTGCGGAATCAACCCGCTTGTTAGTGGCGGCTCAGGCTCCTCTCCACCCAGGCAACGGTTTAATAGCTTGGTCAATGATGATTTAGAAATGTCATACTTTCTGCATATTTCTTTCGGCTCAACGCCAGAAAAGAAGGCGGTAACTATATTTAATCTGCGAACAAAGGTTCTTCGCTGTCGCGTTGGGAGCGCGTCTGGGGGTATACGGGGCCAGGAATTTATGTCTACTAGCGCTGGGCGCTCGGCTATGCGCTCACGCCAGTTCATTTGCGAGACTCACTAAAGTGTTGTAGTTGAGATGCTGGTCTAGGTTGATTGATATTTTTCGGTTAACCAGGAGGCGGAAGCAAGCTAGCTCTGAATAGAGGTCAGGTTCTCCAGGCTGCATGTTTACTAAACTACCAAATTGCCGCTCATCGTTTTCGACCCGCTCAATTAACCGGCTTTCGAGCTCATCAGTATCCAGATCCGAGCAGGCATTAATGAATCGAACAATGCGCCAGCTATTTTCAGCTCGGATCTCACGTTTGAAACACCACTCGTTGGGTAGGACGACGAATTGAAACCCCTGCGTTTCCAACACTGCTATGAGATCACTCAACCACTCTTTTTCAAACTCGCCTCTTGGTTTTAGTTCGTAGATTTCCTTGGCGCCATGGCGGTTGACATAGAAATCGGGAGTGTAGCTAGTGTTGGACCCGATTCGAAAGGTCATAGGTTGCGGACAATACGATGTAACGGTCGGATCTGTCTCAAGCAGTCCGGCAAATAAGATCTCAGCTCTGGAGTGGAAGATGGCTGTTTCCGGCCACTTGAGTCCTTTCTGAAAATAGCAATCTACCTGACGTTTGATGCGCCAGGCGCTGCGCTGTTGAACAGGCGTCCAGGAACTCGCCCGAATTTTATACCGATGAGGCATTATCGCGATGACTCCATGCCACGGTGAGAACCTAGACGATCAAGTACCGTTGGCGACTGTTTTTTGTGCAGTTTAGATGTCATTGGCTATAGTTAGGTCATTACCCCACAAAACTGTGGGGTATACCCCACAGTTTGCCGGAGCTTGCACCCGAATCTGTGGGTGTTGACTGGCTTTGTATGGGAGAGAGGTATTGGATGGCTAGCGCCGGTTATAAGCCTCATGTAGTGCGTGAGCTGGTCGAGATCTCGCCCGAAACCTTCCGGTACTGGCGCGCTAATTTGGATCCAAGTCCTCATCGCTCTTTGTTCACTGCTGGCGATGTCCTGGGCTACCACGTTTTTGCTGTGCTGATTCGTTACAAACACGTCTCGCCGCAGTTCCTTCGGAAGTTGGATTTCTCCAAGCTTTTCAATGTGGTGAATAGCAGTCCGTTGGAGAAGCTTGAAACACACGTGATTGAGATCAACGGAGAGAGTGAGAGGTGGCGGTTTATGACAAATGGGGAACGAATGGACCTGCTAAATATATCGCGGCTGTACGTCCCGTTCGAACCAATTATCGAGCGACATGTCTCCGCGTTCACCCAACTTGGAATCGTGGAGGATGTAACGGTTAGTGACGAAGGAGTGGTGCTTCAAATGTCACAGGCCAAAACAACGCGCTAAAGTCGCCGAGATGTGGTGTCAGCATCAGCGGGTAATGACAGCGATGTTTCTACACGGTCACTCGGTGGTATAGTTATCGGGTTACTCTGGTTGAGTAGTGAATGCGAATCTCATTGAGCCAGTTAGCGACATGAAGTCCTCAGAATCACTAGACGACGAGTCAGACGTCCACATTCGAGTTTTCTGGAAATCCGTATCGGCTATGCAGTCGCGATTCGGATTGAGCTCCGAAGAAATGCAGTCGATTCTGGGTTTGGAGCCGGAGACGTTAGCGCGCGGCATCGCCTCGTTGGATATTGCGGTCAGCACCGAGGTGCGCGAGCGCGCCTCTGCACTGGTTGGAGTGTATAGCGGTCTGACATCACTGTTTGCGGACCCGGATCAGGCTGTGCGTTGGATAGACCACGCCAATAACCTGCCTCCCTTCAATGGGGATACTCCCCGACAGCATATGGTGTCGGGTGACTTTCAGTCGCTGCTCGCGGTGCGCCAGTTTGTGGATTATTGGACGACCTAACCGTGCGGCATTCTCGAATGCCCGGTCTCAAGAGCCATTCCTTTATCGCTGACCACCGAGATGATGGGTGGCAATGGTTATCCGTATCACGCAGGAGATATCACGTGTGCAACTCTGATTTCGCCAGCCGGCGACTCCTCGCCGCCATAGTGAATCACGCGATCTCTGGCGCGACCGTGCCCGAACGGCACCGCGCCCCGACACTGACCGAGGACGATGTCATCGCGGCGATTCCCGACGGCGGCCTGCCCAGTTTGGACGCACTCGAAGGCTGGGGTGAGCCGGTCCAACCGGTCGGGCGAGAAACGATCGACTGAGGCTCGTCCACAGCACCCGCGTCGGCTTTAAAAATAGCGCGTCAGTCCAGGATGCGTGCAGCCGACGCGCCAGGGATGCCGCCAGTTCCAGCACACTGGGCAGCCCATTGTCGCGGCCGATTCACTCCTTGGCGTCGTTCTCTTGTGCCACCTGCATCGATAACACCGCATTGCTGCGCTCGAGTGCCCGGTTGCGCGCCGCGACATCGGACAGGTGCGTGAGCTGATCGGTGAGCGTAGCCTCCCGAGCGTGCGCGGTGCTGAGGGTTTCACGCAGATGCGCGGCCTCCTGCCGGACCGCGTCCAGTGTCGAACTCGTATCCGCCAGGTCGCGCTCGAGTGACTGGTGACGGTCCTGTAGCGACCGCAGTGCCGACTGGGCCGCGCGCGCCTCGTGACGCCACTCCGTGCGCTCTTCAGTCACGATCGCAGACCGTTCCTGCGCCTTATCGAGTTTCTGGGTCAGTTGGTTACACGTTTGTTGCAACGCGGCGAGGGCGTTTTTCTCGGCGCGCAGCGACTCCGCAGTCTGAGCCTGGCGGTCCTTCGCGAGCCTCTGGGCCGCCTCCGATTTTTCCAGCGCGAGCTCGCGCTCATGCAGCGTCTGCTGGAGCTGGTGGTAGGACTGGCCAAGCTGATCGTGCTCGTGGGTCAGGGCGTCGTGCCGGCCGCCGAGGTCAGCCAGGTGAGTAGCCTGGTGTTCAATCTGCGCCTGCTGTTCCTGCACGGTCGCACTCAGCGCCGCCCGTTGTTGTTGGTCATCCACCTGGTGTGCCAGCGCGTCGTCGCGCTGTTTCACCAACGCGGCCCGCTCGTCGGCCCATTCGACGGCCACCTGATCGCGACTGAAAGCGAGCAGGGTCCGCCACGCCTCCAGGACGGCATCGGGCAACTCATCGCCCAGCAGTTGGTGTAACTGGTAGTTTTTCCACAGCGTCAGTTGAAGCGCCGGCAGGTGCTTGCGCACCGTTTCATAGGCAAGCGGTGCCTCGTTGTGTCGCAGCACGCGCTGCACGCCCTGAATGGTCGGGTACTCGCCGCTGGTCTGAAACAGCTGCGTGCCGGCGCGCAGGACGCGCGCGTTGGGCGCGAGCAAACCAAGGTCGGGCAGAACGGGTAGGGTAGCGGTCATGGGGCGGATCCGGGGGTGTCAAACGAGATAGGTAATTCTACCTAGGGCACTACACAATACGACACATTTTTGGCGGTTGTTGGGGTGTATCACCCAATACACCCAATAATTAAGACATTTATAAGAATTCCCCTATGGGAGGACTCTAGGCTTAGCAAAATCGCGCTTTATTGCCAACTTGCACGATTCACTCAAATCAATTTAGGACAAGGGTTGTCCGGTATTCCAATGATGGTCTACGCTGACCATGTAGGATGACGACATGGCGTACATCAAATTATGCCTGAGACGCCATTGACAACCTATCGGTCCAATGGATTTCGGGTTGTGACGCTCGTCCGGGAGATATTGTCAAATCTGGTGTATGAACCATCAGGCGGCGCTCCGGTCTGATTGATCTTCCACCGGTTCTCCGTCTTTGAATTCAATGTTGTTGACCACCAGCCTCAGCTGCTGGAATCCCTTGATGCGTTTCCAGCGGTTCTGCGCTGACTGCATCAGTTTGAAGACCATGGCCAGGGTCGTTTCCCTGGAACCACAGCCTCGGGACCGCTTGGTCCGGAGCCGCACCGTCGCAAAGGTCGACTCGATCGGATTGGTGGTCCGAAGGTGTATCCAGTGCACAGCCGGGAAGTCGTAGAAGGCCAGCATCTGGTTCCGGTCCTTGCGAAGACAATCCATGGCCTTCGGGTACTTGTCGCCGAACCGAGTCAGTGCATTGTCGAAGGCTTGCTCGGCCTCAGCCCGGCTCGGTGCCTCGTAGATGTCATGGAGGGCAGACTTAACCTTCGGCTGCATTGACTTGGGTAACTTGTCCAGCACATTGGCCGTTTTGTGTACCCAGCAACGCTGGTGCCGGGTCTCCGGGAACTCCTTGCTCAGAGCGCCCCAGAAGCCCAACGCGCCGTCTCCGACGGCGAGACTGGGGGCAACGCCCAGACCGCGGTGCTTGAGGTCCCGTAGCACCTCCAGCCAGCTGGCTTCGGACTCCCGGTGGCCGTCCTCGACCGCCACCAGCTCTTTGCGGCCATGCTCGGTGACTCCGATGATCACCAGTAGGCACAATCGGTCGTCCAGGCGCACGTTGCTGTAGACGCCGTCGGCCCACCAATACACATAGCGCTTCTGGCTCAGGTCCTGGCGCTGCCAGGCCCTGTGTTCTTCGATCCAACCGGACTTGAGCCGGGATACGGTGTTGGCCGACAGCCCTTTGGCCTGATCGCCCACAAGCGCTGTCAGCGCCTCCTGGAAGTCCCCGGAGGAGACACCACGCAGGTAGAGCCAGGGAATCAGCTCATCGCTGTTTGTCAACATACCTGTCCAGTAAACACGTTCATTAAGCCGCGTGTTTCTCGGGTTGTTCCCGGGTTGGATTCAGCGCCACTTCCGTGATCTGACTCCAGTCCCGGGTATTACCGGACCAACGCTCCGGGTGCTTGGCTTTTGCCGCCTGATACACCCGTTCACGTTGCTCCAGAATGGCCTTGTCATCGCCACGGTGACGGGCACCTGGGGTGACGAAGTTGATACCACTGTGAAGGTGAATTTCGTTGTACGCGTACTCGAACTCCAGCATCCACTTCCGGGCCTGCTCGATGGACTTGAAGCCCTTCGACGGCCATTTGGGGCAGTACTTCACCGTCCTGAAAGCTGCTTCTGAGTACGGGTTGTCGTTGCTGACCCTGGGACGGCTGTACGACATCAGCATACCCAGTTCACCGAGCCGGGACCGCAGCGTGTATGACGTCATGGGCGCCCCATTGTCCGAGTGCAGTACCGGCGGGTTGTCCCAGCAATTTTCGCGCAGCAGAGCGCGCTCTATGAGTCCCTTGGCGTATTGTCCGGACTCGCACTCATGAACTTCCCAGGCCACGATTTTGCGACTGTAGATGTCCAGGACCAGGTACAGATACCAATGCTGACCTTTCACCGAAGAGGGCATATAGCTGATATCCCACGTGTAGACCTGGTTCGGCCCGGTTGCGATAAAGGTATCCGGCTCCGGGCGCTTTTGGCGCTTGTTGGCCCGGCCTCGTTCGTTCAACTGGCTGTGCTTTTTCAGCACCCGATAAAACGTGGACTCCGAGGCCACATAAACGCCCAGATCAGCGAGTTTCGGCACGATCTGCGAGGGCGGCAAGCTACGGTAAACCGGCATATTGCAGATGATCAGAATCCGGTCCTCTTCTTCTCGCGACAGTTGTTTCGCCTGCACCGGCTTCACGGCCTCTGGTCGGCCATCCTCCAGCACCTTGCCGGCCCTGTTGCGCCAGCGCTTCAGCGTGCGCTGGCTGAGCCCCATCAGCTCCGCCGCTTTGAAGCGCCGAGCACCGTGGGCCACGGCTTCATCGAACCAGGCCAGAAGCCTTGTACGTTCCCTCAACGGCGTCAGTCGTCGCTGTTGTTCGGATCCTTCCCGTACAAGGCTTCGAGCTTTTTTGACAGCACCAGCAGCGAGGTAGTCTCGGCCAGTGCGTGATCCTTACGCCGCAGTTCCGCTTCGAGCTTGCGGATCTTTTTTCGCTGGTTCTTGCTCTGTGCCTGAGCGGCTTTCTGCTCGTCCTGTTGCTGGCCGGCACCGGACAGGCAGGCGGCTTTCCACTGCTCGATCTGTTCTGGATACAGCCCCTTTTTACGGCAGTATTCGCTCAGTTCGACCTCGGATAATGGCGCGGTTTCTATCACCACCGCCAGTTTGGCTTCGGCGGACCAATCGTCTCCGGTTCTTGTCTCTCCGGGCACAGGCTGACCTCGTTCTCGACACTGTTTCAACCAATTGTACAGCGTCACATCGGCTATGCATTCCTCAGCAGCGACCGAGACCACAGTCCGGTTATGAGGTGGCAGTAATTTCTTCAGAACGGCCGCTTTGCGTTCCTGTGAATAGCGTGGCATGTGAATGTCCAAAGCGCCCTCTCTCAGGGTTAAACGGCGAAACCGCCGACTGGACATCTACGTTGACAGAGAGGGTCATCAAGGCTCTTGGCCCGCTTCAGATACGGGGGCAACAGGTTACTGTTGAACCGAATCCCGGAGCCGCTGCGGTCACGGACCTTGGGCACCTGAACGGGAACATCACCGATGCCGGTCTGAACCGTGCGTTCCGGCAGATAGCCGTTGCGCACGACGGCTTGGCGACCATCCGGTGTCTTCTGGTCCTGATATTGAGCCAGAAGGGCCTCGAGTTCAGCATGCACGGCCTCGTTGATCAGCTTACGGGCGCCATTGCGAATCAATTCGTGCAACGGATCGGTAATCGACTCTGGTTGTGAAAGAGCGTGCAGGTTAGACTGGGACATGGCGTATCATTCCTCTGTTGGTTGTGATCTTGGCGGAGATCAACCAACAGGATACGCCATCTCCTCAGCCCGCTTCCATACACCAGAAATCACCATAACTCCTCGTCCGGTGAGCAAGAGCGTTCCAGAAACACGGACAAGCCAAAGGACTGTACATGCTTGTAGACCATTGTAAAGGGGTAGCGAGACTGCCCCATCGCTTCCGCCATCTCGGATTCAGACGCATACACTCTGGTCAGAACATTCGAGCATGCGTGTTATCCCTGGCGAGCATCCAGAAAAACCTGGCAAGCCAGACTTCCTGCGACTACCTCTCACAGATAATGCGTACAACCCCCAAATATCCCGCCAAGATTATGTGCATGCGTGGAATTCTGGGGGAGGCTACCTGGAAATCAGGTGATTGGCGGCAGGAAAACGAGCATAGCGAAATGTGTTATCGCGCATGCTCACGAAGAAACTGTTAGCGAGTAGAGCTATATCATCGAGCTATTATGAAAGAAGATCTAAAAAGTACACTGAAGTTTTTGTTGGTTTTTGGCGCTATTCCGTTTTTGTACTTTCATGCCTTTATCTTCAGCATCATTTACTATGATGATTCTTTGGAGATCGCATTGTTTGTTGTTCTTCCCTTGATGTGGCTTTGCTTTTCCAGAATCATGCGATATATGCCAAAATCAATGCATCTCATAATGAGAAAAGGGAAATCAAAAACGGACTTTAAGAAACCTTCTTTGCCAATATATTTAGAAGCACTAATTTGGTATCCGATTGTAGTTGCAATCTATTATCACCTTCACTCCCGGTTTTTGTTGCTGAGCAATCTTGACAATGTTGGTGATGGACTAGTATCCATATTGAGTGGTTACGGAGCGTACTTCTTAGCTACCCTGATAGGTGGTGTGGCATCAATATTTGTAATCGAAAATGTCTCATCACTGAGAAGGGACATAACGAATGAGCAATGGATAGCAATACGAAACCGTCTTTCATCTGTCTTGGTTTTGTACTTTGGAGTGATTTTCTTTTTTTCTGGTCTGTACCGGTGGGTATCAGAAAACATAGAAGGGAGCTTTTCTAAACCGATAGCATCGACCGTTGATTCTATATATTTTAGTGCGGTCACAGTTACAACTCTGGGGTATGGGGATATCACGCCAACAGCAGTTGTGTCTAAACTTACTGTGGTCGCTCAAAGTATAATGGGTGTGATTTTGCTCGCCGTTCTTATCGGTTTAGTGATTTCTGTATCCTTAGCCAGTAAAGATACTGAAAAACCTAGCGCTGAAGGTAATGAGTCCGCTAACAAATAGCTGCACCGGACAAAATACTCGCTGCGCTCGCATTTTTCCGGTGAGCTAGGCGTTAACCGTTTCGGTTGAGGGAACATGGAAGCTGAAACAATTATCACGTCTCTGTTGATGGCAGCGCTCGTAATCGGAGTGTTTGTGGTCATGCTCAAGCAGGAACAGAAACTAGATGACCCGAACAACACGGAGGTCGTGTATCTTGATCAGTTACCTCACGTTTGCAGTCTTGCCCGGTCGGGTAATTTCCGCGTCAGAATTTTCCGCCAGAGCGGCAACCTCCAAAAAGGCGATCAATTTTTTACGGGTAAGCGGATTAAATGGTTGATCTTACCTTTGCATGAGAGTGAGACAGACCGGCATCTCATCGGATTATCTGGTTGATGCTTCACCTACTGCTGGTGCATGTTTCCTTCGCTAATTCCAGCAAGAACCCCACACGCCTCAACTTCCCGGTCATCGTTGCAACTCGCTCTCAGTGAAACGAGTTGTTTCTCAAGCGCTTGCAGAGCGGTTATCTGCGACCGCACATGAGAGATGTGATCATCGAGCAAGGCGTTGACGGCGGTACAAGGCTGATGAGGGTCGTCCTGATAGCTCTGTAGTTCGTGAATCTCAGCCAGTGACAGGCCCAGGATTCTGCAGCGACGGATGAAGGCCAGCCCCTCACCATGCTTCTCGGTATAGACACGGTAACCGTTGTCCTGCCGATCAGGCGGCGGCAACAAGCCCTGCTGTTCATAGAAGCGGATCGTCTGTGTTTCGACCCCTACCAACTGCGCCAACTGACCAATGCGCATCAGCCTCCTCCCCAACGGATTCTTTACTCTATTGACCTTATAGTAGCTTTATAGTTTTAAATGGTACCACAACATTGTTCAAGTGGAGTCGTATCATGAGCAAATCCTGTGGTGGCGCCTGTGGCGGTGATGCAACGTCCGCAGCGGATACTGATATACAGGCCTCCTCCGAGGCGCCAGGGAGATGGGTCAGTGTTTATGCCGTGCCGAAGATGGACTGTCCATCAGAAGAACGAATGATTCGCCTAGCCCTGAACGGCTTTGAGGAGATTCGGGCGCTGTCCTTCGACTTGTCGAACCGCCGGCTGAAGGTCGTGCATGACGGCGAGGTCGAGCCCGTCACCTCGAAACTGAAGACCTTGGGGCTAGGCGCCTCGCTTCAGGAAACCGTCGCTGCAAATCCGGAGACCATCAAGGCCGCCGAGTTTTCGGCAGCTTCTGCTAAGCAAGAATCCGGGACCCTGCGCTGGTTGCTCGGCATCAATGCACTTCTGTTCGTGGTGGAAATGACTGCCGGTCTGATCGCCCAGTCCACCGGCCTGATTGGAGAATCCCTGGACAATTTTGCCGATGCGGCGGTGTACGGGCTTGCCCTTTATGCGGTTGGACATAGCGTGAAAATGCAGGTACGTGCCGCGCATCTTGCTGGTGTACTGCAACTGATCTTGGCTGTGGGCGTGCTCGTAGAGGTGGTGAGACGCTTTGTATTCGGTAGTGAGCCTGAATCGCTGGTGATGATGGCTATCGCATTCGTCGCATTGATTGCCAATACCAGTTGTCTGCTGCTCATATCCAAACATCGGGAAGGCGGGGCGCACATGAAGGCAAGCTGGATATTCTCGGCCAACGACGTGGTGATCAACCTGGGGGTCATCACCGCCGGCGCCCTGGTCGCGTGGACCGGTTCCAATTATCCGGATCTGATTATCGGCACCATCGCGGGGGGCATTGTACTTAACGGTGCCAGACGCATTTTGGCGTTGAAGGGTTAAATAATGCTCATTATTGGCAAAAAGCTCTCGCCGTATGCCCTATTGTCCATATCGGGCCTGCTGGCAGCGTCTGATCAGGCTGTAAAGTGGCTGGTGCAGCAATCAATGGCCTATGGCGAGTATGTTTCGGTGACCCCGTTCTTTAACTGGGTGCACCTATGGAACACCGGTGCCGCATTCAGTCTTTTTGCGAATGGTGGAGGCTGGCAGCGCTACTTTTTTATCGGAATCGCGGTAGTGGTCTCGATTTTTCTGATCAAGCTGATCCTTGAAAATCGTCATAAAGGAGAAGCCATCGCTTACAGTCTTATCCTCGGTGGCGCCATGGGCAACCTGATTGACCGGGTCTTTCGCGGCTATGTTGTGGATTCCTTTGATTTCTATTGGCGAGACTGGCATTGGCCGGCCTTCAACCTGGCTGATATTGCAATTGTCCTCGGTGCCTTACTTTTCGTTTCCAGCAGCTTGTTGGGTAAAAAAGCAAACACCAATGCCGAGCCGGATGGATCTGACTGACACCTACGCCTATACAACACCATGACCGAACTTCCCGACAACATCCTTCACCTGCCGCAATACCAAGTACTGGGCTGCAAATCAACCGACGACGAAATGCACTTCCAGGTGGACGTGCCCGATCCCATCGCCTGCGAGGAATGCGGCGTGCAGGGTGAGTTCGTACGGTTCGGCAAGCGTGACGTTCCCTATCGTGATCTGCCCATCCACGGCAAGCGGGTCACTCTCTGGGTGGTCCGCCGCCGATACACCTGCCGGGCCTGCAAGACAACATTCAGGCCCCAGCTACCGGAGATGGTGGACGGATTCCGTATGACACTGCGGCTGCATGAGTACGTGGAGAAGGAATCCTTCAACCACCCCTACACCTTTG
Organism: Natronospirillum sp.; assembly: GCA_965602035.1. GTDB lineage: Bacteria > Pseudomonadota > Gammaproteobacteria > Pseudomonadales > Natronospirillaceae > Natronospirillum. Next base: position 779,732 of record OZ271919.1, on the reverse strand, counting down.
TGGCGGCACAGACCGGCCTGGACGAGAAGACGGTGCGCGACATCTTCAACGCCCGCGCCGAGTTCCTGGGGCGCTGGCACCGCTTCGAGACGCCCCGCATCCTGGGCATTGACGAGCTATACCTGAACAAGCGCTACCGCTGCATTCTGACCAACATTGAGGAGCGAACCCTGCTCGACCTGCTGGCCACCCGCCGCCAGGACGTGGTGACCAACTACCTGATGAAGCTGAAAGACCGGCAGAAGGTCGAGATCGTCAGCATGGACATGTGGGGCTCCGTTGGATTATGTGGGGTAGTTAGGTATATGTCATAATACACCTAACAAAGTAGGGCGGCTTGGATGGCACCGAATGGCTGAACAGTCAAATTCACAGCACGATGAAGATTCTGGTTTCCTTCTGGATGCAACCAATAGTCTGAACGTCCCGGCGCTGATCACGCTCGAGCAAACCGAGCCTGGTCCGCCCGAACCAGGGCGATTAATGGCAGCGCGAGATGACAATGAAGCCGTTGCAGCGTATCTGGATAATCGTTGCAGAAAACCCGCAACCCGAAAAGCGGTACTGCGAGATCTCCGGAAACTCGGTTTCTTCATGAGCTGGCGGGGGATAGAGAGGCTGTCAGATTTCTCGATAGAGCGATGTGGTCAGTTCCAGCAGTGGCTGTTGAACCCACCGAGTACTCATTGCCTTCAGCCCCCGGAAGACTTGCAGGACGAACAGCCCGTACAGAAAATTCGATTCCAGCCGTTTATTCTGAAAAGTGGACACCTGAATCCAGATTGGCGGCCATTTGTCGGGCCACTGAGCCCCCAAGCGACGGATCAGACTATTGGTAAGATAAAGGCGCTCTTTGGTTGGCTGACGGATCTCTTGTACCTGCCAGGCAACCCGTGGCGTGGGCTGGACTCGGCCGCAGCATTTCGAACCATAGACCAACAAACCAGGGAATTACCGATACGTTGCATACAAGTGATTCTTCAGTACCTGAAAGAAGCTGAACAGAATGCCGGTGATCCAAAATCGAAAAAGCGTCTGGCTCATCAGCGTTGGATCTTTCTGCTTTATCTGTTCACAGGATCAAGAGCGACGGCCTGTACCCGCGCCACAATAGAGGATATTCAGTTTGACCGGAAGGGTGTCTTACAGCTCACTTTAAAAGTAAAAGGGAAAGGAGACGCTACGCATCGAGTACCCTGGATTGATGCCTTGCAGTACGAACACAGGCGCTACCAGTCAGCCATGGGACTCAGACCAGGCACTACAAACCACCTGATCCTTTCACTGCGAGATCCCATGAAAGATCAGCCAGTGTCGTACAACAGTATCCAATACAACATTAAGCAGCTTTTCCGAAATGCCGCTGGCTGGGCAGAATTCAACACAGACTTGGAAAGCTGGGAAATCGATCTCTTGCTGGACGCCTCCGCGCACTGGATCCGACACGGGGCAGCAACGTTACTCGACGAGCATGCGCAGCATCAGTTGGGTCACACCAGCGCCGCAATGACTGCGCGTTACCAGCATGAAGACCTCAATGAGCGAGTAAACGCACTCAATTCATTATCGACGGCCGTACTGAAATCCTAATTGAAATCCCGCGAGATCGGACGCTCTCAGAGCGATTCTAAGGCCTCTTGGTCCCCAACTCGGTCCTGAACTAGGGTAGAGGCATTAGAGCCCCTTAGAAACGCGGACGTTTAGTTTCCAACTTTCATTGGAAGTTTCCAAGTTCTCGTGGATGACCATCGCTGTAAACTGTTTCACTGACAGGAGCGAGCATAATCTCCGATAATTATTATTATCGGTATTGCTAGGTTGGGCCGAAATCAGGCGCTTGGACTCCGGCAACCTGCTGTCGCCGCATCGGTACCGGAGCCTGCTTGCCTGTCAGAACAAGGATTATTCGAGCCTGTTGACGCCCTGACCCTTGAGTTCGGGAAAGTCATCGTACATCTCGAGCGCTTCTGTGTTGTCTCGCGCACCGAGGTACTCAGGACGACGCATTGGCGCTGAATACGGCTCTTCGAGCTTGTTGTCCACACTGTTGTAGACGAAGAACAGATTCGAACGTGGCCACGGCGACATGTTTTCGTTGGAGGCATGGAGCGTGTTGCACTCAAATAGCAGCAACGAACCTGCCGGCCCTTTCGGCGCCTGAATACCGCCACGTTCGGCCAGATACGCCAGTGTTTTCTGGTCCGGCACGCCTGTCTGCTGAGATTTCAGTGAGTTCTTCCAGTTCTCCTCGGGTGTACGGCCTTCACAGGGTACAAAATGCTGATGGGAGCCGGGGATCAACATCAATGGTCCGTTGAACTCATTGTTGTCGGTCAGCATCAGCGACGCACTGATAGCCCGCATTCGTGGCATTCCATCTTCTGCGTGCCAGGTCTCGAAGTCAGAGTGCCACTGGAAGCCGCTGCCTTCGAACCCGTATTTGTCATTGATGCGCGATTGGTGAATGTAGACTTCGCTGCCCAGCAACTGGCGTACCATTCCCAGGATCCTCGGATCACGCGTCAGCCGGTCAAATGCCCGTGAAATTTCGTGCATCGCAAACACGGAACGGATGTTGCCGGATTTCGGATCACTGATAACTTGCTCAGAACGCATCAGCTCGGGATCTCTGGCCATGTCTTCCAGTTCTTTGAAGAACGGCGTGACCTTATCCTGGGAGAAAAACCCCTTGAACCAGAGAAAGCCGTCGCGCTCGTATTTTGACAGCGCCACCTCATCCAGAGGGCCTTCCCAGCGCATCTGGTTCCGTGCGTGCACGACCGGGTCTTTCCGGGCGAACGGGGTCTCGTTGACGTCGAGGCGAGTGGGATATAGATCTTCTTTCATATATGTCCTCCTCAATGGAATTCACATTGTGAGTTCGATCAATGAGTACACATGGTTAAAAATGTGGATTATCTCCGATAATTCAACAGCAATCGGCGACAGTTTTTTGTAGTGAGACCTGACACCGGTATACTGCTTACACTTCACGATTGCCGGCACGGCGATAAGGATGCGGTGAGATGGCGACTAACCAACGATTGACACGCCCTCCTGCGCCCATTTTTGACCAGATGGCGTACCTGCCGGACCCCTTTGCCCGCACACAGTTGCCTGTGCCGGCGCACCTGCCGAAAGAAGCTCGTACGACCTATGAAGGTGATTTCTGGCTCGGGTTGCGCTATCTGATGTCCTATGAAGGCTCTACAGCGACCTTCAATGCCTACAGGCGCGAGCTTGAGCGGTTTCTGCAGTGGAGCTGGTTGGTGCGTGAAAGCTCCATTACGCAGCTTCGGCGCGAGGATATAGAGCAGTTTATCCGGTTCTGTCAGTCACCGCCGCTGAGCTGGATCGGAACCAAGAACTGCGCGCGATTCACCGGCGTGGATGGAGATCGTCGAGTTCATCCGGACTGGCGCCCGTTTGTGGTTACCGTGAGTAAAGTTCAGGCCCGCGCGGGCCGTTCGGCCGACCCCGGGAACTATTCCGTCAGCCAGTCGTCGATAAAGAGTCTGTTTGCCATCCTGTCGAGCTTCTACAACTACCTGATTCAGGAAGAAGCCGTGTCGTCAAACCCGGTCGCGCTGATACGCCAGAAAAGCAAGTTTCTGGTGAACAGTCAGCGCCGTGAAGTGCGCCGGCTCAGTAATCTGCAGTGGGATTTTGTACTGGAAACGGCCGAGTTCATGGCGTCTGAAGACCCGGAGCGGCATGAGCGTACACTGTTCGTAATGCAGTGCCTCTACGCCATGTATCTCCGAATTTCCGAGCTCGTCGCTGACGAGCGCTATACGCCGAGTATGGCCGACTTTCGGCGCGACTCGGATAACAACTGGTGGTTTGAAGTCGTCGGCAAAGGCAACAAGGAGCGCTCGGTGAGTGTCTCTGATGCCATGCTCAAGGCGTTGCGACGCTATCGTTCCCACCTCGGGCTGACTCCTCTCCCCGTTCCCGGCGAGCAGGTACCGCTGGTGCCCACACTCGGTGGTCGCAAGCCGGTGACCTCGACGCGACATATCCGGGCGATTGTACAGGCCTGTTTTGATGCATCCGTCGAGCGCATGAAGGCGGAGGGCCTGGGCGATGAGTCCGCCGAGCTTCAGGTAGCCACTGTGCACTGGCTGCGCCATACCGGCATTTCGGAGGACGTCAAGAACCGCCCGGTTGATCATGTGCGCGATGATGCCGGCCATTCCAGCAGTCTCACCACTGACCGCTACATTGATGCTGAACGTCGCGAGCGGCATGCGAGTGCCAGGCACAAGCCCATGAAAGCACCGGAATAGCCCGTGATTACCCGGAACCGCTAGCGGGAACCGCCATGCTCTTCCGCACGAATTTCTGCCAGAAGCTGCAGGTAAGATTGAACCAGATTTGATACCGAGATGGTTCCCAGCCAGGTGCCGTCGGCACCGACAACAGGAACACGCTCTCCAGCTGTGCCCCTCAGGCCATGCATCGCCTCCCAGAGATTGGCGTCGCCGCGAACGGCGGGATCCGGTTTCTGCAGGTGTCGGTCGATCGCGCCCTCGCCGCTCTGGTTTATCAGAGCCTGTTGGCGAACCGTGCCGATGTATCGGTTCTGCGGGTCAACGAGGTACGCCTCGGGTGCCCCCTGCTCTGCCATTGAGCCCAGCGCATCACCAACGGTAGCGGAGGTTCTCACCACCAGACCACGCTCCGTCTCGATCAGGTCTGACACGGTGCGGCTGGCCAGCAAGGCTCGGCTCCGACCGCCGGAAAGATCGATACCGCGTTGTCTCAGCTGATGATCAAACAGCGAGCGACCGAAAATGCGCGAGGACACAAGATTGGCCAGAGCAACACTGGCGGTAGCGGCAATGGTTACCTGATAATTGCCGGTGAGCTCAAACACGATCACCACCGCGGTCAGCGGAGCGCCAATGACCGGGGCGGTGACCGCCATCATGCCACACACGGCATACTCCACCAGTGCTGTCGGCGTTATTCCCGGAATCAATGCCATGACGGTATAGAACAGTGACCCGAACAGGCTGCCGATCAGCAGGGCCGGGCTGAACACACCGCCCACAAACCCCATGCCGAGACACCAGGCTGTTGCCACAATTTTCAGCATCAGTAACAGCGTCAGGTGACCGGCGCCATAGGGGTTCTCATCTGAAAACAGGGCACGCAGCGTATCAAGCCCTATTCCGAGGATTTCAGGCACCCAGAGAGCCACAATACCCAGCAGCAACCCGGCAATGGGGATCCGGAAAATCGGCGGCATGCTCAGGCGTCTTGCTTCTGAGGTGGCCCAAAGGATGCTGCGCATGTAGATCACGGCAACCAATGCACTGAGCACGCCCAGAATCACGAACAGACCGTATTCCCATACCTGCGGCGCCGGGGCGTAATCTATCTGGAACAGGGGTGGTTGCGGAAAAAATGTATTCGCTGATACGTATCCCATCAGCGACGCAACGGCGATCGGAGCGAATGCACGCACGGAAAAGTGCCGCAGGAGCACTTCGTGGGCGAAAAGGATACCGGCTATCGGTGCGTTGAAAACGCTTGATATGGCACCTGCCACACCACAGGCGATCGCAATGTTGCCCAGCGATACGTCCATTCGGAACGCACGGGCCCACCATGAACCCAGCATGCCGCCGAGGTGCACCAATGGGCCATACTGCCCGACTGACGCACCGCCACCCAGAGACACCAGGCTGGCAAAGCCAGTGGCAAGCGCGGGTCGGGTATGCAGTTTGCCCTGACGGGTCTGGACCATGGCAATCAGGTCAGCAGGACTCTGCGGGCGGTTTTCCGGCAGGAAATAATAAAGCAGCGCTACCACTACGCCCGCGAGCATTGGAATCAGGGCTGAGGAGAGATACGCCAGACTGCCGCCGGAGCTGCTGATTGTCTCCGACAGTGGCGCGAACAACCGATCATCGAGCCACAGAATGGCGGCGACGAACCCATTGGCCAGCAACGCACTGAACAGGCCGATCAGGGCACCCAGCAATGCAACCCGGGATGCATCCAGAACAATTCCGGCCACTGACCAGGAGCCACGAAGTGCGTCTGAGGCACGCCGGATCACCGGTAATCCATTTTCGGCCGTTTGACGACCAGTAGACGGGACATGGCCTGCAAAATCCTGTACAACAGCGACGCAGCCCAGTGTAGTGGGCTCGTTATTCGTGCGCAATTCAATCATGATAACTGAATCGCTTGACGGGAGGCCCGGCTTTGCCCGAAGGACAATCGATGACTCGATCTACCACTCAGGCCGTGCTGCTTGCGGCCACACTCGTGCTGCTGTTGATCGGGTGGCGTCTGCTCGGGGCGTACAACATTGTGACCGCAGAGCGCCTGTACTCACTGATTGACGCGCTTGGCTCGGCCCGGGGCAGCGCCTGGTTGGTGCTGGCCGTTATGGCCGGTTATGCCACCCTGCTGCTGCTGATGTTTCCTCTGACCATTCTGGTTGTCGCTACCGGCCTGGTGTTTGGCTCATACTGGGGTCTTTTTTACGCCACCATCGGCACGCTCGCCTCTTCGGCGCTCTCCTTCTGGGTAGGTCACTGGATGGGTCGCGAGGCGCTTGCCCGCATGGCTGGTCGGCGCATGACACAGGCTGCCCGCTATTTCAGTGAGCGCGGCACGCGCACCATGATTGTGATCAATTTTCTGCCCATAGCGCCATTCACCGTGACGAATCTGCTCGCCGGCGCCTTCGGATTGTCGTTCAGCCGGTATATGATCGGGTCGGCCATTGGCATTGTTCCGGGGCTTGCGGCGGTTACCGTGCTGGGCAGTCAGGTCGGCACTTTGCTCGTCACAGCAGATCCGGCTGACTGGCTGACGCCGGTTGCAATCGCCAGCGTCTGTGTCGGGGTGCTTGTGTTACTCCCCCGACTGGCTCGCCGCTACTGGAACCGATCCTGACCCTCAGCTCTGTTCATGTTCCGCCAGAATTTCCGAATAGAACGTATTGATATTGCTGGAAAAATGTTCGATATCATGCTGTCGGGCGAAACGGCGGGCGGCCTCTGACATGGCCGAGCGACGGTCGTCGTCCTGCAGTAACTGAGCGATTCTCTCAGACCATTCATCCACACTTTCGCGGGTCTTGTAGCCGGTCTCACCGGGTCGTATTACATCGTCGATACCACTGGACCGTACGGCAACAACCGGCAATCCGGCGGACATGGCTTCCAGCAGCACCATTCCCTGGGTCTCAGACTTTGAAGCGAATACAAAGAGATCCGCCAACTGGTAGGCACTGGCCATATCGTCGGGCGGGACAGGCCCGGTCAGTACGACCTGCTCCGAGAGCCCTTCGGTGGCGATGCGATCAGCCAGCCGGTCATGTTCATCGCCCTGCCCGACAATAAGCAATCTGAACGGCCGATCAGTCCGATCTTTCAACCGATGTATACCATCCAGTATGAAATCAATGTTCTTTTCGCGCCCCAGGCGGGATACGGTAATCAGCGTCAGTGTGTTGCCCTTTATGGTCCAGGCTTCGCGCATTTTCTGCTGCGCGTCGGTATCCGGGTGTCTGAAGCGGGCGAAGTCGATACCTGTCGGCTGCACCAGAATCGGCGGTCGCACACCCAGCGCGCGCAGGTATTCCTCTACCGACACGGTCGGCACAACAATACCGGCGCACTTGTTGCAGAACCGTTTGACCAGCCAATGAGAGATGAAGTTGCGAAAAATCTGGCTGGGTAGCGGCACGTAGTGCGCGTACTGCTCAAGCCGCGTGTGATAGGTATAGACCACGGGAATGTTCATGCGTCGGCCCAGGAACAGGCCGAGCGAGCCTAGCCAGAACGGGTGGTGGACATGAATGATTCGTGGCCGGAATGCTCTCAACGCACGGATCGCCGCCGGTGAGAACAGATTCGCCAATCGGAACTCCCGGTTTTTCCCGAACGACCAGACAGAGCGGATACGATGTACGCCAGTATCTTCTGTTTCTGCCGCGTTCTTGCCATAGGAAGGCACGAACAACGCCACTTCGTGGCCCATGTGTTCAAGCCCCGACCGTAGCCGCTCGATCGAGAGTGTAACGCCCGATACAAAGGGGAAATAATTGTTTGAGAAAAACGCGATTCGCTTTGGCTGCTCCAGGAATACTCCGGGGTCGATTTCGAACCGGCGGTAATAATTGCGCTCCGTGAACAGTATCTCACGGAGCTTCAGGGCGATAAGCACAAGAACACCGACTGAGATGAGGAAGCGTGCATAGCTGACATAGAAGAAGGTGTAGATAGCCGACCAGATACTGTCCAGGGTGCTCAACAGAGGCGTGTTGGCAATGGCCACCTCGATGGGTTCGATACGTACCTGATCGCCCTCAACGGTCACACGGGTGTAATGATGGTAACTGTTCTCATCATCGACAATGAAGCCACCTGCACCACCGGTGATTATATACTGGACACCGTCAACCATCTGCCGGTCGAAGAGCGACAGCCCGCCGCTGAATACGGCATCCACGCCGTGCTGCGAGAATCGCTCAACCAGCGCGTTGCGAAACTCCATGTCCACGTCGATGTCCCGGCTGACCCAGATCGATTCTTCATCCGGGCGCTGCAGGGGTAGCCCGGTGAACACCACTATATTCTCCGCCGCTACTGCCAGTTCCCGGTCGAGCCAGTCCAGTTGCCATTGGTGGGGTGTCTTGCCGGTCACATCGAGAAATACGAAGTGCGTATTGCCGGCGGTGAAGGAATAGAAATGCGGGCCGAAGCGATCATAGAAGCGGAAGCTGCCGAAATTGCTGTCTTCCTGGGGCCCGTAGGTCAGCACAAATGGCATGCGCGTGCTGGCGAGAATATTGAGAGCCGCCTGGTAGCCTTCTTCAGTGCCGCTGCTGACAAAGTTGCCCGCGGAGACCAGAAACTGAACGGGGTCGTTATGGATTTCAGGGAGGATCTGATCGCGATACACGCGCATCGAGTTGTTGACGTTGCCAACCACAGCGAAGGCGAACTCGTTCTGCCCGGCAACTCGGGTACCGATGGCATCCACGGTGTCCGCATGCAGCGACTCGGCATCACTGCCCGTCAGATGAATCACCAGTTGAAAGGCAAGCATCGCGGCGACCAGCGCGATCAATAATCCGTAAGCAATCTTCAGCCAGGCACTGCGACGCATGTCCGCCTCTCTGCGTGTGATTCGGGCGCCTACGATACCCTCTGGCGGCTGCAGTGACCACTGCTCATGTTCCGGCCGTGACTGCCGACACAGTGCACGAAGCGGTCGCTTGCCGGTTGTGCAGCCGAGCCGTACAATTCCGGACAGGCAGTTTCAGGAGACCGACATGTCAACGCAGCCGTCCCAGACGTCAGAAGTGACGGAAATCGCCCGCGACCAGAGCCTGCTCCAGTGGATGACATTTGTTCTCGGCGACGAGGTTTATGGCCTGGATGTCATGGGCATCAAGGAAGTGCTGCGCTATACGGACATCGCGCCGGTTCCGGGCGCACCGCACTATGTGCTGGGAATTATCAACCTGCGCGGCAACGTGGTAACGGTCATCGATGCCCGGTCCCGGTTCGGGCTGCCGCCGAAGGACGTTACGGATGAAACCCGTATCGTGGTGCTCGAAACAGAGGTTGAAACCGTTGGCATTCTGGTTGATTCGGTCTCTGAGGTCGTTTACCTGCGCCAGAATGAAATCGAGGATGCGCCCAACGTCGGCAGCGATGAAATGTCACAGTTCATCCGCGGCGTCTGCAACAAGAACGATACCCTGGTCATTCTGATCAATCTCGACCGACTCGTCTCAACGGAGTTCTGAGCGCCCTGCTTCGCTGAATCCACAATTCACCACAACGCGTATCCTCTTGCAGTGCTCAAGGCACTGAACACTATATCGATATCAAGAGAGTACGCCATGAAATCAGTAACGACCGGTGTTGCGCTTGCAGCACTCACACTGGGTGCGGCCATTACCGCACAGGCCGAGATCGTCGGTGAATCTCACGTCTACACCGTGAACGGCACCAACTATGAGGGCTACGTGGCCCGCAATACCAACCTGGAAGAAACCCGGGGTACGGTACTTATCATTCACGACTGGGACGGTCTGACCGAATACGAACGCGTACGCGCGCGGCAACTCGCCGGGCATGGCTATACAGCGTTTGCTATCGATGTTTTCGGACAGGGCAACCTGCCCACCAGCATGCAGGAGAACCAGCAACGCACCGGCGAGCTGTATGCGAACCGGGCATTGTTCCAGGAGCGGCTGATGGGCGCGCTTGAAGAAGCCGCGAACATTCCGGGTGCCACCGACGAACAGGTGGTGATTGGCTATTGTTTCGGCGGTGCCGGCGTGCTGGAAATGGCACGAGCCGGGGCTGAAACCGACGGTTTTGTTTCGTTCCATGGCGGGCTGGATCTGCCAGAGGGCCAGAACTACAGCAACGTACAGGCGCCTGTAATGCTCCAGCACGGTTCTGCCGATCCGGTTTCCGGCATGCAGGACCTGGCTGCCCTGCTGGATGACCTCCAGGAGTCCGGCATCGAGCATTCTGCCCGCATCCATGGCGGTGCCCGTCATGCGTTCACGGTGCACGGCAGCCGGGATTATGACCTCGAGGCGGATCAGGCCTCGTGGGATGATCTGCTGGAGTTTCTGAGCACACAGCTCGACTGATGCCGAAGCCCGTTACCAGCGCTGGCCGATCCCGGTTAATGCCGCATCAGTCAGCGCTTGTCCGGTCGAACCGCAGGTCAGCCCATATTGGATAATGGTCCGACGGAAATATACCGCTATAGTCGGCCGTCAACCGCTCTACATCACTGACCGCCTGAATGGTTGACCGGTTACTGACCAGAATATGATCGATCGCGGGGATCAGCCCGAGGCCCCTGTTGAAATGAAAGGTCGGCCCATCCGGTGACACGACTTCCAGCCCGGCTGCACGAAACCGGCCCATGGGGGCCCAGAACCAGGGGGCGTTGAAGTCACCTACCAGTACCAGCGGCTGATTGTTCTCAAGGTCAGACGACAATCGATCAATAATCAGATCTGCCGACTGGCGCCGGTTGCTGCCGCTGCCGTAGTCCAGGTGGTTGTTGACGACCTTGAGCGTGCGTCCGGATCGCAGGTCACGCAGCACAGCCCAGGTCGTGAAGGCCGGGTAACTGCCATTGAATGTGTTGCTGTAGATCTGGTCCGGTGTCTCCGAATAGAAAAACCAGCCCTGATCGACCAGGGTGAAGCGATCCGCCCGGTACAGAATGGGCTGGGTATTGGGAAACGTTGAGGCATCATCGGTGATCGCACCGGCACGGTACTCGGGGTAATGCGCAAGGACCCAGTCAAGTTGCCGGTTTTCCTGATTATAGGAACCACCGACGAACGTCTCCATCTCCTGAAACGCAAAAATGTCGGCGTCAATGTCGCCAACGGCCGCTTTCACTGCATCGCGCCTGCGTTCCCAGGCGAGATCGTCCTGACCGCGGGCAACGTAGTGAACGTTAAGAGACGCGACCCGGAAATCCTGCGCTGAAACCACCGTCGACGCGAACAGGAGCAACAGAGAGAGACACCAGCGCCCGGTATGGGATACGTCAGCCATTCTGACCGACCCAACGCTGATAGTGGAGCTGCCTGAGTGGTTCAACGAGGTCATCAACCGGGCCTTCAACCCACTGCCCTGGAGCAACGGTACGGATCGGCAGCGGTGCCACGGGCGGCCCGGGCACTCCCCATTCGGATAACCACGCGCTCAGTTGCGCTGAGGACGCAATATACACAATACGACCCAGCCCTACCCAGGCATGCGCTGCGGCACACATGGGGCAGTGCTCATTGGAGGTATACAGTACCGCGCCGGCACGCTGCTCCGGTGTCAGATGGTTAGCCGCCCAGCGTGCCAGATTGAACTCCGGGTGCTGGGTATGGTCACCGCCGGCGACATGGTTGTGGTCAGCGCCCAGCAAGTCACCGGACGCACTGACCAATACCGAGCCGAACGGATCGTCGCCACTGTCCAACGCCTGTCGGGCGAGTTCAAGACAGTGCTCCAGGTGCCGCCGATCCGTTGCCGTTACTGCCATTCCACCCAACCCCTGGCGTCAGACCGAAGAGAGTATCCGGTTCAGCGATTTACTGGGGCGCATCGCTGCTCCGACCAACTCGGCGTCGGGCCGGTAATAGCCCCCGATTTCGACCGGGTGGCCCTGGACCCCGTTAAGTTCTGCCATGATCGCAGACTCACCCTCAGTCATCGATGCCGCCACCGGCTCAAACCGCGCTTTCAGATCGGCATCCTCCGACTGGTCGGCAAGCGCCTGTGCCCAATACATGGCCAGATAGAAATGGCTGCCCCGGTTATCGATTTCACCGACCTTACGCGAAGGCGAACGATTTTCTTCGAGGAAGCGAGCGGTCGCCTGATCCAGCGTTTTCGCCAGCACGGCCGCTTTGGCATTGTTCTCCACCTGGCTGAGGTGATCGAATGAGGCAGCCAGCGCCAGGAACTCACCGAGAGAATCCCAACGCAGGTGGTTCTCTTCCACAAACTGCTGTACGTGTTTGGGCGCGGAGCCACCGGCACCAGTTTCGAACAGGCCGCCGCCGTTCATCAGCGGCACGATAGACAGCATCTTTGCACTGGTGCCCAGCTCAAGAATCGGAAACAGGTCGGTCAGATAATCGCGCAGCACATTGCCGGTGACCGAAATCGTGTCCTGCCCCGCCTTCACTCGTTCCAGGGTATGGCGAGTCGCTTCCACCGGACTCATGATACGCAGGTCAAGCCCGGCGGTGTCCTCTTCTTTCAGATAGTCATTGACCTTGGCGATCAGCTCACGGTCATGGGCCCGCTCGTCATTGAGCCAGAACACCGCCGGCATCCCACTCAGGCGCGAGCGCCGCACGGCCAGGCTCACCCAGTCGCGGATCGGCGCATCTTTTACCTGGCACATACGCCAGATATCGCCCTGCTCGACCGGATGTTCGAAAATGACATCGCCATTACTGGCGCGCACCTGCACCGAGCCGTCGTGCGGAATTTCAAAGGTCTTGTCATGTGAGCCGTACTCTTCCGCCTTCTGTGCCATCAGACCGACGTTCGGCACGGTACCCATGGTCGCCGGATCAAACTTCCCGTGTTTGCGGCAGAATTCGATGGTTTCCTGATAGACACCCGCGTAGCAGCGATCCGGAATCATGGCCTTGGTGTCCGCCTGGGTGTCTTCCGGTGTCCACATCTTGCCACCGTCACGAATCATGGCGGGCATCGACGCGTCCACGATTACATCACTGGGTACGTGAAGGTTGGTAATACCCTTGTGAGAATTGACCATGGCCAGCGGCGGCTGATCGGCATAGACCGCCTTGAGGTCCGCTTCCATGGCCTGGCGCTGATCGGCCGGCAGTGTGCTGATTTTCTGCTCCAGGTCACCTACGCCGTTGTTGGGGTTGTAGTCCAGAGCCGCGAGTTCGTTGCTGTATTTGGTCAGGAACCGGTCATAGTAGGAGCGGATCGCGTGGCCGAAAATGATGGGATCCGACACTTTCATCATGGTCGCCTTCAGATGCAGTGACAGCAGTACGCCTTCCTGCTTTGCCTCTGCCGCCGACCGGTCGAAGAACTCCCGGAGCCTGGCACGACTCAGCACCGCCGCGTCAATCACTTCGCCCTGCTGGATGGCGAGCCCGTCTTTCAGCACTTTTTCACCATCAGCGGTGGTCAGGACAATGCTCAGCTTGTCCGGCTGCCCCATTGTGGTGGACTGTTCACTGCTGAAAAAGTCACCGTCTTCCATATGCGCCACGTGGGTTTTGGAGTCTGATGACCAGTCGCCCATGCGATGGGGGTGCTTTTTCGCAAAATTCTTCACCGCTGCCGGTGCGCGACGGTCCGAGTTGCCTTCCCGCAGAACGGGGTTGACAGCACTGCCCTTCACTCGGTCATAACGCGCCTGAATATCCCGCTCTTCGTCATTCTGTGGCTCATACGGGTAGTCGGGGATGGCGTAACCCTGGCTCTGAAGCTCCCGGATGGCAGCGTTCAACTGTGGCATCGAGGCCGATATGTTGGGCAGCTTGATGATGTTGGCCTCTGGCTTTTTCGCCAGCTCACCCAGGTTGTTCAACTCATCAGGCACGCGCTGCGACTCGTCAAGATAATCCGGAAATACTGCCAGAATACGACCGGACAACGAGATGTCCCGCGCTTCTACGTCGATACCGGCCGCCGCTGCGTATGACCGGACAACAGGCAGGAAGGAATAGGTTGCCAGCGCTGGTGCTTCATCGGTTTCTGTGAAAATCAGTTTTGAACGGTGAGTAGCCATGTCTCGTCCTGTTGCTTTTTATCGGATAACGGGCGTAACCCGGAGAATACCAATCAGCTGACAGTGTACCAGCCAGCCGGGGACGCACACAGTGACCTGTCCAATAGTGGCCATTCAGCAACCGAATAAGCGGTGTCAATCCTGTTCAGCGCCGAGGACAAAGGACGTCAAAAGCTCCGATACCGTGGTAGAACTGAACCGGGAGTGCAGAGTCACCGCATAGAAATGCTCATACGCATTCGGTATCCGCATCAGCTCCACCAATTGCCCGGAGTGGATTTCGTCCTTCACCACCACGGATGGCAATACAGACAGCTCGCCGCTGTCACGGGCCAGCAATCGCAACATCGCCATATCATCGGCCTCAGCCAGTACATCAGGCTCGAACTGATGCATCGCACAGAACGCATCAAAGGCAGACCGTATGGCGGTCGCCGGCCCGGGCAGGATCCAGCGCGCATCGCGCATATCGTCCGGAAACCGGTGCCATGCCGCCCGATCAGCCGGGGCCAGTATCGACAGCGGCTGGCGAGCGAGCAACTGACTCTGCCAGCCACTGCGGCCATCGCGGTTGGAGGCCACGTGACTGTCTGTCAGGACGATATCCAGCTCGTGGTTGCTGAGGTCATCAAGCAACCGGTCGACGCTCCCGGCAAACAGGGAAAACCGGATGTCGTCGCGTGCCAGCAGCGGCGCAACCAGCGTATCCACGAAGTTACGGGACATCGTGGATCGAACGCCGATCCGCAGGCGATGGAATTCAGGCTCGGTACCGCGACGTATCCAGGCTTCCAGTTCTTCGCCGCGGTGGAAAATGTCATTGGCGTACGACAGCACGCGCCGGCCTGCAGGGGTTAACTGCAGGCTTCTGCGCTCCCGCTCGAACAGCGTCATCCCAAGCTGATCTTCCAGTTGTCGGATCTGCGCAGAAAGCGCCGACTGCGATACGTGAAGCCGCCTTGCGACGGCCGTGAGCTTGCCGTCGCGCGCGACCTGCCAGAAGTAGTAGAGATGATGGTAATTAAGCCGGCTCATTTCAGGTTCTATGCTTCAGGCGCTAGCGCGCCACCGCTGCATCACGCACTCGGTCGCAGGCAAGCTCGGCCAGCCCCATTCCAGCCCCGGCCATGGACAGGTAGGTTTCATCGGCGCCCGCCGCCCTGACCTGCTCGGCCACATCCCGATGAGACGCGTTTGCTATGATGGGCCCCGCGTATCCGAGCTTTCGGAGCTCACGGGTGGCCAACAGCAGGCCTTCCGGCTCCGGCATCGCGAGTATGACGGCCTTTAGCTGCGTTGTGTCCAGCGCATGCCACAGGCCGACATCCTCGGCGTCCGCATATACGACATTGCGGCCCTTGTCCTGCTGCTGCAGGACCTTGGCCGGGTCGGCATCCAGGCCCCTGACCCGCATGCCGCGTTTCACCACAACATCATAGGCGGCGCTCCCGGTGCGGCCCATGCCGATAACCAGCACCTGCGCATCGCCAAGCGATACCGGCTGCTCATCCGGGTGCCGCGTATGCCGCTCAAGCGGTTTCAGACGGTTTTCCAGGCGGTCGTACAGGGTATGTGAGAAACGGTTCAGTGGCGCTGCAAAAACAAACGACAATGCGACCGTAACGGCCAGCGGCACGATCCACTCGGGCAAGGCACCCGCCGCCACGATCAGCCCGAACTCGCTGTAACAGGTCAGACTCAGGGCACCCAGAAATGCGTTGCGTGCACGCAGCTTGAACAAGACCAGCAAGGCATAGAAAGCAATGCCTTTCAGCGGCAACACCAGGGCCATAACGACCGCAAACAACAGCTCTTCCCCGCCAGGCAGCCCGTTCATGCCGATCTCCAGGAAAAAGCCGATCAGGAAAATTTCCTTCAGGCCCCACAACGACTGCGAGAGCTCCTGTGCCCGCGAGTGCGACGAAAGCAGAACTCCGACCACCAGTGCCCCGAGTTCCGAGCTCAGGCCGACGGCCTGGAAACCCATGCCGCCCACGACAATAGCCAGCACCATGCCCATGAGTACCAGCATTTCATCGTGGCCCGAGGCATCCAGCAGCCAGAAGAACAGCGGTCTCAACAGAGGCAGCGCCAGAATCCAGACGGCCCAGAAATTCGGTGTCTGATCCGCGGAAACGCTGAGCACAGCCAGTGCAATGAGATCCTGAATGATCAGGATGCCGATCGCGACGCGCCCGTGAAAGGCACGCAATTCCCGCTTGGCTTCCAGCACTTTGGCCGCGAGTACGGTGCTGGAGAAGGCCAGGGCAATGGCAAGAAGCAGCGCGGTGCGGGTGTCAACGCTCAGGAACAGGGCGATACCGGCAAAAAAGACAGCAACGGTGACACTGAAATGGATCAGTGCCCCGCCCACCACCACGGGCTCAACAAGATTCCTGAGCTTCAGCTTGAGACCGACGGTGAACAACAGCAGCAGGACACCCAGATGTGCCACATGCTCCAGTATGGGGCCCGCATAATCGGGCAGGCCAACCATTGGGCCGAACGCATTCAGGGCAAAACCCGCTGCGAGGAAGCCGACCAACGGCGGCAGACCGACCTGCTTGACCAGCAGCCCGAAAGTGAAGGCGAAAGAGAGCCCGACTACTTCAATCACGCGTTGCGTCCCTGTTTCGTTAGAGGTGGGCCAGACTTTACCAGAAATTGACCAACGATGGATGCCTCAGGCAAGTCGGGCGCCATCCGGTACCGGCTGATCCGGTTGCGCCAGAACCACTGCTCCGTCATCCCGGTGAAATCCGGTCACCAGGCACTCTGACCGTATCGGGCCAATCTGTTTGGGTGGAAAGTTGACCACGGCGATTACCTGTCTCCCGATCAGGTCGGCAGGCTCATACAGGTCCGTAATCTGGGCACTGGACTTGCGCACTCCGATGGTCTCGCCAAAATCAACCATCAGCTTGTAGGCGGGTTTTCGCGCTTCTGTGAAGACTTCCGCTGCCACTACGGTTCCGGCGCGCAGTTCCACCCTCGTAAAGTCCTGCCAACCGATCGTTTCGCTCATTGTCTGCTTCTCCGTTTCAGGCCGGTGTAGCCGGGTCGTTCAGTTGCCGGTACATCACGTAGGCGTCAACCCGCCCGGCGGTCGGGTGTCGAAACGCTCCCGGCAGTGTGCCCACAATTTCAAAGCCCAGGCGTTGCCAGAGTCGCACGGCTCCCGCGTTGGTAGAGGCGACGAAATTGTACTGCATGGCCTCATAGCCGAGCGCACGGGCGCGCTCCATTGAATGGCGACACAGCGATGTAGCAATGCCCTGCCCCCGGGCATCAGCCGACACCATATAGCCACAGTTGCAGACATGGGCACCGGGGCCCGGTTGATTGGTCTTCAGATAATAGGTGCCCAGAATCTCACCGCCATCGGCCTGCCACACCCAGCATTCTTCCGGTGCTTTCAGCCAGTAATCGGCCATGTCGTCGGCATTAATAGCCGGGTCAATCGCGTAGGTCTCGCCGGCACGGACGATGGGCTCCATAATGGCCCAAAGCGCCGGGAAATCCGCCCGATTCGCCCATCTGATTGTGGCCCGGCCCTCTGTTACCATGGTCAGGTAACCGCCGATCGCTGTTGATACTTCGTTGCGCGCCAGATTCCGGACTCCATAACCTCAACCAGCGCCTCCACGGCGTTCCATACATCCCGATATCCGATATAGAGCGGTGCCATGCCGAACCGCATGATATCCGGCGCTCGAAAGTCCCCGATGACACCCCGATCAATCATCGCCTGAATAATGGCATAGGCATCAGGATGCCGAAAGGCCACCTGGCTGCCCCGGTCGGATGCGGCTTCCGGACTCGCCAATACAAACCCTGACGCCGGGCAACGCCGCCTCACCTGATCAATCATCAGCTGTGTGAGTGCCATGGATTTGAAACGAATGTCGTTCATGGACACGGTCTCGAACACATCCAGCCCCACCTCCAATGCACTGGCGCCCAGTATCGGTGTGGTACCGGTAATGGCCCGGCGAATGCCAGGCGCCGGGCGGTAATCATCGCTCATGGCAAACGGTTCGGCGTGCCCGAACCAGCCATATATCGGTTGGTCCAGTTCCGCCTGGTGACGTTCTGCCACGTACAGGAACGCCGGCGCCCCCGGCCCACCGTTCAGGTACTTGTAGCCGCAGCCCACGGCCAGGTCAACGCCGGTTTCGGACAGCGCGAGCGGCATGGCGCCCGTCGAGTGGCTGAGATCCCAGAGCATCAGAGCACCGGCGGCCTGAACTGCTTCGGTCAGAGCCCGCATGGGCCTGACATGACCGGTTTTGTAATGCACATGGGTCAGCAGCACCAGCGCTGTGTCGTCATCGAGCCGCGCCGGAATTTCCTCGATCGGGCAGGTAATCAGGCGCGGCGCCTCCGGCATGAAATCAACAAGGCCCTGTAGAATATAGAGATCGGTCGGAAAGTTCCCCGGTTCCGTGATCACGGTGCGCCGCCCTGGCCTCATACGCATGGCCGCGGCGGCCAGCTTGAACAGATTCACTGACGTGGAATCAGTGACGATCACTTCGCCCGGATCGGCTCCCACAAGCGGCGCGATTTTTGCGCCGAGCCGCTCGGGCAGCCCGATCCAGTCGGCCGTGTTCCAGCTCCGGATAAGGCCCTCACCCCACTCGTGGTCAACGACCCGGCGGAGGCGTTCGGGCGCAGCCCGGGGCATACAGCCGAGGGAATTGCCGTCAAGATACAGGATTCCGTGGGGCACCTGGAACGCGTCACGAGCCTTTGCCAGCGGATCCCGTTCATCAAGCTGGCGACAGGCTTCCAGCGACTCGGGCCGGGGTAGTGTCCTATTTTCCATTCAGCGCAGATCGTCGTCTGACAGATCGCATGGCGACGAACTGACCTCAACGTCGCCACTGTCTCCGGCCAGGCGATCGGTAACAGCACGGACCTTGTCATCGAAACTTTGCTCGTGGTCCGTCCGGGTGCCAACCTTTATCGTTGATGAGATTCGTACAACGCCTTTCCTGTGCAGGCGTTCGTGACACGCCCGAATGGCGCCGAACACGTCATCCCATTCGCCACTGATCCCGGTGCCATAGGCATGCAGGGCTATGTCGACCGGGAATTCGCTCAGCACACGTTGGCATTCCGCAATCTCGTCGGCCACCGACACGCCCTGCCCGATCGGAATTACACAGAGATCGGCCATACACTTCATAAGGAACCCTCCTGTTTGCCTTCTTGGCACTTGCCTGCACGGGTTGGCATCATAGTCCAATTTCGAGTGCGTCTGAATACCGACCCGGCCATAACGTCAGAGGTGCTCGACCAGCGTACGGATGGCCATGGCAATACACACCAGAACAATGGCCGGCCTGATCCAACCGGTTCTCCCGCCGATGATCAGGTGGCTTGCCACGGTGGCACCGATAATCTGACCGCCGATCATAATGCCCCCGAGCAACCACACGACATGGCCACTGAATGCGAACAGTAAGAGCGAAGCAATATTGGACGCCGCATTGAGGAGCTTTGCCACAGCCGTGCTGTCGATCAGGGTTTCACCGCGCAGTGCATTGCGGCTGAACGCGAACAGGGAGCCTGTGCCGGGCCCGAAAAACCCGTCATAGAAGCCAATGGCGCCTCCCACAAACCGACGATAGGTGGCCTCCGACATTCGCGGCCGTGCAGCCTCTCCCGGGCTTCTGACCAGCAGGTAGTAGAGGGCAATAAGCAGCAACACGATCGGTATCAGTACATCCAGCAAAGCGGGGTCAAACTGCTGAACCAGCAACGTACCGATTATCGAGCCCAGGGCACTGATAACGCACAGCCATTTGACCTTTCGCCACTGAACCAAGCCACTGCGGAGCATTCGAAAACTGGCTGTCAATGTGCCGAAAGATGCCTGGAGCTTGTTGGTGGCCAGAGCCGCCACCGGGGGGACCTGCGCCAGCAGCAAGGCGGGCACGGTCAGAAGGCCGCCACCTCCTGCCAGAGTGTCAACAAAGCCGGCCACCATTGCCACGGTGAAAAGAAAAAGCAGCAACTCCGGTTGCGCCAGCCATTCCATCTGCGTGAGATCTCCCGGTGAACTTGCTAAGATCCCGCACTCTAATGCATCACGTGAGGCGCTGCCAGACTATGCGGATCATCTCCTTCAACATCAATGGCATACGGGCCAGGCTGCACCAACTGGAGGCCATTCGGGCGCAACTGGATCCGGACATTCTCTGCCTGCAGGAGACCAAGGTACAGGACGACCAGTTCCCTCACGCTGCCGTGGAGCAATTGGGCTATAAGGCAGTCATAAACGGCCAGAAAGGTCATTACGGCGTTGCGACACTGGTGAAGTCGGGACAATCGCAACTGATCGCCCGACGGTTCGAGGGTGAAGACGAGTCAGCGCAGTCACGGCTGCTGATTACCCGGCATGACACCCCATCCGGCCAGCCACTCACGGTTATCAATGGGTATTTTCCGCAGGGAGAGAACCGGGATCATCCGACCAAATTTCCGCTGAAGGTCAACTTTTACGCCAACCTGCTGCACTGGCTTGAAACAGAACGCACGCCTGACGACCAGGTGCTGATTCTGGGCGACTTCAATGTCGCGCCGGAAGATACCGACATCGGCATTGGCGACAAGAACCGCAAACGCTGGCTGAGCGCAGGCAAATGTGCGTTCCTGCCGGAAGAGCGTGAATGGATCCACCAACTGAAGGCCTGGGGACTCGAGGATACCTTCAGGTTGCACCACCCGGATCGGAACGACCGGTTCAGTTGGTTTGATTACCGCTCCCGCGGTTTCGACGATTCGCCAAAGCGTGGGCTGCGCATCGATCACCAATTGGCCAGCCGACCGCTCGCGACCCGGTGCAGGCAGGCCGAGATCGACTACGATATCAGGGGTATGGAGAAGCCCTCAGACCATGCACCGGCCTGGGCCGATTACGACCTGTGAGGTTCACACGGGGCCGCACGCCGCAGCCCCGCGCTATTCGGCCTCAGAGGCGATGCACGGTCATACCCAGACCGCGGGCTTCCTCTTCATGATCAGCGCCGGTTACGACGGCATTGGCGGCCAGTTCCGGTTGCAGATAACGCTCGGCCACCCGCTTCAGGTCCTCCTCTCCGACCGACAGCACACGCTGGCGCAGTTGCTCACGGAACCCGAGATCCCGGTCGAACAGGTCGTTGAAGAAGGCAATCCGGGCCTCTCCGGCGGGTGAACTCGGCTTGTCCATACCGGAAATCAGGCTCAGGACCGACTCCTCTATCGGCTGATACCCGAGCTGGCGACCCAGCAGCCACTCGACCGCTTTCGAAAAATCATTCAGTGTCTCGGTCATTCTGGGATCACGATAACTGAAGAATCGGAAAACACCGTTGTTCAGGTCATGGTTGGCGCCACCGCCGTACGCGCCGCCCTGCTCACGTACCGCAGTGTGCAGAAAGCCGTTGGTGAGCACGCCCGCCAATACGGCCAGCGCCGCCGCATCCTCATGTTGCACGGGCACGGTGCGGAACGCCCGGCCACAGAAGTTGACCGGTGTGTCGGTGAGCCAGGCGGTATGGCGGTCCGGTTGGTCGACTTCCTCACCGGAAACGGCCGCGGCCGGACGCCCGGCCTGATCTGCCCAAAGTGCGGTCAGATCGTTCAGGTTGTCGTTCAGCCAGCCGGACTCTCCGATTGCCAGCATATGCCCTGTTGACCCGGCAAACATCGCGTGTACTGCCTCAAGTTCCTGCCTTACCTCATTGATATAAGCACTCTTGTCAGACTTGACGGTTTGCTTTAACCACTGCAGCCCGGCCAGGCCACCCTTGGCATGATTCAGCGCCGCACCACGAGACCAGGCGGCTGAGGCTGCGGTCATCGCCAGTACATGGCCGCGCCCGGTTACTGCCTGCTGGCGCCGGGTCAGCATCATCTGCAGCAGATCATGGAGCCGGTCTGTTTCATCGAACCGCGCATTTTTCACTGTCTCCCGCAGTAATTCGTTCATCGCCGCGGTATTGCGGTTCAACGCTTTGCTGCCTACCGTCAGATAGGTGCGGAAACGGTCCGGATTATCCAGCTCAGTCCGTGTACCCAGACTCGCCGCTATGCCACCGCTGACGCGCGACTGCTGACGCTGAACATCCTGATAGCTCGCGTCTCCCATGCCGACTTCGCTCAACAGCGCACTGTAGAGCGGCAGGTAATGAAGACGATTGCCCGCGAAATTTTCGACCGGCATCAGCCAGGCCAGATAGCCCAGTCCGTTGGTACCTTCTTCATAGGCGGTGACCGTGTCTGTCGTCGTAACCGGTCGACGATCCTTCAGCGTGGCCGGAATGTCATCCAGCGTTACCTTCGGTAACTGGTCCATGTCCGGTTCGATTTTCTGATGCGCCTCCAGTTTTTCATTCAGGGCCCGAATCGCGTCCCTCTGCTCGCTCGACAGTCCCGCTGCAATCCGGCTCAACCGGTCTCGCTCCTCCCGCTCCGCACGAGCGGAGAATTCCGGGTCTGCCTTGAGCGTCAGGCGCACACGATGCGGGTTGTTCAGGAGCAACCGGTCGATCAGGCCGCGCAGATAGTCTGGCTTCTGCAGATCCGCGCGCAGCGAAGCGAGTGCTTCATCCACGTCAAGCGCCTGTTCCACATCACCCCGGTGCACGGCAGCCGGTAATGCGGTCATGATCAGTTGCAGGCCGAACGGCATCCCGTCACCGCCGATCTCCCGCTGGGCCAATTCGAGCTGGTGCAGTACAGCAAGCTGGTCTTCCATCGGCACGCCTTCCTCCGCGACCCGGCGAAGCGTATCGAGTACCAGGGTCTCAACCTCGTCAGCCCGGTCGGCAGCGGTGCCTTCAAGACCGCACACGAACATCATTTCCCGGTTGGAATCTTCCACCCCCATGAGTGGCGATACCGACGTACCCAGGTCGGTCGTCTCCAGCGCTTCGCGCAACGGAGAGGAGCTGTTTTCCATCAGGACATCGGTCAGGAAGTTGGCTTCCAGTTGCCCTTTTACGTCTGTACTTTCTCCAAGCAGCCAGCCGACAACCACGTGATCCTGCGGACCGGTGTCGTCGTCGGATGGGGCTACCGGATAATGCTCGAGTACCTGCACCGGTGCATGGAACCGTTGTTCAAACGGCACCGATACAGAATCCGGCGCAGGCCGGGTGCGCTGCAGTACCTTGTCGGTGATTTCCAGTTGCACTTGCTCCGGATCAACGTCACCGAAGGTCAGGAAAATGGCGTTCCCCGGATGGTAATGACGCTGATAGAACTGCTTCAGCTGCTGATGGGTCAGGTCAGGAATCGCCTGCGGTTCGCCACCGGAGTTATAGTGATAGGTTGTGGTCGGAAACAGATACTTCGTCAGTGTCTGATACAGTCTGGCTGAAGCTGAACTCATCGCCCCTTTCATTTCATTGTAGACCACACCCCGGTATTCCAGCTCGCTGTCCGGATCATCGGGTGCTTTCAGTGCCAACCGGTGCCCTTCCTGATGGAAATCGAGTTCGTCGAGATTCGAGAAGAATACGGAATCCAGGTAGACGTCGAGCAGATTGAAAAAATCCTTCCGGTTTTCACTGGCGAATGGATAGGCGGTCCAGTCGCTCGACGTGAACGCGTTCATGAAGGTGTTGAGTGAACGCCGCATCATCATGAAAAACGGATCGCGAATCGGGTACCGTTCACTGCCGCAGAGCACCGTGTGTTCCAGAATGTGGGCGACACCGGTGTTATCTCTGGGTACGGTGCGCAGCGCAACCGCAAACACACTTTCGGTATGGTCGCTTGCCAGATGATAGTGCTCTGCCCCGGTGCGTGCATCCCGATAGTGCAGTAAATCGAGGTTGAGTGACGCGATCCGGTGGCGGTCAATCAAATCGAACGCATTGTGCTGACTCATAGACAATCCCGAGCTGGTGCATGGTAGAGCGCTCTGTACGGCGCTGATCTACAATGGTAATACGTTTGAGCAGAAAAATCCGACCACGGCACCGTGTTGGCCATAACTTTGCTTGATAATTGCGATAGCAATCGGCAGACGATTGTCTGTCTGCTAGACTGTTCTCCATCAACGAGCCTGGCTCCTGGATACAACAACGATAAGAAACCGGTTATGACACAATCACTGAATGCCACACTGCAGCGCGGTGTTGCTTCCATCCAGTTTACCCGTCCCTCGGTTGGCAATGTGTACGACGAAGACGTGCTGTGCGCCTTTATCACAGCGCTCGACGACTTTGCGGAAGACGAATCGGTAAGGGTTCTGCACATCAGCGGCAGCGGTTCCGACTTCTGTCTGGGAGCGGATCCGGTGTGGATGCGGCGAATTGCCGACTCCCCGCGCTATGAATCGTCGCTGAGTGCCAATCAGATCACCCGGATGCTGGAAACACTGATGCATTTCCCCGTGCCCACGCTCGCCGAAGTACAGGGCCGGGCCCGAGCCGGGGCTCTGGGGATACTCGCATGTTGTGACTATGTGATCGGCACAACAACCAGCAGCTATCAGATGAACGAGATTCACCATGCCGCGATGCCGGTTATTTCAACGCCCTATCTGGTCAGGGTGATGGGAGAGCGTCGGGTGCGGGCACTGATGCTTACGGGGGCAGAGCTCAGTTCACAGCAGGCTCTGGACCTCGACCTGATTCAGCAGCGGGTACCTGCCGCGGAATTGCGGGGCGCCGTTCAGGAACGCCTCGATCACTGGTTGTCGCTGTCGCCGGCGGTGCTGCGTCAGGCCAAGATCATACTGAGTCACTCTGCCCCGGAGACCTTTGATCCCGAACGCAGCGATGAGCTGGCCGAGTTGCTGTCAGTGACCCGCCAGGAGTACTATCATCAGCACTCGGAATCGGCCTGAGATAGTGGGTGTCAGGCGACTGTAACCACTCCGTTGAAGCAAGCTCCGGGCCGCACCGTTTACGCTTTCCGGACTTGTATTAACCATTTACGCCACTATATATTGACGGTGGGATTTTACCGAAAACTGGAGAGATACCATGGCTGAATATCGTGAAACTGTTGCTCGTTCGAGTGATGGTCTTCTGGCCACACACCAGGTATTGAGAAATACCTACATGTTGCTGGGGCTGACTCTGGGTTTCAGTGCGATCACGGCCTTTGCCGCCATGGCAGCGGGGCTGCCACAGGGTATGGCGCTGATTTTCATGCTGGCTGCCGTCGGCATAAGCTGGTTTGTACTGCCCAGAACCTGGGATAAGGCGAGTGGTCTGGGTTGGACCTTTGCATTTACCGGCCTGCTGGGTGCGTCACTCGGCCCGATTCTTAATGCCTACCTGGCGATGAACCCCGGTATTGTATACCAGGCACTCGGTGGCACAGCGGTTGTGTTCTTCTCGCTGTCCGCCTACGCGGTCATCACGCGGCAGGATTTCTCCTTCATGGCCGGCGCACTGATGATCGGCATTGTAACCGCTGTGGTCATGATGCTGGCTGGTGTGCTGTTTTCGATCCCGGCGGTGAGCCTGGCGGCATCCGGACTGTTTGTGCTGATCAGTTCCGGTCTCATCCTGTGGCAGACCAGTGCCATTATTCATGGTGGTGAGACCAACTACATACGCGCAACCGTGATGCTCTACATGCAGATCTATAACCTGTTTGTGAGCCTGTTGCACATCCTTGGTGTAATGAACAGCGAGTGATGGTAGAACCTGGTTTATTGCGAACCAGTGAATGACCATGAGCCCCTCAATTCCCCGAGGGGCTTTTTTTTAGGTGTATTGCCTGTTTTGTTGACCTGCTCATGGCTGATTTCTCACTGACACTGACGGCGTCACCCGACACCCCTGGCCAGCACCGCCGAGCTCAGCGTTTTGCCCGGGCAGCGATGGCGGCCGGCCACCGGCTGCGTCAGGTATTTTTTTATCAGGACGCCGTCCTGGTGGTGTCGGCCGGTGTTTCCGAGGAACTCTGTGGCGACTGGTCACGCCTCGCGTCTGATGCCGAATGTCCGCTGTATGTCTGTGTATCGGCGGCAGAACGTCGTGGTATCACTGACTGTTCGGCGCCCTGGGAAATTGTTGGCCTGGGCGACTGGGTTGTTGGCCTCGAGTCTGAACGTCATCTGCATTTCGGGAACCCCGCATGAACCGCACTGGAACAATCGGATTTATAATTCAATCCGGTACCAATCGGAACCGGATGGCGGCTGAGGTTTTTGATATGGCTGTGGCCGCCGGCGTTTTCGACCGGCCGGTAGAACTGTGCTTTCAGGGCGAAGGGCTGCACCATCTGGCTCACCATGAACCGTCGGATGGGGAGCGTTCGGTGGCCAGGCTGTGGCAATCGGCCGAACTGTTTGGAGTAAACGCCTTTTACGCCCTCAGTGTCGAACGTGACGCCTTCAACAAACTAAATCCCGGACCGGTCAGTGAGCGGGTTCAATGGCTCGAAACAGGCCGTTGGCAGACAACGCTGGCAAAGTGGGAACAGGTGGTTGTGTTGTGACTCTGCCTGATATCACCGCGCGACGCCTGCATATTCTGTCGTCACCTTGCCTGACCACTGGCATGGTAACATCGATCGGCAGCAGTGATGCGGTAGTACTGACCGGAGCGGCGGTCACTCTCGGCGCTGAGCCTCTTGACCGTCTGGCGGCCGGGTTTCTGTTTGCACTCCGGGTGGACGCAGAGGAACTCGATACGGTCTGCGCCGAATCCGTGAGTCTGATTTCCGACGAACAATGGGTGGCGCTGGTGTTTGACGCGGCCGCTGTGGTGCAATGGTGACCATGACTGACATGCTGGAATGTAGCGGCCATCACTACGCTATGGATGACCTGGGGTTTCTCTTGGATTACCGGGAGTGGACCGAAGAACTGGCACACTGCATCGCCGGGAGGTCGGGCGTGACGCTGACGGACGATCATTTCGAAATTCTGTACCTGCTCCGGCGGCTTTATATTGATTTCGACCTGGCCCCGGCCAACCGGGCACTGGTGAAGGTCGTTCGGGAGTCACTGGGCAGGGAGAAAGGCAGCTCCATGTATCTGATGTCGCTGTTCGGGGGCAGCCCGGCCAAGGAAGCGGCCCGGATGGCAGGGCTTCCGAAACCCCCGCACTGCCTGTGACCGGAATGTGGCGTGATTAAGGGCACTGCCGATCGATGGCCGGCGGTCTGGAGTCTGAGTTGAGATGAATTGGTTTGTAAATGAGGCTCAGGGCATAACGCGCGCAAATGCGCTGTTCATGCATGGCGCCGGTGCCCCCATGGATACCGACTGGATGAATCAGGTGGCGGAGTCACTGGCGCTGCATGGCATTCGTACCTTCAGAACCGAATTCCGCTATATGGCACGTCGCCGCGAGGACGGCAAGAAGCGCCCACCGCCGAAAGCGGAAACGCTTCTGCCGGAGTTGGCAGATTTTGTCGAGCAGCTACGCCGGGATGTCTATAACGACAGTGAAAGGGAGAGTTACCCGCTGTGGCTGATCGGTAAATCCATGGGTGGTCGACTGGCAACCCTCTATGCCGCAATGCCGGATATCGATGCCCCACCGAATCAGGTGATTGTACTGGGGTACCCTTTCCATCCGCTGGGAAAACCGGACCGGTTGCGGACAGAACATCTGGAAAGAATGCGCTGTCCGTGCCGTATTATCCAGGGCACCAGAGATCCTATGGGCAAGCAGGAAACTGTAGACCGGTTATTGTTACCCTCAACAGTGGAGCTCACCTGGGTGGAAAAAGCGGGTCACGATCTGCGTGATTTGCCGACGGTAACACAGAATCTGGCCTCAGAACTGCTCAAGTAGCCGCCGATACGCCGGCTTGAGATGTGTCCAGAAATAATCCGCTGTGTCTGGTACCGGCGGTATCGATTGCGTGTCCGTCAGCCAAGAGCCGAGTTGCGCCGCCAGATCAGCGACGCTGTGACCGTAACGATACTCGGGCCCGTAAATTTCCGGGTAACTGACACGGTCGGGAACCAATGGAATGCAGCCTGACTGTACCGCTTCCAATACCGAGAGACCCTGGAATTCGTGCCACGCGGTAGACACTACAATAAGCGCTTCGCCGAGAATCCGTCGGTAGCTCTGAGCCGGCTGAAAGCCCCAGTAACGAATATGAGGCGCAAGCACCCTTTCCGCTCGTTGAAACGCGTCCGGCTGTTGTCGAAACTGCTGCCCCACAACAGCCAGCTCAAAAGCAACGCCGTCGATACTTAATCTCTCACAGGCCGCGAAAAAATCATCAGGATTCTTATCGTATTCCCAGCGATGGTTCCAGAGCAGCAGCGCTGGTTCGCGTTGCTCGGCCCAATGTGCGGGTTGGTCGATTCCGGGAGCACTCACCGGCACCGGTAAGACCGTGGCGCGCCCGGCGAGGCTGTCCACGATCGACGCCGGTAATCGTTCAGGCATTCGGCGCAAGAAATTCCGGGCCCCGCTCAGGAATGATTCCTGATTGTAGTGGGAATTGAAGACAATTCGGTCGGCAGAGAGCGCACTGTAGAGGCTCACCATCAAGGGCTCTGCGCGACGCTTCTGGCCGGGAGACAGTGGGTACTCAAACTGGTTTTCGTGGAAATACAGTATCCGGTATGCCGCTGCCAACTGTGGATAGAGCCCGATCAGCGCATTCAGGTCGACCATTGATGTTGCCAGAATAACGTCGTAACGGCGGCTCAGGGTCGAAGCCGCTTCCGGATCGCTTAGCCAACTGAGCGCACTGCCGCGCATGCGCCAGGAAAAATGTCGCCCCGGCAATGTGAGAAGGGTCCAGTTGAAGTCAGGAAATTCGCGCAGCAGGCCATCACACCACTTCGCATGACTGTCAGTGTGGTAAGCAGACAGTAACAGTATACGGCGCATGACGGAACTCGGAAGGGAGCAACTGGAATGCCAGACGGCAGGTGGTTTGAAAAAGGCGTGGCCCGGATGACCGGGCCACGGTTTTCACTGCAGAAAAACGGACCGGTTTCTTACCAGCCGGTCGCAGCTTTGATGCCTTCACCGATTTCAGCGAGGCTGCGGACAGTTTTGACACCGGCACTTTCGAGCGCCGCAAACTTCTCATCGGCCGTGCCCTTTCCGCCGGAGATAATCGCACCGGCATGGCCCATGCGTTTGCCCTTCGGCGCCGTAACACCGGCGATATAGGCAACAACCGGCTTGGTGACGTTTTCCTTGATGTAGGCAGCGGCTTCTTCTTCCGCGGTGCCCCCGATCTCACCGATCATGACAATGGCTTCGGTCTGTGGGTCTTCCTGGAACAGCTTCAGGATATCGATGAAGCTGGAACCCGGAATCGGGTCGCCACCGATGCCCACACAACTGGATTGGCCATAACCGAAGTCAGTGGTCTGTTTGACGGCTTCATACGTCAGTGTGCCGGAGCGGGACACAATACCGACTTTGCCGGGCTTGTGTATATGGCCCGGCATGATGCCGATCTTGCTCTCTCCCGGCGTAATGACACCCGGGCAGTTCGGGCCGATCAGTACCACGCCGAGCTCGTCGCATTTGACCTTGGCATCCAGCATATCGAGCGTCGGAATGCCCTCGGTGATGCATACAATAAGGCGAATACCCGATTTCGCGGCTTCCAGAATGGAGTCCTTGCAGAACGGTGCCGGTACATAAATCACTGACGCCTCGGCACCGGTTTCGGCAACAGCTTCTGAAACCGTATTGAATACCGGCAGCCCAAGATGCGTCTGACCGCCCTTGCCCGGTGTTACGCCACCCACCATACGGGTGCCGTATTCAATCGCCTGCTCCGAGTGGAACGTGCCCTGTGCACCGGTGAAACCCTGACAGATCACCTTGGTGTCTTTGGTCAATAGTACACTCATGGTTTACGCACCCTCCGCTGCTTTCACGACTTGCTGTGCTGCGTGTGTCAGACTGGTCGCAGCGATAATGTTGAGACCACTGTCAGCCAGTTTCTTGGCACCTTTCTCAGCGTTGTTGCCCTCCAGGCGCACGACCACAGGCACTTTGACGCCAACCTGCTCAACGGCACCGATAATGCCATCCGCAATCATGTCGCAGCGGACAATGCCGCCGAAAATATTGACCAGTACGGCTTTCACACTGTCATCGGACAGGATGATCTTGAAGGCCTCCGCCACACGTTCCTTGGTGGCACCACCACCAACGTCCAGGAAGTTGGCCGGCTGACCACCATTCAGCTTGATGGTATCCATCGTGCCCATGGCAAGACCGGCACCATTCACCATACAGCCGATGTTGCCGTCGAGCGCCACATAGTTCAGTTCCCATGAGGCGGCTTCGGCTTCACGGGGGTCTTCCTGGCTCGGGTCTGCCATGCCCTGAAGATCCTTGTGCCGGTACAGCGCATTGGAGTCGAGAACCACCTTGGCATCCAGACAATGCAGGTTACCCTGATCCGTGATCACCAGCGGGTTGATCTCCAGCAATGCCAGGTCCTTGTCTTTGAACAGCTCTGCCAGACCGATAAAGATTTTGGTGAACTGTTTCACCTGATCACCGGTAAGACCGAGCTTGAATGCGATCTCACGCGCCTGATATGGCTGCGCGCCACACAGCGGATCGATTTCCGCCTTCAGGATTTTTTCGGGTGTTTCCTCGGCCACTTTCTCAATTTCCACGCCGCCTTCGGTTGACGCCATGAAAACGATCCGACGGGAACCACGGTCTACTACCGCGCCCAGGTACAGTTCCTGGTCGATATCGGTGAGGCTTTCCACCAGAATCTTGCTGACCGGTTGGCCTTTCTCGTCTGTCTGGTAGGTGACGAGGTTATTGCCCAGCCACTGCTCCGCAAAAGCGCGTACTTCGTCTTCGCTGCTGACCAGTTTGACACCGCCGGCTTTACCCCGGCCGCCGGCGTGGACCTGGGCCTTTACTACCCACTTGCCGCCACCGATCTTTTTTGCTGCCGCCACGGCTTCGTCCGCTGTATCGCAGGCATAGCCTTCAGAGACGGGCAGTCCGTATTCACGAAACAGCTGTTTGCCCTGATATTCGTGTAGGTTCATATCTCTCAACCGTTTGATGGATTGTGCCCCGCCGCAAGACGGAGCATTGGTTCGCTCTCAATAATGTTCACCGGCTGTCAGACCGGTGAACAGCAACAGAGCAGGGGCTCTAACGCGTTCGGTACTCCCCCGCTCCATCGCCTGGCACCGGTTCAGCGCGGACCTCTCGGCGCTGTCGGTGCTTCTGCCATTGCCCGGACGTTACCGCTTCTTGCGGTTCGCCACATGGATGGCTTTATTATCTGTTGCCAGAGCCGCCTCGTGCACAGCCTCTGAAAGGGTCGGGTGCGCGAAACACATCAACTGCAGGTCTTCTGCAGAGGACATGAATTCCATCGCAATCACGCCCTGCATCACGATTTCCGAGGCGTGGAGTCCGAACACATGCATGCCCAGCACACGGTCGGTTTCCTCGTCGGCCAGAATCTTGACCATGCCGGTCGTATCATTGGCGGCCATAGCACGACCATTCGCCGCAAACGGGAATGAGCCTGCCTTGTATTTGGCACCCTCGGACTTGAGTTCTTCTTCCGTCTTGCCGACCCAGGCAATTTCCGGGTTGGTGTAGATCACGTTGGCGACGGTCTCGTAGTTCATCTGAACCTTGTGGCCGGCAATGTTCTCGGCCACCATAACGCCCTCTTCTGAACCCTTGTGAGCCAGCATCGGGCCCCGGACCACATCACCGACCGCATAGACACCCGGGGCAGTGGTCTGGCACTGATCATCGACGAACACGAAACCGCGCTCATCAAGTTTGACATCGCAGTCGTCCGACAACAGGCCCTCGGTATAGGGCCTGCGGCCAACCGACACAATCACCTTGTCGAAGGTTTCCTGCTTTTCACCTTCATGGTCGCTGAACGTCACAGTGACCTTGTTGTTCTTGACCTCGGAGCCGGTAACCCGGGCACCCAGACGGATATCCAGACCCTGATCCTTGGTGAATGATTTATAGGCTGCCTTGGCCAGTTGCTGGTCAGCGGCGGCCAGGAACTTGTCCTGCGCTTCGAGCATGACCACTTCAGACCCGAGGCGTTTCCAGACGCTGCCCAGCTCGAGGCCGATGACACCGGCACCGATCACGCCGACACGTTTCGGCACCTTGTCGAATTCCAGAGCGCCTTCGGAATCCACAATATTCTTGCCGTCCAGTGGCGCCGGCGGAATGTCGATCGGTGTCGAGCCCGAAGCAAGGATGACGTTCTTTGCCTGGAGTTTCTGAACCTTCCCGTCGTGGCCTGTGACTTCGACCACCTTGTTGGCGGTGAGTTTGCCCATGCCTTCGAACGTTGTGACCCCGTTCGATTTGAAGAGACCGGCAACACCCTGAGTGAGGTTTGCGACGATCTTGTCCTTGCGCTGCATCATCCCCTTGACATCAATGGTCAGGTTCTTGAGCCCGATACCATGATCGCTGAAGGATGATTCGGCATCATGGTACTTCTCGGAGGATTCAAGCAATGCCTTGGACGGAATACACCCGACGTTCAGACAGGTACCACCGTACGACGGCTTTTCCTCTTTGTTGAGCCACTTCTCGACACAGGCGGTTTTCAGACCCAGTTGTGCGGCCTTGATGGCAGCCACATAACCGCCCGGCCCGGAACCGATAACCACAACATCAAATTCGTTTGCCATTAGACTGTCCTTTCCTGTTTTCCGGATTCTGTTCAGACCTCAAGAAGGATGCGTGCCGGATCTTCCAGCAGTTCCTTGATGGTCACGAGGAATTGCACCGCTTCCTTACCATCAATCATGCGGTGATCGTATGACAGTGCGAGGTACATCATCGGGAGAATCTTCACCTCACCGTTCACCGCCATCGGCCGCTCCTGGATTTTGTGCATGCCCATAATGGCGGTCTGCGGTGGATTCAGAATGGGTGTCGACATCAGCGAGCCGAACACGCCCCCGTTGGAAATCGTGAAGGTACCACCCTGCATTTCGTCGATACCGACCTGGCCCTTCTGGGCACGGGCACCGAAATCACGGATTTTGGTTTCAATGTCAGCCAGCCCCATGGAATCCGCATCCCGGAGCACCGGCACAACCAGACCACGATCCGAACTGACCGCCACACCGACATCGTAGTAGCCATGGTACACGACATCGTCACCGTCGATAGAGGCATTCACATCCGGGAAACGCTTGAGCGCTTCGGTGGCGGCCCGAACGAAGAATGACATGAACCCGAGACGTGCTCCGTTGTGGGTCTTCTCGAACAGTTCCTTGTAGCGTGACCGCAGTTCCATGACCGGCTGCATGTTGACTTCATTGTAGGTTGTCAGCATGGCCGCATTCTGTTGCGCCGACACCAGTCGCTTGGCAATCGTCTTGCGCAGTCGGGTCATGGGAACACGTTTCTCGGCACGCTCGCCGGACGGTGCCGGTGCTGCATCTCCGGAGAACTGAATGTTCATGCCCGGCGCGGACTCTCTCGGACCCTCGGTAGACGGACGGTCAGGCGCTTCCTGCTGGCGCTGGAACGCCATGACGTCTTCCTTGGTAATGCGTCCGCCCTTGCCGGTACCTTCAATGCGGGTGGGGTCAAGGTCGTCTTCATCAACCAGACGCCGTGCGGCCGGACTCAGAAGCTTTTCTGCTTCCTCCCGGCTCAGGCCGGTATCCTTGCCCGGTGAGCCGCTGGATGAAGCGGGTTGAGACGGTTGACTGTCACCTCCGGATTCCGACTCTGAAGCGCTGTCGTCGGATTTCGTCTCTGCGGACTCTGCCTCGTCGCTGCCCTTGTCTTCACCGCCGGACATGCCCTCGGCGCCCTCTTCAAACGTGGCGATGACCATTTCGCTTTCAACGGTCGCGCCCTCGTCCTGGAGAATTTCCTTGATAACACCGTCCGCTGGCGCCGTTACTTCAAGCACCACTTTATCTGTCTCTATGTCGGCCAGCAGGTCATCGCGAGAGCAGGATTCGCCCGGCTTTTTGTGCCAGGTAGCAATACTACCGTCGGCTACAGACTCGGGGAACTGTGGGGCTTTGATTTCAATTGCCATGCTTTATTCCTTAACCGTATCGGTACACTGCGTACTTATTTTTTCGGGTAGATCAATGCGTCTTCAATCAGGCGCTTCTGCTGCTCAAGATGCAGCTTCATGTAGCCGGCAGCCGGTGCTGCCGACGCTTCGCGCCCCGCATAGTTCAGTTCGTTGTCAGGGTTGTGCCGGGAGACCACATTGCGCATATGGTGCTGACTACTGTACCAGGCGCCCTGGTTCATCGGTTCTTCCTGACACCAGACCACATCTTCCAGGTTGACATAGGGCGCCAGCGCCTTCTGCAGTTCTTCCTCCGGGAAGGGGTACAACTGCTCTATGCGCACAATCGCCACATTGGTAATCTCCTCCGTCCGGCGATATTCGGCCAGGTCATAATAGACCTTGCCCGAGCAGAGCACGACGCGCTGGACCTGCTCGGCCTTGATGCTCTCGTCCACCTCACCGATAACGGTATGGAAGTGGCCATCCGCGAGAGCCTCCAGGTTCGACACCGCGGCCTTGTGACGCAGCAGGCTCTTGGGTGACAGGACGACCAGCGGCTTACGCAGGTTGCGTTTCGCCTGGCGGCGGAGCATGTGGTAGACCTGCGCCGGCGTGGTCGGCACACAGACCTGGATATTCTGCTCGGCGCAGAGCTGGAGGAAACGCTCCAGACGCGCTGATGAGTGCTCGGGTCCCTGCCCTTCATAGCCATGGGGCAGCAGCAATACGAGGCCGCAGAGACGTCCCCATTTGTGCTCACCACTGGTGATGAACTGGTCAATGACGACCTGGGCACCGTTGGCAAAATCACCGAACTGGGCTTCCCAGATCACCAGCGAATTCGGGCGTGTGGTGGCGTAGCCGTATTCAAAGGCGAGCACGGCCTCCTCAGAGAGGAAGGAGTCATAAATATCGAAGGCCGGCTGGTCTTCCGACAGATTCTGCAGCGGAATGTACTGTGTGCCATTCTTGGCGTTGTGCAGGACAGCGTGACGGTGAGCAAAGGTACCGCGCCCGGAATCCTGGCCGGTTAACCGGATCGGATAACCTTCCTTCAGCAGAGTCGCATAGGCCAGCGTTTCCGCGTAGCCCCAGTTGATCGGCGTCGCCCCGGCCGTCATCTTGTCGCGGTCAGCAACAATTTTCTGCACCTGCTTCTGCAGGGGCAGCGCTTCCGGGATACGGTTCATATCGCGGGCGATTTCCTGGAGCTCTTTCAGCGGAATCGAGGTGTCGTGATAGTCGATCACCGGTTGATTCAGGTAGGGCGTCCAGTCAACAAAGAGCGATGTGTTGGGTTCTTTTACCAGAGACTTGGCCACATGGTCGCCGTTGTCCAGTGCGTCACGATAGTTGTTGAAGAACCGCTTGGTGTCATCTTTCTGCAACACACCTTCGTCAACCAACTGGCTGGCATACTGTTCCAGCGCCGATTTGTGCGACTTGATCTTATTGTACATGACCGGCTGGGTCATGGCCGGCTCGTCGGCTTCGTTATGACCCCGGCGACGGTAACAGACGATGTCGATAACGATGTCCTTGCGGAACGTATTGCGGAAATCGACAGCGAGCTGCGTTGCGAATACAACGGCTTCCGGATCATCTCCATTCACATGCAGAATCGGCGCCTGCACCATTTTCGCTATATCGGTGCAGTACTCGGTGGAGCGCATGTCTTCGCGACGGGAGGTCGTGAAGCCGACCTGGTTGTTGATGATGTAATGGATGGTGCCGCCGGTCTTGAATGCCCGGGTCTGGGACATCTGGAACGTCTCCATGACCACACCCTGACCAGCAAAGGAGGCGTCACCGTGAATGTTGACCGGCACCACCAGTGAACCACCCGGATCATCACGGCGGTCCTGGCGGGCCCGAACGGAGCCTTCCACCACGGGCGCCGCAATTTCGAGGTGCGACGGATTGAAGGCCAGAGCCAGGTGAACTTCACCACCGGTGGTCATGACATTCGAAGAGAAACCCTGGTGGTATTTGACGTCACCCGATCCCATATCCAGGAAGGATTTGCCTTCGAACTCATCGAACAGATCGCGCGGGTTCTTGCCCAGGATATTGACCAGCATATTGAGACGGCCGCGGTGGGCCATGCCGATGACGATTTCCTTGGTGCCGTATGAACCACAGCGCTGAATCAGCTCATCTATGGCCGGAATCATGGTTTCTGCGCCTTCAAGCCCGAATCGCTTGGTGCCGGGGTACTTCGACCCCAGGTACTTCTCCAGGCCTTCCGCCGCAGTAAGACGCTCGAACATGTGCAGGCGAGCATCCTGGCTGAAGTTCGGCTTCGAACGCACCGACTCCAGCCGGTGCTCCAGCCAGCGGCGCTCGGCCGTATCCACGATGTGGGTGAACTCGGCGCCGATACTGCCGCAATAGGTATCGCGAAGCGCTTTAACAATCTCTTTGAGCGGCGCTTCATCCTTGCCGATGAACAGATTGCTGCAGTTGAATACGGTGTCTTCGTCGGCTTCTGTCAGGCCATGCGAGCGGGGGTCAAGATCGGGCACCAGCGGCCGCTCGAGAAGCCCGAGTGGATCGAGGTTGGCTTCCTGGTGACCCCGGAACCGATAGGCAGTGCCCAGCTGATGCACCAGTACCTGTTTGCGTTCATGGTCCGAGGAAATACTGGGAGCAACCGAACCGGCACGCCCGCCGGCGCGGGACTGACCCAGGACCAGGAAGTGGTCCCGGATCGGCTTGTGTGGTGTATCGGTGCGAACGTCTTCGTTTACGCTCGGCAGTTTGTCAAATTCGTTGCGCCATTGTTCCGGAACAGAGTTGGGATCCTGCAGATACGCTTCGAACAACTCCTCCAGGTACTCAGAGTTGCCGCCGGCGAAGTGCGAGAGCGCCCACTGCTGCTCCATGGTGCTTTCAGTCATTTTTCAGTAACCCCAGTATGAGACGACAGGCCTTTTCAGGTGGTTCAGATAAAAGAAAGCGACCCGGTCAGGTCGCATCCTTTAACAACATGGTGCGTATGTGGCCGATTGCCCGAGTCGGGTTCAACCCTTTCGGACAAACGTTCACACAGTTCATGATACCGCGACAACGGAAGACACTAAAGGGGTCATCCAGATCAGCGAGCCGCTCCTCGGTCGCCGTATCCCGGCTGTCTGCGAGGAACCGGTACGCCTGCAGCAGCCCTGCCGGGCCCACGAACTTGTCCGGATTCCACCAGAACGAAGGACAGGAGGTAGAGCAGCACGCGCAGAGGATACACTCATAGAGACCATCCAGCTTGGCCCGGTCTTCCGGTGACTGCAGGCGTTCAATTGCCGGGGCGGGCTCATCATTCTTGAGATAGGGCTGCACCTTCTCGTACTGCTTGTAGAACAGGGACATGTCGATGACCAGATCCCGGATAACCGGCAGCCCCGGAAGCGGCCTGAGAACCAGTTTTGATTTCTTGCCCATCGCTTCCGACAGCGGCGTGATACAGGCCAGCCCGTTCTTGCCGTTAATGTTCATGCCGTCCGAGCCACACACGCCCTCCCGGCAGGAGCGACGGTAAGACAAGGTTGCATCCTGCTCCTTGAGCAGGTTGATGACATCGAGCACCATGAGGTCTTTGCCTTCAGGGATGTCGATGTTGTAGTCCTGCATGTAGGGTTTCTTGTCCGTTTCCGGGTTGTATCGATATACAGATACCAGCATTTCAGACTTCTCCTGCTGCAATTAATAGGTCCGCACTTTGGGCTCGAACGGTTCAACCGATTTCGGCTTCTGGTTCACTTCCCGTTTGTGTACAGACTTGTCCGCAGCGTAATACATGGTATGGCAGAGCCAGTTTTCATCATCGCGGTCCTGGTAATCTTCGCGCGCGTGAGCGCCGCGGCTCTCCGTTCTCTGCTCCGCGGCAATGGCAGTTGCTTCTGCTACTTCCAGCAGGTTACTGAGTTCCAGCGCTTCGATGCGTGCGGTGTTGAAGGCCATGCTCCGGTCCTCGAGCGCGACGTTGTTAACACGCTCCCGAAGTTCTTCCAGCTTCTTGCGGCCTTCGGTCATTGACTTGCCTTCACGGAACACACCGAAGTGGAGTTGCATCGTGTTCTGCAGATCCTTCCGAACGTCTGCCACTTTTTCACCGGACTGCCGGCTCTGGAGACTGTCGAGCCGTGACATGGCCGCCTCCATGTCGCTCTCGGACGCAGCGCGTGCTTCATAGCCCTCGCGCAGGGATTTCTCGATCTGCATACCGGCGGCACGACCGAACACCACAAGGTCGAGCAGCGAGTTGCCACCCAGACGGTTTGCCCCGTGGACGGACACACAGGCTGCCTCGCCACAGGCATACAGCCCTTCGACGATTCGGTCATTGCCGTCCTTTTCCTGGGTAATCGCCTGACCCCCGATATTGGTCGGGATACCACCCATCATGTAGTGACAGGTCGGCACCACCGGAATCGGTTCCTTGACCGGGTCAGCATGCGCGAAGGTACGCGAGAGTTCCAGAATGCCCGGCAGCTTCTCGTTGAGCACCTTTTCGCCGAGGTGATCCAGTTTCAGGTAGACATGATCTCCTTCGGGGCCACAGCCGCGGCCTTCAAGAATCTCGAGGATCATGGAACGCGCCACTACATCGCGCCCTGCGAGATCCTTGGCATTCGGTGCATAACGTTCCATGAAACGTTCGCCATCCTTGTTCACCAGGTAGCCGCCTTCACCGCGGCAGCCTTCCGTAACCAGCGTGCCGGCACCGTGGATACCGGTCGGATGGAATTGCCACATTTCCATATCCTGCACCGGGAAGCCCGCGCGAAGCGCCATACCGATGCCGTCGCCGGTATTGATCAGTGCGTTCGTCGTAGACGCATAGATTCTGCCGGCACCACCGGTCGCAAATACAGTGGCTTTGGCTCGGATGAATACCGTTTCGCCGGTTTCGAGGCAGATCGCCGTGGTGCCAACAACAACACCGTCCTGGTTCTTCACCAGGTCGATTGCATACCACTCGTTCAGAAACTCACAGCCGGCCTTCAGGTTACTCTGATACAGAGTGTGCAGCAGTGCATGCCCGGTTCGATCGGCAGCCGCACAGGTCCGGGCTGCCTGCCCTCCCTTACCGTAATCCTTTGACTGACCGCCGAACGGGCGCTGATAGATACGGCCATTTTCTGTCCGTGAGAACGGCAGGCCCATATGGTCCAGTTCGAAAATCGCCTGCGGGCCGACACTGCACATATATTCGATGGCTTCCTGATCACCGATGTAATCAGAGCCCTTCACCGTGTCATACATGTGCCAGCGCCAGTCATCATTCGGGTCGTCGCTGGCAATGGCACAGGTTATACCGCCCTGAGCAGACACCGTGTGTGACCGGGTCGGAAACACCTTTGACACCACCGCCGTCTTGAGGCCGGACTCTGCCAGTTGCAGTGAAGCCCGCAGCCCGGAGCCGCCGCCGCCGATAATGACCGCGTCAAAATCCATGGTTCGCAAATTCGTCATCGGTTACACACCCCACACAGCATCGAAAGCCAGCACAAAATACACGAACAGAACCAGGGCCACGGCGAGCTGAACACTCACCCGGACCGTCGTGCGGTGAAGATAATCCGTGGTGACCGTCCAGAGACCCACCCAGGCGTGACCGACAAAAGCCAGCAATGCCAGCAGGGTAAACAGCTTCATCCACATCTGGGCAAACAGGCCGGCCCAGGCATCGTATGTCAGCTCCGGGACAGACAGCAGGAACACCACCAGAAACAGCGAATAGAGCGCCAACACCACAGCGGAGACGCGCTGGACCGCCCAGTCAGCCACTCCGTTGGCGGTGAGACTCGAGATGATCTTTACCATACCCACACCCCCGCGAGAACAATCAGAACAATACTTACGGCCACGGTCGCCACTGACCACCTGTGCCCGCCTTCCAGGGTCTCCCCGAAGCCCAGGTCCATGACCAGGTGCTTGATGCCGGCGACGAAATGATAGGCCAGTGCCGACAGCGAACCCCAGATAATGAGTTTTGCCAGCCAGTGATCAGCCGCCGCCATGGCCCGGTCGAAACCGGCCGGAGACCCCAGCGATGCCTGAAGAAACCACACGGCAAAGGCTGCCGCCACAAAAAAGATCACACCGGAAATTCGGTGGATAATTGATGTGATAGCGGTAAGAGGAAAGGAAATAGTCGATAGGTCAAGATTTACAGGTCTGTCTGCTTTCACGGCTTAAGACACTCTCTCGGTTGTTGGGCCACACCAGATGTCGACAGGTCGGACACACGTGCCAGTGTCATCCGCGCCCACCGATCCTTGATGCTTTGTGGGCTGAACCCTGATCAATGCCCAGTAGTATGGACTTTCACAGGTTCGTAAAGGTTGTGCGATTATAGTGACCACCATTCTGGATTACAAACCTCGCAGGTGCTCAATCTTCAATCTGTATTATTAGTTCAGGTTATAGCCGGTGTTACAAATACAAATAAAGTCCGCCACTGGGCCTGACAGGCCAGACATCCGTGGATTCACATCATTTTAACGAATGCATGCGAGCGTCTGAGTCGTTCCGGTGAATTGACATGGGCCACGCGCTTCCTATAGTTGTGCCACTTTTTCAAAGCTCTGTTGTTATTTTCTGTTACTATTCGACTCAACCGATTTCCGGCACCATCAGATCCCCGGCTTCGTCGGATCGATGGCGCGGACAAACAATACGACATTGAGCCTCAGGAGGCCCCATGGCAGACAAGAAAGCAACCCTGACCATAGACGGCATGGATCCGATTGAACTGCCGATCTATGAAGGCACTCTCGGCCCCGACGTGATCGACGTTCGTGGCCTGGTCAAAAAGGGGGTGTTCACCTATGACCCGGGCTTTGTGTCCACTGCAGCCTGCGAGTCCGAGATCACTTATATTGATGGTGGCAAGGGTACCCTGCTGCACCGTGGCTACCCGATTGAAGAGCTCGCCGATAATGCGGATTATCTGGAAACCTGCTATCTGCTGCTCTACGGCGAACTGCCCGACAGCAAGGAGCTCGATCATTTCAAGGACATGGTGACCCACCACACCATGGTCCATGAGCAGATTCACAGTTTTTTCCATGGGTTCCGCCGGGATTCGCACCCGATGGCCATCATGGTTGCCGTCGTGGGCGCGCTCGCCGCTTTCTATCACGATTCACTCGACAACTCGAACCCCGAACACCGCGAGGTGACGGCTCACCGGCTGATTTCCAAGATGCCGACGATTGCCGCAATGGTCTACAAGTACACCATTGGCCAGCCGTTCAACTACCCGCGCAATGATCTGGATTACGCCAGCAATTTCCTCTACATGATGTTTGCCAATCCGTGTGAGGAATACCAGGTCAACCCGGTGCTCGCCCGCGCCATGGACAAGATTTTCATTCTCCATGCGGATCATGAGCAGAACGCGTCGACCTCGACCGTACGTTTGACCGGTTCCACCGGCGCGAATCCATTTGCCTGTATCTCGGCGGGAATCGCAGCGCTCTGGGGCCCGGCCCACGGCGGTGCAAATGAGGCGGTGCTGTCGATGCTGGAGGAAATCGGCGATGAATCCCAGATTGAACGCTATATCGACAAGGCAAAAGATAAGGAAGACCCGTTCCGGTTGATGGG
Source organism: Natronospirillum sp. (assembly GCA_965602035.1). Classification (GTDB taxonomy): domain Bacteria; phylum Pseudomonadota; class Gammaproteobacteria; order Pseudomonadales; family Natronospirillaceae; genus Natronospirillum. The sequence goes on along the minus strand of OZ271919.1, from coordinate 737,852 downwards.
CTTCGGACACCGGGTGTACAAAAACTACGACCCGCGTGCCAAGGTCATGAAAAAGCACTGCGACAATGTGCTCGAGGAACTGGGGCTGGGCGATGACCCGCTGCTGCGGATCGCGCGCCGTCTCGAGAAAATTGCGCTGGAGGACGACTACTTCATTCAGCGTAAGCTGTATCCGAATGTCGACTTCTACTCAGGCATAATCCTGCGCGCCATGGGGATTCCGACCTCCATGTTCACAGTGATTTTTGCAATCGGTCGTACACCGGGCTGGATAGCGCACTGGAAAGAACTGGTCGAAGGCTCCTATCGTATCGGTCGCCCCCGGCAGCTATACACCGGGGCCACGAAGCGGCCCTACCCCGGCAAGTAGATTCGGGGGGTTGTAAAAAAGGGCCAGTCGGCCCTTTTTTTGTGCGCTCAAAACAGGCGGGGGTCAGGCTTTCCGCCGCTTCCGGCCGGCTGCCGGTTTACGCGTCTTTGGCCTGGCTGCTGCTTTCTCGGTGACCCATTTGCCATTGCGGTAGTAGGCACGCCATTTCGTGTCTTTGCCGTCCTTCTCTGACGACAGATAGTGTTCCTGGGTCTTTCGCGCAAAACGGATCAGCGACGGATTGCCATCGTCGTCCTCAGTCGGGCCGGAGAACAGATAGCTGTATTTGGAGTCGATCTCCTTTTCGTGCGGAAGTATCTCCTTCAGGAAAGGGGCCCGGGTCTCACGGTTCTTCGGGAACTGACTTGCGGCAAGAAACAGGCCTGCTGCGCCGTCACGCAGCACGTATGTGTCATCGACTTTCTGGCACTTCAATTCCGGCATGGGAACCGGGTCCATTTTCGGTGGTGCCGGTTCGCCGCTGCGCAGCAGTTTGCGGGTATTGCGGCATTCAGCGTTCGTGCAATCAAAGTACTTGCCGAACCGGCCCGTCTTGAGCTGCATTTCCGAGCCGCACTTGTCGCACTCCAGAGTCGGACCCTCGTAGCCCTTGAGCCGGAATTTTCCGGCCTCAAGGTCAAATCCGTCGCAATCCGGGTTGTTGCCGCAGATGTGCAGTTTGCGGTGTTCGTCGATGATATAGGCATCCATCGATGCTCCGCATTTGTCACAGCGCCGCTTCTGGCGCAACTCCCGAGCCTCCGCCTCGTCGTCCTGCTGCTCTACGAATTCATCGGCGGGCAGCAGATTCAGCGTCTGCTTGCAGCGTTCCTTTGGTGGCAGGTTATATCCAGAGCAGCCCAGGAAAACGCCCGTGCTGCCGGTGCGAATCAACATCGGCCGTTCACAGTTCGGGCACGGAATGTCAGTTTCCGTGGGCGTGTTCGCGCGCATACCCGCATCATCATCTTCGGCCTGTTCAAGGCTGGAGCGAAAATCATCGTAAAAGGCATCCAGCTCTTTTTTCCAGTCCTTCTCGCCCTGGGCAATCTGGTCGAGGTTTTCCTCCATGCGCGCCGTGAAGTCATAGCTCATGACATCCCGGAAACTCTCAGCCAGTCGGTGGGTGACGATCTCACCCATTTTCTCGGCATAGAACCGGCGATTCTCAACCCGAACGTAACCACGGTCCTGTATGGTAGAAATAATGGACGCGTAAGTGGAGGGTCGCCCGATGCCCCGCTTTTCGAGTTCCTTGACCAGTGAGGCTTCGGTAAACCGAGCCGGCGGCTTGGTGAAATGCTGTTCACTGGCCAGGCTCTCCAGTGTCAGCGACGACCCCACCGCTACATCCGGCAACTCCACGTCTTCATTGCTCTTTGGTACCGACATGACGCGGGTATAGCCATCAAATTTCAGAATGCGGCCTTTTGCACGCAACTCATAATCGCCTGCATCCACGCGAATTGTGGAACTGAGGTACTCTGCGGGCGTCATCTGACAGGCAACAAAACGGCGCCATATCAGGTCGTACAGGCGAATGGCATCCTGCTCGAGATTACTGAGCGCGGCCGCCCGCTTTCGCGCGTCGGTCGGCCGGATCGCCTCGTGCGCTTCCTGAGCGCCTTCCTGACTGGAGTAACGGTTCGGTTGCTCAGGTAGGTAGGGCGTTCCGTATTCGTCCTCAATCAACTGGCGGACCCCGGCGACCGCATCGCCACTGAGATTGGTGGAATCGGTCCGCATATAGGTAATATGGCCGGCTTCGTACAGCCGCTGGGCCATCATCATCGTCTTCTTGACACTGAAGCCCAGGCGGTTGCTGGCCGCCTGCTGCAGCGTGGAGGTAATAAAGGGCGGTGACGGCCGTGAGCGCGTCGGTTTGTCGGTCCGATCCGACACTGACAGCGCAGTATTCTGCAATGCCGCTTCGTGCTTGCGTGTATCGCTTTCATTGGTCGGCCGGTAGTCCCGACCTGCGAATCGGGCGACCTGAAGCGGCAGTGCTTCCGCCTCCGGGGTGCTGCTGTTGACCTGGGTCGTCCAGTACTCTTCCGGCACAAACTGCCGAATTGCCTTCTCCCGTTCCACGATCAACCGGACAGCGACACTCTGGACACGGCCGGCAGACAGGCCTCGTGCAATTTTCTTCCAGAGCAGGGGCGACACCATGTAACCGACGATACGATCGAGAAATCGTCGTGCCTGTTGCGCGTTCACTCGACTCTGATTGAGTTCTCCCGGGTTGGCGAACGCTTCCTGAATCGCACGCTTGGTGATTTCACTGAAGACAACCCGCTTGTAGGGTGCGACATCGCCTATGGCCTCCTTGAGATGCCAGGCGATCGCCTCCCCCTCACGGTCCAGGTCGGTCGCGAGGTAGATCTGGTCGGCATCCCGGGCCAGCCGACGCAACTCCTCAACCACCTTCTCCTTGCCAGGCAGAATCTCATAGTGCGCGGACCAGTCCTGCTCCGGATTGACGCCCATGCGTTCGATGAGTTGCCGGTGTGCGCGTTCCTTTTTGTACCGGGCTTTCTCTTCCGGCGGCAACGCCCTCGTGGCGGCTGCCTGGCGCGCGCGCTCCTTGGGATCCGCCTTTTTCCCCTGCCCCGATGTCGGCAAGTCACGAATATGGCCAATGCTTGACTTAACAATGTACTGGTTCCCCAGATACTTGTTGATGGTCTTGGCCTTAGCAGGTGACTCCACAATGACGAGTGACTTACCCATAGGACTGGTCAGATTCCTGAATTACTGGACGATAAAGGCGGCGAGGTATAACCATTTGCGCTTCACAGGTCAACCCACTACCATCAAATTAATACCGGACGCTAATGGCCTGCCGATGCTGCTGACCATCCTCATTCTTCTCTTTACTGGAATCATGATCGGTGCCATATGGCTGGCGCGCAGAGCATCTGATAAACACCGTGAAGAAGTCGAACGAAAGCAGCGGGCGCGACAGATAAAGTACAGGCTCAATGAGATTGCCGAAATCAGTGCGGCGCTGCTGAGATACGACGGTAACGCACCACTCCTGCAGGCAGTTACGGAATTCCGCCTCCACCAGATTCGCCAACGTATGGAAATCATCGCCGGACACGACGGAGATGGTGAGCTAGCAACGGCCGAGGGGTTCAAGGAAGACCTGCCCGATGCGCTTGAACGCCGTGAAACCGCCCTGCCGACGACAGATGCCGAAGTGAACTACATGAAAAAGCATCTGTTCAAGGCAATGAAACTGATTCGTCTGATGCAGAGCCAGGGCTACATGATGGAGACCGAGGCAGCCGACCACACGAAGCGCCTCAGTGTGATCATGCTGAAAACGGAGGTGAATACCTATGTCCAGCATGGCCGACAGTTACTGAAGGATCAGGACCGCATGAGCGCGGCGTCCTACTTCAAGCATGCCAAGGACACGCTGATTGCCAGCCGGCTGAACTTCCCGGAACGCTCGAGCATGATCAAGCGTATCTCGAAAATGATCTCCGGTATCTACACCACGGAAGTGGACGAAGATTTCCTCGACGAGTTCGATGCCGGCGGCAACACCAGAGAGCAGGCAGAGGCGCTGGAGGAAGCCAAAGAGGCGGCCCGTTCGAACCGCCTCACCGATGAACAACTCGACGAGGCGGCCGATGAAATGGCCCGTGACGCGGAAGCCAGCCCGGACATTGGGCGGCAGCAACCCGCCCGCTAGACTCGCTCGATTACAGTGGCTATACCCTGCCCCAGTCCGATACACATGGTAGCCAGCCCCAGTTGCGCATCTTTCTGTTCCAGCACATTCAACAGCGTTCCGGTGATTCGCGCACCGCTGCATCCGAAGGGATGACCCAGAGCAATTGCGCCACCGTGCACGTTGACTTTCTCATGCATGCGGTTCAGTAATTTGAGGTCCTTCAGTACCGGCAGCGACTGCGCTGCAAATGCCTCGTTCAACTCGATGTAATCGAGGTCGTCCACTGTCATTCCGAGCTGCTTCAGTGCTTTCTTCGAAGCCGGCACCGGGCCGTAGCCCATAATCGAAGGATCAACACCGGCCAGTGCCATAGACCGCACGACCGCGCGTGGTTTCAGGCCCAGCTTCTGGGCCTGATGCCAGGACATGACCAACATGGCGCACGCACCGTCTGTGATCTGCGATGATGTGCCGGCCGTGACGGTACCGTCTTTCGGATCAAACACCGGCTTCAGTGCCTGCAGCTTCTCGAGCGTGGTGTCCGGACGAATGGTTTCATCCTGGCGCATCAGGTATGGCACGCCCTGCTCATCATGGCCCTGCATCGGCAAAATTTCATTATTGAAACCACCACTCTCGCGGGTTTCATGCGCCAACTGATGTGACCGCAGAGCGAATTCATCCTGTTGCTGGCGCGATATGCCGTGCATCTTGCCCAGCAGCTCCGCCGTCAATCCCATCATGCCGGATGCCTTGGCGACCTTGGTGCTCAGCATGGGGTTCGGATCCACCCCGTGCATCATTTCGAGGTGGCCCATGTGCTCAACGCCGCCGATCAGAAACTGCTCACCATTGCCGGATTGAATATTGGCCGTCGCTATGTGCAGCGCCGACATGGACGAGCCACACAGCCGGCTTATCGTCTGTGCCGGTACGGTATGCGGCAGGCGGCTGAGCAACTCCATGAACCGTGCCATATTCCAGCCCTGCTCGAGCGTCTGATTCACGCAGCCCCAGATTACATCGTCGAAATCCTCTCCGGCGACTGATGGATTCCGGTCCAGCAGGCCATCCACGAGCCTCGCACTCAGCGTTTCCGCACGCGTGAACCGAAGGCTGCCGCCCTTCGAGCGGCCCATTGGTGACCGAATGAAATCCACAATCACTGCATCGTTCGGTTTCAGTGTCATCGGTAATTCTCCTGTGAAGTCGGTCCCAATCAGCGCTGGTAGTAGGAGTCGCCGCTGGCGGCCATTGTCCGCATCCGGTCTGTCGCCTGATACAACGGACCCAGTTGCTGCAACGCATCGGCGCCGGCCACGATGTCGGCCAGACCACGGTCATCCATGTACTTGAGCACACCACCCCGGAAAGGCGGGAAGCCAAGGCCGTAGATCAGCCCCATATCCGCGTCCTGCGGGCTGCCGACAATGTCCTCTTCCAGACACCGTGCCACCTCGATGCACATCGGGAGCATCATGCGATCAATAATCTGTTGTTCTTCGAGCGTTTTTGACCCGGTTGCCATCGCGCTGACCTTTTCCAGCGCTGCAGGGTCTTCCACTTTCTTCGGCCGCCCTTTCTTGTCGTTCTCGTATTTGTAGAAGCCTTGGCCGTTCTTCTGGCCCTTGCGACCATCCTCGAACAGCTCGTGCATGGCAGAGCGAAAATCCTGTGCCATCCGGTCCGGAAAGCCCTCGGCCATCACTGCCTGGGCATGCACTGCGGTGTCCAGGCCGACCACATCCAGCAGATAGGCCGGCCCCATCGGCCAGCCGAATTTTTCCATGACCCGGTCTATCGTGCGGTAATCGACGCCGTCGCGCACCAGCATGGCGAACCCGGCGAAATACGGGAACAACACACGATTGACATAGAAGCCGGGGCAGTCATTGACAACGATCGGCGACTTCCCTAAACGCCGGGCATAGTCAACCACAGTGGCAATGGTCTCTTCCGAGCTGTGACGGCTGCGGATCACCTCAACCAGCGGCATCCGATGGACGGGGTTGAAAAAGTGCATGCCGCAGAAACGTGATGGGTCTTTCAGTGCTTCAGACAACGAATTGATGGATATTGTCGAGGTGTTACTGGCCAGAATTGCGTGCTCCGGCATAGCCGCTTCGGCCTCCGCAAGAACCGCATGCTTGACTTTCGGGTTCTCGACCACCGCCTCGACGGCCAGATCGACCTGGTCGAAATCACCGAAGCTCAGAACCGGCCGTATGCGATTCAGCACATTGCCCATTTCCTCTACATCAATCTTTTCCCGGTCAATCTGCTTGCGCAGCAGTTTGGCGGCTTCATCCAGCCCGGCCTGCAGACCGTCATTATTGATGTCCTTCATGTAGACCGGGATGCCTTTGGAGGCGCTCTGGTAGGCGATACCACCGCCCATGATGCCGGCACCCAGAACCGCGGCCGTAGCAACGGGCCTGGCCTGATCCGCCCAGTTACGGGCCGATTTCTTGAGCGCCTGGTCGTTCAGGAACAGGGTTACCAGGTTCTGGGCGACCGGCCCACGCGCCATTTTTGTGAAGTTACGAATCTCTACCTTGAGCGCATCGTCCCTGTGAAGCCCGGCATGCTTCTGAATCGTCTTGACCGCTTCGACCGGAGACGGGTAATTCCGGCCGGCCTTTCCGGCGATATACCCTTTGGCGGTCTCAAACACCATCATGCTTTCGATATTGTTCAGCCGGAGAGGCCCCTTTTTGGTCTCCCGGCGCTCCTGATAATTGATGTCGCCATTGACGGCTCGCTCAATCAGTCTGATGGCATGATCGAGCAACTGGTCGGGTTCGCTGATTGCATCCGCCGCGCCCATCCTGCGGGCCTGCTCGGCGGACTGCTCATTGCCGGTGCAGATCCACTCTATGGCGTTATCGGCGCCGATCAACCGCGACAGTCGAACGGTGCCTCCGAAGCCCGGAAATATACCGAGTTTCACTTCCGGAAGGCCGACCCGGGCCGCCGTCGAGAGTACCCGGTAGTCGCAGGCCAGACAGGCTTCAAAGCCGCCGCCCAGCGCCAGCCCGTTCACGGCTGCAACCGTCGGGAACGGCAGGTCTTCCAACGCCGAAAAAATGCCATTCGTGCGCATCAGGTTCTGGATCAGCTCGTCTTCGGGCGCCTGGAACATTCCGAGAAATTCGGTGATGTCCGCACCGACGACAAAAGCCTCCTTGGCGCTGGTGATCACCAGACCACGAAGGGATTTCTCGGCGCCCAGTGCCTGAACGGCATGGTCCAGGTCTTCCAGTGTCAGCCGGTTGAACTTGTTGACCGACTCGCCGGACAGATCAAGCACCATGTGCGCGATGTCATCCTCGCGCCGGCTGACGGATATTGCCTTACCCTCGTAAATCATTGGTTCGCTCTCCCATCGGTTCGGCCGTGCCGGACGCTGTTTGCCAAACGCCACCTGCTCCCGGCCACGCGCACCTTTCCCATACCCCCGGCGCAACCGGCGCCCGCGGGGGACTGTTCAGACGTTATGCGGGCAGACTGTTCATAAATAAGTGCCAAGTCAACGGCCACTGGCGTTCCCTTGCCTGCAGGCTCAAGGACACGCCCCTACAGCGGGTTTTATTGAGCGAAGATCACGAACGGAAGTCGGTGCGTCGGGATAGCTCATCCAGAATCCGTCGAACCTCGTCGACCTGCTCCGGCGTTCGTTCGTCAAACGCCAGCACCCATCCACGGGGAGTGGCACTGACCAGGCTGACCCAGTCCGGCAGCTCTGCCACTGATAATGCCACAATCTGTCGCAGCTGTGTGCCAAGTGCCCGATAGTCCGTTTCCAGCCACTCCCAACCCTCAGGAAGGTCCTGGCCGGCATTGCCGCTGGTCCGCATGGCCGAGAAAAAGGGGCCTTTGTGGCGCTCCTCCCGCAATCGGTAGCCGGTGATCATGTGTGTCGCCTGGTTCACCCTCCCGCTGATGCTCCAGTCCGGGACATGGAGTGTGGTCAGTGACAGGCCGCTGCGCATTGCCTGCGCGCGGATCTGCGTCAACCGGCGTTCGGTCGCGGTTGGGCGCGCCCAGAAGTACGCACCCAATCCGCTCAGCATCAGTACCAGTGCCACAACCCATTCCAGGCTCATCCGCTTACCTGCTCTTCCAGTTCCAGCCAACGCTCCATGGCATTATCCAACGCTTCCTGCTCCCGCTGCAGGGCGTTCAGGCGCTCCTGAACGTGGTCGTGGCTGTTCTCGTAGAACGCCGGATCGGACGTTTCAGCCTCCAGTTCTGCAATACGATGCTCCAGCGTTTCAATCTGTGCCGGCAAGGCATCATATTCGCGCTGTACTTTATAACTCAGTTTGCCATTGCGCCGGGCAGGTTTGCTGTTCTGCTGACCGGCTGAGCTGCTCCCGGGGGACGATGCCTCCCGCGGTGTGTCGATTTTTTCCTTCACTCTGGGCGGACGACGCTGCAGCCATTCAGACCACTCCCGATACCCGCCAATAACCGGCACCACACTTCCGCCTCCTGGCATACCCCAGACGAGGGTCGCGACATTATCAACGAAATAGCGGTCATGGCTGGTCAGAATGACCGTGCCCGGGAATTCGATGATCAGTTCTTCCAGCAACTCCAGCGTGTCAATATCAAGGTCGTTGGTTGGCTCATCCAGCACGAGCAGGTTGGCCGGTTGGCTGAACAGCCGTGCCAGCAGCAGGCGATTGGCTTCACCGCCGCTCAGCGTACTGACCGGGCTGCGCGCCTGCGAGGGCGAAAACAGAAAGCGTTCCAACCAGCTTACGACATGCAGTTGCCGGCCATTGATGTCGATGAACGACCGCCCTTCCGCGACGGTATCCATAAGCGATTTATCCGGGTCCAGTTGATGCCGCCCCTGATCAAAATAGGCAATCTCGAGTCGCGTTCCGCGTTTGATCGTGCCCGCGTCCGGCTCCAGATCACCCAGCAACAACCGGATCAGCGTTGTCTTGCCTACGCCGTTGTCTCCGACCAGAGCCAGAGTATCCCCACGCTGAACAACCGTAGTGAGCGAATCGACAATCCGGTGATGGCCATAACCAAACGACACAGCGTCGAGGTCAAACACCTGCTTGCCGCTCTGCCCCGAGGACTGTACCTCCATGCGAGCCTGTCCACCCACCTCACGCCGCTGGGCACGCTGACGTCGCAGCGCCTCCAGCCGACGCACTCGCCCTTCGTTGCGGGTCCGCCGGGCCTTTATTCCCTGCCTTATCCAGCGTTCCTCCTGCGCCAGTTTGCGATCGAATTCCGCATTCTGCTCGGCTTCAACCCGCAGCCGCTCAGCCCGACTGTCCAGAAATGCCTGATAAGGTACCGGGTGTCGGAACAACTCACTGCGGTCCAGCTCGACAATGCTCTGGGCGACCTGATCGATGAAATGTCGATCATGACTGATAAAGATGAGGAGCCCGGAGAATTCCCGCAGCTCATTCTCGAGCCATTCTATGCTGCCGATATCCAGGTGGTTGGTCGGCTCATCCAGCAGCAGCACATTGGGCTCACAAACCATGGCCCGCGTCAGCATGGCTTTGCGTCGCCAACCGCCGGACAGTGAGCCCACGGAAGCCGCCCCATTGAGTCCGGCACGCTCCAGTAGCGCATCCGCCCGGCTCGACAGGCTCCAGGCCTGATGATCGTCAATCCACTGCTGCAGCCGCATGACATCTGACCCCGTCGGATCCACTGCCAGTGCCTGCTCGTACCGGAACAGGACCTCACCGGCCTCGCCGGCGCCACTGAGGACGAACTCTCTGACCGTTCGGGCCTCAGCTGCGGGCAATGGCTGCTCAACGTAGCCGAGTACCGTACCGGGGGACCACTGCAACTCACCCTCATCCGGCGTTTCGAGACCGGCCAGCAGCCGCAGCAATGTGCTTTTCCCCTCGCCATTGCGACCCACCAGACAGATTCGCTCTGGTTGATCGAGTCGCCATTCGACGCCGGAAAGAACCGGCGCTGCTCCGTAGGCATGACCGATTGATTGTAAAGAAAGTGTTGGCATGATATCTGTCATGATCGCAGGATATGTGGGCCCGTATACTACCGCGCCACATGTACGCTGTCTTTGTTACAACTGGGGAACCGGCTCTACCATGGCAAAATTCTTCGGCCAGATACTGGCACTGATCCTTCTGGGTGCCCTCGGTGCGTGGATGTATTCCGGGCTGGACACCGAGCCGGCACCACCGGAATCGGTCCAGGCTCCGGCAGACGACCGCCTGACACGGGTCGAAATAACGGCGGTGGAAACCGGCACCGTTGAACGGACATTGCAGGTCAATGGTGAAACCCGCGTTAACCGGGAAGTGGTGGTCCGCGCCCAAATCACGGGAGAAGTGGAAGCCCTGGCCGTCGAGCAGGGCCAGCGGGTCGATGCCGGCGATCTGCTCGTGCGCCTTGACGAGGGCGACCTGCGCGATCAATTGCGCTCTGCGCGGGCGACGGAACGCCAGCGTGAGGCCGACCTGAATGCAATGAATCAGTTGGTAGAACGGGGCCTGCAGAATCGCACTGATCAGCGCGCCGCCGAAGCCGCACTGGAGCAGGCCATCGCCAATCGCCGTAGCATCGAAGTGCAGCTCGAGCGCACCACGGTCAACGCGCCGTTTGGTGGTGTCATTGAAGAACTGCCCGTGACGGTCGGCAGCTATCTGTCGCCCGGGGCCGATATTGCCGTCATTCTTGAATATGACCCGCTGAATGCCACAGCGCAGGTCCCGGAGGCAGACATCAGCGAGCTGGTGGTTGGTAATCCTGCCGAGGTGACGCTGATCACCGGAGAAACCTTTGCCGCACGAATCACCCAGATAAGCTCCCGCGCCCGCGCCGCTACACGCTCTTTTACCGTGGAGGTTGAAGCCACAGAAGCGGCACCGGACGTGGCCGGTGTGACCGCTGAAATTCGCTTTCCGCTGGATTCCGTGCAGGCACACTTTGTATCGCCGGCCCTGCTGAGCCTGGACCCGGACGGGAATCTGGCGCTCAAGCACGTGGATTCGGAAAATCGGGTGGTCTCGACACCGGTCAACATGGTGCAGTCAACGCCTTCGGGGGTCTGGGTAACGGGGCTGCCCGATCGCACTCGCTTGATTACAGTGGGCCAGGGCTTTGTTCAGGCTGGTGAAAGGGTTGACCCGGTACCGGCCACCGCCACCCGAACCGATCTGTCTGTGACAGACTGAGGCTGACTGACTATGGGCGCATTGATCAACGCAGCTCTCGGTCGTGCCAGAACGGTCGTACTGCTGTTTCTGCTGGTGGTTGTTGCCGGTGTTATGGCGTTCCAGACCATTCCCCGCGAAGCGGAGCCGGATATAACCGTTCCGATCGTTTACGTGTCGGTGAACATGGAAGGCATCTCGCCGCAGGACGCCGACCGGATGCTGGTCAGCCCGATAACCCAGGAAATACAGGGTATAGAGGGTCTCGACCAATATTCTTCGGCGGCTTCGCAGGGCCATGCCTCGATCACGCTCGAGTTCCAGAGCGGCGTGGATATAGACCAGGCGCTCGACGATGTGCGCCGCGAAGTGGACAAGGCCAAGGCCAGCCTCCCTTCCGGAGCAGACGAACCGACGGTGAACGAGGTCAACCTTGCCCTGTTCCCGATCATAAACATCAACCTGTACGGTGAGCTGGACGACCGGGTTCTATACAACATTGCCGAGCTTCTGCAGGACCGTATTGAAGGGTTGAATACCGTTCTCGAAGCGCCCATTCGCGGTATACGGGAAGAAATTGCCGAAATCCTGATCGACCCCGCCATGATGGCGAGCTACAACCTGTCGAATGAGCAGGTTATTCAGCAGGTTCGTCGTAATAACCAGTTGGTCACCGCCGGCAACCTGGATACCGGCGCCGGGCGCTTCTCACTCAAGGTACCGGGCCTGATCGAGTCCGAGGATGACATTCTCAACCTGCCGATCAAGGCAACAGAAGATACGGTCGTCCGATTCCGGGACATCGCCATTGGGCAGCGTACCTACGCGGACTACGAGCAGTTTTCCCGGGTCAACGGCCAGCCCGCCGTCACGCTTGAGGTGACCAAACGCACCGGCGCCAATATCATCGATACGGTTACAGCAGTGAAGGCCATTGTGGAAGCCTCAAAGAGCGAATGGCCCGAGGGCCTGCAATTGGCCTACACCGGTGACCGCTCTACGATGATTGAGCAGACACTGAGTGACCTGTTCAACAACGTTGGCCTGGCCACCATTCTGGTCGTCATTGTCATGCTCTGGGCATTGGGTATCCGCTCATCCCTGCTGGTCGGCATTGCCATACCGACCTCTTTTCTGGCCGGTATTCTGCTGCTGTCAATGATGAACCAGTCGCTCAACATCATCGTTCTGTTCGCGCTGATTCTGAGCATTGGCATGCTCGTGGACGGGGCCATTGTTGTGGTCGAGTACGCTGATCGTCGCCTGAGCGAAGGGGTGTCCCGAAAGGAAGCATTCCGTGAAGCGGCGACGCGTATGTCATGGCCCGTGATCGCCTCCACCGCCACCACCCTTGCGGTTTTTCTGCCGCTGCTGTTCTGGCCCGGTATTGTCGGTGATTTCATGGGGTACCTTCCGCTCACCGTTATACTGACGCTGGGCAGTTCACTGGTTGTGGCATTGATTATTATCCCGACGCTGGGCTCACTGTTCGGCAAGGCCTCACCCATGTCGCGGCGCAAACTGAACAACCTGGTGGCAGCCAGCCAGGGGAATATCCACCGCATGCGGGGTTTCGCCGGAGCTTACGTATGGACCCTGAGCAAACTGCTGAAAGTTCCCCTGCTCGTATTAGGAGTGGTTATCTTCGCCATTGCCAGCCTGGGTTATCTTTACGCGGAGCATGGCAACGGTGTCGAATTCTTCCCGGAAATCGATTCCGACTTCGGCAACGTCGTGGTTCGGGCACGCGGCAACCTGGCCCTCGAGGAACGCGACCGCCTGGTCAGCGCGGTGGAGTCGCGCGTGCTGTCCATGCCGGAAATCAAGGCCGTGAATACGCTTACCTCGGCCGATGAAATCCAGAACCAGTCGGCCGACACCATCGGCGTTCTGCAACTGGAACTGGTGAACTGGCAGCATCGGGGTACTGCCCTGCAGGTGATGAATGAAATTGTTGAACGCAGTCGTGACATACCTGGGATCATCGTAGAGCGACAGCCCCTGGCGATGGGGCCCACGGCTGGCGTTGATATACAGATGGAGGTGTCCGGGCCGGATCGGCCGGCACTCATGCGCGCTGTTGAGGCGATAACAGGGGCGCTCAACAGCGACGCCCGGTTCGTCGACGTTTCCAACAATCTGCCGCTCGACGGTCTTGAGTGGCGAATTGATGTGGATCGACAGGAAGCCAGCCGCCTGGGCGCAGACCTGAGTGCAGTCGGCGCGGCCATGCAGATGCTCACCACCGGTGTGACAATCGGCAGTTATCGCCCTGCGGATACGGATGAAGAGCTGGATATACGCCTGCGCTACCCGTTCAACGGTCGGGACCTTGATCAGATCGAACGGCTCACTGTCACTGCCAATGGAGCCCAGGTCCCGTTATCGAGTTTTATCGAGCGCCGGGCACAGCAACCCGATGGCGATGTGCTGCGCACCGATGGGGAGCTGACGTTTACCATTGAATCCAATGCGGCACCGGGAGAAGCCGTCGATCAGCTCATCACCTCACTCAATTCCGAGCTGACCCGGCTCCGGAACAGCGGCGAAATTCATCCGGATATCACCACGGAGTACGCGGGCGACCAGGCAGAACAGCAGGAAGCCGGACAGTTCCTGTCGGTAGCATTCGGGGCCGCCATCTTCCTGATGTTCATCATACTGGTTACCCAGTTCAACAGCCTGTATCAGGCGCTGCTGATCATGAGCGCGATAGTGCTGTCTTCGGCCGGTGTGCTGCTGGGCCTGCTGATCACGGGTGAACCCTTCGGAGTAGTCATGGTCGGTGTCGGCATTATCGCCTTGGCAGGCATCGTGGTGAATAACAACATCGTACTGATCGATACGTATAATCTGTTGAAGAGCCAGGGCGACTCGCCCTACCACGCAGCGATCAAAACGGCGGCCCAGAGGCTCAGACCGGTGCTGCTGACGTCGATTACCACAGTGCTGGGCCTTCTGCCCATGGTGCTTCAGCTCAACTTTGACCTGATTGACCGGACGCTCACGGTAGGTGCGCCGGCGTCGCAGTGGTGGACGCAGTTGTCCACGGCCATCGCAGGCGGGCTGACGTTTGCCACGGTGCTGACGCTGATTCTTACCCCCTGTCTGCTCGTGGGTATCGACAATACTCTGGATGCGGCAGCGCGCCTCAGACTGCGTACACGGTCGCCAAAGAGCCGAGCAGATTCGGACGATGACGCTGACAACCCGGGAGCGGAAAAGACGGAATCCACGGCCAGTGTCTGAAGACGCTGCATGCCGCAGCGGTTATCAGGGCGCCGCTACCGGCTGATGGCGAGGCGGTCACCGAGCCGCAGTTCCTGACCGCCGGTCAGGACGCCGTTCATACCGAACACAGCCTGTCCGTCCAGCGGGTTTTCACGGGTCAGTACCCGAAGAATCGACGGATCACGCGCCCGGGTAACCGGGTCCTGGGTAATGATTACGCAGCGTGTACAGGGTTTGACCAGAGACAGGGACACGGACTCCCCGCACAGACTCAACCAGCTTTGTTCGTCCCAGGCAGCAAGGCGATCACTGTCTACCAGCACGTTGGGCCGGAACCGCTGGATTGGCAGCGAACGGCCCACCGCTTCGGACAAACGCTCAAGGGACGGCTGGAAACACACCAGTAACGGAAACCCGTCAGCAAAACCGACCAATGCATCGGCATAGGTTCGGTCCGTTGGGCGCGGTCGATCTTCCCGGTAACGCACCAGTTGAACCTTTGCCCCGAGCCATTCGGATAGCCATCGATTCACGGATTCCGGTGCGACCCGCACTGAAACGGAATCCCGCCAGACCGTCGCCTGTGCTTCTGTTACACACTCGTCCGCACTGACACTCACTGCGGTATCGTCTGGTGCGGTAATGGTGAGCACGCTGTTCTGTTCCACCGGCGTGAACGCCGCCAGTAACGGCCATTTACGCTGACTCAGGAATCGTCCGTCCGGGCCGGTTACCATCCAGCGCCGATCGCCTACGGGGCCGTGGGCGTCAAAGATCAGCTCTGAAACAGCCTGGCCGGCCATGCTTTTCACCGGGTAGAGCCAGAGTCCGCTGATCGATACGCTGGCCATATCAGCGGGGAGATGTGCTGGTCTCGGCCAGACTGCGCAGCCGATCCTGGACCAGCCTTGCCAGACCATCGGGCTGGAATTTGGAGAGAAAAGCGTCGCAGCCAACCTTCTGCACCATGGCTTCGTTGAAACTGCCGCTCAGAGATGTGTGCAGCACAATAAAGACATCGCGCAGCCGGGGGTCCTTGCGCACCTCTGTGGTGAGCATATAGCCGTCCATGACCGGCATTTCGGCGTCGGTTACCAGCATGAGCAGCTTATCGGCCACGTTTTCACCGGCATCGGCCCACTCCTGCAGCGTCTTCAGCCCTTTTGCACCGTCTGTTGCCTTATGGACCTTGATACCGATGCTTGAGAACGTCGCCTCGGCCTGCGCGATCGCCGTGTACGAATCGTCGACCATCAGGATTTCGCAACCCTGTGCCCGGGCCTCGATTTCCGGATCCAGCACTCCCTCTCCGATTTCACTGACAATGGGCTGGACCTGCGACAGGACCTTCTCGACATCGATAATCTCGACAATTCGATCGTCTACATGCGTTATAGCCGTCAGAAAGTGGCTTCGACCGGAGCCGGATGGCGGTGGTTTGATGTCTTCCCAGTTCATGTTGACGATACGGTCAACGCTTCCGACAACGAACGCCTGAACGCTGCTGTTGTACTCTGTCACGATAATCGTGGACTGCTCATTGATCTCCTGCTCGCGCATTCCAATGGCCCGGCTCAGGTCATACACCGGTACCGCCATACCCCTGAGATGCACCACCCCGTGAATAATCGGATGCTGGTGAGGCATAACCGTGACCCGCGGAAGTGCCAATACTTCACGTACCTTGAACACGTTTATGGCGTACGCCTGGCGGCCACGCAGGTGGAACAGGAGAATTTCCAGGCGATTACGGCCCACAAGATTGGTCCGGCTGTCGACGGACGACATGAGATCTGACATGGGCTATTCCTCAGTCCGCGGACTCTGTGGCGTTGCTTTTCAGCCAGCTGTCCAGCTGGTCACGGTTGAACGGCCAGGCCAACTCCCTGCCGTTCGCGGTATTAAGCAGCACGGGTATGCGCTGTGCGTAGTCTGCCAGCAACTGATCATCGTCGGCGATATCAATCAATTCGACGATGCAGATACCATGCTCCACATAGGGCAACAGCATCTCCTGCACCTGCTCGCACAGGTGACAGTGAGATGTTTCATACAGCGTCAGATTCAGCATGCCTTATCGGTTTACCCGTTTCGATCACGTCCATGCGAAGAGTGTAACCAATGGCCTCCACGGGTGCTACCGACCGCCGTGCTTCAACCCTGTTGTGAACCACCGAACAACCGGCGTGTCAGCGCTTCGGCAAAGTCGAGCATGGAGGAAACCTGTTTCGGATGGGCTTTCAGACCATCCACCAGAGCTTCAGGTCCCCAGGACTCGCTGGAAGATGACCGCTGCGCTTCGACCAGGGCCTGTGCATACTGCCGGATCGGGCTCAACCAGTCCGTCGCCTTGTCCGAGCCCGACTCGCCGGCGCGATTCATTGCCTGATACTCTGCCACACCGACCGACTGGCGGGTAAGGTTCAGACTCATCGACACCAGCGTATCGTCAGTGAGTTCCAGTTGCTTTGCCTTGTTGAATGCACTCTCGTACTGACCGCCGAAGAAGCGGCTGGCGATTCCGTCAACCTGCTTGAGCAGGTCTTCCAACCCGGCCCGCTCCTGTTCGCTGAGGCTGCCTTCAATATCCAGACGGTAAGCCTGACGGTCGGAACTCATCCACTGCAAGGTTGAGGAACTGCCGCCGCCGACGCGCTCTGACCGACTCTCGGCGTACTGGCTCTGACGTTCCGCAGATGCTGAAATGCGCATAATATCGCCTTCGCGGGTACGCACTTCAAAGGCAAAATCGTTCTTCTCGCGGGATGCCGTATTCAAAGACCATTGGCTCGCGACCTGTTCCACCGCCGGGTCAGAGCCGCCGGTCAGTCGCTCCATAATGGTGTCCTGCGCCGAGCGCAGCGTCGCGGCCAACTCATCCGACATTAGCCCCAGGCCGTCTATCAGATCAGCGGCCTCACTGAATCCGCGCGCGATCCCCTTTTCCGCATCCGCCCGCATGCTGGCCAATTCTTCGTCGCTGGCACCCTCGGCAGCGGCCATTTTCAGAGCCGACTCCAGCGCACCGGCCACATTGCCGACAAGACGGTCGGCATTGAAGTTTTTCGCGACGTCTTCGGGGGTGTTCCAGCGCGTCTTTACACCGGACCGCAGATCAACGCCGTCGCGGTTATTCGCGCCCCCGGATCTCAGAGCATTGTCGTTGGTGTTGCGTGCGCTGTCGGCCTGGTCAGCCGGGGCTGATGCCGGTGTGGGCACCGCAGGAAATGGGTTTGCCCGTGCCGGTGCACCGGACATCATCGATTGAATATTCATGGTATTAGGCTCCGCCGTTCTGGTTGCCGGTGCTCCGCAACACCGGGTCGCAATCAACGCCGGACAGGACGACGTGGATTGATGCACTGGGTAGCGGCAGGCACAGCACAATCTTTAGCATTTCCGGGAAACACGGGTGTCTGATAGAAAAATTCACAACTGTATGTCACAGAATAGCGGAAGCTGATACCATCGCCGGACTATTCCTCGACTGACAGAACAGGAGTCTCATGGCCCGTCTGGATTCTCTGGTTATCTTTACCACCGTGGTAAAAGCCAACAACTTCACCAATGCCGCGAATTCGCTCGGGTTAACCCCATCCGCTGTCAGCAAACAGATCAGCCTGCTCGAGGATCGACTTGGCGTCCGGCTGCTCAATCGAACAACACGCAGCGTCAGCCCGACGGAAGCGGGACAGCTTTTCTTCAATCGCTGCAACCGGATTCTTGAAGATCTCGAAGAAGCGGAGCACATGGTCAAAGACCTGGACACGAGTCCGAAGGGAACGCTGAAAATCACGGCCACACCAACGTTCGGCCGGCAGATGCTGATGAAGATATTCAGTGAGTTTCTGGATCAATACCCGGAAGTCAACTTTGACCTGATTCTGGCGGACAAGAGTCTGGACCTGGTACGCGAAGGCATCGATCTGTCCATCCACCTGGGCTCTTTGCAGGACAGTCGCCTTGTCGCCAGGCCCGTGGCCAAGCAGGAAGTAATCATGGTCGCCACGCGCCGGTATCTGGAGACACAGGGCGAGCCGCAGTCACTGGATGACCTGAACAACCACCACATGCTGATGGTGTCCGGCATCGACTACGCGGAGCCGCGGTGGATCAAGCGCTTTATCAAGGAAGCCAATCTGCAGGAAAAGGAACGGCGGTTTACCGTGAACGATCTGGATACCATGTGTGAAGCATGCATGCACCACATGGGTGTTGCCGCACTGCCTACCTACATGGTGCGTCGGGAACTCGACGCCGGGCGAATGAAGCACGTGTTGCCCGATGTGGTGTTCCCACGCCGGACCATTCACATTGTTTACCCGGAAAACCGCTATCTGTCAGCGAAAAGCCGGGCGTTCATCGACTTTATGGCCGACTACTTCGAAAAGCACGGCCTGGGGACGCTGTAAAACGTCCCCTGTGCCGTACATTCATTTCACCGAGCCAGGAACTGGTTCAGTTGCTGGTCACTGATCAGACGCGACAGACTGTCGTTTAGCGCTTCCTGCAGGAACATCCGGTTATCACCGGCAGTCGGCCGCGTTACCCGGCTCTGATTGGAGCCTGAGCGGAACGACCGGGTCAGGAAGCCATCATTGTCCTCCACGCGCACGGCCAGCTCCGCCGAGGTACGCACCTCAGACCCCAGCCCCTGGTCGGCGAGCTCATAGCTGAGCGTCTGGATGGATACATCCATACGGAAATCCGAGTCTTCTGCGCCGACAACATACCCTGCCTCGATGAGTTTGCTCTGCAACACATCCCGGATATCCTGCGCGACGTTATTGCTGGCACTCAGGGTGCTGCTGTCGCCATAGGTGCCGCCCAGCGTACCCAGAACCATGCTGTCACGGGTGTCACGTACCTGCAGATTGATGCGAATATCACTGCTGGCCGCCGAGGCAAAGCTGGCGCTGCTCTCCGGCGTGACCTCAATCTGCTGGGGCGATACGGCACACGCACTGAGCGCGAGTGCGGCAACAACCAGCGCGGCGCTTCTGATCAACTGTTTCATGGTTTTGCTCCTTGATTATCAACTGTCTTCTCGACGCAGGAAGACAAACTCACGCCCCGAGGACGATGCCGGGTCAAACTGATACCCTCCCCCGGTGAAGCCTTTCAGCGCTTCAGGGTGATCGGCACCCTGCTCCGCCATATAGCGTACCATCATGCCACGTGCTTTCTTGGCAAAAAAGCTGATTACCTTGTACCGACCGTTCTTGTAGTCCTTGAACACTGGGGTGATAACACGGTCCTGATCAATATGGGGCGCCAGGGCCCGGAAATATTCATTGGAGGCCAGGTTGATCAGCACTCCATCGGCCATGGCTGGCTCTTCGTGAAGGGCCGCCGCGAGTTTATCGCCCCAGAATCCGTAGAGATCCTTCGCCTCCCCGACGTCCACGCGGGTACCCATTTCGAGGCGATAGGGGAGCATGCGATCAAGCGGGCGCAACAGCCCATAGAGCCCGGATAGAATGCGCAGGTGTGACTGCAGGTAGTCAAGTTCCGAGCCGGACAGATCGTACGCATTCAGGCCAGCATAAACGTCGCCCTTGAAGGCAAAGACGGCGGCTCGGGATTCCGTTGCGGGCATCGGCCACTGCCAGTGGCTGAAACGTTCTGCATTGAGCTCGGCAAGGCGCTCGGATATTCCCATGAGGCCCTTCAGATCGACCGAAGAAAACATTCGCATACGGTCAGCCAGTTTGCTGGCCGCCTCTGGAAACAGAGGCTCCGTCGGCTGGTGCTCCGGGGTTTCAGTTTGATAATCTAGAGTTTTCGCAGGGGATACGACAGCTAACATCTTGTCTCCTCAACCCAGTGGAAATCGATCCGGGGTATTATTTCATGAACGCAACAGTGATTCGCTATTTTGTGCCCGACAGTATGCAGAATTATAACCACCTGGTGGTCTGCGGCGACAAGGCAGCAATAGTGGACCCGTTCAACTGGCATCTGGCACAGGAACTGGCCGGTCAGCACGGGCTGACCATTGATGAAATCTGGCTCACACACGGTCACGGGGATCATATCCGCGGTGTCCCCGGCGACTTTCCCGGCCCCGTACGGGGTCACCCCTCGATCTCGGGTTGCGCCGTTTCACACCCGCTGGACGATGATGACACCTTTGAGTTCAACGGTATCCGGGTGGAAGTGATTACGACGCCCGGCCATACTTTCGATCACCTTTGCTTCTATCTGCCGGACATCCCTGCCCTTATTGCCGGTGACACGCTGTTCAATGCCGGGGTCGGCAATACAAGAAGCGGCGATACCGGCCGGCTTTACCGGTCCATTATGAAACTGTCCCGGTTGCCCGACGAAACGCTGCTTTACAATGGTCACGACTACCTCAGAACCAACCTCGGGTTCAGTGCCTCAATTGTCGGTGCCGAGCCGGAGCTGAATTCATGGCGGGAACGCGCCGAAGCGACATCCCATGACGACCGGCCGATCACGAGGCTGGCCGATGAACGCCGGATCAATCTATTCCTGCGCCTTGATGACCCTGCGGTGCGAAATGCGCTGGCCGGGAATGGCACCGCGGAGTTGCCGGGCCCGGAGGCGGTGTTTCATGAATTGCGATCACGCCGCGACCAGTGGTAACCTTCGCAGCTCAATAACAAGATCGTACTGACTACCTCCCGCCCGACATACCTCCAGGCGGATCAGCTGGAAATTAATACTGAAATTC
This sequence comes from Natronospirillum sp., assembly GCA_965602035.1. Lineage (GTDB taxonomy): Bacteria > Pseudomonadota > Gammaproteobacteria > Pseudomonadales > Natronospirillaceae > Natronospirillum. Next base: position 716,694 of record OZ271919.1, on the reverse strand, counting down.
AGGCACCAGATGCCGACACTATGAACTATCAGGTCGATTGATCAGGCCGCTGCCGCCATCGTCTTCTTATGGTTCAGACGCATCTGTGTGCTCTGCCAGCAGCCTTATCAGCAGAAGGTATCACTCTATGAAACTTACCGTTGTTCTGCGCACCGCCATCGGATTCGCCGTTCTGCTCGTGCTTATGGTCGTCATTGCCGGCACTGCTATTTTTTCCCAGCACCGCACCCAGCAAAGCGTAAATACCATGACCGGTAATGTGCTGCCACTGGTGCAGGCCAGCAACTCGGTCCTGGTGACCACGCAATCAATCAATCGAGCCGTTACTCAGCACGCCAGCGAACGGAGCGATGAGGCGATGGTGCAGCAGGCCGAGCGCTTTGAAGCGGCGGCAACACGCTATCAGGCGCAGTTTTCGACGTTACGGGAACGGTTGCCGGAGCGCGAGGCATGGCAGAATCGTCTGGCAGCCGGCAACAGTGCGGTAGGTTCACTGATCGAAGATGGCAGGCAACAGATTGCATTGCGCCAGGATATCCTTCGCAGGCAGTCGGCCTACCAGACCGAGGCTCAGGAAGAGGCAACCGGCTGGCTTCAGTTTCCAGCGGATATGCAGATTGTCGATCGGGTCATTGAAATCCTGTCGCAGAACTCGGATTCCACGTCCAGCCTGGTGTCGGGGGACACACGATACGTACGCGACAAACTGGATCTGGTCCGAACCGAGCTGGCGCAGGCTGCCCTCATGAATGATGCCGCGGCAATCGCACAACTGCAGGAAGACCTGACCCGTGAGGTGAACAACACGCGCACACGCATGGAACGTCTGGCCGAGTCCAACGATATTATCCATGAACGCCTGAGTCCGTACTTTAACATCATCGAGCGGGCTGTACTGGCAGAAGACGGCATACTCACGCTGCAGCTTGCGCTGCAACGCGATATCGAACAGAGCAACCAACTGCTCGACCGGATTGCCGAATACGTCAATACGGCTGTCGGGCAATTCCAGGCGCTTTCAGGAAACATCGCGTCCGAGACTGATCGCCTTGAATCGGAAATAAGCACGCAGAATCAGACAGCTACAATCGCCATTGCATCCAGTTTCGGCGTTTCACTGGTACTGGCGCTGGTGATCATGGCGACGCTGATGCGCTCCATCCGGGAGCCACTGAAAGACATCATGTCGACGCTTGAAACCATTGCTGACGGCGACCTTTCCCGTCAGGTGCCGGTACGGAACCGCGATGAATTCGGCCGAATCGGTGAAGGTATCAATACGCTCACCCAGCGCCTGCGGGACGTTCTGCTGAGTATCAGCAACACCGCGGAACGAGTTTCCGCCGTGACTCACCAGGTAACCGAAACCACCCGGGGCAATCGTGACCGACTGAGCACCCAGAAGGAGCAGACAGACTCTGTGGCCAGTGCGGTCGCTGAGCTTGAATCCACCGCGGCCAGCGTCTCGTCCAGCAGCGAAGAAACGTTGGAAGAGGTCCGACAGGTACACACAGAGGCCGATACCGGAAAGGAAAACATGCAGTCCAGCCTGCAGGCGATCGAGGGGCTCGAGCATGATCTGGCCCGTGCATCTGACGTGATCAATACGCTGAACAGCGAATCCGACAATATCGGGTCAATTCTGAGTGTTATTCGTAATATTGCGGAGCAGACCAACCTCCTTGCACTGAATGCGGCTATCGAAGCCGCGCGTGCTGGCGAGCAGGGACGAGGCTTCGCTGTTGTCGCCGAAGAAGTCCGCGACCTTGCCACCAAAACTCAGGAATCTACCGAAGAAATCGACCGGATGATCGACGCACTGCAGAAGAGCTCTCGTGAAGCCGTCGCCATTATGCAGCGCAACCGCGAACAGTCGGATACGGTCGTGGCGCGCACCCGGTCGACGGATCGTTCCATCGAGCAGATTCTGGCTACGCTGCGGCAAATCAGTGAACGGACGCACCAGATTGCCACAGCCGCTTCAGAGCAGCGCCAGGTATCGGCTGATGTGTCCAGGAACACCATTACCATCGCCGATATGGCCGATGAGGTGGTGCGCCATGCAGCCAACAACTCGAAAGCCTTCGAGACACTGGCGGAACTGACAGCCGAGCAGGAGCAACTGGTCCGTCAGTTCCGCCTGACCTGACGAGGTACACTGTCAGGGGCACGGGTTGGGCTGTGACAGGTGCACGGCCTCTATTGCTTCCAGCGCATCGTCCGGTATCCGGGTCAGAGCACCGTCTATGGTCTCCTGCAACTGGTCGGTGCTCGTCGCGCCGATGATATTGGCGGTTACGAAGGGCTGGGCGGTAACGAAGCCCAATGCCAACTGGACCGGAGTCAGGTTATGTTTACGGGCTACTTCCACGTAGCGGTCCGTCGTCGCCCGTGCCTGCTCCGACGTGTAACGCTTGAACCCTTTGTACAGGGAAAGCCGTGCGCCCTTCGGTTCCCGACCACCGGCGTATTTACCCGATAACATCCCGAATGCCAGTGGCGAATAGGCCAACAGCCCGGCGTCTTCCCGAATCGACATTTCGGCAAGGCCAACTTCATACAGACGGTTGAGCAAATTGTACGGGTTCTGTACAGAAGCCACGCGCGGTCCTCTGCCTGCGTCGCTCAGCCGCAGGTATTCATGCAGTCCCCAGGGCGTTTCATTGGAAAGACCGATATGTCGGACCTTGCCACTGCGCACCAGTTGTTCGCACGCAGCCAGCGTTTCCTCGATGGTGATCACATCGGATCCCGATTCGTGCCGGTAGCCCAGCTTGCCGAAATAGTTTGCTTTCCGCTCCGGCCAATGCAACTGGTAGAGGTCAATATAATCAGTCTGTAACCGGACCAGGCTGTCTTCCACCGCTTTTGTCAGGTGCTCCGCATTCAACCGCGGGCCACCGCGCAGGTATTCATGATTGCGGGATGGCCCGGTAGCTTTGGTGGCGATAACCAGGTCATCCCGACGCCCACGCTGTTTCAGCCAGGTGCCAAGGTACTGTTCGGTGAGGCCCTGCGTTTCTTCACGGGTGGGTATAGGGTACATCTCTGCGGTATCGATAAAATTGATGCCCTGATCAATGGCCAGATCAAGCTGAGCATGGGCTTCCCGCTCGGTGTTCTGCTCCCCCCAGGTCATGGTGCCCAGGCAGACTTCGGAGACGCTGAGGCCGGTTCGCCCCAGTTCGTTATACTGCATTGCCGTCACTCCCGGTTGTTGCCGATTCCCTCATAATACCGCGTCAGGCAACCTTGCCGGTGCCTCACGGAGCCGTGATACTATAGGCAATTGAACGCACAGATAACAGGTGGTGGTGCATATGTCCCGACGCAGGAAGACCCGCCGACTAAAGGACAAACTCTCGATCAAGACCGGATCGAAGAAAGATTTTATCCCACGCGGCCAGAAGGGACGGATTGCGTCACGCAATACGTTGGCAAAGCACCGCCGGCGGCAGAAATCAGCATTCGAAAAACATATTGAACAGCGGCAGCTCAAGAATACCGCGGGAGCGCCGACAGCATCCGATGAGTCAGAACACATCTCGGAGGATTCGGACCGGTGAAACTCGTGCATCTGCTGACGGCCATTCTGGCCTGTATACCGGTGCCGGCAATGGCACAGGACTTTGCGCTGGGCACCTGGGGCGACAGCATCCAGGCCGTCAGCGAGCAGGAAACCCGGATGGCATTGCCCTCGCCCGAACCCGCGCAGTACCGACTCCACGAGACCAATGACGGTGCCCGGATCGTGTACCAGTTCAATGACGAAGGCAGGTTGAACCGGGGTACTCTTCTGTTTCCGGAACCGGAATTGCCGGCCGCTGATGCCGTACAACGCTTCCAGTCGCACCAGTCGATTCTGCGCGAACAATACGGTGCGCCGGACGTTATGCAGGCACTGAACGGTGACATTGACCTGACCGATGAACCGGGCCAGTGGGCCAATGCGCTGTCCAGTGGCCTGGTGGTGCAGAGCCTGTGGGAAACAGGCCGCACCAGAATACAACACCAGCTGATGTGGCACAGAGGCGAGCCCTGGGAGCAGACGGTCTATGAGCCGATGGAAGCATTGCCCGAAGCGCCGGTCGCTGGTGGTGCCGGGTTATTCTGATGGCCACCCACCCCGGCGAGGCGCATCGGCGTTTCCCTCTCGCGGCCAACTTCCACTGGCGGCTGCAGCCACGGCGCTGGCAATTGCCCGATGCACTTCGTGGCCTCGCCATTCTCCTGATGGTGGTGTTTCACGGCTGGTATAATCTGTCGGTTTTCCGGGTCGTCGAGATGGATTTTGACGCCCTGTTCTGGCAGAGCTTCCGGGCCGTCATCGTGACCCTCTTCTGTGTCACCGCTGGTGCGTCTATGGTCTGGTCTTTCAGTCGGTATAATGGCGCCGGTCGCTGGCTACGCCGTCAGTGTCAGTTGATTGTCGCGGCGGCGGCAATCACCGGGTTCAGCCTGCTCGCCTATCCGGATGCCTGGGTCTATTTCGGTATACTGCATTTTTTTGTTGTCGCTTATCTGCTATCCCTGCCTCTGGTCAATCACCCGCGGACGGCTATTCTGCTGGGTGCACTGCTTATAATGGCGGAGCGTGCTGCCCTGCCGCTTACCGGACCCTGGGTATTCGAAACGTTACAGCCACTGATTGACCTTCCGACGGCCACCATGGACCGAATGTACCTGCTGCCCTGGCTGGGCGTATTCTGGATCGGCATGGGTTCGGCATCCTGGCCGGGCTGGCAGGCCCGGTTGCCGGCGTTCCCCGGCCAACCGGCGCTCCGATGGCTGGGCCAACATCCGTTGACCCTTTACCTTGCGCACCAGCCTGTGCTCTTCGGCCTAACTGCCCTGTTGTTCAGCCAGTGATTTGGAAACCACCTCATACACCCCCGCGCTGAGGTCCGGTGTTTCGATAAGCCGTTGCAGTTCCGACTTCATCTGCGATTGCACCGAATCGACATAGCGGCGCCACTGGGTGAAGGGGGTACACAACCGGGCAGCAATCTGTGGGTTGGTCCTGTCCAGACGGAGTATAACGTCGGCGAGGTAGCGATAACCGGCGCCGTCCGAGGCATGGAACGCCGCCGGGTTACGCATCGCGAAGCCACCAATGACACTGCGTATCCGGTTCGGGTTGCCCCAGTCGAATGCGTCGTGTTCGGTAAGCTGCCGGATGTCCTCCACCCTTACACCGCGGGCGGACGCGCGGATGGCCAGCCATTTCTCCACCACCTGCGCATCGGACTTCCACTGGTCGTAGAAGGCGTCCATGGCCCCGTGCCACTCAGTGTTTACCACGGAACTCCAGAGGTTCAGAGCACCGCTCTGCTCGGTCATATTATCGGCGTTTCGGAACAGGGATTCGGCTTCCTGCCACCCGTTTTCAGAGGCCAGTACCAGCGCCTCAAGCGCTTTCAGGTGCAGTGATCGCCGGGCATTCTGTTCATGCGAGAACGCGTACGGCCGGTCAGGTCGGGTCTGCTCAAAAATCTGCTGCCACTGGTCCAGAAGCTCTCCCGCCAACCAGCGCCGAAGCGTCAGGTGGCAGTCATCCAGCACCAGCGGATCAACAGGCCGGAACTGCTCTGCCAGATAGGCCTGGGTCGGCAACTGGAGAATACGGGCCTTGACCGCATTGTCCACCAGATCATCACGAAGTACCGCCGACATGGCTGATTTAAGTGACCGCGCACGGGCATCCGCATCGTCTTCACCCCGGACACGGGCCAGAATCGCTCGCGTGGCCAGCGTCTGCATGGCGTCCCATCGATTGAAACTGTTGTCATCAGCGCGACTCAGCAACGTCAGTTCGTCATCCGTGTACGGGAAACGGCAGACAACCGGCGCTGAGAAATCCCGCAGCAGTGACGGCACAACCGGTTCAGACACATCGCGTAGCACCAGCGTCGCGGATTCATCACGGAGGCTGAACACGCCAGTAACGGGGTCGTACCCCGCATCGTCGGTCACTATCCGATGCGGCATTCCGCTGTCCCGGCCGATCAGGCCAAGTTTGACGGGAATATGAAAAGCCGGCTTCCGGGGTTGCCCGGGTGTCGCCGGACAGGATTGTTCAAAGTGCAATCGGAGCGTCTGGTCGTCGGCATCATAGTTCGCTGTTACATCCACTCTCGGGGTGCCTGCCTGATCGTACCAGTGCTGGAACTGTTCAAGATCGAAGCCGGAGGCCTCGGACATGCACTGCACAAAGTCTTCGGTGGTCACGGCCTGCCCGTCAAAGCGATCAAAATAAAGGTCAGCACCGCGGCGGAACCGCTCCGCACCCAACAGCGTATGCAGCATACGTACGACTTCAGCGCCTTTCTCGTAAACCGTTACGGTGTAGAAATTATTGATTTCCATATACGAGTCAGGGCGAATCGGATGCGCCATCGGACCCGCATCTTCCGGAAACTGAGCGGTACGAAGCATGGTGACATCGTCCATTCGTTTTACCGCCCGGGCATGCATATCGGCGGTGAACTCAGAATCACGGAAGACGGTAAAGCCTTCTTTCAGGCTGAGCTGAAACCAGTCGCGGCAGGTTACCCGGTTACCGCTCCAGTTATGGAAGTACTCATGAGCCACGATCGCTTCGATCGTTTCGAACTGACCATCGGTGGTGCTGCGCTCATCGGCCAGGACACAGGCCGAATTGAAAATGTTCAGCCCCTTGTTCTCCATAGCACCCATATTGAAGTGGTCTACTGCCACTATCATGAAGCAGTCAAGGTCATATTCCCGGCCATAGGTCTGTTCATCCCAGCGCATGGCACGTTTCAGTGATTCGAGTGCGAACCGCGTCTTGTGAGCGTTGTGAGCTTCCGTATACAGACGCAGTGCGACGGTCCGGCCACTCTGTGTGACGAACTCGTCGTGTTCTGTGACCAGATCACCGGCCACCATGGCGAACAGGTAACTGGGCTTGGGGTATGGGTCATGCCAGACCGCAAAGTGGCGGTTATCCGGCAGCTCGCCGCTGGACACCAGGTTTCCGTTTGCCAGCAACTGTGGGTAGGCGGCAGGCGCTTCAATCCGTGTCGTAAAGACGGAAAGCACATCCGGGCGATCCGGGAACAGCGTGATCTTCCGGAAACCCTCAGCCTCACACTGTGTGCAATACATGCCGCCCGATCGATACAGGCCTTCCAGCGATGTATTTCCAGCTGGATCAATTTCCACGCTCGTTTCCACAACAAACGAATCCCGATCAACCGGCGGCAACTCGAGATTCTCGCCCGTCCAGTGCAGGTCTGTTATCTCTGCACCATCGATATGGACCGATTGCACGGTCAGTCCGGACCCCTGCAGTACCAGCGGTTGCGGAGAATCGTAATCCTCTCTGTTGATGCGCATTACAAGGCGCGCGTCGACTTCTGTAGCAGTGTCTTTGATGCGGATTGTCAATTCGGTCGTATCAAGCCAGTATGCCGGGCGCTGGTAGTCCCTCAGGCGTACGGTTTTCGGACCTGTGTCGCTGCGCATAGTTGCTCTCCTGATTGTGCCTCCGGGTCAGGCAGCGTCGAGGCTGACTTCGTAACCGGTGTGGCGTCGGATATTGATAACACCGGAATCAAGAATCAGGTACTGCCCTTTGACGCCCATCAAACGGCCCTGAATACGGTCCTGTTTGTCGAGATTGATGGAGGATAGCTTTTTTGGATAATCTGTTACCGGATAGATAACGGTATAAAGTGATGAAGCCGGCAGCGGTTGAACGGCCTGAATGCCGTGCTGACTCTGCAGGTCACCGAGCGCTTCCCCGGTTTCTTTCAAGAGCCGGTCGCGTTCGCCGGCCAGGTCAAGCGGCTGTGCTTCACCTCTGAGCATTTCACGCCAATTCGTCTTGTCGCTGATATGCTGCCGCCACAATGCTTCCACAACGCCGGCAAGATAACGCGAACGGACACGAACGGCTGCTATCGCCTGCTCCGCGCCCTGATCGATCCAGCGGGTCGGTACCTGCGTCGACCGCGTGATACCCACCTTTACCTGACCGGTATTCGCCAGGTATACGTAGTGCGTCTGGAAACAGTGGCGTTCGCCCCACTCCGGCTCCCGGCAGGTGCCCTGTTCGAAATGACACTTTTCAGGGCTCATGATACAGCTGTCTGCCTGAGCCAGGTTCATGAAATGCTCGTAACAGAACCCCTGAAAGCTTTTGGGTGTCTGTTTCCCGCAGTACTGGCAGAAAATACGTCCGGTAAACGTCAGCGCTATCGTTCGCCCCATCAGCTCAGAGACAGAGACGCGCTGCTCCCCGGCCTGCAACTGGTAAACCGCGCGACCGCTGTCGAGCTGTGCCGGCATCTTGGTCAACGGCCCGCTGGCGAGAGTCTCGAGGTGCTCAGGGGCAAACAGATCACTCATCGTCTTTGCTCACTGTCGGTATTCTGGAGGAGGCGGCCTTTTTCCTGCCGGGATGCGGTGGCAGATAGCCGGACCGTTGCTCAGGCGACAGATGCTGTGTCTCCCAGGCGATAACGGCGGCCATTGTGGTTTCCCGCTGCTCGGCAGTGAGCGCCTGCCCATCGGGCCACTTCCCCAGCTCCAGCGCTTCGCGCATGCGGTCAATCTGATCTTTCGGCAGCCCTGCGGCCACATCATTGAACGTCGGCATGTCAGTCTCTTCTAATCCAGCTCATCCGGGTCGGCTCCGGGGCGCGACCCCCAACCGAGCTTGGTCCGGCAAATCTGATAGTAATTGTGCGCCTCGGGGTGCAACAGGTGCAAACGATGCGGATGCTTGCGGATACGTACCCTTTCGCCGGGTTCGAGCGCAGTATGGGCCTGGGCGTCGCAGGCAATACTGGGGCTGGATGTCGGGTCTGCGAGCAGGCCTATCTCCACCGTGCTGTTGCCGTCGATCATGAGCGGCCGGCTGGACAAGCTATGCGGAAACATGGGCACCAGTGCCATGGCATCCAGCCCCGGCTGCATGATCGGCCCACCCGCCGAGAGTGCATAGGCTGTTGACCCGGTCGGTGTTGAGACGATGAGGCCATCGGAACGCTGCCGGTAAACAAACGCATTATCCACGTAGAGGTCGAATTCGATCATACGAATGGACTGGCCGGTGTGCAGCACAACATCATTCAGGGCCGTCATTATCGCGCCATCCTTGCGCCCCAGCACCTCGGCCTCCAACAGGAACCGATGCTCCAGAACGTATCGGCCCGACAATACCGCTCCGACATGCGCTTCCAGCTCATCAGGCATGATATCGGTCAGAAATCCAAGGCGTCCACGGTTGATGCCGAGCAATGGCTTTTCAAAACCGGCCAGGTCGCGCGCCGCTGTCAGCAATGTACCGTCACCACCAACAACGATGATCAGATCGGCCCAGTCACCCAGTTCAGCCGTCGTGGCAAACTCGACCCGACTCCCGGGGAACTCCGAGTGCAGTCGGTCGTCAAACCGGAACGCCACCGGCTGACTGACCAGCCAGTCCGCGAGACGCGCCAGGGTAGCCTGCACGCTCTCGCTACCCAGACGCCCGACGATTCCAAGACGCTGGAATTGCATTTTACTCAATACCGGTATCCCCAATAGACTACAGGTTGCGCAAATGGAAGCGAAAGCATAGCAGAATGCCAGACACCGCCGATAGCCCGGAGTCCCGGGCCACTCACCTTATTCATGATCTGCAGTGGGCCGTGAACTCCAGGGAACCCTGCCGGCGGGCCGACCAGCGACTGTGGCGTGACAACAGTGACTGGTTCCGGGAATGGATCGCCACGGGCGCCGGCCTGTCGGCGGACCGGGCCCAACACCTCTGGCACCTTCGACAGGGTCGACTCGGACACTATTTTGAAGGGTTATGGCAGCACTATATCGAGGCCAGCCCGGACTGGGTTCCGCTGCTTTCCCACTGGCCCATCCGAGCGCCCCTGTCTTCCGAAAAGGGGCAGCGTACCCTGGGCGAAATCGACCTGATCATCGCCAATGACACCGACGTTGTGCATCTGGAACTGGCCGTCAAATTCTACCTGCGTCTGAACAGGCTGCCCGATATCCGCACCGAGAGCACGGCACCGGTCGATGACCAGTGGGTCGGCCCCGGTCTGGCCGACACACTGGGGCGCAAGCTTCGGCATGTACGACAGCGACAACTGCCGCTCAGCCATCATCCCGACGTGCGCGCCCGGCTGCCGCGCGCGATCACCCACCGACAGTTTCTGATGAAAGGTCGCTTTTTTGAACCGGCAGATCCCGCACAGCCAGAAGCGATTCCGCAGTGGCTGACTGCAGCCCAGTGGCGCCAGTCTGAAATGATGGGTACCGGTACGATACACCGTGTGCATCGGGGCGACTGGCTTACTGCCTCAGCCGGTGGCGTGGACTGTACGGAGGAACTGGCCGGACCGCACTGGGTGCCGGAGCGCCCGATGTTGAGCCTCTGGCGCCGCGCACCGTCCAGCGAACCCGTCTGGCGGATGATCGTGCCTGATACATGGCCGGAACGGGCACAGCGGTTTTTGTCGGAGGTGGTGCGCCATGGCTGATCCACAGCTACTCGCGCACCTGAGACAGGCGTTATCAGCGCGCCCCGGCGGCCTGTCCGAGTTTGAACTGATGCAGGTTCTGCATGACAACCCGGATTGTCCGTTCACCCGACCGGACATGCTCGACAACTGGTCCCTGTTCCGCGCTCATTTCTGGCTGTTCCATCACCTTTACCTGCTCGCACTCGAATGGCGGCGCAAGGGCACGCATCTGGAGATAGTCAGCACGCGAATCATCTGGTACGCCCGCTCCGTCGGCGATGCGGTGTCAGAACAAGGCAATGCGGTGTCAGACCACGATCCGATGCAGGCGTATTATCTGGATCTGGATAACTTATGGAACGAAACGCCCGAATCATTGCGCGAAACGCTGAATGACTTCTGGCGGAAAATGCTGCAGACCGGCCAGCCGGGAGCCACCGCCGAAGACTGGGAGGTATTGGATGTCGAGCAGGGCAGCAGTCGACAGGAAATAAGACGCCAGTACCGGCGTCAGTGCCAGCGCCACCACCCCGACCGGGGCGGTGACGTGACACAATTCCAGGCGATCCAGGCCGCCTACGCCCGGATCAGCGGTACGTAATCACCCGTCAGGCGGTCCTCTGCTTCATCTGGTCAGCCAGATAGAGCCAGGTTTCCAGTACTGAATCCGGATTCAGTGACACGCTGTCGATTCCCTGCTCCATCAGCCAGAAGGCCAGATCCGGATGATCGGACGGGCCCTGGCCGCAGATGCCCACATATTTGTTGGCGCGTCGACAGGCCTGGATAGCCATTTCCAGAAGCCGCTTGACCGCTTCATTGCGTTCGTCAAACAGGTGCGCAACCAGGCCTGAATCCCGGTCAAGACCGAGTGTCAGCTGCGTCAGATCGTTCGAGCCAATGGAGAAGCCATCAAAGTGCTCCAGGAACTCGTCGGCCAGCAACGCGTTCGATGGCAACTCACACATCATGATGACCTTGAGGCCATTCTCGCCCCGCTTCAGGCCGTTTTCTCCAAGCAAACGGGTAACCTCCGCCGCTTCGTCAACGGTACGGACAAACGGGATCATGATCTGCACATTGTTGAGCTTCATGACATCGCGAACACGTTTTAACGCCTCGCACTCGAGCTCAAAACACCGACGGAAATCATCCGAAATATAGCGTGACGCCCCACGGAACCCGATCATCGGGTTGTCTTCATCGGGTTCGAATTGGGCGCCACCCAGCAGGTGAGCGTACTCATTCGACTTGAAGTCGGACATACGAACAATGATCTTTTTCGGATAGAACGCTGCCGCCAGCGTCGAAATGCCTTCAGTCAGCTTGTCGACATAAAAATCAACAGGGGACGCATAGCCGGCAATCCGCTCGCGAATCTGCGCCTGCAGCTCGGCCGGCTGCTCATCAAACGCCAGCAGCGCTTTCGGGTGCACACCGATCATGCGGTTAATGATGAACTCCAGCCGTGCCAAACCGATACCGGCATTGGGCAGCGACTGGAAGTCAAAAGCCCGGTCCGGGTTGCCGACATTCATCATGATGTCGAACGGCAGTGCCGGCATGGCGTCGATATCATCGCTCTGCTGGTCATACGCCAGCTCGCCCTCGTAAACACGGCCCGTGTCACCCTCAGAACAGACAACCGTCACAGGCTGGCCGCTCTGCAGCCGCCCGGTAGCATCGCCACAGCCGACAATTGCCGGGATGCCGAGTTCGCGGGCAATGATGGCGGCATGGCAGGTCCGGCCACCGCGGTTGGTCACAATGGCAGAGGCACGCTTCATGACCGGCTCCCAGTCCGGGTCCGTCATATCAGTCACCAGCACATCGCCGGCGGCCACTTCATGCATCTGGGCCAGCCCGTCCACCACGCGCACTGTGCCGGCACCAATACGGTGACCGATCGCACGGCCTTCAACCAACACGGTGCCGGTCTCACGAAGTGCATAACGCTCAATACTGTTGCCGGCCTGGCTGCGAACGGTCTCCGGGCGTGCCTGCACAATATACAGTTGCCCGTCGTCACCATCCTTCGCCCATTCAATATCCATAGGCCGGCCGTAATGGTTCTCAATGGTGATGGCAATCCGGGCCAGTTCTTCCGCTTCGGCATCATTGATGCAGAAGCGCTGCTGGTCAGCAGGGTCCACATCGACCGTCTCCACGGCTTTGCCGGCGCTGCCCTCACCCGTGCAGATCATCTTGACGGCCTTCGACCCCATGGTGCGGCGCAGGATTGCCGGCACCCCGGAGCGCACCGTTGGCTTGAAGACATAGAATTCATCGGGGTTGACCGCGCCCTGAACCACGGTTTCACCCAGACCGTAAGCCGCGGTAATAAACACTGCCTGATCGAAGCCCGATTCTGTATCCAGTGTGAACATTACGCCCGAGGCACCGGTCTCGCTGCGCACCATGCGCTGAATGCCCGCAGACAGTGCCACTTTCTCGTGCTCGAAACCTTTGTGCACGCGGTAGGAGATAGCCCGGTCATTGTAGAGTGAGGCGAACACTTCGCGGATGGCCTGTTTGATGTTGGCCAGTCCCTGAATATTCAGAAAGGTTTCCTGTTGGCCGGCAAACGATGCATCCGGCAGGTCTTCGGCTGTTGCCGAAGAACGCACCGCAACGGGCAACTCGGGTTCGTTCCCGACCATGGCCGCATGAGCTTCGGTGATGGCCTGGTCCAGCTCAGGGTTGAATGAGGCATCCATGATCCACTGGCGTATCTCCTTGCCGGTCTCAAGAAGCGCCCGGGTATCGTCGACGTCGAGGCTCTCCAGGCGCGCCTTGATACGATCCGCCAGGCCATCATGGGCCAGGAAGTCCCGATAGGCTTCCGCGGTTGTCGCAAACCCGCCCGGTACCCGAACACCGGCATCGCTTAGCTGGTGAATCATTTCACCCAGGGACGCATTCTTGCCGCCGACCTTGTCCACATCGGTCATGCGTGCCTGTTCCAGCGGGATTATGTATCTGTGCTGCAAGGTAGTCTCTCCGTTAATTTCTTCTGTGGATATCAACGCCGGTCAGGCGCGGCGCTCTGATGACCTCTTCTGCGCATGCCCTTCAGACGGGGCGGGCACTCGCAGTGCCGCTCTCAGGCCTGGACGCTGCCTGAAGCCGAACAGGTCAATGACGGCGGCAACCTGTTGAACAGTATGCAACACTTGCCTGTCAACGGAATTAACGTTGAAACCCGCGACTACATTGACCCGACCTGTCGAATGATAAAGGAGTACTCAACAAAAATACATTGACTCGACGCACTAATCTGGAAAACTGGCGCATGAAATCGTTTGCCACCGGGAGCCACCGCGTCATGCATCGAACCGCGTTTTTTCTGTCCGACGGGACAGGCATTACTGCCGAGACTCTGGGCAACAGCCTGCTCACCCAATTTGACGGAATTGATGTGGAACGGATCACCATCCCCTATGTCGACAACGATGAAAAAGCCCGGCAGACGGTAAAGCGCATCAACGCAGCCACCGAGGCGGACGGTGCTCCGGCCATCGTGTTCGATACCATCGTCAAGCAGGATGTACGCAAGATCATCATGGAATCGAAGGGCATGCTGTTTGATGTCTTTGACACCTTTCTGCGCCCGCTGGAGCAACAGCTTGGCCGCCAGTCCTCCTATACGTCCGGCAAATGTCATTCTATCAACGAGTTCAGCCGCTATCATCGGCGCATTGAATCGGTCAACTACACGCTGGACAACGACGACGGCGGACGGCAACAGGACTACCACAAGGCCGATATCATCCTGATCGGTGTGTCCCGCTGTGGCAAGACGCCGACCTGCCTCTACATGGCACTGCAGTTCGGGGTGAAAGCAGCCAACTACCCGCTGACCCCGGAAGACCTCGAACGCCCGGGGTTGCCCGATATACTGATGCCGCACCGAGACCGTATTTACGGGCTGACCATTGATCCTTTCCAGTTGTCCGGCATCCGCAATGAACGTCGGCCGAACAGCCAGTATGCTTCGCTCAGACAGTGTGAAAAAGAAGTCCGTGAGGTTGAGAAGCGCTACCGTGAGCTGGGGATAATGTCTATCAACACCACCCACTTCTCGGTCGAAGAAATCGCCACACGCATCATGGACAATGTCGGTCTGGACCGCTTCCCGCACTGACGGCCGAACGGAATTACCGGGACCATTTCGTCAACTGCGGCATTGGGCTACACTCGCGCGCTCTGTGAGCAAGACCTGAGAACTGCATGAGCACGCGACCCGGCCAGGTATTCCCGGACCAGTACGACCGTCAGCTACAGGCAAAAGCCGATCAGTTGGCGAAAGAGTTTGCGGACCTCTACAACCCCGAACGCCAGGGCATGGATGTCTACGCCTCTCCGCGCAGCCACTTTCGCATGCGTGCCGAATTCCGGCTCTGGCACGACGGCGACCGGTCGTTCTTTGCCATGTTCGATCCCGCAGAACCGAAAACGCCCATCGAAGTGCCGGACTTTCCGATGGGGTCGGACACCATCAATCGGCTGATGCCATTACTCCGTTCCGCCATCGAGGCCGATGACCGACTGCGCCGTCGGCTGTTCCAGGTTGAGTTCCTCACCACACTGTCCGGTGAAGCCCTGGTGACCCTGATCTACCACCGGCGACTGGACACTGCCTGGGAAGCCGCAGCAACGGCACTGTCTGACCAGCTTGGCATCCGGATTATCGGTCGATCCCGCAAACAGCGAATCGTGCTGGACACTGATTACGTCACCGAAACACTCACCGTTGACGGGCGGCCGTTTCGTTACCGGCAAACAGAAAACGGGTTCATCCAGCCGAACGCCCGGGTGTGCGAACACATGCTTCAGTGGGCCTGTGACCAGGCGGAAAAGGTACCCGACGGAGACCTGTTGGAACTTTATTGTGGTCTGGGCACCTTTACCCTGCCCCTGTCCCGCCATTTCCGGAAGGTGCTCGCCACAGAGATAGCACGGACCTCGGTGCGCGCCGCTGAACACAATATTGCCATGAATCAGCGTGACAATATCCGCGTCGGCAGGATGTCGGCGGAAGACTTCGCGCAGGGCTGGCATGGCGGCGGCGGCCGGCGTATTGCCAAGTACGACCTGCCTGCCTACGATTTCAGGACGGTCTTTGTAGACCCGCCCCGTGCGGGACTCGACGACAGAACGCTGGAGCTGGTGCGTGAGTTTCCGTCAATTCTCTATATCTCCTGCAACCCGGAGACGCTGCTCAGGAACTGCCAGGCGCTGGCTTCAACCCATCGTATTGAGCGACTGGCGATGTTTGACCAGTTTCCGTATACCCATCACCGGGAAGCGGGTGTGCTGCTGTGCCGTCGGCCGTGAGCCCGGGAGCCGGGCGTGACACTAGGGTCGATGCCCTGCGCGGGCTGGCCGTATTGGGTGTGTTCTGGGTTAATCAGTTCGCATTTGCCTGGCCCGAAATGGCGACCTTCAATGCGCTGGCCTGGGTCGAGGAAGGCTCAGCAGCCCACCGGTACTGGCAGTTCACGATGGTATTCGGCAACTACAAGTTCCTGCCCCTGCTGAGCCTGTTGTTCGGGTACAGCCTGGCGTTGCAACTCCAGCGCTTCCCGGATCGGCAGACGGTCGCACGACGGCTGGCCGTACTCGGCGCGCTTGGCCTGGTGCACGCCTACCTGATCTGGTACGGCGACATACTGCTGCTCTACAGTGTCGCCGGGGTTCTCGCCTTGTTGCTCTCCCGTCTGTCCAGCGGCAGACTGCTGCTCGCTGCCGCACTTCTCTACCTGGTACCGGCACTGCTCAATATTGTCACCTACATAGGGCTGCGCCAGACGGCAGGACCCCAGATTCAGGACGCACTGATGCAGCTGTGGTCACCCGCGGAAGCCCGGCTTTCCCTGGAGTCACTGGCCTATCAGGGGACCTGGTCGGAGCAGTTGGCCCAGCGCATGGAGACGGCGTGGCGGCGCCACAGCCAGGATTATCTGCAGGGCAGTCTCTGGCAGACCCTGGCGCTGATCTGTCTGGGGATGGTTGCCGCCCGTGCCCATCTGGCGGATCGACTGCCGACACGCTTTCATGCGGCCGGGCCCGCGCTGGTCATTGCCCTTCTGGCCTCCGGTGGGCTGTGGCTCAATTCATTCACCGCGCACCACCTGTCGGACCCCGCCTATCACCTGCTGCTGGAACCCGTATGGCACGACTGGCTGAGTCTGCTGCTCGGCGGTGCCTACGCCCTGCTCCTGATATCGGTACTACCGGCGCTCGGCGCACGATTGCGCCGCGGCCTCATCGCCTGCGGGCAGCTGGCGTTGTCTCTGTACTTGCTGCAGTCACTGCTGGCAACCGCGCTGTATTACGGCCTCGGGTTGTTCGGGCGACCACCCCTCTGGTTAATGACCGGCTTGCCCGTCGCGTTTACCCTCACAGCTCTCGTGGCCTCTCCACTCTGGCTGCAGCGCTTCAAAAGCGGGCCTGCAGAGTGGCTCTGGCGCACCCTCGCCCGCCGCTGATCTCAAAACCGTCACTGCCAGCATTCGACTTTCCGCTTCCGCCGTTCGACTTTCGACTTTCGACTTTCGACTTTCGACTTTCGACTTTCGACTTTCGACTTTCGACTTTCGACTTTCGACTTTCGACGATTCAGCATCTCCCCCCGACTACCCACCGTCAACGGTCTCCGGTCTCCGGTCTCCGGTCTCCGGTCTACGGTCAACGGTCAACGGTCAACAGCGCTCAGTATCCCTTTCCGGATGCTGAAGTAACCAACATTGGTGAATCCGCTGGTTCCGCTCGAAGTCAGGAGGTATCGAGGCATTTGTATGGTCGATAACGGTATAATTTGCCGGAATCGACTCGTCCAGACGAAAGCGCCGGTTATTGGTGGAAAAGACCAGGGTGCCGGCAGGTCGAAGCCGCGCCATTGCCAGATCAAGAAGTTGTCGGTGATCACGCTGAATATCCAGCGTTTCGCGCATACGCTTTGAGTTGCTGAAGGTGGGCGGATCCAGGAAGATCAGATCAAACATCTCCCGGGTCCGGGTCAGCCATTTCAATGCATCGGACTGCTCGAACCGGTGGCGTTCAGGGTCGAGGTTATTCAGCCGAAAGTTGTCCTGTGCCCAGGTCTGATAGGTCGCCGACAGGTCCACGCTGACCACCTCGGCCGCGCCACCCAGTGCAGCATGTACACTCGCCGCACCGGTATAGCTGAACAGGTTCAGAACCTGTTGTCCCTTGCTGTGCTGTTGAATCCAGTGTCGGATCGGTCGATGGTCCAGAAACAGGCCCGTATCCAGATAATCGGTGAGATTGACCTTCAGACGGGCGCCATTTTCATGAACAGTGAGCCAGACATTCTCCGACCCCTGCCGGCCATATTGCTGCAGCCCCGACTGGCGCTGCCGCTGCTTCACCGCCATGTGTTCCGGAGCCACATCCAGAACCTCGGGTAGCGTGACCAACATATCCTGCAACCGGCGCTCGGCGAGTGCCGGCGGTACAGATTTCGGCGCAGCGTATTCCTGCACATGCAACCAGTTGTCATACCGGTCAATGGCCACGGCGTACTCTGGAATATCGGCATCGTAGATTCGATAGGCATTGGTCGATCCACGCCGAAGAAACGGCTTGAGCCGCTTCAGGTTCTTGCGGATCCGGTTTGCGACATCCGGCACCATCTCCGGTGTCGGTGTCGCGCGCACCTGAAGCGACGGGTAGGTATAAACCCGGCAGTCAATGGTGCCGTTGCGTACCCGATAGGATTTTTCATAGAACAGACCGGTAGCCGCTACCGGTGCTTCCTCCGCGAGAATCAGTGCCGCCCTGCTCCGACCCTCCGGCAGATCAGACAGCCATGCGCCCAGCCGACTGTACAGTCCGGGCAACGCCGTGCTGCGGCTCAGCCGCTCACCATAGGGCGGGTTGGCAATCGCCATGACCCGGCCGCTCACCGGTGGCGACCAACTGAATTCACCAACGTCATTGCGCGACCAGTCCGCACCGGACAGACCGAGCGCCTGAAAGGACTGGCGTGCTGCGCGCAGTGCCGTCGAATCGGTATCATTACCCCAGAACCGGATCATTTCTGAACGCCTGTTCAGTGCACGATCCCGCTTTTCAGTGGCTTGTGTTACCAGTGTCTGCCAGAGAGCCTCATCATGTCCGGTCCAGCCCGGCGCCCGCAGCGACTCGTGCGCCAACAGGCCGGGCGCCCAGTCAAACGCCATGAGGGCGGCTTCCAGTAACAGCGTACCACTACCGCACATGGGATCGATCAGCGTCAGTGCCGGCGACTTTGCGGCCCCAGGCAACGCATCGAGTTCCGCGGGCCAGCCACCGCGAATCAGTACCGCCGCGGCCAGTGTTTCCCGGATCGGTGCCGGCGCGTTCGCCGGTCGGTAACCGCGTCGATGCAGGCTGACACGATTCAGTTCGAGCCCGACGGTGGCCCTGCCGCCATGCAGGTTCACCATCAATGTCAGGTCCGGCTCGGCAGCGACTGACGGTCGCGCGAGTCCTGCCGCGCGAAACTGGTCAACCACCAGGTCCTTGACCCATTGCGCACCGAAGCGTGTATTCCGGAAATCCTGATTCCTGCCACTGAAGCGCACACGGAATGTGCTGTGCTCCTGAAGGTGCTCCGGCCAGTCGATGCCGCACACCAGTGTTGCCAACTGCTCGCGGTTCTGTGCCGCACCCGCGGCGAGTAGCCGGCTGACACGACTTGCCAGACGGCTCCACAACAGTGCCCGGTAACCCAGTGCCAGTGGTCCGCGGGCGGTCACACCGGCATGTCCGACGGTCACCTTCTCCGCGCCGAGCGCCTGCAGCTCATCAGCCAGCAATGGCTCGAGAAAAGGGGCACAGGCGACAAACCAGTCGGACCCGGTTGATCGGTTCGACGTATTCAGACTCATTTTCTCTGAAAAACCTCAGAATTATTACAAGTGGCTATTAGTGATCGGCGCAGACAGGCCCACTCTCAGGGTACCGGGAAAGGGACCCGAGACGGGAATCAAAGTTGACGCTTTTATAACAAATCAATTCTCGACACAGCGGATTCTGACGTCTACAAATAATGTAAGGCCACGCTGCAAGAGACCGAGAATCGGTCCCGGCGTCCGGCCCGGCCGGGGGCACTGCCTGTGCCCCCGAAACGTGGATCTTTCAACAGGAGGAGTATATCGCACTTGTCCCGAGGACGGTGTAGCGCACCGCCTTATTTTCGATTGAGAGCCAAGAGGTCGACTCTATGAAACGACAGAAACGGAACCCTATGGACAGAGCGTATCAACGCGGCTATCTCGCCGGACTGGAAGGACGGTCCAAGTCCCTGTGCCCCAAGGCGATCGGCGCCGAACATCAGGAATGGATGAACGGCTGGCGTGAAGGCAGGGAGGATATGTGGAACGGGTATCAGGGTGCTGCAGCGGTACACAAGGTTAACCGAGTCGTTTACCATCAGATTCACGACGGACATTAGACCTGAGATGTTTTTCCCAACACTGAATGAAACCGTGCCGGTCGCTGACTGACCGCCACCGACCAACCGCAGCCCGGCTGTCGGAACCACCCCGGTTTTCCGGGGCCAGAGTCCGCAGGGTTGCGGTTCTATCGTCTCTCGATATTCCCCAGTGCCCGCAGTATCCCCCGCACCAGTGCGGGCCCTTCGTACATCAGCCCGGTATAGACCTGAATCAGCTGTGCCCCGGCCTGCACCCGATCCACAGCATCTGCCGGCGACATGATGCCACCGACACCGATCACCGGCAGCGCGCCATCGAGCGCCAGGCAGAGCAGGCGCTGGATTTCTGCCGCACGCGCAGCCAACGGTGCGCCGCTCAGGCCGCCGCTTTCGTCGGCGTGTGGGCTGTCAGCGACCGCCGCTCGATCCAGGGTTGTATTGGTGGCAATGACGCCGTCCACACCGCTGTCGACGAGAACCGATGCCAGTTCCTCGACCGCAGCAGGCATCAGGTCAGGAGCGATCTTGACGAGCACCGGCACCCGCCGCCCCTGCCGCGACTGCAGGCGAGCCCGCTCATCGGTGAGCCGGCCAAGCAGATCGCCCAGCCGGTCAGCCGCCTGCAGGTCCCGCAACCCGGGCGTATTGGGAGAAGACAGATTGACCGTGACATAATCAGCCACTGAATAGACACGCTGGAGGCAATACAGATAGTCGTCAGCCGCGCGCTCGGTCGGCGTGTCGCGGTTCTTGCCGATATTGACCCCGACCACACCGGTGTATCGACGATGACGCAGGTTCTCAACAAGGTGATCCACACCCTTGTTATTGAAGCCCATACGGTTGATGACCGCCTGATGATCAGCAAGCCTGAACAGACGCGGTGCAGGATTGCCGGGCTGTGCTCTGGGGGTGACCGTTCCCACTTCGACATGGCCGAAACCCAGCGCGCCAAGTGCATCGAGATAGTCCGCATTCTTGTCGAGCCCGGCTGCCAGCCCCAACCGATTGGCGAATCGCAGACCGAAGACTGTGACCGGCTGCACCGGCTGTCGTGCCGCCAGCAGGCTATCCAGCCGCAGCCGGTACAGCGCGTTCAGGCCATCCAGCGTTACCTCATGCGCGGTCTCGGGCGACAGTCGGAATAACAGGGGTCTCACAATCGTCGAATACATGATTCACTCCGGGCACAGCGGGCCTGCATTATAGCGGACCCTCCTGACCGGGTGTAACCCTGCACAGCCTGTTGGCTGCTACCCCAGCCGTTCTATGCGGTCGAATTTGTTATCCCGGTAATGAATACGAAACGTACCCTGTATGCCGTCGCGAGTGACAAATCGCTGCAGTATGCGCAGTGGAAAGGAAACCGAGCGACCATCGTGAGCCCGGGTATAGACCGTCCGAGCTGAACCGTCATACAACCGTTGCAGCTCGTCCGGCCCGATGGTGAAGCTCACGTCAATGTGGTCGCTGGTCACATCGCGTTCCCGACTAGTTCTGGGCAGCCGTTTCTGACAGGTCCAGCAGCTCACGCGTCGCTACACTGTACATGCTGAATTCCGGTTCACTGGTTGCCAGAATTTCACGAACAATGCGCAGCCAGCGATCGACCAGGGGCCGGTGGGCCTCCATCCAGGCGGCGAGCGCCTCTTCAATGGGTTGGTCTCCCTGCTGCTTGAGCACACCCAGCGTCAGCCGCTGCTGCTGCCACTCCAGATCATCGCGCAGCGCTTCACGCGCCATGGCCTGCCAGTGCGTGCCGACCGGCATCTCACTCAGCGCCGCGCCGAACTGATTGAGCGACAGCCGTTCGCCCAGGGTAAAGAACGTCTGGGCAACCCGGTCCAGCGGGGCGTTCAGTTGACTCACCACACCGACAATACCAATGCCATGGTACAGGTGCTCACAGAGCGCGACCTGTTGTGCCAGGTCCTCCGGCACACCGGCGTCCTGGTACTGCCGTATCACTTCGGAGTTCTGACGGGCGATCTCGCCATGGAGCAGTTCCGGCAACTGTTTTGCCAGTCGCTGTACCGGTTCCCTGTACTGTTTCACCACCTGAGCGACATCAAACCCGAGGCGGTTGTTCTTGATCAGCGTCCGGGTCGCGCGACGCACCATGCGCGACAGGCGCAGCATCATGCTCAACTGCAGGTTGTTGTCGACCTGATTGTCCAGTTGCTCGATCTGACTCCAGAGAGCGTGCATACCGAACGTATCGCGCGCCGCCACGTAGCCTTTAACCACCTCCAGCTCCGAGGCACCGGTACTTTCCTGCAAGCGGTGCACGAACACGATTCCCATATGGTTGAACAGATCATTGGCCAACTGCGTCGCGACAATCTCACCCTTCAGCCGATGTTGGTGCACCTGATCCGAGAACTTCTTCGTCAGGCTTCCCGGGAAGGCGGTATTCACCTCATTGACCAGATAGGCATCCTGACCGGCCTCCTGGCGAATCAACGCTTCCTTGAGGTCAGCCTTGCTGTAACTGATCAGCACGCTCAGCTCCGGCGCCACCAGGCTCTGCCCGGATACCTTGCGCTCCGAGATGGTCTCATCCGAGGGCAGAAACTCGAGCGCCCGGTTGAGCTTGCCGGCACTTTCGAACCGGCCGATATGGCGACGATACTCCTCAATGCGGTGGGTCGCCTCGCGCACCGCCATGCTGATCGCCTGCGTCTGCTTGTAGTTGTTGGCCAGAACCAGATTGGCGACCTCGTCGGTCATTTTCACAAGCCACTCGTTGCGGTGTTTGACGGTCAGGTCGCCGTTCTTCACCAGTTCATCGAGCAGAATTTTGATATTCACCTCGTGGTCAGAGCAGTCCACACCCCCGGCATTATCGATAAAGTCCGTGTAACAGCGGCCGCCCCGCAGTGCAAATTCAACCCGGGCAAGCTGCGTGAAGCCGAGGTTTCCGCCCTCCCCGATGACCTTGGCGCGCAGTTCCGTCGCGTCAATCCGCAGGCTGTCATTGGCCTTGTCACCCACATCCGCATGTGATTCCGTGGACGCCTTGACATAGGTACCGATGCCCCCGTTCCAGATAAGATCCACGGGTGCCCGCAGCAGTTCGCTGAGCAGCTCCGTCGGCGCCAACTGCTTCTTGCGGATAGAGAACGCTTTCTGTACTTCCGGTGTAAGCTCCACGGATTTGGCGTTACGGGAGACAATCATGGCCCCTTTCGAGAGCACTTTTCTGTCGTAGTCTTCCCAGCTCGAACGCGGCAGATTGAACAGGCGCTCACGTTCCTTGAAGCTCTTCGCCGGATCCGGGTCAGGATCCATGAAGATGTGCAGGTGATTGAACGCCGCCATGAGCTTCACGCTGTCGGAGCGCAACAACCCGTTTCCGAACACATCGCCGCCCATATCGCCGACACCGATCACGGTCACGGGGTCTTTCTGCACGTTCAGTTGCATTTCCCGGAAATGGCGCTGCACACTGACCCAGGCGCCTCGTGCGGTAATGCCCATTTTCTTGTGGTCATAGCCATGTGAGCCGCCGGACGCAAAGGCATCGCCCAGCCAGAAATCGTAGCTCTTCGCCACCTCATTGGCGATGTCCGAAAAGCTTGCGGTGCCCTTGTCAGCGGCAACCACCAGATACGGATCATCGTCGTCATGACGAATCACGTCCCGCGGCGGTGTCACTTCACCACTGCGCAGGTTGTCACTGATATCGAGCAGCCCCTGAATAAACGTGCGATAACAGGCAATACCCTCTTCCATGAAAGCTTCGCGATCGGACGGATCCGGCAGTTTCTTCCCGACGAAGCCGCCCTTGGCGCCCACCGGCACGATCACCGCATTCTTGACCTGCTGCGCCTTGACCAGCCCCAGCACCTCAGTACGGAAATCCTCCAGCCGGTCGGACCAGCGCAGGCCGCCCCGCGCTACTTTCCCACCGCGCAGGTGTACGCCTTCAACCCGCGGTGAGTATACGAAAATCTCGTACAGAGGACGCGGTTGCGGCATGTCGGAAATGGTCCGTGGATTCAGCTTGAAACTCAGATAATCCTTCGGTGACCCATCCGGCAACGCCTGATAGAAATTGGTCCGGAGCGTCGCCGAGATCAACTCCATGTATTTACGCAGAATACGGTCCTCGTTCAGGTTCGGCACCTTTTCGAGGCCGGCTTCCAGCCGCTCACGGTATTTTGCTTCCAGCTCCTTGCGTTTCTTGCGCGCCGGGTTGAACCGTCCGGAAAAGATGAACGTCAGCATTTCGGTCAGGTCCGAATGCCGGATCAGCGTATTGGCGATGTATTCCTGGCTGATACCGAACCGAATCTGTTTCATGTAATGGGCATAGGCGCGCAACATGGCCACTTCCCGCCAGGTCAACCGCGACCCGATAATCAGCTGATTGTAGCTGTCGTTCTCCGCCCGGCCGTACCAGATATTGATAAACGCATCGTGGAACATTTCGCGCAGGCTCGACGGGTCCAGATCGGGGTCCGCCTCATAGAGCAGCGTGAAATCGTAGATGTACATCCTCTGGCCATCCGAGCGCTCAACCGGGTACGGGATCTCGTCGACGACCCGCAGGCCGAAGTTCTCCAGCACGGGTACCAGGTCCGACAGCATCAGTTCCGAATTCTGATGAAAGATCTTCAGTTTCAGGCTGCTGTGCGTCGGCTCCTGACTCAGGTAAAAGCTCAGCGCCAGGCTGGTTTGCGGATCACCGAAGAGAACCTCCATGCGCTGGATATCGGTCACACCGACCCGCGCCGAGTAGGTATCCCGGTAGCCATACGGAAAAGCATCGCGGTACAGGCCGTACAGATCGACCCCCTGCTCCTCACCCAGGCTCTCGACCAGGGCGTTATAGAGTTCATCCCGCCAGCGACGCGCCAGTTGCACAATCTGGCGCTCAATATGCGCCAGGTCCAGCTCACCGGATACAGGTTGCTTCAGTTTGAACACAAACCGTATCCGGGCCAGCACGGATTCACTGAGATGGAGACTGAAGTCAGAGCCCTCTATATCGAGGTAACTGGCAATCAGATCGTGGATCTGCATCCGGATTTCAGTGTTGAAAATCTCCCGCGGCATGTAGACCAGCGCCGTCACAAACTTGCCGAACGGATCCTGACGCATGAACAGACGGATCAGTTTACGCTCCTGGATCGACAACACAGACAGCGTGGTCTCCAGGAGCTCCTCGACGGTGGAAAGAATCAGTTCATCGCGGGGAAACGTATGAAGTATCTGCGCCAATTCCTTGTAGTTGTGGCTGCCCTCGACGAACCCGGACTGCTTGAGCACTTCGGAAATCTTGCGGCGCACAATCGGAATGCTGCGCGGTGAATCATGGTATACGGCTGAGGTGTA
Source organism: Natronospirillum sp. (assembly GCA_965602035.1). Taxonomy (GTDB): domain Bacteria; phylum Pseudomonadota; class Gammaproteobacteria; order Pseudomonadales; family Natronospirillaceae; genus Natronospirillum. Next base: position 691,419 of record OZ271919.1, on the reverse strand, counting down.
GAGCCCGAGAAAGCGGAAACCCCCGACCACCTTGCCGTTGTCATCATAGCGTTTGATGATCACATAGTCGCCGTAGGCCGGCCGGTGAACCACCGAACGCTGCCCGGATTTGGCGAAGGTAATGATGCGCGGGTCATTGGCCGCCGCCAGCATCTGATCGCCCTGCATGTCGCTGCGATCAATGGAGGTGCGCCGGCGTTCGCGAAACAGTCCGAGTCCGGATGATTTCACCGGCGTTACGTCGTTTTTTGTAACCTTGTATTCGTCCATCGCCAGGAAGGTGAAATGGTTATCCAGCCACCAGTCGAGGAAGACTTTGGCTTCATCCACCTCGGCTTTCTGCAGCCCCTTGCCGGTCAGCCCGGCTACCTCCTCGCGGGCCGCCTGGACCTTTTTCGCGATGGCGCCGAAATCTTCAACCACCAGGGCGACATCACCCAGTATCGTACTGAGCTCGCGCTCGAGCTGCCGCCGTTCGCGGGCGCTGGACATATGGTCGATTTCAAAATAGACGAGCAACTCGTTGTTGGTCGACGCCTTTTCGTCGAAACCGATGAACTGACCGTTGTCATCCCGACGCACCGAGAAATCACCGTAGAACAGGCGGTGGATGTTGGCCTGCAGACGGTTAAGCGCCATGCGCACGGAGTCGACCACGAAGGGCACATCACGCGCCAGCACGACCAGCCCGGTGTGTGGGCTCTGCCATTCGTGCTCCTCAACATTGGGGTTGAATACCTTGACTTTGGACGTACCTTCCGCCCATTTGCCCAGGTGGCGCCACAGGCTGACCGTCAGGCCAGCCAGATCGTCGGTGGCGTAGTCAGTCAGATCACTCACCGCGGCATGGTCGTAGACGCGATGAACAAAATAATTCAGCGAACCGTGCAGCGACTCGGGCACACTGGCCTGTAATCGCTCATCCAGTTGTTGTATCAGATCGGCCTGTACGGGGGTAGTCATTGCGGGCATGGTCCTGTTTCCTTTTTATCCAATCGCCACCGTCTGAAGGGCAGTTGTAGCTGTGTCCCGGTCAAGGTAGTGCAATAGCCGTCCGGCGAAAACCACAGTCAATGTTGCGCACTCATCTCATTGACCGCCGTCAGCGGGGTATCGGCTTCGTCAGCACGGTCGGTGTTGGCTGAAAATAGCGGGTAAAACGGGCCCGACTGTGGCAACAGAAATTGACACCGTCGGCAGCAGGTCCAAGAATCAGGCGACACAGTCTGCAACGGATTACTGACGACATGGCGCCAGCCAATGCCCTACCGGCTATACAGCAGCTTTACCGACATCTGCAGCGCCAGATTATCGGTCAGGACACATTACTACAAGTGCTTATTCTCGGTGTTCTGTGCAGAGGTCACGTGCTCCTCGAAGGGCCTCCGGGAATCGCCAAGACGCGAGCGGCCAAGTCGCTGGCGGCGGGGATCCGCGCAGACTTTCGTCGGGTGCAATTCACCCCCGACCTGCTTCCCGGTGACATCACCGGCAGTGACATTCTGAACCTGCAGACCCACGGTCTCGAGTTTCGACCCGGGCCGGTTTTTACCGACCTTCTGCTCGCCGACGAGCTGAACCGTGCGCCGGCCAAAGTGCAATCGGCTCTGCTCGAAGCCATGTCCGAGCGTCAGGTATCGGCCGGGGGGCAAACCCGGCCCCTGTCCGACCTGTTCATGGTGATTGCGACTCAGAACCCCCTCGAGCATGAGGGCACCTACCCGCTGCCGGACGCGCAACTGGACCGCTTCCTGCTGCAGGTGCAACTGCGCTACCCGGGCATGGAAACCGAACGCGAGATACTGCAACTGACCCGATCGACACCTGAACCCGATGCACCGACGACGCCTCCGGTGACGCCGGAAATCATCAGTGCCGGACGCGCAGCGGCCGGACGGGTTCATGTCTCACCCGCGATTGAAACCTACATTGTACGCATGGCCGACGCCACACGCCGCCCGGAGGCATACGACAATGAGCTTTCCGGATGGCTGCACCAGGGCGTGAGTCCGAGGGCCAGTCAGGCACTCGATCTGGTGGCACGGGCGCGCGCCTGGCTGGCCGGCCGCGATTTCGTGACACCGGAAGACGTGCAATGGGTCTTGCCTCTGGTCTACCGACATCGCCTGGTGCTGGATTTCCAGGCCATGAGCCGGGGTGTCACACCGGAACAGGTCGTCCAGCGCCTGCTGGACATCGTGGCGGTAAGCTGATGCTGACCGGCACCACAGTAACCGCCGGCGAGCTGGTGGCGACGCGGCGGCATGCGACCTGGGTGTCCCGGCCACCCTCGCGCCCGGGACACGCCGCGGCGCCCACCGTCGGCCAGGGCACGGAATTCCGGGAATTGCGCGACTACGCACCCGGAGACGACCCGCGTCACATCGACTGGCGGGCAACCGGGCGCACCGGACAACCACTCACCCGTGTGCTGGAAACCCAGCGCGACACCACCTGGCTTCACATCATCGCCCTCACACCGGGCATGTATTTCGGCAGTCGGTCGGCCTATAAATCGGTCCGGGCACTGGAGCTGGCGGCACAGACAGGTTGGCAGTGCATTGATTCAGGCGACCGCATCGGCACCGTGATCGGGTCATCCCACGGCGTTGAGGTCCAGCCTCCCACCGGTCAGGGCCAGCGGTTTGCCGGTTACCTGGCGGCCTGGGCGGCCCACAGTGAGTTACCCGGCCCCGGATTGCCCGCCCTTGAATTTCCGGCGCTGGTAGCACGCGCCCGACAGGCTGCGCAGCGGGCCCAGATAGTGGTGGTATGGGGGGATTTTCTGCCCGGACCTGCGTGGCCCGCGCTACTCGATCCGCTCAGCCGCAAGTCTGTGGTGCTGGTTCAGGTCGCGGATCCTCTGGAACAGCAACTTCCGGAGCATGGCGAATTCAGCGCCCGGGGCGATGCCGGTTTTCACCGGCTGACCGGGTCATCCGATACGGCACTCAGATACCGGGAGTCGCGGCAGCGGTGGCTGGACAGCCTGCTCCGCGCGCCACATCGGGCGCATTTTGACTGGTGGCAATGCTCAACCGCGCGGCCCGCACTCTACCCCGCGGGGACCAACCCGCCATGACCCGCGAAGAACTGCTGAGCCGTCTCAGTGGCCCGCAACCGCCTGACCCGGTATCGTTCTGGCCGCCCGGTCCGGCCTGGTGGGTACTGGCCGCCGCGTTGGCATCAGCACTGATAGTCGGCCTGGTTTTCCGCAGACGGATACCCCCGATCTGGCGCATGCCCCGCTGCTGGCTGACCCAGCGCCGCTATCTGCATCAACTGAAACAACTGGCCGAACAGCCTGAACCTTCCGTCGCCCTGAGCCAGTGGCTGCGCCAGTTGGCGCTCGAGGGACTGGCCATATCGCCGGCTCTGCCCCCTGGTCAGTGGCTGCGAGCGCTGGAAGCCGCCCTCGGCGAACCGGTGAATACGGAGACCCGGGACTGCCTGAAAGCCATCTACCGACCCGGGGATATCCGGCCATTCATTGTTGACCATCACCTGGCTCTGAGATCTCTATGCCTGCGCTGTCTGCATTTACGTTCGCCTGGCCCGCGCTCCTGATACTGATACCGGTGCTGGGTCTGGCAGTACTCCATCGTCTGCCTGCCCGACCTGCGGGACCGGCACCCTGGCTGCCGATTGCCGATAGTTGGGCGGCCAGTGCCCGGGGTCATCGCCACCGGCGCTGGTATCAACTGACCTTGCTCCAGTGGGCGCTGCTGGCACTGATAGCACTGGCCGCGGCACGGCCACAGACACCAGGGGCACCGATCACTCTTCCGGATCAGGGGAGACCGATACAGTTGCTGCTCGATTTGTCGGTCAGCATGTCGATACCGGATATGCGTCTGGACGGTGCCCCGGCCGACCGACTGACCGTGGCCCGCTCGGTACTGGATCGTTTCATCGCCGATCGCGCCGGTGATCAGATCGGTGTTGTGGTGTTCGGTGATCAGCCCTACCTCCATGTACCGGTATCGTCGGATCTGGAACTGGTTCGGGCCCTGATCGGTGATCTGGAAGTCGGCATGGCCGGCAGTCGCACGGCGCTTGGCGACGCCATCGTCCGGGGCATACAGGCACTGGACCTCGACCGCGAGGGCGAACAGGCCGTGATGATTCTGCTCTCCGACGGCGCTCAGACAGCCGGTCGGATCTTTGCGGAGGAAGCGGCGCAGTTCGCGCTGGAGAGCAACGTGCGCATACACACCATCGGCTTCGGCTCTGACAGCGGCGGCGAGTTCGGTAATCGCTCTGACCTGAACGTCGAGGCGCTGCAACGAATCGCCGGTACCACGGGAGGCCAGTTCTTCCGGGCCCGCTCGGCAACCGATCTGGCCACGATCTACAACACCATTGATGAGCTCGAACCGCGCCCGGGTGCGGATCAGGCCAGAACCGCTCCCGGCGAATGGTTCCAGTGGCCGGCGGGTGCGGCGCTCCTGTTGCTGCTGGTGCACCATTACCGCCATCGCCTCCGGCGCCGCGGCTCAACGGAGGCGACACAATGACAGTGCTCCGCCCGGAATGGTTGCTGCTGCTCCCGTTGATTGCCCTCTGGTTATACCACAGCCTGAAATCGCATACCGACACCGGGGGCTGGCGCTCGCTGTTCGACCGCGAACTGCTGGCGCCGTTACTGCAAGACCGGGAACCCAGGCGCCAGTGGCTGGAGCGTCTGCGTTGGGGCAGCCTGTTACTGCTGCCCATCGCGCTGTCCGGGCCCGCCATCACGGATGACAATCAGGGTGGCCAGCCGCTCAGCCCGGTCATGATCGTACTCTCACAGAGTCCGACCATGCGCCACGACGACCTGCCCCCGACCCGGTATCAGCGCGCGCTGCGTGTGGCAGAGCAGTGGTTGAACGCAAACCCCGGTCGACCGGTCGGACTCATCGCCTACAGTGGTTCCGCGCACCTGATTGCACCGCCGACTGTGGATCACAACACGCTGCGCCTGATGCTGAGCCAGTTGTCTCCGGATATAATGCCGGTTGCCGGGCGTGCTTCGGGCCAGGCGCTGAGACTGGCCATTGAGCGTGCCGGTCTGATCAATGCCGACATTCTCTGGCTGACCGACCAGGTCGGGGATGCTGAGGCGCAATCACTGCCGGCGCTACCGGCTGGCACCCGTCTGCATGCGCTTGTTACCGCAAGCGCCGATGCGCAGGGGCCCGTGCGGGACCGGGATGGCACTGTCCTGCGCGATGCCAGTGGCCAGGCACTGCTGGCAGCGCCAGATGCTGATCGGTTTAGGGCGCTGCTGCAGGCGCAGTCCGGTGACTGGCAATGGCTCACCGACCGGACACCGCCCGTCAGTCAACTGATGCCTCCGAGAGGCCAACTGACCGATGCCGACGAGGAACCCGTCTCCGGTTGGCGGGACCTGGGCCCGTATCTGTTCCTTGCACTGTTGCCCGGGCTGTTGCTACAGATACCGGTCGCCGGTGTCAGCGCCGGGCTCCTGGTCCTGTTGTCCGGCGCCCTGGCACCGATGACGGCTGATGCCGCGGGCACCTGGTGGCAGAATGCGGACCAGCGAGCGCTGGAGCGTCTTGATGAATCACCGGTCGACGCGGCGGAGATGTTCACTGACCGCCGTTGGCAGACCTACGCCTGGTTGGTTGCCGAGCGCCCGCAGCAGGCAATTGAACGGCTCGGTGATGACACTTCCGCCTGGGGTGCTTACCATCGCGGGCTCGCACTGGCCCGGCTTGGCCGGTACGATCAGGCATTGTCCGCATTTGAAACCGCCGTCCGGGAACGGCCGGACTGGCAACCGGCAGTGAACAATCGTGACCTGCTGAGAGAATGGCTGCACAATCGTTCTGACAGCCCGACCGACACCGGCCAGCAATCCGACCGCAACCGCCAGGACCCGCGCACACAGACGGGCCAGCCCACGGTACCCGAGGCGAATTCCGGTACACCGGCGCCCGGAGCCGGAGCGGCGGACCGGGAGCGTGATCAGCGCGCTGAGCAACGGCTCCCGCCGCCGGATCGAAGTTTCATGGAGCGCAAGCTCCGCTTCCAGTGGGAGCAGCAACGTGCGCAATAACACTCGCCTGATTCTGTTTCTGCTGCTCTGGGCTACGGCAACGATGGCTTTGGCGCAGAGCCAGCCACTGGTCAGTGTCGACCGCACCACCGTGGCTGAAGGCGGCACGCTGACCCTGCGGATTCGCTCCCATAACCCGGAGGCAACACTGAATACACGGTCGCTGTCCACGGACTTCCGTATCGTGGACCGGCGCACGGACACCAATAACCCCGCTCTGGAAGCGCCCGGTGAAAATTACCAGGAATGGGCGCTCGAGCTGGAGCCCAGGCGCACCGGTACCCTGACCATTCCACCCGTCCTGGTAGACGGCGTACCAACCGGAACAATCACGATTCGGGTCATCCCTGTTTCCCCCGAGCAACAGCAGTTCCGGGACCAATTGATCGAAGCTGAACTCAGTGTCGATCAGACCGACCTTTACGTGGATGAAACCACCGTGGTGACGCTGACCCTGTATTACAATGTGAACATTGACGGTGAGTTCCGCGATGTTCAGCCCGGAGCAGGTCGCTGGGAACCGGTAGGCGGTGCGCAGACCGGTTCTTCTCGGTGGCAGGATGGCCGCCGCGTCAACTTCCACCGGTTCCATTACCTCTACACGCCGCTTGAGAGCGGCAATCAGACGCTGCCCCCCATTGAATTCGACGGCACCTATCGCACGCATGGCTTCTCCGGGCCCAGACCGATAACGGTCGCAACGGATCCGGTCTCACTCCGGATCAGCCCGATTCCCGACGAGTTTCCGGCAGGTGCCGCATGGCTTCCGGCACAGAGAGTCACACTCAATGATAGCTGGACAACGTCACCGCCCCGCCTGGGGCCGGGTGAGACCGTTGAACGCCGGCTTGAATTACAGACCAGTGGACCGGCCAGTGACCGGCTCCCGTCACTGCTGCCCGCTGCTCCCGATCCGGCACCGCTGGAGCAGTTTGCCGACCCGCCGCGCAAGAGTGAGTCGGCCACTGCCGACGGCTATCAATCGTCAATAACCCGCACCCTGCTTTACCGGAACCGCCATGCCGCCCGCGATGATGTCTCGATCACCGTGCCGGCCGTCGAGATACCCTGGTGGAACACGCGTACAGACTCTCTGGAAATCGCCCGCGTGCCTGAACATCGCCTCACCTTGCAGGGAGAGGAAGATGCGGCCGCCGGCAGCGCGGCCGAGCCCTCGGCCGGAGGTTCCGGGCCACTGCCATGGGGCAGTCTGTTGCGCTGGGGGTTGATCGGTACCGGCCTCATTCTGGCTGCGGTTGTGGCGACCGTCTGGCGCCGTCGCTGGCGCCACAGTGAAGTCGATGTACGGGCCTCGACTTCAGGCCGGTTGCCCGAACCGGTGACCGACAGTACGAATTGGCGGGATGCTATTCGCCCTCTGGTGGAACGCAGCGACTGGCAGGCACTGGAACAGCAACTGGCCCACCGCTGGCAGAGCGACGGCTGGCCCGATGCGGAAGCCCTTGAGCGGCTGATGCAGGCACGCGGCCTCGCGGAGGCGCTCCGGGAAACACGCGCCCGGCTGTACGCCCGACCCAACGAGCGACCATCGGACGAGCGTCTGCGCGCCCTATGGCTCGCTGTGCTCGACGGCGGCCGATAGCGTTTTACGGGCCGCCGATTCCTCCGCTTTGGCCAGGTGGCGCAGTACCAGCTCGGCAGCAACAAGGCCAAAGGTGGCGGTAACCGCAACACTCGCGCCCAACCCGAAATCACAGCTCAAACGCGGGTTTTCACTCCGCTCGGCAGTCCCCGGGTAGGTCAGCGGCTCAGTGGACGAAACACAGGCGACCTTCATGGTGCGACCGCCTCCGGGATAACCATGATGACGTCGCAACTGACGCCGCACACTGGCCGCCAGCGGGTCCTGAATGACCTGAGCCAGGTCAGCGACATGAATCTGCGTGGGGTCTTTTTGCCCACCGGCACCACCGGTCATTACAAACGGCGTCCCCCAGCGTTGCAACGCCGCTATCAGCGCGACTTTCGGCCGCACACTGTCGATGGCATCAACGACAAAGTCCACCGTGCGCAGGGTGGGTTCGTCCAGATTGTCCGGCGTGATGAACTGGCACCGTTCAACCACCTCGATCGCCGGATTGATCTGTCGACAGCGCTCGGCCATCACAGACACCTTGAAGCCGCCCACCGTATCGCTCAGCGTGTGTATCTGTCGATTCGTATTGGAGACGCACACGTCGTCGAGATCATAGAGGATCAGCTCGCCAACGCCACTGCGCGCCAGCGCTTCCACCGTCCAGGAGCCAACACCCCCCATGCCGATAACGGCTACCCGGGCATGGCGGAATCGTTGCACCGCAGACGGCCCGTACAACTGCGCAACACTGCTGAACCGTTCAGCCGGCCATTCGGTCTGCAAAAAATTCCCCCTGTCAGAGATAGTCGTGCAATGAAATGGACGCCGGCAATTCTTTCGGGTCCATGGCACGGACAATTCTCACCCCGGCGTCCACCCGGTCGAGATCGACATCCTCGACACGGCGTTGCTGCTGCTCCGCCACCGAGTAGAAACAGCGCACCACGGGCCGGCTCTGACGCACCCGGTTGGATGCCACCACCAACCCGGCATCACCACTGTCCAGTTCCACCAGACTTCCGACCGGATAGATACTCATGCATCGAATGAACTGATACACCATCGCACGGTCGAGATGATTGTCGCTCCATTCGACCAGTCGCTTCATGGCGACCGTCGGCGGCATACCCTTGTGGTAGACGCGATCCGCTGTAATCGCATCATAGACATCGCAGATCGCCGCGGCCCGCCCGTATTTGTCGATCGCGTCGCCCTTGAGCTGACGCGGATACCCGGTGCCATCGATCCGTTCGTGATGCTGCCGGCAGATGCTCAGAATAATCGGGTTGATATCCGGGTACTGGCGCAGTGTTTCATAGCCGTAAACGACATGACGCTGCATTTCCGCCCATTCATCAGCCTCGAGCCTGCCCGGCTTGTTGAGGACCTCTTCCGGGACCAGTATCTTGCCCACATCGTGCAGAATACCACCGACTGTGGCATGGCGGATGGTGCTGCGATCCCAGTGCAGGAATCGTCCGAACAGGCCCACCAGAACACCGACATTCAGCGAATGTTCCAACAGGTAGGCGTCTTTCTGCCGGATCTGGGTGAGACAGGTCATTTCGTTTTCATTGCGGAATATGGAATCCACAATCTCGTCGGCGGCCAGTTCGATGGCATCGAAATCAAGCTCTCGGCCATCACGAACCCGTGCCATGATGTCGCCAACGAGTTTCAGCGACTCCTGGTGCACCTGACGCGCCTGCGCGTATTCCTCCGACCGCAGCAGGCCCGGAACCGCAACGCCCGACTGCTCCTGCTGCGCCAGCATGGTTTCCGTCATTTCAACCAGGGGGTCGGCACCGTCGGCGTCTGCCTCCGGTACCGGTTCGAATACTGCATTGGTGTCGCCGGATGCAGTCGGCGCCCTGGGCGTGCCGTTCAACGGGCGGCCATCAGGCGCATCCAGACCTTTGTCCGTATCGATGTAGACTTCCTTCACACCGAGCCGAACGATTCGCTGGATGGTCGCTTCCTTCGACACCATACCGAACCGCGTCCGTGCACCGGGTGGAACCCAAGCGTCGTTCTCGGGCGACAGGTACATGCCGGGGCGAAGATGCCGTGTATCTATTACCTTGATCACACAACCCCCTTTTTCACCCAAGTATGGCAAAAAAATCGAGCTTGGGTAAGACAATTCCTGCCGGATTTATGCGGTGCTCATTGAACCGCGGAACAGGCCGAACTCATCGTGCAGGAGGCACCGGAGCGCCTGAGGCAGACGCATGGCATGCTGCTCCCCCGCTACCTGTGGGTGAGGCGCCCAGTGACCGCTTTCGTTCCGGTAATAGAGCATCCACCGGCGCCCGGACTCCCGGGGTTCCAGGCGCGCCCGCGGCAGACGCACAAAGCTCGGATGCCGCGCGGGATGGGGTTGCACGGTGTAGAACTCGACCGAATCGCCCTGCCAGTCAAACTGCAGACGACCGCCACCCGGCCAGATCAGGCGGCGCCCTTCACTGTGTATGAATTCGACCAGCAAACGCCGATTGCGCCGGTTCACAAAGTCTGTGGCCGAAGCAGGTTTTCGTTTGAAGTCCGGGGTATCGGTCACTAAACTGGCGCCTCATTGACGGGGACGGAATCTTCCCGGACATCATAGACAAATGGCAGGAGCAATCAACCAGATGGCATTCCGGGTGGGGCAACGCTGGTTCTCGCAGGCAGAACCGGAACTGGGGTTGGGTGTAATCACGGAAGTCGGAGCGCGTCGTGTCGCCATCGCCTTCCCCGGCCTCGAGGAACAGCGCGTCTACGCACCCGACCGGGCTCCGCTCCAGCGATTTGCGCCGGAGCCGGGGCAGGTACTGAACCTGGAGGATGGTGGCTCACTGACCGTCGAGGAGATCACCGAAGATGACGGCCTGCGTATCTACCACGGTGTAGACAGCACCGGCACCCGCCGAGAGGTTGCCGAAGCGTTGTTGGGTACGGAGCTGGCCCTCGACGAAGCGGATCAGCGACTGCTAAGCGCCCAGGTGAACAAACTGAGCTGGTATCTGCTGCGCCATGACCTTTACCGCCACCTGGCCCGGCACAGCAGGAGCCCGGCACGGGGATTGATCGGCGGGCGCATCGATCTGATCCCGCACCAGTTTGCCGTCGCCTGGCGCGCGACCCGGTTCGGGCTGCCACGTACCCTGCTGGCTGACGAGGTCGGCCTGGGCAAGACCATTGAAGCCGGATTGATCATGCACCGGTGCCGGGCACTGGACTGGGCACACCGCATGCTGATTGTCGTGCCGGATGCCCTGCAACATCAGTGGCTGGTCGAACTGATCCGCAAGTTTGAACTCGCACCCACCGTCATGAATGAGGACCAGTGGCAGGGCCTGGTTGAAGACGACCCGCTGGGGAACCCGTTTGAACAGTCGCAACTGGTTATTCTGCCGGTAAGTCTGCTCTCCCGGCACACGGTGCAACAACAGGTGTCCGCGGCTGACTGGGATCTGATGGTCCTCGACGAGGCACACCATTGGGACCCGGAAGGCAACGATGGCACTCAGCAGACGCTGAGCCAGTTGGTGGCTGAGATACCGGGCGTACTGCTGCTCACCGCGACACCGGAACAGGGTGGCGAAAGAGCCCATTTTGAGCGCCTGCACACGCTGGCGCCGGAACAGTACACGAACTTCGATGACTGGCAGCGCAGTGAACAGACGCTGAATGAACTCGGAGACGCCATGGCGCTCTGGCTGGAGGGGGAAGCCGGGGACCTGACGCCGCTTGACCCCTGGCTGCAGCAGGACACCCATGCCCGCGAGCTGGCTGCCAGAGTCCGCGCGCAGCCAGACGATCGTGCCGGGGTTCGGCGTCTGGCGGAACACCTGATCGCGGTGCATGGCGTCGGACGTGCCCAGTTCCGGAACAGCCGTCAGGAAATCAGCGGTTTCCCCGAGCGGCGCCTGCATGCAACGGCATTGTCGCTGCCGGAGCGTTATGACCGGACAGCGCCCTATCCCGAACTCGATGTCGAGGGATGGGAACGCCACGACCCCAGAGTCCGATGGCTGACGGATCTCATGCGCGCCGACCGCAGTCGCAAGATCGTTGTGATCTGCCACCATGCCGCAACGGCGCGGGCGCTGGATCATCATCTGAATTTTCACGAGGGCTTTGCCACTGCCGCATTTCATGAGGGCCTCGGGCTCATTGAACGGGATCGGGCGGCTGCCTGGTTTGCCGACCCGGTCGACGGCGCCCAGGCACTGATCTGCTCGGAAATCGGCAGCGAAGGTCGCAATTTCCAGTTCAGCGATACGCTGATCCTGTTCGACCTGCCACCCCACCCCGACCTGCTTGAACAACGGATCGGGCGGCTTGATCGTATTGGCCAGGGCGACCACATCGATATCCATGTGGCGCCGCTTGAAGGCCATGTCAGTGAATACTGGTTTCGCTGGTATCACGAGGCACTCGATGCCTTCAGCGGGGTCTGTACGGTCGGCCAGGAGGTCCTGAGCGAATCGTTGGGCTCCACCGGTACCGAAAACCCGGACCTGACAGGCATTGAGTGGTTTGCCGAGCCACTGGAAGACCGCATCCGGCGTGATGCCGACACGGCGCGACGACTGCGCAGTGCCGCTGCGCACGGTCGGCAACGGCTGTTGTCCTGGGCCTCGTGCGACAGTTCAGAGGCGGACTGGTTGCTGGACGCCATCGCCGATGACACCCGCAATAACAACCCGCAGCAGTGGGTGGTAACCGCCATGGAGCGCCTGGGCTTCGAAGTGGATCCGGTAGACGATGACCTCTTCCAGTTTGCCCCCGGCGCGGACCAGATTCCCGCGGATTTCCCTCTGGCGGAAGACGGGCCGGTGCTGGTCACGTTTTCCCGGGAACGGGCCATTCAGCGTGACGACATCCGCCTGATTACCTGGGAACACCCGTTGGTGGACTTCCTCGCCGACACGCTCAACCAGCTACACCTGGGCCGGGCCGGCGTCACACTGATTCAACTGCCCAATGTCGAACCCGGACGGCTGTTTCTGGAGGCCCTGTATCGACCGGTCATGCATCACCCCGCCGCCACGCGCGCCGAGCCACACATCGACATCGAGCCGTTGCGCATGGTGGTGGACGAAACGGGGCGTGACCTGAGCAGTCTCTTCTCGAGCGTCAACTGGCGGGATCTCGAGCGCCCCCTGGAACGTCGCACACTGCTTGCCATCATCAACACTCAGCAGGACGCCATTCGCCGCCTGGTCAGCAGCGCAGAGGCCGCCGCTGAGCCGATCATGGAGGCCCGGCAGCAGGCGGCAATCGACCATGTCGCCGAGACCGGACGCGAGGAGATGATGCGGCTGGACAGCCTGCCAATGCGTGATCCTGATTCGCTCAGCGCAGTACGCTCGGCCATTGAGGGCGAGTACCGTGTCCGCCGCGAGGCATTGCAGCACGTCCAGGCGCACCTGGACAGCGTTCGCCTGATCGTCACCGGCTGAGCGGATTGGTATGACACTGACCCTCTGGCTGTCTCTGCTCGGCATCTGTTTTCTCGGCGCTGCCAGCCCAGGTCCGAGTCTGGCCGTCATTCTGCGCATCGCACTGCGGTCCGGATTGCGCGAAGGGCTCCTCGCCGCCTGGGGGCACGCTGCCGCCATTGGCTTTTATGCGTTGTTATCCGTGGTGTTCTATACCGGCGCCCGTGCATCGGGGGGCGCGATATTCTGGAGCGTTTCCCTGCTGGGGCAATTGTGGCTACTGTATCTCGGTGGACGCATGCTGCAGGCCGCGCTGGGCGGATCGACAGCCAATGCCGACGGCCAGGACGATACCGCCGCCCGATGGTTTCAGGGTCTGATCATCGGCCTGTTCAACCCCAAGATCTGGCTGTTCTTCACCGCCGTTTTCAGTCCATTCGTGGCCGCCATTGATGACCCGCTGCCGCTTGCCCTGGTGCCCTTCATTATAGACGGAAGCTGGTACACGCTGGTGGTCATCGGTGTCACACACGGCCGCCTCGCACAGTTACTGCAGCGATCCCGGCGGCCCATGGACGGTGCGCTCGGGACAGCGCTGATCATTCTGGGACTGATTGCACTCACCGAGACCCTGCCGGCACTGATCGACCAGTTTGCGACCGTCTGAACAGCGTTACAGGTAACGCAGTTCTTCCCACTGACGCTCGAGACGTTTTGCGGAAACCCGCTCACGGGTGCCGAGCGGTTGCGCAAACAGCGAGATCCGGTATTCCTCCAGCAGCCACCGGAAGTCCTCCAGCGCGACGCTGTGCCGGTTTTCCGACCGCAGGCGCTCTGCCTTGCTGCTGTAACGCTGCCAGTACTCCGCCAGCTCGTCCACCAGCATCGGTTCACGGGCCGGAACACCGCCGCTGCGGTCCAGTCGCATCAGGATGCCATCGAGGTACCGCACCAGTTCACCACGCCAGCGCGCGGGCGTACGGTGCATGAAACCGGGATACACCAGGCGATCAAGCTGGGCCTGTACATCCGAATAGATAAAGGCGAGCGCGAAGCTGACTTTTCCCTTGAGCCGTTTGTTGATCCGGTGACGGCGCGTCAGGATCTCATGCAGGTCGCTATCGATGGCTTCGGCTCTGTGCAACAGGTCACCTCTCAGTGCCTCGAGTCGTTCCTGAAAATCGGACTCTGTTCGCGGCCCTGCGTCCTCCGACTGCTCCGGGTCGCAGAGGCCATCCAGAAACACCGTTTGCAGCAGGTCCTCATCGAGGTCGCGCAACTGTCCCGTCGGGGCAAACAGCAGGCCGTTTTCCTTCCGGTGCGGAAGCTGCTCAAGCAGCCATTTCCGGCGGTCTGCCAGGCACAGCCGGCCGAGGCGCGCCACGCCCTGCCGGTGCAGCAGCGCGGCCCAATCGGCATCGAAGTACAGACGAATCGCCACCGAATCACCCTCGTCTGTCAGTGCCGGCGAAGTGGTCACGGTCATACCGGCCTGTTTGACCGGATGCTGTAATGGCAGATCGCCAAAGGTCCAGGCGGTGAGGCCCTCCTGCTCCAGGGCGTCGGATTCATGGGCGACCGGCCGCACCGCTACGTCTGACAGTTCCTGACGCAGTTGATCCAGATCCCGCCCTTCACGCAATACATCGCCGTTTTCATCCACCACCCGAATATTCAGACGCAGATGCGGATCCAGGCCCTCGTCACGCCAGTCATCGGGTTGAATGCGCACGCCCTTGAGCCGGAACAAGCGCTGGGCCAGCGCTTCTCTGAGTCCGGCGCTGTCGTCCGGCTCAAGACCCGCCAGAGCCGCACGCACCGTATCCGGAACCGGCACCAGTTGACGGCGCAGTCGCTTGGGCAACGCGCGGACCAGCGCAATGGCCTTTTCCTCGACCAGTCCGGGCACCAGCCAATCCACCCGTTCTGCGGTTATCTGCCCGAGCGCTGCCAGTGGTACCACCGCAGTAACACCGTCCGACTCACGGCCCGGGCTGAACTGATAGTCCAGAGGCACTTCCAGTCCGTTCACCCGGAATTCATCGGGATACGCGTTCGCGATGTTCTCCGGTTCCTGCTGCCAGACCACGGAACGGTCAAACAGTAGCACATCCGGGTTGTCGGCTTCCGCTCGGCGGCGCCAGGCCTCAAAGCCCGAGCCATTCACGATATCGTCGGGTAACCGCGCATCGTAGAACTGGAACAGGGTTTCGTCGTCTACCTTGAGGTCACGGCGGCGGACTTTGTCTTCTGCCGACTCCACCTCGTCCAGCAACGCCTGATTATGGGCAAAAAAACGTGCATCGGTACGGTAATTGCCCTCGACCAGTCCCTGGCGGATGAAGATCTCACGGGCTTCTGCCGGATTAATGCGGCCGTAATTGGCCCGTCTTTTCCCGACGATCACCAGACCGAACAGCGTCACCTGTTCCCAGGCCAGAACCTGGGCTCGTTTGGCCGAGAAATGCGGCTCATGGTACTGGCGCTTTACGAGGTGACCGGCCAACGGCTCGCACCAGGCCGGGTCTATACGCGCCGCCATTCGGGCGTATAGCTGTGTGGTCTCCACCAGTTCCGCCGCGACAATCCATTTGGGCGGCTTTTTGTACACCGGTGAGCCCGGAAACAGCACAGCCTTTCTGCCCCGTGCTGCGGTGTATTCCTTGCCCTCCTTCAACTGGGCAATCTGGCTCAACAGACCCGACAGGAGGGCCCGATGCAGGGCATCGTAGCCGGCAGGTTCCGTATTGAAACGCAGTTTCAGTTCCCGGCACATCAACCGCAGTTGGCGGTGGACTTCCCGCCATTCCCGCATGCGCATGAAGTTCAGGTACTGATGCTTGCACCAGGTTTTGAGTGCACTGCTTCCCAGCGCCTGGCGCTGCTCTTCGAACCGCTGCCATAGATGCACCACCGTCGCGAAATCCGACGTCGGGTCATTATCCTGCGCATGCTTCTGCTGAGCCTGCGCCTGTTTGTCCCGTGGCCGTTCGCGCGGATCCTGAATGGCCAGAAAAGCGACGGCAATCAACGCTTCTTCCAGACTGCCCTGATGGTGTGCTTCGAGCAGCATGCGACCCAGGCGCGGATCCACAGGCAGATGGGCAAGCCGGCGCCCGAGCCGCGTCAACTGCCGCTGGCCATCGACGGCTTCGAGTTCAAACAGGAGGTTGTACCCGTCACGGATCTGCCGATTGTCCGGCGGGTCGATAAAGGGAAACCGGTCGATCCGGCCGAGTCTGAGCGTCAGCATCTGCAAAATGACCGACGCCAGGTTCGTACGCAGAATCTCCGCGTCGGTGAACTCCGGGCGCTGCGCGAAATCGTCTTCGCTGTAGAGCCGGATACAGACGCCGGGCGCAATTCGGCCGCAGCGGCCGGCACGCTGATTGGCCGATGCCTGTGAGATTGCCTCCACCGGTAACCGCTGCACCTTGGAGCGTGGCGAGTACCGGCTGATGCGCGCCACACCGGTGTCGATGACGTAATGAATTCCCGGCACGGTGATAGAGGTTTCGGCCACATTTGTCGCCAGGATCACCCGCCTCGCGCCGCCTCCCGGCCGGAAAATCCGCTGCTGGTCTCCGCTGCTCAGCCGGGCATACAGCGGGAGCACATCAAGATGCGGCACGGCAGCATCGCGTAGCGCGTGTGCCGCCTCACGAATTTCGCGCTCGCCGGGCAGAAACACCAGCACGTCGCCACCGCGTGACGGCGTTTCATCGGCTTTTTCCAACGCCTGGATCTCTTCCACTGCTGCCACTATGGCCTCAGGGCCGCCGGCGGCGTAGTCTTCATGTTCGATGGGTGGGCGGTACAGGACCTCAACCGGCCAGGTCCGTCCGGACACCTCGAACACCGGCGCATCGTTGAAATGCCGGGAAAACCGGTCGACGTCAATGGTTGCAGAGGTAATGATCACCTTCAGGTCGGGCCGGCGTGGCAACAACCGTTTCAGATACCCGAGCAGAAAGTCGATGTTGAGAGAGCGTTCATGCGCCTCATCGATAATTATCGTGTCGTAGCGTTTGAGATCGCGGTCATGCCGGGTTTCGGCGAGCAGAATGCCGTCGGTCATGAGCTTGACCTGCAATGCCTCGCCTCTGACCTCGGTAAAGCGCACCTGATAACCAACCCGCTGGCCCAGTGGCTCGTTCAGCTCTTCCGCAATACGACTCGCCACGGAGCGGGCAGCCAGCCGACGAGGCTGGGTGTGACCAATCAGGCCATCACGGCCGCGCCCGGCATTCAGGCATATCTTGGGTAACTGAGTGGTTTTGCCCGAGCCCGTCTCACCGGCAACGATGATGACCTGATGTTGCTCGAGCGCGGACTGAATTCGGTCGGCCTCCTGCCCTACCGGCAGATCGGCATTGATAGCCACCGGCTGCGGTGGCGCGAGGGTCTGATTGGTCATGGCGGGCATTATAGGGGACGCACTCTCCCGCTGCATCCCCCGTCAATACCTGCATCACTATCGTTGGGCAGACGATCCCCGCTTAAAACTTCAATTGGAGCGGAGTTCGCGTCGCAGGACTTTACCCACCGGCGTCTTCGGCAGCTCATCCCGGCGCTCTATCTGGCGTGGTACCTTGTACGACGTCAGATCCTTGCGACAGTGCTCGATGAGTTCCTCATCCGACACGTCCCGGGAAGTCACCACAAAAGCCTTGACGGCCTCTCCTGTCTTGTCATCCGGCACGCCGATAACCGCCGCTTCAACGACGGCCTCGTGCTGAACAAGTACGTTTTCGACTTCATTCGGATACACGTTGAAACCGGACACGATGACCATGTCTTTCTTCCGGTCCACGATGCGCATATAGCCGTCTTCTTCGATGACGGCCATGTCGCCCGTGCGGAACCAGCCATCCTCGGACAGCGACTGCGCGGTGTCTTCCGGACGTTTCCAGTAGCCACGCATAACCTGCGGCCCGCGCACACAGAGCTCACCGGCTTCGCCAAACGGCAGCGCATTGCCCTGCTCGTCTATGACTTTCACGTCGGTACTTGGCGCCGGTATGCCGATCGTGCCCAGGCGCGCGGCGCCCGGCGGGTTGAATGATACAACCGGCGACGTTTCGGTAAGGCCATACCCCTCGCTGATCGCGCATCCGGTGATTTTTTCCCAGCGTTCAGCGGCATCACGGGTGAGCGCCATGCCGCCGGAAATGGTCAGTTTGAGCCGGCTGAAATCCAGCGAGGGAAAATCCGGGTTGTTCATCAGCGCGACAAAGAGCGTATTCAGCCCGGCAAACCCGCTGAACTGCCACTTCCCGAGTTCCTTGACGAAGCCTGGAATATCGCGCGGGTTCGGTATCAACACATTGTGGTTACCGGTTTCCATGATCACCAGGCAGTGCACGGTGAACGCGTATATATGATACAGCGGCAGCGGCGCAATGAAGGTCTCTTCTCCCGGCTTCAGTGTCAGATTGAAGAATTCAAAGCACTGCAGCATGTTGGCCACGAGATTGCGGTGCGTCAGCTCCGCACCCTTGGCGACACCGGTTGTACCACCGGTGTACTGCAATACCGCGGTATCGTCCAGCGACTGATTGACCGGTTCGAATGTCCCGGTTTCGCCCTGTTTCAGGGCATCGCGCAGCGACAACACCTGACTGCGATCGAAATCCGGCACCATTTTCTTCACACGCCGGACAATGGTGTTGACCAGCACGCGTTTCAGCGGCGGGTGCAGGTCGGCAATTTCCGTACAGATGATCGATTCAATCGGCGTGCGGTCTTTGACCCGAACGGCCTTGTCGGCCATGCCGGCATAGACCACCAGCAACCGGGCCCCTGAATCGTTGAACTGGTGCTCCATTTCCCGCTCGGTGTAGAGCGGATTGGTATTGACCACGATCAGGCCGGCACGCATGGCGCCGAAGACTACCACGGGGTACTGCAGGATGTTCGGCAGTTGGACAGCAATCCGGTCACCCGGTTTAAGGCCGGTGTGGTTCTGCAGGTAGGTGGCGAAGCGAAGGCTGAGCTGGTCAAGCTCGTCGTAGGTCAGTGTCTGCCCCATACAACTGAATGCCGGATTGCGTCCGAACTGACTTACGCTATGTGCGAACAGTTCAGGTACTGACTGGTGCTGCTCAGGGTCAATACTGCTCTTCATGCCCTTGGGGTAGGCAATGGTCGGTTGCTGTACGGTCATTGTGCGCTCCTGCCCGGGACGGTGCACCGGCACCGTCTTGTTATTATAGGTCCGGTGACACGCTCGCACCCTCAGCGGGCTTCGTCAAACACAGGCACCGGATACGCGCTCAGTGTAGTCCGGGCAACATCCGCTGGGAAGCCGACCACGTGGTTTTGATCGGAAAAGTCAGGGATACGATCTCAACCGTGCGGATTACTGACGTTCCGTGTCGTCATCGTCGCCGCTCAGCAGATCGTCATCCAGCATCCGGTCGATCTCCTCATCGCTCAGGTCGAACTCTTCATCGGCGAACGGATCCTCCTCATCGGCCGGGTCATCGCCTTCGAGCGGACCATCATCTACGTCGCCCATAGCATCATCGTCCAACCCGGTCAGATCGTCACCCACCGACTCATCAGGCAGTTCCCGTCGTTCGTCATCGGCTGGCTGGTCGGACGCCGGCTCAGCACCGTCAGCCTCGTCAGTTTCCTCCGTGGCCACCGGACCGGGCTCGTCGGTGCCGTCGGGTGCACCCTCCGGGGCGCCGTCGGTGCTTTCATCCGATGGGTCGGATGACGGCGTTGTCTCCTCATCGAAACCGAACGAATCAAGATCAAAATCATCATCGAATACCGAGAACTCATCATCCTCAGTAACTTCATCGCTGACGGTCGGGATATCTTCGTCGGGCGCATTCCCCGCCGTTGCATCATCCGTCGTCGCAGTGTCAGGCGCTGCCGGAGAGGTCGCCGCCGTTGCAGCGGCCGCGCCGGCACCGGCGGCGGCCGCCTCCGGTCTGGCGTTCGATGCGATGTCCGCCGGATCTGCATTCTGCTGGCTGCCGGCGTCCTGATCACGACGCGAGCGACGCATCCGGTAAAGCGCGTAGCCGAGCAACACCAGGGCGACGCCGCCGCCTGCGGCCAGGGCGTACCACCACCAGGGGGTTGCAGGCTCTGTCATGGGCTCGAGCTCGGGCGCCTGTTCAGACGGTGGCTCTGCCTGGGGTGCCTGGGCGGCTTCAAACTCTTCCACCGGCCAGGGTTCCAGCGCCGGTTCAGGTTCAGGTTGCGGCTGTGGTTCTGGCTCTGGTTCCGGTTGCGGCTCGGGCGCCGGTTCCGGCATTTCCGGCGGACCGGCAGTACCCGGGAAGGTGACCTGAACCGGCTCGATACGGGTGGCACCCAGCGGCTGAGTACCGCCGGACAGGCGCGCATCGACCTGCACGCGATAGGTACCATCGCCGGCAAAAGGTGTCAGTTGCATGGACCAGCGGTTACCCTGACCGGGCTCGAATTCGGCCAGTTGTTCAGAGCCATCCGGTCCGGTGATATCGGCGATCAGGCGAACGTCTGAGCGGTCTGAAGCAGGCAGATTAAGGAACGCACGCAGTTCATACTCGTTTTCACCCGGCACCACTTCCAGCGTCACCGGTTCAGGAATGTTTACCGTGAAAACCCGCTGGCGATTGAAGGTACCCGTCGAGGCCTGAACCGACACGCGCACGCGACCGGTGGCGTCAGGCAGCGAGGCATCCGCCGTAAACAGGTCACCATTTCGTGTCAGCCTGAGCGTGTCACCCGGATCGGCACCCTGCATACCCACACTGGCTTCAACAGACACCACATCGAGAAACCCGGTATCGGTAACCTGACCGTCGCGGGTATTCAGCAGCGCCCGCAACGGCAGACGCTGGCCTGGCTCTGCCTGCAGTGGCAGCGGTTCAACCTGCAGGGACAGGTCAGACAGCACATTGATCCGGGAACTGTCAGCCAGGTTGCCGGTAAACTGCCATTCTCCCGGCTCCGGGTCGGTTACCGTGACCAGCCGGTAGGCATCATCCACCTGCCAGTTGACGCCGTCTGCGCCGTCGTCGGGTGCCCACTCGTTGCCTGACGGATCCTGCAGCCGCACTTCGGACAGGTCATCACTGAACAGCACGGCCGTGAACTCATTGACCGTATCATCGATGGTGAATGTCTGATTCTCGAGCAGCGGCACTTCCTGCTGGCTGCCCACGGACATGTTCAGAATGTCAAGAAAAGCCCCCAGCAGGGATTCCGCCCTGTCAGCCGTATAGAAGGAGCCACCGGTGCGCACCGCAAGCTGCTCCATGAGCGTCTGATCAACCTCATCGGACAGCCCGATGGTATAGACAGTCGCGTTGTGTTCAATCAGCCGGGGGATCAGATCGGCCAGAATGCGTTCGCGCTGCGCCGTACTCGCCGCATCATTCGGGGGCATGGACACACGCCCGTCACTGAGCAGGACAAAGGTTTTCGGGTTGTCACCCGTGCTCCAGTCGAAATCAAAACTGGCCGTATCGAAGGCACCGGCGATATTGGTGTACTGTCCGGGTGATCCGATCTGAGCAGCCAGTTGGCGCGCCTGCTGACGCCAGCTCTCGTTCACAGGATCATGCGGGATCAGCATGTTCACCAGCCGACCGAACGTCCAGAGACCTGCTGTACTGTCCTGTGGCAGCAGTTCTATCAACAGGTGCGCTGCCGATACCCGAAGATTATTCGGATCGCTGTCGCGCATACTCGCGGAAATATCCACCAGAACACGCATGTCCGTGGGTGCGTCGTTGCCCGCGCTGTCTGAGGCCTGCCCCCAGACCGACGCGGACAACACGGCCCACAGCAGCAGCGACAGCACTACTCCCCGAGACCCGTGCCACAACGGATACCAACTGCCCGTACTGGTGCCCTGTGCCATGCGCTCCACCTGTCCCTCTGTCAGTAGCAGACCGTTCCGGCCGGGTTCTGACCGGAACTGCCAGGGTGCCGGCTCAGATGATCTGCTGTAGAAAACGTCTGCCCTGCTCGGTAACGAACCAGCGCACGCCCTTTATGCCGTTGACACGACCGGCCATCCCTTTGGCGACCAGCACATTCAATGTCTTGGTCAGGGTGCCTTCATCGTAATCGGTGTCTGTCGACAAACCGCGCAGTGACCGGAATATATATCGGCCGCTGCCGAGACTCTTTAAGACATTTGTTGCCGTAACGTCCACTTCGTCCGGCTCGGGTACCAGACCATGGTTATCGTCTTCGGTGGCCTCGTTCTCGGTTTCGCTTTCCAGCAGCGGGCTCAGTTGCTGGTGCAGCGCGTGCATTTCCAGCTCAAGCTGTTCCGAGCGCTCCCGAGCATCACGCGCCACCTGCAGAATCCGGTCGGTGGTCGACACAATGAATACTCTTGAGGCCAGCGATGCAATCAGGCAGAAGCCGGCAAAGAGCACCAACTGTCCCGGATCTCCCTGGCTGGCATTGATAAGATCACTGCCCAACAGGCTGAGAATTACGGGTACCAGAAATGCTGCGGCGCCCCCGACCACCAGACTGCGTGGCAGGCTTACGACATCCGGGTCATGCTGACCATGCAGGTAGTAATTGACCAGACCGCCAAACACCCCCGTCATCAACATCACGGCGACCAGCACCAATACATGACTTGCCATTCACGTCTCCTTATTTTCTTTGCTCTGCGCTGCCGCCGGCTCCTGTGGCTCGCTCTCTGCTCCCCGGGCTGTCCGGCGTCCGGCACCCCGGCGGCGCTCAATAACCGATTTCATCAGTACCACCAGCGCAACCACCAGCAGTACGCCCAGTAACGACTGGATTGCCAGCAACGCATCCCGCCAGCCAGTATCCATGAAAGCAAAGGCGCCCACAATGGCCGCCGGCGCGAGCTGGCCCTGTTCGAGCCCCGTATGCCAGGGCGTTGCCAGCATGGCCAGACAGACGGCACGCAGAAAAAGCCGCAGGTTCCTGCCCGGCAGGTATCGCGTTCCAATCCAGACCAGCACGAACAACACCGCGCCGGCCCCGACATATACGGCACCGGCAAGCCCCAGACCAGTTACCAAGTCCATATCAGCCCACCTTGAAAATTATATAGTCTTCCCACTCCGCTTCCGGCACCCGGGCGTCCGATGCCAGTGACCAGACCTGTACCGATTGACCGCTCTGCCGGGTGGACGCCCGGTTCCCGGTTATCAGCGGGTGCCAGTCCGGCAGCCCCCTGCCCTCATACACCCGGCGATAGGCGCAACTTTCCGGCAGCCAGGTCAGCCTGGGCACATCCGCCGGTGTCAGATCCAGGCACCCGGGCACTTTTTCCAGGCGCTGATCGTATACTGAACACGCGCAGTCGCGCCCCAGGTACTGGCATGCGACCGATGTGTAGTAGATTTCGCCGGTCGCATCATCTTCCAGTTTCTGCAGACAGCACTTGCCGCAGCCATCGCAGAGACTCTCCCACTGCGCGTCTGACATGTCCTCCAGCGCCAGCCGCTCCCAGAATCGATCAGTCATCCTGTTGTCGCCTGCGTGCCTGCGTTAATTGACCGGCCAACGCGGCCAGCGCCTCTTCAGTGGTCTGGTCACCGGACGGCATCTGCAGGTACCAGCCTTTTTCTTCCAGCGCCGCCAGCACGGCTGCCGCACTGGCCCGTGCCAGCCGGGTATCAGGTTGCAGCCAGAGGCTCATGGCCCGGGTTGGCCGCCCGAACTGTTGGACAAGTTCCTCTGGCAATACGTCCAGGGTCGATCGGCCCGGCACATAGAGATACAGGTCGGGGCGCCGTGCCGAGCGGTAGATATCCACCATGCGACCGGGCGTTCGTTCCCTCATGACACCGTTACCCCGGTCATGCTCGCCAGAACAGGGTCCAACACCGACCTCAGATAAGGTTCACGCCAGCCTTTCCAACCGGGCGGCCACACTGGTGACCGTCCCTCGCCAAGCTCCGCCACGTACTGCTCCAGATCGCGCTTGCGCGCGAGCACTGTCGGCGGAATGCCGAGTGCGTCTGCCCTGACCCTGATCGCCTCACGCAAATCCCGGAATACCGGCTGATTGGCTTTGCTCAGCGGTGCCGCAATCGCCTCCGGATAGGCCGAGGCCGGGACGGTATGGGAGGCACGCACCAATGCCAGTATCCACGACTGCTCCCGTCGAACGGCGGCCGGGCTCATACGGGTGAGGCTGGCCAGCCCGGCGGAATCGCGAGGGCGGCGCTCGGCGATAGTGACCAGATCAGCATCCGCCACCACATTCTTGCGCAGTTGGTTTCGTTCGGCGCAGACTCGCTCTCGCTGTGCCGCAAGCTGTTGCAACAACCATAACCGATTACCGCGCAGAGACCAGCCGTTGCGCAACTGCCGGTAATACGCTTCGGGTCGCCGCTCGAGAACGCGGCGGGCAATCCGCGCCATATCTTCCAGCACCCAGCTGAACCGATCCTGTTCAATCAGCCCCGACTCGATAGACGGCAGCAGTTCACGCAGGTATATGACGTCCAGCGCGGCGTAATGTTTCTGCCCGTCACTCAACGGGCGTGCCAGCCAATTGCTGCGCGTAAAAGCCTTCGGCAGGTCGTGACCGAGCTGCTCCGCCACCAGCCCCGCATAACCGATATTCTCGCGATTGCCCAGCAATGCCCAGCCAAGCTGTGTATCCAGCACCGGGTACAGTGGCTCGCCCAATACCTGTGCCAGTATTTCGAGATCCTCATCACCGGCATGCAGCACCTTCAGCACCCGGGGAGCGACCAGCACCGGCCGCAGGCGTTGCAGACAATCGGGCACCGCAATGGGGTCGATCAGCCAGCACTGTGATTCCGTTGCCACCTGCAGCAGCCCCAGCCGGGCAAAATAGGTGTGCGTACGGATGAACTCGGTATCGAGTGCAATTCGCTCATTTCGCAGACAGGCCTCGAGGCACTGGTCCAGGGAGGACCGGTCATCAACCCAGATCGCATCGACTGTCATTCTGTTTCACTCCGCCGCGCCGGCACGCGCCCACTGACCGCACGGCCGAGCGTCACAGGGTCCATGCGCGCCAGTGAGCTCCCCATCGGCACACCCTGAGCCAGCCGCGTCACCGGCAGACTGTCCGGGAGTTGGTCCAGCAGGTACTGAGCGGTTGCCTCGCCTTCGACTTCCAGGCTGAGCGCCAGAATGATCTCTTCGATACGCCCCCGGCTGACCTGATCCAGCAGGTCAGGGATCGCCAGTTCGGCCGGGCCGATCCCGTCAAGCGGCGACAGGGCACCATTGAGCACAAAATAGCGGCCGTCGAATACACCGCTCTGCTCGATACCCAACAGATCATCGAGGGTCTCCACCACACAGACCCGGCCCTGGTGACGACTCTCATCGCGGCAGATCGTGCAATAGTCGTCGGCGGCCAGTTGCCGACACTGCCTGCAGAGATGCAAGGCCGCCAATGCATCCTGCAGCGCCGTTGCCAGCGCTGACGCCCCATCGCGATCCCGCTGCATCAGGTGCAACGCAAGCCGACGGGCCGTGCGCGGTCCGATCGTCGGCAGCCGTTGCAGCTGGCTGATCAGCGCTTCCAGTGGTGCCATGGATCCCGGCATCAGAAAGGCATCTTGAAACCGGGCGGCAGGTCGAGACCGCCGGTCAGTTCTGACATTTTTTCGCGACTCTCCCGCTCGACCTTGCGCACTGCGTCGTTGACCGCGGCCGCGAGCAGGTCTTCCAACAGTTCTTTGTCTTCCTGCATCAGGCTGTCGTCCAATTCAACCGACGTCACATCGTGATTCCCGGACATGGTGACCCGGACCAGGCCGGCACCGGATTCACCCTGCACTTCGAGGTTCTTTACCGCTTCCTGTGCCTCTTTCATGCGCTCCTGCATCTGCTGCGCCTGTTTCATCAGGTCGCCCATTCCACCACTGAACATAGAGCCTCCTAGTGTGCTGTTTGGTTAATACGCTTACCCTCTGAGCCAGTGTGCGCTTTGAGAGCAAGGCGCGGTGAGGATATCCGTATTAACCATACAGCACACTACCGTCCGGGTTGCTCCCTGCTCTCAATCGAGCCGGCTACCCAGGTTGCATTGAATTCATTTATCAGCTCGCGCACCACCGGCTCTGTCTCCAGTGACTGCCGTGCCTGCTGTATTGATTCCTGTCGCTTGCGTCGGTCGCGCGAATGTGCGGTTTCCTGTGACAGCTCACCGAACTCGCACTGTACTGACTGAACCGCAATACCCAGGTTCTGCAGTGCTTCCAGCAACTGACTGCCGAAATCAGACTGGTAGAGGGCCTCATAGGCGCCGTCGATGCGCACCTGCAGCCTCCCTGACCCATCAACCCCGATGGCATTGGCATGCTGTACCATATTGCCCATCGCACCGCCCAGTTCAAGCGCGGGGATCAGATCCACCCAGACGTCCGGCACAGACTCCGCAGACAGGCGGGCCTGGTCCAGAGCGCGACCTGTGGCAGGTCGATAGGCCAGGCCACTATCGCCCGTATCATCAGGGCACGGCTCAGTCTGCGGGGGCACTTCGCTTTGCGCTTCACTGGCAGGCACCGGCCTGCTATCCGGCCCCGGGTCCGGTTCTGGCTCCGATTCCGGGCCTGCTTCAGGATCTGAGTGCCCTGGCCCGGGCGCCGGTTCGTTATCGGCCCCGGGCATCGGTTCCGTCGCGGTGTCTGGACTCAGGTCTGGCTGAGTGCCCTGATTCACTGCCGACGGCGTTTCGGCAGCCGGCGTCTCATGGGGTTCTGCTGCGGGATCGGTTTCAGGCGCAGCCGAGGCGTTGGCATCGCTCCCAGCCGACCGTGTTCCGGGCCCGGGCTCCGATTCGGATTCCGGCTCCCTGTCTCCCGACTCACCAGTGCCGGCGGCTCTCGTTGACGCCATGGGCAACTCACCCGGCACAAACGCCAGCATGCGCAACAGCGCCATCTCGAAAGCCTGCTTCGGGCCCGGGGCGAAAGCAAGGTCTTTCCACGCCTGCAGCCCAAGCTGGTAGAACAGCTGGACATCTTCCGGGGCCAGCTTACCCGCTTCGACGCGCAGAGGCTCTGCCGAAGCCGGCAGGACGTAATCCGGGTGTTGCTGCACAATGGTCAGATGGTGCAGCAGGTCCAGCAGGTCCGCCATGAGTTGCTGCCAGTCCGGCGTGTACTCGCCAAGGTCAGCGACGGCCGCCAGCAGCGCCGCCACATCGTGCTCCGCCAACGCCGTGATCAGCGAGAGCAGGCGCCCGGTGTCAATCGTCCCGAGCAACTCGGCCACTTCGGTTTCCTTCAGCTCGCCATTACCGAAAGCCAGTGCCTGGTCGGTCAGACTCAGTGCGTCGCGCATACTTCCCTGAGCGGCTTTACCCAGGTGTGCCAGTGCGGCCGGCTCGTAGGCAACGCCTTCCTGGTCGAGAATGTCGCCGAGGTGTTCCATTACCAGCTCCGGCGTCATGGTTTTCAGGTTGAACTGCAGACAGCGCGACAGAACGGTTACCGGCAACTTCTGCGGATCCGTTGTGGCGAGCAGGAATTTCACATGCTCCGGTGGTTCTTCGAGCGTTTTCAGCAGCGCATTGAAACTGTGGTTCGACAGCATGTGCACCTCGTCGATCAGGTACACCTTGTAACGGCCGCGTGTCGGTGCGTAAGGGACATTATCGAGCAGGTCGCGCGTGTCTTCGACCTTGGTCCGGGATGCCGCATCCACTTCGATAAGGTCGACAAACCGGTTTTCCGCAATTTCGACACAGGCCTGGCAGACGCCACAGGGTGTCGAGGTGATACCCTGTTCACAGTTCAACCCTTTGGCGAAAAGCCGGGCGAGCGTGGTCTTTCCAACGCCACGGGTGCCGGTAAACAGATAGGCGTGATGCAGTCTCTGATGATCAAGGGCATTGACCAGCGCCTGCAGCACGTGTCGCTGCCCGACCAGACCGGAAAAGGTCTGGGGACGCCATTTTCGCGCTAGAACCTGATAACTCATGGGCACCGTCTGTTGCGTGTAGTGCGGCAATGCTAACCGTAAAAGCGGCGGTGGACAACGCGGGAGGGGTCGAAATGGAGGCGACCCGACCAGCCACACTCCGGCACATGGTATGACCGCTACCGTTGCTCCCTTCCGGGCCTGGCGGGGTTTACGGCTGACCATTGCGGAGGGACCGACCGGGCCACCACAACGTTGCGAGGCGCACTATATCGATTCCTCTTCAGACTGACAAGGAGCGGCAGGGGAAAACCAACCGCCGGCCCTATACGTATGCGGGTACACCGTTGACTTTGGACTTTCAACTTTCGACCAATAGCAACGGCCATCCGCTGACACCAATAAAGGACTTACGGTTTGAAACAGTTAATCTGGTGCCGCACTGCACTGCGAGTCGCTGACAACCCGCTCTGGACCGAGGCAGGCATGACCGCCAGCCCCGCTGATTCCCTGATCGTCAGCACGCCGGACCTCGGGCAGTACCGCAGGCACGGCTACGGTGACCGTCGCCTGGCCTGGCGGCAGCGTCAGCTCGGGGAGTTCAGTGATGTTCTGAAGGCCTCGGGAGCAACTCTGACCGACACGGCAACCGACGATTATCAGGCCAGCGCCCGGGCGGTGCTTGACCTCGCCCTGGAAAACGGCGTTGAAACCGTCTGGGCAGACCGTGAATACGGGTTGAACGAACGCCGCCGCGATAGCTGGCTGGGCAAACGCCTCATCGAACGGGGAATCAACTTCAATCTGGTCGATGATCGTCTGACCTTCGGGCCGGATGGCATTACCACTGGTGCCGGGAAGCCGTTTCAGGTCTTCACGGCCTACCGGAAGGCCTGGTGGCGGCGTTGGGAGTCAGCGCCACAACCCGCCTACCCCATGCCCGATTGGGTGGCCAACCTGTTGCCCATCGAGCGGGAGGCGCACGAGCAGATGGAAGCCTTCGTGGAGGAGCGGCTGGGCGACTACGATGACATTCGCAACGATCTGGAGCGCCCGGTTGTCAGCGGGTTGTCGAAAGCAGCGGCCAATGGCCTGCTGACCACCCGCCAGGCCATCGCAGCCGTGCCACCCGAACGGCGTAACAAGGCAGCCGGCTGGCTGCATGAGTGGGTATGGCGGGAATTCTTCTACGCCGTTGGGTTCCACTCGCCCGAAATCTATCGCCATGCACCGCTGCAACCCTGGACCGACCATGTTCCCTGGACCGACGACGAGGAAATGCTGACAGCATGGCAGACCGGTCGGACGGGCTACCCGATCATCGACGCCGCAATGCGCCAGTTGGCAGCAACCGGACAGATGCCCAACCGGGCGCGGATGTTCACGGCTGCTTTTCTGGTAAAGGATCTGCTGGTGGACTGGCGCCTGGGGGAAGCCTGGTTCCTGAAACAACTGGAAGACGCCGACTTTGCGGTCAACAATGGCAACTGGCAATGGGGAGCGAGCACAGGCGTGGACGCGGCACCCTACTTCCGTATTTTCAATCCGGCCCGTCAGGCAGAGCGCTTTGACCCATCCGGCGACTATGTGCGCCAGTGGGTTCCCGAGCTCGCATCGCTGGACGCTCGGTCGCTGATCAACCCAAGTGAAAACCAGCGTAAACAGTGTGGTTATCCACCTCCGATCGTGATCCACAAAGAGGCCGCACAACGTACCAAGAGCGTATTTTCCGAAGCGCGGCAGCAGGCTCATGCAGCCGGGTAACCCCAACAGGACAATGATTATGATTGACGCGATTCAGCGCTGTTTTCAGTCGCTCGACGCAGATGCCATTCAACGCGGTGAACTCGGCGAACTTTACGCCGAGGACGCGGTGTTTATTGATCCGTTTCATCGAATCGAGGGGAAAACGGCGCTGGAAGCGTACTTCGGTCGTCTGTACCGCAATGTACGCTCCATTTCCTTCGACTACGGCGACAGCGTGCAGAGCGGCAACGATCTGATGATGACCTGGACGATGACGGTCTCTCACCCTCGGCTG
This sequence comes from Natronospirillum sp., assembly GCA_965602035.1. Classification (GTDB taxonomy): domain Bacteria; phylum Pseudomonadota; class Gammaproteobacteria; order Pseudomonadales; family Natronospirillaceae; genus Natronospirillum. The sequence goes on along the minus strand of OZ271919.1, from coordinate 661,429 downwards.
AAAGGCGGGCGGTCAGTGACGGTGAATGGTATGACTCACTTCCGCCTGCGTGACGATACAATCATACTGCATCATGATTACTTCGACGCCGGAGCCATGCTGTATGAGAATCTGCCCGTCATAGGCGGCATCATCCAATGGATCAAAGGAAAAATGGGCCAATGAAACCGACTGTATGGCTGGTAGGTGCATCGACCGGTATCGGTGCAAGCCTTGTTGAGGAATGGGCCCGCGAGGCCGGTCACCTGTTTATCAGCGCGCGCTCCGCGGACAAACTCGAGGCGATCGCCGCCGGACGGGAATCCATCACCGTGGTGCCGTTTGATATCACCGACGAGCAGGGCCGGTCTGATGCCATCGAGCAGGTCACAGCAGCCGGGCACGGGCTGGACTGGCTGGTGATCAATGCCGGCACCTGTGAATACGTTGATCTGGAGAAGGAGGACCCGGAACCGGCTCTGTACGACAGAGTGATAGGCACCAACTTCCTGGGCCCGGTTAAACTGGCGCATGCCGCTCTGCCGCTCTTGCGACGCTCGAAAGCAGCCCGACTTGTTGGCATCAGTTCCAGCGTCACTTTCACACCGCTACCCCGGTCACAGGCATATGGTGCCTCCAAAGCCGCGTTCACCTATTGGCTGGGCACGATGGCAGCCGACCTGGGTGGCGAAGGCATACGCGTGCAGGTGGTCTCGCCCGGTTTCGTCGACACACCGCTGACCCGGCGCAATGATTTCTCCATGCCGTTTCTGGTCAGCAGCGAGTCAGCAGCCCGGCGGATCGCGCGCGGTGTGCGCCGTAACCGAACACATATCAGTTTTCCCCGACGCTTCACCATATGGCTGCAGCTTATCGGTCGGCTGCCCCTGGCGTGGCAGTATGCGCTCAACAAGAAGTTGAGCCGCAACACGCAACCTCATGTTTCAGAAGGAAAATGACTGAATGAAAGAACGGATTGCAGTCGTTGGCTCCGGCATTTCAGGGCTGACCACCGCTTACCTGCTCTCCCGTCGCCACGATGTGACCCTGTACGAAGCAGAGGACACCCTGGGCGGCCATACCAATACGGAATCGATCACACTCGGGGGGCAGACATGGCCGGTCAATACCGGGTTTATCGTGTTCAACGACTGGACCTACCCTAACTTTCATCGGTTATTGGACAACCTCGGGGGCATTGCAGCCGAAAAGACCGAAATGAGCTTCTCGGTCAAATGTGGGTTAAGCGGTCTCGAATACTGCGGCAGCAATCTGAATACACTGTTTGCACAGCGCCGCAACCTGCTGCGGCCTCGCTTTCATCGAATGATCCGCGAAATACTTCGCTTCAATACACTCGCGACCGACCTGGCCGAATCCGGTGATCTCGACGCCAGCCTCACTCTGGGTGCGTTTCTCGACAGCCACGGGTTCAGCGACTGGTTTGTCAGCAAGTATATCGTGCCCATGGGCGCCGCCATCTGGTCAGCCAGCGAAGCCGACATGCGGCGCTTCCAGGCGCTTTTCTTCATTCGCTTCTTCCGCAACCATGGCTTGCTCTCAGTCCGCAACCGGCCGCAATGGTACACATTGACCGGCGGCTCGGAAGCCTACATAGAGCCCATTACACGCCCGTACCGGGACCGCATACGCCTCAACGACCCGGTACGGCGTATTGACCGCAACGGCGACAACGTCACCGTCATCAGCGACGGCGGCACCGAGACCTATGACCAGGTGGTTCTGGCCTGCCATTCGGATCAGGCACTCGCGGTGTTGGCCGAACCCAGCGCACAGGAACAAGCGGTTCTCGGGGCCCTTCCGTATACGGTCAATGACGTCATTCTTCATACTGATGCCAGCGTACTGCCGCGGCGGCGGCTGGCCTGGGCAGCCTGGAACTACCACATTCCGGAGCGGGAATCATTGCCCGTCTCAGTCACTTACAACATGAACCGTCTGCAGAACTTTGACTCGGCGCCCGAGACATTCTGTGTCACACTGAATCCGAACCAGCCGATAGACGAGCAGAAAATCATCAAACGCTTTCGCTACAGTCACCCGGTATTCTCGCCGGAGGGCACTCACGCCCAGGGTCAGTTCGAGACCATAAGCGGCCATCAACGCACGCACTACTGTGGCGCTTACTGGTTCAACGGGTTTCATGAAGACGGCGTCAACAGCGCGTTGCGGGTCGCCCGTAACCTCGGAGTAAACGGGTTTGAGTCTGCATAGCGGCATCTACACGGGTCGGGTCGGCCATATCCGTAAACGCCCTCGCGCCCATCAGCTCGAGTACCCGGTTTACATGGTGTACTCCGATCTGGATGAGCTCGACGCTATCGCTGAACAACATCCGCTCTGGAGTAACGGCCGGCGCAATATCAGCTGGTTTCGGCGGGCCGACTATTACGGCCCAGCCGAACAACCGCTGCGGGAATCACTGCTGGCCCTGGTCAATCAGCACTGTCAGTTGGCGCTTGGCAGACCGGCCATTCGGATGCTTACCCAGTGGCGTACCTGGGGTGTCGGTTTCAGCCCGGTGACCTTTTACTATGTATTTGCAGACCGCGATGACCCTGAACCGGCTGCCATTGTGCCTGAGGTCACCAACACCCCCTGGCATGACCGGTATCAATATGTACTCACAACCGGATCAACCAGCGGCGGCATCCCGGCAACCGGCCATCGGCATGGCCAGTGGCACTTCGACGTCGACAAGCAGTTCCACGTCAGTCCGTTCATGCCCCTGGAGCAGTCCTATCGCTGGAGTTTCGGCGTGCCGGGTGATCACCTGCGAATGGCCTTACACACCGATGATGAAAATGGGCACCTGTTCACAGCCTGGATGCAGCTGGAGCGGCAACCGGTGAACCGAAAAAATCTGGGGCGCGTACTTCGCCAATATCCCATGATGACCTGGCACGTATTATGGGGCATCTACAAAAACGCGTTTCAGTTGTGGTGGAAAAAGGTTCCGTACCACCCGCACCCTCCAGGAGGAATCAGACGATGAAATTGACGGGTGAACAGGCACTGCCCGGACAGCGCGCACCGGAGTACTGGCGCCGTCTCATGTTCCGGGCGCTCGACCGCATAACCGACGGTTACCTGGTCATTGAAGACGGCGATCAAACCTGGGGCTTCGGCTCACCGGAGAGCGACTGCCAGGCCCGTGTGGAAATCCGTCATCCCGCGGTCTACAAGGAATTTGTGCTGGGAGCCGGCCTGGGCGCTGCCGAATCCTACGTCATGAAACTCTGGGACACTCACGACCTGACACAGGTAGTGCGGGTGTTTGCGCGCAACCTCAAAACGCTGGAGCCCCACCCGGTTCTGTCGCGCGTGCGGCGCATGGTGAGCTGGCTGGATCATCGTCTCAACCAGAACACGCTGAACCAGGCGCGGCGCAACATTGCGGCTCACTATGATCTGGGCAATGACCTGTTCGAGCAGTTTCTGGATCATTCCATGATGTATTCGGCGGCCATCTACCCGGCACCTGAGGCATCACTGGAAGACGCACAGCAGCACCGCCTTCAGCGAATCTGCGATAAACTGGCACTGAAACCGACCGATCACCTGCTCGAAATTGGCACCGGCTGGGGTGGCATGGCCATATACGCGGCGAAGCACTACGGATGCGAGGTCACAACGACTACGATTTCGGAAGAGCAGTATGCCTATGCCCGGCAGCGAATCCTGGAAGAAGGCCTGGAAAACCGGATCACCCTGCTGAAGCAGGATTACCGGGCGCTGACCGGCCAGTACGACAAACTGGTGTCGCTGGAAATGATCGAAGCGGTGGGCCATGAATTCCTCAGCACCTACTTCGCCCAATGCGACCGCTTGCTGAAGCCATCGGGCGCCATGCTGCTGCAGGCGATCACCATTGCCGACCAGCGCTATCACCACTACCGCAAGAATGTGGACTTCATCCAGAAATACATATTCCCGGGCGGGGCGCTCCCCAGTGTGGAACGCCTGGCCAGAGAAGTGGCGCGGCGTAGCAGCATGACCATCCGCCATCTGGAAGATTTCGGTGAGCACTACGCGCGCACCCTGCGTGACTGGCGTGTCCGCTTCAACCGCAAATCCGAGACCCTGCTGAACCTGGGCTATGACGAGAGTTTTCAGCGGCTCTGGAACTATTACTTCGCGTACTGTGAAGGCGGCTTCCTTGAGCGCAACATCGGCGTATCGCAGCTCCTGCTCACCAAGCCTGAAAACCAGAACGCGTCGTTCCTGCCATGAAGCCATGGGTGCATGCGGTCGGCTATCAGGTCACCTGGTTTGTGACCGTTCTGTCGGGCAATCTCGTCTCTCTGCTGTGGCTGCTTCCGATGGGTTTTCTGGTGCTGTATCGGGCCTCGCACCGGGCGCTGATCTACATCGGCGTGGTCGCGCTGCTGGGCTATAGCATCGATCTGGCGCTGCAGGCCACCGGCTTCATTCAGTTCAATCACAATACGGTGCTGGGACCACTCTGGCTACTGGTGCTCTGGGTCGGATTTGCCGATGTGATCTGGCATCTGCTGTACCGCATTCCGAAATGGTGGTTCCAGGCCGTTCTCGGTGCGATATCCGGCCCGCTTTCCTATGTAACCGGCGCGGCGCTGGGTGCGGCGGAACCCATGACCACGGGCGGGATTATTGCCTTCGCCATCTGGTGGGCCATCGGATTTCCCGCGTTCGTGGCAGGCCGGCACTGGTTTGCCCGACGCGGCGCCGCTGCGGAGGATCCGCCACTGAGTACGCCCGGCTGACCTCATGCACTACCCCGTGACCGACAGGACTGACGCAATGATTCATGCCAGAGGACACCTGACCATGCTCTGCCGCACCATGCTTCTGCTCACCGGACTGCTCAGCTCGCTCATTGCAATGGCGCAGCCGACAGACTGGCAGATTCGCGGAGAAGCGACCGACCCTGCCTCCGGAGAGCCGATCTACACCGAATATCATGTGATTTCCGAGGCCACGGAGAATCAGCCGCGCGAGCGTGTTGTGCACTACTACCGACCCGACGGGTCGGAACTGGCCCGCAAGGTGCTGAGGTTCAATCTCGGCTTCCCCTACCTGCCGGAACTCGACTGGGTGGATTACGAAACCGACACCACCATTACCGGCCGCTGGGAAGACGGCATTTACCGCCAGCGCGTGGACGCCAGCGAGCCCAGAAACGAGGCCGCAGAAATCGACAATCCCGGCGCGGTGATTTTCGATGCGGCGTTTGATCGATTCCTGATCGACCGATTCAGTGAACTGGAACAGAATGGTCGTATCGAGTTCGAGTTCCTGTCACTGGGCGCAGGCCGCACGTTCACGTTTCGCACCGTTGTGGAGTCGAGCAACCGTGATCAGGTGCAGGTGCGCATCGAGCCGGCCAGTCAGATTGCCCGCTGGTTTGTCGACCCGTTGACCGCGATCTATGACACCGCCGACACGCCCCGTCTGTTGCAGTTCAATGGCATCACCAATTTCCGCCGCAACGGCGACCTGATAGAGGCAGAGATACGTTATGAGTACGCAGATCGCTGAGCGCTGGGTGCGCGCCCTGCTCTGGCTGGCCGGAGCTGCTTTTCTGGCGATGATTATCCAGGCCGCTTTCACCGCCAGCCTGTTTGACCAGGGGCCCGTCATCGGCGGCCTGATCTGGGGCAAGGTCACTCTGGTGGATCTCTATCTCGGGTTCGGTCTTGCCCTGCTGTTACTGTTCTACCTGGAGCCCTCACGGCCGCACCTGATCGTGTTCGGGCTGCTCTATCTCTTCATGGGTAACTGGCTGTTGTGCTGGTATCTCGCCTGGCGCTGGCCACACCTTCGCCTGCCCAACCGTTGACCGCACAGGTGGTTCGGCTATCATGCGCCCGCGTTCTTGGTCAGCGGTAAGTCATGTATCAGGTCAAAGAAGTTTTCTATTCGCTGCAGGGCGAAGGTGCCCAGACCGGACGGGCGTCAATCTTCTGCCGCTTTGCCGGCTGCAACCTCTGGTCCGGCCGTGAAAAAGACCGGGAGTCGGCCGTGTGCCGCTTCTGTGACACTGACTTCGTGGGCACCGATGGCGCAGGTGGTGGTCGTTTCGGCTCAGCACAGGCGCTGGTTGACCACCTCGCCGCATTCTGGCCGGCGGGTCAGCCGCATCGCCATGTCATCTGTACCGGCGGTGAGCCGTTGCTGCAGGTCGACACCGCTCTGATCGGCGCGCTGCACGCGGCTGGCTTCAGCATATCTGTGGAAACCAACGGCACTGTACGTCCCCCGCCCGGTATTGACTGGCTCTGTGTGTCACCCAAGGGCACCGCGACGGTGGTGGTCGAGCAATGCGACGAACTGAAGCTGGTCTACCCGCAGGAAGACGCCCCACCCGAACGGTACGCCGACCTTCCGGCAACACATTATTTCCTGTCGCCGAAAAACCCGCCGGATGCCCGAACCATTGCCACCGATTCGTCGGCAACACGGGCGGCCATCGAGTATTGTCAGCGCCACCCTCAATGGCGTCTGACACTGCAGACACACAAGCTACTCGGCATCGAGTGACTCACTGGTCTCTCAACTGGTCATAACTTGCGCATTGACCGGGGCTTTGGCACTCTACCGCCACTGATCCCTAACTGTGTTCACACGGAGTCACCTCACGCCATGCCGACGTCTGTCCTTATCTGCGATGATTCGCGAATGGCCCGCAAACAACTGGCCCGCGCACTGCCGGAAGACTGGGACATTGACGTGCAATACGCCGAAAACGGCAACGAGGCACTCGCAATTATCCGCGCCGGCGAGGCCGAGGTGACGTTTCTGGATCTCACCATGCCGGAGATGGACGGCTACGAATTGCTTCAGGAGATTCGTGCGAATGATCTTCCGACCGTAGTGATCGTGGTCTCCGGCGATGTCCAGGCGGAAGCCATCGAGCGGGTGCGCCAGCTCGGTGCCCTTGAGTTCATCCGCAAACCGGCGACGGCTGAGGTACTCCATTCTGTCCTCAGCCGCTATGGACTTTTATGAGCACTACGACGCGGACCACCACGTCTGAACTGACGCTGTCGGAAGACCAGTACGACTGCTATCAGGAGATTGCCAATATTGCCATGGGGCAGGCGGCCGAGCTGCTGGCGCGACTCCTTCATGTGTTCATCCGGTTGCCGATTCCCCGGGTCAGTCTGGTCAATATCAATGATCTGTATCAGACGCTGCAGGCGCTCGACCAGGAAGAGGCCGCCTCGTCCGTATGCCAGGGCTTCGCGGGTGGTGGTATCGCCGGTGAGGCATTGATTATCTTCAACGATTCCACCTTCGAAGAAATTGCGGCACTGATGCAGTATGAAGGGGAACACACCGAGCAAATGCATGTGGAGCTGCTCATGGACGTTGCCAACATACTGGTTGGCGCCTTTCTGAAGAGCTTCTCCGAGCAGCTTGACACCGGGTTCAGCCAGGGACATCCCACAGTGCTGGGTCAGCACAAGCCTATTCGTGACCTGTTGCGACCGGCCGGCCACGGCTGGCAGAAGACGCTGGGTATTGAAATCACCTACGCGGTCGAAAACCACGATGTGAACTGTGATCTTCTGCTGCTGTTCACCGAGGAGTCGATCCCCGTCATGAACGACAAAATTGCCTACCTGCTGGACTGACCGGTATGACGGACGCGAAGCTGCTCAAGGACCTGCACTGGCTGATGGAGATTCTGCAGACCATCGATGTCGGCCTGATGGTTATCGACGACGAATTCCGCATCAATACCTGGAACGCCTTCATGGAGAACCACTCCGGGCACCGTGAATCGTCCGTCAAGGGACGCAACCTGTTCGACGTCTTTCCCGAGTTGCCGCAGAACTGGTTCCGCAAGAAGGTCGACACCGTCCGCCAATTGAATATCCGCGCTTTCACCACCTGGGAACAACGCCCCTACCTGGTCCGGTTTCGCACCTATCACCCGATCACCAGCGTGGCGGAACACATGTACCAGAACAGCATGCTCTACCCGTTGTTGAACGCGGGCGGTGACGTCGACTATGTGGCCATTGTCATTTTTGATGTGACCGATGTCGCGACCAACAAGATGGCATTGGAGACAGCCAATAAGGAACTGGAGCGCCTCAGCCGTGAAGACGGACTGACCGGCCTGTTCAACCGCAAGTACTGGGAATCGGTGCTGAATCAGGAACTGCGCCGTGCGCGCAGACATAATCACCCCACGACACTGATCATGGCCGACCTGGATCATTTCAAAGCCGTGAACGATGAGCACGGACACACCGTCGGCGACGACGTCCTGCGGGCCACCGGCAAAGCGGTCCTGGACACTGTCAGGACGACGGACATCGCAGGCCGTTATGGCGGCGAGGAAATCGCGATACTGTTGCCGGAAACCCGCGAGGCAGACGCCATGGTGCTGGCCGAACGGCTCCGGACCACCATGGAGCAACAGGTGTTCGAGACCGACCAGGGACCCATCCAGGTCACCCTGAGCCTGGGCCTGGCGGAACTCTGCCCCGACTTCAGCTCCGTCAATGAATGGATCGATGCCGCTGACAAGGCCTTATACAGCTCAAAGGAAAACGGACGAAACCGGTCCACGGCGGCCAGTGCCATGGACCCGACACCCGCCGGCCGATCAGGGCGGTGACAGCACCGCTGTCAGTTGCTGTATCTGCAGCTTCAGGCGGTCCGGAGCGAGCACATCCACCCTGACCAACCGCGATGGAACCTGACGGCGCAGATAGCTCACCTGCTCGCGCATTGCCAGCTCGTGCTCTTTCGCCAGATCCGTGTAGCCCGGTTGCTCGCGTATCCAGCTATCCGCCGACACCCCACCATCCAACTGCAACGGATCATCAAGCCCGCGCAGACAGGCCGCACTGGAAATGGGTGAGGGGTAGATCAACCGGAACTCGGGCAAGAGGCTGTCCTGAACCCGCTCTGCCGCGTAATGGCAGATATCGACAAACGGAAACTCTCCTTCAGCCCCCAGATAACCCTGCAGGTGGGTCTCGACTCCAAGGCCTTCGAGCGCCTGCAGCAGGTCTGACATTTCCGGTACCGGGGGAAGAAACAAGTTACGGCAATCCTGTTCCGAATGCTGATCGAACCATAGCGTGTCACCGGTTTCAGCGCAACACTCGAGCGCGCCCGGCAGAGCGTCCGTTGCGGCCCGGTTTGCTCTCGCGTCACATAATCTGCTACGTTGACTGGGCCACACGTAATTGATGTCTGACGTCACCGTACAGACAGCTTTCCGCCAGGGATGTTCATTGTTCGCCAGCCAGTAAGGACAGAGTTTTGGTCGACCTGCTTATCCGTCTCAACACGCTCCATCTGCGCGCTCTGTCGCCGCGGGTCCGTCATCTGGCGAACCTGGCTGCCGTGATCGCGCTACTCGGTTTCGGCACCCTGACGGTCTACAACACGGGTGGCACAGCCTATGTCTACCCGTATCTTATGCTGATTCCTGTGGCCGCTGCGGCCGCCCTGTATGGCCTCATTGGCGGCTTGCTGTCTGCACTGGCCGCGGGGTTGTTGATGGGGCCTCTCATGCCACTGGAGACTCTGACCGGGGAAATGCAGCCGCTGAGTAACTGGCTGATTCGATTGGGGTTGTATCTCGCACTGGGAGCCTTCATCGGTGCTATTTTCGGCGGTATCCGGACCATTCGTCAGCGGCATGAAGATGATCTGCGACTCGATGTTCGAACGGGGCTGGCCAATTCCTCTGCTATGGACGATGATCTGGCGCTCGCCCTTGCCCGCCTCGGCCGTTCCCGGTGGGGTCACTCATTGCAAGGAGAACAGGTCACCGCGATTCAGCTCAGCTTTGTCCGGTTCCCGGACCTCTCCGATATTCTGGAGACCCTGGGGCCCCAGGCCGCCGATGATGCTCTGTCGACCGTAACGGCCGCCATACAGCGAGAATGCGGCAGGCACACCAGTGTGTACCGCTTCAGCGTTTCGGAAATCGTGCTGCTCCAGCGCCAGCGCAACGTTGTGGACCCGAAAGCGGTGATCGATGCGATTCTGAAAGCCACAGAGCAGGTTTTTGAGGTGCACTCGGTACCAGTACAACTGACTGCGGAGATCGGTTCATATCAGGTGAAAGCGCCGGACATCGATGCCCGCACCATGATTCAGCGTGCCCGACTCGCACTGAACTCAACCCATGAGCACCACGCGCCGTACAGCATTTACAGTGCCGATCATGAAGCGCGAATGAACAGCCTTATCCGCGTGATCACCGGGGTCAGAAAGGGTCTGGACGCCGGCGAATTCGACCTGCACTTCCAGCCCAAGATCAACCTGGCTGATGGCCGCCCCGCCGGCAGCGAAGCGTTGATCCGCTGGGTGAACCAGCATGGAGAAATGATCCCGCCCGGTCAGTTCATGCCCAAGGTCGAGAGCACCTCCCTGATACAACCGGTCACCCGCTTTGTCATAGACCGGGCCTGTCAACACCTGCAGGGGCACCCCGAACGACACCTGAGTATCAACTTCTCCTCACGCAACCTGCTCGATGAGTCACTGGTGAAATCCCTGCCCGACTGGCTCAGGGAATACAACATCAACACCAGCCAGCTGGAAATCGAAATCACGGAAGGCGCTCTGATCAATCAGCCCGACCGCGCCCGGATGATAATTCAGGAACTGCGCCACCAGGGCTTTGCCATCAGCATCGATGATTTCGGCACTGGCTACTCCTCCTTCGATTACCTGGCACGCCTGCCGGTGACCGGGCTGAAAATCGACCGGGCGTTTGTAAGCCGCCTGTCCAAGGGCGAAGCGAATGCGGATATCCTGCGCTCCATGATCGCTCTGGGCACAGCCCTGGATCTGGAAATCACGCTGGAAGGCGTGGAAACCCGTACGGAATACGACGCACTCGTTCAGATGGGTGGCCATCAGGCACAGGGCTTTTACTTCGCCCGACCGATGCCGGCAGAGCAGTACGGAGCCTGGGAGAAGCAACCGGTGTTCGCGGGCCATCAGGACACGATAGGCGGTTGATCAAAAGAAGTTCAGGCTCCTCGTTACCGGCCTGCCTTGCCGCCAGCCAACTGGCATGCGATCCTTCCGTCCACAGGAACAGCATTCCTTTTATGTTTCGGGGGACAGCATGGCAGACCGTATTTCCATCCATATTGAAATCGAACAGTCGGACAAGGATCTCTGGTCTGATGCCGCAGAACAGGCCGACATGTCGCTGGACGACTGGGTCCGCGCCACTCTGAACGCGGCGCTCCCCAAAGTTGCAGAAGAACCGCCGACGATCCCACTGTGGATGCGGGGTCTATCCCACAACAGCGCGGGCATATTGCTCAAGGCCGGATTCGAATCACGCTACCAGTTGCTTGAGGCTGACCTGCACCCGGGCTGGCACTGGACAGATCTGCCCGAATGCGGCGAGCGCAACGCGGATGAGATAAAACGCTGGATTCATGGAATGTAGTGATGCCCGAAGACCGGACCGCTACGGCAGCACTTTGGGTGTGTGGTCCGTGTATTAAGCTTGTATTTTCAGTCATTTAGGTTATTATTGCGCTCAAGTCGGGCATTGGCGCAGTCTGGTAGCGCATCGTCATGGGGTGGCGAGGGTCGTAGGTTCAAATCCTACATGCCCGACCAACTTTATCCGGCAGGAATCTGCGTTCCAGCCTTGGGTTCAGTCACAACTGTGACTGGCGCCTTGTTTCTCTCAGCTTCCCGGCTTATCACCCAGCAATCCACGCACCGATTCCAGCGCCTCACGCCATTCCCTGAGTTGCGTGGCCGACGGTCCGTTCTGTCGGGGCTGCGCTGATGCCGATTGCGCGGCGGATTCGCGCACTCCCTCAGCCTGCACCCCGTTGTGGGACGCGGCGGCCAGGGCCTCCGGAAAACCATCGAACGGCAACGGACTACCCGACTCCACAGGCTCCACCGTGCCCGGGCGCCTGACCCGACCACCGGACTGGTTGAGCTTCTGGCGGGCACCGGCAATGGTGAAGCCCTCTTCGTGCAGCAGATGCTGGATGGTACGGACCATCAGTACGTCATCGCGCTGATAGTACCGGCGGTTACCGCGCCGCTTGACCGGATTCAACTGACTGAATTCTGTTTCCCAGTAGCGCAGCACGTGGGTTTTCAGTCCACAGAGCTCCGCCACCTCGCCGATGGTGAAATACCGCTTCGCCGGTATGTCGAGACTGTCATCAGTGACCAGCGGCGTCCCCTTCATAGCTCTCCACCTGCACTTTCAGCTTCTGTCCCGGTCTGAACGTTACCACACGGCGCGCCGAAATAGGGATTTCCTCACCCGTCTTGGGGTTGCGCCCGGGTCGCTCCCGCTTATCCCGCAATTCGAAATTGCCAAAACCGGAAAGCTTTACCTGTTCATTCTGCACCAGACTGTCGGTGATTTCCTGAAAAAACAACTCGACAATTTCCTTGGCTTCACGCTTGTTCAGACCGAGTTCCATATACAGGCGGTCAGCCATTTCCGATTTGGTCAATGTCATTATCAGCTCCTGAGTTGTGCCTGGTGGTCCGCTTCCAGCCGCTTGACCACCGAATCCAGTGCTGCGGCTACTTCTGTTTCCTGTAGCGTCCGCTCCGGATTCTGCCAGGCCAACTGCAGTGCCACACTTTTATGATTCTCGGCAATTCCCTTGCCAGTATAGACATCAAATACGCGAATATCCGCAAGCCCTTCACCGGCAGCCGCCCGGGCGCTGTCAATCAGTGCCTGGGCCGGCACAGACGACGCCACTACAACGGCCAGATCCCGCTGGCTCGCCGGGTAACGGGACAAGGGCACATAAGCTGGCAGCGCTCGATTGGCCACCACTTCCAGTGACAGCTCAAACAGGAAGACCGGCTGTCGAATTTCCAGTGCAGCCTGATGCCCCGGGTGTAACTGGCCGAGATACCCGGCTTCCTCCCCATCGATAACAACGGTTGCGGCCTGACCCGGGTGTAGCAGTGAATCATCCGTTCGCGGCTCGAACCGAATATCCCGTCCCGCCGCCAGAGCGAGCACGGTTTCCACGTCGCCCTTCAGATCGAAAAAGTCCACCGGTTTCGGGCCGCTCCAGAGTGAATCCGGCCGCTCACCGTACAACAGACCGCCCAGGTGCTTGGGCTGTTCCAGTGCCTCTGGCGAACCACGAAAAACCAGCCCGACCTCAAACAGTCGTACCTGCTCCTGCTGCCGGTTCAGGTTGTACTGCAGTGCCCGCAGCAGCCCACCCGACAGTGACGTACGCATCACTGACAGGTCTTCCGAGATCGGATTGGCCAGCCGCAGCGGCGTAGCGTCCGGTGCCACCATGGCCTCAATATCCGGGGTAACAAAACTGTAGGTGACCGCCTCCTGATAACCCGCTGCGACCATCTGCCGGCGGACATCATGGGCACTGACTCGGCTCTCGGGTTTAGCGGGCACGGTCATGCGCAATGTCGGCACCGAGGCCGGCAGCCGATTGTAGCCATACACCCGGGCGACCTCTTCCACCAGGTCTTCGGCGATCGCAAGGTCAAAGCGGAATCCCGGTACTGCGCAGGTCCAGCCGCTGTCGGTGCGCTCCGGTGACAGCTCCAGGGAGCGGAAAATCCGCTCAATGTCGCTGTCCGGCACCTCGGCACCCAGAACGCGGCGCACGTGATCACCCTGAACGGTGACCTCGGTGCGCTCAGGCATTGCCTGCTCATTCGTGGTTTCCACAACTGGCCCGGGTTTGCCACCCACGATCTCGAGCAGCAGTGCGGTGGCGCGCTCCACGGCCAGCACTTGCAGCGCCGGGTCCACCCCGCGCTCAAACCGGTGCGATGCGTCGGTGTGCAGCCCGTGGCTGCGGGCTCTTCCGGCCAGCGAGAGCGGCGCAAAGAAGGCGCATTCCAGAAATACATGCCGGGTCGCGCTGGGCTGGATACCGGACCGCTCACCACCCATGATACCGGCGAGAGCAAGTGGCTCGTGCGCATCGGCAATCACCAGATCGTCGCTACTGAGGGTAATGGTCTGCTCATCCAGCAGGGCCAGTTCTTCGCCGTCACGGGCCCAGCGCACTTCGATGCCGCTATCGAGCCGGTCCAGGTCAAAACCATGCATCGGCGCACCCAGCTCCAGCATGACGTAATTGGTCACATCAACAATGGGGTCGATGCTTCGAAGACCACTGCGCCGCAACCGCTCCTGCATCCAGACCGGGGTTGCCGCTTGGGCATCGATATCCCGGATTACCCGTCCCACGTATTTCGGGCAGGCCTGCGGGGCTTCAAGCGATACCGGAAACCGATCATCAATAACCGGAGGCACCGGTTCGATCGCCGGCGCCCTGACCGACAGATCATTCAACGCGCCGACTTCCCGCGCAATTCCCCGGATACTCAGGCAGTCGGCGCGGTTGGGTGTCAGGTCAACGTCAATTATCCAGTCATCCAGCCCCAGGTAATCCCGCAGTGCCGTGCCCACTGGCGCATCGTCGGCCAGCACCATCAGGCCGGAATGATCATCCGACAACCCCAGTTCGCGGGCACTGCAGAGCATGCCCTGGCTCTCAACACCGCGCAATTTCGCCTGCCGGATTTTCATGCCATCGGGCAGCTCGGCGCCGACACGGGCAAAGGGTGCTCTAAGTCCCACTGCTGCATTGGGGGCGCCGCAGACAACCGACCACTGGGTACTGCCGTCGTTTACGGTACAGACCTTCAGCTTGTCGGCATCCGGGTGCTGCTCGATGGCGGTAATTTCGGCAACTACCAGATCCGTGAACGCGCCGGCGGCCGGCTCTGCACCATCCACTTCCAGCCCGGCCATGGTGATCTGATGCTGCAGCTCATCACTCGACAGCGTCGGGTTTACCCATTCTCTCAACCAGTTTTCACTGAATTTCATAACTGTTACTCAGACCGCTCTGTCGTACTACTGGAACTGCCGCAGGAAACGGAGATCATTATCGAAGAAGATCCGCAGATCGTTAACGCCATAGCGGAGCATGGCCAGGCGCTCTACCCCCATACCGAAGGCGAAACCCTGATACTGCCGGGCATCAATCTGCGCGTATTCGAGCACGCGCGGGTGAACCATGCCGCACCCCATGACCTCCAGCCACCCGGAGTGGCCACAGACGCGACAGCCGTTACCGCCGCAGTGCACGCAGGCGATGTCGACCTCGGCCGATGGCTCTGTAAAGGGGAAGTAGCTGGGCCGAAACCGGACCGCCAGTTCCCGTTCGAAGAATTCTCGCAGAAACCCCTCAACGGTTCCTTTCAGATCAGCAAAAGTGACATTGTCATCGACCAGCAGCCCTTCCATCTGGTGAAACATGGGCGTATGGGTCAGATCGGAGTCGCAGCGGTAGACACGGCCAGGACAGACCACCCGCACCGGCGGTTTCTGGTGTTCCATTACCCGCACCTGTACCGGTGAGGTATGGGTGCGCAGCAGGTACCCCACGTCAAAATAGAAGGTGTCGTGCATGGCCCGGGCCGGGTGGTGGGCCGGAATGTTCAGTGCCTCGAAATTGTGGTAATCGTCTTCCACTTCCGGGCCTTCAGCGACTTCATAACCCAGAGCGGCGAAGAATTCCGTCATGCGCTCCATGGTCCGTGTCACAGGGTGCAGACCACCCGGCGTTGTCTGGCGCCCCGGTAGCGTCACATCAAGGGATTCTGCGGCCAGTCTTGCATCCAGCTCGGCACGGCGCAGGGTGTCGAGGCGCTGCTGAATCGCGTCTGCAACGCGCTGCTTCGCTTCATTGATCCGCGCACCGGCAGCAGGCCGTTCATCGGCCGGCAGAGTGCCAAGCTGTTTGAGCAGAGCCGTCAACTCGCCCTTTTTGCCCAGCTTGCTGACGCGAATGCGATCCAGCTCATTCACATCGTTGGTGGCGGCTATGGTGCGCAGCGTGCCGTCCACCAACTCATCGATGTTCTCCATGCCAATTCCAACTGATCGTTTCCGAATCCGCGTACTATAGGGCACTCGCTGAAATACGCAACTGAATGGCAAGGAAAATCAACAGGTTCGGGCACCTGCGGGCACCCGAAATCACACCGGTGCCGGCTACTCCGGCACACTGAATTCAAGCTGCGCCCGAATGCTCTCCAGAGTGGCCGGGCCGATACCCGATACTGCCAGCAGGTCCTCGGGCGCACGGAACAACCCGTTGGTTTCACGAAATTCAACAATGGCGTCAGCCCGGGCCGGCCCGATGCCGGTGAGCAGATCGGACAGCGTCAGTGCATCGTCCAGATTCACATTGACCGATAGCGGCGCCGGCACCGATGTGTCTTCCGTTGCTGCATCCTGAGCAATCGCTGCACCAGACAGCAGCCCGAGCAGACAGACCGCAAGCAGAACACCGATCAGCCGGCGACGGACGTGCAATTGTGCATTGGTGTTGGCAATCATTTGATAAAACATGGTCAGTTCTCCCTGATAATGGATTCCCTGTCGATCGCAATCGACCCGGAAACCCTAGCCGGCGCAGGACGCCCGGTCACTGCCCCGCGGGTCAGAACCGACCACAAACTGAACCCGGGGTTCGGGGCATTTCCTGAACCTCACATTGGCGCTACACTGGGTAACTCCACCGCGGGACCACGAGTTCGGACGCTGCGCGCAGCCTGAATAACGCCCACGGGAGATGCCAACCGGGAGACCGAATGACCAACCGACTGTTTCAGCGTGATATCGTGTCGATCAAGGATCTGGACCGGGCTGATCTTGAGCTGATCGTCCGCACCTCGGCGACGATCAAGAACGGGCATATCCGACCCTGGCTGAAGAACCGAGTACTTGCGAGCTGTTTTTTTGAGCCATCCACCCGGACCCGTCTGTCGTTTGAAACGGCTGTTCACAGGCTGGGCGGCGAGCTGATCGGCTTTGCCGACGGCAGCAACACCTCGGCAAAAAAGGGCGAAAGCCTGGCCGACACCATTCGCATGATCGCCTCCTACACCGATGGCATTATCATGCGACACCCGAGAGAGGGCGCCGCTCGGCTGGCCGCCGAGTTCTCGGACGTGCCGGTTGTAAACGGGGGTGACGGCGCCAACCAGCACCCGACCCAGACACTGCTCGACCTGTTCAGCCTCTACGAATGTCAGGGCCGGCTCGATGGGTTGAAAATCGCGCTGGCCGGCGATCTTAAATACGGTCGCACCGTGCATTCACTGGCGCAGGCATGCTCCCTGTTCGGGTGTCAGTTCTATCTGATATCGCCGCCCTCACTCGACATGCCCGAATATCTGCTCGATGAACTGACGGCGGCGGGCGTGCAGTATGAGCGGGCGACCAGCCTGGATGCGGTCATCCCCGAGGTGGATGTGATCTACATGACACGGCTCCAGCAGGAGCGCTTCGACCCCACCGAGTACATCAACATGGCGTCCCGCTACCGCTTGAGCGCCGACATGCTGCGCCATGCGCCGGCGCATCTGCGCATACTCCACCCCCTGCCCCGCGTGGACGAGATCGCCACCGATGTCGACAGTACACCGCATGCCTACTATTTCACGCAGGCGGAAAACGGCGTTTACGCACGCATGGCTCTGCTCGCGCTGCTGATGAATTCTGCACTCGATGAGGTCGCCGGATGAGCAAACATAAACTTCAGGTCGAGGCTATATACCGCGGTACCGTTATTGACCATATCCCGGCGGGCAACGGTATACGTATCGTCCACCGGGTACAGAAACTCTCACCCACGGCGCGTCTGACCGCGGGCCTGAACCTGCCCAGTGGCGCCATGGGCACCAAGGACCTGGTCAAGGTCGACGACTGGTTGTTTTCAGAGGAAGAGGCCTACGACATGGCGCTGTTCGCGCCCGATGCGACCGTGAACATCATTGATGACTACAAGATCGTGCGCAAGTTTGCGATGTCGCTGCCGTCCAGAATCACCGGGCTGTTTGAGTGCCCGAATGGCAACTGCATATCACACATGGAACCGGTACAGTCGCAGTTCAGCGTGGTGCCAATGGGCGAACGGATCAACCTGGTCTGCCACTACTGCGAGCGGCCGTTCCACTCGCAGCTCTTTGCCTGACGCAGCCCGCTATCAGCGGAAGGGCGGCATACCGCCGCCCGGAGGCAGACCACCGCCCCCGCCGGGTGGCATCATGCCTTCCATCCCGCGCATCATGTTCTTCATGCCGCCTTTCTTGCCGGCTTTTTTCATCATTTTCTGCATCTGCTTGTGCTGTTTCAGCAGACGGTTCACATCCTGTATCTGGGTGCCGGAACCCGTGGCGATTCGGCGCTTCCGTGACCCATTGATACGGTCTGGATAACGGCGCTCCAGTATGGTCATCGAGTTGATGATCGCCTCCATCTGATTGAACATGCCGTCATTCATTCGCTGGCTGGCGGCTTCCTTCATCTGCCCCATGCCCGGCATCTTGTCCATGAGGCCGGCAATACCGCCCATGTTGTTCATCTGCTGGATCTGGTCACGGAAATCTTCCAGATCGAAGCCCTTACCCTTCCGGATCTTCTTCGCCAGACGATCTGCTTTTTTGCGGTCGACCTTGCGCTCAACCTCTTCGATCAGCGACAGCACATCGCCCATATCGAGTATCCGAGAGGCCACCCGATCCGGGTAGAACGGCTCGAGCGCGTCCAGCTTTTCCCCCATCCCCATGAACTTGATCGGTTTGCCCGTTACATGGCGCACCGAGAGTGCCGCACCACCACGGGCATCACCGTCGGCCTTGGTCAGAATGACACCGGTCAACGGCAGCGCCTCGTTGAACGCCTGCGCCGTATTCGCTGCATCCTGACCTGTCATGGCATCAACCACGAACAATGTTTCCACGGGTGAGGCGACCTTATGCAAGGCGCTCACTTCGTCCATCATGTCCTGATCAACAGCCAACCGGCCTGCCGTATCGACAATCAGTACATCAGCAAACTGCTTGCGGGCTTCCTTGAGGGCCTTTTTGACAATGGCCTCGGGCTTGTCCTTCTCACCGGATGGAATAAAGGTCGCTTCCACCTGGCCGGCCAGTGTTTCCAACTGGCCAATGGCCGCCGGGCGGTAGACGTCAGCGCTGACCATGGCGACGGACTTCTTCTCACGCTCGATGAGGTACCGTGCCAGCTTGCCGGCCGTGGTGGTTTTACCGGCCCCCTGCAGACCCGCCAACAGGATGACTGCCGGGGGCTGAGCGTTCAGGTTGAGGCCTTCGCCGGTCTCGCCCATGACCCGCTCGAGCTCTTTCTGCACAATTTTCAGAAAGGCCTGGCCCGGATTCAGCGAGCGCGCAACGTCCTGCCCCAGGGCCTTGCTGCGCACGCCGGAAATGAAGTCTTTGACCACCGGCAGCGCGACGTCGGCTTCCAGCAGCGCCATGCGGACTTCACGCAGTGTGTCCTTGATGTTGTCTTCGGTCAGCTTCGCCTGACCCGAAATTTTCTTCAGCGACGAGCCCAGCCGCTCCGTGAGATTACCGAACATTGGCTATCCAAGTTTCACCCTGTTTGGCTGTGCAGTATACTGATCAGACCGATCTGCATCTACCAGCCAGAGAGACTGAGAGGAGAACCCGTGCTCGCTGTGATCGCCGCCGTTCTGTATGGGCTGATAACTGTCCAGCACGCCCTGCCCGGCCAGGGACCGCTCGGCCACCGCGGCATCCGCCTCCAACTGGTTGTTGCTGTGCTGATGCACGCCCTCAGCCTGCAGGGTTCACTCTGGCAGCCACAGGGGCTGAACCTGGGGTTGTTTCAGGTCATCTCACTGATCGGACTCATGCTGGGTACACTGATCACCCTGAACTCCATGCGCCGTGGCGCCATCAACCTCGGGGCCTGGGTGTTGCCCGGAGTTGCCCTGGCACTGCTCGGTGGTGCATTCCTGGAAACCGGGTACGAGGCCAGAGCCGCCGGTTTCGGCCTGATCACACACGTCATGCTGGCCCTGCTCTCTTACGCCATGTTTACCCTCACACTGGTCTACGCCATCGTCGTTCGTGTTCAGGACCGGCACCTGAAGCGTCACCAGTTTGATGGCTTTCTGAAAAAGCTGCCGCCGCTGCAGACCATGGAACGCATCCAGTACCAGCTTGCCTGGGTTAGCTTTGTGTTGTTGACCCTGGCAATCCTGGTCGGCTTTGTGGCGGTGGAGAACTTCTTCGGCCAACAGATTGCCCACAAGACAATTCTCACCGGGGCGGCCTGGGCACTCTTCGCGGTACTTTTCTGGGGGCATCATGTCTACGGCTGGCGCGCAGTCATTGCGCTGCGCAGTCTGATCGGCGGCTACGCCCTGCTGAGCCTCGGCTT
This sequence comes from Natronospirillum sp., assembly GCA_965602035.1. Taxonomy (GTDB): domain Bacteria; phylum Pseudomonadota; class Gammaproteobacteria; order Pseudomonadales; family Natronospirillaceae; genus Natronospirillum. The sequence goes on along the minus strand of OZ271919.1, from coordinate 641,184 downwards.
TCTCGGGTCAAAAATAGTGCTTGAGACCATTCTCGGCTGACGCCGGCATTCGGGGTATCGGCGACCCCATCCATGCAGCCCGGAAGCCCCGGACTGTGCCTTGACATTTGAACACCGCACAGCTAAAACCTCGGCTGGTCTGCGCAACAGAGGACGCGCCCCGCATTGAACGAAATTCCCCTCAGTGTACTGTTCGGTGCACTGGTCGGGCTGCTGATCTGCTCCGCCTTCTTCTCGAGTTCCGAAACCGGGATGATGGCGATCAATCGGTACCGACTCCGCCACCAGGCTGACACCGGCCACCGATCGGCCCGTCTTGTCCGTGATCTGCTGGACCTCCCAGAGCGCCTGATCGGTGTCATCCTGATCGGGAACAATCTGGTCAATATCGCGGCCAGCGCGCTCGCGACCGTCATTGCGATCCGGCTTTATCCGGACAACCAGAACCTGGCTATATCGATGGCGACCGGCATTCTGACGCTCGTTATCCTCGTGTTCTCGGAGGTCACGCCAAAGACCCTGGCGGCCAAGCACCCTGAGGGTATTGCGTTCCCTGCAGCCTGGGTATTGAGGCCACTGCTGACCGTACTCTACCCGGCCGTGGTGCTGATCAATGCCATATCGCGCCTGCTCATGTGGGTGCTCAATATCCGCCTCTCGCAAACAGACCATGAGGCGCTGAATACCGATGAACTGCGGACCATGGTATCGGCGTCGGGCGGCAGCCTGGCCGGCAAACGACAGAACATGTTGCTGGGGATACTCGACCTCGACAATGTCACGGTCGAGGACATTATGATCCCCCGCAATGAGCTTGCGGGAATCAACCTCGATGACAGCATCGACGACATCCGGGCTCAGCTCAACCAGAGCGCCTACACCCGACTGCCGCTGTACAAGGGCGATCTCGACCGGGTCATCGGCATACTGCATATCCGGGATGCAGCGGAATTCCTGACCAGCCAGGAGCCGTCGAAGGTCATGCTGTCACGCAAGGCCAGTGACCCTTATTTTGTGCCGGAAATGACGCCCCTCCAGACCCAGTTGGTGAACTTTCAGCGCAAGAAACTGCGCATCGGCCTGGTGGTGGATGAATACGGCGACGTGCAGGGGCTGGTTACCCTGGACGACATTCTCGAAGAAATTGTCGGCGAGTTCACCACCGACATTGCAGACAACAACAAGGACATTCACCCGCAGAGCGATGGCTCCTATGTCATCGACGGCACAGCCAATATCCGGGAAATCAACCGCGTACTGGACTGGAACCTGCCGGTTGACGGCGCCAAGACACTCTCGGGCCTGATCATTGAACAACTGGAAGACATTCCGGACTCCCGGATGAGTATGCGCATCGGGAGTTATCAGGTCGAGATTCTGCAGGTCCACAACAACACAGTAACGGCGGCCAAGCTACGGGCAGACACCAATGGTTGATGAGTCCGCCCGGTCCGGCCTGCGAATCGTGCTCGTGCAGACATTCCACCCCGGCAATATCGGTGCCGCAGCCCGTGCCATGAAAAACATGGGGCTGACCGAGCTGGTGCTGGTTCGGCCGCGGGAATTTCCCAGTGACGAGGCGACCGCCCGGGCCGGCCAGGCCGAAGACATTCTCGCCGACGCACGGGTTGTAGACTCTCTGCAGGAAGCAATTGCGGACTGCGGTTGGGTCATAGGTACGTCTGCACGGGGTCGGGAATTTCAGTTGCCTCAGGGTACGCCCCGGGAGTGGGCCCCGCGGATGGTGGCCGAAGCGGAACAACACCCCGTGGCGATTGTGTTCGGTCGCGAGCGCATGGGGCTTCACAACGAAGACATCCTGCAGTGTCACGCCCACATGATGATACCGGCTCACCCGGACTACCCGGTGCTGAACCTCTCGCAGGCGTTGCAGGTGATCTGTTACGAACTCTTCATGGCTCAGAGAGTACCGGTTGCTGATGAACCGGCGGAAGCCTTCGACTACCCGGATAATGCCACTCAGGAGCATTTCTACCAGACACTGGAAGACGGGCTGCGGGCCAATGGATTTCTCAGCCGTGACCCAGCGGGCCGCACGATGCAGAGGCTGAAGACCGTATTCAAGCGTGCCCGGCCCAATCGCAAGGAACTGAATACCCTGCTTGGGGCCATCAAGGCACTGAGCCGTGGTAAGCTAGACACTATTCAGGACAGAAAATAACGATTCAGAGGAGTCTGTTTGTGCAGAGTGCTGTACGAACCGCAGTGATGCGTGCGTTTAACAGAAACGACCGTCGGAGCGGTCGCAGATGACGGGCGGGGAACCGTTTCCGGCCTACCACCGGGAATTGTCCGGACTCGTCCATACGGCGGAATTTCTTCGCAAGCCCCGTCAGCAGAAGCTGTATGCGCTGGCCGAGTTCTGCTGTCGGGTACTGAGAACCGAGCGGGTCACCGTCTGGCGAATGGACCCGGAGCAGCATCGGCTGAGCTGCGTTGTGATGTATGCCACCGAATCGGGCCATGAATGGCCGAGACGGAGTATCACGGACGAAAATTGCCCGGTATTTTTCGCCCACCTGCTGGAACAGGGCATTATCGACGTGTCTGACGTACGCACTGACCCCCTTGCAGCAGAATTCCGCGACGACGCGACCAATCGGCATGGTATCGGTGCCCTGCTGGCCCTGCCGGTTTATGGTGTGGATTGCGTTCACGGCATGCTGTGCGTCAGCGCCATGCATGAAACCCGCGACTGGTCCGTGCAGGAACAGGCGCTGGCGACCATGATCGCCGAGACCATCAGCCTGATCAATCTGCAGGAGGACTGGCTCGAAGGACAGCAGCGGCTGGATCACCTCGCCCACCATGACGACGTGACCGGTCTCCCCAACATCAAATCACTGCACCGCAAGCTCAAGGCCGAATTGCGCGCCCCGGCTGACTCCGCCCCGCTGAACCTGGTCTGGATCGACCTTGATCGATTCAAGGCGGTTACCGAAGCGCTCGGACCGGCGGCAACCCAGGATGTGGCCCGCGCGATTGCCCGCCGACTCGCCGATACCGGCTCGGCCGACGATATGGTCGCCCGGCTCAGCAAGGATGAATTTGCCGTTGTGTTCCGGGACCATCGGCACAATCACGAGCACCCGAAGCACAAACTGGCAGCGATTCGCCGCGCCATCAGCGAACCGATCTATATTGCGTCGCGCCAGCTCAGCATTACAGGCAGTCTGGGCGTGGCCTTGCACACGACCCAGAACGCCCACGAGCTGGTGCAGGAAGCGGAGGCAGCCATGCTCGAGGCCAAGGCTCAGGGTGGGGATTCGGTGGTCTTTTTCACCAAGGCCCTCAGCGACCAGCGGGCACGCCGGGTCACACTCGAGAGCGAGCTGCGCGAAGCCATGGCACAGCAGACCCTGGCGGTTCACTATCAGCCGGTACTGGTACCGGGTACGCGCGACATGGCCTACATGGAAGCACTGGTGCGCTGGAATCACCCCGAACGCGGGCTGATGCCACCGGGCGACTTCCTGCCATTTGCCAGCCGTGCCGGCATGATGCCGGAAATAGATGACTACGTACTGAGACAGGTCTGTCGCGACCTCAGCCGTCTCAGACAGCGCGGCCTGAAAACCCGCGTCGCGGTAAATCTATGTGGCTATCAACTGACCGACCAGCGCTATCCGGAAATGCTGTCCGACCTGTTGGCATCGCATGAACTGACCGGGGACCAACTGGAACTCGAAGTCACCGAGGGCGCCCTGAAGGGCGATACCTTCAGCATCGCCACCAGCCTGCAGCGCATTGCCGAGCTGGGCGTACAACTGGCCATAGACGACTTTGGCACCGGCTACTCATCGCTCGGCCGCCTGAAATACCTGCCATTCCACAAACTCAAGATTGACCGGTCATTCGTGGTCGACATACCGGAAGACCCCGACGTGTGCGCCATGCTCAGGGCCATAATGGGGCTGGCGAAAGGCCTGTCTCTGGATGTTGTTGCCGAAGGCATTGAGCGCCCGGAACAGGCGGAATGGATAATGAACGAAGGCTGTCACTATCTACAGGGCTACCTGTTGTCCTACCCGCTGTCGTTCAATGAGCTGAGCCAGGCACTGGCATCTCATACCTGGCGGGTTACCGGCTGAAACCGTGTGTCGGGGCCGTTCAGGGCAGCTCGGCCGGTCGGAACACGCTGGTCTGCAGGCAGCGCTGCAGACGTTTGACCCGGTCGCGCAACTGCGTCGAGCTGTAGGGCCGCGGCGTCACGCGCCCCCAGACCGGGTTCGGCCAGGCCGGGTCATCTTCCCGGCGCACCACGTGATGAATATGCAACTGTGGCACCACGTTACCCAGCGCCGCCACGTTCATTTTGCGGCCGTCAAACTCGGCCAGAGCGGCTTCGGCCACAAAGGACGATTCCCAGATCAACTGTTCCTGATCGTCGGTATCAAGTTCATGGATTTCCGACACGCTCTGGCGTTTGGGCACCAGAATCAGCCACGGGTAGTTGCTGTCACGCATCAACAGCACCCGACACAGCATCAGGTCGCCAACCGCCGCGCAGTCCCGCGCCAGTCGCTCGTCCAGTTGAAAAGCCACAGGCTCCCTCTCCTCTGCGTTGCCAGAATCAGATGCAGTATACCGGAACAGTCGGCCGGTTCCGAAACCCCGTCTGGAAAACAACGTGGCCTGTTTCCCCTTTGCCGTCGTACTCCGTACACTTCCTGTTGCAATCTGGGAGAGTAACCGATCTATGGGCTGGATGACTGAACCGCTGCGCGAACTGCCGTCATCTGCATTACCCGACACCGGTAATGCCTTCATGAACCGGCAGTTTCTGGCATTGCTGACCGATTCGGGCAGTCGCACCCGGGATACCGGCTGGGAACCCTGGCATTATCGGCATGACAGCGGCGCTTTGCTCCCGGCGTACCGCAAATACCACTCATGGGGTGAGTATGTGTTCGACTGGGCGTGGGCCGATGCCTATGCCCGTGCCGGAGTCGACTATTATCCCAAGCTGCTGACCGCCGTCCCCTACACGCCCTCGGTAGGCCCCCGCCTGTTCGGCGAAGCGTCGGCACAGCTCTGGCAGGAATGGCAGGAGCAACTGCCCGACACCTGCGCCCGGGCCGGTGTTTCCGGCTGGCATATCCTGTTCCCGACTGAAGCCACCATGGCGTACTTTCCGGAACCGGAATACATCGTGCGCAAAGGCTGTCAATTCCACTGGCACAACCCCGGTTACCGCGACTTCGATGACTTTCTGGCGCGCATGACGGCGCGACGGCGCAAGACCGTGCGCAAGGAACGGCGCCGTGTCGCCGACCAGGGCATCACCCTGCGCCGGGTAACCGGCCGGGAAATGCGGGCCGACTGGCTGCACGACTTTTATCTGTTCTACCACACCACGTACCTGAAACGCGGACAGACCGGCTACCTGAGCGACGCGTTTTTCGAGGGTGTCGTCGAGCAACTGCCGGACAATGTCATGTTTGCGCTGGCGTTCCGGGGTGAACAACTGGTTGCCGGTGCCCTCTTCTTCCATGACGCGTATACACTCTACGGCCGCTACTGGGGCGCGCGCGAGGAGATCGACTGCCTGCACTTCGAAGCCTGCTACTACCAGGGCATCGAATTTGCGCTGGAGCGCGGCCTCCGCCGTTTCGACCCCGGCACCCAGGGCGAGCACAAGATTCCGCGCGGCTTTGAGCCGGTGGCCACCTGGAGCGCCCACTGGCTCGCACACCGGGAATTCCATGCGCTGGTAGCCGACCATATGGCCCCGGAAAAAGACCACATCGACGCCTATATGGCCGAAGCGCGCACCCTGTTACCCTTTCGCCAGGATGAACACCCCACCACCTGAAGGAAACGCTATGGAATACCTGCACACCATGCTGCGCGTGAGCGACCTGGACGCCAGCCTCGACTTCTTCTGCAACAAATTGGGTCTGAAGGAAATCCGCCGCCGCGACAGCGAACGCGGCCGGTTTACCCTGGTGTTTCTGGCCACCGAAGAAGGCGCCCCGGAAATCGAACTCACCTGGAACTGGGACCCGGAAGAACTCGACGGGGGTCGCAATTTCGGCCACCTGGCCTACCGGGTAGACGATATCTACGCCACCTGCCAGCACCTGATGGACAGTGGTGTAACCATCAATCGCCCACCGCGCGATGGCCGTATGGCGTTCGTGCGCTCGCCGGACAACCAGTCGATCGAACTGCTCCAGCGCGGTGAACCCCTGCCCGAACAGGAGCCTTGGGCGTCCATGGAGAACACCGGGACCTGGTAGCCACCCTGATACCGGCTGGCGTACAATACGGCGCCATCTGCCACTGATTGAAGGAAGCCCGATCCATGCGAGCCAGCCGGTATCTGTTAGCCACGGTCAAGGAAACCCCTGCTGACGCGGTCATCGTGAGCCACCAACTGATGCTGCGGGCCGGCATGATCCGACGGCTTGCTTCCGGCCTCTACACCTGGCTGCCCACGGGGCTGCGCGTGCTGCGCAAGGTCGAACGCATTGTCCGTGAAGAAATGGACCGTGCCGGCGCCCAGGAAGTACTCATGCCATGCGTTCAGCCGTCGGAACTCTGGCAGGAAAGCGGCCGTTACACCGATATGGGCCCGCTGATGATGCACATGTTCGACCGCCACGAACGCGAGTTCGTATTCGGGCCCACGCATGAAGAAGTCATCACCGACATTGCGCGCAATGAGCTCACCAGCTACAAGCAATTACCGGTCAACTTCTACCAGATCCAGACCAAATTCCGCGATGAGTTTCGCCCACGCTTTGGCGTGATGCGCGCGCGAGAATTCACCATGAAGGATGCCTATTCGTTCCACCTGGACACGGATTCGCTGCAACAGGAATACGACAACATGTACCAGGCCTACTGCCGTATTTTCGATCGGCTCGGCCTGGACTACCGACCGGTACTGGCCGACACCGGCGCCATGGGCGGCCGGGCCAGCCACGAATTCCAGGTACTGGCCGACTCCGGCGAAGACTATATTGCCTACTCCGATACCGGCAGCTTTGCGGCCAATATCGAAATGGCCGAAGCACTCGCACCCGATCAGGATCGCGCCGAGCCCAGCGAGGAACTCCGGCGCGTGGACACGCCGGACACACGCACCATTGAAGCGCTGGTGACCGGCTACGGCCTGCCCATCGAGAAAACCATCAAGACGCTGGTAGTGGAAGCGGACGACGAGGCGGACGTCGACCTGATCGCGCTGATTGTGCGCGGCGACCACGAGTTGAACGAGGTAAAGGCCGAAAAAATCCCGGGTGTGAAAACGCCCCTGACCATGGCGTCTGAAGCAGCGATCCGCAAGGCAATCGGTGCCGGCCCGGGTTCACTGGGCCCCATCGACCTGCCTGTACCGGTGGTCATCGACCGCACTGTCGCCGCCATGAGTGACTTTGCTGCCGGCACGAACACGGACGGGCAGCACTGGTTCGGCATTAACTGGGAACGTGACCTGCCCCTGTCCGAGGTGGCTGACCTGCGCAGTGTTCAGGCCGGTGATCCCAGCCCGGATGGTCAGGGCACACTGGCCATCGCCAAGGGCATTGAGGTCGGCCATGTGTTCCAGCTGGGCAGCAAGTATTCCGAAGCGCTGAACGCACGGGTACTTGATGAACAGGGGAAAGAGCAGCCCATGATGATGGGCTGCTACGGCATCGGGGTCTCACGCATTGTTGCCGCCGCCATCGAGCAGAACCACGATGAGCGCGGCATTCTGTGGCCGGAGTCCATGGCGCCATTCCAGCTGGTAATCGTGCCGCTGAACGCCCACCGTTCCGAAGCCGTTGCCGAGGCCGCGGAAGCGCTTTATCAGCAATGCCTGGACGCCGGCATTGAGGTGCTGCTAGATGACCGAGACAAGAAAACCAGCCCCGGCGTGCGCTTCGCCGACGCCGAACTGCTTGGCATTCCACACCGAATCGTTTTCAGCGAGCGCAGCCTGAAGGACAACCAGGTGGAATATCGCCACCGCCGTGCGAGTGAGAATGAGCACTGGCCGGCAGCCGATGTGTTTGCCAGAATCCGTGCTATGCTTCAGCAATAACAAGGCCGGGAGGCATCGCTATGGCACAGGCAGAAGCAATGACCGTGGCACAGCACATGGTCCACACCAAACGCACCATTCCGCAGAATGCCACTATTTCCGAGGCGGTCCAGCAACTGCTGAAAATGGGGTTGCCGGGCTGCGCCGTGGTGGATGAAAACGGCTCTGTGGTCGGCTTTGTCTCGGAGCAGGACTGTCTTAAACACCTGCTTGAAGGTCGTTACCACCAGTCGGAATCCCGACTGGTCCATGAAGTCATGAATCAGCCCGTGCTCAGCGTCGACCCGGGTATGGACATTGCTGAACTGGCCCAGATGATGTCGGGCCCCAAACCCAAGATTTACCCGGTGATTGAACGCGGCAAGCTGCTCGGGGAAATCCGGCGCAATGACGTGTTGAGAGCCCTGTTCAAATCCCGCTGATACCGGTCCGGTGCCCGGGGGTGCAAACCGGGCGCCGCGCCATTACAATTCCCGCCTCTTAATGATTACACTTGCAGTGCAGCGGTGCCCCGTCCGGCGATTCGCATACCCGGTTGTTTGCACCGACCCGCTGTCCAGTTCCCGTCAGACATTGAGGTAGTGCCGTCTTGACCCTGTCCGCGCCCGACAACGCTCGCACCCGCGAAGACCATTATCGCGACTATCTGGTCGCCCTCGCAGACGCCGGCTTTTCCGGGGAAATCAATGGAGACCAATCCACCCGGGCCGTGCTCGCGACGGACAATTCGATCTATCAGGTCATGCCACAGGCCGTGATTTCACCGCGGGGAATCGACGATCTGGTCATTGCCCTGACGTTGGCTGACCAGCCCCCGTGGCATGACATCGTACTGAGCCCGCGCGGCGGTGGCACGGGTACCAATGGTCAGTCGCTGTCCGACGGCATAGTAGTGGACACCTCCCGCCACATGACCGGCATTCTGGAAATCAATGTGGAAGAACGCTGGGCACGGGTGCAGTGCGGCGTGGTCAAGGACCAGCTCAATGCCGCCATCAAACCCCACGGACTGTTCTTCGCACCGGACCTGTCTACCAGTAACCGCGCCACTATCGGCGGCATGATCAACACCGACGCCAGTGGTCAGGGCTCCGTGGCCTACGGCAAGACCCGCGACCATGTACTGGACCTGACCACCGTGCTGGGTGATGGCAGCATACTGAACAGCCAGGCGGTCAGCGATGACGACTATGCGCAGGCCTGTCAGTTGCCGGACCGGCGAGGCCAGGTCTATCGCACCGTCGGACGAATCTGGGACGAGCGGCGCAGCGACATAGAAGCGACGTTTCCACCGCTGAACCGTTGTCTGACCGGCTACGATCTGGCCCATATCCGCGACGAACAGGGCCGGCTCAACCTGAACAATATCCTCTGTGGCTCAGAAGGTACGCTCGGTTTCATTGCCGAAGCCCGGCTTAACCTGACCCCGATCCCGGCCACCTCCGCGCTGGTGAACCTGTTATATGACAATTTTGAAGCGTCGCTGCGCGATGCACAGGCACTGATGTCCCGCAGTCCTACGTCCATTGAAACCGTGGACGACATCGTGCTCGAACTGGCTCAGGGCGACATTGTCTGGACCCAGGTGGGTGACTATTTCCCGGCACAGGGCAACCCCATTCGCGGCATCAATCTGGTGGAATACACCGCCGCCAGCGAGGAAGAGCTGGAGGAAAAACTGACCGCCATGACCCGCCACCTCGATGCCGTCCAGGGCCAGACCGGTCAGTGCATGGGGTATACCGTGGCACGTGGTGCCGGTGAGGTCGGCAAGATCTGGAACATGCGCAAGCGCGCCGTCGGGCTGCTGGGTAATGCGAAGGGTGAAGCCCGGCCGGTACCCTTTGTGGAGGACACGGCAGTGCCCCCGGAGAACCTGGCAGATTACATCATGGGCTTCCGCCGCATTCTCGATAACAAGGGGCTGCGTTACGGCATGTTCGGCCACGTGGACGCGGGCGTGCTGCACGTGCGGCCTATCCTGGACATGAAAGACCCGGACCAGGCCGCCATGATCCGGCCGATCACGGAAGAACTGGTAGCACTCATCCGCCACTACGGCGGGCTGCTCTGGGGTGAGCACGGCAAGGGCGTGCGCTCGGAATTCGCACCAGCCTTTTTCGGCGGGCTGTACCCGGCCCTGCAGGAAGTCAAAGCCGCGTTTGACCCGCGTAATCAGTTAAACCCGGGCAAGATCGCAACCCCGGATGCCGGTACCGAATTGCTGAAAATCGATCAGGTACAGACCCGCGGCGAACTGGACCGGACCATTCCGACCGGTATGTGGCAGCAGTTCAGCAGTGGTGTTTACTGCAACGGCAATGGGGCCTGCCACAACTGGGACCCGAACGATTTCATGTGTCCGTCCTGGAAGGCGACCCGCGACCGCCGGCAGACCCCGAAAGGCCGCGCCTCGCTCATGCGTGAATGGCTGCATGAACTGAGCCGCGATGGCATAGATTCACGTGATCTCACAGAAAAGGCCCGCCGCCAGAACCCCGTGCTGAGCTTCCCCGCGCGCGCCTGGCGCACAGTACGCCGGCCGAGCGAGGGACTGGAAGCGGATATGGTCGACAGCTTCATGGGATGCCTGGCCTGCAAGTCCTGCAGTGGCCAGTGCCCGGTCAAGGTCGACGTGCCCACATTCCGGGCACAGTACCTGGAAATCCATTACAGCCGCTACCTTCGCCCATTGAAGGACTACCTGATCGGCAGTCTTGAAACCACCATGCCCTACCTGTCCCGCGTGCCCTGGCTGTACAACACCGTCATGCGCAACGGGCTGGTCAAAAAGCTGCTCAAGCACGGTGCCGGCATGGTCGACAGCCCGCTGCTCAGTGGCCGGACACTGTCCCGGGCCATGCAGCAACGCTCAATTCCCTGGGCCGACGTTTATCATCTGGCTGCACTGGATGAACCGACGCGCCAGCGTGCCGTTATTCTGGTGCAGGACGCGTTCACCACCTACTTTGATACCGAGTCCGTGGTCGACGTGCTCGACACCCTGCGCGGGTTCGGCTTCCACCCACTGGTGCTGCCGTATCAGGCCAACGGCAAGCCGCTGCATGTACACGGGTTCCACCCGGCATTTGTGCGCACAGCATCAGCCATGGTACGCACCCTGCGCGCGCTGTCGGCCTATGATGTGCCCTTTGTCGGTGTTGACCCCAGTATGGTTCTGGCCTTCCGCAGTGAGTACCTGAAAGAACCAGAGCTCGGCCCGGTGCCTCAGGTTGCGCTGGTGCAGGAATTCCTCGCCGAGCGCCTCGACGCACCGACGGTGGCGCCCATTGAGCCCCAGTCGGGCGACACCTGGTATCTGCTGGGTCACTGCACCGAGTCCACCAACGCCGCGCCGTCCATCAAGGCATGGCAGCGCGTATTCGCTCACCTGGGTATGGACCTTGAAATACTCAGCGCCGGCTGCTGCGGGATGGCGGGCACGTTCGGCCATGAAACCCGCAACGTCGCCACCAGCGTGAAACTCTACGACATGTCATGGCGTGAGCGGGTCGAAAACGATCGCTTCCGAAACCGCCTAGTAGCCAGCGGTTATTCCTGCCGCAGCCAGGCCAAACGGTTGTCTGACCAGCGGCTGCCGCACCCGGCTTCTGCGCTGGCTCAGCGCCTGCGCACACGGCAGGCAGTGCCGGATACCCATGGCGTGCAGGCCACGTCGCGCCCCGATAAATGAGGACAGTATGACCCAATGGACCCCGGACAGTTGGCGCCAGTTCCCTGTGCGCCAACTGCCTGAGTACCCCGACGCCGACCATTTGCGCGCGGTTGAACAGCGCCTGCGGACACGCCCGCCCCTGGTATTCGCGGGCGAAGCCCGCCAGCTCCGTGCTGACCTGGCACGTGTCGCCAACGGAGACGCGTTCCTGCTCCAGGGCGGCGACTGCGCGGAGAGTTTTTCCCAGTTCCAGACCGATGCCATTCGGGATACCTTCCGTGTACTGCTGCAGATGGCGATTGTGCTGACCTTCGGTGGCCAGCGTCAGGTGGTCAAGGTAGGCCGGCTCGGGGGCCAGTTCGCCAAGCCTCGCTCCAGCGACACCGAGACCATTGGCGGCGAGACCCTGCCCAGCTACCGGGGCGACATCATAAATGGTATGGCGTTCACAGAAGAAGCCCGCCGACCGGACCCGGAGCGGATGTGGCAGGCCTATGAGCAGTCGGTAGCCACGGTCAACCTGCTGCGCGCGTTCGCTCAGGGCGGTCTTGCTGACCTGCACCAGGTACATCAGTGGAACCTGGGTTTTATCGACAGCACCCCGAACTCGGAGCGCTACCAGCACCTTGCCGACCAGATCGACGACACGCTCGCGTTCATGGCCGCCTGTGGCATCAACCCCGAGAACACCCCGCAGATACGGGAGGCGTCGTTCTATACGTCCCACGAGGCATTGCTGCTGCCTTATGAAGAGGCGTTCACCCGGCAGGACACGTTGAGCGGGAACTGGTACGACACGTCAGCACACATGGTCTGGATCGGTGATCGCACCCGTCAATCCGACGGCGCGCATGTGGAATTCGCCCGGGGTATCCACAATCCGATAGGGCTCAAGGTGGGGCCGTCAACAGACCCGGCGGAATTGGTACAACTGATCAATACCCTCAATCCGAACAACGACCCGGGCCGGCTCAACCTCATTGTGCGTATGGGTGCCGACCAGATCGGTGACCACTTGCCGAAGCTGCTGCGCACCGTCAGCCGGGAAGGCTATGAGGTGGTCTGGTCGTCGGACCCGATGCATGGCAATACAGTGAAGGCGGACAATGGGTACAAGACCCGCCGGGTCGATGCCATTCTCTCGGAGGTCAAACAGTTCTTCCAGATTCATCAGGCGGAGGGCACCCACGCCGGGGGTGTGCATTTTGAGCTGACCGGTCGCAACGTCACCGAGTGCGTGGGCGGTTCGTTCAATATCCGCGAGGCCGACCTCGCCGAGCGCTATCACACCCAGTGCGACCCACGGCTGAACGCCGACCAGTCACTCGAGCTGGCGTTCCTGCTTGCCGACGAGCTGAAGCCGTTGCGGCGCTGAGCGCCGCAATCAGCCCTCGTCACCCAGTAATGCCTCGCGGGCTTCACTCTTGGCCCGTGTGAAATCCCCATGCGCCAGATAAAGCAGATCCGAGATCTTGCGGATCATGGCGTCCTCGTGCTTGTCGACCTCACCGTTGGCCCAGGCCATCAGCCACAGATCGAGCAGCAGGTTGTATTTGTCCACCACATCGAACTCATCGTTGATGACCCGGGTGTACTGATACAGATCCAGCGTCTCATCCTGTTCCTGGCGGGCCTCTTCGATCAGCGCATGCACCTCGGCCACCGGCAGATCCAGCGATTCTCCGATGCGTTTTTCCAGCATCGCCTCTTCGTTGGGGTCAATGTCGTGGTCGGCCATGATCACCTCGATCATGAGTACCGCCGCCGCCAGCTCGACCCGTGTCGTATTGTCCGGTGTTTCCGCCTGGTCTCCGAACCAGTCAAAAAAACGCTTCAGCATAGGGTGTCACCTGTCGTTACGTGATTGCCAGTCGGCCGATTGCAATGATACCGATGTTTCCTCGTCGGCCTGCCGCTGCGACGCAACGGCATTGGCGTACTGTGCCAGAATGTAGGGCCTCAGTTCGACAGGGTAACCTGCCACCCGCTCGCGAAGCCGTTTAGGCACCCAGTCGGGAGCCGCTTCATCCGGGCATTCACGCAGCCATCGGTCGGCCGCTTCATGCGTTGCAAACAATCGGTAAAGCTTGTGAACCTGCCGGTCAATGGTGACCGCGACCTCGGTGTCGTTCTGGAAATCGCCTGAAATCGGCTCGCCGAACGCCAGGTGCACCCTGCCCTTATAGCCGGTCATGCCCAGCGCAATTGACCGGACGTCCTCGTTTCGCGCCTTCTGATAGCCACCCCGCTCCACCTGATAGTAGCGCTCTCTGGCCTTCATCACATCGCACGGATCGTATTCGTAGGAAATCGCCACCGGCACGACATTCATGGTGCGGACATGCTCTGCCAGGGGCAGGTCCCTGTCCCTGCCCAACGTCAGCATGCCGACCACAGCCGGGTTGGTCCGATCGATGCCATCCTTGGCACGGCCTTCACGCTGGGCGATCCAGATGTTCGCCCGCTGATCGGTCAATGCCGAGTAGATATAGGCCGAAAGATCGCGCGCTGCCTGCAACTTTTCCCGTCGACCGGCCACCGAGCGCTTGACGATGAAGCTCTTGTTGAGCCGCATCAGATCCGCCACAAATGGCTTGGTAAGCAGGTTGTCGCCAATGGCGATCTGTACGGTGTCAAAGCCGTTCTGATACAGCGCCCAGTTCATGAACGCCGGGTCCATCACTATATCGCGATGGTTGCTGATGAACAGGTAGGGGCGGCAGGGCTCAAGCCGATCGAGACCGGACACTGAAAACTCATCAGTGGTACGATCAATCAGTCGCCGCAGCACGCTCTCGAGCCGGCCCTGAAAGCCCCGCACTGTGCGGACCCGGGCAAAACGTAGCCGCAGATAAAGGCCGGCCAGCGGCCGTAGCAGCCAGCCCCAGCGTTTCGCGGCGCCGGGCAAAAGAAATGCGACCACTGATCGGCGCAGCTCCGGATCGCGTACCAACCGGGCGACGACAGCCGGTACTTCATCGTCGGTATAGGGTCTGATGTCGTCGAAACGGGGCATTACTTCTCCGTACTCGGCCCGTGAGGGCAACGAGGCGCATTATATCGGTGCATTGGCTCGATGTGTATGCATGATGCCGCCGAGTCGCCTACACTGCTCAGGGACAATGGCCAATGACACAACCAGACCGGAGGATGTAATGGCAGATTATCGCGTGGAGCGAGACAGCCTGGGGCCGGTAGACGTGCCGGCCGATGCGCTCTGGGGCGCACAGACCCAGCGGGCCGTCGACAACTTCAATTACAGTGGGCTGACCATGCCGCGCCCGTGGATACTGGCGATGGTGCGTATCAAACAGTCCTCGGCCCGGGTGAATCAGGCGCTCGGCGAACTCGACGGCGATATCGCAGACGCCATCATCAACGCCACTGACGAACTGCTCAAGGGCGCACACGCCGACCAGTTCCCGGTTGATGTCTTTCAGACCGGCTCCGGTACCAGCAGCAACATGAACGCCAACGAGGTCATCGCGACTCTGGCCGGTGACGTTGGCGGCAAGGCGGTGCATCCGAACGACCATGTCAACCGGGGCCAGAGCAGCAATGACACGGTACCCAGTGCCAACCAGCTCAGCGCGGCACTGCGGGTGCGCGATGAACTGCTGCCCGCTGTGGAGGAACTGATCAGCGCATTCGAAGCGCTGTCGGACCGTTACGGGCACCTTTTGAAGACCGGTCGCACGCACCTTATGGACGCCATGCCACTGAGCGTGGAGCAGGAAATCGACGGCTGGGTAGGCGTCCTGTCGGATATTGCCGACACGCTGGAAGCCCAGATCCCCCAGCTCAGCCGGATCGCGCTCGGCGGCACTGCCGTCGGCACCGGTATCAATGCCCACCCGGAATTCGGTGACCGAGTTGCCGAGGACCTGGCGGAAGTGACGGGGCTGCCGGTCACCCGTTCCCCCTACCCGTTCTCGGCCCAGAGCGGCCAGAGCGATCAGGTGGCCCTGTCCGGTAGTCTGAAAAACCTTGCCACCTGGCTGATCAAGATCAGTAATGATCTGCGCTGGATGAATTCCGGCCCGCTGGCCGGCCTCAGTGAGGTCCAACTGCCGGCATTGCAGCCGGGGTCTTCCATCATGCCCGGCAAGGTCAACCCGGTGATACCGGAGGCGGTGATCCAGGCGGCGTTTCAGGTCATCGGCAATGACACGGTGATTACCCTCGGCGCCCAGAACGGGCAGTTCCAGCTCAATACCGCATTGCCGCTGATCACTCACAACATGCATCAGAGCCTGGACCTGATGGTTGAAGCCATGAATTCACTGTCAGACGAGGTACTCCCCGATCTGACCTACCGGGAAGACGTGCTGGAAGGACCGTTGGCGCGAAACCCCATACTGGCCACGGCGCTGAACAACGAGGTGGGCTACGCCAAAGCGGCGGAGATTGCCAAGGAAGCTTACCGCAGCGGCCGGCCGGTGCTTGATGTCGCGGCAGAATTGACCGACCTGCCCGAGGATCAGCTTCGCGACCTGCTTGACCCGGTCCATATGATTGACTCATCCGATACCAACGAGAACTAGGACACAACCATGACCGACAAATACCGCCTGGTAACCCGCAGCGACTTCGACGGCCTCGTCTGCGGGGCACTGCTCAAGGAACTGGATATGATCGACGATATCCTGTTCGTGCACCCGAAAGACATGCAGGATGGCAAAGTGGATGTCAGCGGACGCGATATCACGACCAACCTTCCCTACGCACCCGGCGTCTACCTGGCATTTGATCACCACCACTCGGAAACGCTGCGCAACAAGCCGGAAGATAACCACATTATCGACCCGGATGCCCCCTCGGCTGCGCGCGTGGTCTTCGACTATTTTGGCGGTCGGGATCGTTTCCGGACTATTTCAGATGACCTGATGGCAGCCGTCGACAAGGGCGACAGCGCCCAGTTCAGCCGTGATGAAATCCTTCACCCGGCCGGCTGGGCTTTGCTCAACTTTCTCATGGACGCCCGCACCGGTCTTGGCCGTTTCCGTGAGTTCCGCATCTCCAACTATCAGCTCATGATGAAGCTGATTGACGCCTGTCGTGAAAAAACCATTGATGAAATCCTGCAGATGCCGGATGTCGCTGAACGAGTGGAACTGTACCGGGCCCATGAAAGCCGGGCGATCGAGCAACTGAACCGCTGCTCGGAACTGCACGGCGATGTGGTGCTGGTGAACCTCCAGAACGAAGACCCGATATGGGCAACCAACCGCTTTACTATCTACGCCCTGTACACGGATGCCCGGGTATCGATACATCGTATGTGGGGGCTGAAAAAGCAGAATACTGTATTCGCGGTCGGGCGCTCGGTACTTGACCCGAGCAATACCGTCAACATCGGCGAGCTCTGTCTGGCCTATGGCGGCGGTGGTCACTCGGCCGCCGGCACCTGTCAGGTAGATAACGACAAGGCGGACACAGTAGAAACGGAGCTGCTGGAAAAACTCCGCCAGCGCTGACGTTCCGGCTCCGGTTCTGAGCATTCGTGCAACAACACCGGCCAGCCATTTTGCTGAACCTTTGCACGCGGC
Source organism: Natronospirillum sp. (assembly GCA_965602035.1). GTDB lineage: Bacteria > Pseudomonadota > Gammaproteobacteria > Pseudomonadales > Natronospirillaceae > Natronospirillum. The sequence continues at coordinate 623,906 of OZ271919.1, read as the reverse complement.
TATCTATCGCTGTCCGGGCAACCACCGGCACAATAACTGCCTCGATGGCTCGTCCCGGATACCGGCAATTCTATGTGCAAAAGGTCACCGTCATGGTTGCGCAGGCGCCCGCTGCAGGTCGCCTGCCTGGCACTGTTGAGTCTGGTGCTGGTTGGCTGTGCGCAGGACTCCGAGAAACTGTCCACCAACGAACTGGTACTGCACCTGGTGGCCATGCGCCATAATGACCAGTTGCTGGTTCACGCAACGCTGAACCCGGTAGGTCAGCCGGACGAGCGCGTGCGCCTCAGCAAAAACGACCGCCTGGTGGCCAGCCTCAGCGGATACGCGATCGAACTGGAAGAGCAGTGGAACCGGGTCTATTCCGGTGAGATGCCCTATGAAGAAGGCTATCTCGCGCTGGATCTGATGCGGTCCGAGCGGTTCGAATCGGCTATCGGCACCACCATGCATCTTCCCGTATCGCCGGAATTCCAGCGCCCCCGCCCCAACCAGTTGATTGAAACCCAGGACACCGGGGCAGTGGGTGTTCGATGGACGGGCATTCCCACGGAAAACGGCCGCTTTGACCTGCGCTGCCCCAGCGCCAACGCCCGGTTTCGTGGCAGCGACGGGCAGTTTCTGACCGACCAGACGCAGCAACTGTCTATCGCCCTGGCCGACCTGTTCAGTGAACAGGGGCTGCCGGAACGTCAGCAGATCTGTGCGCTTACCCTGCATCTGCGCGGTGTATCGAGCGCGGGACGACTCTCCGAGGCGCTCGGTGGTGGAGACATGGTGTTCGACAGTCAGGTCACACGCACCGTTTTGATCCGTCATAACGCACTGTTTTAGTGCTCCTTACCACATGATTTCTGATAACGCACTTTTCTGGTGCGATTGTGGCGGGCGAATGCCCGGTTCCGGCGCCCGAAACTGGCCGTATTCTTGCTTTACAGTGCTGATACCAACGACAACCAGCACAAGGACCCGGCGAATTCTATGGCAGACCAGGCCAAACCCGATCTCGATGCCTACAGTACGTTTTCCGTACCGGCCGAATTCGCACCCGCGCTGCCTGCCTTCCAGCCCATTGTCGACATCGCCCGCGGCCGCATCCGCGGTTACGAGGTACTGGCCCGTCAGCGCGAGGCCGACGGGTCGCTGAGCTCGCTCGGTCACCATTTCTACCAAACACCCGACGCAACCGGCCGACTGTTGCAGCTTGACCGGGCCATTCGGGCCGAAGCGATCGACCGTATGCGCGCCCTGCCCAGGGGATTTCTTTCGCTCAATATCAGCCCCGACTGGATACTCCAGCTCAACCAGTGGGAACAGACCCCACTGATGCAGTTACTGTCATCCGCAGAAGTGCCGCCGGAACGCATTATCGTGGAAATCACCGAGCAGAAAGGGCACATTGACGCCCTGAAACGCGCAGTAAACAGTTATCGGGCTGCGGGCTACCGCGTCGCCATCGACGATTTCGGTGCCGGCGAATCCCACATGCACCGGATCATGGCGCTGGAACCGGACATTCTCAAGCTCGACATGACCCTGTTCAAACGAGCCGCCAACAGCGGACAGCACTATGAACTGCTTCAGTCAGTGTCACGTCTGGCCGAGAAAACGGGCTGCCAACTGGTCTGTGAGGGCGTTGAAACAGAAGCTGAGTTCGCCTTCGGGCTTGAGCTCGGTGCAGCCTGGATGCAGGGGTTCCTGTTTGCGCCGGCGGCGGCAGACTTCCTGCCGGACAATGCCTTCGCCGATGCCATCAGCCAGTTGCGCCAACGGTTCCTGCATCAGCGTATCCGCCTTCAACAGGCACGCAACGAATTCGACGCCTGCGTCAGTCGGGAGCTGATGGCACTGCTGCAGCAATGCCGGGAACAGAGCGACTGGGTCAACGTCGCACTGCCTGACAACAACCGCATTCTTCGCTTTTATCTCTGTAATCGCACAGGAACACAGATTTCGCCCAATTTCGAAGTGACTGATGCGTCGGTGACCGCAGACCCGGAACCCATGGGCATGAACTGGTGCTGGCGTCCCCACTTCTACCAACTGCTCGCGGCCGGCAAGGACCACGCGGACGAATTTGCCGGTTCCGGGCTGTACCGGGATGTGGCTACCAGAACCTGGTGCCGGTCCTACGTGATTGAACTGAACCGCGACCACTACCTGCTGGTTGACGTGGACCAGCACGGCAACCCCTTTCTGACCCCGGACCAGGTCTTCTGAATTGCTCCGCCGGTCGCCGACCGGTATGCTTCGCTGGAGAGACTACCATCGGTCAGGAGGGTCATTACGATGCAGGTCACACTCTGGCATAACCCCCGCTGCAGTAAATCGCGTGAGGCGCTCAAGCTCCTGCAGGATCGTGGCATCGAGCCCAGGATACGGCGTTACCTGGAGGACCCTCCGAACAAGCATGAACTCAATGGTCTGCTGCAGCGCCTGGGCATTACCGCCCGGCAACTCATACGCGATACCGAAAAGGAATTCAAAGAGCTGAATCTGAATAACGGCGGTGCGTCGGAGGCCATGTTGGTCGCGGCCATGATTGAGCACCCCCGCCTGATCCAGCGACCGATTGCCATCACCCGCAAAGGTGCAGTCGTCGGCAGGCCACCGGAAAAGGTGCTTGAGGTCATTGAGTGAGCCAACCGTCGATACTGGTTCTGTACTACAGTCGCGGCGGGCATACGGCGGCGCTGGCCGAGGCACTGGCGGACGGCGTATATGCCGTCCCGGGCGTCGAAGCACGGTTAAGAACCGTGCCATCGCTCCATGCGAGCGGCGAACCCGATGCGTCCGGTGAACCGGAAGATCCACACGCGGAGCCGTCCGATCTCCGCGAGTGCATTGGCCTCGCCATGGGCAGCCCGACCCGTTTCGGCACCATGGCTGCACCGCTGAAGCACTGGTGGGAGCACACCACGCCCGAATGGCTGAACGGCGACCTGGTGGACAAGCCCGCCTGCGTGTTCACTTCCACCGGTTCCCTGCATGGTGGTCAGGAAGCCACGCTGTTATCGATGATGGTGCCCTTGCTGCACCACGGAATGATGCTGCTGGGCACGCCGTACACAGAAGCCCGTCTGCACAATACGGAGAGCGGCGGCACGCCGTACGGCCCGTCGCACTGGGACAAGGGTAAACGCCCCCTGACAGACGATGAAAAGAGCCTGGCACGGGCCCAGGGCAAACGCCTGGCCCGGATCGCACTCACCATGAGCTCCAGAGGCACCGCATGACCCGATCAACCGGTTTCAAAGCCACGCCGACCGAACGCTGGCAGACACGCACCTGGATCGCTTATGGTGCCGTAATGCTGGCTTTTGCGCTCAACACGGGTTTCAGCGCACCGTCAAACCTCGATATTGTGCCCACGATCATGGCCGGCATGACGTTCTGGCTGCTGCAGACACTGCCGCTCTGGCTGTTTTTCCCGGCAATCAAACGCCGGCAGCCGCGCCGGCTGAGCTGGCTGGGCTATCTGCTGCTGATCTACCTGATATTCGCCATTTACGGCATGACCACCCCGCCACTCTGGGCGGCGATTTTCATGTCCGCCAGCACTTTGGCTCTGTTTTTCAGCAACGCTTACTGGGTACGCGCGCTGAAAAAGCAGAAGCAGCAGAGCAGACCGACCGCCTGATCAACGGCATCCGGCATCCACATCAACTGTCGGCATCGGCAGACAGTAACCGTATACCACCATACCAGGCTTCACTCGGCCGCCCCGTGTCATCGCAGTCTGTCATGATGGCAAAGGCGTTCAGCTCTTCCAGATCACGGCCGTGAAATTGCTCGAAATCGGCCCTTAGATTGCGCCGCTCAGTAACCCATTGACCCTCGCCGGCGTTGCCCGGCCCTGAGCGCATGGCCACCATATGCGCCTGGCTCTGGTAGGCATTGGGCCAGTCGGAACCCTCCGGCTGTTCGCTGGCCCACACATAGTTCATCGCCCGTGTTCGCCAGATGGCAATGCGGTGCTCATCCACCGCATAGATGCGGGCGGGGTAGTCGTCGCCCGCGCGAACCGTTTCGTCGATGCCCTCGTATGTTTCTTCCACCCACCAGGTCCATTCCACGACTGGGGTTTCGGTAAGATCAATGGTGCCCTGGTAGAAAAGACCAGAGGCGGAGGCATTGTCGCAGGTGGCATGCACAGCCGGTTGGCCGTTAAGCGTAGTCAGCTCGTAGTGGGTTTCCCCGGAGAACGAATGGGGTTCCCAGCCGGCGATGTCCGCGGGCGTGAACGTCTGTTGCTGGCTGAAAGCGAGGCCCGCACAGGCCAAAAGCGCCAGGCCGGTCGACAGAGATCCGAGAGTCATAAAGACAGCTCCTGAAACAATGAACAGACACTGAGTCGTTTACACCGGCGCGGGCATTACGGTTCACAATTCAGTGGGCGGCCCTGAAGGCAGCATCTACTGGATTTTCTCAAGTTCCCGGTTGAACACATCGACTATGGTGTCACAGAGCCACCGATGCCCCGATTCCTTCTCTGAACTGCGGTCCCAGCAGAGGTCAAACGAGAACACCACTTCCTCCAGCGGCAGTGGCGCCGCCTTCAATCCACGCAGTCGATGATCCAGCGACAACAGGTGGCGCGGCGCAATAGCGATCATGTCCGTATGCCATAGCACGTCCGGAATGTTGTCCCAGTTGGACACAATCAGAGCGGCGTGGCGGCGCAGGCCACGCTCGCCAAGTACATCGTCAATTACCGTGGTTCCGGTGGAAGCCTGAGACAGCTTCACATGCGGCAGGTCCGCATAAAGCTCCGCCGTCATCGGTTCCTCTGCGCTGGGGTGATCCGGGCGCATGAGCACCACGATATCATCCGCCATCAGGCGCCGGCTTTTTACCGCACTGGGCTTCAGCCGGCCGGGGGTCAGTCGGATCTGAGCATCTACCCGATCCCATACACTTTCCGTGGAAATGGAAAACGGCAGCACATCAATGGTGACATTCGGCGCTTCCCGGCGCACTCGCTCCGAAAAACTTGGCAGGAAAAAGCCGGCCACATAGCCCGCGATCTGCATACGGAACACACGCTCTGATGATGCCGGCACAAACTCCTGCTGTGACGCAATCGCATGCGACAGGCTCGATAGACCGGTTTCGACCTCGAGCAAAAGCTCCTTGGCCCGGTTAGTGGGTTCCAGACCCTTTGCAGACCGGTAGAACAACGGGTCATTCAGCATGGTGCGCAGGCGGCCCAGCGCATGACTGACCGCCGATGGTGAGAGGCCCAGCTCATTCGCCGCACGGGAAATTGAGCGGTGTTCCATTATTGTGGTGTAAATCACCAACAGATTCAGATCGAAATCTCTCAGATTCACCATGGCCGGACTCGTTTCGGACAGGCCTCCTTTATACGTTTAACCAAGCAACTCGACAAGGAAGAGCGTTGTCTGCGGCACAAAGGCCACCAGCATCAGAATACCGATCATGATCGCCAGCATGGGCAGCAGGGGCCGTGCGATTTTGCCGATAGACAGGCCGCTGATCGCCGCTCCCACAAATATGGTGTAACCAAACGGCGGCGTTGCCATACCGATGGTGAAGTTAATCGCGACCATGGCACCGAACTGCACCGGGTCCATACCCAGTTGCTGCCCGATCGGCACGAGCAGGGACGCCAGTATGATCATGGCGGCCAGGTTGTCCATAACGCACCCGATGGCAATCAGCAGTATATTGAGCATACCGAGGTACAACACCGGAGTGTCCTGCAGGTTTGCCAGTGACCTAGTGACCATGCCGGGAATTTGCTCGAACGCGATCACCCAGCCAAACCCGTTGGCCAGAGCAATGATAAACATCACCATGGTCATGGTTTTCAGCGACTGGCGCGTCACTCGGAAAATGTTCTCCCGATTGATCTCCCTGTAGACCACGACACCGAGAAACAGCGCGTAACAGGTCGCCACTATGGCCGCTTCTGTCGGTGTAACAATGCCCCCATAGATACCACCCAGGACCAGAACCGGGCCCAGCAATGCCCATTTGGCGCTGTTGAACGCCTGGAATATTTCCCGGCGGCTCGCACGGGGCTGCGCTGGTATATTGTTCCGGCGGGCATGGTTCCATGTCAGCGCCATCAGTCCGAGCGCGAGCAGCAGCCCCGGTAGTATGCCGGCCAGAAACAGATCGCTGATCGAGGTCTCCGACATGACGCCCCAGACCACCATGGGGATAGAGGGCGGCAGCATTGGTCCGATAATGCCACCGGCCACGGCAAGCGCCGCCGCAAACGCCTTTGAATAGCCGCGTTTCTCCATTTCCGGAATCATGATCGAACCAATCGCCGCTGTGGTTGCCGGCGCCGACCCGGACAGAGCTGCGAAAAACGCTGCCGCCAGTACCGTGACCATGCCGAGGCCTCCGGTAAAATGGCGTACCAGCACATCGGCGAAGCCCACCAGACGGCGTGAAATACCACCTGCGGTCATCAGGTCTCCGGCCAGGATAAAGAACGGGATCGCCAACAGACTGAATGATTGCGTACCCGACACCATCCGCTGGGCGAATACCATTAGGTCAATATCCGATACCAACAATGCACCTATGGTGGATAAACCCAGCGCAAATGCCAGTGGCACCCGAATCAATAACAGGCCAACCAGCCCAAGAGTGAGTATCAATACGGTGGGACTCATTTTGAATTATCCTGGCTGGCAGTTTCATTTTTAACGGACAATCCGAATATCTGCTCCAGTATATTCGATATACTGTGAAGCAGAATCAATACCCCCGAAACCGGAATACTGGCATAAAGAAACCCGATCGGAATCTGCAAGGCCGCGGTATTCTGTGGCAATGTGCGGTTTACGTACGCATAACCCGCCGTAATCATGACCACACCGAATACTACAATCAGTGTTTGAACAATAAGGTCCGACAGAAACCGCAAGCGAACCAGCCGCTCGGGTATCGTATCGAGTGCCACATGAAAATGATTTCGAATACCGCTACTGGCAAATAACAGCACCAGCCAGGTAAACAGGATAATGGCCAGTTCCTCTGTCCAGCTTGGAGGCGAACCGAGAAAGTAGCGCATGACCACCTGTGTCAGCAGCAGCACCAGCATGACGTAGATCACCGCCACACAGACGCCAGCAATGAACCGGTCAATCCACCGGCTCACTGCTGACACGCCCTGACCCACTGTTATTGCCAGATCCCGCATGGCTGCATCAGTCCTCTGAAACCGCGTCAAGCGCGGTGCTCATCAGTTCAGACCCTATGGAGGACTCGAACTCGTTGTACACAGGACCCACGAGCTGCCGGAATGCCGCCGGGTCGTCAATCTCGTTGATTTCCATCCCCGCCGCTTCCAGATCTGCCAGCACCTGGGCATTCAGATCGGCGACCCGCGCGCGTTGCGCTTCCACAGCGTCCCGACCGGCAGCCATCACGGCTTCCTGTTGTGATTCGCTGAGCCGGTCAAAGGAGCGCTGGGACATCAGCAGGTGAATCGCGGAATACGTATGCCGCGTCAGGCTCAGATAGGCGGTCACATCCGCGTAGTTATTGGCTTTGACAACAGCCGAAGGAATTTCCAGGCCGTCCACCGTTCCTTGCTGCATGGCTGTGAATACCTCTCCCCAGGCCATGGGTACCGGGCTGCCGCCCAGTGACGAGAACATCTCGATGAACACCGGGTTCTGCATGGTCCGATACTTCACACCGCTGACATCTTCAGGGGTACGTACCGGACGCACATTGTTGATCATATTGCGAAAACCGCCCTCGGCGATGCCCAGAGACACAATGTTGTCGTCCAGAAGGTTCTCCTGCAATTGCTGCCCTACCTCGCCATCGAGCACAGCATGCGCCTGTTCGGAGCTGCCGAACAGAAATGGCAGATCCAGCAACTGGTAGGTCGGGTCCAGGTTGGCCACTACCGCGTTTGTGATTATACCCAGATCGATGGTGCCGAACTGCAGGCCTTCCAGAATTTCCCGATCGTCACCCAACTGGCGATTCGGGAACAGACTGACCGTCAGTTCACCGCCCAGGCGGCTCTCCAGTGAGTCCTTGAACGCGTGCGCGGTTATCGCATAGGGGTCTGTGTCGCTGTCTGCGGTGAGCCAGGCCAGCTTAAGGTCCTGAGCCGTAACGCTCAGTGAACCCAGGGCAGTGGCAGTTGCCAGCACAGCGGATGCCAGCAGCGTATGACGTTTCATTGTCATTGTTTTTCTCCGTTTCCATTTTTGCACTACAAACGGGTTATCAATTTTTGTGGGCCTTTATTTATTCCGACATTCCGAGAATTAAATCTGAACCCGGATAACCCCCGTCGGAAATCGAATATAGACGAACGATATTATAAGCGCAAACTTAATGTCATGCATTATAAAGTGCATGAAATTCAACAACATCAAGATGAATCTAATGCATTATAACCTGCATGAGATCGAATATTAAAAAAACCTTCCAATTAAAAAATACTCCGGATATATTCGCTTAATATTAATAGGTAATTTTTCTTAATATCGAGGCACAGAAATGCAGCATAATAACGAGGAATGCGAAATAATTCGGCTGGACAAGGATTTTCTGTGGCCTGGCGATAAACGCCTCGCAATCAATTTCAATATCGCCTATGAAATGTGGACGCCGGGCAACGGCTCCAGCGTCAATCCGATGGGTAACGTACTGAACAGCGACATCGTTGACCCGAACGCAGAAAGCTACGGCCGATATAATGTGAATGCCGGTTGCCGGCGACTGTTCGATATCATGGAGCGGGAGGGTGTTTCAGCCAGTGTGTTTACATCCGGGCTGGTCGCCGAACACCATGGCGCTGAACTTAAAAGACTCGCCGACGCGGGGCACGAAATTATCGGCCACGGCTATGGCCAGGATCAGGTGTTTCCTCATCTCAGTGACTCGGAAGCCGAGGACAGTATCCGGCGTTCTACAGTACTTATCGAGCAGGCCACCGGGCAGCGGCCAACTGGCTGGGTCAGTCCGCGCATCACTTCAGACCGCCGAACACACCGGAAGTTCTGCCAGCACGGCTATAAGTGGCACGGCGATGCACTGGACGCGGACCTTCCCTACCTCGAGCGATTTGCCGAGGGGGATATAATGGTTATCCCCTGCACCATCGACTTCAACGACCTGCCCCACGCCATGCGCTTTGGCCGCACGCCGGATCAGTTCGTGGACCTGGTCATGTCAGCGCTTAACCGCCTGCTTAGCCACAGCAACGAAACCCTGATTCTGGATATTATTGTTCATGGCCATTGCTACGGCCGCCCGGCGGCGGCCTGGGCCTTTGCTGAAATCGTCATGCGCTGCGCGCGTGAAAACTCGCTGTGGTTGACCACGCGCGGGCAGATACACGATTACGTGTCGCTGTTCTTTGCGGAACAGACGAAGGCGAACGCGCTTCAGACGTAAAAATCCAGCTCTTCCTGAGACTTCAACAGATCCCGCATCTTGATCGGGTCGTCGCCGAAGAAGAACACCAGCCCCCAGTGTGTGCCGAAGGCATTCCGGTCGGGCACTGTCTCCTCCGCCGGCGCTACCAGCTCATGGGACTCGAAATATGGGTGCTCGACACACTCCTTGGGCATTTCGAGTTTGCTCACCACACGGCGTCTCGGGTAAACACCGAAGCAGCCGGCGTAGCCTTTCGCATCCTCCACTTCTTTCGGGAAAAAGTTGGCGACTTCTTCTTCGGTGCTCTTGGGGTCGAAAACCAGCATGGATGCCTGATACGCGCTGAACCCGTAGGCCCGCTCGATCAGCTCAAACGCCTTGAAGCCCGGAGGACGATAGGCCACCTCGCCGAAGTACATCGTGCCATCGCTGGTCACGAAATACTCAGGGTGGATCAGGCCGAACTGAATATCAAAGGTCTTGATCAGCAGCTCGATCTGTTTGGTAATCGCGTTGCGCCAGCTCTCAAGTTCGTTTGTCGCCGGCACGAATACGGAATACCCGAGCGTGACGTACTCGGAAATGTTCAGAAACTGGATCTTCCCGTTGTGTATCCAGGCCTCTACGGCAAACTCCCAGCCATCGAGATGGCTTTCCATCAACAGCGGGTATTCTTCGTCCGGGATGTTGTCGATTTCCTCCAGCGTACGGATCATGCGGTGGCCCAGGCACCCGGCCTTGTCGAACGCCTTCACATGAATCGGGTCATCCGGGTCGCCATCGAGCTTGAGCAACGTCTGGTTGACGCGCTTCATAAAACGCACGATATCCTCTTTTTCGTGGGCCTCCTCGAAGATACCAACGCGAATACCGCCCAATTGCGCGCGTCGCTTCATCAGCGCCTTATCGCGGAACAGGATGGACTGGCCGTACATGCGCGGGTTGTCCAGCAGTACCGAGTTGATGGCACCCGACCACTCTACCGTTTCCTCGAACAGAGGAACCGCAACGTCCACGCCCTCCTCTTTCAGTTTTTCGGCAATCTCCATGGAGCGGTCATTGAGACGGACAAAATCCCAGGCCATGAAGGGGATATTGTTGGCCGTGCAAAAGTCCTCTGCCCAGTCCGGTGCTACAACGATGTAACGCCGGTCAAACTTCTGGGCCGCCTTGACCGCATTCAGACTCCAGCCCAGCAGAGCGATGTAGCCTTTGTTCGGATCTTTGGGTGTTTCTGTGCCCTTCACAGAGTCCAGTGAAGGATCACGCCAGGACGATACGTCGTGGGTCTGTGTTGTTTCCGGTGTCGAAGCCATCGGTAAACCTCCAGCTGCTTGAATCAGGTATAGGAGCACTGGTTTTCGTGCAACGCTCTCTATCACTCTAGCAGGGTTTCGCGCCGTTCTACGAATATTCGACGACACTTATCCACGAATTCCCGGAAAAATACACCCATTGTCACGCTTTCAGGCGATGCTTCCGGTAAGTTTCATCCACCTGTCAGGGCAGAGGGTTGTCAGGTAACTCATCGGGCAGAAGCGCCAGCAGATCAGTGACGCCAACGTCTTCGCCGGCCTGGGTCAGCAGCGTCGTGGCCTGCCCGCGGTGATGCGTCTGATGGTTGAAGAAATGGTCGAGCAGATGGGCAAGGCGTTTGTTGAACGCTTTGCCTCTGCTGTTCCGATAACTTAAAACGGCGTCAAGGTCGCCCGGCGACAATTCGTCGATCCACGACCGGATCAAGCTGTCGAGCCACAGCCGACGCTCCCGTAAATCGTCCAGGTCCGGAAACAGGATCTGATCCAGCCTCGAGGGTTTCGGCAGATCAACTACGGGCGCCAGACGGTCAGCGTTTGCCGGCAGTGTCGCAAAACGCTTCAGCCAGATAATATCAGCCACCACCAGGTGGTTGAGCGTTCCGATAATGTACCCGAAAAACGCCCGACGGTCGCGCCGCAGCGCCTCGGTTGGCAGGCGGGCTGCAGCGTCATAGAGTTTTTCGTTCATCCACTGGTTATAGTATGCCAACAGTACGAAGTGATTGTGGGCGCTCATAGCAACCTCCCTTCTACGACGTCCAGATCAGCTCATCGAGTGGAATCCGATCAGATTGCCCTCAGTATCTTTGGCCAGCGCGCTGAACCCGTGATCACCAAGCGACATCTTTTCCTGCACTACGCTGCCACCGTTTGCGGTGGCTCTGGCGGTCTGTACAGCGCAGTCGTCACAGCCGAAGTAAACCAGCGTACCGCCAGCCCCGGGTTCGAAACCGGCCATTTTCACGATCATGCCACCGGCTCCATAGGTCCTCATACCCCGCTCTCTGTCCATGGGGAAAAACCACATCTCCATGTCACTGCCCGATGTCGGGTCCGGCATGTATTCCAGCTGCGTTTCAAACACAGCCTCGTAAAAAGCCTTGGCTCGGGCCATGTCATGCACATAGATTTCGAAATGAACAACCGGATTACTGGGCATTGCAACCTCCAGAGGGTTTACACAAAGTACCAAGGCATGAGTCAGTCAACGAGCCTGGCTGGCTGTCCACTTCGCTCCGATCACGGACAGGGACGTCTCCCGTCGACGCCTGTCCGCGAGTGGTTTCACGCTATTACACATGCTGATCAAAAAGGATCGGGTTTCCGTCCGGATCAATAATCGTGAAGCTCGAAGGGCCGCTTTCACCGACAATGGCATCATCAGTGATTTCTATCCCTTCAGACTTAAATCGGTCTCGCAGCCGGCGCACATCGTCAAACGCCTCGACATTCTCAGCCTGCTGGTTCCAGCCGGGGTTAAACGTGAGTATGTTCTTTTCGAACATCCCCTGAAACAGACCAATGTTGGTTGACCCATTCTTCATGATGAGGAAGCCATGAGACGCTTCCCCTGCAAATACCTCAAAGCCGATTTTCTCGTAGAAGGTTTTCGACTTCTGCAGGTCTTTGACCGCCAGACTGACTGAAAAGCAACCCAGTTCCATAATCGTCCGTCCTCTTGCCGGGGTAATCAAACGGGCTCATGCGTTGCGGCTGCGACACGGTGACCCAGCCTCGCGATGCCGATACATTGACTATAGCACCAAAAGTCGATTTGCAATCGTGCGAGCCGGTTAACAGTTCCGTGCTGGCACCCCGTTGACAGGTACTGATCAGAAATTGCACGGTCAGCTTGAGGGCGCTCGATGGTTTTTTGATAAGTCCAATAAACTGAACCCGACCGACAGCGCATAGGACTCTCTGTACGCAACTACATCAAAATTCGAGCAAACCCGATTACCAGCATTGAACACACCGAGTCACAAGGAGTGATCCATGTCGGGACATCGACGAAATAGACTCGAAGTACCTTCCTCATTCGCTTTGCCACTCACAATAGCAATGGCCAGTATTCTGACCGCCTGCAATGTGGAAAGCGTCACTGATGCTGATGATGGCGAGAATGACGCCATATCCAACAGTGTCACCTTTACCGCCCTTGGCCCCAGTGGCGACAACAGCGATCCGGACTATCTGACCTCTGGACCGGATGATCTCTATTTCGTCAGCGAAGGTAGTTCGGACGCCACTCAGGAACTGTACCGGTCTGATGGCACGGCAGCGGGCACCGAGCCGGCATCAGACCTGAAAGACGACGCGTTCAGAACCTCACCACGTGAACTGACCGTCTTCGACAACGACCTTTACCTCGTTACGGATGAAGTGCAGGGGGAAACATCGAATACCGACTTTCTGGTCACACTGGACGAGACGGTAACCGGCAACCTGAATGTAATCGCCAGCGACATACTGAACGACGAGATCAGCCCGGGTGACGCAGATGTTGAAGTGGCCGGTGGTTCGCTTTTCTTCGTGCAACACGACTCCGAATCTGAACACAGTCGCGAGCTGTTCAGAACTGACGGCACACAGGTCGGCACGCAGTTGGTCTCGGACATCAATGCCAATGCCAACGGCAAGGGCGGCACCGAAAGTTCCGAACCGGAAGATCTCACCGCCTCGGGTACCCTGCTGTTCTTTACTGCGGACGGTGGAGACGGCGACGGCCGGAGTCTCTGGGTGACTGACGGCACCAACGCCGGTACCCAAGAGCTGCTGACCGATGCCGATGGCACCGGCGACCTCCATATCGGCCCCCTTTATGCGATCACAGGCTTTGAAGGCCACGTCTTTTTTCACGCCTTCGGGCCGGACGCCTTCAGTGGTCAGCCATGGGTATCCGACGGCACCGTGGCGGGCACACAGGCGCTGGACAACAGCATTGAAATGTCCAGTCGGTTTGCCCGCTACGACGACAACACGGTGCTCTTCGGTGCTGACGAGACCTTATGGAAAACCGATGGCACGCCCACCGGCACTGATCAGCTCGGGTCCGACGACCTGCCGGGCAGCATCGATTCAGACACCGCCAGGCTGGGCGGGTCACTCTACTTCCGTAGCGGCGACCGCGAGATCTGGCACACAGACGGCACGGCTTCCGGCACAGAGCTTATGATGGACATGGGAATCGACACAGCCACCAGTACCCGGGGCCGGCCTGATCTGTTTACCGAACTGGACGGCAAGCTGTTTTTCACCGCAGACCCAATTGAGGAAGACACCAGTGAAGAGGACGACATACGCCTCTGGGTTTCAGATGGCACAGAAGCTGGCACGACCGCTATTGCGCCGTCAGATGCCACAGAAAAAGACGCATTGACTCCGAGCTTTCACGATGACTTCCGCCTGGTTGTCCATGACGACGCCCTTTACTTCAGCGCGGAGTTCACGGACGCCGGGCAACAATTGTGGAAGCTTGAAAGCACCGACTAGAGCGACAGCCGGCTCCGTGAGACAAACGGGAATGGACTGAGGGCGACATCAGTTCCTAACGCCCTCTTCCCATTCCCGTTCTATTTCCAGCCGCTCACGCTCTTCTTCCAGGGCGGCGTCAATTACCGCCATCAGATCTTCCATGTCCACGGTGGCGTCGCTGCGGTCGAACCGACCTGTGAGTCGGCTGTTGGTGTCGAGCATTCCGCGGGCATAGAGCGACCAGATTTCCAGGCCGTACTCGGTGTCCAACAGCTCCGGCGCAAACCGACCGAAGTATCGGCGCATGTTGTCCACATCCCGCACCAGCATGCGGGCGGCACTGTTGTTCTGCGCCGCGTCCACCGCCTGAGGAAGATCGATAATCACCGGGCCTTCCGGATCTACCAGCACATTGAACTGAGAGAGGTCGCCATGAATCAGGCCTGCGTCCAGCATGCGGACGATTTCCGAAATCATGTGGTCGTGATAGGCCCTCGCGGTTTCGGCGGTCAGTGTCACTTCATCGAGCCGCGGTGCCGGGTCGCCGTCCTCGTCCGCAATCAGCTCCATCAGCAGAACACCGTCGACAAACCCCATGGGCCGGGGCACCCGAACACCCGCGGACGAGAGCTTGTACAGCGCCTCCACCTCGGCATTCAGCCAGGCTGATTCCTGCTCTTTCTGACCGTATTTCGTGCGCTTCGCCATCGCCCGAGCCCGGCGACTGTTCCGGCCCTTTCGCCCTTCCTGGTACTCGACCGCCTGCTTGAAGGTGCGTTTTCTGGCCTCCTTGAACACCTTGGCGCAGCGCAATTCGTCGCCGCACCGCACCAGAAATACCTGAGCTTCCTTGCCACTTTTCAGTTGGACAACAACCTCATCAATCAGGCCATCATCCAGCAATGGCTGTAACCGTTTGGGTGTTTTCATAAACTCCTTTCGTGGGCTATCACGATGCGTTTGCGATCAGAGTGGATTGTACTTGATCCCGGGGTAACGTCGCACCGGCATTGACAGCAATATTGAACGAGGCCCCTCGGGCTTGCCTTGCGCGGCCCACGCTTTTCGTATGGAATAACCGAAACAAACGGCCTGTTCATGCTATGAAACCCGTATCACCGAACCGTCTCAACTGGTCGGCATTGCAAAGCTTTGCGCTGGTTATCGAAACAGAATCCCTCGCCGGTGCCGCGAGCTTGCTTCAATGCAACCAATCGACCGTCAGTCGTCACATCAGTGCACTGGAAGATCAATTAGGTGTCCGATTATTTGAACGCACCGCTACGGGGCTGGCACTGACTGAGCCGGGTCGCGCACTCTCCGTTCATGCGACCAACATGCTGGCTGATGCCACGAAACTGGCCAGAGGTGCCAGCGGTCAGTCAGAGTCGCTGGCCGGCACGGTGGTGGTGACGGCCAGCGAAGCAATGTCCGCGTATCTGCTGCCTCCGGTTATCACAGAGTTGCAGGCTCTCCAGCCCAACATTCATATTGATCTGGTGGCTGATGACAAAGTCGGTAGTCTGCTGCAACGCGATGCTGATATCGGGATCCGATTGGTTCGCCCGTCGCAGCAGGACATCATTGTGAAAAGCATCGGTGAATTCCGGGTCGGTATGTTCGCCTCAAAAGCCTATTTCGACGCGCACCCTATTCCTGCAAAGCCCGAAGACCTGCTGTCCCATACTGTTATGTGCATGAATGATTACCAGACTGTCATCGACGGATTCCGGAAATTCGGACTGGATATCGATGCCGACTTTTTTGCCTTCAGGTCCAACTCGTCCTCCGTCAATTGGCAAATGATCAAAAATGGCTTCGGCATCGGGTTTTGTCACCTTCAGCGCGGCCTGAAAGACCATGATCTGATCCAGGTCCTGCCGGAAGCCCCGCTTCCGGCATATCCCGTCTGGTTGGTCTCGCATCTTGAGATGAGAACCAGCAAACGATTGCGTTACGTTTTCGAGTTCCTGGCCTCATCCGTCAAAGACCGGATATAACGGTGGTATCGTCAGGACAGCAGGCTACCTCAGGTTAAATATCTCGACGTACATTCGGGTATCAAACGGTACCCGTGCGCTCAGCACATGCAGGTTGACGAAATGAATGAATGGATTGCCGGTCACCACCGTGAATGCGGCTTTCCCCATCCCCACAAGCATCTGCGTCATAATGATGTACATCGCGCTCATCAAAGCCACATCAAGACTGCTGTAGTCGACGCCCTGATCAAACAGACTGAAGAGCGCATAGAACAGGCCTCCGAGCGCGATCACCGTCAGTTTGCTGTTGATGAGCACTGAAATACGGGGGATAAAGATAATGTGCATCATAACGATCACCGGCAGCCCCGCCCCCAGCGTATTCACCACGATCCCGACGGGGATACCCTGCGCATACTGCGAGGCGGTCATCCCGAAAAAATCCGCGCCGGAAAATATCGGGCCGAAAAAGTCCATCGCCCAGTAGGCCACCAGAATCCAGAGGTCACGACGCCAGTGCAGCGACGTTACCAGGCGCTTCATACTGAAACCTTTCCGGGTTACCCACAGGAGCGGTATCACCGCGTAAACCAGGCAGTAAACCAGAGCCCACAGCCACACATCGAACGCGCTGTGGCTGCCCGTTTCATACACATCAGGCCCGGGGAAATGCAGCCCGATATTGAAAACGTAGCCCAGAATGAGCTGGGTAATGACCAGATAGAAGACGGCCACCCATGCTTCCTGTTTCGCGGTTTCTTTTCTGACGCCATAAAGCGCCTCCCAATCAACGGCTTCCCGTTTACGAGTCAGGTAGAGGAGGAGAAAAACGGCAAAAATAACAACCGGAAAATACGCGAACAGGAGACTGGACAAAGCCCCCTCCGCGATTGGAGGGACCGGGAAACCCGATAACTGTGCAGAAAAATAGACAACCGTGGCAGCGAGCCAACCAACGGCGAGATACACCAGGTAGGTATGAGTTTTCAGTATTTCCACGCTTTGCGACCCCTCAGCAAATGAATCCCTGCATCAATGCCGAACAGCCTGATGCGCATTTAATGAGACAAGTCTGCGGGGGGTCTCTGGGGCCATCAAGAAAAATACGACGCCAAAAATGCACGTCAGATATGCATAATTGCAGGGCCCCACTTAGAACGGGAAACGGCCGGTCACGGCAACGGTTTGAAGGCTGGAGGCGCTACCGGTCACCACCGATGGCAATCACGACCGCGCCCAGGCGCTGTTCGGTCTCCACCCGCTTATGGGCCTCAGCCGCCTCGTTCATCCTGTAGACGCGGTCGACGATCGGTCGGATCTGACCGGCCTCGATCATCTGTTTCAATGTCGACAGTTCGTCGAGGGTCTCGCCGGCAAAGGCGAACGTGGCGGTCTTGTCAGAAAACCGGTTGGTCAGCACCGAGCGCAGCATCACCGAAAGCCGAGGATTGGCGGTCAGGTAGCGGCCACCGGGGTTCAGAGCCCGGATCGCTGCTGAGTAGGAACTTCCGGCCACCATGGAGAAAATTACATCATAGGATTGCCCGCTCGAGAAACAATCCTGCTCCGCGTAATCAATGAAATGATCCGCACCGATACCGAGCAGGAAGTCTCGCTTGATGCCACTGTCGACGACCGTCACGGTCGCGCCCATGGCTTTCGCAATCTGCACGGCGTGTGCACCGATGCTGCCACCGGCGCCCTGAATAAGAACGGTCTCCCCGGGCTGCACGTTCGCCCGGTTGAGAAAGTGCAACGCATTCAAGCCGCCCAATGGCACGGCCGCTGCCTCTGTGTAACTCATGCTGGAGGGTTTTGGAACCAGTGTGTACCCCTCGGGCAAGGCCAGATACTCGCCATAGGCGCCCAGTCGCAGTTGGGCGGCGCCAAATACCGCATCACCAACGGCGAATCGGGTCACGTTCTTACCGACGGACACCACCTGACCGGAGAAATACCCACCCAGAATCTGACGCCGCGGGGCCCGCAGACCGAACACGAACCGCATGGGTAACCAGAACCACTTTACCGGAAAGCGGAAACTGCGCATCTCACAGTCACCCTTGGTTGCTTCTGCCGCCTTAACCCGAATAAGTAATTCGTCGTCCTTCGGCTCCGGGGTGGGCACATCTCTGACCTGCAAAACAGCGGGCGACCCATAGCGCGAATAGGTAATGGCTTTCATCTCCGCAGTATAGTCAATTCGCAGACTAGATTGATGCATACTAGTCATTATCCCTCTATTCAATTCCACCCAGACCTAGCCGCAGCCCGCGAGTCTCCGCAGGACAACTGGCGCCGTTCCAGACGAACACAGGCGGATTTGGACAAACCAACAACCTTCAACCTACTTCGAATAGTAAACGGGCAGGATGGCAACGCGTGCTCGCATTGAAAGCATTTGCCACCACGAGTATCGAGCTGAAGCCAATCGCATGTAAAAGTCAAAGTGAGTCGTCTAATGAGTGCCCGAGCCGTCGGGCTTCTAGGATGTGGGATCGATTCACCGCGAAATATAATTCTGCTGTAGAACCGTAGTCATCAGGGTAACCCTCTCTGTCAACGTAGATGTCCAGTCGGCGGTTTCGCCGTTTAACCCCGAGAGAGGGCGCTTTGGACATTCATATGCCACGCTATTCACTGGAACGCAAAGCGGCCGTTCTAAAGAAATTACTGCCACCACATAACCGCACTGTGGTTTCGGTTGCCGCCGAGGAAGGCATTGCCGATGTGACGCTGTACAATTGGTTGAAACAGTGTCGAGAACGAGGTCAGCCTGTGCCCGGAGAGACGAGAACCGGAGACGATTGGTCTGCCGAAGCCAAACTGGCGGTGGTGATAGAAACCGCCCCGATGTCTGAGGTGGAGCTGAGCGAATACTGCCGCAAGAAAGGCCTGTACCCAGAGCAGATTGAGCAATGGAAAGCGGCTTGTCTATCCGGTGCCGGTCAGCAACAGGACGAGCAGAAAGCCGCTCAGGCCCAGAGCAAGAATCAGCGGAAAAAGATCCGTAAGCTCGAAGCGGAACTGCGACGTAAGGATCATGCATTGGCCGAGACCACCTCATTGCTGGTGCTGTCAAAAAAGCTCGAAGCCTTGTATGGGAAGGATCCGAACAACGGCGACGACTGACGCCGTTGAGGGAACGTACAAGGCTCCTGGCCTGGTTCGATGAAGCCGTGGCGCATGGTGCCCGGCGCTTCAAAGTGGCGGAGCTGAAGGGGCTCAGCCAGCGCACACTGAAACGCTGGCGTAATGCCGCCGGCAAGGTGCTGGAAGACGGCCGACCGAGTGGGTTGAAACCGGTCCAGCCAAAACAACTGACACGCGAGGAAGAGGACCGGATTTTGATTATCTGCAACATGCCGGTTTACCGCAGCCTGCCGCCCTCGCAGATCGTGCCGAAGCTGGCCGACCTGGGTGTGTATGTGGCCTCGGAATCGACGTTCTATCGCGTCCTGAAAAAGCACAGCCAAGTGAACGAGCGAGGTCGGGCCAACAAGCGCCAGAAGCGCCCGGCGCCGGATACCTTTATCGCAACCGGGCCCAATCAGGTGTACACGTGGGACATCAGTTACATGCCGTCTGCGGTGAAAGGTCAGCACTGGTATCTGTACCTGGTCCTCGACATCTACAGCCGCAAAATGGTCGCCTGGGAAGTTCATGACTGTGAGTCCGGGCAATTTGCAAAAGAGCTCATAGAACGCGCTCTGCTCCGTGAGAACTGCTGGGATAACCCACCGGTACTGCACTCGGATAACGGCGCGCCCATGACGTCATACACGCTGCGCTCACGCTTGGGTGAATTGGGTATGCTGATGTCGTATAGCCGACCCAGAGTCAGCAATGACAACCCGTACTCAGAAGCGGCCTTCCGGACGGTGAAATACTGCCCCAAATGGCCGTCAAAGGGCTTCAAGTCCATTGACCATGCCCGAAAGTGGATGCTGGAGTTCGAGTACGCGTACAACGAAATTCATCTCCACAGTGGTATCAACTTCGTTACCCCAGGTGCTCGGCACCGGGGCGAAGACCAAGCCATTCTGGAGCAACGTGAGCGGGTGTATCAGGCGGCAAAAGCCAAGCACCCGGAGCGTTGGTCCGGTAGTACCCGGGACTGGAGTCCGATCACGGAAGTGGCATTGAATCCAACCCGGGAGCAACCAGAGAGACACGCGGCTTAGTGAACGTGTTTAATGGACAGCTACGTTGAAAAACAGCGGTAACCTGAAACACAACATATTGACATTTTATCGGTGATAATATACCATATTTAGTGGTTTTTCATTTTCGTGACTATCTCTTAATGGAACGCCTCAGAGCCCATGGCAAGCCTTGCTGTTGACAAGGATGCCCGAAACACCTCGGTTAACATAGGAGGCCGGCATGCCTAGCGATCGAATTAAACGGAGCCGCCTGAAATATCAAAATCCATACGCACACTTGAATGACCAAGGTAATTTCGATGCCGAGTTACAGGCTCAGCACGTTAGAGTGGCTCCTGCGTTAACCAGGCAGGTTCGAGTAGCCGACGAAGACCACAACGACTTTTATAGTAGTCGCGACATTGAAGGTGAGGCACGAAAGGTTCTGATTCAGTTGTGGAACAATGAAAAAAATAAAGGCAAAACCCCGCAGCCGCTGAGTATCATAAACCCAATATCTGCGCTGGAAATGCTTGGTTATAAAGTCGAGCAGGACTATGCACTCGGGCAAATGCGCAAAAGAGGGCAGGCAATCGAAGTCGGTGGAGTGATAGACAGAGAGAACAGAATAGTTCAAATCTCCCCACAATTTGATCGATTAGTTAGGAATTTTACTGCTGCTCATGAGCTCGGTCATGCGATGCTGCACCAAGAGAGTGGACTTCATCGTGATAGACCGCTGGATGGATCCTCAGGCTCTGATGTTAGAGACCTAAGAGAATTGCAAGCAGACAAATTTGCAAGCTATTTCCTAATGCCAAGAAGACTTGTGATTAAGGTATTCTTGGAGATTTTCGGTACCTGTAATTTTCAATTTGATGAGAGGCGAGTTTTTGCTCTAACTCAGCAAAGCTCTGACAGTTTTAGGGCAAAATATCCAACTCGAAGAAAACGCGCGCGGTTGCTGGCTCGAACCGAGCAATTTAATGGTACCCACTTCAAGTCGCTCGCTCGAATTTTCAATGTTTCCGTTGAGGCTATGGCAATAAGGATTGAAGAACTAGACCTAATAGAGTAGCCGGAATGGGGACCTCGATTGGGAAGTTGAACAATCTGATTCGCCCAAGCTCACAGTATTACCTGAATCGTGAAATCTGTCAGGCGCCAGGTGGACTGAATAGAGTGGCCTGACAGCCCGACTGACATTACTTCATTCTCAGGATGCCCAGCGCGATGGCAATGGCACCGCCTACCATGCCGGCCCAGGCCTCTACCGGCGTATCTCCACTCAATGCCCGACCGATCGTCGCACTGGCTGAGTCATAGATATTGTAACCCCATGCCACCAGGGCCACACCGATGATGATAAGCACAACGCCAACAACTCTTTTCATAGTAACTCCGTACTGAAAATTGAATCCGGGAACCTATACCACCAGAAAATGGCCGGACTGTAAAAAATCCGAGAATGCGTGCGTTTTCCGTCGAAGTTTCGTATTTGTAGACGAAAGAACAATAATCTCCCACATCGAGGGCCCCACACCGGTTGGCCCGAAAGTCGGAGAGACAGGAGCGTCGAACCGATGTCCAACGATGCCATCTATGACAGTGCGCCCTGGCGCGCGCTTCAGAAACTGGATCACGAACCCCGGCATGATCTCCACAGCCTGCCGGAGCTCATCAGCACGGCGAGCCGGGAATACGCCACACTGCCCGCCTTCACCACCTGCATGCCCAATGGCATGAACGGCCGATTGACCTACGCACAGGTTGACGAGATGTCCGACGCCTTCGCCGTCTATCTTCGCGAGGTGCTCAAGCTGTCGGCCGGCGCTCGGGTGGCCGTACAGATGCCCAATTGCCTCACCCTCCCGGTTGTGGCGTTCGGCATCCTCAAAGCCGGGTGTGTGCTGGTGAATGTGAATCCGCTCTACACGCGTCGTGAAATGGAACACCAGTTCAACGACAGCGGCGCCGAAGTGCTGGTTATCATCGACATGTTCGCCGACAAACTCGCTGATGTCGTTCCGAAGACCGGTATTCGAAAAGTCATCGTCACCTCGGTCGCCCAGTGGTTCCCGCCCGTGGTCAGGGCCGTATTGAAGGCAGTGCTGAAGTACTGGAACCGGGTTGTCCCCCGACCTTCATCACCCGTCGACAATATCGATGCAGCACTGGCACAGGGCCGCGCTGCGATGCGCAGCGGCAGTATCAAGGTGGAGGATTACTGGTCAGGGCTGACCCGCGAGGACCTTGCGGTACTGCAATACACTGGCGGTACGACCGGTGTCAGCAAGGGCGCGAATCTGACGCACGGCAACCTGCTGAGCAACATTGAACAGGTCGATGCCGTGGTCGGCGAGCACATCGAATCCGGCAAGGAGTGCATTCTCACTGCCCTGCCGATCTACCATATTTTTGCCTTTACCGTGAATCTGCTGTCGTTCTACTACAAGGGCGCGCACAACATACTGGTGCCCAGCCCGCGACCCATACAGAACCTGCAGCGTGCGTTCGACAACTTCCCGATCAGCTGGATCTCCGGGGTGAATACCCTGTACAACGCGCTGCTCAACGAAGAATGGTTTCGTGTCTACCCGCCCGGCACCATGCGCGTGGCGCTGGCTGGCGGTGCATCTCTGCATCAGTCGGTCGCAGACCGGTGGGAAAAAATTGTGGGGGTTCCCATTCTGGAAGGCTATGGGCTGACCGAAACCTCACCGGTGGTCTGTTTCAACCCGCCTGGGCTGGGACGCCCCGGCAGTATCGGCATTCCCGCGCCGGAGACCGACGTACGCCTTGTTGATAACCAGGGCAACACCGTGCCCGCAGGCGAACCGGGGGAAATCATCGTTCGTGGCCCACAGGTCATGACAGGTTACTGGAACCGACCGAGCGACACAGAGGCCGCCATAAGGGACGGCTGGTTCTACACCGGCGATATCGCCGTCATGGACCCGGATGGTTATTTCCGCATCGTCGATCGCAAGAAAGACATGATTCTGGTGAGCGGTTTCAACGTCTACCCGAACGAAGTCGAAGACGTACTGGCCCTGATTGACCAGGTTCAGGAGTCGGCCGTGATCGGGGTGCCCGACGACACAACCGGTGAGGCCGTTGCCGCTTACATCGTTCTGCGTGATCCTGATCTGACCAAACAGGACGTGATTGCCCACTGCAAGAAGCAACTGGCGGCCTACAAGGTTCCCAAACACATCGAGTTCTGGGACGAACTGCCCAAGACGCCCGTCGGCAAAGTGCTGCGCAAAGAAGTGCGGGCCACGGTCGAACAACAGAAACAGGGAGCCTGAACATGCTCAGTCCATTGGAAGAAACACTCCTGTCGGTCATGATGGTCATCATCATGTTCGGCATGGGCTCCTCCCTGACGTTCAAGGATTTTCGCCTCGCGCTGAGGCACCCGCAGGCCGTAGGGGTCGGCTTTGCCTCACAGTACATGCTGATGCCACTCATCGCCTTCCTGCTGGCACGGGTGCTGAACCTCACAGTTGAGCAGACCGTCGGGCTGGTGTTGGTCGGCTGTATGCCCGGCGGCACCACGTCGAACATCTTTGCCTACTTTTCCAAGAGCCTGCTGAGCCTGAGCATCATGATGACGATCTGTTCGTCACTGGCCGGGTTTGTGATGGTGCCGCTGCTGATGGAGCTCTACACCCAGGGCATCGATGACGCGTTCCGGATTCCGCCGGATCAGATCGCCCGCCTGTTGTTCGTGCTCCTGATTCCGACGCTGATCGGCATGTGGCTGCGGCGCAAAAACGCCAACATCGGCGCCGTGGTAGAGCTGATGGGCGGGATACTCGGCGCGTTTGTGATCATCTTCCTGGTTGTCACCTGGGTACCGCGCAACTGGCAGTTGCTGCTGGACACCGGCTGGCAGGTCTATGCAGCGGCGATCCTGATCGGCCTCGGCGGTTTCACCTTCGGGTACTTTTTCTCCCGGGCACTCCGACTGGAGCCACAGAAAGCCCGTACCGTGTCGCTGGAAACGGGGATTCAGAACGGCCCTCTGGCCGCGCTGATCGTGATCATGACCTTCGCCGATGAAACCCAGCAACTGATTCTGCTGATGCCGGTCATGTATTCCCTGTTCATCGTGATCAACTCGACCATAGCGACCTTCTTCTACCGGCGCATGACCCGGCGGGAAGAACTGGCCAGAGATCAGGCCAAGGTGGAGCCGGCCAGTACCACATAGGCGGCCAAGGCCAGCATGACCGATGTGCCGGGCCCCCAGAAGAAACGCTCAGCACGGGATGGGGTGATCCAGTTCAGAAGAACCGTTGCCGCCTGCAGCGCGAGTGCGACGTACGACGCCCACATTGGCCAGTTGGGCGGCAATCCAGCTGCAGAAGTGATTGCCGCCGCCATACATGCCAGCAGCACAGCGGATACCCCGGCGGCTACCCGCCCTGAAACCGGCAATACGCCCTCATGACGCCCGCCTTGGGTCCACCGACCCCAGGGCGCGCCGGCCACCAGGCAGAGCTGAAAGACAATCACACCGGCAATCATTAACCCATACAAAACAGCAGCGATTTGAACCATTTCTGCGCCTCAGGCTGGACTCATCCGAGCTGGAAAGCCCGGCCTACTAATCACGTTGCGGCTGCGCTTCGTCATGCAGTGTCCGCGCGGTCTTCAACTGGAATATCAAAGTGGAATACATCCTCCTTTGCACCCATTTTCGAATAAAGAGCGATAGCTGGCTGATCTTCCGGGCCCTTGTCTGCCTGGACATAAATCACATACGCCCCACGTGAAACCGCAATGGTTTTCAGTTCATTGATCAGGGCTGTGGCTATGCCCTTTCGGCGCTGGCTGGGAATGACCGCAAGATCATAGATATATATTTCGCTTCTCTGCTGTTCGAATTTCCTGAGCTCGTAAGCGGCTATGGCGCCTACAACGTCCCCTGCATCGACGGCGGCCAGTGCAATGAAGCTGGATGTCCCCAGTAGTTCGTGCAGGTAGTCTGGCGATGGCTTCCTGCTGGAATAACTTACCGGGTCGTCGAAAACGTCTCCGAACATCTCATTGATCGCCTTCATCAATGCGATGTCGTTTTGATCGAGGTGAATGATATCAGCCGACACAGTCTTACTCCTCTGCCAGGCATCTGGGCCAGACGGCTGCCGGCCCGGACGCCCGATTCCCCGGGGCTTCGCCACGCGACCTCCAGCCAACCACTGTCAGGTCCAATGTATTCTGCAATAAATTCGGGCTGTTGTGCCCCGGATACGGTCAGGCATCAACCACCGCCCGGGCGAGTTTCTCGGGCCCCATTCTCACGGGGTCGGTTACAGGCAGGCCTGTCTCGACTTCCAGCCGGGCGATGGCCCGCTCCGCCTCCTCCGGTGTACACATGCCCGTATTGAGTGCAATGCCAACGGTTTTCGCCGGTGTCAGTGACCCACAGGCACTGGCGAGCGCTTCGTTGAGCTCGATGAACTCCCGCATCGGCGGTATGCGAATGGAATTGGCCGTGCGCAGATGGGTCATGTCGGCACGGTGGCACATGATCATGTGCGTGGCACAACTGCCGCGCATCAGTGGCAACGTCGCCGTGCTCCCCGGGTGCAGAATCGACCCCTGACCTTCGACAAACACGATATCGTTGTCAGCGGCCTCCATCACCATGTGTTCTACGGCCCCACAGGCATGGTCCACCTTGAAGGCATCCAGTGGAATGCCCTGACCGGTAATGGTGATACCGATCTGCCCGGTGGCCAGAAACGCGGTTCGCAGATCCCGCCGCTGCTCCATAATCCAGCGATATATCTCGAGACCGGCCGTCATCTTGCCAATGGCCATTTCCGTGCCCACCAGCAGCACGCGCTTATTACTCAACTGAGCGGCGCGGGCGGTGGCGATGTCGGGAATAAACGCCGGCTGCCGGACATCCCAGATCCACTGACCCGGTTGCAGTGGCCCCAGAAACACATCGTTTAAACGGTCGTGAAGGCCGTTGATGATGCACATGTTCCGGTCCAGCGCCCGTTGCAGCGCCGACTGCCAGGACGCGTCAATTCGTCCCCCCGGTGGCGCCGCACCGAGCACCAACACCTCGGCACCCAGGTCCACCGCTTCATCCACGTTTGCCACAATCGCCGTCTCGAACGGCAGGCTGCAGGCCTGGTTGACGTGCATGCCGGCGTGCTCGGAATCAATCACACACACCACCGGGTTCTGCGTGTAGCGCATCACGCCAAACCCCATCTTGCCGTAGTCGGGGTCCAGATTCCGGTCCATGAAGACCGCGATCTTCTGATCTTTAGCCAGCATACTGTCTGCTTCGCTTCAGGTTGAAATCAGCTTGAAAAAGTAGCGCCGTGACCGGGCCTGTCGTTGGGCACAATCACGCCGTCCACCAATTGTGCCCCGGTGCAGGGATCCGGGGCCAGGTTAAGGTGGGAGTCCAGATCCACATGATCCATCAACGAGGAAATCGCCGCCGCTGCAGAGATCGACATGGATGACTCCCCCATGCAGCCGATCATGGTCTTCAGCCCGAACGCCCGGGCCACGGCCACAATATTCAGGGCTTCGCTTATACCGCCGCATTTCATCAGCTTCATGTTGACCCCGTCCACCATGTCCGCCCACTGGAGAATATCTCGGGCGGTGCGGCAGGATTCATCGACATAGATCGGTAGCGGCCGATTGCGGAAAATAACCGGCAAATCGGCTTCCTGCCCCTCCGCAAGAGGCTGCTCCACGTAATCCACGCCGCGCTCCGACAGCCACTTCATCATCGCCAGGGCGTCCCGAGTGTCCCAGCCGCCATTGGCGTCCACCCGGATCTTGACCGGGTACGGTTTCGCGCTTTCGAGGACCTGGGAGAACATCGCCTTGTCCGCCTCCAGCCCATCGGCTGAGCCCAGTTTGACCTTCAATGATTTGATCGACGTGCCGTCCAGCAGCAGAGGAATGCGTTCCCGGATCACCTCCGGCGGATTGATGCCCACGGTCACCGATGTCGGCACCGTCGGCCTGGACAGACCGAGCAATTGATACAACGGCAGGTTGGCTTTTTTGCCCAGCCAGTCCCATAGTGCGATATCGAGGCCCGCCAGCGCGCATAGACCCAGGCCGGATTCATGCGCTCGTTGCTGTACGCCCTTGATCGACAGCGTATCCGGCAGGTCACTGGCAAAGGCATCGAGCTGACGCTGGGCCTCAGCCGCGCTGGACGCGCCCTCGCTGGCCTGCGGGTACAGTTCGCCCCAACCAGTAATTCCTTCATGGGTGACTGACATGAACAGATTCTCGATCCCGCTGTCGACGCCCCGGCTGATCGCGAGGGGAAAGCGCTTTTTAAGGCGTATCGTTCTGAAGTCGATGTTCATACAACGGATTACTTGTCGCGCTCGGATTCGGTCAACTGCCAGTCGTTATGGGTCAGCGATCGGGGCCCGGTTTCGGTAACGACCACGGTGTTGCTCAACCCGATGCCCCAGTGGCCGGGCCAGCGCAGGCACAGCGGCAGGTGGAAGACCATGCCCGGCTCGAACACCCGCATCTGATCGCGCGCAATGTAGCCGGTGCCCTCGACCCAGGACGGCGGGAACTGGGCGCCGACCGCGTAGCCATACACGCCGGAGAAAAACAGGGGCCGGTTGGCGCTGTTCAGCCGTGCTTCGGCGCTGCGCGCCGCCGCATCGAACGTCTGCCCCGGCACCATGGCCGACAAAAGTGTTTCATAGAGGTCATGGCACAGGTCCGCGACGGCCGTCATATCGCCGTCGGGCTCACCCGCCACACGGGTTTTCATCATGGGCGCCGTGTACCGATTAAAGCTGGCACCCATTTCCAGAAACACCGATTGACCCGGTTCAATGACATGGCGCTGATGGTTCAGGTGAATCACGCCACTGCGCCGCCCAGTGGTGACAATCGGTTGCATGCTCATGAACTCACTGCCGGCCGCGGTCAACGCTTCGCTCGCGGCGGCCGCCACCTGGCTGTCGGTAACACCCGGTTCAACCCGCGCCAGACCGGCGGCCATACCGATCTCGGTCAGGCGGGCGCTTTCTTCCAGGTAACCGAGCTCGGCCGGGCTTTTTACCAGGCGGACCCGGTCGACAATATCGCCCCGGTCGGTGAACCGCTCTGCACCCACAGCCTGGGTCAGCGCCTGCCAGATCGCCGGGCGCAGCGAGCCGCTGCCGAGGTCCACCCCTACCCGTTTGTAGGGCGACAACAGGTCACAGAGCGGCTGAATGATCCCCTGTGGGTCTTCCCAGCGGTAACCAATCACGCTGTCGACTGACGCAGTCACCACGGCTGGGCCGGTTTCGATAGAAGGCACCTGCAGTACAGTCTTGTCCGGGCCCAACACCAGCGCCACCGGCACCGACACCTCGAAGGTGTTGTAGCCCACCAGATAAAACAGTTCCGCCGGGTCAGTCAGCAACAACACGTCCAGCCCGGCCTGGTCCATGGCCGCCCGCACCCGGCGGCGCCGCTCGCTGAATTCCTCCGGCGGAAACGCCAGCTCGGTGCCGCCCTGCAGATCCGCCAGGGTTGAACGGTAGGTATCGAGATCCATGGCGCGTTCCTTCACAAATGTTGGGTTCGGGCTTCTGTATTACACGGGATCGGAGCCAGGCCGGTCGGTATCTAAAACCGGCGGATTATCGGCTTTTCCACATCCTGGCTACCGCCTGATCGGTACCGAGAAAGCCGACGACCATACAGACCAGGCCGATCCCGAAAAATATCAGCGCGGGGAATAAGGCTTCAACTCGGGATGCAACGATGCCGGCGGCCAGGGAGATGATGGACAACACGAAGAACAGACTCCCGACCACTTTCAGTATTTTCCGGTGAGATGGCTTGTACTCGAAAGCGCCGGCCTGGTCTTCGAAACGGGCCAGAATCGGTCGGAATAACTGTCTCAATGAATCTTTCATAGTCGGATCAACCGTTGAATGGGTATTTCACGTCGGGCGCTCAGCATTACAGCATGATCAGGAGCATCTACCAATACTGAGGGTTATTGAATGCCTCAACGCAACCCGCTTGCCCCAGAGTGGCAGCAAGGCTGTCACCGTTCAGAGCCTGCCCCAGCCACCCCTCCGGATGGGCCAGTAGAAACGGTGCTTCAACCACCGTTTGCGGCACGTGATTGAAGCCGAATCTTGAATAGTAGTTCGGATCACCGTAGGTAAAAACCAGCTCGACACCCTGTTCACGTAAGCGATCAATGCCAAAATTGATCAGTTTGTTCCCTACGCCTTTGCCCTGATGATCGGTATCGACGGCGACGGGTGCCAACATGAATGCGGTTACAGATGATCCGAACGTCAACCTTGTGAAGAAGATACCGCCGACGATCTGCTCCCCTTCGGTAGCGACAAACCCGAATCGGTCATCGGTGTCAGTCCACGACATGATGTTATGCACCAATTGCCCGATCAGCTTTCCCTCAGATTCTCCTTCTGAATCAGAAAACGTGCGGTTAAACAGAGCCTCGATTTCCTGCTGATCGGACTCTCTGTACGTGGAACATTCCATGGTTTGGAAATCCTTTGAAGACGGTCAAAAGCTGCGCGATGGCGGGTATTCAGTCATTACACATTGAATCGGTGAACATACCCGAAATAACCCACCGGTACGAACGAATCGGCGACGTTGCCAATGTCATCGTACCACGACCAACCAAGCCCGATTTCGGCAAAAAACCCGTAATAGTTCAGAGAGACCGCATTAAGTTGGGTCGGCGGGACCATTGTACCGAGCCAGATACCTGGGCTTGTCATCTTCAATGGCGACCCAGGACGGCTTTTCACCGACCCATATATGGCCGGTTACCTCTACGTTGGGATCGCCATCCAGAAGCCCGGTGCGCACACGTATAAAGTCGGGCTCATGGTTGTTGGTGACATGAATCGGGCTGAAACAATGCCCGCAGTAGTACCGCTGTTTTCCGGACAGGGACTCATAGGACACCAGGTGCCCGGCTCCGGAAGTGATGCTGAACGTCTCGCGCGGCACTTTGGCCACCGAAGCGTAGTCCGCACCCGAGAGCTTTCGGCAGGTCTCGCAATAGCATCGCCGTACCGAGAGCGACGAACAATCAAGACTGAAACTCACCGATTTGCAATGACAGCTTCCTGTAATCATTTCAGCGACCTCCTGTGGGTTCCAACGACGCGCTTACACGTAAAGGATAGCTCTATTGATCAAAAAGCTCGCCTTCCGGACGGGTTTTCAGCATGTACATGGCGGGCCCATCCGGCGTGTTGACCACGCCGTTAATGATGCTGCAAGTCATCCATACTGGAGCGAGCGGATTCTCCACCCCACCACTCCGCGACATGATGCCGATTGAGTCATTCACAGTGCATGCCCAGGTCGTGCTCGGTCATAGGTTGGAACGTGACAACAGGCTTCTCAGGGTCCATCACCGTCACAGCTCCCGGCGGAAGAAAGCGACCATCTCATCAAGAACCGGCGCACGGCCCTGAAACCCGCGACTCAGCGCGAGCAACAGACCGGCGTGGCCAACGCCCGGGTAGCGTTTCTCTGCAACAGGGCGCCCGAGCTCGCGCGCTTTCTCGGCAAGGGCTTCGGTATTGCGGGGCAATACGGTCGTGTCATCCAGGCCCGTCGCGACAAAGAGCGGCGGTACGTCTTTACCGATCACGTTCACCGGCTGTGTCGCGGCCAGGTCCTCCACACCGGCGAACGCGCGCTGCGTCGCAGGTACCGCCAGTGGCAGGAAATCATACGGGCCCGAGAGGCCTGCAACCGCTCGAACCGCCAGCCCGCCTTCGGAGTCACGTACCGCATACTGCGGATCCACACCCAGCATCATGGCGATATACGCGCCGGCAGAATGGCCGGCTACCCCGATTCGCCCGGGATCACCGCCAAATTCGCCAATGCGTTGGCTCACCCATTCCACGGCCGAAGCGCCGTCCTGCACGAACGCCGGGTACCGAACCTCGGGCACCAGACGGTAATCCGGAATCACGGTAACGAACCCGCGTGACGCGAGCGCTCGCCCCACAAACTCATAGTCCTGCCGCCGGCCATTGTCCCAACTGCCGCCATAGAAGAAGACGATCACCGGTGCGGGCCCGTCCAGCTCAGTGGGTGTGTAGACATCCAGCCGCTGGCGCTCATGAGGCCCGTAGCTCAGGCCCTTGGCCTCCTGCTCGGCCCCGGCATGGGCCGGCACAAAGGTATTGAGCGCCCCAAGCGGGGTGCAGCCGCCAAGGGCCAGCAAGGCAAGCCGAGACAACCATCGATACAGCAGACGCACAGACTCTCCTTCAACGGTTCAGAACAACAGGATTACAAAAGCAGTCCTCTTCGCCACACACTCTCTCTCGGGTCCAGCCCTTACTCCGCCAGCTCGTCAACAATGACGTCAAACACGCGACGGACCCGACGGCTGGTGTTTAACTCTCGGTGCGACACCAGCCAGATGTCCAGCGTCATGAACGGGCCGAGCGCTTCAAAGCCACGCTGCAGCTCAGGAATACCGTCGCCGACGTCTTACGGGAGCAAAGTGACTCCCAATCCCTGTTTAATCAACTCGACATGCAACAACTGGAATCGAGTCATGACAGGGAACCGGACTCTATCAACGGGCCACCCGCGCTGGCTCAGAACGTCCTTGTACTGCACACCCGCGTCAAACCCGACCAGATCGATGCTGGCAATGTCATCGGGTGACTTCACATTGGTATAGCGTCGGAGGTAGTCCGGCGACCCGTAAAACCAGATGCGTTCCTGAAACAGTTTACGGGTAATCAGGTCCGGTTGGTTTGGTCTGAAACTGCGAATGGCAATATCAGCCTCGCGTTTTTTGAGATCGCTCACATCGTTGGAGACATCGATTTCCAGGGTGATCCCGGGCTCCTCACGCCGAATCCGTTCCGCAATGGTGGGCATACGAAACACGGCATCCAGTTCACTGACCGAAATACAGACCTTGCCTTCCAGCGTCTGCTCCTGCCCCGAAGCACTCAGCGAGAAATCGTTGGCCGCGCTGGCCATTCGGCGTACGTGCTCCAGGAGCTGCAGGCCGCTTGCCGTAAGTACCAGGCCATGGCTGGCCCGCTCAAACAGGGTGACCTTCAATTCCTCTTCCAGCGCGGCCACCTGGCGACTTAGAGTGGGTTGCGTCATGTTCAGCGCACGAGCGGCAGCGGACAATGACCCCTCCTCCGCCGTTACCAGGAAGGCACGGGCGCGGTTCCAATCAAAGTTGACCGACTGCCAGCTCATACGTTTTTGCATACCTATTGTGCACTTTCAGGCAATTTCCTAATTAATCATGCATAGTATTCTGTGCACCAGTCAATAACAGCCTGAGGAACACAGCATGACAACACTCGTACTCGGCGCCTCAGGCGCCACTGGCCGGCTGGTTGTGCAGCAATTGCTGGCACAGGGCAAGCCAGTAAAGGCAATGGTCCGATCAACAGCCACACTGCCCGACGCGCTTCAACCCCATGAGAACCTGACCATTGTCGAAGCCAGTGCGGCGGACCTGAGCGTAGCGCAATGGCAGCAGCACCTGGCGAGTGTCGAGTCTGTGGTCTCATGCCTTGGGCACAGAGTCAGTTTCCGGGGCATATACGGCCACCCTCGACGGTTGGTGACGGATGTCCTGAAACGCATCTACAATGCGCTGGAGCAAGCCCGGCCTGAGCAGCCGATAAGATACGTGCTGATGAATTCAACGGGCGTGCGCAATACCGAACTGAACGAGAAACACAGCTGTGGGGAGAAAATCGTCATCGGCCTGTTGAGGCACCTGCTGCCCCCTCACGCCGACAACGAAGACGCGGCGCGTTTTCTGCGCGAACAGGTCGGCCGCGACAACCTCCTGATGCATTGGGTTATCGTGCGACCCGACGGCCTGATCGATGCGACTGAGGTCACCGACTACGTCGAAAAACCACTGCCGCTATTAAGCCCGATTTTCGACAACGGTAAAGTCAGTCGCATCAACGTCGGCCACTTCATGATGAAGCTGGTGACAGACGACGACACCTGGCAGCGTTGGGTCTGGCAATCGCCGGTGCTGTACAACAGGGAGGCAGTGCAGTGAGAGAGAGGCGGGTTGTGGGAGTGCGTGGCGGTATTGTCGGTACTGAACCAGGTTTTCGGGTTTCTGTCAGGCGTCTGCGCTGATTCCCCTGCCTGCACTGGCCAGTTGGGATTGCCCGGTCGCGTCTCGGCGTCGCAAAGCTAGGTAGGCTCCGTAAAATGTGCCAGCTTAGCCAGTGATGATTCGAGTCCGGCCTGGTGATCTTCAGGCTTGATGCCCTCAGGTACATTCTCGGCAGATACAGTAACCAGCGAGCCCTCATCTGTTGGCTCGAAGCGCCAGGTCATTCGCATCGTGCCGGAATACGCGGGGTCAGCACTGTCGAAGTCGACTTCCTGCACAATCTGTCGGCTCGGTTCAATGTCCACCAGCCGAACCTCGACTTCATCGGCATTTTCGGATGTCTTTCCCCACCCAGCCTTGGCGTCATCGTATGTCAGCCGCATCCGGTAACCTCCGGCGGAACGAAAGTCGAACCGGAGCATTTGCCCCTTCATGCCGTCAGGCGGCAGCCACACTTCCATCGCCCCAGGCTGCGCAAAAGCCTGGCAGATCTCCTGCGGCGAGGCATGAATCAGTCTGGATGCTGTATCGATTCTTTGAGTCATGGATTAACCCCCACCTGTGAACGACACATAACACTAGGCACACGGGCGGCAAGCCGCTCAGCGGGGTTTTCCCTTGGGCTCAGGCCACGCGTGCAGTGCCATTTTATATGCCGTCTGGAAATGCCTCTTTGAATCGCTTTTTGGGGTTATCGAATTTTACTTCTGAAAGCGAAAACGCCGCAGGATCAAAAGGGTCCTCCAGCCATTCCAACAACTCATCGAATTCTTCATGCTGCGGATCACTTAATATCTCCAAAAGTCGATAGTATCCAGGCACACCACCGCAATCCTCTGGCGGACAAGCCATTGCACCATCCATACACACCGGATACCTGCGCCCTTTTTCCGCAAGAAATATTCCATGAAGCGTGATTCTATGGATCCAGCCATCTCCGAAATCATACTCGTAGATACATGAGTCTCCGACGTCGAAATAGTCTTCAATTGGCGTTTCCCATCCCGGCAATGTTTCGACATCAGCCAATCCGTCATCATCCGGGATACCAATCCCCTCAGTGATGCCGGACTCAACAAATCGAAACGCATGGAGGTGACAATCTAACCACCCCATCGCATCCTGGATCGCCACATGCAAGTCCCAGAAAGAATAACTTTCGGGCACAACTATACGTCGGTAAACCTCTGGATCCGTATCAAGCAGGGTAACCTTGAAATCATAGACTATTCTCTTACCTGCCAAAATTCATCTCCATAGGCATATAACGACTAGCACAACGGCAACCCGTCAGGGATGGCCGGGGGCCAACGGCCGCGAACTGATGCACCTTGTTATGGGTTGAAACATGTAGCATCATCTAAGCATATCCGTCGGTTCGGAGCACCCCATAACGGCACTTGAACTCGAAAACCTCAGACACGCGGCCATGACGCTTCCCGAGAAGGAGCGCGCTGCTCTCGCCAAAGACCATGTGGCCAGTTTGGACGGTCTTTCGGACCAGGACGTACTCGAGGCATGGGATCGCGAGATTTGTCGGAGAATCCGTCTGGTCGACTCCGGAGAAACAGAACTCCTTGAGGTAGATGGGGCGTTGGCTCGCGCCCGAGACAGAATCAGAAGCAAATAATTTTGCAAGTCAGATTCAGCAAGGATGCTGCAATTGAACTGGAGGAACCGGCTTCCTGGTATGAGCAGGAAATGACCGGGCTTGGCGAGCAATTGATTGATGCGTTTGAAGAAGCCGTCACTCTCCGCATAGAGCCGAATCCTCCACTGGTTCCAGTTCCGTACGAGTCTGCCAGATCCCGAGCCAGGCAGATTATTCTCCATAGGATTTCATACTCGCTGATTACCGTCGAAAACGACGATCAAATTATTGTAATTGCCCTCGCCCATCACCGGCGTGTACCAGGCCATTGGCGTGACAGGTTCAACCCATAACGTCTGCAACACCCGCGAACTTGCGAGTCGGGTGCTTGCAATTGTTCTATTTAGTTATTCGAGGTTAGTAAATTGACTCCTAGTCCACCGTAGACTATCGCAAATGCCTTTGATATTAGACCCCTTGATTTCGAGTAATATTTCACGAATGAATTATTGGAAAAAATAAACGCAAGAATAGTGTGAATCAACACTGACAGAAAGAAAGTTCCAAAAATTGCGGCTAAGGGAACCCACAATGGAGCTCCATTAAATGTTGACAAAGAAACGATTGCCACCCAAGCCAAAACAGCCTTGGGGTTTGTCATCATCAACAAATAGCCACGCAAAAAATACGTCCTTGCTCCATATCTATTATTGTACTCAGTATTTAATTCTGAGCCTCGCTTTGATGCACTTAGCGCCACATAGGCCAAGTATAATAAATATACGCCACCAAATATTTTAATAATAAATAGAAAATTTCCAAATTGAGCGATAAACTGCGTCAACCCTAATACACTAAGCGATGCCCAAGTTAGGGAGCCAAACGCAATTCCGAAACCAAAACGTACACCAGCACGTCTACCATTTTCTGTAGAAGTACTCAAAACACCAAGAACATTTGGACCAGGTGAAAGAACCGCGAAAATGAATGCTAGATATGTAAGCATTAATGCATAAATATACTCAGCCAATTACACTCTCCAAAGTAGAACGCCCGCAACACTGGGCAATTTGTAGCGCAGCGGAAAATTATCCGCGTGGTTACGATTGTTATAAGCGGCCATGACAGTGCTTGTACTTTTTTTCACTTCCACAGTAGCACGGCTCGTTTCTACTCGGTGGCTTCAACAAATGTGTCTCTATTTTTTTACATGCTTCAATTAGCTCAAACAGGTAATAGCTAGGCGTTACCATTGCAAGCTTACCGCCAGTGTTATCACTAATAGTTCCATGCATGAAGCCATAGCACTTTGTGCCATCTCCAGTTGTGGTCATAGACCCAAACTTGTGTACTGAGGTGTCATATACAGCACAGCCGCTGTAACCGCCTACGCTTGGCTTTTCGAGAATGAAAAAGGTACATGGGTTATTTGTGTCGGCTCTATTGAGTGTAATGAATCCGCTTGATGCCTTTGAATCAAATGTAAGTGGAGACAAATACTCTCCAACTCCTAGACCCATTGGGAATCCGACAGATGTTAAAATGATATCCCTAGATGGAGGTTTTCTATCTGAGCTAAACACGCTTATGGGAACAAAGCGTTTTTGAAAATGATTTTTGAAAAGTTCTTCGCTTGGATTAATGAGAAGCAAAGCTAAATCCGCGTCTTCATGGTAAATCCATGGAATGGACGATCCGTGGATTTTCGTCACCTGCGACCAAGATATTCTTACCGGTCTATCATTTTCATCTGAGAGAATAAATCCTCCAGATCTATGCATGTTCCGTGCAACATGCTCTGCGGTTACCAAATAAAACCGGTCTTCCGTAACAATCAGGCTACCAGTGCCTATTTCGGATTTACCATCGCCAGTACCTTGTATAAGACAGACAACCGTAGGCGATAACTCTTCTCTGGTGTAGAAATTCAAGAGAATTCTCCGAGCTTTATGAGCTTATAACGCCTTGCTCACCGGTAAATTAGGAGCATAGCGAGCAATTTATCCGCGTGCAGCAACTGGTTAGATATTACCCCAGTTTATGGTCATCAATAGCATTCAGAAACTCGCTTTTATCTTTAAAAATTCGCACATTTGTCACCAATTGAACGTAGAACATCCAAACATTGAAGAAAAACGTAGACAGTTCACCGATCTCGTTGCTGGAGTGGCCATGGTGCAAATATCTCGAACGCAAACCATAAACATTTTTTATGTTTTTAATGATATCTTTTCGCTCTTTCAGTTTTTCTGATATAAAAAATGCCATTCGCTCAGATATATTCTGCTGGATAGGTTCATTCTCATTTTTTAAAAGAGTGGCCTCCAATGCCGACAGCATGTAGACAAGCTTCTCTAAAGGATCAGATGTGAAAGCTGATTTTGAATATAGTAAGGCCATATTTAGAACTGTAGACTCGAAACCATTAACCTTATCCTTAGCCACAATTTCAGAAATTGTTCCTAGGCCAGCTTTAACGTAAGCATCCAAATCTGATTTTGAAATAAACCAAGTTTTTGCTGATGCACTATCCAGTATCCCATTAGTGATATTTACATAACCACTTTCGCCCATACATATGGTGGTGAATTGAGCAATATTTTCTGTACCCTTGGCTCTCGAGACGCACTTGACATCAGGCATCAATACTGCCCCTGAGTAAATGCCGAGAAGGTCGGTGATTTTGTTAGCAGCATTCAAACTGAATTCGTTGGCATATTCTGGCTCGCACTCTAACTTTAATTCAATAACCGCGTATCCTTGATACTTTCTTCGAAAATCATCGATGAACCTTTCTAAATCCGCCCTATTTTCTTCATCAAATATTGAACTCCCAGAATCCGCCATTTTATCGACCATTGACTTTTCTACATTCTTTATCACTGCACCGCAGAACCTGAACGGAGCCTCAACAACAGTATTTGCTACCGGAACACTAATGGTAACTGGCTTTACCACATTTGATGCTTCTTCAACAAGCGTTTCAATGAATGAGTTTTCATTACATTTTCCGGTAAACCTTTTTTCTAGCCAAGAAAACATGCTTTCTTCGACAAAATTCTGGCTTATCTTTTCTCGAAATGCTGGAAGTCTTTGAATAGATTCAGATAACTTAACTAGTTCTGAATGAGCTTCATCCTTTAACCCGTATCTTTTAGTGTCAAACGAAAAGAATCGTCCAACAGTTTTCCCTCTATAATCGCTTATAGTCTCTTTAAGCGGCCCAATAATTTCATTATCGGTGATTGTGGTGGCGACATGAACATCAGAAATAAATTTCCTCTTTGGTTCCGGCTCTCTTGGCACTTCCGCTAAAAGGTCCATGATCCACTCAGCCTTAGAGTCGAAGTTGCTTTTAGCAGAAGGATGGATCTCGAACATGACTCAGACCTCTATATAGCTAACGCAGAGCGCACCGGTGGCCTTTACAGAGAGAAGCGGCGTAAAGGTGATCTTGCCCCGATAAAACGGACACGTTTTGGTTAAGCGACGCTCTGTTCATACTCTATCGGGCTCAGGTATCCGATACCAGAATGCAGGCGTGCCGGGTTATAGAAACCATCGATATAATCTCGTATTGCTGCGTTCAGACCGTGGTCAGTATTGTAGACAGTGCCATGTATTAATTCGGCTTTCAGCGAGTGAAAGAATGACTCGGCATAACCGTTGTCTGTGCAGTGGCCAGGGCGATTCATGCTGCTTCGCACTCAGTAGCGTCTCAGTAGTTCCTGAACATCGTGGGCGCCGTACTCAACACCCCGGTCCGTGTGGAAGATCAACCCGGGGGCCGGCTGTCTGGCCTCCATTGCTGCTCGCAGTACTATCCGTGTCAGCATCGCCGTTTTTTCCTGGCTCAGTCGGCAGCTAACGATCCGACGGGAAAACCGGTCCATTACCACCGATAAGTACCGCCACTTTTTCCGACCCGAATGTATGTCAGATCGCCTACTCACTGTTGATTTACAGCAGTAGGAATCGGTGCATTCAGAATCAAATTGTTGTGCTTCGTATAAAACCGATCCGTTCCCGGTGATCGCCGGTAAACACGTGCTACTCGGCCTTTCATTCGGCCTTCCTGCATCAAGCGCCTGGAAGACTCGATGAGCCCCATATCGGCCCTTACTCGCTGAGAATATTTCCGCGATCCGTCGGCGTAGCTTCAGGTTTTCCTGGCACCTCTGGTTCACTGGCCGGTTCAGCCAATCGAAATAACCACTCCGCGACACCCGAAACCAGTGACACAAAAAGCGCACACCGAAGGTCGAACCATGCAACCTTATGAATCGGTATCTGTCTTGTGTGCTTCCGACAGAAACCGTTGCCACTTTTTTAACAGGTCGTTTTCCCGCTTTAGTTGCTCGTTTTCCTTGCGCAACTGTTTCACTTCAGCGGCTTCCTGCGGCGCCGAAGGTTCACGACGCTCGGCTTTCGGTTTGGGGGGGGGGGCTTCTGAGTCACTGTCTTGCGCCTCCGTGACGGCTTCAACAAGCCTTCTCTGTATTCCTTGCGCCAGCGTGACAGCATGAACGGATGAATGTCCATCTTCTCTGCAACCTCCCGGATCAACACCTCCGGGTTGAAGGTCATCTCGACCGTTTTACGCTTGAACTCCAGGCTGTACTGCCGGGTTTTCTTAGCCAGGTTCGACTTTGGCACGGGACACCTCCAGCTGGTTATGAGGTATCCGTTTTATCGGGGCAAGTTCACAGTCCGACAGCAGCCGTTTGTTAGATGTTTTCATGCAAGGCCGCAATGTGCTGATCACATTCTTCTACAATGTACTGTGGTACCGTTTGGTACTTTGCTGGATTAAGCTGATAAATGTAGTCGTTTTCGATATGGAAAGCTTGATTAATAAACTTCAGCACCACGTCCGTGTGATCTGCATCATTATTGCCATCTGATATAATTCTGTATATGTGCAACTTTTCATAATTATTTCCACACGATTTGTACAGTTCGATCATAGCTGAGTTGTCATTAATCAACTGAATAAATTCTGAATAGTTGAATTCTTGAACATGCTGCTGGATTTCAGTTTCTGCCTCCTGTATTTCTGCTGCGGTCATTTCACGGGGTGTTCCACACTCGAATAATATAGGAAACGATCTTTTATGGAGGGCGTTTGATACCAATTGGTAAGCCATTCCCCTCGAATTAAGAATCTCATAGGTTCTACGTAGATAGACAAGCTTGGTTACTAGGCTAGTATCGCTTTTAATATTTGAATTATTAACATCCAAAAACGTCATGATATCGTCTCTGTCAATGCCTATCTCTACTAGTTGACCGCTATCATTTAGCAGAAAAGAAGCAGCGGGCCTTTCAAACCTGTCTGTATGGTGATAAAGCATATCAACAATTGGCTCGAAATCATGACTAAGTAACAAAACAGTTTTACCCCGAAAAGATTTCTCTTTTCTAAAAAGCATCTCAACAATTGCGTACTTTATATTTTTGTCAAAAGAGGAAATCGGGTCATCAAGGACGATCAAGTCTGGAGAATCTTTGACTGCATCGAACATAAATAGCACCAGCGCAAAAGCATTCTTCTCACCATAACTGAGCACATCTTTAACACCAGACACCTCTACTGACTCAAGGTCAGTGTGAACCAGTTTTAGCTTGTATTTCCCAGAGTCGTCTTCCATGAGGTTGACAGTATACCTATAACCAGCATTTTTGAGAAACGAGTTAATTGCTTGCTCGTTTTCCTTCACAACCTCATCAATATGTCGTTTTTGAATCGCTATTC
Source organism: Natronospirillum sp. (assembly GCA_965602035.1). GTDB lineage: Bacteria > Pseudomonadota > Gammaproteobacteria > Pseudomonadales > Natronospirillaceae > Natronospirillum. The sequence goes on along the minus strand of OZ271919.1, from coordinate 583,097 downwards.
TTCCCTGCAACTGGCCTGCTTTTTGTATAAGTTCATCTATTGAATGATTAACTTTTTCTATTTTTGAGAGAGTTTCGTCTGACTGTAGATGCGAATATAGATTTTGATCTATTTTGTACTTCATCAACTCATCAATTACTTTATCAACGTCTTTAAACGCGAAAAATCCAATATCTTTTAGATGCTTAAACATACTGTTAAGCCGATCTATTTGGCCTTTTACCTCAAGAAGATAACCAGTCTGTTCTTCTGTGTAACCATCAACACTGGAAACGAAATCATTTATTATTACCCTTGTTATTTCTGAAAAGTATCTATCTAGTCGCTTAAAAACCTGAACAAGCTTATTTAAATTCTGAATAGACTTTGGATCGTAAACTTCTCCAACGCGTTTTATTGTATCTTTTACGTCTTTCACATTATTGACGCAGTAAGGGCAGTTATCAGAATCATCTAGAAACTGCGCTCCGTCCAACTGCCACTTCATCCAGCTAACATTTTTCTCTCCTTGAATAAAGTTTTGGTATAGTTCAAGTCCCTCGGGAATGTTAACTACCTTATTCCCTCCCTTGAGAGCTTTAGCCACTGCGCTAGATCCATGTAAACCTCTCTTAGTTGGCTTGCCAAAGCTACTACTCAATTCGTCAAAGTCAGCTATCAGTGCTTCTATCTCTTCATCTTCTTGAAAGTGCTTCTTTATTTGAGATACTAACTCTTCTATCTCGGCCATAACGGAGTCGTACTGCTCATCTCTGACGAGGATATCAAAGCTTCCCTTTAGTAATTCGTCTGGCTGAAAAGCAAAATCATTAATGTAAGACTCGTCAAAAACCTTTATGCTATTTAAGGCTTCGCACCCCACAACTTCTGGAGAAATAGAATCATCTCCCAACCCCTTGAAAGGCAAGAGGTCTATCAAATCGTTGGTATTATTGAGCCTTGATGAGACTGACTTCTGAATTGATTTCGAGACAGTGCTTTTACCTGTACCATTGATTGCGTATTTAATATTAAGTGCACCTTCCTCAATTTTTATTACCCCGTAATCAATGTTATTGCAGTTACTAATTTCAATATCCATGTCACACTCCCTTGTCTTGACCTACATGACCCCTATCGTTAAAGTTAAACTATGCCTATTTTTGGCGGACAATTTTAAACGACTTGTTATGCACCTTACTTTGTTCCTGAGAGCTGTATTATCGAGCCGATAATAGACTTTATCCGTTCACTTTTAAAGATAGCGCCAATAAACCTGATAAATTCATCTTCGTTTTCAATTCTAGAGTCTATTCCAGCATCCAGCTCCTTTGCTATTTCTTCATCTATACTAACATCGACTGGATACATTGTTATTGAGTGCGAAAAATCAAAAACCTTAAATGAATAATTTTTTAGGAATTTGCCAAGTAAATAATAGGAATAACTAAAATCATTATTATGACCTCTCATTATCGCATCTACTCCGCCCATTTCCTTAACTTTCGCATATACCATATCACCCGTCAGTTTTGGCAATAGACCCGATTGCTCATCTAATATTTTCTTAGGAGGATTGACCTCGTTAGGTTTAAATTCTTCAGGCCACAAATTCTTCATGTTCAGACACCTCGCTCAAATTAAATTTGAATATAATAGGTAAATGGTCACTAAGATTTGGTATTCCAGAATCGTTAACCAAAGAAAATCCATCGATTTCCTGCAATAATTTTAGGCTATTTTTTTCAAACATTGGCACTAAATCTGGCCTAAGTATTACTTGATCGAAAATATTCCAATAGTAAACTGTTTGCTCAGATGAGCGAAAAAAGTAACTACCAGGATTCTTATCTCTATCTCCAAAAAGGTTCCACATTGGGTTATAGAAGAACTTATGTTCACGACCTTTTATTACTCTGCCTCCTGAACAAGCTATTTTCTCACAAGGTATAGAATGAAATGCAGACGCACCAACCATACCGGTTTCGAAAGGATTCATGTTAAAATCGCCAACTATGAAGGTATTTTGATTCCCCAAAGTACTTTCAGCATCTCCTATTTCTCTCTTTAACTCAGTCGCCTCTAACAATTGTGTTTGTTCTGACTGATACAATTTGCTAGGGAAATGAACACCCACCAATAGCATTGAAAAGTCACCTGAAAGAATCAACTTCTTTGATGTGAAATAGCTTGATTCCGGGCCGTGCTCATAGGTTGAAATCCCCGACCTTATATAAATGTTTATTCTATTACATCCGATTTGGGGAATTTCTTCGAATGTATCTTGATCTGTATTTACCAATGCAAGGAAATTATTTTCGTACACATCGAATTCTGCCAAGATAAATAAATCAACTTTACCTGAGGTTGCCAAGGAAGCAAGCAGGTGATCTACTTTCTTTTTATTCGTATTCCAAAATAAAACCTTCAAAATGACACCTTCTGGCGATTCAGTGTGTTTTCATTACGCCCTCAGCACCTGCGGCTTTGGAATTTCGGCGAAGCCGCGATGAAAAAAGCGGTGATTTTGTCTCGACAAAAACGGGCACGTTTTGGTTAAGCGACGCTCTGTTCATACTCTATCGGGCTACGGTATCCGATACCAGAATGCAGGCGTGCCGGGTTATAGAAACCATCGATATAATCTCGAATTGCTACCTGCAGTCCGTGGTCAGTATTGTAGACAGCGCCATGTATTAATTCGGCTTTCAGCGAATGAAAGAACGACTCGGCATAACTATTATCAGTGCATTGCCCTGGGCGGTTCATGCTGCTTCGCACTCCATAGCGTCTCAGTAATTCCTGAACATCGTGGGCGCCGTACTCGACCCCCGGTCCGTGTGGAAGATCAGACCCGGTGAAGGTTGCCGGTCGTCCACAGCAGCCCGCAGGACCAACCGGGTCAGCATCGCTGTTTTTTCATGGCTCAGCCGCCAACTGACGATCCGACGGGAAAACCGGTCCATTACCACCGATAAGTACCGCCACTTTTTTCCGACCCGAATGTATGTCAGATCGCCTACCCAATGTTGGTTAATGGCCGTAGGCGTCGGTGCATTCAGAATCAGATTGTTGTGCTTCGTATAAAACCGATCCGTTCCCGGTGATCGCCGGTAAACGCGTGCTACTCGGGCTTTCATTCGGCCCTCCCGCATCAACCGCGCCACTCGCTTGCGGCTGACCTTCTGTCCCTGTTGCTGGAGAGCCTGGAAGACTCGAGGAGCCCCATATCGCCCCTTACTCGCTGAAAAGATTTCCGCGATCCGTTGGCGCAGCCTCAGGTTTTCCTGGCACCTCTGGCTCACTGGCCGGTTCAGCCAATCGTAATAACCACTCCGTGACACCCGGAACCAGTGACACAAAAAGCGCACACCGAAGGTTGAACCATGCAACTTTATGAATCGGTATCTGTCTTGTGTGCTTCCGACAGAAACCGTTGCCACTTTTTTAACAGGTCGTTTTCCCGCTTCAGTTGCTCGTTTTCCTTGCGCAACTGTTTCACTTCCGCGGCTTCTTGTGGCTCCGCCTGACGCTCAGGCTTCTTAGGCCTGGGGGATTTCGCTGTCACTGCCTTACGCCTCCGTGAAGGCTTCAACAGGCCTTCTCTGTATTCCTTGCGCCAGCGTGACAGCATGAATGGATGAATGTCCATTCTCTCTGCAACCTCCCTGATCAGAACTTCCGGGTTGAACGTCATCTCGACCGTTTTACGCTTGAACTCCAGACTGTACTGCCGGGTCTTCTTGGCTAGGTTCGACTTTGGCATGGGACACCTCCAGGTGGTTTTGAGGTGTCCGTTTTATCGGGGCAAGTTCACCGCCCGAGTGGCGCGCATTGTTAGGTTTTCAGTTCGCCATGGGACAATAACCTTGTCAGGCCATCCCATTTGTCTTTGATGGGTGCTCTTTCTCGAGGATCGTTAAACCCAACTTCCTTCAGTGTCCATTGATTTCTACCAAATTGACAAGGTCCGCAAGCTGTGACGAGGTTACTTCGATCGTTATCTCCACCACGGCTATGGGGTAATATATGGTCGAGTGAGGCGGTAAGAGCTGATAATGCGCAATGCTTCTCAGAATTCCTACGACCCCAGCGCGCCTCATCGGGGAAGAGCTTGTGTAGCACGTTTCGTGCTTTCTTAGAGATAACACGGCAACCGCAGAAACGACATCTCCAACCATCACGGATAGCGATGGCTCTCTCTTCTCGCACCGTGGGCATGCGGAGCTTTTCACGGTTTTCCGAGAGTAAATCGCGTCGCGGTAAAGCTAATTGCCAGTGGATTTCTACCGTAATGGCACCTGTGATTTTTCGCTCGTACGCACAGATGGCAGGCATATCGGCCTCGATCAGTAATGATCGCGCAACATCGGGATTACGGGCTAAAGCTGCGTCTGCCGCTTGGTCTAGCAGCTCCGCTGCCAGTTCGAGTTCAGGGATTGGCTCTAAAAATGTGTTTCTCATACAACCTAACGCTAGCCGTAACCGGCGTATTTTTGGTGAGCGCAGCGAGCGAAAAATACGTCCGCGTTTACGGCCTTGTTAGGCATTGCTATTAGTCATCATCCGGGTCTTTATGATCGTCAATTATTCGTTCTGCCTCTCGGTAATAGCCGTCCGCCAAACCTCGCAAGGTAGCGGCAAATCGCTGAAAACCTGCGTTCTCTACATCCTCGGCTTTGCTTCGGAACTGGTCAGCCAGTTCTCGCTCCGGTTTTCCAGTTGGGTCAACCCAATGAACACCGCGTGAGTTGTATGTCCCCGTCCTGTAACCGTCTCGCATGTCATCGGCCTCACGGTCATTCAGTGCGGCAGCGACCGCGCGGCGTATCCATAAGCCGTCCGGATCGGGTGGGGTATGAATCAACACTTCGCCAATATTGATGAGTGCAACTTCCAAGTGGCCGGATTCCGTACAGGCTTCCTTTACCCTTTGGACCCATTCAGTAAAGCGCTCTTCGTTAAACGTTCCATCTTGTTGTGTTCCAGGCGGTGTCTTCCACTCATTCAGTAGCCGCCAGGCATTTGTTGCAATTTCCTTTGATTCCTCGGTTGGTTCTCTCGGCGGCTGACCCTCTTTCTTGGAGCGGTAGATAAGCCGAATTACCTCGCAAAAGAACTCGGGGTCATTGGCCAACCTGCTTTCAAGGAGTTGGGGCGCGGCACCTCTATCACGGTCGAGCAAAGGAACATATGCCCACTCAACCCTGAAGAGATCGTTCTGGTTCACTAAAGGCTCTGCCTGAAGAAACTTGATCAGTTCGACGATGTGGTACCCGTCCATGGCGTAGCTGGGCTCACTGGAGGAGGGCACTGCAAGCAACGCTCGAACACATTGGTTACTATCGATTGGCTGCTTGGCATGGCGCATCCTGTCCAGACAGTTGATTGCCGCACGTGGTCTGCCATGTTCAATCAGTTTCTCAATCGCATCGGCAAGATCACCATCGGCCTGATAGGCATTCGCGCCGGTGCGGGTCCAGTATTCACACTCTTGTGCCTGAAGCCATTCAGAAGCACGATCCCATGTTTCTCTGGTAAATGGCAAATAAGCCAGAAATTGTCCTACTTGCTCGGGCGTCCAACCAGATTTATCGAGGTCGTCGCACCACTCCCAGCCTTTAAGATGGTAACGCCTCCAGATAAAACCGCTCACCAAGGCCTTGCGTTTGTTGTCCGCTGAATCCAGGAAGGGAGGCAAAAGGGTGTGCTCAATGACTGAATCAGCAATAACCCCTAGCGCTTGCCCTACCTGACCGGCTGAGGAAACTGATTCAGCAAATCGGATAACACCATCGGCACCATCTTGATGAAAGATTTCTGAAATAGCCGTTTCGCGTAGGGTGTTGAGTTTCTTTCGCTGCTCCTCCCAATCGCCGTTCTCTTCGTAGAGATCAAAGTCACGATCTGTAAAAAGGTGCTGATATAAATTGAACGGGTTGGTGGGGGCAAGTTGCTCGGCAACGTGTTCAATGCTGGTAATCAGTTCGTCGGGCAATGCCCATTTCGCATCGGAGAACCGTCGGTGTTTGTTTGTAAATTTCGTAAGATGGTCCCAAATCGAAAGTCGTTGCTCTTCGGGGAGTTTTGAAATGGGTTTGGAGGCAAGAACCTGGAGAAGTTGATCAAAAGCAGGTTCAGGCAGGTTATCAAAATGATCAATCAATGCGGAAAGCCGAGCGGTATCTTGACCAGCGGAAGCCACCGCAAGTTCCGCGTAAAAAGATGCCTGCTGCCAGTATTCCTTATGCGTTACGCCTTTTTCCCAATCATGGGGGATGATCTTTCGCCAGGTTGGTCTATGCGATCCAGATGAGGTCTGGTGCTGGCCGGGCAGAAGCTGAATGATCAGATTCCAGGCGATATCGGGCCATTCCTGTAGGATCGTACGCACCGCCACCTTGCGCTTGTCAACAGATGCCAGTGTTTGCGGAAGCCAGGGTAGCAAAATGGTTGCAAGCGAATTTGCTGGGCGATTAGCCCACTGGCCGCCGGGGTCATGGCTGGCAAGTTCACCAAGCGCAACACAGACGCGAACCAGATATTGTTCATCCCAAGCCAATCCTTCCAGCGCCCAGAGCAGTCCGGTTAAATAATTACCGCCGGTGATGCCGTTGCCTTCCTGGGAAAAAAGCTCATCGAAAGGACAGGGCGTCAGACGCATCGCCTTCTCGACCACATCAAGAAATTCACCCGGGGCGGCTTCGGCCAGAGTGGGCAGCAAACCGTTCAGGCTGCCCCACAAAACCCAGTCAGCATCGGTCAGGAGTTCACGTATCACCAATACGCAGGTTGCTTCAGCTTGCCCTTGCGAGCAGTTAGCGCACGCCTCCTGTTGGCTGCCCAGAATAGCCAAACCCTCGGCAATGCCTTGTCGCAACACGTGTGAACATTTTAGCACCTTGCCATGAATGCTTGCCGCGTATCGCTCTTCAGCGGGCAGTTCAAATGCGGGGTCTGGCTCCTTCAGTACGGAAATAGCAAGCGACTTGAGCGTGTCGAGGTTCTGATCAAGGATGCGCGATCCCAGCAGACTCCAAAGCTCGGCTCGATTAACAACTTTCCAGATGCCGTTTCTGAGAGACAACGGGCTGTCAGGGCAGTGTAATATTTCCCGTGCCTTCTTTAACCATTCGTCATAACTGATGCCAAGCAGTTGGGTTATCGCCTCGAGGTCACATTCACTTTTTTCGTTCCAGCTCCCAATCAGGACCGCTAGGGCCAAATAGGTGGCGTCCGGGTGCTGAGTCCAATCGGTTTTAGGTTTCTCCTGTGCAGCCTTGAACTCCTCGGGCATCTCCGCCACAGCTTTTTGTTTAAAGGCATCCAAAAGATCGTCCGGGATCTTGCTGGGTGTGATGGTGCCGGCATCCTGATTCCATGTTTGTACGATATCGACAACCCGTGACCAGACCCACTGCGGAGACTGCTGCTGGAACTGGGAAATGTGGGAATGCAGCAGAGACAGGACAACACCGAACTCGTTACCAAAATCGTAGCCGAGTAGATGAAAGTGGTTCAGGAAGTCATATAGTTCGTCCCTTGAAACATCGTTGCCGCCATTTGCTGCCTTCAGGTGATGCTGAATGACCTCCAGTTTCTCGGCACTCTTGGGTGGGCTGAAATTTGCCTGCTGGACGTTTCTGAAAAACTCATCAACGTCTTTGGTGTGCCTCGCCTGGTTCAGCAACCATTGCACATTGTGTGCATCGGTCACGCTGAGCGGTCCTGTGATCAATGCAATAATATCCTTATCCCTAGAGAACACCTTAGGATTGTTGAAATCATTCCAGGCGGCCTGCATCACCTCGCCAAACAGGGCGCTGCCCTGCGTGATGGCAATGGAATGCTTGATCTGCCCGAGAAGTTTCCGCCTTTCATCGCTGTTTAAGTTTTCTACGACAACAACAAGGTCGTCTGTATCAAAGCCGTCGATCTTGCCCTGAAGTTTGATTTCCGCAATCGGCCAACAGGGAAGACAAGGGGCGTGACCGCCAGTGAGCATCAGCGCAACAAAAGACGCCTGGACATGCGCTTCAAAATGAACACCGCCACCGCCTGTAGAAAAGGGATTGCTTAGATTTTTCTTCTTCACCATCTATGGCCGCTACTCTTCGTGGGTAACGCTGTTTTTCAACGTAGCTGTCCATTAAACACGTTCACTAAGCCGCGTGTCTCTCTGGTTGCTCCCGGGTTGGATTCAATGCCACTTCCGTGATCGGACTCCAGTCCCGGGTACTACCGGACCAACGCTCCGGGTGCTTGGCTTTTGCCGCCTGATACACCCGCTCACGTTGCTCCAGAATGGCTTGGTCTTCGCCCCGGTGCCGAGCACCTGGGGTAACGAAGTTGATACCACTGTGGAGATGAATTTCGTTGTACGCGTACTCGAACTCCAGCATCCACTTTCGGGCATGGTCAATGGACTTGAAGCCCTTTGACGGCCATTTGGGGCAGTATTTCACCGTCCGGAAGGCCGCTTCTGAGTACGGGTTGTCATTGCTGACTCTGGGTCGGCTATACGACATCAGCATACCCAATTCACCCAAGCGTGAGCGCAGCGTGTATGACGTCATGGGCGCGCCGTTATCCGAGTGCAGTACCGGTGGGTTATCCCAGCAGTTCTCACGGAGCAGAGCGCGTTCTATGAGCTCTTTTGCAAATTGCCCGGACTCACAGTCATGAACTTCCCAGGCGACCATTTTGCGGCTGTAGATGTCGAGGACCAGGTACAGATACCAGTGCTGACCTTTCACCGCAGACGGCATGTAACTGATGTCCCACGTGTACACCTGATTGGGCCCGGTTGCGATAAAGGTATCCGGCGCCGGGCGCTTCTGGCGCTTGTTGGCCCGACCTCGCTCGTTCACTTGGCTGTGCTTTTTCAGGACGCGATAGAACGTCGATTCCGAGGCCACATACACACCCAGGTCGGCCAGCTTCGGCACGATCTGCGAGGGCGGCAGGCTGCGGTAAACCGGCATGTTGCAGATAATCAAAATCCGGTCCTCTTCCTCGCGTGTCAGTTGTTTTGGCTGGACCGGTTTCAACCCACTCGGTCGGCCGTCTTCCAGCACCTTGCCGGCGGCATTACGCCAGCGTTTCAGTGTGCGCTGGCTGAGCCCCATCAGCTCCGCCACTTTGAAGCGCCGGGCACCATGCGCCACGGCTTCATCGAACCAGGCCAGGAGCCTTGTACGTTCCCTCAACGGCGTCAGTCGTCGCCGTTGTTCGGATCCTTCCCATACAAGGCTTCGAGCTTTTTTGACAGCACCAGCAATGAGGTGGTCTCGGCCAATGCATGATCCTTACGTCGCAGTTCCGCTTCGAGCTTACGGATCTTTTTCCGCTGATTCTTGCTCTGGGCCTGAGCGGCTTTCTGCTCGTCCTGTTGCTGACCGGCACCGGATAGACAAGCCGCTTTCCATTGCTCAATCTGCTCTGGGTACAGGCCTTTCTTGCGGCAGTATTCGCTCAGCTCCACCTCAGACATCGGGGCGGTTTCTATCACCACCGCCAGTTTGGCTTCGGCAGACCAATCGTCTCCGGTTCTCGTCTCTCCGGGCACAGGCTGACCTCGTTCTCGACACTGTTTCAACCAATTGTACAGCGTCACATCGGCAATGCCTTCCTCGGCGGCAACCGAAACCACAGTGCGGTTATGTGGTGGCAGTAATTTCTTTAGAACGGCCGCTTTGCGTTCCAGTGAATAGCGTGGCATATGAATGTCCAAAGCGCCCTCTCTCGGGGTTAAACGGCGAAACCGCCGACTGGACATCTACGTTGACAGAGAGGGGTAACTTGGCTGCCTAACGTCTGAGCTAAGCGGCGGCTTTGGAGGCCCGCGGAAAAGCCGTCCGGCAGAGGTCCCCCAGGGCCGACGCGAACTTGAGCGACTTGTTAAGTTGCTCGACGCCAGATTGAAGTTGTGGTATTCCGCCCATTATCATCTTTCCCGTCAGCGTTTTGCCGAACCTCTTCAATTCCTAGAGTCTCCGCGTTTCGTTTCAGCAGCTTGCCGAACTGCGCGTTGAACGAGTAGTACGCAGGTGTCTCAGCATTGCTGTAGAAACCACCACCATACTCCCGGAGAACATCGATGGTTGAGAACTCACCTTCGCGAAATCTAGAAATTATCGCACCGATTCGATCCAAACTTACTTCTATTGCTTCGTACATTGGTCCTCCTCTGCAACTTAACGCCCACAGCACGGGCAAATTTGGAGCGCAGCAGAAAATTTGTCCCAGTGCCTGTGATTGTTAGCTTTGCCGTTTGATTTCATTGGTAACATATCTCATTAACTCCATATAGGGAGTTATTTCTTTATCGCTAATTCGTTTGGGTGAGTGAACAAGCTCGTTTCTGAAGCGCCTAAGCTTGTCTATATTATTTATAAGGCTCGAATCAAAATAATCGGATTTCTTCAACTCCTTCAGTGAACTGAAGAAAGTATTATGTTCCCTTGCCTGTTGATTCATTGACACAACTTTCTCTTCGATTTCTGACCAGAGAGATAGAAACTCGCCAATTTCTCCGGGTTTAAGTTCTCTTTTAACATCCACCTCAATCTCTTTACAAATATTATGGAATACATCATCTTTTGGGTAGAGGGCAGACCTTGGAATAATTTTAAAATCTCTTCCCCAGAACCGACTGGTATTTGGGATTCGGAACTTAACTACCAACCTACGATTAAAATCTAGTTCAGACTTAGAGTCGTATTCATGTTCTATATCTGAAGTGGCAGCTAAATAACCTTCTTGAAAATACGGTCGAAGTGCATCTGGGGGACAAATACTTAAGAGTCGAATATTGATTAAATCGTGTTCTGAATTTATCGAGATTCGATTGGTAATATAGGGCAATGCGAATACAAAGATATAAGCATGATCATTTCCATTTTCGAGCTGTGCAAAAGAGCACGCCACCCTTAAAGAATGGGTAAAATCAATAAGTGGTGTTCCACATACCTCATAGTGTTGAAGGATACTCCATTGAATATATTTCTTCCTTTTTAATTCCCCTGTGCCATCTTTTGTACGAGTACTAAGAAGGTCAACAAGTTTACTTGATGCTTGACTCAATATATCGAATCGATGTTCTACCTCTCTCTTTTGGAGGTAATCACCTCTATATATTGAAGGGTAAAAAGTTGATTTATCATTTTTGTTCTTGAAGTCAACACCTTGCCCTCTAAAGAATAGAAGGTGATCTTTGTTTAAATAAGCCAGAGCAGCACAATACTCAACAAGCTCACGGTAGGTATCGACTGGGTAGCCATCACCAGAAGCCACATCTTTTTCATCAACTAGTGTGGCTAGTGTTTTTGTGATTTTTCCTTCAATACCCCTCATCGATAGATTTCCTAATTAAAGCTAACAGTTTTATTCGTGAGCATGCGCGTTAATCCCAATGCTCAACGCCTCAACCTACCATCTAAGTGCCCGATGAGTTTCAACTTTCCGAGCTGGATCATCGAATCCCACTTTGCAGATGCGCATTCTCGATATCCTGGTATTCAGAACGCAATTTTCGCTTGTTATCCAAGGCTTGACGCGCACCAACCTCGCTGCTGGTCCCTATTCTGCTTTGACCCTTGGGGGGATAGTCTGCCTGCATCCCGGTTTAGATATGCGCATGCGCATATTGCAGGCCGGTTTTCGCAGGCTGGACTGGCTACCCAATGTGCTAAAAGGAGTTAGGATCGTGGCTGCATGCATGTTCCATGATGACGCGCTCCGCTTCCGGGTCTACTATCTGCCTATAAGCCCGCGAAGCATCCATCAACTCGGGCTGCTGAAATCCTGCTTGCAACACTGAGGGCCGCGCATGAAGAAGATCCAGAATGAAAAAGAAATGACCAAGAAGGCGCTGTCGCTGGGTATGGCCTATGCTGAGGAACGCGGTGCGGCGGAGTTTGAGCCGACGGATTCAGCGGCGGAGCGGTATCTGTTTATTTACCGGTTGTTGGTTAACGATGGGGTGATTCAGCCGTTGCCCGAGGATCAGGTGTCGCAGAAGTCGATTCAGCATAAGTTGGCGATTTGGGCGTCGAAGCAGGCGTGAGAGATGGGATAGCTACCGCCTGCCGGTGCACCTGAGGTCAAGCATAGTCAGTCCGTTGAGTTGTCCGGCGTGATGCGATACATCCCTGCATGCCGGTGGGTTGGTGGTTTGATTGGATCAAGCCTACCGCTGTTCTGTCGGAGAGCGCAAGCGTGTGGAGGTAAAGTCTATACACCGGCGCGCAGGCGGTCTTTGAGTTCGAGCATTTCGTCGCGCAGTCCCGCGGCGCGTTCAAACTCCATGTTCTTGGCGGCCTTGTGCATTTCGTCTTCGATCTGGCGAATGCGTTTGCTGATGTCGGCGGGTGATTTGTAGGCGCCCTCTTCTTCCGCCACCTGGCGCACGGCTTCGCGTTTGCCGGTCTGTTTCTTGGTTTTGCCCGGTATCACGGTGCCCTGCATGATGTCCTGTACGGACTTCTCCAGCGCCATGGGCGTGATGTGGTGTTCTTCGTTGTGGGCAATCTGCTTGGCCCGGCGGCGTTCGGTTTCGTCGATGGCGCGCTGCATCGAGGGCGTGATGCGGTCCGCGTACATTATCGCCTTGCCGGCCAGGTTGCGGGCCGCGCGGCCGATGGTCTGGATCAGTGACCGATCGGAGCGCAGGAAGCCTTCCTTATCAGCATCCAGTATGGCGACCAGCGCCACTTCCGGAATGTCCAGGCCTTCGCGCAGCAGGTTGATGCCCACCAGCACGTCGAATTCACCCAGACGCAGGTCACGGATGATCTCGATGCGCTCGACGGTGTCCACGTCACTGTGCAGATAGCGCACACGTACGCCGCTTTCCATGAGGAATTCGGTGAGGTCTTCCGCCATGCGTTTGGTGAGCGTGGTCACCAGAATGCGTTGGCCCTTGGGCACGCGTTCGTGGATTTCCTGCAGCAGATCGTCCACCTGGGTAGTCTGGGCCCGCACTTCCAGCTCCGGGTCCACCAGGCCGGTGGGGCGCACGACCTGTTCCACTTCCTGGTCCGAGTGCTGGTTCTCGTATGGGCCGGGCGTGGCGGAAACAAAGATCAACTGGGGCGCGAGGCGCTCCCATTCTTCAAAGCGCAGCGGCCGGTTGTCGATGGCCGATGGCAGGCGGAAGCCGTATTCCACCAGGGTTTCCTTGCGCGAGCGGTCGCCCTTGTACATGCCGCCGAGCTGCGGCAGCGTGGCGTGGCTTTCGTCCACGAACACAATGGCGTTGTCGGGCACGTAGTCGAACAGAGTCGGCGGCGGTGCCCCGGCAGCGCGGCCGGACAGATGCCGGCTGTAGTTCTCGATGCCGTTGCAGTAACCGAGTTCCTGCATCATCTCGATGTCATAGAGCGTGCGCTGTTCCAGCCGCTGGGCTTCCACCAGGCGGTTGTCGTTGCGCAGTTGCTCCAGGCGCTCCTTGAGTTCTTCCTTGATCTTCTCAATGGCTTCCAGCACCTGTTCGCGCGGGGTGACATAGTGCGTCTTGGGGTAGATGGTGTAACGCTGCAGCGGCTGTATGACTTCGCCCGTGAGCGGATCGAAGAGCATCAGGCGTTCGACTTCGTCGTCGAACAGTTCAATGCGCAGGGCTTCGGTCTCGGATTCCGCCGGGAAGATGTCGATCACATCGCCGCGAACGCGGTAATTGCCCCGGAAGAAATCGATGTCGTTGCGGGTGTACTGCAGTTCCGCCAGCCGGCGCAGAATGCCGCGCTGGTCGATGCGATCGCCCCGAACCAGGTGCAGGATCATGCGCATGTAGGATTCGGGTTCGCCCAGGCCGTAGATGGCCGACACGGTGGCGACAATCAGCGAGTCCTTGCGTTCGAGCAGCGCCTTGGTGGCCGACAGCCGCATCTGCTCGATCTGTTCGTTGACCGAGGCGTCCTTGTCGATAAAGGTGTCCGACGAGGGCACATAGGCTTCCGGCTGGTAATAGTCGTAGTACGACACAAAGTATTCCACCGCGTTGTGCGGGAAGAATTCCTTGAACTCGCCGTAGAGCTGTGCCGCCAGCGTCTTGTTGTGCGCCAGGATGATCGCCGGGCGCTGGGCCCGTTCGATGACCTTGGCCATGGTATAGGTCTTGCCGCTGCCCGTGACCCCGAGCAGGGTCTGGGCGCGCAGGCCGGCATCCAGCCCGTTGGCCAGACTCTCTATGGCCGTAGGCTGGTCGCCGGTGGGCTGGTACTTGGAGACAACCTGAAACGCGTCGTCTGTCACCCGTTCCGTCACCTCAGAGTACGCTCGCGATCGCCCGGCAGACGGTATTCAGGTTCTCTTTGCGAATGCCGGCCACGTTGATGCGCCCGGAGCCGACAATGTAGATACCGTATTCGTCGCGGAGCTTCTCTACCTGGTCCTTGGTGAGCCCGGAAAAGCTGAACATGCCGTTCTGCTCGGCGATGAAGCTGAAGTCCCGTTTGGCGCCCTGTTCTGCCAGTCCGGTCACCAGATCGTTGCGCAGGCCATTGATGCGCTGGCGCATGCCGGCCAGTTCGTCCTGCCAGCGTTTGGTGAGTTCCGGATCCTGCAGAATGGTATAGACAATGGCGGCCCCGTGGCTGGGCGGGTTGGAGTAGATCGCGCGGATCAGGCTCTTCAACTGGCTCAGCACGGCTTCTGTGGCTTCGGCTTTGGCGGTTTTTACGGTGAGCGCGCCCACCCGTTCGTTATAGAGGCCGAAGTTCTTGGAGAATGAGTTGGCGATCAGTGCCTCGGGTACCTTGTTGAGTACCAGGCGCAGGCCGGCGGCGTCTTCTTCCAGGCCGGCACCGAAGCCCTGATAGGCGAAGTCGAAGAACGGCAGTGCACCGGTCTGCTGCAGCGACGCCGCGACCTTTTCCCACTGGGCAATGGTCGGGTCGACCCCGGACGGGTTGTGGCAGCAGGCGTGCAGCACCACGGCGTCGTTCGGGCCGAGTTTGCCGAGGTCTTCCATCATGCCGTCGAAGTCGAGCCCGTGAGTCTCGGCGTCGTAATAGCGGTAGGTCTTGATGGTGAAACCCGCCGCATTAAAGATGTTCTGGTGGTTGGCCCAGGTGGGGTCGGACACCCAGATGGTGTCGATGCCCAGCTGGCGCCTGATGAATTCCGCGCCGACCCGCAGCGCACCGGTGCCGCCCGGTGCCTGGGCGGTGCAGACCGTGCCCTCGGCCTGCCAGGGGTTGTCGCGGCCCAGCAGCAGTTGCTGCACGGCTGTCGCGTATTCGGGCGAGCCCTGAATCGCGAGGTAGCCCTTGGTGGTTTCCGTGTTGACCAGGCGGCGCTCGGCTTCTTTCACCGCCTCCAGTACCGGTGTTCTGCCCTGCTCGTCCTTGAACACGCCAACCCCGAGGTTGACCTTGCCCGGGCGATCGTCCGCTTTGTAGGCTTCATTGAGCCCCAGAATCGGGTCCGCCGGTGCCACCGCTACGCGTTCAAACATGATGAGACTGTCCTGTCGTTTCAGAATGCTACTGTGATTATACGCAGGGCTCGGCGATCCTGAAACCGAGATGTTGGTGACGGTCCTGCTCTCACTCCGTATCATGGGCCGCTGAACCTGAGCGGAGACACGACACACAATGGATTGGACGGCATTGTTTGCGGACCCGGATTTTCTGCAGATGGCTGGCCTGGTGCTGGTTATTGCCACTGGTGGGCTCGGCACCACGGCTGTGATGCTGTGGCGCCGGCTATCAGAGACCCGCGAGACGGTCGACGAATTGGCCGCCGACAAACAGCAGGCCGAAAAGGAGCAGGCGCTCAACGAACAGCGCATGGACGCCACGCAGCGCGAAATGGAACGGGTGCAGGGCCAGCTCGACGACCTGTCGCAACGGTATGAGGACAACCAGCAGGCACTGAACCGCTCGGTGGCCGATGGCCGCGCCCAGGCCAGCCGTATTGAAAGCCTGGACGCGCGCATTGCCGATTACCAGTCACGGCTCGAACGGGCCGAGAACGCACTGGAACAGGAACGCCGCGAACACAGCACCCTGCACCGCCAGCATGAAGCGCTGAAAAGCACGCTGGAAGAGCGCGAGCGCAACTTCAAGGAACAGCTGGCGCTGGTCAACGACAGCCGCGATCAGCTGAAAAAAGAATTCGAGAACCTGGCCAACGAGATTCTGGAGAAGAAAGGCAAGGCGTTCTCGGAGCTCTCGGAGAAGAACATCACCGGGCTGCTGCAGCCGATTCAGAACGAGATGAAGGGCTTCCGCGAGAAAGTCGAGACCCTGCACACCCAGGAGACGGAACAGCGCGCCAGCCTGAAAACCGAACTGCAGCAATTGCAGAAGCTGAACCGGGATATCACCGACCAGGCCAGCAAGCTCACGGACGCCCTGCGCGGCCAGAAGAAAGTACAGGGCAACTGGGGTGAGCTGATGCTGGCCAATGTGCTCGACAGCGCCGGCCTGCAATTGGGCCGGGATTACGTGCGGGAAGAAAGCTTCCGCACCGAGGACGGCCGTCGTCGGCCCGATGTACTGGTGTACCTGCCGCAGGGCAAACACCTGGTCATCGACGCCAAGACGTCGCTCAACGCCTATACGGACTATGTGAACGCCGAAGACGACGTGACCCGCCAGCAGTCGCTGAGCCAGCACGCCGCCGCCGTGGGCGACCGCATCACCGAGCTGGCCGACAAGGCCTATTACCAGCTCCCGGGGCTGAATTCACCCGAAGTGGTGATCATGTTCATCCCCATCGAGTCGGCCTATGTGGAGGCGCTCAAGCAGGATGAGAAGCTGTTCCAGCGGGCCATCGAAAACAACGTGCTGGTGGCCACGCCGACGACTCTGCTCACCAGCCTGAACATCGTGCGCCAGCTGTGGCAGTTCGAGGACCGCAGCAAGCACAGCGAGGAACTCGCCCGCCGCGCCGAGAGTTTCCACAACAAGTTGCGGAACTTTCTGGAGAGCATGGAAGACGTGGGCAAAAAGCTGGACACCGCCCGTGGCAGTTACGACAAGGCCATGGGGCAACTGGTCACCGGCAAGGGCAATCTGATCAAGCAGGCCGATGACTTCCGCTCACTGGGTGTGTCGGTGAAAAAGGAACTGCCGACCGAGTTGGTGGAGCGGGCACGGATGGAGCTGCCGCGCAGCAGCGCGGGAGCAGAAACTGATACCGACAATGACGACCGTTCTGACGACCTGTTCGAGCCGTCAGACGCGGATGACCCGGCGGACCAGTCCTAACCGAGCAACGCCAGCGACCCGCGAATCAGTGCCGCCGCGCCGGCCACACCGGCAATGCTCAGGATAATGGGCCGCATGGCCTGTATGGGGACCCGGTGCACCAGGCGCCCGGAAAGCCCGAAACCGATGACCGTGCCGGGCGCCATGCTGAGCGCGAGCAGCAGTTCCCGCGTGCCGAGATACCCACTGGCCACCAGTGCTGCCAGGGTCAGGAAGGTCGCCAGCAGAAAGAACGCCGACAAATTGGCCCGGATCAGCGGGCCTTTTTCGTTCTGATACACCATGGCAATGGCGGGGCCGCCGACGGCCGTGATGGTGCCCATGTAGCTCGAAGCGGCGCCGGCCATGAAGCTGTTACGCGCCGTCAGCCGCGGCCGCAGGCCGGCCACACTGAGTGCGACACCGACCAGGATCAGTACACCAAAGATCAGCTCGAAGCCGGTGGCCGTAAGCCAGATGAGCGTGATGGCCGCG
Organism: Natronospirillum sp.; assembly: GCA_965602035.1. GTDB lineage: Bacteria > Pseudomonadota > Gammaproteobacteria > Pseudomonadales > Natronospirillaceae > Natronospirillum. Next base: position 565,425 of record OZ271919.1, on the reverse strand, counting down.
GCGATCGTGCCCAATACCCCGCCACCGACGGCAAAACGAACGGCGCGCAACTGCAGTGACGTGCGGTCACGCATGAGCATGAACACGGTGAGCAGCAGCGCATTGAGCGTGAGCGGCCCGGGAATGAACAGCGGGCTGATCAGAAACAACAGCGGTGCCGACAGGGTGCCGATGCCATAGCCGGCAATGCCCTGCAGACAGGACCCCAGCAGAATCACGCCATTGGCGATCAGAATCTGCAGGAGGGTGACGTCGTCCATGAAAGGTATCCCAAAGGAAAGGAGGATGGGCGGGCCGACCGGATTAGGCCGGCCCACCGGGCGTTACGGTGCCACCGGGGGCGGTGTCAGTCGAGAAACGCCCCGATATCGCTGAACTCTTTTTCCAGCCGCTTGAGTTCTTTCTTGGAGAAGCCGCCGACCACTTCAATTGCGTGGCGCAACCGCGCGCGCACCATGTCCGGGCCGAGAATCACCATGGCTTCCAGTACCGATACCGAGCGCGGTGATCCGGTGATGGCCACGAACATGGGCGCCAGTACGTCCTTGAGCTTCAGGCCGAGGTGGTCACCAATGGCCTTGATGTCGGCCATGATGTGCTCCTTGTCCCAGTGGCGCTCGGTTTCGAGCTTCCACAGGGTGAGCTGCAGCACTTTGCGCACGGTCTCGTTGTCCATCTTCCTGTGTTCGAAGTCTTCGGCACTGACATCTGGCATGCCGGAAAAGAAGAAGGCGGCGAGCGGCGCGACATCACTCAGGCGCTCAACCCGTTCCTGCACCAGTGGCAGGAACTGCATGATGTACTCGCTGTTGTAGGCCCAGTCCATCAGGCGCTTGGCAAAGTCCTCCGGGCTCAGGCTCTCGCGCAGGTAGCGCCCGTTCAGCCAGTCCAGCTTGCCGGTGTCGAACACCGGGCCACCCAGCGACACCCGGTTGATGTCGAAGTTGTCGACCATTTCCTGCACGGTGAACTTCTCTTCGCCATCGGGCATAGTCCAGCCCATCATGCCGAGGTAGTTCACCAGCGCTTCGGGCAGGATACCAAGGCGGTAGTAGTAATCGATGGACGTCGGGTTCTTGCGCTTCGACAGCTTCGACTTGTCGGCGTTGCGCAGCAGCGGCATGTGGAAGAACTCGGGCGCCTCCCAGCCGAAGTACTGATACAGCAGAATGTGCTTGGGCGTCGAGGAAATCCACTCTTCGCCGCGGATCACGTGGGTGATGCCCATCAGGTGGTCGTCAACAACGTTGGCCAGGTGGTAGCTGGGCAGGCCGTCGGACTTGAGCAGCACCTGCATGTCGACCTGCTTCCATTCGATCTCGATGGGGTCGCGCAGCATGTCGCGCACTTCACAGGCGCCTTCGCGCGGCACGTCCATACGGATAACCGACTGTTCGCCTTCGGCGTGACGCCTGCTCACTTCATCGGCCGACAGGCCCTTGCAGCGGCCATCATAGCCCGGCGGCTGGCCGTTCAGGCGCTGTTCGCGGCGCATGGCGTCGAGCCGTTCGGCGGTGCAGAAGCAATGGAACGCGTGGCCTTTCTCCACCAGCTCATCGGCATAGCCGCGATAGATGTCAGACCGTTCGCTCTGGCGGTACGGGCCATGGTCGCCGCCGACGTCCGGGCCTTCGTCCCAGTCGAGGCCGAGCCAGCGCAGTGCCTTCAGAATGGCCTGTTCGGATTCCGCCGTACTGCGCGCCTGGTCGGTGTCTTCAATACGGAGAATGAAGTCGCCGCCCTGGCTCTTGGCAAACGCGCGGTTGAACAGCGCGATGTAGGCGGTCCCGACGTGCGGGTCGCCGGTCGGAGACGGTGCAACACGGGTTCGAACTCTGGCCATGGATCCTCTCTGCGTCACATTTCAAATTGTGCGGTGTGTGGGCGGCGCATTATAGACATTACCCGGGGTTCAGGCCACCTCAGCGATACAGAACAATGCTGGCGCTGCCCTGCCCCTGGTCATCGGCGGAACCCAGCAGCACCCGGTCGAGGCGGGCTTCACCCGGTAACTGCTCGGCCAGCGCCTCACGCGATACACCCTCATGACCGCGGTGGTAGACCACCCAGGCATCGGCCTGATTCAGGTGCCGACGGGCAATCAGCGTGTCTGAGCCGACCGCGGCGAGCTCTACCGACCCGTGGCGCAGGATCGGCAGCTCATGACGCGCGCGAATCACTCCCTGCAGCCACTGGCGCAGGTCGTTGTCCCATGTAGATTCATCGTGCCAGGGGAAGGCTTCGCGGCATTCCGGGTCGGGCCCGCCGGTCATGCCGACCTCGTCACCATAATAGATGCAGGGCGCCCCGGGCATGGTGAGCAGCTGCCCGAAACTCAGTTGCACCGCCTCCCGGTTATTCTGCAGTAACCAACGCACGCGCGGCATGTCATGGCTGTCGAGCAGGTTGAGTTGGGCACAGGTGATGTCCCAGTCATACCAGCTCAGCACATCGCCGAGCCGCTCGACCATACCGTTGGCATCTACCGGGGTGTAATCCAGATCGGCTTTTTCAAAATCACGGGTCAGTGATTCGTGGCCGAAAAACGACAGGGCTGCTGTGCCCAATGGGTAGTTCATGACAGCGTCGAACTGGTCACCCTGCAGCCAGCGGTCCGCGCGGTGCCATATCTCGCCCACGATGTAGGCGTCCGGGTTGATCGCCCGGACGCGTTGGCGGAATTCGCGCCAGAAGTCATCATCATCAATGTCGCCGGGCACATCGAGCCGCCAGCCGTCGATGCCCTGGCGGATCCAGTATTCGGCCACCTCGAACAGGTACTGACGTACGCCCGGGTTGTCGGTATTGAACTTGGGCAGTGCGGGCAGGCCCCACCAGCCCACATAGCCAAGCTCTTCTTTTTCGTGTCGTGGGTAGGGATTCAGCGGCCAGTCCTCGATGTGGAACCAGTCCAGATAGGGGGAGTCCTCGCCGTTTTCGAGAATATGGTGAAACGCCCAGAAGCCCCGACTGGCATGGTTGAAGACACCGTCAAGCACGATACGGACGCCCTTGTCGTGCGCGGCCTTGATCAGGTCCTGGAAAGCCTCGAGATCGCCCAGCAGCGGGTCGATCTGGAAATAGTCGAAGGTGTGGTAGCGGTGGTTGCTCGCCGAGCTGAAGATCGGGTTCAGATAGAGAGCGTTAACACCCAGATCAACGAGATAGTCGAGCTTTTCCAGAATCCCGTAGAGATCACCGCCCTGATAGCCCTGCTCCACCGCCGGGGTGCCCCAGGGTTTGAAGGTGACGCCCGGCAGGTGTCGATGCTGTTCGCTGCGCGCAAAGCGGTCCGGAAATATCTGGTAGAAGACGGCGTCCTTGACCCAGTCGGGGGTATCAACTGACATTGGGGGTCCCTCCTATCGTGGTTGAACGGCGGCGCCCGGCCCTGTCGGCATCAGACCGCAGAGCTACCGATGCAGGCCACGTGACAGATCGGCCTTGATGTCCTCAATGGACTCCAGGCCCACTGACAGCCGGATCAGTCCGGGTGTGATGCCGGCCCGGGCTTTCTCTTCGTCCGACAGCCGGCCGTGGGTGGTGGTACCCGGGTGCGTAATGGTGGTCTTGGTGTCGCCGAGGTTGGCGGTAATGGAGAGCAGCCGGGTCTGGTCGATCAGATGCCAGGCAGCGTCCTGCCCGCCGTCCACTTCAAAGGCGAGCACGGCACCGAAACCGGTCTGCTGCGCTTTCGCCAGTTCGTGGCCGGGGTGCTCGGGCAACCCGCAGTAGTGCACGCGGGCGACGCCGGGCTGCGATTTCAGCCAGTCCGCCAGTGCCCCGGCGTTCTCGCAGTGCGCTTTCATGCGCACGTTCAGGGTTTCCAGGCCTTTGAGGAACACCCAGGCATTGAACGGGCTCATGGTCGGGCCGGCGGAACGCAGAAAGCCGATGATTTCTTCAATCAGGTCGGCAGGCCCACATACGGCGCCACCCAGCGCCCGGCCCTGACCGTCGATGAATTTGGTCGCCGAATGAATCACCAGATCGGCGCCGAACTCAGCCGGCTTCTGCAATGCGGGCGTACAGAAACAGTTGTCGATGGCCAGCCAGGCGCCGCCCGCGTGGGCGATCTCTGCCAGCCCGCGCAGATCGGCCACTTCATTGAGCGGGTTGGACGGGGTTTCGGCAAACAGCAGGCGCGTGCGCTCCGTCATGGCCGCGCGCCACTGGTCAAGGTCGGTGAGATCGACCCAGGTCACGGTGACACCGAACCGCCCCATGTATTTGGTAAACAGAACCGTGGTGGACCCGAACACATTGCGTGAGGCGACGATATGGTCGCCGGCCTGCAACAGCCCCATGCAGGTGCTCAGTATGGCCGCCATGCCGGAGGACGTACCCACGGCGGCTTCCGTGCCTTCCATCAGCGCCAGGCGCTGCTCGAAGGTCGACACCGTCGGGTTGGTGTAGCGCGAATAGACATTGCCTTCTTCGTCGCCGCTGAACCGCGCCGCCGCCTGAGCGGCGGACTCGAACACAAAGCTGGACGTCAGGTGCAGCGCTTCTGAATGCTCACCCTGGGCAGACCGTGGTTCACCGGCCCGGATCGCCGCCGTGGCGGGGTCCATTGGCGGTAGCCGGTGATCGTCACTGTGGTCCTGTCCCATCATTGTCTCCTCTGGTGTGCGGACGTTATACCGGGTGGCTCACCGAGCCGTCTTCGTTGTGCAGGTCAATGAGCGTGTTGCCGTTGCCGGGCACCTTGCCGTTCTTGGCTTCATCCGAGCGGCGGTTCTCGAGCTGTGCGAGGTACTCTGCGTCCACGTCGCCGGTGATGTAGTCACCGGTGAACACGGCGCACTCGAATTCGCGCACATCGGATTTAACATTCTGGGTGGCCTGTAACAGGTCATCAATGTCCTGGTAGATCAGCCAGTCAGCGCCGATCAGTTCCTGCACTTCCTCCACGGTACGCCCGGCCGCGATCAGCTCACGCGTGGCGGGCATATCAATGCCGTAGACATTGGGGTGGCGGATCGCCGGTGCCGCCGAGGCGAAATACACCTTGTTGGCGCCGGCATCGCGGGCCATTTCAATGATCTGCTCGCAGGTGGTGCCGCGCACAATGGAGTCATCGACCAGCAACACGTTCTTGCCCTTGAACTCGAGGCTGATCGGGTTGAGTTTCTGCTTCACGGATTTCTTGCGCTGCTGCTGGCCGGGCATGATGAAGGTACGGCCGATGTAGCGGTTCTTGATAAACCCTTCGCGGAATTTCACGCCCAGATGAAAGGCCAGTTCCAGCGCCGAGGTGCGGCTGGTATCCGGAATCGGGATGACCACATCAATGTCGTGGTCGGGCCGATCACGCAGGATTTTTTCTGCCAGCACTTCGCCCATGCGCAACCGGGCCTTGTAGACAGAGATGCCGTCAATGATGCTGTCCGGCCGCGCGAAATAGACGTATTCGAAGATACAGGGTGCGAGCCGGGTCGCCGGCGCACACTGGCGGCGATGCAGCACCCCGTCGTTGTCGATGAAGATGGCCTCACCCGGATTGATATCGTCGATCAGGTCGAAGCCGATGGCATCGAGCGCCACGCTCTCGGAGGCCACCATGTACTCCACGCGGCCATCGGGCAGCGTGCGGGAGCCATACACCGCCGGCCGGATACCATACGGGTCACGGAACGCCAGCATACCATAGCCGGAGATCATGGCGATGGCGGCATAGGCACCCCGGCAGCGCTCGTGCACGCCTTCCACCGCGGCGAAGATATCATCGGGCGTGGGCACCAGTTGGCCGCGTTTCTGAAGCTCGTGGGCGAACGCGTTCAGCAGCACTTCGGAATCTGACGTGGTGTTGATATGGCGCAGGTCACTCTTGTAGAGCGCCGGCGTCAGTTCATCGGCATTGGTCAGGTTGCCGTTGTGGCCCAGCACAATGCCGTAGGGGGAGTTCACATAGAGCGGCTGGCTCTCCGAGGTGTTCGAGCTGCCCGCCGTCGGGTAGCGCACATGGCCAATGCCCCGGGTGCCGGCGAGGTTCTGCATGTGCTCGGTACGGAACACATCGCGCACCAGGCCGTTGCTCTTGCGCAGAAAGAATTTACCGTCTGACTCCGTGACAATTCCGGCGGCGTCCTGCCCGCGGTGCTGCAGCACCGTCATTGCATCATACAGGGCCTGATTGACCGGCGTGTAGCCGTGGATGCCCACAATTCCGCACATATTGAACACTCCGCCCGGGCCGCTATTGGCCCTGTCGCTGTAACCGGACGCCGCCGGCTACGGATTTCTGATATCAAATACGCGGGCCGATGCGCTGTTTACATACTCACCGGCCCAGTTCACCAGGGGTTCCAGCAAGGGCACCAGAAGCGACCCCTGCCAGAACGGATCCAGTGCAAACAGCCGCGCTATGGCCAGCACCGCAATCACAATCAGAACGCCCCGCAGCGCTCCGAACACCACACCCAACAGCCGGTCCGTTGCCGTCAGCCCGGTCATTCGCACCAGCTCGCCGAGCAGATGGTTGACCATGGCACCCACGACCAGCGTGCCCACGAACAGAATTGCGAAGGCCGCCGCCAGACGCCAGTTCTCGGTGGCAATCATGCCGGTCATCAGGCCAGCCAGCCGCTCACTGAAGACGACGGCGATAAACAGCGCACCGGCCCAGATCACCAGACTGAGCAACTCCTTGATAAAGCCCCGCTTCAGGCTGATCAAGGTCGACACCACCACCACAGCGACAATGATCCAGTCTGCAATCACCATGTGTGCTTCCTCCCTGCGCCGTTACGGCTGAAACCGCACCACGAGCGGTGCCACATCGAATGCTTCCGCGAGCTCGGTTCGCAGCGTCCGCATCTGTTCTATGTCATCACCCGGGCCGACCATGACCTGCACCAGGGCACTGCCATCCGAAAGCACCGACTCCCGGGTATAGGCCTGATAGCCGGAGTCTCTCAACCGCTCAAGCAGCCGGCGGGCATTATCGCCATTGCGAAAGCTGCCCAGTTGCACGGACCAGGCTTCCACCTCGCCGCTGTCGTCTACCGCAAACTCGGCCACATCGGGCCCGCTGTCGCTGTCAGAGGCGGCGCTATCGCCAGCCGGCTCTTCGCCACCCGAGTCCCGGGCGGGCAGCGGCGCCCGGCTGTTATCGACCCGCCCGTCAGCAAGGCCGAAAATCTGGTCAATACGGTTCTGTTCTGTTCCCAGCTCAGGCGGAGTTTCCACGGCCGGCTCGGCGCGCACAAACGGGGCTTCGGGTATATCGGTGATGCGCGCATCGGGTATCCGGCCCTGCCCCGAGAACAACAGCGGCAGCAGCAGCACCGCCAGCGCAAGCAGCACCAGTGCACCGACGAGGCGTTGTTTCATCACGGTTGTCATAGGGTATCTACTTGCATCGCCATCAGAGCCCGGGCCACTGTATGGAAAGAACCGCACACCAGAACGGGCCGTTCGTCGGTCTGGGCAGCCAATGCGTCCAGTGCGGCTGCCACAGACTCATGGCACGCGGCTGTCGCCACAGGCACACCGCCACGGGCACGAAGTTCCCCGGCTGACAGCCCTCTCGGCAGGTCATTCAACCCGGCCAGGTGCCAGTTGTCATTGTGCCCTCCCTCAGCCCCGATCGTCGGTTCGGTCAAAGCCGCGAGAGATTGTACAACAGCGCCCACATCCTTGTCCCCCAACTGGCCGAGAAGAATCTGCCACGGCCTGTCGGCCGCCAGTTCCCGGGCCACATAAGCGGCGGCCTGAGGGTTGTGCCCGACATCCAGCACCCAGCGACGGCCGCGCCAGTGCACGGTCTGCAGGCGTCCGGGTATGCCGGTTTCCGACAGCACACGGGCAATCGCGGTCGGCTCCGCCTCGATACCGAGTTCGGCCATGGCTTCCAGTGCCAGAAAAGCCGAGGCAGTTGGCAACCGTGGCCGGGGCAGTTTCATACCCCGCCACTGCCAGGTGTTGTCTGCACTGGCCCCGGTGGCTGTCGATGGCGCCAGCCAGCGCAGCTCGGCACCGGTGCGCTCTGCCACCTGCTCGAACTCCGCCCTGCAGCACTCGGCTCCCACCAGCAGCGGCCTGCCCTGCCGTGCAATGCCCGCTTTTTCACGGGCGATTGCTTCAGGCGTGTCTCCCAGCCAGGCCATGTGGTCCATACCGATGGTGGTCACAATGCCCAACTCCGCCGGCGCAACATTTACCGCATCAAGTCGCCCACCCAGGCCGATTTCGAGTACCAGAAGTTCGGGGGCTGCCCGCTGATACAGGCGCAGCGCGGCGAGCGTGGTCATTTCAAAGTAGGTCAGCGGCGTGCCATTGCGGGCGGTTTCCACATCATGCAGGGCGCCCACAAGAGGCGCGTCGTCCACCGGCTCGCCGTTGATCTCGATGCGTTCGTTGAAGTGCAGAAAGTGCGGTGAGGTGTAGAGGCCGGTGGTCAACCCGGCGGCGGCACCGAGCCGGGCCAGCAGGGTCGCTGTCGAGCCTTTGCCGTTGGTGCCGGCCACCAGCACGATACGGGTGGCCGGGAAGTCGAGCCCGAGAGCCTGGTAGACCCGTCGGACCCGATCCAGACCGAGTTCAATGCGGTCCGGGTTCAGTTGTTCGAGATAGCTGAGCCAGTCGGCCAGCGGCGATGCAGCGTTGAGATCTGGCGCAGGTACCACCGGTGTCAGGCTGCCTCGATGTGCATGAACTTCCTGAGCTGCCGGGCCACATAACTGCGCATGTCAGACCGGTGAATCACCGAATCCAGCGCGCCGTGTTCCAGCAGGAATTCACTGCGCTGGAAGCCTTCCGGCAGGGTCTGGCGCACTGTCTGTTCAATCACCCGCGGACCGGCAAAACCGATGCGGGCACCCGGTTCCGCCAGGTTCAGATCACCCAGCATCGCCAGGCTCGCCGACACACCGCCGTAACAGGGATCGACCAGAAAGGAGATATACGGCAGGCGCTCGGCTTTCAGGCGCTCGATGGCGGCCGACGTCTTGGCCATCTGCATCAGAGAGAACAGCGCTTCCTGCATACGGGCACCACCCGACGTGGGGAAGCACACCAGCGGCAGGCGGTGTTCCAGGCACACGTTGACGGCCCGGACGAACTTCTCGCCGACCACGGAGCCCATGGAGCCGCCCATAAAGGTGAAGTCGAACGCCGCGACCACAACCGGCACGCCTTCAACGGACCCTTTCATGACCTTGAGGGCGTCCTTCTCGCCGGTCTGCTTCTGGGCGGCGGACAGACGATCCTTGTAACGCTTGCTGTCACGGAACTTCAGCCGGTCAACAGGCTCCACTTCGGCGGCGACTTCCACGCGCCCTTCCTGATCCAGGAAATAGTCGAGCCGCCGCGCAGCGGACAGCGTCATATGATGGTCGCATTTCGGGCAGACGTTGAGATTCTTTTCCAGCTCCGGGCGGTAGAGCACTGCACCGCAGTTGTTGCACTTGTCCCAGACACCTTCCGGTACGTTGGCCTTGCTCCGGCTCTCCGACCGGATTATGGATGGGACCAGTTTATCAAGCCAGCTACTCATCCGAATCTCCTCACCACCCGCGTCAGTTCACGCCGCTATGATAACGTAGTTTCACCGGCATCCATACCTTTGCGCATGCGCGATAGCAGTCCAGACACCTGTGAAGATATTTCAACGGCGGAGCCGGTGTGCGCCTCGGCAATGAGGTTGACCAGGGCCGAGCCGACGATAACGCCGTCGGCCACCCGTGCCACAGCCGCCGCGTGCTCCGGTGTCTTGATGCCGAAGCCGACCGCAATAGGCAGGTCCGTGGCCTGACGCAACCGCTCAACCTGAGCGCCCACATCCTCGACATTCAGCGTATTGGCCCCGGTGACGCCCTTGATGGAGACATAGTACACATAGCCGGAACTGTGCCTGCAGATCTCCCGTGCCCTCTGGTCCGACGTGGTCGGCGTGAGCAGGAAAATGGTGTCCAGCTCGGCCGCATGCAACTGCTCGGTGAGTGACTCGCACTCCTCCGGTGGCAGATCAACGATCAGGACCCCGTCGATTCCGGCGTCCACGGATTCGCGGACAAAGTTGTCGCAGCCCATAAACTCGATCGGGTTCATATACCCCATCAGCACGACCGGCGTGTGCGAGTTCTGCTCGCGGAAGCGGCGCACCAGCGCGAGCACATCGCGCAGGCCGACGCCGTGTTTCAGCGCCCGTTCGTAGGCAAGCTGAATCGTGGGGCCGTCGGCCATGGGGTCCGAGAACGGAACCCCGAGCTCGATGATGTCGGCCCCACTGTCGACCAGTGACAGCATCAGGCTGAGGGTGACATCAAGATCCGGGTCACCGGCCGTGATGTACGGAATCAGGGCTTTCTGGTCGGCCTGTCTGAGATCTCTGAATACGTTCTGAATTCGACTCATGTTGTTCCTCGGTCAGATGTCCATGCCGTCCATTCGGGCGACCGTGTGCACGTCTTTGTCGCCGCGGCCGGACAGGTTGACGACGATGCGTTTACCCGCGCCCAGTTCCGGCGCCAGCTTTTTCGCATAAGCCATGGCGTGAGCGGTTTCCAGTGCCGGCATGATGCCTTCGGCGCGGGTCGTTTCACGAAACGCGGCCATGGCTTCATCGTCGGTGACACTCACGTAACGGGCCCGGCCCGTGTCCTTCAGCCAGCTGTGTTCCGGCCCGACGCCGGGGTAATCCAGACCGGCCGACACCGAGTGCGTGCCCAGAATCTGGCCGTTGTCATCCGCCATCAGGTAGGTGCGGTTGCCGTGCAGAATGCCGGGGCGCCCTGCTGACAGCGGGGCCGCGTGCTGTCCGGTTTCCACACCGAGGCCACCGGCTTCAACACCGTAAATGGCCACTTCCGGGTCATTGAGAAACTCGTGAAACAGGCCGATGGCATTCGACCCTCCGCCGACGCAGGCCACCAGGGCATCCGGTGTTGCGTTCGCCTGCTCCTGCAACTGCCGGCGGGTTTCACGGCCAATGATGGACTGGAAATCACGGACCAGCATCGGGTACGGATGCGGCCCGGCCACCGTGCCGATGATGTAATAGGTGTCGTCCACATTGGTGACCCAGTCGCGCATTGCCTCGTTCATGGCATCCTTCAGCGTGCGCGTGCCGGAGGTCACCGGAATGACTTCCGCACCCAGCAGACGCATGCGGTACACATTCAGCTTCTGCCGTTCGACGTCTTCGGCACCCATGTAGACCACGCACTCCAGGCCCAGGCGGGCGGCTACCGTGGCACTGGCTACACCATGCTGGCCGGCGCCGGTTTCAGCGATGACCCGGCGCTTGCCGACGTGCTTGGCGAGCAGTGCCTGGCCAATGGTGTTGTTGATCTTGTGCGCGCCGGTGTGGTTCAGGTCTTCACGCTTGAGCCATATTTCGGCGCCGCCCCAGCGATCGGTCAGCCGTTCGGCCAGATACAGCGGTGACGGACGGCCGACATAATGCGCGAGGTCGCGATCGAATTCGGCGCGGAAAGCCGGGTCGTCGCGCAGCTCCCCGTAAATGGTTTCCAGCTCGGCGAGTGCGTTCATCAGCGTTTCTGATGCGAACCGGCCGCCGTGGATTCCGAAATGGCCACGGGCGTCCGGAGACGTGTGGTAATTGATGGCTTCAGTCATAGCGGCTGTCCTCCCGTCGTACAGCGTCGGCGAATGCGCGCATCCGCGCGGCATCCTTGATTCCGGGTGATGATTCAATGCCACCGCTGACGTCCACCCCATAGGGTCGGACGGTGGCGATGGCGTCACCCACATTGTCCGGTGTCAGCCCACCGGCCAGTATAATGCGTGACCGCCAGTGGTGCGGTATCCGGGACCAGTCAAAGACCTGGCCGGTGCCGCCGGCTTTTTCAGGGTGCCAGGCGTCCAGCAACAGGCCGCGGGCGCCGGGCCAGTCTTCGAGAGTGGCCTCCCAGTCGGTGTCCGGCCGGGCACGAACCGCCTTGATCCAGGGCCGCGGGCTGCGCTGGCACTGGTCAGCGGTCTCCCGGCCGTGGAACTGCACCAGATCCAGCGGCACTTGCTCGGCGATCATGGCCACCTGTTCCGGCTCCATATCCACAAACAGACCGGTGACCGTAATGAACGGTGGCACTCCGGCCACCAGCTCTCGTGCCTGCGCCGGCGTCACCGCGCGTGAACTGGGCGGATAGAACACCAGGCCAATCGCATCGGCACCGGCGTCGACCGCGGCTGTCACGTCGTCCGGCCGGCTCAGGCCGCAGAATTTGATTCGTGTTCTATGGGTCACGAGCAGGCTCCTGCCGGCAGAAAATGAGGCCCCGGCGGACTGGCCGGAAGGCCGAACGCCGGATCGTATTCCACGTCAACCAGATACAGACCGTCCGGCCGTGCCGTTATACCCCCACTGCGACGGTCGCGTTTGGCGAGTACCTCAGCCGCCCACTCGATGGGGGCCGCCCCGTAGCCGATCGCCATCAGAACGCCCGCCAGGTTGCGCACCATATGGTGCAGAAAAGCGTCAGCCTGTATATCCAGTACGACCAGGCGCCCGCAACGAATCACATTGAACCAATGCACCGTACGTACCGGGCTGTGCGCCTGGCACTCTGCGGCCCGGAAGGTACTGAAATCGTGGGTTCCCAGAAACGTCTGCGCCGCTGTCTGCATCCGCGCCACATCAAGCGGACGGCGCTCCCAGGTGGCAGAGCCCGGCATGACAGCCGAAGGGACCCAGTGGTTGTAGATCACGTAGCGGTAGCGGCGCGAACGGGCCGAGAACCGGGCATGAAACGTCAGCGGTACCGCCTTCACCCATTGTACGCTGATGGTTCTGGGCAAGTGGGTATTGGTGCCCAGCACCCAGCCATAGGGCTTGCGTGCCGAGGCGGTGTCGAAATGCACCACCTGACCGGTGGCGTGCACGCCGGCGTCGGTACGGCCGGCGCAATGAATCTTGATCGGCTCGTTGGCAACGGTCGACAGGGCCTTCTGCAATACCCCCTGTACCGTATCATCCGTGGCGCTCTGGATCTGATAGCCCGAGTACCCGGCACCGTGATATTCCACGCCAGCCGCGAGCCGGTAACGCGCGGACGGTACTTCCAGTGGAAATACTTCCGTTGCGCTCTGCGGGTTGTCCGAAAACTGTGGTTTGGCTGTCATAACGCCGGCGTCAACCGATTGAACCTGTCCGAAACAGGCTCAATCTTAACACTATCGTTTAGTTTGGCGCAAGACGATGCATTAATGAGCGCTTCGCGGGTTATCGAAGCTGCCCGAGCAGGTGTTCCGCCGACTCCTTCTGGGCGCTGGAACCCTCTCCCTGGACTTCCTGCAGAATTTCCCGGGCACCCTGATGGTCGCCCATGTCCATATAGGCCCGGGCGAGATCCAGTTTGGTGTCCATCTCGTCTTCGCCGTCCAGAAAGTCGAATTCCTTGTCCCAGTCGTCACCCGGAAGGTCGTCGGCGCTCAGATCGCGGGCATAGGGCGCGTCGTCGTCATCTGCCATGGACGGCTCGTCGTCGGTCCGGGTTTCCTCCGGTCGCCGTTGTTCACGACTACGATCTTCCGTACCCGACTCGAGTTCGCCCTGGTCGATGTCGTCCATCAGATCATCGAGGGCTTCCAGCAGTTCACGGTCGTCCTGCGATGAGCGCGGGTTCTCCATCGTAGAGTCTTCGTCGTTTTCGTCCCCGAGGAGGGTACGATCGTCGACGTCGTCAAGCGCGGAGAAGTCGAAGTCTGGTTCTTCATCCGGCTGCGAGCGCGCCGACTCCTGCCCGTAGGAATCAGACAGGTCGTCCCAGGCGTCGTCGTCCGGCTCGTTCAGTGCCTGGTGGTCCGCCGGGGTGGGTTCACCGGCGTCGCGGACTTCCGTATCCGCCAGCTTGCGGTACAGCGGTTCCAGTGATTCCGGAGAGCCCATGTATTCATCGGCCAGTGCTTCGAACGCGCCGCGATCACCGGTTTCCGCAAACACATCCAGCAGCTTGTGGGCCAGTGCCGGCTCGCCGGGGTTGTGCGCCAGCGCCTCGCGCAGTACCTGCTCGGCCTCGCCGTAGTTCTGGAAGGCCATATGCATGTCGGCGTTTTCGATGACCTCGGGCACGGTACGACCGTGTGGCGGCGACGTCGGCGTCTGTTCGGCCTTATTGGCGGTCCGCGGTGACTCCGGGAAATCGGGCTCCTCCGGTGCCGGAAAATCATCGTCATCTTCCAGCAGACTGTCATCGATATCTAGCTCGCCGTCTTCCGGTTCCGGGTCCGGTTCCTGACGGCGCCGCATCAGCAGTGCCAGCAGCAGCGCAACGACCAATGCCGCAATGACCAGGCCGGCGTTGACCGGTTGGCGGAGCCAGTCCCGCACGGCCACCCAGCCCTGGTCAACGCGCTCCTGCCAGCCCATTGCTGTTGATTCTTCGGTCTCGTCTGACGCGTCGGGGCCGGCATCGGTGCTGGCCTGATTTTGCTGTTCGGAGAGGCTCTGCAGCTCCGCCGCTGACTGGTTCTGGAGTTCCACCAGTCGATCCAGCAACTGCACCTGCTCTTCCAGCTCCAGCAACCGTGACTGCTGCTCTTCGTACTGACGGCGCAGCTCGTCGTTCACTTCTTCCTGGATCGCCAGCTCATTCTGCAGCCGCCGGATTTCGGTAGCAGCCGCGCCTTCCGTATCCGCTTCTTCCGCACTGTCCGAGGCTTCTGTCACGACTTCCAGAAAGCCATCCGGATCCCGTTCGGGGTCGCTGGTCTGGGGTTCCGGTGAATCGACCTCGCCGGTCGGCTCGGCCACCGGCTCGCCCTGCTCTGCAGCGGGGGTTGCCGCTGCAAGCGCGGCGTTCTGACGGGCTACTTCGGCCAGCGCCTCACGCACGGACCGGCTTTCAATGTCCTGTGCCGAAGGCACGCGCAGCGTTACGTCGGCACGCAGACGGTTGATGTTGCCGTTGATAAAAGCCTGCGGGCTGAGATCCTGCAGGGCCAGCATGATCTGCTGCGGCGTGTGGTCGGAGTTGGTGCGCACAGACAGGGCGATTTCCCACAGGGTGTCACTGTCTGCCACGGTAATGGTGGCCGGTGCGCTTGGCTCTTGCGGTGCGGGTTCCGGGGCCGGCGTCGGTTCCGCCGGTTCGACCGGACCGGGATCGGTCAGCGCCTCGGGCTCGAAACGGCGCAGGGCCCGGCGCTGTTCCTCAGTGAATACCGGGGGCTCGAGCGTGATGACGTAGTCACGAACAATACGACCGTTGGGCCAGGTCACCACCAGCACCAGGTCGATGACCTCCTGCGACACCGCAGTTTCCGTGCGCAGCACAATGTCGCCTGAGCCACGCAGCTCCGTGGTCAGGCTGTCTATGGCAGCAGGCCGCTCAATGTCGAGACGTTCATAGGTTGCCGGTGATGCCGGTTCGATTTCGATGGTGCCCAGTCGGACACCGTCCGGATTCTCCAGTGGCACCACGGCCTGCAGTGGTTCGGCAAAACCTGAACGCAGTGTGAGCGTGCCAAGGTCGACCGCAGAAGCAGAGCTGACCACCATCAGTGCCAGCAGGAATGCGGCAGCGCGCAACATATGTTGGTTCCTTCCCAGGGTGTCTGGCGGACACATCTGTCATGGGATGCGCCCCGGTGTCTTGCCGGGCCTCCCGACAGCCCGACCAGCCACTAGTATTCACGGTTTGCTGATTCGCCGCAACCGCCGCAATCAGCAGACCACAGCGATCACTGGACGCCGTTCTCCTGCAACACATTCAGCATGCGCCGCAGCGGTTCCGCCGCACCCCAGAGCAACTGGTCGCCAACGGTGAACGCCGAGATGTACTCCGGGCCCATATTCAGTTTGCGAATCCGGCCGATCGGCACGGACAGCGTACCGGTGACCTTACCGGGCGACAGTTCCGTAATGGACAGTTCCCGGTCGTTCGGAATGACCTTCACCCAGTCATTGTGACGCGCCAGAATGTCCTCAATTTCACCGACACTGATATTGCGCTTGAGCTTGATGGTCAGCGCCTGGCTGTGGCAGCGCATGGCACCGACACGAACGCAGATGCCATCGATCGGCACCGGCTTCTCGGAGCGGCCCAGAATCTTGTTGGCTTCGACCTGCGCTTTCCACTCTTCCTTGCTCTGACCACTCGGCAGAGCCTTGTCGATCCAGGGGATCAGGCTGCCCGCCAGCGCGGCACCAAACTGCTCGGTCGGGAAGTCACCGGAGCGCATGGTTTCCGCCACCTTGCGATCGATCTCCAGAATCGCGGATGCCGGGTCATCAACCTTGTCTGCCACCGACTGATGGATGGCGCCCATCTGCTGGATCAGTTCCTTCATGTGCCGGGCACCGGAACCGGAGGCTGCCTGGTAGGTGTGGGGGGTTACCCATTCAATCAGGTCCTGCTCCATGAGGCCGCCCAGCGCCATCAGCAACAGGCTGACCGTGCAGTTGCCACCGACAAAGGTCTTGTAGCCGTCGGCCATTGCCTGGTCAAGTACACCGCGGTTGACCGGGTCGAGTACCAGAATGGATTCGTCTTCCATACGCAGGGTGGACGCCGCATCGATCCAGTAGCCGTTCCAGCCGCGGTCACGCAGTGGACGATAGACGGATTCGGTGTAGTCGCCGCCCTGACAGGACACGATGACGTCCTGGGAGGCCAGCGCATCCAGATCGGTGGCGTCGGCCAGCGGTGCGGTTTTCTTGCCCACGTCCGGGCCTGGCTGACCTGCCTGTGATGTGCTGAAAAAGACCGGTTCAATGGTCTCGAAATCATTTTCGGCCCGCATACGGTCCATCAGGACCGATCCGACCATGCCTCGCCATCCGACGAAACCTACCTTCAACATAGTTACTCCCGATTCATTTGCGGCCTGACTGTCCTGCCCACCGACCATGCCTGCCCGCTTCAGGCTTCAAGTGCCTTCAGCAGCGCATCGCCCATGGCCCGTGTGCCCACTGGCTGGTCGCTCTGGCCGGCAATATCTGCCGTGCGCAGGCCCTGGTCGAGCACCCGGTTTACCGCCGCCTCTATCGCGTCAGCCGCTTTCGGCGCCTGCAGCGAGTACCGCAGCATCATGGCCACCGACAGCACCGTCGCCAGCGGATTGGCAACATCCCGGCCCGCGATATCCGGCGCGCTGCCGTGGATGGGCTCATACATGCCCTGGCCGCTCTCATTCAGCGATGCTGATGGTAACATACCGATTGATCCGGTCAGCATCGCCGCGCAATCTGACAGGATATCACCAAACATGTTGCCCGTCACAATGACGTCGAACTGTTTCGGATCCCGCACCAGCTGCATCGCGGCATTGTCGACGTACATGTGGCTCAGCTCCACACTCGGATAATCACCGGCAAGACGGTCCATGACCTCGCGCCACAGTACGGTGACTTCCAGCACGTTGGCCTTGTCCACGGAGCAAAGCCGGCCGCCACGTTTGGCCGCTGCTTCAAAGGCAACCCGGCCGATGCGGTCAATTTCCGGTTCACTGTAGCGGTAGGTATTGAAGCCTTCGCGCACCCCGTCTTCCCGCGTGTGTACGCCGCGCGGCTCGCCGAAATAAATGCCGCCGGTCAGTTCGCGGACAATCAGGATGTCCAGGCCAGCGACGATTTCCGGGCGCAGCGATGAGGCGCCAGCCAACTGCGGGTAAAGCAACGCCGGGCGCAGGTTGGCAAACAGGTTGAGGTTCGAGCGCAGGCCCAGCAGCCCTTTTTCGGGGCGCAGCGCCATATCGAGTTTGTCCCAGGCCGGCCCGCCTACCGCGCCGAGCAGCACGGCATCGGCGCTGCGAGCAGCCGCCAGTGTCTCGTCGGGCAAGGGGCGACCCGTGGCGTCAATGGCGGCACCGCCGACCAGTGCTTTTTCCGTTTCGATACCCAGGCCGTACTGCTGATTGACCGCGTCCAGCACCCGCTCGGCCTGTGCGATAATATCGGGCCCGATTCCGTCACCGGGCAAAATGACAACCTTACTCATAATGCTGTTGTGTCCTTTGTTCAATTATCGGCATCGCCGCCTGTGACTCAGAACAGCCAGGGGGCTTCCTGTGCACGCTTTTCTTCATAGGCGCGAATGGCATCGGCGTGTTCAAGTGTCATGCCGATATCGTCAAGCCCGTTCAACAGGGAATGACGCCGGAAACCGTCCACTTCAAAGGACCAGCTTCGACCATCTTCGGTGCGCACTTCCTGTTGCTCAAGATCCGCCGTCAGGCTGAAGCCTTCCTGTGCGTAGAGGTCCCGGAACAGCTCGTCGACCACATCCGCCGGCAATACCACCGGCAGGATGCCGTTCTTGAAACAGTTGTTGTAGAAAATATCCGCGTAACTCGGTGCCAAAATCACCCGGTAGCCCGCATCTTCAAGGGCCCAGGGCGCGTGTTCGCGGCTGGACCCGCAGCCGAAGTTTTCGCGCGTGAGCAATACACTGGCGTTGCGGTAGCGTGCGTGATTCAGCGGGAAATCCGGGTTGAGCGGCCGCTGGCTGTTGTCCTGATCCGGCGCGCCTTCATCCAGATACCGCAGCTCGTCGAACAGATTGGGCCCGAAACCCGACCGTTTGATCGATTTCAGAAACTGCTTGGGGATGATCATGTCTGTATCCACATTGGCGCGATCCATGGGCGCCACTACCCCGGTGTGTACCGTCAAAGCCTGCATGATCAGTTCCCCCAGTCACGAATATCGACAAAATGACCCGCCACGGCGGCCGCCGCGGCCATGGCGGGGCTGACCAGGTGCGTCCGGCCCCCGAAACCCTGACGGCCCTCAAAGTTGCGGTTTGAGGTCGACGCACAGTGCTCGCCCTGCCCGAGCTTGTCGGCGTTCATGGCCAGACACATCGAGCACCCGGGCTCACGCCACTCAAAGCCAGCCTCGGTAAATACCCGGTCCAGCCCCTCGGCTTCGGCCTGTTTCTTCACCTGCCCGGATCCCGGCACCACCAGCGCCTGCTTGAGTGAGCCCGAGACCTTCTTGCCCTTGACCACGGCGGCCGCCGCGCGCAGGTCTTCGATGCGCGAGTTGGTACAGGACCCGATAAACACGCGGTCGAGCGGTATATCGGTCAGTGCCTGGCCCTCACGTAACCCCATGTACTCGAGGGCACGGGCCAGTCCGCGCTGTTTGGTCTCGTCGGTGAAGTCACTCATGGACGGCACATGACCGCGCACGCCTGTGACCATTTCCGGGGATGTGCCCCAGGAAACCTGCGGTTCGATGTCAGCCGCATCGATTTCAACCACGCGGTCAAATTCAGCGTCCGGATCACTCACCAGATCACGCCAGGCGTCCACGGCGCGATCCCACAAGTCGCCCTTGGGCGCCATCGGACGGCCGTGGAAGTACTGAATCGTGGTGTCATCCACGGCAATCATACCGGCCCGTGCGCCGGCCTCGATGGCCATGTTGCACACCGTCATGCGGCCTTCCATCGACAGTGACTGAATCGCACTGCCCGCGAATTCGATCGCGTGCCCGGTGCCGCCGGCGGTGCCGATAACACTGATGATATGGAGCACCACGTCCTTGGCAGTAACGCCGGCGCCCAGCTTGCCTTCGACCCGGACCTGCATGTTCTTCAGTTTCTTCTGAATCAGGGTCTGGGTGGCCAGCACGTGTTCAACTTCCGAGGTACCGATGCCCATGGCCAGTGCACCGAACGCGCCATGGGTCGAGGTGTGCGAGTCGCCGCAGACGATGGTCATACCGGGTTGTGTGGCCCCCTGCTCCGGCCCCATCACGTGAACAATGCCCTGGCGCTCATCCCCCATGGCAAATTCAGTGATGCCGGTCCAGGCACAATTGTCGTCGAGCGTCTGCACCTGAATGCGGGACACGGGGTCCATGATGCCGGCGATGCCGGATTTCCGCTCGTCCACCGTGGTCGGCACATTGTGGTCGGGCGTGGCCAGGTTGGCACCGATACGCCACGGCTTGCGACCCGCCAGCTTCAGGCCCTCGAACGCCTGGGGTGAGGTTACCTCGTGCAGCAGTTGCCGATCGATGTAGAGCAAAGCGCTGCCGTCATCGCGCTGGTCAACGAGATGCGCCTCCCATAATTTGTCGTACAGTGTTTTACCCGGCATATGACACCTCTTCTGTTGGTCCGGCCCATGTCCGATGAGCACAAATTCTATCCAGCCTGTTTGGATAAAACAAATTCATATTTATAATATAATTGATTACTATCCGGAATAGTTAAGTCAGAGCCTCAGTATGGACATTCAGAACCTGCGGGCCTTCGTGGCCATTGCGACACTGGGCAGTTTTTCCGGGGCGGCCAAATCGTTGTTCCTTACCCAGCCTGCCATCACCAAGCGACTGCACGCCCTGGAAGAACGCCTCGACTGCCGGCTGCTTGATCGCGCCGGGCGTCAGGTTCACCTGACGGCAGCCGGCGAGATGCTGCTGCCGCAGGCCCGGAGGATACTCGCGGAAGTTGAGAACACCACGCGCATGATGCACAACCTGCACCAGCAGGTGTCCGGGCCGCTCAGCTTTGCCACCAGCCATCATATAGGGCTGCATCGTTTGCCGGGGCTGCTGCGTGACTTTACCGCGCTGCACCCCGAGGTGGCGCTCGACATCCATTTCCAGGAGTCGGAGCTTGCCTACGACGCGGTGCTGGACCGCGACGTGGAGTTTGCCTTTGTCACCCTGACCGGCGACACCGATAACCGCATTATGACAACCCCCCTGTGGCGCGAACCGCTCGTATTTGTGGCGGGGCGGGATCACCCGCTGGCACAACGGGCATCACTCACACTCGCGGACCTCACGGACACGCCGGCGATTCTGCCCCACCCGCGGTCGTACACCTATCAATTGATCCGGGAGGCCTTCGACCGGGAGGAATTACCGCTGACGACCGCACTGCCCGTGAACTATCTGGAAACCATCAAGATGATGGTGTCAGTAGGACTGGGCTGGAGCGCGCTGCCGACCGGCATGCTAGACCACCAGCTCGTGGCGTTACCATTGCCTGGCGAGCCGGTAGAGCGGCATCTCGGGGTGATCCGGCTGCGTCATCGCACGCTGTCCAATGCGGCGGCCGCCTTTCTCGACCGGCTGAGCGCCTCGATGGATCAGGGCTGATCGCCATGACTGCCGACCAGATGCAGCAATATGGCCGGCATCGCCAGAATGCCGCCATACAGATGCGCTTCCGTCAGCACCGGGGCGGCGTTATAGAAGCCATGCCACTGGGCGATATCAAACGCAAGACTGTGTTCGAAGACAATTTTCGCGGTAATGGCAAGCGCGACACCGATCCGTAACCAGACCGGCAGCCAGGGCGACAGATAAAAGGCCACCATCAGCCACCCGTGGGCAACGCCGGAAAAACCGACGTAGCGCTGCACATCGGGCACAGCTACATAGATGGCGAGCCCCAGCCCCACCACAAGATAGGCGGCCAGAAACAGCCCGCCGGCGCGATTCATCCAGGCCGGTGCCACCAGTGCAGCAATCACGATGCCCACCTGATTGGCCAGCATATGCGGCAGGCTGATGTGTGCGAAATGCCCGGACAGTACCAGCCACCACTGCCGCTCCTCGTCGATGAGCGAGCGATTCAGCGCCCAGGCGTCCAGGAACAGATATCCGGGCACACAGAGCGCCAGCAGAACCAGCGGCGTGATCCAGGCGCGCCCGGTTGAGCTCAAGGCCGAAATACTATACAAAGCCGCACTCATTGCTAACGGAGACACCTGCTGTGTGGATCAAGAACTGCTTTCTGTACCAGATCACGGATCGTGCATGGATTGATGAGCTGGCACAAGCGTCGTTGCCCGAGGAAGCGCATTTCAGCGATTGCCTGCCGACACAGCCGGTCAGCCTCGGGCTGGTGCCACCGGTGCCCGGTGACACGGCACTGGCCTACGTTTCCGGCGATGTCATGGCCTGGCGGGTGCAGCGTCAGGAGCGGCTGCTTCCCGCCAGCGTGCTCAACGAGCTGAGCCGAGAGCGAGCGGACGAACTGCAGGCCCGTGAAGACCGGCGGGTAAGCCGCAATGAACGCCGGGACATCAAGGAAAACCTGCGTCTGGAACTGTTGCCCCGGGCGTTTACGCGCAATCAGGCCCATGGGGTGTTTCTGCACCGCCCGAGCGGCTGGCTCATGGTCGAAGCCGGCAGCGCGACCCGTGCGGACGACATCACCGGCATGCTTCGCGATACGCTGGGAAAGCTACCGATTCTGCCACTCGGCAGCCTCACCCGGCCGGAACCGGTGTGGACGGGCTGGCTGACCGGCCAGGCCTTTCCGGAGGGCATCGCCCTGCTTGACGAGCTGGTACTGGTCCACCCGGACGAAGACGCCACGGTGCGGCTGAAACGCGTGCCACCCGATAGTACCGAAGTGCGCCAGCTTCTGGAGGCCGACTACCGACCGCAGCAGGTTCAGGTAGCCTGGGACGACCAGTTTACTGCCCGGATAGATGACAAGTCAGTGCTGAAAGGGCTCACCTTCTCTGACGACCTGCAGGCACAGGCCGGCGAGGAAGGTGATGATTCTCCGGCCGCCGAGTGGAGTGCTGTGGCTCATTTGCAGGTAGGCGCCCTCGCCGGCTTCGCAGACTGGCACCTGGACACCGCTGGTATCCGCGACGCCTGACACGGCGTGCTCATTCCGCCGCAGTGGGGCGCGCCGCGCTGCCGTAGTCGGTGAATTCATAACTGACCAGTGTGGTCGCCGCCGTGATCACACCATCGCGGTGGTTCTCTTCCTGCTGGATACGGATCTTGTCCTGACGAAAGCGCTCTTTGGGTGTCAGGTTCTGCCGGGCTTCGTGCGTATCCAGATGTTTGATCTGATGGTAAAGCTGGTCAAACGAGTCAAAGCGGCTGCGTTCGTCGTCCGGCAACCCCAGGCCATCGAGCAGGAATTTCAGGCGAATGGCCCCTTCGGAGATATCCAGATCGTCCTGCACCATGCTGCGCGCAATAATGCGGATACTGTCGATCAGATAGTCTTCATGCTCGGCCTTTTTCTGCGCGTAACGCGTTTCCGTGGCAGCCTGCATGCGGCGCTGCCGGCGCAACCGCAACAACAGCCAGATTGCGTAGCCGGCCAGTACGGCAATGACTGCCAGGCCGGCGGCCATGAGCCACCAGAGTGTCGCTGTCATAATCGCCTCATTGAAAATTGAGCATAACGATCAACCGTTATCGCAGAAGTTCGGGCGGCAACGAATCCCGATGCCGCAGGGCGGTGGTTTCGGTTGCGGGATCAAATACCGGTATCCATTCACTGCGCCGAACTGCCTCCAGCAGTCTAGTCAGTTCTGCTTCTGAATCAAACGCGCTGACATTGCTGTCACCGACTTCGGCCTCGATGCAACTGCGTACCAGATTGCGCAGTGCCTCGGCCGACAGGTGCTGCCACGGAATCACCACCGGTTCAGCATCGGTCATGAATCATCTCCGGTCAGTTCCGCCAGCCGGGCTTGCCACCCGGCTTCGTCGATCACCGGTACGCCGAGCTGTTCGGCTTTGGTCAGCTTGCTGCCCGCACCGGGCCCGGCGATCACGCAGGTGGTCTTGCCGCTGACGCTGCCGGATACGCGGGCGCCCAGACCTTCGAGCTGCTCTTTGACTTCATCCCGGGTGGCCGATTCCAGTTTGCCGGTCACCACCCAGGTCTGACCCGCCAGTGGCTGGTTCTGAGCTGATCTTATTGGTTTTGGGTCTACCTCGGCTTCAAGCAACCGGTCTATCTCGTGTACATGTTGATCTTGGCGAAAAAAATCATGGATATGGCGTGCCAAAATAGGGCCAACATCAGGCACCTCAGACAAGCTTTCAAGACTAGCCTTTCTGAGCTTGTTCAAGGTATCGAAATGATGAGCCAGATTGTTGGCCGTGGTCACGCCCACCCCTGGAATGCCCAGCGCGTATAGAAATCGAGGCAACGTTGTAGTCTTGCTTTGTCTGATGGCCGACAACAGGTTCTCAACCGAACGCTCGCCCATTCGATCCAGCGAGAGTAGCCTGACTGGGTCTAAATGATACAGATCCGAAAAGCGCTCGACCCAGCCCTTTTCGATCAGCACCTTGAGCAGACGCTCCCCCAGTCCATCGATGTCCATGGCGCGACGCGACACGAAGTGCTTCAACGCCTCGAGGCGCTGCGCACGGCAGGCCACGCCCCCGGTACAGCGGGCAATGACCTCGCCCTCCGGGCGTTCGATCGGGGAGCCACAGATCGGGCAATTCGACGGCAGTGACACGCGACGGGCATCTGCCGGGCGCTGGTCCCTGAGCGGGTGCAGGATTTTCGGAATTACATCACCGGCCCGGTGCAGCACCACCCGGTCGCCTTCATGAAGGTCGAGCCGCTCGATTTCATCCATGTTGTGCAGAGTGGCATTACTGACCGTGACACCGCCCACCAGCACCGGCTCGAGCCGCGCGACTGGCGTTACGGCACCGGTGCGCCCGATCTGGAATTCGATCCGGCGTAGAGTGGTTGTGGCCTCCTGCGCGGGAAACTTGCGGGCAATCGCCCAGCGCGGTGCCCGCGACACAAAGCCCAACCGCTCCTGACGATCGATGTCGTCGACCTTGTAGACGATACCGTCGATTTCGTGGGACAACTGGTCACGCTGCTCCGCGAGATCAGAATAGTAGGATTCAAGCGCCCCGAGACCGGTCAGCCTCTGCATCTCGGGGTTGATACGGAAGCCCCAGTCATGGAACTGGTTCAGCCGATCAAACTGGCTGCGCGGCAGGCCGCTTTCAGGGTCAATACGGCCCCAGCCGTATGCGCAGAACACCAGCGGCCGTCGGCGGGCGACCGCCGGATCCAGTTGGCGCAGAGTGCCGGCCGCCGCGTTCCGTGGATTCATGTAGGTTTTTTCACCGGCGGCTTCCGCGGCCTCGTTCATTCGCACGAAGCCATCGCGCGGCATGTAGACTTCACCACGCACCTCGAGGGTCTCCGGCCAGCCGTCGCCGCGCAGGCGCAGCGGCACCGACTCAATGGTGCGCACGGTGGCAGTGATGTCCTCGCCCGTTTCCCCGTCACCGCGTGTTGCCGCCCGCACCAGTTGCCCTGTTTCGTACAGGAGCGAGACTGCAATGCCGTCGAGCTTGGGCTCACAGCACCAGTGCAGGTCCGCGGCCTCCGGGCCCAGCCGCTCCTCGACCCGGCGCACAAAATCCGCCAGTTCGTCAGACGAGAACGCGTTATCCAGCGACAGCATGGGTACTGAGTGCGTTACCGTGGCAAGCCCGGATTGCACCGGTGCGCCGACACGCTGGGTGGGTGAGTCGGTTGTAACCAGCTCCGGATGCGCTCTTTCCAAAGCCTCGAGCTCGCGGAACAGCGCATCGAATTCGGCGTCAGTGATCAGGGGTTCATCACGCACATAATAGGCATAACTGTGCGCTTCAATCTGTTCGCGCAGTTGGCGCGCGCGTTCGGCGTCTGTCGTCATGGGTGGTTTCAGGCTCTGTTTACCAGTTGACTGCGTTGGTAATCGCGAATGCGCTCCCGGTAGTGCGTCAACGTCTGGCTGGTCATGACACTGCGGCTTTCATCCAGCAGTTCCCCGCCCAGGTAGGTGGACAACGTGGTTGCCGCCTGCACCATGGCCTCGAAGGCGTCCATGGGGTTGGCCCTGCACGGAAGCTGCAGAAAAAACGTCACGCCACGGGTGCTGAACTGTTCGATGTCGTCGAGGTCGAAGGTACCGGGGTTGAAGGCGTTGGCCGCACTGTACTGCAGGCGGCCCTGATCGTCGGTGGCGTGGAAGATGTTCATGTCGCCGAAGCGCATGCCACAGGCCAGCAGAATCTGCAGCAGCGTCGACCCTTCGAACGGGGCATCGTCGGTAATAACCGACAGCACCAGTACGGCATCGGGTTCCGCCTGCAGTTGCTCGGCGGCCTCTCCGTCGGCCAGTCGGCGCTGTTCGGCGGCCGCCAGCGCCGGGTCATCCACGTCTTCCTCTTCCGGTTCCGGGTCAGGATCTGTTGCTATCGATCCCGGCCCGCGGGCATCCATTTCCTGTTCAAAGGCGGTCGGTTCGGAGTACAGGTCATCCGGCAACTCCGCTTCCGGGGCTTCCGGTGTATGGTCAGGTTCCTCTGCTTCTGTTGCGGATTCGTCGCGCCGTGTTTCGGGTTCATCGTCCCTCAGGGGCACCTCGAAATCACGCGGTTGCTCCGCCGCCGGCCCGGCGTCCGGCAGATCGAACTCATACTGCTCCTGCGTTGCTTCTGAACGCGGCTCGGGTGCGTGCGGCTCGGGCGTTTCCACCGATTCAACCAGCATGGGAACGTCGTCGTCCGACGTTGTCCGGGCAGCCGATTTCGGTGGCACCACCGGATCCGGACGTGCATTGACACGCCGCGCCGACACCGCTGCGCGACGCTTCTCAACCTTGCTGCCGGGCGTCCGGCCCTTCGGCTGGGTAAACCGCCCCTGAAAGCGTTTCTGCCGACGCACGCGACGCCAGGCATCGGCAGCCAGCACCACCATAAACAACAGGGCCAGTACGATGACCCATTCACGCAGTCCCATTGAATCGATACCCTCCAGGCCCGCTGCACATCTGCGTTCAGGCCGTCGCCATAGCCACGGCTTCGTCCACATTCACCGACACGAGACGCGATACGCCGGGCTCGCTCATGGTAACACCCATCAGTTGTTGTGCAATTTCCATCGCCACCTTGTTGTGCGTGATGTAAATGAATTCAACCTGCCCTGCCATCGATTCCACCAGCCGTGAAAAGCGCGTGACATTGGCATCGTCCAGCGGGGCGTCGACTTCGTCCAGCATGCAGAACGGTGCCGGGTTGAGCCGGAAAATGGAAAACACCAGCGCGATTGCCGTCAGTGCCTTCTCGCCGCCGGACAACAGGTGGATGGTGGCGTTCTTTTTGCCCGGCGGGCGCGCCATAATGGCCACGCCGGTGCTCAGCAGGTCTTCGCCGGTCAGGTCGAGGTAAGCGTGGCCACCGCCGAATACGCGGGGAAACAGCTCCTGCAGACCGGCATTCACCCGATCGAACGTGGCTTTGAAGCGGCTGCGGGTTTCCTGGTCGATACGGCGGATTGCCTGATCCAGCGTGCTCAATGCCCGCTCCAGATCCTCCTGCTGGCGCGCCAGATAGGCCTGCCGCTCGGCCTGCACCTGGTATTCATCGATGGCGGCGAGATTGATCGGCCCCAGCCGCCGGATGCGATCCGTCACCTCTTCGATCTGCTGCTCACAGTCGGCGACCGTGGTGTCGTCGTCCAGGGTCTGCAACACGGCGTTCAGATCGTAGTTCTGCTCCCGCAGTTGCTCCTCGAGCCCCTGTTGGCGGGTCTGGACGCGCTCGAGCGCCATCGTCAGCGACTGCACCCGCTCCTGTTCCTGCTGCATCGCCTGCTCGGCGGCCACCCGCTCCCGTTCAGTGGCCTGCCACTGAGCCTGCAGTTCCTCCGCACGCGAGCGGGCCGCCTGCAGCTTTTCTTCCCACTCAAGCTGGTCCTGCAGCGCCGCTTCCAGTTCTTCGTGCACCGAGGTATCGGGTGCCTCGATGGTGCCGAGCTCGTCTTTGAGTTCGTCCTGTCGTGTGCTCAGTTGAGCGGCCCGCTCAGTATTGCGGCGGACCGTGTCGGCCAGTGCGTCCATCTGCGTGCTTAAGCCCCTGACTTCCAGCGCCAGTTCCTGCTGGCGCTGCTGCCCCGACTGGTGGCGGCCGCGGGCATCCTCGAGTTTTACCCGGGCCTCGTCGCGGGCGCTGCGCGCAGCGGTCTGGTCCAACTGGGCGTCCCGGGCCTGTTCCAGTTCAGACACCGCCTCGGCGGCTTCCTGATAGGTTTCCAGCGTGTTCTCGTAGTCCTGCACCGCGTCGTCGAGGTCTTCTCGGGTGCGCTCCAGCGCCTTGCCGGCTTCGGCATTGGCGGCTTCGCGGCCCGACAGTTTCCGTTCCAGCTCGTGCACACGGGCCCGGTAATCATCCACCTGAGCGCGCTGATTGCGGCCATCGGCTTCCAGTTGCTCGAGCGACTGACGGGCGGCCTGCAGGTTCAGCGACAGATCCTCCAGCTCGAATTCAATATCCTCAACGCGAGCTTCCCGCTGCTCCAGTTCCTCGCGCTGCACCAGAATTCCCTGGCTGTCCTCCGGACTGCGAAACACGCGTGCCCAGCCCGGCCCCAGCCAGACGCCTTCAGGGCAGATAACGCTGTCCTGCGGCCCCAGGCTGCTTACCGCAGCGCGGGCACTGGACAGGTCATCGGCCAGCCGTACCTGGTTTAACCAGGGCAACAGCACCGCCGGTGCGTTCACGACCGAGGCCAGGGTGCCGGGCTTTGCGGTTTCGGTTGTCCCTGAGCGGCCGAGTATCCACCCCATTCGGCCCTCTGGCAGATTGGACCACGCACCATCGGGCAGGGCTTCTGCTGGTAGCACCCGGGCCTGCAGCCAGTGACCCAGCACCCATTCAACAGCGGCTTGCCAGGGCGAGGCCGCGTCGAGCTGCTCGGCCACACGTGGTTCGCGGTGCCACTGCCAGCGGGTCAGCCAGTCACTCAGGGTTTCATCGTCACCACCATGGGCATCCAGACGCGCCTTGATCCGGATCAGTTCCTGTTGATCGTCATGCAGTTGCTGGCGCTTCCCGGACAGCTCTGCCTGGCGGGCTTCCTGTTCCTCGCGCAAAGCCTGGATACGCTCGTCCAGCGCCTCGCTGTCGCCCTGCACCGTTTCCAGTTGCTCCCGGGTGGCGGCCAACTCCTCCTGCAACTGTCGGGTCTCTGCGCTGGCCGGGGTCGATGATTGCTCATCCAGCGATTGCTGTAGTCGCTCCCGCCGCACCTGCAACTGTTGCAGCCGCGCACTGCTCTGCTCCAGTGTGGCGCGCCAGCGGGCAAGTTTCTGTCCGATTTCCGCCGAATCCGAACTGGTGGCAAGCCAGGCTTCATCGGCGGCTTCATAGTCGGCCTGTGCGTCCTGCAGCTGCAGGTCTGCCTCCGCCACCTGCTCGTCCGCCATGGCCAGTTCTTCGCGCAGTTGTTCCAGGCGCTCTTCCGCCGATGTCAGCGCTTCGCGGTCTGCGGCCGCATCGTCTCGCAGGCTGTGTTGTTCCTGAGTCAGGCGCGCCAGTTCAGCCTGAAGCTGTGTCTGGCGGTCCTTATGCCGCGCCGCCTGCTGCTCCAGCCGGGCTATGCGGGTGCCGGCCTCATAATAGGTCTTCTGGGCGTCCTGAAAGGCTTCCTGCGCCTGATTTTCCGATTCCCGCAGCGCTTCCTGATCCGCCTCGGCCGAGCGCAGCCGGGCACGGGCGTTTTCTTCATCACGCTGCGCTTCGGCAAAACTGTCCGCGGAGGCGCGCCGCTCGCGATCCAGGTCACGCCAGCGCAAAGCCATAAGCCGTGCCCGGTACTGGCGTTCGTCGGCTTTCAGAGCCTGATATTTCTCGGCGGTCTGGGCCTGGCGTTGCAGGTGTGCCAGCTGGCGTTCAAGCTCGGACTGAATATCGTGCAGGCGGCCGAGGTTTTCTTCGGTCCGGCGCATCCGGTTCTCAGTTTCCCGGCGCCGATCCTTGTAGCGCGAGATCCCCGCGGCCTCTTCGATGTAGACCCTCAGTTCTTCGGGGCGAGCCTCAATGAGCCGCGATATCATGCCCTGCTCGATGATGGCGTAGCTGCGCGGGCCCAACCCCGTACCGGAGAATAGGTCGGTAATGTCGCGCCGCCGGCATTTGCTGCCGTTCAGAAAATAGGTGGATTGCCCGTCCCGCGTGACTTTCCGGCGCACGGCAATTTCGTTGTATTCCGCGTAGGGGCCGGTCAGCGTGCGGTCCGCATTGTCGAACATCAGCTCCACCGAGCACTGCCCGACCGGCTGGCGCTTGCTGGAACCGTTGAAAATGACGTCGGTCATGGCCTGACCGCGCAGGTGCTTGGCAGAGGATTCGCCCATTACCCAACGCACCGCATCAATCACATTGGACTTGCCACAGCCATTGGGCCCGACGACCGCGGTCAGGTTATTCGGGAAATCGATGCGAGTCGGGTCAACAAATGATTTGAAACCCGCCAGTTTGATGGATTTGAGACGCATGCAGGCCCGTCTTTCCGTGGACGTAATCAGTTTGACTGGTCACTTTACCTGCTCTCGCTGAGACTGACCAGCCAGCATATCACTTGACCCGGAAGGGAACCCGACCTGCCCGATTACTGATCAGCGGGTCGCAGTCTCAGCGTAACCGGATCGCCGTCCGGACGGGTGCTGACTTCCACCACATTACTGCGGTACGACGCATCCCCCACCGAGGCTCCCTCCGGCACCGCAAAAGCGACCACGGCCACCCGTTCCGCCGACGACAGCGGCTGCATTTCCGGGCTGCGGTCGGCATCGGTCAGCTGAACCACCGGCGGCAGTTCATCCGCCCGGTAGCGCTGAATGGCCACTGGCTGGCGCCCCTCAACCGGCCTTGCCACTATGTAGACCTGATCGGCCGGGCTCAGTGACTCCGGTACTGCCGCGAGCAACACACCCACAGAGGCCCCGCCTCCACCGCTGGTTCCGCTATTGCCGCGTGCCCGCTCCAATGCCCGCGCCACAGCGTCCGCCGCCTCGCTGTCGGGCGCAACCTCCAGAAAGCGTTCCCAGAGCGCAATCGCATCGTCCGTCTGCCCGGCCGAGAAATAGGCCACGCCCAGTGTGGCCATGGCCTGCGTATTGAGCGGATTCTGATCCAGCGCGGCCTGAAAATCCGCTTCCGCCGCATCGGTCAGGCGCTCTCCCGCCAGTCGATAGCGCAATTCACCGCGCTCACCCAACACCGAGGACAGATCTTCCGGGTCGAACGCCTCCTGATCGCGCAGGGCTGTCTCCACGCGCTCCAGCGCGTCCACGGCGGCGGCGAGCTGGCCGCTGTTTCGATAGGCGCTGGCAAGCTGGTACAGCCAGTCCGGCTGTGGATCCGGATGGTCGTTGATGAATTCCGCGAGTGACTCTGCTGCCGCTGCCGGCGTAGCGGCATTGTCCAACTGTTGCTGCAGCGCCACCGCACGACCATCTCCAGCCAGGCTGTAGAGCAATGGCAGACCGGCCAGCAGCACGACCAGCCCGACGGCTGCCACGGGCCAGGACAGCCGACCGGAAACGGCGCGACTGCGCTCAGCGACCCGGGTATCCGCCAGCAGCTGTCGATCAAGCTCCTGTTTGATGTCATCCCGGGTTTCCTCGGTAATAATACCGCGGGTCAGTTCCTGATCGAGCTCTGTTAGCCGGGCATCATAGGCCGCCACCAGGTCTTTCTGGCGCGCCATGGTAATGGTCCCGCGTGCGCCGACCAGTACCGGGTAGAACAAAAACACGGCGGCGAGCGCAAGCAGTATCAGAACGGTCGCGATCAGCGTCAGGTTCAGCGTCACGGTCGAGTGGCTCCCTCATTGTCCGGTGGCCTGTCCGGGGTCGGGCCGGCCACGTCGGCATCCCCACGGCGTAACGCTTCCAGCTCCTGCACCTCGTCATCCGTCAACGGCCCGGCACCACCCAGGCCTGAATGCTGGCGCCGAAGCCCGATAATGACACCGAACAAGGCCCCCACAGCGAGCACCGCCACCGCCAGAATCCAGACGGTATGGGCACCGAGCCCGGGACGAAAGGTTACCTGCTGCCCCCATCTCTCTATCATGTGGGCGACGATTTCGTCATTGCTGCGACCGTCCCGGAGCAGCGTGGCTACCCGATCGCGCATGGCCGCCGACACCGGCGCATTGGAGTCACCGATCGACTGATTCTCGCATTGCGGGCAGCGCAATTCCCACAGCAGCGCTTCATAGCGCTCGGCCAGTGCCGGGTCACTGAACTGGCGATCAGGCTCGATCAGGGAACGCTCGCCCTGGGTAAGCAGGCCGTCGCCGGACTGCGCGCCCACAGGCTGGCCCAGTATGACCAGGCCAAGAAAGAGTGCCGGAATCAGCAGCAGGTAACGTCTCATAATGATCGGTACAGCTCCCCGAGGTTTCCGGACCAGTGGCGTTCGTTCAGGATACCCACGTGTCGGTAGCGGATAGTGCCCTGTGCATCAACGACATAGGTTTCCGGGGCCCCGACCACACCGAGCTCAAACCCGAAGTGGCCCCGCGGGTCGAACAGGCTCACTTCATAGGGGTCACCGCGGTCGTCCAGCCATTGCTGCCCGCCCTCGCGAGTATCCCGGTAGTTCAGGCCCACGATGCGCACGCCACTCTCGGCCAGTTCATTCAGCATGGGGTGCTCAATACGGCAGCTCGGGCACCATGACCCCCAGACATTGAGCAGGAACGGCTCTCCCAGCAGATCGCTGTTTTCCAGCACGCGGGATTCATCGGTGAGCGAGGTCAGTTCGAACTCGGGTAACGGCGAACCCAGTCGCGCCGACGAAGCGGACTCTGTATTGCCCTGCTGGCTGATATTCAACAGGTAGCCGAGTACCAGCACCACCGCCAGGCCAATGCCTGCCGGCACATACACCACCCAACGCATCAGGCTATTCCCCTCTTCGATTGACGATACCGCCGGTCGGTGATCGCCAGTAACCCACCAGCCGCCATGATCAGACCGCCGAGCCAGATCCACCGGACAAACGGCTTGACCTGCAGGCGCACGGCCCATTCATTGCGCTCCGCATTCAGCACTTCGCCCATGGTGACGTACAGATCACCATTAAGCCGCTCCAGAATGCCCGCCTGTGTCATTACCTGACCGGCCACCGGGTAAAACCGTTTTTCCGCATTCACGGCCCCGACCAGCCGTTCTCCGCGTGAGACCAGAAAACGCCCCGTTTCACTCTCGAAATTGGGGCCGCGGCGCAGGAAAAACTCGTCGAACCGGTACGTCCAGTCACCGAGCGAGGCTTCGTCACCGGGCGCCATGCGAACGTCAATCTGTCGCTCGAACTGGGTTGCCATGGTGACACCGACGATCAGCACCGCCAGACCGAGATGGCCGGCAAGCATGCCGTAGTAGGCCCGGCTGAGTTTGCCCAGCCCGCGCCACCGCGGCCGCGCGTTGCGGGTGCTGTCAGCCAGCGTCTTGAGCGTGCTCATGATAAGCCACCAGGCAAGGAACAGCCCCAGCACAACACGCCATTGCACCTCGCCCGCATACAGCCAGCTACACAGAAGTGCCAGCGACAGAGCTGCCAGTGCGGCCCATGCAGCCCAGCGCAGGATAGGAGCGGCCTCATGGCGCTTCCAGCGCACCCACTGCCCCACGCCCAGCAACAGCACCAGAATCGGCGCCAGGAGCACGGTGATATCGTTGAACCACGGCGCACCGATCGATATGGCCCGCAGACCGAGCAGATCATTCATCACCGGGGCGAAGGTCAGCAATACGATGATCACGGTCAGGATCGTCAGTACCAGATTATTGCCCAGCAGGAACATGTCACGCGACAACCATTCGAAGCGAACCGCCGACTGCAGTCTGGGCAACCGCACCGCATAGAGGATAAGAGCTCCCATTGTATACAGCGCGAACAGCCCGAGAATAAACGCGCCACGCGCCGGGTCGTTGGCGAAGGAGTGCACGGACGTGAGTACGCCACTGCGTACCAGGAAGGTACCCAGCAGGGTCATGGAGAAGGTCGCGATCGCCAGTAACACCGTCCAGCCCTTGTAGACGCCCCGCTTGTCGGTTGCGGCCAGTGAATGAATCAACGCAGTACCGAGCAGCCAGGGGATCAGCGACGCATTCTCCACCGGATCCCAGAACCACCAGCCGCCCCAGCCGAGCTCCGCATAGGCCCACCAGGAGCCCAGGCCGATACCCAGGGTCATGAACACCCAAGCGACATTGGTCCAGGGGCGTGTCCATCGGGCCCAGGCACTGTCCAGCCGCCCCAGCAGGAGGGCGGCACAGGCAAAGGCAAAGGCCACTGCGAATCCGACATAGCCCATATAGAGAATCGGCGGGTGCATTACAAGCCCCGGGTCCTGCAGCAGCGGATTCAGATCACGGCCGTCGACCGGCGGAAACGGCAGGACCCGGTCGAACGGATTGGAGGTAAACAGCGTGAACGCGATGAACCCGACCAGCACCAATCCCATTATGGCCAGTACCACGGCCGTGATATCCAGCGGCAACGTGCGACTGCGAGCGGCGACGGCGACGACCCAGAAGCCCAGAATCATCACCCAGAGCAGCATGGACCCTTCGTGACCGCCCCAGACTCCACTGAGCTTGTAGTAAAAAGGTAAGGCCGAGTTGGAATTGTTGGCGATGTAGCGAACGGTAAAATCGTCCTGAAGAAAGCTGATACTGAGCAGCACAAACGCCAACGTCAGGAAAAACGCGGTGCCGATACCCAGCGGCCGCGCCATACGCATGAGACCGGCGTGACTCTGGTAATACCCGGCCAGAGGCACAGTGGCCAGCCCGGCGCTGAATAACAGCGCCGCGATCAGTGTCAGTGTTCCGAATTCAGGTAACAATTTTCCTCCTGCCCGATCCGGTCACACCCGCACAGAAGCGGCGGGCCCGGCGGTCAATCATAGGGAATGGTGCCGTTTTCTTTTGCCTGTTCCAGCGCTCGGGCTACTTCCGGCGGCATATAGGTTTCATCGTGCTTGGCCAGTACCTCGTCGGCGACGAACCGTCCGTCAAGGCCCAGTCGGCCAGTGGCCACGATGCCCTGCCCCTCACGGAACAGATCAGGCAGAATGCCATTGAACCGCACCGGTATCGATTCTGCGTTGTCGGTGATTTCGAAGCGCACTTCCAGGCTGTCCGGGTCACGCTGCACTGAACCGGCCACCACCAGGCCTCCGGCCCGGATGGTCTGCTCCGCAGGGACCTCACCGGCGGCAAAATCCGACGGGCTGAAGAACAGGTTGATCTGATTCTGATTGGCCCAGAGCAACAGCGTCAGCGCCATACCCAGGAGCCCCACACCACCGAGAATCAGAGTAAGCCGTACCCGACGCGCTGCTTTCATTCCGCCTCCTGAAGACGACTCTGCCGGATCCGCTTCATGACCCTACGCCGGAGCTGGCGTAATGCCAGCCAGTGCCCCGCCAACGCGAGTGCCGCGCTGGCGTAGGCGGCCCAGACAAACGGCCCGTGCGACCCCATGGCGATGAATTCCGACAAGGATTCAAACTGTCCCATATATTATGCCCTCTCCAGCCGGCTCAAGTCATCTTGCGCCCAGCGGGTTTTGCGCTCCCTATACAGAAGTTCCCAACGGGTTCGAAGCAGTACCATGGCCGCCGTCAGAACGTAGGTCGCCGCGAGGCAGAGCAACAGGGGCGCCAGCATGTCCCAGGTCATCGTGGTTTCGCGGGTGATTCTGAGCGTCGCCGGCTGATGCAGCGTATTCCACCACTCTACCGAGAACTTGATAATCGGCAGGTTGACCACACCCACGAGTGTCAGTATCGCCACCGCCCGGTCTGCCTGCCGTTGATCTTCAATGGCGACGTACAGCGCCCAGAGCCCGGCAAACAGGAACAGCTGGATCAGCATGGACGTCAGCCGGGCATCCCAGATCCAGTAAGTGCCCCAGGTCGGCTTTCCCCAGACAGCCCCGGTAAACAGCGCCAGTGCAGTCAGGGTAAACCCGATCGGGATGGCCTGACGAATCACGGCATGGGCCAGCTTGATCTGCCAGACCAAAGCCACCAGTGCGCAGGCCGCCATTGCGAAATAGAGCGTGAGCACAACCGATGCGCTGGGCACATGAATGAAAATGATCCGGTAGCTGTTGCCCTGCTGATAGTCCTCCGGCGCGAACACCAGACCCCACACCCAGCCCACCAGCAGGCCGGCCAGCCCCAGAACCAGCATGATCCGCGCCCAGGAGCGGCTGAGGCGGTAGAATTCCCGGGGCGACGTCCAACGGTGAAACCATCGCCAGAGCGGTTGTAAGGTCTGTCCCATGCTGACTCGTGCCCCTATTCTGACGTTGAAAGACTGAGCGCCCCGGCAATCACCCAGGGCGCCACCGCCAGCGTTGCCAACGCGTAGGCGCCCAGCAGCGCAAGTGGCACACCTGCGCCCCGCCCGAGGGCGCTGACGGCACCCGTACCCAGTATGAGTACCGGTATGTAGAACGGCAGTACCAGCAGTGACAGCAGCAAGCCGCTGCGCTGCACCGCCGTCAGCAGCGCTGCAATGATAACGCCCAGCCCGCTCAGCACCAGGGTGCCGGCAGCCAGCGTCGGCAGATTCCAGACAATCACGCTCACCGGCAGCCCGAGCATGAGCCCCAGCAGCGGGGACAGTGCTGTCAGCGTGAGACCGGTAAACACCCAGTGGACCAACAGCTTTACGAGCGCGTACCCGGCCAGCGGCCACTCGCTGAGTGCCACCTGTTCCAGCACACCATCCCGGTAATCGGCCCGGAAAAGCCCGTCGAGGCTGAGCAGTACTGCCAGCAGGGCCGCCACCCACAGCACGCCGGGGCCGATTTCAGCCAGGCGCTCCGGGTCTGTTGTTACCCCCAGAGGGAACAACGCCACCACCATAACGAACAGCAGCAATGGATTCAGCCAGTCTGAAGGCTGACGCAACGCAAGATGCCATTCCCGACGCACCAGAGCACCGATCATGCGGCCTTCCCAAGTGCCGGTAACGACACGGACTCGCAGGTCAGCTCCGGTGGTGGCTGGTGACTTGTGAGCAACACACCCCCGCCCTCGCTGCAATGCTCAGCCAGTCGGGCCGACAACTGCAGGCTCCCGTCCGTGTCCAGCGAGGTGAACGGTTCATCCAGTATCCAGAGCTCGGCGCTCGGGCTCAGGTAAAGTAACGCCAGGCTGACCCGCCGTTGCTGACCGGCAGACAACTGCCATACCGGCGAATCGATACTGCGGCTCAGCGCCACCGCCGACAGCGCATGGTTGACCTGTACGGAATCCGGCTTGCCGAAGCCTGCAAGCGCTGCCCGGAACGCCAGATTCTCCCCCACCGTCAATTGGCCGCTGATGCCGGCCCGGTGACCGAGGAACAACCGGGATGGATGACAGTCAACCGACCCTTCCAGCCGCGAGTGCAGACCCGCAATGCCGCGCAGACAGGTGGTCTTGCCCGCACCGTTGGCGCCCAGCAGGCGCACGCAGTTACCAGGTGAAACGGTAAGGTTCAGGCCTCGGAACAGCCAACGATCACCGCGTTCACAACTGACATTCTGCAGGTGGACCAGTGCATCGGCTGTGGTGCCGCCCATACCCATTCACTCCGGAGAAATCGACGCGGTATTCTAATAAGGAGGTCCCGTAATTACCAAACCACCCGCTGTCACCGTACTGTAAAGGCCCTGCCGGTCAGTCCCGGGTGACCTCCGGTGCCGCCTGAAGCAACAGCACCGCGCCCAGACTCAGCATGCCCAGTATCGTCAGTACCCATGACAGCCCGAGCACATCACCGATCCAGCCGATCAACCCGCCCAAAAGCATCAGGATACCAATCACCGTGTTGCTGACAGCGACAAATGTGGCCCTGGTGTCCGAATCCGCCATATCGACCAGATACGCCTTACGGCCCAACCGCACGCCATTGTGACTGATCGTGAGCAGAAAGAACGCCAGCGGCATCAGCCAGGGCAGCCCGGTCAGCCAATCCGGGTGCCGGCTGGCAATTACGGCCACTCCGATAATCAGCACCGCTCCCAGCAAGGCGGCCACCTGCATGACACGGCGGCTCGAGCGATCCGACCAGCGGCCCCAGAACGGCGCACTGATCAGGGCGGCGAGTCCGTTGAGAACGATCAGTGCACCGAGATCCGCCATGGAACCGCCGGCCTGCTGCAGCAACACCACAAAAAACGGTGCCGCCAGGGCAATACCCAGCAGCAGCGCCCGTGCCATAACAAACCGCCGGAACCGGGCATCGGAAACGAGCACAGAGAGACTTTTCAGCGCAACGGTCAACGCGTTGCCGCCACCCTCGGTGCTACCGGGTGCTTCGACGATGCGCCGGAAAGCCAGCACGCCGCTGAACCATAGCGCACCCGAGAATATCAGCAGGGCGGCCAGCCAGCCCTGCTCCGATTGCCAGTCACTGCCGAACAGCAGTACCACGCCCCAGAGCATCAACAGCGCGCCGCTGACTGAGGACGCGTACCCCATGAGCGTACCGCGTTTCTGTTTGGAAACCGTTTTACCCAGAACATCCTTGGCGGATACCGAGCACAGCCCTCGCGCCAGGCTGTACACCACCAGTGACGCAACGATCAGCACACCGGCAAGCGTGCCCGTAAAGGTGAGTGCCACCCAGCCCATGAGCAGCAGTGCCAGCCCGGACAGCGCGGCCCCCCAAAGCCAGACCGGCTTGCGCACCGGCATGCTCCGTACCCAGGCCGCTACCACGAGCTGGGGCAGCAACACACCGGCCTCCCGAACCGGAACCAGAAACCCGACGAGCGCCGCCGGTGCCCCGAGAGCCGACAGAATCCAGGGCAGAATCAACCGGGCAGATGACAGCTCATCCGCGACCTTGCCCACCGTATTGGCGATCAGATAACCGAAAAAATTGACCGGCTGGTGCTGACAGGCGGCCGTCGGAATGTCCTTGCAGACACGGGCGTCTTCTTCACCAAGCAGTCGTTCGTAAGCCGAATCCAGCACCGGATGGTCCCGATGCTCAGCGTCTGTCATCGAATTGTGTCATCCCTGCCAGAGCATCACGAAACGTACGGTCAGACTGATACTGCCAAGCAACAGCGCCAGGAACGTCCAACATTTGAGAATACTGACCAGGCGCGCCATTTTTGCCTTGAAGCGGCCCCACCCCGTGGTGAGCAGCACGGCATTCGGACCCGGGGGCTGAAACCACCAGACGAAGATGAGTCCGAGTACCGACCAGATCAGCACCAGCAGCGCCGGGTAGAGAAACCGATCCTCTGTCATGAGGATATCGGCGCCCAGCCCGGCGAGCGCGACAATTACGCCCAGTACCAGCAAGG
The DNA here is from genome assembly GCA_965602035.1 of Natronospirillum sp. Taxonomy (GTDB): domain Bacteria; phylum Pseudomonadota; class Gammaproteobacteria; order Pseudomonadales; family Natronospirillaceae; genus Natronospirillum. Next base: position 526,595 of record OZ271919.1, on the reverse strand, counting down.
GTACTGACCATTTGAGACGACTTCCCAGCCAATTGAAAAAGTTTTCCATGCGCGCGACTTCCGCTCCACTCTGGTGGACAGTCAGTATTGGAAGCCAACACCTTAACCGGAAGCCCTCCCACGCGCAAACCGTGAAAAACCAGGCCCTGACCGCCGCGCACAGCCTTACAGCGTTAAATAATCGTGTGCGAGAGACCTGCCCGGCAGTAGCGCGGCGTGAAGTATGCTCAGGCCACCACAGCCCGGCGCCACCGGCCAAGCCGTTCACGCCAGGTTTCCAGTGACACCAGCAATGCCGGCAGTAAAAGCAATATCAGTACGGTGCCGAACCCGAGACCGAATACAATGCCCGCCGCCAGGGGAATCAGGAACTGGGCGTCGAAGCTCGTTTCCGTCAGCAGGAAGCTCAGACCGGCTACCGTTGTCAGAGTAGTCAGCAGTACCGGACGCAGACGCTGCACGGACGCTTCAACCACGGCATCTTCCACAGACAGGCCTTCCCGCCGCAGGTCGCGATAGAACAACAGCAACACAATACCGCTGTTGACCACAATGCCGGACAACCCGAACAGGCCGTAAATACTCAGCGCAGACAACTCGAGCCCCATCAGCCAGTGCCCGGCAATCGCCCCGGTGAGAGCAAACGGGATGGTGGCCAGCACGGCAAACGGCCAGAGCCAGCTTTCAAATACCCAGGCCAGGGCACCGAATATGAGCACGAGACCGACCAGAGCGCCGAACTGCACATCGCGCAGGAACTGCGCCTGGCTCTCCTGATCACCCGTAAGCTGAACCGAGACGCCATGGCGTTCAGCCACACCGTCAATCACATCGCTGCGCAGCCAGGCATTGACCTGATTCAGCCGCAGCGCGGGATCGGCGACGGTCGCGCTGACTTCCACCGCCAGTTGGCGATCAACCCGGTTCAGCTGGTCGACCGAGGTCGAAAACTCCACTGACACCAGATTACTGAGGGGCACTTCAGAGCCATTCGGCAGGCGCACCGGGAAATGCTGCCAGTTGGCCCAGCCCGCGGTGTCACTGCCTTCAAGCTGTACACGCACCACCCGGTCTGTGCCCTCTACCTGCAGCGTCTGTGCCACCACGCCCTGGGTGAACTCGCGGGTTGCCGTGGCCAGTGCCGCACCATCGAGACCCGCTTCCAGCGCCAGCGCGTTCGGCGTCAGGGTCAGCGCCTCACCACCCACCGGCAGATCATCCCCGATTTCGCGCAGTCCGCCATACTGGCGCAGCGACGCCTGAAGGTCTCTTGATGCCGCCTTGAGGCCGTCGACCTCACTGCCTCGCAGTTGTACGGACACGCCCCCGGTGCTCGGCCCCTGCTGCGGCTGCGTGAATCGCTGTGCCAACAGACCGGCCGGTGCCGGCACCTGATCCCGCCAGGCGCGCAGAATCTCGTCGTTGCTCAATGGCCGCTCCACACCACCGGCCAGACCGACAAACAGGGCACCGCTATGCGGGCTGCCACGGTACAGTTCCTGCACCATGGTATCGACCACCGGAACCTGCCACTCGTCTTCGAGTGCCAGCAGAGCAGATGCCATATCGTCCAGATACCCTTCGATAACATTCGGGGGTGTGTCCGGGGCGAAATCGACCTCCAGGGTAACCTGCTCCTGTTGGATGTCGGGAAAGAACACGAACGGCACCCGCCCACTGGCCACCAGCAGGAACGCCAGCCCAAGCAGGCTGATTGCAACGCTGTAGGTAGTCAGCCGGTAACGGATGGCCTTGTGCACCAGCGCCCTGAACGGCCGCTGCCGGAACGCATTGAAACCCCGGTCGAACCAACGGCGCAGGAAAAACCCTGAGCCATTGCCGCCCGGCTTCAGGCTGTGTGCCAGGTGGCCCGGCAGAATCAGGAAACACTCGATCAGAGAGGCGATAATCGCGAAAATCACGACGAGGGGAACACTGATGGTGAAGGTGCCAGCCTGGCCGGTCACCAGCAGAAGTGGCAGAAACGCCGCCACGGTGGTGACGCTGGACGCCAGCACTGCCGGCAGCATTCGCTGGGCCGAATTCACCGCCGCGTCCTGAGGCGACTCGCCGCCTTCGACGCGCGTGAACGTCTGCTCCCCGACCACGATGGCATCGTCCACGATAATACCGAGCGCCACGAGAAACCCGAACAGCGAAATCAGGTTAATGGAATTGCCCGTGAGCTCCATTACCGTCAATGTGGCCAGAAAGGTGACCGGTATGCCCACGGCTACCCAGAACGCAACGCGATGGTTCAGGAACAGAAACAACACTGCCAGCACGAGCACAATGCCGCCGATACCACTGTCGATGATGATCGACAGACGTGACTGCACGAATTTCCAGTCTTCGTTGTAAACGTGCAGGTCCAGGCCCTGCGGCAGTCGTTGCGAGAATTCGGCCTGCCATTCGTTGAGGCGCTCTGCGACTTCCAGCGTGTTCTCGCCGCTGGCACGACTGAGCGACAGGCGCACCGCAGTCCGCCCCTGATATTCGAGCCGCGCCTCGTCATCCGGGTATTGGGAACGCACGCTGCCGAAGGTGGACAGTGGCGATGGGAGCTCGCCGGCGCCGGAAGCAATCACCAGGCGATTCAACGCACCAGCGGTCTGCAGTTGATTCGGGAGCTGCCACTGAGTCTCAGGGGCCGCCCCGCGCGTGGCCGATAAACCGGCGGGAGCGCTGGTATTCGCGCCCGACACCTGCCGCGCCAGCTCATTCAACGGCACAGCGGTTTCAAGGTAGCGCTCCGACGGTACATCCAGGATGAGTTCCACCACAGGTAGCCCGGTGATGTCGATCTGGGCAATGCCGGCGTCGCTCAGCGTGCGGTCCGCCTCTTCCACCCAGTAGCGCAGCGCTTCCAGCGAGACCTCACCGTGTATCAGCACATCAGCCACCCGTTCATAGAAGACAAACGGCTCGACTTCGGGTGATTCCGCACCGGCTGGCACGTCAACAGTACTGACGGCCCGCTCGATTTCACGTAGCGTCTGGTCGGGATCTTCCGCGCGCTCGGCGAGCGCAATGTCGATGCGCAGGCCACCGGTGAAGCTGGTGGCTTCCAGCGTATCAATCGCGGAAATACCGGTCAGTGAATCCTCCAGAGCCAGCGTGTAGGACTCCTGGATTTCCTCCGGCCCGGCTCCCGGCCAGTCGGCAGTGATCTGGATCAGCTCCGGTTCAAAATCCGGCAGAAACTGGGTATTGAGCCGTTCAAGCGCCCACAGCCCAACCAGTATAACCAGAAACATCAAGACATTGGGCGCAATTCGGTGGCGCGCAAACCCCGCCAGCAGCGACATCATGAGCCGTCACCGGCCAGTCGCACCGGCAAGCCGCGCACCGCCTCCGGCACACGTGTGACCAGCACCTGTTCCCCGGCGCCCAGTGACCCCGCCCGGGCAATGACCTGAACGCGACCTCCGGAATAGCGGTACCCGACGACCTCGGCCTCGACCGGTTCAAGCTGTCCATCAGACACCCGATACAGCGTGTCGCCGTTATATATAGCCTGTTCAGGCAGCAGCAGAACCTCGGACACCTCCGGCAGGTTCAGCCATAGCGGCACCGCAGAGCCATAGGGGAGCCGCTGGGCATCGGGCGTGCCAGATGCCTGGAACTGCAACTCGATCCGACCGTTCTCACTGTCCGGCAACCAGCTATCAAGCGTGGCCGTTCCGGCACGACGGCCACCAACAGCAGCCCATTCAGCCACCATGCCCTCGTTCAGATCCTCTGCCAGCGCCAGCGGAGCCACGGCATCGACCCAGACGGGTGAGACCGACACCAACTCAACCCCCTGATCGGCAGCAGCGCGGGTACCGGCTTCCACGGTTCGTTGCACCACCCACCCCTCGAACGGCGCTTCCACACTGGTGTCGGCCAGGTCACTGGCAATCTGCTCGGCCTGCAAACGCGCCTCATCCAGCTGTGCTTCCTGGCGAACCAGGCGGTCATCCGCACCGGCCACGACCAGTTCCTGCTGGCGCAGTGCCTGTCGGCGCGACTCCAGATTCTGTTCTGCCGCATCAAGGTCTGCCGCCGACGCAAGATTACGGCCGCGTAGATTCCGTGTGCGCTCCACGGCCTGCTCCGCGAGTTCGAGCAATCGCTGCTCGCTGTCCAACTGGTCTGCCGCTGCTTCACGTGCCCGGGTTTCTTCACGCACTGCCGCTTCGAGTGAGCGAATGCGGGCCTGTTGCTGTGCCTGCTGACGCGCCAGGTTGTCGGTGGACAGCGCAAAGAGCTCCGCACCGGCGGCGACCCGATCACCCACCTGCACGTTCACCCGGGCGACCTCACCCGGTGCAGCAGGCGTTACGAAGGCCCGGCGGTCGGGCCGGAGACGGCCGAACAATTGCACCTGCGGCGCCGCGGATTCGCGAGCCACGGACAGCACCGACACGGTGGCGATATCCCCAGCCTGACCGGCCGGCTGAACCGGTGGCGGTGCCTCTTCGTCGGGGGCTGTCTCTAGCATGGTTCGGCCGATCTGGAAGGCGATCGCCAACACCAGAATCGGCAACAGTAGCTTCAGGAGAACCCGCAACCCGTGTTTCATCCTTGTATACTCATGTCGGTTGGCGCAGTGTAATTACCGCGGATTTTTCTATGATTGCACAGATGTACGGTAATGCACGATTTCCGGTTTACCCGTCGCGGTTGCTGGCAGCTATAGCGGGTGCCGCACTTTGCCTGGCTCTCGCCGGCTGCGGCAGCCATACCGATGCACTGTATTCGGACTATCACCAGAGACTGAGCAACGTGCTCAGTGTGCCGGCACCGGAAAACTGGCACCCGGGTGCCCCGGAGCCCGCACCATCAGCCAGTGCATGGCGCGTGGACATACCCGATGTGCGGGCCACACCGGTGGCCGTGTGGCGAGTTCGTCACTGCGCCCTGTTCGACCTGCTCGGAGAGCGCAACAGCATTCTGGGAAGGGTCGCGGAGCCCGGGTTACGCTGGCATTACGAGGCAAGACTGCTCACGGCACTGGCAGATTGCCTCGCCGATAACGACACCAGCGAGACGGCGGCAAACGACCTGAAACAGTGGCAGGCGGAGAAACAGGCGGCCTGGGCGCAGGCGACCTGGAACGGCACGTTTGGCACACACCCGGTGCGCGATGTCTGGAGCGTCAGCCAGAGCGGACTTGACCCGGACAACCTCCCGACTATGGCGCCGCTCGAACAATCGCTGGATCAACTGATCCGCTGGGCGACCGAATGGCCGAACGCGGAGCCGGTATCCCAGGCCGCGTTCAGTGAGCCCTATGAACAACTGTCGCGGCAGGAAATCGGCGGCCAGTGGCGCCGCTCCGCTGCTATCGCCGCCGGTGGTCTGGCGGCCGCCAATGCCCAGTTGCGCGCCGCTGCAGAAGCAGACCGGCTCTGCCCTCAGGGCTCCATGACCCGCGATGGCACATTCGCGCGCAACGTACTGATTGATGTCTATATTGCCCGCGTTCAGCCGTTTCACGCCGATCTTGACCGTATCGGCACCTCACTGCTCAACCGCTTCAATGCACTGGCCGACGCCACCGGGTGGGAATCCGAGGCCTGGAACCGATTCTACAGCGATCTGGAAAACCGCCGGCATCGGCTTCAGCAGGCCAGCCGCACTCATGCGGAACTCTGGGGAGAATTGCTCGACCAGTGCGGGATGTCCATTCAACCCGACCCGTAAATGAGCATCCCGAGGCGAATTTTAACGCGGTCAGACTTAGCGCAGCAGCTTTTAGGCCGCTTTACTGGATTGCTCCATCTTACACGCCCTGATCGCCCGCTCGAGCGCATCCACAGCTTTCGGGCGCGGGAAGCTGGCACGCCAGGCCATCGCCACCGTGCGTTCCGGCGGATTATCCCGGAACGGACGGGTGATCAGCCATTCCCTGGAATACGGTGCATCAATCACGGCACTGCGGGGCAGTATGGTGACACCCAGGCCGGAGGCCACCATATGTCGGATGGTTTCCAGCGAACTGCCATCGGCCAGCGTGCGCACGCGTCCATCCGGGTCGCGGCTTGAGCGGGCCACAGCCGGGCAGGCGTCCAGAATCTGGTCGCGGAAGCAGTGGCCTTCGCCGAGCAGCAGCAAATCCGTCTGTGCCAGTTGGTCTGCGGTAACAGCCTCCTGGCGTGCCAGCGGGTGATCTGCCGGCAGCAGCACTTCAAAGGGTTCCGAATAGACGGGCTTGGTCAGTACATCGCTTTCGGTAAACGGCAGCGATACCAGGCCGATGTCTATCTGCCCGTTACGCAACCGCTCGCGCAGCACGGCGGTGTAGTTCTCTTCGATGTCCAGGCTCATTCCCGGTGACAGTTCGCGCAGGCGCGGAATCAGCCGGGGAAACAGGTAAGGCGCAATGGTGAAGATGGCGCCGACCTTGAGCGGGCCATTCAGTTCGTCCCCGGTATTGCGCGCCAGCATTTCCAGCCGGTCTGCCTGTTCCAGCACGTTCTTGGCCTGTGCCACTAGCTTCTCACCAATGGGCGTGACCATTACGTGGCTGCGTCCGCGCTCAAAAATCTGTACATTGAGGCGCTGCTCGAGTTTGCGAATTGCCACACTGAGCGTAGGCTGGCTGACATGACAGCGGTCTGCCGCATGGCCGAAATGTTTTTCTTCTGCCAGCGCCAACAGGTAGCGCAGTTCGGTCAGCGTCATAATGCGAGAATCCTAAACAATCTTGATGAATGATAGCGTAATTCAATGGCAGGCAAAATAACCGACGCGCTCAAACCACAGGTTGCAAACCATGAAGCCCCGGTTCTGGTGGTGGGCCTCGGCGACCTCGGGGGACGTATTGCGGAAGCGTGCGCCGCACTCACGCCAACGGTGCTGGGAATGCGACGGCGCCCCGAACCCGTGAATGGTGTACAGGTGATCGCGCACGATGCCGGAGAGCCCTGGCCGACGCTGCCGGACACGCCCCGGGATGTGGTGCTCTGTCTCTCCCCGGGCGGACGCTCGGTAGAGAACTACCGTGCGGTTTACCCCGGGGTCGCCAGAACGGCCCTGGACTGGCTCCAGCGGCATGCGCCCAGTGCTCATGTGTGGCTGATCTCATCAACCAGTGTCTACGGCCAGAATCAGGGTGAATGGGTTACGGAGGACAGCCCGGCTGAGCCGGAGCGCGACACTGCCCGGGAAATCCGCGAGGCCGAGCGTATCTGGCTCGATAGCCCTCAGCCGGCGACGGTACTGCGCCCGGCAGGAATCTACGGGCCCGGCCGTGACCGCCTGTTGCGTGAGGCCTTGAAAGGCTATCGGATCACCGATCCGCAGCCGGTCTACACCAACCGTATTCACGTCGAAGACGTCGCCCGGGCGGTACGCTACCTGATCAATCGCCGACGCCAGGAAAAAGAGACCCCGACTATTCTTAACCTGGCGGACCGTGACGCCGTGAGCTGGCAGACGTTGATGCCCTGGCTTCAGGCAGAGTTGGGGGTTACTCCCGATTCTGAACGGACACTCGACCGGGGCAGTAAGCGGGTCAGCAGTGAGCGACTGGCTGCCACCGGATTCGACTGGCTGTACCCGAGCTACCGCGACGGCTATCGGCCCATTATCGAGGCATTCAGCCAGTCGTTTGAGAGCATCTATAAACGTCGCGAGCGATAGCCTGGCAAGGCAAAGTTCGACGAGAAAGCGCAGTTTACAGGTAGTAAATGAGCATTGTGAGGCGAATTTTAACGCGGCCAGGTTGAGCGCAGCAGTTTAGAGATGCTCTCAATTGCTTGACAGATCAGGAAGTTAGCATACAATGCACGCGTCGTTCGGGGTATGGCTGGATGGCAGAGTGGTTATGCAGCGGACTGCAACTCCGTGTACGCCGGTTCGATTCCGACTCCAGCCTCCAATTCCCTACCCTTCCTGCCGAGCATCTCTGACGCCCTTCGGCACCTCGACATCCTGTGAGATTGCCCTGCCCGAGTGGTGGAATTGGTAGACACAAGGGACTTAAAATCCCTCGATCATTGCGATCGTGCCGGTTCAAGTCCGGCCTCGGGCACCATCCATTCAGCCTGTCTGGCACCCGGAAGCGTAAAGATTTGCCGGGGCGGCGTCGCAGAACGGAACGCCACCGCCAGCCAGCTCATTCTTCCCGGTGATGTTGTACCTTCTCCGGCATAAGGCCTTTCGGTGCGAAGCGCAGGATCAGCGTAATCAGCAGGCCAATCACGAATACGCGTGCCTGCAGCGCCCGGCTGGAGATATTGCCCGGGGGCTCCCAGCCGAACCAGGCATCGCCCAGGGCAATGACACCGTCCATCAGGACCAGCGCCATCGGTTCGGACATGACCCAGATTACATAAACCAGAAAAGTACCGAGAATGGTCCCGAGGTTGTTCCCGGGTCCGCCCAGGATCACCATAACCAGAATCAGGAACGTGTGGTTCAGCGGCAGGTAGCCCTGAGGATTGAATATACCGGTAAAGTTGGTCAGTGCCGCCCCGCCGATACCCATGAGGATACAGCCGAATACAAAGATTTCCAGCCGGCGACGATTGATGTTCTTGCCCATGGCCGCCGCAGACACTTCATTGTCGCGGATCGCCCGGGTCATGCGCCCCCAGGGCGAATTGTAGGCACGCTGCAGCAGCAGGAACAGGCCCAGCACCAACAGCGCCGAAAACACCAGGAACATGGCACGAGCTGCCAGAAAACCAACATCCGCCGGACCGGGTACCGGCCAGGGAATGGGCGAAACGGTGGATACACCGCGGGTCAGCCAGTCTTCATTGACCATGAGGGCCTTGATGATTTCCGCGATTCCCAGCGTCGCGATGACCAGATAATCGCTGCGCAGGCCCAGACAGATACGCCCGATCATATACCCGACGGCACCGGCGAGCAGACCACCCATCACCCAGCCGACAACCGGGTACATGCCGAGGCCGCCGATAAAGCCGGCCTGACGCTCAATTTGATCCGCTATGGGCGCAAAGTAACGGGTAATCCAGAAGTAGACCGCTATACCTCCGATAATCGCCACCATGGTCCGTACTCTTGGCGACACACCCAGCCGATCGATGCGGGTCAACCCGATGACCAGCAGAATACCAATGATCAGTCGCACACCGGCGCCGGCGACCTGCCCCGGGAGGTCCGTACCCCAGAAGTCGGCATTCAACGGCATGCTGAAGAACATGGCACTGAAACCACCCAGCGCCAGAAAACCGAGCACACCGGCGTTGAGCTGGCCGGCATAGCCCCATTGAATGGTAAAGCCCAGAGCCAGCACTGCGTAACAGGTGGCCTCGACCACCATCCGCACAGCAAACGGCAGCCCCTGAGCCAGCCAGACACCGATCACCGCCACAACAACAACCGTGGCGATGGTGAGCTCACGCACCGGCAGCGTGGAGCCTGTCTGTGATTCCTGTGCAGTCATCAGAGCACCTTTCCTTTGAACAGACCTGTGGGACGCCAGATCAGTACCACAACCAGAATTACGAAGGGCACGACGATCTTGTATTCGGTGCCCACCAGCGCAAGACTGCGGGGCACCTCAGTAATGAACGGCAGACTGTCAGCCATGGGCCTCAGAACGATGGACCAGTTGAACACCGAAATGGTTTCCGCGTAGCCCACCAGAAATCCGCCGGCAATGGCCCCATAGGGCTGGCCCACGCCCCCCACGATGGCTGCCGCAAACATCGGCAACAGAAGATAGAAACTCAGATCGGGTTTGAGTGTGACATCCATCGACAGCATGGTACCCGCCAGCGTAGCCAGCACCCCGGCGATAACCCAGGTTACGATGACAACGGCGTTGGTATTGATGCCGGACACACTGGCCAGATCCGGATTATCAGACATGGCGCGCATTGCCTTGCCCAGACGGGTCCGGGTGAGGAACAGGTGGAGCGCCACAACCGCCACCACGGCAAACACGATCAGCCATATCTGCGGATCGGTCACCACGATGGGCCGGGTAACACTCTCGAACGGCAGATCGATCCGGAAAATCTGTTTGCGCTCTTCAATGTACATACTGCGGGCGCCGGTGCCGGCGAACATGCGGATAAGGCCCTGCAGCATCAGGGTGACACCCAGCGATGCGATCACAATGACGATCGGTTTGACGTTGTTAATGCGCAGTGGACGATAAAACATGCGGTCCAGCCCGATGGCCACAAGCGCCGTAAACACCATGGCAAACGGCATCATCAGAATGGGGGTCGGTATTCCGATGGCGGCGCCCGCCGTCGGGAACATCGTGGTGAGAATGAGCACCATGAACGCGCCCAGTGTCATCATGTCGGCATGGGCGAAGTGCGCGAAACGCAGAATACTGAATACCAGGGTTATCCCGATGGCACCCAGCGCATAGATCGACCCCGACACTGCCCCGGAGATAATCACCGTGTTGAGGAAAAATATCAGTTCGTTCAAACCGCAACTCCTTGAATAGCGCCGGGATTACCCACCGAGGAAACTTTTTGCCACTTCCGGATCATCCAGCAGCGCCTGCCCGGTATCGGTATAGCGGTTCTGCCCGGCGGCAAGCACAAACCCCTTATCCGCAATGGCCAGCGCCTGCCGGGCATTCTGCTCAACCATGAGCACACCCACGCCCGCGTCATTCACCATACGGATCTGACGGAAAATCTCGTTCATATAGAGCGGCGACAAACCCGCTGTCGGCTCGTCAAGCAGCAACAGAGTCGGCTCGCTCATCAATGCGCGCCCCATCGCCACCATCTGGCGCTGACCACCACTCAACTGACCGGCCGGTTGCTGGCGCTTTTCCAACAGGGGTGGAAAGAATTCGTAGATCTGATCCAGCATATCGCTGACCCGATGCGGGCGGATGTAGGCACCCATCTCGAGGTTTTCCTGAACGGTCAGGCTCGGGAAAATATTCTGCTCCTGCGGCACAAAGCTCATACCCATGTGCACCAGCCGATTCGGGGCGACGTTCTTTATCGACTCGCCGCGCAGGCGGATATCGCCATCATTCACCGTCAGGAGGCCGAAGATGGCCTTCAGCATTGTTGATTTGCCCGCGCCGTTGGGGCCGACGATCACGCCAACCTCGTCCGCATCGATGGACATGTCGACGCCGCTGAGAATGTTCATGCCGCCGTAGCCACCGTGAACATTCGTTGCTTCTAGTAGTACTGCCATAGCTTTCCACTTCTCTGGTCGGTCACCGGGACGCCGTCAGGCAGTCGTTGATTCATTCTCAGTGCCGAAATACGCTTCAATGACCCGCGGATTGTTCTGTACTTCCTCGATCGTGCCCTGCGTCATCACCTCGCCCTGCGCCAGAACAATGACCGGGTCACAGAGGCGCGCGATCATATCCATATCGTGCTCGATCACCAGGAAGGTGTAGTTCAGTTCCCGGTTGAGGCGCTCAATGTTGGTTACCAGGTCGCCGAGCAGTGTCCGGTTCACACCGGCAGCAATCTCGTCCAGCAGGACCACCCGGGCATTTGTCATCATGGTACGACCCAGCTCGAGCAGTTTCTTCTGGCCACCCGACAGGTTCCCCGCCAGCTCGTTCTTTACATGAGAGAGATTGATGAAGTCGATCACTTCGAGCGCGCGCCTGCGTACTTCCGCCTCATTGTCCCGTACCAGTGACGGCTGCAACCAGGTGCGCAGCAGCGATTCGCCCGGCTGTTCCGGCGGCACCATCATCAGGTTTTCCAGCGCCGTCATGTGCGAGAATTCGTGGGCGATCTGGAAGGTACGCAGCAGCCCCTTGCCGAATAGCTGGTCCGGCGTGTCGTTGGTGATGTCTTCGCCGTCCAGGTAGACGTGCCCGGCGTCTTCCGGCAGTGCTCCGGCGATGATATTGAACAACGTCGATTTGCCGGCACCGTTGGGGCCGATCATACCGGTGATCGAACCTGGTTCCACCGATATGGAACAGTCGTTGATGACCTTGAGGCCACCGAACGATTTATGAATATTGCGAACGTCGATTATGGGTCGCATGCCCCCTCCGAATCTGGTTCCGGCTCCCGGACCAATCCAGCCCGCCGCAGAAAGTCGCCAATTCTACCGTCGTAGAGGACAAAAGCAACGCATTGTCACCATGACAAAAAAACCCGCCGCAGCTCGCGCTGCGACGGGTTTTCGGTTTCAACCGGGTTGCCCGGGACAATTACATGTCCAGGAAGCCGCGGCTGACGATTTCACCGTTCTCAACAACGAGCTGCTCGACCGCACCCGGCACGTCGCCGTTCTCGTCGAATTCGTGATCACCGGTGGCACCGACATAGTCGATATCCTGACCGTTGGCGATGAGCTCGCGTGCTTTTTCCCACTCGCCCGGAAGAATGGTCTCACCCGGCGCTGTGGCCACGCGACGCAGTGCGTCGTTCAGACCGTCACGGCTGTTGGCACCGTTTTCCTGAATGGCCAACGCCAGCAGGAAGGCCGCATCGTAGGACTGCGCTACGAACGTACCGGTCGGATCAACACCGCCTTCTTCCGCGATCGTGTTGAATACAGAGCTGCCCTCGGTCTCGGCGGTGCCGGGACGGGTGAAGATCATTCCTTCAAGGACACTGGCTCCCACTGCGTCGATCAGTGACTGACCCACCATACCATCGCCACCGACAAAATCGGTGAACAGACCGCTTTCATAGGCCTGACGGATAATGGTCTGACCGGACGTATCCGCGTAGGCGAACACCACCAGGGTCTGAGAGCCGGAAGCAGACAGGTTGGCCAGGTCAGAACGGTAGTCCGCCCGGTTGTCTTCGTGCCCGGCGCTGGCGCCGACAACACCGCCATTGGCTTCAAAGGTATTGATAAAGGCATTGGCCAGACCGCTGCCGTAGTCGTTGTTGACATAGGAAACGGCAACGTCATCGATGCCCTGATCCAGCAGGTGCATCGCCAGAGCGCGACCCTGGAACGAATCTGACGGTACGGTACGGAATACCATGTCGTTGTCATTCAGGTCAGTGATCGCCGGAGAGGTTGATGCCGGGGAGACCATCGGCACGCCCGCCGGAATCGCAATATTGTTGGCGGCCGCAATAGTAGCGCCGGAACACAGACCACCAACAATCGCCAGAACGCCATCACTGTTGACCAGACGGTCCGCGGAGCTCTGAGTGATCGCGGCGTCACCACAACCGGTATCACCGTTCGGTACGATCAGGCGGTTGCCTGAGAGAATGCCGCCCTGAGCGTTGACATGCTCGGCTGCCAGGATGGCACCGTTGTAGATGGGCGGCGTCAGGCTTTCAATACCGCCGGTAAAGCCACCCAGAAAGCCGATTTTCACTTCCTGCGCCTGCGCAACACCGAAGGCTGTCGCCGCGGCAAGCGTCAGACCAACAACTGTTTTCTTCATCATGCTTTTCTCGCTCGTTTGTTGTCTGTCCCTGGATACCGCCGCCCGTGCCCGGATGACAGGCTCCTTTTTCGGAGCCAAAAGCCACCCGCAACGGCCCGCGCAGCGAGGTTCGCGAATCATGGTGAGACGTTTTTGCCCGAAAAACAAGAGGAAGCACTTATAAACTGCTGCGCTCATCCGGGCTGCTCAAGGTCCGGCGGCGTTTGAGCGCCGCCGCTTGCCAGCCATGGCGGCCTCCCGCTAAACTCGGTCGCCTGATCGGCGGGCGCGGATCACCGCCTGGAAACCCGGCTTGAACGCCGGCCGGAGCCCGCCACGCCAGTGCGCATACAGACAACAGAACAGTGACCAGATTCAGAGGCCAGAATGACTGAAGATCACCGCCGCAAATATTCCTCACCGGTCGTCGACGGACCTGCCCAGACACCCAGCCGCGCCATGCTTCGTGCGGTCGGATTCACCGACGACGATTTCCGCAAGCCGCAGGTGGGCATTGCCTCCACCTGGAGCAATCTGACGCCCTGTAACATGCACATCAATGGACTGGCCGAAGAAGCCAGCCGGGGCGCGGACGCAGCCGGCGGCAAAGGCGTGATTTTCAATACCATTACCGTGTCCGACGGGATCTCCATGGGCACCAAGGGTATGCGTTACTCGCTGGTCTCGCGTGAAGTAATCGCCGATTCCATAGAAACCGCGGCCGGCGCGGAAGGGTTTGACGGTCTGGTCGCCATTGGCGGCTGCGACAAGAATATGCCCGGCTGCATGATGGGGCTGGCCCGGCTGAACCGCCCGTCTGTGTTTGTCTATGGCGGCACCATCAAACCCGGTGCCGACCACACGGATATCGTGTCCGTGTTCGAGGCCGTCGGGCAGCATGCCAAGGGCGATATTGATCAGATTCAGCTGAAGAATGTTGAAGAAAAAGCCATTCCCGGCCCCGGGTCGTGCGGCGGCATGTACACGGCCAACACCATGGCCTCTGCCATTGAAGCCATGGGCATGAGCCTGCCCGGCAGCTCGGCGCAGAACGCCGTTGACCAGTCTAAGGTAGACGATTGTCGTGCCGCCGGCGAAGCTGTGCTTGAGCTCCTCAACAAAGGCATCCGCCCGAGCGACATCATGACCCGCGAGGCGTTCGAGAATGCCATCACGGTCGTTATTGCGCTGGGCGGCTCGACCAATGCCGTTCTGCATCTGCTGGCTATGGCGCACACCATTGGCGTCGATCTGAGTCTGGAAGACTTCACCACCATCGGACGCCGTGTGCCCGTTCTGGCCGATCTGCGGCCGAGCGGGCACTACATGATGTCCGAGCTGGTGGCGATCGGCGGTATCCAGCCACTGATGAAAATGCTGCTGGACGCGGGCCTGTTGCACGGCGACTGCATGACGGTGACTGGTAAGACCCTGGCTGAGAACCTGAGCGGTGTGAAGCCCTACCCCGCCAACCAGGACATCATTCATGCACTGAACGATCCCATCAAGAAGGACAGCCACCTGCGCATACTCTACGGCAATCTGGCGCCCACCGGCGCAGTAGCCAAGATTACCGGCAAGGAAGGCACCCGGTTTACCGGCACGGCTCGCGTTTTTCATTCAGAGGAAGAAGCGCGGGAAAACATTCTGAGTGGTTCTGTGGTAGCCGGTGACGTTGTGGTCATCCGCTATGAGGGCCCCCGGGGCGGCCCGGGCATGCGCGAAATGCTCAGCCCGACCTCCGCTATTATGGGCCGGGGCCTCGGGGACAAGGTGGCGCTGATCACGGACGGCCGCTTCTCCGGGGGCAGCCATGGCTTCGTGGTCGGCCACGTGACCCCCGAGGCTGCCGAGGGCGGGCCGATCGGTTTACTGGAGGACGGTGATACCATCACCATTGACGCCGAAACCAACCAGATGAACGTGGAACTGGACGACGCCGAACTTGAGCGCCGCCGGGCCAACTGGACCAAACCGGCTCTCCGTGTACAGCGTGGTGTCCTGGCCAAATACGCGCGCACGGTCAGCTCGGCGTCTGAGGGCGCGGTAACCGACAAGGACTGACAGTGTCGTTCCTGCGCATCCTGATCGGCTTTCTGCTGGGCCTGCCGTTCCTGATCCTCGGCGTCATCGCCCTGGTGACGGTGCGGCACTGGTCTGCACTGTTTCTTGTTGCCATGGGTCTGGTGCTGATCCCACCGGTGCGCCTGTTGCTGTATCGCTGGACTGGCCGCGAGCTTTCTCCGGTGGCGCGGACTTTCGTCGTTACCTTGCTATTGGCCCTGTTTGTGATTACGTTCGGCGCATTCGCACCTGAAATTGCCACCCTCCGGTCGGCACCCCCCACTGGGACAACCGGGGGCTGATCGGCCTCACACGACGAGACCCGACAATGACACAATCCCGCGGACGCCGCGCGCTGCTGATTCTGGCTCTGATTGCGCTGGTCATCACTCTGATCTACACCACCATGCGTGCCTATATGGGGCAGGTTCTCGCCCGACAGTTCAACGAACTGGCCGCTGAACTTGCGGAAAACCCATTGCTGTCGACGGCAGAGCTCAGCTACGCACCCGGCATCTACGCCGGTACCCTGACCGTCCGGCTGGCAATCGACCCGTCGGCAGAGCTGACACGCGACCAGGCCGCCCTGATGCCGCTGCTCGCTGCTTGGCCCGGGCCGGATGCGGCACTCCGGGGCGAGGCTGACGTACTTCAGGGGCCGGTGTGGCGCTCGGACTATGGCTGGATATGGGCGCTGCTTACCGGTTCGGCTGGGTCACCGGAGACGCTGGCAGATACACTCCCGGACCTGGCGGAAGCCCCGCTTCTGCAATGGCAACTGCGTCTTCAGGCCGGTGGCATATTTTCCGGGTCAGCATCGCTGGCCGGTTATGATGGACGTCTTGCCGGCGGCGACCAGAGCATTCGGTGGAGCCCGTCCACGATTGACCTGCGCGTTGGCAACCGCCCGAACACGATGGCGCTGCGCCTCACCGGTACCGACATAGGGCTCAGCTCGCCCGGTAGTGAAACCGACGTAACCGGATTGTCGGGCCAGGTCGCCGTTGTCGGTCAGCGCCAGTTGTCACTGGAAATGGCGGCAGACCGCATTCGCTGGGAAGCAGAGACCGGTACCCGCCCGCGTCATATAGAGCAGGTACAGCTCAGTTCCTCTTTTTACGCCGATGAATCAACGCCGTTGGGACATGAACTCAGAATCATGACAGGCCCTGGCGAGTTCGAGATTCTGGGCATCGACGACAGTCGCTTTGAGGCATCCCTGTCTGACCTGGACCCGGCGCGTTATGCCGATACGCTGCAGGCCCTCGGCAGCCTGGTGCCGCCGGCAGCGCCGGGCGCGCGCCAGGGGGCCCTGAGATCCGTGGCGGAACTGCTGGCTGAGGGTGCCAGTGTCCGGCTCGGCCCACTGGCCATGTCACTGTCGGAGCCGGACGATGTCACGGCGCAGCTTGCTGTATCCGCGAGTGACGAGGACGCGGAAGCAGGAACCGCGGCCGGGCGCACATCACCGGCTGAACTGCTGCGCCGGGCCGAGTTCGAGCTCGAGGTTGAGGCGACACTGGGTGCCATTCGCCGTTACACGCGGCTGCTCGCCGAGCACGAAGCCAGACTGCTGGCACGGGATCGGGGTCTGGACCGCACCGAAGAGGAAATCGCGCGGTCGGCAGCCAGCCGTTATCGCACAACCTTGCTGTCACTGCAGTTCATGCCGCTGGTCACCGTGGGAGACGGCACGGCAAGCACCAGCCTCTCGCTGCGGGATCAGACCGTTTACCGCAACGATGAGGAACTGATGTCGCTGGAGCAGTTGCTGAACCTGCTGCCCGGCTGACATTCCGCATTGTCAGACGGCCCCACAACTGGCACTGTGGAGTGCAGTTTGCACCGGTTCAACGTAGCCGGTGCTGGTGAGCCTGCGTTATACTGCACCCGCTCTCCAGTTTACCGATGCAAAGGACCGGCCGCGAATGAACATCCCAAACCTGCTGACCGTCTTCCGTATCGCGATGATCCCGGTCTGCGTAGCCCTGTACTATCTGCCGTTCGAGTGGGCGTACTGGGCGGCAGCACTCGTGTTCGTGCTGGCCGCTGTGACCGACTGGTTCGACGGCTACCTGGCCCGTCGGCTGGACCAGTCCACGCCCTTCGGTGCCTTTCTCGACCCGGTGGCCGACAAGCTGATTGTCGCCGCCGCGCTGGTGGTTCTGGTGCACGCCTACAGCAGCATCTGGCTGACGCTTCCAGCCATTGTCATCGTCGGGCGGGAAATAGTGATCTCGGCGTTGCGTGAGTGGATGGCAGAGATCGGCAAGCGTGCCAGTGTTGCTGTGTCGATGATCGGCAAGCTGAAAACCTTCGTCCAGATGGTGGCCATTACAGTACTGCTGGCGTCACCCCCCGGAACCGTCACCGGCGTAATCGGACTGATCATGCTGTTCGGGGCAGCGGTGCTGACGCTCTGGTCCATGATTGTCTATCTGCGCGCTGCCTGGGAGACACTGCGGCCCTGATGCGTACCGGGGCACTGTGCGTGCCCTGCCCGGCTTCAGCCTTCCCTGAAATGGTCGTAGATTTCCTGCGCGCGGGAGCGACTGATGCCATCGACCCGGGCAATCTCGTCAACGCTGGCCTCGCGCACGGCAAGCCCACTGCCGAAGTGACGGATCAACGCTTTTCTGCGCACATTGCCAATGCCGGGGATATCTTCCAGCAGAGAACGACGCCGGCTCTTGTCCCGCCGCATACGGTGCCCCGCCACAGCGAACCGGTGTGATTCATCCCGGATATGCTGCAACAGATGCAGCGCCGAAGAGTGCCGCGGCATGGTCACGATGTTTTCGATACGGTCGAGATACAGCGTTTCGAGGCCGGGTTTGCGGGTCACGCCCTTGGCGATGCCGAGCAGTCGCATCGTCGAGCCTATGCCCAGTTCATGCATCACCTCCTGCGCCACACCGAGCTGGCCCTTGCCGCCGTCAATCACTACCAGATCCGGCAGCGTGGCTTCTTCGCGGACCAGGCGACTGTAACGCCGGGTCAGTGCCTGGCGCATCGCCGCGTAATCATCGCCGGCCGCGATATCTTCTATGTTGAATCGCCGGTAATTCCGCCGCGCCGGGCCCTCACGATCGAATACGACACAACTGGCCACTGTGGCTTCGCCCTGACTGTGGGAAATGTCAAAACACTCCATGCGGCGTATCGGCTCAGTCAGCCCGAGCCGTTCTTCCAGATCGGTAAACCGGGCAATCACGCTGTCTTTCTTCGCCACGTGCATGGCCAGTTGTTCAGACGCATTGGTAATGGCGAGTTCACGCCATTTGGCACGGTCCCCCCGCACGGTGTGTTTGATCTGCACCCGTCGACCGGCGGCATCACTGAGGCCATCGGCCAGCGTTTCCCGGACCGATTTCGACAGCTCAGGCACCACGACCAGCTCTGCGGGTATTTCCCGCCCGGCAGTGCCGAGGAAATACTGCCCGATGTAGGCTTCGGCCAGCGCTTCGGCAGATTCGCTGAGCCCGGGTCTGGGGTGATGCGTGCGACTGCCGATCAGGCGGCCATTGCGCACCATCAGATGGTGTACGCAGCACCCGTGCCCTTCGAAAAGAGTCGCAATAACATCAGCGTCACCCTGTTTGCCGGAGACATACTGTTGCTCCTGAATCTTACGCAATAGCAGCAGCTGGTCGCGGTACTCCGCAGCCGCTTCGAAATCAAGCTGGTCGGATGCCGTGTCCATCTGGCGCTCGACATCACGGATCAGATCCTGGTTTTTCCCCTCGAGAAACAGACGCGTCTTGCGCAGGTCCTCAGCGTATTCTTCATCGCTCACCAGGCCGACACAGGGCGCCTTACAGCGCTTGATCTGGTACTGCAGGCACGGGCGGGAGCGCCCCTGGAAGACACTGTTCTCACATTGGCGCACGCGGAACGCTTTCTGCAGCAGTCCAAGGCTTTCGCGCACCGCACCGGCACTCGGAAAGGGGCCGTAATACTCACCCTTGCGGCGTCGCGACCCGCGATGGAGATAGACGCCCGGGTAGTCGTCATTGGTGGAGATCAGAATGTAGGGATACCCCTTGTCATCGACCAGCATGACGTTGTAAGGGGGTCGATGACGCTTGATCAGCGTCTGCTCAAGCAGCAACGCTTCTGTTTCACTGTGCGTGACCGTGACCTCGATACGCGCGATCCGCGCCACCAGTGCCATGGTCTTGTTGGTAAGGCCCCGGGCCCGAAAGTAACTGCTGACGCGGTTTTTGAGATTCTTGGCCTTGCCGACATAGAGCAGCGCGCCGGCCTCGTCATACATGCGATAGACGCCGGGGCGTGGCGTCAGCGTGCGCAGAAAACCCTTTACATCAAAGTTTTCCGACATTGATCAGCTCGCGTGCTCCGCTGGTTCCTGATCGAGAAGGCCGTGTCGCATGGCCAGGCGGGTCAGTTCGACATCGCTGGAGATTTCGAGTTTCTCGAAAATACGATACCGGTAGGTGTTCACCGTTTTCGGGCTGAGACACAGGATATCGGAAATAGCCTGTACCTTGTGGCAGTTCACAATCATCAGTGCAATCTGCATTTCCCGGTCAGAGAGGGCTTCCAGCGGGCTGCCTGCTGCGTCATTGAACCGGGTCAGCGCCAGTTTCTGAGCGATGGATGGGCTCAGATAACGCTGCCCGCTGGCGACCGTGCGAATGGCCACCACCATTTCCTCAAGCCCCGTGCCCTTGGTCAGATAGCCGGATGCACCGGCCTGCATGAGGCGCGCCGGGAACGGATCGTCGCCGTAGGCTGTCAGTATTATGACGCGGCTGGATGGATCAGTCGTGCTGATGCGCCGCGTTGCTTCCAGCCCGCCGATACCGGGCATTTTGAGATCCATCAGAACAACATCAGGCTGTGTCCGACCGACTTCACTGATCGCCGTTTCACCGCTGTTGGCTTCGCCCACTATTTCAACATCCGGTGTATCATCAAGCAGTCGTCGGATTCCCATTCTGACGAGATCATGATCATCTACCAGAACAACCTTGACCATAAATACGCCCCTGAGTATGGAGAGCACCCTGGATCCGCTGCGCCCCCTACGCGACCTGTCTTGCAGACTGTCAGACGACTAAGCTACTCGACTGATCAATTTTTTGCAATCTGGCCCCAGGCAAAATTTATCATGGGAAATGGCACCAGCGGGCTGTCGGCGCCGTATTCCGGGCATCAGAGGTACTGTTCGGCATAGGCTGCCAACCGACTGCGCGCCACGCCTTTGAGCGTAATGCTGCCGCCGAACGGGAAATCCTTGAAACGCTCCGTCATGTAGGTCAGGCCGGAGCTCAATGCGCCCAGATAGGGTGTGTCAATCTGAGCCAGATTACCGAGGCAGACCACTTTGGTACCCTCACCGGCCCGCGTCACGATCGTCTTGATCTGGTGCGGCGTCAGGTTCTGGGCTTCGTCGACAATCAGCAGAGTCTGCTGAAAGCTGCGTCCGCGCACAAAATTCATCGATTTGAAATGAATCGGCAGGTTGGCACCTACGTACTGTTCGCTGCTCATGGGGTCGAAATCTTCCGCGTGCAGAGCTTCAAGGTTATCGGTGAACGCCCCGAGCCAGGGCGCCATCTTGTCTGTCTCAGTGCCCGGCAGAAAGCCGATGTCCTCATCGAGGCCGCGGGTGCTGCGTGTCGCCACTATCCGTTTGAACAGGCGATGTTCGATGGTCTGCTCCAACGCACAGGCCAGCGCCAGTATCGTCTTGCCTGACCCGGCCGGCCCGTTCAGTGCAACCAGGTCCACTTCCGGGTCCAGCAGAAGCTGCATCGCCATGCCCTGATACAGGTCTCTCGGCGCAAGCCCCCAGGCTTTCTGGCGCATCAGTATCCCTTCGTTGTAGAGATCCAGTACCACCGATTCCTCGTCCCGGCTCACAATCCGGCCGACGAAATCCTGATCGTCCACAATGAACTGGCACGGAAAGTATTCGTCTCCGACGATGGCACTGATGGCTCCGGCCGGCAGACGCTGGCGCTTCTTGCCATCCAGGTTGACCGGCCCCTGCGCCTCGAGAGCGGACCAGAAGTCACCCGACACGTGAATATAGCCTGTATTCAGGCGATCGAGATTACTGACCAACTGGTCGTTGTGGTAGTCCTGGGCATCAAGGCCTGCGCCCCGTGCCTTGAGGCGCATGTTGATGTCCTTGGTGACCAGCACTACCTGCCGGGTCGGGTAGCGCTTGCGCAGGGCGAGCAGCTCGTTGATGATCCGGTTATCGTTCAGCGTCGGTGGCAGTTCGCCGTCACGGGTCCCGTCGTCTGTGGACATGAGGATGGCAAGGCGACCTTCGGAGGCCTCGTGGCCCCGGGGTATCGGCACACCGCGAACGACCTCGGCAGACGATGCATCGGCGAGTATTTTATCGATGGTGCGCACAGCCTGACGACAGTCAGCCGCCACCTGCGTGGCGCCCACTTTGAGCTTGTCGAGCTCTTCAAGCACAATCATGGGGACCAGAACTTCGTGTTCATCGAAGTTATAGAGCGCGTTCGGGTCGTGAATCAGAACGTTCGTGTCCAGGGCGTAAATCTTGATATCGCTCATCCAGTCGCTCTCAATGCAGGGTGTCGTTTTCGGTGACCATGACATTGCCGAAGGTTTCCGGCAACAGGTCGGCTTTGTAGACACGGATCAGTTCATGCAACCGAATGCCTGCCATGTCCTGCTCCGGGTCCAGGCACTCCAGCAGTACTACCCGCGCCTCACAGGCGTCGAGGCCAACCAGCACCCCGAGGCAGAACCCGTCATCGGTAGCCAGCGCCACCATATCGCCGACCTCATAAGCGCGCTGTACTGTATTCCAGTCGTGGCCGATTACCCAGTCACCGGCTTCCTGCTCAATGCTGAAACGGGCAGCGGCGAGCACCGCGATGGTGTCCAGGACAGCGTCATCGGACAGGTCCAACTGGAATTCTACGTCTTCGGTGTAGCGATCCGGGAACTGCTTGCTGAGCAAGATGCGGAAAAGTTCAAAATCGTCGCGCGACCAGGCCACATCCACGTGGGCGTGACCGGCCAGGGACAGGAATTCAGCAGTGACAATATCGGTTTCGAGCTGAAGTGCCTGTTCGGCCTCCTCTTCAGCCTGGAAAACCAGTGTCACCGAATCGGGGCCTGTACCACTCTCGTCGACAATCCGCCAAAAGACACCAGGGTGAAGTTGATCCGACATAGCAACCTCCTCTTCAGCGGTATAACGGGTGGGCCCCGTTACTCTCATATCAGCGTGGTATGACTCTCCTGTCAATACGTCATTGTCAGATTTTCAGACTCCGCCATCATTTTGCGCAATGGTGATCAGAGGCTCAGCGGGCGAACACTGGCGCGAACATACTCCGCGCGCAGGTCTTCATAGGTATGTACCGCCGGGAACTGAGGAAATTCGGCAATGACATTGTCCGGCGCATGAAACAGGATGCCCGCGTCGGCCTCGCTCAACATGGTGGTATCGTTGTAACTGTCTCCGGCCGCAATACACCGGTAGTTCAGTTGGTGGAACGCTTTGACTGACTGACGCTTCGGGTCTTTCTGACGGAGGTGATAATTGATGACCCGCCCGTTTTCATCCGTTTCAAGCCGGTGGCAGAACAGTGTCGGGAAACCGAGCTGCCGCATCAGGGGCTGCGAGAACTCGTAGAAGGTATCGGAGAGAATCACAACCTGAAACCGCTCGCGCAACCAGTCCACAAAGTCGCTGGCGCCCGGCAACGGGGCCAGGGTCGCAATGACTTCCTCGATTTCCCGCAACCCCAACCCGTGCTGGTCGAGCAGACGCAACCGCTGCTGCATCAGTTCGTCATAATCGGGGATATCGCGTGTGGTGGCTTTCAATTCATCTATGCCGGTTTTTTCGGCAAAAGCAATCCAGATTTCCGGCACCAGCACGCCTTCAAGGTCCAGGCAGGCAATTTCCACACGTGACTCCCGTTCTCAAGTTTGCGCGCTATTATGCCGGGCGCGTGCGCCCCGGTCCACCGTGCAGCGGTGGCAGGTTCACCCCCTGACCGACCGGGAAACTCCCCGGGTACGCCAGGAAGAACCCCTGCGCATAGGGCACATTGAATTGCCGCAGCACCGCCAGGTCGGCGGCTGTCTCGACGCCCTCCACAATCAGTTCAGCGCCGAGGCAGTGACACAGGCTCACCAGATGCTGAAGCAGTACCTGACGCACCGTATGGCCGGCAATGCCGGTCAGCAGATGCCGGTCCAGTTTGATGAATTCCGGCTGTACTTCCGTCCATGCCAGGAGCCCGTTGTATCCGGCTCCCACATCGTCAAGCGCAGTGGCGTAGCCCCGGTTCCGATAATAGTCCAGCGCGTGTACCAGCAGCGCCATGTCATCGGTACGGTGCTGCTCGGTCAGCTCGATGACAATATCATCGGGCGAGATCCCTACGGCCTGGATCTGGGCATCCGTACGGCCCTGCGGGTAATCGGGGGCCATGAGTACCTGTGGATGCCGATTCAGAAACAGCCGTCCTGCAAATCCGCGTTGGCGGAACCTCTGTATGGCCAGTTCCTGGCAGTACAACTCCATTTCCACCAGACAGCCGGCCGCTTCTGCGGCACCGAATAATGCATCGGGACGCGCCAGATCATGGCCCCGCGGACCACGGCTCAGCGCTTCATAACCGAGAATTCGGCCATCGCGCAGATCGACGACTGGCTGAAAATGCGTGCGAATACCATTCCAGGGCAACTGTCGGTATACAAATGACGACACGGCCAATGCCACGGCGAACTCCTGCCTGACCCGAAGACCTGGGGCAGACTCTGGCACCGGGATATGACAGGCGTGTTACAGAACCGGCATCCGGTCGTGCGCAAAGAGCGCGTCGATATCGTCCTGCGACGTGCACTGCAACGCGGCATCCACTCGATCCCGTGACAGATGCGGCGCGAAGGTTTCGATGAACCGATACATATAGGTGCGCAGGAACACGCCCCGACGCAGACCGATGCGGGTAACGCTCGGTTCAAACAGGTGGGACGCATCGAGCGACACGAGATCCCCGTCCTTGTCCGGCTCATAGGCCATGCTGGCCACAATGCCAACGCCCATGCCCAACCGCACGTACGTCTTGATGACGTCGGCGTCGGTGGCCGTGAAAACGGTTCTCGGTGCAAGGCCGACTTTCTGGAATGCTTCATCCAGCTTGGAGCGCCCGGTAAAACCAAAGATATAGGTAACGATCGGATAGCGCGCAATCGCTTCGAGTGTCAGCGGCTGTTCGTGCACCAGCGGATGGTCCTTCGGCACGACAATGCTGCGGTTCCATTGATAGCACGGGAGCATGACCAGGTCCTGGAAATGCTCCATGGCCTCGGTCGCAATGGCCAGATCCGCACTGCCGTTGGCGGCCATTTCCGCTATCTGCATGGGCGTGCCCTGGCGCAATTGCAGGGACACATCCGGGAACAGTTCGATGAAGGAGCGAATTACCGGAGGCAGCGCGTAACGCGCCTGGGTATGCGTGGTGGCAATGGACAGCGTTCCCCGGTTCTGGTCACTGAATTCCTGAGCGACCTGCTTGATGCTCTCGACCTTGTTGAGCACGTCGCCCGCGACCTTCAGTATCGCCTCTCCGGCGGGTGTGACCCGGGTCAGATGCTTACCACTGCGGGCAAAGATCTCGACACCCAGCTCATCTTCCAGCAGGCGGATCTGCTTGGAAATACCCGGTTGTGATGTAAACAGTGCCTGGGCCGTCGCGGACACATTCAGGTCGTGATGCGCAACCTCCCAGATGTAACGGAGCTGTTGAAGCTTCATGAGCCGGACTCTGGTGATCAACGGGTATGGCTGCAACTATGGCGGCCTTCCTTGACCGCGTCAAGTTGGTGCACAGGCCCGCTGAGGCAACAGATCAGAAGCTGAACAGGAAGCCCTGATCCGCCCGCAGACGGTATTCGAGTATCTGCCCGTTGGTTGCCGACACATTACAGCGCGAATAAACGGACTGACGGGACGTCAGGAAATAGACGTTCATGAACACCTGGTAGAACCCCTCTTCGCCGTTGTACCGGGAAGCCCGGTTGTCAAAGCTGATACTCTGAACCTCGTCACCGACATCCGACATGATCCGGGCCCGGCAATTCTGATACGCCGTCTGCAACGGAATTTCAGCGGGGGTCCGAACCTCCGGTATCGGCTGATTCAGCAGACGGCCGACAAGCGTGCGAGTGTCGCCCGGCTCGGGGTTGAGGCGCGTGGCAACATAGGTAATCGCGACAGAAAAAATCATCACGCCGATTGCCGCAGCCAGCACAACCAACCATTCCCTGTAACGTCGTTTCATAGTTACTTCACTCACGCCCGATTACCCGCCGTCCGATGTGCGTTGAATGCTAACTCGCACAGGGTTCAGCCGCTACTGCTGACAGCCGTAAACGTGACTGCTGTCACAGTCATGGGGCGGGCTGACTGTCTGTTCGTTGACCACCGAATACGCTACTATAGCGGCTGATCACTCAATAGCTTTTGCAGGTTGTGTATGGCAGCGATTGAAAACCTCAATATTGAATCCCAGCACGTTCTGGTGACGCCGTCAGCGCTCAAGCAGGAAATGCCGATTTCCGAAGGGGCTGCCGCCGTCGTGGAATCCGGGCGCCAGCAGGTACAGGATATTCTGGACCGTAAAGACCCGCGCATTTTTATGGTCGTCGGCCCCTGTTCAGTGCACGATGTGGATGCCGCCAAGGATTACGCCCGCCGCTTCAAGGCGCTGGCCGAAGAGGTGTCGGATACGCTGCTGCTGGTGATGCGGGTCTATTTCGAAAAGCCGCGAACCACGGTAGGCTGGAAAGGCCTGATCAATGACCCGTACCTGGATGATTCGTTCAAGATCGAGGATGGTCTGCACATCGGCCGCCGATTACTGCTGGATATCGCTGAAATGGGCATTCCGACCGCGACCGAGGCGCTGGACCCGATCACGCCGCAGTACCTGCAGGACCTGATTTCATGGTCAGCGATCGGCGCACGTACCACCGAATCGCAGACGCACCGCGAAATGGCCAGTGGTCTGTCCAGTGCCGTCGGCTTCAAGAATGGCACCGATGGCAGTCTCGAGGTCGCGATCAATGCGCTGAAATCGGTCAGCCATCCGCACCGTTTCCTCGGCATCGACAGCAACGGACAGGTGGCCATAACGCAGACACGGGGCAACCGCTTCGGGCATGTCGTGTTGCGCGGTGGTAACGGCAAGCCAAACTATGACTCGGTCAATGTGCAGCTGTGCGAGCAGGCACTGCAGAAAGCCGGCCTCACGCCGAATATCATGGTGGACTGTTCACACGCGAATTCGAACAAGGACCCGTCGCTGCAGCCACTGGTTGCGGAAAACGTCACCCATCAGATCATGGATGGCAACAGCTCCATTGTGGGCCTGATGATCGAGAGCAACATCGGCCACGGCAATCAGAAGTTGTCCGCGGACCGGAACGAAATGCAATACGGGGTATCGGTTACGGACGGCTGCATTGGCTGGGATGAGACCGAACGCTGCATTCGCGACATGCGGGAGAAACTGAAGCCGGTCTTGCCCGGCCGGCAACTCCCCTCAAACGCGGCCTGATGCCAGGCCGCCATTAATGGCACACTCAGGGTCGGCGCTCCACCGACCCTGAGTCTCCTTCCTTTTCCTTTTACCGCACTCTTCAGTTCTGGCCGTTGCCCTGGCTCTGACTGTTTCCCTGGCCCTGGCTATTGCCACGACTCTGCCGGTTACCCTGACCCTGCTGCTGTGACGAGTTGTAAAGGTCATCGAACAATTCGCGGTTGTTCTCAACCGCCATCACATCGGCTTCCGGCGCATCCAGCATGCGGTTCATCAGGTCCTGGGACGCCTCCATCTGCTGCCGGATCTGTGCAAGCTGCTCTTCCGTTACGTTCGGGTCGTTGGACAGCGCCTGCAGTTGCTGGTCCATGGCAGACTGCATCTGTTCACGGCTGCCGCCCTGCTCCCGGATCATCAGCCCACCGTAGGCGTTAATGGCGCGGGCACCCACGTTGGCCCACTGGTCAACACTGTCAAAGCCGGCGTCGGTAATGATATCCCGGACCGGCGGGTTCTGCTCTGCGGCATAGCTCATGGAAGCCTGCATGTCCATCGGGTTGTCCGGGTCGTTGAAGTCCTCAGCGGACAGGTCATCCTGGTTGCCGGCCCATTCTTCGATGTCTTCCATGCTGTTCGCCCAACGGCTTAGTACGTCTGCGTTGAGCTGTGTCTGCTGCGCATAGGCCGCACCAGCAAACAGCACTGTTGTCAGGGCAATCAGTATCAGTCTTGTAGGATTATGGATCACACTATACTCCGTCTTGTGGTTACTGCATTTACTGATGAACCACTGAACCATTCCCCGCAGGAACCTGCGTGGAATCATTCAGGGGCTCCGTAACGACTGCACCCTAGCGTGGCGCCTCCGGAGCGTCAAACCAGCCACCGGCATTTACGCCCTGTTGTCAGTGTCTTTCCCGCGGTCGCTGGCAAGCCACCAGAGCGACTCCAGTTGCGACAGCCAATGTCGGTATCGAACCAGACTGTCGCCACCCGGCAGGGCAAACCGGTGAAGTACCGGCAACAGAAAGTCCAGGTCATCGGCACTCAGTTGCAGCCACTGATCCAGTGCTGCGGCATCCAGCCACGGGTTACCGGGCGCGGCGTATTCCCAGTCGAGCAGACAGATATCGGGGTAGGCTTCTGCCAGTACGACGTTTCCGGCGTGCAGATCATGGTGTGTCAGGCAGGGGGGTGCATCGGGCCAGTCCTGCAGCTCGGACAGCAGCGACGCAGCAAGCGCGTCCGCCCGGGGAGACGACGCCAGGCGCTGGTATTCCCGAACCAGTCCGGGGTAGTCGTAGGCCGGCTCGCCGGTATCGGCAGACCAGGTCGACAGAACAGCCTCCAGCAGCACCCGGCGCTGTCGCGCATCCGGTGTTGCCTGATGGGCCGACCGGCCGGCCGTGAAGGACTGCAGCTGGCCCTGTTCACAGGTCCAGAGCAGGCGCGGCGCGCGACTGCTCTCAGGCAGTATTCGAAGGATACGGTGTTCGCGCAGCCGGTCACTGCCCGGCTG
Organism: Natronospirillum sp.; assembly: GCA_965602035.1. GTDB lineage: Bacteria > Pseudomonadota > Gammaproteobacteria > Pseudomonadales > Natronospirillaceae > Natronospirillum. The sequence continues at coordinate 498,118 of OZ271919.1, read as the reverse complement.
ATCGGGGCCCGGCACTCGCCAGACCACTGGCCCATGTGCCGAATCAAGGCGCCAGGACTGATAACCGGTGCCCTCGCCGAGTTTCACGACCCGATGAACTGCCCCGACTTTTCTGAGTAACGCCTCCGGCAGTACCGGCAACGTATCAGAGCGGCGGGATGGGAGGTACGATGCCGGCATTCTGGCCGCGGTGACGTAATGCGTGGTCCATCAACACCAGAGCCATCATGGCCTCGGCAATCGGGGTGGCCCGAATCCCGACGCAGGGGTCGTGACGCCCTTTGGTCGAGACCTCAATGGCCTCGCCCGACCGGTTGATACTGCGCCCCGGCAGGCGCAGACTGGATGTCGGTTTGAGCGCCAGGTGCGCCACAATATCCTGGCCAGTGGAAATACCTCCCAGTACGCCACCGGCATGGTTTGACAGAAACCCGTCCGGCGTCATCTCATCCCGATGCTCCGTGCCTTTCTGGGACACGGCCTGGAACCCGTCGCCGATCTCAACGCCACGTACGGCATTGATACTCATCAGGCCATGGGCGAGCTCCGCATCGAGCCGGTCAAACACCGGCTCACCCAGGCCGGGCGGCACGCCGGTCGCAACCACCGATATCCGGGCACCGATGGAATTGCCTTCCTTGATAAGCGCCTGCATATAGCTCTCGAGCTCAGGTAACTTGTCTGGCTGCGGACAGAAGAACGGGTTCTGGTTCACGGCCGAGAGGTCGACCGGCTCCAGTACAATGGGCCCGAGCTGCGAGAGGTAACCGTTGATCTCGATATTGAATTCTGTTTTGAGGTATTTACGGGCAATGGCACCTGCCGCAACCCGCATGGCGGTTTCCCGTGCCGAAGAACGGCCGCCACCGCGGTAATCCCGGAACCCGTATTTCTGGTCATACACATAGTCCGCATGCGCCGGACGGTATTGCTCCTTGATGTTCGCGTAATCCCGCGAGCGCTGATCGGTATTTTCGATTAACAGGCCGATGGGGGTGCCTGTCGTGCGCCCGTCAAACACTCCGCTCAGTATCTTTACCTGATCGCCTTCCCGACGCTGTGTGGTATAGCGCGACTGACCCGGTTTGCGCCGGTCCAGATCGCCCTGCAGGTCTTCTTCCGACAGGGCCAGCCCCGGCGGACAGCCATCCACCACCGCACCGAGCGCGTGGCCATGACTTTCGCCGAAGGTTGTCAGAGTAAACATTGAGCCGAATGTATTGCCCGCCATAGGGTTCGAATTCTCCTGCCAGATGTTGAGGCGCATCGGCGCCCGTCGCGATCACCGCAGCATCAGGCCTGCGACGCCGACGCCAGATCGCTGTGCGATACCATGAATATACCATGCCCGCCCTGTTCCAGTTCCACCCAGGTGACCGGCAGGTCGGGGAAAGCGGCTTCAACGGCTCCGGCACTGTTGCCGACCTCGGTAAACATGAGCCCGTCTTCGGTCAGGTATGCCGGAGCTTCCGCCAGCAGACGGCGGGTGAGATCGAGGCCATCGTCGCCGGAGCCGAGCGCCAGCACCGGCTCATGCCGGTATTCTGCAGGCATGTCGGCCAGATCCTCCGCATCGACGTAGGGCGGGTTGGCGAGTATCAGGTCGAATTGCTCACCGGCCAGGTTGGCAAAGCCATCGGAACAGACACTGTTCACACGGTCTGCCACACCGTGACGGGAAATATTGTCAGCGGCGACAGTGAGTGCCTCACTGCTGATATCCACCAGGGTCACACGGGCGTCAGGAAACCGAAGGGCCGCTTCAATGCCGATACAGCCGGACCCGGTACACATGTCCAGAATGTGCTGGGGCGAAACCACAAGCCAGGGTTCGAATGCGGCGTCAAGAAGCTCGGCAAACGGAGACCGGGGCACCAGCACATCCGGCGTAACCCGGTATGGACGCCCTGCGAACCAGGCTTCGCCGGTAATGTACGGAAGTGGCAGTCGCTGGCTGACCCGCTGCTCCAGCCAGCCGGCAATACGGGTCTTTTCTCTCGCCGTCAGGCGCAGATGCAGGAGCTGGTCCGATCCGTCGAGTGGCTGATGCACCGCACTCAGAACCAGAAATGTCGCTTCATCCCAGGCGTTGTCCGTGCCGTGGCCGAAATAAACCCCGGCTTCTGTCATGACGGAGGCACACCAACGAACGACATCACCGATGGTTCGCAGAGGCGCCATTTCCCGCTCGTATGACAACACCTGATTCACGGCAGGTCCGTCTGCTGCTGAAGAGTGGGCGGGAGAATGACCGATACACGATCGCCCTGACCCGGTTCCGGCGCCAGATAACCGACACTGCGTGTGCGTATTCGGGTCGGCGCAACGCCGGCGTCTGACCACCGCTCCAGCACCGCCTCTGCGGCCGCCTGACCCTGCGCCATTGATTCATCGAGTGTGCCGTCGTAGTCGTGACCCACCAGAACCAGGCGCCAGTCCGGGTATTTGTTGAGCAGCGCCAACCAAACGGGCGGTTCGAATGCATCCGAAGACACCGCCTGACCACGGATCAGGGCGTTTGCGAGGCGATCTTCAGGCCGTGTACGCACCGCTTCCAGCCAGTACAGGTAATTGACCTGCGTGCCACGCTGAACGGCGTACAGGACACGAATGTCATCGCCGACCGTACCGGTACTGTAGTGCTGACGCCGATCAAGGCCGTAAAGAATGGACTCGCCGAACACCTGATTGGCCCAGTCCTGGCTGCTGCCACAGGCGGACCCTGAGCATCGGAAACGTTCCTGGTACCCGTCCTCTTCCCATGCAGAAAGCACGGCCTCGAATATCGCGCTTTCATCGTAGCTCCGATCAAATTCCAGAATACGCCAGCGCGTGCTCAGGACATTCAGGCGCTCTTCGCGTTCCAGTCGGAAATCATTGCCGGCACGCCTCAGGCGGCTCTGGATCCACCAGAACTGGTGTGAATCAGCGCGCTGCCCCTCGCTGCGCACCTGAACCGGTTCAAAATTGCTGAGTACCGCCGGCGGAACCAGACCGTCGCTGCTCTGGCCGAACGCCGGGCCCGCGCCCAGGATAAGGACCGCACACAGCCACCGGGAAGCACATCGTAGAATGCCTGTCATTCGCTCAACCATCGCTCTGTCATACACCCGGACAGCCAGGGACTGCCCTCCAACCGGACCAGCCCGCCGGTAGGCATGCTGACCGCATATTCCGACTCGCCGGTAAGCGTCGCCAGCAATTGACTCACCAGCGGGTTGTGGCTCACCAGAATGACCGCGCCGAACCGTTCTGCTTCCGGTTCCAGGTCAGCCAGTGCCCGCTCTGCGGCAACTGCCGAAGCCGACGGAATCAGCCAATCGGCCAGTTCCTGTCGCTGCGGACCAATATGACGGGCGATCACATCGGCCGTTTCGACGGCACGGCGGTAGGGACTGTGCAAGAGCAGGCACCGGTTAACGGCGATGCGTGCTGCTGCCCTTTGCGCCTGGAGCAGTCCACGGTCTGTCAGTGGCCGGTCAGCGTCCGAGGCGGCCAGCCGCTCGGCTTCACCATGGCGCACAAGGTACAGGCAGGACATTACTCCGAGCGCGGCCAGTCACTGAATGGGAATGGCTTGTCATCGGTTCGGGCGACCAGATAATCGCCGCACTGGCGGGCAAAAGTCACCAGGCTGACGGAGAACCCGAGCAAATCCGCCTGGCGCTGGTTCCGGACAACCAGAAAGCCCAGTTGCACGACCGCACAGATACCGACGACGACCCAGGCAAGGCGACTCAGAAGCCAGAACAGAATCATATAGAGAATACGAAAAAGCAGGTACTCCCATTTGCTGCGGCCACGTTCCATCTTCATTGCTCTATCTCCGAAGTCAGCCCAAATTCAACGTCGTCAGCCCGCGCACCCAGCATCAGTTGTCGGGCCGTCTGATCGACGTCCGCGTTTTCATGCACGATAGCATACAATCCCTGAACCAGCGGCATATAGATCCCACGGCGGTCCGCTTCCTGCTTGACCATGCGTAACGTGTTGACACCCTCTGCGGTTTCACCGAGCTGCTGAACGGCCTGTTTGAGCGTGTGCCCCTGCCCCAGTGCATAGCCGATGCGGTAATTCCTGCTCAGCGGGGAGCTGCAGGTAACCAGCAGATCACCCATGCCGGCCAGGCCAATAAAGGTCATCGGATCTGCGCCCAGGTCCCGGGCAAACCGGCTCATTTCGGCCAGGCTGCGTGTGATCAGCAGTGCCCGCGTATTCTCGCCCATGGCCATTGCTGCCCCCATGCCGGCAGCGATGGCGTAGATATTCTTCAGCGCCCCGGCCAGCTCAACACCGTACACATCCGTGTTGGCGTAGACGCGGAAACGGTCCGAGGCGAGACAGTCGTGTACCTGCCGAGCCAGACCCTTTGACGCCGTAGCGACGACCGTACCGGTCAGGTGGCCATCGGCAATTTCCCGTGCCAGGTTCGGCCCGCTCAACACACCGATTGACCGGTCAGGGGCCAGCTCACGAAGGATTTCACTCATCAACTGGAAATTGGTCGGTTCAATGCCCTTGGTCAGGCTGACCAGAGCCGCGTCAGGCCGCAGCGACGGCAACGCGTCGGATACCACTGCCCGCACCGCCTTGCTGGGTACCGCCACGAACACCAGCTGCGCTTCGCCAACGGCCCACGCCAGGTCGTTTCCCGGAATCAGGCGGTCGTGTAAAGGGTATTTGGGCACGTAGCGGCTGTTCATGCCGGTTGCGCGGATATCCTCGAGCTGCTTCTCACTGCGCATCCACAGCCGCGTCTCGGCACCGCGCTGCGCGGCCATGTTGGCAATCACCGTACCGAAGCTGCCCGCCCCGAGCACGGCGATCGAAGGGCTTGCACCCGCGCTCTGGGTCATGATCAGCAGCCTCCGCTCTCTAGCGCGCAGACCAGATCGCGAAATGCATCCGCATTCTGCTCGTTCAGTGACATCAGTGCCTTGTGGGCTTCAATGACATGGGCCTGCACTTCGGATTCGGTGCCCACTGCTGCCGTGACTTCCTGCGCCGGCATATCCTGCAGTTCGGAATGATCCACCAGATGGTACACCTGTTCTTCGAAACCCATGCTGACCAGAACCCGATGAATGTCCGGTGAACCGTAGACCAGCACCGGGGTGATACGCATGCTGTTCTGTACATGCATGCTCAGCTTGGCCAGCATTCCCAGACTCGTACTGTCGATGTTGTCGGTCTCTGACAGGTCAACAACGACCTGCCTGAAATGCCGGGCCGCCAGCATTTTCTGGATGCATTTTTCCAGCGTGGTGGACAGCGTCAGACGCACATCACCGACCAGTTTCAATACGTAGGTCTGGCCCGCTTCTGCATCAAGAATCTGACCTTTCTTCATACGCTACGACTTCTTCCGATGCGTAAGTGTCATCACTGTAATATCGTCCGGCACATCGGCCAACCCGTCTATGCCAGTCGCCTCCGACAATGCGGTAATATCGAATTCATTCTCGACCACCTGCTCCTGCCACCGCTTTTCCCGTGCTGCCAGGGACTCGCAGGCATCAATCTCCAACAACCCGTCGGAGGCAAGCGCAACCGACAGATCACCGGCATACTGGAACTCGTATTCAGCATACGCCGGATCCGCCAACAGGCCAATCGGCGCGCTCGGCTTTTCCAGAGTTCTTACGGTTGTGCCATCATAAATGACCGGATACGGGAAATGGCCGGCATTGGCATACCGGTAAACCCCGCTGTGTGTATCCAGCAGCCCGATAAACAGGGTTGCATGCTTGCCGATCCGGCTGCGCAGCAGCTCACGATTGAGGTGCGCCAGAACGCGTGCCGGCTGCTCTATTACCCGGGAAATACTGTAGCGCCATTCCGTGCGCAGGCGGTTGACTTCATTGCGCAGCAGAATGGTCACCATGGCAGAGGATACACCATGCCCCGAGACATCCACGATATAGTGCAGCAGCACGCCGGGTTGCAGTTCGAAGTAGTCTACGTAATCGCCACTGAGAAAAAGCGACGGCAACAGGCGATAATCCACCGTGATATCACCGGCCCGGAATGGCCTCGAGGGCAACATGGCCTGCTGCACATGACGGCCCGCGCGCAGGTCCGCCTCAAGCGTTTCCACGGTAGCTTCCAGGCGCTGGTTGGTGGCTTCCAGCGTCTCCCGATATGACGCGTTCTCTGCCAGCAACCGTGACCGTTCCATGACCTTGTCAATGGCGTGTTCCACGACCGCCATGTCGGTTACCGGTTTGACAATGAAATCGGACGCGCCCAAGCGCAGCGCGGTGACCACGTCGGACATGACCCCGGCACCCGAAATAACAATAAAGGGGGTCTCATGGCCCGCATCCACGATGGACTGAAGCACACCCAGACCATCTTTACGGGGCATGCGCAGGTCGCACAGAATAAGATCCGGTGTGTTCTGTTGGTAGGCGGCCAGGCCGGTTTCACCGTCGGCTGCCTGCATCACCCGATAGCCTGAATCTTCCAGGTACCCGGCCATCGATTCCCGCACTGACGCATCGTCGTCAATGAGCAGTAGGGTTGCCTTAGCCACCGGGTGAATCTCTGTTGCCATGGGTGTGAGGGAGCCTAACGCGTCGCTGTATGGCCTGCAAGACATGGCCGTGACAAATCCGGTTTTGACAGCGCACCGGCAAAACCCTATAAACGTTACAACCGGATAGCGCCAGACAACGGGGACCTAGAGCGATGATGGATCGGGATTACAGTGAAAAACGCAGCTATCGGCGAATGCATCTGGATGCACAGGCCGTTGTTACCTTCCCGGATGGCACCAGCGAGGAGGCACTGTGTCGGGATCTGAGCGCAATCGGGATGCTGTTGCAGGTCACCCGGGACGTATCGCCTGATACGGAACTCACGGTGCATGTTCCGGCGTCTTCCAGCCAGTTTTCACCCCTGGACGCCCAGGTTCGGGTAACCCGCGCAGACGCGCTTGACGGAGGGCGGTTTGAACTGGGGGTCGAAATCGTCCAAATGGACTGATCCCCGCCCGACTCAGCCGGTGGCGACCTCATAGCCCGGATGCTGAAGGAGTTGCATCAACTCAGCTTCTGATCGGGTCAGCCCAGTTTCCCGTGTGACCTGCTCCAGTGTTGCCCCTGCCCGCAACAACTGCTCGGCACGCTCGAACTCGGGTTCATCATTGGCTGCGGAACGGCTGGCCTGTTCCGCAGCTCCGGCTGGACTGCCCTTCGTAGCCGCGGGCTCTGGCGTGGTGTTCGCCTGGTGAATCTGTCGCTGGAGTCGCATCAGCGCCTTGCCGAGGCCGATGTTGCCGGCCTGCACCATGGCGAAATCATTGCGCAGCCGGTCCAGTTCCAATTGCAGCCGCCGACGCCGGGCGGCGGCCCGGCGCATCAACGTGAGCACAATCAATGTCAGCAGACCGGAAGCGCCGATGATGATCAGCAGGGTGCCGGCAAATGACGGGTCCATAGCATCCCCCTGGACAGAATTCGTACATTCCCCCGGAGATCTGCAATTTCAGTGCCAGCCGATGTGCCAAAAGACTGACAGAAGCGACCCTACAGTTCGTTGATCTCGGCCCACTCGTCATCGGACAGCAACTTGTCCAGATCAACCAGAATCAGCAGTTCGTCGTTCTTGTGGCATACACCCTGTATAAACCGCGATGACTCATCGGTGCCGACATTGGGTGCGGTTTCTATCTCCGACTGTCGCAGGTACACAACCTCAGTGACAGCATCAACCATAATACCAATGACCTGCCCATCGCTTTCGATGATCACGATACGGGTGTTGTCGGTTACCTCGGCAGCGGGCAACCCGAACCGATCACGGGTATCGATCACCGTGACCACATTGCCGCGCAGATTGATAATGCCCAACACATAGCCCGGTGCACCAGGAACCGGCGCTATGTCGGTATGCCGCAGTACTTCCTGTACCTGCATTACATTGATGCCGTAGCTTTCGTCGCCAAGGCGGAATGTGACCCACTGCAGGACCGGATCATCGTTACCTTTTGAATCGTGCATGTTCATGCCAGTCTCTCCTCGTGAAACTCGATCCGCTCAGCGGTCGGTGTGGGATGGTCGGGCCGCGTCCGGCCGAGCCGCGTCCGGCCGAGCCGCTCCCCGCCGGACCGAATCCGGCCGACCCTGATCACGCAACAGCGTGCTTTCCAGTGCCTGCAGATCCAGCAGTGCGCACATTCGGTCAACTACCGTGCCGGCAAGCCAGGGGCGACGGCTGCGACCGCGGCGCCACTTTACATCCTCCGGACTCAGGGTCACCGACCCCACAACCTCATGGGCCGCCAGCGCCCAATTGCAGCCGTGAATACCGATTGCGTAGCGCAGCGATTTTTTTGCTTCTTCGCGGTACCGCTCGGGCATGACCAGCCGGGCAGTTTCCACGACGCGGATATTGCGTTTGTCGGTGACCGGATACAACCCCATAAACCAGTCCGGCTGACCGAACAACGGCGTCAGGTCCCGATCAAGCGGGTGTATTGTACCGAGCAGTACCATGGGTACGGCCAGTGACAGTCCATCCACCTTGAACAGCAAACAGTCGAAACGGGTCTGTGCCCAGGCCGGTCGGCCGTTTTCTTCCCAGGCCAGCTCGTCGGCAGCGGCCGCTTCGATCTGCGGCTCCAGCACCGGTGCTTCAGGCTCCTCCTCCACCGACGCCGGCGAATGAGCCCGGGCTGACACTGTTGTTACCGGGTCTGATACGGCTTCTTCGGGCGTCGCTTCCGGCTCCGGCTCCGGTTCAGCCTGCCGGGCCTGTTCGTTTTCCGGCTGCGAATCGTCAGCCGGCTCCGAGGCTTCGGACGCCTCCTCGGCATCCTCTTCCTCGACGAGATCCTCCTCAGCGAGATCCTCGGTCACTTCCTCGAGCATGGTCGCCAGGTAGTCGCTCAGGGCGGCCTGAGGCCGATGTGCCGTAGCTGTCGGTCGCCGTTCCGTTTTCGTCACCTGTGCGCGCCGACGTTCACTCATGCGCCTTCTGACTCCAGTTTCAGCACTGCTTTGAGCAGAGACCGGTACGCCTTGTTCGCCCGGCCTTCAGGATCGATACGGTTCACACCAACGCCTTCCCGTGACGCATCTCTGAGGCGTGTGTCTACCGGGATAACCGAGTGCCAGAGCGTGTCTTCATACTGATTTCGCATGGCCCGCCAGGCGCGTTGTGAGGCCTGGGTTCGACGATCGAACATGGTCGGAACGATGATGTGTCGCATCGGGGTATGTCGCGACCCGGCGACCATTTTCAGCGTATGCATCATACGTTCGAGCCCCTTCAGGGCCATGAACTCGGTCTGTACCGGAATCACCAGCAGTTGCGACGCCGCCATCGCATTGATCAGCAGCACACCCAGCAGGGGTGGCGTGTCGATCAGCACGTAGTCGAAGTCGTCCCACAACTGTGTCAGCGCCCGCGAGAGCACTAGCCCCATACCGCCCTGCTGGGAAATATTGCGCTCCAGAGTGGCCAGTGCCGAGCTGGCCGGCATGAGTTCGAGGTTATCGGTGCCGGTCTCCTGCAGTAATTGCCCCGCCAGGTTGTCGGGCACCTTGCCCTGATGCATGAACAGATCATACACGCTGTGCTCGAGCTCATCGGGATTGAACTTGAAGTAGCTGGTCAGACTCCCCTGTGGATCCATATCGACCAGCAGCACGCGGTGGCCCTCCTCGGCCAGCAGGGCGCCCAGGTTCACCACGGTTGTCGTTTTTCCGACGCCGCCTTTCTGATTTGCTATCGCCCAGACATGCACGCTGTGATTCTCCCGTCACAAAGTTCGCCTGCCGGCCCGCTGCAGCCTGCTGTTGCCCGACTGTACGGGAATCCGGCGAGTATCCCGCTAATGTAGAGCATCAAGCAAAACCTTTGCCATATTGTCCAGCGGGATGTCGGCATCGGACAGACCGGCCTTCCGCACGGCGCCCGGCATACCATCAATAACGCAACTGGCGCTGTCCTGTGTCCAGACACTGGCCCCTGCCTGCTTGAGCAGTCTGGCACCGTCGCGTCCGTCGGCCCCCATGCCGGTTAGAACAATCGCCAGTACCCGGTTAGTGTAGTACTTGGCAGCGCTGCTGAAGCAGAGATCCACCGACGGCTTGTAGTTGAGGCGTTCATCGCCCGGGAGCACTCGTACGCGCTCCCGCGAGGACAGCATCATCTGCTGACCGCCGGGCGCCAGCAGCGCCAGACCGGGCTCCAGTACCGCATTGTTGGTGGCTTCCCGCACCCGGATATTGCACTGGCGATCAAGCCGTTCTGCAAACGGCCCCGTGAACGCGGCCGGCATATGCTGTACCAGCAGGATCGGAATATTGAAGCCGGCCGGCAACTGCGTGAGAAATTTCTGCAGTGCTACGGGTCCGCCCGTGCTGGTACCGACCAGGATCAGTTCAGGGCGGGGGCTGAGGCGCGGGCGCGCCGGCGGCCTTGATGGTGCCGGCTCTGCCGCCGTAAGCGGCTTGCCCTTGCCGCCTTTACGCACGACCGCGAGCAGTTTCTCGGCCAGTTGGTTCTTCAGCCGCTCGTTCTCACGCATGTCCTCGCGGAACTTGGGCAGGTAATCGACCGCACCGGCGTCCAGCGCGTCCAGTGTCACACGGGCACCCGACGTGGTGAGCGACGAGAACATGAGAATGGGAGTGGGTTGGCGCGCCATGATTTCACGCACCGCGGAGATGCCATCCATGATCGGCATCTCGTAGTCCATGGTGATCACGTCAGGCTTCAGTTTGAGCGACTGATCAATGGCTTCCTTGCCATGGCTCGCGGTGCCCACGACCTTGAGTTCGGGATGTCCGCGAAGAATGGCAATGACCTGATGCCGGAAGAAAGCGGAATCATCAACAACCAATACGGTTACAGGCATGCGTTCAGTTCTCCAGGTCAGGCGTCGCCCCTCTGAGTGAATCGATCAGCCAACGATCGCTCAGGCATATTCCTTCAACATACTCGGCACATCCAGTATCAACGCGATCCGACCATCGCCGGTTATGGTCGCACCGGCCATGCCGGCGGTACCATGCAGGCTCTTGCCAAGCGGTTTGATCACCACTTCTTCCTGCCCTACCAACTGATCCACGACGAAGCCGACTTTCTGCGACCCGACCGATACCACCACTACGTGGCCGGATTCCTCACCATGTGTCACAGCACCGCGCACCAGCCAGCGCTTCAGATAAAACAACGGCAGTGGCTTGCCACGGACGATGACGACTTCCCGACCGTCCACCACATTAGTGCGGGTCAGGTCCAGATGGAAAATTTCATCCACGTTAACAAGCGGCAGTGCAAAAGTCTGCTCCTGCAGTGTCACCATCAGCGTCGGCATTATGGCCAGGGTCAGCGGCACCTTGATCCGGATGACCGTACCTTCACCCATTTTCGATTCGATATCGATAAATCCGTTGAGCTGGGCGATCTTGGTTTTCACCACGTCCATGCCCACACCTCGGCCCGACACATCCGTGATCTCGGTCTTGGTGGAAAAGCCCGGCGCGAAGATCAGGTTGTAGGCTTCCTTGTCGGAAAGGCGATCGGCACTCTCCTGATCCATTACGCCCCGTTTGACGGCGATCGACCGCAGTTTGTCGGCATCCATACCGCCGCCGTCATCGCGGATGGCAAGCATGATATGGTCGCCTTCCTGCTCGGCAGACAGGATGATTTTTCCGATGCGCGGCTTGCCGTTCTGTTCGCGCACATCGGGTTGTTCAATGCCGTGATCCACGGAATTTCGCACCAGGTGAACGAGCGGGTCCGCCAGGGCCTCGACCAGGTTCTTGTCGAGGTCCGTATCCTCACCGACGAGTTCCAGGTTGATTTCCTTTTTCAGGCTGCGTGCCAGATCACGTACGACGCGGGGGAAGCGACCGAATACCTTCTTGATCGGCTGCATGCGCGTCTTCATTACCGAATTCTGAAGGTCATTCGTGACCACATCCAGATTGGCCACTGTCTTGCTGATTTCCGGGTCGCCGGCGCCCTCGCTGAGGCGTACCAGACGGTTACGGACCAGCACCAGTTCACCCATCATGTTGACGATGTCATCGAGGCGTTTGGTGTCGACCCGAACCGTTGTTTCCTGCTGAATAGCCGGCTTTTCGGCCGGTGCCGGCGCTTTGTCTGCCGATTTCCGCTCCGGTCCGGCCTCCGGTTTCGGCTTTGACCCGGCAGACGCTTTACCGCCCTTACCCTTGCCGCCGCCACTGCTCTTGCCGCTCTGACCGGATGCGGCTGAAGCGGCGCTCTTGGCGCTGCCCTTCTGAGCTGTCTTGTTTCGGGCCGGCTGGTCCGAAACGGGCTCGGAATCCGCGCCCTCTTCCGATTCTGCGGCCTTGCGCACGGATTCCTGATCAAACTTCCCCGCGACGCCGCCATCGAACTGTCCACGGCCGTGAAGTTCATCGAGCAGGGCTTCAAATTCATCGTCGGTGATTTCGTCGGAATCGCTGCCGGCTGCCGAGCCGCCCTTGCCTTCCGGCTCTGTCGACTTACCGGGCTGGTCACCGGCCTGCTGGTCTTCCGCGTCGTTGCGGATGCTCTTGAGGGCTTCACCCGCTGCCGTCTTGGATGGGTCAAACTGGCCTTCACCGTGGAGTTGATCCAGCAAGGCTTCAAATTCGTCGTCGGTGATTTCATCATCACCGCCGTCATCGCTCTGGCCGTCGGAGCTGGCCGGTTCTGATCCGGCGGCACCGGTCGGCTGTGCCGCTGCAGCCACACCCTGCTTCTTGCTCTCATCCAGCGCGTCCAGCAGTTGCTCGAATTCGTCGTCGGTAATGTCATCGCCCGGTGAGCCATTCTCCGCGTTGACGGCTGGCTCATCGTTCTCGTCGGCACCGTCTGAATCCGGCTCTGAGTCGTCGTCTTCTTCACCGGCAGTTTCCTCGCCCGACGCGGCATCAGCGGCGGACTCCTCCGGTTCGTCACCTTCGGGGTAGGTCAGCCGCTCCAATGCGGCGAGCAGATCCGGGCTGGCGTTCGCGGGTTCTTCACCCTGCCGGACCTGGTCAAACATCTCGTTGACGGTATCCAGCGCGTTCAGAACGGTATCCATAAGGTCGGACGTGACGGTACGTTCATGCTTGCGCAGCACGTCGAAGACATTTTCAGCCACATGGCAACAGTCAACCAGGGCGTTGAGCTGAAGGAATCCGGCCCCACCCTTTATGGTATGGAAGCCACGGAATATCGCGTTCAGCAGATCCGTATCGTCCGGCCGCTGCTCGAGCTCGACCAACTGTTCAGACAGGGACTCCAGTATTTCGCCGGCTTCAACCAGGAAGTCCTGCAGAATCTCGTCATCGGTATCCAGGCTCATAGCGCTACTCCTTAAAAACCGAGGCTGGACAGCAGGTCATCAACATCGTCCTGCCCGGACACCACGTCGTTGTCCGATTTGTCCAGAGCCGGTCCGTGCCCCTTGTACTGGGCTCGATCGTCTTTCTGCCCTGAATCCTTCCCATCCGTCTCTCCGGCGTCCGACCCACGCAACTGGGCCTCCAGACCGGCGACCCCTTCAACCTTGCCTGCCATCTTCATCAGGTCCACAAGGCTCGTCTCGACATCACGCACCAACCCTGTGACCCGCTGAATCAGTTGCCCGGTCAGGTCCTGGTAGTCCTGCGCCAGCAGGATGTCAGACAGGTGCGTGTACAGACTTCCGGAATCATCCGAGATTTTTCCGAGAAATGAATCCATGCGCCAATACAACTCACGGAACTCGTCCGGCGACATCTCCCGATCGACCAGACGCTTCCACTCCGTTCTGAGTTCATCGGCCGTTCCACCCAGATCCTTAGCGATCGGCATTGCCTCGTCGACCTTGTCCATGGTCCGGTTGGCGGCATCCTCGGTCATCTTGATCACGTGATCCAGCCGATCTGTCGCGTCGCTCATTTCCGAGAGGCTACTGATATCCTCGGACCCGTCCTGATCCACGTGGAAATTGGTAATGGCACTGTGCAGCGCCCGGGTGAGTCGGCCCAACTCATGATAGAGTGTCTGCTCACGGGCGTCCTGAATTTCCTGGATCAGTTTCACCGCTTCGTACAGATTGCCTTGCTGGATATTGTCGAGCAGACTCTGCGATTTCTCCTGCAGCAGTTCCTCGAATTCCTGGCGCAATTCTGAATTGATATCGCTCATTTCAGCTCCAAACAGGGAAGCAGACCTTCCGTGCCCGGCATTACACCCTGTGCGTGCCTGGCCGGGTATCGCCGGAATGCCGTCAATTGTCAGCGCGACTGGGTTCCGAACTCAGCGGGTCGCGTCGACCCGTTCGAATATTTTTTCGATTTTTTCCTTGAGGGCGGCAGCAGTGAACGGTTTGACCACGTAGCCATTCACACCGGCCTGAGCAGCCGCAACGATCTGGTCCCGCTTGGCTTCTGCGGTGACCATGAGCACCGGCAGTGACTTCAACTCGTCGTCGGCCCGGACTTTCTGCAGCAGCTCGAGCCCACTCATGCCCGGCATGTTCCAGTCGGTTACCAGAAAGTCGAACTCGCCGCTTTTGAGCTTGGGCCAGGCCGTAGACCCGTCATCCGCCTCGTGCGTGTTGGTAAAACCCAGGTCGCGCAACAAATTCTTGACGATGCGACGCATGGTCGAAAAATCGTCCACGACGAGGATCTTCATATTCTTGTCCAAGGCAACCTCCAATACGCGCTTTACCGTTTTATCGGCCGGGATACGATAACTTGATGTCGGCAGTATACCGAATTGTACTGCCTGATGAACCGTCAGCGGTGTCCGTACCTGAAAACTGCAGACTGCGTCCTGTCAGTCCTGATCGCGCCAGTCTCGGAGCCTGGCACGCAGACGGTGCGTCGCCTGTGAATGGATCTGACTGACCCGTGATTCGCTGACGCCCAGAACCGCGCCGATTTCCTTCAGGTTGAGCTCTTCATCGTAGTAGAGCGACAGAATAAGCTGCTCTCGTTCGGGCAATGTCTTGATCGCTTCGGCAATGGCTCCCTGGCGGCTGTGATCTTCATGCTGCCGGTAGGGACCCTGCTCAACCGTTGGCCATCCGCGCTCATGCTCCGTTTGCGCCTGGTTCTCCATCAGCTCTTCAAAACTCTGGAGCCGCGCACTCTGGGTGTCCTTGAGCAGGTCGTAGAAATCGTCGAGGGGAATCTCAAGCACCGCTGCCACTTCATGGTCCTGTGCGTCCCGGCCGGTACGCGCCTCTACGGTACGAATGGCCTCCGAGATGCGCCTGCCATTGCGGTGTACGCTGCGCGGTACCCAGTCGCCGCGGCGCACTTCATCGAGCATGGCCCCGCGAATGCGGATGCCGGCATAAGTCTCGAAAGTTGCGCCCTTGCTCTGATCATAGTTGCGGGCGGCTTCGAGCAGTCCGATCATACCGGACTGGATCAGGTCATCCACCTGCACCGAGTCAGGCAACCTCGCCATGAGGTGATGCGCGATGCGCTTGACCAGAATGGCATGGGCGGTTACCAGCTCTTCCATCTTCTGCTGATTGATCTGAGTCTGATACATGGCTGACGGTTCCCGCAACATGATCCAATTCCACTCAGTTGGCCGCGATCAGGCGTTCCACAAAGAACTCCAGGTGGCCGCTTGGTGCTGTTGGCAACGGCCAGCGTAACATCTGACGGGCCAGTTCCTGATAGGCCAGCGAGGCTTTACAGGAGGGGAACAGCTCCACCACCGATTTCTGCCGCTGTACGGCCTTGCGCACATGATCATCGTGCGGAATTTCACCCGCGTACTGCAGCGTCACGTCCAGGAAGCGGTCGGTCACACTGGACAACTTCTGAAAAAGGCGTTTGCCCTCGGACTTGCCACGCACCATATTGGCCACCACCCGGAAGCGGTTCATGTTGCCGTCCTGGTTGACCACCTTGATCAGTGCATACGCATCGGTAATGGAGGTTGGTTCATCGCAGACGACAATCAGCGCCTCCTGGGATGCCCGGACGAAACTGATAACGGTTTTAGAGATACCCGCTGCGGTATCCACAACAAGCACGTCAATGTCGTCAGCGAGCTGGGAAAACGCATGGATGATACCGGCGTGCTCCTGTTCGCCCAGGTTGGCCATATGGGGTGTCCCTGATGACGCCGGAATGATCCGGACGCCACCCGGGCCTTCCACCATGACGTCTCTGAGGTCGCACTGCCCCTCAAGCACATCAGACAGGTTGTATCTGGCACGGACGCCCAGCAGAACATCCAGGTTGGCAAGCCCCAGATCCCCGTCCAGCACGACCACACGTTTACCCTCGCGCGCCATAGCCACTGCGGTGTTGATGGAAATGTTGCTCTTGCCAACACCTCCCTTACCACCGGTGACGGCCACAACCTGGACGGGTTCCTGTTTTGCCATGTCTGTTCCGTTCCCCTGAGAAATCGTTCGTCAGCGTTCCGCCAACGCCCCATGTTAACTGATCGACGCGCGTTTTTCGCGGGTTTCCTGCTCAGCGCCGAGCATTCGGTCACAGCGTTGAAGCAGCTCCAGAAGCTGTCCGAAATGCAGATCCTGTGGCACCTGGGTGCCATCACTCCAGTAGGCCAGCGGCAACTTCTTGCGCAGGCTCAGACTCAGCACACCACCTACCTCGGCGCTCTCGTCCGTTTTTGTCAGTACCAGTCCGCGCGGGCGCAGCCGGCCGAACGATTCCCAGGCCCGATCCAGCGCCCGTGGAGACAGATTGGCCGGCAGTACAAGCATTGGCTGAATCTGTTGCTCGATCACGCTTTCCCCGGTCTGTTGCATGAAGCCCTCAAGCCCGCGTTCAGAGCCGTTGGTATCCAGCAGAATGAGTGTCTTGTCGCGGAAGCGGTGCAACAGGTCTTCCAGCGCGTCGCCGGGTTCCGCCAGTTGCACATCACAACCCAGTATCCGGCCGAGAATACGTACCGGTTCGTGTGCGCCGATGCGATACTGATCCAGTGAGATAATACCCAGATCAGCCGCCCCGTGCTGCATGGCAAATCGCGTCGCCACCTTCGACAGGGTGGTTGTCTTACCGGCGCCGGTTGGGCCCACAAACGCGGCCACACCGCCCTTCCGAATCAGGCAGTGTGCATTGCGCTCCAGTATGGTGGCCATCTGGGCAGACGAACGCTGCCAGCTTGCGGCGTCATCGGCCGATCCGAACCGGTCCACCATGGGCTGGACACACCGGGCATCAAAACCGAGGCGGTCCAGCCGGGTGGCCAGAGGGTGCAGCGGTTGCGAATGGGTATCCGGCTGGCACGCTTCCAGCCAGCTGCGCAGGGAAGCCAGCTCGCTGCGCATGGCGGCAAGCTCATGATTGCCCGAATCGCGCTGGGGTCGGTGAGCGGGTGTTGTCTCACCACCCCCGTATTGAGGAAAAGCAGTCGCGGGCCGGCCATTATTCTTCGGTGTCATCCGGTCCGACGACGGCGAGGGAGTGCCGCGACCGGTACTGGTATTCTGCTCAGCCTCCAGTTGCTGGCGCAGCTTGCGCCGCTTTTCTTCCAGTGGATCCTGATGAGTCTGCATCAGTGACAGGAGCGATTCGCGTGACAGCCCCCCGCTGTCGCGGTCCGACATGCGAATTATGCTGTCGGTGAAGGATTCCTGCGAGCCGTTCGACGTCTGCCGATGAGGGCGAGGCGCGGACGCCCGAGGGGCCGGCGCCGTCGGTGCCTGAACACCCGGTTCCGGCGTGCGTGGCATGGCCGGCGCCCGGGGTTCCGGATCGCTGATGGGCGGATCTTCTACCCGGTGAGCCGACAACGCAGGCCGTGCGGGCTCGGGCGGCGCGGCGCCCTCTTCCGGCCTGACGGCCGCCATGATTTCAATGCCGCGTTCAACCTTGCGGTTAGACAGTATCATCGCGTCGGGGCCGAGTTCGGCGGATACCGCCTTCAGCCCCTCCGACATATTGCGTGCAATGATCTTGCGGACCTTCATGCCTCATCCCCCTCAGGATTGCCCGACTGTGGCGACCACAGTAATTCGTTTGTTCTCGGGCACTTCGTCGTATGCCAACACAGTCAGATTCTCTGTGACAAACCGGAAGAATCGCGCCAGCATCATGCGCAGCGGCCCCGGTACCAGCAGCACCGCTGGCTTGCCTTCGGCCTCGAGTCGCTGCACCGTCTTGGTAACAGAGTTCTGCAGTTGCTCAGCCAGTGCCGGCTCGATGGCCACCTGGTCACCAGCGCCGGATTGTTGACCCTGCTGAAGTATTCTCTGCAACAACTGTTCCAGCTCCCGGTCCAGCGTAATAACCGGCAGCTCGGGTTCCTGGCCGACGATGTTCTGCACGATCAATCGTGACAGCGCGGTCCGGGCTGCCGCCGTCAGCTGCGACGGATCCTGCGTGCCGGCACTGGTCAGCGCTTCGGCGATCGTTCTCATATCCCGTATCGGCACCTGCTCCAGCAGCAGGTTCTGCAGCACTTTCAGCAGTTGACTGATACTGACGGTGTTGGGTACCAGCTCCTCGGCGAGCTTGGGCGAATTTTTGGCCAACTGATCCAGCAGCTTCTGCACTTCCTCATGACCCAGCAACTCGTGCGCATGACGGAACAGTACCTGGTTGAGATGCGTTGCCACGACCGTGCTGGCATCGACCACGGTATAGCCAAGCGCCTGTGCCTGATCTTTCTGGGAAGCTTCAATCCACACAGCGTCCAGACCAAAAGCCGGATCCTTGGCATCGATACCGGCGAGGTCACCGAATACCTGCCCGGGGTTTATGGCCATCTCCCGTTCCGGGTGGATCTCTGCTTCCGCGATGCTGACCCCCATCAGGGTAATCCGGTAATGATTCGGCAGCAGGTCAAGATTGTCACGGATGTGAATGGAGGGCATGAGAAAGCCGACTTCCTGTGACAGCTTTTTACGAACGCCCTTTATACGCCCGAGCAACTGCCCGCCCTGGGACTTGTCAACCAGAGGAATCAGGCGGTACCCCACCTCCAGGCCTACCATGTCGACAGGCTGCACGTCGTCCCAACTGAGTTCTTTCTGCTCCTGATCGTCGCGCTCGGGGCTGGTTTCATCGGGCCTCGGTGCCACCGATGTTGAGCGACTCCCGCCACCACCGGACCCCGAGCCACCTCCGCCTCCGACGGGTCCGCCGGCCGGCAGTGGTCGATCGTCCTGGAACAGGTCGAGACCAACACCCTCGCGCGCCTGCCACCATTGCCACAGGGCCACTATGGCCAACGCGGCAGACAGGCTCAGGAACACCAGGTGTGGCATGCCGGGGACAATGCCCATGATAAACAGCAGCCCGGACGCCACGGCCAGTATCTTGGGTGAGCGCAGCATCTGGTCCTGGATCTGGCTGCCCATTTCCTCGCTCGAGGAGTTCCGGGTCACCATGATGGCCGCCGCTGTGGACAACAACAGTGAGGGAATCTGGGCAACCAGCCCGTCACCGATGGTCAACAGCGCGTAGTTCTCGACCGCCGTATTGAAGGTCAGCCCGTGCTGAACCATGCCGATGGCAATGCCGCCGACAATGTTAATGATCAGGATCAATACGCCGGCGATGGCATCCCCCCGGACAAACTTTGACGCACCGTCCATGGAGCCGTAGAAATCGGCCTCCTGGGCAATTTCCTGACGCCGGTTCTTGGCGGTATCCGCATCGATCAGCCCGGCGTTCAGATCCGCATCGATCGCCATCTGCTTGCCCGGCATGGCGTCCAGGGTAAAACGGGCGCTGACTTCCGACACGCGTCCGGCACCCTTGGTCACCACAATGAAGTTGATGATCATCAATATGGCAAACACCACCAGACCAACGGCATAGTTGCCACCGATCAGCACCGCGCCGAAGGCTTCGATGACCTTACCGGCTGCATCGCCCCCTTCATGCCCGTTGAGCAGCACCACGCGGGTGGATGCTACGTTCAACGCCAGGCGCAACAAGGTCGCGACCAGCAGGATCGACGGGAACACGCCGAAATCCAGTGGACGCAGCGCGTAGATGGTGACCAGCAGAACAATTACTGACAGCGCGATATTGAAGGTGAAAAACAGGTCGAGCACCGGGGTCGGCACCGGCAAAGTCATGAACCCCAGCAGCACCAGCAGGAACAGCGGCACGCCCAGGTGCCCGGTCAGCAGACTCCGCGCCCCGCCCCGTGCACCGGAAAGCACTTTGCGCCGGTCAAGGTGCTGCAACTGTCGAAACTGGTCCACGATAGGGCGTGCCATACTGCGTCATTCCTGCTGACAAAAAACTGACATCATCAGGGACAGTGCAATATCAAGGCCAATCAAATCGCTCCATGGTGTGTGTTGGCCGGGCTGCCCTATTGGCAAGCCGTTGGGCGGGGGGTTCCGACCGGGGAGTCGTCGAAAACAGGACGTTTTCGTCGCAGGGCTACAGGGACGTATTTATGCCCGGTCCCCGGGTGGAACCCCGGCCGGCGGCGCCCTCGTAGCGGCTTCGAGACTCTCTGTGCTTTCAGCTTACTCCGGATCTACCTGAAATTCCGGCGGTATGTCGACCTTTGGTTTGCGCTCGGGCGCCTTCATGCGGCCGTGGCGGGCTTCATCGAGCTGGAACACATAGGCGAGTACCTGGGCAACGGCCATGTAGAGTTCTGCCGGGATTTCGTCACCGATGTTGCTGTTGTGGTAGATCGCCCGGGCCAGCGGTGGCATTTCGACAATTTCAATGCGGTACTCGCGAGCGATTTCACGGATCTTGAGTGCTGTTTCATTAACCCCCATGGCGAGGATCAGCGGCGCCGGCATGGTTCCGGGATCGTACTGCAGGGCCACCGAGTAGTGATCCGGGTTGGTGATGACCACGTCCGCCTTGGGCACATCAGACATCATACGACCTTCGGCCATTTCGCGCTGCAACTGCCGGATCTTGGCTTTGACTTCGGGCTTGCCTTCCGTGTTCTTGAATTCGTCCTTGACCTCCTGGAAGGTCATGCGCAGCTTTTTGGTGTGCGAATGGATCTGGAACGGAATATCGATGGCGGCAATCACTGCCGTGGTGAGGCACATCAACAGAAAGCTCCAGCCGAGAATCCACAGCGCATGCACAATGGCCTGTTCGGGGGCTTCGCGCGATATGCCAAGCAGCCGGTCCACCTGGGACCAGAGAATCAGCACCGCCATGGTGCCGACAAAGCCGACTTTGCCGTAGCTCTTGAACAGCTCCATCAGGGAGTTCATGGAGAACATGCGTTTGATACCGCTCAACGGGTTCATTCTCGAGCCCTTCGGAGCGATAGCCTTGGTGGTGAAATTCCAGCCGCCGAGCCCCAGGGGCCCGGCAAACGCCGCCAGCAACAATATTACGAATATCCCGGCGGCCGGCCAGGCCAGATGGGCAACTGACGAATCGAGGTGGTGCCACATCAGGTTGGTGTCCTGGGAAGCAACCCGTTCAAAATCGAAGTTGAAACGGGCCACTTCCAGCATTGCCTGCCCCATTATCGGAGCAAACACCATCAATGCCAGCGCTGCCGCGACCAACAGTACAGTGGTAGCCAGCTCTTTTGAGCGCGCTACCTGCCCGTCTTCCCGCGCTTTTTCCAGTTTTCGGGGCGTGGGTTCTTCCGTTTTTTCCTGACTGGTATCTTCGCCTTCAGCCACGATAAAGCTCCATTTCCTGCATACGCGGCACAAGCTCGAACATCAGATTCGAGAACGAGCCATAGATCGCGTTGAGTGTCACCCAGATGACGAACATGCCCATGAGCATTGTGATCGGGAAACCCAACGCAAAGATATTCAACTGAGGTGCCGACCGAGTCATGATGCCGAACGCCAGGTTGGTAATCAGCAAGGCGGTGATCGCCGGCAATGAGATCACGAACCCGGAGGCAAACATCCAGGACCCCATAGTAAAGATGTTCTGCAGGCTGCCCGGCGACAGGCCGTTGTAGCCGACCGGCATCGTATAAAACGAATTTATCAGTACTTCGAATACAATCAGGTGGCCATCGAGCGCGATGAAAATCAGGGTCACCAGAGTCAGATACCATTGCGACAGGATCGTGATATTGACCCCGTTGGCGGGGTCAACCATGGCCGCGAAGCCCAGCCCCATCTGCATGGCCACCGCCTGGCCGGCGATAATGAATATCTGAAACAGCACGAGCACCATGAACCCCAGGGCCACGCCGATCAGCGTCTGCTGGCCAATGGTGATGAAATTCTCAAGCGACACGCCCTCAAAATCAGGCATATCGGGGAGCACCGGCGCAATGGCGATGGTTACTGCCATGGCCAGAAAGAGCCGGACCCGCATCGACACCGTCTGCGCCCCAAACACCGGTACGATGGCGAAAAAGCCCAGTATCCGGAACAGCGGCCAGAGGTAATGCGTTACCCAACTGGCGATCTGTGCGTCAGTGATTTCCAGCATGGTCAGCCGATCAGAAACGGTATGTCCATGTAGATGCGCCGCGCGAACTCCACCACGCGGTACACCAGCCATGGGCCTGTGACAATAACCGTAAGAATGGTCACCAGCAGACGCGGCAGAAACGACAGCGTTTGTTCGTTAATCTGGGTCGCTGCCTGGAACGTCGCCACCACCAGCCCGATCAGCAGGCTCGGTACAATCAGTATGGCGACGATGATAAACGTCAGGAACAGCGCTTCACGAAACAGGTCGCCAATGAACATCGCCGTCATGAAATGACTCCTTATATGCCGAAACTGGCGGCCATGGAGCCCATCACCAGGGCCCAGCCGTCCACCAGTACAAACATCATGATTTTGAATGGCAGTGAAATGATCAGCGGAGACAGCATCATCATGCCCATCGACATGAGGACACTGGAGACCACCAGGTCGATAATGAGAAACGGTATGAACAGCAGAAACCCGATCTGAAAGGCCGTTTTCAACTCACTGGTAACAAAGGCCGGCACCAGCACACTGAAGGGTATGTCGGCGCCTTCAGCCGGCTCTGCCCGGGCCTGCGACTCCGCCAGCCGGGTAAACAGATCCAGGTCGTTCTGGCGGGTCTGGCTCAGCATGAATTCATGAATGGGTCCGCGTGCGCGCTCCAGCGCTTCCAGCGGAAGGATTTCCTCGCTGATGTAGGGTTGCACCGCCTCTTCGTTGATGGTCTGCAACACCGGGTACATGATGAAGAAGGAGAGGAACAGCGCCATGCCCAGCAGTATCTGGTTGGACGGTGTCTGCTGCAGGCCGAGCGCCTGACGCAGAATAGCCAGCACTACGATGATCCGGGTAAACGATGTCATCATGATGATCCCTGCCGGTATAAACGTCAGGGCTGTCATGATGGCGAGTATCTGGAGGGTGACCGAGTAGCGACCGTTGCCGGCCTCGTCGGTTTCGAGGGTGAGCGCCGGAATACCGCCGCCGGCTACGTCCTGTGCCAGCCCCGCCGCCGGCATTGCCAGCAGTAACAGCGCCAGCAACCAGAGGCCGGCCTGTCGTCCGGTGTTCGCGGTGTCAGCGTCTCTGGCTGGTTGAACCCTCTTTTCCACGTATCAGCGCTCCCAGTTGTCGGGCAAAGGGACTGCCCTCCGGGTGCGCTTCTGTGTCGACTGGCTCGTCGAGCTCGGCCAGCCGCGTGATCTGGTGTGGGGTGACGCCCAGCAATACCTGTTGTTCACCGACACGGGCCAGAACCAGCTTCTCTTTTGCACCCAGAGGCGTCACTGCCAGTACTTCAATGAGGCGACTGTTCGCCGCCGTACCGCCATTAAATCGACGCACTACCCAGGCAAATGCAAAAATGAGGCCGACTACGAAAATCAGGCCGAGAATGACTGTGACCATGTCGGTGATGCCGACGCCCAGCGACGGCCCGCCACTCTGCTGAGCGCCGCCACTGCCAGGCTCTTGGGACTGAGCCAACAGGGCTTCGGCACTGACCAGCCAGCCCAGACTGGCTGCAATTGCTATCCGGAAATACCGCCTCATTGATTCAACCGACTGATTCGTTCCTGCTGGCTGACCACATCGGTAAGACGGATACCGAACTTTTCATTGACCATCACAACTTCACCGTGAGCGATCAGCGTGCCGTTGACCAGGACATCGAGCGGCTCACCGGCAAGCCGATCCAGTTCAATGACGGACCCCTGATTCAATTGCAGGAGGTTTCTGATCGCGATATCCGTACGGCCGACTTCCATGGCGATGGTGACCGGGATGTCAAGAATGACGTCGAGATCCGGCGAGTTACCCTGACCGCGGCCGGCACTCTCATCCTGCAGCTCCTCCAGCGGCGCCGGTTCAGCCCCGTCATCGGCGTCGTCGTCTTCCAGATCGCCGGACTCCTCCATTGCTGCCGCCCACTCATCCGCCAGTTCGTCATCGCCCTGGTTTTCCGGATTTTCCTCGGGTGTCTGGCCGTCCGTGTTTTCGTCTTCGGGTGGTTGGTTGTCATCAGCCATGCTGTGCTCCCCCTTTGTCTGGCCGATCTATGGCCGGATTATTTGTCGTCCGTCGTGTTCTTGACGCCGGTATCCTTGTCCTTGGTCTTGCGGCTGGCTTCATCGCGGTGATACCGCTCAAGATGCGCCCGCCGGCTCGCCATAACCGCGGAGGCAATGTCGGAATCCGCATCGTTTTCAGACTGCCCGCGCGTGATTGCCTTACGGATCTTCAGGGCCAGGTTTTCTCGCGAACGCCCCAGCGTTGTCTCGAAAATCGGCACGCCATTGGCGAACATGGTCGTGGTCTCGGGCAGCTCGATGGGAATAATATCGCCCGCCTTGATATCCACCAGCTCTTTCAGTGAAATCTTGCGTTTCGCCACCTGGGCTGTTACCCCCACCGGAGCGTTCATAATGTCCTTCTGCAATGACAGAACCCAGCGCTCGTCGATTTCATCAACATCGCTCTGTACACCGGCGTCAAGCACTTCGCGCACGGGCTCGATCATCGAATACGGCATGGTGACATGGAGGTCACCGCCGCCACCATCGAGCTCGACGTGGAATGTGCTGACCACCACGACTTCACTGGGGCTGACAATGTTGGCCATGGACGGGTTTACTTCCGAGGAGACGTACTCGAAATCAACGCCCATGACCGCGCCCCACGCCTCTTTCATGTCAATGAAGACCTGGGACAGGATCATCTGTACAACCCGGATTTCGGTGGGGGTGAACTCCCGCCCTTCGATTTTGGCGTGGCGACCATCGCCGCCGAAGAAATTGTCGACAAGCTTGAAGACCAGCTTGGCGTCCAGGATGAACAGCGCTGTTCCCCGCAGCGGCCGCACCTTTACCAGATTGAGACTGGTCGGCACATACAGCGTGTGGATGTATTCGCCGAATTTGAGAATCTGTATGCCGCCTGATGCCACATCGGCGCTGCGCCGCAGAAAATTGAACATGCTGATGCGTGTATAACGGGCGAAGCGCTCATTGATCATTTCGAGCGTCGGCATACGCCCACGCACGATCCGATCCTGGCTGGTCAGGTCGTAGCCTTTGACACCACCGGGCTCTTCGGCTTCCTCCTCTTCCACGGCGCCATCATCAACACCGTGGAGGAGCGCATCAATTTCATCCTGTGACAGTAGGTCCTGCATAGTTCACCTGTCTGTAGCGGTCGGGCCGCGTTCGGTCGGGCTGCGATCAGTCGGGCCGCTCACGTCACTGCAATACAAAGTTCCGGAACAGCACCCGTTCCACCGTGCCGCCGTCACCATATTCGTCCACTATTTCCTGAAGCACGTTTCGTACCATATTTGTGACCTCCTGTCGGCCGGCATCAGTCCGGATGTCACTGAAGGTCTGCTCACTGAGCGCCTGGATCACGTTATTGCGCACCCGCGGCATGTGTTCCGTCAGTGTATCGAGCGTATCCTGGTTCCTTGCCATGATCGCCAGCTCCACCTGCAGGAAGCGCTGTCGCCGTGTCTGTGCCTCTTCGAACGAGACAATAAACGGCGGGTTGAGCTGCATGTAATTTGCCCGCGGTGTCATGTCGGCTGCCGCCTCACCACCGGCGCCGGCACCTCCGGCCTCGCCTCCGGTTGAGGGGCCGGTAAGAAACAATGTCAGCCCCACCGATACCCCGGCCACCAGCAACATGGCAACAATGAGCAACAGCGGCTTGAGCCAGGCACGTTTCTTTTTTTCGTCCTGATCTTCCGGCAATTCCTGTTGTTCGGTCATGAGGTCAGGGCTCCTGTCTGACGGTTTTCCGATAGTCTAAAGTGCAGGCTGGTAAAGGTCACG
Organism: Natronospirillum sp.; assembly: GCA_965602035.1. GTDB lineage: Bacteria > Pseudomonadota > Gammaproteobacteria > Pseudomonadales > Natronospirillaceae > Natronospirillum. Next base: position 471,952 of record OZ271919.1, on the reverse strand, counting down.
AACCCAATTGGATCAGACGTATTGATCCACCAGGCCAACAGTCGTCTGGCTGTCTGCCCGACGCTCGTCGCCCGATTCGCCACTGCCATCATCATCACCACCGCCGCCATTACCGCCGCGACCGTCCCCGGCCTCGCCTTCTGCCTGACTCCAGCCACTCTGGTCCGATACGTCCACATCAACGTCCGTAAACCCCTGCTGACTCAGCAAGTCGCGCAGGCGGCCGGCCTGCTGCTCCAGCAAGTCCCGTACGAGCGGTTGCTGGGAACTGAGCTGAACCTGTACCTGATCCTGTCCGGTCTGGATGCGGATATCCATGGGGCCGAGATCGGGCGGGTCGAGTCGCATCCGCGCTTCCTGCAGATTCTGGCCGATCATCATGACCACGCGCTCACCCATCTGCCGGGTCAGCTCCGCCGCGCCCTGATTCGCCGGCAGGGGCCGCTCGATGTGCTGGCGGATCTGCTCTGTGAGCGACAGCCGCTGCAACACGGAATCCCGTCCGGCGGCGTCATTCCCGGTCAGACCGCGCTGCGATGGGTCCACTGCTTCCGGCGCCTGACGCAGGGCATCTGCCAGTGCCATCAGTTTTTCGCCCGGCCGCGCATCCGGTGCCGGCTTCTGGCCACCTTCTACGTCCGCGGTCTTCAGCAACGGCGTCTGAGTTACCGGCGGATCGTTCTTGTCGCTGCCGGTGTCCATCGACATCGGAGCAGGTATCCCGGCGCCCTTACCCTCTCCCGGCAGGCTGACCGCCCGCAGAGAATGGTCTACGGGCCAGTCTCCTTTTGGCACCGTCACCGGTTCGAACGCGATACCATTGCCACCCCGGGTCTCAGCCGCTCTGCCCACCAGCCAGGCTGCTACGGAGGCCAGCTCCGCGTCACTGCCAACCGGTTCCAGTGGCTCATCGTTCTGCGCCGGTACGACGATTTTCGTTGACTTCAGCCAGTCGGCAAGTGATTCCGGGTCCAGTATTTCTGTGTTAACCGCCGCCAGCATGTCTTCCGGCAGTTCATCCACGGGTACCAGCACCGCCAGATCCTCGGATTGTATCGGCCCGAGCAATGCCAGTTGCTCACTCAGGACAGACTGCTGATCGGGGTTGTCCTTCAGCCACTGTCCGAGCACATCATCCCCGGCGATGTCGGACGCGTCGCCATCACCGGCAAGCCAGGCCTTTACCTCGTCACTGACAGGGAGTTGCAACTGGTCGCCGATCGGTTCCGGCAACCTGATCAGTTTTGCGCCTTCCGCGTCTTCCGCGTCACTGTCTGTCGCCGCTGCCGGTTCCGCAGACGGCTTGACGAGCTTTGGCCCGACCGGGGTGGTCGATGCGTTCGCCCGGGCATCCGTCTGTGGCCCCGTCGTATTCTGCTTTTCCGCCGGACGGTCACCGGGCGGCAATCGGTTGCCACTTTCCGTAGCCGCATTGTCTGAGGAAGGAGGCCGGCTCCTGCCATCAGATGCTTCCGAGGCCTTCCTGAACGTTGCGGCGAAGGACGCCGCCGGCGGCGTATCCTGGCGCTCCGGGGCACGGCCAGTGCGGCCGTCCGAGTGCGCGGGGCTGAGCAATGGTTGCAGCATTGCGTTGAGTTCCTGAGCTGGTCTGACAGTTACCAGTCAGCAAGTTCCGGGCCAGACGCAACAGCGCGTCGGTTACTTCCAGTAAATGAGCATTACAGCTGATCAGCAGACGGGGTAAACGTCACGAGCGAGACTCTGGCAAGGCAAAATTTTCTGAATGAGCGGAGTTTACAGTCAGTAAATGAGCATCATGAAGAAAATTTTAACACCGCCAGAGTGAGCGCAGTAGTTTACCGACGGCGTTGGAGCATCTGCTGGACAAGATCATCATTAACCTTCTGCTCGCGCCGCTCCGCCTCCCGCTCTTCCTCGGCCTCAATCCGTGCCACGGCCGAATCCATGGACTTGCGGTCCAGGTGTGCCTGCTGCCAGCGACGCTCTGCGCTCTGAACGTCGGCGTCGGCGAGCCGGACCTGCTGTTCCTGCTGCTTGATGATGCCGTTGAGTTGCTCTACGTAGTCCTGGGTTCTGCGCCACTGTGCCATGCTGACACCCTGTTGGGCGCTGTCGCCGAGGCGGTTCTGATAGTCTTGCTGGTAATTGATCAATTGATCGAGCTGCTTTTCCTGCTCGGCCAGGTGTTGCTGGCGTTGCTGCAGAACTGCAGCGGCTTCATCTTCGTGACGCTGGTACAGGTTGAGTACAACAGTCAGGCGTTCAGATCGTTTCATTCACGCTTGGCTCCGCGCCGTGGCAAGGGTTTGATGCCTCCGGCTGCCGGTTGCCGGTTGCCGGTTTGCCGCCGGTCTGAGGCCCCCGCGCCGGCTTTCTGTCCGGCGGGTTTTGGTTCGCCGGGGGTTTGTTGTTTCCCCTGTTGGCTGTTGCCTCCCGACTGACCGATCACCTGCTGCATTTCGCGCGCACTGGTGGCGAAGTCACGGGACTCGTTCAGCCCCTGTTGCAGAAAGCCGCGAATGGTCGGCATGAGTCTGACAGCCCGATCCAGCTCCGGGTCCTGGCCCTGCTTGTAGGCACCGATGGTGATCAGGTCCTGACTCTGCTGGTAGCGGGAGTAGATCTGTTTGAACGACTGCGCCGCTTTCAGGTGATCGGCGGACACCACTTGCGGCATCGCCCGGCTGATGGATGCTTCGATATCGATGGCCGGGTAATGCCCCTGTTCAGCCAGCCGCCGGGCGAGTACCACATGGCCATCAAGTATGGCCCGCGCAGAATCGGCCACGGGGTCCTGTTGGTCATCACCTTCGGTCAGCACTGTGTAGAAAGCGGTTATCGAGCCGCCCCCCTGTTCTCCATTGCCGGCACGCTCGACCAGGTGCGGCAGGCGGGCGAATACGGAGGGCGGATAACCCTTGGTCGCAGGGGGTTCACCGATCGCCAGCGCGATCTCACGCTGAGCCTGGGCATAGCGCGTCAGCGAGTCCATAAGCAATAGAACATTCTTGCCCTGGGCCCGGTAATATTCTGCAATCGACGTGGTGTATTGGGCCGCGCGCAACCGCAGCAACGGCGGATCATCGGCTGGTGATGCCACAACCACGCTGCGGGACAATCCTTCCTCACCGAGTATTTCGTCAATGAATTCCTTGACCTCACGGCCCCGTTCACCAATCAGGCCCACCACAATGATATCGGCGGTCGTAAAACGGGTCATCATGCCGAGCAGTACCGACTTGCCGACGCCCGAACCGGCAAATAGCCCCAGACGCTGCCCCCGGCCAACTGACAACAGGGCGTTGATTGCCTTGATGCCGACATCCAGCGGTTCGCGAATCGGTTGGCGGTGCATGGGGTTGATCGCCTCGCCGTGCAGCGAACGACGACTCCGACAGGTCAGCGCGCCCTTGCCGTCGATGGCATCACCGAACCCGTTGACAATGCGGCCCAGCAGCTCTTCGCCGATCACCAGGTCGGCTGCACGGGCTATCGGAGTGACGCGCGCCCCGGCTTTCAGGTGGCCGAGGGCCTGCACGGGCATCAGGTAGGTTTTGTCTTCGCTGAAGCCGACGACTTCCGCTTCGACCGATTGATGGCTGTCGACAACCTGGCAGCGATCCCCGACGGACACGGAAAGCCCGGAGGCTTCGAGCGTCAACCCGACAAGCCGGGTCAGTGTACCGGATACGGGCGGTTCTGGCTGTTCCGGAATACGGGTCAGAGTGTCTCGCAGGCGATCAGCGAGCGTCATCGTCGTCAGACTCCGTGTCGTCAGTCGGTGTATTCTCTTCTGCGTCCGGATCCCCGTCGTCGACTGGGGCATCCGCCCGGTTGCCGATGTCGTCGTCCGGTTCCGTATCTGTCGACGGGTCTGGCGCCGGCTCAGATTCCGCCGTTGACGCCTCCGGCTGAGCCGCCTCACCGGATTCGTCCGGCTCTGCTAGATCGTTCGATTCTTCTTCCCGTTCAACCGACTGACCCTGTTCACCCCCTGTTCCCTCGTCCGGCGGTGTTTCGCGACCAGCGTCCTCGTTCGCCAGCGGCGCCGGCTTCTCGGCTTCGGACAGCGACTGTACCCACTGCTGGAATTCCTCAAGCCGGAACCGTCTCAGTGACTCGGGCGGTAGCTCCGCATCGGGCCATTCCAGCAAGGCACTGATCTGCTGCTGGTAACGGTTATCGAGTGTATAGTCGAGAAGACTGTGGTCACTGCTGAGGCGACAGCCGCCCGGGGAGAGGGTATCGTCGGCGTGCAGACTGACCTGTTCGAGCCAGTGGACGTCCTGTATTTTCAGCAGCGAATAATCTTCGGGGTGAAGGAAAATGCGTGTCCGCTGACGCTGTGACGGCAACAACTGAATGGCCTTGTGCGCGATCTGTTCGATCTGCTCGGGGTTCTGCTGCAGGTTCTGCACCACCAGCCCCTGGGTCAGGTGCAACACCAGGTCACGCACCACCGGTGTGAGTTCGGTTTCCAGAGCGCTCTCCGCTTCCTGTACCCGGGCAATGATGGCAGCAAACCGCTTGTTGAGCGCCTGTTTTTCTTTCTCCAGTTCTGCCTGGGCTTCGGCCTCGCCGGCACTGCGGCCTTCAGACTCTCCGGCGGTGTAGCCGGCTTCATAGCCTTCTTTATGCCCGGCGTCGCGGCCCTCGGTGCGACCTGCTTCATAACCGGTCTCTCGGCCCTCTCGCAGCCCCTCGTCGCGCGCGGCATCGCGAATGGCCTGAAGCTCCGCTGCTGTGGGCGGCTGCAACTCCGGTTCTTCCGGCTCGGACGCTTCTTCGGACTCAACGGCGGACTCAGACCGGGATTCTGCATCGCGGGCTTTGAGCCGTTCCTGCTGCTGGCGTCTGGCCTCTGCCAGCGCCTCCCGCCCGATGGCATTCTCGGCATTGACAGGCGGCCCTTCGAGATCCGGCAACCGCCAGGTCTTCACCTCAAGCTCGGGGTGTCTGCCCGGATCCAGTTTGGATTTGCCCACTGCCAATGGTTATCTCCTGTAGTCGAATCAGGCCGTCCAAGGGGGAAAGTACCTGTATAAACGTCGCGAGCGATAGTCTGGCAAGGCAAAATTCGACGAAAAAGCGCAGTTTACAGAGAGTAAATGAGCATTTTAAGGCGAATTTTAACGCAGCAAGACTGAGCACAGCAGTTTATAGAGGTGCTTTCTACACCATGCTGTCCGACCCACCACTACTCAACACAATATCACCGGAATCGGCCATACGACGCGCGATGCCCAGAATTTCCTTCTGCGCGGATTCAACATCACTGACCCGCACCGGCCCCATGGCCTCAATGTCATCACGCAGCAGCTCGGAAGCACGCCGCGACATGTTGCCCAGTATCTTTTCCATGAGCTTGGTGTCCGCACCGCGCAGGGCGACCTTGAGCAAGTCGGTATTGACCTCGCGCAGCAGGGATTGAATGCCACGATCGTCGACGTCCACCAGGTTCTCGAACACGAACATGAGGTCCTGGATTTCCTGCCCCAGATCCTCGTCGACGTCCTTGATGCCGTCGAGCAGTTCGGTTTCTATCGTGGATTCGAGGTGGTTCATGATCTCGGCCGCACGCTTCACGCCACCCAGTGCCTGCTGCTGGGCACCGGCACTCGACGCAAACTGCTTCTCGAGAATGCTGTTGAGCTCCTGGAGTGCTGCCGGCTGTACCGTGTCGAGCGCGGCAACCCTCATCATGATGTCGAGCCGGACTTTTTCCGGGAAATGCTCCAGAATTTCCGCCGATTGCTCACCGTCGAGATAGGCGATCACGATGGCCTGAATCTGCGGGTGCTCATTGCGGATAATATCGGCCACAGAACGCGGCTCCATCCATTTGAGCGTGTCCAGCCCGGTGGTGTTGCCACCGAGCAGAATGCGGTCAATGAGGCCTGTGGCCTTCTCGGAACCCAGTGCCTGCGTCAGCATGCTGCGGATATACTGATCGGCACCGACACCCAGGCTGGTACGGCCACCGACTTCATCCAGGAACAGCTGGACCACGCCTTCCACCTGCTCCTGCGTCACGTCCTGCATCTGGGACATGGCGGTACCCACACGCTGCACTTCTTTCGGCCCCATATGCTTGAGCACTTCGGCCGCGTCGGTTTCACCGAGCGTCATCAGAAGAATGGCGGCCTGATCCAGGCGGGGAACGCCATCCAGTGCTTTGCGCTTGCTTTCGGCGATATCTTTGGTTTGCTCAGTCATCGCTCATAATCCATTTTTTCAGGACAACGGATACTCTGCCCGGGTCCTCGGCAATCAGGCCGCGCAGTGCTTCCAGTTGCTTGTCGAAACTTTCAGAGGGTCCCGGCAGCAGATAGTCATCAGACATGCTCAGCGTTACCTTGTCATCCGAGATGGCACTCTCGTCAATATCGAGTGCATCAAGCCCGGAGTCGTCTTCCTCGTCTTCTTCGCCCTGCCGCATCAGTGTACCCAGTGCCGGGCGTACCACAAAGAAGATCAGTATCAGAATGAACAGGCCACCCAGAACGGGGCGCATCAGCTCCCAGAACCAGGCTTCTTCCCAGAACGGAATATCTTCTATTGCTTCCTGTTCGGCCATGAACGGGGTGTTGATCACATTCACACTGTCCCCACGGGATGCGTCATAGCCCACGGCGTCCTGTACCAGAATACGCAGCCGCTCGAGGTCCTGCTGGTTCCAGGGCACGGTTTCCATCTGGCCGTCACCGGTCGCCTGGCGCATATCGTCAACCGCAACCGCCACGGTCAGGCGACGCAGCCGCCCTACCTGATTCTGAGTGTAACTCATGGTCCGGTCGACCTCGTAATTACGGGTCGCTTCGGAGCGTTGGGTCTGCGGCGGCGGCGTCTGCCCCTCGCCATCGCCCTGGGCTTCTTCAGGTGCTTCCGCATCCCCCGGGGGCTGGTTGGTCAGCGCGCCCGGTACACCGCCTTCGTCCGGCCCGGTCGTGGTCTCTTCCAGAATCTGTTCACTGCGCAGGGCGATCAGGTCCGGGTTGTACAGTTCCTCGGCCTGCTCCACCCGGGTGAAATCCAGGTCCGCGTTGACCTGCGCCCGAAAGCGGTCACTGCCGATGATGGGCTGCAGGATATTATTCACACGCCGCTGAATGTTTTCCTCGACCTGGCGGGTGAATTCGAGCTGGCGCTCGGTTTCCGCTTCGGCACTGTTTTCATCGGCCAGATCGCTGAGCAGGTTGCCCCGTTGATCCACGACACTGACCTGTTCGGCGTTCATCTGGGGCACACTGTTTGCTACTAGGTTAATGATGCCGCGTACGTTTTCTTCGCTCAACTGGCCGCCGGAGTGCAGGTCAACAAAAACGCTGGCCGAGGCAGTGCGGTCATCACGCACAAAGACACTGCGCTCGGGAATGGCGAGATGCACGCGCGATGAACGCACGGCATTCAACGAAGCAATCGTCCGTGACAATTCGCCCTCCAGGGCCCGTCGGTAGCGTGCCGTTTCCAGAAACTGGCTGGTACCCAGGCCTCCGGATTCCTCCAGCAGCTCCATACCAACCGTTTCGTCATTGCTCAGCCCGGCCTGGGCCACTGCCATTCTGGCCTGATTCAACTGGCTGTCGCGAACCAGCACAACGCCGTTCGTGGGGTCCATGTTGAAGTCGATGCCCGCCTGGTTCAGCACACTCACGATGTCCTGAACCTCGTAGCTGGTGTCTCCGCTCATCAGCGGGCGGTAGGTGGCACCCTGTGACCAGAGCACAATCGCAAAGCCAAGGGCGATGGAAGCGGCCAGAGCCAGCATCAGCCACACCTGGCGCATCATGCTCAGCTTCTGGAAACCGCGGACCAGTGGATGCAGCGGTTTGCTGCGGGTGTCGAAACCACCCTGTTCGTTACTGCTGCCGGCGTTGGCAGTGGCCTCGGCGTTGGGGTTGTCCGTGGTGGCCGGAGCGTTGCCCTGATTCTGGTTGCCTGAGCTGGCCGGTGCGGCGGGTACGTTTTCCATCAGATCACTCCTTCACTACACCGGCATGTTCATGATTTCTTTGTACGCCTCAATCAGCTTGTTCCGTACTTCCGTGGTTGCCGAAAAACTGACGCTTGATTTATTGGCGGCGATCATGACATCGGGCAGGGTCACGCCCGGTCGCCCTTCTTCGAATGCGGTTCTCATTTCACTGGCGTACTGCGAGCTGGCGTTGACGGTGTCAATGGCGGATTTGAACATTTCACCGAAGCGCGGCGGATCCTGGACGTTCTGGTCGGGCGCCGCACCGCGCACATGAGGCAGATCAACCCGACTGTTCTCGGACACACCCTCGGCCTGGCGGGACGGATCGGTGGCGTTCATGGCCTGGGCAGCGGGGTTCTGCGGCCCATTCGGCCGTGGCATCGCCTGCTGCTGGTCCTGAACCTGCATCTGGGAACGCATCTGCCGCATCTGGCTCAGTACGTTCTGAACATCCGCCCGTGTATTGATCATGGTTCTTACCCCTTGCTGGTGCCCCTTGTGATCCAGATCGCACCGGCAGTGTCAAAAACTCGTTATCTGGTAGTGTCTCGGGTGAAGTTCTGCAACAATAAGGCCAACTTTTGCCGGGCGGCAATTTCCCGCCACCTGACCTGACTTTAAAGGTATCTGGAGATACTCCGTTGATTTACCGCTGTGCCATAACTGCTGTTGCACTGCTCTGGTCCGCCGGCCTCGCCGCGCAGGCGGATGCCCTGGACCTGAATGCCGATACCGTTGTTCATGCCGGCGTCATGTCGCCGGATCTGGCGAACCCGCAACCCGGGGTGGACGCCTATTACGGTGAGGTCAATCTGGATTGGTCCGTCGAGCCCGCGGACATGTTCCATACCCTGCTGGACCTGCGGGTTGAGTCCGTCACCCGAGGGGATGAACTGGCTCGGCGAAACCGGGTAACCCTGCAGGCGCGCCCGGGGCTGGGCCTTGATGTGCCGATCACCAGCAATTTCAGGGTGCGGGGTGCCGCCAAACTCAGCCAGAGCTGGGGCTGGGTACGACGGAATGACGACAGAACGCCCATCGAGGTACTTCGGACGCCCATGCTCGAACTCGGCGCTGCGGACTGGTACCGGGGCGCCTACTGGCAGGCCGGTGTGGCGCACAATCAGACCGAAGAGTGGTTCGGGCGTACGCCCTGGCAGGCGGTCGGCCAGGTGCATGTTGAGGACAGCGCCGACAGCCTGTCCTGGGGCGTCAAGGGCCGAGTGTCCTCCGATCTGCTGGAGCTCGGACTGAGCCTGCGCTTCTTCTGATGTCCGGGGCCGGCATTCCGGCCCCAGTGGCCGGGCGTCAGACCTCGACGCCCATTTCCCGCAGACGCGCCATTTTGTAACGCAGAGTCCGCGGGCTGATGCCCAGATTCTCTGCGGCCGCCTTCTTCTTGCCGCGCGCGGCCTTCAACGCGTCAAGAATCAACTGGTATTCGTGTTGTTTGACACCGGCCGTCAGCATATTGTCGCCGGTGGAAGACACCGGCGCAGAAGATGTACCCGCCGCCTGTGGTTCCGGGTCGATCAGGTGTTCACCGGTCAGGCCGAGATCATATTCCGTGATCACCTGCCCCTGCTGCAGAATCAGCGCACGCTGCATGGCGTTGTCCAGTTCCCGTATATTGCCGGGCCAGTCGTGGCACAACAGCGCCTGTCGCGCCGACGGGTCGAGCTGGACCGGCGGCCGATGCATACGGTCGGCATGAATACGGATCAGGCGCTCCGCCAACGGCACAATGTCTTCCCTGCGGGACCGCAGAGGCTGCCACTGCAGGGGGAAAACGTTCAGGCGGTAATAGAGATCCTCACGGAAACTACCCTCTTTCACGGCCTGGCGCATATCGCGGTTGGTCGTGGCCAGTACACGCACATTCAGCGCAATGACGCGGCGTCCACCGATGCGCTCCACTTCGCGCTCCTGCAGAACGCGCAGCAGCTTGGCCTGTAGCCCCAGGTCCATTTCTGAAATCTCATCCAGTAGCAATGTACCGCCATTCGCCTGTTCGAACTTGCCTGGCATGGACTGGACGGCACCCGTGAATGCCCCTTTCTCATGGCCGAACAGGGTCGCCTCCAGCATGTTTTCGGGAATGGCGGCGCAGTTAATGGCAACAAACGGCTGATCCGCACGGTCAGAATGCTGGTGTACGTAGCGGGCCAGCACTTCCTTGCCGGTGCCACTCTCGCCGGAGATCAGGATGGTGGAATCGGTGACTGCCACACGTCGTGCCAGTTCGAGTACCCGTTGCGATGCCGGGTCGGCCGCAACCGGGGCGGTGTTGTCCTGAGTGACCCGGTTGCCCAGGTGCTGGTCGAGTACGTCGAGCAGTTGTGACGGTTTGAACGGTTTGACCAGGTAGTCCACGGCACCCTGCTGCATGGCTTCCACCGCATTGGCAACATCACCGTAAGCGGTCATGAGCAAAACGGGGATCTGCGGAAAATCACGCCGCAGTTCACGCAGCAGGTCATAGCCACTGCGTCCGGGCATACGGACATCGCTGACGACCAGGTCCGGCACATGGCGGCTGAGTACGGGAATTGCCGCCTCCGCCGAGTCGGCCGACAGCACCTGATAGTCGTTCAGTGTCAGCGTGTCCTCCAGCGCATCACGCAGGCTGGCATCGTCTTCCACAACCAGGACGGTCCGTTTATTGCTCATTGTCATGTCTCCGCTGAGAGTATTCCGGCAGACCGAGACGAGCCAGTGCTCCCTCTGCCGTGTTTTCAATCGTGAATTCACCACCATGCTGTCTTGCTACCGACAGCACGACCGCCAGCCCGAGCCCGGTGCCGTTGGCCTTGGTGGTCAGAAAGGGTTCGCCGAGCTGATCCAGGATTTCTGCGGGCACGCCGGGCCCGTGGTCCTGGAAGTCGAAATGAATGCGGTCGTTATCCCGGAACAGCCGCCACTGTACCGAGGCGTTGTGGCCAACGGCTTCAATGGCATTGTTGATCAGGTTGGCCATGGCGCCAACGAGCGTGTCCCGGTTACAGATCACCTGCGCATCGGCGCAGTCGTTCAGCACTGTGAGTACAGAACCTGTGCGTTCCAGATGGCTGGCTACAGCCGCCCGCGCCTGATCGACAAGTTCAACACAGCTCACCCGGTCAACCAAGCGGGAGTCACCCCGTGCGAAGACCAGCATGTCGCGAACCTGTTGTTCCAGGTGCTCCAGGCGAGCCTGCACTTTGCCGGTGAAACGCTGGCGCTGATCCTCGCTCAGGCCGGGCTTCTGCAGGTTGTCGATATAGAGCATGGCTGCCGAGAGCGGCGTACGGATCTGGTGTGCCAGGCTGGCCACCATACGCCCTATGCCCGCGAGGCGCTGATGCTGTGACACTTCCGCCTGCAGTTTGCGGGTATCGGTCAGGTCGTTGATGACGACCATCTGTCCGGTGCCTTTAAGTGCCCTGGTGTCGAGGCTGACCAGTCGGCCGTTGTGCAGCGAGATCTCATGCCCGTCATTCTGCCGGGGCCGGAACGCGGTCCGGATTACCTGGCCCCAGGGCATACCGACCAGTTGTGGCAATTCAGGGTGTTGCAGCAGTGTTTCCGCCGCCGGGTTGGCGATTTCCACCAGGCCACGACGCCCGATGACAATGACGCCGGTGGGGAGCATCTGAAGCAGATTTCTCCACTCTTCATTGTCGTTCGAGGCGGCTGCCCGCGGTGTCAGGGACGCGATCTGATTCATCACTGCCAAAATACTGTCGTAATAATTCGGTCAGTGAGGGTTTTGCAAGGGGTGTGCCACTTGCCACGCGACATGGCGTTCGCCTTCGGGCCCGAGGGATTGGGCGCCGGATCGTCGGTAATCCACCCCGGGACCGGGCGTACATACATCCCTGTAGCCCTGCGACGAAAACGTCCTGTTTTCGACGACTCCCGGGCCGGATTACCGACACCCGGCACCACTATCAGGCTGTGGCTACCGTTGTTTGGCCCCTCAGGGGTTAGGAGGAACGGCTCATGAGGCCGTATTTGCGCATCTTCTCTACCAGCGTGGTACGCCGCAGCTGCAGCCGATCGGCTGCGTGCGCCACGACATCATCGCAGTCCTCCAGTGCCTGACGGATCAGTTCCTGCTCGAGCTCCGTCAGGTATTCCTTGAGATTCAGGCCATTCACTGGCAACCGCGGTGAGTCCGGGTTCATCTGGCGTTCATCGACTTCATCGAGCTCCGGCATCAGCGGCGCCGGCGCACGCACGGGAAGGTCTTCCGGGTCGCCGTCTTCAATATGCCGGTATTTTGGCGGCAGTTCCTGAACACCGACCACGCCGAACGGATGCATGATGACCAGGCGCTCAACCAGGTTGGCGAGCTCGCGTACGTTACCGGCCCAGTCGTGACGGGTCAGTGACATGATCGCAGCGGAATTGAATTGCACGGAGCCGCGCTTTTCGTTCTCGATGCGCCGTATCAGCTCGTTGATCAGCAGCGGAATGTCTTCAGAACGCTCTCGCAGCGCCGGCATTTCGATGGGGAATACATTGAGCCGGTAGTAGAGGTCCTCCCGGAACGTGCCTTCGGCGATCATGTCTTCGAGCTTGCGGTGGGTCGCCGCGATGATTCGGACATTGGTCTCGAAGGTACGGTTGCCACCCACCCGCTCGTAGGTGCCCTCCTGAATCACCCGGAGCAGTTTAACCTGCATCTGCAGCGGCATGTCGCCGATTTCGTCCAGAAACAGGGTGCCACCATCGGCCATTTCAAACCGCCCTGCCCGGGCCGTAATCGCGCCGGTAAACGCGCCCTTCTCATGGCCGAAGAGCTCGCTTTCCAGCAATTCACCCGGGATCGCGCCACAGTTGACCGGTACGAAAGGCTTGTCCTTTCTCTCACTGTGGTAGTGAAGGTTTCGGGCCACGACTTCCTTGCCGGTGCCGGACTCCCCCAGAATCAGCACCGTGGCGTCCTTGTCAGCCACCTGTGACATCATATCACGCACATGCTGGATTTCCCGTGAACTGCCTACCAGACTGCGAAACAGCTTGGGCTCACGCTGCTGCTGCCGGTTGAGTTCCGCCTCATACTGCTCGCGGTAAACCTGGCAACGGTGCAAAACGTCCACAAGACGGTTATAGCGTGTCGGCCATTTCATGCGGGCGATAATGGTATCGCGCGCTTCGGCCGGAATATCCTCGGCTTCCACGTCAATGCCGAGCAGGACGATGGGCAAGCCACGATTCCAACTGAACACCTCTCTGATCAGTTCTTCCGGCGATCGGTCTGTCCCACCAATCAATACGCCCGAGAACAGGGCGCCCTGCCCACTGTCGAGTGATTTTCCCGTGGCGTCATCCATCGTGCCAGCCAGTGCTTCCTGCCACTGGTGGCTGCCCACGCTGTGGGTCGACTCCTGCAGAAAACTGAAAATGAGGTCTACTTCCTGGTGCATGGACGCGTCGTCCATGATCACCAGAAACCGGTTGTCTTGCCACATTGGACACTGCTTCCTGTGCTTGGGCGCTGGTAACGGCGGGAACGCCAGGCCTCGGTCAATCGCTGACCGGCATTGTCACCAATGAGTCAAAACTTTGTCAACCTCGGTGTGGTTCGGCGGGCTATTATTGGCCAGATTGAGTCAGTATTTCGGCGCGCTGGTCTTGAAGGCTGGATTCCTGCTGATCGAGCTGGCGTGATTCCGCGCGTGCCTGAGTGAGTACGTCCTGACAGGATTCCTGCGTGTACTGGAGCAGGGTCGCCAACGCCTGGCTGGTGAAGCCGCGCTCGTCCACGGCACGGTTGATACGCCCGGAAATGCCGTCTACCGTACTCACCGCCTCGGCCAGAGCAGACCAGTCGTCGTTGTCAGCGCCGGCATTCAGCTTTTCGTTGGCGTTCATCAGCTCTGTGAGAAACACCGACTCCAACTGTTGCCGGTCGCTTTCGTTCATAGGTGCCTTGGGGGCTGTCATGCCTGCGCCGAATTCATGTTGAGCGCTTCGTCGCGAATGCCATCCCAGGCCGTCTTGATTTCGCCCATCAGACGCATGACCTCATCGAGAATGCTGGCGTCATTCTTGACGTTCGCCTCGAACAGGCGGCGCGTCATGTACTCGTAGAGCAGCTCAAGATTACCTGCCACCTCACCGGCTTCCATGTTCAGGCTTTCCTGCAGCCCGGCGATGATTCCGATGGCCTTATTGATCATGCGATTGCGCTGTTCGATTTCGCCGCGCTCAATGTGGCCCTTGGCGGATGCCATACGCGCCAGCGCCCCATCGATGAGTAGCTGAATCAGCCGGTGCGGATCCGCATCGGTAATTCCTGTCTGGTTTCCGACCGCCTGATATTGCTGAGCACCGCGTGCATACATCGTTTTGTCCTCGCAAACAGCCCATTGTTCATAAAGTTTGGCGACAGTTCGCACGAAAACTTGAATGGCATTTACACCAGGGCGAGTGGCAGTGCGTGCAGCCCTGATATGACAGCCATTATAGGCCCACTGACCCGTTTTACCCAAGTTGGCACGGCGTTTGTAATTCAACCCCCAGACACAGCGATTTGCAGGGAAATTGCGGCAAAGTCGGCAACGGTTGCCGGCTTATGAGTCCAGACAGGCAAACCCCTGCCGCCTGCTGCGTGATCAATGGTTGGAGACCTGACATGACCGAAGCCAACACACAACGGCACACCGAGAGCCAGAACACCGGCACTCTGGACCTGATGCGCAATCAGGCGGCCTGGCACCTGGACCGCGCCGGCGTTGCCGGTATCAGCTTGCAGGAAAGCCAGTATCACCTCGAGCAGGCGCGCACGCTGGGGCATGCACTATCGGCGTTCTCGGAGGCCCGGGCTGAGGCGTTCAACCTGCTGGGCCGGGTGGAACTGGATTATGGTAACCGCAGCGCGGCGGCCGAATGGCTGGAAAAGGCCCGGCGGCTAGCGCCCGACCACGCCGCTATTGCATTCAGCCTGGGTCATCTGGCGCTGCAGGAACAGCGGCTGAGTGACGCCAACACCCACTTCCGTCAGGCGATAGACATCGACCCGGATGCGACCATTGCTGACCAGTCACTCGCCTATGTGAAACTGCGCAGCGGTCTGTATGCCGAAGCCTTTGCAGACTTCCGTCGCCTGATTCATAAATACCCGCACGCGCCGGTACTCAGAACACGACTGCTCGACTGTGCGCGGCGCGTTCAGGCCGATTACGATGACCCCGGCCTCAGCCGGGATGTCTGCGATCTGTTGCGCGAGCCCGAGCTGGACCACCAGGCCCTTGCGCCCGTGGCGGGCTCTCTGCTGGTGCACCGGTATCAACTGAGCGATCCGGACAGTCGTGTTGATTTCGGCCGGCTGACCGGCGATGAGCTGCTGATGACGGCCCTGCCAAAGCTTCTGTTCGTGCACCCGGAAGTGGAAGACCTGCTGACAGTAATGCGCGAAGCCCTGTTACAGCACCTGCTGACCCGGGGCCAACTTGATGAAGAAGCACTGCCCGCCGTGGCCGGGTTGATCGCCTACGGGATCAGGAGCGAGTACATTCTCACGGTCTCCCCCGGCGAAAAAGACGCCGTCGACGGACTTCGCCACTATCTCAGTGACTGTTTTTCCAATAACGATATAGAGGGCCTGTCGCTCCCCATTGCGCTGCTCAGTCTCTATGAACCCGTGACGGATTACCTGACAGAGCTGCAGGCCGCCAACGCGGATTACCCATTACCGACCGAGCTACGCCGGGTACTGGTACCGCACCTGCAGCACCATTTGCAGGAACTGGAGCGGGCAGAAGCCATGCCGCGCATAACGCCTCTGGAAGACAGCGTTTCCCGAGCGGTGCGCACGCAGTATGAAGAAAACCCCTACCCGCGCTGGGAATACCTGCCGCGTTACAGCGCGACACGGTACCTGCCGGCGGTCGCCAACGAAGTGCCCGCCTACGGCGTACCCGCTTCAGCGCCGGAGAGGTTGCGCATACTGGTTGCTGGTACAGGTACCGGCCGCCAGGCAGTGCACCTGGCACGCCACTTCTTTGACACCGAGGTGCTCGCCGTGGACCTCAGCCGGCGCAGCCTGGCTTATGCCGACCTGCAGGCGGAAAAACTGGGCCTGGGCAATCTGACCTTCGCCCAGGCCGATCTGCTGCGCCTAGGCGACGCTGAACTGCCGCCCTTCGACGTGATTGAATGCAGCGGCGTGCTGCACCATATGGGTGACCCGATGACAGGCTGGCGCGCGCTGTGCGAGCAGCTCAAGCAGGGGGGCCTGATAAAAGTGGCCCTTTACAGCACGCGGGCCCGCAGGATCATTCAGGCCCTGCGGCGTGAAATCGACGTTCGTGGGCTGTCGTCAACCCCGGACGACATCCGATCATTCCGTCAGGGACTGCTGGAACGCGCTCAGGCGCCGGAACTGGCTCCACTGGTACAGTCCGTCGACTTCTACTCCATGAGCGGCGTACGGGACCTGTTATTCCACGTTCAGGAACACACGTTCACACCGGCCGAACTGAAGGCCTGCATTGATGAACTGCCACTGGATTTTCTGGGCTTTGTGCTCACGCCGACACAACGCCGTGCCTACCAGCACTTCTTCCCGAAAGACCAGTTGATGAACAACCTGGACAACTGGGAACGCCTCGAGCAGGACAACCCCGACCTGTTTACCGGCATGTACCAGATGTATCTGCAGAAAATGTAGGAGTTGAAGATCGCTGCGAGATTGAAGGAACTGCCCGTTACACGGCGTCTTGGCTGCGATCAAAGTGAACGCCGGTCAGTTACGGAATCGCAGCCAAGACGCCGTGTAACGGGCAGCTTCTACGAGAATCACATGCCCCAAACAAAAAACCCGGCCGAAGCCGGGTTTTTCATCGACTGCCGTTCAAGAAATCTCAGCCAGCCAAGTTTCGCAATTGTTATTTCTGCGCGTCGGGAGTGCACGACCCGAAACATTATTCAACGTGGTGGCATCATTCGGGTTATTAGTAATTTCGCCCTGTTGCCGTTCACCGTCGTCATCATAGGTAGACACTTTGTACTCGTTGTTCGGCACATCGACCGCTAACAACTGCCCCTCACGGGCTACACCATTCCATGTAAGGTCCAGAGTCAATTGCCCGTCATTCAGTTTTTCCCATGTACCAGTGACGACCTGGTTTTCAAGACTATCACCCGTTTGACCCTGAGGGACTTCTTCATATCCGGAGAAACAGGCAGCTACCGATCCGCCGTTCTCATTACCGTTAAACCGTATAGCAAGCAACGAATTTTCATCCAGTTCGTTATCAGCGTCACTACCAGCTTTAGGTCTGAATACAAACCATGTGGGGAAGACATCGCCAAATGCTGAGAGCTTCGCGGCACTAACTGCATTTTGAATTGACTCACCGTTCTTGATGCTTTCACTCACAGTCTCCATGTCAAAATTGGCATTTGCATCACTTTCCAATTCTGTGACCAGTGTATCCAAGTCGTTCTCAGTTACATTGTTGATCGTGGTTTCTGTAGTGTCATCGTCGGTTGCCAGCAGATAAATTACGGTCGCGGCTTTCAGTCTATTACGAGCTCGATCTCCGGACTCTCCGTTGTCTTTTATCTTTTTAACCGTTGATTTAATTTTATCTAGTCCGGCCTTTGCTTTGTTACGGGTGGCTTGATCTGTGGAGACGCCAGCATTGTCTAGGAGGTCATTATAATCATCATCATCGAAGTCCAGTGGTGATCTACCGTTGTCCGAAACTAACTTAGCCAAAATACAGGCAACTTGCTGATTCCTGTTTTCCTTGTCAGCACAGGTGTGGTTAGAGCGAGATAGCGAATTTGAGCTCGACGCCTGCTGTTCAGCCACCAGGCTTTTCATGTTCTGGATAGCAGCGGCGTTTGCCAGCAGATCACTGGGTGACAGGCCAGAAACGTTTACGCTACTCGCTGTTGAGTAATCGGTCCGCAGAATCTCATCAATCTGAGTCGGGCTGAGGTCTAGACCCAACAAGGTATCCACCAAATCTGAGTCAGAGTCAGATTCTGCCATAAGCGTAGTGATCGGTGATGCGATTTTGGGATTGCTGCGATTTTGACCAGCTTCACGGATAGTCGTTGCAAGCGACATCACACCTTTCAGACGCTGCCCCGTATCTAGGTCAATGCCTCCACGAATACGGATAACCGCATTTTCATCAGTGCTACCATACAATAAGCAGTGCCGGTATTGTGTCGCATCTTCATCAAGTGAACAGTAATCAGTTTCAGAGTTAGGGTTGTAACTGAAGTAACCCTCAGAGTCTGTGCGTGCCTTGGGCTCGAAGTTGTCCACTTCAAAGTCACCATCCCGGTCCACCCAGACACGGGCATTGGCGACCCGGCCGTCTACGGCCTGACCATTCATGCCCTGACGGGAATCGGTGCCGTCCCCGTCCTGGCTCACGTTACAGGCGGCGAGCAGTGTAGCCGTGGCCGCCAGTGATAAAAATTTAATCGACGTACGCATTTTTGCTATTCCTCTCTTCATGCGGCGCGGTTCAGAATGACGCATTCAGCGACAGGCTTGTGCTGGCCCCTCGAAGGGCGTTCAATTGTTCAGTGGATGACCCGCCAAACAGATCTCCCCAGACGGCTGACACGGACTGGTCGAACTGGACCACATTGAACAGTGACAGGCCGAAGGCAACGGTTGTCGGGTCAAAGTCTTCCAGGTCTTTCTTCAGTCCCAGTCTTGCCCGTGGGATATACCAGCTGTTCGGTTGCAGCAGCAGTGACAGGTTCAGGTCCTGAGACGTGTCACCAAACAGATCCACGCCCGGAATCACGTCAGCTGATGCACCCAGTGCAATACGGTTCTCGAGAAATTGCAAACTTCCGTCCACAGTAAATCTCGGATTCATGACGTGGGTCTCATCTGCAGCAATATCACCGACTGAATCGAAGTAATCGGCATAGTAGCAGGCGTCCTGCTCAAGCTGATCAGAGATCGAACCGCAATTGATACCCAATGTGTTGTATTCAAACTGCGGGCGGTTCAGGTTGTAGCCCGTGATACCCAGATGCCAGCGTGGATGCTCCACGGTAATACCGAGATCCAGCGCCGGCTGGAACTGCAGGTCACCTTCGATCAGGCCCTGTTGAGCGTCGTCCTGGATGCGGGTTACGTAATTGTTGATGTCGCCGTCTTCGGTGGTTGCTTCGCTGACAAACTGGCTGAACGGATACACGCCCTTGTACAGGCTGGCCCCAATCACCTTTCCCCGGCCACCGAGTACAACCTGAGTATTGAACAGATTCAGCCCCGGCAACGCCTGCGCGTAGGACATGTCAAAGGTCCAGGCACGTCCGGATTTCACATACAGAGACGAGTTTGTGTCCAGGAACTCAGCGGCGTCAAAATCTTCCTCGGAATCTTCAATAACGCTGGAATCAATATTGAAGGCGACGTTGCTGTACAGAGCAGTCGCTCTGGCCTGCCCCATGTAGGACACACCGAGTCCCAGCATGCCGGACAGGTAGGGCACGGAGAAGCGTGCGGGAACGGTCAGAGAGCCACCTGGCTTGATGGACAAGAGATCGGCCATGTTCTGAATACTGCTGTCGAGGGTGGCCTCAAGGTCATCTACCGCGTCAAGAACAGGCCCGGTATCCGGGGGATCATTATTCTGGGAATCGTTTTCGTAGTCTTCCTGCTCCTGCTGGAACGTATCCAGCGCGGACTGAAAGTTATCGCCTTCCTCCGCCAGATCCTCTCCGGCCTGCAGGAACGTACCCAGCCCCTTCAGCGACACCGAACCCGTGGTATCGAAGACGCCACTGAACCGATTCGTGCTGCTGTAACTCCCTGCCGGATTGTACAGCCCGGAACTGTTTACCTTCGGATTCGACATGGGGCCGAGCGTCGTGCTCATACCCGAGGGGACATAAAGTTGATTGGATGCCATTGATGAGCCACTGGCAATTGCCAGTATCGCGGCCGTCAGGGTCTTCTTATTCATGCAAGCGCTCCGAGCGTTCCTAGAGGTCAGTCTGACGTGGTTTGACCGGAAATCGGCCCTATGATGACCGTAATCCATTGCCCTCTGATGACAGTGTGATTCCGTTCAGTCGGTCAGACAGGATTTACACTCTGTTGATAATCGCTCGGTGTTCAGACGGGGTCAAGGGAAATTCCGGAAACAACCGTAAACGTGACAGGGTTCACATTTTCCAGCCGCAACAGCCCTTTACAACGCACTTCATTGGTGCAGAACCGAGACAAAATAATATTATTCGGTGGCTGAGGCCAGCCGCGTCGGTTCAGCGTTTTCCATGATGTAATCCGCCTGCTCGACCTCGGCCAGAAAGTCCGGCATGCGGTCGCTGGGCACGGCATCGGCCATGGGTATGTTGGCGGTCATCGGGTTCACCGGCCGATCATTGACATGGAATTCATAGTGCAGATTTGGGCCGGTCACGCGGCCAGTGGCGCCGGACAGGCCGATACGCTCGCCCCGGGCGACGGTCTGGCCGCGGCGTACATCGATACGGCTGAGGTGCATATAGCGGGTGGTGTATCGGCTGCCGTGATCAATATCGATGTAACGACCCGCGTATGGGTGGTTCTCCACGCGCGCAACCACGCCATCACCGGTAGACAGCACCGGCGTGCCCGTCCAGACCGCGAAATCGGTGCCGTTGTGCGGGGAGATACGCCCGGTTACCGGGTGAGTCCGCCGCGGATTGAAGCCGGAGCTGACCCGCTCCCGACCCGACAGGGGGTAGCGGCGGAAGGCGCGTGCCAGGCTCTCGCCATCGGCGTCATAGTAGTTGCCGTCATCGAACAGGTAGGCTGTGTGCGTGCGGTTGTAGCGATGGAACCGCATGGCCTCGATACGGGTCTGCCCGGTGGGCTTTCCATTGATGCGCTGCTCACTGCGCAGAATCTCGAATTCATCGCCCGGTCGCAGATCCCGGGCGAAGTTGAACTGATCCGAAAACATACGGTTGACCTCGGCGATCTCGGCCTCGGTTAACCCGGCACGGCGTGCTGAAAGATAGAAGCTGCCCTGAATGTCTCCGGTAACCAGGCGAACCGGCCATTCGCCCTCGATAATGCGCTCTTCGTATTCAAAGGTCTCGCTGTCGACCCGGTTGTAGAACACCCGGTTACCCGCGTGGATAAACAGCTCCATGGTCTGGAGTTTGTCGGACTCCGGGTTTATGTGGAATGTCAGGGTCTGCCCCGGCCGCAGCACGTCCAGCGCGAGCAGAGATTCGTCGGCCGACAGAATCTGATACATCACAGTCTGGCCCAGACCGAGGCGATCAAAAATGCCGCTCAGGCTGTCGCCGCTTTTAATGTCGTAATTGAGAACTTTGCTGGCTGCGGGGTCTATATCGGGGGTATCGGTGTTTGTCTGCCTACTGTCGGCTGCTGCGGTGGCGGAATTCACATCGCTGCCGGAGCCTCCCGGCGTGGACATGCTACCGTCCGGCAAATAGATCGCAGCCTCCGCTCGGTCCTGTTCACTGCCGGGCCAGAACATAAGCACCGCGACTACCGCGGCCAGTGACATCAGGACGTAACGATGAAGATGGGGCAGTCGCAACCATACGCGGTGTAACTGTTTTATCTGGCGTCCCATGCTGCCTGGTCTCCCCGTGTGTTATTCGATTCGTTCATTCTTCCAGCCCGCCTGTGACCGTGGTGCACACGACATCCGGGCTCCCCGAACGCTGTTCCCTATTATCCACAGAACCCCGGTCACAGTTCAACCGAATTTACCGGCAGCGCGAGGTAGTTGGCAAAACCGGAGCAAAGCCCGGTAAATGCGCCTTTCAATGACGCAATGGTATTGCAACTGAACGCAAGATAGCTTTTCGCTTTCGAGGCGTTAGCCTTGTTCAACCTTGAATATTGGCCGGGTCGGGCGCATAACCTGGACATCGCAATTGGAGAGGAGTAGTACCACCATGGCAACGAATCGCATTGGAATTGACGAACAGAAAGCCAAAACTCTGGCACAAGGTCTGAATGACCTGCTGGCCAACTACCAGGTGTTCTACATGAATACGCGCGGCTATCACTGGAATATCCGCGGCAAAGACTTTTTTGAGTTGCACGTCAAATTTGAAGAGCTGTATACCGATCTGCTGACCAAGATCGACGAAGTAGCGGAGCGTGTGCTGACACTGGGCGAAGAGCCGGCACATACCTATTCGGCTTACCTGAGCGCCTCTGACATTCAGGAGCACACCCGGGTGACGGATGGCACGCAGGCCATGGAGCAGATTCTGGCTGCGTTCAAGACTGTGATCGCGAAGCAGCGTCAGTTGCTTCATGACGCCGGCGATGCGGACGATGAAGGCACAGCGGCGCTGATGAGCGATTACATTCGCGAGCAGGAAAAGGTGGTATGGATGTACAGCGCTTACCTGGATTGATCGGATACCAGGCTTAATCGCGCCCTTCGGACGCTCCTACAGGCGTGATCAAGCGAGGTAATCGCGCCCTCCGGACGCTCCTACAGGTCGGATTCGTAGGAGCTGCCGAAGGCTGCGATTGTTAATCAGCGGGAACGAGGCGGATCAGACGCCCGTTCCGCTCATCCGTACTGATCCAGAGCAGCCCGTCCGGGCCGCTTCTCACCGCCCGAATTCTCGTATTGAAATCCTCCAGCAGCCGCTCCTGTTCCACCAGCTCGTAGCCGTTAAACCGTAACCGCTGCATATGCTGGCTAACCAGAGCACCCACAAACAGATCGCCCTGCCACTGCGGGAACGCATTGCCTGTGTAGAAGGCCATGCCGGAAGGCGCGATGGACGGCGTCCAGTGCAGCAGCGGATCTTCCATGCCAGGCATTGACGTGCGGTCGGTTATCTCCGTACCACTGTAATTACGGCCGAAAGTCACCTCCGGCCAGCCGAAATTACTCCCGTTTCGAAGGACGTTGATTTCATCGCCGCCACGTGGGCCATGTTCGTGTTCCCATACTTCACCGGTATCCGGGTGTAGCGCCAACCCCTGCCCGTTGCGGTTGCCCCAGGTATAGATTTCCGGCAAGCCTTCATTGGTGCCAACAAAGGGGTTATCCGATGGCACGCTGCCATCGTCGTTCAGGCGAATGGTGACCCCGGCGTGGTTCTGCGGGTTCTGCCCGTTGGCCTGGGTGCCGCGGTCGCCGATCGTCAGATAGATATCATTGTTCCGGTCAAAAACCAGCCGCCCGCCGAAATGACGACCGCCGCGCATGCCCGGTTCACCGGCAAACAGGATTTCCACTTGAGTAAGCACACCGCCCCGGTACCGGCCTCGGGCGAGGTGCGTACTGAGCCCATTGCCCTGGCGGGCCGAATAGGCGAAATAGAGCCACTGGTTGGATTCGAAATCCGGGTGCAGTGCGAGGTCCAGCAGGCCGCCCTGCCCGTCGGCTTCAATGTCTGGCAGCCCACGCACAGGTGCGGACATCAGCGTCCCATTGACGATTCTGCGCAATCGGCCGGGGCGTTCTGATACGAGAATTTCACCATCAGGAAGAAAGACAAATGACCAGGGGTTGGCCAACCCGTCGGCGACCGTATCGAGGGTAAAATTATGATGCTCGGAGGTGTAGACGTTCTGCGCGGCAGCGGGCGCCCAGAGCAGGACAGCCAGGAACGCGGTGAGTAACAGGTAGCGCATAAAAAACCCCTTTGCCGGGACTGTGAGACAGTATAGCAAAGGGGTTGGGGTTTGGTGCCAAATCGCCGTGTTCTGCTATTAATCGCAGCCAAGACGCCGTGTAACGGGCAGTTCCTACTGTAGGAGCGGCGGAACGCCGCGATTCGCAGCCTTCGGCAGCTCCTAAAATTCCAGCGTGCAGGAACGCTGAGATTTTACAGGGCCTTTTTGGCGCGCTCGGCCAGCGCCGCGAATGCCGGCTTTTCGAACACAGCCAGGTCGGCGAGGACTTTGCGGTCGATCTCGACGTTGGCTTTTTTCAGGCCGGCGATAAAGCGGCTGTACGACATGTCGTTATTGCGCGCTTCCGCGTTGATCCGCGCAATCCACAGCGCACGGAACTGGCGCTTGCGTTGGCGACGGTCGCGGTAGGCATACTGGCCGGCCTTGATGACCGCCTGTTTGGCAACACGGAATACACGGCTACGGGCACCGTAGTAACCCTTGGCCTGCTTGAGAATCTTTTTGTGACGGCGATGCGC
This sequence comes from Natronospirillum sp., assembly GCA_965602035.1. Lineage (GTDB taxonomy): Bacteria > Pseudomonadota > Gammaproteobacteria > Pseudomonadales > Natronospirillaceae > Natronospirillum. The sequence goes on along the minus strand of OZ271919.1, from coordinate 447,867 downwards.
CGTAACACCACGTTTTACGCGAGGCATAATCGATATCCTGTATCAGTCTGAGCAAATAACAATCAGAGGTAGGGGTTCATCCGGCGGACCAGAGGCTGATCGGACGGGTGCAACTGCTTCATTCCACGCAGTTGACGCTTCCGCTTCGGCGTCTTCTTGGTCAGGATGTGGCTACGAAATGACTGCTTGTGCTTGATGCCATTCGCGGTTTTCTTGAAGCGCTTGGCAGCGCCTGAGTTGGCTTTCATCTTAGGCATTTGAGACTCCTCTTTACCGCTTCGCGCCGAGTCGTACGGGCTGACGGTTGCCTTTTCATTTTACCGTAGGAGCTGCCGTCAGGACGCGATTATCGCAGCCTTCGGCAGTTCCTACGAACGTCGTAGATCGCGCCCTTCGGACGCTCGTACAGTATGAGCTGCGGTACGCTGCGATCGCAGCCTTCGGACGCCGTGTAACGGCAGCTCCTACTTTTTCTTCTTGACCGGTGCCATCACCATGATCATCTGGCGGCCTTCCATTTTGGGCCGTTGCTCAACCTGCGCGAGCTCTTCCAGATCGCCTTCGATCCGTTCCATCAGCCTCATGCCGATGTCCTGGTGCGCCATTTCACGCCCGCGGAAGCGCAGCGAGACCTTGGCCTTGTCACCGGCTTCAAGAAACCGGATCAGATTGCGCAGCTTGATCTGATAATCGCCCTCGTCGGTATTGGGGCGAAACTTCATCTCTTTCAACTGCGTCTGCTTCTGCTTCTTCTTGGCAGCCGCTTTGGCTTTCTTTTCGTCGAAGATTTTCTTGCCGTAGTCCATGATCTTACAGACCACGGGGTCAGCATCCGCAATCTGTACCAGATCAAGTTCGGCGGCTGCGGCTTTTTCACGCGCTTCGTCGATACTGACAATACCGACCTGTTCACCGTTCTGATCGATCAGGCGGCATTCCTGCGCCTCGATCTGATTATTGATCGGGTTGCGTTTGCTCTTTGGACCTTTGGTGTTCTTAATAACCGAATCTCCGTTACTGTTTTCGACCGAGCCGTGCAGCTTCTTCCGACAACTGGTCAATAAAGGCCTGCAGCGGCATCGCACCGAGGTCCGACCCGGACCGGGTGCGCACGGCCACCTGCTGCGACTCCACTTCTTTGTCGCCAATCACAACAATGTAGGGAACCTTCTGCAAGGTGTGCTCGCGGATTTTAAAGCCGATCTTCTCGTTTCTCAAGTCTGTCTGGGCCCGATACCCCGCCTGTTGCAGGGTCTGCTTGACCTGTGTGCAGAATTCGGCCTGCCGATCGGTGATGTTGCACACAACCACCTGCTCGGGAGCCAGCCACAGTGGCATGGCGCCGGCGTGTTCTTCGATCAGTATGCCGATGAACCGCTCCATGGAGCCGAGAATAGCCCGGTGGATCATAACCGGCACCTGCCGGCTGCCGTCTTCCGCCACGTATTCAGCGCCCAGGCGCCCCGGCATGGAGAAATCGAGCTGGATGGTACCACACTGCCAGGCACGACCGAGTGAGTCATGCAGGGTGAATTCGATCTTCGGGCCGTAGAACGCGCCCTCACCCGGTTGGTAATCAAATGCCAGATCATTTTTTTCGAGGGCGTCCGCCAGCGCCTGCTCTGACTGGTCCCAGACGTCGTCTGAGCCGATACGCTGCTCTGGCCGGGTCGACAGTTTGATTTCAATGCTGTCTTTCTCGAAGCCGAAATCGCTGTAGACGTCGTAGACCATTTCGATGCAGGCAGTGACTTCCGAGAGAATCTGGCCTTCGGTACAGAATACGTGGGCGTCGTCCTGAGTGAATGAGCGCACCCGCATCAGACCGTGCAGCGCACCGGATGCCTCATTGCGGTGGCAGACACCGAATTCCGCCATGCGGTATGGCAGATCGCGGTAGCTCTTCAGCCCCTGGTTGAAGATCTGAAGGTGACCCGGGCAATTCATGGGTTTCACCGCGTACGCCCGCTTCTCGGATTCGGTGGCGAAGATGTTGTCCTTGTACTTGTCCCAGTGGCCGCTCTTTTCCCAGAGAGACTGGTCCATGATCATGGGCGCCTTTACTTCCTCGTAGCCGTATTCTACGAGCTTGCGCCTCATGTAGGACTCCAGCACCTGGTACAGGGTGTAACCCTTCTGGTGCCAGAACACCATACCCGGGGCTTCTTCCTGCCAGTGGAACAAATCCAGTTGCTTGCCGAGCCTGCGGTGATCGCGCTTTTCGGCTTCTTCAAGGCGCTTCAGATAAGCCTTGAGCTGCTTCTTGTCGGCCCAGGCGGTGCCATAGATGCGCTGCAGCTGCTGATTGGCCGCATCGCCCCGCCAGTAGGCGCCGGAGACCTTCATCAGTTTGAAGTGATGGCAGAATTTCATGCTGGGCACGTGCGGACCACGGCACATGTCCACGTATTCTTCGTGCTGGTACAGCCCGGGGCGGTCATCGCGGGCGATGTCTTCTTCGAGGATCGCCTGTTTGAACGGTTCGCCGCGCTCCTTGAAGGTGTCGTACGCCTCCTGCCAGCTCACCTTGCGCTTGACCACCGGGTAGTTGGTTTTCGCCAGCTCCATCATGCGCTGTTCGAGCGCTTCCAGATCGTCTTCGCTGAGCGGTTCCGGCAGGTCGACATCGTAGTAGAAGCCATTGTCGATCACCGGCCCGATCGCCATGCGAACATCCGGGTACAGCTGCTTGATGGCGTGCCCGAGCAGGTGCGCACAGGAGTGACGGATAATGTCGAGGCCCGCTTCGTCTTTCGGGGTCAGAATGGCTACCCGGGCGTCTTCGGTGATCAGGTCGACGGCGTCGTGCTCGACACCGTTGATGGTACCGGCCACTGTGGATTTTGCCAGTCCGGGACCAATGTCCTCGGCGACCTGCATAATGGATACAGGGGCGTCATAGTGGCGTTCTGAGCCATCGGGAAGTGTAATCGTGGGCATGCTGCACTCCTGTCAGTGGTGACCCACACCAAGGGCCACTTGATAGTAAATTGCTGACCCTTGCGGGCCATTGGGCGATAACGAAAAAGCCCGCCGGGGGCGGGCTTCGGGAGCCGCTGGGCGGCTCTGGAATCTGGTAGGAACGATTGGATTCGAACCAACGACCCCCACCATGTCAAGGTGGTGCTCTAACCAACTGAGCTACGTTCCTGCTGCAGTCGGGCATTCTAGCGATTTGCCCTGTGCTGTCAAGGCTCCCGTCTCGTTGCTCCGGGGCGCTGCCAAGGCAGCTTCTGCCTACAAGTGTATGGAGTCACGGTAGTGCCGGCGCCAAACCCCGGGCGCTGCCAAGGCAGCTTCTGCCTACAAGTGTATGGAGCCACGGTAGTGTAGGCCGAAGCCGGCTTGCCGGCGCCAAATCCCAAGCGATACAAAGGCAGCTTCTGCCTACAGATCGCGCATGAGCAGGCCGAATTCCCCAGTCTGTTCCGTCACCGGGCCGGGCACTGCCATTGAAACCCGATACCCGGAGCCCGGCACAACGTCCAGCGGGTTGCCATTCTTGCGCAGGCGTATGTCTTCCACCGTGAAGCGCTGATTACCCTCTGGTGTCATCAGTTCCACCGTATCGCCGACACCGAACCGGTTCTTGGCATGCAGCCAGAGCCGGCCGTCGTCAGTGAGCCCTTCGGCTTCTGCCACGAACTGTTGCTGCGTGGACACCGAGCGCCCCTGTTCGTAGTTCTGATAGCTGGCGTGTGCATGGCGCCGGTAGAACCCTTCGGTATAGCCCCGGTTGGCCAGGTTCTCGAGCTGGCCCATCAATTCGGGGTTGAACGGGTTCCCGGCCGCGGCATCATCGATCGCTTCCCGGTACGTCTGGGCCGTTCGGGCCACGTAATAATGCGATTTGGTGCGGCCCTCGATTTTCAGTGAGTGCACGCCAATGCGGGTCAGCCGTTCAATATGCTGGATCGCCCGCAGGTCCTTGGAGTTCATGATGTAGGTGCCGTGCTCGTCTTCCCAGGCGGGCATGTGTTCGCCGGGGCGGTTCGGGTCTTCCAGCAACCACACACCGTCGGCAGGCTCGCCCTCGCCCAGCACCGGTGCCACGGGTGCATCATCGGCAGCCGCATCGCTGGCAATGCGCTGGCCTGATGGTGTCCAGACCTTGGGGTCACGCGGCACGATATCGCCGGTGATATCGGTTTTGCCTTCGTGGGTTCTGTATTCCCACCGGCAGGCATTGGTACAGGTGCCCTGATTCGGGTCACGGCGGTTGAGGTAGCCGGAAAGCAGACAACGGCCTGAATAGGCTATACACAGGGCACCGTGTACGAAGACTTCCAGCTCCATCTCCGGCACCTTCAGCCGGATATCCTCAATTTCATCGAGCGAGAGCTCCCGTGACAGAATCACCCGCTGAATACCCTGACGGTGCCAGAACTTCACCGTGGCCCAGTTCACGGCGTTGGCCTGTACCGACAGATGAATCGGCATGTCGGGCCACTCCTCGCGCACCATCATGATGAGCCCCGGGTCCGACATGATCAGCGCGTCCGGCTTCATAGCGATTACCGGCGCCATGTCGCGCAGGTAGGTTTTTATCTTGGCGTTGTGCGGGGCGATATTACTGGCCAGGTAAAATTGCTTGCCCAGCCGATGGGCCTCGGCAATGCCCTGCTCCAGATTCGCCATGGTAAAGTCGTTTTCGCGTACGCGCAGACTGTACCGGGGCTGTCCGGCGTATACCGCGTCAGCCCCGTAGGCAAAGGCGTAGCGCATGTTACGAATGGTACCGGCCGGAGAAAGCAGTTCCGGGCGTGTCACAGTGTAGTCTCCTCTGTGTCGGTCGGGGGCAGTTCCCGCAGGAACCGGTAGAATGCGTCAATCACGTCATCGTTGCGATGTGGCGCCATGATATCACCCACGAAGACATGCGCCGACTCCCCGGGAGGCACGTCGACCCACCGCCAGAGTTTGGGCTGCCCGCCCCAGCGACGGAAAACCCGGCGTGCGGCCGCCGGACTGATGACAGGGTCGGTGGGTGCACACTGCACCATCAGCGGTGTCCGGAACTGCTCAACCGGCAGGGACCGAGCGACCTTCAGCACCAGTTGCATCTGTATCAGTGCGCGGTTGCCGTAATTGACCGACCAGTATTTCTTCTGGCGTGGATCCCGCTTCCGCCAGTCTTTTTGGGGGCTCATGATTTTCGGCAGCCAGTTTTCCACACCGGGCCAGGTCAGCACGCCGGAACGCCGGTCGCGTACGCCGTAATTTGGCGCCATCAGCAGCAGCGCCGCTACCTGTTCCTGCACCCCCGGCCGCGCGAGCAGCCAGGTGGCGTAGGCGGCACCGGTTGAGGTAGCGACGATAACGACATGCTCACCGAGCTGTCTGGCCCGCTGCCAGTAACTCCAGACGGATTCCAGCCAGGCCGCGCCGTCGACCTCGCCCATGGCCTGATCACCCATGCCATGGCCGGCTACCCGGGCGTATACCGCGTGCGCGTCTGCCCGGGCCGACAGGGTTTCCGTAACCGGCGCCGTTTCCTGACGACAGGCGGATAAACCATGCAGGTACAGATAGACCTGGCGTGTACGCTGGTCTTCCTTGCCGACAGCCAGCCGGATGCAGCCCTCGGCGCCGTCGATAATGCGGGGTTCCCGGCTTTCGCGGGCTGCCACATCCGACTGATGCTCCCTGGGCGACAACACCGGCCCGTCCCGCAGGGCCGGTTCGCGCAGCACCGGTCGGCGCCAGTAGTTACGAACGCTCTGAATCACTGACCCAAACGTCATGCGTTCCCTCATTGTCATAGACCGCTTGCAACTCGGACTGGAGCAGCCCCTGGATCCAGCTTTCCAGTTGCTGACTCTGGCGGGCGGACCAGGCACCACCGGCCCAGGCCGAAGACCCACCAAACTGCTTCTGCAGGCGCCGGGACCAGCGCAGCAGCCGGACCTGATCGGTGCGAGGCCAGTCCCGCGCGCGCACCTCGAGTGCCAGGGCATCGCGCCGAGCATGGGGGCGTAGCCAGATCTGCTGCACGCCGGTGACCGCCCGGGCCATGACCACCAGCGGGAAATTCGGATGCGTTACCGGGCCGATCCAGGATTTCTCACGCACCAGGGGCAGCCAGCCCAGGTGTCGGGGGCCGCCCGTGCGCCAGCGCCGGCCTGCCCACCAACCACCTGCAGAGCCGGCCAGCCCGCCGGCAACCGTGCCAATCATCGCGGACATGCCGCCAAGCCCCACATCGACGGCCGCGCCGGTAGCAGCTCCGGCCGCAGCACTGACGACCAGCAGATCGCGCTCCGACAGCCCCCACAGGTACCAGTGTTCCGTATGCATCAGGTTCTGTTCATCCGCGGTGAACTCAGAGGGCCCCGCGGCAACGGCGAGGTGCTGATGGCCCCACGCTGTGCGAACCTTCTCGAGGAACGCACGCTCCTGTGCTTCCAGCCGACGTGCCAGCCGGCTACCGGGATCGTCGTCCGGAAGCCGCAGGCCGGACAGGGAAAGGCGGGTGGTCATCTGGTCTATCCAGTAGCCGGCAATCCAGGCGGCCGCTTCCCGGAGTCGTTGTTCATCGCGCTCGCGCAGCGATTCGATCAGCCGGTCCACCGGACGCTGCCAGGCCGGCGTCAGCTCTCCCATGGCCCGAAGCAGTCGCTGTCGGGCGGGCAGGGTCGCCGTCACTGGGTTGAATACCCGTACCCACTGGAAGTACTGGCCCAGGGTGCGCTCCCACTCGTCGCGGAGTGCCGGGCCCGCCTCCGCCACCGGGTTGATAACCGCCATGCGTGGCCGACCCGTCCAGCGCAGAATTTCCATTTCCGCGAGATCCGCCGCACTTACCGGGTGTGCCGCATCGACGACATAGAGCAACCCCGAACCGGCCATGATCGGCGCCAGAATCTCGCATTCATCGGCGAACCTCTCCTCGATCGTCGGGTCGGCCATTAGCGTGCGAATGCGTTCGGGCCTTTCTGCCGGCGCAACGGCGGTTTCCTCCAGCCGCGCCAGAAACTGACGCGCCCGCTGGAAGCCCGGTGTATCGGTCAGAGTGAGCAGGACCTCGCCGTTGTGAACAAACTGAAAGGTCTCGGAGCGCCGGGTTGTGCCCGACTCAGGCCCCACCTGCACGCTGTCGTTTTCAACCAGTGTCGAGACCAGCGATGACTTGCCCTGATTCGGGTGACCGACCACACAGAGCGTCGGAGCGTCCGTCACAGTACGACCTCCCCGGCGCTCTCCACCCAAACCAGTTGATGTTGCCGCGCGAATGCCTGCCAGCTCAAGATAAACCGGTCTGTTGCGGCCGAGGGGACACCGTCGACTGAGAGACCCTGACCATGCCCGGCTTCGCGGGCCATTTGAATCAGGTCAGCAAGCTCCGCAACCGGTGTCTGCACCAGAGGCACCGTCCAGAGCAGAGACTGACCGGCCGGCAGGGTGTCCAGCAGCGCCTGCAGATGGCGCGCATCGGTCGCCCACTCGCCTAGACCGAATGTTCGGGTATCACCCTCAGGATGCCCCGGTGATGCGTGCTGCCAGCAAAGCCGGGTTGCGCCGGACCACTGCTCAACGGGCTCCCGACTCAGGGGGTCTGCATTCAGCGGCGCCGATGCCGGCGCCACCGCGCTCTGACCCGCAGCCTCTACCCGTAGATGCAGACCTTTAGTGGCATACGCCGATGCCCGACGGGCGAGCGCCGCAAACAACAGACCGAGCAGGACACGTGGGAGCAATGAATAGGTCAATACGACGGCGGCGAGAAAAGGCCACCAGCCGGCGCCCGAGCCGTCGGTTCCGGTCGGCGCTATGCGTTCATACCGGCTGGCAGCGATCAGGTTCACATCCGGCACTGCCTCCGGCCAGAAGGCTGCCCATGGCAGGCTGACTGCCTGAACCGCCGAAGCCAGCGTACGGTTGCCGGCGACCAGTGTCGAACTCCAGCCGAACGCCAGATCCGTAAACGCCAGGTGGGCCAGGAATGACAGCATCAGGCCGCCCGCGAAGCCGGCCCAGACCCATTGCAGACGGGCACCCGTTGACCAGACCGCGCCCGGCGACAGCGCAAGACGCTGATCCCGCCGCACTGGCCAGGGTACCTGCCCGCCCCGCACCGCCCAGAACACCGCTGCCAGGCTCCCGAGTGCCGGCAACACACCCCAGAGCACCAGCAGAGGCAGCACGTTGATGCGCCCCAGCGGGTCGTAGGCGAGACTGCCGGTGGCTACCAGGGCACCGGAAACGGGGGCGAGCAGATACAGCAACGGCCAGGAAAGGCGGCCGCGAAGCACTGCTGAATGTGCGCGATCCATTATTTCTGGCACCAGTCGGGAATTCCCTCAGTTCGCCGGGGTTTGTCCACCCGGTTGCATACGCCGGGCAAGTAAGCGCTCCACCGTGTCCACAACGGCGCGGGTCTGGCTGTCGATTTCGAGGTTAACACGGGTTCCCGGGCGCGCGAACTCAAGCGTGGTCAGACGAAGGGTTTCCGGGATCAGGCTGACCGAAAATGACTGCTCGGCAACGCGCACGATGGTGAGCGAGGCGCCGTCCACACCGACATACCCTTTGTCGAACAGGTACGGCATGAGTTCGGGCGGCGCCTGGATCTCGATCAGGCGGCCATGGCCGGTGGATTCCACCGCCACCACCGACCCGGTGGCGGACACATGCCCCGACAACAGATGCCCACCGATTTCGTCGGATGCCCGCATGGCCCGCTCAAAATTGAGGAGGTCACCAACGGCGGCGTCACCCAGTGATGTGATGTCGAGGGTTACCTGCATGACGTCAAAGCGTGCCCAGTCAGGCCCGGCCGCCGTCACCGTAAGACAGACCCCGTTCAGGGCAATGGACGCTCCGGTCTGAACGTCTGCCAGTGCACCGTCCGGGAATTCCAGCGTCAGGCGGGTGATATCGTTGTCGCGGTCACAGGCAGTTACCGTTGCCCGGCCCTGTACGATTCCAGTAAACATTGTTGCTCCGACTCATGAATCAGGCCGCCGCCGGGAAGGAATTCCACCGGGCGGGCGCGCGGATTATAGCGATTGGCGCGCGCGAATGCGACGCCCGCAGCGTCTCCTGCACCCCATTGAAAACCGGGGGCTCAGCCCTGATTTTCAGTCATTAAGACGCTATGCTTCACTGTACGGCGATAGCGCCATTTCGACAGGCCGGAAGGACAACCGGTCGGTACGCACAACCACTTGTCTGGAGGGAGTCTGGAAATGAGCATCAGCGAAGAACGGGCTGCGCTGGAGCAGGCCATCGAGGACGCCGAAAAGCGGAAACGCGAATTTGTCCGGGAACATGCCGACGGCAGCGGTGACCCCGCTGAACGCAAACGCCTCTACAATGAGGTGGAGCGCGCCCGCCGTGCTCTGCGTGAATTCAAGATTCGAAATCAATTGATCTGACGAGCTCAAACATGCCCCATCACTACCGAATTGTTCCGGTCAAGCCGGCGGCCCATCTTTTTGACGTAACACTGACCATTGAGCAGCCAGCCACGGACCAGGTCCTCTGGATGCCTGCCTGGATTCCGGGGTCCTACCTCGTGCGCAACTTTGCCCGTAACCTGATCGACATGACGGCCCGTGATGCCGGCGGCGAACCGATCCGGCTGGAGCAGACAGACAAGCAACACTGGACGGTGCCCGGCGCCCATTCAGGGCCCGTCTCTCTCAATTATCGCGTTTATGCCTGGGATCGGTCCGTGCGCGCGGCGCACCTCGACCAGACGCACGGTTACTTCAACGGCAGCAGCGTATTTCTGGCGGTGCAGGGGCAGGAGCACATGCCCTGCCGGGTGAGTATTGAACCACCGGCCACACCGGTCGATGGTCGCTGGAAAGTGGCCACCACCCTGCCGCGTGAAACCGGTGACACATGGGCTTTCGGCGATTTTCTGGCCGCCGACTACGACGAGCTGACCGACCACCCGGTCGAGCTTGCTGATTTTGAACCCACCACATTCGAGGCAGAAGGCGTACGGCACGATATCGTGCTCAGCGGCAGGCATCGCGCGGACACCCAACGGCTGGCACGCGATCTGGAAGCGATCTGCAGCCATCACATCCGGTTCTGGGGTGTGGCGCCGCCCATGCCGCACTACCTGTTCATGACCATGGTGACGGGCGATGGGTACGGTGGCCTCGAGCACCGCACATCCACCTCACTGATGGCCAAACGCGATGACCTGCCGGCGCCCACGCTGGGCAAGCCGGATGCCGGTTACCTGAATTACCTGGGGCTCTGCTCGCATGAGTATTTTCACTCCTGGAACGTCAAACGGCTCAAGCCAGCCGCGTTCCTGCCCTATGACCTGACCCGGGAGAATTACACCGAGCTGCTGTGGTGGTTTGAGGGCATGACCTCGTACTACGACGACCTCGGTGTACTGCGCGCCGGCTGCAGCACCGTTGAGCAATACCTGGAGCAGGTGGCCCAGACCATGACGCGGGTGCACCGGGGCCAGGGCCGTTTTCGCCAGAGTATCGCCGAGAGCAGCTTCAATGCGTGGACCAAGTTCTACCTGCAGGATGAGAACGCACCGAATGCGATCGTAAGCTACTACGCGAAAGGCGCGCTGTTCGCGCTCTATCTCGATCTGGAAATACGGCGTCGCACCGACAACCGCCAGAGCCTTGACGACCTGATGCGAGCTGCCTGGAACGAATGGCGCGATACTGGCATGCCGGAACGCGGGGTGCCGTCCCTGGCAAAGGACATCATCCGGGCCGATCTGAGCGATGTTTTCGAGCTCGGGGTCCATGGGCGCGAAGATCTGCCGCTGACGGACAGCCTGTCCCATTTCGGCATCACTGTGGAATGGGAAACCCCGGTGGCGCTCAGCATGCCGGGCGGCAAGAAAGCGTTTCTGAAGCCCGGGCAAACGAGCCTCGGCGCCGTTTTTGACAAGGATCCCGGAGGCGCCCGGGTGCGTGCCGTGCTCGAGGACAGCCCGGCGCAGAAAGCAGGCCTGTCGGCAGGCGATCTGGTTGTTGCCGTGGACAGTTTACAGACGGATCAGAGCCGCATTGACCAGCAGGCAGCGCGCTTTGCCGCAGGCGAGTCGTTCAGCCTGCACTACTTCCGGTACGATGAACTACGCGAAACCGAGGTCGTGGCAGAGACCGGGCCGAAAACCACCTGTGTGCTGTCGGTGAACAATTCTGATCAGGCCCGCGCCTGGCTGGGTGATAACGTGCACTTCGAAGCAATGCCTGACTGAACCGGACACACCGCCCGATTGGCGCCCTGCCTGCTCAGTGGTCGCCGTTGGGCCCCTCGTGGGCCATGCGCGGGATATCCGGGCGCTCTTCCGGGTCATCTGGCCGGGACCACATGGGACCCAGGGCCAGCAGCAGGTGAGCAAGATAGGTAGAGCCCAGCACAATCAGCGTGGCATGTGGCAGCCCGCCCAGATATTCGTTCTGGGCGGTCGCTGCATAGCTGGTCGCGAGCAACGCGCCACCCACCATGGCAATACCGTTGAGGTGGGGCGACAGGATCAACGCCAGGATCAGCACGGTAATCAGCAGCACAAATACCGCGACAGCCCACCAGGGCTCGGAATGCGCGGGCGCAATGATATAGGCGGCAAACAGCCCTGCAACGGCCAGTGGTGAAACCAGGGTCCAGCGAGACGGCTCCATGTTGACACCGCGGGCCGCCCAGCCGATGTACAGCAGAACGCCGGCATAGTGCAGCAGCCGTTGATCGATACCGGCCGGATTGACCTTACCCAGAACCGCGAGCGCCGCGAATACCAGCAGGCCAAGCAGGAACCAGACGCGCCGCGGCTGATCTTCCGGCCAGTATATTGCCGCCCAGAGGCCGGTCAGCACCAGCGGTAACGGCAGTAGTACCCAACTGACTTCGATGATGAACAGATTGAAGGTGGCATTGACCAGCGCCAGCGCTACAGCGCCGGCCCAGACCGCAAAAAAGACACGATCAACAACGGTCATGCTTGCTTCGCTCCTGAAAATAACAGCGACAACTCTACTGACGCCGACGGAATTTCGCAATCCGGGCAACGGGCTGCGGCATGACGGGCTTCACAGGCTGTCAATATTCCGACCCCGGGAAATTCAAAAATTTTTTGCTTGCACAACACAAGCTGTAGTGGTTTAAAATGGTCCTGAACACTACAAATAGTGTCTGGCCGAAAATAGCGTGGCGCCCGCCCAACCCCGCCGTAACGGGATCTGCGCCCATTCAGGCCGCAGAATAACGGGGCCACAGACTGGCAATATTGGATCTTTTTTCAGCACCTGCAGTGGTTGTCGTTTGGCAGCTTTTCGGTGCTGCTCAGGAGCAGGCAGGACAGTGTAATGACAGAAACCAAACGGGTTGATGAAACCATCGATATCCCCTACCAGGAAGCATCACTGGACATCTGGGACAAGAAGTACCGCCTCAAGGACGGCCGGGGCAACGCCATCGACGAAGACATGCACGGCAGCTTCGTGCGGGTGGCTGAAGCCATTGCGTCTGTCGAGAAGAACAAGGCCAAGCGCCAGGAGTGGGAAAAGAAGTTCACCTGGGCGCTGGATAATGGCGCCATCCCGGCGGGGCGCATCATGTCCAATGCCGGCGCACTGGAATACAAACCGGCTACGTCAACGATTAACTGCACGGTGTCCGGGACCATCGAAGACTCCATGGACGGTATTCTGCAGAAAGTCCATGAAGCCGGCCTGACACTCAAGGCGGGATGCGGCATCGGTTACGAATTCTCCACCATGCGCCCGCGCGATGCGTTTGTCAGCGGTGCCGGGGCGTACACGTCCGGGCCGCTGTCGTTCATGGACATCTACGACCGCATGTGTTTCACCGTGTCCTCGGCCGGGGGCCGTCGCGGTGCCCAGATGGCCACCTTCGATATCGGGCATCCGGATGTGCAGGATTTCATCCGTGCCAAGCGTGAAGACGGTCGGCTGCGCCAGTTCAACCTGTCGCTGCTGATCACGGACGAGTTCATGCAGGCGGTGATAGACGACAGAGACTGGCGTCTCGCCTTCCCGCTCAGCCAGAAGGAAGCCGACCGCGAAGAGGTCAACCTGAACGACCCGGAGCAGGTAGCCTGGCGCGACTGGCATGTAAAAGACCCCTATATCACCAACGATGAAGGCCAGGTTGCATTCCGCCTGTACAAGTCGATAAAGGCACGGCATCTGTGGAACGCCATAATGTCGTCGACCTATGACTACGCCGAGCCGGGTTTCATTCTGATTGACCGCGTCAACGAGATGAACAACAACTGGTTCTGCGAGACCATCCGGGCCACCAACCCCTGCGGCGAACAGCCGTTGCCGCCCTACGGCAGCTGTCTGTTGGGTTCAGTGAACCTGACCAAGTTCATCGAACACCCGTTCACGGATCAGGCCCGCTTCAACTGGGACAAGTTCCGCGATGTGGTCGGCATATTCACCCGTATGCTCGACAATGTAGTCGAAATCAATGGCCTGCCGCTGGAACAACAGCGCCAGGAAATCATGACCAAGCGCCGCCATGGCATGGGCTACCTGGGTCTTGGTTCCACTATTACGATGCTGGGCATGAAATACGGCGACGCCGAATCCGTTGCATTCACCGAACAGGTGACCCGCGAAATGGCGGTCACCGGCTGGCAGGTGGCACTCGAGCTGTCGAAAGAGAAAGGCCCGGCGCCGATTCTGGAAGAAGAGTTCGAGATCACGCCGCAGATGCTTCGCATGCGCCCGGAACTGGCGAAAGACGGCTACCAGGTGGGCGACAAGCTCCCGGGGCGGATTCTGCACGCCAAATACAGCCGCTACATGCAGCAACTGGCCGCAGCCGAACCGGAACTCGTGAATGAACTGGCCAAAACCGGCGCGCGTTTCACGCACCATAGCTCCATTGCACCGACAGGCACCATCTCCCTGTCGATTGCCAACAATGCCAGTAACGGCATTGAGCCGAGCTTTGCGCACCACTATTCGCGTAACGTCATCCGCGAGCGCCGCAAATCGAAGGAAAAGGTGGACGTATTCTCCTTTGAGCTGCTGGCCTACCGCGAGCTGATCAATCCGGGTGCCATGCCCTACACCGATGACCCGGAAAAGCAACTGCCGGACTATTTCATTACGGCAGATGACATTTCACCGAAGCAGCATGTGGATATTCAGGCCGCGGCCCAGAAGTGGATTGATTCATCCATCTCCAAAACGGCCAACGTGCCGACCGACTATGCCTATGAGGACTTCAAGGACATCTATCTGTATGCCTACGAAAAAGGCCTGAAGGGCTGTACCACGTTCCGCTTTAACCCGGAAGCGTTCCAGGGGGTTCTGGTCAAGGAGAAGGACCTGGAAAACACCACTTACCGGTTCAAGCTGGAAGACGGCAGCACCATCGACGCAAAGGGCAATGAGGAGATCGAATACGACGGCGAAGTACACAATGCCGCCAATCTGTTCGACGCCCTGAAAGAAGGCTATTACGGAAAGTTCTGAGGATTGACTGAAATGACCGCACAGAAAATTACACAGAAGATTGTTGGCTACGAAGTCGTAGCCAATGATCAACCGGAACCGGAACAGGGAACCCGGGCTGCGCCCGGCCCGAAGCTCCAGGAAGTGCATGAGGCGCTGGATCGTCCCGAGGTACTCCTCGGGTCAACCTACAAGATCAAGACGCCCATGTCGGAGCATGCGCTCTACGTCACCATCAACGACATCCTGCTCAATGAAGGTACCGAGCATGAGCAGCGCTGGCCGTTCGAGGTATTCATCAACTCCAAGAACATGGACCATTTCCAGTGGGTGGTCGCACTCACCCGCCTGATGTCGGCCGTGTTCCGCAAGGGTGGCGATGTCACCTTCCTGGCCGAGGAACTGAAAGCCGTGTTTGACCCACAGGGCGGTTACTTCAAGCCGGGCGGCCGCTTCATGCCGTCACTGGTGGCGGAAATCGGTGACGCCATTGAGCGGCACATGAAGATGATCGGTCTGATCCAGGAAGAAGGGCTCAACGAACACCAGCAGGCGCTGATCGCGGAGAAACGGGCTGAATACGACCGTATGAAGAACGGCAGCGGCAATGCAGATGAGAGCGCCGACAACGGCAGCTTCCCGCCCGATGCCACGCTCTGCCCCAAGTGCTCGACCAAGGCGGTGGTACTGATGGACGGGTGCCGCACGTGCTTGAACTGCGGTGACTCTAAGTGCGGCTAGTCCGCTAATATTTACAAACTGTTGCGCTCGCTCTGGCTGTGTTAAAACCCAGCTCGAGATGCTCATTTACTTCAGTAAACTGCGCTCTCTCGCTGAATTTTGCCTTGCCAGAGCGTCGCTCACGACGTTTGTAAACATCATCGGCAATAAAGAACGGTTACGCGATTCGAAACCCGGCGGCGAGCACCCTGAAGAGACATTTAACGCCGCCAGGCCGAGCGCAGCCGTTTTCACAGGTATTCGGTGGGGTCTTCAACATCCTTCTGCTCCTCCAGCAAATGCCGGTCGGCGTATTCGCGCCAGACTTCGCTGCGCAGAAAGAGTTCAAAGATGTCCGGGTCAATGTGTTCGTCGTCGCGCATTTTGCGCAGAATGCTGAAAGCCTGGCTCAGCGGCATGGGTTTCTTGTAGGGGCGTTCCTTGGCCGTCAGGGCTTCAAAGATATCGGCGACCCCCATCATGCGGGCGGGAATCGACATCTGATCGCGTGTAAGACCCCGTGGGAAGCCCTTGCCGTTCATTTTTTCATGGTGCCCGCCGGCGTATTCAGGAACACGCCGCAGGTTACGCGGGAACGGCAATGCTTCCAGGATATCGATGGTGATATCAATGTGCCGATTGATAATGGAGCGCTCTTCGTCGTTCAGTGTGCCACGTGAGATACACAGGTTGTGTACCTCTTCATCGGACAGCAGCGCCACTTCTTCGCCCTGATTGTTAACCCATTTTACCTGTGACAGTGCACGGACGCGTTCCTGATCTTCGGGCTTCATGAATTCGCCACCGGTATTGGCCTTGACCAGAAACGCGCAATCATCGTCCAGAGTGGCCAGTTCCGCATCAAGCTCGCGCTGAAGGCGGTTCCGGTCTGCACCCGGTTCCAGCATACGGCGAAGGTAACGGGTCTCTGTCTGGGCTTTCAGTGCGGCAAAGCGTGTTTTGACCGCATCGATACCGTCCCAGATCATCTCGAGCTTGGTGGACTTGTCGACCACATAGTCCGGCGTCGCCAGTTTGCCACAGTCGTGTAACCAGGCGGCTACGCTCAGTTCATACCACTCGTCTTCGTCCAGGTCGAAGTCCCGGAAATAGCCGGTCTTGTCTTCGCAGGCCGCGCGGGCAATCAGTTCCGTGAGCTCGGGGATCCGCTGGCAGTGCAGGGACGTGTGCTTGGAACGGACGTCGATAATGCTCGCCAGTGCCTTGATGAACGAATCAAGCAGTTGCTTGTGGGCGTGAATGAGAATCTGGTTGTTCAGGGAAATGGCGGCGTACTTGCCCAGGGCTTCTATCTGCGGCATCGCATCGGTCGGAAACGAGCCGACTCTGCCATGTTCGTCCTGTGCATTGAGCAGTTGCAGAACCCCGATCACGTCGCCCTGATGGTCAAGCAATGGCTGGGTCAGGAAGCTCTGCGAACGATAACCGGTGGATTCATCAAATTTCTTTGTGCCGGAGAAGTCGAACTCGTCCACGGTGTAGGCGTCATCCACCACGACGCGCTTGCGCGTCAACGCCGCATGGCTCGCCACGTTGTGGTGATTGGGCTCACCGTCGCGATACAGCGGGATCGGCTGCATGGGGACATCGTCCCCTTCGTAGCTGTTGATCTGGATACCGAGCGAGTCCGTGCGCACCACCGCGAAACGCAGACGCGCGCCGTCTTCGTCGTCATCCTTCAGATAGAGCGTACCGCCATCCGCCCGTGTAAGCTGCATGGCTTCGGTGACGATACAATCGAGCAGGCTGGCAAGGTGGTGTTTGCTGGCCAACCTCGTCAGCAGGTCATCGGCTGGCTTTTCCAGCGCTTTTTCATGCACGGCTGTGGTCATGAATTGCCTCCCCGGTGCACAATCACCGATCATTACCGGCACTATACGGTTATGGCTCGGAGTTTGGCAAACTTTTAGCGCGTCAGTGGCACGGTTTACAGTCCATCGCGGCCTTGGGCACGCTCCGACAGAGATCAGAGCGCGATTACAGTATATAGGCCAGTAACAGATGCATCACCGCCAGCGCAGCGAACCCGGCCACAAGATCATCCACCATGATGCCCAGACCGCCGTGCACACGCCTGTCCAACCAGGTTATCGGCCAGGGTTTCCAGATATCAAATAAACGGAACAGCAAAAAGCCGGCGACGACCGTGACCGGCGTGATCGGCACGGCGATAAAGACCACCCAGATGCCCACAAACTCGTCGAACACAATCCCCGGGTGATCGTGCACACCCAGGTCCTTTGACGTCCGACCGCAGATCCAGATACCCGCGAGAAAGGCAACAGCCACCCAGAGTATCTGCCCCCATACCGGGGTGAGCGCCCAGACGGGCAGTGCCAGCAAGGCCGCCAGAGACCCGACCGTGCCCGGCGCGGTGGGCGCAGTGCCACTGCCCAGCCCGAAGGCAACCCAGTGAACCCAGCGTTCGAACCGGCCTTTCCACGGCCGCTCAGTGCCCGGACCGGAAATGGTCATAGCCTTCCTCCAGATCAGTCAGTCGTTTCCCACCGTCCATTACTACCAGGTCACCGGAATCATTAACTTCACCCAGGCGGGCCAGAGGCCACCGGGTCAACTGTTGCAGGGTCGCCCGGTCACCGGCGGCCGCACTGAATACCAGGGCATAATCCTCCCCGCCACTCAGTGCCAGCCGTCGCGCCTCCGCCTCGTTCAGTGTCGCCCTGAGAGTGGCCGACAGCGGAACCTTCTGAACATCAAGCGTTATGCCAAAACCGCTGCTTTCCACCAGGTGTCGACTGTCGGCGAGCAGCCCATCTGACACATCAATTGCCGAGGTCATGACGGGTCTCAGGTCGGTGAGCGCGGCAAAATAGAGTTCAGGCCGAAAGAACGCATCGATCAGGGGCTGCTGTTCCTGCGTCCAGCGCCCCTCCCGCAGCAACGACAGGCCGGCGGCCGCGTCGCCTACCGCCCCCAGTAACCAGACGTCATCGCCCGGGCGCATACCGGCGCGTGTCACCGGTTGATCAACCAGGCCATGAACCTGAACGGTTACTACCAGGAGCGGCCCACGTGTGGTGTCACCGCCCAGGCAGGGGCAACCCCAGCGATGATTCTCGGCCAGCAGTGCAGAGGAAAACCGCTCCCACCAGTCGTCAGGGTATTCTCCCGGCACGACCAGGCTGAGGGTGTAAAACCACGGGTCCGCCCCCATGGCAACCAGGTCGCTGAGCGCTGAGCGCAGTGCCTTGCCGGCAATATCTTCCGGTGCGGTGCCCGGAAGCACATGAGTGCCCTCCACCAGCGTGTCCACGGACATCACCACGGTGCGATCGGTCGCTACCGCCAGCGCATCATCTCCGTTGCCCAGTCGCAGTCCGGGCACCGGCCCGGGTTCCTGCAGAGGCCAGAACCAGCGCTGCAGTCGTTGAAATTCACCCGCCATTGGTGGTCAGCCCCGGCTCCGGGTCTCGGCTGCGCGGTGACGTTGCGCCAGTTTGTCGAGGACACCGTTCACGTAACGGTGACCCTCGTTGGCGCCGAACGCCTTGGCCATTTCGACGCCTTCGTTGATCACAACGCGGTACGGAACGTCGATTCGATACATGAGTTCGTAAAGCCCCATTCGGAGAATTGCCAGCTCAATCGGAGTAAGCGCCGTGACCTGCCGGTCGAGCACCGCCTGCAGGCCGTCATTGAGCTCGTCCAGCCGGGCCGGAACCTGGTGCAGCAATTCATGAAAATAGTCGCGGTCGACGCGCTTCATGTCCTGATCAGCCATGAACTGGGCTTCGATTTCGCCCACGTCTGTCTTGCTGACATGCCACTGATACAGCGCCTGCATGGCCAGTCGACGAGCCTTGCGCCTTTCCGCGGGGCGGGCCGTGCCATTGCTCATGCGCCACCCAACTGGTCAAGCAGGTTGACCATTTCCAGGGCACTGAGAGCAGCTTCTTCACCCTTGTTGCCAGCTTTGGTGCCGGCACGCTCAATGGCCTGTTCTATGGTATCGACGGTCAGCACCCCGAATGACACCGGGAGGCCGTACTTGAGCGCACTGCCGGTCAGGCCGCTGACGCACTCACCGGCGACATAGTCAAAGTGAGGCGTGCCACCCCGAATGACAGCGCCGAGGGCGATAATCGCGTCGTAATGACCGGATTCGGCCATTTTCTGCACGGCCAGCGGAATTTCAAAGGCACCCGGAACCCTGACGATGGTGAGCTGGCTTTCCTCTACGCCACGCCGGGTCAGTGATTCGATGGCGCCTTTTTCCAGACTGTCGACAATGAATGCATTCCAGCGGGCTACGACCAGCCCGAAACGGGCGGGGTTGGCTCTGAGATCACCTTCTATGGTTTTGATCGCCACGTGGTTCAATCCTCTTGTTTCGGTTCAGATGGGTTCTGCAGTGTTTCCACTACCTCCAGGTCGAACCCGGAAATACCGCCAAAGCGCAATGGTGAGCTCATCAGGCGCATCTTGCCAATGCCGAGATCCCGTAGAATCTGCGCACCGGTGCCAATGGTGACATAATTACCCGAGCGGTTGGCGGCCGGTGTCCCGGCGCGCTCCCCGCCCGACTTCCAGCGCTGGATTTCCTGCTGGATATTGGCGCCGGTGGGCTGATCAATGAGCACAACCACACCCTTTCCTGCCCTGTTTACCTCGGCCAGCGCTTCCTGCAATGACCAGCCACCGGTGTCGACACCGAGCAGGTCGCGCAGTGTCTGGGTTGCGTGCACCCGCACCAGCGTCGGTTCGGTCAGGGCAAACTGACCCTGTGACAGTGTCAGATGCTGTCCGCCGTGGATCCGGTCTTCATAGACGCGAAGGTCGAACCGCCCCCAGGGTGTATCCACCGGATCATTGCTGAGCAGGCGAATGGTGCGCTCGTTCATCATCCGGTAGTGGATCAGGTCGGCTATTGTGCCGATCCTGAGCCCGTGTTTCCGGGCGAATTTTTCCAGATCGGGGCGACGCGCCATGGTGCCGTCGTCGTTCATGATCTCGACGATGGCGCAGGCAGGCCGACGCCCGGCGAGCCGGGCCAGATCGCATCCGGCCTCAGTGTGTCCGGCGCGGCTCAGCACGCCGCCCGGGTCGGCCCGCAGCGGAAACACATGACCCGGCTGCACGATATCTTTTGGCCCACTGGCCGGATCCGCCGCCACCTGGATAGTGCGGGCGCGATCAGCGGCGGAAATGCCGGTTGTCACGCCTTCGGCTGCCTCAATCGACACGGTGAAATGCGTCCCGTATTTTTCACTGGAACTGTGCACCATGGCCGGAAGCTCAAGCTCATCGCATCGTTCGCCGGTAAGCGTGAGACAGATCAGTCCACGAGCCTCACGCGCCATGAAATTGATGATTTCCGGAGTCACGCACTCGGCGGCCACCATCAGGTCGCCCTCGTTCTCCCGATCCTCATCGTCCATGAGGATGACCGGTTTTCCCTGCCGGATGTCCTCAATTATTTCTTCCACGGTGTTCAGGCTCAATGCTCATCCTCCCCTGTTGGTCGGCCTGTCGGCCGGCGCCGCGATTATACGCCAGTCCGGTCCGAATTGTCGTTGATCAAGTACTCTCAGATGCGGTGCATCAGCCAGCGACTCCAGCGGCCACGCCACGGTTGGCAGGCCCTCGCTGCCCAGCAGACGGGGTGCGATGTACAGTATCCACTCGTCAATCAGGCCCGCGCTCGCAAAGGCACCACTGAGTGTCGGCCCCGCCTCCACCAGTACTTCATTGAATTCGTTTTCCCCGAGCAACGTCAGCACAGACTCCAGGTCAAGGTGATTGCTGTCAGCGCCGCGCGCTACCGATACCACATCAACACCGATGGCGTTCAGGGCACCCCGCGCCTCGGATGGGGCGTCTTCTGCCGTCATGACCATCGTTTCGGTGGGCTCAGAGAAAAAGGGATGCTCGGGCGGCACCCGCAACTGACTGTCTATCAAAACGCGCACAGGCGGTTTGACCCAGGGGTGGCCGGGCCAGCGCCGCGCGAGCAAATCAGGTCGCACCCGCAACCGCGCCTGATCAACCAGCAGGGTATCCGCCCCCGTCACGACCGCGTCGCTGGTTGCCCGCCAGTATTGCACGTCTGCACGGGCGGCTTCTCCGGTAATCCATTGGCTTTCACCGCTGCCCATGGCAGTTCGGCCATCGAGGCTCTGGGCTATCTTGCATCGCACCCGGGGCCGGCCCGTGTCCATACGCTGGAAAAAACCCCGGTTCAGCGCATCACATTCCTCTTCCAGCACGCCGGTAACCACGTCGATACCGGCATCCTGCAGCTTTTTTACGCCCTTGCCGGCAACCAGGGGGTTGGGATCAATGTGCCCGATCACCACCCGGCGAATTCCGGCTTCTATCAATGCATCGGCACAGGGCGGCGTACGGCCGTAATGGCTGCAGGGCTCCAGATTGATGTAAGCTGTGGCACCACGGGCAGCCGACCCGGCTTCGCGCAGCGCGTATACCTCGGCGTGCGGCTGCCCGGCCCCCGGATGCCAGCCGGCACCGATTTCCACACCGGCTTTGACGATACTGCAGCCTACCCTCGGGTTGGGACGGGCACGAAACTGCCCCTGCGCCGCCAGCCGCACGGTTCGCTGCATCCAGGCCGCGTCGTTCGGTCGAGTCATTCGCCGGGGTTCTCCAGGCGTTCGATTTCGGCACGGAATTCGCGAATGTCCTGAAAGCTCATATAAACAGACGCGAACCGCACGTAGGCCACCTGGTCCATCTGTTTGAGCTCCTGCATGACAGCTTCGCCCACCGCTCTGGACTGAACTTCCCGGTCTCCACTTGCCCGCAGATGGTGCTCTATCCGTTTGATCGCCGCCTCTATGGTATCCATGGATACCGGGCGCTTCTCCAGTGCCCTCATCAGACCGGCTCGAAGCTTGTCGGCGTTGTAGGGCTCACGGGAGCCATCCTGCTTTACGATTTTCGGCATGACGAGCTCGGCCGACTCGTACGATGTAAAGCGGGCGTCACAGTTCAGACACTGTCGGCGGCGGCGAACCTGCTGGCCGTCTGCCACCAGCCGGGAATCCACTACTTTGGTTTCCGGTTCGTTACAAAATGGACAATGCATTCCCGGGCCCCGGTCCTGATCAATGGTTGAAAGTGCCGGGATTTTACACGGGGTGCACGGGTACGGCCAATAATTCCCGGCCGGCAAGTGTGCTTCATAGAACGTAAAATTCTTCGGTCAAGACTTGACACCGAATTTTTGTACACAATTAGGCACAAAGGTCGGCCGTTCGTGCACAACTTTGGCGCACAAACGTGCCGGGTCGCCAAGTAGCTCGTAACTTATTGTTTTTAATACAATATTTTGCCATGTATAAATTTCACCCAAATTAAGAAGCCCCGCGCTATCCCTGAGGTCCGGGGGTTTTCCAGCGGTTTATTCACAAAGTTATCCACAGAAATTGTGGACCAATCGCACCGGCCCAGTAATCCCGGGGGTCAGGAATTCGCCGCCATTTCAAACGATACCGTTTACCCACAGAAAACGCTGCCGAGATGGCCATTCCCGCTTCGTGTCGATAGGATACTAGCTGCATATTTTTTCGGGTTGGGTGAACCGTCTATGTGGAAACAGCTTAAATCTCTGTTCGGTGGCGCCGCAGCGGACGCTGGCCGGAATTCAGGCACCGCCCCGGTGCAGCATGAAGAAGACTACAAAGGCTTTCATATTGTCGTCGCTCCGTCTCGCGATGGCGGTCAGTATCGCGTGGGCGGGCGGATTTACCGTACGGATCAGCCAGACAGAGTGCACACACTGGTGCGGGCCGACCAATACCCGTCTCTGGATGTGG
Organism: Natronospirillum sp.; assembly: GCA_965602035.1. Lineage (GTDB taxonomy): Bacteria > Pseudomonadota > Gammaproteobacteria > Pseudomonadales > Natronospirillaceae > Natronospirillum. Next base: position 424,907 of record OZ271919.1, on the reverse strand, counting down.
CGACAGAACAGACGCTCATGAAGGCCCGCCAGGCCGTTGACCAGCTCGGGGACCGGCTCTTCCAGTGAATAGCCCACACCCCCGCCGCATGTTCGCAGCATCAGCCACCCCCACCGGGAGGCGGAATGGATAATCCAATCAGTGTGTCCCAGTTGAATCGCCAGGCCCGGTTCATTCTGGAGGAGCATTTTCCGACCGTCTGGGTGAGTGGCGAAGTCTCGAATCTTGCACGGCCGCGCTCGGGCCATGTGTACTTTACACTGAAGGACGACCGGGCGCAGGTACGCTGTGCGTTCTTTCGGGGCGCCGCCAGCCGGCAGCGTCAACCCATCAACGATGGCGACGCGGTACTGGTCAGCGGGCGCCTCAGCCTGTACGAGGGCCGTGGCGACTACCAGATTATTGTTCAGAGTGTGGCCCCCGCCGGTGAGGGTGCACTGCAACTGGCGTTTGCGGCGCTCAGGAAGAAGCTCGAGACCGAGGGGCTGTTTGACCCCGCTCACAAATTGCCATTGCCCGAACGCGTCAGGTGTCTGGCGGTGGTGTCATCGTCGACCGGCGCGGCACTTCAGGACGTGCTGACCGTTCTGAAGCGGCGGGACCCGAGCATAGAGGTACTGGTGTTCCCCTGCCAGGTTCAGGGCACAGAGGCAGCGCAGTCGATTCGGCGGGCCCTGCAACGCGCCCTCGCCGCACCGGAACCGGATGCCGTCCTTATCACCCGTGGCGGTGGCAGTGCAGAGGACCTCTGGAGCTTCAACGACGAACAGCTCGCACGTGACATTTTCGCCGCGACACGCCCTGTTGTGAGTGCCGTGGGGCACGAGACCGATTTCACCATTGCTGATCTTGTGGCTGATGCCCGAGCGCCCACGCCTTCGGCCGGCGCTGAAATGCTCTCCACGGATCAGTCGGCGACCCGGCAGCGAGTTCTGGAGCTTCGCCATCGACTGACACGCGCGATGACTCGACAACTGGGTGATCAGAGACGCCATTTGCTCACGCTGCGCCAGCGATTGCGCCATCCGAGCGAACAGATTCGGGAGCAGCAACAGCGCCTCGATGAACGGGAAATGAGGTTAAGGCGTGCCTGGCAGGTTCTGGCCGGTCAACGGCAGCGCTCGGTAGAAACACTGAGTCACCGCCTGTGGCAGGCGGCGCCGCATAAGCGACTGGCACCAGCGCGCGAGCTCACAGAGCGACTGTCAGCGCGTCTGGCCGAGGCCATACAGCGTCTGATGGGCGAGCGCAGAAAGCGGGTAGCCGTGCTGGGGCACAATCTGCATACCGCCAGCCCGCTGGCGACGCTTGAACGCGGGTACAGTATCGCGCTGGATGCAGACCATCGGGTCGTCCGGAGCGTGGCTGCTGTGCAACCCGGGCAGCCGCTGAGCGTGCGGGTTGCGGATGGCACCATTGATGCGCGTGTGCTGGGAGCCAGCTCCGATTCAGAGCGCTGATGAGCCCTGTATTGCCAGGAGTTCGTCGCCCCAGAGACGCGCGTCCTCTGCATTGTGACTGACAAAGATTACGGCCTTGCCCGCCGCCCTGGCCCGCGCGCGCATCCAGTGGCCAGCCCGCTGCCGGTTGTCATCATCAAGAGCGCTGAATGGTTCGTCCAGCAGTAAAACAGGCGTTGGCCGGAGCACGGTGCGCAACAGGGCAATGCGCTGTCGCTGGCCACCCGACAGTTCACCGGGAAGCCGGGACAGAAATGCGTCTACACCCAATTCGGCGGCACCGTCCATGAGATGTTGCCAATCATCATCAGTAGGCTTCCCCTGCTGAAAGCCAAGGCGCAGATTACGGGACACGGTCAGGTGTTCAAACAGGTTGTTGTGCTGAAACAGGGTGGCCACCGGTCGTCGGTCCGCCGGCAGCCGGGTCAGATCCTGCCCGTCCCAGAGAATTCGGCCGGTCTCCTCTTTCAGGAACCCACCGATGGCCTCCAGCAGTGTGCTCTTGCCGCCCCCGCTCGGGCCCATAACAGCCAGAATCTGTCCGGCCGGTACTGATCGATGGTAATGCCAGACCTGCTCACCGCGTCTGAGCGTCAGGTCATCCAGTTCGAGCATTGTCTTTCTCCAGCCACCAGAGTGCGAGCAGTGCCAGACCCAGCAGACACAGGGACGCGAGCGCTGCCGCCTGCATGCGATAGGCGCCTGACAGTGAATAAATCAGCCAGGGGAGTGTATTCCAGTTTTCCGAACCGTAAATGGCGAACACGGCGAAGTCACCGAGCGCAATGACAAAACTGAGCGCCCATGCCCGTCTGACGACGGGTGCCAGCCACGGCCAGACAACCTGGTAGCCATAACGCCACCCCGACAGCCCGAGATCAGCCGCCAGCCGCCGATAACTGGTCTCAAGCGCATGCCAGCGCGGCCGAAGCTGATGCACCACAAACGGCAGCGCAATCAGCGCATTCAGCACGATAATCGCAACCCAGCCCCAGGTGAGCCAGTTCAGCACCGGCAGAAAGAACAGATAAATACCGACCGACAGCACCATCCCCGGCAGTATCAAATGGTGCAGAACCGCCGTCTCGACGGCCGCCCTGCACCAGCCCGGATTCAGTCGCCGCCACAGGTTGAGCGCAGCCAACGCCAGCAATACCGCCAGTGTGGCGGCGCCCGTGGCCAGAAGCAGGGAATTCATGCTGACCTGGAGCAACCGGCTCCATGGGAACCCCTGCCCGCCTTCAGACAGTGCCACCGGCACCAGGGTGGCGATCGGGACGGTCAGGAACAGCACGGTCGCTCCGTAGCCGACCCGGCCGAGCCACTCGGCACCCGGACCTACCCTTGGCGACCAGCCACGCTGAACAGAGGGATGGCCCAGCCACTCGAGGCGGCCCCAGCGACTGAAAAGCCAGTACAGTGACCCGGCGATCAGAAACTGCGCCCAGGCGAGTACCAGTGCTTCCGCCGGATTGAACTGGAATTTGAGTGCCTGATAGATGGCGACTTCCAGCGTCGCTGCCTGCGGCCCGCCGCCGAGGGCGAGGACCACCGCAAAACTGTTGAAACACAGCAGAAAGATGAACCCCGTGATGCCCGGCAGGACGCCACGCAGTGCGGGTAATTCCACCACCCGAAACCGCTGCAAGCCGGTCAGACCAAGCTGTGCGGCAACCTTCCAGGTATTATCCGGTATGCCCTGCCATTGCTGCACCAGCACCCGAACCGCCAGCGGCAGGTTCATGAATACGTGGGCCAGCAGAATGCCATTCAGGCCATAAAGCGACCAGCTTTCTCCCAGCCAGGGGCTGAGCCAGCCACTGCGCCCGAATACCGAGACAATACCGGTAATGAGCACCAGGCTGGGCATGACGAAACAGAGCAGCGACCAGCGCAGAAACAATGCTTTGCCCGGCAGGCGCCGGTCCAGCGCAATGGCCCGGGCCACCGGAATGGCGAGACCCACGGATAATACGGCACTCAGGCTTGCCTGCAGCAGCGTGAAGCGCACTGTGCGCCAGAAATACGGGTCCTGCAGCACGGCTGTGTCGGGCGACGATGTGCCGGCACCGATCAGTGCCAGAAACGCCAGCAGCGTCACCGTCACCATGGTGCCGAGAGACAGCAGCCCCAGGCCGAGACTGCCCCACCAGCCGCCGGGTCGGCTTGTGCCCGCGTTATGCAGGGTCGGCAGACCACCGACCCGGCGCAGTCGCAGGTCTGTGGTCACCGGCTGACGCCGTTGCGCCAGGTGCGCAACCAGTTATCCCGGTTTTCCGCGAATGTCTGCGGGTCGAAACCGATTCGATCAGGCCGTGCCAGGTTATCGAAGGCGTCGGGCAACTCAACACCGGTGCGGGTCGGCAGCATCCAGTTGGTGACCGGCAGTATCTGCTGCGCCTCGGAGGTCACCAGGAATTCCACAAAGGATTTCGCCAGATCCGGCTGATCGGTGTAGGCGCTGACCCCGGCCACTTCGATCTGGGCAACGTGTCCTTCCGAGAACCGCGCGGCCCGGTAACGCGGATCATCTTCGGCAACCTGATGATAGGCCGGTGATGTCGTGTAGCTGAGCACGTAGTCAGCCTCGCCGGACAGGAACATGTTGTAACCTTCACTCCAGCCCGAGGTTACGGTAACCGTCTGCTCCGCCAGATCGGCCCAGGCTGACTCTGCATCGTCTCCGTAGATCGCCTGAACCCAGTGCAGGAGGCCCTGGCCTACCGTACTGGTACGTGGATCCATATAAATGACGCTGGCATCACTGTTCAGCAGTTCCTCGAAGGAGCCTGCAGGGTCTGATATCTCTTCTCTGTTGTAGATCCAGGCGAAATACCCATAGTCGAACGGTACGAACAGGTCGTCACTCCACTCGAGGTCGGCATCGAGTGGCACGCTGTCCCAGGCGATACCATGCGGCTGGAACAGGTCGAGTTCCCGAGCTTCTGCAATCAGGGCATCATCGATGCCGAGAATCACATCGGCGTTGGTGTTGGGCCCTTCAAGGCGGGCACGGTTCAACAGGGTAACGCCGTCTTCGGAGCTGACGTACCGCACGGTGCAGTTGCACTGGGCCTCGAACTCCGAGGCGATCTGTGGCCCCGGGCCCCAGTCCGTATTGAATGAGCTGTAGGTGTAGACGGTCAGAGTGTCAGATTGCGCGACTGCCTGGCCAGCCGCCGCAGCGACACCCAGAGCCAGAATCGACGGAACAAAAGCGGTATTACGAAACATAAATGAACTCCCGGTTAAAATCGAGTTAACCGGCGAGGAAGTCTTGCACGGGAAAAGTGGCGCTGTACGCTCAGGTTTCTTTCGAGGTGCATCCATTTCCTACGCCAGTGTTACCTGGATCAGGTTCAACGGGTCGGTTCTCAGCCCGCGTCTCCGCGCAGGCACCCCGATGGACGCGTGGATAGTACCAAGCTACCGCGCCACTGCCAAGACCGCAGCGCCGGAACCCCACCCCGGGAGTTGCAATTCGACAGGCCTTCCATTATTGTTCGCCACCGTTCCGGAGAGGTGGCCGAGTGGCTGAAGGCGCACGCCTGGAAAGCGTGTATACGGTTCTCCCGTATCGAGGGTTCGAATCCCTCTCTCTCCGCCATACACAACAAAACCTCGACCGACAGGTCGGGGTTTTTTTGTGTCCGGAGGGCTGAGGGTGAGAATCCTCGCCGGGTTCGACCTGAGCCTGCCGCGCAGGCGAAGGAACGTCAGAGCGAAGCGATGACGGCCCCGAAGGGGTTAGGCCGGAGGCCAGAGGCCGGTGACAACGGATACGATGCGTGGTAGTTGTAGCTTTTCCCGACCAACGGGTGAGGCAACCCTATGAACACCCCGCCCGCGCCGCCGGCCAGAGCCGCGATGCCCGACTGCCTGCGACTGATTGCACTGTTCGGTATCGTAGTAGTGAATGTCCAGTACATTGCGTTTTCTGCCATCTCAGACTTTGTGGCGCCTACCGGGGAATCAACCCGTGATGCGTTGACCCTGTGGCTTGTACACGGGCTCGCCATGCTCAAGACCTACGGCCTGTTTTCATTCATGTTCGGTGTCGGGCTTGGTTTCCTGATGCGCTCGGCGGAGCGGCGCCACCTGCAATTCGGTCGGATTTACCGCAACCGCATGATCGGGCTTCTGGTTCTTGGTATAGCGCACGGCTGTCTGTTCTTTCCCGGGGACATCCTGACAATTTACGCCATCACCGGCTCTGTCCTTTATCTGTTTCGCCACTGGACGGTGCGCCGATTAACGATCGTCGGGACAGCGCTTCTCGTCCTACAGGTCATCATCGCCCCGCCGCTGTTACTGGCCACACCCGAGACCTCGCCTGACATTCTGGACCTGGAGCGGGCGATCCTGACAGAGGGCAGCTTCCTGAGCACCGCCGCATTCCGCAGCATCGGCTTTGTCTTTATCCTGCCGTCATTCCTGGTGATTCAGGGTATTTCAGCACTCGGGTGGTTCTGCCTGGGGCTGGCTGCGGTCAGGTCCGGCCTGGTCGAGGATTCGTCGCACCGGCTCTGGGCAGCTGCCCGGCGCTGGTGTCTGGTTCCCGGCGTAGCGGCCAGTCTGCTGGGGGCGGCAATATGGCAGTGGGGCGCTCCGGTGCCCGGTGTTGTACTGACCATCGTCGTGGCACCGATTGCGACGCTCGGGTATCTGGGCGTGATCGCCGCCCTCGCCAGGTCACCGGGGCGGATCATGTCGGGTGTGCTCAAAGCGGGCGGATCAAGCCTGAGCATTTACCTGGGTCAGTCCATCATCCTTTCAACCCTGTTCTCGGCCTATGGGCTGGGCCTGTGGGGAGAACTGGACCGGCTTGAGGCCACAGCAGTTGCCGTTGGTGTGACCGTCGGCCTGATCGTTGCGCTCGCTATCTGGCGCCGGTATTTCTCGCTGGGGCCATTCGAATGGGTGTTGCGCAGGGTCACTTACGCAGGGCTGGTCCGTTAGGGGGAAGACTATGCGGGTCGCCTTGGTCGCAGCCTCCGGCAGCTCCTACTCCTACATGCAGGAGCGTCCGGAGGGCCCGACGTTTTTGCGCCGACGGGATTACCGTGCAGTAATCTCGTGCGTCTCAACGATAAAGCCTTCACCGTCAACGATATCCACTGACCATTCGCCACGCTGTGACTCGGGAATGGTCTTCAGTGACCAGGTACGCCACCGCGGACCGCCGACATCGAAGCTGACTTCCGCTTCCACGTTACCTTCGAAGTTCCAGCGGTGGGTGACAGTCTGGCCCTGGAAGTCCCGCAGATCGGTGTAGAAATAGACTTCATTCATGCCATCCGGAATTGTTCGAACAGTCAGTGTCGGCTCGCGATTCTCAACCCCTACAGTGAACATGGCACGGGCCACCTCACCACTGGGCTGGTCCGATGAATCCATGCCTGAATCGTGATTGTCTGCCAGTGCCATGCCGAACGGCATCAGAGCCAGCAGTAGTACCATCACTAATCTTTGCATTCCCAATCTCCTTTTTGCTGCTACGATTGAACCGGTCCAGAGCGCTCTCTGGCCTTACCCGAATCATGGTAGTACGCTTATCGCGCAGTCTCTACCTGAAGTGTCAAAAAACTGTGAATCGAATCTCACACCGCATTGTTTTTGCGCTGCTGGCCCCTCTCGCCCCGCTTAGTTTCGGCGACGCCCGGTCAGACTGGGTGACCTTTGAGGCCGCCATTGCTGACCACACGTCAGTCTCGGTGCAGTTGGACTATCGCCAGGGCACCTACAGCGGCGCACAGGCCTACGACACAGATACCAGGGCACTGGATGCGCCTGTGATACAGTTGAATGTTCCGTTGGGTCAACGTGGCGAAGCAGTGATTGCTTACCCCGTCTGGCGCTCCCTCCGCAGTGCTGACCTCAACACCGGTAACGGCGGTGACCCGTCGTTTTTCACCAAGCTACTGCTCACGGAACCGGGTAGCCGTCGCGGCCAGCTGGCGTTTATCTGGGGCGTACTGGAACCCGCCGCCAACCCGCCGATCGGACCGGACAATCTGGCATTCTACGCGCGCTTCGCCGGCAGCCGGCGGTTCGGCCCGTCCGGTCGTTGGCGTATCGATACCAATGCGGGGGCAGCGATTCATGAGAGTGACGAGCGGTCCAGGCAGGATGACGTGATTACACTCAGCGCCGCCCTCTGGTATGACGCCGGTCCGGCATGGCGGGCCGGTATTGAGACGGCATGGGAAGACGAGACCGCCGGCCGCTGGTACGACCTGACCGAAACCACGAACGGCGTTTATCGGCGCCGTTCTGTGGCCGCGACGCTGGCCAGCGGTCATGACCAGACGCTTTTTTTCACGATACGTCGTGGGCTGGTGCGCCAGAGTGGCGACTGGTCGTTCACCACGGGCGTGGAGTGGGGGTTCTGAGACCTGCGGTCGGTCTCTAAGCCAGCGTCGACCAAAAAAATTCTCGCGAAAATCCTTTCCTATTTCCGCAAAAGGTGTATGCTCCTTCCTGTTGCTTCGGTATCGACATGCCGAGTCGCGTTGATCTTCTTTCTGCGGTAATTCCCTCCGAAAGTTCCATCAGTCTGCGCTCCACAATGTGTTACCCCAGTGATGGTGGGCATTGCTCACGAACGAGTCGAAGCCATCAGGGCTTTGACACTCAGTAAGACCGTTACCCGTGAGGTAACGACAGTGCTCCCTAACCGGAGCCGTTAAGTAAGTAAGAGGAAAACATGTCAGGTCAAACTATTACCGGCACAGTAAAGTGGTTCAATGACGAGAAAGGCTTTGGCTTCATCGAGCGCGAAGGCGGTTCTGATGTATTCGTTCATTTCCGCGCTATCAATGGCACAGGTCGCCGCACTCTGAACGAAGGCCAGCAGGTCTCTTTCGAGGTGACTCAAGGCCAGAAGGGCCCGCAAGCCGATAACGTCACACCTCTGTAAGCTGCAGCGGTAAGATAGAATTCGGTAGGGCGGCGTGGTTTCCACGCCGCCTTTTTTATGCCTGATTATCCGGGCAGCGAACGACTACGGGATACCCCGCTCTTCACGCTGCTACTCCCCGAGCCCTGTTAATCCAGCCGATCCGAATCGTCCCGGTCCGTCTCATCGTCCGCTTCAGTCCGCGCCGGCGCTTCATACTCCAGCAGCCAGCGATAGACCAGCGACAGCGCGGCAATCTGAACCACACTGAAATAGACGCCGGCCAGAATGGCCAGTACCACACCGGGCAGACCCAGCGCCGTCTGGAGAAAAACCGGCACCAGGCTGATGACCAGCGGAAATACCACACCGATCACCCCGATACGCCAGTAGTGCCCCTTGGCCATCGCCGAGGCAGCACGCAGCCCCCCCTTAAGCCCGAGTGCGACGCGCGGCAGCACCATGGAAAACCGGCCATACACCGCCACCCCGACCAGCAGGCCCGCGAGTACCGCCAGATTGGCGAAACCACCCATATTGGTTCCCATGGCGATGGCGACCAGTGGCATACTCACCAGTGACGCGAGCACCAGAACAATCGCCGGCAGGCCGAGACTCCAGCCGAAATAGGCAGTTTCCCGGGCACCCCAACGAATGCCACCGTGCCCTTCCCTGACGTCGCCACGGATGAATATCTGGTGCGCCGGTACCGCCACCATGGCCGTAATGGCCAGACCGAGCAGGCTGAACAGCAACAACATGCTCATCGCCTCTGGTGTGGCGCCGCCGGTAACGGCTCCCCCGCCCTGCATGAAAACCAGCAGACTCAGCGGCCACTGAACGGCCGGCCAGAGCGTGGACCACATCTGCACGGGCAACCGGAAGGCCGCCACAATAACCTGCATGACGGGCAAACGTTGCGGGGCAGGTACTGTCATAATGCGGTTGCTCCTGTTCTGTATGTCCTGACCATAATAATGGATTTGATCAATCGGAGGTGCTGCAGGAAGGCCCTGCTATACGGGAATGGGACAATCAATGAACTGATGTTCAATGCCGAATTCGGTCGCCAGTTGCTCTCCCACGGCCTGTACACCGTAACGCTCAGTAGCGTGGTGGCCCGCAGCAAAGAAGTGTACCCCCAACTCCCGCGCCGCGTGCGCGGTCGGTTCGCTGATTTCACCGGTCACAAACGCCTGTACGCCCAGTGCGGCTGCATCATGAATCATGCCCTGGGCAGCACCCGTGCACCAGGCAATGGACTCGATCGCCTCGGCGTCGCCGGCAACATGGACAGGGGCGAAATTCAGCACCTGCTGCAGTTGCAGTTTCAGGCTGGCCGGGTCCTGAGGCGCTGCGGTCATGCCGCGGTTGCCCAGCGGTCGCTGCTCCTGTGGCTTCAGTGCACCGGTGATTTTCCAACCCATTTTCTGCGCCAGTTGTGCGTTGTTACCCAGGCGCGGGTGGGCGTCGAGCGGCAGATGATAGGCGAACAGTGAGACGCCGGATTCCATCAGTGCAGCGATCCGCCGACGTTTCATGCCGGTGATACGGGCGTCTTCGCCCTTCCAGAAATACCCGTGATGAACCAGCAAGGCATCCGCATTATTGGCAACGGCTGCATCGATAAACTCCTGGCTGGCGGTTACCCCGGAAATGAGCTTCCGGATCGGCCGTGTTCCCTCTACCTGCAGACCGTTCGGACAGTAATCCTGGAATGCGCCCGGCTCCAGCAGTTCATCAAGATAATGATCGAGTTCACGGATTGCCACTGCCATCACTCCACTCCTTTCACTGCGTGTCGTTGCTCGCAATGTCACGCAAGGCCGTCATGAACGCCTTGTTTTCCTGGGCAGCACCCACGGTAACGCGCAGACAGTCTGCCAGCAGCGGATGACTGCCATCCACGCACTTGATCAGGATCCCGGCCTCGCGCAGTGCATCAAACCAGGCCCGGGCCCGCCCTTCAGGCACGCGGAACAGCAGGAAATTGGCTTCAGAGGGAAATACTGTCACACCCGGTACGCGCCCCAGTTCTGCGGCGAGGGCGGCCCGATCCTGCCGGATGCGCGCCGTCTGCTGTGCCAGCAGATCGGCATGAGTCAGCGCGAACTCGGCACTCGCCTGTGTCAGAGCGTTCACATTGTAGGGCAGACGCACTTTGTTGATTTCCGACAACCAGTCAGGATGCCCGATCAATACGCCCAGACGCAGACCGGCGAGACCGATTTTGGAAACCGTGCGCATGACCAGCACGTTCTCGTAGTTCTCGAGCATGGAAAGATAGTCGGCGTCCGTAAACGCCGTGTAGGCCTCGTCAATGACCACAAGCCCCGATGTGGCTTCGATAATCCGCCGCAACTGCTCAGAACCCCAGAGATTACCGGTTGGGTTGTTGGGCTGCGCCAGAAATATCACCGCCGGGTCATCGGCTTCAATTGCTCTCAGCATGGCCGGCATATCGAGATTGAAATTCGGGTCCAGATCCACGCCCCGGAACTGCAGATGCAGGGATTCTGCAATGATACGGAACATGACGAAGCCCGGCATGGGCGCCATTACCGTGCGCCCTTGACCCGACACCGCCATTAGCAGCATCTGGATGATCTCGTCCGAGCCGTTGCCGAGCAACAGGTCAAACCCGTCCGGTACGGAATAGTACCGTCTGAGTTGCTCTCGCAATGCGGACGCGCTGGCAGACGGGTATCGATTCAGAGGGATATCGCGCAATGTTTCCAGCCATTCCGTGCGCATGGCTTCCGGCCACTGGTACGGATTTTCCATGGCATCCAGCTTGATCAGGCCCGCCGATGACGGTACCGGATAGGCTTTCTGCGCCAGCAGTTCCGGGCGGATCAGCCGGTCTATTCGGGCCTGCCGCTGTTCACTCATGAGCGCACCCGGTATTCGGCACTGCGCGCGTGCGCCGTCAGGTGCTCACCACGGGCCAGTACACTGGCGGATCGGCCCAGTGTATCGGCGCCCTCGGGTGAGCAATAGATGATCGAGGACTTCTTCTGGAAGTCATACACACCCAGTGGCGACGAGAATCTCGCGGTCCCTGATGTGGGCAGCACGTGGTTCGGACCCGCAACATAATCACCAAGCGCCTCAGAAGAGTGGCGACCCATGAAGATGGCACCGGCATGACGTATCCCGGGCAGCAGAGCCTCGGGATCATCCACACTGAGTTCCAGGTGTTCGGGTGCAACCCGGTTAATCAGGTCGACCGCAGCCGCCATGTCCGGCACTGCGATCAGTGCGCCGCGCTGCGAAAGCGACGTGCCAGCGATGTCTGCCCGTTCAAGACTCGGCAGCAAGCGCGTGATCGCGGCTTCCACCCGATCCAGAAAGTCAGCATTCGGGGAGATCAGGATGGACTGCGCGAGCACGTCGTGCTCGGCCTGGGAGAACAGGTCCATGGCGATCCAATCCGGGTCTGTTTTGCCATCGGACACGATCAGAATTTCCGAGGGCCCGGCAATCATGTCGATTCCGACCTTGCCGAACACCTGCTTTTTCGCAGTGGCCACATAGATGTTGCCCGGGCCGACAATCTTGTCGACCGCCGGTATCGATTCTGTGCCATAGGCCATGGCCGCAACGGCCTGTGCACCACCAACGGTAAAGACGCGGCTCACGCCTGAAAGCCAGGCCGCAGCCAGTACGAAATCCTGCACATCGCCATCGGGCGTCGGGTGCGCCATAACAATATCCGACACACCAGCCACGTGGGCGGTAACCGCTGTCATGACCACCGAACTGGCAAGCGGTGCCGAGCCACCGGGTACGTAGATTCCCACCCGGTCCAGTGGGGTTATGCGCTGCCCGAGCTGCGTGCCATCGCTCTCGGTAACCCGCCAACTGTCCTGGCGTTGATGCTCATGAAACCGCCGAACCCGCTCAACCGAGGTTTCCAGGGCCTGTTTAAGATCCGCTGGCAGGTTATGGTAGGCCTGCTCAAGACGATCGGTCGTCAGCACAAATTCGCCCGCGTGCTCATACCCCGTGCGGTCAAACCGGTTGGTATATTCCAGCACTGCCGCATCGCCACGCTGGCGCACGTCGCTGATGATCGCCTGTACGCGACGCTCTATTTCTGAACTGCTGTCGTCGTCCCACGCCAGCAGCCTTGCGAGCTGTTCGTCAAACCCGTTCTGCGTACTCTGCAGCCTATTGACCGGGCTTCCACTCATTTCACCGCCTCCGTCTGTCGTGCTTTGACAGCCTGTTCTATCCGGCTGACCAGCGGCATGACGCGGTCAGCCTTTGTCTTGTACCCGGCACGGGACACCACCAGCCGGGTCGAGATATCCGCTATGTGATCTCTGGGTTCGAGACCGTTGGCTTTCAAGGTGCCACCGGTATCAACAATATCGACAATGCCGTCAGCCAGATCCAGGATGGGCGCCAGCTCCATACCACCGTAAAGCTTGATGATGTCCACCTGGCGACCCTGCTGGGCAAAATAACGGCGGGCGATATTGACGAATTTGCTGGCCACCCGCAAACGGCCGCGCGGCCAGGGCTCGCCTTTCATCGCTGCGGTCATCAGCCGGCACCGGGCAATCTCAAGGTCCAGCAGCTCGTACATCTCCTGAGCGCCATGCTCCATCAGCACGTCTTTACCTGACACCCCGAGATCAGCCACCCCATATTCCACGTAGGTCGGTACGTCGGTAGCCCGAATGACGATCAGCCGGACATCGTCATGGTTGGTCGGGAATATCAGCTTGCGGCTACTGTGGATATCCTCAAGCGGCACAATCCCGGCCGCCTCCAGCAACGGCAGCGTTTCTTTCAGGATGCGGCCCTTTGACAGAGCAATGGTGATACCTGCTGACATGCGCCCTGGCACTCCTCTGGCACGATTCTCTTTCAGCCTGCCACCCGGCGAATCACAGCACCGAGCTGCTGCAGTTTTTCTTCGATGCACTCATAACCGCGATCGATATGGTAGATCCGGTCGACCAGCGTCTGACCTTCCGCCACCAGACCGGCCAGCACGAGACTGGCCGATGCACGCAGATCCGTTGCCATGACGGGCGCCGCTTTGAGTCGATCCACGCCCTTTATGACCACTGCGTTACCCTTGATGGTGCAATCCGCCCCCATCCGTGTCAGTTCCTGAATGTGCATGAACCGGTTTTCAAAAATGGTTTCTTCAACGGTACCAATACCGTCCGCCACCGCATTCAGAACGGTGAACTGGGCCTGCATATCGGTCGGAAAGGCCGGGTACGGTGCGGTGGTCACATCAACCGCCCGTGCGCGCCGCCCTTCCATATCGAGTGTGATCCGGTCTCCTTCAACCGTAATGCGCGCGCCGGCTTCTTCGAGCTTGCGCAGCACCGCCTCCATGGTGAGAGGGTCGGCCTGTTTCAGCGTCACGCGCCCACCGGAAATTGCCCCGGCGACCAGGTAGGTACCGGCTTCGATACGGTCCGGGCAGACGCTGTGTTCGCAGCCATGCAGCTTCTCAACGCCTTCCACCACCAGTGTATCACTGCCGATACCCTCGATCCGTGCGCCCATCGCCACCAGGCAATTGGCCAGGTCAACCACTTCCGGCTCACGTGCGGCGTTCTCGATCACCGTGGTGCCTTCCGCCAGCACGCTGGCCATCAGGACGTTTTCCGTACCGGTCACCGAAACGGTGTCAAAGAAATACTTGCCACCCCTGAGTCGCCCGTCGGCACGCGCCTTGATATAGCCCTCATCCATGCTCACGGTGGCGCCAAGCGCCTCCATGCCGCGCAGGTGAAGGTCTACCGGCCGGCTCCCAATGGCACACCCGCCGGGAAGCGACACGTTGGCCCGACCGTGGTGAGCAAGCAGTGGCCCGAGTACGAGAATGGAAGCGCGCATCGTTTTCACCAACGAATATGGTGCGGTCCAGTCTTTCAGTGTCCCGGCATTGATCTGCACGCTCATGTCTTCATTGATCAACACCTCAACCCCCATGCATACGAGCAGTTCGATCATGGTAGTTATGTCATTGAGGTGCGGCAGATTGCGCAGCGTGACCGGCTCATCGGTCAGCAGGGTGGCGGCGAGAATCGGCAGAGCGGCGTTTTTTGCCCCGGAAACCCGGATGCTGCCATTGATCCGGCCGCCGCCGGTAATCATCAGTTTGTCCATAATTCCGGCTGTCAGGCTCCGAGGTCCATGGTGACGGCGTGAATATCGCCCCGCTCAATGTACGCGTTGAGGTGCTGGTATACGAGTTGTTGCTGGCGTACCGGCATCAGGCCGGCGAAAGCATCGCCCCGGGCCTGAACATGAAACTTGCCGCCGCCGCCCGTTACGGTGATGTCACTGTCCGGGAATGCCTCCCGAAGCACTTGCTCAATCTCTTCAGGTGTCATAGCTCACCTCGCCGCAAAATGGTCCCGCATTATAGGGTATTGACCGACCAGACACCACCGGCGCAGCGGGGCAACATGGCACCGGAGCTTGCAATCCGCCGATGTGTTTCATTAAATGTCGCCACCAGTCAGATCAGGCTCAAGCAACATGACCCAGGCCCATGAATTCCTCGACAGTGCGCGGCGCACGCTGCACAAGGAAGCGGACGCCATTTCGGCGCTCACGGAGCGACTTGACGACGAATTTGTGCGTGCCTGCGAGATCATTCTGGCGACCCGGGGGCGCGTGGTCGTTACCGGCATGGGCAAGAGCGGTCACATAGCCAACAAGATTGCCGCCACGCTGGCCAGCACCGGTACGCCGTCGTTTTTCATGCACCCCGGTGAAGCCAGCCACGGTGATCTGGGAATGATTACCCGCCAGGACGTGATTATCGGCCTGTCCAACAGTGGTGAGACCGGTGAAATTGTTGCGCTGCTTCCGGCGATCAAGCGGCTCGGAATCCCGCTTATCGCCATTACGGGGCAGGCCGAATCCACTCTGGGTGCGGAGGCGGATGCCTGTCTCGACAGCGGGGTGGATGTAGAAGCCTGCCCGCTGAACCTGGCGCCAACCTCCAGCACCACTACGGCGCTGGTCATGGGGGATGCACTGGCCATCGCGTTGCTGGAGGCCCGGGGATTCTCGGCGGAGGATTTTGCTCACTCACACCCCGGCGGCAGTCTGGGCAAACGCCTGCTGCTCAAGGTCGGTGACCTCATGCAACAGGGCAACCGCATTCCGCGCGTACCGCCCGGCAGCACCCTGCAGGCTGCGTTGCTGGAAATGACGCAGAAAGGCCTGGGAATGACCACGGTTGCCGATCCGGAGGATGACAGGCTGTTGGGTGTCTACACCGACGGTGACCTGCGCCGCACCTTTGAACGTGGCCTGAGCCTCGAAACCACCCTGATTGATGACGTCATGCATCCCGGCGGCAAGACGACCCGTCCGGATGCGCTGGCCGCGGAAGCGCTCTACCGCATGGAGCAGTCGCAGATAACAGCACTGGTCGTGCTGGACCAGAGCGACCGCATCACCGGTGTCATTCACATGCACGATCTGCTGCGTGCGGGCGTGGCATGAGCCTCCGGGCGTGGTTGCCAAGGTTGTTCGCTGCCGCAGGCATTATCGGTCTGGCAGCAGGTCTGCTCTGGTGGGGCCAGGACTCCGGGCCATCGTCTGAGCAACCTGAGCAGGCAACCGTCGGCGAAGCGCCTCAGCTTATCGTCACGGACCTCTACCGCATCACCACCCGCGACAACGGCACCTGGCTGAATACGGTAGAAGCGGATCGGGCCCGCTACAATGATTCAACGGACCGGTTGTCGCTGACGCAACCGCGGATTCAGGGCGATGACGGCAATCCCTTCCGCATTCGGGCGGAATCCGCCACGCTGGATGAGGGCAGCTTCTGGACACTGCGCAGCGATGTTGTGCTGATCGCAGACCCGAACGACGAGCGCCCCACCACCATACGCACGGATTATCTGGAATATGATACGGTAGCGGATACCGCCCACACGCCCGAAGCGGTGACCATTGAGCAGACCGACCGGATGCTCACGACAGCCATAGGGATGGACCTGTACCTGACACCTCAGGAGTATGAACTGCATGAACAAGTTCGCACCCGTTATCTGCCTGCTGATTAGCACCCTGTTCTGCACCCCGGTGGTCTGGTCGCTGCCGGGGGACCGGGACCGGCCTGTGGATGTGGAAGCTGACCGTAATCGCGGCAGCCTGACGCGCAATGAAATCGAATATCAGGGCAATGTGGTAATCGAACAGGGAGCGCTGACCATCAGCGGTGAACGGGTCATTATCTTTCGCGACGAGAATGATCAGATCCGTCGCCTGGAAGCCTACGGCACACCGGATACCCCGGCGCGCGTTTCGGATCAGTTTGAGGCCGATCAACCGGTAACCCGCATGTGGGGCCAGATCATTGTTTATGACAGCGAACAGGGGATCATGACGGCCCAGGAAGACGCCTGGCTGCGTCAGGGCCGAAACCAGGTAACCGCGCATTATATCCTGTATAACCTCGAAACAGAGGATTTTGAATCCGCCACCGAAGCGCCGGATGGGAGCACGGGGCAGCGCGTCAATATGTGTCTGATTCCGGAATCAGAGGCCGAGGAGAACGCCGATGTCGAAACGCCTGAGCGCCCGACACCTTGCGAAGCAATACGGTAAGAAACGGGTCGTTCACGACGTCTCGCTCCAGGTGGAAACCGGCCGTATCGTCGGGCTGCTGGGCCCGAACGGTGCGGGCAAAACGACCTGTTTCTACATGATTGTCGGGCTGGTGCCGGCGGACGCAGGCCGCATTGAACTTGGTGACACCAACCTCACCGGCCTGCCGATGCACCGCCGGGCCAGGCTGGGCGTTGGCTACCTGCCACAGGAAGCGTCGGTGTTCCGGAAGCTGTCTGTCGCCGACAACCTTATGGCGGTGCTCGAGTTGCGCAACGATCTGACCCGTCGCGACCGAAAGGCGCGCATGGAAGCCTTGCTCGAAGAGTTCTCTATCACCCATATTCGCGACAGCCTTGGTATCTCCCTTTCCGGTGGTGAGCGCCGTCGGGTGGAAATTGCCCGAGCCCTGGCCTCCGAGCCGGACTTTATTCTGCTGGACGAACCCTTCGCCGGCGTTGATCCCATTTCGGTCAATGACATCAAGTCGATAATCTACGCACTGCGTGACCGTGGTATCGGTGTTCTGATCACTGATCACAATGTCCGGGAAACGCTCGACATCTGTGACCACGCCTATATCGTGGGTAGTGGTATTATAATTGCAGAGGGCACCGCCGAAGCGATATTATCCAACCAGCAGGTCCGGGATGTGTACCTGGGCCAGGATTTCCGCATGTAAGGGCCACCTTACCGGCCGGCATTCTTTTTTACCGTCAGGAGTCCCATGAAGACGAGTTTGCAGTTAAAAATGAGCCAGCAACTGACGATGACGCCGCAGTTGCAACAGGCCATTCGCCTGCTACAACTCTCGACTCTGGACCTGCAACAGGAAATTCAGGACGCCCTCGATTCCAACCCGCTTCTGGAAGTTGAGGAAGAAACAGGCCAGGGTTCCACCGCCAGTGAGACTGCCGGCGATGACCACACACCCACGGACGCCAACACGCAGTCTGCCGACACTGCGCCGGTCTCAGACAACCAGCCGGGCACCGAAAACGCGCCGGACGACGGCCTCAGCTGGGATGAGCATATACCCGAGAACCTCGCCGTTGACAGCAACTGGGACGACATCTACCAGCACACCCCAACCAGCGCCAGTGCACCCGGTCCTGACGACGACATCAATTATGAGCAATTCACTTCCGCCAGCCACGATCTCTACGATCATCTGTACTGGCAGTTGAATCTGACCCCGATGAGCGAGCGTGACGAAATGATCGCCCGTGCGCTGATCGACGCGGTTGAGCCGACCGGCCTGCTGGGCAGCTCGCTTGAGGATATTCACGAAGGGCTGGTCGATGAGTTGAGCAGCGACGGTGACCCTCTGGAGATGGACGAAATGGTCGCGGTCCTGCACCGGTTACAGCAGTTTGAGCCGGCCGGCGTCATGGCGCGCGATCTGAGCGAGTGTCTGACTATCCAGTTGCGTCAGTTCCCGGAGGGCACCCCGCTGGTGGAAGAGGCCATCACGCTCGTATCCGACCACACTGATCTGCTCGCCAGCAAGGACTACGCCCAGATCATGCGCCGCATGAAGCTGCGGGAAGAGACCCTGCGCGACACACTGCTGCTGATCCAGCAGACACACCCCCGACCGGGACTGATTATCGGGGATCAGGCATCCGAATACGTTGTACCGGATGTCATCGTGACCAAAGACACGGAGCGCCAGCGGTGGAAGGTGGAACTGAACCCCGACATTGCACCACGGCTGCGGGTGAACAGTGAGTACGCTTCCCTGATCAAGCGCGCCGACAACAGTGCTGATAACACCTATATCAAGGACAACCTGCAGGAAGCCCGCTGGTTCATCAAGAGCCTGCAGAGCCGGAATGAGACACTGCTCAAAGTGGCATCCCGGATTGTCGAACATCAGCAGGGTTTTCTGGAGTACGGCGATGAGGCCATGAAACCCCTGGTGCTGCACGATATAGCGGAAGCCGTGGAGATGCACGAGTCCACTATTTCACGGGTCACTACGCAGAAATACATGCACACCCCCCGCGGCATCTTTGAGCTGAAATATTTCTTTTCGAGTCATGTCAGCACCAGCACCGGTGGGGAGGCCTCCTCAACCGCGATTCGGGCCCTGATCCGCAAGCTCGTGGACGCGGAGAACACGCGCAAACCCCTCAGTGACAGCAAGATTGCCAATCTGCTCAAGGACCAGGGCATCAATGTAGCCCGCAGAACCATTGCGAAATACCGCGAGGCTATGGGTATCCCGCCGTCCAACGAGCGCAAGAGCCTGGTCTGACCAGTGCCGACACGAACAGGTGAGGTTAAATACCTCTTTGGTGAACACAGAGATTGTTAGTGGTTCCCGTCAGAGTTCCCATCGTGGTAAAAAGGAGGCAGGCACCGCAATGTATCGCTGTGCCGTCGGGCCGTGTCGCCCGGCTGACTCTTCTGTATGGGACCAAAACAAGCCCTTGTTAAGGAGCGCTTCTATGCAAATCAACATCAGTGGCCATCATGTCGACCTGACCGACGCTCTGCGTGACTATGTGAACGAAAAGATGGACCGTCTCGAGCGACACTCCGACCAGATAAGCAATGTGCAGGCCACGCTCAGCATTGAAAAGCAGCGTCAGCGCGCGGAAGCCTCAGTAAATGTGAAAGGCGGTCAGCTATTTGCCGATGCAGAGCATGATGACATGTACGCAGCCATTGACCTCATGATCGACAAACTGGACCGCCAGCTGCTCAAACACAAGGAAAAGGCAGTGAATCGCGCGCACGGAAACCAGCGGTGAACGGCTCTATGCTGGAACTGGATGCCGTGATCACACCGGAGCGCACCGTTATCGGTGCGCCAGCCAACAGCAAGAAAAAGGTACTGGAACTGATCAGCCAGGAGCTGCACAGCGCGCGTCCCGAGCTGGACGCCGATGACCTTTTCAGCCGCCTTACCGACCGGGAGCGCCTGGGCTCTACCGGTTTCGGTAATGGCGTTGCCATTCCGCATTGCCGTCTTGGTGCCTGTCAGGCGCCTACCGGCCTGCTCCTGCGCCTGGCTGAACCCATTGACTTCGATGCCATGGACCAGAAACGCGTAGACCTTATCTGTGCGCTGATCGTGCCGGAAGAAGCCAACCAGGAGCACCTGCAGATTCTCTCGCGCATTGCCGAACGTTTCAGCAGTGACGACCTGTTGACGCAGATGCGTGCGGCAGACGCCGCAGATCAGCTGCATTCGCTGTTCACCGGACGGCCGGACTGACTCTATGAAGCTTGTTGTGATCAGCGGTCGCTCCGGCTCCGGGAAGAGTACTGCACTTAACGTACTGGAAGACCTGGGCTATAACTGCATCGACAACCTGCCGGTGACACTACTGCCGGCTCTGGCGAGTGAGCTGACTGCCGGCCACCTCGGCAGCCGGGCCGCGGTATGTATTGACGCCCGGAATGCCCTGCGGTCGCTGGAGCAGTTTCCGGATATACTGCGCCAGCTGCCAGGGCAGATCGAGCTGGATATCGTTTATCTGGACGCTCTGGAAGACACCCTTTACCAGCGCTTTTCCGAAACACGCCGTAAGCACCCCCTGACCAGTGACACCGTGTCCCTGCTGGAGGCCATCGGAAAAGAACGGGAACTGCTCGACCCGATAGTGAACCACGCGCACCTGAACATCGACACGACCGGCCTGTCGATCTACGAACTGCGCGACCAGATAAAGACCCGCGTGGCCGGCACCAGCCGACAGGAAGTGGCATTGCAGTTTCTGTCATTCGGCTTCAAACACGGTGTCCCCTTTGATGCGGACCTCGTCTACGACGTTCGCTGCCTGCCCAACCCCTACTGGGATCCCGGGCTGCGCAAATTCAGCGGGCTCGATGAGCCGGTACAGCGGTTTCTCCATCAGGAAACCAGCGTTCAGGAAATGATAAACGACATTGGGACATTCCTGGATCGATGGTTACCGGCCTATGAAGCCAATAATCGCTCCTACCTCACCGTTGCGATCGGTTGCACTGGTGGGCAGCATCGTTCCGTCTTTATCGCGCAGCAGCTTGCCCAGCGATTCCGCGGTGCCTGGTCCAATGTCCAGCTCCGCCACAGGGAGCTGAAAGCGAGCGTCGAATGATCCGCGAAACCGTTACGATCAATAACCGTAAGGGGCTGCATGCCCGTGCCTCCGCCAAACTGAACGGCGTCGTACGCCAGTTCAATGCCCGGGTAACATTGGTTCTGGGCGATCAGCGGGCGGATGCGCGAAATATCATGTCTATCATGATGCTGGCTGCCTCAAGCGGCACAGAAATCGGGCTGGAAATCGACGGTGACGACGAGCAGGATGCCTGGAAGGCTATCCATCAACTGATCAACAACCGATTCGACGAAGACGAATAGGGTCTTGCCCCTTCGTCTTGCCCCTATCACCAGCAGAGAGCCCAGTCATGGCAAACAGCCGCCATAAGCCCAAGCCCAAAATGGGTGAGGTCACACACGATGAGTCGATCAATGACGACATTGAGTGGGTGTCGAAAAGTGAGATGAAGCGCGAGGCGGCACGCCTCGACGCACTGGCTGCAAAGCTCGTGGCAATGCCCGCGCAGCAGCTCCCAGGCGACCTTCTGTCGGACGGTATTCTGAAGGCCATCAAAGAGGCACGCCGGTTGACCAAGGCAGACGCCGTTCGCCGCCAGACCCGCCATGTCGGCCGCTTGCTGCAGCAACTCGACACGGCAGAGGCAATTCAGGCAAGGCTCGATCTTTATGACCCGGCGAGCGAGACCGGCCAGCAGATTCACCGGCTCACCGAGCAGTGGCGGGACCGTCTGACGTCGGCACCCGAGGCGCTGGCCGGCTTTATGGACGAATACCCTGTGTCTGACCGGCAGGCGCTTCACCAGGCCGTGCGCCAGGCTCACCAGGCGGAAATGAAACTGGCCGAGCAACCGGAGGATGAAGCCCGCGCGGAAGTACTGCGCCGACAGCGGCATCATTTATACCAGAGCCTGCAGCCGCTGATCCGCCAGCGTATCGCGGAAACCGGCTAGGCCGAAAAAACCGTAGCCGTTCTGATCCAAGTGTAAAACCGCCCCGTAATGGTGGTAAACGGCAATGGAATAGCACACCATGGTGGCGAAAACACTAGTCCGAAAAGGTGGGGCCAAGACCGTGTCTGCATTTGATGAATGGGCCGATTGCCTGGAAGCAATCGCCAGCCAGCAAGACCGGGCGTCTTTTGTTCAGTTATTCAAGCATTTTGCGCCACAGATAAAGGGTTATGCCCGTTCCAGTGGTCTCACCAGCATGGGTGACGCGCTCGCTGATGAGCTCGTACAGGAAACCATGACCAACCTCTGGCGCAAGGCACACCTGTTTGACCGGCGTAAGGCGTCTGCCACCACTTGGGTGTTCACCATTGCCCGTAACCTGCGCGTTGACCTGATTCGGCGGCAGTCAAAACACCAGTCCAGCCTGTCGTCTGACGACCTCTGGCAGGAACCTCACACCGAGGGTGATGGGTCGGACTGGGTTGCTCAAAGCGCTATTGAGCGAAAGATCCGTACAGGTATCAGCCATCTCCCGGTTGACCAGCGACAGGTAATCGGAAAAGTATTTCTGGAAGACAAATCCCATCAGGAAGCAGCGGAGGATCTGAATTTGCCATTGGGAACGGTTAAATCGCGTATTCGGCTTGCGCTGAAGAAGCTGCGCGTTGGCCTGGAGGAAGAACTCGATGAGTAACTACCACCCTGATGAGACGCGTATTGCGGACTACGTGGCGGGCTCACTGAGCTACCACGAGACCCTGATGATTGCGGTGCACATGCACTACTGCCCGAATTGCGCCCGGGTTGCCGGAGAGCTCGAAACGCTGGGCGGTATCCTGCTGGATGACCTGCCCGGTGAGCCGGTCGAATCAAGCGTGCTGGATGCGACACTGGCGGCCATAGCGGATTTCGAGCAGTCGCCCGGGACACAGGAGACTCATGAGGCGTCTGTCGTGTTCCGTGACCCGGACGTACCGGCACCACTGCGCAAGCTGGTACCCAAGGGGTATGAGACACTGCCATGGCGGAAACTGCTGCCTCACCTACAGGTGTGCGACATCGAGCTGAGCCCGGATGGACCCAAGATCAGTCTTCACCGGATTCGGCCCGGGGGTCGCATACCCAAGCACACGCACCGCGGCAATGAGTACACGGTGGTCCTGAAAGGCGGTTTCTCCGACAGTCTCGGCGATTACAATGCCGGTGATTACCTGTTCCGCGACCCGTCGCACGAACATGGGCCGGTGGCTGCGGAGAGTGAAGAGTGCATCTGCCTGACCGTGGTGGAAGAACCGTTGCGGATGACCAACTGGAAGTGGCGCTGGCTGAACCCCTTCCTGAGCTGATCCGAACCGGAAGCTGCCAACGAACCCCTGGCCTGTTCAGAGTGGTCGTTGGCAGCGGTTTTTCCTGAGACACACGCCCCGCCTGCCTGACACGCGTTATTTCAACAGAACCCTTTCCATAATACCCAGATACATATCGGTTAACCGATCCAGATCGGCCGCCCGAACGCACTCGTTTACCTGATGAATGGTGGCATTGATCGGCCCGAGCTCCACAACCTGTGAATTCATGAGCCCTGCGATGAACCGGCCGTCCGACGTGCCGCCGGCTGTTGAAAGCACCGGCGCCTCGCCGGTAACTGAACGAACAGCGTCAATGGCAGCATCGACAAGCAGCCCCTCGTCGGTAAGAAAGGGCTCACCCTTGAGCTCGCAGTTCAGTTCATAATCCAGACCGTGTTCATCAAGAACGCGGCGTACCCGAGCTTCAAGGGCCGCAGCGGTCACTTCCGTGGAAAACCGGAAACTGAACTGCAGCTCCAGCGTTCCCGGAATGACGTTGGTGGCACCGGTGCCACAATGTGCGTTGGCGATCTGAAAGCTGGTGGGCGGGAAATAGTCATTTCCCTGGTCCCACTCTGTGGCAACCAGCGCCTGCAGCGCCGGTGCGAAAGCATGCAGGGGATTCACCGCCAGATGGGGATAGGCAACATGCCCCTGACGCCCCCGGATTCGAAGGTACCCCAGCAGCGACCCCCTGCGACCGTTCTTGATAATATCGCCGACCCGGTCGGTGCTCGAAGGCTCGCCAACGACCGCCATGTCGATGTGGTCTCCCCTCGCCTTCAAGGCCTCCACCACTTTGACGGTACCGTAGTCTGCGGGGCCTTCTTCATCACTGGTAATCAACAATGCGAGCCGTCCGTTATGGTTCGGGTACGCCGACGCAAACCGGGCAGCCGCAATTGTCATGGCCGCCAGCGACCCTTTCATGTCGGCGGCGCCTCGGCCATGCAGCCAGCCATTCTCCAGAACCGCCGCAAACGGATCATGATGCCAATCGGCGAGATCGCCGACAGGAACCACATCCGTATGCCCGGCAAAAACGAGCAACGGCCCCTCGCCCTCACGACCATGGGTAAGCCACAGGTTATCCACTTCCTCGAAAGTCATGGCCTCCGAGTTGAACCCGGCAGGCTCGAGATGACCGCGCAGAAGCGCCTGGCAGCCGGCGTCATCCGGCGTTACCGATGGCTTCTGGATCAGCTCGCGGGCCAGACGAACGGTGTCAGACATGTCTCTGGTATCCGAAATCCACTATAATCGGGATACATTGTAACAAAGACCGGTAGCCGATAACTGTGCCTTTGCGCTCTTTCTCATCCCGCGATACCCGCTCGGGCCCGGCTCGCTTTCTGTTCCGGCTTGCCGGGAGCCTGACCGGTGCGCTGGCAATGATCCTGTCGGCCCTGGTGGTGGCGGATCTCTGGGTGGGCATGAGCACCCGGGAACGGGTCGTTACGGATATGGAGACACTCCCCGACACGCGCTTCGGTGTCATTCTCGGAACGTCCAAGTACTACAGTGATGGGGTCAACCCGTACTACACCGCCCGCATCGACGCCGCAGTGTCGCTGTACGAACAGGGCCGGATTGAAGTGCTTCTTGCTTCCGGTGACAACCTGACACCCTATTACGATGAACCGGGAATGATCCGGGATGATCTGACCGCCCGCGGCGTGCCGACGGATGCCATTCTGCAGGATGGTGCCGGCAGCCGGACTATTCACTCCGTACGTCGCCTGCGATCCGTATATGATCAGGAATCCGTCATCATCATCAGCCAGCCGTTCCACCTGCAGAGGGCGCTCTACCAGGCGCGGGTAGCGGGCCTCGATGCCTGGGGCTTCGCCGCCGCAGACCCGCCCTGGGAGTGGTACTGGCGGGTACGCCTGCGTGAAGTGCTGGCCCGGGCCTCTACCCTGGTCGAACTGCACCTGCTGGGTCGCGCCCAACCGGGTGGCGACCCGGTCCTTCCCTGAACCTCAGGTCTGGGCATCAGGTCTGAGTGAGCGGCACCATCTGCAACCACCCCATCACGCCGCGGCCGGTAGTCACGTACAGTGTGATCAGAATACCTTCGCCAATCGCGACCCCGAGCAGACACTTGTAGAGGGTCATGCGCAGCGTTGCCGCCGCATAAATAATGGCGTCGGTAGGCACCAGCGGGAAGCAGCTCCAGAGTATGATGATCGGCAGGCCGCGTCGCTCCATTACATCATGCAGCCGCTCCGCCTGCTGCCGGTATTTTTCCCGGACCATGAAATCGAAACCGACAAAGCGCACCATCAGGTAGACAATGGCAGACGACGTCAGTATGCCGATCATGTTCAGTGACCAGACCCAGCCCGATGGGAAGACCACTATCCCTGCCAGCAGCAGGGGCGTGCTGGGTACCAGAAACAGCCCGCGAAACGACAGCAGAACAGTATAGATCAGACTGGCCAGCAGAAAATGCGCGTTTATCCAGTCGGCAAAATTGTCGACGGTCAGGACATCCCTGAACCACCAGACAGCGGAAAGAACCGTTGCGATCAGCGCGAGCCAGAGCCCGATGACCCACTCTCGCTGATGCCTGCTGATGTGCACGATCATGGGACGTGATTACTCCTGAACGTCTGCGGGATCACGGAACAGAACAACTACATCACGTTCCGCCACCCAGGCTCTGGCATTCCACCGGCGACACAGCCACTGAAAGGTTGCCAGGGCGAAGAAAGCGACATGTGTCGGATCGCGCGTATAGTGCCAGCCGTCAAACGCTTCGCGGTTCAATACCCGTTTGGTCTGAAGCACGAGGCTGCCACCGGGGCGCAAAATGGACCAGAGCGCCTCCAGACTGCCGCGGGGGTCGTGCAGGTGCTCCACCACTTCCGTGGCGGTTACGAAATCGTACGTCCGGTTAAGTGGCTCCGGATCACTGGCATAGAAATGATCGTAACACTGCATGTGAAATCCCGTTTCAGCCAACAGCCGGGCCAGTGCGGGAACCGGTCCGCAACCGAAGTCCAGTCCCCGAGCCGGAGGCGTATGCCGGCGTTGCACACACTGCGCTGTGCGGCCCAGGAAGCGTCGGTACCCCGGATCATCCACCCGGTTATCGTGCCGATCATACACGGCCTTTTCATCGTCGGCGGATAACCAGAATTCCGGCGGCACCTGCACAAGCGAACAGCGACCGCAGATCAGATACGTCCGGTTACGGTCGCTGTGAAACATTGCCAGATCTGTGCTCCGGCATAAGAGACAATGTTTCATCTACTGGCCTCCGGGCCACTCTGAACGGCCGCCGATGGCGGCATGCTGTCCCACAGCGAGAGCTGTACAGGCCCCTGCTTATCATCCACATGGCGCACCCGGTAACCGACGCCGAGCAGACGCACCGGCCGCCCCCGGCGATGCCAGCCCTCAACCAGAAGCTTGTGAAAGACGTCGGCCGTCGGATCCCGCGCCGTCTGTTCGACCGTGGTCTGCGTGAAGTCAGAAAACTTTACCTTTACCATCGCGCCCTGAATGCTGTACCCCTGAAGGCGCTCGAACCGCCGATCCAGGTCGGTCAGCAAGTCCGGAAGCTCGCGCTCGCAGGCAGCAAGGTCTGCCAGATCCTCAGCATAGGTCTGCTCGGTGCTGATTGACTTGCGGATACGGCTCGACCGGACGGGCCGATCATCGCGACCGTGCGCCAGTTCGAACAGGTGGCGGCCGAGTTTGCCGAACCGATGCAACAGATCGCCAAGCTCATGCCGGCGGATATCACCACAGGTATAGAGCCCCCAGGCATGCAGCTTCTCAGAGGTCCGGCTGCCCACGCCATGCAACTTGGTCACCGGCAATGCTTCGACAAATGCGTCCACCCGGTCAGGGGTGATGACATGCAGCCCATCGGGCTTGTCCCAGTCACTGGCCACTTTGGCCAGAAACTTGTTCGGTGCCACGCCGACAGATACGGTCAGGCCCACTTCGCTGCGCACGCGGGCCCGTATCGCCTCAGCTATTCGGGTTGCGCTGCCCTGGTAGGCGGGGCAATCGGATACGTCAATATAGGCTTCATCGAGAGACAGCGGTTCGATCTGTTCGCTGAAGTCGCGATAGATATCAAAAATCTGGCGCGACACAGTACGATAGACGTCCATGCGCCCCGGAACGAGAATCAGATGAGGGCAGAGCCGGAGCGCATGGGCACTCGACATGGCCGAATGCACCCCGTAGGCGCGGGCCTCATAGTTGCAGGTAGCAATAACCCCGCGACGGTCAGCCGAACCGCCGACAGCCAGCGGCCTGCCCCGGTAGGACGGGCAATCGCGCGTTTCCACGGCGGCGTAGAAGCAGTCGGCATCGCTGTGCAGAATTTTTCGACCCACGCTGCGTCTCCACAGGGTCAGGGCTTGGGGCCGGCGAGCAATACATCTTTGGCCTCATTGATGCGGGCCGCCAGGTAGTCACTGCCACCGCGGTCCGGATGCAGGCGCTGCATCAGCCGCCGGTGTGCCCCGACGATTTCCTCCTCGGAGGGTGACCCGGACAGCCCGAGAACATCGAGCGCCTCCTGGCGCGTCATCCGCGACGTCGGCTGGCCGCGCCGGGATCCACCCGCATTGTTACCTGCATTCTGCCCCCCGGGCCACCAGCGACGCAACAGTCGCCACAGCAGAAAGCCCGGAACCACGCGCCGCAGGAAAGGAATACCCGCGGCAACCGCACCGAGGAGTGCCGGCAGCCGCCCGGTGGCAGCAATTACCACGAACCCGACCACCAGGCCGAGCAGCCCCATGGTGATCAGCGCACTCTTGCGCCCCTCGGGGGGCACAGTACGCAGCCAGGCCCAGCCAGCAACCACAAGCAGCAGCGCCAGCAGGACATAAGGCATGATCACGCTCCCGTTGTTTACGGCAGTACGGTTTCACCCATCAGGGCACGGTCGATCTCACGAGCCGCTTCGCGACCTTCATTGATTGCCCAGACGATCAGGCTCTGGCCGCGCCGGCAGTCACCCGCCGCGAAAACGCCATCGACATTGGTCCGGTAGTCGCCGTAGGTCGCCCTGGCATTGGACCGTTCGTCGGTATCGACACCGAACTGCTCGATCAGTGGTTGTTCCGGACCAAGAAAGCCCATGGCCAGCAGCACCAGATCCGCTTTCATGAGCCGCTCGGTACCGGATACCGGCTGCGGCCCCATGCGGCCGTTCCCGTCTTCTTTCCATTCGACACCGGTGACCTGCAGCCCCGTAACCTTGCCGTTCTCGCCGACAAACTTCTGGGTCAGTTGCAGATAGGCACGCGGGTCTTCGCC
Source organism: Natronospirillum sp. (assembly GCA_965602035.1). Classification (GTDB taxonomy): domain Bacteria; phylum Pseudomonadota; class Gammaproteobacteria; order Pseudomonadales; family Natronospirillaceae; genus Natronospirillum. The sequence continues at coordinate 396,297 of OZ271919.1, read as the reverse complement.
CTGCACGGCTATCGCTTCCGCCTGGCCGTAGTCGACCTTCAGGGTGCGCTTAAATTCCGGCCACGGGTTATCGGGAGCCCGCTCCAGCGGCGGCTTGGGCATGATTTCGAGCTGGGTGACGCTGGCACAGCCATGGCGCAGCGAGGTGCCGACACAGTCCGTGCCCGTGTCACCGCCGCCGATGATCACCACATGTTTGTCTTTCGCCGAAATGTAGTTGCCATCTTTATGCTCGCTGTCGAGCAGGCTCTTGGTGTTGGGCCCCAGGAAATCCATGGCAAAGTGGATACCGTCAAGTTCGCGGCCTTCAATGGGCAGATCACGTGGCTTGGTCGAGCCGGTTGCCAGCAACACGGCATCGTAATCCCGGCGCAGTTCATCAGCGGTTACGTCTTGCCCCACGGTCGTATTGGGTCGGAACTCAATGCCCTCTTCGCGCAACAGCTTGAGACGACGTTCAACGACGTGTTTCTCGAGCTTCATGTTGGGAATGCCGTACATCAATAGCCCACCGATTCGATCCGAGCGTTCGAATACGGTGACGGTGTGGCCCACCGAGTTCAACTGATCGGCTGCCGCCAGACCCGCCGGACCAGAGCCAATCACCGCCACAGTCTTGCCGGTGCGCTCTTCCGGTGGGTGCGCCTTCACCCAGCCTTCCGCAAAGCCACGCTCTATAATGGCGTTCTCATGGTGCTTGATGGTCACCGGCGGCGCATTGATGCCGAGCACGCAGCTGTCTTCGCACGGTGCCGGGCAGACGCGCCCGGTGAATTCCGGGAAATTGTTGGTCTTGTGCAACCGATCCAGCGCCTCGCGCCACCGGTTGTGATAGATCAGGTCGTTCCATTCCGGAATCAGGTTATTGACCGGACATCCGCCGACGCGCGGGGCCATTGAGGAATCACCCGCGTGGCAGAACGGCACGCCGCAGTCCATACAGCGAGCCCCCTGCTTGCGGATCTCCTCCACCGGCATTTCGGTGTGTATTTCCTTCCAGTCAATCAACCGGGCTTTCGGGTCGCGGTCTTCCGGCAGCGCCCGATCGTACTCCATAAAACCTGTCAGTTTACCCATCGTTCAATTCTCCTCCGCGCTGCCGGTCAATGCTCTGCCATCTGTTTCAGGTGCATATCGAACGCCTCGACCGCGATTTCATAATCGTCGGTCAGATTCTTCTCAGCCCTGGCTTTTGCCATGTAGCCCTGCATGCGCTCGTAATCCACCGGCATGACGCGTACAAACTCCTGCACCGCCTGATCCCAGTTATCCAGAATCTCCTGTGCGACATCGGATTGTGTGTGCTCGAGGTGCTTTTCGATCCAACTCTTCAGTTCGGCTTTTTCATCGTCGGACTCAACACCGCTGAGGCGGACCATTTCCATATTGCACCGGCTGGCGAACGCACCGGACCGATCCCAGACAAAGGCCACACCACCGGACATACCGGCAGCAAAGTTACGACCGGTCTCGCCGAGGATTATGGCCTTGCCACCGGTCATGTATTCACAGCCGTGGTCACCAACGCCCTCGACAACCGCCGTAACACCGGAGTTGCGCACGCAGAACCGCTCACCGGCCTGACCGCGGATAAAGGCCTCACCACTGGTCGCCCCGAAGAAGGCGACGTTACCCACAATAATGTTGTCACGCGCCGGGAACGTGGCTTCCCGATCCGGGTATACCACCAGCCGCGCACCCGACAGCCCCTTGCCGAAGTAGTCGTTGGCATCCCCTTCAAGTTCAAAGCGCACGCCCGGCGCGGTGAACACACCGAAACTCTGCCCGGCTGACCCGTTGAATTTCACCCGGATGGTGTCTTCGGGTAACCCGTCGGCGTCATACCGCTTGGAGATCTCATTGGAGAGCATCGCCCCCACGCTCCGGTCGGTATTGCGGATACCGTACTTCAGCGATACCGGCTCCTTGCGTTCGAGAGCCGCTTCGGCATCTTTGATCATCTTGCGATCAATGATGTCGTGAATCAGGTGCTTCTGCTCCACGGTCTTGTACAGGGTGTCCCCATTGACCGGCTCGGCCTTGTACAGCAGCGGCGACAGGTCAACGTGCCTGAACTTCCAGTGGTCCAGATTGTCACGGACTTTCAGCACCTGTGACTGACCGACCATCTCATTGATGGTGCGAAAGCCGAGCTCTGCCATGATCTCACGCAGGCCTTCCACCATCATGGTAAAGAAGTTGACCACATGCTCCACGGAACCATGGTAGCGGCCACGGAGCACCCGATCCTGGGTGGCAATACCCACCGGACAGGTATTGGTGTGGCACTTGCGCATCATGATGCAACCCTGAACCACCAGTGACGCGGTCGCGACACCCCATTCCTCGGCACCCAGCAAGGTCGCCACAGCGAGATCTCGCGGTGTCTTCATCTGCCCATCGGCCTGCAGTGTCACACGGCTGCGCAGACGGTTTTCCACCAGCGTCTGGTGCGTCTCGGCGATACCCAGTTCCCAGGGCAACCCGGCGTGCTTGATGGAGCTCAGAGGCGAAGCCCCGGTGCCACCGTCATGGCCCGCGATGAGTACAACGTCGGAGTAGCCCTTGGTCACCCCGGCCGCCACTGTGCCGACACCGGCCAGAGAGACCAGTTTCACATTGACGCGTGCATCGCGGTTGGCATTTTTCAGGTCATAGATAAGCTGAGCCAGATCCTCGATGGAATAAATGTCGTGGTGAGGCGGCGGCGAAATCAGGCCGACACCGGGCGTTGAGAGCCGGGTACGGCCAATCCAGGCGTCCACCTTGTGGCCCGGCAACTGGCCACCCTCACCGGGCTTGGCGCCCTGCGCCATCTTGATCTGCAGTTCTTCGGCGTTGGTCAGGTAGTAGCTGTTCACGCCGAATCGGCCGGAGGCAACCTGCTTGATCTTGGAGATCATGGAGTCGCCGTTCTCGAGCGGCTTGAACCGCACCGGATCTTCACCGCCCTCGCCGCTGTTACTCTTGCCACCCAGACGGTTCATGGCAATGGCAAGGCAGGTGTGTGCCTCCCACGAGATAGACCCGAACGACATGGCACCGGTTGCGAAGCGCTTGAAGATATTCTCCGCCGGTTCCACCTCATCGAGCGGTATGGACTGCCGGTCAGACTTGAATTCCAGCAGACCGCGCAGTGTAAACGCCTCCCGGGACTGATCATTCACCGCCTCTTCGTACTGGCGGAACAGTGCCCGGTCATTTTTTGCACTGGCATGCTGCAACAGTGAAATGACCTTGGGGCTGAACAGGTGGCGTTCGCCGTCCTTGCGCCAGGAGTAGTCGCCGCCGGACCGCAGGATCAGGTTCTCATCGTCGGTGACTCGCCTCGGATAACCCAGATAGTGCGTCATCAGGCGCTCACGGGCGATTTCGTCAAGCCCGATGCCCTCAATACGGCTCACTGTGCCGGTGAAGTAGTTGTCGATGACATCGGAACTCAGACCCAGCGCCTCGAATATCTGAGCGCCCTGGTAAGACTGCAGTGTGGAGATGCCCATCTTGGAGAAAATCTTGAGCAGACCGCCGTTCACCGCCTTGATATAGCGCTGAACCAGCTCGTCGTTACTCCAGTCTTCCTCAATGGCGCCCGAATCACGCATTTCGTAGATGGATTCGTACGCCATGTAGGGGTTCACGGCAGCCGCGCCGTAGCCGAGCAGGGTCGCGAAATGATGCGTTTCACGCACGTCACCGGCTTCGACCACCAGCCCGGTGTGCGAGCGCAGCCCTTCACGGATCAGGAAGTGGTGCACGGCACCCACCGCCAGCAGTGACGGTATGCCCGCATGGTCTGTACTGACCTTGCGATCGCTCAGCACCAGAATGGAATAGCCGTCTTCCACGGCGTCACGAGCGTGGCGACATACGCGGTCGAGTGCGCGCTTGAGCTCTCCCGGGTTGCCGGTGGCCCGGAACGTGATATCAATCGTCGCCGACTGGAAATGATTGTGATCAATGTGCTGGAGTTTGCGCAGCTCCTCGTTCGTGAGGACAGGCTGCGGAATTTCCACCATGCGACAGTGTGCCGGGGTCTCGTCCAGCAGGTTCAGCGCTTTGCCGACATAGGTCTGCAGCGACATCACCATTTCTTCGCGAATCGGATCGATCGGCGGGTTAGTGACCTGGGCAAAGAACTGTTTGAAATAATTCGCCAGCGGCTGCGGCTGGTCCGACAGCACAGCAAGCGGGTTGTCAGCCCCCATGGAACCCAGCGGCTCTTTGGCAGTACCGACCATGCCACCGAGGATGACAGTCAGATCTTCCTGAGTGAAACCAAAGGCCTGCTGCCGACGGCGCAGGCTCTTCGGTCCATGCGGGCGCTCTGCGATATGGGACTCCGGCAGGTCCTTCAATACGATCTTGTTGCGGCGCAGCCATTCAGCGTACGGCTGGCTGGAACATACACCCTCTTTCACCTCGTCGTCGGAGATGATCCGGCCCTGTTCCAGGTCCGCAATAAAGATACGGCCGGGCTGCAGACGCCCCTTCATTTTAACCCGGGACTGATCCACGACCAGCGCACCGGATTCGGAGCCCATAACGATGGTGTCGTCCTCGGTCACAAGGTAACGCGAGGGACGCAGCCCGTTGCGGTCAAGCGTGGCACCGATCACACGGCCATCGGTGAAACTGACCGACGCCGGGCCATCCCAGGGCTCCATAATGCAGGCGTAGTACTCGTAGAACGCCCGCTTCATGGGTTCCATATCTTCCTGGCGCTGCCACGCCTCCGGAATGACCATCATCATGACCTTTTCCAGTGGCCGGCCACTCAGAACGAGCAGTTCGATCACCAGGTCGAGGTTCGCTGAGTCTGACTGTGTGTGATCACAGATCGGTCTCAGCATTTTCAGTTCGGATTCGGTGAAATAATCGCTGGCGAGCAGGTCGTCACGGGCGCGCATCCAGTTGATGTTGCCCTTGACGGTATTGATTTCGCCGTTGTGCGACAGGTACCGGAACGGCTGAGCACGCCGCCAGGCCGGGAACGTATTGGTGGAAAACCGGCTGTGGTGCATGGCCAGCGCCGACCGGGACTTTTCGTTCTGCAGATCCAGGTAATATTCACGCACCTGCGCTGTCGTGAACTGCCCTTTGTACACCATGGTACGGGTGCTCAATGACGCCATATAGAAGTCGTCACCCACGCCCTCGACCTCGCGGCGCACGCGCCAGGACGTGTACTTGCGCAACACATAGAGCTGGCGTTCGAGCGCCTGCTGATCCAGCGCATTCTCGCCGGGCACAATGAACACCTGCTCGATTGCGGGCTCGTTGTTCAGCGAGGCCTGACCCAGCGTGCTGTTGTCTGTCGGGACATCGCGATAGCCGAGTGACCGGAGACCGAGCTTGGCAATGTTCTCATCCAGAATGGTCCGACAGGCATCACGAACAGCCTGATCCTGCGGGAAGAAAATCATGCCGGCGCCATATTCGCCGCGCTCGGGCAACTGGACGCCATGCGTGGCCATGTCTTCCTGCAATAACTCATGGGGGATCTGAATCAGTATTCCCGCACCGTCACCGCTCTTGACGTCAAAGCCGGTACCGCCCCGGTGTTCCATACAGGTGAGCATGGACAACGCATTCTCGATGATGCTGTGGCTGCGCTCACCTTTCAGGTGGGCCACAAAACCGATGCCGCAGCTATCGTGATCCAGTTCCGGGCGGTAAAGACCTTTGCTGTGCTGTTCGTGATTCATGTCACAATTCCTAAACGTTCTGGCACCATTCCGTCCACGGTATACGTGTATGGACGCTTTTCTGATCAAAAAACGGTCGCGTAAAGTATCACATGGACAAGGCCGCATGCAGTCTGCATGGGCTGGAATCGTACGGTTGGCCGGTCGATTCGACCGGTATTACGGTATAACTGTTCAAAGTATCGACAATTATACGTGATTCCGAGGGCTGTTTTCCAGCCCGGGATGACCCCTGTGCCGGCCACCGGACTGCCGGCCACCGGACTGCCGGCCACCGGTATGCCGGCCATCCCTCCTTCACCGGCACGGTAGTATCAGCCGGCAAAGCGTTCGAATACCAGTGTCGCGTTGGTGCCGCCGAAACCGAAGCTGTTGGACATCACACAGTTTATGGTCATGCCCTCGCGTGTTTCCGTCAGCACATTGGCGCCCACCGCATCGGGATCCAGTTCGTCGATATTGGCCGAGCCGGCAAGGAACCCGTGCTGCATCATGAGCAGGGAATAAATGGCTTCCTGCACACCCGTCGCACCGAGCGAATGACCGGTCAGTGATTTGGTGGACGCAACCAGCGGTTGTTCGCGGCCATCGAAAGCCTGCTTCACGGCCCCGAGTTCAGCCGTATCGCCTGCCGGCGTGCTCGTGCCATGGGCGTTGATATAGTCAATTTCGCCCGTGACTGTGCTCATTGCCTGCTGCATGCAACGCACGGCACCCTCACCCGAAGGCGCTACCATGTTATAACCGTCGGACGTGGCGCCATAGCCAACCAGTTCGGCGATGATCTCGGCGCCACGGGCCCGGGCATGCTCCAGCTCTTCCAGCACCATCATACCGCCGCCACCGGCAATGACGAAGCCGTCACGGCCTGAATCATAGGGCCGCGAGGCGCGTTCCGGTGTCTCGTTGTATTTCGTGGAAAGTGCGCCCATGGCATCAAACAGACTGGACAGGGTCCAGTGCTCTTCCTCACCGCCACCGGCAAATACCATATCCTGCTTGCCGAGCTGGATCTGTTCCATGGCGTTACCGATACAATGTGCGCTGGTGGCACAGGCGGACGTAATCGAATAGTTGAGCCCCTTGATTCGGAACGGCGTGGCCAGACAGGCCGACACGGTCGACCCCATGGTCTGGGTCACACGATACGGCCCGACGCGCTTGAGGCCACGCTCTCTCAGCGTATCGGCCGCTTCCACCTGATTGGCGGAAGACGCCCCACCGGAACCGGCGATCAGGCCGACGCGCGGTGACGAATACTGGCTTTCCTCGAGACCGGCATGGGCAATGGCCTGCTGCATGCTGTAGTACGCATAGCCCGCCGCATCTCCCATAAAGCGCAGGGTTTTGCGGTCAACATGATCCGCCAGGTTTATTTCCGGGCGGCCGGCCACATGGCTGCGCATGCCGATCGCCTCGTACTCATCAACTTTGCGGATACCCGATTTCATGGCTCGCAGATTGGCAGCAACCGTATCCAGGTCATTACCCAGACAGGATGCGATGCCCATTCCGGTAACTACCACCCGGCGCATATCAACCCTCCATCTGGCCGGACGTAAAGAGTCCGACCCGCAAATCTTTGGCTGTGTAGATTACTTTACCATCTACTTCAACAGTTCCGTCGGCGATACCCATAACGAGCTTGCGTTCAATCACGCGCTTCATCTGTATGTTGTAGCGCACCAGCTTGTTGGTGGGCAACACCTGGCCTGTGAACTTGACTTCGCCCGAGCCCAGTGCCCGGCCTCGACCCGGATTCCCTTTCCAGCCGAGGAAAAAACCCACAAGCTGCCACATGGCATCAAGACCCAGGCAGCCCGGCATAACCGGATCGCCGGGAAAGTGACAGGCAAAGAACCAGAGATCGGGGTCGATGTCGAGCTCGGCCTGAATCTCGCCCTTGCCGAAGTCGCCGCCCTTGTCGTCGATGTGGGTGATGCGGTCAAGCATCAGCATTTCCTTCACCGGCAACTGCGCGTTACCGGGGCCGAACATCTCCCCGTAACCGCACTGAAGCAGCATTTCCTTATCAAGGGAGTGTGGTCTGTCTGTCATGCACTTGAACCTTTTGCTCATCATTTCGGGGCTTTTCTGGCAGCCCGCCAGGTCCGCAGACAATACCGAAAAGCGGCTCCCGTTGCCATAAGGGCGCCCTCATAAACTGCTCTGCTTTCACGCATCACTGACGGCGGCGGGCATAAATATCGCCCGAAGAGGCCTTGCCGGCACCCCGCTCCAGCCAGCCCAGCAGCTCGTCCGGTGTCTGCCACTCAGAAAAGATCCAGCGGCGGCGCTCGCCGAACACCGCATTATATTCGTAGTCACCCAACGTGCCCAGATGACGGATACACGCCTGAGTGCCTGACAGGCTGCCAGCCACAAACTCGATGGACAAGGCCCGAATCGGAGTACTGAGCCCCTGCAGAACACTGAGCTCGAACCCCTCAACATCAATCTTGCAGAACGCCGGTTCGCCATGCCGGGCGATAAGGGCATCCAGTGTGGTCACCGGCACGGTCACCCGCTGCTCCCAACGCACATTCCGAAAGGTTTCATTGGCGGCCCCGATCCCCTGCCGCCACTGACTGGCCAGAGTGGAAACCGTCGGGTGTCGCTCGCTGATCGCCAGTTCCAGTTCGCCGGGCTCAGCACCGACCGCTTCCGGAACCACCGTGATGGCACGGCGGCCCACGAGTCGTCGGAGCCAGGGCAGAATCTGTGGCTGCGGTTCCAGTGCGACGACTCTGGCGCCCAGTGCACTGAAAGCGACGCTGCGGTCACCCAGGTGCGCGCCGACATCAAACACCAGGTCCCCCGGTGTGATGAAGGGCCGGTAAAGCCGCCTCAGGCCGGCCTGTCGAAACGGCCGCCAGTAGGTGGCAAGGGAACTCGCAATGCCCAGAGAAAAACGCCAGCTCGCCATATCGGCTCCTGATTCCAGTGCAGGATCGGAGTGTATTCGATTCGAATCGCCGCCGCCACGCGGCATGGCATCAGCGCAGGAAGTTGAAGAGGGAGAGGCTGGCCACCTTGGCATAGGACTGCTGAGCGGCTTCCAGCACCATGGTTTCCATCTGGAGCTGACTGACGGCTTTGGCGTAATCAAGATCCGCCAACCCTGATCGCACGTCCTGCGACACCAGTTTGGTGTCTTCATGAACGTTCAGGGTCGTTTCGGCGGTATTGAGACGCGCCCCGATACGGGCCCGATATACGGACAGATTATCTATCCCTTTATCGAGGTTATTGAGCGACTCACTGATCAGGTTGCCGACCGCTCGCGAGTCGGCTGGCGAGTCTCCCAGCGTTTTCAGCCCCTCAACCAGTTTGCCGATGGTCTGCAACGGGCCTTGTTTGGTGGTGGTTTCCACCACAAAGTTGTCGCCGGCGACCGGCTGCCCCGTGATCCGAACCTGTATACCGGCAAAACTGACCGGCTTGCCCGGTGTGTAGGGCACGTTACTCATGCCATCCACTACCTGGTTATCGCTGCGCCGCCGTACGGTGAAATTCTTGCCCGGTGGGTCGGCATCGAGATCGTTGTTGAAGGTGATAATGGCATCGTTGGGGAAGAATTCCGCAAACCGCTCCGGGTCTGTGGTAATTCCCTGAGAAATAACACCAGCCGGTGTACCTGTATTCCTGGGGCTGGCATAGGTATTGAACGCCGGATTGTCGACCGGCACATCCACGAAAAGGTCTTTACCATTGTCGCTGGCCGCCAACCGGGCCGAATTGGAAATACGTACCTGACGCTGCCCCTCGTCGCCCTGATAGGTGTACCCGCCACCCGGTGCCGGCTCAAAGGGCCGGGTCTGGCCGGAAAAGCCGGAAAACAGGTATTCGCCAGTGGCGTCACGTGAATTGACCAGGTTTACCAGTTCTTCGAGCCGCACCTCCATCTCGGCGGCGTACGCCTGACGGTCAGACAGTGTGGTGGAGCCGTTGCCTGCGGCCACAGCCAGTTCACGGACCCGCTGCAGCACTTCTTCTGCCCCCTCCAGCGTACCTTCCTGTAGCTCGAGTCGACCGGTCAGCGAATTAATATTGCGAATGTACTGGTCGGTCAGTTCAATTTCCTGATCGAGCTGCAGAATGCGGGCAGCAGCAACCGGGTCATCGGCGGGTGTGGTCACCCGCTTGCCCGTGGCGATCTTTTCCTCGGTCTCGGCTACGCTGGCCTGATTGCGCAGTATATTGTTGATGGAGCCAACGTTGACCTGATAGCTCGAAACGCGATCAACCATGATTGTGATCCTCGGTCATCCGGGGTGTTCCGCCGCTGTCCGCTAGCGGAATGTCCCCAGCAATGTGGAAAAAATCTCCTGAGCCACGCGCAGCATCTGCGCACTGGCATTGTAGCCCTGTTCAAAACGCACCAGCCGGGCGGCTTCCTCGTCGAGGTTGACGCCCGATACTTCCTGAATACGGTTTTCTGTCTGTTCTCGGGTGGCCTGCGCCGCGTCGGTATTGATCTGTGCCTGGCGCGTCTGCACGCCGACCTGCTCGGCGAGCTGCGAATACGCTTCAGAGAAGCTCATGCCACCTTCACGGCGATTCAGCGACTTGTCCGTCTGCAGGTCAACCATTTTTTCGGCGTTACGATTGTCACCACTGGGGTCCCGGTTGAAGTCAATTTCGAACCGGTCACCTGCCTGAGGGTCACCATCAATCTGGAACTGGTACCCCAGAAAGGTTGATAACTGTTCGGGGTCACCGGGAAACAGGTTGCCCCTGTCGGGCTCGGTTTCCATATCGATGCCTTCATCCAGCACGACATCGACGGTGCCGCCCATGGTCAGCCTCTGGGTATCGTTGCCGGCCTGACCTTCCATTTTCATCAGCACCTTGAAGCTGACCTGGCCGCGCTCGTCAATGTTCACTTCCACACGGCCGGGACCGTCTTCACCGTTAAGCCAGGGGTCGTTGCGCTTGATGCGTTCCTGGCTGATCAGCTCAGCTTCAATCTTCCGGGCCATGGCCTCGGTGACTTCGGCGCCCGTCTCGTATTGTCCGGTCATTTCGATTTCCGCCGGCTCACCGTAGGGGGTTTCAAAACGCCAGGTGTAGGGCCCCCGTTCGGAGAAGTCGAAACCGGCAGACTCTGTGAGCAAACCGCGCGTATCAGCACCGGTAGCCTCCAGCCGTACCTGCTGGCCGTTGCTGATTTCAACACTGTCGGCGCGGCTGTCCGCAGAACCCGTAACTTTCGGGTTGCCGCCGACTTCCAGCCTGAGGTCATCACCGGAATTCGAGAATATCCGAAGCGATTCACCATCGCTGCGCGCCGTAATGCCGAGCTCTGACAGCTCCCAGTTCGTGTTGATCCGGTTGGCCAGAAACTCGGGAGTAACGGTGTCCGGCACCTCCCGTATGAAGCCTTCCCTGAACATCTGCTGGTTGTCGCTCAGATCGCTTCCCGGGATGGTGAGGTCGACGCCGTTCAGGCTGAAAGTAACCGGGTCTGCCGCGGTGGCCGCCGGCCGGGCCGTCTGGAAATTGGTCACTTCCATTTCTGTGAAGGCGCGTGCATTGACCCCGGGCACGCCACTCAGACTGGCGGCAACCTCCCGGGCACTGGCACCCGCCGGGGTGCTGACCCGTTCGAGCAGTTCCGAACCGCCGTCATCACTGACCCGGTTAAAGGAAATACGCTCGGCGTTGAAATCATTATCCGGCCACTGATCGGCTTCGCCTGCCTCCTGAACCGCAGGCACAGTCGGTAACCAGCCACTGTAACTGGTCACCTGAGTCTGCCCCGGATCGGTATTGAACAGGTCATTGGCCACGCCCGGCGTGAACGGCAGATTGCGCATCGGGGGTTGCATATCCCGTGGCCGCAGTGGGTCCGAATTATCCAGCACGGTATAGCGGGTCGGTGATTCAAACCGGATCAGAACCGGTGGGCTCAGCTCGCCCGGTTGGGCAAACGCCGGGGCTTCGGCATCGAGTATTTCGCCCTGATTGATGTCACCGGAACCCGTGTTGGCCAGGCTTGACTCGGCGGTAATCGGTGAGGCGAAGGCGAGCTTTTCGGGCCTTGTCAGCACCTGTTCAAACTGGCCGGCCATATTGCGCCCGGGTTGCAGTGTCACGCGGTCACCCTGACGGAAGTTGCCATCGGTAAGGCGCAGTTCCAGCCCGTCAAAGCGCAGCGATTCCGGCTGCTCACCGGTGAGTGCACCGGATTTCACAATCTCATTGTCAGAGAGTCGGACAATTTCATAGCCGAAATCGACGGGGCCGGTAAACCGTAATTCATAGTCACTGGTGGTCATTGCCGCGACGTCTTCGATGTACAGCTCGGCAACGCCCGTCTGCGGGCGGCTGTTGTCGGATGACGGCAGAACACGGTCGCGCGCCAGTTGTCTGGTGTTGTAGTCGGTAAACAGGTCGTCGCCGAAATTGCCCGCCAGATCGATACCCCGCGCCTGCTGCGTATTGAATGACTCGGCAATGCCTATGGCCAGTCTGCCCAGGCTGTTGAGCGCCGGAAACAGCGATTCCTCACGGAAATCCAGCACACCACCCAGAGCGCCTCCCTGAATCCGGTCAGTGACATTGATTCGTTCAGCGCCGTTGCGGAAGAACACGTCGTTCTGCGTCGGATCGCCCGGGCTGCCTGACACTTCGAGCTGCCTTGCGTCCAGGCCCAGCACCAGTGCCTGGCCACTGCCCACGTACACATCCTTCGTCGCTCCGGCGTCCACTACCTCTATGTCCACGATCTCGGAAAGCTGACGGAGCATTTCGTTGCGTTGGTCGATCAGGTCATTGGGCTGGCGACGGCCGCTGGCGTCCTGCCGATAGGAGATCTGCTCATTGAGATCCGCAACCCCACTCACGAGCGCATTGATATCCTGGACATTAGCCTGAATCCCGGAGTTTACGGCCTTGAGCTGATCCTGCATCCGATCACTGACCACCTGAAAGCGATCCTGCAGAATCTTCGCGTTGCCCAGCAATGCTTCCCGCGAGGGAATAAAGCCCGGCGTTTCAGAGGCAGTCTGAAGCGCCGAATAGAACTCACTGAGAGCGGCATTCAACCCAGTACGCTCATCACCCAGCAACTGGTTAATCTGTTCAACATTGTCCCGGTAGCTTTCAAAGCCCTTGAACTGCTGTGTATCGGTTCGCAACTGGTCGATCGCAAACTCATCGGCAATACGCCGGATACGGTCGATCTGAACCCCGGTTCCTTCATAGCCGACACCCCGATATATGGTCGGTGCGCTGCTGGTAAGGGCCTCCTGGCGGGAATAACCGGGCGTGTCGGCGTTCGAAATATTGTTGCCGGTGACATCCAGTTGCTTCTGGTAAGCGCTGATACCGGTAACCGCTGTATTAAGCAAACTCATGATGAGGGCCCTCAGTCACCCGATAGCTCCTGCGCTGACACAACCGCATTGAGGTGTGGGCTCTCAGCGATACGCTCAATCTTTTCCGCATAGCGCGGATCCGTGGCATAGCCCGCCTGCTGCAGCGCCGCCACATAAGCCGGCCCGGATTCCGCCTGGTTCAAAGCAGACTGATAGCGCGGACTGTTCTGGAGAAAGTGCCGGTAGTCGGCAAAGCTGTCGGCAAAGCTGTCGTACTGGCGAAAATCGGCGGCAACCTGAACCGGCCTGCCCTGCAGGTACTCGCGAGTCATTACCCGCGCCTTCGGGCCTTCCCACCGGTGGTCCGCCTTGATGTTGAACAGGTTGTGGCTGCTGCCCTGTTCGCCGCCTATAACATGTTGCCCCCAACCGGTCTCCAGAGCAGCCTGGGCCAGCAGATAGCGGGCGTCCGCGCCTAACTGGCGGGCCGCGTCCCGTGCCATCGGCCAGAGCGAGCGCACAAAGTCCTCGGGCGATGAAAATACCGATTGCTTCTCTGCGGCTGCCGCCGGTCCCACAGCCGGAGCCTCCGTGGTCAGCTCACCGCCGCCCGACGGGGTGCCTCGAGATGGTGGCCGAAGCGGCAATTCCGGGCGACCATCCCGGTCAAACGGCAAGATGTCCGGCACATTATTGCCGGTTGGTTGCCGGCCGGTGTCTGACAACTGGTCATAGATCATGCCGGCCAGTCCCATGCCACCGCCCTTGCCCATTTCCTGAACAAGCTGGTCGTCGTGCATTTCCTGGAAGTGTTCGGTGTACTGGGTGTTGAGAAAGGAGTCTTCGTTCAACTGTTTGGTGGCCTGACGCATACTTTTCATGATCATCTGCATGAACATGGCCTCGAACTGCTGGGCTACCTGCCGCAGCGCCCCGTCCTTGTCGGTCCGGGCCTGCTGCTTTATGGTGTCCAGTGCCTGGATGTCCATATTGACCGTAGCATCGCCGAGCCGGTTGCCGGGTACGTTCATCATCGAAGAAGGTATGGCCATGTGTCACCTTTCCAGTCGTTTACTGCCGGTAATTGATAAGAGCGATGGGTTGTCGACCAATGCCTCGCTCCGGCAGACGCACATTTGATGGAGTCTGATGGGGTTTAGCAAATTCGGTGCCACTCTCGGGAACCGGATATTGACACTGCCATGGCATCAAGCTTGCTAGGCTGTTCTCCAGTATGCGTATTATTGACAGCAGGAGTGCCGAATGCGTCGCCTGATTATCGGAACGTTACTGGGCTTGTTACTGGCGGGCACCGCAGGTGCAGACCGCATCAAGGATCTGGCGTCCGTCGCCGGCGTGCGCAGCAATCAGTTGATTGGCTACGGCCTGGTGGTCGGCCTGGACGGCACGGGCGACCGCGCACCCTTCACCGACCAATCGTTCCGCAACATGATGCAGCAGTTCGGCATTTCGATTCCCGAAGGCACAGACCCGCGCCTGCGTAATGTGGCGGCGGTATCCGTGCACGCCGAGCTGCCCGCCTTCTCGCAACCCGGCCAGACGATTGACGTAACCGTATCCTCGCTGGGCAATTCCGATAGCCTGCGCGGCGGCAGCCTGCTGATGACACCGTTGAACGGCGCGGACGGCAACACGTATGCGGTGGCTCAGGGCAATCTGCTGGTCGGCGGTTTCGGGGTTGAGGGCGCTGACGGCTCCAGCGTGACCGTCAATGTACCCAGCGCCGGACGCATTCCCAACGGGGCGACTGTAGAGCGTTCTGTTCCGACCGGATTCAACCGGGGTGACCACCTGACGTTCAACCTGAATCGCGCGGACTTTACCACCGCCACCCGCATGGCCCAGGCTATCAACGATCTGCTCGGCCCGGGCAGCGCGCAGGCGCTGGACGCCGGCAGCGTTCGGGTGACCGCGCCGCGAGATGCGAATCAGCGCGTCTCCTATCTGTCGGTGCTGGAGAACATTGAAGTGGAACCGGGCGAGGAACGGGCAAAAGTCATCGTCAATGCCCGCACGGGCACCATTGTTGTGGGTAAACATGTCACGCTGGAATCCGTGGCTGTCACTCACGGCAACCTGACCGTCACCATCGACAATACGCTGCAGGTCTCGCAGCCTGAGCCGCTGACAGAGGGTGAAACGGTCGTGGTACCGGATGCGGAAATCGATGTGGACGAAGAAGACAACCGCATGTTCCTGATGGGAGAGACAGTAACCCTTGAGGACCTGGTCAATGCCATTAATGGCATTGGTGCCGCCCCCGGAGACGTCATGTCCATTCTCGAGGCCATGCAGCAGGCAGGCGCCCTGAACGCCGAGCTTATCATTATCTGATCGGCGTCATAAAAATGTCACCGGAATGAAATGTCACTGTCACCCTCTCCTGACAGACTCTCTGCAGTCGTCATGGGGAGGGCAGGCGCTATGCGATTGCTTGCGGGTATCCACCAGCTCGATCTGAGAGCATTCATCTGGTTCATGGACCGCCCATCACGGGCACGGTGTACCGCAGTCAGTCGCTACCTGTCGCGGTCGGCCGATGGGCCCCTGTATGTCGCGCTCACGCTTTTGCTCTGGTACTGGCTCCCCGACTTCACAACCGAACAGATCGCCGCTGTGGCGATGGCATTCAGTGTGGAGCGCCTCGTTTATTTCTGCGGCAAGAACAGCTTCCGCCGCCACCGCCCGCAGGAGGCCATTAATGGCTTCCGCAGCTTCATCCGCCCATCCGATGAATTCAGTTTCCCCTCCGGTCACACGTCCGGAGCATTTCTCTTCGCCTGGCTCATGACACAGGTCATGCCCGCCGCCGCGTTCGCCTGGTATGGCTGGGCCATTTCCGTGGCGCTGTCGCGAATTTTTCTGGGCGTGCACTTTCCGACGGACACCGTCGTGGGTGCCATTCTGGGTACCGCGGTGGCCTGGTGGATTCTGGGAGATTTCATGGTATGAAAATACTCTATGGTGTTCAGGCGACCGGCAACGGGCACATTACGCGGGCGCGTTGCCTAGGGCCGGCTCTGGAGCGCGCCGGTGCGACCGTCGATTATCTGTTCTCGGGGCGACCGCGCCAGGATCTGTTCGAAATGGCCCCGTTCGGTGATTTCATCTGGCGTGAAGGCCTGACATTCGTGGTGCGACACGGCAGACTGCAACCGCTGCAAACCCTTCGCCGGGCCAGGCTGCGCCGTCTGGCCAGAGATATCCGCCAGTTGGATACCTCGGAGTACGACCTCGTGATCACGGATTTCGAACCTGTCACGGCCTGGGCAGCCCGGTCGCAGGGTACACCCAGCATCGGGATCGGCCATCAGTACGCCTTTCGGCATCGTATCCCGTTCGCCAATGCGAACCTGCCGGCCTGGTTGCTCATGCGCTGGTTTGCGCCGGCCGGACTGTCGCTGGGATCACACTGGTACCATTTCGATCAGCCGATTCTGCCGCCACTGGTAGAACCGCCGAGTGCGGCATCGCAGAGCCTGCCCGACCCACATGCGGTACTGGTCTATCTACCGTTCGACGAAGCCGGTGACGTACTGGCTACACTCAGACAGATCGACGGGTACCGCTTCCACTTCTTCACCGCCCAGCTCACCTCGGGCCTCTACGGACCGGTGCATGTCCATCCACCTGGCCGTGCCAGTTTTCAGGCACGCCTGCAGCAATGCCCATCGGTTATCTGCGGTGCCGGCTTCGAACTGGCATCAGAAGCACTCAGCCTGGGACGCCGTCTGCTGGTAAAGCCGACCAACGGCCAGATGGAACAGGAGTCCAACGCGCTGGCCCTGCAGCAACTGGGTTGGGGCGACGCCTGCGACCGGCTCAACAGCGACCGGGTACGCCACTGGCTCAAAACCGGACGAGCGACTCGGGTCATCTACCCGGACGTCGCCGACGTGCTAGCCCGCTGGCTGGTGGCGGCTGACCGCCCCTCGCCGGAAGCGCTCTGTCGCGAACTCTGGGGCAAAGCCTCATTCGGGGCGGGCCAGCCGCTGGACTCCGCCGCTGACCTTCAGCCGGACGAAGCTGGCACGGCCGCGGCCAGCCGCTGATAAACGCGCTCGGCGGTGGCCCGGTCATAACCCATCCAGCCTAGCCCCTTGATCAGGGTGGGAATGGGGAACCCGAGCACGATGGCATACATCAGATGCCCTTCATGCATACTGATTTCGTCCAGGATATCCTGCATCAATGGTCGGGTCCGGCTGTCGTCAAGCCACTCCTGCACCGTATCGTTGAGTGTCGGGTGAATCCGTACTTCGATGTCAGATGTTACATGAACCGTTTCCCGCAGCCGGATGTCACGGGAAGATGCCCCGATCTCGATGTCAAAGGCACCGCTCTCTGCAGCGAACCGGCCGAGATGCGGTACATAATACGCGAATGCATAGTCGTCCAGTGGGACCTCGACCCGTTCCGACTCTCCCGGCTCCAGCGTGCGGGTCTTCGCGAACCCCTTGAGTTCATGCACCGGACGACGACAGGTACTTTCGCGGTCGTGAATATAGACCTGAACCACATCAGCGGCGGCGGTCGACCCGCTATTGGTCACCGTCACCACCACTCGGCCTCCTACCAGTCCGGGTTCGGTTCCGGCGTGGACGGATACTTCCGGATCGATGTACTCAAACCGGGAATAGCTCAAACCAAAACCGAACGGATACTGCACCGGCAACACCTTGGAGTCATAGTAGCGGTAGCCGGTAAAAAGGCCTTCCTGGTAGGCAACAGTGGTTTTCGAGCCAGGAAAGGTTTCATACGTCGGGTTATGCTCCAGCCGGACCGGCCATGATTCCGCCAGCCGCCCGCTCGGCGAGACCTCGCCCGCCAGTACGCGCGCAATCGCCTCACCACCGCCCTCGCCGCCGAGACCGGCAAGCAGGATCGCCTGTACGTCCGTTTCAAACTGGCAGATTTCCATGGCGGAACCGGCGTGCAGCACAACCGCCACCCGATTGTTCACGGCACTCACGGCTTCGATGAGCCGCAGGTGCCCCGGGGCGAGTTTCATATCAGCACGGTCGAAGCCCTCGCTCTCCATGCTGTCTGTCGTGCCAGTGAACAGAACTACCTGATCCGCCTCTCGTGCAGCCTCGACCGCATCAGCGATCAGTTCATCGGTAACCTCGACCCCATGATACCCCGGGCGATAGCTGATATTTCCCTCGCCCCAGCGGCGGCACAGAGCACTCAGAGGCACATCCAGTTCACGCGGATTCATATGGGAACTGCCACCTCCCTGGAACCGGGGCACCTGCGCGAAATGCCCGATCACTGCCAGCGACTGGGAAGTGCGAAACGGCAGCGCGGATTGTTCATTTCTCAACAGCACAAGCCCTTCCGTTGCCGCCCGCACGGCGAGCTCATGATGGCTGTCCCAGTCCACCGGCACGTCAGCGGACGGACAGGACTGTACCCTTGCCAGCAGGTTCAGTACCTGAAGGGCCCGTTGATCCAGGGTTTCCTCGCTGACACGGCCTCCCGCGATGGCGCTCAGGAGTTCATTATCCCGCTCCTGCGGGCCGGGCATTTCCAGATCAAGCCCGGCACTGTGTGCCGCTTCCTTATCCTGGACAGCCGACCAGTCGGACATGACGAGCCCCGTGAATCCGAGCTGTTCGCGCAGAATTCGTTGCAGAATGTCCGGATTCTGGCACGCGTACGTGCCGTTTACCCCGTTGTAGGCGCCCATGATGGTCCAGGGAGACGCGCGACGAATCACCTGGGCGAAGGGAAATACATACAACTCCTGTAGTGTTCGTTCGTCTATCTCGGCGTTGATCAGGAATCGTCGAGTCTCCTGCTCGTTGCCGACAAAGTGTTTGATGCAGGCCCCCACCCCCTGTTCCTGCATGCCGCTCACATAAGCCGTAGCCAGCTCCGCGGTCAGCTGCGGGTCTTCCGAAAAGTACTCGAAATTACGACCGCCCAGCGGGCTTCGCTTGCCGTTGAGCCCGGGCCCAAGTATCACACCAACGCCCAGATGACGGGCTTCCCGGCCGATCGCGCTGCCGATGGCCGATAACAGCGACGGGTTCCAACTGTTTGCCATCGCCGACTCGACCGGAAACACCGTTGCGGCCACAGTGTCTTCGCTCAGTGCCTGAGCCTCTGTAAGACGAACACCGTGCGGGCCATCCGTCAGGGTCATTCCGGCGACACCCAGTCGAGGCACACCGTGCAGGTGCCAGGCATCCGCTCCACACAGCAGTTGCACTTTTTCGTCGGTCGTCATGTCGGCCAGAACGGCGGTCGGGCTGAATGGGACACGGGGCATAGCGACACCTCAGTTGGTCAGATAATTACTGAAAGCGATTACATCGTAGTGATTTCGCCCGGCGCAGGCAATCTGCTTGAGGCTGAACGGCTGATCAGGCAGGAAACATGTCACTTTCCAGGGCAATCCGTGTTCGGTTTGTGCCTGTTTTCCCCTCCGGACGGCAGGCACAGTAACCCCTGCTGGAACGGAATCCACATTCACGGGCAGGGAAGCCGCACTATGACCAATATGATCCAACGAGTTCAGCCAGTGTCCTACTACCAGGCTCTCGGCTACACAGCCCGGCTTCTGGTGGAGTCAGAGCTTCACGCCAACTGGCCGGTGCAGGCGCTTGCCGAGGATATCCGGCCACCACTGATGCTGAATCAATTTCAATTGTTCTGCGATCAGGCGCAGAACCTGGTTGGCTTTGTGTCCTGGGCCTGGGTTACCACTGACGGTGCGCAGATCCTGATGGCGGATTCGCAGCCGCTCCCGTTCAGCGAATGGCGAGCCGGACCACATCTTTATATCGCCGACTTTATCGCGCCGTGGGGGCATGCCCGGTCGATGACTCGGCTTCTGCGACAGCGCGACGACAACCCGGGCACCTGGTTCGGTTTGCGCCGGACCATTGTCGGAACAGTGCGCCGAACCGCCGGGCTCGTTCCGGGGGCTGCCGGCCATGTTGCCTGATCGTCTGAGTGCGGACACCGCCGTTGCCATCGACCAGTACCTGGCACGCCTGTGGCACGTGCCGCTCTGTTGCCCGGAAATGCAGGTTGACGCTGACCTGGTAGTGTCAATGGCCGATCTGATCGAACGGTTACTGGAGACCAGCGGTCTTTCCTGCCAGTGGACGCTGCCGCACGACACGGTGGCCAATACCCGTCTGTTCGGTTTCGATGGTCACGGAGCTGCCTTTCTGCTCACCCGTCAGGACAGGCGGTGGCAGGCCTGGCCCGTGACATCGCTCGAACCATCCGCGCCACCGGCCGCCATTGGTTCGTGGCGGCGCATCAGGCGAGAGCTGGCGCTGACCGAACCCTTACTGGCCTGTGCGCCCGCCCCGACGCCGACCGGAGCAGATCCGGTCCCGTCGGAGTCCGCGCACGGGAAGGCATTTGACCCCGCCGGCGGTGATCCTCTCTGGAAGGAGTTTCGGCGCCACGGACCGCTGATTCGCAGTATTCTCCTTATCTCCATGATGGTGGCGTTTCTGGGCGTAGTAACGCCGCTTGGCTTTCAGACTTTCGCGGACAAGATTCTGCCGTATCAGGCGCAGGGGTCGTTGCTGGTGCTCGCCGGGTTTCTCCTCGCCGGGGCACTGGCGACCAGCCTGCTCCAGTGCTATCGGGATTATCAGGAGCATGTACTGTCGGCCCGATATGCCTCAGCGCTGGGAGGAACCGTGTTCGGTCGCCTCCTGTATATGGACATTCCCTATTTTGACCGCCGGACCGTCGGTGATCTCACCAAGCTGGTAGAACAGATTGAGGAGTCCACGCAATTTCTGACACGCCAATTGCTCGGCTCACTGGTATCGCTTCTGTCGCTGTTCGTGATTGTTCCATTGCTGTTCGTCTACAGCCCGTCGCTCACGCTGATCGTACTGGCCATCAGTGCTTTCATGACGCTCACTGTCGCCGGTTCACTGTTGCCACTGCGCGCCCGCGTGATGCAGGCCTATCACTTTGACGCACGGTTTCAGTCGGCCACGATCGAGCTGCTCAAGGGCATAAGGACCATCAAGAGCCTGACCAACGAACACTACTTTCTGCACCGTACACGCGCCGCCATGAGTGATGCCCTCCACGGCCAGTTCCGGGTCGACCGGCTGAATACCATCGTCAGCGCTGTTGTCGGCTTTCAGAGTCAGTTGATCACGCTGGCTGTGATCTTTTTCGGTGCGCAGGCAGTGTTTTCACAGGCAATGACCATCGGGCAGTTGATTGCATTCAATATGCTGGCCAACAACGTGGTTCAACCACTGGTGTCTCTGGTCATGACTGGCCAGGGCTGGGCCAATTTCCGGCTGGCCCAGCGGAAACTGGGAGAGCTTGCACACGCTTCGGCAGCAGCATCCGCCGACTGTGACCACTCTGTCCGTCTGACGGGTGATATTCAGTTGAAGGGCGTGACTTTCGGCTACGAACCGGATTCTCCCGTGCTTCGAAACCTCGACCTGGATGTGCGCGCCGGTGAAACCCTTGGCATTGTCGGCGCCAGTGGCTCCGGAAAATCCACGCTGACCAGCCTGCTTATGGGCTTCTACCAGCCCTGGTCCGGCACGTTGCGAATCGGCGACCGGGACGTCGATGTGCTGCCGCAATACCTGCTCAGGGCACGCATCGCCACGGTGCCTCAGCACAGCTTTCTGTTCAATACATCCGTTGCCTGGAACACCCGACTCGGTCGGCTGACCGCGCCGCAGAATGCACTGGACCAGGCGCTGGACGCCGCCCACTGCAGAAGCTTTGTGGCGGCATTGCCCGAAGGTGCCAACACCGCGCTCAGCGAGAACGGTGACAACCTGTCCGGAGGGCAGCGCCAGCGGCTCGCCATTGCCCGGGCACTGGTGCGCGACAGCGACATTCTGATCTTCGACGAGGCGACCAGTGCGCTGGATCCGAAAACAGAGGCGGATATTCGACAGACAATCATGAGCGCCTGTGAGGGGCGTACAGCGCTGATCATTGCGCACCGGTTGTCGACGCTGACGGATTGCGACCGCATTGCCATGATGGCCGAAGGCCGGGTCATCGCCATTGGTACCCACGATGAACTCATGGGCGCGGAGCCGGCCTACCGTCGGCTGGTGCGGGCAGCAGGTTCACTGCCGCAGGATAAGCCGGCATGATGCCCGCCCCGTTCCATGGAACCGATGACCTTACAACCGACCGGGCGACTGCCAATCTCATTCACCCCGGTCTCGAACACCGGCACTTCCGGACTCCGGGCACCCTGCGCCGGATCAGTCAGGCAGTCTGTCTGCTGATTACTCTGTCTGTCGCCGCCGGTTATCTGGTTACCGTCGACAAGCTGGTTGAGGCGGCCGGTTATCTCGAGACTGATGCGCGCCTGTTCCCGGTGCGCAGCCCGGTGGACGGTCGCATTGCCGCCATCGCCGTTCGTGAAGATGAACCGGTCCAGGCCGGTCAGCCACTGGTTACCCTCGATGGCGAAGAAACTCGCCTGCGCGTGGAACAGCAGGAAGCAGAGATCGACCAGATCGTCAACGAGCACTACCGGCTGGCTGCCGAGTTACAATCCCTGCTTCCGGATGCCCTGTCGCACCAGAGATCGGTACCCACTCTGCCCGATACAACGCCGCCCACTGACACCAGCCTTTACCGGCAGCAGATTCTCGATACCCGACGCGCCCGTGAACTGGCGATTGAGGATCTTGAAAGCCAGCTCGGCGCCGCCCGTGGCCAGTTCACCGTTCTGACAGAGCGTGTCGATCTGGCCGCCACCCAACTTCGCAAGACACAAGCGCTCGTAAGCAGTGGCGCCCGATCTGACAGTCAGCAGCGCGACGCCAGATCGGACTGGCTGACATTGCGCATGGAAAAGGACCGTCAGTCGGGCAACATGGAAGAGCTGCGGCACGCCATCGCCGCCGAACGCGCCCGGCTTCTGGCATGGCAGACGAATGCCGGTTCCGAGCACAAGGCTCGCTTGCAACAACTGGCCACTGACTATCGGCAGGCTCGTGCGGAACTGGTCCGACGGGAAAACCTCCTGAAGGAACATCAGATCGTGGCGCCGGTTGACGGGCTGGTCAGCGCTCTCGAGGTGCGGGGCCGCGACGAGCTCGTCTCCCGTGGCGATACACTGCTGCAACTGCGTCCCTCTTTTCGTCAGGAACAACTGTATCTGGAGATCCGGATTCCGGCCCGAGACGCTGTATGGGTGGAGCCGGGGATGACCTTTCGGGCGGTGGCAGCGGGTTCGCCCGCCGAGGATCACGGCGTGCTGCATGGAACCATTGACTGGTTGACGGCCATCGACCCCGAAAGCGACGCGGAACAATCAGGCATTTATCGGGCGCGCGGCCAGGTTCAGCGCATCGAAGGAGGCGTTAACGGACAGCCAAGCAGTCTCGACCGACCGGGGTTGCAACTGCGGGTAAGCATTCAGACCGGTCAGCGGCGCCTGCTCAACTATCTGATTGATCCCTTCGCCGAGCACCTGCGCATGGCCTGGACCGAGCCGTCATGAGCCACCGTAAGCTGTTCGTCAGGTGCGCCTGCCTCTGGCTCATGGCCACAGGAACATCAGTCAGCGCACTTCCGGCCAGCGCGTCCTCAGCACTCGCAGACTATCTGCGTGCAATGATTTCGCGCTCGGCAGAGGTCAGATCGGCCGAGGCCCGATTACCCTATAATCTGGCCCGCTGGGACAACGCGCGAGCCTGGTACATTCCGGACAGTGAGCTGGCAATTGACCTGTCCGGGAGCGAGCGATCAGCGCATGATCAGTCGTCGGATTCACAGACCCGGGAGCTGGAATGGCGTTCATCCGTCAGCCTGCCGATAGGCAGCCAACTGTCATTGACGGCCGTTTCGCGCTACGAGTCTGAACAGAGCACGCTGAGCGGTACAAAGCTTCCCGACGTTGTCAGCCACAACGAATCACTGACGGCCGGTGTCGTACAGCCATTGCTCCACCGATGGCGTCGGTCAGTCACCGGGGCCCGGGAGCGACGCGAGCGCGCTCGGTATCAACAGCAGCATGCGGCGGTCAGACAGGCCCGTCAGAATGCGTTGAAACAGGCCATTGAACGCCTGGTCGAGCGGGCGTTCCAGTCTGACGCACTGGCACTGGAGCGAGACTTGCTGGGCCACCGGCGGAAACTCCGGTCTGTTGCTGAGTCGGCGTTCACAACCGGCGCGATAACCGCCTCGGAACGCGACCAGGCTGTTCATGACTGGTTGCGACAACTTTCCCGCTATCGGAATACGCGGAGATCTCTCAGGGAGGCTCAATCCCGGGTGGCTTCATCCGGACCATCCCATCGCAGCACCGTTGTCGCACCGGCTTTTTCGCTTGGCCGTATGGCAGATATTCTCGAACCCCTGGCCAGTGAGGCACAGGCTATACTACCCCCTGCCGTGCTTGTATCACGGCATCAGGTGGCCGCAGACCGCGCGGACGTCGAGGCAACCCGATATGCCCACTGGCCTGAACTTGAACTGTTTGCCGAATACGGTAAACAATGGACAGACCCGGAGCCTGACGGCTCCTCGACGACACTCGGTGTACGGTTCCGCTACCAGTTTTTTCCCGTGGCAAGTCGCGAACAGCAACTTGAAAATGAAGCCCGCCTCGCGGCATCACTGCAACAGCACCGGGCAGAGGCGGTGAACTGGGAGCGTTCACTGCGCCGGGCCCGGGGCACCCTGGATCGAGTCCGGCTGCGTCAGGCCGAGCTTGAACGCCACCTGTCGCGACAGAGGAAGCGTTATCAGCGCACCCGGTTGAGCCACCGGACGGGTGAAGAATCTCTGGCCGCTGTGCTTCAGACATTGACGGTACTGGCCGATACAGAGCGCGAGGCGCTCCGCTCCGACAGAGACCGGGTATTAGCAATGCTGGATTGGACGCTGCTGGCCAATGCCGGTAGTCTGGAAAGGTTAATTACAGGAGCGGCTACACGGTGAGCGGTAACGCTTATCTTTCAGAACAGAAAACCGGGACCCTGAGCAACGTCCGGGAGTATGATCAGGTCTGGAGCCTGACCGACAGCAGTTGATCCGGGACTTGGCGTGACTATAACGACAGTGAGACAAACTCATGACCGTGGCAGTGCAGGACAGAAAGCACCTTGATTATTTTCTTTCGCAATGCGACCGGCGGCGCCATCCGCCCAAGACGACACTGATTCACGCGGGGGATCACAGCGATTCCCTGTATTTTCTCGTCAAGGGAACAGTAGCGGTCAGCATTGAAGATGAAAACGGCCGGGAAATGATCATGGCCTACCTCGACTCAGGGGACTTTTTCGGGGAAATGGGCCTGTTCGATAATATGGACAAACGCTCTGCCTGGGTTCGTACCCGTACAGAGTGCGAGGTAGCAGAAATTTCCTATGCCCGATTCCGGGAAATCGCCCAACGTGACCCGCGCATCCTGTATTTCATCGGCGAGCAAATGGCGAGCCGAATCCGCAAGACTAATCAGAAGGTCGGCGACCTTGCGTTTCTGGACGTCACCGGACGGGTGGCGAGAACCCTGCTCGACCTCTGCACCCATACGGATGCCATGACGCACCCGGACGGTATGCAGATAAAAATCACCCGTCAGGAAATCGGCCAGATAGTAGGCTGTTCGCGTGAGATGGTGGGCCGGGTGTTGAAAACACTGGAAGAACAGGGGCTGATTTGGGTCAAGGGAAAAACAATGGTGATTTTCGGGGCCCGGATCGGGCAGGAAGCGCCACTGCAGCACTACGGTCAGACGTCGCGGCCGACAGACCCGGAATAATAACGGTCACGTCCGTTTTTCGCGCCCTTCGGGCGCTCCTACATAGTGCGGAAAAGCCCGGCCACGAGTGTCACAACAAGGGCACCCATGGCCACGTACATCAATACCCTCGACTGTTTCTCCGTCAAATGGACCGGAAACCGTTTGGTAATGGCAACCAAAAGTATCAGCCCGAAAAACAGGGCAATGAGAATCTTGACGATATCAGGCATCAGTTTCCTCCGAAAAACAGTTCCGCCATGTGAGCGCCGGGGTCCTCGGCGCGCATGAAGGCCTCACCGACCAGGAACCCGAAAACGCCGCGCTCCTGCATCGCGGCTACATCGTCCACCGTGTGAATTCCGCTCTCGGTGATCACGAGTCTGTCACGGCACGCATCCAGTAGCTCGTACGTGGTATTCAGATCAACGCTGAAATCGTGCAGATCACGGTTGTTAATCCCGATCAGACGGCTCTCCAGCGGCAGCACCCGCTCGAGCTCTTCCCGGTTGTGCACTTCCAGAAGTACATCCATGCCCAGTCCGGTGGCCTGACGATAGAGTGCACTGAGCCGTGTATCGTCCAGGGCCGCGGCAATCAGAAGAATGCAATCCGCCCCGAGAGCTCTTGCTTCGGTCACCTGATATGGGTCGATGATGAAATCCTTGCGGATAACCGGGAGATCGCAGGCCCCCCTTGCATCCTGCAGAAAACGGTCGCTGCCCTGGAAAAAGTCCACATCGGTCAGCACCGACAGGCAGGCCGCCCCATGCTGCGCATAGGAGCGCGCTATATCCGCCGGGCGGAAGTCCTCCCGGATCACCCCTTTGCTCGGTGACGCCTTCTTGATTTCCGCGATGATCGCCGGCCTGCGAGCGTCGATGCGGCGCTCCAGCGCCTGCACAAAGCCGCGCGGCGGCTCCACGTCCACGAACCGCTGGCGCAGCTCCGACTCGGACAACTGCTCCTGGCGCGTGTAGACCTCTTCCTGCTTGCGCTCGATAATCCGTCTGAGAATTGTCGGCGCGCCCTCAAGGGCTGCTGTCATCTCTGTACTCCCGATCAGGCCGCCTACTGTCCGGCCCGCGTGAACTCACTATATTCGGTCAGCTTGTCATAGGCCGCCCCGCTCTGCATTACCGCTTGCGACCTTTTGACACCGTCGGCCACGCTCGATGCCAGGCCGGAGACATAGAGCGCCGCCCCGGCGTTCAGCGCCACGATATCGCGCGCTTTCGCAGCGGTCTTCTCGCTCACATCACCGCTGGCGTGCCCGGATAACGCGCTGCGGATCAGAGTCAGGCTGTCTTCTGCGCTCTGGACCGACAAACCGGTCAGCGTCTGGGTTTCGATGCCCACGTCTTCCGGGTTCAGTACCCAGGTGGTCACCTTGCCGTCCTTCAATTCGGCAACCCGTGTGGGTGCTGCCAGACTTATCTCATCCAGACCGTCACGGGCATGCACCACCATGACGTGCTCACTGCCGAGACGCCCCAGCACCCGCGCCAGAGGCTCGCAGAGCACTTCTGAGAACACGCCCACCACCTGTCGACGCACACCGGCGGGATTGGTAATCGGGCCGAGCATATTGAAGATGGTACGCAGCCCCAGTTCCTTGCGCGGGCCAACCGCGTGCTTCATGGCACTGTGATGGGCCGGTGCAAACAGAAAGCCGACGCCGAGACGGGTAACTGCATCCGCGACCTGCTCGGGTGCAAGCTCAAGGTTGACACCCGCGGCCTGCAACACGTCCGCGCTGCCGCTGACCGATGACACACCGCGGTTACCATGCTTGGCCACCCGGCCGCCCGCCGCGGCGACAACAAAGGCTGCCGCCGTCGAAATATTGAACAGGTTTGACCCATCGCCACCGGTGCCACAGGTGTCCACCAGATACGTCTGAGGGACATCGATACCGGTCGCCAGGTTGCGCATTGCCTGCGCCGCGCCGGTGATTTCCTCAATGGCTTCACCCTTCATGCGCAGGCCCATCAGCAGGGCACCGACCTGAGCCGGCGTGCATTCCCCGGTCATAACGCGGTGCATGACATCATGCATTTCTTCCTGGTCGAGGTGACCGTGCTCGGCTACGCGGGCCAGCGCGTCCTTGATTTCCATACGTATCCTCTCACTCTTCTGGGCGGCTTCCCGCCGGTTCGGCGAGAAACCGCTGCAATATATCATGGCCGTGCCGGGTCATGATTGATTCGGGGTGAAACTGAACGCCCTCGACGGCCAGCTCGCGGTGTCTTAC
Source organism: Natronospirillum sp. (assembly GCA_965602035.1). Taxonomy (GTDB): domain Bacteria; phylum Pseudomonadota; class Gammaproteobacteria; order Pseudomonadales; family Natronospirillaceae; genus Natronospirillum. Next base: position 368,268 of record OZ271919.1, on the reverse strand, counting down.
CCCCATGATCTCGTCCATATTGCCGTCTTCATCGAGGGTCCAGGCGGTCACGGCAAGACATTCCGGCAGGCTCTCGCGCTCCAGCACCAGCGAATGATAGCGGGTTACCTGGTACCCCTGGGGCAGGCCGGAAAACACGCCGACATCGGCGTGATACAGCGGGCTGGTCTTGCCATGCATGACCTGTTTTGCCCGCACGACCCGGCCGCCGAACGCCTGGCCGATCGCCTGATGTCCGAGGCAGATACCCAGAACAGGGATATCACCCGCAAAATGCTGTATGGCGGCAACGGAAACACCCGCCTCGTTCGGTGTACAGGGACCGGGTGACACCACCAGCCTTTGCGGGCGCATGGCATCCAGCTCGTCCAGTGATTTCTCGTCGTTCCGCACAACGCGCAATTCCGCGCCGAGCTCACCCAGGTACTGAACCACGTTGTAGGTAAAGGAGTCGTAGTTATCGATGACCAGAATCATGGCTTCGCTCCTCCACCAACGGCCATGCCCCGGCTGACCATTTCGGCCGCCCGCATGAGCGCGCGCGCCTTGTTCATGGTTTCCTTCCATTCAAGGCGGGGCACGGAATCGGCGACAATGCCGGCGCCGGCCTGAACATAGAGTGTACCGTTCCGGATAATGGCCGTGCGTATGGCGATCGCCAGATCCATATTGTCGTTCCAGCCGAGGTAGCCGACAGCACCACCGTAGATACCCCGCTTGACCGGCTCTACTTCATCGATGATTTCCATCGCTCGAATCTTGGGTGCGCCACTGAGCGTGCCCGCCGGGTGCGTCGCCCGGAGCACGTCCAGTGCGGACACATCCGCACGCCGGCGCCCGGTCACATTGGAGACGATATGCATCACGTGAGAATAGCGCTCCACGGCCATCTGTTCGGTGACCTGAACACTGCCGATCTGCGCCACCCGACCGACATCATTGCGCCCCAGATCGATCAGCATCAGGTGCTCGGCGATCTCTTTCGGATCGCCCAGCAGTTCCGCCTCCAGTGCCCGGTCCTGCTCCGGGGTCTTGCCCCGATACCGTGTACCGGCGATGGGTCGTACCGTGACTTCCGCCCCTTCGACACGGGACAGTATTTCCGGTGAACTGCCCACAACCTGGTGGTCGCCCAGATCCACAAAATACATATACGGCGAGGGGTTCAGGCTGCGCAGCGCCCGGTACAGGTGGACCGGTTCATGGGGGAAAGGCGCAGAGAGACGCTGCGAGGGCACAGCCTGCATGATATCCCCGGCCAGCGTATACTCGCGGATCCGCTCGACCGTCGCCTGAAACGGTGCCTCCCCGTAGTGGCTGACAAAATCGTCCTCAGACAGCGGTTGCGACGTATCCAGTGGCAGGTCCGGCACGGCGTTGTGCTGCAGTTGATCGGCCAGATCGTCCAGCCGCTTCTGTCCGGCATCGTAGCTGTCGGGCTGGCCGGGGTCGGCGTGGACAATCAGGTGCAACCGCCCGCTCAGATTGTCGAACACCACCAGCTCATCAGACACCATCAGCAGAATGTCGGGGTTTCCGATATCATCGGGCGGGCAACTGTGGGCCAGCTTCGGTTCAATGTAACGCACTGTGTCATAGCCGAAATACCCGACAAAACCACCGCTGAAGCGCGGCAGTGACGGGTCGGAGTACACCCGGAACGGCGCTTTGTATTCCTCGATGAAGCCGAGGGGGTCGGCACAGTCAGCGTCTTCCTGTACCACCTCGTCGTCGCGGGTCACCTGCACGTGATGACCGCGCACCGTCAGCACTTCTCTTGCCGGGAGGCCAATGAACGAGTAACGGCCCCACTTCTCGCCACCCTGAACGGATTCCAGCAGGTAGGTGTAACGGCCACGGGCCAGTTTCAGGTAGGTAGAGAGCGGCGTATCAAGATCCGCCAGAATCGAGCGCGCAAGCGGAACCCGGTTGAAGCCCCGTTGTCCGAGGGCAATAAAATCATCAAAATCCATGAGAACGACCTATCGACAGAGCACATCTGAATGTTGTGGAAACCTGTGTACTGTCAGCCTCGCCATCGATGGTCGGTGGAACGGGGCCGGTTGTCTGTTCTGACCATGCGTGGTAGTCCCGGCGCTGATTAATGGGTAGCACTTTACTGTCTGCAAGCCGGCAGTTCAAGCCTGCGGGCGGCGTGCCCGGTCGATTTCAGCGCGCATCGAGCTGATTCGCTCGGCGTAGTCCGGGGCCCCGAAGATGGCCGAGCCGGCCACAAACATATCGGCTCCGGCAGCAGCAATATCATGAGCGTTTTCAACCTTGACGCCACCGTCCACTTCCAGACGGACATCCGTGCGCCCCGCCGCATCCAGCCTGGCTCGCGCATCTTTCAGCTTCTGCAACGTCCCCGGAATGAAGGCCTGGCCACCGAACCCGGGGTTCACGGACATGATCAGCACCTGATCGATCTTTTCCATGACGTAGTCCAGATAGTGCAAGGGCGTGGCGGGGTTGAACACCAGCCCGGCCTGGCAGCCACCGTCACGGATCAGTTGCAGGCTGCGATCGATGTGGTCACTCGCCTCTGGATGGAACGTAATGATATCCGCTCCGGCCTCAATAAAATCACCGATCAGCCGATCCACTGGTTGTACCATGAGATGTACATCGATCGTGGCACTGATGCCATAATCGCGCAGGGCCCGGCAGAACATCGGCCCCATTGTCAGGTTGGGCACATAGTGATTGTCCATCACATCAAAATGGACAACGTCGGCACCGGCAGACAGCACGGCGGTGACATCCTCGCCGAGCCGGGCGAAATCGGCCGAAAGAATGGAGGGCGCAATGAGAGTCGGATTCATAGATCACCTGATCGTTGGCAGTTCGGGTAAACGGAGCGCATTGTAGACAATGGCGCGCCGATTCGCATGGGGTAATTGCCAGGTCACGAATTCATGCCGTGGCCCGGGGTCGGCAATAGCGGGTGCATTGGTGGTAGCGGCCTTGTCCATACCGGTTGTGGTCTCTGCTCAGGATCGTGTCGTGCCCGACCCCGAGCAATCGGCTGCCACGCTTGAACAGCGGTATGCCAATGCGCTGCCGGCGAACCAGTTCCGACGCCTGGCACGCCCCAACGGGTCGGCTGTGCCGGCCTTGTTCCTGGAACAGACCACATCGTCGCCCCAGGGGGGCGCTCTGATTCTTCACGACAGTGGTCAGCACCCCGACTGGCCCCGAATTGTGCAGGAGCTGCGCACGCATCTGCCGGATACGGGCTGGTCAACGCTGGCCATCAGTCTACCTCCGGCGCCCGCAATCCCGGTACCCCGCCGGACCATCGGCGTTGCTGAACCGGTTGTAGCCGCTGCCGCGCCGTCGGAGGACACCGACGAAGCGTACTTTCAGGAACTGCAGAGTCGCATGTCGGCCGGCATCAGCGAACTGACCGGCCGAGGATTGCTCAATCTTGTCGTTATCGCCGTCGGCTCTTCTGCTCTGCCGGCCACCCGGTATGCGCGGGACGGGCTCAACGCCGGTAATGTGGACAACGTCGGGCTTATATTGATTGACACACCCTATGACCAGTCGGGCCGGGTTGCTGACATTCTGGAGGAGCTCCCCGTTCGCCTGCTGGATGTGTACATGGGCGGGGAAATCGCCGACCGGGCTGCCGGCGTGCGCCGGGCCGCCAGCCGGCGAAATGCCGGGATGCAGGCCACTCAGGTTCGCGAGCAGGCCTGGCTGACGCCATTGCGGGATGGACCACAACCGGTAGTGCGGCGCACCTGGGGCTGGCTGAAATCGAACATGGCTGGTGCCGAGCGGGAAGTGGAGTTCGTTGATAACCCCGGTTAGGGTGAGCGCAGCAGATTATTCCCGGCGCCTCAGTGTTTCATAGGCCTCTTGCAACCGCCGCGCCTTTTCCTCTGCGTCAGCCCGCTCACGGGGCGTGGCGTTACGGCCCACCCACTTGTCCGGGTGGTACAGATGCATCGCGCGCTGATACTGCCGCCGGATTTCGGGCGCGCTGGCCTCGGGTGACACACCCAGTACCGCCCTCGCCTCTTTCTCCGTCATTGCAAACCGGGTCCTGTTATCTCGTGTCCGCTGCCTGGCCATGATCTGCAGGGTCTGTTTGTGCACGCGGCGAAGCCTGGCAGATCGCAACCCCAGCGCCCTGGCCCAACGCTGAATCAGTGCCTTGTCGGTCGGTCCGAGTTGGCCATCCGCATAGGCGAGCTGAAACTGGCACTGCATGAATAACGTGCTCTCATCAACATCATGGCCCAGTCGGTGCTGTAGCTGCCGAATCAGCCATACGGTATCCAGGTTGGGTGATCTGCCCTGCCGAAAAGACTCGCGGGCGAGAGCACTCTGGTCGTCGCTCAACTGAAGGCGGCGCATCAGATCAACGGCGGTCGCAATATCAGCGTCTGTGACCCGGCCCTTGGCTTTGGCCAACTGCCCCAGACAACGGAAGGTCACCACAATGAAATGATTTCTTTTCCGGTTGCGCCAGAAGCCAAACAGACCTTCCTCGCGCAGAGCGTCCACAGCCCGTAAAATTCTGCCCAAAGACTTCATGGGTTCGTGTACACTCCCGCCCAATGACTAAGGCACCTGTTTGTTCAGCGCGCGCGCGCCTGTCGACCCCGGTTCGGCCGCTCCCACGCAGGGACTGCCGGCGGGCGCATGCGTTTTACCCCGGCGCGGTTGCGCTGATACTGGGTGTGCTGGCTGCCACTGCAACGGGCCAGAGCAACCCTGCCGAAGGTAGCACACCCTACCCTGCCGGCGGTTACCTTGACTGGGTATTCTACGACGAACTGCCAGCCAGCGAACAGCGACGTATTTCCGGACAGTGCCCTGGCAGCTTTATAGACCCCTGGCAATCCCCCGAGCTCAGCGCCGAGCAGACCAGCATCGCTGCAGACCGAACCTCCGGCACGCTGAATGGACGCGTAACGCTCAACGGCAATGTGACCATAACCCGCAACGTGCTGGCACTCTATGCGGATACAGCCGATGTACAACTGGCCGAGGAAACGTTCGCCCTGCCAGCTGGCGGAATTATCCGGCAGCCCGACACCGGTGTGATCGCGGGCCGAGTAAATGCGCAGGGCGAACGCGGCACCTACCAGTTATATGATGCGCGCTTTACGTTACACCAGGCGAACCTCCATGGTGATGCCCGAATCCTGGACCAGGAGGACAACGTCTTCAATCTGAGCGACACCTGGGTAACAAGGTGCGCACCGGGCGCATTCGGCTGGTCTCTGCACGCCCGCGAGCTGACCGTGGATCGAAATACGGAATTCGCGACCGGTTATCACGGCACACTGCGCGTGGGACCGGTTCCAGTGGCCTATACACCGTATTTCCGGTTCAACCTCAACCGTCAGAGAAGTACCGGGTTTCTTCGCCCGACAATCTCCTATTATTCAAGCTACGATCAGTGGCGTCTCAGCACGCCGTTTTACTGGGCGATCGCACCCAATGCCGATGCGACCACCACGGTCGACTGGATGCTCACCGGCGATCCCGATCTGGGCGCGCCGCAGACCGCCCATATCGGACAGGAAGCGCGCTACCTGAACCGATATTTCCGTGCTGATGCATTGGGGGGCGTTTACCCTGGCTGGGATGACCCGAACACGGACGAAGCCCAGTGGGGTCTGGACTTCACCATAACCAGCCGCAACACCCCGATAGACTGGTCAGTGGATTATCGGAACAGCAGTGCCTACGACTATTTTCCGGAGTTCTACGGCGACAGTGCCACGGCAACCCATACCAATACGCTGGCCCTTGGGTATCGAGTGGCGCCTACCAATACCCGCCTGACCGGTCGCCTCCAGAATCAGTCCATATACCCCGGCGCCACGCGCAATCAGGTGCGCGACGGCCTGGCCTATGTTGAGCAACCCGGCCTGCATGTGCGTCAGCCAATACCATCGCCCGGTCGCTGGGATACACAGGTGCTGGTTGATGCAGAGCGCCGGCGAAAACCTGAGCCCGAGATCGCGGCGCTCTCTCCGGATCAGTTCGACCCATTGCTCGGGCTGCGAAACCGAAACCGTGTTGTGGTGAGCCGAACCGATCGGTGGAACAACTGGACGCTGTCGCAGCGCTATACAGGCGACCACACTTCCTATGTGTTTCCGGATTATGAGCAGCGGACCGGCACAGAGCATCCGGCCGAAGGCTACAACCGCTGGCTCTGGGACACCCGCCATCGGCTCAGCTATGGCTATAACGTTTCGGCCAATCAGACACTGACGCCCTATACCGTGCACCAGTATCGCCCGCTCGATGAGCGACAGATCGAGCTGCCGCTGATGAATTCCGGTGTTGATCGTCTTGACGACCTGAATCGTCTGACTCCGGGGGTCGCTTACAATTGGCAGGATGGCCCTCTACGGTTCAACAGTGACCTCAGTCAGCAGATCAGCCTCACCCAGACACGGCTGCAGGACAAAAGCATTCGCGAGGATAACTGGACCAACCCGCAGGCCGGTCCCATTAACTGGTCGAACCGGCTGACCCAGGGCAACCTCAATAGCCTTGGCGCCACAGTTGCCTGGCGACCTGATCGGACACCGGACAACGGATCAGAAGATTTGTCTTTCTATGGAAGCAACTACGGGCCGTACCGCTTCCGCCTTGATTATCAGTTTACACCGCCTCAGGCTGCTATACGGTTTACCTCGGACTGGAATCTGGACAACGACGGCGAAGACGACCCTGTCCAGCAGGTTGAGATTGCCGCAGCCGTGCCCGTTACACCGGTATTCGGCGCGTTCGGCTATGCCAATTTCGAACGCCCCGACGAACCCGACCGGCTGGCATTGGCCGAGACAATAGTCGGCCTTGAATACGACGGCTGCTGCTGGCATATACAATTGGCGGGTCAGCGCTCTGTCAATGACGAGGAAGGGGAGTCGCCAGTGTCGGGATCATTCGATACGATACAGCTCAACCTGTCGCTCAAGGGGCTCGGCGGCCTCGGCGGAGACAACCAGATCGCCGCCAGAATGCGCGAGCTGTTGCCGTCATTCGAGGGCCGGCTCTTTAACACCGAGTAGTTCCACCAACGCAGGACAACACCGTGATAAGACCGATTTTTCTGACCATGCTGTTCTTGCTGTTCTGCCTGTCATCGGCAGTGCAGTCTGAAGAGCAACTCGCTGACCGAATCGTGGCCGTGGTCAATGAGGATGTGATTCTGCAGTCGGATGTGCAGGCCCGAATCAATGAAGTGCGCGCCCGTTACCAGGGCAACCCGCAGGTGCTGCCGGCGGATGAGGTGCTGCGAGAGCAGATCCTGGACACCCTGATAATGGAGCAGGTTCAGCTGCAGCAGGCAGAATCCCGCGGCATTGCCATCACAGACGCTGAGCTGAACCAGGCAATGACTCAGGTCGCCGAGCGCCAGGGACTGTCGCTGACCGAATTCCGTGATCAGGCATCCCGCCAGGGCCTTGATTACGCGTCCATTCGGCGACAGGTCCGGCAGAATCTGCTGATCCAGCGGGCTCAGCGCCGGTTTGTCGCCCAGGAATTGCAGGTTACCCGAGCCGAAGTCGACCGATTCCTGCAGACCCAGATCAGCGAAAGCTTGACGCAACCTGAACTGCAGGTGCATCACGTGCTGATTCCAGCCACGGAAGCAGACGCACGTGCACAGGCCCAGGCGATAGCCGATGCCGTTAACAGGAACGGCCAGACCCTCCGCGAGGCAGCCGGCCAACGCCGCATGCAGGACCTGGGCTGGCGCGAACCAGAAGATCTCCCCGAACTGGTGCGTGAACCCGTGAAGGCGCTGACGGTCGAGCAGGCCTCAGCACCGTTCCAGAGCAACAGCGGCTGGCATGTGATATATCTCGCCGACCAGCGCGGCGACCGGCCGCGCCCGGTGACCGAATATCAGGTACGCCACATTCTTATCAGCAATAGCAGTGATCTGACTGCAGCCAATGCCGAGGCGTTGCTGACCGAGCTTGCTCGATCCCTGCGCGACGGTGATGCTGATTTTGCCGAACTGGCCCGCAACTATTCAGACGACAGCAGCGCACAGAATGGCGGCCGGCTTGGCTGGAATCCGGCCGGCGTTTTTGTGCCGGCATTCGCTGAGGCTGTGCGTACTACACCGAAGGGCGCGGTCAGCGACCCGATTCGTACCACGTTCGGGTGGCACATTATTGAGGTTCTGGACGAACGGGAACGCGATCAGGCGCCGGAACAGCTGCGCAGCGAAGTGCGCAATATCCTGCTGGAACAGAAATACGCCGAAGCCTTGCCGCGCTGGCAGCAGGAAATCCGCAACAGCGCCTATATCTACATGCCGGGTGAGAGCTCATGACGCCTTTGGTCATTACCTCGGGAGAGCCTGCGGGCATCGGCCCGGACATCTGCCTGCAACTGGCGGCCCGGCCGGCGCGTCACACTGCTGTGGTGCTCGGCGATCAGTCCATGCTGTCGGAGCGGGCACACGCACTCGGGCTGAGCATCGATTTCGAGCCCTGGGATGGCAGGAACGCGTCGCTGGGTGACGGTACCATGACGGTACATTCAGTGCCCTGCGCAGCACCGGTTTCCGCCGGACAATTGAACCCTGAAAACGGGTCTTATGTGCTGTCCCTGCTGGACCGCGCCATTGCCGGTGTGACCACGGGTGAATTCAGCGCCATTGTAACCGGGCCGGTGCAGAAGAGCGTGATCGCAGACAGCGGCTATCCATTCAGCGGGCACACGGAGTACTTTCAGGAGGCAGCCGGTGTTGACCAGGTGGTCATGATGCTGGCTACGCCGGGTCTGAGGGTTGCACTGGTAACGACCCATCTGCCGTTGCGGGACGTGCCGGATGCCATTACACCGGAGCGGTTACGGCGCGTTCTGCGCGTCCTCGCTACCAGCCTGAAATCCGACTTCGGGCTGGACGAGCCGCGGCTTCTGGTATGCGGTCTTAACCCGCACGCCGGTGAGAACGGCCACCTGGGCACCGAAGAACAGACGGTCATTGAGCCGGTGCTCGCCGAATTCGCAGGACAGGGGCTCCGAATTGAAGGCCCTTTGCCGGCCGATACACTGTTCACCGACCACGTTCTGGCGCGGGGTGACGCGGTGCTGGCCATGTACCACGACCAGGGGTTGCCAGTGCTGAAATTCAAAGGGTTCAGCCGTGCGGCCAATATCACGCTTGGTTTGCCCTATGTGCGCACGTCGGTAGATCATGGCACGGCGCTGGATCTCGCGGGCACCGGAAAAGCCGATACCGGAAGCCTGGAAACCGCTCTCGAATATGCCCAGTTCATGGTCAGGAACCGTCAGGCGACGGGGCACTGAGCATGGTGCATCAGGCGCGCAAACGGTTCGGCCAGAATTTCCTGCAGGACAACTCGGTCATCGACCATATTGTATCGGCTGTTCGTCCGCAGCCGGACGTTCCCGTTGTCGAGATCGGCCCGGGCCGGGGTGCTTTGACAGAGGCACTGCTGGAAGCTGGCGCCCGCGTTATCGCACTGGAGCTGGATCGCGATCTACCTCCGATTCTGCGTGCGCGCCTGTTTCGGTATGCCGAATCTCAGCTCACCATCATCAATGCCGACGCTCTGAAGACGGATCTGGCCCAGTTTGATCACAGCGGGTCTGGCCTGCAAATGGTCGGCAACCTGCCCTACAACATTTCGACGCCGTTGATCTTCCATGCTCTGGCGCAACGGCATGTAGTGCGTGATATGCATTTCATGCTGCAGAAGGAAGTTGTGGACCGACTCGGAGCCGTGCCAGGCGACAAATCCTACGGCCGGCTCAGCGTGATGGTGCAGTACTATTGCTCCGTTGTGCCACTGTTCACCGTTCCTCCCGGCGCGTTCCTGCCGCCGCCAAAGGTAGACTCTTCCGTTGTGCGCCTTGTGCCGCATACACACATTGCGCATCCGGCCCGGGATGAACGCCAGTTGAGCGCTCTGGTGCGACAGGCTTTCGCCCAGCGGCGCAAGACCATTCGGAACAATCTCAAAGGGTGGCTGAGCCCGGAAATGCTCAACGAACTGGGTATCGACCCGACCGCACGGCCGGAAACCCTGACAGTGGCTCAGTTCGTTTCCATGAGTAACGCGTTATCGCCACAATAGCCACAGAGCGACCAACAGAAGGACAACCGGATTCATGCGCCGATTTGCTGTAGGGGATCTGCAGGGAAACCTGACGCCATTACTGGTACTGCTGGACCGGGTCGGTTTTGTGCGTGGTCAGGACGAACTCTGGGTCGTCGGCGATCTGGTCAACAAGGGACCGGAGAATGTCGAGGTGTTGCAGTTCCTGTCGGAACTGCCGCGCTGCCAGGTGGTTCTGGGCAATCACGACCTGCATTTGCTGGCGGTGGCCGCAGGCACGCGAAAGCCCCGACGCAAGGATACGTTGAACGATATTCTGGACTATCCCGGTCGGGAGCCGTTGCTGAATTGGCTGAGCACGAGGCCATTGCTGGTTCGTGACGATACCCATCGGCAGGTGATGGTGCATGCCGGCATCCCGCCCGTCTGGACGGTCGATGACGCGGCGCGCCATGCGCGCGTTCTCGAGTCAGTGCTTGCTTCGCCGGACACCCGCCAGACCTATCTGGCAGACCTCTACGGCAATGAGGATTTCACAACGCCCGGCCTTCCGTCGAAAGGGCCCGCTTACTGGCGTGCCCTGACCAACTATTTCACCCGTATGCGTTTTGCCAGTGCCGACGGTGGTCTGGAGTTCGCGCACAGTGGCCCACCGGAAGAACGGCCGGACGGTTTTGCGCCCTGGTACGAGCTACGTGAGCCGGATGGCTGGCAGATCGTGTTCGGTCATTGGGCAGCGCTGCTCGGGGACACCCGCCGCGATGATTGCATCGGGCTGGATACCGGCTATTGCTGGGGCAACTGGCTGACGCTGTATGACCTCGACACCGGTGAACGTCATACTGAACGCGCGAGTTGATCGCGATATGTAGGAGCTGCCGAAGGCTGCGATTTCTCCGAGGGCTGCGATTACCAGGCAAACACCAGATCATCGGCCTGCAAATTCAACTGAGAGGCGCCCACGGGGATCTCAACGATCGCCAGATCCGGCTGCACCTGAACAACCCGGCCGACCAGTCGCGTGTCAGTGATGGTCTGCAGGCGATCCTGATCGCGTGCGAATCCATCTGACGTGCGGTACAGGCCAAGGTCATCGCCTGGCCTCAGCCCGGTTTCAGCGCCCACCGGCACTGTGATCCGCTGCCCGTCCACCCGCGCGATGCGCGAAACAAACGGCTGGCATCGCAACTGCCCGGCAACGTCCGAGGCAATCTGGTTGATCAGGGTCTGTGCCTGCTGCCCGAAGTCCGACTGGTAAAACTCGGGCGAAGGGAAACCAATGATGTCATCCGAGGCGAACGGCCACTGCCCATGGGTTGCGTAACGGGTCTCGGAGACCAGTTGGCCGGTCAGGCCATCGTGCAGAAAAACATCAATCACCAGGTTGCGGTGGCGTGGCATACCCGGTAGCTGTCGAAGCAACGCGCCAAGGCTATTGGTGTCCTGATCGTCCGGTCGGCCGCGATACACGCTCAGGTCTCTTATTACCCCCGACAGGACAAACTGGGTTCCCAGTTGGTCGGCCATCGTCATGGCTCTGGTCAGCTCATTGCTACCGAGACGTCGCGTGGGTGCGGATTCAGCCGTCGGTAACAGCCGGAGCTGGCCTGCGTTGAGCGGTCGCACCGAACGCTGTGCCGAGAGCATGGCCGCCAGTTCGCCGGCCAGGGCCCGGTCGACGGAACCGAGATGGCCTTCAGTGGCTTCGGCCGGGGTCTGAAGAGGAAAATTGGTCACGGCCAGAGACTTCGAGAAATCATTCATCACATGGTTGGCACAGGTTTCTTCCGATGACACCCGTGCCTGGATATCGACCACGTAAAAGCCATTGGACGGCCCTTCGCTGAGAATTTCGACATCGGATACTCTCGCGGCCGACTGGACGCGCAGGCGGTTCACGGACAGGCGTCCATTCTCAACAGCCTGTGTACTGCGCACCTGCACGCTGCCCTGAAGCGAAGCCTCGGCAATGGCATCACGGAGTGCCCGGACGCGGGCGCTGTATTCATCGTTGTAGATGATTTCCGCTCGGCCTGTGGCGTTCACGAAGTCGCGTTCCGGTGTGGGCTGGTAGCGCGCGTCCTGTGCCGACACGGCACCGACGATGGTGAGTAAGGCAATAGAGAGCAGCGCGTGTATTCTGTGCGTCATGGTTTCCCGTCCTGCAGCGGCGACAACAGATCGTCGCGACGGGTTATCGCAGCAAGATTTATACCATCGAGGATTCGCAGCCTCCGGCAGCTCCTACAGGTGCTTGTTTGTAGGAGCGTCCGAAGGGCGCGGTATGTAGGCACGTCCGAAGGGCGTGATATGTAGGAGCGTCCGGAGGGCGCGATGATTTTATTGCAGGAAATACAGCCCGGAATCCCGTTGTTGCAGCCCCTGGTTACGCAGGTCGTTACGTTGAACCGAGTCGAGGCTGTGTACCACTTCGGAGTTACACCGCCCATTGCGCCGCCAGTCCTGCTGGTTCACGAGACAGTTCCGGAACCCTTCATCGATGACCATTTCCACAATGGTTTCATAGCCGCCATCGGGCATGGGGTCCTGGGAGACGACCCGGGCACCGTAGATGTAAGTATCCACGTAGGCCCGGAACCGGTCATCCCGCACGACCAGGTTCTCAACGGTGGTGTTACCCACGATTGCCGTGCCGTATACGCGCTCGGCAAGTGTCCGGTAGGCGTCCAGTTTCGACGACCGCATGGCCATCAGCCGCTGCTGTGTGCTGCTGAGGCCGCTGGCCTGCTCGTTCACCGCACCGTAACCGGCCGCCTGCAGAATTTCCGGTTCCATGGGTGGCAGGTTCTCATTGAAGGAACGAACTTCCTCCAGGATGGCGTCAATCTGTTGTTGCTGACGCGCGGCTTCTTCATCTTCGCCACTGAAAGGCAGCCAACTACACCCGCTCAACAGCATTACCGCCACCAATGGCATGATTCGTCTGATCATAATCGACTCCATGTAATCACCTGCCAACTGAATTGACATCATCTACAGGGCTATCGGCCTGTCCCGGAAAATCATTAGGCCAATATCCGATACGTACCCGGTGTTTACGCCTCGGCATTGTCAAAGGTTCATGCGATACTCATGCCATGACAGATCTACCTTTCAAAGCCTATCTGGTCGGCGGTGCCGTGCGCGATGCCCTGCTCGGCGAACCGGTAAAAGACCGGGACTGGGTCGTTGTCGGCGCCACGCCGGAGCAGATGCGGGCTGAGGGGTTTCGCCAGGTTGGGGCCGAATTCCCGGTGTTTCTGCACCCGGAAACGCATGAAGAATACGCACTTGCCCGAACCGAGCGGAAGCAGGGTTCCGGCTACCACGGATTTGTCTGCGATTTCTCGCCTGATATCACGCTGGAACAGGACCTGGAACGACGTGACCTGACGATCAATGCGATCGCCCAGCAGCCCGATGGCACGCTGGTCGATCCCTTCGACGGCCAGTCTGACCTGGAGCGAAGGCTCCTGCGCCATGTATCGCCGGCGTTTTCAGAAGACCCGTTGCGGGTAATCCGCGTGGCCCGTTTTGCCGCGCGGCTGGCGCCGTACGGCTTTCAGGTCCACCCTGATACCACTGCACTCATGCGTACTATGGTGGCACAGGGAATGCTGGCCGACCTGACACCACAGCGCGTCTGGCAGGACCTGGAGAAAGCCCTGCTAACTAATAAGCCCTCAGTCTTTTTCCGGATACTGGATGACCTCGGCGCGCTGGAGCCGGTGTTGCCCGAATTGTCCGGCATTACCGGTGCCAGAGACCCGGCCGGAGCCCTGCTGATCGACACACTGGATAAGGCGGCCATGTCGGATTCTGCGCTCGCGGCACGCTTCGCGCTCATGGCGCTGGCCACAGCAGACCAGGAGGCAACAGACAGACTGGCCACGCGACTTCAGGTGAGCAATGCGCTGCTTCGCCAGGCGCAGGTATCCCGGCAGTGGCTCCCGATTCTGGTCAGCGCTAGTGCGCCTGATGCCGAGCAGATACTGGCACTCTTCGACGACACCAAAGCCTGGCATGGCACGGGTGGATTGACCGATCTGCTGGCAGCGGCTCGTGTGATCTGCCAGCCGGAGGGTAGCGACAATTTCCGGGCGATATGGAACGCGCTGGAAAAAGCTCGGAACGTCACGGCAGAGCCTTTGGTGCAGGCCGGCCTCAAAGGTCCCGAAATTGGCCGGGCGCTGGCTCGACAGCGCGTATCAGCGATCGCGACTGCTCTTTCCGGGGACAACGCCCCAGGCGGGGATCAATGACTGCGGAATGTCCAGCAGGTTCAGTACCCGTGCCACAATGAAATCGATCTGATCATCGATGGTCTTCGGGTGATGGTAGAAACCTGGACTCGCGGGCACGATCACCGCACCGGCGTCAGTAGCGGCCAGCATGTTCTGAATGTGCACCCGCGAATAGGGACTCTCCCGAACAACCAGCAGTGTCGGCCGCCGTTCTTTCAGCGCGACATCCGCGCAACGCTCAACCAGGTTATCACTGGCGCCATGGGCAACCGCAGACAGCGTTCCCGTACTGCAGGGGCAGATCACCAGAGCGCGCCAATGACCGGAACCACTGGCAACCGGTGCCGTCCATTCTTCCCGACCGAATATCGAGAGCATCCCGGGTTCCACCTGCCAGGCTTCACACAACGCGGCCTTCATCGCTTCCGGACGGGATGGCAACTGCCAGTCGGTCTCCAGCGCGATGACCATCTGGGCGGCCTTGGATACCATCAGGTAGACTGGTATACCGGCACGCAACAGCGTCTCGCAGAGACGCAGGCCGTACTGGGCGCCGGACGCCCCTGTGATTCCAACGGCAATCGCCTGCGACTCCGTGCTCATGATGAAGTCTCGCGCAGTCGCATTAACCCTTCCTGAGCCGTTGAGGCCACCAGTTCTCCGGCCCGATTGAATATCTCACCCCGGACAAACCCGCGTGCTCCCGATGAGATCGGGCTGTCGGCCACATAGAGCAGCCAGTCATCGAGACGGAAATCCCGGTGGAACCACATGGAATGGTCCAGGCTGGCCACCTGCAACCCCGGCGTGAGTATGGACAGGCCATGAGGCACCAGAGCCGTTGGCAGGAAACCATGGTCGGAGATATAGGCCAGCATGGAACGGTGCACGCTCAGGTCATCGGGCAAGGGCGCAGCCGAGCGGATCCACATATGCCGCTTGGGCACACCCACCTGCGGGCGAAACGGGTTCTGGTTTTCCACAATGCGGAATTCAATGGGCCGGGTGGCCGTGAGCTGGCTGCGTTTCGGTTCCGGGATTTCCTGTGCATGGTCACGGAAGTGCTTGAGTTCGCTCGTGAGGTTCTCCGGGCCCGGCACGCTGGGCATGGACTTGGCAAACGCCAGGCCTTCTTCCGGCACCTGGAATGACACCGTCATCACGAGAATCGTCCGGTCTGCCTGGCTGGCGACGACCCGGCGCACGCTGAAACTGCCGCCGTCCCGGACAACTTCCACATTGTAATCGATGGGCAGTTGCACATCGCCCGGCCGCACAAAATACGCGTGCAATGAGTGCGGCAAACGGCCGTCCACCGTGTAGCTGGCCGCCGACAACCCCTGGCCAATCACCTGCCCACCGTAAACACGTGGGTAGCCCAAGTCCTTGCTGTGGCCCACCCAGTGGGCATCACCGGCCTGCTCCAGGCTGAGCAGTTGAATCAGCTCTGCGACAACGGTTTCTGTATCGTTCTGTTCCGCCATTATTTCCTGTCCAGTTGTTTCTTCAGTGCCTCGAACGCGGCGCGCTTCTCATCGGCCGGCCGTTCCTCTGCCACGTGGGCATGGTCAACAAGTGGGCTGAGATCCAGTTCCGCGCTCTCCATTCCTTGCGTTTGAGAGGATGTTGGCTGCCCCGACTCGCTCTGATCGAGAGCCGCTTCCAGCACATCGAGGGCTTCAATGGACCCCTGAACCCGCGGATCGTCAGCTGGCGCCTTTTCGATTCGGTCCTGCAGTTTCTGTATCATCTCCTGTACACGTTCCGTGCCGGGCTGTTCCTGTTTCAGCCAGTCACGCGCCGTTTCAGCAGAGGTTGACATTGACGCATCCTGTACCCGATTCCCAATTCGTGCCGAAGTATCTCACAGCGAGCGAGGCAGATCAGCTCTGGACCGTATTCCAGCGCGAGTTGCCCTGGCGTCAGGAACAGATCTACCTGTTCGGGCGGTGGGTCTGGCAGCCGCGTTCACAAGTGTGGATGGGTGATCGGGACGCCCGCTACCGCTACTCAGGCCAGGACTTTGATCCGACACCCTGGCACCCCGCCATGAAGGTGCTGGCCGAACGGCTGGGTGATGATCTGGAGGCGCTGTTCAACTCCGTGCTGTGCAACCATTACGAGCACGGGCAGCACGGCATGGGCTGGCACAGCGACAACGAATCAGAGCTGGGACCGAATCCGGTGATTGCGTCGATCACACTGGGTGCCGAACGGCGCTTCGTTCTGCGCGAGAAAAAGAATAAGCAGAATCGCCATGAATGGCCACTGGGACATGGCGATCTATTTGTGATGAAAGGAGACACGCAGAAAGTCTGGGATCACAGTGTTCCCAAAACCGCGAAGCCGGTGGGGCCGCGTATTAACCTCACCTTTCGCCGGGTTATCGCAGCCTCCGGCAGCTCCTGCATGTAGATACTCTGTTTGAGGTCAACCACGAGCAACTGTTTTTTCGCTGAACAGGCGCTCGGCCTCGAACGGAGTATCGGTTTGCAGTGATGCCCAGATACCGGTCAGGTATTTGCGCATGACAGCGGTGGTCGCCTGAATGGGTTTCTTGCCGCGCTCGTCGACCAGTTTATCCCGGAACGCCTTGGTCACGGGGTTTGTGTTGCTGGCGCAGAGCGCCGGCATGTACATGGCGGCACGCAGATAGGCGTTACCCGTTTTACTGAGGCGTCCCGGGCTTCGCACCGAGGTGCCGGACTGTTTGTTGACCACACTCAGCCCCGCGTAGCGCGCCACCTGATTGGCTTTCATGTCGCTCGGCAGTACCGCCAGTTCAGCGAGTATGGCGATTGCACTGGCCTCGCCGATGCCCTTGATGGGGCGGATCCGATTCCACTGACGACTGAGGGATTCAGACTCGCTGATCAGTTGCAAAGCGGCCTGACGAAGGCGTTCAACGCGCTTATCGAGCTGTTCGATGCCTTCGCGTTCATCATCTACCAGCAGTGACAGCGTGCCCTGCTTGGCACCCAGGGCGTGCAGCCGGTTCTTGGCCTGTGTGCGGGCATGCACCAGCCGGTTGATCTGACGGCCTACATCCCGCAATGCCATCAGCGATTGATCCGGAGGCGTCCACAGACGCGGTGTCATGCGCTGCCCGTATTCGGCCAGCATGGCCGCATCCCGGGCATCCGTCTTGGTCTGCTCGTGCAGGGCATCCGCGAAGTGTTTGGTCATGCGTGGGTTTACCACACTCACGGGGAGTCCGGCATCGGCCAGCGCTACAGCAAGATCCAGGTAGTAGACTCCGGTGGATTCGATCACCACCCGCTCTACGGCCTTTTTCTTCAGTATCTTGGCGGCCGACTTGAAGCCCTCGGGCGTCTGGTCAAACGTCCCGGGTTTCCCGTTTTTGTCATCACGACGGATCACTAGGTCGAAGGTTTTGGCGGACACGTCGATACCGGCGAAACAGGCCATGGTTTGGACTCCTCGTAGCAGATTCTGCACAATAGCCTTCGGTTCCCTGACCTCGTACTTGATGCTGTGTCGACCTTGTGATGCGAAGTCCGATGCGAATCGGCTTCCGGATACTCTTCGACATGAGCAAGGAGGCAGGGAGCCCCTCTACAAGCGAAGTCAGCCCAGTGGGCTGCTTCCGGGAGCAGCGGCCTCTCCGAAGACACGCTGATAATCTACCAGAAGCGATGGAACCTGAAACCGGCCGAGGGTGGCTCATCTACAGTCGAGGTTGCCCGACGGCACCTCCGGGAGCGTTCAGGCTCACCCTCGGCCTGAACGAAAGGGAGTTAACCTTTCGTGGGGATAAACATACAAGGAGCGTCCCGTTACACGGCGTCTTGGACGCGATTGATTGACCGTGCGATTAATCGTTGGAGGCGTTCATGGCCTCGAACTGCTGCGTCAGAAAATCTTCCGTATTCTGCAACTGCGAGATAATCCGGTCATTGAACGCGAACTGCGACCGCAGGCGCGCTTCCTGCGCGGCCATGCGTCGATCCAGGTCAGTGCGCTGTTCGTTCACCGATTGCAGCTCCTGATCAAGACGATCCAGGCGCGTCGTGATCGTGCCATCCGACGCCAGCATTTCCGAGAAAAGACTCTCAAGCTGACTGAAGACGCCTTCTATATAATTCAGGTTGCCTCGGCTACCCGTCTGGCCACCCAGCACCCGAATCTGAAATCCCTCGGCGGGGTTCGGTTCGCCGGTTGCGGCCTTGCCATCAACTACTTCGGAGGTAGTCGACAGACCTGTGATATTTGACAGGGCGCCGTCGATACTGTTCAACCGGACTTTTGAATCCTCGCCCGTACTACTCGAAAAGATACCGAAACGATTCGTTTCGGGGTCAAACTGCACTTCCACTGACTTCAGCGCAGACGCGATGTTTGTGTCCGCGTTGATCTTGCGGGTCATTTCCTGGGCCAGCGCCGAGCCACTGGCATAAACCGTTTCCTCGAGTTCAATCGTACCGGACTGAGTACCGTCTACCGTCACCTGAAACGAATTCGTATTGCCGTCCAGCTCGACCGCCTGTGACCAGTCAAATCCTTCAGAGCCCAGAATATAGCCATTGGTCGCCGCTTCCGTGCCGCTGCCCGCTGTCAGAACCTGGCCCCGCCCATTGGCTTTTACGCCATTGATAGTGCCTGCCACATCCTGACCGGTTTCCACCTGGGTTTCAGTGCCGTCGGGGAGTGTAAAACCCAGCTGAGACGCGGCAGTCTGCGATACAGCTGTAAATTCAACGCGGGTGCTGTTGTCGAACGCTACGGTAAACGAGCCACGGCCATCGTCCGTCTCGTTGTAGGAAACTGTGGTCTGAGCGTCGAACCCGAAAACCTTGCCGCTCTCCAGGCCAAACGCATCTTCACCGGCGAGGTTCGGCCCGCCAACGGCAATACCCAGGTCCGTATCCGCAGAGCCACTCACATTAGTGACTTCTATGGACGCGAGCGCTCCGAACGTGGCGCTGGTCTTCTCACCATTCTTCGAGCGGGTTTCAAAATACAGTTCGTCGTTGGCGTTCAGCTTCGCCACCACATCACCGGCCTGGAACTCACCGCCACCGCCTGCGCCAACCAGGCCTTCATCCAGTTGCTGCTGGATGTAAGCCAGTGTGTCTTCCTGCGATGCACCACTCAGGTCCTGATCCAGTGCCACATCAATATCAATACCATCCACCCGGAGGGAGAAAGCGCCGGGGTCAGCCGAGAAATCGACGCCACCGGTGAGCTGGTTGGCCGCGGTGGTCACATCGCCCTGCCCGTCCGACAGCACATTGAGCGATTCCGAACTGCCCGTGGCGACGGTCTGCAGAATCAGGCCCCCGTTCTCAATGTCGGCGACCACATCGTTGGCGTTCAGGCCAGCGGCGGTCAGTTCGGTATTGATCGCGGCCTGGATATTGTCCAGGTTGTCGATGTTCCCGTCTCCGTTCACATCGCTGCCGGCATTGCTGTCCACACGTACATCCAGCGTGTTGCCGTTGTAGTCAAACTGGAAGCCGGAGGCGCGTGAGCTGAAATCGATGGTATCGCCAATGGGTCGGCTTCCCGACAGGGTCTTGGCGCCAACGGCAGAAGCCTGAACTGTCGCGTCATTGTTGATCGCGGTCTGAATGGCCGCAGCCAGGTCGGCGGATGTTTCATAGGTGCCGGCGGGCACGGTAATGGCGCCGGATGCCCCTTCACCGTAGCGGTTTGAAAAGCCAATCTGGAATTCTGTATTGGCCGCGATGTCGACGCCGGAAGTGGCCGTTCCCGCCGCATCCGCCAGGCCGAATCGGTCTTCATTGGCCGCCACCACATTACTCAGCTCAAGTGACTGGGAACCCGCCTCTGGAGAGGTCGAAAACACAAGACGATTGCTGCTGTTGAAGCTTGCCGACACAACGCCACCCAGGCCTTGCGCTGTGAGCTCGGAGTTGATGTACGACAGCATATCCTCGCGATCCCGGTCTGTGGTGACATTGCCGTCGTTATCGAACTGGTCGGACAGATCTTCATCCAGAGTGAAACTGTAGGTGCCGTCCTCTGCTCCGACACCCGAGACCGTCAGATCGAAGCTGACGGGATTCGCACTCAGGTCGAACGCATCGTCCGCGAATACCTCTTTGCTCGCCGGACTGGTCGTCGCACCGAATGCCTTCTCGCCCAGATTGCTGAACGACTGACCGGTTACACTGCCCTGCCCCGGGAGAGTGAATCCCAGCGTATTGGCCACCGTGGGATCCATGGATACAAAGGATACCTGGCTGGCACTGCCGTAACGCGAAGACGTGATATTGAAGCTCTGATTGTCCGCGTCAAAGTTGACAGTGACACTGCGGCCACGGTCCTGAAAGGCTTCGGTGTTGTTGATGCTGTTCTGGATCATTAGTGCCAGGTCATCGCCCGAGGCGTAGTCACCCTGTTCCAGACGCACCGTTGCCGTGGTGCCATCCAGGTTCATGCGAAATTCGTCATTACCACCGCCAATGGTGACCGCTCCTGCGAAATCCAGCGGTGACGCGGATTTGCCCTCAAACGTACCCTGCGTGGCCAACTGTTCGATATTCACCGCATAACTGCCCGGTTCGGTATTCCGGGTCTTGGTGATCACGTTGATCAGCGAATCAGTGGCATCAGTGCGTTCGGCAAACAGACCCGTGAAATCGTTGATGGACTCGTTGAACGCCGCTGTCAGTTTTTCCGTGTTGAGTGCCAGCTTGAAGTCGTCGCTGCGGTCGGTAAAGATGCCGATGTCGGCGAGGGTGCGAAAAGAGCTGTTATCCAGGCCATCGACCAATTGGCCGAGCGATCGCCGCACCTGGCTCTGTACCTGCCGCAGGGCAGAGTCACCGAGCAATATACCGGACTCCCCGGTATCTGCGTTGAATCGGGTGTACTCGTCGTACAGATCCTTGAATTCGTTGTAGGAATCAATAAAGCCCTGGACCCGTTCAACAACTTTGCTGGAATCACGGGTAACGGAGATATTGACGGTGCTCCCGTTAGTGGCCTCCTTGAGGTTGATCGTGGTGCCACGCGCCACTTCCGTGAGTTGGTTTAAGGCGGAAGTGATCTGGAGGCCATTCACAAACAGATCCGCATCCATGGCTTTCTGGGTCAGCGCCATGTTCGCGTTGTCATCATTCTGCGCCTGATTGTAGGCCAGTGCCTGGAGCCCGGCATCGCCCGTGGCCGTTATTTCCACGGCGTTCTGCTCACCGGTTTTTTCCGACGTGATCAGCAGACGGTAACCCTGACCATCGTTGACCAGCGACGCCTGAACGCCTTCGTTGGCATCATTGATGGCATCACGAATGCCCGTCAGTGTGTTGTTGCCCGAGGTAATATCAACGGTGAACTCGTTGGCATCCTCGTTCTGGTTGAACCCGGTGATATTGTCGCTGCCGTCGTATTCAAAGCCACCGAAACGGAATGTCAGCGTGCCCGTGCCAACCGTGTCAGTGGTCGCGTTATAACGCTGCGATGCCAACGTCTGGGCTTCAGCAATATTATTGATGCGCAGCGCGTAGTTGCCGGTTTCCGCCAACTGGTTGGTGGTGGCGGTTGCCCAGTCACTGTTGGAAGAGGTAGCCGTTGCCTCGCGAATGCTGTTAGCGTCAGCCAACTGACGCGAGGCGGTCTGAAGGGCGCCAACAGCGCTCTGTACTTCACCATACGCCGATATTTCCGCGTCAACTTCAGCCTCGCGCCGATCAAGGCGCAGATCCGTGGCTTCACGCTCGGCCGCAATGATGTCATCCACCAGTTCGGTGGTGAGCAATCCGGATCCGACACCCAGTGACTGAATACTGGCCATAGTGCTTGACGCTCCTGACGCACAACGAGAAAAAGGGCATAAAGTGTATCGGCCGGGTGGCTGATCACTTTATGCCCAGTTCATTCAGCGTACTGTAAATGTGAACTGTGTCACATTTTATGGCTGGGAAATCGCGCCCTTCGGACGCTCCTACAGTAGGAGCGGCGGAACGCCGCGATTACACCTGTGCTCTGAATAAACTCAACGGTTCCTCCTGATTCAATTTCTGGGCCAGACTCACTGCTTCTTCACTGGGAATCTGCCGGATCAGCTCGTTGGTGGACTTGTCATAGACAGATACCACCGTGATTCCTGTTGCTTCATCCAGCCTGAAGTCGAGTGATCGCTCACTGTTCTGCACGTAGTCCTGGATTCTGGCCACTGCCTCATCCAGGTTTGCTACCTCACGCTTCTCGGTTCCGACGGTCCCAACCGGGTTGGACCTTGCCGCTTCCTGAGCGGCCACCGGCGACATCTTGCCGGCACTTAAGTCAACTCCTCTGCGACTGCTATCTCCGACAGGTGCTTGAGCGCGCTGGCCGGACCCCATAGGAGCCCTGTCAATTGAATTTGCCATAGCTTAACCCTCAGTAACACACCAAACATCACGTCCCTGTGCCGGAGCGTTAACGGGGAGGGGCTACCGTTCCTTCAGTAGCCCGACTCCCCCGCCCGTTTGCCGGATTAACCCAGCAGTGTCAGCACCTGCTGTGGCCGCTGGTTGGCCTGCGCCAGGATGGAAATACCCGCCTGCTGCAGAACCTGCGTACGGCTCAGCTCCGCTGATTCAGCCGCGAAGTCCGCGTCCCGAATCCGTGAGTTCGCCGCTGTCAGGTTCTCCTGGGTAATTTCCAGGTTCCCGATGGTGCTCTCCAGACGGTTCTGCAGGGCACCCAGCTCAGACCGGACGGCTGATACAGACTCCAGCGCGTTATCCACCGAGGTCAGTGCCGCATTGGCGCCTTCCAGCGTGGAGATGTCGATGTCCTTCAGGAAGGTACCATCTTCACCACCGCCGTACGAGCCGACGCGCAGGCCCAGAGCCTCGATTTCAGCCGCACCGTTGGAGCCCAGCTCCACATCGAACGATCCCGCACTGGTCAGCTCGAGGGTACCGTACGTAGTCTCATAGGTTGAGGCTTCGCTCGATACGCTTGCACCAGTCGGCAGAGACTCGTTGCCACCGAAGGTGGACTCGCCAATGCCGTCAACCGCTGCATCCATACCGAACAGGGCGCCGATAGAGGCGTCGCTGCCTGACTTGTCATCGATGGCTACTGAGACGTTTCGACCGTCTTCGGCAGTCATTGTGATGGACACACCGTTGTCTTCAGCGGTGACACCTGTCTTCAGGCTGTTGTCATTGATCAGATTGAGTGCGTCGGTGCGCGCCCGATCTGTATCAATATTGCCAGAGCTATCAGCCTGCAGAGTGACTGTGCCCAGGCTGACTCCGTTGATGTACAGATCGGCCTGATCACCAATTTCGAATGAATCGGGGTCAGCATTCTCGCCTGTACCACCCACGACGCGGGTCGCGTTGACCTCTGCCGTAACGCCAGTTTCCTCGGACACATCATTGATTGATGCAGCCACCGCGATCGCTGAAAGCGACTTGGAGCTGCTCAGGATCTGATTGCCCTCGGAATCCCGAACAGCGCTGGCTGTATCAGCAGACTGACGCGCCGCACCGATGGTTACACCGTTGATTACCAGGTCACCATCTTCAAGACCGTTCACTCCGGTGAAATCCGCAGTAGCAGAAGCACCGGCATTAAACTCCGCGTTTGCATCCGGGTCAGAAACCGTTACTGAAACGTCCCGGTCGTCCTCTGAAGTGAACTTCAGCTCACCGGACAGCTGTCGAGCTTCGGTACCGATAAGTTCGCCACCGCTCAACTCAAGTCCTGCCCCAGTGGACGTTGACACATTTACGGCATCCCCACTGTAGTTGCGAAGTGTGAGACTGAACGACGCGCCATCGTCTGCTAACACAGCTGTCGCTTCCACATTGGCACCAGAAAGGTCGGCTCCATTAATGTCGGCAACCAACTGCTCCAGATCTCCATTTGTGCCCGCCGCGGTGTCTGTCAGGTTGGTATCCGCAAGACCGGAGTTACCCGCAGCATTCACCGTTGCAGTGAGCGATCTGTTTTCGCCACCAGTCGTGGTAGCGAACACAAGGTTGTCACCATCAGCGTAGGCTTCCAAACCACCGGCCTGCAGGTCGGTATTTGAGTTGAAAGCTGCGGCAATCTCTTGCGCCGTGTAGGCGCCATCGGTGCCTGACCCATTGCCATCACTAAAGTCATTATCAAAGGTAACGCTTATAGTGTCGGTTCCGCCCGTTCCGGACAGGCCGTCCCTGTCGAAATCAAGGGTCAGATTGCCGCCATTCAGGTCAGCTTCACTGAGTGTTTCCAGATCGTCACCGTCGATAGTGATCGTTGCCGCCTGGGGACCCTGTGCAGTTACACCGATGGACTGTCCACCAACATTGATCGAGTCACCCGTACCCAAGGTCGATTTGGACACGGTCAGGGCGATTTCTTCCCAGGCATTCACACCATCTTGTGCGTTCACCTGACTGGCGAGGTCCGCCACCGTAGAGTCAGCGGCAAGCTGAACACTCGTCGGCGCATTATCCCCGACTTTGATGGATACTTCGTTCTCGCCAGTCGTTGACAAGGCTGTGTCACCATAATCCGTCAACGTAGTCGAGCCACCACCGGTGCCGCCGACGAAGAACCGATCAGAACCGCCCGCTGACATGTCCGATGAAGAGGACAGTACAACACTGACTTCGGTACCGGCATCGTCTGAGCTGAATGCCAACGAGCCTGCCAACGTATATGTTGATCCGGCTGCGAGGTCGTCTGCAGTGTCGAGGTCACCATCAAGGTTGGTGGTCACGTTCAGATCACCGGCAGTTTCGCCGAGCTCCAAACGCCCGCCGGTACTGTTGTCAATGCGAACGTTCAATCCGTCCTTCGCAAAGTTCAACTCGGCCGTAACAGATATTCCATCACCGAAATTCGTGCCGTTGATTTCGTCAGCCAGTGCTGAAAGACGCTGATCCCGAGTTGCAAGGCTCGGAACAGCCGCAGTCCCATCAAGCGTCTGACTTACATTGATGTAAGACTCGCCGCCGGTGTCTGTGGTCAGTACAAGGCGACTATCCGCAGTTGTTGCGTAGTCACCGATCGTGAATTCGATCTGCTCATACGCAGTAACTCCCGAAATCTCATTGATCGAGAACGCGCCACCACTGCTGCTTGTACCTGCCGTTGCAGCTGCCAGCTCAGCAATACTCGCTGTTGTACCGAAATCAATAACTGTTTCCGTGCCACCGACATTCACAGTCGCTCGCGTCGCAACCCCGAGCGTCAGGTCGCCAACGGTACCAGCCGTGTTGATTACTGAATCACCTGAGGTATTCGCAAGAACCTCTGAGCCGCTATCAGCGCGCGCCAGCGTATTGGCCAGTGAGCCACCACCGATTGTCGCGGCTGTTACACTCTGGGACTGTGATTCAGTCACAGATACGGCTGTAGCACGAGTATAAGTGCCCTCTGTCAAACCAGCACGTGTCAGGTCACCATTACCGGTGCCATCGCCACCCGATATCTCAATAGCATTTCGGTCGCCAGAAGAGATCAGCGTGTAGCCGCCTTCATAGGTGCCGGTTGCCGCAAGTCCAGTGTTGGCAGATGTCAGCCCATCTTCCAAAGACAGATCAATGTTACGACCGTCCTCGGCGACAAGCTGGACACCACCTACATCCGATTCTGTGTCAACTGCACGCACGCCCGTCTGATCCGATACCGCATTGATTGCCTGCGCTACAGAGGCGCGAGTAGCGGTGGTATCGTTAGACGAAGAAAAGTCGATCTTGACGCCATTCAGGCGGATGGTGCCGTCTACAGAGGCGCCTTCCATTTCAGTACCAGAAGCAATGTTCTGGTTGGCGAAAGCGGTAACTCCGGTTTCATCTGTATAACGGTTGATTGCCGCCGCTTTGGCAATACCTGATGCTGCCGCATTGGCTGTAGACGCGGTATCGTCTGAAGAACGGGATGCACCAATGGCAACGCCGTTGATAGAGAGGTCACCATTTGCCAGTGCGTCGTCAGTACCGAATGCGGATACGCCGACCTGCTCAGAAGCACCGAGCTTGCTGGTTGTCAGCTCGCCGATCTCGATACCGACTGTCTGGCCGGCATTCGCACCGATCTGGAACAGACCGTCGAAATTACCGTCAAACAGGTTACGTCCGTTGAAGTTGGTTTCGGAAGAGGTCCGCTCGATCTCGGCAACCAGCTGACTGACCTCAGCCTGCAGAGCAGCTCGGTCGTCATCTGAGTTGGTGCCGTTGGCAGACTGCACTGCCAGCTCACGAACCCGCTGAAGGTTGTCAGTAATTGACTGCAGCGCGCCCTCTGCGGTCTGAGCGAGGGAAATACCGTCGCCGGCATTCCGCACTGCCTGCCCCAGGCCACGAGTCTGAGACTCGAAACGCGTGGAGATAGCCAGACCTGCCGCGTCATCCTTCGCGCTGTTGATCCGCAGACCGGAAGACAGACGCTCAAGAGCCGTAGCATTGGCGCTCTGAGAGTTGTTCAAATTGCGCTGCGCGGTGAGCGACGCAATGTTGGTGTTGATTATCTGTGCCATGACGTTGTCTCCTCAGTTACATGCCGACGGCTCACATGAGACGCCGTTGCACATCATTTCACACTGAGCTTGGCGGCGGCCTGAGATGAAACTTTAGAGTTTTTTCTGATTGTCTCGCCAAGTGCCTTTCGACTGTTCAACGCTGGGCCGACCGCCGGAACCCGATGATCCGGCACAACGGGGTAACTAGTTCTGGAAAGCCTGTCCCCGCAGGCTTTGGTGTGGAACTTGCAGGCAGGATAATCAAAGCGCAAACTGCCAGTGTATTGGCGCTCCGGCTCACACGTCGGACTTTGCCTGCAATTTATTTGGGGAGGGGTGCAGTCATGGGGCAAGAGTGGCTGGCGAAGCAGCACAGTGACAACATGCAATTCTTCGAGCGGCATCACAAACCGCTTTACAAACTTATCAGCCAAGCCAAAAAAGACCATTGCCAGTTACTGGTCGACGAAAAATCCGGCGATATTGACCTCAAAGTGAACGGCGAGCTTTTATATAACGGATCAGCCATCAAACATGTCATGGAAGAATTTGAGGCCTTCATGGCAGAGTGCGGCCCCGGGTCGCTTCAGAAAACGATCAACCTTCCGACCCCGGGTGCTTTTTATCTTCCGCGCTTGGCACATCAGCACCTGGACCGGTTTGTTTCTCGGTTTTCAAAGTCAGATTACGCTCAGCGGCCCTGGAAAGTACCAGATCATCTACCACAATTGGTCATATTCGGCGTTGGACTCGGCCTGCACATTGCGAATCTGCTCGAGAACGTTGATATACATGAGCTGATTATTTTTGAGCCGGATCCAACCATGTGGCTAATGAGCACCTACGTGATCGACTGGTCCGAGCTGGTCAAGCGTCAGAGCAGACCGGGCTACACGCTCAAACTGCTGTTTGACAGCAATCCTCGTAACGCGTTCCCGCGCGTATGGAATGCACTGTCAGAGTCTGCGCCACATTTCCCGTTCACAACGCTGTTTTACAATCACCGTCGATTGTCCCGAACCCATGAAATCATTCGCGAGCTACGACGGGACCGAGCGTTGTTTATGCCGATGTGGGGACAATACGACGATGAAATCAATCAGATGAACCACATCTTCCACAATGTGATGGCTGACCGCCCCAAGATACCGGCGCAGAATCAATTCCGCTGGGAAAAGCCGGTTATGGTCGTCGGCGCTGGCCCTTCTCTGGATCGACATGTCGAAGACATCAAACGCTTCCGGGATCAGTTCTTCCTGTTCAGCGCCGGTACAGCGATTACTTCCTTGCTCGTACACGGAATTACACCGGACCTGCATGTGGAATCGGAAAGTGATTTCAACACCTATGTAAAGCTGGTCGACTTGCCAAATGCGGAACAACTGAAAGACATTCCGATGGTATGCGCCGCCCAATGCTCACCACGATCATTCGGCCTCTTCGGTGATTCGGCCATCTATTTCAAGGATGGCGCTGCGTCCGGTGAAGTACTTGAGGAGGAACAGAACCGGCTAAGATGGACAAGCCCGACCTGTACCAATGCAGCCATGGCGCTGGCCTTCCATTTCCGGGCGCCACGGGTGCATCTGGTCGGCACCGACTTTGGCTACTACGACAAGGAGTACCACCACAGTAAGTCATCAACCTACTACGATGGATCAGAGTTTGGCCAAAAGTTGAGTGCCGACATCGAACAGCGCAACAAGAACACCATCATTATCGAAGGCTATCACGGGCCGCTGCATACCTATGTGGCGTTCAGCCGTGCAAGAATGCGAGCAGAGTCAGACATCCTGGACGCACGCAGACTCTATAAGATTCGTGTTGTAAACCATTCAGATGGTGCCATTATCCCGTCGGCCGAGCGGGTTGAGAGCTTGGCCGACGAGTTCACCGACACTGGAATTAATACTGAGGGCATTCGCTCCACTTCAAAAATACTTGAAGAGTTCATGGCAAAACGCAGAGCGGTCAATGCCAATGAGTTGTGGAAGCTTCGCGATCGTGTTCACGAAATGATCGGCGTGGCTCGCAAAGACCTGAACGATATGCTAAACAAGCCAGTTTCTGACCCGGACAGATTCATTACGACCCATGTCCGAATGATCAACAGCTACATTCACGCCACCATAATGAAACGCTTTGGCATTCTTCACTGGCTCATCTCCGGCTCAATCCGCCAGCACCTGCTTGTCGGGCTGGCACTTATCCTGAGCGCCGATGAAAGCCGAAAGATGGAAATTGCCGAAGCCTGGCGTGATGACCTGCAGAAACTGCTGACGCGGATCAGTGAGAACACCCATGAGATTCTGGACAAGGATTTTGCCGAATCCGATACGCGGTTGGACTACTCAATCAAGAAATCACTGCCCGAGGGGTTAGCCTGACTATGGCCGGTAACCATTCGACTCAGTCGACAGATTTCCGGATCGGCCAAAGAGCGGTTGGGCCAGACCAGCCACCGCTGGTGATCGCAGAGATCGGAATCAACCACAACGGCAGCCTTCCAGTGGCAAAAGAGATGGTTGATGCTGCTCATCGCGCGGGTATCGAAGTAGTAAAACATCAGACGCATATCGTTCAGGATGAAATGTCAGCCGCAGCCCGCCAGGTGATCCCCGGCAATGCGGACCGATCGATCTACGAGATCATGGAAGCCTGCAGCCTGTCTGAGCAGGACGAACGGGCACTGATGCAATATGTGCAGTCACTGGGCATGATCTTTATCAGCACTCCATTCTCGAGAGCGGCCGTTGACCGACTCGTGAGCTTTGATGTGCCGGCTTTTAAAATCGGATCCGGTGAATGCAACAATTTCCCCCTGGTCGAGTATATTGGCACCAAGGGAAAACCGGTTATTCTCAGCACCGGCATGAACAATATGGACGACGTGAGAACCAGCGTCGATATCCTGCGGAGTGCTGGCGTGCCGGTTGCGGTCATGCATACCACGAACCTCTACCCGACGCCGGTACATTTGGTCCGCCTCGGGGCGATGACACAACTGGCGGAGTCGTTTCCGGAGCTACCGGTCGGCTTGTCTGACCATACCACCAGTAACCGCGCCTGCTTCGCTGCCACAGCACTTGGCGCATCGATTCTGGAACGGCACTTCACTGACCGAATGGACAGAGAGGGACCCGATATCGTTAATTCCATGGATGAGCAGGCTGCCCGCGAACTCATTCAAGGCAGTCATGAAATTTGGCAGATGCGCGGTGGTAGCAAAGAAGCGGCTGCGGAAGAACAGGTCACCATCGATTTTGCGTTTGCATCGGTCGTTACACTATCGGAAATTGCGGCCGGCGAACCACTGACCAGAGAGAACATCTGGGTCAAGCGACCAGGTACCGGAGAGATCCACGCGCGTCACTATAATGACCTGATCGGACGTCGACTGACCCGCTCGGTAAAAGCCGACGAGCACCTTGCCTGGACTGACGTGGCGGACCAATGAAGCGGATTCTCTTTCTCACCGGCACTCGGGCGGATTTCGGCAAACTGAAGCCGCTGATTCGGGTTGTACAGGAAAGCCCCGAATACGACTACGAGATATTCTGTACCGGTATGCACCTGATGTCCCGCTATGGCTCTACGGTTAATGAAGTCTATCGGGCCGGATTCGATCGGGTTTTCCGCTATATGAATCAGGTGGAAGGCGAGGATATGGAAATCACGCTGGCCAATACCATTGTCGGTCTGAGCCGGTACCTGCACGAAAACCATTTCGACCTCATCGTTGTTCATGGCGACCGCCCCGAAGCGCTGGCCGGTGCGACGGTCGGGGCGATGCGCAATATCCTGGTGGCCCACATTGAAGGCGGGGAGATATCAGGGACCGTGGATGAACTGATGCGTCATTCTATCTCCAAGCTATCCCATGTTCATTTTGTCGCCAATGAGCAGGCAAGGAACCGATTGATACAGCTCGGCGAGCGTGATGATTCAATATTCGTCATCGGGTCGCCTGATATCGACATCATGCTGAGCAATGACCTACCTGAGCTGGCGGAAGCACGCCGACGTTATGACATTCCCTTCGACAGCTATGCCATTGCCATGTTGCATCCGGTCACAACGGAGCGGGAAAAGCAGCGCGACCATGCGGACATATTTGTGTCTGCCCTGAATGAAAGCGACAAGAACTTTGTAGTCATATATCCGAATAACGACACGGGCTCTGACGACATCCTCGAAGCCTACGACGGGCTGCGGGAAAACCCGAGAATTCGGTTGTTCCCATCACTGCGCTTCGAACATTTCCTCACACTACTGCGCAACGCGGAGTTCATTATCGGGAATTCCAGCGCCGGCATTCACGAAGCCCCGGTCTACGGTATTCCTACGATCAACATCGGCAACCGACAATTCAATCGTTTCAAGCACACGTCAATCGTAGACGCGCCGTTCCGGCTCAAACCGCTGCTGGCGGCAATGGACTCGATTGACCTGAAAGCCGGCGGACCGGGTACAGATCACTTCGGCAGCGGCAACAGCGCTGTTTCGTTTCTTGAAGCGCTGAATGCTCAGGTATGGTCCATTCCCAACCAGAAAGTTTTCCGGGATCTAATGGGGAACCATGTATAACAACATGCGAGTGCTGGCTATCATCCCCGCCCGTGCCGGCTCCAAGGGTATCCCGGGCAAAAACATCAAACCCTTGAACGGAACCCCGCTGATCGGTTGGACATGCCTGGCAGCGAAGCAGAGTCGCTACATTGACCGGCTGATCGTGTCCACCGATGACGGATCAATCGGCACGGTGGCACAGCAATATGGCTGTGACCTGCCGTTCCTGCGGCCTGAAAATCTGGCGACGGATACCAGCTCGAGTGTCGACCTGGTTGTACACGCGCTGGACAACCTGCCTGAAAGATATGACGCGTTCGTACTGCTGCAACCGACGTCTCCGTTCCGAGCGGCCGCCGACATTGATGCCTGTATCGAGAAACTGGCTGACTCAGAGCCGGGGATGGTGGCAACTGTAATGGAAGTGAAGAAACATCCCGCGCATTTTTACCGCCCGGATGGCGATACACTGACACCGGCTTATCCCGGTGACGCGGCGAAGCGACGGCAGGATATGCCCCATTTATACGAACATACCGGCGCCGTCTATGCGGCCCGCGTTGCAGATTTTCGGCAGCGCCCGGCTTTCAATCAACGTCCCTTCACGCCGTACTTTACCAGCGGGCTGCGTACACTGGACATTGACACACCGGACGACTGGACAATCGCCGAGCTGATTGCGGAGCAATTTGTCCCATGAAGATTCTGCATATTGCGTCGTTCAGCGGAAATATCGGCGACAACGCCAGCCATGCTGGATTGTACCGGATCCTGGCTGACTCAATCAGTAAGCCCGAGATCACTGAGTGTGAGATACGTCGTTTCTACAACAACTACCGCTATTCCGATAAACAACGATTCGATTCCGAGTTCGTGGATTATGCGAACACCTTCGACCAGGTGATTATCGGGGGTGGTGGATTTCTCGAGTATCATCTCCCTGACAGCCCGAATGGCACAACGCTGGGGTTTCCGCCCGACGTTCTTAAGCGGATTACCACACCCTACCTGCTCTGCAGCCTGGGCTGCGAGGAAAAGCAGCGCATCCCGGAGGGCAATGCCAAACGGTTCCAGAGATTTCTCAACGACATCCTTGAACACCCGAAGTTAACACTGGCGATCAGGAACGATGGCTCCCGCCACGTTATTGACTCCGTGGCTCCGGATGCGAGCGGCGAATTTCCGGAACTATTGGACAACGGTTTCTTCTTTCCGCCACCGGAGCAACCGTCACCGTTCGGTCGAGAACGACCTTACTTCGCGCTGAACCTGGCATACGACCAATTGTTTCTCAGACAGTCACTCGAACCGTCGTTCAGCCCCGATGACTTCATGGCGACGCTCGCTGATACCCTGGCCAACGTGATTCAGACTCATGATCTGGATATCGTGCTGGTACCCCATATTCACAGCGACCTTGTTGGCATCAACGCTCTATTGGGGATTCTGGACAACTGGCTGGTTCGAACCCGGGTTCATGTAGCACCGGTTGTGACCGGCTTTGAGCACCAGAATGCTGTCTGGTCCCTGTACCGGGACGCTACATTCGTTATTGCGACACGGTTGCATGCCAATATCTGCTCTCTCGTAATGCGCAAACCGATTGTTGGCATCGCAGTACTGAACCGAATCCGGGATCTGTACGACAGCATCGGACTGTCATCGCTCTCTGTTGACCCCACTGGCGATCTATCATCGGAGATTATTCAGCGATCAGAGGCGCTTATGAAACCCGGCGCCGGCGAGGATCTGAACAGCAGCTCAGGCTTCGCCGAGCGTGCGCGCGAGACTCGTGAGTTCTACAGAAACTATTTCGACGCCTGAATCGCGACCAAGACGCTATGTAACAGGTCACTCCTACCAATAAGCCTCTGGTAGGAGCTGCCGAAGGCTGCGATGATTAAGGGTTTGGGATTCTCGTGTACGGAGGCCTCATATGCCATTACCAGTAAGCCTGAAGAAGGTTGCCGAGGAAATGGAGTTAATCCCGGACGATGGATGGTACTCATACATCAACCGCAAAACCGGAGAGATGATCGGCTTCTCCGAGGAAGAAGCGGACATGGCGTATTACTCCACGGATGACATGCCACCCTGGTTTGTCGAGAGAGCGCCGGATGTGCGCCGGGTCCTCGAGGATGACGCCTTCATCGAATTGCCCGGCCAGTTCGAGCGGGACGACTACAGTACCATGCAGGAATTTTCAAACTCCCGGCCCGAGCCGGAGGCCGAAGTTTTGTTACGAGCGATCAAGGGCAAGGGTGCATTTCGCCGGTTCGGCGATACCATCATCGAGTTGGGTATTCGCGAAGACTGGTTTGCCTGGAAGTTTGAAGCCGTCAAGGAGGTAGCGCGGGAGTTTCTGGAGGACGAAGAGATTCCGTATACGGAGGAATAATGAATCGCGACCTTCGGTCGCTCCTACAAAATGCCGCTTGCAGGGGCTGCCGAAGGCTGCGGTGTAAAGATCAGTGGACCACAAACGGAATCCGCTGCCATTCGGCCTGCCATACCCCGTCGTAAAGTACATCCATTAGCACATTCAGGTGACCGGCCGGGTCGGATTCCAGATCCACCACGGCGCCTCGTTGCACAGACGTCAGTGCCTCACCGTGCCAATACCCGAGAACGGTCCCGCTCTCGTCAAGACGCACAACCAACGGCTGTCCGGCGAGCTCACCACCTGCGTACAGGCTACCGTCCGAGGCTCGGGCCAGTGCTGCAAATGACGCCCCCAGCAGGTCATTCTGAGGCATCCAGGTACCGCTTCCCGCAAAGCCAGAATCAACAACCCCCGCGGGCGTCAACCGGGTCAGCGATACGTCCGTGAGTGCCAGACTGGCCCCCGATGGAAGCAATATCAGATCGACCGGCATACCCGACAGAGAAACAGGCGTGAAGTCATTGGCCGAATGAAACAGAACCGTATCATCCGGAATATCGTTCGCCATCACGAGCTGGTTGCCCGTGGTCCGGATATCAACAACCTTTCTGATCTGAGCCTCCGAATAGGTTCCCGGAATCGACACATTGGCTGGGGGAATCGGGTTGGCCTCAAACCCACTGTTCCAGCCGACCAGTCTGACCTGCCCTGGGCTCGCCGTGCCGGTGTCCGTCTGTGCTGCCCAGTTCAGGGTACCGTATTGGCTGACGGACAGTTGCTGCAGGTCACTGCCATTACTGCTCTGGATGCCCGAAAACGAGGCAACAGAGGCGGTATTACTGGCCAGCAGGTCTGTCATGCGGAAGGATTCAATGGTCAGATCGGCCGGAACCTGCACTCCGTCGCCAAAGCCAATCGTGCCCACCAGCAGTTCGCCGGTTTCAGACAGGTGCAGGTCCCGCACATCGGCAATACCGACGATAGACAGCGCACCGACCTCCTCACCCACCTGCAATTGTTGGCCATCTGCACCAAAGCCACTTCGATTAACGCCGGACACATCCAGCCCCCAGGTAACCGACCGGGGCGGATCCATACCGGCACCGGGTGTCCAGTTGGTGAGCAGCGCATTACTGTTCTGTGACACGGTAAGTGAACGGGCATAGTCGCCTTCTGTTGACCCGATCCAGGCATTGGAAACGCTGTCATCGGGGGCACCATTGATACCGAGTGCCGAAACCGTAACGCCGTAGAGCGGGTTGTCGGATATTACACGCAACTGGCCACTCGCCCAGGCAATACCGGCAAAATCGTTTACCGGGCCTACCGGCCAGGGCGCAGGCGCGTAGCCGAAGTTACCCCAGCTCGTATCCAGTTGCCCGGTGTCATCCAGCCGTACGATTGATGCGCCGTAGAGGGTACCGGGCGTATTCAGCGCGACATAGACATCGCCGGTGCCTGGATCTCGCGCCAGTAGACTCAGCTTCTCGGAATCACTCTGGTTCGATACCGGGCTGCTGTATCCCGCGAAACTGACCGAGCCGTTGTTACCCCAGGACGCATCAACCGAGCCGGTGTAGGTAACAGCGTCTATCTGCACCGGTGCCCCGCCGCCGTCGGCCTCGCTGTAGATCAGAAGCCTGGTGCCATCGTTAATAATCGCCAGAGCATCCCGGTTGCTGCCGGACAGATAGGCGCCCATTGAGCCGAAGCCAGTATCCGCACCCGCGCCGTTGCTGTCGTATGCGGACAATGAGTAGGTTGTGGAATCATTGTGCAGCAGGTAGACGCCGCCCCCCGGACGCGCCAGCAAGTCCATACGGCCACTGGTCGGCAGTTCCTGGGTGGTTTGCCAGGTTCCGCCTGCATATTCGTAGAGATCCCGTCCGAACTGCGACTGGTCCGCGACGAGGAAAATGTGCCCGTTATCGTCCTCCGCCAGAGCCAGCGGCGGGCCATATGCCGGAGAGGGAACGGGTTCAGTTCCGTAGCTCGAACCGAACGCGGTATCCAGATCTCCGTTAGTATCGAGCCGACCAACGACGGGATACCCGAAATCGTCACCCGTGAAAAGAACCTGACCACCCGGTTGCTCCAACAACTGATATACCGTGGCGTCGGGCAGACTGGTCTCAGCCTGGTAGAAGAGCTCCCGGTTGTCGCCCAAATCCCAGGACTCACCGCCGATCATGCGGTCAATTCGCCTGAATTCCTGATTGCTGGCCGCAATGAAGAGATCCGTGGACCCCGATATGCCCTGTACGGTTGGGGCGGCCGCCGAGCCTGTACCGGCTTCACGCACCACCGGGCCACAGCTAGAACTGAAATGGCTGTATTCCGCATGGCCCGAAACAGCGAGCCGGTTGAACTGGTAACCGTCGACAGTGGGGTAGTAAACCGACAGTGAACGGGAGCCAACGAAAACCGCTTTCACTGCTTTGTCGTCGATACCCGCCGGATAACTGTGAAGCTGCCTCGTTCCGTTGGAGCCAAAGCCTGTGACCAGGTTGCCGGATTCATCGTAACGGCGCACAAGCACCCTGTTCTGATCGCCGTCTGTATAGGCGATGAATACACCGCCTCCCGGTGCTGCCGTCATTGCCAGCGGTTCGTGGCTTTCGCCGGCGGCAGGAGTCGCCAGAATCGGCATGCCCCTCGCGACAATGTAGCCAGTTCCATCAACAGACACGCGGAGTAGTATCAAGGAAGTCGTGTCATTGGTCGCCGTTGTACGGACTTCAGACGCAAAAATCCAAAGTTCACCGTTATCGGTCGTCAGGGTATCCAGCACCTGAGCGTTGGCCAGTATCGTACTGCCCTGCCCGAACTCTACAGTGCCGCTGGAACCAAACCCGGTATCCAGCGTTGCCGTCGATGCCCGGTCACCCTCATCCGCAAGAACACGGAGCACCTTGAGGGTTTCACCCTCATTGATGGACAGGCCGATGACGTAGGCAGAGCCATCCGGACCGTCAACGATGGCTTCGGTGCGGAATTCGTTCTCAAGTGACTCACCGCTCAACAGGCTGCCCAGCGACACCAGGTTGTCACCGATTGTAAAACCGTTGATCAGATCCGTAATGTCGTGCCGGGTCACCGAGGCCTGGAATTCTTCTTCCTGAAGGGTCCAGGCGCTGCTGCCCAGCCACAGGGTTTCGGCACCGGCCAATGTAACCGCGGAATACTCAGTGTCATCGGACAGCAGACTGCCGAGGGTATCGTAGATCAGCGAGCCGGCTTCGTTGTACGTGTCGAATTGAACCAGGAAGGGTTGAACGACCGGGGTGAACAGAATATCGGCCTCAAACGACCCGACGACCAGAATTTTGTCCCCTACCCTCTGCACATCGAGAATCCGGTAATTGGTCTCACCGCTGCCCGGGCTCACGCTGAGCTGACCACTGGTGCCAAAGGTTGTGTCTGCACTGCCATCACTGTTCAGGCGCCGCAGTACGGTTTGGTCACCGTTCTGCGAAACGGTGTAGGAGTATCCGTCGTGGCCATTGAGCAGCGCATCTGCGGGAACAGCGGTGCCATTGGTATCGCTGTAGGGCGTGAACCCTGACACAACCTGCACCGGGAAGGGCCCGATAGCGTCAATTACCTCGCCGTCGCTCACCAGATTCACGGCAGCCTGGTGATTGCCCGCTGTGGGGCTGGTAAAGGTCAGCATGGTGCCACTCACGCTGAGACCAAGCGCCGGATCCGTCTTTGCCGTATCGATCTCCAGCGTTGGCGTGGAATTCCCATCGTTGAGAATACTGAGCGGCCAGTTAACGGTTTCACCGGCAATCAGTGTCGCCGGCAATATGCCACAGACCTGAGGGACGGCGACGGCAATGTTGTTCAGGGAAATGGTCGCAGTAGCCGTGACGCTCTGTGCCCCGTTGTCGAGCACGTAATCGAATTCAAGATAATCCGTTGCGATATCAGTCAGCGAGAAGCTGCCATCCGCGTTGAGCACCAGTGATTCCAGACCGGAAGACTGTACGATCGAGCCGGTAACCGATGGTGAGCTTACCGTCGTATCATTGGCCAGTACCCCACTGGCAGCTCCAATGCTGATCGACGCGCTTTCGTCGATGAGCAGGTCATAGCTGTCATTGACCGCCGTCATAGGCGCCAGCACAGTGATCGCCGAAATTGAGTAGAGGCTCAGGTCCAGCTGGCCATTGAATTCGCTGGTATTCCCTGCTGCATCGGTCTGGCGAGTGAGCACGTCGGATTCCTGCCAGGTTCCCTCCGGCAATACAAACTGCGTGCCGGTGCCGTTCTGCCAGGTGCTGCCCGCATCCAGGCTGTATTCCCAGCTCGCCAACGACTCGATATCCTGAAGACCTACCGTGCCATCAATGGTCACCGTGTCGTCCGAACCGGTGTTATTGCTCAATGTCGCATAGGGCGAAACCGGGGGCGTAACGTCAACTTCTATAGGCCCTGTCAGCCCGGCATTGCCGATTGAACTCACATTGCCCGCCAGATCGGTCTGGCGAGCCAGAATATCGGCGGCGGCATAAACACCTTCACTCAGTGTAATCCCGGAGCCACTGCCCGTTTCCCAGATGCCGCCACCGTCGGTGCTGTATTCCCAATCAGCATCCTGTTCGAGTCCGGATATTGAAACCTGCGTCGCATTGGTAAATCCGGACTGCACGGGGAACGACAGGGTCGGTGCATCCGGTGCTGTCGCATCCACCAGAATGGAGGCATTGAGCACGCCCACCGTGCTTTCATTGCCTACTTCGTCAATCTGCAGAACCTGCACATCGCCGTAGCCGAAGGAACCCTCTGACAACTCGAATGTTGCCCCGGTCCCGGGCTGCCAGGTACTGCCGCCGTCGGTGGTGAATTCCCAGGTGGTACCGTTCTCCAGACCGCCCACTGTGATAGTGCCGTCACTGGTGATGCCATCCGATCCACTGGCACCCGTATCATTGCTCAGTGTCAGCGTCGGTTCGCCGGGAATGGATGTCTTGATGCGCAGGTCGGACTGGGCGGTGGCCGCCGACCCGAAGGCAGTGGTGACGGTCACGGACACATCGTTCGGCCTGACTTCCAGTTCGTTGCTGTAGGGCATCGGCCATTCCGAACTCCAGGTAAACTGCCAGTCTCCAGTGTTGGGGTCCCAGACAACAGAACCGCCAATCCCGGGCAGCGACGGCGAGTCCGCCAGCGTCACGCTGACTGTCTCGTTGAACAGATCGAATTCATTACTGCCCGGGTCATTAATGACCAGTTGCAGGGTGTCCACCGCTTCTGCCGGTCCCTGGTAGGTCAATGTGCCGGTCACGGAAAAACCCATCTGGGCGTTTGCATCGACGATCAGATCCTCTGCGGTAATAACAGGAATCTCCGAATTGATTGTCATCATCCGAATCAGCGTCTGCGTGTTACCGGCCAGGTCTTCGGCAGAGAGGTCAAGAGTGAATTCGCCATCTGGCAGACTTGCGGATTCAGCGGCCAGGTCGAATGCGAACGGTCCGCTGTCGTTCAGTTCCCGGGTAAAGACTTCAATCGGGTTGGACCCTGTGTCCAGTATGGTCAGAGTCAGGTCCACTGCCTCATAGACGGAGCCGGAAATAACCGGGCTGCCGGTCGAAACAAGCAATGGATCCGCCCCGTCCAGCTGCAACTGTGGCGGTTGCGTATCCACGGTGTAGGCGCGGCTGGTCTGCACTGATCCTGTGTTCCCCACGACATCGGTGGCATTAACCACCGCCGTGACCTGGGTATCCATCTCCAAGGCGGCAAAGGGCACGTCTATACTGAACGTGCCGTTCTGAGTGACAGAGCCTGTATAGGTGTCCGTGTAGACGGTAAGGCTGACCGTATCGCCCGGCGTGACGTCACCGCTGGCCTGCCCGGTCAGGGTGATGGTGTTGCCCATATCGCTCTGGTTGAGGTAGTCGTCACCGCCGATCGGGTCCAGCAGCAGGGTCACACTGTTGGCGTCAGGCACGCTCGTTTTAGCGCGAACGGTCGCGAATGCGGTTCCCTCAACCCCCGTGTAGGAGTTGAAGGTCACGGTCAGGCCTTCGGCCAGTTCGGCGTACTGATTCGCGACCGGAAGATCCGTCCAGTTCTCCGGAGGCACGTACATCCACTCGTTGGTGTCCGTGTTCCAGTGCAGGCGGTACGCCGGGTCGGGGGAGCTGCTGTTATCGAAACGGGACACGGTCACGGTGTCATCGAGCAGGGTGACACCGGGGTCGGTCGGGTCGCGGAGCTCGACCGTGGCCCCGATGACATTGGAGGCAGTCCCGTCATAGGTCAGTGTACCGTCGATCAGCAGGTCCTGCGGCGTCAGGGCGGCATCGATGGTCAGATCGTTGACCGTCGGTACCGGCGCCATGGTGCTGATGTCGATGGTTTCCGTGTGCTCACTGATGTTGCCGGCGATATCTTCCGCGCGGAATCGCAGGGTAAAGTTGCCATCGGATAGTGATGAACCAGGCGTGATGGTCCAGGATCCATTGACCGGATTTCCCGAAGCCGTCCAGATGGAAACTGGTGCCTGTTGTTCTACAGTCACGGACACGAAAGACGGTTCGCTCACTGTTCCCGACAGAGACCCCAGCGAGTCAACCGCCGCCGGCAATCCGTCAACGGTCAGCCCGGGGGCCGTCAGATCGATGGTAGCCGCGTCCAACGCTGTGGGTTCAGAACTCAGGCCCTGAACGATCTGCCGCACTTGCACCTGATTCTGCACGTAGGTGCCCTCGGGAAGGACAAATGTAATGCCACTACCTGCTGACCATGTATCGCCAATGTCTGTCGAATATTCCCACTCTGCGCCGTCAGCCAGATTCGACACCTGAATGGAACTGTCTGCGGTGATGCGGTCGGATGTGCTAAAGCCGGTGTCTTCATTCAGATCAACGGTCAAGGGTGCCGGCTTAGCTAACGAAACGTCAAACACCTCTGTGCGCTCGATGCCGAATCGGTCGGTTGCGGATACATTGATCTGAACGGGTCCGACCGGCTGTTCGTTAAAGGTGATATGCCATTCGTAGCCGGAGAACCAGAAATACTCACCATCACCGGCCGGCGGCCCGTCGCCACCTTCTCCGGTACTACCCTCTCCCTCCGGCAGCAAGGTTTGCTCAAGCTGAGACAACGGTGAGATCTCGACGAGGGCGTCAACAGGCTCAGCGTCTGCGTCCGTTACCTGAATGGTAATATCGCGTTCGGCCGTGGATGCGCTCAGAGGTCGTTCAAACGTACCCTGTATAACGCCCGAAACACCATCGGGAATCTGGTCTATGACCAGCTCGGTCGGGTTCGGAAATACTACAGGCGGTGTCAGCAACGGTTCACTCGCCGTGACCAAACCACTCGCGTCGCTGCCGAACACCTGTGCGATCAGATAGTCGAAATCCAGCGATTCGAGCGTCACACTCGTATCGGTGAGCCGACCTGCCACCTGCGGTGCCATAAAGCCGCCTTCCTCCGATTCGATGACCGCCGAAAACGGATAGTAATGCACGGCGTAGGTCAGGTCCGGAGAGCCGGATTCACCGGCAGATGCGCTCCATTCGAGGTTGACCTCCCGCGGCCCGGGCGACGAACCGAACAGCTCAAGTGACTGGACGTCAAGCGTCACCGGGATCAGATCAAGCGCGACGTCGTCAACGATTTGCAGTGAAAGGCTGTCCTCAGCGGCAACAAACAGGTAAAAGGTTTGCTCACCCGGCTCGGTCAGGCCCAGGCTCTGCGGGCTGAGCCCGGAGACCCAGGCTTCGATTTCCACTGGCCCCTGGCCGTCGGCGCCCAAATTTGAGCAGTCCGGGTCGCACAGGGCAAAACTGGGCGCTCCCGAACTTTCAGACGCTGCCAAATAGAGCTGTTGAATCGGGGAGTCTGAAGAGATAGAGAAACGAAAGCGGAGGTTGCCGGTGACCTGCGTACCCGTCGCCGGGTATGCAAATGCCCCTGATACACCGTTGCCATCTTCGATGCTGCGGGGCCCGGCAGGCAAGGACGCAATGCGCGCTGACAGCTGCAACGGGCGGTTGTCTGTGCTTTGTCCGGTGACCCCTTCATTCGGCGCATCAGCCGACTCCGTATTACACCCGACCAGCGCCAGCGCAAGAAATGCTGTGATCAGCGGCCTGCAAGTGCAAGCCCATATCGTCCTCATGGCTGCACCTCGCCGACCCGGTAGTCCCCGGAGATCTGGAGTGTGCCATTCTGCCGGAAACCGAAGTCACCGCGCACCTGCTGTGCCTGCGCACCGAAGAAAGTGCCGTTCAACCAGCCATCCACGCCGATGGGGTTGCCATTGTAGGCGGCATTGGCCAGCGGATTGCTGTTGGCACTGCTGCCTATGGACAGCTCGTTGCCGACAATACCGCCGGTAAAGGTGCCACTCCACAGGTTGCCGGTGGGAGTCCGAAGTTCGAGATTGCCGTCATTCACCGTCTGCTCGGCGAAGTTGACTGCGAATTCGAGTGTCAGGTCATACTGTGCGGCATTGAGGCCATTGTTCAGGGTGAATGCAGGGTTTCGGTATGTGGCGTTACCGGAGCGACTGGCCACCGTCGTCGCTGGTGTCGGCACCAGATTGACCGGTTGGGGCGAGATCTGCTCTTCGGCCTCTTCAATCCGCTCATCAAGATCACCGGAGCCGGTGCCGCGTCGGCGATTATTCTGATTCTGGTTCGGTTCCGGCGGGTTCGGCTCGAGCGCCGCAAGCAGGCTATCACTAAGCACCGGAGCATCGCCGGGCTGACCACTGCCACCAGTGCTGTTGTCCCCGGTGTCGGCTCCTGTGTCTGTACCTGGACTGCTCTCATCGGTCTCTGAGTTGCCATCTTCCGCATCGTCGCCGGTACTGTTGTCGTCACCGGAAGTGTCATCCCCGTCCTCTTCCGGTGCTTCTTCGGTACCAGACTCCTGCTCGCTGTCCTCATCCTCTTCGGAAGACTCGTCTGCTTCGGCCTCCTGCTCACTGTCTTCCGGATTTTCCGAATCGCCCGTTTCCTGCTCATCCTCGGCAACGTCATCGGAAAACGCTTCGGGTGGCTCCAGCAGAAACTCTACATTGCCATCCGGGTTGACGGCCGCAAAGGAGTATTCTTCGTCCGACCCAAGCGAATAACCGCTGCCACCCCGCCCGGGCAATGGTGTGACATCGATGTTGCCATCCCAGACGCCCAGCAGCGTGTTGCCA
This sequence comes from Natronospirillum sp., assembly GCA_965602035.1. Lineage (GTDB taxonomy): Bacteria > Pseudomonadota > Gammaproteobacteria > Pseudomonadales > Natronospirillaceae > Natronospirillum. The sequence goes on along the minus strand of OZ271919.1, from coordinate 325,382 downwards.
TTACTGACCACCACTTCAAAGTGCGTGCCGCGGATGCCGATAGAACCGGCAGACGTGCGCAGCTCGTAATCAGAGTTGTTGCTCTGCGGGGAAATCTGGCCGCTGAGGGTTCTGAGCCCCCCGGCAACCAGCTCCATCACGGCGCGCCCTTCACCCGTATCCGCGTTGAACTGGTACTCGGCAATGACCAGTTCACTTCCTTCACGGAGCGAAATAACGGCGTCGTCTACCATGCGCATCTGGGCCCGCGCGCCGGCACCGGTCACCACGCGGTCAACGTTGAAAATCTCCGATCGGCGCCGCAGCATGCGGGCTTCCAGGTCAACGAGGTCTGTGGCCTCAACATCCCCTCTTGCCGCCAGAGTGACCCCTACTGACTCCCTCTCCTGAGCCAGAAGCGGCGCCGCCGTTCCAACCAGTAGTAATGCCAGCAACGGCGCCGCGACATACTGCCGGACATGGCTGGCTGATCTGGAACGAGACCGGATTACCATTGGTGCTGCACTCCCGCAGCCAGCTCCACTGCTCCGAACTCCGCCAGCGGCTGATTGCTGATCACCTGCTGCCAGGACAGACTGAGCGAGATCTGAGTCGACGCATTGAGGGGGCGCAACGCGTTCAGGGCACCACTGAGTTGGTGATTCCTTTGCTGCTCATCGTTGAATGTCTCGTTATCAAGATAGAGCTGAAGCTGGTAGGCCGCATTGCCCTGAAAAACCCACTGTCCCGGCGGCGTGTATTGCGGTGACGCAGACACCTCAATGGCCGCATAATGCTGACTGGACGCCGCTCCGGCATTTGCCAGCACGCGTGCCTGCCAGCGGCCAAAGACCGCGTCATTGGCTGCTACGGCCCAGTCATCACCCAAACCTGCGCTGAGCTGCAAAGTGCCCCCGCCCTGGTTGTCACCGGTCAGGCTCACTGACGCCGTACCGTCGCGAGTTTCCCAGACATCGTCCACACCACCGGTAGCGACACCGGTCACACTGACCCGGTCCGGCGTCCACCCGGGCAACAGCTGTACACCGTAACGCCGGCCGGATTCCCAATCCCGCTGAAAACCCAGAATCGCGCCGACGGTATTGGCGCGCTGGATGGTGGTCAATTCGGCATTCACGCCAGCCTGCAGCGAGTGCGTCAGGCGCTGGCTCTGCGGCATCACCCGACTGTAGAGCCCCTGGATGGATGTTCCGGCGCCCGGACTCGCCCGGGAGTCGTTATCCGGGCTGTATTCCAGACCCGGTGAGAGTTCACAGACGGAGCAGGCCAGACCCTGATTGAGATTGGTCGTGTAAAAACCCTGCGCGCTGACTGACCGGCTTTCCTGAACCTGGGAGCGCAGTACCAATTGTCGCCGAATGTCGTCAAGCGCAGTCCAACGCGCCTGCTGAGCTGGCGTCAGGTCGTCCTGTTGCAGGCGTTCAAGCTGACGGCCCGCTGCCGTGGTGTTGCCCAGCCCCAGGTAGGCTTCGACCAGAGTAAGGCGCACCGCTGGCTGGCCGGGAAAATTGATCAGCGCGCGTTCCAGCGCAAAGCTGGCTCTCTGATACGCGCCCTCGCTGAGCGCCGCCCGCCCGTAAAGCAAGTCAAACTCGGGTTCGCCTTCGAAGTCTCGGCGGCGGGATTCGGCCAGGTCCAGAGCCTGCCGGCTCTGCCCACGACGCAGCAAGTCACCGAGTTCAGACACAACCGCGTCGAGTTCCTGCTGGAACTGCTCTTCAGGTGAAAGGGCGGGGGTTGGCTGCGGGCGCTCCGGCTCCGTCGGGGCCGGGCCTTCGGGTGCTGGCGACGGGGGTGTCGGGATGACTCTGGTCTCAGCCGACTGGCGCACAATCTGTTCGATTTCTTCGGTGACCATCAGATCAGGCACGGGCAATGGGGTTCGCTCGCGGTATCGTTCCACCAGGTTCTGCTCACCGGGCGCCACTCGAGGCCCTGGGTCATCCTGCCCGGTTTCCCCGGCCAGCCATAACCAACCCGTGGGCGCCAATGCCGCTATGGCCTGCAACTGTTCCGGGTCTTCAGGCGGGCCAGCGGTCAGCGCATCCTCGCCATCCCGCCGAATCGCCAACCCCGCACTGGTGGCCGTGTCACTCTCAGTGCGGCTGCCGCCGGTAATCCGCAATAACGCAGGCCCGGTACTGGTCGTGAACCGGGCCATCTCTACCCCTCCACCGAGCAATTCCAATCGAAGATTCATTCCTTCGCGTTGCACTGCCATGGCCGTATCCGGCGTAAAACGCACCAGCGAGTTGTCAATAAACCGAACCGCCAATTGTCCAGTGCCTCCGGTTCTCCACCTATCTCCCGGGTACAGCAGGTCGAGCCGCCCGGGTGAAAGATCCACCTGCCCTGCTCGCTCCGCCTGTACCTGACCGCTCACCTGCACTACAACCGCGACCGGTGAATCGGCCACCCTGCCCGACTGCGACGTTTCAGCGACAGAACCATCACTGACAACGCCGGCAACGGCCAGTAGTCCAATTGAACGTATCATCGAGGTGACGCTGGCCGGCATATGGCGGGTCCCTGAAAACCTTCCTGTGAAGCACTCCATGGCACCGGCCAATCACGTTTTCGAGCACTGCAATTATCCGAAGCCGCAACCACCCCATCACGCCCCCGAGGATAGCCCAAAACATTCCCGTGGCCGCTCTTCAGGTCGTAATAGTGCGGAGTGGATCACATTATCAGCGGTTGTAGGCAAAGACAATCGACGGTTCCGCCGGAAACCCGGGCATGCCGGCGAAACTCTGCTTTGATATACTCCGGACGTTCCGACCGACTTCAGTTAACAGCCTGACAGGGGGCCGAATGCGAGCGACTTTCACGGGCGTGGTAACAGGCTCCGTACTGTTGATAAACACGGTTATCGGTGTGCCGATCATGGTGCTGATCGGGCTGATCAAGCTGCTTATCCCGATTCCCGCCGTGCACCGTTGGTGCACCAGTGCCGTGAATGGGGTCGCCTGGCTTTGGACCGAACTGGCTCGAGGTCTTTTCGCGCGGGTTGGACACATTGAATGGGATATCAGAGGCAAGCTACCGAACGAACCTGACCGGTCATGCCTGCTGGTTGCCAATCATCAGTCGTGGGTCGACATTCCGGTAATCATCCAGAATTTCAACAACCGGGTTCCTTTCTACAAATTCTTTATCAAGCGTCAGCTGATATGGGTGCCCTTGCTAGGTCTTGCTTTCTGGGCACTGGAGTTCCCCATGATGCGACGCTATACGCGAGAACAGCTTGAGAAAAACCCTGAGTTGAAAGGCCGGGACCTTGAGGCGACCAAAAAGGCCTGTGAGCGTTTCCGTCATATGCCCGTCACCTTCATCAATTTTCCCGAAGGAACCCGGTACCGAAACCACAAGCACCGCGCGCAGAACAGCCCGTACGATCACTTGCTGCGTCCCCGAGCCGGCGGTATGGCGTTTGTCATGGAATCCATGGGCGAACTGATTGATACCATCTACAACATCACCATTGTCTATCCGAACGGTACGCCGCGGTTCATTGATTTGCTCACAGGTCGGGTCGGTCGGGTCGTTGTGCATATCGAGCGCATTGAGGTTCTGCCCACTTGGCAGCAGGGCGGCTATCAGACGGACGAGACGTTCCGGAATGATTTCCAGACCTGGGTCAGTGACCTGTGGGCAGCCAAAGACAGACAAATCGACGAGACGCTTCAGGAATTTCAGACCCGGGCCAATACTGACAGGACACAGTCATGAATCGATTCCCGATTATCGCCGTGCTCGGCGCACTTGCCCTCATCGCCATTGTTGCCGGCGTGCAGGTAGGCAACAATCCGCCCAGTGCCCCCCAGGCCTCGAGCTTCGAGGCGCGTTTGGAACAACTCGGCCTCACGGAAGATCAGTTGGAAGATACGCTGGTGCGCGGCGTGGAAGCCTTTATCGAGCGTCAGGAACAGGCCCGCCAACAGGCTTTGCGTGACCGACAGGAAGCGGCGGCAGGTACTCTGCCGGCAGTATCCAGCCAGCGGGATTTTGTTCGTGGGCCACTGGATGCCCGGTTCAGTCTGATCGAGTATTCGGACTATGAGTGCCCCTTCTGCAAACGGTTCCACGCCACGGCCCTGGACTTTTTTGAGCAGCAACCAGACCTGAACTGGGCTTACCGGCATTTTCCGTTGAGCAGTCATGAACCGCAGGCAACGCGCGCTGCGATCATCGCGGAATGCACCGGCGATGCCCTGGGTGCTGGGGCCTTCTGGGCGTTCAATGATCAGTATTTTGCCGCGACGCGCTCCGGTGGCCGCGGTATGGCTGGTGAAACGGCGCGCGGCCTGGCCGAGAGACTGGGCGTTCCAGCCTCGGCGCTGGACGCCTGTCAGCAGACTCCGGAGCTGGCGGAGCGGGTTCAGGAGAGCTTCGCGGAAGGTCGGAGCGCGGGTGTCACCGGCACGCCCGGTATATTCATTCGTGATAATGAGACCGGCCGGGTGTTGCGGGTACCCGGGGCCGTTCCGCTGCCTGAACTGCAGCAGCGGTTTGACGAGTTTGTCGCCGGTTGAGGGTCAGATTTCCTGTTTGGCCACGGAATCCACGGAAAAACACGGAAACGCCAACTGTAAGCAGTGACGGGTCGACGCATCGACTTGCTCACGCATCGAGGCCATGATCTATGCGCGTGCAAGCCGAAACGTCGGACCGACGCAGCCTACAGCTACCCCTGAACGCAGCCAGCCGAGAGGATGCTTCCTTGTCAGAAGCTGAAGTTGCGCAACTGATCACGGGCGCGATCTTCCAGACCTTGCCGTTGCTGTTGCAGCCGCCGCTCAATCTCGGTGCGCCGCTGAGTTAGCTGGCGATCCAGACTGTCGATACCCGCCTGTACCTGCCGATTCAGGTCCGCCAGCCGGGTTTCCAGTTCGGCGGCCTGCTCCCGGGCGACGTCCACCTCGGCACGGATCGGCTCTGCCAGTGTGCCCACACGGCGGTTCAGTTCTGCCCGGACCTCGGATTCAAAGGCCTGGTAGCGAGCGTTCAAAGCAGCCTGTACGGAACTGCCAACCTGACGCCCCAGGTTGGACGTCCAGCGTGTGGTCGGTACCAGTGCTGACCCACCCAACGCAGCCGAGACGTCAAAGCCGGAGACCGACTGCAAAGCATCGGCAATCAGGCCATCCATGCCGGCGCTATCGTCTGCCGAACTGCTGAATACCGTATTACGGAACGTCCAGTCGAGTGTGCCGCTCCAGGCAGAGGATCGCCGGGCGTCAATGGTGAGGCCTGTATTCGCGCGATCCAGTGAGACACCGAGGTCGGCGCCACCCATGGACCACTCGCTGAGCGCCCATTCATCGAGCGTAAAGACAAAAGACATGGCCGGCTCGTCGGCGCCACGGTTATCCCAGACCAACGCCAACTCTCCCGCGTCCGCGTTTGTCAGGCTGTCTGAACGGGCATTCAGTTGCGTCGGGCGGTCAATGACCGACTGATCACTGGTCAGGTCCCTGAGCTCGGCATGCCACGTCCCTGCATCGGACACCCATTCGATCGCTGCGCGCTGCAGCCAGAACCCCGGCCGCGGGTCCGCTTCCGGAAACCGAACATAGCGTCCGACCGGCGCAGCCGGATTGCTCGCGCGCTCGGCTTGCCGGTCAGAAACCCGCTGTATCCAGGGTTGCGCGCGCTCATACCACGCCTGGCCAGTCGACAGCCAGGTCGCCCAGCGCGGGCCCAGCAGTAACTCGGCCAGCGCCAGTTGACCCTGAGGCGACAAATTGTAGCGCTCCCGAACCCGCTCAAGATCATTCAGCGGTGCGTTCTGCAGTGCCGTCAAGGCCTGCTCAAGCTCGGCCTGCCCCCTGCGCACTTCGGCCAGTGCACCGGTGAGGGCCTGGCGATCAGCCGATACGGACTGCCGTAATGCATCGAGGTCGTTCCGAGTCCGGACAATTGAGTCCAGACTACTTGATTCGCGTTCACGAAGGGCTTGAACACGGGACTGATACCGCGCGATTGCGTCGGAGCCCGGTGCGGTTGTCACCGAGCGCGCAATCGACTGTGATACTCTGTCACGGGTCGTCGACGCATCTGCGGCCCGAGTCTGGATCGCCAGTGGCTGAACGGCGGACAGAGCTCTGTCGGCGTCCGGCAGGCTGACTGTGCCGGCCAGTCGCTCGGTAACCGCCGGGCGGTTTTCAGCGCCCGTATTTTCAGGTCGTTCCGCCTTCTGCCGCACCCACCCGGGGCTCGGTCGATCCGTCCCCGTGCTGACCCCAATGGCCTCAAGCGATTCGATCGTGACTTTTCCGGTCAGCAACGCCAGAAAGTCCACACGAGCTTCAATGCGATCCACCGCAACCGCATTGGTGCCCGGTGCGGCCGGGTCCGTCATGGCAAGGCCGTTAACGGTAAGCCCGAATGGCTGCCAGCCGACATCCACTGCCTCAATGTTGACTTCGGCACCCTGTATCCGGGACAGCGTGCTTTGCAGAGACCACCGGGCCAGAGTATCCGCGAACAGCCAACCGCCGGCAAAGAGCCCCCCGGCAATAACTACGAACGCGGCCAAACCGGACCATCGGACCGGCCCCTGGCGCTTCCCGGACTGCGCCGGTGTCTGTTGAGTCTCCGTTCTATCCACTATCGCGCTCCTTCAGACAAACCGTTGCCACAGACCGGCGAGACGGCCATACCAACTGTTGGCCTTGCCGACCCGGCGCAGATGAAACCGCTCCGCGATAGGCAACAAACGGCGTCGCAGCGGGGGTACCCCCTTGTAGGTGCCGAACACGACCGGCAGGAACAACACCAGCGCTACCGCCAGGCTACCCAGGGTTAACGTGTGATGGAAATGCAACAGCTGCAGGGCGCGACTCTGATATGCCGCGGACCAGATAGACTGCCAGCCCGGGTGTGTCAGCCAGGCTTCCCCGAGCCCCGCCATGGCAGCCCCGGCCGGGATGCTGATCAACCCGAACAGCGCCCAGCCGCCCAGTACGCTCGCGAAATTGACGCGGAAAAACAGTGCCAGAAGAAGAAAAAACAGACTGTGCGCCCAGAACGGCGTGAGGCCCAGCAGCATCCCAAGTCCAAAGCCCCAGGCAATCGGCCAGGCTCCGGCTTCGGATAGAATGGCTTTCAGCAATTTGAAGAAAACACCGACGAACGGCATAAAAAAACTCCCGACACCAGCGGCGTCGGGAGTATACGTTATGACGACCTGAATCGCCCAGTCCGCTGGGCACCCGGATTCAAGTTCCCGCTCTCACTTTACAACATCAGACTCAGCGCCAACCGACACGGTCGAAAATGCGGACCGCTTCCGGGTTGTTCTCACCCAGCGCATTGACGTTCACATCGTCGCGTTCAAAGTTACCGGTTGACTCAAGCACGGGTTCACGCTTCACGGAATCCACAACCGGGAATTCGTTGTTGCCCAGCGCGAACTGTTCCTGAGCGGTATCAGACGCCAGGAACTCCAGGAAACGAACTGCGTTCTCGCGGTTCGGCGCGTTGGCCACGACACCCGCACCACCGATGTTCACATGCGCGCCCCGGCCGTCCTGGTTCGGGAAGATAATACCGACGCGACGTGCCTGCTCACGGTCTTCGAGGTTGTCAGACTTGAGCAGCCGCACATAGTAGTAGTGGTTACCGACGGCAAGGTCACACTCACCGGCTGCAACGCCGCGGATCTGGTCGGTGTCACCGCCCTGCGGATCACGCGCCATATTATCGACGACACCCTGCGCCCAGTCTTCGGCCGCATCGGCACCATGGTGCTCTACCAGCGAGGCCAGCAGTGACTGGTTGTAGATGTTACTGGACGAGCGAATGCAGATGCTGTCATCCCAGCGGTCGTCCGCCAGGTCTTCGTACGTAGTGATTTCTGTCGGGTCTACTGTTTCGCGATTGTAGTAGATAACACGAACGCGCTGGCTGAAGCCGAACCAGTGCCCGTTCGGGTGCTGCATGTTCTCGGGCAGGCGCTCGGACAGTACGTCGGAATCGACTGGCTGGAATATGCCCTCCTGATCGGCGCGCCACAGATTGCCGGCGTCCACGGTCATCATGACATCGGCCGGGCTGGCAACTCCTTCACGGCTGATACGCTCGATCAGTTGATTGGACTCGCCTTCAATTACATTGACCTGAATCCCGGTTTCCTCGGTGAATGCACTGTACAATGCTTCATCCGAGTCATAGTGGCGGGCGGAGTACAGGTTCAGTTCCTGCGCCAGCGCGCCGGTTGCAAACCCGGACGCGACTATCGCACCGGCAATGGCGGAGGCCAGTAGCGGTTTTGTTGCCTTGGACATCAGTTATCTCCCTGACGGTTGGTTAAAATACATTGTAATGATAATAATTATCATTATGAGCGGCATTAAAGCACTGTCTCCGCCCGAGGTCAACATTACACTTGCCAATGATTTCGTTTACCATTCACACTATCTATTGACTACCGGACAGTCCCGATGACAGGCTCCCAGCATGACAGTATCTACTCAGGCACAGTCTGACACCTCCGTACACACGTCGCTCACAGTGCGTGACATCGCGCACCGATACGACGGTGACGAGCCTGCCGTCAATGCACTGTCCATGTCATTGCGACCGGGTGAAGTCGTGTGCCTGCTCGGGCCATCCGGCTGTGGGAAGACCACCCTGCTCCGGCTGGTGGCCGGCCTTGAAACGCTGCAGCAGGGCGAGATCTGGATTGACGGCGAGCTGAAGGCGCGGGGCGGTGAACGCCAGGCGCCGCCGGAAAAACGCAATGTCGGTCTCGCGTTTCAGGATTCCGCCCTGTTTCCGCACCTGAACGTGCTGGACAATGTCACCTTTGGCTTGCGGCACTTACCGGCCGCCGAACGACAGTCCCGAGGCCTGGCGCTGCTGGAAAAGCTGGGCATGGCGGGTTATGCAGCGACTTTCCCGCATATGCTTTCGGGGGGCCAGCAGCAGCGCGTCGCGCTGGCGAGAGCCCTGGCACCGGAGCCTCAGGTCATGCTGCTCGATGAGCCATTTTCGAGCCTTGATAGCCGGCTACGCGACCAGATACGCGATGACACGCTCCATGTGCTCAAATCGGTCAATGCCGCCACACTGCTGGTGACACATGATCCGGAGGAGGCCATGTTCATGGCCGACCGAATCCTGCTGATGCGCGACGGCAGGCTGATACAGGCGGGCACACCCACCGAACTCTATACGCGGCCCGTCGACCCGTTTGTGGTCACCTTTTTCGGTGCCGCTGATGAAGTGGCAGGCGAGGTGTCAGCGGGCCACGTGGCGACACCGGTCGGCCGCATTCCGACACCTCACCTGGCTGATGGCACTGATGTGACCGTCTATATCCGCCCGGAGGCGCTGAGCGTGTCACCGCTCCCACCGTCGCAGGAGGAGCACCAACAGAGCCATGTGTTGATGTCGCGTTTACTCGGGCCAACCAGCCTGATTCACCTGTGTGCGCATGATCCGCAGAGTGCCGCGGAAGTCCACCTGCACGCCCGTATGCCGGGTGTATTTCTGCCCGAACCGGGTCAGGCGGTAGAGATTTCACTCGACACCAGCCGGGTCTTTGTGTTTCCCCGCTGAGCGTGCACAACCGTTTATACCCGCCCTCAGGAGCCTGGTCGTGAACGGCGCATCGCCCGGCTCAGCAGAACCACCGGTATAATGCCCACGACAACGATGGCCAGCGACGCGGTGGACGCCTCGGCCAGCCGTTCGTCGGACGCCAGGTTATGAGCGCGAATGGCCAGTGTATCGAAATTGAATGGCCGCAGAATGACAGTGGCCGGCAGTTCTTTCATGACATCGACGAACACCAGAATGCCCGCAGCCAGCAGACTGCCGCGCATGATGGGTGTATGCACACGGCGTAACGTGCCGCCGGCGGTCTGCCCGAGCGTGCGTGACGCGGCATCCATGGTCGGTGTCACCTTGCCCAGGCTTGCCTCCACTGTATTGAAGGACACTGCCAGAAACCGCACAACATAGGCGTAGATCAGCACAAACACGGAGCCACTGAATATCAGGCCGACAATGACCCCGAACTGATCGCGTGTGAACAGGTTGATCTGCTGATCCAGCCAGGCCAGGGGAATCAGGATACCGACCGCAACGACCGACCCCGGTATGGCGTAACCCATGGCGGCTGTTCGTGTGGCCAGACGCGTGATGGGCCCCGGTTGAAGCCGCGCGCCATAACTCAGCACGACGGCCAGCATCACTGCCACAACGGCAGCAAGTGCGCCCAGGATCAGCGTATTTCGGGCATATTCGAAAAAGCGCCAGCCCCAGCGGGAATCGCCCGTATCGATGGCCATCCAGCCGAGCATGGCCGCCGGAACAAGAAATCCGACCAGAATCGGCAGCACACAGGCCAGCCAGGCGCCTGCGGCTCGCCAGCCACCCAGCCTGTATTCCGGCAACGGCTGGTAACGGCTGGCCGTATGGTGAAATTGTTTTCGTCCCCTTGAAGCGCGCTCCAGCAGCACCACTGCAAACACAAATGCGAGCAGGCAGGCGGCCAACTGCGCCGCCGCTACCGGCTCACCCAAACCGAACCAGGTGCGATAGATACCGGTGGTGAAGGTATCCACGCCGAAAAACTGCACGGCGCCGAATTCATTGAGCGTCTCCATCAGAACGAGGGAAACACCCGCCACGAGACCTGGTCGTGACAGCGGCAGGGCAATACGGCCGAACATTTTCCAGGGGCCGAGGCCCAGCGTGCGGCCAACGTCGAGTACGCCCACCGACTGCTCCATGAACGAAGCACGTGCCAGCATATACACGTAGGGGTAAAGCACCAGCGTAATCAATGTAATAGCGCCACCGAGCGAGCGGATTTCCGGGAAGAAATAATCGTCCGCGCCCCAGCCAAAGGTCTCTCGCAGAAAGGTCTGTACCGGACCCGCAAACTGCAGGTAATCCGTATACGCATAGGCAATCACATAGGTGGGTACCGCCAACGGCAGCAGCAACGCCCATTCAAACAGGCGGCGCCCCGGGAAACGGCACATCACAACAAGCCAGGCTGTTCCAGTACCGATCACCAGGGTTCCCACGCCCACACTGACAGCCAGTATGACGGTGTTGGAAAGGTAGCGCGGCAGCACAGTGGACGCCAGATGCGCCCAGACGTCACCGGACGGCAGAAAAATATGAACCAGAATCACGACGACCGGCAGTGCCACTACCAGGGCAATGCCGATTGTCAGTGCACGCCACAGCCCCCAGGGCTGCCTCAGGCGGCGGCGTTCCTCATTGGATGGCGCGTCAGTAGCGTCTGACACTGTAACTCCTGCACGGCGAGAGATGACAAGACCGGCGCCGGAGTATAGAGTATGCGACCTTTTCTGGCTATGAAAGCAGTTTCATCATCAACCATGTGCACGTCACGGGGCCGTTTCGTTTGATCAATTACCTGCGTTTTCTCGCCACTCACCGGACACTGCTGGCGTTCGGATTCCTGGCGTTCTTTGCCGGCAACTTCGGGCAGTCCTTTTTTGTCGCCTGGTTCGGCGCGTCAATTCAATCCTCTCTGGGTCTGAGTGCATCGGCGTACAGCGCCGCCTATTCCGCCGCAACGCTGTGCAGCGCCATGACGATCATCGTCGTGGGTGCCTGGATCGACCGGGTCAACCTGGCGCTCTATGCCCTGCTGGTGCTGACTGGCCTTGGCGTCGCAATGGCGACGCTGTCGCTGAGTCAGGGGTTCGCGTCGCTGCTGGTCGGTTTTTTCCTGTTGCGGCTCTGTGGCCAGGGGCTGCTGACCCATACCGGCATGAGCACCATGGCACGGTACTTTCAGGAGAACCGGGGCAAGGCCATGAGCATTGCCGGTACCGGCACACCGGTGGGTGAAATGATCATGCCGACCCTGGCGGTACTGACGCTCGGCTGGCTGGGCTGGCGTGGCAGCTGGGCACTGTTCGCGACGCTCGTGCCGCTCGTGCTGCTCCCTCTTTTCGCCCTGTTACTGTGGCGGATCAGTCGATCACACCCGTTGCATCCGCGGGATGCCACCTCAGAGACAACGGGCACAGAAGATGACGGCGTCAGGCATTACCGCCGGCGCGACGTGCTGAGAGACCGCCGCTTCTGGCGGGTATTGCCACTGCTGCTGGCGGCCCCGTTCATGGTGACCGGACTGTTTATTCACCAGAACTTTCTGGTGGCGGCCAAGGATTGGTCACCGGAATGGCTGGCTGCCAGCTTCACACTATACGGAGGCATGCACTGGGCAGCGGCACTGGCGTCAGGCGTTCTGATTGACCGCCTGTCAGCACGACGAGTGTTGCGCTACTTTCAGTTACCGCTGCTCTCAGCCCTGTGCGTACTGGTCACCCTGGATGCCATCTGGGTCGCACCTGTTTTCATGTTTCTGATGGGCAGCAGCATGGGTGCCGGCGGCCCGTTGCTGGGCGCGCTCTGGGCCGAGGTCTATGGCGTACGCCACATTGGTGCCATTCGATCGCTGGTCCAGGCCTGCATGGTGGTATCCACCGCTGCCGCCCCCCTGTTGATGGGTCTTGCCATTGATGGCGGTGTCGCGCTGTCGACCATGCTCTGGGTCGCCATAGTCTACCTGGTCGTCGCCATGATTCTGGCCCGTACGGCCTACCCCTTGCCGAACAGTCGGCGGTAATCGTTCTCCAACTGGTCGAAAGACAGGTTGCCGATGAACCGACCAAAACTGAGCCAGGTTGCCAGCCCGCGCAGATCGCGGAAATGCGGCGGAATGAATGCCGGCGCGGTGACAACGCCCTGATCATGCAGCTCGGTGATCAGGCCGAAATCGTCCACGGCCAGCTTGCCAACCATGAGCAGCGGCAGCCGGTCGATGGCGCCCAACTGCACAGCGACCCGCAGTAGATTGTAGGTCAGCACGAAACCCTTGATATAGGCAAGGTCCTTGGTAAACGGTCGCCCGTCCGGCAGATTGCCACGGTACACACGCTGGGCCATAGTAAACGACGTATCTTCGGTAAATCCCTGGTCGAGAAAGTGCCGGTAAACGTCCACAAACTCCGCACCATCGGTGGCCATGGCAATGGCCTCGATGCGGCCGACCAGACGCGCCAGGCGTTGCGGCGTCGATTTCAGCGTGACGATTTCGGTGAGTACAGCCAGCCCTTCCTGCGTCACTGTAGCACTTGGCGTGCCCTTGCTGAGGCAGGTGAGGCACGGCTGAGCAAGCCCGTTCTGCGTGGTGCCGACGTGAATCCAGGCTTCGTGTGCTTCCAGTATGTCGAGGTCCCGCTGAGAGAAGAATACATCCTGGTTGAGCTTGATCCGGTCACTGCCCGCTGCGGCATCGCTGACGATGCCGTCAGACTGCATGATCTTCACACCCATGCCGGGCATACTGGTATCCACCTGGGCCTGCAACCGGGCCACTGCCTCTGCCGCTGGAATGGTTTTGGGGTCTTCGGGCAACTGTGTGCTCTGACGCAGGGACGTCAACGGTGTCTGCAACATACCGGCCAGCTCGGCCAGCGTGGGCTCGCCGGCGTGGAACACATCGTGCGGGTGCCCGTAAAGCTCCACCGACAGGTCATGGAATTCAGCGGTGCCGCGCGCTTCCAGCATTCGTATCACATCGCGGTACTCGCGACACATGCGGCTCATGAGCTGTGTCATGGGGTTTAGCTGGCCGAGGCGACGAATGAGGTCGCGCTGCAGATCGGAAAACGCCTGTCGGAGTTCTGCCGGGCGAAAACCGAGGTCCTTCTCGCGGTAGGTATCAAGGGTTACCGGCGGGTTACGCTCACCCTTGTGGCGAAAGAACTCCGCGCGAATGTCCTTTGGCCAGTTAATGGCATCGAGCACACGAATCGGTGCCTGCAGTGCCACAAGCCGGTCAGACAGTTCTCTGGCCGTCGATAGCAGTTCCGGATTCTGGTTTTCGGTCTCTGACATTCGGATTGAAGTCCCTGACTGATACACTCAAAGTTTCCGGCTGGCCCCGGGCAACAGGGAACGCGCTGGAACGTCTCCGCTAAAGTATGACACAGAGATTATGCTCACCGACAATGAACTGCTGCGATATTCGCGCCATATGCTCCTGAACCGTATGGATGCCGCCGGCCAGTTGGCGCTGCAACAGAGCACGGTGCTGGTAATGGGTGCAGGGGGGCTGGGCAGTGCGACCCTGATGTACCTGGCTGCATCCGGTGTGGGCCATATCTTGGTCAGCGACCCGGACGAGGTAGAGTTATCCAACCTCCAGCGCCAGATCGCTCATACCTCGGGGCGCATCGGCCAGAACAAGGCGGAATCAGCGCGCCGCCAGATGCTGGCACAGAATCCGGAGATTGCTGTAACCGCGATTCCGGACGCGCTGGCAGGGACGGAATTGAAAGACGCCGTTCAATCGGCTGACGCCGTCGTGGTGGGTACCGATACACTGAGCAGCCGGCTCGCTGCCATGGCCGCCTGCCTGGAATCCGGAACACCCCTGGTGCATGCCGCAGCGCTCGGCTGGGAGGGGCAACTCACTGTGTTCCGGCCGGCGGATGTTCAATCGCCCTGCCTGGGGTGCCTGTACCCGGATGCCGACAACGCACCGGTACTGAACTGTGCGGATAGCGGCGTTATCTCGCCGCTCGTCGGTATTCTCGGCTCATTCCAGGCGCTGGAAACCCTGAAGCTGCTGACCGGTGCCGGAACGCCTGCCGTGGGGCGATTGTTGATTTTCGACGCCCTGCAGGCCGACTGGCACAGCGTTCGTCTGCCAAGAAAGCCCGAATGCCCGGTATGCAGCAGCGCCGATTGAGCAGGCGTGCGACCACGGCTACTTCGATGTATGCCGGAACGCGCCATCCCAATCCTCCGGCAGTGATTGGGTACGTACTTCGGCGATGCGTTCCAGATACACCTGATAAAGCTTCGGTCGTTTCCCGGGTGCCTGCTGGCTCAGGCTCTCAAACGCGGCGACGGCATCATCCCAGCGCTGGGCACGGTAGTGCGCCCAGGCCGCTTCATAGTCAGCAAGCTCCTGCATCAGCTCGGGGGTTTCTTCGCCTTCCCGGCACAGCGGTTCGTAGGCCTTGATTGGTTCCGATTTGCCCTTCACGATAATGAGGTCGACAAAACGGAAGACAAATCCGGGCGCCTGGTCATGGGTATCGGGGCCGACCAGGATATCGACGCCATAGAACTTGGTAAGTGCCTCAAGGCGGGCCCCGAGGTTCACACTGTCCCCCAGAACGGTATAGGCCCGCCGGTATTCCGAGCCCATGTCGCCGACGTTCATCGGGCCGGTATTGAGCCCGATACCGACGTTGATTTCCGGCAGCCCTTCAGCGGCGAACTCGGGCTTGAGTGTGTTGACCTGCGCAATCATGTCCATGGCCGCTTCGATGGCATGTGTCGCGTGGTCTTTATCCTCCAGCGGCGCTCCCCAGAATGCCATGACCATATCACCCACATATTTGTCGATGGTGCCCTGCCGTTCGAAGATGATGCGCGTTATCGGGGTGAAATACCGGTTCAGCAGGTCCTTCAGCTCGGTCGGCGACAGGCTTTCCGAGATCGGAGTAAAGCCACGGATATCGGAAAACAGCACCGTCAGTTGTTTGTAGTCGCCGCTGAAGCCGTAGTCGTCGTCCGCGCCCAGCATCTGGTCGATGTGTTCTGCCGGTACATACTGCCCGAACATGGCGTGCACAACCTTGCGGTCGGAGCGCTCGCGCAGGAACCCTTCGAGGAGGTTGAATGCACCCAGCGCCGCGATCAGTATGAGCAGTGCCGACACCGACAGATTCGCCCAGTAGCCCAACCAGAGCGCATAGTTCAGGCCGATGACCAGCCCCAGACTGGCGGCGGTCACACCCAGTAGCAGAAACGGGCCGAAGCGCCGGAACCAGAGCGCAAACAGCAGCCCGAAAATAACCATCAATGCGGCTGTGTAGACATGGCTGTTCTGGATATCGTGGCCGATGTCGCCGGTAATCAGGCCATTGATCAGGTTGGCGTGAATTTCCACCCCGGGGTAGGCGTTGTCGAGCGGCGTTGCCCGAAGGTCCAGCAGCCCGATCGAGGACGTGCCGATAAGGGATATGGAGCCCTCCAGCAATTGCTGCTCTTCCTCGGTCAACCGGCCTTCCACGATATTCGTGGCGGAAATATAGGGGAACGTTCGCTGCGCACCGGCATAGGGCACCAGCACACGCGAGAAAGCGTCTGTGTCTATCCGATTGGGTCCGCCCTCGGCAGCTACATCAACCGAGCGGAAAACACGGCGGCCGCCATCCCGGCCGATATCAAAATTCACTTCATCAGGGGCATACAGAAAATAGTTGTAGACCGACGCCAGCGCGAGACTGGTGTACAGGTGATCATCGTACTCCTGCAACAGCGCGACACTTCGGATTACTCCGTCCAGGTCCGCGACCGGATTGATCAGGCCTCCGGCCTCGGCGGCCGACTGTAATTCCGGCAGGTTCCCCACATAGCCGCCGGCGCTGACCGTGGTCAGCCGCGGCAGATCCGGCTGGCCGATAAAGCGCAGCGGTTCCGGCAACTGCCCGACCTGTATGCGCTCGTCCGGATAGAAGGTAAACCCGAGCACGGCCCCGGCGTCTGTAAGCGAATCGGCAAACATCTGGTCGAAGTCGACGTCGTCCTCGTAGGCGGCAATCGATTGCGCCGCCTCGGGGTCGTCCAGCATCCGGGCCATTTCCAGAGCGATATTGCGCTCTGCCTCGGAGAACATGATGTCATAGGTGATGGTGTAGACACCGGCGTCGAGCAGTTGGTTGTTCAGTTCCGTCATGACCGCCCGTGACCAGGGCCACCGCCCTTGTTCGGCCAGGCTTTTCTCATCGATATCCACGATCACAATATTGGGCTGTGTGGTCAGCTCGGGCGGCTCCATCAGCCTCAGACGGGTGTCGTAATAGATATAGTCGAGGCGTTCAAACACCTGGGACTCATATGTGGGAACGGCCCGGCGGAGCTCTTCGGACGCGAACAGAAACGTCAGCACCAGCGAAAGACTGGCTCCCCAATAACGCAGCGCCATCTGCCACAGCCGACGAGATCGTTTACGGAATGCGCTCTGTTCAGCCATGCCTGCCCGGCTCCCTGTTATTCTGCGCGCTCATGCCGCGTAATCGGGTTTGCAGTGAGTTAAGCAGATCCGGGCTCTTCTGCCAACCGACGGATTCCGTTAGGATGAATCCTGTCAAGAGAGCCGGCCAGTCAGGCTGGCATGAAAACATGGGAAGGGACACAGAGAATGGCAGTAAAGAGCGTGGCATTGGTCGCGCATGACAATAAAAAGCAGGAACTGGTGGAATGGGTGGCAAGAAACGGCACCCGATTTGCCCAGCTCAAGCTGTTCGCCACCGGGACAACCGGGCGCATGCTCGCTGAGCGCCTGAAGCGCAGTGATATAAAAGCCCTGTTGAGTGGCCCGCTGGGTGGCGACCAGCAGATTGGCGCCAAAATCGCCGAGGGCGAAATCGACCTGCTGGTGTTTTTCTGGGATCCGCTGGAGCCGCAGCCCCATGACCCGGATATAAAGGCACTGCTGAGAATTGCGGCTCTCTGGAACATTCCAGTCGCCTGCAATATCGCAACGGCCGAATTTGTGCTGACCTCGGCTCTGATGACCGATGATCAGCATAAGCCACAGCGGCCTGATTTTTCGGTTTATACCGACCGTTCGGTCGGTGTCTGAGCGAGCACGGAGAAACGATGCCTGTCGTACTTTGTTATGGCGACTCCAACACCTGGGGCTGCATACCGAACGCGCAACCGGACGCG
The DNA here is from genome assembly GCA_965602035.1 of Natronospirillum sp. GTDB lineage: Bacteria > Pseudomonadota > Gammaproteobacteria > Pseudomonadales > Natronospirillaceae > Natronospirillum. The sequence continues at coordinate 307,628 of OZ271919.1, read as the reverse complement.
CCGGCGCGCCGTTATGGCCGTGACGTTCGGTGGCCCGGAATTGTTGCCGAGCTGCTGGGACCAGACTACCTGATTCATGAGAACGGACTCTGCGGCCGAACCACCGCCTACGACGACCCGGTGCAGGGCGCCCACCTGAACGGTCGCCCGCATCTACCGGTCGCGCTTGGTGTATCGGCACCGGTTGACCTGGTGATTTTTATGCTGGGTACCAACGACCTGAAAACACGGTTCAACGCCACTGCCGGGCAGATTGCCAACAACGTGGGCACGCTTGTGGAAATGGCGCGTGGCTGTGACCGCCCGGACCTGCCCATGCTGGTAATATGCCCGCCGAAGGTAACGGCTATTCAGCGCACAGGCTGGCATTTTGCCGGGGCCCCCGAACGCTCTCAACAATTGCCCCAGGCATTTGCCCGCATGGCCGTCGAAAAAAATGTACCCTGGCTGGATGCGGGAGACTTTATCGTAGCCAGCAATGTTGACGGCATCCATCTCGAAGCCGGAGCTCATCGCCTGTTGGGGGAGGTCGTGGCCGACAAGGTGCGCAGCCTCCTATGAACCCAATGTTCAGGCCGCGACCCGGCTACGTGATCACGCCGTGGACAATCTACGTGAACACGGCAATATTTCTGGCCCTTGCCCTGATAACCGGGCAGGTTCTCTGGTTCCCCGCCGAAACACTGGCCATTTATGGCGCCAATTACGGCCCCTGGACGGCCGATGGCGAATGGTGGCGCCTGCTGACCAGCATCTATCTGCACGGCGGGCTGCTGCATCTGTTTTTCAACGCCATCATTCTGGGCAACATTGGAATATTTCTGGAACCACTGCTGGGGAAAGCCTGGTTTCTGACGCTTTATCTGATCACTGGCGCGGCGGCGAGCACCACCAGCCTGCTGTTCAATTTCGGCGTTGTGAGCGTGGGCGCCTCAGGGGCCATATTCGGGCTTTACGGCTTTTTTCTGGCGCTGCTCCTCAGCCGCCAACTGTTCCGGCCGGGATTCCGGAGCCAGTTTCTCAAGGGGACCGTTGTGTTCGTCGGCATCAATCTGGCACTCGGATTCACGGTACCGATGATTGACAATGCAGCCCACGTCGGTGGGCTGGTCACCGGTTTTGTTCTGGGCATCGCCACAACGCCACTGGTGCGGCGCCGGGCACTCCGCCGACAGCCCTGAGCCGCCTGAATCAGGGGGTATCCAGCGGCGAAGCCGCATTCTCCATTGGCGTTCCGGCCGCCACGATCCGGTCACGGCCCTCTCGTTTGGCGGCGTACATGGCCTGGTCGGCCGTCTCCAGCAGTGCAGAGGGAGTCTCTGCATGATCGGGGCACAAGGCAATGCCAATGGACACGGACACCGTTCCAGCAAAGTCACCCGCCGCAAACGGCTGCAACAAGGCCTGGCGGACTTTGCCGGCCACGGCAAGTGCCGCACCGGCGCCCTTGACCGGGTTAAGCACTACCACAAACTCGTCGCCACCGAACCGGGCCACACGGTCTGATTCCCGCACTGTTTCCATGAGGCGGCGGGCTGTTTCCTGCAGCACCTGGTCACCAACCGCATGACCGAAACGGTCATTGATCGGTTTAAAGTTATCGAGGTCCAGAAATAGCACCGCCAGTTCACGCTCGTTATTCTGAGCGCAGCGCAGGACTTCGTGTTCCAGAAAATCGTTGAGCCCATTGCGATTCAGCGCCCCGGTCAACGGATCATGTTCCGCCTGTTCCCGGACACCCTTCTCGGCCTCGCGGCGCGCAGTGACGTCGGCGACAAAGCCATACCACACCACCTCGCCATCGCCCTGCCGTTCCGGGTGCGCCGTTACCGAACGCCAGACAGGAGCCTCCGCACCGGGCAGGCAGACACGGAATTCGAATTGCCAGGGTTCCATGTACTGGGCCGACAGCATCAGCGATCGATGCAGACTGCCGCGATCCTCGGGATGAACACGTTCGACGACTCGCATCAGATCAGACATCGCCGACTCCGGTGTCAGCGCAAACAGATCCTGAATGCCGGGGCTGACGAAACCCGCGCTGAAGCGATCATCCGGATCCTTCTGCAACCGGAAAACCACGCCCGGCACCTGGCGCGCCAGATCGTCCAGCAAGCGGGCCTGCTCCAGACGGCGGATCTGGTGCTCCCGGTCCCGTTGCATTAGGCCTACCTGATACGACATCACCAGTGAAAGCAGCAGGACTTCAAGCAGCACCGCCAGCAGGCCCAGGTGCTCGATCAGCACCACATCGCCGAGCGGCATGTCACGCAGTGAGATCGCCACCATGGCCGGAACAAAGAAAGACAGGTTGGCCACCAGATACCATCGGGCGACCGAATCACCCTGCAGAGACCGTGTGACACCCGCTATCAGGCCATAAACTGCAAACAGCGCCACGCCATAGCGGCAAATCTCGAGTGACCACGCAGGCTCCGCCATTGCCAGCGGCCAGCCCAGTACCAACAGCAGGGCCACGCTCACACCCAACCGATACAACGCAGGATGATCAATCCGGTTGATCCGGAGGAGTGACATCACGAACGCGACGTAGACCACATTGGAGATCAGGATCGGTACGCTGATGGCATAGAACCAGGTTGAACCGGCGAGCGTTTTAAACACCAGCAGGGCACTGGCGTTGTAAATGAGGTTGCCGAGAATGAACGCCACGTAAAGCAGATCGGCCGCGGACCGGCGCCACACGCCCATCGCCGTATAGTAGAAGCTAAGGGCGATAAATATACCCAGGCCGGCCAGCACGAAGAGCGTCGGGTAGCGGCTCGCCGCTGAATAATCGGACTGGTCTACGATATAGGGCTCGGGGCGAGCGAGGAAGAAGGGGCTGTCCAGTCGTGACAGTACCCGGTACTCACCCGCTGGCAGGGTCAGCTCACGGGCATGGCGCAGCAGGTAATCATCCACTGATGGCTCGGAGAGGCCGCCCGTGAATGTGGCGACGACAGAGTTGTTCGAGTCGAGTACCCAGTGATCGAACCGGGCGATTACTGAACTGTTGCGGAAATCGAGTACGATCGTCGATGGAGCTGCCAACTGGAAGGTCAGTTCGTGCCAGGCTTCACCGCCCGTGCGCGCCGGTGGATCCCCCGGGCGTAACGTCAGGGCCGACACCGCATCCGGTGCCGTCAATGTGTCACTCAACGCCTCGGCACCCGCTGGGAGCACCCATCGACTGGCAGTGTCGGCGATGCCGGCGTTTCCCGACACCGGGCAGGCCATCGCGACCATCAGCATGAGACTACGGATCATTGCCCTCACGTTCTGTGGTCAACTCCTCTTGTCGGGCACCGGCTGGTGCCAGTCACTGTCCAGCGGCACCGCCGCGCTCCAGAAATACCCCTGTGCACACCGACACCCTGCACGGCTCAGCGTCAGCCGCTGCGCGTCGGTCTCCACGCCTTCAGCGATGGTTCCTGCATTGAGGCTGCGGGCCAGTTGCAGCACCGAATGCACAATCGACCGACTGATCTGTGACGTATCACAGTTGCCGATGAATTCACGGTCGATCTTGATTTCGTCCGGCCGGATGCGGCTCAGATACGCCAGTGACGAATAGCCGGTCCCGAAATCGTCTATCGAGAAACGGAAGCCGGCCCCTTTGAGCGTTTCCACGGCGGCGAGACTTCTCTCACGGTTTTTCATGATTGCAGACTCCGTGATTTCCAGCGTAATGGACCGGCTGGGCACGCTGTATTGCTCGCTCAATGAAACCAGTAACGGCAGTAACTCCGGGTTTTCCAGGTCCGCTGCGGATATGTTCACGGAAAGCCCGTGCTGCCAATCATCATGCCGGCTCAGCCAGGCAAACGCACGCTTGAGCATCAGGCGCGATAACTGGAATATCTGGCCGGTCCGCTCCGCCACCGGAACAAACTCATCGGGGCTGATCGTTCCGGCGGTCTCATGGTGCCAACGGGCCAGCAATTCCGCTCCCACGACCCGAGCAGTGTTCAGATCATACTGTGGTTGCACCCAGGTTTCTATGCTATCGCTCTCCAGAGCAGTCTGAAGCGCCTGATTCAGCCAGCTCCGGCGCAGAAACCTCTGGTCCATCTCTGCGGTATATTCCACCACATCAGAGCCGGTACCCCGCGTTCCGACCAGTGCCGCACTCACTTTGCGCAGGGCCTGATCGAGCGATTCATCGGGCGTATCCGCGCAATAAACGCCAAAGCGACTGTGCACAGTAACCCGGTTGCGTTGATAGCGGATCGACGTGCGGGTATACGGGGCCAGCCGGGTGATATCAAAGGGAGCGATTTCATCCCCCGAGTCCAGCAGGAATACCGCTTCATCGCGCGCAACCAGGGCCAGGTAATGCCCCCGGAATTCGGGAAATTCCAGCGCCGGCAACTGTCGCTGCAACACCGGGTTGAATTCGGCAAGCAGTGACTGGCTGACCGCCTGCACCGCCCGGGGCCCCATGGAGGCCGCCAGCGCACCAAGCCCCTTCACTTTTACCATGACCAGGGCCATCACCTTGCCCGAACGCAACCGGGACTGCCAGAGGGTCGACAGGTTTTCCTGCACATACGTCTGATTGGGATAGCCGGTCAGGTCGTCTGTGCGTTCCAGTCGCCACTGCAGCCCCTCCAGATAACGCAACCGAACAGCCACGCTGAACGACAACAGCCCCATGGTACTCAGTGTTGCTATCAGATAGGCATGATGGGTAAACCAGGTGGCCGGCATCAGTTCAAGATAGCGCCCAGTGCCGACGACCGCCCCGAAGGCCTGGATTGTGATGGCGGCCAGCAGCAACCAGGCCGGCCAGTAACCACGGCGCACTGATGTACCGGCGCGACCCACCACCAGCGCGAACGCCAGCAGAGAGACGACCGAAAAAGCGACCAGCGACACTGCCTGCGGAACCACCACCGACAGCCCGGCCAGAATGAGAAGCAGCGGTCCCAGACGGCGCTGGAGATGCCAGAACCACGGACGCAGAAAGGGTGACGGATTGACGGCCCCTTCCGGTTGCCGACCGGCGAGTGCCCGAAACGAGAGAAACGAATGGCTGAACGAATACAGCAGCCAGAGGAACAGCCAGTTCATAGTCATGACCTGCTGGCTGAGCAGTCGGAACAGTGCCGGTGGCAGAAGCAGATGGCCGTACCCCTCGAGCACGGCGAAAAAAACGAGGGCAAGGGCATAGTAGCCGAGCAACCAACGGTATGCGGACCCCGGGTCGGTATAAAGCAGCGACGCACTGAACAGAAACGTAACCAGAAGCACGCACATGACCGCCCAGTATTGGGCGCTCTGGCGTTCCCGGTAGGGATCTACCGACGCTTCCGTGTGCAGGGACATGGCCGTACCGAGCGGCGTGTTACCAACACGGCGTACCAGCAAATAGCGACGCTGCGCGTTGCCCGGGTCCAGACGCAGCAATGTCCGGTTGACCGCACGTTTGTTATAGGTCTGCGGTGCCAGTGCACCGCCCATCGCAGCCGCAATCGGCGCAAACGATTCATCCAGCAGGAACGCCTGAATATGCGACAGAAAATGATTGTCGTAGCTGAGGTAGAGCGGGGCCGGCAGTGGTTCGCCGGGCGGAGCCTGGAGCTCAAATAGTTGCCAGATGGCCGCATCACTGAGCCCGGGTGGATGACCCACCGATACCGCGGGCCCATCGGCGATCTGTCCGGCTAACTGCCGCCCGATTCCCGACAGCGCTGCGTTACTGACCGGGGCTGGCGCATCCTGTGAAATAAAGGGCGCAGCACCCAGTGGCACGGGCTCATCACCCGGCTGCAGCCGCCAACCGGCATTACCGTCCGCCTGCACCAGCGGTACCAGCAGGCTGATCAGTATCAGCCGGACTCCGTGTAAGAGGCGTCTTTGCCGCACCCTGCGTATCCCTGTCAGATTGGCCGATTACTGGTGCCGACTATAGCAGAGAAACTGGCGGGGGCCAGCGGCGGATCGGGCTGATCAGGCAGCTTCCTTGCGTGCCGCCTTGATAACGTCATAAGCGTGACTGATTTCAGCGGTCCGCTCTTCGGCCATCTCACGCATGCTTTCGGACATGCCGCGCGCCTTGAGCTTGTCCGGGTGGTTCTCGCTCATCAGCTTACGGTAGGCTTTCTTGATGGACGCATCGGAATCATCCGCCGAAACGCCCAGTGCCTGGTAGGCGTCCTGCAGTTGCTGCTCGCTGGTCTGGCCACTGCCTGTGGCGCCGGCCGCCGCTCCTCTGAGCAGCGCCTCCAACTGTGCCACCTGACCCTCCGGCAGCCCCAGCCCACGGGCGATGCGCACGAGCATCTCGTGCTCCGGCCCGGACACCTTGCCATCGGCAGCAACAGCGGCCACCTGGCACTGCAGAAAGGTCTGCAGCAGCATGGGCTGCATGCCGATCACCCGCCGCAATGAGGCGAGCTCCGCATCGAGATCAAAACCGGCCTGTTTACCGCGATTGAACTGCTCTTTGGCGCGCTGTCGCTGGGCGTCGTTGAGCCTGAACCGGTCAAAGAAGGTTTCCGCAGTGCGAATCTCGTGTTCGGTGACGCGCCCGTCTGCCTTGCACAGTGCGCCCATCACAACAAACACGCCGTCCAGAAACCGGTGCTGGATCTCTCCAAGGCGCCTGCGAGCCTGCCGATTGGCAAACCAGGCCAGTGTGCCTGACAGAGCCGCACCGGCGATGAAACCGATCGGACCTGCAATCGCAGACCCCAGCAGGCCACCAATCAGAATTGCCAGCACCATGAAACGCCCTACCGCCTGTCCAGAAACCAGTGCGGATTCTGAACGATTTGGCGCCATTTTTAAATGGCGCCACTGCCCGATATCCCCGGATTGGTGATATAGGTCGCGATCTCCGGTCAACATCCAGACCCTTTCCCGCTATACTCACGGGCTGGATTCACCCGCACTGACCAGGGATGTCAGACATGCTGCTGGCGCTCATCATTACACTGCCGTTTATCGGCGTACTGATGCCTCTTGGCTTCATCCGTTACGGCCGCTCGGCCTGTGCGTGGGCGACTGCCCTGCCGCCTTTCTGGGCACTGCTGGCGCTGATCGAGCAGGCGCCGGCCGTGTTTGCCGGTGAAGTCATCGCTTTCTCTCTGCCCTGGATTCCCCAGCTGGGCCTCGCCCTGTCCTTCAGGCTTGACGGGCTGGCGTTCCTGTTCTGCCTGCTGATACTGTCCATCGGGCTGCTGGTGATTCTGTACGGTCGGTACTATCTGGCGGCCCGTGACGATTTGGGCCGCTTCTACGCGCTATTGCTGTTGTTCATGGGCGCGATGCTGGGTGTGGTGACGGCCAGCAATCTGCTGCTGCTTGTGCTGTTCTGGGAACTGACCTCGCTCAGTTCGTTTCTGCTGATCAGTTACTGGCACCATCAGTCAGAGGCTCGCCGCGGGGCCCGTATGGCCCTGGCGGTGACCGGCGCCGGCGGCCTCTGTCTGCTGGCCGGTGTCCTGATACTCGGGCACATTACCGGTTCGTATGAACTGTCTTCGGTGCTTACACAGGGTGAAACAATCCGCGAACATGGCCTGTACCCGGTCATGCTCACCCTGATTCTTCTCGGCATATTCACCAAGTCCGCACAGTTTCCGTTCCAGTTCTGGCTGCCGCATGCGATGTCGGCACCGACGCCGGTTTCCAGTTACCTTCACTCGGCCACCATGGTGAAAGCCGGTGTGTTCCTGATGGCCCGGCTGCACCCCGCGATCGCCGGGTCTGAACTCTGGTTCACCGTCGTCTCTGCGGTCGGTCTGATCACCATGACCCTGGGCGCCGTGCTGGCCCTGTTCCAGCGCGATCTCAAGGGACTGCTGGCCTATTCAACCATCAGCCACCTTGGACTGGTCACGCTGTTGTTCGGGCTCGATACGCGGCTGGCTGTGATCGCAGGGCTATTCCACATTATCAATCACGCCGCGTTCAAGGCGTCCCTGTTCATGGCGGTGGGCATCATCGACCACGAGACAGGCACCCGGGATCTCGAGCGCCTGTCCGGGCTCAGGCGCGCCATGCCGATTACCTTTGTGCTGGGCACCATCGCCGCGGGTGCCATGGCTGGTGTGCCGCTGCTCAACGGTTTCCTGAGTACCGAAATGTTTTTGGGCGAGGCGGTTCGTCAACAGGTCTGGGGCCCGCTGAGTGCCGTCATCCCGCTGGTCGCTCTGGTGGCGAAAATCTTCTCCGTGGCCTACTCGATTCGGTTCATACACGGCGTCTTCTTTGGCCCGGTAAGCAAAGAGCTGCCACAGCAACCCCATGAAGCCCCGTTTTTCCTGTGGCTTCCGGTGTTTGTTCTGGTGGCGCTCTGTCTGGTCATCGGCATCGTGCCGGCCCTGATCGTGGGCCCCATGCTCGCCGCCGCCGGCGCCTCGGTGCTGGTTGGGGACCTGCCCTACTACAGTCTCGCCCTGTGGCACGGCTGGAACCTGCCCTTGTTCATGAGCGCGGCTGCCATGGTTCTGGGCATACTCGTCTATGTGCGGCTGCCCCGACTCTGGCCGGTCTGGTCTCGCGCCCCGAAACCGGATGCACTGCAGGTCTTTGAACGCGTACTGCACGACCGGGTCGTTCAGCCATCGCGGCAGATCACGCGATTACTGGAAAACGGGTCACTGCAGCACTATCTCAGCCTGCTGCTGCTGGGCACTGTTATTGTTGCGGGCAGTGCACTCTGGGGCTATTCAGTGTGGACCGGTGAGCGATCGCTGACACCGTTAAACCTGCCATCGCTGGCCATTGCGCTGTTGATGATGTGTACGGCCGTGTATGTGGCGGTCTGGCATCACGAACGCATTTCGGCTCTGATGTTTCTGAGTGTTGTCGGGCTGGGTATGGCACTGGTGTTCAATGGCCTGTCGGCGCCGGACCTCGCACTGACACAGCTGGCAGTGGAGATTGTGACCATTGTGTTACTCATGCTTATCCTGTTTCTGCTGCCTGCCCGCAGCCCTCATGATTCCAGCTATTTTCACCTGACCAGAGACGGTCTCGTTGCCGGATTGTCCGGACTAGGCGTCGGCCTGCTTGCCTACGCCGTCATGACGCGGCCACAGAGCACCATCAGCGGCTATTTCGTCGATAACAGCGTGCCGGGTGGCGGCGGCCATAATATTGTCAATGTGATTCTGGTCGACTTCCGCGGCTTCGATACGTTCGGTGAGATCACGGTCATGGCGATTGCCGCCATCGGTATCTTCGGGCTGCTCGACGGTATGCGGCTGTTTGATCCGCGTCAGACCAACCGGAGTGTCGCCAGCGACAAACACCCCCTGCTCCTGTTGATTCTGAATATGCCGCTGTTGCCCCTGGCACTCATGGTATCGCTCTATATTTTCCTGCGCGGTCACAACCTGCCCGGCGGCGGGTTTATTGCCGGGCTGATTACGGCAATCGCGCTCATTCTCCAATACCTGGCCAACGGCCTCCACTGGTCCAACGCCCGCATGCAATGGGATTATCACCCGATTGTCGGTTCCGGTGTACTGCTGGCCGGCCTTACCGGTCTCGGTAGCTGGTTCTTCGGCGCGCCCTTCCTTACCAGCGCGCATGGCCATTTCCATATTCCATTGCTCGGTGATATTGAACTTGCGACAGCCATGGCGTTCGATGCCGGGGTCTACCTCGCTGTCGTCGGTGCGACGCTTCTGATTCTCGCGAACCTGGGCAAACTGGAATCCATGAGCAGCAACCGGAGAACGCCGGACGCCTATACGACAACGTCTGGTGCACCAACGAGGAAGACCTGATGGAAATACTGGTAGCGGTTCTGATCGGTGTACTGACCAGCACGGGGGTCTACCTGTTGTTGCGCGCACGCACGTTTCCGGTGGTGCTCGGAATCACGCTGTTTTCCTATGCCGTCAACCTGTTTCTGCTGGCTATGGGGCGGCTCCGGGTTGGCAGTCCGGCCATTGTCGGCGCCAATGAGGGCGGCGCGACCACAGACCCGCTTCCCCAGGCACTGGTGCTGACAGCCATCGTGATCGGCTTTGCCATGACTGCCTTTGTCACCGTACTCGCGTTGCGCGCGCGCGGTGAGCTCGGCAATGACCATGTCGACGGGCGGCGTGACGAACGAACCGGCGGGGAGGCAGACTGATGCTTGCTCACTGGCCGGTATTCCCGGTACTGCTGCCACTTTTTACCGGTGCCCTGCTGATCTTTCTCGCCCGGGCACCGCTGGATACGCACCGCGCCATCAGCCTGCTTTCGGGGCTGCTCGGTGTGTCTGTGGCCGTCGTTCTGCTGGTACAGGCCAATGCCGGTGAAATAACGGTCTATCGCATGGGCGACTGGCCCGCACCGTTCGGCATCGTACTGGTCGTGGACCGACTGTCAGCGCTGATGATGACGCTCACTGCCGGCCTCGCGTTGCTGGCGTTGCTGTTCGGTATTCGCGGCGATGACCGGTTCGGCAGGAACTACCATGCCCTCTTTCATTTCCTGGTGCTCGGTGTTCAGGGCGCCTTCATGACCGGCGACGTGTTCAACCTGTTTGTCTTTTTCGAGGTGCTGTTAATCGCTTCCTACGGCCTCATGATGCACGGTGCGGGGCCGGAGCGAACGCGGGCCGCGTTCCATTATGTGATCCTCAATGTGACCGGATCGGCCATCTTTCTGATCGGTGTCGGCACGCTCTACGGGTTGCTGGGCACGCTCAACATGGCCGATCTCGCCGTGCAGATTCGACAGGTGGCGGTAGATGATGCCCCGCTGGTGCAGGCAGCGGGGCTGATCCTGCTGATGGCGTTCGGGCTGAAGGCTGCCATTCTGCCACTGTATTTCTGGCTGCCCCAGGCGTACTCCTCCGCCAGTCCGTCGGTGGCAGCACTGTTCGCGATCATGACAAAGGTCGGGCTTTACGCCATTCTGCGGGTTCACGGGCTTATGTTCGGTGTGGAATCCGGCCATGTGCTGGCGGGCGCCATGCAGATCTGGCTCTGGCTTCTCGGAGGCGGCACTCTGCTGCTGGCAGCAATCGGACTGTTGTCGGCCCAGACGCTGAAGCGGGCAGTGTCTTATCTGGTGGTTGTTTCAGTGGGAACCGTACTCTGTGCGCTCGCGATGGGCGCACCCGCGCTGAATGGCGGTCTGCTCTATTACCTGGTTCACTCCACTCTGATTGTTGCCGGGCTGTACCTCCTGGCCGACCTGATCAGCAGTCAACGCGGGTCAACACGGGATTATCTGACCCCCGCTCAGCCGCTGCGACAGGGAACATTGCTGGGTATTCTTTACCTGCTCGGCGCTGTCTCCATCGTCGGGTTGCCGCCCCTGTCGGGTTTTCTCGGCAAAGCCGCCCTGTTCCGCGCCACGGTGGACGATCCACGTGCGCCTCTGTTCTGGTCTCTGGTACTGCTGGGCAGCCTGGCCGGCCTGTTGGCGCTCAGCCGTGCCGGGAGTACCCTTTTCTGGCGCACCACGAAGCAGCCCCCGGTGCGCCGGAATCTTGATCCGGTTCGGGCCGGAGTCACGCTCGTGTTACTCGGTGCGGGCGTATTGCTCTCGGTCGGCGGGCAGCCCGTACTGGCCTATACCCAGGCCGCGGCGAGCCAGGTCAACAACCCCACGGACTACATTGAGGCCGTGTTGAAGCAGGATGTGCGCCATGACACCCAAGACAACCACTGAACACGCATCCGGACTGGCCGGGCGCATGCGTCAGGCGGCCCAACGCTGGTTCAGCAGGCCGCTCTGGCCTCATCCGCTGATCAGCCTGACTCTGCTGGTTGCCTGGCAGATGCTGGTCGGGCACATAACGGCGGGCAGTCTGCTGCTCGGTGGTATTCTTGCGTTTTTCCTGCCCCGGGCAACACGGCGTTTCTGGCGCCACCCCGTACAGATTCGCTCCTGGCCGGGTCTCATTCGTTTTGCCCTGATCGTGGTCTGGGACATCGTCGTGTCAAATCTGCAGGCCGTCGGCTGGCTCCTCCGTCGGCCTTCAGAACTGCAGCCGGCGTTCTTTATTTTCCACCTGGAACTGGACAACCCGGTCGCCATTACCGTTCTGGCTAACACGATTACGCTGACACCGGGCACGGTCAGTGCCGACATATCATCACGCCAGGAGCGGCTGCTGATTCATGGGTTGCATGTGCCGGATGTCGACGAGGCTATTGCCACAATCCGACAACGCTACGAAGCCCCGCTGAAGGAGATTTTCTGATGCTGGATGCCAGTATTCTGATCGCTCTCGGTATATTCAGTCTGTCCATGCTCCTCTGTCTGTACCGCATGATTCGCGGCCCTCATCTTCCGGACCGGATCCTGACCCTGGACGCGCTCTACGTGAATGCGATCGCGATCATTATTCTGCTCGGGCTGTATCTGCGCACGACACTGTATTTCGAGGCCGCCATGCTGATTGCCATGATGGGTTTCGTCGGGACAGTCGCAGTCTGCAAATACGTGCTGCGCGGCAACATCATCGAATAGGAGGTGACTGATGCCTTGGTTCATCGAAGCGCTGGTATCGCTGCTTATACTGGCGGGTGCAGGGTTTGCACTGGCCGGCTCCATCGGCCTGGCACGCATGCCCGATTTCTACATGCGCGTCCACCTGCCAACCGCAGGAACCACCCTAGGCGTTGGGTGCACACTTCTCGGCTCGGTCATTTTCTTTTCAACCTACCACAGTGCCCTCAGCGTTCATGAATTTCTGATTTCCATGTTTCTCTTTATTACGGCACCGGTCAGTTCCCACATGATGGCCAAGGCGGCGCTGCACCTGGATACGCCCTATGTGCCCTACACTCAGGGTCATCCCTGGCCATCGCGCACGCAGCGTCCGTTCAGGGACAATTCACAGTTGCTGTCAGACTGGGAAAGACGGGACCGAACAGGAGACTCCGCCGAGAAATAAGTGCTCGCTGGTTCAGCGACTGAACGTACCAGTGCGAAGAAAGTGCAGTACTTCCTCGTGCACTCCGCCGTCATGCATCATGAAGGTATGACCCACCGGCATCACAATATGGTCGGTCATGGTGACCATTCGGGTTGAATCCACACTGACTTTTCCATCGTTAGCCTCATCAAACAACCCGCTGAACCACGGATCGGACGAATCCGCGCCCGCGATCACACCTACCGGCATGGTCACCGGTGGCAGGCGATTGGGCAGACTGTCTTCATCGGTGCCCAGTTGCAGCGCGGCCGGGCCCATAATGAACTCGAAGGCCGGAAAATCTTCCAGCAGATCGACGACCTCACTGCCATGGTTGGGCGGTGCCAGCATGACTGCTCTCCCCGGAACGGAGTGGCTGCTGTACCCGAGGTAGTAACGCAGAATGATCCCGCCCATACTGTGTGTCACGAAATTGATCCGTTCGTGACCTGCCGCCCGCGCGCGCTGCACGGCGCCGGCAACATAGGGCGCAAGCGACTGTATTGTCCTGTCTCTCGATGGATAGCCCTGATTACAGGTCACGTAGCCCGCCTCGCGGAGTGACCCGGCCAGGTCCTCCATGGAAAGCGCTGTTCTGCCCAGGCCATGCAGCAGCACAACGGCCTCATTCCCCTCGCCCTCCAGAGTGCAGATTTCATCCTGCGGCGCAACCCAGAGCGCCGGATCGATGCGGACGCCATTAACGTCCATGCGCCAGTCCAGGTGTGCGCCAGTGGATCGCCCTGTGCTGCCAACGGCGCCCAGACGATCACCCTGGCGAACCCAATCGCCCGGATCTACCGAAACCCGCGACAGGTGGAGAAAAGCCGACGTAAGTTGCTGTCCGTGATCCAGAAAGACCGTGTTGCCGGACAGAAAGAGGTCGGAAGCCAGAGTAACCTGCCCATCCGCCGGGGCCAGCACCGGCGTCCCCGCCGGTCGGGCCAGATCGACGCCCCAGTGTATGGAACCGGGGTCCCCGTTGTACCAGCGCTGGCTGCCATAGACCCCGGTTACCCGACCATACAGAGGCCAGGCAAAAGGCATGGTTGCGCCTGCACTGGCGTTTGAAGCCGAAGCACGGGCCGCCCGGGTGAGTTCGGCATCACGGATCATGCGCTGGCGCTCAGCCTCGTTCGGATTGACCGTTGCGGGAGGCACACCGTTGACGCGCTGCTGCGGGTAAGACCGGGGGTCGATATTGATCTGCCAGCTCCGGGGGGCACTGTCGACAGTAGCGCGGACCAATTCGTAGGTTCCGCTTTCATCACGACCAATAGGGATGAGCGTTCTCGGTGCGTTGACCGTGACCGGCTCACCCTGCCAGCGAAGCTCCGATCCCGGCGGTGTTTCGACCCAGAGGAATCCACCAGCGACCGGCTGTCCGTACCATACTCCTGAGGGTTGCGCACTTACGGACGCAACCCCTGTTATGCAGAGCAGGGCAATGCAACCCGCCAGCCGCCGTGTCCATGGGGTCATTGCTGAGCAACCTGTTCAGTATGGCATTTCATAATGCGTTGATATTGTCTACAGTCATAGTCCGAATTACCAGTGATCAGGATAGTAAAGTCATGTCAGCTTCACTCGTACTCGTGATCAACAGCGGCAGTTCCTCACTCAAATTTTCTCTGTTTGACATGGAACGCCAGGTTTCTCTCCTGAGCGGCATGGCGGAACAGCTTGAAACCGAACATGCGCAGTTGTCATGGGAGACAGAACGCACGGAATCGCATAACCGATCACTGTCGGGCGCTGATCGGGAAAAGGTATTACGCGACGTGCTGGCATTGATTGAAGATTCGGGGCACCACATGACCTCTCTCATGGCTGTGGGTCACCGCGTAGTACACGGGGGTGAGGCCTTCAGCGAATCCGTATTGATCACACCGCAGGTCACCCGCGAAATCGAGGCAGTGAGCCACCTCGCTCCCCTGCACAACCCGGGGAACCTGGCCGGCATCGAAGCAATCAATCAACTGGCGCCCGACATTCCGCAGGTAGCCGTGTTTGACACGGCCTTTCACCAGAGCATGCCGCCGAGTGCGTGGGCCTATGCGATTCCCCGATCACTGTACCGGGACCATGGCATTCGGCGCTACGGGTTTCACGGCACTTCACACCGTTTTGTGGCGGCCGAAGCGGTGCGCCGCCTGGAGTTGCCGGAAGAGGACCACCGACTGGTAACGGCTCACCTGGGCAATGGCTGCTCTGCCACCGCCGTTCTTAATGGGCGCAGCATGGATACCACCATGGGCCTGACCCCGCTGGAAGGCCTGGTAATGGGAACACGCAGCGGTGACGTGGACCCCAGCCTGCACCAGTATCTTCATGACCACACCGGCCAGTCACTGGCAGAGATCACCGACATGCTGAATCGACAGAGTGGTCTGCTCGGTCTCAGCGAGCTGTCAGGCGATATGCGCCACCTCACGGAGGCCATGGCGGAAGGCCATGAAGGGGCCCGTCTGGCGGTTGATGTATTCTGTTATCGGCTGGCGCGACAGATCGCCGGGCTGGTTACTGCCACCGGCGGACTGGACGCACTGGTATTTACCGGGGGCATTGGTGAGAATGCGGCTGTGGTCCGGGAAAAAGTCGTCGGCCAGTTGCACTGGCTGGGCCTCAATCTGGACGTAACGGCCAACCTCAACCATGGACGGGAGCAGATGGGCCGGATCAGCACCACCTGGCACCCGGCCGTGATCGTGATACCCACCGAGGAAGAGTGGATGATTGCCCGGGATGCCTGGTCACTGACGCAGCGCTGAGCGCAGGCGCAGGGCTGAAACCGCACGCAGGGAGACACGCGCACCATGCACAATGCTTTTTTCCTGGCGCCGACCGCCGCCGGCACCGGCCTGACGTCCATTACCCTGGGACTTATCCGGGCCATGGACCAGCTAGGGGTGCGTGTGGCCTTTTTCAAACCCATTGCCCAGATACACGAGGGCGATCAGGGGGTTGAGCGCTCAACGCGGCTTGTGCAACAGACTCTCGGCCTGCAACCCGCGCGGCCGCTCAGCCTGGCCTATGCCCAGCGCGAGCTGTCGCTTGGCCACAAGGATGACCTGATGGCAGAAGTTATCCGGCTCTACCAGGAAAGCACAGTTGGAGCAGATCTGGTTGTGGTGGAAGGGCTGGTCCCCGACAGCAGCGAGAATTACCTGACGCGACTTAATATTGAAGTGGCCCGCGCTCTGGATGCCTTCGTGATTCTCGTCGCTGCCAAGAACGAAGCGAGATCACAGCAGTTGAACGAGCAACTGCAGATGACAGCCAGTCTGTTCGGCGGCACTCACAGCAGCAAGGTGCTCGGTTGCATACTGAACAAGCTCGGTGCGCCGCCTACCGAGCGGCAACTGGTCAGAGCCTCCGATGAGCCACAGGGCGAACTGACGGCCGATATCACCATCGATGCGCTGCGCCGCAAACTGTCCGTGTTCGATGACCAGTTCCGTCTTCTGGGTGCCGTGCGCTGGAACCCGGCCTTGCTGGCGCCGAGAACCAGCGATATTGCGGACTATCTGGGCGCTGAATATCTGAACGAGGGCACGGCCCGAGAGCGTCGGGTGCAGAGCATCACGTTGAGCGCCCGAACCATGCCCAACATGTTGCACACGCTCAAGCCCGGAGCGCTGGTTGTCACACCAGGGGATCGTGATGACATTCTGCTCGCCACCTGTATGGCCGCCCTGAATCATGTGCCTCTGGCGGGGTTGTTGCATACCGGCGGCTATCGTCCGGACGACGCCGTGCTTGCACTCTGCCGTGCCGCCCTGAATACGGGGCTGCCGATCATGCTGACAGCCGAGAATACCTACACGACCGCACAATGGCTGAACGCCATGAACACAGAAGTGCCGCCGGATGATACGGCGCGCATGGAGCTGGTCATGGATGCGGTGGCCTCGTCTCTCGACGCCGAGTTGCTGGCCCGACTGGCGCGGGTGGATGTGGAGCGGCGTATGTCACCCCCGGCCTTCCGCCACTATCTGATCAATCGTGCGCAACAGGCGAACAAACGCATTGTACTGCCCGAAGGCGACGAACCGCGCACAATCCAGGCGGCCATTCAGTGTCAGAACCGCGGCATTGCGCACTGTGTACTGCTTGGCAGGCGCGACGATATTCTCCGGGTGGCTGAAAATCAGGGGCTCCAACTGCCGGACTCTCTGGAGATCATCGACCCTGAATCCGTGCGGGCGCAGTATGTGGCACCCATGGTCGAGGCGCGGCGCCACAAAGGGCTGACCGAACCCATGGCTGAAGCGCAGCTTGAAGATACGGTCGTGCTCGCCACCATGATGCTGGCACTCGGTGAAGTCGACGGACTGGTATCCGGCGCCGTTCACACCACAGCTAATACCATTCGCCCGGCACTTCAACTGATCAAGACGAAGCCGGATGCTGCCCTCGTGTCGTCCATTTTCTTCATGCTGCTGTCCGATCAGGTTCTTGTCTATGGCGACTGCGCCGTGAACCCGGACCCGGACGCCCATCAGCTTGCGGATATTGCCATTCAATCCGGGGATTCGGCCAATGCATTCGGTATCGAACCACGAATCGCCATGATCAGTTACTCCACCGGGGCCAGTGGCAGTGGCGTCGATGTGGAAAAAGTACGGGAAGCGACAGCGCTGGCCAAACAGAAGCGTCCGGACCTGCTGATCGACGGGCCATTGCAGTACGACGCGGCAGCCATCGCCAGTGTGGCGAGCAGCAAGGCACCGGACAGCCCGGTGGCTGGTCGCGCCACCGTTTTTGTGTTCCCTGACCTGAATACCGGCAATACCACTTACAAGGCGGTGCAGCGCAGCGCTAACGTCGTGTCCATCGGGCCGATGCTCCAGGGGCTGCGTAAGCCGGTGAATGACCTGTCCCGAGGTGCGCTGGTGGACGATATCGTCTACACGATCGCCATCACCGCCATACAGGCCGCCCAGAATGATCAATGAACTGCAGTTTCTCTCGGCGAGCCTGAGCGACCTCACACTGGCACTGGTGGTCGCGAGCCTGATATTTCTCGCCTGGTATTTTACGACGGACCGTTGGCTGGTACCTGTACTCGGGGCCATTGCACTGACAGCAGTCGGGATAGACAGATACAGCTACGTTCAGCTTGCTGACCGATACGACGCTCAGCAGGAAGACCAGGCGCTGGAAGAGCTGGCTGATGTGTCGCGGCGCCTCGACAGCACCCTGGAGGCGCGTATTGTCGAGGCACGGGCACTCGCCGCCCATCTCGCGAACAATCCGGACCTGGATGCCGCCGGTTACTCAGCGTTTCTGAACGACCTGCTTGCCGAACCGCACTACTACACCAACGTCGCTGCCGCCCCCGGTATGCGAATCACCCGGGTGTTTCCACTGGAAGGCAACGAGCCGGCGCTGGGCCTGTTCTACCCCGAGGTGGAGAGCCAGTGGCCGATGATCCAGCGCGCCATGGAAACGCGCGAACCCGTGTTGATTGGCCCGATCGAACTCGTGCAGGGCGGGCAGGGCTTCATCATCCATCAGGGCGTGTTCCCTGAAAACGCTGATCCGTGGGGTGTGATTGCATCGGTTATTCCGCTGCCTGCCATACTGGACAGTGCGGGTATTTCCGAACTGGGCGACCGCTACCGCGTGTCGGTGCGGGCGGTGGATGCAGCAGGAGACCCATCGCAGCGGGTCTGGTCGACCGAAGAACCACCTAACACGGCATGGGCCGCGCGCCGGGTTCTGGTGCCCAATGGGGTCTGGGAGTTTCAACTGGAACCACGGGAGCAATTGCTGTTACCCGCAGCCGTGCACTGGGGGCTTCATACGGTGGTAGCCGCGCTGGCGCTTATTACCGGTGGCGTCACTATAATTCTGGTGCGAGCGCGCCGCCGGGCCCGTGAGCATCAGGAAACACTCGGCCTTACCGCGTGGTTGCTGGATGAGGCGCAGCGCCTGGGCGGCATGGGCAGTTGGGAACTGGCGCCGGGTGAAAGGCAATGTCAGCTGTCACCGCAGCTACAGGAACTGATGCAGTGCCCCGGCAGACTGGACATCAATGACTGGGGAGACTGGGTTGCCCCGCAGGAGGCAGCAGACCTGCAGAGCCAGTTGGACAGCCTTATGACAGGGCGTGCCGATCACCTGCATCTGGAACATTGGCTGCGGACTCCGGTCGGCCAGCGCCGGATCGTGCACACCGCTGAACGAATTACCACGCGCCGCCGCCAGGGCGAATTCCGGATCGTCGGTACGCTGCTGGATGTGACAGAGCAGAAAAAGGCCGCTGACGAGCTCGAACGCCTTGCCTTTATTGACAGCCTCACGGGTACACCCAACCGACACCGGTTCCAGTTGCTGTTTTCGGAAATGCTCAGCCGGCACGAGTCCACCGGAGAGCAAATGGCACTGCTGCACATCGACCTGGACCATTTCAAGGACATCAACGACTCCCTGGGCCACCAGGTCGGCGATGCCGTGCTGCGAATCTGCAGCCGCCGGATTGCCGCGGCGCTCAGCCCCGAGACCATTCTGGGCCGAACCGGTGGCGATGAGTTCATGGCTGTTATCCCGTCAATCGATCATCGTACCGACGCCGCCGACGTTTCCGAGCGGATAATCCAGAAATTTCGACTTCCTGTTGTGCACAACAGCCATGAGGTCTATGTCGGTGCCAGTATCGGTATAGCCCTGTTCCCTGACGATGCACGGGACTTCGAGACCATGTATCAGTGCGCGGATCTCGCTCTGTACGAAACCAAGGCGCAGGGGCGCGGCAGCTTCCGCTATTATCAACAAGAGCTGGCGTCTGCATTCCATCGTCGCACCCAGTTGGAAAACGCGATGCAGTATGGTTTTCAGCGGTCCGAATACTGGCTGGCGTACCAGCCGCGTTTCGAGCTCACCACCGGTGAGGTGACCGGCATCGAGGCACTGCTGCGCTGGAACAACCCGGCACTGGGCATGATCCCCCCGGACGAATTTGTTCCCATTGCGGAACAATCGGGTTTTATCGTGCCGCTGGGCCAATGGGTGATTGACCAGGCCATAGCGGAATTTGCCGGGTTGCAGGAGATGCTTGATCCATCAGCGCGACTGTCCATTAATCTGTCGCCGCGCCAGATTCTTCAACCGGAGCTGACAGACCACATTGAAGCGGCGCTGAACCGGCATCAGATGTCGCCGCGACAGTTGGACCTGGAAATCACCGAAACCTTCCTGGTTACCGACAAGGCCCAGTGCCAGGCTTTCATGCAGCGGCTCTCGGGCAAGGGCGTATCCTTCTCACTGGATGATTTCGGTACCGGGTACTCGAATCTCAGCACACTTGAAGCCTTGCCCCTCAGAACACTGAAAATAGACAAGTCCTTTATTCAGCGTTCCTGGCTCGAGCCGAGCACGGAGGCACTCGTTCAGACCATCGTGCGACTGGGAAACAGCCTGCGTATGACCGTTGTTGCAGAGGGGGTGGAGACGCCCGATATCGAGCAGACGCTGATCCGGCTCGGCTGCCATGAGGTCCAGGGCTACCTGCGGGCGCGCCCCATGACCAGACAGGCATTGGCGGAATTTCTGCTTACGCCGCCGGAATCCGCCTGAGCCCATAGACGTCAAACCGGTTGCTCTTGCCGGTATAGCGGTGTGAGGGTGTCCGAGTGTTCAGTGTCGGCGCAATTCGCGGTCGTTTGACGACCACCCGAGACGGACCGGCAGCTATGGCCCATTCCAGGAGCGCCGCATCCTCTGCCGTGGTCCCTTGCGGCGCCAGCCGGTGCAGCAACTGCATATCGAGTTTTACCGCCGCCGATTTTCGACGTTCCGGGAACATCGGATCCAGATAGATCACATCGTACGCTCCCTCATCCGGAGGTTCGTCGGCACCGGCACGAGCCCGCAACAGGGTCATGCGCCCACCGATAGCGCGGTCTTCCGGTTGGTCGGAGTCCAGCAACCTGTCCAGCCCCGAGCGCAGTAAAGCCCATACGATCGGCTGGCATTCCATCATGGTAACGCGGGCGCCCAGCGAAGCGAGCACGAAGGCATCCCGCCCGAGACCGGCTGTGGCATCCAGAACCCGGAGGTCGCGTCGACGGTTCAGGCCGCAGGCACGGGCAAGGTCCTGCTGTCGCCCGCCGCCAAAGCGCCGCCGATGAGCATTTGGGCCCGATGTGAAATCCACCCGCAATGGCTTCGCTCCGGGGGGCACTGAGGCCTGAACAGCGAGACCATCATCGTGAATCAGAAAAAACTCATGATCCTCCGGCTGTTCTCTGACCGGTATCGCCAGCAAATCGTCGGGAGCATCATTGCAGGCAGTCAGCCATTCGGCCGCTGCCGGATGCAGTGCAATACAGGGTTCAGAGAGGGAAAAGCGATCAGACAACGGTGCTGAATCCGGCTCCCGCCGGTTGTGGACCAGCCCCCGAAAAGGTCTGATACTGCGACATGGCCTGCTCACTACGCGGGCCGAAACGGTTCATGGTCACCGGTAACTCCGTGCCCTGGCGCTGACTGTCCATCAATTGCCCTTCAAGCGCGCGCGGCGGTACCACAGCCACGTCACCGCGGCGGGCAATTTCCGACCCGCGATTGAGCATTCCGGGATTGATAAGTGAACCGATCAGGCCGTCAGACAAAGCGCCTTCCTGCAGTTTCCGTGATTAGCATTAATGACTGCAGAATAATACCTGATCATCGAATCGGCAAGACAGTTCAAGGCCGATTGTTTCGTGAGGCCCGGGCCACATTGTCTCGCAGATAGACAGGCTGAAGTTCCATGGCCGTCACCGGAACGGTATCGCCATACACGGCTCTCAGACCGCAATCGAGCACGGCCTCCGGCGACGGGGTCCGGACAACGGGTGCCTGTTCACCCGGGCGAACCAGTGGCCAGCCCGCCCCAGCGTAGCCGACGTCACCCCGGTCAGCCATTGATCGGGCCGACAGTGCCTCAAGGGACAGTAACTGTTCCGGTTCCAGCGGCTCCGGCGTCTGATCACCGTCTACCCGGTAAAGGCCATGGTAGACTTCGCCCATACGGGCATCCATCGCGACCCGCCAGATTGTGCGAGTCGGGTCGTTTCGCTGCCCCTGAATGGCCAGCACGGCCAGTGTCGACAGTGGCCAGACCGGCGTATTGCAGGCAAATGACAGCCCCTGTGCCACACTGATACCGATACGGACACCGGTAAAGCTGCCGGGTCCGCGGGTGCAGAACACGCCATCGAGTTCACCGGCCCCGAGCTCTGACTCTGCCAGCAACGATTCTGCCATGGGCAGTATGCGCCGCGTGTGCTCGCGCGGCACATCGGAAACCTGCGTGGTTACTTTGCCGTCGGACCAGAGCCCGACGGAACAGATTTCGGTACAGGTATCCAGTGCCAGGTAGTGCGGCATGACAGCATTAACCCTGCATCAATCGCTCAGCGATTCAAGAATCCGGCGCTGAATGTCGCTCATGTCCCCGATTCCGGCGACACGATGATACTTCGGTGCGGTGTCCGGATCCGCAGCAAACCAATCCTGGTAATATTTGACCAGCGGTTCTGTCTGGTCGTGATAGACTGAAAGACGCTTGCGAACCGTGTCTTCCTGATCGTCTTCACGCTGCACCAGTGCTTCACCGGTAATGTCATCAGTGTCCGGTACCTTGGGCGGCTGATAGTCAATGTGGTAGACCCGGCCTGAGGCCTCATGAATACGGCGGCCACTCAGGCGGCGGACAATTTCCTCGTCATCGACATCAATATTGAGCACGTGGTCGATACGGATACCGGTGTCCTTGAGCGCTTCGGCCTGGGGGATCGTGCGTGGGAAGCCGTCAAACAGGAACCCGTTGACGCAATCCGGATCTTCGATCCGTTCCTTGACCAGCGCGATAATCAGATCATCCGACACCAGGGCGCCGGAGCTCATGACTTCCTCTACCTGCTTGCCCAGTGAGGTACCGGCCTTGACGGCGGCACGCAGCATGTCACCGGTTGAGATCTGTGGAATGTCAAAATGTTCACAAATGGCCTGCGCCTGGGTTCCCTTCCCGGCACCCGGCGCGCCCAGCAAAATCACGCGCATCGTCTATGCTCCTGAGTCGAATCGGTTCGAGCGCCTGCCGCTCGCTCGCAAAGCCGCCAACGATACCCTGAGGCCCTTATCAACACAAGTGTATGCACTCACTGACGATCGTATCCGGAGCGTGTTCAGTCTGGTATGGCAGGAATCGGTTGACGCACATCGAACGCAGACATACCGGCTGACCGGATGGCCCACAGACCGATGTCGGTATCCTCGAAGGCGGCACACCGGGCGGGCTCTGCGCCGATCGCCCGTGCCGCCTCCAGAAATACATCCGGATCCGGCTTGTGGCGCGCCACGTCATCTGCGGTTTTTACCGCCCGGAACCAGTCCGTAATTCCGAGTCGGTTCAGGGTGATGCGAGCCACTTCCGAGGAAGCCCCGGTTGCTACCGCCATGGGTCGACCCTGCTGATATCCCCAGCGCGCCACCGCCAACACGGGTTCGATCGGCTGCACCGCATCCAGGCGCTCGCGAACGGCGGCTTCCTTGTACCGGGCCACTTCGTCCTGCGGCAACCGGATCGTCTGCTCCCGGCAGAGAATGGCCAGCGTCTGACGGGTCGGTACGCCGCCCAATTCCAGAAAACGCTGCCAGGAAAACTCGAAGCCAAACCGCTCGGCAGCCGCCTGCCAGGCCTGGAAGTGTGCCGGCATGGAGTCAGCGAGCGTGCCGTCCATATCGAAGACCAGCGCATCGGCCGTGTACCAGCTCATGCTGTCATGTCCTCATTCCTGTGGCGGCGTCGGTGCCGCGCCGTCTGTCCGGCTGTTGCCCGGGTCACGCAACTGGAAACCCCGGTAAAGCTGATCGAACGACGGCGGCTCTATCACCGCATCGAGCTCGCTGTCGCGGGCCGTATCACCGAAGCGGAGCTCCCAGATGCCCAGGTAGCGCTCCCGGGCCTGATCGGTGGTGCGCTCCCGGGCAATGCTCGGGCGAATGACCACCAACAGGTTCACTTTCTCCTGTTCCGTGGATGTGCTGCGAAACAGCCGGCCAACCCAGGGCAGGTCTCCGAGCAGAGGGACCTTGCGTTCCGTCTCAATAACCCGGTCTTTCACCAGCCCGCCGAGAATAATGGTTTCGCCATCGGCGACCAGTACATTGGTATCAATCTCCCGCGTTGATGTGCGTGATTCCAGAGACGGTCCGCCCAGCAGTTCTTCCGTCTGTTGATTGATCGCTAACCGGATCAGATTGTTCTGCTGAATATTGGGCGTAACGGTGATTTCCGTTGCAACGTCTTCACGAGTAATGGTGAACGGGTTGTCTTCGGTCGGATCTGACCGGCGAAACGGCACCGTTTCACCCACCACGAGACGCGCTTCCGAGTTATCCATGGTCATTACATAGGGTGTGGACAGCAGATTGGTGTTGGAGCGGTTTTCGAGTGCCTGGATTATTGCCCCGAAGGAGATATTGTCACCGGTCAGACCGAGTGCGCCGAAGAAGCCGCCTTCACCCGCCTGGCTCAGCGGGAGCCCGGGCAGGCTTCCGAGCGTGTCACTTTCCAGGTTACTGCCGACCAGCCCCGGGGCCGTGTCCTCGGCGGTGCTAAGGAGCCCGGACTGAATCCCGAACTGGTCGCTCAGGCTGCCACTGACTTCCACGATGGCCGCCTCGATGAGTACCTGTGCCCGCGGGATGTCGAGCTGGCTTATTATCCGCCTGAGGTCCGCCATTTCAGCGGCTTCTGCCCGAATCACCAGAGCATTGAGCTCTTCATCGGCCAGCACGGTGCGGGTTACCGTGTTGGTATTCTCCGCCCCTTCGGCCTGACTGGATGGGCCAGACAGCCCACGAAGCAGTTCGGCCAGATCCGTAGCGCTGGCATTGTCGAGAAACACCACCTCTGTATTGCCATCACCCTGGCGTGCTTCCACATCAAGGTCGCTGACCAGTCGTTCAACCCGAACGAGGGTTTCCGGTGCGCCGCGGACAATGAGGCGGTTGGAGCGCTCATCGGCAACAATCCGGAGGTTCCCGGGTACCGGGTTCTCGCCCTCCCCAGTGGCCAGCTCGTCAGGCAGCAATGCCTGCAGCAACTCCAGAACCTGTCCGACCCAGGCATGTTCCAGCCCTATCATCCGGACTTCCGTTTCTGTCTCGACATCCAGGGAATTCAATACCTGCTCAAGGCGGGCAATGTTCGAAGCATGGTCTACCATCAATATTGCATTGGCCGACGGGATGCCGGACATATGGCCATAACTGGCCCCGATGGGGCGCAGGATCGGGATCATCTCCATCGCAGACAGATTGTCGAGCGTAATTACACGCGTCACGAAATCCCGGGTGTCAGGCACCGTTTCATCGTTGATCAGGGGCCCGGTAAATTGTTTGGCATCGTTTACCGGAACCACATTGACTTCGTTCCCCTGCCCGGAAATGGTGTAACCCTGCATCTGCAGAACCGTCAGGAAAACATCGTAGACCTGGTCCGCTGTCAGTGAGTCATCAGAGATCACTGTTACTTCGCCCCGAACACGCGGGTCCAGAACAAACGTACGGCCGGTGATATCAGCCACCTGTTCAATAAACTGCTCGAGGTCCACCCCCCGGTAGTTCAACTGCCATGTCTGCGCCAGCGCCTGCGAGGCCGACAACAGGCCGCCCAGCAGCAGCATGATTCCTGCTTTTCGTACTCCGGCTGCGAAAATTCGGCCCATTCTCTGTACCTGCTCCTTATTCCGGCAGCGCCTGATAGATGCGGTACGTTGCACCGCCCCGCTCCAGTGTTATCTTGATTTCATCACCGGCCAGTACCGAATCAATCAGTGCCTGATCCTGGTCTACATTGCCAACCGGCTGATCATTGATCTCGGTGATGCGATCGCCGGGCCTCAGGCCGTTGGCAATCAATACGCTTGCCCGAGAGGTCACCCGGTACGCATCCCCGGTGGCCTCCAGTCCATACTGGCGCAGCAGCCCCCGTGCATCGCTTGCTGCCCGGGCCTGGACCTGGGAGATAGCCTGCCGTATTTCTTCCTCCAGCCGCGCCTGCGCCGCATCCTGACTGGTTCTCACCGGCGGCATGTCGCTTTCACTGCCTCTGCGGCCTGACGCCACCGCATTGCCGGACGCCCCGCCGGAGCTGCCTCCCGATGAAGTACCCGTCGTCGATCGGTTGTCGCCCGGTTGCCCACCAGGGGAGCGCTCCGGTTCATCGACTGTATCGGCCGCATCCCGGCTGCCGCCAGTCGCACCCGGAAAGCGCAGTGTCTCAAGGGCATCATTGCGTCGCAAGACAACACGGTCGGCATAGACCTCAACCAGGTCGGCAACACCATAAACCCGGTCATTCACGCGGAACAGTGCTGCGCTACCGCCGCCCTGGCGGGCGATCATTGCGGATCCCCGAGCCGGGTCGGACGACGCCAGGACGCCGCGCAGCACGAGATTGAGGCGGGTTTCCCGGACTTCCGGTTCAGGCGCCGGTTCAGGTTCGGGGGCCGGAGGGGGCTCATCAGGCGGCGGCGTACCGAACCACGCCGCTTCGATGATCGATGCGGCCTGCTCATCCGGGTCAGGCATTGATGTTTCAACCCGTTCTGTCGGGACAGGTTCCGGTACGGGCCGGGGCTCGGGCGGCAGGATCAGTGACCACACTCCGATAGCCACCATGCCGCCGCTCAGAGCGGCAATCAGCGGCAGTACAACGCCAGCCAGACGGAGTATCCAACGGCTCAGCATCATGGCGCCCACTCCGGCAGCGGCCACTCTGACTCCAGCAGCACGGTGCGGCCACCGGGCAATTCACGTTCCAACACGTCGCGCCAGCCAGCCAGAACCCGCAAGGATGCTGTGCTGGTTGATACGCTCGCGTCCACAAGTGGCTCTCCGGATTCCTGATTTGCAACATTCAGTGTCAGAGCCCCAGTGTCATTCGAGGACACCTCGGCGGCCAGCACCGGCAGGGTCGAGCCTGATCCTTCTCCGGACAAACCATCCATGCGGAATTCGCCGTTGCGCAGCGTGAGGGTGCCGGACCCTGACGGTGCCTGCCCTGCCGGCCACTCCAGCCAGAGGCTGTCAAACCAGAGTTGACCGGTCAATTCGGCCCGATATCTCTGCAGAACCGGGCGCATCAGGTGCAATCCGACAACGCCATCCGACGCGTTCAGCGCCCACCCGGACCAACTCCTGCCCACTCCGGTTTCCAGGTCTGTATCACGGGCCTGCACGTTCAGGCCCCAGGCGAGCCGCCCCTGCAGGAGAGCCGCAGGCAGCCATTGCCACTGCAACTGAACCTGATCACCGGCCCAGGGGACGAATGCCTCGCCCTGCCAGAGGTTCCCATGCAGGGCCGACGGTTCCACCGGCAGCTCCAGCGCACTGCCGAACTGGTGCCAGAGCACCCGCACCGGTACGGCAAGTACCAGCGTGATGCTGAAGGCCAACAGGAACACTATGAGCAGGAGGCGCAGTCGCACATGACCTTCCGAAGCAGAAAACAGAAGCCTGAAGTGTACTGAAGGATCACTGGCGAGGCCATACGTGGCCCGCGCGAACCGCGCAAACGGGAAATGATCGGCTCTTTTCCGTACCCTGGTGAACTGTACTGTTTTGCGCGAGTTTGCGCTGGGCCGTCGGCGGATTATCTACCGCGAGCCGGTGGTCGACGGATCCGGCCGGGGAGTCGTCGAAAACAGGACGTTTTCGTCGCAGGGCTACAGGGACGTATTTACGCCCGGTCCCCGGCGGACCGTCGGCCGACGGCGAATACTCCGCCAATGTATTGTGATACCGAGCCTGATAGACGTGCAGAAAAAAAGCCAGGCAGATGCCTGGCTTTTTCGTAGGTACGGAAGGAAGTACCGGGGGCAATTACATCATGCCGCCCATGCCTCCCATTCCGCCCATGCCGCCCATGTCCGGAGCACCACCGGCGTTATCGTCTTCCGGCAGATCCGCGATCATGGCTTCAGTAGTGATCATGAGCGCTGCAACAGAGGCTGCTGCCTGAACCGCACTGCGCGTCACCTTGGTCGGGTCGATGATACCGAACTCGGTCATATCACCGTACTCGCCGGTTGCCGCGTTGTAACCGAAGTTGCCCTTGCCGGCCTTCACTTCGTTCAGTACCACGGAGTCTTCACCGCCGGCATTGCGAACGATCAGACGCAGCGGCCATTCCATCGCGCGCAGAGCCAACTGGATACCAACGTTCTGGTCTTCATTGTCGCCTTTCAGATCGCCCAGACCCTGCAGAGCCCGGATCAGTGCGACGCCACCGCCAGAGACCACGCCTTCTTCGACCGCTGCGCGAGTCGCGTGCAGCGCGTCGTCAACACGTGCTTTCTTCTCTTTCATGGCAATCTCGGTCGCTGCGCCTACCTTGATAACGGCAACGCCACCGGCCAGCTTCGCCATGCGCTCCTGCAGCTTCTCCTTGTCATAGTCAGACGTGGAGTTTTCGATTTCGGCCTTGATCTGATCAACGCGGGCCTTGATGTCAGCCTGCTCACCGGCACCGTTCACCAGTGTGGTGTTCTCCTTGGAGGAAACAACACGCTTGGCGGTACCCAGGTGCTCGAGCGTTGTGCTTTCGAGATCCAGGCCGACTTCTTCGGAAATCACCGTGCCACCGGTCAGGATCGCGATGTCCTGCATCATGGCCTTGCGACGGTCGCCGAAACCAGGCGCCTTGGCGGCACTGACCTTGACGGTACCACGCATGTTGTTGACCACCAGTGTCGCCAGCGCTTCGCCCTCAATGTCTTCTGCAATGATGAACAGCGGGCGGCTCGCCTTCGCGACCTGCTCCAGTACCGGAATCAGATCACGGATAGCCGAGATCTTCTTGTCGACCAGCAGAATGTAGGGTTCTTCCTGCTCGGCAGTCATTGTTTCCTGATTGGTCACAAAGTAAGGCGACAGGTAACCACGGTCGAACTGCATGCCTTCAACGACTTCCAGCTCGTCTTCGAAGCTGGTGCCTTCCTCGACGGTGATAACACCGTCCTTGCCGACTTTCTCCATGGCATCGGCAATCAGCTTGCCGATGGTCGCATCGGAGTTGGCAGAAATGGTGCCGACCTGCTGAATCGCCTTGCTGTCTTCACAGGGTGAAGAAATCTTGTGCAGTTCCTGGACCATGGCGGCGGCGGCCTTATCGATACCGCGCTTCAGGTCCATCGGGTTCATGCCGGCCGCAACGGATTTCAGGCCTTCATTGACCAGAGCCTGGGCCAGTACGGTTGCGGTCGTGGTGCCATCGCCGGCTTCGTCGTTGGCCTTGGAAGCCACTTCCTTGACCATCTGGGCGCCCATGTTCTCGAACTTGTCTTCCAGTTCGATTTCCTTCGCCACAGAAACGCCATCTTTCGTCACCGTCGGTGCACCGAAGGACTTGTCCAGAATAACGTTGCGGCCTTTCGGGCCCAGAGTCACCTTGACGGCATCAGCCAGCAGGTTCACGCCCTTCTGCATGCGCGAACGCGCGGAATCGCCGAATTTGACTTCTTTTGCTGCCATGTTAATTGATCCTCAATCGCTGAAATTCAGTTAAAAAATGTCCGGTCGGCCTGTTTGAGCCGATCAACCTTCGATGACGCCAAATACATCGCTTTCCGCCAGCATCAACAGTTCTTCACCGTCGATCTTGACGGTGCTGCCGGCGTACTGCCCGAACACCACCATGTCGCCGACTTTCACGTCCAGCGGGCGGACGTCGCCGTTTTCCAGCAGGCGGCCATTGCCCACAGCCAGTACTTCACCCTGTGATGGCTTTTCCTTGGCCGAACCGGGCAGCACGATACCGCCCGCAGTCTTGGTCTCTTCTTCTTTACGCCGTACAACGATGCGGTCATGCAACGGACGAATTTTCATCTGAGTTTCTCCCATTCAACAGATTGTCTGTCCAGGTTGTTGGTTGTCTGCCTTTCCGGAAATGGGGACAGGCAGATCACTTTCAATAGGTGCCTGAAAAAATTTTCAGGCACCATGAAATCAATTCGGTTACTTCAGCTTGCGCGCCCGGGCACTCGGCCTACGGCAGATGATCGCGCGGCCGATCCGCTGGCTCATACTCACCATCGATTACATGGCTGCCGGACGACGCCCGGCGATAGCCGCCGCTACCGCCACCCGTGCCGCCGCCGGATGTGGGTCCGGCAAGGCTCCAGACGACAAAAACCAGGCCCATTATATCGGTCGCAAACCCCGGCACGATCAACAGCAGCCCGCCAAGCATCCGTCTCATCACAGCCTGCTGGCGAGCCTGTAACCAAAGCTGGTTGATCATGCCGCCCTGCAATTCGCGCAGGACACTGAACCCGGTCCAGCGGATAAGCTGCACGCCGATAACAGCGGAAACAACAATTTCCAGAAGCGTGAACGCCACGCCGATGGCGCTCCCCCACTCGATAAACAGCGCCAGTTCAAGCGCGAAAAAAAGCAATAAGAGCACCAGAATCGGCATAGCGGCTCCGCAACAGTCTTATGTATCGGGCAATCCTTCAGGCCAGCGTTCGATATTGGGGCCTGCCGCGCCTTTTCAAGGGTGTCGTCCGGTATTCTGTATGGCAGTGTTCATTAATGGGCGGCGCGATCGGCGCCGGGCCACCCGGGCCGGGCCACCCGGGAGTGTGCTATGCTTTCGGCCGGGATAACGCCACGGACAACAGGCTTTCGTTCATGGGTGCGCAAACATTCTGGCCCATTGTCATTGTCGGACCGGGCGCCATCGGCCTGCACCTGGCGTTCAGTCTGACACCTCACCACCCGGTGGAACTGCGACATCCGACGGTCGAAGGCCCGGTTGATTGTCGATCCGCGCAGCGTGGCTCGATGACAATCACCTGTCGCCGTGTCGCTGACCCGGCGCCGATACAGGCCGTGATTATTGCAACCAAGGCGCATCAGGCTGCTTCGGCATTCGAGCTTATAGAGCCGGCACTGACTGAAAACGCCGAAATTCTGCTGATGCATAACGGGCTGGGCCCCCAGCAGGCCATATCGGACCGCCTGTTGCCGCACCAGTCTCTGGGCGTAGCCATCACCACCGAAGCCGTTTTGCGAACAGGACCGAACGCCATCGAAGAGACCGGCCAGGGTGTCACCTGGCTCGGTCCGTGGTCGGGTCATCGCCGGCCCGGCTTTCTGGAGCAGGCGATTCTCGACAGTCCGCTGGCTAGCCACTGGGAACCCGATGCCGAGGCGTTGCAGGCCAGAGTCTGGCAGAAACTGCTGATCAACGCCGCAATCAATCCACTGACCGCTCTGGCTGACGTACCGAACGGCGCACTGGCAAGGGCTGACCTGCAGCAACAGTGGCGGGCATTACTACCTGAACTGGTAACCATTGCCGGCGCAGCCGGCCACTCAGTGACCGAGTCCGGGCTGGCAGAGCAGGTACTGTCTGTCATCGGGGCCACGGCCGGCAACCGGTCGTCCATGCATCAGGACCTGGCGAACGGGCGCACGCCCGAATTGCAGAGCATTACCGGTAGCCTGCTGCAATACGCCCGTGATCACAGTATCGAGACTCCGGTACTGACCGGATTGCACAATGCGGTCTGCCGGCGGTTTGAGGAACGGGGAGTCGCCATATGAGCTGGATACCTGGCCGGCACTCCAATGCGGGCCGACTACTCCGATATAACGGGCTGCTGCTTGCCAGCAGTTTTCTGGTCGCCATGATCGTAACTCTGGTACTGGCCTTCGGCCTGTCCTATCGGGTGCTTGCACCTCAGATGATTCAGACCCTCGCATCCGGGTTTCGCCACCTGCCCGCGGAAACCGATTATGAGGCACTCTGGTCTGCGCGGGCGGAGGACATTCGCGCGTTGCCGGCATTGGTCGAGACTGTGGCTCTCTACCGGGATGGCGAACTGAGCCGGCATATGCATCGGCCGGAACAACATGTATTGCCAACGCGGATCACCGAGCTGAACCCTACCCCCGGGCCGCCACGGATCAGCCGCCAGTTCCAGTTGGACGAGGCCGGACAATGGACGCTGTATGTGGTGGCCAATGCGAGCCTGATGACCAGCCTCTACCGGCAGACGCTGCTCGGACTGGTGCTGTTCTTCATGATCGCTGCTGTGGTCACTTTCTGGTTATCCAATCGTTATCAGCGAACGATTTCGCGCCCGATTCATAACCTGATTGAGGTCGCACGGGACATCGACCGTACCGAAAACTTCAGTCGCCGGGCCAGCGAGCCCACCAATAATGAGGTCGGGACGCTGGTCAGTTCCTTCAACGCCATGCTGGACCGTATCCAGTCGCGTGATGATCAATTGCGAGCGGCCCGCAACCGCGCCCAGGATGCCCAGCGTGAAGCACAGGCCAAAGCGCGCGAGTCACGGGATGCCAACCACCGACTGGAAGTTGAAGTGAGCGTCCGTGCCCGCGCCGAACAGCGTCTGACCGAACTGCAGTCCTACCTCACCGCCATGATCAACTCCATGCCTGCCGCCCTGATTGCGGTGGATGAGAATATCCGTATCACCCAGTGGAACGACGGCGCAACGCACCTGAGCGGGACCCCCCTGGCGAGTGCAATGGGACACCCTCTGGAACTGGCCTTCCCTTTCCTCGCCGATTTTCAGCCCGCACTGCGCAAGGCACTGGTGGAGCGCAAGATTCAAAGGCTGCCACAGGTAACCTTTAGCTACCCCGGTCAGCCAGACCTCAAGCTCGACATCGTTGTTTACCCGCTGCGCCTCACTGGCACCATCGGTGCGGTAGTGCGAATCGATGATGTCACGGAGCGCACCAGGCTGGAGGAGTTGATGGTTCAGAGCGAGAAAATGATGTCGGTCGGTGGCCTGGCCGCCGGTATGGCACATGAAATCAACAACCCGCTGAGCGCGATGGTGCAGAGTGCCCAGACCGTGCGACGGCGCCTGTCGCCGGACGTACAGACCAACCGGACAACTGCGGAGAAAGTGGGCCTGGATATGGACGCGCTTCAGCGCTACCTCAGCGAACGCGACATCGACCGGTTTCTCGACCATGTTCTGAGTGCCGGAGAACGGGCCGGCCATATCGTGACCAATATGCTGCAGTTCAGCCGCCAGAGCGACTCTGCGCGCCAGCCACGGGCGGTAGGCGACATACTGACTCGCAGCCTCAGTATTGCAATGAGTGATCTCGATCTCCGCCAGAACGTAAAAGACGGAGCACTGATCGTGGAAGAACGCTGGGCAGAATGCGCCCAAATGACCATTCCGGTAATCGGCACGGAGATTGAACAGGTATTGTTCAATCTCATCAAGAACGCCTGGCAGGCAATTCGCGGGGCTGACGACGCGCCGGGTCGCATAGTGATCAGCTGCAAGGCAACGGACGATAACTGCATTATTCAGGTCAGTGACAACGGCCCGGGTATGAGTCTGAGCACGCGCAAGCGTGTGTTTGAACCGTTTTTTACAACGAAGGACGTCGGCCAGGGTACCGGGCTCGGATTGAGCGTGGCTTATTTTATCGTGACAACACATCACCGCGGCGAGCTGACGGTGCAGTCATCGGCCGATCGTGGCACGACGTTCACCATTCGGCTGCCGCGATCGGTCGGCGCATCAAGCACAGATACTGTCTGAGCGTTTTCAGGTAGAAACAGGAGTATTCATGGGCAAACGCCTGTCGAAAATCTACACCCGCCAGGGTGACGCGGGAACAACCGGACTGGGCACCAATGATCGAGTCCGCAAGAGCAGTGCCCGGATAGCGGCAATTGGCGATGTGGACGAGCTCAATAGCTGGATCGGTTGCGTCCGCACCGCGCTTGATCCACAGCAGGCCGAGCTTGACCGGGCGCTGAGCCAGATTCAGCACGACCTGTTCGACCTTGGCGGCGAGCTCGCCATGCCCGGTTACACCCTGATGAGCCAGACGACGGTTGCCGAACTGGAGTCACACATTGATCAACTGAACGAATCCCTGCCGGCACTGGAGAATTTCATTCTGCCGGCCGGTGGCGAAGCCACTGTGCGAATCCATGTTGCACGCAGTATTGCCCGTCGCGCCGAACGCCAGGTGTGGGCCCTGTCGGAGGCGGAAGCTGACCACGCCGACGCGGCGCCAACGCCACTGGCGCTGCAGTACCTGAACCGCTTGTCCGATTACCTGTTCGTGCTCGCCCGCACCGTGGCCCGCGGCACTGATGGCGAAGAAGTTCTGTGGCAGAGTCGACACGAACGCTAGGCAGGGTTCAGAGGTCGACCAGCTCCACCTTTTCTGGGCTGACCGGCCGCCCCATGAAGACGCCGGCGACCCGGGCAAAGCGCTCGGGCCCATCTGTAACCCAGAGTCGCAGGGGTGGCTTTCTGTGGCCTGCAGTCCGCTGCAGCGACCGCCTGGCCAGCATGTCCCGCACGGCCACCGCCGTCGTTTCGGCGGAATCGACCAGGCTGACCGATTCGCCCAGAACCTCACGCAGCACGGGCTTCAGAACCGGAAAGTGGGTACAGCCCAGAACGAGCGTATCGATGGGCTCCGATGCTTCCAGAAACGGGCCGAGGTATTCCCTGACAATGGCTGTCACCAGCTCCCCCTGATACCACCCCTCCTCCACCAGCGCGACGAAAAGAGAACACGCCACGCCGGACACTGTCGCATCGGGTCGTGCCTCAGCAATGGCGCGGGTGTAGGCTCCGCGCGCAATGGTCCCCTCCGTGGCAATAACACCGATATGCCCGGACCCGGACAGGGCCGCTGCGGCCCGTGCACCTGGCTCCACCACACCGACGACCGGCAATGCCGGAAAGGCTTCCCGGATCGCCGGCAGCGCCTGCGCCGATGCGGTATTGCACGCAACCACCAGCAGTTTTATCGATTCGCGCTGTAGCCGCGCCACGACCTGGAGCGCATAGCGCGTAACACTGTCGCTGCTCTTGGTGCCATAGGGCACGCGGGCGGTATCACCGAGGTAAACGAACGATTCGTCTGGCATGGCGCGCTGCATGGCCGACAGCACAGTCAGTCCGCCCAGGCCTGAGTCGAATACGCCGATAGGCGCCTGTGGGTCTGATGGCTCCATCATTACTATCCTGAAATCTGACGCGGTCAATCCGTGGCACAGACTACCAGAGAATCCCGTCCGATTGCCGCTGTAATTTCAGGCTGGCAGGCTGATCAGGGCTCCTGAACCTCCACCTCCCCGCGCTCTCTGATGATGAGGCGGAATTCACGATCACGGCGGGATTCGACACCGCGCCCGACGATTGTCACCACGTTCTGTATACCCAGACGATCAAACGTGGGGGGCGTATAGATCATGGGCTCGCGGCGGTTCAGCTCCGAAACCGGACGCATCGCGACCACCCCCTCCGCGCAGTCGCAGACCCATTGAATGTACAGCAGATGCCGGCGGACACTGTCCGTTGACGGTTCGGCCACCACAACTCTCAGCAGACCGGTCTGTCCGCCCTGCGCCCAGCGCCCGAAGCGCTGCACATACACCACCTCAGGCGGCAGGTCGTATATCCGGTAGTCGAGATAGGAATCGATGAATTCGTAATCCAGCGCCGGTGGCCTTGACTGCCCCGGCTTCCAGACCGGCTCCTCCTGTGCCTGGATCATACCCGCCAGCAGGCAAAGCACGATCAGTACGATCACTCCGGCGATAGAACTCCGTGGCCTCATGACATCCCCTCGTTGCTGGTTACCCCGCAGGGCGCTCGCCCGACACCCGTGCACGAAAACACGGGCGCCTGATTAAAGTAGCGGCCCGCCATGCCGATTCCTTAATTCGTGTGCTGTTTGCGAGACAGCTCACCCGGATTGGAGAACGCACCATGCGACCGATTATACTTGGAAAGAATCTGCTGAGTGACGAAGAAGTTCTCGCTTTTGCCATGAGCGAGGAAAACTTCCGTCTGTTGACCCTTGAGTGCCTGCACCAACAGGCAACCCGGGCCGCACTTCTGACCGCCAGCACGCTTATACGCCTGCACTCCGGATCGCGCCCACCGGCCATCGCACGCGATCCGGAAGGCCCGGCAGAGGGCAACTCCTGAGCTGGCCCGTTAAGCCGTTGAAATCTTTTCGTTTTTGTTGACACCAAAATTTATATACGGATAATACCGCCTCGTTCGCAAGGGCTATGTAGCTCAGTTGGTTAGAGCACAGCACTCATAATGCTGGGGTCGCTAGTTCGAATCTAGCCATAGCCACCAACGACGCGAAGTTGCTGGGCCGTCGCCAAGTGGTAAGGCAGCGGTTTTTGGTATCGCCATTCGGAGGTTCGAATCCTCCCGGCCCAGCCAATTTCCTAGCAGTGGTGAAGCTTATGATACCCCGTCCTTCGAACCTGCTCACCCTGAGCAGCGCTGTTGCACTGGCGGGCCTACTGGCCCTGCCGGCAGCGTTGAGCGCACAATCCCTGAATGTGCTCATGTATCACCATGTTGCCAACGACACGCCGCCCTCCACATCTACGCGGGTCGACGATTTCGCGGCTCATCTCGACTACCTCGCGGAAGAACATACTGTGGTGGATCTCGTCGACGCGCTCGATGCCATTCGTGCCGGCGAAGCGCTGCCGGACGATGCGGTGGCCATCACCTTCGATGATGCCTACATCAGCGTTTATGAAAATGCCTGGCCCCTGCTCCGGGAACAGGATTTTCCGTTCACCGTGTTCGTCAATACAGGGCCACTCGATAATGGCTCCAGCATAACGATCGACTGGGATCAGGCCCGGGAAATGGCGCAAGCAGGGGTTCGGCTGCTCAATCACACGCACGAGCATGAATATCTGATACGCAGCGACGCCTACAATCAGGCCTGGCTTGATTCCGTGCGCGACACAGTGCAAACCGCCCAGCAGCGGCTGACGGAAGAACTCGGGTATGAACCGGAAAAAATTCTGGCTTATCCCTTCGGCGAGTACAATGAGCCGGTGCAGGCACTGGTGGACGATCTGGGCTATATCGCCATGGGTCAGCATTCCGGTGGTATTGCCGGGTTTTCCGATTGGCTGGGTCTGCCGCGCTTTGCGGCCGGCGGCACGTCCGCCAATCTGGATACGCTGAGG
Organism: Natronospirillum sp.; assembly: GCA_965602035.1. GTDB lineage: Bacteria > Pseudomonadota > Gammaproteobacteria > Pseudomonadales > Natronospirillaceae > Natronospirillum. Next base: position 270,702 of record OZ271919.1, on the reverse strand, counting down.
GTCAAGCTGAGAAGCCGGCCGCTCCCCGTTGCGACGCCTCTGCCAGACCAGGTAACCAATGAAGCGCGCCCGCAGCTGACACTCCAGCTGCTTGAAAACGATGATGTTCGTTGGGACGCGATACAGTGTTTCACCGGCAGTGGTGAGCCGATTCCGACTGAACTCGATTCAGAGCAGCTGACCGCCAGAGCGGATTCCCCGCTGCGAGACGGCCGCCATCGCTACAACTGCACCGCGCCCTCAGCATCAACCAATACGTACTACTGGTTCTCCCAGCAATGGGTTATTGGTCAAGGGCCTGCAGATCGTTGAACGTGATCATGTTGCGGATCTCCTCCACGTACTCATCACGGCGCGTCGAGTAAGCCTCCAGATAGGGTATAAGCCGTAACCCCGTAATGGTGCGGCCACTCTCTCGGAGATTCGCCCGCGCGTCCCGCATGTCGGAATAACTGCGGTGGCGGTTCAGGTTCAGCATGAAACTGCGCACCGACAGTGCCGGCGAGTCATAATCACGAACCTCATAGATTTCACCTTCCGGCCGACCCTGCGGCACAATGCCGCAGCCTTCGCTGAAGCACCACTGGCCGAACAGGTTGTTGCCCTGCCGGGCAAAGCGCGACGTTCCCCAGGCTGACTCATTGGCTGCCTGAGCGACCACCATTGACGGTGGCAGGATGTCGACCTTCACCCAGAGTTCGTCCAGAACTGCCCCGACGGATTGCTCCGGATCCACATAATACCGGTCGGCCAGCTCCATAATGCGGTCGTTAACCCGCTGAGACAGGGTGTTACCGGCCTGCAACTCAGCGCGCCAGTCCTCAATGCGGCCCCGGATGATTTCGAGCCGGCTGTTTTCCCACTCGACCAGCGGCACAATGAAATCAAAAAACTGCGACTTGCGCTGCTCTACCACGGTGACATCGGTGAGGTCGGGCAGGCCAACGCGCAGGTAGTCATTGACAGAATTCGGCGGTGGCCCCACCCGGGCGGGTCGATCCATGTCCGCGGACATTTCCTGTGAAGATGGCGCGACCCAGTTGCCGGCACGCTGTCCCATTTCAATACCCAGCCAGAGGCTGCCGAGTGCGAGCACGGATACCGAGCTGACGAGCAGCCATTGTGCTCGCAGCTTCCCGGTTACGGATTCGTCTGTCATAAGTAGTGGTCCTTCTGAAATGTCGCCGTTAGCTTCGATCGGGTCGGCTGCCGCCCGGGAACGGCGTTACTCCGGCAGGCCCCTTGTGATCACTGATCTTGCTGATGCCTTCCTGGGCAACCTCGTCGATGCGCAACACGTGGTGCAGAGGAATGTAGCTGCGCTGCACTCCAGAGAATGCATTCTTGAGCTTCTCCTCGCCCGGGTCGACCACCAGCTGTGAACGTTCGCCGAACAGCATCTGTTCAATTTCAATGAAGCCGTACAGATCCGCCTGGCCCACCGAACGGCAGTAAATTTCATGCACCTTGTCGAGATGCGCGTATATCACACGGTAAACGGTTTTGCTCTGTGACCTTGCCATAATGCAGGAGTGTATCGACCTCAGTGTTGGTGCTGATCGCGCATTTTCGGTTGTTGCGCCGCCGGCTGCAAGGGTACAATCGAACTCTAATTTTGCAGAGTCAGGGGACAGAACCGCTCGCATGGGCAAAAAGCTGTTCATCAAAACGCATGGCTGTCAGATGAACGAATACGATTCGGCGCGTATGGCAGATCTGCTGCGTGAATCCGAAGGTATGGAACTGACAGACGATGAAAGTGAGGCTGATGTCCTGCTGCTGAATACCTGCTCCATTCGGGAAAAGGCACAGGAAAAGGTCTTCCACCAACTCGGCCGGTGGAAAAAGCACAAGGTCCGGAACCCGGATGTGAAGATCGGAGTGGGCGGCTGTGTGGCAAGCCAGGAAGGCGAGGAAATCAGTCGTCGGGCCGGCCATGTCGATATGATCTTCGGCCCGCAGACGCTGCACCGGCTTCCGGGTATGCTCAACAGCAACAACCTGGCAAAAAATGCAGCGGCAGGTCACCATGACCGCATTGCGGCCGTCGACATCACCTTCCCTGAAATCGAGAAATTTGACCACCTGCCGGCACCCAGCAGCGATGGTGTCAGCGCGTTCGTATCAGTCATGGAGGGTTGCTCCAAGTACTGCACGTTCTGCGTTGTTCCCTATACCCGTGGCGAGGAAGTGAGCCGCCCGTTCGACGATGTGATGGCTGAGGTGAAGCACCTTGCCGCGCAAGGGGTGCGCGAAATCAATTTTCTGGGGCAGAACGTTAATGCGTACCAGGGCTCGCGTGAAGCGCAGGCGCCCGTTGATCTGGCCGAACTCATCACCCTGACGGCGCAGGTTCCGGGCATCGATCGCATCCGCTTTACCACCTCACACCCGGTAGAGTTCACCGACAGTCTGGTTGATGCCTATCTGGATGTGCCGGAGCTGGTCAGCCACCTGCACCTGCCGGTGCAGTCCGGTAGCGATGCGATTCTGTCGGCCATGAAGCGGGGTCACTCTGCGGCCGAGTACATCGAGAAGATGGACCGAATCCGGGCCAATCGGCCGGATATCAGTTTTTCGTCCGACTTCATCGTCGGCTTCCCCGGTGAAACGGAAGACGATTTTGAGGCCACCATGGCCCTGATCGATCGCATCGGGTTTGACCATTCCTTCAGCTTTGTCTACAGCGCCCGGCCGGGGACCCCGGCCTCGCAACTGCCGGATGAAACGCCGGTGACTGTCAAGAAGGCGCGACTGCAGCGCCTTCAGGACCGCCTGAATCACCAGGCAATGGCCATATCAGAGGCCATGGTGGACAGCGTGCAGATTGTGCTGGTTGCCGGGCAGTCCGAGCGCAACCCCGCAGAGCTTCAGGGACGCACCGAGAATAATCGCCTTACCTTCTTCCCCTGTACCGACACGGACCTGATCGGTCAGTTCGTACAGGTCCGGATCACAGACGCCTACGCCAATTCATTGCGTGGCGAACTGATCAACCCCGAGCTTGCGTACTGAGCGCTTGCACTCAACGCTGTTAAGAGGCCATCTTGACCGAATCCATCTCTTCCAAAGTCCAGTTTGAACTGCACCCGGACCACCCGCAGCGTCTGGCCAGTCTGTGCGGACTCGGCAATGAGAACCTGCGGCTGATCGAGGAGCGTCTCGGGGTAAGGATTCTCAGCCGGGGAAACCGGTTTGAAGTCCGCGGTGACGACGACATGCCGCAGATCGTGCACCAACTGATTCAGGAGCTCTACAAGCTCACCCGCAATGGTGCGGATCTTCTCCCCGATCAGGTGCACCTGCATCTGCAGGATGCCGATATTGCGGCACGTCAGGCACCGGAAGGCGATGAGCCGGCCGGCGGGCACGACAGTGCAGCAAACCATGTTCGCACCCCCAAGCTGACCGTGCGTCCGAAGGGCCCGAACCAGAAACGCTACGTACACACGATCCAGACCCACGATGTGAATTTCGGCCTTGGCCCGGCCGGCACAGGCAAGACATTTCTTGCGGTAGCCTGTGCCGTCAATGCCTTCATGCGTGATGAAGTCAAGCGCATCCTGCTGGTGAGACCGGCCGTGGAAGCCGGTGAGAAACTGGGCTTTCTGCCGGGGGATCTGGCGCAGAAAGTCGACCCGTATCTGCGGCCACTGTACGATGCTCTGTACGAAATGCTCGGGTTTGAGAAGGTGGATCGCCTCATCGAGCGTAACGTGATCGAGGTCGCTCCTCTGGCCTACATGCGTGGTCGAACGCTCAGCCACGCTTTCATTATTCTCGACGAGAGCCAGAATACGACCCGGGAACAGATGAAGATGTTCCTGACTCGCATCGGGTTTGGTTCAACCGCTGTAATTACCGGCGATCCCAGCCAGGTGGACCTGCCGAAAAACCAGTCATCCGGGCTGCGCCATGCCATTGAAGTGCTGGAAGGGGTAGACGGAATCGGTTTTATTCATTTCGGGTCCGGCGACGTGGTTCGACACCCGATGGTTCAGCGTATTGTGGACGCCTATGATCGCTGGGATGATAAACAGCATGACTGAACCTGACGAACCTCCATCGGTACAGGTTGACCTGCTGTGGGGTGACGGTCTCGAACCGCCCCCATGGCTGTCCGAAGCCCGAATGGCTGCCTGGCTCATGCCGATAGCAGTCCATCACCAACGTGCTCTGACGCTGACGGCCCGTGTAGTCTCCCCTGAAGAGTCTGAAGCGCTGAATGGCACGTACCGGGGAAAACACAATCCGACCAACGTCCTGTCGTTCACATTCGAGCCACCGCCCGGTATCGAATGGAACGATCCTTTTGTCGGCGACCTCGCACTGTGCGCCGATGTCATTGACCGGGAAGCCCGGGAACAACGAAAACCACTGGAACACCACTGGGCTCATATGCTGGTACACGGGTGCCTGCATCTGCTCGGCTATGACCATCAGGATGCCGCTGAGGCGGCTGTCATGGAAGCACTGGAGGTTCGCCTGCTCGCGACTTCCGACATTCCCGACCCGTACAGCCTGTCAGGAGACACAGAAAGCGGATGAACGACACATCAAGCCAAACCACGCCGAATAAGAAAAGTTGGCTGGAAAAGTTGTCTGAGGCCTTCACCGGTGAAATCAAGGACCGTGAACAGGTACTGGACCTGCTCACGGAAGCCCACGAAAACGACCTGCTGGATACCTCGGCCTACCACATTATGCAGGGGGCCATTGAAGTCAGCGACCAGCATGCGCGGGACATCATGATTCCCCGCTCTCAGATGGTAGTGATTGAGCAGGACGATGATCTGACCGAGATTCTCGACAAGATCGTCGAGTCATCCCACTCGCGGTTCCCGGTCATGAACGAGGACAATACCGCGGTGGTTGGCATTCTGCTGGCCAAAGACCTGCTCAGGCTCGCCCAGGAGTCCGGATTTGACACCAGCCAGATGACGCTGCGGCTCAGCGAAGTCGTGCGTGAACCGGTGTTCGTTCCGGAGAGCAAGCGACTGAACCGACTGCTCAGGGATTTTCGCGAAACACGCAATCACATGGCGGTGGTCGTCGATGAATACGGCGGCATCGCGGGTCTGGTTACCATCGAGGATGTATTGGAGGAAATCGTCGGTGACATTGAAGACGAACACGACCCCCATGAGGAAGCGTCCATACAGACACTCAGCAACGGCCGGTACCGCGTATCTGCCCTGACGGAAATCGAAGAGTTCAACGACTTTTTTGAAACCGATCTTTCCGACGAGGAATTCGACACCATCGGCGGTTATGTCACCCATGTGTTCGGTCACCTGCCCACGCGTGGTGAATCGGTTGTGATCTCGGACTGGCGCTTTCATGTTCACAGCGCCGACGACCGTCGCATCAAGGTCCTCGAGCTGGCACGCGCGGAACGCGGGGCTCGCGAGCTCATACCGACGGACGCAGCCAGGAACTGAAACTGTGCGTTATTGACCATTTTTCATAACAATAATCACACGGATGCGTTGACCCAATGGATTATGGGCAATATTGTTACCTGATCGATGAATTTAACTGCATATTTAAGACATTCTGGAATCTATGAGTGCTACTGCCTTCGGGGTTCTGCACGGGCCGAACCTGAACCTGCTGGGAACGCGGGAACCTGACATATACGGGACCGAAAGCCTCGATGACATCAACCGGTCATTGCAGGCTCTGGCGAATGAGCACGGCGTCAATCTCCACATACTGCAAAGCAATGCCGAGTATCAGCTTATTGATCAGGTCCACGCCTGGCGCGGCCGGATCGCGGGGCTGGTCATCAATCCGGCAGCCCTGACGCACACCAGCGTTGCCCTGCGTGATGCCATCGCCGCCCTCGACTGCCCGTTTGTAGAGGTCCACCTCTCCAACGTGCATCGTCGGGAACCTTTCCGGCACCACAGTTATTTTTCAGACCTGGCCAGGGCGGTGATCGCCGGGCTGGGCAGTGACGGTTATCGGGCGGCACTGAGCCACCTGATACAAGCCCATGAATCCACCAGCTAGACAGGACACGAACAATGGACATTCGTAAAGTCAAAAAGCTCATCGAATTGCTGGAAGAGTCCGGTATTGATGAAATCGAGATCACCGAGGGCGAGGAATCCATCCGCATCAGCCGGTCCTCGAACAGCGCCTCTGCTCCGGCCCACTATTACAGTGCACCGCCCCAGCCCGCTCCGGCCCCCGCACCGTCGCCGTCACCGGCGCCCGAGCCGGAATCGACACCCGATGAACCAACAGGCCATATCGTGCGCTCGCCCATGGTCGGCAGTTTCTACCGCGCGCCGTCCCCGACCGCGGCACCCTTCGTTGAACCCGGTCAGGTTGTCAGAAAAGGCGAAACAGTCTGCATTGTCGAAGCGATGAAAATGATGAACCAGATTGAAGCCGACAAGGATGGCACGATCGGTGAGATCCTGGTTGAAAACGGTCAACCGGTCGAGTTTGATCAGCCATTGTTCACCATAGTCTGACTCAGGGTTCTCCCATGCTGGATAAAGTACTCATTGCAAACCGCGGTGAAATCGCACTGCGTATCATGCGGGCCTGCAAGGAAATGGGCATCAAGACGGTGGCCGTGCACTCGCAGGTCGATCGCGACCTGAAGCATGTCAAGCTGGCCGACGAAGCGGTCTGCATCGGCCCGAATCCCAGTTCGGACAGCTACCTGAACATACCGGCCATTATCGCCGCGGCGGAAGTCACGGGGGCCGTCGGTATTCATCCCGGCTATGGTTTCCTTGCGGAGAACGCCAATTTCGCTGAGCAGGTGGAGAAAAGCGGGTTCACCTTTATCGGCCCGCGAGCGGATACAATCCGGCTCATGGGCGACAAGGTGTCCGCCATCAACGCCATGATCAAGGCAGGTGTTCCCACCGTCCCGGGTTCCGGCGGCCCGCTGGGCAAGGACGACGCGAAGAATCTGGAGATTGCCCGCCAGATCGGTTATCCGGTCATCATCAAGGCGGCAGCCGGTGGCGGCGGTCGCGGTATGCGCGTGGTACACAGTGAAGCCAGCCTGATCAGTGCTATTTCGGTTACTCAATCCGAGGCCGGTGCTGCGTTCGGTGACAATACCGTGTACATGGAAAAGTTCCTGGGTAATCCGCGCCATGTGGAAGTACAGGTCATTGCCGATGGCAAGGGCAACACCATCCACCTCTACGACCGCGACTGCTCGCTCCAGCGCCGCCATCAGAAAGTTCTGGAAGAGGCTCCGGCTCCGGGCGTGAACGAGGAAGCCCGGCAACAGGTTCTTGAGGCGTGTACCCGGGCCTGTAATGAAATCGGCTACCGCGGCGCCGGCACATTCGAATTCCTGTACGAAGACGGCCAGTATTTCTTCATCGAAATGAACACACGGGTTCAGGTCGAACACCCGGTGTCGGAAATGGTGACCGGCGTCGATATCATCAAGGAGCAACTGCGGATAGCAGCCGGTGAGCCCCTGAGCGTCAGCCAGGACCAGATACGTGTGCTGGGGCACGCATTCGAGTGCCGGATCAACGCGGAAGACAGCAAGACGTTCATGCCCAGCCCCGGCACCATTACGCAGTTCCATCCGGCGGGTGGTTTCGGCGTTCGCTGGGACTCGCATATCTATAACGGGTATCGGATTCCGCCCTACTACGACTCAATGATCGGCAAGCTCATCACCTATGGCGAAGACCGGCCTGCCGCGCTTGAGAAAATGCGGGTGGCGCTTGATGAGCTGGTTATCGAGGGCATCAAGACCAATACGGACCTGCACAAGCAGTTGGTGCGCGACGAGGGCTTCCGGGCCGGAGGCGTGAATATCCACTACCTCGAGAGTAAGTTGATCAAGTGATCCTTTTCAGGCTCCGGCGCATACCGGCGGCATCGGTTGAACCACTCGAGTCCCTGCTGCAGGAACTGGGTGCGCTTGCTGTTACCGTAGAGGACGCGGCCGATCAGCCCGTGCTGGAGCCTGCCCCGGGCGAGACGCCACTGTGGGACACCAGTGACCTGTCGGCGCTTTTTTCCGCCGAGACAGAGGCAGACCCGGTCATTCTGGGCGTGCAATCGCGCCTGGACGAGACCGGACTGACCCGGTTACCGGACTGGCGCTGGGAAATCCTCGAAGAAAAGGACTGGGCGCGTGCCTGGATGGATCACTACCACCCCATTCCCTTCGGCGACCGACTCTGGATATGCCCGAGCTGGGAAACCCCGCCCGATCCCGAGGCCGTTAATCTCATGCTGGATCCCGGCCTCGCGTTCGGTACCGGCACCCATCCAACCACGGCGCTCTGCATGCGCTGGCTGAACGACCACCCGGTAACAGACCACACTGTGCTCGATTACGGCTGTGGCTCCGGCGTCCTGGGTATTGCAGCCTTGCTGCTGGGCGCCCGCGAGATGATCGGGGTCGACATTGATCCGCAGGCGGTCCGTTCAACCGCCGAGAACGCCGCGCGCAACAACATTGATCCGAAACGTTACCGGGTATTCCTGCCCGACGATGCACCCGCTGTTGCAGCGGACACGGTCCTGGCCAATATCCTTGCCGGCCCGCTGATTTCACTCCGGCCCACCCTGCTGGCCCGGCTGAACGCCCACGGACACCTGATTCTGTCCGGCCTGATTCGCAGTCAGGTCGATCGGGTACTGGCTGAATATCAGCCGTATCTGTACGATATAGCGGTCCAGTATGAAGACGATTGGGCGTGCATCCATGGCCGTCGAATTGATTCAAACCGTCTAGCCGCCTGACTGCGAGACCATGAACCAGGAAATTCCGATAACGCGCTGTCCGCATTGTCAGACCACGTTCCGCGTGCGCCCGGCACAGTTACAGGCCTCCAACGGCCGAGTGCGCTGCGGCAGCTGTCTGCAGATCTTCTCGGCACCGGAAAACGAAGTGACGCTGGATGCTGTCGACACCGGTTCACCGGAACCTGCATCGCAAGGTACCGCAACGCCTGAGAGCGACAGCACTGATGCGTTTGGCTCCCCGGCCGAAAACCCGGACCGGGAAAGCCATGCCCGGGCCGACGAGCCATTATTCCCGTCAGATGAACCGGACTGGGGAAATCACCGGTTCAATGCGCCCGATACGGATGACCGCAGCCATCGCCGGCCACCACAGACCCCGCCACATTCAGAACCGGCTGAAGACGATGCCAGTGCTCACACACAGGAGCCGGTGTTTCCAGAGGGGCGCCCCGATGCCAGCACATCGTCATCTGAACCCGGCGACGACCCGCAGGTGCCCACCGTGCGCAACCGGTTTGAGCAGGCGCGGGCTCATCTGGACACTCTGTCGGCCAACTACGGCAGCCAGCGGCGACGGCGCCGGCTGTGGCGTTCGGCGGCCGTTGGCCTGATTCTGCTGTTGATTCTCCAGCTTGGCTGGTGGCAACGTGCGACGCTCGCCGGTCTGCCGGTGCTGTCTTCGGCCTATGCGCCACTGTGCTCGGTGGTGGACTGCGGACTGTCTCCGGCTGCGCCATCGGCACAGGCACTCCAGACACTGAGTTCCTCGTTGCGTATCAATGGCGAGGACAGCCTGCGCCTGGATGCGGTATTTGTTAACCGCGGCGAACGCCCGCAGCCTTTCCCCGACGTAATAGTGACGCTGCAATCCATGCAGGGCGAGCGCATTGCCGATGGCCGGTTCCGGCCGGATGATTATCTCGGCACCGACCCGGATCCGAACCGGCAACTGATGCCCGGGCGGCCGGTCAGTATCAGTCTGCCCATGAACCGACCGGTTTCGGCCGCTGATAATTTCGAGATCCTGCTGACCTATTGAACGCCCGTGGTATCGCTGTCAAGCCTTTTTTGTGGGGTCTCGCCGGTTTCCTATTGGGGCGGGAATCAGTATCATACGCCGCCCGTACTGAGCATTAATTGACCAGAACCGTGTTGACGATAGGCCCCTATTCCATTGAGCCAGCGCTGATACTGGCACCGATGGCCGGTGTGACGGACCTTCCATTCCGTCGACTCTGCCGGCGCCTCGGTGCGGGCATGGCTGTATCGGAAATGGTTACCTCTGACACAAGCCTCTGGCAGTCACGTAAATCGCAGACACGTCTGCGCCATGATGCAGAGCCGGGGCCGATCAGCGTGCAGATTGCCGGCTCCGAACCCGAGCAAATGGCAGAGGCTGCACGGGCAAATGTTGAGCTGGGCGCTCAGATCATTGATATCAATATGGGGTGCCCGGCAAAAAAAGTCTGCCGCAAGGCGGCCGGGTCAGCGTTGCTGGCCGATGAAGACCAGGTGCGGCGAATACTGGACGCCGTCGTGGCAGCAGTCGATGTGCCAGTGACACTGAAGATACGCACGGGCACTGCGCCGGACCATCGGAACGGAGTAGCTGTCGCCAGAATTGCCGAGCAGTCCGGCGTGCGGGCACTGGCGGTGCATGGCCGGACGCGGGCCTGCAGGTTCCAGGGCGAAGCCGAATTCGACACCGTTCGGGACATCTGCGCGGCAGTGACTATTCCGGTGCTTGCGAATGGTGACATCACAGACGGCCCGGGGGCGCAGCGGGTGCTCCGACACACCGGGGCCGACGGCCTGTTGATCGGCCGTGGCGCTCAGGGTAATCCGTGGATCTTTCGGGAAGTCGCCCATTACCTGGCCACGGGCCAGGCCCCGACCAGGCCCGATCTGACGGAACAGGAAGACGTTATGCTCGGGCACCTGGAAGAACTGCATGCGTTCTACGGCACACATCAGGGCGTTCGAATCGCGCGCAAGCATATTGGCTGGTACCTCCAGGCCCGGCCGTCACCGTTGAGTGAGCAGACCCGCCGGGACTTCAACCGGCTGGAGAACCCCGCGGAGCAGTTCAGACTGGTCCGACAGTATTTCAACCGTTGCTCCCGGAATTCAGTCGACGCTGCGGGAGCCTCCACCATCAGCCAACAGGAAGATGACAAAGCGGCATGAGTACCAACACACCGGAAATTCCCATGACAACAACACCCCCCGCCCACGGCATTGACAGCCACCACCAGTCACTGCGCGACAGCGTTGAAGTCGCGATGGAAAACTACTTCCAGAACCTGGACGGCCAGGACGCGACCAATATCTACCAGATGGTGATGTCCGAGGTGGAAGCGCCCATGCTCGAGGTCGTTATGCGCTACACCCGGGACAACCAGACCAAAGCGTCTGAAGTCCTCGGCCTGAACCGGGGTACCCTGCGCAAGAAACTGAAACAGTACGGCCTGCTCTGAGCCATTCCCTTCTTTCCGCGGCAGACACACAGGATTGACTATGAAAGCGACGGTAGCCCTGCGACGGGCACTGATCAGTGTTTCCGACAAGACCGGCATCGTGGATTTCGCCCGCGCCCTGGAAGGCAGAGGTGTGGAGTTACTGTCCACCGGAGGCACCTTCCGATTGCTGAAGGAGCAGGGGATTGCGGTGACCGAGGTGTCGTCGCACACCGGCTTTCCGGAAATCATGGATGGCCGGGTCAAAACGCTCCATCCGCGTATTCATGGTGGCATTCTCGGGCGTCGCGGCCAGGATGACGCCGTAATGGCGGAGCAGGATATTCCGCCAATAGATCTGGTGGTGGTGAATCTCTACCCGTTTGCCCGCGCAACTGCGGACCCGGACTGCGATTTCCCCACCGCCATCGAGAATATCGACATTGGCGGCCCCGCCATGGTCCGAAGCGCTGCGAAAAACCATGCCTGGGTGACAATCGCCGTGCACACCGAAGCGTATGACACCATTCTGGACGAAATTGACCGACTGGGTGGCGTCACGCAGAAAACCCGGTTCAACCTTGCCCGCCAGGCGTTCGAACATACGGCAGCCTATGACGGCATGATCGCCAACTACCTCGGCTCCCTGGACGATCAGACGGATCAACCGAATACGGCAGAACGATCGCCCTTCCCCCGGACTCTGAACCAGCAATGGGCGCATGCCGAAACCCTGCGTTACGGCGAGAACCCGCACCAGAAGGCTGCGTTCTACCGGGAGCCGGAGCCGGAAGAAGCCAGTATCAGCACCGCAGAACAACTGCAGGGCAAGGCGCTCTCGTTCAATAACATTGCGGATTCCGATGCGGCACTCGAATGCGTCAAGAGCTTTGAAGCGCCGGCCTGTGTGATCGTCAAACACGCCAACCCATGCGGCGTCGCCGTTGCCGACAGTATACGCAGTGCCTACGAGCGCGCGTTCGCCACTGACCCGACATCCGCCTTTGGCGGTATCATAGCCTTCAACCGGCCGCTCGACGCGGACACGGCGAAAGCGATTATCGATCGCCAGTTCGTGGAAGTTATTATTGCACCGGTGGTAAGCGACAGCGCACTGGCCGCGGTCAAGGTAAAACCAAACGTGCGGGTACTGGCCTGCGGTGAATGGGAAAGCCCCGTGCCGGGCCTTGATTTCAAGCGAGTCACCGGCGGTCTGCTGGTGCAGGACCGCGACCTCGGCAACGTTCAGGACAATCAGCTAAAGACAGTGACAGAACGCGAACCGTCACCGCAGGAGCGGGATGACCTGCTGTTTGCGTGGCGGGTTGCCAAGTACGTGAAATCCAATGCCATTGTCTATGCACGGGACCTGCAGACAATTGGTGTGGGTGCCGGACAGATGAGCCGCGTCTACAGTGCGCGTATCGCCGGTATCAAAGCCGCCGACGCCGGTCTCGAGGTGGTGGGCTCGGTTATGGCATCCGACGCGTTTCTGCCCTTCCGCGATGGCCTGGATCAGGCTGCCGAGGCCGGGATCAGAGCCGTTATCCAACCCGGTGGCTCGATCAGAGACGACGAGGTGATTGCGGCAGCCGATGAACATGACATCGCCATGGTCTTTACCGGTATGCGGCATTTCCGCCATTGATGCGGCGATTACATGCAGACTATTGAAAGGAAACACCGGGAATGAACGTACTTGTCATTGGCGCCGGCGGGCGCGAACACGCTCTGGCCTGGAAACTGGCCCAGTCGCCGGACGCGGACACGGTTTATGTCGCACCCGGCAACGCGGGTACCGCCCTCGAAGCCGGCCTGCAAAACGTTGATATTGCGGTTGACGACATCCCCGGCCTGGTCGCCTTTGCCCGGAAGGAACAGATCGGGCTGACCGTGGTCGGCCCCGAAGGACCGCTCGTCGCCGGAGTGGTTGATGCGTTTCGCGACGCCGGGCTGAGGATTTTCGGCCCTGACCGGGCGGCCGCACGCCTCGAGGGTTCGAAAGCCTTCAGCAAGGCTTTTCTCGAGCGCCATAACATACCCAGTGCCTCGTATCGGGCATTCACCGAGGTCGGCCCGGCCGTTGACTATGTTCGCGAAAAAGGGGCTCCGATTGTCGTCAAGGCAGACGGTCTCGCCGCGGGTAAAGGTGTCATTCTGGCGCAGACCGTCAGCGAGGCCGAACAGGCTGTTCGGGATATGCTGGCAGGCAACCGCTTCGGTGAAGCCGGAGCCCGGGTCGTAATCGAATCGTTTCTTACGGGTGAGGAAGCAAGCTTCATCGTGATGGCGGACGGCGGGAACGTATTGCCCATGGCAACCTCGCAGGATCACAAGGCTGCCCATGATGGCGACACCGGCCCGAACACGGGCGGCATGGGCGCCTACTCACCGGCCCCTGTTGTTACCGAAGCACTTGAAGCCCGGGTGATGGAAGAAGTGATCATGCCGACGGTACGTGGGCTCGCAGCCGAGGGCATGCCCTACACCGGCTTCCTCTACGCGGGGTTGATGATCAGCGAGGATGGCACTCCGAACGTTCTGGAGTTCAATTGCCGATTCGGAGACCCCGAGACCCAGCCCATACTGCTGCGCCTGGAGTCAGACCTGCTCGCTCACTGCGTCGCCGCCACAGAAGGCAAACTCGATTCTCAGGTTGCACACTGGTCAGATAAAACGGCACTGGGCGTGGTGATGGCGGCCGGCGGCTACCCCGGAGACTATCGCAAGGGTGATGAAATCAGCGGCGCCACCGCCGACTGGCCGCCCGGAACCAAGGTATTCCATGCCGGCACACGGTTCGATGGCGACCGTCTGGTCACCGCCGGTGGCCGTGTCCTTTGCTGCACGGCGCTGGGCGATACGGTGGCCGACGCCCAGAAGAACGCGTATGAGGTGGTGCATTCCATCTCCTGGTCCGGGTGCAGCTACCGGACCGATATTGGTCACCACGCCATCGGCCGTTCCCCAACGCCATGAAACGCCTGTCGATGTGCTTCCGGCCATTCCGGGTCCGGGTAGCGCTGCTGGCAGGTTTGTTGCTCACCGCAGAAGCCTTGAGCCAGGACACCGCCCGTCTGCGGTTTATCGAGGAACCCCTTCCGGATGCAGCCGGCGGCGGTATTGCCATTGAACTGATGGTACCTCCGGGCGATCAGGCCACCGGCAGCGTTCTGGTGTTACAGGGAACGACCGGGACGCCCCGATCCACCGGTGTGAACGGGCTGTCCCGAGATCGGGAATTACTGACCGTTCGCCACGGCCTTGCGCTTCCGCTTGAGGTCCGCGACCGGCAGTTGCTCACGGTACGCTTTGAATTCGACAACGAGCAGCCCGATACACTCAACGCCTTGCTGATGCCGATGAGCCAGTTCATGCACACGCAAGTGTTTTTTGGCGCGCTGTATCTTGTGCTACCGGTCTTCGGGGTGCTCTGGGGCATGGCGGCGCTGGTTGCCCGTCTGGGCACAGTGCCGGAGTTCTGGCCCCGGAGCTGGCAGCCTCCGCACCGTTCACGGCCGCTGACCGGCCTTGTCTGGGGTTTTTATCTGCTTGCCCTGAGCGTGTTTGCCGCGCTCTATTACGGCGCACCGGGGTTTATTGATCAGCGGGTAGCACATGCCCTGCTCGGTGTATCGACCAGCCTGGCTTTTGCGCTCTACGGCTTTCCGGTGGCATGGCCCCGCCTGCGCTGGACCTGGAAAGCCAGTCTGATCGTGGTGCCGTTGGCGGCCATTGTCGCAGGCCCGATTGTTCCCGCCGCACTGATCCTGGTTCTATGCGCCGTCCGCGCCCTCGGGCCGTCAATGCCGCATCAGCCCAGAGCACATGCGGCGGAAACGGCCAGCGCACTCGCATTGGGCTTATGGGCGATTATCGAGTTGATTCAGTTGTCTCCCATCGGACTGCGCACACTGGCTTCCGATCTGCTGCAGCTTTCGATGCTGATCGTTCACCTGATAGCTCTCGGCTTCGGCCTGCGTGCGACCGCCGACCAGCGCACCCGATTCAGCGATACCGGTAACGGCATCACCGACAACGGAGCCATGCCGCTGTTGCGCAAGGTGAACCACGACCTGCGCTCTCCCATCCACGGCTTACTGGGCATGACATCCCTGCTTCAGGATACTCCGTTGACCGGAGAGCAGCGCGAGTTTGTGACCACAGCCCAGAGCGCCGGTACCCAGATGCAGAATCAGCTGGACCAGCTGCGCATGTACACGCGGCTGGCCACTGAGGAAGTGACGGTTAAACCCCGCCAGGTCGTCGTAGAGGATTTCATCCATGAAACGGTGGCACCCTTTGCACGCATGGCCAGCCTGCGCTATGTGGAGGTAGTCGCAGAGATACTGCCCAATGTTCCCGCACGCGTTTACATCGACCCCAGCCTGGTTCAGCAGGTGCTGCGGATTCTGCTGGACAACAGTGTCAAATTCACCGAATCCGGTGTTGTGCAGGTCACCGTTCGCCACGAGGATCCTGATGTAATCCGGGTCCGGGTAGACGATACCGGGCGCGGCCTGCCGCCTGTCGATATTCAGCAACTGTTTGAATGGCCGGCGTCCGGCGGGGGCCAATCCGGTGTCTTGCCCGAGGATTGTCATCTCGGCCTGCCGGTAGCACGCCATCTGATCGAGCGAATGGATGGCCAGATCGGTGCGAGTCGCTCGGCCAGCCGGGGCAGCAGTTTCTGGTTCAGTGTGCCTTATGAAGCGGACCACTCGACGCCACAGGACCGCGACACCAGAAGTCTTGAGCCACTGAAGCAACAGAAAGTATTGATCGTTGATGACTATGCGGCCTGTCGGAAGGTACTGGAGAACCAGACCCGGCGCTGGGGGATGCTCCCTGAGCAGGCCGCATCGGGCGAGGCCGCACTGGCGATGCTGCAGAGCCATCTGTACTTTCACGATGCCTT
The DNA here is from genome assembly GCA_965602035.1 of Natronospirillum sp. GTDB lineage: Bacteria > Pseudomonadota > Gammaproteobacteria > Pseudomonadales > Natronospirillaceae > Natronospirillum. Next base: position 254,580 of record OZ271919.1, on the reverse strand, counting down.
CGACTGGGTGATAATCGATTACCGGATGCCGGAAATGAACGGGCTTGAGCTGTTGCGCAAGATCCGGAGCATTACCGGTCTGAGCGACATCCGGGTTGTTCTGGTTACCGGTGTCGAGCAACAGTATGTGGAACAGGAAGCCCACCAGTACGGCGTCGTGCACGTATTACCGAAACCGGTGAATCCGCGGGAGCTTGAGCAATGTCTGAAGAAGACCGACTGAAGAGAACCATCAGCCGCCTGGATCGGGTTCTGGGTCAGATCAACCGGGGCCTGCGAACCTGCACGGCGGGCGCGACCCGATCGCCCTCACCATCGCCCGCAGACGTTATCGACGAGCAACCACTGACCGTTGACGAGCGACGCCATGCGGTCGGGCTGATGCGCGTCAATCATACCGGCGAAGTCTGCGCCCAGGCGCTCTATGACGGCCAGGCAGCAGCAGCTCGCGATACCTCGGTGCAGTCACACATGAAAGAAGCGGCACTGGAGGAGGAGGCGCACCTGACCTGGTGCGAACAGCGGCTGAACGACCTCGGAGGCAAGACGAGCCGTCTCAACCCGCTGTTCTATGGCTTGTCCTTTTCTCTCGGGGCCGCCGCCGGATCCCTCGGTGACCGGGTGTCACTGGGCTTCGTGGAGGCAACCGAGGATCAGGTCAGCCGGCATCTGGATCAGCACCTTTCCGGCCTGCCGGACAATGACCACCGCAGCCGGGCGATCATTCGCCAGATGCTGGTCGACGAACAGCAACATGGTGCTGCCGCCCTGTCAGCCGGTGGCCGGGCATTCCCGCGCCCGGTCAAGCGGGCGATGACCGCCTTATCCCGGTTGATGACCCGGGTGGTCTATTACGGCTGATCGTCGGTACCGGCCGTCAGAAGCACCAGGTTATCCCGGTGAATCAGTTCCGGCGCACTGATGTAACCGAGCAGGGCTTCAATATCCCGCGACGGCTGCCGCAGAATGCGCCGCGTCTCTTCGACCGGGTAATTGATCAGCCCTTTGGCGACCAGCCTGTCGTTCCGGTCGAGACAGTTCACCAGCTCGCCGCGCTGATAATGGCCATCGGTCGCCGTTACACCAACCGGCAACAGACTCTTTCCTTCGGTCACGAGAGCACGCACCGCGCCATCGTCGAGCCGTACCCAGCCCTCTGCACGCAACTGGCCGGCCAGCCATTGTTTGCGGGCTGTCACAGGCTCTGTATCCGGAATGAGACGGGTGCCCACCGGTTCACCGGACCCGAGTCGAGCCAGTACCCGGGTTTCCCGCCCGCCGGCAATAATAGTTTCAGCACCGCTACGCGCAGCCAGTCTTGCCGCCCGTATCTTGGTCACCATGCCGCCGCGACCCAACCGGCCACCACCGGTCGCAACACTGAGCAGTGACGGGTCGTTGGCCCGGGCCTGCTCGATCAGCTCCGCATTCGGGTCTTTCCGCGGATCGCGGGTGAACACGCCTGTCTGATCCGTCAGGATCACTAACCGATCCGCTTCGATCAGGTTGGCGACCAGGGCTGCCAGCGTATCGTTGTCGCCGAAGCGTATCTCATCGGTGACCACGGTATCGTTCTCGTTAACAACCGGAAGCACCGAATGGCGCAACAGCGTTCGCAACGTGGCTCTGGCATTGAGATAGCGACGGCGGTCAGCCAGATCAGCATGGGTCAGCAGAATCTGTGCCGACATCTGGCTGTATTCCTGAAACAGGCTCTCGTAGAGCCCTACCAGGCGGCTCTGACCAACGGCTGCTGCAGCCTGCAACTCTTCAATTTCATGGGGTCGGTGCCGCCACCCCAGGGCGGTCATGCCGGCCGCGACAGCCCCGGATGACACCAGCACCACTTCAATTCCCTGCTGGCGAAGGCCCGCGATCTGCCCCACCCAGTCGCTGATGCTCTGACGGTCGATCCCGGTGCCATCATTGGTCAGCAGTGCACTGCCGATCTTGACAACCCACCGCTGCGCCGGGCGACGACGTGAATCCTCATCAGTAGGGCGCATATTCTATTTCCACGTCGTGGTCATCGTCGTCGTCATCTCCGTCGTCCTCGCCTTTGCGGCGGGCACGGCGGTCAGCCGCCACGCGGGCGATGCGTTCACGGGCCTCTGCCTCCACACGGTCACGCTCCGAGAGATCGGTTGCAGCCGCCTCAGGGTCCCCGGACAGGCGCTCACGCTCGGCGGTCAGCCATTGGCTGATGTGCTGCGTCAATGCGGGCAGACCATCACCGCTGTGGGATGAAATGCCGAACACCGGCCCGGACCAGTTCAACGCATCCGTAATATCCTGCACGCGCTGAGCCTGCTCCGCTTGCGGCAGCAGGTCCAGCTTGGTCAGTACCAGCCAGCGAGGCCGCTCCGCCATGGTCGGGCTGAATTCAGTCAACTCATGCTCAATCGCCCGCGCATTCGCCACAGGATCAGACTGATCCGCCGGCATCATATCAACCAGGTGCAGCAGTAACCGGGTGCGCACGAGGTGTTTCAGGAAACGAATGCCAAGCCCGGCACCGCTTGCGGCACCCGCGATAAGGCCCGGGATATCCGCCATGACGAATGACTGCAGAGCGTCTACCCGGACCACGCCGAGGTTCGGTGTCAGGGTCGTAAAGGGGTAGTCCGCAACACGCGGGCGGGCGGCAGACACGGATCGAATCAGGGTCGATTTTCCGGCATTCGGCAACCCCAGCAGGCCGACATCGGCAAGCAGTTTAAGCTCCATCCTCAGGTTCCGGACTTCGCCCGGGCTGCCCGGTGTAGACTGGCGGGGGGTTCTGTTCACACTTGACTTGAACCGATTATTACCCAGGCCGTGGAACCCGCCCTGCGCCACTTTGGCACGCTGGCCGTGCTCGGTAAGATCGATCAGCTTTTCGCCGGTGTCGACATCCAGCACAGTTGTGCCAACCGGCACGGCAAGCACCAGATCATCTCCCTTGCGCCCGGTCATATCACGCCCTTTCCCCGGTTCGCCGTTACGGGCCTGATAGCTGCGCTTGAACTGGTATTCAATCAACGTATTCAGGTTTTCATCGGCCTGTATCCAGACCGACCCACCGTCGCCGCCATCCCCGCCGTTGGGGCCACCTTTGGCAACAAACTTTTCCCGGTGGAAACTCACACAGCCGTCACCACCCTTGCCGGCGGCGATGTGAATGGTGGCTTCATCAACGAATTTCATGGGACTGGTCCCTACACGGGCTGAACTGTTTACTCGGGCGTCGGAATTCCCGGGGGTCTGTTACCAGAAAGGCCCTGCTGCAGGAATACAACAGGGCCTTTCATCAGAGAGACAGCCGGGGCCGCCTCCGGACGGGGCCGCCTTCGGACGGGGCCGCATCCGGACTGCTTTACGACAGCAGGTTCAGCCGGTATCAGCCGAGATCCACGCTGACATGCTTGCGATTCAACGGACCCTTGGTCTCGAACCGCACTACACCGTCCTGCAGTGCAAACAATGTATGGTCTTTTCCAAGACCGACATTGGCGCCCGCGTGAAAATGAGTACCGCGCTGACGAACGATAATTCCACCGGCCGTGATCTTCTGACCGCCGAACACTTTCACCCCGAGGCGCTTCGACTGCGAGTCGCGACCGTTGCGGGTACTCCCGCCTGCTTTTTTGTGAGCCATGAGTTTACTCCGCCTCTGTTAACCCTTAATACCGGTAATCCGGACTTCAGTATACCACTGTCGATGCCCCATACGCTTCATATGGTGCTTACGACGCTTGAATTTGATGATGTTCACTTTTTTGTGGCGCCCCTGGGCAACGACCTCGGCCGATACCTGAGCACCCTTCACCACCGGTTCGCCGATGGTGACCTTGTCACCGTCACCAACCAGCAACACGTCATCAAACGTCAGGCTGGAGCCGGTTTCTGATTCAATTTTTTCCAGCTTCAGGCGCTGGCCTTCCTGGACGCGGTACTGCTTACCGCCTGACTTTATAACAGCGTACATAGTGTGCCTGCATTGCGTTGTCGGACCAAAATCCCCACCGAAATTATCAGACGGGGGAGCCAGTAACCCACTTAATCACCCGGTTCCAAAGGCAGCGCCTACGCTGCGGCACCCTGTTACCGGAGGGGCTTCAAGGGCGCAGGATTCTACTGGAACCGGTGCCTGGAATCAACAGGATTCGTGCCTCACCGGGCAGCCAGGCCCGGTCCGACGCTTGACAGGTTGCAGCGAGCTCCCTAGCATCAGCGGCTGTTTCGCGGGATTGCCACAGACCCATGCAGCTTACCGACATTTATCACGCTGTCGACAGTGATTTCGAGCAGGTCAATGCGGTGATTCATCGCGAACTGACCTCGGATGTCCCCCTTGTTGAACACATCGCCTCCTACATAGTAGACAGTGGCGGCAAGCGTCTGCGACCCCTTGTAACGCTGCTGACCGGGCGCAGTCTGGGCGCGCAGCGCGAAGGGCTGGTCGAACTCGCCGTCATCATCGAATTTCTGCATACCGCAACCCTGCTTCACGACGACGTGGTCGACACCTCCGAATTGCGCCGGGGGCGCCCAACCGCCAACACCCGCTGGGGTAATGGTCCGTCTGTGCTCGTGGGCGATTTCCTGTATTCCCGTGCGTTTCAGCTTATGGTCCGGTTACAGAGCCTGTCCGTGATGAACTGCCTGGCCGATGCCACCAATATCATTGCTGAGGGCGAGGTGCTTCAATTGCTCAATATCCGCAACCCGGATGTGACGCCTGAAGAGTACTTTCGAGTCATTCGTGGCAAGACTGCCATGCTGTTTTCAGCAGCCACCGAGTCGGCAGCCCGGATCAGCAATGCGGATGACGAGCAGGTGACACTGGCACGGGAATACGGCACGTCACTGGGCATGGCGTTCCAGGTACAGGACGATGTGCTGGATTACAGCGGTGACAGCGAACTGCTGGGCAAGAACATCGGTGACGACCTGGCCGAGGGAAAGGTAACCCTGCCACTCATCTACGCGCTCGCACAGGCCGATGGTGATACCGGAAACCGGATCCGGAAAGCAATCCGGGAAGGTGACGAAGAGGCTGCGCCCATGATCAATGAGGTCGTCCGGGACTCGGGTGCGCTTGACTGGTCGACCCGGCAGGCCTGCACATACCGGGATGACGCCATTGCAGCCGCCAGCCGACTGCCAGAAAGCCAGTTCCGCGACGCACTCACAGCCCTTGCCCGGCTGGCCGTTGATCGCAACCACTGACCAACAGTATCAGCCGCAACACCGAGTCAGGCCGGTGTGTCCGTCTTCCCGGAAACGCTGTTATCCGGTCGGGCAACATCCCGCTCAGCCTGATACGCCCTGAGGGCTTCTTTAAGCCCCACCCGCCAGCTCCGTTGCCGGATGCCGAAGGTAAAAAAGATCCGGTCGGTCGACAGCACCGAATGTCTGGGCACCTCCGCCCTTGCCAACAGGTCTGCGCTATCAATCGCATTGACCGGCACCTCTTCGCCGACACCCTGTTTCACCGCGAATTCAACCACTTTGCGGGCAAAATCAAATCGCGTTGTAGCGCCCCGATCACAGTAATGATAGGTCCCCCAAAGCGGCGGGTCTTCCTGGAAATAGGCCTGCTGAATCATGCCGAGGCCAACGGCCGCAAGGTGCCCGGCCCAGGTGGGACAGGTGATCTGGTCGGTCACACCGGAAATGGGTTCTCGTGCCTGCATTTTCTCCAATGCCCGCGTCAGAAAATTATTGCCACGGTGGCTGAACAGCCAACTGCTGCGCAATACAAAGTGTCGGGGGCAAAGTTCCCGTACGGCCTCCTCGCCCTCATACTTGCTGTTACCGAAGACGAACTGGGGATTCGGTTTCGACTGCTCCGAGTAGGGTGTTGCCTGTTGCCCGTCAAATACCTGGTCAGTGGAGAGGATCATCAGGCCAATGCGACGCTCCGAGCAGGCCCGCGCCAGCCGTGCGACGCCATCACGATTTATCGCATAGCACAGTGCCGCGTCACTCTGTGCCACATTGACATCTGATACCGAGGCGGCATTCACTACAAAATCCGGTTGCTCGCGATCCAGAGCCGCCGCGATCGCGTTCGGATCGGTAATGTCGAGCTGGCTTCGGTTGAGACCGACATGGGCAACCCGGGCAGCGGCACAGACTTCCATGAAAGCCTGCCCCACCTGTCCTCCCGCGCCGGTTATCAATAGCTTCATCATGATGCTCTCGGGGTTCTGGTTTGCGCTATACTGTCACCATAAAACCTGCAAGGCACTTCGTTAAACAGGTGCACCGGAGGCATTATGGTCGTTCGCAAACGCGCGCATTTCCGGTTTCGCCAACTGGGCCTGGTGCTTACATGGCTTGGCATTATCGCTCTCATGATACCGGGTAATGAGGTCATTCCCAGCCCCTCACTGATACTTTTGCCGCTGGGGGTGGGGCTGTTCTTTATCGGCTGGCTGCGGCGTGAACGGTGAAACGTTGCCATGCAGTGCCATCAGCCGAGTACCGTCAACACCTGCACGGCAATCGCGAAATACGCCAGGATACCCACAATATCGGCAATTGAGGTAACCAGAGGCGTGCTGGCGGTTGCCGGATCCCACCGCAAACGGTCCAGCAGAAACGGCAGACTCATGCCGATCAGACTGCCCAGCAGAACGATCAGCACCATACTCAGGGCAACAATAACAGCCAGCGCGGGGCCACCACGGTAAAGACCGATCGCGGCCACGGCCAGCGCCATCGTGATGCCCAGCGCTCCCGATACCAGCAGTTCCCGGCCCAGCATGCGGCCCCAGTCAGCGGCCCTCACATCGCCCGTGGCCAGACCCCGGACCATCAATGTTGATGCCTGCGAGCCCGCGTTACCGCCGCTGGCTACCAGCAACGGAAGGAAAAAGACGAGCACAACGTGTTCCGCGATCACTTCTTCGTAGAGCGCAATGCCAAGCCCCGAGAATATATTGGCGAACACCAGCAGAATCAGCCAGACCACACGCTTGCGATAGAGGTCGCGCTTGCGTGCCTGCGCCACACCGGTCTCCAGCTTGCCGATTGTGGCCGCCTTGTGCATATCTTCAGTGGCTTCTTCTGCGGCTACATCCATGGCGTCATCGTGAGTAATCATACCCACCAGCACGCCCTCACTGTCCACTACAGGGAGTGTCAGTAAATCGTACCGGGATACCAGCCGAGCCACCTCCTCCTGCAACGTGTCCACCGTCACACTGACCAGATCGGTGGCCATCAGCTCGTCCACCGGATCGCCCGGTAGTGCCAGAATCAGCTCCCTGAGCGATATGGTACCGGCCAGCCGCTGTGTCTGATCCAGCACGTACACCTGATAGATTGATTCCGCATCGGGCGCTGTTTCCCGCACCCGGCGCAGTGCCTCCGCAACCGTCAGCCCCTGGGGAATGGCCACATAGTCGCTGGTGAGCAGCGCGCCGGCCGTACCCTCCTCATAGCTCGCCAGTCGGCGCAAGTCTTCACGCTCGTCCATGGCCATCTGGCGCAGAACCAGCTCCTGCCGTTCTTCATCCATCGACTTGAACAGGTCAGCGCGTTCGTCTGCATCCATCCGGCCCATCAGCCGGGCGAGCGCCGTTGCTGACAATTGCCCGGCAACCGCAGCCTGCAGTTCCTCGCTGAGGTAACCAAAAGCCTGTGCCCGGTCTGACAGGGTCAGGTGGCCCAGCAGCTCGGATGCCAGCGTCGCGTCCGAGCGCTCAGCAAGGTAGTCCGCCAGGTCAGCGGGCTGCAGACTGGTGACGAGCTCGGCAACGGCGCTGTTGTCGTCTGCCTCGAGGGCGTCGGTGAGCTCTGGGAACACGGACTCTGCTGACATGGCAAGAAACAACCGGTCGGTAACTGGATAACGTCACACAGTATGACAAATCGGGCTGAATTCACCAGCCGTGCCGATCTGCATTCCGGCGACCGTCGTAACCGTGAGAGCATGAACAAATATACGCCCGGACGTTACGGTCAGCACCCTCCCGGAAGTGCCTTAGTGAATTGAATGCACAGCAATATTTCCGATTGGTGCGGCAATTGATATATACTCCGCGCAAATTTGATGACAGGTAGAATTGTTTTGGCGGTCGAAAAAGCGGACATTCTTCTCGTTGGTGCAGGCACCATGAGCGCCACTCTGGGCACTCTGTTTCAGGAGCTTGACCCGGATCTGAACATCGTCATGGTGGAAACGCTGGACGACGTGGCAAAAGAAAGCTCCGATGGCTGGAACAACGCAGGCACCGGGCACGCCGGCTACTGCGAGCTGAATTACACGCCGCAGGACGACCAGGGCCAGGTGTCCATTGAGAAGGCTCTGAATGTCAACAGCGCCTTCGAATACAGCCTCCAGCTCTGGTCTTACCTGGTGGAGAAAGGCGCGCTGCCGGACCCGTCACAGTTCATTAATCCATCGCCGCACCTCAGTTTCGTATGGGGCGAGGACAACGTCGAATTTCTGCGGCGCCGCCACGCTGCCCTGAGTGCCCATCACCTGTTCGAGGATATGGTGTTCAGTGAAGACCCGGCGCAGTTGCGTGAGTGGATACCGCTGATCATGAGCGACCGCACTGACGATGAACCCGTCGCGGCGACCCGCGTAGCCCAGGGTTCCGATGTGGACTTCGGCACGCTGACACGGCTGCTCGTTCGCCACCTGGAGAAGAAGGACAGTTTCACACTCTATACCCACCACCGGGTACGCGACCTCGAGCAGGACGCCAATGGTCGCTGGCAGGTCGAGGTCCACAACAGCCAGACAGGACGTACGTCAACCATAGACGCCGGCTTCGTCTTCCTGGGAGCCGGGGGCGGTGCACTCCCCCTGCTGCACCGGTCGGGCATTCCCGAAGGCAAAGGCTATGGTGGATTTCCGGTGAGCGGTCAGTGGCTCGTCTGCACCGACCCGGACGTGGTGAACCAGCATGACGCCAAGGTGTACGGGAAAGCGCCGGTGGGTGCTCCGCCGATGTCGGTACCACATCTGGATACGCGGATAATCAACGGCACGAAATCGTTGCTGTTCGGGCCCTTTGCCGGCTTTACCACCAAGTTTCTGAAAACCGGGTCTGTAACCGACCTGCCGCGCTCTCTGAACCCGTACAACCTGCGCCCCATGATCAGCGCCGGTTTTGATAACATGCCGCTGACCTTCTATCTGATCAAGGAAGCATTGCAGAGTCACCGGGGACGCATGGAGTCGCTGCGCGACTTCTACCGCACAGCCGACGACAAGCAATGGAAGCTGGCAGTGGCGGGTCAGCGGGTACAGATTATCAAACAGGACCAGAAGACCGGTGCCGGCAAACTCGAGTTCGGTACCGAGGTAATCATGTCCGCAGACAGCTCGCTCGCCGCACTGCTTGGCGCCTCACCGGGCGCATCAACCGCGGCGGATACCATGCTCGATATCGTGGAACGCTGCTTTTCCGAACGCACCGACAGCAACAACTGGCAGGAAAGGCTGAAGGCCATGTTCCCTGCTTACGGGCAGTCGCTCAAGGATAATCCGGATTTGCTGCGGCAGGTTCGTGCCCGGACACTGTCAGTGCTGAACCTGAAGGACTGAGACGTTCACGCGTAACGCTGCGCCGGACCGACGCCGCAACGACCGGTCCGGACCAGATGCCGCTCTGTTGGTTCATGCGCTTACAGAGCGCCACCGACACTCAGTGTCAGAACGGGATGTCGTCGTCGAAGTCATCGAAGTTATTGCTGGGTGCCGGTGCTTTCTGACCGCCACTGGCCGGTGCAGATCCGGATGGCGGCGCCTGATTGAACGGGTTGTCAGAGGACTGTCCGTAGCCGGCTGACGAGCCCCCGCCCTGGCCACCACTCACGAACTGCATTTCATTCACCACGATTTCGGTGGAGTAGCGGTCCTGCCCATTCTGATCCTGCCATTTGCGGGTTTGCAGGCGGCCCTCCAGGTATACCTGTGAGCCCTTCGACAGGTACTGCTGTGCCAGTTCGGCATTGCGTCCGAACATTACACACCGATGCCACTCTGTGAGGTCGGCTCGCTGGCCGGAGGAAGGATCCTTGGGACCCAGCTCGTTGGTGGCCACGTTTATATTGGCCACCGTTGTGCCGCTGGCCGTGGCACGAACCTCTGGGTCGCGCCCAAGGCGGCCCAGAATGATGACCTTGTTGACTGTACCTTTTGCCATAATCCACTCTTCCATCAAGGGTTGCGGGCGGCCAGAGCCGCCATTTCATCAAATTCGTTACCGGCGATTTTCAGCAGAACGCCGCCGCCGTCATCCAGAGCATGGGCCTCCAGCACCCCTGGCTGTTCACGCACCCGGGAGGCCCAGGCCTCGAGCTCGGTGCCATTCATCCCCTCACCAGCCAGCAACTTCTGCCCCACCAGAGGCGGCGCCGGTGACCAGCCGGTCAGCATGACCCAGATCACCAGCAGGAACAAGGCCGAGCTTACCACACCCGGTGTGCCACCGACGTGCAGTATCAGGCCACCCACAGCGCCACCCGCAGCCGCCCCCAGAAACTGGCCGGTAGAAAAAAGGCCCATGGCGGTGCCGCGTAACGCCACCGGTGCCAGGCGGCTCAGCCATGACGGCAGACTGGCTTCCAGGAAATTGAAACCGACGAAAAACAGCAACAACGATGCCAGCAGATACAGCATGGATTGATCTGCAACCCACAGCAGGCCGACACCCGCCATGAGCATGCCCTGCGCGGCCAGAACCATGGCCTTGGCATTACCACGTCGCTCACTCTGTCTCATCATTGGCCCGAGTGCCGCCAGAGCCAGCACGGCCATGACCAGATAAACCAGGCCCTGCTGTCCGAGAGTAAGTCCATGGGTCTCAAACATCGACGGTGCGCGCAGAAATATCATGGCCAGCACGCCGTGGAGACAGAAAACGCCCAGGTGCAAGGGCCATAGTTCAGGCTGCCGGCTTACCTGAGTGAGATCCCGCGTGCGCCAGCGCTGAGAGCCGTCCCGGACCGGCCTGTCCGGTGCGGGAAGCAGGCTGACCAGACCGATCGAGACCAGGGCAAGCACCGACGTGAGCCAGAACAATCCCGATAAACCCCACAGATCCGCCACGACGGGCCCCAGGATCATGGCCACAGAGAACGACAACCCGATACTGATTCCCACAACAGCCATCGCCCGGGTCCGATTCTTTACCGGTACGAGATCGGCGAGCAACGCCAGTAGCGTGCTCGATATAGCCCCCGCGCCCTGGAGCGCCCGCCCGATAACAAGACCGGTTACCGTTGTGCTCGACGCCGCGACCACACTGCCGATGGCAAACACCAGCAACCCGGCTACCAGAACCGGACGCCTGCCCAGCCGATCAGAGATCAGCCCCAGGGGAATCTGCAGTGACGCCTGGGTCAAACCGTAGATACCAAGCGCGAGCCCCAGGGAGGCTGCCGTGGCACCGCTGTACTCGTCGCCCAGGACGAGCAGCACAGGCAATACCATGAACAGCCCGAGCATTCGACAGACATACACTAAACTGATCGCGCCAACTACGCGTACCGGCAACACAGACTTCCCGCTTTGTGGATCAGGTGGCGGACCCGTACTCGGCCCGACGCGCCAGGAACTGGCATTCCCGCATCGGCCCGGGTAGCGGCTCCGGATCGTGTGGGACGCGATAATATCAGCTTAACAGGCGGTTTGGGTAACTCCGGTTCGGTTCCGGCGCCGGAAGCCGGCAGGGAGCCCCACACATTCCAGCCGTGGTCGGAATCCAGTATCATGGGCGGTTTGGGTCTGTTGCAACCTCAGGCCGGTATTCACTCACATTTCACGCTGCGCTCAATCAGCAGGGGCTCAGTGCCTCGCATAAGAGCGTCGCAGCGGTACGACAGGTGCTATGAAATCTATTCAGGTACAGGGTGCCCGCACCCACAATCTCAAGAACATTGATGTCGAGATTCCCCGGGACCAACTGGTTGTCATCACCGGCCTCAGTGGTTCCGGAAAATCATCACTGGCTTTCGATACCCTGTATGCCGAGGGCCAGCGGCGCTATGTTGAAAGCCTGTCCACCTATGCCAGGCAGTTTCTTTCCATGATGGAGAAGCCGGATGTCGATCATATTGAGGGGCTGTCTCCGGCGATTTCCATAGAACAGAAGACCACGACCCACAACCCCCGGTCGACCGTTGGAACGACCACAGAAATATACGATTATCTGCGCCTGCTCTTCGCCCGGGCCGGCGAGCCCCGGTGTCCGGACCATGGTGAACCGCTCAAGGCACAGACGGTTGACCAGATGGTCGACCAGATCATGGCACTGCCTGAAGGCAGCAAGATGATGCTGCTTGCGCCCATCATCAAGGAGCGCAAGGGTGAGCACCTGCACGTATTTGAACAACTCCGCGCTCAGGGCTTTGTGCGTGTCCGGGTGGATGGCCGGGTCTTTGAGCTCGATGACCTGCCGGAGCTCGACAAAAAGCGCAAGCACACGATAGAAGCGGTAGTGGACCGGTTCAAGGTCCGCTCGGATCTGCAGTTGCGCCTCTCAGAATCCGTGGAAACCTGTCTGACCCTGGCCGACGATGTGGCACTGGTCGTGCCCATGGACGAGGACGGGCCCGAACCACTGGTTTTCTCGGCCCGTTTCGCCTGCCCGACATGTGGCTACAGTATTCCGGAGCTTGAACCGCGGGTATTTTCCTTCAACAACCCCGCCGGCGCCTGTCCTTCCTGCGACGGCCTGGGGCTGCGACAGTATTTCGATGAGGCCAAGGTGGTTCAGGGTCCGCACCTGCGGCTCGCCGAGGGCGCGATCGCCGGCTGGGACCGGCGCAGCCTCTACTACTACAGCATGCTCGAGGCGCTGGCCCGACACGACAATGTCGACCTGAAGCTCGATTGGGACCAGTTGCCCGAGCGTTTCAAGGACCGAGTCCTGCATGGCACAGGGCGTGAAAAAATCCGCTTTCGCTATGTCAACAGTCGGGGGGACACCACGGAGCGCCAACATGTCTTCGAGGGCGTGCTGCCGAACATGAACCGCCGCTATCGCGAAACCGAATCCATGAGCGTGCGTGAGGAACTGGCCCGATATCTCACCGAGCAGGATTGTCCGGACTGCGGCGGATCGCGGCTGAAGACATCGTCGCGCCATGTCTTCGTTGATGAACGGACACTCCCCGACGTGACCGCTTTGCCCATCGGCGAGGCGTACCGCTATTTCTCCGGACTCGAGCTGCCGGGTAACCAGGGCGCCATTGCGGACAAGATTCTGCGCGAGATTCGACAGCGGCTGTCGTTTCTGGTGAACGTCGGGCTTGATTATCTGAGTCTGGACCGATCAGCGAACACGCTGTCGGGCGGCGAAACACAGCGAATCAGACTCGCGAGCCAGATTGGCGCTGGTCTGGTTGGGGTCATGTATATTCTGGATGAACCGTCGATTGGTCTGCATCAGCGCGATAACGCGCGACTTCTGGACGCACTTCGCCGGCTGCGCGATCTGGGCAATACAGTGCTGGTCGTCGAGCACGATGAGGATGCTATCCGCACCGCGGACTACGTACTGGATATCGGGCCCGGTGCCGGTGTTCACGGTGGGCACGTCGTGGCGGCGGGATCGCCGGACGAAGTCATGTCACACCCGGATTCCCTGACCGGCCAGTATCTGCGGGGTCAGCGGAAAATCGATGTGCCGGCTGAACGCCACAGGCCGGCGCGCGATAGATGGCTTTCCATTGAAGGAGCGAGCGGCAATAACCTTCAGAACGTCGACCTCAGCCTGCCGGTCGGCCTGTTTACCTGCATCACCGGTGTCTCGGGCTCCGGGAAATCGACCCTGATCAACAGCACTCTGTACCCGGTGGCAGCGACAGTGCTCAACCGCGCCACCACGCTGAAGCCTGCCCCGCACCGCAATGTCAGGGGGCTCGAACACTTCGACAAAGTGGTCGATATCGACCAGAGTCCGATCGGACGAACGCCGCGTTCCAACCCTGCAACGTACACCGGCATTTTTACCGCGGTACGCGAGCTGTTCGCCGCCACGCAGGAGGCGCGGTCCCGGGGATACACACCGGGTCGGTTCAGCTTCAATGTCAAGGGCGGACGATGCGAGGCCTGTCAGGGTGACGGGGTGATCAAGGTCGAAATGCACTTTCTCGCCGATGTATATGTTCCCTGTGACGTCTGTGACGGCCGACGGTACAACCGGGAGACCCTCGAAGTACTGTACAAGGGGCGGAATATCCATGATGTGCTGGAAATGACCGTCGAAGAGGCGCTGGAGTTTTACGGCGCGATTCCGGCACTGCAACGCAAACTGCAGATCCTGATGGAAGTCGGGCTGTCCTATGTAAAACTCGGTCAGGCAGCCACCACGCTCTCCGGCGGCGAAGCCCAGCGCATCAAGCTTGCACGGGAACTGTCCAAGCGGGACACAGGCAAGACCCTTTACATACTCGATGAGCCCACCACCGGCCTGCACTTCCACGACATCCGGCAGTTACTCCAGGTGCTGCATGAACTCAGGGACCGGGGCAATACGGTCGTGGTAATCGAACACAACCTTGATGTCATCAAGACCGCTGACTGGGTTGTTGACCTCGGACCCGAGGGAGGAAACCGGGGTGGCCGCATTGTGGCTACCGGCACCCCGGAAGCGGTCAGTGAGGCGCCGGGCTCGCTGACCGGTGAGTTTCTGCGGCCGATGCTACCGGGTAGCACGCGCGCGCAGGCTTCCTGAAGGCATCGCCCGGTTTCGCTGCCGGCTCAGGCGCCGGCCAGTTCATCCAGCCAGCGCTTGAGCAGTGCCGCATCCAGCTCGCTGTGGCTGAAAAAGCGGGAGCGCCCGGGACTGCCGGGCAGACTGTTCAGCCATCGGTGCGTAGGCTTCTCGAACCGTTTTTCCTCCACTACCGTGAACCTGGCCGGCGTCGCGGCTGCCTGCCACCGGCGCAGCAAATGGCGCTGGCCGAAAAGCAGCTCGTCGAAAAGAATCCGGTTAACGCTTTCCATGTGATTTCTGCCCCGTACGGCGTGACGGCTCACTTCAAGGTCGCGGTCCTCCCAGCGCATGGCACGTGCGTACTCCGGCACCGGTACCGGCCCCAGCACGGGCCAGAGCAAAAGGCTGCCACGCACACCCAGCTCAGTGGCGGCGGCCTCGGTTGCCAGCGCACCATGGGCTGCCACCCAGACCTGCGCCGCACTGCGCTCTGCCAACACCAGCGGCGCCTGACCGGTCTGTTCCGCAACAAAGGCAATGGCAGCCGGCAGATCAAAGGCAGCCAGGTCGAGCAACCGATTGCGGGCCCAGTCGGCATTCGCCGGGCTGGCACCCTGACCACGCCATTCCAGATACCAGACCTCTGTGCCGGCATCGAGCAATTGCGGGACAATCTCTTCCCAGCGTTCCTGCCAGTCCAGCCGGCTGGTCAGAAAGTGCGGCAGCCAGAGCACCGGTGGCTGAGTCGGGCGGGATCCGGCACTGCCGTTCGAACGGCTGCACCGCACGACTGAAAATTCCACCGAGTGGTCGGCAGAATTATTCGGTTTGAGTCGATAGAGATCTTCGCTCCAGGCGGCTCGGAGCTCGGCGCTTACCAGGGTTACCGGAAACAGGTCGGAACTGCTCTTCATAGGTGGCTGGACGTCCTCAATCGGATACTGTATATTCAGACACTACTGGATATTAAATCAGTTATGGTATGGCCATTGTATGAGTAAGCTGACGCCCCGACAACAACAGGTCCTCGATTTCATTCATGAGTACATGGCCGCCAACGCAATGCCGCCGACGCGCGCGGAAATTGCTCGCGAACTCGGTTTCCGCTCGGCCAATGCGGCGGAAGAGCACCTGCGGGCTCTGGCCCGTAAAGGGGCTATTGTAATGATCAAGGGCGCATCGCGCGGGATCCGGTTGCCACAGACACAGGAATTACCCGAGGCCATGGACACCGGTCTCCCGGTCATCGGCCACGTCGCCGCCGGCAGCCCTGTTCTCGCCAGCGAGCATGTGGAATCGCACTGTCCCGTGCAGCCGGATTTCTTTTCACCACCCGCTGATTTCCTGCTGCGCGTACGCGGTACCAGCATGATCGACATCGGCGTATTCGACGATGACCTGGTCGCGGTATCCCGAACACCGGAAGCACGGAACGGCGACATTGTTGTCGCCCGGGTCAACGATGATGTCACGCTCAAACGGTATTTCAATGAGGGAGATCATGTTCGTCTGGTTGCCGAGAACCCCGAGTTCGATGACATCATTGTCAGCGAAGGCGATGCCTTTGCCATTGAAGGCCGATATGTCGGCGTGATTCGTCGGTCAGTGCACTGATCCATCCCTTTTGCCGAACCGCCCGTGAGCCGTTGTGACGCCAGCTCAGAACGGCTCGGTGCCAACGAGCCGGTTCATATATTCCCGGTGACTCTCCAATTCCTCCGAGGTCAGGTCGGACTCCGGCAGTGTAAGCCCGGAAAAGTCCGTTTTTACCGTCCGGGTCGAGGTACTGCCCTGCTCATTTGACTGCGCACCGAGCGAGAGCATTGTCTGGCCGCCGGTCATGAACAGATAGACATCAGCCAGTATCTCGGCATCGAGCAGGGCCCCGTGCAGGGTTCTCTGCTGGTTATCAACACCGTATCGCTTACAGAGCGCATCGAGCGTATTGCGCTGGCCCGGGTGTTTCTGACGGGCAAGCCGGAGGGTATCCAGTACCCCACAATGGTCTTCGAGCGGCGCACACGAGGACTTCAACAACCGATATTCATGGTTGAGGAATCCCATATCGAAATCGCTGTTGTGTATAACCAGTTCGGCGCCCCGAATATAGTCGAAAAACGCATCGGCCACGTCCGCGAACCGGGGTTTATCACGCAGGAACTCGTTGGTGATTCCGTGGACGGCGACAGCCTCTTCCGGTACATCCCGGTCGGGTTGCAGGTACTCATGGAAATGATTCCCTGTCAGCTTGCGATCAACCAGCTCGACCGCACCTATCTCTATGACGCGATCGCCACTGACGGGGTCCAGACCCGTTGTTTCCGTGTCCAGCACAATCTGTCGCATGTTTCTATCTCTCTTCTGTATCAGTTTCCGGCACCGGCGAGACGCCGAATGCCTTCATTGGCCAGAGCATCGGCGCGTTCATTGCCGGAGTTGCCATCATGCCCGCGTACCCAGTGCCAGACGATGTCGTGTCGCCCTGCTTCGGTGTCCAGTGCTTCCCATAAATCGCGATTGCGTACCGGTTTCCTGCCGGCCGTTTTCCAGCCACGACGTTTCCAGTTGGCCAGCCATTGTTCGATACCATTCTTTACGTACGTGGAATCGGTATACAGATGCACCGTACAGGGCCGCTTGAGGGCTCTGAGCCCTTCAATGGCAGCGCGCAGCTCCATGCGATTATTGGTGGTGTCTGCTTCGCCGCCGCAGAGTTCTCTGCGACGATTTCCATACTGCAACAGGACGCCCCAGCCACCGGGCCCGGGGTTGCCCTTGCAGGCCCCATCTGTGTACATCACAACGTCCGTCACTGCGTCGCATCCTCCCGTTCACGATTCATGGCCCGTCCGCGCAGGAAAAAAGCGGTCTCCCAGCGTTTGGGTTGCAGCGGGATCAATTGCTGCTTGCGCGCGACCAGCATATACCCGCCACCCAGCACCGGAAACAGAGTGCGCACCAGCCGGTTCAGTCTGGATGCCCGCTGTTTTAGACTCGCCCGGGTAAACGGCGGCCAGTGGTAGTAGTAACGGCGCTCGGTGATTTCACAATCCAGCAGCCGGCACCAGTCGGTCAGGCGACCCGGGCTGAGGAAGTTCCCCTCCCACGGCTGGTAACGTCGTCGCCAGGGCGCGAACCACCGCCGCATTCCCCAGAACCCGTAGGGATTAAACCCCAACAGAATAATCTGGCCTCCCGGACGCAGCGCCTGTACCGCCTCTCGCAGCACCCGATGGGGCGCAGGCGCGTATTCCAGCGCATGGTGGATTACCATGCAGTCCACCGATTCAGGCTGCAGAGGCAGGTATTCCAGCTCGGATTGCACACAGGGCCCGGCGCAACGACTTTCACTGCGGGCTATTACGAGATTGGTTTTGAAATGGAGGCCCCGGGTCGAGATCAGCGCTTCATGCGCACCGCTATCCAGTTGGACGAGAAACGGGAGATAGCCTGTGCCCACAGCAGCGCGCACCTGCTGCCGTTCCGTTGCCAGCAGTTGCTGGCCGAGTGACGACCGATACCACTCATTCAGTCTGGCCTCCCGAACCCCCGGGTCCACCGGCGGCACGCGCCATCTGTTCCTGAATGCCCGCCAGCGAGACCTGAACAATCACCTCTCCCCATTAAAATGGTTCAGCTCGACCACACCTGCCGAGCCGGCTCCGCGAAGGACCTGGCCCTTCGGAATCGACCTCGGCGCCCTTCGGAACCGAGTTCGATGAAAGCGCCGACCCTCTTTCAATTCGTGCCGTTTATGGTATAACACCCCGATCGTCAATGCAGCCTGGAAGTCCGTTACGCAACCCATGGATTTTAGACCATCAGCACCGCTTTCGGCTCTGATCTGCCTGCTGTTTCTATCCGGCTGTCAGACGATTGGCACCGATAACAGCGCGGCTCTGTCCCTGTTTGAACGGGATGCAGAACCGGCTCAGGCGGACGGGTCCGCCTCGTCGGCCGGCTCGGGTTCGCACAGTGGCGGCGAGCCTGATATTGCGGACCCCGTGTCGGAAGATGCGGCTGTGGAGCCCACCGCCCATGAACTCTCTTTGACCGTTATTCCACTGTCCGCTCCTCCGGCGCCGCCGAGGCATAAAACGGCGTCCGTGATCCCGCTGTCTGCCTACCAGCCCAAATCGCTGCCGCCGGTGCCCGACTACGCTGTCGACCACATTTCATCCGACATCGCGAAACTGTTTCCCGAAACCTATAACGCCGACACTGCGTATGAGTGGCCCCGGCGCATGGCACAGTACGAACGCGACATATGGCATGACCTGCGCTCCCGTTTTCGACTCGACCACAGCGTCGACGACCCGAGGATTGACGCAGAAATTCGGTGGTACAGTCGCAATCAGGGCTATTTCAACCGGGTAGCCCAGCGTGCGAGGCGGTACCTGCCCCATGTGCTTGCAGAGATCGAAAAGCGGAATCTTCCCGGTGAACTGGCATTGGTGCCGGTGATTGAAAGCGCCTATGACCCATTTGCCTACTCGCATGGACGCGCTTCGGGCATGTGGCAGTTCATTCCCGGCACCGGTCGACAATACGGACTGCATCAGGACTGGTGGTATGACGGTCGCCGTGATGTCTGGGCAGCAACCGATGCTGCACTTGATTACTACGAAGACCTGTCCGGCATGTTCGACGGCGACTGGGAACTCGCCATGGCGAGTTATAACGCCGGCCCCGGTAATGTACTGAGCGCACAACGTGCCAATCGTCGAAATGGTCTGCCGCTGGACTTCTGGAACCTGGCGCTGCCTCGTGAGACCCGGCTCTACGTACCGAAAATAATGGCGCTTGCGCGCATAATCTCGGACCCGAAAGCCTATGGCCTCGAGCTGCCGATTGTGCCTAATGAACCCTATTTCGAGCGGGTGGAGCTTGATGGTCAGATCGACCTGGCACAGGCAGCTCGCATGGCGGATATGTCGCTGGAAGACCTCTACCTGCTGAATCCGGGCTACAACCGTTGGGCGACCCACCCGGAAGTCGCGCAGTACCTGCTGATTCCAGTGGACAAGGCGGAGTCCTTTCGCCGTGAGTTACGCAACCTGCCAGCGGACCAGAGAATGGCATGGCAACGCTACCAGATTGAATCGGGCGATTCGCTGCTCAGCATTTCGCGACAGTTCCAGACCACCGTTGATGTTCTGCGTGATGTGAACGATATCGCCGGCAACACGATTCGTGCAGGCGAGCACCTGTTGATTCCGACGGCGAGTGCGCGGGACAGTGCCTACAGCCTGAGCGCCGGGAACCGCCTGGACCGCCAGCAGAGCAGACAGCCGGGAGAGGGCTTGCAGCGTACCCGGTACACCGTGCAGCCGGGTGACTCATTCTGGGAGATTGCTCGCAGACACGACGTGAATGTTCGAGCCCTGGCGCGCTGGAATGGCAAGGCACCGACGGATCCGATCATGATCGGTGAAGAACTGGTGATATGGCTGGAACCGGGTCAGCAAATGGCCAACCAGTCATCCGGGGCGCCTGCCAGCCGGTCTGTCGTGCGCCGGGTTGGATATACGGTTCGCAACGGCGACAGTCTTCATCGCATCGCCGATCGTTTCAACGTATCCGTAAACGACATTCAGCGCTGGAACAGCAGCCGACTGGGTGGCGACTATATTCACCCCGGCCTGTATCTGGAGTTGTTTGTAGACGTAACCAACGGGCCCTTCTAGTTTGCTGCCAGAGGCCCAGCCTCTGAGCCGGTGAGTGCAGTGACAGCAAGACGCGCTGTTGAAGGCCAGTTGGCTCCAACTGAAGACGGCGCAACACACTAATAACTGTAGCGCGCGGCAACCGAAACCAGACCGGTGGGCTCTGAGTCGTCGACCGGCCACCGCCACTGCCCGACCAGACTGGCGTCCCAGACCTGCGTTACGGAATATTCGACGGACGGAGAAAGCACGCCACCGGGGCTGCCGGGATACCAACTGCCGGCTGCATTCACTCTCAGCAGTGGCGTCACCGAACGACTCCACTGAATCGAATGCTGCCATTCAGACACTGACGGATTGTCAGGCCCGGTGCCTGCACCTGACCCCGAACTGCCCTCCTCGCCGGCAGACTGATTCCAGAGCAACGCAGTGGTTACATAGTCCCCGTTCGCCAGTACCGAGTCCAGGCTCACAGCAACCACGGACTGGATGTCTGACAAGCGCGCGCCGGCATCCAAAAAACTCGTCCATTCCGCCTTCACACCCAGCGGGCCGACGCCGGTAGCGATGCCACCGCCCGCCGCCCAGCGGTCCCGGTATCGGCCCGTCAACACCTGCCAGTCGACAGATTGCCAATTGTTCGCTACCAGCCCGGCCACAACCGGTTCATTTCCATCCCGGCCCGGTGCCGCTGCCAGCTCTGCACGGCCGGCAAAGCCAAAATACCGCTCCACCCGAATGGCATCCGCTCCCGGACGTTCCGGATAGTCGAATTCATAGAGCGAGTCTGAATTGAACAGATCGTTCGGGTTGGTCGTTGTGGTGACACCCCAGTTGATTCGCTGACGCCCTGCTCTCACACGCCAGTCCCTTCGGGACCATTGGGCATAAAGCCGATCAATCTGTGTCTGAAGAACCACACCATCAGCCACCAGAGGTGCAGCCGTGAGATCCAGCCAGCCGGGATCTTCTGACCAGCGCCGGGCATCCGGAGCGAAGCTTCCGGAGACACTGTCACCGATCAGCAACCGGGTACGACTCTCCGCGACCCAGGTCGCTCCCGCCATGTTCCGCCATTCCGTGTTCAGGCGGAATTGCACCCGCGCGTCGGCAAGCTCACTCGGCGCCACGGTGTAGACGGGTCGCAATTGCCAATACCCGCTTACCTCCTGAGCCGATGAATTCAGGGTAGCTCCCGCCAATATTGCCCCCAAGATCAGGGCATGGCGTTTATTCGCCATTGCTGCTGTCTCCGGTCACCATTCCGTCCTGAAGCGTCAAAACGCGCCTCGCACGCTCAATGACACGCGGGTCGTGCGTGGAGAACAGAAACGTAACCGTCTGGTCCCGATTCATATCCTCCATCAGCGATAGCAGATTGTCCGCCGATGCCGTGTCCAGGTTGGCCGTGGGTTCATCCGCCAGAATGAACCGGGGCTCGGTGGCCAGCGCGCGGGCAACGGCCACGCGCTGTTGCTGGCCGCCTGACAACTGGTGCGGTCGTGCATCACGCCGGTCGGCGAGACCAACTCTCTCGAGTAGCTCATCGACCCGTGCCTGAATCCGCTGAGGGGGTCGCTTCTGCAGTTGCAGCACAAAAGCAATGTTCTCCCATGCGGTGAAAACCGGGATCAGGTTATAGGACTGGAACACGAATCCGATATGATCACGCCGGAACCGGATCAGTTCGGGACCACTCAGTGAGGCCAGATCGATATCGTCTACCCGCACTGACCCGGTGGTCGGTGCGTCAAGACCGCCGAGCAGGTTAAGAAGCGTGGACTTCCCCGAGCCGGATGGCCCGACAATGCTGGTGAATTCACCGGCTTCGATAGCAAGAGAAACCCGTCGCAGTGCATAAACCGGCACCGCATCGGGGTTATAAACCCGCTCCAGATCCGTTGCTTCTATCATCGCCATTGGCACTGCCTCCCTGATTCCACGAGCTGCTGACAATCACTCATGATCCGGCGACCGCTGTTGCCGGCTGAAGCCCCCGTACGCGCCAGGCCGGGTACAGCGCCGCGAGAATCGCGGTCATGACAACCAGGGCCACAATGCCAACCAGAGCGTCCAGACCGATCTGCGGGTAGACCACGGGGTCATACCCGAACTGGGCCAGTGCATCACCGCCCAGCGGTGCGAGATCGAGCCCCTGGGCGCCGAGCCAGAAAATGGTTGCCATACCGGCACCCAGTCCGACTGCGGCACCCACCAGCGTCAGCAGAACCGATTCAATGAGTATCATCAGAAAAAGTGAGCGCCGTTGCATCCCGATGGCCAGCAGCATACAGAGCTCGCGGGTTCGCTCGAATATACTCATCAACAGCGTATTCAACAGCCCGAAGGCCAGTGCCAGCAGGATAACGCCCATCAGTATGTAGGTCGTGCTGTTGCCCATTTCATTCAGGTAACGAAGTTCCGGGGAAAGTTCGGACCAGGTCTCCGCGGCTATCCCGTCAAAGCGGGCATTCAGCGCATCGGCAATGGCCGGGCTGCGCGACTCGTCATCGAGCAGGATCGCCACCTCGTGTCTAAGCGCCGGGGCCTCCAGCAGACCCGCCAGATCAGACAGCCGGGCGTAAGCAAGGCTGGCCTCCCGGGCGTCTGAGCCGGTCGCAAACAGCCCTGTCACCACGAAAGCTGCTGACGTCAGCTCGCCCGCGGGTGTCTGAAAGCTCAGTACCACCCGCTGCCCGAGCTCGACACCGAGCTGGTCAGCACCGTGCTCCCCGAGCAGTATCGGGTTGGAGCGACCATCGGGCAGATAACCGCCCGCGGACAGGCGCTTGTGCAGTTGCGTCGTCGCGGCCTCTGCGGCGGGGTCAACGCCACGCAATTCAACGCCCGAAGTGCGCACGGACGACTGAATCATCGCATCGACACGCAATCGTGGAGCGACGGCCAGCACCCCGGACTGCTCCATCAACCACGAACGAATGTTACCGGCATCGGGCACCCCCATCTCCACTTCCCGCTCGGCGAGAAACTGCGGATGATGCACCTGGACATGCGACAGCTCCTGCGTAATGACCTGGTCGAACCGTTGCTCCAGATAACCGGCCGTTATGGCTGAGAGAAACAGGCCCGCCCACATGCCGAGCGCAATAGCGGCGAGCAGTACCCCGCTGCGCTGCGTGTTGCGCCAGAGATTTCGCCATGCCAGTCGTACGAGCATTGCCGCTACCCCCTCGTCATGCCGCCGGGTCGGGCCGGAATGCGGTGTATCTTCCAGACCGGATAAAGCCCCACAGCCACAGCCAGAGCCAGTACCTGGACGGTCTGGGACCAGAATACGGAAGGTGCGGCGGAGAATTCCAGCTGCGCTTCCAGACCCATGCCCATTTCCGCCACCATATCCGCCACATCGCCCCCGAGCGGAATCGGGTGTTGTACAAACCAGGCCACCAGCAACCCGCCGGGAACCAGACCTGCGACGGCGCCAAGGCCGCTCAGCAGCAGGGACTCCAGAAAGACCATAAACGCCAGCTGCCGGCGCTGCATGCCAATCGAAATGAGGATGCTGAATTCACGGCGGCGCTCAAGAAGCATCATCAGCAAGGTTCCGAACAGCCCGAACCCGATCAACAGATAGAGAATGCCGGTCATCAGTTTCTGCTGCGCCGCATCGAATTCAAGCGCCTGAACAAGATCCGGCATGAGCTCACGCCAGGTAAGCACAGTAACGGCGGCTTCGCCCTCGCGATGCGCCAGACCGGCCTGCAGGCTTTCCGCCACAGGAGTGATCAGATGTGGTGCGTCGGGTTCGACCAGCAGCGCAGTGGCATGCTGCTCTGCCGACAACAGCCAGCGCGCTTCAGCGATCGGCAGATAGACCCGCTGGTTGTCAATGTCCCGCATCGGGTGCTCGATCAGACCGGCGACCGGGTATCGTCCCGCAGCCGACTGGCCGAAACGCCCCTGACCGAGCAGAATCAGGTCATCCCCGGGTTCAAGATCCAGGCGCTGGGCAAGACCCTGCCCGAGCACAACGGCCTGCTCATCGGGGGCGAAGAACCGCCCCCGCACCAGATAATCCCGCAGCCCATTCAGGCGGTGCTCGGCTGCAAGATCAACACCGAGCACTTGCGCGCCCCGAGTTGTGTCGTCGCCGGCGGCCAGCATGAACGTTTCAAGCCTGGGTACGAGAAACCCGACACCCTCGTGGGCTGAGGCCACTTCGGCACGCAACGCATCATCCACCACCAGGGCGTTATCCAGTGAGGGCTCGTCTCTGAAGTCAGGATGCTGCAATTGAATGGTACCCGTGTGATACCGGGTCATATTGGTAATCATCTGCTCATGCGAACCGCGGGTCATCGATTCCACCCACAGGGCCACAACCACCGCAAACGCGATGGACCCCAGCGTGATCGATGACCGGCGCGGGTTCCGCCAGAGGTTTCGCCAGGCCAATCGAACCGTCAACATGGTCAACGAACCCGTGACATCATCTGCCGCGAGAAAAAGCTCTCGTCCAGGTCAACACCGAATTCAATACTGTCATATGTGAGCACGGTCCTATGGCCCGGATCGTCTGCCGGTGTCAGCTCCAGGCGCGCAGGGAGCCGCCTTCCATCCATCTCGCGAATGTCGGACAGGGCCAGAATGTCTACCAGTTGGCCCTCCTGGTCCATATACTCGGCACGTAGCTGCAGGTAGTCCTGCTTTTCCACCCATAACAGAACACGCCCCCAGACGACCGGCGTATCCGGGAGCGGCACGAGCGAGAGAACCCACGCGTCCAGTCCGTCGTACTGCTCCGAACGCACGATCTCGGCCTCATAGTCCTCGGCCAGCGAGCTCTCCCGGACCAGGTCGTCATTGGTGAAATCCGAGCCCATCCAGGACTGGGACATCATGGACGGGGGGAGCTTGATTGTGCGATCGATCGTGGGGACGTAATTCCATATTTCGTTTTCACGTTTCAGGTACACGGTCCCCTCATCACGCGGCGGGTAGGTCACCAGCGTCATGGTGTAATCCTGCCCGAGTGCCCATGTCCGCAGGCCGATTTCCCGCGTATAGCGGGGCCGCTCTATGGTCATGGTCATTTCAGCGCGACTGGACTCACCCTGCATTTGAGCCTGCATGCGGTCCAGTATGACATCCGCCGATTGCGACCAGGCAGCGACCGGAATCAGAATCCCGACTGCCAGCAATACTCCCCGTTGCATGATTTTACCTCCCGATCGTGTCCAATTCCCGTTTTAAAGGGGAGGGTTTCGGGACAACAGCCGATCCACCAGGTTCTCCACCCAGTTTGCCGAGCCTTCTCCCAATCTCTGTGCCAACGGCTTCGGCGGCTCGTAACGCACACTCAGCACCCGCTTCGCCGGCCCGTCGCGCAGTTGGCCGACCACGTCTTCGCTGGTGGCAAGTTCGTCAACAAGGCCAACATCGACGGCTTCCCGGCCATACCAGAAGTCACCGTTTGCCACCGAATCGACATCCAGTGCCGGGCGGGCATCCGCGATATGGCGCTTGAACAGCAGGTGGGTGTCTTCAAGATCTTCCTTGAATTTCCGGCGGCCTTCATCCGTGTTCTCGCCCAGCACCGTCAGCGTACGCTTGAATTCGCCCGCCGTATGCAGCTCGATATCAACATGCAGCTTTTTCAGCAGTCTGTGCACATTCGGGACCTGAGCCACAACGCCAATTGACCCGACAATGGCAAAGGGTGCCGCAAAAATCCGGTCCGCCAGCGACGCCATCATATAGCCGCCGCTTGCCGCTACCTTGTCGACCGACACCCAGAGCGTCAGCCCGGCTTTTTTCAGCCGCGCCAGTTGCGACGCCGCCAGACCGTACCCGTGCACCACCCCGCCCGGACTTTCAAGCCGCAGAAGGACAGTATCTCCGGGCCGGGCGA
Organism: Natronospirillum sp.; assembly: GCA_965602035.1. Lineage (GTDB taxonomy): Bacteria > Pseudomonadota > Gammaproteobacteria > Pseudomonadales > Natronospirillaceae > Natronospirillum. The sequence continues at coordinate 228,373 of OZ271919.1, read as the reverse complement.
CCGCCAGCACTGCGCTGACCGCTTCCGAGAGCGCCTTCACCTGGCTGGCCTGGATATCGCCCTTGAAATCGAGCACGAACGCATTCTGATGGTCGGTTGCGCCATCCGTGCCGGTCTTCTTCTCTGCTTTTCGACGCTTTTTCTCGGCTTTCCGGAACTGTTTTCTGGCCTTGCGATCTGACATCAGCGACGTTTTCATCCGGGCTCGGAGGTCTTCCCACCGTTCGCCCAGGTCTTCAACCTGCAATTTGCCCTTGCGGGGCTGGCTGCGGGCCCGCGATGCAGCGGCGGAAATGACACCCACCACAATCAGAATGGCGGCCAGCACCGTGCCGATCCGCAACAGAAACCCGAGGTAATCCATCCACATAGAATTTGATCTCCTGTCAGTCCGGTACGGCCCATCGGCGTGGCCTTGCCCGGACGAATCCACTATCATGAGCCGCGTTTCCAGCAGCTCGAGTAGCCCTATGTCTGACCTGTCCCAGTTCTTCCGGCGGCTTGAGGCGAAGTTTGATCCGGAGCAGGCAGCCGACCTTGATATTACCTACTGTTTCATGGTCGACGATAGTCCTTTCAGTCTCGTGGTGTCGGAACAGACCTGCCAGTTCCGTGAAGAGCAACCCGAGAACCCGGATATCACCCTGCGCCTGACCGAGGCAACCTGCCGTGCACTGCTGAACCGGGAGCTCTCCGGCACCCAGGCGTTTCTCAGCGGACGTGTACGCCTGGAGGGCCCCATTTCTCTCGCCATGCGCCTGCCTGACCTTTTCAGTCGTTCCAACTGAGCGCACGGCCCCCTGGGCTCAACGGATGGCGGCTGGTCATCCGGACGGCTCGCCAGTAAACTGACCGGGAACAGACAGGCACACAGTCACTGCCACACCTCCGGGCACTTGGTTTTCGATGTGTCTGAACACAATGACAGAAGGGAATGATCCTATGACCACGCTCACCTGTTTCAAGGCGTACGACATTCGCGGCAAACTTGGCGAGGAGCTGAACGAGGAAATTGTCTATCGTATCGGCCGGGCCTACGCCCAGTTTCTGTCGCCGAAAAAAGTCTGCGTGGGTGGCGATGTCCGGGAAACCTCCGAAACGCTGAAAACGGCGCTCGCAAACGGCCTGATGGACTCCGGTGTCGATGTCATCGACCTGGGCCTGATCGGTACCGAAGAGGTCTATTACGCCACCAAGGCGCTCGGCCTGGATGGCGGCATCATGGTAACCGCAAGCCATAACCCGATCGACTATAATGGCATGAAGATGGTCCGCGAACAGAGCCGGCCGATCAGCAATGACACCGGCCTGCAGGATATCCGGCGTCTGGCGGAGGCCAATCAGTTCGACGACCCGGAGACCCTGGGAGCACTGACCCAGTTGGACCACTCTCAGGCCTATGTGGACCATGTGCTGAGTTATCTGGATACCGAGGACATCCGACCGACCAAGTTAGTGGTCAACGCCGGCAACGGCGCGGCCTGCGATACGGTGAATCGCATCGAGAACACGCTGCAGCAGCGGGGCATTCCCATTGAATTCGTCAAACTCTTCAACGAGCCGGACGGCACCTTCCCCAACGGCATTCCCAACCCGATTCTGACCGAGCAGCAGCCGGTAACCGGCAATGCCGTGCGAGAGCATAATGCGGATATGGGCATTGCCTGGGATGGCGACTTCGACCGCTGCTTTTTCTGGGACCACACGGGCCGGTTCATCGAGGGCTACTATGTGGTCGGGCTGCTCGCCGAAGCGTTTCTGGTGAAGCACCCGGGCTCAAACATCATTCACGACCCCCGGCTTATCTGGAATACGCAGGACGTCTGTGAAAAGCACAATGGCAAGGCCATTCAGTCGCGCACCGGGCACGCCTATATCAAGGAAGTCATGCACAAGGAAAACGCGATCTATGGCGGTGAGATGAGCGCCCACCACTATTTCCGTGATTTCGCCTATTGCGACAGCGGCATGATTCCCTGGGTGCTGGTGGTCGACTTGCTGAGCAAGAAGAAACAGAGCCTCAGCGAGCTGGTGAGCGAGCGGATGTCGCAATACCCCTCACCCGGGGAGATCAACAGCACAGTGGACGACGCCGACGCCGCCATCGAACGGGTCTATAACGCGTTCCGTGCCGATGCCATCGGTGAGGATACGATGGACGGTATCTCTCTGACGTTCGATCAGTGGCGGTTCAATCTGCGCAAATCCAACACCGAGCCAGTGGTGCGTCTGAACCTCGAGACCCGCGGTGACGAGACCCTGATGCGACAGAAAACCGACGAGATTCTGTCGATTCTGCGCGGTTGATGTCGCGTTGCGGCGAAGCGGCTGGCGGCCCGTGCTCGGCAATCCAACCGGAGAGCTTCGAAAACATGGATGTTTTCGAGGCAGGGCTACAGGGACGTACTTGTGCCCGGTCTCCGGGTGGACTGCCGTGCGCAGGGCCAGCTATAAATCCAACCTGTCAGCTCCTGAGCTTGTAGCCCGTCTTGAAGATCCAGGCGGTGATCCCGAGAAAGAGCAGGAGAAACCCGAGCGTCATACCGATACTGATAACGATATGCACATCTGAGGTGCCATAGAACGCCCACCGGAACCCACTGACCAGATACACCACCGGATTGAGCAATGTCACGCCCTGCCAGAACGTAGGCAGCATATCAATGGAATAGAAGGTGCCACCCAGGAAGGTCAGCGGCGTCACCACCATCATGGGCACAATCTGCAGCTTCTCGAACCCGTCTGCCCATATCCCGATAATAAAGCCGAGAAAACTGAACGTAATTGAAGTGAGCACAAGGAAGCTCACCATCCAGAACGGATGCATCACCTGGTAATCCACAAACAGGTTTGCCGTCAGCAGAATGATCAGCCCCAATACCACGGACTTGGTCGCTGCGGCGCCCACGTAGCCGATCACGATTTCCACGTACGACACCGGAGCCGACATCACCTCATAGATCGTACCGTTGAACTTGGGCATATAGATGCCGAACGAGGCGTTGGACACGCTCTGCATCAGTAGCGTCAGCATGACCAGCCCCGGAACGATAAATGCGCCGTAACTGACGCCATCGATTTCCACCATGCGCGAGCCGATAGCGGAGCCGAACACGATAAAATACAGGCAGGTTGAAATAACCGGCGTGGCAATACTCTGCAGAATGGTGCGCACCGTTCGGGACATTTCAAACAGGTAGATGGCGCGTATGGAATAGAAATTCATGCGGCGGGCGCCTCCTGCTCTCGGACCAGATTGACAAAAATTTCTTCAAGTGAACTCTCGCTGGTCTGCAGATCCCGGAACTCGATGCCCGCCTGCTGAACGCGCTGCAGCAGTTCCGACAGACTGTCCTGGTCCTGCGTGGCGTCAAAGGTATACACCAGTTGGTGGCCACTGTCCGCCAGTTCAAGGTCAAGATTGGCCAGGGCGTCCGGTACTTTTTCCAGCGGCTCCCGCAGTACCAGAGACAATTGCTTCTTGCCCAGCTTCTGCATGAGTGAATTTTTTTCTTCCACCAGCACAATACGCCCTTTATTGATCACACCCACGCGATCAGCCATCTCCTCGGCCTCCTCGATATAGTGGGTTGTCAGAATGATCGTGGTGCCGTTCTCGCGCAGGCGGCGAACCATGTCCCACATATCGCGGCGAAGCTCCACGTCCACACCGGCGGTAGGCTCATCCAGAAACAGAATTCGTGGCTCGTGCGACAACGCCTTGGCAATCATCAGGCGACGCTTCATGCCGCCCGACAATTCCATAGTGCGGCTGTTGCGCTTGTCCCAGAGTGAAAGATCGCGCAAGACCTTTTCCAGATAATCCGGGTCATTGGGCTTGCCGAACAGACCCCGGCTGAATTTTACCGTCGCCAGCACAGACTCGAACGCATTGGTGGCAAGCTCCTGTGGTACCAGGCCAATACTTGCGCGCGCCGCACGATACTCACTGATAATATCGTAACCTGCTGCCGTTACCTTACCGGCGCTCGGGTTGACCAGGCCGCAGATGATGCTGATCAGTGTGGTTTTGCCGGCACCGTTCGGGCCCAGCAACGCAAAAATCTCACCTTCCTCGATATCAAGGCTCACATCACGCAGCGCCTGAAAGCCATCGTCGTAGGTCTTGTCGAGATTTGAAACCGAAATTACCGGGTTCATCGCGTTTCCCTTGTTCATAGTGGATTCGAGCGTCAATTCGTAGCCCGGACACGACCGTGCAAACAGGCGGTGAGCGTGCCATCGACTGTTCCCGACCGGTCATCCGAACACGGGCCGACGCTCGTAAGAACTGATAACTACGGCTGACAGTTCCGGGAGGATGACTTTGCCACAGTCGACAGACAATCGGGAGTATCTGATTATTGCCACTGAGGCGGGCTACTCGGTCTATGTCGAGACCGACGGCCAACGTTACCCTTTGGGGGTGCGTCCTTACCAGAGCATTAGCCGGGCCCGCGACCAGATTCCCAAACGGTTCCGCAATCGCGCTCGGCTGGTGCACCATACACCCTACACAGAAATGATCAATACGCCGCAGGACACATCACCGGCGACAGAATTCCCGGAGCCTGATTCACGTACTGCCACATCGGGTCGGTAACCTGTTCGCTACTCGGTGTAGGATTCGACCGGGACCAGCCAGAGACACTGGTAGGGTGCCAGCTCCAGTTGTTTGCCACCGGCGTGACGCTGCCCGGTGAGCAGGTCCTCCGCACCCAACGCGTCACTGTGGAGGAGCCGGACCAGAGACAGCGTGACATCCTGCGGCGCCACGTTGAAGACACAGATGACCGTCTCATTTCCATCGCCCCTCTGGACTATAAACAGGTGGGAATCCAGATCAAATATGCGCTGGCCGGCCGCCGGGCTTAACGCGGGTAACTGCTGGCGCAGTGCAATGCGCTCCCGCAATGCCTGATAGACCTGGCTCTGCGGGCTGGCCGGGCGATCCAGAAGCGGCTCCAGCTCATCCCATTGCCAGCGCTTCCGGTTGATGGCACGCAGCCTGCCGGTAATCTCCACGCCCCGTTGGTCGTTTGGTGTACCCAGCAGGGAGTGGATATAGAACGCCGGCACGCCCTGCAGGACGAGTGGAATGGTCTGGGCACAGATGAAACGCTCGACCTGCCAGCGGTCCGGCCCCCGGCGGGTACCCATCATGGCATCAAAGTACGTAATATTGATCTCATACGGAGAGTCTGTGCCGTCAGCATTGGCTTTCATACTGACGTAGCCGCCGAACCGATGCATGGCATCGATCAGGCTGGTGATCTCATGTTGCGGCAACATGCCCTCGAGCGCTCGCAACCCGATACCATCATGGGATGCAGTGAAATTCAGAAACGTGCAGCCCGGAGGGGGTGGCGCCAGAGTCTGTGCCCAGTTGGTCAGCAGGTCCGCATTGCCGCGGTTCATCGTGAAGAGAACCAGAGGCGGCAGCGCAAACTGGTAGATCATGTGCGCTTCGTCACCCTCCCCGAAGTAGGTCAGGTTTTCATGGTGAGGGACATTGGTTTCAGTCACGATCTGACTGCCCGGTTTCAGCGCCTCCGCCAACGCCCTCAGGAGTCTCACCACGGCGTGCGTCTCCGGCCGGTGGATGGACGATGTACCCAGTTGCTTCCAGAGAAAGGCAACCGCATCCAGTCGCACCCACTCCGCCCCCTGGTCCAGATAAATCAGAAAAATCCGCACCATTTCCACCAGTACATCCGGGTTGGCGTAATTCAGGTCTATCTGGTCTGCAGAGAACGTGGCCCAGACATGGCGCACGCCGCGACGGGTATATATCGGTGTCAGCAGTGCCTGGCTGCGCGGTCTGACCACTGCGGACACGTCAGTAGCCGGGTCCAGCTCCATGAAATAATCGCGCCCCGGCGGATGATTCGCCACGAAGTCCGCAAACCAGACACTCTCCCTGGAGATGTGATTCAGCACGAAATCGAACATCAGCGACCTGGAATCTGCCAGGGCCCGGATATCCGCCCAATTCCCCAAAGCCGGATCGACCAGCAGGTAGTCGATTACTGAAAACCCGTCGTCGGAGCTGTAGGGAAAAAATGGCAGCACATGCACATGGCTGATTTCCGGGAGACGTTCGTCGAGAAACCGCCTCAGTGTCTGCAGTGGCCTTTCGTCAGTCGCCTGGATGGTATTGCCATAGGTAATGAGCAGTACATCCTGCTCGTTAACCGGGCGTGATGGGCGATTGAATGCCCCGTTCTGGTGCATTCGCGATGCTTCAACCAGCTCCAACAGACGTGTTGCCGTCTCGGCGCCGGTCGTCGCCCCGTAAATATGTGCACACTCCTCGTGCACTCGTGAGCTCAGCGCCTCCAGCACGGCTGTGGCAGTCTGTTTCGTGGTATCGCCCGGTTGCGTCATTGGCCTGCTCTTGCTGCGGTTGGCGTGCTAGACTGCCTGCAGATTTTATGCCGCTGTATCCGCAAAGGCACGGGGATTGCAGCGCAGATTGGCGGACAGCGTACCAATGGAGGTCCCATGATCAATAAATGCCTGTTCCCGGTGGCCGGATACGGCACACGGTTCCTGCCAGCCACCAAGGCGCTGGCGAAGGAAATGATGCCGGTGGTGAACAAGCCGCTGGTCCAATACGGGGTGGAAGAAGCCATTGAAGCGGGGCTGAATCGCATCGGTTTCGTTACCGGCCGCGGCAAGCGTGCCATTGCGGACCATTTTGATATTTCCTACGAACTCGAACACCAGATTTCCGGCTCCGACAAGGAGAAATACCTGGAATCCATCCGGTATGTCATGGCCAGCGCGCAGTTCTCGTTCACTCGCCAGCCGGAAATGAAAGGACTGGGCCACGCGATTCTGACCGGCGAAACGCTGATCGGCGCAGAGCCGTTCGGCGTGGTGCTGGCAGATGACCTCTGCCTGCCCGATCCCGGTGAACTGAACGTGCTCGGCCAGATGGTGCGCATCTATAAACAGTTCCGGTGCAGCATCGTCGCCGTTATGGAAGTGCCGGAAGACGAGATACACAAGTACGGTGTGATCAAGGGTGAGGCCATGAAAAACGGCCTGTACCGGGTCGATGATATGGTAGAAAAGCCCGACAAGGACAAGGCACCGTCAAACCTTGCCATCATCGGGCGCTATATTCTCACGCCGGACATTTTCGAGATCCTGCACAACACCAGGCCCGGCAAGAATGATGAAATCCAGTTGACCGACGCCCTGCTGCAACAGGCGCAGGATGGCTGTGTGATGGCCTACAAGTTCAAGGGCACACGCTTTGACTGCGGCAATGTGCACGGGTTTGTCGACGCCACCAATTACGTTTACAACAACCTCTACACTGAATGATCCTGCTCTGCTGTCTGGTTAATGCGCATACCCTCTGAGCACACCAGTGGGTGGTCCGGATTACCCGGACCGCCGCACAGGCCTCAGGCCCTGGATTCAGGCGTGGCGCTGGCCGCTCTTCCGGCAAGGAAGTTCACCAGCAACAGGCCGACAATAATCGCGCCACCAGCGCCCTGTACCATTACGTCAGGAACAAACACCATCACGGTGGCAACCGCCAAACCAAGCCGCAGCCAAGGTTTCATCCAGGTGAACAGGTAGCCCTCAATCGACGATGCGAATGCGGCGAGGCCCAGCACGATCATTACCCCCTGCCAGAGCAGCAGGGGCAGCGGCCCACCGATGATGATCTCCGGGTTGAAGACCATGAACAACGGGATCAGATAAAGCCCCTTGGCAAATTTCCAGGCCTGTACACTGGTTTCCATCGTCTTGCTGCCAGCGATGGCGGAGGCCGCGAATGCCGCGAGTGCTACGGGGGGCGTCACGTTGGAGTCCTGCGAATACCAGAACACCAGCAGGTGCGCGACCAGCAGCGGGATGCCGAACTCGTTCTCCAGTGCCGGCCCCACCAGCACGATCAGCACAATGTAGCTGGCGGTGACCGGCAGCCCCAGTCCCAGAATGAGGCTGGCCAATGCGATCAGGAACACCACCACGATCAGGTTGCCGCCCGACAGCGCCACCATCATGGACGAAAATTTCAATCCCAGGCCGGTCAGACCCACGACCGCCACCACGATACCGGCTACGCCACAGGCAACACTCACGGCAACCGCATTACGTGCCCCCAATTCAAGGGCATCAACAAGCTTACCCAGCCCCTGCAGGAAGGCACGCCGCAGGGTCGGCACCAACGATGAATGGGTGATACCGTGGCGTACCGCTCTGTAGAGGCCGTTTAACGCCGCCACGCCAACGACACTGACGATGGCGTAGAAGCCGACCCGCATCGGTGAAAAGCCCATGACCAGCAAGGCCACGAGCAACAGAACCGGCAGCAGCAGGAACCAGCCTCGCATCATCACTTCCCGCACATCCGGGAGCTCGGAACCGGGAAGCCCTTCCATGCCCTGTTTTATGGCGATCAGATGCACGAAAAGGTAAACCGTCGCGAAATACAGCAGGGCAGGAAATACGCTCACCTTGACGATATCGAGGTAGGCGACGCCCGTATACTCGGCCATCAGAAACGCGCCAGCGCCCATAAGAGGCGGCATGATCTGTCCCCCGGTACTGGCCGCTGCTTCAACTCCCCCCGCCTGCGCCGGCTTATAGCCCAGCTTTTTCATCAGCGGAATGGTGAAACTGCCACTGGTTACGGTATTGGCTATGGCACTGCCGGAGATAGAGCCCATTCCGGCCGACGCAAGCACCGCAGCTTTTGCCGGCCCTCCGCGCTGGCGACCGGTACCGGCGAAGGCCAGATCGATAAAGAAATATCCGGCGCCGGTGACCTCAAGAAACGCGCCGAACAGAACAAATATAAAGACGAAAGTTGCCGCAACACCGAGCGGAATCCCGAAAATGCCTTCCTGTCCCAGATAAAGCTGGGCTGCGACTCGATCAAGGCTGTAGCCACGGTGATTCAGCATGCCCGGCAACCATTCCCCGAGCCAGGGCAGTTCACCCCGATTACCGGCGAATGCATACAGAATGGCTACGACGCCGATTACAGTGATGCCCAGCCCGACAGCGCGTCGGCTTGCCTCCAGCAGCGTGACCGTGGCAATGACACCGGCGAGGATATCCAGATCCGTCCAGAACCCGGCCCGATCGAATATGGCGTCCAGATTCCAAGCGAGGTAGAAGCCGGTGTAGAACGCACCGCAGAAAAAGGCAATATCGATGATGGTGCCCAACCAGCCGCGCGACCGACCGGCAAGTGGCGGAAACAGCAGGAAGGCAAGCATCAGCACCAGGGCCAGGTGAATGCTTCGCTGATAGAACAGGCCCAGTGGGGTGACGCCGGCCGCATAGAGCTGGAACAGCGACAGGGTGACCGCGACCAGACCGATCAGCAACGCCAGCGGCCAGGGACCTTTTCGATTCAGTATCTTCAGCTCTTCGGCTTCCATGACAGTATCTGGTGCACTCATTTCAGAACTCCCGCCGGTTTGACTTGTTGTTGGACTGGTCGCGGCCGAATCGAAACCGATTCATGCGCCGCTCGCTCGGACAGACTCACGGACGCGTCTGCGGTGACAATCCGATGGTCCACGGCCTGTGAACCCACTCTGAGACGCAGCCGATTGCCCGGTACCGGCTCATTGATATTCTCTATTATGTAGCCGCCCTCACCATCACTTTCCAGGCGTCCGCGGCCCGGAATGTGGTCCAGCCCGGCCGCAAAGTCCGGCTGATAGCTGGTATCCAACAGCAATGTGCCGCTGGCATCGACACGAAAACAATCGCGTACCAGAAACCCCTGCACGGAATGGTGCCAGTGCAGGCACCAGTGGCCTGAGTCCGGGAGCGGAATGGCTATCTCGTGATCCGGCTGACCCGACTCAAATCTGACCACGAGCTCCCATGGCGCGGCCTGAGTCAGAGCGGCCTGTATTGACAGAGCCAGGCATGCCAGGGCTCGGCCAGGCAATTTCCCGAACCACCGCCGAATTGAGCCACTGGACACCCGGCGCCCAATAGCAGTGGATTGCCTGGGAACGAGCCTGCGCTCAGTAACGGCGCTTGTGTCCGACATTCTTATCATTATCCTCAGGGTTTGACAGGCGACTATACGCCCGCAAAAAGGACCGCCCCAATAAAGAGCGGCCAAGCGGGACACTACTAGCGAACAATCCCTGTCCATGCGTCGGGGCCGGTTTCGACCCCGACGCGGTTCCGTTTCTATAGCTCCGTGGACACAGATCTCCTGTGCACGGGGAGCAATTTCTTATGGCCGCAACCGATCAGGAATGCTGGCGCCGGTTTCTTCATAATAGCGCAGCGCGCCGGGGTGCAGCGGGATCGGGGTTGCACCCAGGCTGAAGCGAACGGTTGTGCTGTTGGCAGCCGGGTGGATCTCGCGCAGCTCGTCGACGTGCTCAAACATGACGCGAGTCACTTGATACGCCAGCTCTTCCGGCATGTCGGCGTTCACGATCAGGACATTGGGCGTACCGATGGTATTGACCATTTCCGTCTGCCCTTCGTAGGTGTTGGCCGGCATCTCGTAATGAGCGAATACCGGTTGCGCCTCACGGGCGTTGTCGATTTCTTCCTGCGAGAGGTTGATCACCCGGATATCACGCGATGTGGCAAGGCTCATGATAGAGCTGGTCGGTGGACCCACGCTCCAGAAACCGGCATCGATATCGCCGTCACGCAGCGCATCGGCTGTCTCGTTGAAGTTCAGCCGCTGGCCACGGAAGTCAGAGTACGTAATACCGTTGGCCTCCAGCAGTGTGCGTGCACTGACTTCGGTTCCACTGCCGGGCGCCCCGACGGAAACGCGCTTGCCAACCAGGTCACTGAGTGAGGTAATGCCTGAATCGGCCAACGTCACCAGTTGCACCGCGTTCGGATAGACGGACCCCAGAGCACGTGTACTCGGGAGTGCCCGACCCTCGAATGTGCCTGTACCGTTGTACCCTGCAGCGACTGTGTCGGCGAGTGCCAGTGCCATATCGGACTGACCCCGGTAGACCAGCCCCATGTTTTCCACCGACGCTCCGGTCACTTCTGCAACACCCGAATAACCATCGATGTGTCGGGTAATCAGCTCACCAAGGCCGCCACCGATCGGATAGTAGGTACCACCGGTACCGCCTGTTCCGATTGATAATGTTGTTTGCGCCTGAACGGCGCCAGCGGTTAAGGAAAGGCCCAGTGCGAGGGCAGTTAATGCTCTTTTCATCACAATACTCCATGTCTTGTTGTTGTCTCGACAGCGCTGAGACCGGATCTCCGGCAGGCAGCACTGATTCCGGTATTGCAATTGCTTTGCCAATGGCTGAGAAGCCCGGGGAATGGGCCTCAAGGCGCTTTCGGGGCAGCCCCGTAAGCAATTATTGGCTCACCGGGCAACGGAACCGTAAGCAGAATTCTGCCGACCTCGAACCCTGGCTTCAGCGGCGTGTTTTTGCGGCGGCGATGGATTAGACTGACTCATTCAGAACAAGAAAAACGCCTGAGAGACACACAATGTCCGACCGACACTTCACAGGATGGCGGGCTCGTCTGAGCCTGCGAAATGGATTATTGCTGGGGGCCGTACTGCTGCTCACCGTGCTCTGGGTAACAGACGGTCAGTTGATGAGGCTGGAAACCCAGCGCATGGCTGCCGAGGCAGAACAGCGCCTGGGCGCCTATAAAACGTCGCTGCAGGCAACGATCAACCGCCATCAGTATCTCCCCGGGGTTCTGGCCATGGATCCGCGTATCCGGGATACCCTGAGTCGACGTCTGCAGGAACGGCAACCGGCCGCGCCTGAAACAACCGCTGAAATTTCCGCGCTACTGGACTCGATCAATACTCAGGCCGGCTCGGATGAGATATTCGTAATGGACCGGTCCGGGTTTACCCACTGGTCCAGCAACTATCGATCAGAAAACAGCTTTGTCGGAAAGAATTACAGTTTCCGGCCCTATTTCCGGGATGCCATGCAGGGGCGCGACGGGTTTTACTACGCCGTTGGGGCAACTTCCGGCATACCGGGCCTGTTTTTCTCCAGTCCGATTACCCGGGACGGTCGGATTCAGGGCGTCGCTGTGGTCAAGATTGACCTCGCGCCTCTGGAGCGAAGCTGGCAGTCGTCGGGCGACGCTGTCTGGGTGACTGACGAAAAAGGCATCGTCTTTCTGTCGTCCAACCCTGAATGGCACTACCGCGCCACCAGCCCACTGTCACAGACACAGCGTGAGGAGCTGGAGGGTACCCGGCAATATGGCACGAGCCCGGTAACCGTATTGCCGCGCGCCCGTTCTCCGGTGCCCTCTGAAGCCCTGTCCCTGCTGCTCAATGGCAATCCGGAACTGACCTTCCCCTCGCCTATTGAAGGTTACCCCTGGCAGATGCACTGGCGGGTACCGCAGGCGCAGGTCGTCGAAACCGTGCGCTGGCAGCAATTCGGGCTCATTCTTCTCTATATCGGATTGACGGTTGCCCTGCTGTTTCACCGGGAACGCCGCCGGCGGACCGATGCGCAGGATGCCGTAGGCAGACTGCTGGCCGAGCGTGAAAGCCACCAACGGGCCATTATCCAGAACACCCATGCCGGATTGCTGAACCTGGACCGTGATTACCATCCCCTGTTCATCAATGAGCAGGCACGTTTGTTGTTCGGCCTGCCCGATGCCGCAGCCGATATCACGCCGGACCAACTGATTGCCGACTGGCGGCGAAACCGCGCAGGTCTTGGCCCGGTAAGAGCGACCGGTATCCGTCAGGACGGCACTGAATTCCCGATTCTCTACACGCTGAACCCCATCCGCTTTGGCGACCAGAACGAGTTCATTCTGACCGTTCAGGATATCACCGAACTGACACGCGCCCAGAATGCACTGGAACAGGCCAACGAGGCGCTTGAACAGCGGGTCGAGGAACGCACACGGGACCTGCACCAGGCACAGGATGCGCTGGCGCAGAGCCAGAAACTGGCAGCGCTTGGCCGTATGTCTTCCGCCATCGCCCATGAAATCAATCAACCGATTACCGCTTTAAGCAATTACGTGGCCAGTAGTCGACTGCTGCTGAACCACGACAGGCCCGAGGAAGTGGACCAGAACCTTGCCAGAATCGAAGCGCTGCTGGAGCGACTATCGAACCTGTCGAAGCAGCTCCGGGTCTTTTCCGGTAAACGGAACACCGGAAGTGATTGGGTATCCGCGCATGGCCCCGTGCGCTATGCGCTTGATCTGCTCGGGCCGAGAATCGAAAAACAGGGGGTCGAGTGCTCAGTGCAACTGGATGACTCCCGGCTGGTGCAGGCCAATACCATGTTTCTTGAACAGGTTGTGGTCAATCTGCTTGGCAATGCGCTTGACGCACTGTCTGGCCGGGATGACGGCAGAATTTCGCTGACTCTGCTTCAGGAAGAGGGCCTCGGCCTGATACTCAGCATCAGCGACAACGGGCCCGGCATGAGCGAAGACCAGCAGGCCCGGGTATTCGAGCCGTTTTTTACGACCAAGCCGGTCGGAGAGGGTGTCGGGCTGGGGCTGGCCATCAGCTACAGCCTGGCGCGCGATATGGGTGCTGATCTGAGTGTAGAAAGCGCACCCGGCGAGGGGACGACATTCCGATTGCGCTTTGCCCGGAGTCAACCGGCCAACAGCCCACAGGAACAACCTACGGAGGAAAACACATGAACCACCAACTCGAAGCGGTGGTTATTGACGATGATCCCGCCGTGCTTGAATCGCTGGAGCAATGGCTCAGTCTTGCTGATATTCGGGTGAGCACATTCGTGGATGCCCGCGATGCCCTGCCCATGCTCAAGGCCAGCTTCCGGGGAGCGGTTGTCTCCGATATCCGGATGCCGGGCATGGATGGCATGAGCCTGCTCAGGCAGATGGATCCATCCATACCGATTATCCTGATTACGGGGCACGGCGGCATCGCACAGGCCGTTGAAGCCATGAAACTCGGCGCATTCGATTTCCTTGAAAAACCTTACAAACCGGACCGTCTGGTGGAAACCATCAAACGGGCCTGCGAACAGCGGCAGGTTACCGTTGCCACGGCACCGCTGCCGCGTGATGCCGAGGCCGATGACGGTCTGACCAGCCGGATCCTCGGTCAGTCGCCACAGATTCAGTCTGTTCGAGACCAGGTGCGCACGCTGGCCCGGGTAAACGCGGACATAATTATTGTCGGTGAGACTGGTACCGGGAAGGAACTGATCGCTCGAAGCCTCCACGACCTGAGTATCCGGAACGCCCACCCGTTTATTGCCGTCAATGTCGCCGCGATTCCCGACACACTGCTGGAAAGTGAATTGTTCGGGCACGAAGCCGGTGCCTTTACCGGTGCCCAGAAAGCCCGGACCGGCATTTTCGAAGCGGCCGACAACGGCACACTGTTTCTGGATGAAATCGAGAGCATGTCGATGGACTTCCAGATCAAACTCCTGCGGGTGCTGCAGGAGCGTGAAGTGGTCCGGGTCGGGTCGCACCGGCCGATACCGGTGAATGTCCGGGTCGTGTCGGCGTCCAAGGAAAATCTCAGACAGGCTGCCACCGAAGGCCGGTTTCGCGAGGATCTCTATTACCGTCTGATGGTAGCCGATATTCATCTGCCGCCGCTGCGTGATCGCCCCGGCGATGTGCCCGAACTGTTCGGCCAGTTTCTGCGCGCCGCCGGGGAAGCGTACCAGTTGCCGGCACCTGCTCTCACCTACGATGACGTGCTGGCTCTGGAAATGCATACCTGGCCGGGCAACGTGCGAGAGCTCCGACATACCGCCGAGCGGTTTCTGCTGACACACAGTTTCAGTGAGGTATCCGTGCAGGAACTGCTACAGCTCGATGACAACTATCGACAGATGCTCAACTCAGGTGAGCGCTCACTGTCCACCCGTCTGGAACAGGTCGAAAAGTCGCTGATTTCAGCCGAGCTGATGCACTACCGGGGTGATATAAGACAGGTAATGGAAGCGCTCGACCTGCCACGCCGGACACTGAACCAGAAAATGCAGAAATACGGGCTGAAGCGCGAACAGTTCCTGTCGGCAGAGACCGACGAATCAGGTCAACCCTGAACCCCCGGCTTACTGTGCCAGACCGCGCTTCTTAAGCACGTCGACAATGACAGGCACAGGTGTCAGGAGGTGTTCCCGTACATAATCGGTTGCACCCTGCTCGTCCCGGGCCAGCACCAGCTCCACCAAACGGGCGTGTTCTTCCCGTTTGCGCGCCAGTGCCGCGTCGGAAAAAACCGTTTCACCCAACCAGAGATAGCGATACCGCTCAGCCTGGTCAAACAGGTTGGCGCGAGCCTGCATCAGGTGTGACGACCCACAGCCGCTGGCGATCGCCGTGTGAAAAACCTGATGGCGACGGTCCCACACGTCGAGCATATCATCCGGGCTGCCGATCTCCGCGACTTTTGACAGTGTATGGGCGGCGGCCAGAATTCCAGCTTCCCAGGCATCATCGCCGCGTCGTATGGCAAGCGAAACCACCAGCGCTTCGACGTGCGCCCGGGCGTCATAGATATCCTTCAGCTCACCCAGCGACATTCCGGCCACACGGTAACCACGCTGGCTGATTGCCACGACCAGTCGCTCTGCGACGAGTTGAGACAGCGCCTCTCTCAGCGGACCGGTACTCAGTTCATAGCGCGCTTTCAGATGCGCCATACGGAGCTTTTCTCCGGGCGCATGAACACCGCGCAGTATGTCCTGCTTCAACCATCGATAGGCATTGATGCCCTGATTCTGTCTCGGAACAGTTGTCATTTCAGCGTCAGTCGGTGTGAAACAGCGGCAGTATATCCCATCAGGCCCGACCGCAAACAGTGACCGACGAACCATTTTTATTGACACTTTATAAAAATGTAGATATTTTTTATTTTCGTCGTCAAATATGGAGACCCTCACGATGACAGCTCAAGCCCGCCCGGATTCTCTGACCTTCTCTCCCGCGACGGCTGACGTCTCGGGGTTCAGGGTCAGTTCCATGCCGCAGTCACCCCGGCTGTTGTCAGTCAGCTTCGAACCTGAAGTGGTTGCTGCCTTTCTGGAGGCAACGGACGAATGGCCTGTACAGGCTCTGGAATACAAGTCGTTTATGCGCTTCAGAGTCGCCCGTGTTCTCAACGACCTGTGTCAGCAGACCCTGCGGCCATTCCTGATCAACGCGCTGGCTGACCGGGGCACTGGTGGAATGCTGGTGAATCCGACCGGGCTGGATTCGGTTGCAGACGCTGAAGCCATGGTGAAATTTTCAACGGCGGTTGCGCACCTGATGGGACGCTCCAACCACGACGCCATGAGCGGCCAGTACTACGCCCGCTTTGTGGTACAGAACGTCGACAATTCCGACAGCTATCTGCGCAAGCCGCATCGGGTCATGGAGCTGCACACAGATGGCACCTACGTCGAGGAGGTCACCGACTATGTCCTCATGATGAAAATCGATGAGCAGAATATGGAAGGCGGTGACTCATTGCTCCTTCACCTGGACGACTGGGAAGATTGCCGCCGGTTTGCGAATGACCCGATGGGCTCGCGACCCATGCGCTGGACAGCGCCGCCCAGCAAGAACGTCAGTAAAGACGTTTACCACCCGGTGTTTTCCCGGGATCGCGACGGCAACCCGGTAATGTCATACATCGACCAGTTTGTTCAACCTGGTAATTTCGAAGAGGGTAACTGGCTTGCCGATATGTCAGACTCTCTCGAATCCAGCGCGGCAAAGTTGTCCGTACCGGTTCCGGTCGGCCAGTTCCTGCTCATCAACAACCATTTCTGGCTGCATGGACGGGACCGGTTTACACCGCATCCGGAACTCCGGCGCGAGCTGATGCGACAGCGTGGCTATTTCACCGATGCAACGACACTCCCGGGAGGGACAAGGGGTTAAATCGTGTACGACTTCATCATCGTTGGCGGCGGCATTCTGGGCCTGTCTACTGCCATGCAGCTCAAACAGACGTACCCCGACAAGCGCATGCTGCTTGTCGACAAGGAAGACGGCCCGGCCCGCCACCAGACCGGGCACAACAGTGGCGTCATTCATGCGGGCGTCTATTATGCACCGGGCAGTCTGAAATCACAGTTCTGTACCGCCGGTAATCGTGAAACCAAAGCGTTCTGCGATGAGGAGAATATCCCGTACGACGTCTGTGGAAAATTACTGGTGGCCACCAACGAAACAGAGCTGACACGGATGCAGGCACTGTGGGAGCGCACCGCGGCAAATGGGGTGGAGCGCGAATGGGTCAGCCGCGAGGCCCTTCACGAACGCGAACCCAATGTCACCGGCGTTGCCGGAATTTTCGTGCCCTCTAGCGGCATCGTGGATTACCGCAATGTCGCCGCAGCAATGGCGCGGCGCTTTGAGGCAGCCGGTGGCGACATTCGCTACGGGACTCGGGTGACCGGCCTCCGCGAGCGAACCGGCGAAGTCAACGTCGAAACCGACCGGGGTGGCTTTAATGCCAGGCATCTGGTTACGTGCAGTGGTCTGATGTCTGACCGCATTGTACGCATGCTCGGGCTTACGCCGGACTTCATCATCTGCCCGTTCCGCGGCGAGTATTATCGGCTGGCGCCTCGCCACAACAAGGTGGTCAACCACCTGATCTACCCCATACCGGACCCGTCAATGCCGTTTCTGGGCGTCCATCTCACTCGTATGATCGACGGGTCCGTCACCGTCGGGCCCAACGCGGTACTCGCGCTGAAACGCGAGGGCTACCGCAAGACCGACTTTTCGCTGGCAGACACATCGGAGTTGATGACCAACCGCAGCGTGTTGAAAGTATTCCGCCACTACCTCCGGCCCGGGTTGCGTGAGTTCAGGAATTCGATTTTCCGGCGCGGCTACCTGGCGGAGGTGCAAAAGTACTGTCCGGACATTACTCTGGACGACCTTGAGCCCTATCCGGCCGGTGTGCGTGCTCAGGCGATTTCCCGGGACGGAAAACTGATGGATGATTTTCTGTTCATGAATACCCGACGCACCGTGAATGTCTGCAATGCGCCGTCTCCGGCCGCCACATCAGCACTGCCGATCGGCCGCCATATTGTGGAGAAAGTGCAGGAACAGGTCGGCTGAGCTGTGGCCCCAGCGATACGGCGTTATCGGACAGCATCCGACCCACTACTCGCGAGATTCCTCGGCCTGCTGGCGCTGAACGCGGCCGAGCCAGGCTTTCAGTGTATCGAGGCGGTCGAACTGGGCATGTGACTCGGGTATGCCACTGGCGTATCCGATAAAGCGCTCCGCTTCCTCTGCATACACGGGGTCCTTGATCTGTTCGAACAGTCGCAATTGTGCCTGGGCGATATTGAGCACAAGCCCGATGTGTCCCGGCGACAATTCCAGTGCTTCCAGAAAAGACGCAACGGCGTCGTGGTAACGCCCCTCGCGGTACGCCTTGTTGCCACCTGAATTATGGCGCGCCGCCGCTCGACGACGACGCTGCTCAGGCGGGTCTTCACGGAGTGATTCAAGTGACGATTCCAGTGCGGCATTCTCCCCCCGGGCACCTTTTACGGCGTCCAGCCACCGGTTCCCCAGCCGCTGGTTCTCAAGGTCAAATAATACCGCTGCCATTCGCTTCACCATGGTGTCATCGATACGTTCAAAATTATCGATGCCGGTCCGGTATGCGCCGAGCAACAGGTTGTCGCGATCGGTTCGACGCCCCTGCAGGTGCATTGCCTCCGCCTGCAGTTGCAGGCCACGCATCTCCACCATAACGCTTTTCGGGAACCGCCTCAGCATGCGCGACGCCAGTTCAACAGACTGCCTCGGAGCGTTGCGGAAATCTTCGTCAAACCCCATACGCGCCGCGCTGTTCAATGCTTCTATCGCATTCAGAAAATGCACGGGGCTGTCCAGATAGGACCCTTTCACCAGAGAGAGGATGTCTTTATAGGCTTTCACAGCAATCTTGAAATGACGCAACTCACGGCTGACATGGCCAAGCTGTCGCTGGCGCTTCACGTTGATCGGGGCAATGCGGACTGCCTGCAACAGCGTTGCCTGAGCCCTCTGAGGCTGCCCGAGGTCGCGAAAGCACGTTGCCATCTGGTCGAGTGCCAGCGTGTTGGCCGGGTTTACGGCAAGCGCCCGGTCCAGGGTTCGACGCGTTTCACCTGTATTGCCTCGGGCCCGCTGGATGCGTGCCAGTTCAATCAGTGCCCAATCCTGATCACGGCGGGCAATAATCACCTGAATCGCCGCCTCAGCCTCCTCCAGCCGTCCATGACGGAGCAACATGCGCACGCGTGTTTTTCTGAGCCAGCTCCGATAGCGCGGGTACTTTTCTTCCAGCGGGAGAGATTCACGGCTGACCGCCTCGGGGTCGTCATCATCCAATGCCTGAAAGACGGGTTTCAGAACCTCGCGACGCTGCAGCCACTTCATCAGCCGGGTTTTCATGTCATCGTAGGAAAACGGCTTACTCAGGAAGTCATCCGGCTCGCTCTCCATGGCGGCCAGAAACACCTCCCTGGCCGTCTCCGCAGTGATAATGACCCATTGCGTATGAAATGACACGGAACGACGATGCCGATGCATCTGGAAAAGCTGCAGGCCGGTCGCGCCGTCGCCGAGGTTGTAATCACACAGGATGATGTCAAATGTCCGGAGCTGCAGATGGCGCACCGCCTCCTCCGAACTGTTCGCTTCGACGACCTGTTCCACGCCCAGTTTCAGCATGATATTGCGCAGCGAACGGCGGGCATTGGCGAAATCATCCACAATCAGGATGCGCAAGGCCTTCAACTGCGCTTTATCAACACCGACGGGCAACAACATCAACGGCCACCTGATAGACGCGGGACATCAAGTACCGATTATGTATACTGAAAATAACGAGACAATGCGAACATTGTTAAAGGATGAAACCGTTCACACCTGGTGTTCTGCTTTTTATAAAGCGGCCCGGGGTACGGCCGATAACAACCATAACCCTCTGATCAGGCTTCTGCCGGGCATGCACTCTGGATTCAATTTATCTGTTCTGGCTCTCTCGCTTCGCCTCGCGTTGTTTGTGGTCGTACTGGTCATCACTGGCTGTGCCGGCGACGACTCCGCCAGCGGCAGCCGCTCGACGGGCGGCCAGACAAACGGCGATGTCGCTGCTGAAGAGGAAGAAGCGGAAGAAGACCCCTTCGCCGATGTCGATGCCCTCAGTGAGGAGGTGGCAGAAGACGCACGGACTCTGGCCTACTACGAGGGCGACTCGATAGACGAACTGGACACGTCGACATCGGAACTCGGCTACGCGCTGTATCGCACGCTGCTGATCGGCACTCCGTATGACCGGTGGAACTACTATCTGGCAGCCCGGGATCCATTGAATACTTACCATCTGCCAGACGACTTCGCGGGCGACGGGCTGGGTACACTGCCGTCAGAACTGCTGCCAACAGTGGAATCCGCCAGTGACGGGTCTCCGGATGCTCCCGACATTGATACCTATCTCGACAGCCTTCCATCGCATACCGTATTGCCCGGTGGCTCAGCGTCCTGTGACAACCCGGGCGGCGGTTTCGCATCGACCGTGGACCGGACCACCATCAATGACGTGAACTACTGGCTGTCACACTTACGATATAACGACTGCGATGCCGATTTCGGGCGCAACCGCACCGGTTCGCTGATCGAGTTGACAGGTCGTGCACCCCGAATGCTTGGGCTGAGTGAGCATGAATTCTTTCTGCGCGGGTCTATGTCCGTGACCCGCGACCCGGACTATGAACCGGAAGAGGGGCGCGTATGGGTGGATCCGGATACGTATGCGTTTGCCCATGACCTCTGGTTTGAGCTACAGGACGATGGGCTGTTTGCCCAGACCGGCACCTGGACCTACAGTGATGAGTGGCTGGATTTTGACCTGTCAGCGCGCGTCGACGTTCCCATGGAGGGCCTGATGAGCAGTAATTTCGGACAGCGCGGCGGCTACTACAGCGGTCGGATTACCCTTTATCGTGATGGTGATCCGTGGTTTCGCTACTACGCGCAGACCAGTGGCGGGCTGATATCCCGGGAAGCCGACGGCACCAACGACGCGATCGAACTGCAGATAGACCGACAATGGCTCAAAGAACAGCATTATCGGTACGCCGTGTTGCAGTACCTCAGGGCTCTGGCCGCGCCCTGAGATCACCGGTCAACGCCCCCCTGGGCAGCGCTGTATCATAATCTGTCAGTAAAGACTCATCAGTACTTTCTGCCGTTCTTTTTCCCGCTCGTACAGCCGCGCCTGTGCCGCCAGACGGACATTGGCGTTAGCCTCGCCGAAACCGTGATAATCGTCACGCTGCAGAATTTCAAGGAACACGCCCTGACGCTCCTGCGTGTAGAAGTGGAAAAACTCTCCTCCCTTCTCGTCCTTATCGTAGAGAATATTCAGCCGCTGCAGCTTCTCGGTAAAGGCAGCGGACAGCTCGAAACGAATCTGAAGATCCCGGTAATAATTGTCGGGAATTGGCAGAACATATTCCGGCGGCACGGATTCCGCTGCAGTGAAAATATCCGCACAGCAGAACGCCAACTGCTGGAATCCGGAGCCAAGCGAATGGACGACAAACCGTTCCGGTGAAGCCTCCCGCCCCAGTGCCATGTTGATCGGAATCTGCACGCGGCCCGTGCGGTTGGACGCCACGCGACTGACCACCAAGCCGAAAATATCGGACAGGTCCCGGTTCTGGCGGATGTCCATATCAAATACAGCTTTGTACAACAGTGTGGCGGAGAGGAAATCCTCCTTCGGCACCGCCTGACCAATATGGTCGATGTCGTCCAATCCGATACCGGTCGCAGGCGCTTCATCAATCGGAACAAAGTCAATATCGTAGAAATGGTATCGGGTGTTGCTGTCGAGCAAGTAGACCAGACTATCCCCGACTCCCCGCACCGCTGGAATGTTGAGCTCTCCCGGCCCGGCCTGGTTGTCAAAACGCTCACAGCCATACCGGCGTGCCCGATCAACCATGGCCCGTGTATCCGTCGTCGCCAGACCCAGCGCACATACGGAAGCGCCATGGGCGATCAGGTGATCATGCGCCAGACTTTTCTCTTCGCGGTTCAGTACGAGGTTGATTCCTCCCTGCCGCATCAGCGACACATTCTTGGTACGATGCCGATGCGTCTCGCGGAATCCGAGCCGCTGCAGCAGGTCGACGAGCTCGGCTCCTTCATTATCATCAATTGCAAACTCAATGAATTCAACCCGGCTGATTTCCGGTGGCGCCGACACTCGAGCACTGCCCTGAGCGGTGTTTTCATCCAGCCAGACCAGCGAGCGCATACCATCAACTGCTTTGGCTTCCGGCGGCGAGGCACGGAAATCATCATTGAAGATCTCATGGGACCAGTAGCCGCTATACCCCTTATCCTTCACACACTGGGTAAACCGCAGCGTTGGCATAACGCCCTGACCGGGGAAACAACGATAATGGCGGCTAAAGTAAAGGCTTTCCATCCGCAGGTCCGGGGCATCTGCTGTCTGGACCAGAGCGATTTTTTCCGCCGGTATGTCGTTAACGAGTGTTTCCAGTTTCAGGTCACGGGCAAATATGTGGAAAGTATCCAACACCAACCCGAGTGCCGGGTGGTCAACTGACTTCACGACATCCCAGGCCTGCTGGTAGTCATGGATATAGCGGCCCCAGGCCAGCGCCTCAAACCCTACGGCCAGCCCCTCAGCCCGCGCCAGGTCAGCCAGGTCAGCAAAATCGGCACGAATCTGCCCGGGATCATCGGTCGCTGCGTCCAGTACGTTACTGCATACCAGCAGCAGGCCGGTACCCAGCTCATGCATCCATTCAAATTTACTGCGCGCTTCAAAAAACTTGTGGCGACGCAGGTCCTCCGGCAGCCCCTCGAAATTGCGAAGTGGCTGAAGCGCAACAATCTCCAGCCCCAGATCCGAGGCAAGTTGGCCGATGTCCCGCGGCGACAGCTCGGACTGCACCAGGTCATTCTCGAAAATCTCAACACCAGCATACCCGGCATTCGCCGCTGCATGCAGTTTGTCCTGCAGCTTGCCGGACAAAGTGACTGTGGCGATTGACGATTTCATGGGATCAGCTCCATTCCAGTGTCCCCTATCCGCTCTTGCGCTTTAATAATCGCGCAAGCCAACGCCTGGCTGGTGTCTGTGACACGATCATACTGACCAGAAATAACGTAAGAACGAAGGTGATGGGTGCATTGACGAGGTTGAAAGCGAATTCTCCGATATCGCCCTGCGCACTTGACATGGCACGCCGGTAGTTCTGGTCGATCATTGGGCCCAGAATAGCGCCCAGAATGATCGGCCCCATGGCAAATCCATACATTTTCAGAAAGTAGCCGACGACACCGAACAATAGTACCCAGTAGACATGTACGGGGTTGTTCTCGATCGCAAAGGCCCCGACAGCCGACAATACAATGATCAGTGGTACCAGAACAGCCTTGGGGCATTCCACAATTCTGGTGAACACCTTGATCCCGGTTAGCCCGAATATCAGCAGAAAGATATTCGCGAGCACCAACGTCCCCACCATGAACCAGAACAGATGTGGGGTATCCACCATAAGCATAGGGCCGGGGTTCAATCCGTGAATGTAAAGCGCCCCGATAATGACAGCCGTAACCGCATCGCCCGGAATACCCAATGTCAGCATAGGGATGAAAGCACCACCAACTGCCGCGCCATTAGCCGACTCCGGTGCTACCAGACCCTCTTCGGCACCCTCACCGAAAGGCACCTCCGGAGACCGGGTGGAGCGTCGGGCATGGTCGTATGCCAGCAACGCGGCCGTATCGCCGCCCGCTCCGGGCAGCGCACCGACGATGCTGCCAATGCCGGATGACCGTAACGCCAGCCAGAAGTGCTTCCTGACATCCCTCAGCCGCGGAATAATCCGATCAATCTTCTGTTTCACCACGGGTAAATCGATGTTCCGTATCTGATAGAGCGCTTCCGCCACGCCGAAAAAGCCAATCATGGCAACGATATAGGGCACGCCGCTGATCAGCGCCATGGTGTCAAACGTGAACCGCGGTTGCGCCGTCATGTTGTCAAGTCCAACCATGCCGATCAGCACACCGAGCGCTCCGGAGAACAGCCCTTTGGCCAGGCTGTCACCAGCCAACGACCCCACCAGCATAATGCCGATAATACCCAGGAGCATGTAATCGCGTGAGTTGAAACGGATAGCAAAATCCGAAATAACAGGTGCAAACAGCGCGAGCATGAGTACACCGAACAGCCCGGCAATTACCGACATGGTGGTTGTCAATCCAATGGCCTCGCCGGCCTGTCCTTTCTTCGCCATCGGATACCCGTCGATTGCTGTGGCCACTGAGGAAGGTGCACCCGGGATATTCAACAGAATTGCCGTACGTGCACCACCGTAAACACCGCCCACGAATACCCCTGCAATCAGCGCCAGAGCATTGTTTGTCGACCAGTTGAAGGTAAACGAGATAAGGATTGAGGCTGCCATGGTTACTGACAGCCCGGGTATAGCCCCAACGTAAATACCGGCCAATGTCCCGGCCGCGGTCAGAAACAATAGCCAGGGATCCAACCAGGACATGGTCAGGTAACTGAGTGTTTCCATGTCAGAACCACCCCATCAGCCACGAGCCCTGTGGCAGGACAACCTGAAACAGGGTTCGGAATACAATATTGATCACGACGAGCGACAGTACCGTTACGGCACCGATTTTTACCACGCCCCGCCGCCACAACAACGACAGAGATGCGAAAAGGAATACTCCGGAACTGAGCAGGAATCCCAGTCGCGGCATTGCGTAAAGATACGCCGAAATCAGCGCGACCATCAGTAAGACGCGCCACGGCAGAATAACCCTTAAACGCTCACGCCATCTGTTTTCTGCAGTCAGTTGCTGACCACTGCGGAGCGACTTAAAGAGAATAACCAGCGATGACAGAACCATTATGGATGACGCGAACAAGGGGACCGCGCCGGCACTGGAAACCGAACTGAAGCCGGCGATGTCATAGGACTGGTAAAAGGCCCCGATACTGAACACCAGCAACAGAAGTGCGAGCGCCGGGCCAGGAACCTCTTCATAGGATACAGACGACATAGCGAAGACTCTGCCTGAGTGACTGGGAGGACAGCCGGACGGTGTCAGCCATCCGGCTGCCCGATGCGTGAGTCAACGTCAATTACGGACGTTCGATTCCCACGGTATCGGGGCGCACCTCGGCACCACCGGTATCCCACATGGCCCATGCGGTAACGCGCTGCCAGTTCTCGAGGTACTCCCGGGCCTCTTCACCCGAAATATTCATCATCCGGTTGCCGCGCGACTCCATGAGCTGCTGAAACTCAGGGCTTTCCGCCGCTGCAGCATAGGCTTCCGTGAGTGTCGTTTTTACTTCTTCCGGCGAGTCATCCTTGATGAACACGCCATAGAACGGCCCCCATGGCAGATATTCTTCCAGCTCGGGGAGTGTGTCCGTGATTGGCGGCACATCAGACAATGAGTCCAGTGACGCGGTGTCGAACACGGCAAGCGCACGGATATTACCGGATTCAATCTGACCGGCTGCCGCAGACACACCAGCCGGCATGAAATCGACTTCGCCACCCATCATGGCGGTCAGCCCCGGACCTTCGCCGTTGAACTGAATGGGATTCACGTCAAAATCCGTGACGTTCTTGATCATGGCGCTGATCGTGCTCGGAATGCCGCCGGGTCCGGTGGAACCCATGTCGAGCTCGCCCGGATTTGCCTGAACCGCGTCGATCAGATCCTGCATGGTCTCAAACTCGGAATCGGCCGGAACGGCAATAACGCCTACGCCGTTACCGAGAATATTCACTGGATAAAATGAGGAATAATCCAGGTCAGAGATGCCCATGATCGGGTGCAACTGCGGATTCTCGGCGCCATAGAGCAATGTATAGCCATCTGCCGGGGTCGCGTTCACGAACTGCGTTGCTACAGCTCCAACGCCGCCCGGGCGGTTCTGCACCACAATGGATTCACCCAGTTCCTCTTCGGCATGTGGATTAATAGCCCTGGCAACCACATCCGTGGCCCCTCCGGCACCCCACATGACCACACCCAGAATGTCCCGATTCGGATAATCCTGAGCCTGCGCGCTGAGCACCAGCGCAGAAAGAATGGTTGCAGTCAGTAATTTTGCAGGCATGTTTCCTCCAACGGTTTCTGTGACCGACATTGATTATTCTGTTTTCGCCGCTCTATGCAGCGTAGAAGATCCTGATAATTGAGATCTTCTTAATACAGCGTACAACCGGTTTCACTTAACGCAAATACCAATATATGTTAATTGCATAACATAATGTTAATTACGAGAGCTCACTGATATGGCCAGAAGCGGACAATCTGCGTTAACACTGCGTCAGATCGAGGTGATCCGTGCTGTCATGATCGCTGGGTCCATAACAGGCGCATCAAAACTGCTCAATGTATCCCAGCCGGGTATCAGCCGCACCATGAAGCACATAGAGATCTCGCTCGGTGTCACCCTCTTTACCCGCTCGGGAGGTCGGTACGTGCCGACACCGGCAGCCAATCGGGTATTTCTGCAGTTGGAGGAGATTGACCAGAAGCTGCGCGACCTCAATACGGCAATCGGCCAACTTGAGCGTGGTGAACTGGTGGAGCTGGCGATGGGATCGGTCCCCAGTATTGCCAATGTCATGGTGCCGAGGGCCGTTCGGCGCTTCAAGCACCGATACCCCGGAATTCATATGCGAATCGAGCTACTCAAGATTGAAGAAGCCATCGATTTCCTGCTGCTCGGTAAAGGCGAGCTCGTTTGTATGAGCTACCGGTTTGACCATCCCTCACTGGTTTTTGAACCACTGGCCACCGGGCATCTCGTCTGCGTGGTGCATCGAGACCATCCACTGGCCACTCTCGATGAGGTAAGCGCCGAGCAAATTGCCGAACACCCCTTGATCGGCATCGATCCACAAGATCCGTATGGCGGACTGTTGGTGGAGATATTTGACGCGCTCGGACTGGACTACCGGATTGAAATCGATGTCCGGTTTGGCACCACCGTACTCGCTCTGCTGCGCCAGAATCTGGGGGTGGCGGTGCTCGATTGCTTCACGGTCGACGGCCTGGAGCAGGACGATGCCACACTCAGAACTATTCCCATCAGAGAACCAACGCGGTTTTCGACCTATGTAGCGCGGCGAAGCGATGTGGAGATGTCGAGTTTCGCTCTGGATTTCGTGCAGTTGTTGCGAAGAGAAATGAGTGACCCACTGTAATGGGTAGTCTGCTGTTATCAACCGCAGATTTTTTTTAAAACCGCCGGGTGTCCGGCGCACGTCCAGACACCCGGCAGCAACAGGTCGGCCGCTTGTCAGCTCAGCGAGAAGTACCGCTCACGAGCCCGCAGGAACGCCATGTCATTCACGTCAGTACGCTGACGCAGCGTATTCAGTGACGTAATGAAGCTTTCTGTGGTGCGCCGTACCAGCGGGTCGCTGTGTTCGCGCAGTTCACCCAGAATTTCCTCGGTTGCCTGTGCCCCGGCTTCGAGGATGGACTCGGGGAACTGGTGTACCCGTACACCATGTTCATTGACGAGCGTATTCAGTGCTACCGGGTCATTCGCGTAGAAATCACTGGTAACCTGGTCGTATTCCGCCTGGCAGGCAAGCTCAACGATGGTCTGCAGATCGCTGGGCAGCTCCGCAAACTTCGACTTGTTGACTGCCAGCTCGGTGGCCAGACCCGGCTCAATGAAGCTCGGGAAGTAGTAGTCTTTCATGACCTGATGGAAGCCCAGCGCCAGATCGTTGTAGGGCCCGACAAACTCGGCCGCATCGAGCGAGCCTGACTGCAGAGCCTGATAGATTTCGCCGCCGGCCATATTGACCACCGTGGCACCCATACGGCCCCAGACCTGGCCACCCAGGCCCGGTGTGCGGAAGCGCATGCCCTGAATGTCTTCAACACCCTCAAGCTCGCGCGGGAACCAGCCACCGGCTTGCGTGCCCGTGTTACCGGACAGGAAGCCCTTGACCCCGAACTGGTCGTAGACCTCGTCCCAGATTTCCTGACCGCCCATATAGCGAATCCAGGCCGCGATTTCGCGTGACGTCATGCCATAGGGAACCCCGGTAAAGAAGTTCGTGGCCTGACTCTTGTTCTGCCAATAGTACGCAGCCCCATGGCTCATTTCAGCCGAACCCTCGATGACGGCATCGAAGGACGACAATGCAGGCACGAGCTCACCGGCTGAATAAACGCGAACGTTCAACCGCCCGTCCGACATCGCGGTAATACGATCCGCAAGCCGCTGAGCGCCAACTCCCAATCCCGGGAAATTGGCTGGCCAGGTCGTTACCATACGCCAGTTAATCGTGCCGCTGTTCTGGGCAATGGCTTTGCTGCCCAGCGACATCGCACCCACGCCGGCTGCGGCCGCAGAGCCCGTAATAAAGTCACGACGTTTCATACCTAACTCCTTGCTTCACTCATTGTTGTTATCGGGGGCCACTGAAAACGCCAACCCCCTTTTCGTCTCCATGCGCACGCCGGCGCACAAACGTCGATGCGACTGTATGTCAACGACGGTTCGCATCATACTGACGGTGCCGGTGGCACCACAGCGCCACCCACACCCCAGATTTCTGCCTGACTCACTATCCGTAGAGCACGCCCGGCAGCCAGGTCACCAGACCCGGGAACGCCACCAGCAGAGCAATCACAATGACCTGCAGCAACACAAAAGGCAACGCACCCTTGTAGATCTGCCCGGTGGTAATGGAATCCGGTGCCACGCCGCGCAGGTAGAACAGAGCAAAGCCGAACGGTGGTGTCAGGAAGCTGGTCTGCAGGTTCACGGCCACGATGACACCCAGCCAGACCGGGTCCACGCCCATCATCAGCAGTATAGGTGCCGTTATCGGGATAACCAGGAAGATGATTTCAAAGGTATCCAGAATAAAACCCAGGAAAAACATCAGCAGCATCACGAAAAGAATGGCGCCGATGCGTCCACCCGGCAGGGCATTCAGAAAATCACTGACCAGCTGATCGCCGCCCATGGTGCGGAATACCAATGCAAACACGGACGCACCGATCAGGATGATAAAGATCATGGACGTCGTATTCGCCGTCGCCATCATGGCCTGCCGGAGATTGGACAACGTGAGCCGGCGCCGCATTGCCGCCAGCAGCAGCGCGCCAACAGCACCGACTGACGCGGATTCCGTTGGTGTTGCAATGCCACCGAGAATAGACCCCAGCACTGCAACGATCAGTGCGAGGGGCGGCAACAGGCTGACAAAGAAATCCCGCAACAGCGTCGCCTTTTCATCCTCGGAAACGGGCAGCGCCGGGCAACTCTCAGGGCGTCGCCAGGCCAGCCACGCCATGTACAGCAGATAGACCAGTACGAGTAGCAGGCCGGGGATGAAGGCGCCGGCGAACAGGTCCCCTACCGACAGTGGTGAGGGTGCGAAGTTCCCCAACCGCATCTGGACCTGCTGGTTGACACCGGCCAGCATGTCACCCATGAAGATCAATACCGTCGACGGGGGGATGATCTGTCCGAGGCTGCCCGAGGCGCAGATGACCCCGGTGGACAGCCGTGTATCGTACCCGGCCCGCATCATGGCCGGCAGCGACAGCAACCCCATGGTCACCACGGTTGCACCAACGATGCCCGTCGACGCCGCCAGCAATGCCCCCACGATAATCACCGAGAAGCCCAGGCCCCCGCGCATGGTGCGGAACATACGGCCCATGGTCACAAGAAGCTGTTCCGCGATACCCGACCGTTCGAGGGTCATGCCCATAAATATGAAGAGCGGCACCGCAACCAGTACTTCATTGATCATAATGCCGATGTAGCGCGGTGCCAGGCTGCTCAGATTGCTGGGATCAAAGACGCCGAGCAGATAGCCGACACCGGCAAAAATCAGTGAAGTGCCTGCCAGCGTAAAGGCCACAGGGAAGCCCATCATCAACACCAGAATGATGGCAAAAAACATGAACAGGGACATCCATTCGCCCAGCGAAATAACATCCATCGTCAGGCGTCTCCCGTGTCACGATACTGATAATAATCAGGCACCAGGTCTTCCCGCCCGGTGAGTATCAGTACACTGCGCAGCGCCATGGCAACCGCCTGTAATGCAATCACCACCGCAAAAACCAGAATAAACGATTTGACGATATAGAGGCCGGGCATCCCACCGAAATTCGACGACCCTTCCATAAAGCGCCAGGATCGCTCAACGAATGGCAGCGCGTAGATAACGAGCACGGTGACAAAGGGTGCCACAAACACAATACTGCCGATCAGGTCCACCAGGGCCTTGCGGCGCAGCGACGCTGGCCGGTAAAACACATCCACCCGGACATGCTGCCCGACCATCAGCGTGTAACCTGCAATGCCCATGAACATCACACCGCTCATCCAGACGAACAGATCCTGCATCCACACGTGACCGATGGCAAAGACGTAACGCAGGACAACGACGGTGAAGCAGACCAGTACTATGCCCAGCGACAGCCAGGAAAAAAGCTGACCGAGCATCCAGTTCAAGCGGCAGATTCCGCGGATAATGACGGACAATGCGCGCATCCATGGCCCTCATGCAGGTTGTTGTTATTCTTGGCGACAGGCTCGCCGATCAATCCGTGAGTCTACGGTTTTTCGGCAACGCGCCGCAACCGTCGCGTACGCTCACAGGCCGAATTCCCGCCCTGTCGGCAACAATACCACCCAGGAAACAGGCACTCTTTCTCTCGCGGTCAGGCCGGCCGGGGGCGACGCTGAATCAGGCTGGCCAACAGAATTCCCGCGAATATAAACGCCATCCCCGACCAATGGAACAGCTCGAGCCGCTCTCCCAACAGTACGGTTGCCAGAACCAGGGCCCACACGGGTATGAGGTGAATGAAAAAGCCTGCCCGGTTCGGGCCCAGAAGCTCCACCCCCCGGTTCCAGAACAGAAACGCCAGTACGGAGGCAAAAAAACCGACGTAACCGATACTCAGAAGTGCCCGTACACTGAACGACAACTGACGCGCCATCACAAAATGCTCGTAAAAGAACGCCGGTGTCAGACATAACCAGCCGACGACCACCGTCACCGCGAAAAAGACACTGCCGGTAATCCCCGGGGGCCTGCGCCTCAGCAACACCGAATACAGCGACCAACTCGTCACCGCAACGATAATCCAGAGGTTACCCGCCCCGCCGCTGACAGCCTGACCGATGGTCTGTGGGCTGCCTTCGGTCAGAATAACCAGTACACCCAATGCGGACAGCACCATGCCACCGACCTGAGCCAGTGTGACCCGCTCGCGGAACAGCAGCCATGAAAAGCCGAGAATCATCATGGGGGCCGAGGAAAGCACCAGCACAGCGTTGCTGGCCGGCAGCGTCTGCAGACCCAGATACACAAAGGTATTGAAGCAGGTAACACTGAGAACGGATACGCCCAGCAGATACCAGCGATGCTGCCAGAGTATGTGACGCACGGCCCAGAGTGACGGCCCCGTCAGCGGCAGAATAATGGCCATGGCCAGAATCCAGCGCCACCAGGCCAGCGCTATCGGTGGAATATCCGCGGCCACCGCCCGGCCCAGTACGAAATTACCACCCCAGAACAGGGTTGTAGCACACAGCAGGGACATCGCCAGAAGGGTTGTGCCGGTCCTTGGTGTCATTCAAAGCGTCTCCAGGTGAGCCATTCACGGTCGTTAAACCCGTTACGGGTCCGTGACGTCCGGCAGTCTGACACAACTGAGTCAATGAAAAAATCAGCCAGCCAATTGTTCACACTCACCGGGCTCCGATAAACTGTCCGCTTCAGTTGCTTGATTCTGCCGAGTCTGCCATGCGATCGCACCCAACAAAGGGGTCCAACCTGACCACGGTACGTGGGATCAATGAGCGACTGATCCTGCACCTGCTTCGCGTGCACCGGGAGCTCACGAAAGCCGAGGCAACCCGGCTGACCGGGCTGTCTGCAAACGCTGTATCGGTCATATTCCGGGCGCTGGAGAAAGACGGCCTGCTGCTTCGCGGCGCCCCTATCCGGGGGCGGATCGGGCAACCCTCAGTACCCATGCGGCTCAACCCGGAGGCGAGATATTACATCGGGTTCAAGGTCGGTCGACGATCGCATGACATGGTGCTTGTGAACTTCACAGGGGATATCCTCGCCGTACGCTCGACGCCACACCGGTACCCCACTCCGGAAAATACAATGGCTTTTCTCGACGCCGAACTCGAGTCGCTGTTGCAGGAAGCGAATGCAGACCGAACCGATGTCAACGGCTTTAATATCGCCATGCCATTCGAACTCTGGAGCTGGGCTGCCGACTTCGGAGCCCCGGCCGAGGCGCTCTCGGAGTGGCGAGGCTTCGACCTGAAAACCACCGTTGAAGCACAGGTCCCCTGGCCCGTGACTCTGGAGAACGACGGCACGGCCGCCTGCCGGGCAGAACTGGTATTCGGACAGCCGACCGGTGCTCAGGATGTCGTCTACTTTTTTGTCGGCACCTTTATCGGGGGCGGCATCGTATTGAATGGCAGTGTCTTCCCCGGCCGCCGTGGCAGTGCCGGAGGATTCGGGCCACTCCGGGTGCCGGACGAACCGGGCGGCGAGCGCCTGGTGGACCATGCGTCTCTGGTGATTCTGGAACAGTTGATCGCCCGCAGAGACAGGAACCTGGCGGCGTCGCTGTACCGCCAGGATGCCGATTGGGCAAGCTGCGAGCCCGAGCTCACCGAATGGCTGCTCCGGGCGGCACGGAGCCTGGCCCACGCCACCGTGTCCGCCCTGGCTGTACTGGATTTTGAACGTATTGTGGTGGACGGGGCTTTTCCCCCGCCAGTGCGGGACCGACTGGTGGCTGAAATCAACCGCCAGTTTGATCGGCTGGATCTTCAGGGGGTCACGAGACCAACGATCGCGGCGGGGCATTTTGGCCACCTCGCGCGCGCACTGGGAGCAGCAGCCTATCAGATAGCCGCCGAAACCATGATCGACCAGAATACGCTGTTACGCGATGCACCCACTGCCCTGTCGGGCAGTTGAAGCCCCCGACCGCCGGAAAAATGCCGGTTATACCTGGTCTGTCAGAAAACGCTCCAGACTTTTCTGGTCGGCCGCGAAACCGCGAATCCCTTCCGCCAGTTTTTCCGTTGCCATAGGATCCTCATTCATCTGCCAACGGAAGGCCGCTTCTGTGAGTGGCTCCGGCCGTTCCTGTGGCTGCCCCTTGAATGCCAACGCGGGTTCCAGGTGGCCCTCGGTTCGATCAAGCTCATCGAGCAGTGCCGGGCTTATGGTCAACCGGTCGCACCCGGCCAGTGCCAGGATTTCGCCGGCGTTGCGAAAACTTGCACCCATCACAATGGTCGGATAAGACATTTCCCGGAAGTAGTTGAATATCCGTTGCACTGACAATACGCCCGGCTCAAGGGCCGGCTCGAAGACGGTGTCCGGGTCGGCTGCTCGGTGCCAGTCCAGAATTCGCCCGACGAAGGGAGAAATCAGGGTGACACCGGCTTCAGCACAGGCCCTTGCCTGGGCAAAGCTGAAAATGAGCGTGAGGTTGCAGGCTATTCCCGACTGCTCAAGTTCCCGGGCGGCGCAAATGCCTTCCCAGGTAGCTGCCAGCTTGATCAGTATACGGTCTTTCGATACGCCGGCTTCTTCATAGAGCCCGACGAGTTTGCGAGCTTTGGCAACACTGCCAGCCGTGTCGAAAGACAGACATGCGTTCACTTCTGTTGAAACCCGACCGGGGATCGTTCCCAATACGTCACAGCCCATCGCCACAATCAGCCGGTCACAGGCATCTTCCAGCCAGTCCTGCGTGGCGTCGGAAGAGGCCAGCACACGGTCTATTGTCTGGTCATACTGCCCCGACCGGGCGGCTTTCAGAATGAGGGACGGGTTTGTCGTGGCATCGGTCGGCCGGAACCGCCGAATCGTTTCCAGATCGCCCGTATCGGCAACGACTGTACTGACGCGCTTCAATTGCTCAAGCAGTGTGGCCATGGCTATTCCTCTGTTGCATCAAGTATGCCCATGTTCCGGGCCGTGTTTACGAATCACTCGTCCAGGACCAGATCTGCAGGAAGGCTGTCGTGCGCAACCAGCTCCGCATTCAACAGGTCGTTTCTGTGCACTTTCTCGGCCGCCTCCCGGTCACTGAACCCGAGATCCAGCCATCGCGCCATGAGTCGATGCTCGAGCGTTTCAGGCGACACATTCAGAAACACTGTGGCATCAAATAACGGTTTCAGGTCGCGCCAGCCGGGCCGGTCCAACAGCAGGTAATTACCCTCGACAACCACCAGCGGCGTTTCCTGCTTCAGTACTCCGGCATCTCTGAGTGATCGCTCCTCAACCCGGTCAAACAGCGGAAAATTCACATCGCCCTCATTGGCGCGGATTCTTTTCAGCAGTCGGTCCAGGGCCTCCCGGTCAAAGGTTTCCGGCGCACCCCGGCGGTTCACCAATCCGAGTGGCAACAGCGCTTCAACATCAAGATGAAACCCGTCCATGGGTACCAGTGCGGCGGCTTCCCCGGATAAACTGTTCTCATTCAGTCGGTTAACCAACTGTGCGGCCAGCGTCGACTTGCCAGACCCCGGGGGGCCGGCGATCGCGATTAATGAGCGTCGATTGGGCTCACAGTGCCGGTCCACGAACGACAGAACCTGCTCAACATGCATTGCCAACCCGCCCATCGATCACATGACTCCCTTGATGTTTTCCGGTTCGCTCGCGCCGGTCATCAGTGCGACCGCATCGTTCATGGCACAGGTTGCCGGATCAACAACGCACAACCGACGCCCCAATCGATGTATATGAATGCGGTCCGCAACCTCGAAAACGTGCGGCATATTGTGGCTGATCAGCAGAATAGGAATGCCGCGCGCTTTTACCTCGGAAATCAGTTCAAGCACCCTGCGGCTTTCTTTCACCCCAAGCGCCGCTGTGGGTTCGTCCAGTACAATCAGTTTGGAACCAAAGGCAGCAGCACGCGCCACTGCCACACCCTGGCGCTGTCCCCCGGAGAGCGTCTCGACCGGTTGCCGGATGTTCTGGATCGTAAGCAGCCCCAGTTCTGTGAGTTTCTCACGCGCCTGCCGTTCCATTTCCGGCCGGTCCAACTGCCGCAGAACCTTCCCCATGAACCCCGGTTTGCGCAGTTCCCGCCCCATGAACATATTGTCGGTGATCGACAATGCCGTGGACATCGCCAATTGCTGATAGACCGTCTCAATGCCCTGCTCTCTGGCGTCAAGTGGTGACGTAAACCGCATGGGCCTGCCATCGACGGAGATCTCGCCCTGATCCGGCACCAGGGCACCCGTCAACGCCTTGATCAGTGTGGATTTGCCGGCGCCGTTGTCGCCGATCACGCCGAGCACTTCTCCGGGATAAAGCTCAAAGTCACAATGGTCCAGAGCAACGACACGGCCGAAATTCTTGACCAGCCCTCTGGCCTGCAGAATGGGTGTGCGGTCTGTCATAGTGAAGCCCTCCTGATCCACTGGTCGACGGCAACGGCGCTGATGATCAGCACACCGATCAGCAGGTACGTCCACTGTGCGTCGGCGCCCAGGAGTCGCAGGCCCAGCGTGAAGACACCGACAATCAGCGCACCGAATAGCGTGCCGAGGATCGAGCCCCGCCCGCCGAACAGGGAAATGCCTCCGATCACGACCGCGGTTATGGATTCAATGTTGGCAAGTTGTCCGGCTGTTGGCGACACCGA
Organism: Natronospirillum sp.; assembly: GCA_965602035.1. Classification (GTDB taxonomy): domain Bacteria; phylum Pseudomonadota; class Gammaproteobacteria; order Pseudomonadales; family Natronospirillaceae; genus Natronospirillum. The sequence continues at coordinate 192,640 of OZ271919.1, read as the reverse complement.
CCCGATTCGGCCGATCAGTGCCCAGCCTGCAAACGCGCAGATAAGCCCCGACAGCATATAAACAGACAACAGCACACGCCCCGTTTTCACACCGGACAGTTCAGCCGCCTCTATGTCGTCGCCCACGGCGTATACATGCCGACCCCAGGCTGTATGCTTGAGCGCATACGCGAGAACGAATATGAGCACGATCAGGAATACACTGCCCACAGTAAATACGGCGCCACCGATCGTGACCTTGGCGCCGAACAACTGCAGCAGCGGCGCATTTTCTTCGATGACCTGCGCCCGTATCGTCTCATTGCGGGAATAGAGGAAATTGGTCGCCAGCACAATCTGCCACATCCCGAGGGTGACGATAAACGGTGGCAGTTTGACCCGTGACACCAGCAGCCCGCTTATCATGCCGCATGTCATACCGCACAACAGGCCGCACAGCACGCTGATCGGCGCGGGTATGCCGTAGCGAAACGTGAACTGCCCCATTACCACCGACGACAGTACCATGACCGCGCCAACCGACAGATCGATACCTTTGGTGAGTATGATCAGGCTCTGGGCGGCAGCAATGATCCCCACGATCTGGACCTGCTGCAGAATAAGAGTGAGCGCAAACGGGGAAAAAAAGCGGGAGCCCAGCAATACCCCGAATATGGCGATGGAGAAGACCAGCACCACCAGGGGAATCAGTGAGGGATTCATATGGAGCACATTCTGGATGCGGCGCACCGTACCCACAGACGACTCGTCGAACGATACGGGCCCTCCCGGCTCCCTTACCGCTCCGGTTGCCGATTTTTCGGATTCAGCCACGGTTATGTTACCTCCCGGGTAATGCCTTCACGATTGGGCGTCTTGCAGGCCCGGCCCGGACAGGCCAGGCCAGGCCATACCGGCCGTAAAAAACGTTACGGCCGGTACCAGACAGTGTTATCCCCAGCAGAGATCCATACCTTCATCAACAGAGATGGAGTCTACGGACGAGACCGGGTTGTCAGTAACGAGGTTAACCCCGGTGTCGTAGAAATCCTTGCCGGGAGTCGGTCCGGGGGCGGTGCCACTTCTGGCGTACTCCGCAATGGCTTCCATACCCAGCGATGCCATGCGCAGCGGGTACTGCTGCGCCGTGGCGCCGATAACGCCGTCGCGAACGTCGGCCACACCTGAGCAACTGCCATCAACGGAGACGATCAGCACGTCGTCTTGACGGCCCATGGCACGAAGTGCCTGATAAGCACCGGCTGCCGCCGGTTCATTGATGGTATACACCACATTGATGCTCGGGTCGGCTGCCAGCAGATTCTCCATACCCTCACGACCACCTTCTTCGTTGCCGTCTGATACGTCCTGCCCGACAATGCGCGGGTCTGTTTCATCGCCCCAGCGGCTGTCATCACCGATATCAATGCCGAAGCCGGTCAGAAAACCCTGGTTTCTCAGCACACCAACGGATGGCTGGCTGACATTGATGTTCAGCAACCCGATGCGCGCATCTTCAGCGTCATCACCCAATTGCGCCCGGGCCCATTCACCACCCAGCTCACCGGCCCGGAAGTTGTCTGTTGCGAAGGTGGCGTCAGCGGCGCTCGCCGGGTCCAGCGGCGTATCGAGCGCGATGACAACCAGGCCGGCCTCGCGTGCCTGCTCTACGGACGACACAATCGCCGAGGTATCGGAAGCGGTCAGCAGGATACCGTCGGCGCCATCGGCGATGCAGGTTTCAATGGCCTGAACCTGCGTCGAGTGGTCACCGTCAATGCGGCCGGCAAAGGACTTGAGTTCCATGCCGAGCTCTTCGGCCTTGGCTTCAGCACCTTCCCGCATCTTGACGAAAAACGGATTGGTCTCTGTTTTGGTAATGAGGCATGCACTCGCCGCATGTTCGTCGGCTACGGCCTGCCCGGTGATTGCGGATGCGGCGAGCAATAGCGCCACCGCTGGCTTGATAGTTTTCATTGTTTTCCTCCACGGTTTTCAATCAGCCATCGCATCTCTGTCGGTATCGTTGTTGTCAGAGATCACGACTGTCATAACTGAAGGCTGCTCTGACACGACAACTCAGCGTGACGGCCACCGCCAGTTCAACTCGATACTACGCGCCTCGCTGGGCCAGTCAATACTTACTTTTAAATGAATTAATTATTAGCTTGACCGTTTTCAGACTTTTTTGCCCAGTGTTACAGAGCCGTCTATTCACTTATCATCGGCCGATGGCCACAGCGACCGTCCGACGTTACCAGGAGATTCGGAGATGAGAGACACACTGAATATTGCCGTCGCCGGCGCCGCCGGGGCCTTCGGCCGCCAGCACCTCACGGCACTCGCGGCCATTCCGTCTGCGCGTGTTGCCTGCCTCATCGGAGCGCCCACTGATGACCTGACGGCAGTGCTGGCCGAGCATCCCGGGGCCCGAGGTACTGATTCACTGGAAGACGCACTCAGTGACAGGTCCATTGATGCGGTTATTCTTGCCACACCAACACCATTGCATGCCGCTCAGGCCATGGCATGCCTGCGAGCCGGCAAGCCTGTTCTGGTGGAGATTCCGATGGCGGATAGCCTGGCGGACGCAGAAGCACTGGCTCAGGTGCAGCGTGAAACGGGCCTGGTCGCCATGGCCGGCCACACCCGCCGTTTCAACCCCGGTCATCGCTGGCTGCATGAGCGAATGCACGCCGGAGAGCTCTCATTACAACATCTCGAGGTTCACACCCGGTTCTTCCGACGCAGTAACCGGAATGCGCTGGGGGAACCCCGTAACTGGACCGACCACCTACTCTGGCATCATGCCTGCCACACGGTAGACCTGTTTCATTACCAGACCGGTGCACCCCCGAGTGCTGTACAGGCCATGCAAGGTCCGCTGCACCCGGAGCTCGGTATTGCCATGGACATGAGTATTGGCCTCAAGTCCCCCGGTGGCGCGCTATGCACGCTCGCCCTGAGTTTCAACAACGACGGGCCGCTGGGAACGGATTTCCGTTACATTTGTGACCATGGAACCTACATTGCCAACTATGATGCATTGACGGATGGCCACGGACATCCGGTCGATCTGCATCTCATGCCCGGCCCCGCCAACGGCGTGGAAGCTGAGCAACGGGCATTCTTTAAGGCCATCCAGACCGGGCGTGAGCCCGAATCCAGCATTCAGTCCTGTATGCCGGCCATGCGCACGCTGCACGAACTGGAACAGGTGATGCGCTGACCGGTAACGGCGCACAAAAAAACCGCTGGTGAATTCACCAGCGGTTGAAGTAGAGGGGAAGCTATCGGCGATCCGGACCGGAACCCGGCCCGAACCCCGGAACGCTTTACGCGTGCTTCGGCGAAGCCGGTTGTGAAGCGCCGAACGCCTTCACTGCAAGGGTAGCAACCAGTCGGGTTGCCTTACCCAGGCCGCCGAACAGGTATTCGGCGCGCTCAATCTGGGCCAGCGCATTGTCGAGATCGCGACGGGCGGCCGGAGTCAGATTCGCAGTAGCTTGTGACAGATCAAATTTCATGGTGACACCTCCTGATGGTTGAGATCAGGGCACCTCAATGTGCCCCGGGAATGTGAGTATGATCCCTGAATCGCCGGGGCCCGACAAACGATGGATTTTCATCGCATGAGTGAATTTAACTCACCTGTCGCGGGTCTGTGCTCTCACCGGTATCATTCGATCGGTCACCTGATGCCCGTCAGTGAAAAACAGGCGGCAGCGGTAGTCTGACGGATATTATGATACCATAAACAGCAGTAGTGGCTTTACAGAGCAGGCACAAAATGAGCAGTAACAGAACCGGGAGCCCGGACTACGGGTTCAATGAAAAGGAAATTCAACCGATTCGCGACAAGGTGTATTCACATCTCAAGAACGCCATTCTCCGCGGCGAATACAAGGCCGGAGACCGACTGGTGGAGCGAAACCTTGCGGAGAAGCTGAACATCAGTCGTACGCCGATCCGTGAAGCGTTATTCCGCCTGGAATCACAGAAGTTCGTTTCAACGCTGCCGCGCAAAGGCGTTGTCGTAAATGAGATCTCACGCGATGAGATTCTCGAAGTGTTCATGATCCTGTCCGCACTCGAGTCCATGGCCGTGCGTCTTGCCGCTACCAAGATCGATGCAGAGACGCGCCGCGAATGCGATCAGGTCATCAGTGAGCTGAAGGCGATCAAGCACAACATGGAAGAAATCGGCGAGCAGGACGCGCACGTTGAGTACAACCTGAAGTACAACGATCTCATCGGCAAAGCATCCAAGAATACGCGGCTGCATGAGATGATGATGGACCTGAAAGACTACGTGCGGGCGTTCACCAGTCTGAGCAAGCAAACCCCCGGGCGAGTGCATGAAGCGCTGGATGAGCACCTCGACATACTCACAGCGGTGCGAGACGGCAGGCCGGAGCTGGCTGAGAGTTACGCCAGCATTCATATCGAAAAAGCCAAGCAGGCCTATATTCAGTCCAGCCAGGCGGCCGCCGAAAGCTGACACGAATGTTTAATCAGATACCACCGAAAGCAAACTCTATGATCCTGTGAGAGCAGCCTGAGGTTGAATACGGGTATTCTCCGGGTCGGCGTCCATGAGCTCCTGCAGCTCTGCCTCAGCCGCTTCCACTGAATCAAACGATTCGAAGAACTTGAATGGAATAGAGTTCACAGTGCCGCCCTCACCCAGCTCGGAGATTCGAACGCGGGCGTCTGGTGCCTCCACACGACCTACCGAGAACTCAGAGCGCTTCTGGTCGAACAGGTAATGGTCAAATACCTTCACTATGGTCACACCGTGTTCCGGCTCGGCAACGTATTCATTCACCTTGCTGGTCATCAGAATATAGGTCGTCACGTTCATTTCCTCCGCTGATGCGTTACACGGCGGTGCCGGCCGGTTCGGGCTGTTTTTCGTTGTTCAGATCATATTCCAGCAGCTCACGCACGCCGGCTTCCAGATTATCCAGTGCTTCCTCGACAATTTCCCGTCCGGCTTCATAGCTGGCCTGGGTGGCATCGCCGATGTTGCCGTTCCGCGTCATCTCGTCGTAGGTGTAATAGCCCTGAATGGCTTTCCCGGGGCGCAGGTTCTCCCAACGCTCACCTGTGCGTATATCGCCGGGGGTCAGCCGGTCACGGCGCACGAGTTGCGGCGCGAGGTAATAGGCTTCGGAAACCTCCCGCTCGCAACTGTGGCCGAACAGCTTGGACGATACATGCCGACCTATGGCATTTTTTGCCGACGCGGTGGTCTTGGCCGAATACACCGGGATATCAAACTCTTGAGACAGTGACGCACAGGCAACGCCCAGTACCGGCTGATTGCCGCCATGGCCGTTCATGAACAGAATCCGCTCTATGCCGTGCTGTTTCAGCGAGCGCACCATGTCGCGCATGATCGCGATCAATGTCTCCGGTTGCAGCGTGATGGTCCCGGGGAACTTCATGTGGTGCGGCGAGATACCCATATTGATAGTCGGTGCTACCAGCGCTTCCGGGTGCAGTCTCTCGGCCAACTTGCGGGCCATGGCTTCTGCCAGAACAGCGTCGCAGCTCTCGTTCATGTGCGGCCCATGTTGTTCGTGCGCGCCCACCGGGATGATCGCGATCTTCACCGTGTTGAGCGCTTCCTGCACTTCCGGCCAGGTCATTTCAGTCAGGATATAGGCATTCATTCGACATTTTCCTCCGCGCGATCAGCGCTTTATGGTCGACCAGATGCCACGGAACTCGGGTGACCCCATGGGTGACAAGCCGTAAAATGGGCTTGTAAGCCAACAATACCGGACATCAATGAAATATATGGTATACCATAATTCGAAGTAATGGCAATCCTGAGCAGCTTGACCGGTATTGTCCGCTAATCGAGGCAGCTTTCGCGCGCCACCTGGCTCGACAGATCAATATGGGCGTGCACCAGCTCTCTCGCCGCCACTGCATCCCGGGCCAGCGCCAGCTCAACCAGCATCTCGTGCTGCGTATTCAGCTCAGCTCGCAACGCGGCGTTAAACGGCGCCGGTCGTCGGTAGCGGTCAAACTGATCATGCAGTTGCTGGATGAAACGAAGCGTCCAGGGTGACCCGCAACCGGCCAGCAGCGCGCCATGAAACGCTGAGTGCAGTTGCTCCCATTCCTGGGATTTATCCGTTTCCCGGTCATAACGCTTCAACCGGTGCCCGGCGGCCAGCACTTCGGCCTCCCACTGGGCATCGCCCATTGCAACAGAACGGGCCACGGCATAACCCTCAAGCTCCTTGCGCAGCCGAATTATGTCGCCGAGTTCTTTCTTCGTGCGTTGCGGCACGTAAAAACCGCGCTGACTCTGCTGTTCGAGCAGGCCCGTGGCAGCCAGCCGGTTCAGCGCCTCCCGCAGCGGACTCAGCCCTATCCTGTAATGATCTTTGAGCGTCGAAATGTTGATGCGACGGCCAGCGGGGATCACCCCATTGAGAAGGTCATTCCGTAGCTCCGCATACACTCGGCTGGCGAGGCTGCTGCTATTCACCACTTCTACCTTTTGTTGCACACAGCCTCCTTTTTATTCCAAAAAATCATATCAAAATGGTATACCGTATGCCAAAAATTCCTTGACTCCATTCTCAGTATATCGCTAGAGTCCCAATAAATCGATTTTTTGTTTTTTGTTGGATTTCTGCAACGACTGGCGGAAATCTGTTGGGAGTCACAGATGGCACATACGGGTATCAGGGATCTCTTCATCGCCTTTGCGCGCACCGGCCTGGTGGGCTTTGGCGGTGGTCCGTCCATGATTCCGATCATTCAGCATGAGGTCGTCCGGCGGTATCAGTGGATGTCGGATACCGAGTTCAGCGATCTGCTTGCACTGGCGAATGTACTGCCCGGACCGATCGCCACCAAGCTGCCCGGCTATGTCGGTTACCGGGTCGCTGGCATACCAGGCTGCCTGACCGCTGTGTTGGCTATTACCTTCCCGATGATCGTGGCGATGATTCTTATTCTCTCCGCGTTCACCGCATTCCGGGATATCGGCTGGATCAGCGGCATGGCGTTGGGCGTAATTCCGGTCGTTGGCGTCATGATGCTCCAACTGACCTGGGAGTTTCTTACCAAATCACGTGCGGCTATCGGCACCTGGGCCAGTGTTCTGTTCGTACTGCTGGGGTCCGTATTGCTCGTTGGTCTCGGGCTTCATCCGGCCCCGCTGATTATTGCATTGCTGGCGGCAGCATTGCTGCTGCCCGATGCAGCCGTTAACCGGATCAAGACGGTGTTTCGGACATGATTTACCTGGAACTCTTTATCGCGTTTTTTATCCCGAACATCATCGGTTATGGCGGTGGCCCGGCCATCATTCCGCTCATTGAGGCGGAAGTGGTCGGCCGCATGGGATGGATGACGGCACCGGAATTTGCCGAAGTTCTTGCTATCGGCAATGCCCTCCCGAGCCCGATTGCGACCAAGATGGCAGGCCAGATCGGGTTCGAAGTGGCGGGCACCGGAGGTGCTGCTGTGGCACTGCTTGCCACTATTGCGCCTTCATTGATTCTGCTGATTCTGGCGCTCGGTGTGATCAACCGTTTCCGTGACTCTCCGCGCGTCAAGCGAATGAGCAACTGGGTACGCCCCGTCATCGGCGTAATGATGGCCATGCTTACCTGGTCGTTCATCCAGAACAGCTATCTGGGAGTGGGCCCGGTGCACACGGCGATACTGGCTGCCGCCGCATTTATTGCCCTGTTTTTTACCCGCTTGCATCCGGCACTCGTGATTGTCGGCGCGCTCGCCTACGGCGGGCTGCTGCTCGGGTAGGCAGGCAATCTGACAACAGACTGAGTTGAGAGAAAGATTATGCCAACCATCAAGATTCACAAAGACGGCGAATGCCATGAAGGCGAAGTACCCGATAACTCAAACCTTGTGGTGCGAGCCGGCATCCGCCAGTTCCCCTACCCACACCTGAGTTATGGCTGTGGCATGGGTAAGTGCACCAAATGCACCAGTCAGGTAATTGCCGGCCAGGAACACCTGGCGGAACCGAACTGGAAGGAAGAAAAGCTTCTGGGCGAAGACCTGGAAGATGGTTTCCGTCTGATCTGCCAGTTGTGGGTCACCCACGACCTGGAAATCTCGCAGGATTTCTGAGCAGGCCAGACAGCCGCGTCTGCAGGACAGGCTCGACAATTAGAACAAAAAGGGACAGCGCGACCATGAACGATAAAACGACCAGCAAGCGAACGTCCAGCTGAGTGCAAAACCCCGATGCTCTCCGGAAGCCGCGAGGCTGCCGCAAGAGATCGGTATGGCCGGGGTTTTACCCCGGGTTTCAGCAGTAATCCGAGCAATCGGGAGGACTCAGGCAATGCAATTGCGCGACCCAAGATCCAGGTATGTGACAGACCAATCGCTTCCGGCGTCGGCCTTGTTACATGGCTTTTTTCCGGTGCCCTCGTCAGGTGGAACCACCTGCGTGAGCACCGAAATAAAACGAACCCTCCAGGGGTTTCCAACAACTAAAACCTTCACTCACTGAGGAGCAATACTATGGCTGAATCAGTCTCTCTGACTGCAGCCCACTGGCTGTATCTGCTGGGCATGGTGGCAATCATCGTTACCATGATCATGCGGACGACCGTTGTGGTGCCTGCAATTATCGCAACCTTCCTGGTCGCGTTCGTTCACACCGGCAGCCTGATCACGGGGTTCACTGCCATCTTTAACGCCTCTATCACGGCAGCGGGTCAGTTGTTCAACATCTTTCTGATCATCGCAATGATGACGGCATTGCTGGGTGCGCTTCGCCACCTCGGCTCCGACATCAAGATGATCCAGCCGTTCCAGAGCGTAATGTCGAACGGGACCATGGCCTATGTGATTCTGGCGCTCGTTACCTACCTGATTTCGCTGTTCTTCTGGCCGACGCCGGCAGTACCACTGGTGGGTGCCATTCTGATACCCGCGGCCATTGCAGCCGGTCTCCCCGCCATGGGTGCGGCTATGGCCATCGCAATCGCCGGGCAGGGTATGGCACTGTCGTCGGACTACATCATTCAGGTGGCTCCGGGTATCAGTGCTGGCGCAGCAGGCGTGGATATCAGCATTGTGACTGACCGTGGCCTTGTCCTGTCGCTGATCACCGGTTTCACGGCCCTGATCATTGCCTACTTCATGATCCGCAAGGACATTCACGCGCCGGATCAGGCCCGCATCAAGGTGTGGGAAGACGGTGAGTGTCTGGAAGATCCGAAAGTACTGAAAGAGAAGAAAGAAGAAATCCGCCGTGAAGGCAGCTTCCCCGGCAAGGCAGACCTGTCGCGTGCAAGCAGCGAGATCGAAGATCGCGACCCGGATGATCACGAAGAGCAGCGCGCCCGTTGGTCCGGCCCGTTTGCGATGATCGTGCCGATCGCGTTCCTGCTCGTCGTCGTTTATATGATCGTCGCCAAATATTCCGACATGTTCCCGACCATTCAGGGTGGCGACGGCGCCGCGCTTGTCGGTGGTGTGGCAGCCCTCATTCTGCTCTTTGCGTCCTGGGCAGGATCGGGTAGCAAGAAGTTCCTGACGGTGGCCAGCGACCATATTACAGACGGCCTGGTATTCGCCTTCAAAGCGATGGGTGCGGTACTGCCGATCGCCGGCTTCTTCTTCCTCGGCAACAACGAGACCTCAGGCGGCATCCTGGGTGTCGGCATGGAAACGGCCCCTGCCTTCCTGTTTGACCTGGTACAGTCCGCTCAGTGGGCGATTCCGGAGAACTCATTGTTCATGGCAATAGGCATTCTGATCGTGGGCATGATTACCGGTGCAGACGGCTCCGGCTTCTCTGGCCTGCCGCTCACTGGTGCACTCTCAGGTGCTCTGGGTCAGACAGTCGCGATTGATCCTGCAACACTGGCTGCAGTGGGTCAGATGGGCGCCATCTGGACCGGCGGCGGTACTCTGGTAGCGTGGTCGTCCATGATCGCGGTCGCCGGTTTCGCCCGGGTCAGTGTGCTCGAAGCGGTACGTATGCTGTTCATCCCAGTGGTGACCGGCTTGCTGCTGTCGACCATTCTCGCCACCATTATCTGGTAGCATTTTCGGTAACAACGGTGCGGCCTCCGGGCCGCCGCTGTACCGATTCCGAACCAGGCCGGCGCTCACACCGCCGGCTTTTTTGTGTCTGTCCATCTGATGGCGACAGCCATGCAACCCGACGAAGCCGCAGCCTCCCACCGTTGAGCCGGAGCTTATCCGGGCGACCAGGCCGGAACGGAGTGACCTATGCTGACAAAAAAAAAGCCCGCTTGGTGCGGGCAGAAGGGTACTTACAGGGTGTACAGAGGTTCAGTCCGGCTGTCTGTATCAGAGCCCGACCTGAAAGGGTGAAGACAGCCCGCGCAAAACCTTGCGCAGACTCATGGCGACAATGTAGCCGGTCTTCGGGTTATTGGGTGACGGGGTGTTCTGAACCTGAAGGGTCATCTGGCCGAATTTCCCGGCCGCAAACACTTCGTGATAATTGCGCTCAATGGTCGGGTCCACAACCACTTCAACTTCGGTGCGATCGAACCCGATTCCAGCCAGGCTGAGGGCAGCGGATACGTTCACACTTTCCGGAAACAGGCGGGACGAATCGCGCGCGCTGCCCCGAAAAACCGTAACGGGTTCGGTCACTGTATCCAGGTCCACTTTTTCTTCGGCATAGGTGCCGCGCCAGGCTTTTACCGGCTTGCGTGTGGTGAGTCGAACGGTTTCCAGGCCGTCTTCACTGGCGGCCGCTATGCGGTCCAGCCCCGCAATCGCACAGGAAGCCAGGTAGATCCGCCGGCCATGCCGAACCGCCAGCTCGCGGAGCTCTTCATAAAGCGACGCGTCACCGAGCGCACCCACTGATGACAGCACGAGATCAGCACCGGCTGCCAGCGCGGCCGGGCCGACCTGCTTTACGGCTGCATGCCCGGCACCTTCCACAACCACATCGGGGCGGGATGCCAGAAACTGTTCGGAATCAGCAGCCAGACGCGCCGCAACCGGAGAATCTGCATACTTGTCGGGCGAACGGACCAGTACCGACACCAGCTCACAGCCGGGCAGACCGCCGCTATCCAGTGTGTCACAGAGATCCCGGCACGCGGTACCATAGCCGATAACACCGACTCTGATCGGCTGCTCAGTCATCATCACCCCAGCTTACTTCAATGGGTCCGTCCACAAACGTCTGGCAGGCCATGCGATAGCCCTCCTCCAGCTCATCTTCCGACAGGTGGTTGTGTTCCTTCTTCTTGACCGCATCGGTGTTTTCAATCCCTTTTTCGATAAGACAGCGACAGGTACCACAGTTGCCACCACCGCATTTGAAGGGTATGCCTCCCTCATAACGCAGCGACGTACGCAGCAGGTTGCCGCCCTCTTCGAGGGTTACCGTTTTGCGATCGTTGGACACAAAGACAATTTCAAACATGATTTACCCACTCAGGCTAACGGACGAATCCGCCGGCTGGCTGGCAATGGCACCAACCAGCCGTTTTGACTTACTTCTTGATATCGGCTTCCACGAGCACGTCGTGTCCCTTCGCCGACAGGTGTTCCCGCAGCGCATCGAGCGCCGCCAGACCGGCCTTGGTATCCTGTTCTCCGTTACCGCCGCTCAGGCCAACGCCACCGACCACTTCACCATCTACAACAATCGGGAAGCCACCGACAAACACAGCGAACTTGCCTTCGAAGCTCCACTGGATGCCGAACGCTTCGTTCCCCGGCAGAGCCGGTCCATTGGGCGCCGTGTTGAAGAGGTGCGTGGAACGCTTGTGACCGGCTGCGGTAAACGCCTTGTTCCAGGCAATCTGCGGGCCGGTCACCCGTGCTCCGTTCATGCGCTCAAGCGCAATCGGGTAGCCACCGGCATCCGTGATGCAAATGGTCTCCAGCACATTGATCTCTTCAGACTTGCGGCGCGCTGCAGCCACCATCAATTGTGCTTCTTCGAGTTCGAGTTGAAATACCTGCTTCATAATTGACTCCTGAATCTTACCGTCCGATGTAAACGGTCTTGGTCTGGGTAAAGAATTCCATGCCAACGCGTCCGGATTCCCGGAAGGTGGATGTGCTTGACTGTTTGATGCCACCGAACGGCGCATTGACCAGGTTGCCGGTGGTAGTCCGGTTCACCTTGACCGTGCCCGACTCAATGTCTGTCGGGAATCGCTGGATATAGCGAATGTCATTCGTACACAACGCGGCACTCAGCCCGAATTCGGTATCATTGGCCTTGGCAATGGCGTCGTCATAGTCGGCTGCATCAATAACGGCGATGACCGGACCGAATATTTCTTCCCGGGCAATCGTCATGCTCTGGGTGACCTCAGAAAACACAGCCGGCTGAATGTAATAGCCCTTGTCATAGTCGCCGCCGGTCAGACGTTCGCCACCGAACAGGTGCTTCGCCTCTTTCTTGCCGGTTTCGACGTAGCCAAGAATGGAATCCAGCTGATTGGCGTTGGCGACCGGCGTGATCTGAACACCTTCGGCGAAGCCGTCGGCAATCGTCAGTTTCTTCATCGCCTCAACCAGCGCGTCCAGGTATTTCTGCTTGATGCCGGGCGTCACCAATACCCGGCTGGTGCCGGTACAGGCCTGCCCGGTCAGAGACAGACCACCCTTTATGGTCAGGTCAACAGCCACATCGACATCGGCGTCATCCAGCACGATCAGCGGATTCTTGCCACCGAGTTCCATTTGGGTACGAGTTGTAATACCGGCATTCCGGTGGATACGCTGGCCGGCTGCGTTCGAGCCGGTAAACGTAATGGCGCGCACAACCGGGTCGGCGGTAATTGTGTCGCCGATGTCGCGTGCACTGCCGGTGATGTAATTGAATACGCCGGCCGGCACACCGGCCTTGTCGAGCGCCTCAGCGATACGGTAGGCAATCAGCGGGGTATCCGAGGACGGCTTGAAGACCACAGTGTTCCCGGTCATCAGCGCGGGTGCAATCTTGCGCGCCGGAATTGAAATCGGGAAGTTCCAGGGCGTGATCACCGTAACGACACCCAGAGGCTCCAACTGCGAATAGACCAGCATCCCCGGATCTTCCGAGGGATAGGTTTCGCCGGTCATGGTCGTGGCTTCCACCGCGTAGAAACGAAACGTCTGCGCCGACCGCATCACCTCAGCCTTGCTGTTGGGCAGTGACTTGCCTTCTTCGCGCGTCAGCTCTTCGGCGAACTGGTCGACATTGGCTTCCAGATAGTCGGCTGCCTTGTTCAGTATCTTTGCTCTCTGGCCTACGGTGGTACGTTTCCATTCCGCAAACGAACGGTCTGCTGCCGCCAGCGCCTCTTTGGCGTCGGCCTCCACGGAAGCCTGGAACGATCCCACGACTTCATCCATGTTGGCGGGATTACGGCTTTCGAAGACCTGGCCAGAGGAAGATTTCTTCCACTGCCCGTCAATGTAATTCAGGAATTCGGTCACTCTGTTGCCCCTTCTGATTCTGTCTCTGCCAGTAAAAAAAAGCCGAAGACCGGCCTACCCTTCGATAGTGCGGTCTTCGGCCAGCGAGTAGAGTACGTGCGTACGTGTCAGCCGGTGTATCAGGCCGCCATGTCCAGCTCGGTCAGCGGCAGATCGTCGGCAACGTAGTCATAGTACAGCGCTGTTGTGTAGAGCAGACGCATCTGCGCACCGATTTCACAGATCTTCAGGCAGCGCTGCTGCAGTTCCACTGTGTCGGCATGTTCCAGCACGATCTGGTAGCCACGCTCACCGTGGATTTCGTCAGACACGATGTGCAGGTCAAAGAACTCCACTTCTTCATCAGTGAAGCCATACTTCTCGCGCAGTGTCGGTGTCTGCTTGCGGTAGATGGAAGGAACCTGTGATTCCAGACCAACCACCAGCGCTGCCACTGCAACAACCGGGTGCTCGCGCATGGCGATTGAGTAGCACCATGCCTGCAGGCCACGTGTTGTCGGTGACATGTTGTCCGGGTTCTCAACGCGCTCGCGCGTGGTGCCACAGGCTTCCGCGAAGCGGATCAGCAGATCGGTGTGGCGATCACCACCGATTTCTTCCTCGTACATGTTCTGCAGCAGGAAGTCCTTCGCTTCGGTGTACTTCTCGGGCGTATTCGCATAGATGTAGGCCAGGTAGTCAGCAAACGGGCCAACGTAGTGGTAATGGTTTTCCGCCCAGCGTGCCAGGTGCTCGCGGCTCAGCTTGCCACTTGCCCACGCAACGCTGAAGGGCGCCTTGTTGGCAGTCTTGCCCTTGATTGCTTCTTCGAGGGCTTTACGGAAATCTTCGCGGTTCATCAATTCAGCCATGATGGGTACCTTCCTGTTGAGTCTGTTTGTTGGTGAATGCACTGAGCAGTTCACCGTTTCACATCGTCATTGATGCTTCTTGTTACTGTCAGTCCAGTTACTCAATGGTTTATGGTATACCATTTAGTGTGTCCAAAGCTAATTCTTCGGGTACTCACCTGTCAAGACTTTTTGCAGTCCAATAAACTATTTTTCCGTAAAGATTTATGAATTGGCCGCACAATACGGGCTCTCGGGTGCCTTGTAGGCCAGCTATCAAGCTGCCTCCATGCCGCGCGACAGCACCGGAACAGGCCACAGGGCTCCCCATGGCACCTGTCTTTATGGTATACCAATAGACCGAATTTGCCCATCAACCGCATCGGGGCGATACGAAACATTCAACCGGAACCCGGGGAGACCACTGCCGTGCAACCGCTGACAACTCGTACAACACTCGCCAGCCTGGCAATCATGGTGAGTACGGCGGTAACCGTGCTGGACATCGGCCTGGTCAATATGGCGCTGCCCACACTGGCAGCCGAATTCGGCGTTCGCGAAGCACGAGTGGTATGGGTGGCCACGGTATTCCAGGTGACCGGGGCGGCTCTGCTGCTGGCGGCCTCAGGTCTGAGTTACCGTGTGGGGCTGAAACGGCTTTTCGCGGTCGGAATCTGGCTGTTCACCGCCGGTGCGGCTGTTGCGGCCACGGCGACCGAGTTCAACCAACTGCTCGCGGGCCGTGCCATACAGGGCGTTGGCTCTGCCGCTATCCTCAGTATTGCCCCGGCACTGCTGCGCCACATCTTCCCGCCTGAAAAGCTGGGGCGCGCACTGGCTCTGAACGCCCTGATCGTCGGTGGTGGGCTGGCTGTGGGTCCGATCCTCGGAGGGCTGGTCCTGCACGCATTGTCCTGGCACTGGGTTTTCGCTGTGAATATCCCGTTGGGCGTCATCGGCATCTGGAGTACTCACCGGGCACTGAACGAAGCCCCGCGGGCTCAGAAGGCGTTTGACTGGTCGGGGGCGGTTCTGTCCGTCGTCATGATTGCGGGGTTGTTTCTTGCCCTGCAACAGGTCAGTGCACGGCAGGCTGGCATAACGGCAGTATCACTTGTGCTCATGTCGGTTGCGGCGGGAGCACTGTTTGTCAGGCGCCAGCAACACGCGAATTTCCCACTTCTGCCGCTCACAGTATTCAGCAATCCGATTCTTTCTGCGGGGCTGTCTCTCACGCTCATGGCGTTCACGCTGCAGGGTCTTATTTTCGTGACGCTGACGTTCTACTACCAGACGTACATGGGTTACTCACCGCTGGCGACGGCCCTGTGGTTTGCCGCCTGGCCAGCAACTCTGCTGATCGCCGGGCCTCTTGCCGGCCAGATGGCGGACCGCATGCCCACACTGAAACTGCTCGCTGCCGGTCTGGTACTGTTGGCCTTGGGGGTCGTGATGATGGGTCTCGGTATGCAGTCGGACCGGCTACCGCTGCTGATCATCGGGTCGTGTGTCGCCGGTGCCGGGTTTGGTGCGTTTCAGGTACCCAATAACCACGAGGTCATGTCGAGCGTTCCGCTCGGGCTTAGCTCAAGTGCCTCGGGACTGCTCGCCACCGTGAGGACCCTCGGACAGGGTCTGGGCACCGCCCTTTTCGGCGTACTCTGGATACTGGCCGGCGGTTCGCTGAACGGCGCAATTATCACAGCCGCCGTCCTGAGCGTACTTGCGGCACTGACCGGAATTGCCCGCGTAATCAACGAGAGACAATAATCAGACGGGCAGCGTCAGATTCCCCTGCAACACAAGGTACACCAGATAGCCGGTGTAGCCGCCGTAAATCGTCAGCAGCAATCCGGCTTCAAGACGGTTCACCTTGCCGGTCTTTTTGCGTGTACCCAGGCACATAAACATCAGCAGCAGTGACAGCCCCATCATGACCGGCCAGTCACGCCACAGGATCTCACTGTCCACGGCAAACGGGCGCAGAGCCGCCGCGATACCGACAACTGCCAGCGTGTTGAACACGGCGGACCCCAGAATGTTACCGAGCACCAGGTCGTGCTCATTCTTGCGCACAGCAGCCAGCGCGGAAGCCAGCTCGGGCAGCGAGGTGCCCACCGCCACAACCGTCAGGCCGATTATGACTTCGCTTACCCCGAACGCTGTTGCCACCTCCACTGCACTCCATACGAGGAGCCTTGACGACGCAATAAGCAGAACAAGCCCGAGCACCAGCCACAGAGACCCTTTCCCGACCCCCATACCATCGGCACCGACTTCGGCATTAATTTCAGCATTCAGCTCATCCAGCGGCTTTCTGGACGCCTGCCAGAGCGTGAAGCCCATCACCACCCCAAAAAGCACCAGCAGGACAAGCGCATCGAGCCGGCTCAACTGGCCGTCCAGTATCTGCAAACCTGAAACCAGTGTAATACCGATAAGTATCGAGAACTCCCGCTTTACCACACCTGAACTCACGACCATGGGCACGAGAAGGGCCGCAGTACCGATAACGAGGCCGATATTCGCGATGTTGGATCCGTAGGCGTTGCCGAGCGCCAGCCCCGGGTTGTCGTCAAGAGCCGCAACCGCAGACACAATCAGTTCAGGCGCGGATGTACCAAACCCGATAATGACCATGCCGATTACCAGGGGCGGCACCCTGAGTGCCTGCGCCACCGCGGACGCCCCTTCCACAAACCGGTCAGCACTCCAGACCAGAACCACCAGACCAACCAGGAGGCCAATAAAGGGTAACAGCATGTCGACAACCCGAAATTCAGTGAGTGTGGCGCGGCATTATACGGGCGGAATGGGCTTTCGCCTACCGGCTCGGCCCCAATCTGGTCGACCACCAGTACTGAGACTCCTGACCCACAGCCTTACCGGCAGCCTCTGGTGTCACCGAAAGCAACGCCCGACACGCCAGATGACGGGCTTCCGGGCCGCCGCCCCTCGACGCTGCGCTCGCAATCGACTATCGTTTGCGGAACACTGTTTCCATCGGGCATATTGTCTGATTTTGGTATACCAAACTTGATCGTCATCGGCGCCCGTGATTGAATATCCGATCGCCGACACTGCCCTATCAATTGTCAGAGGACGTTACCACTATGGCTCAGGTGCACATTGAAACCCGAAAGGATGAACTGACTTACGAATGCGAGGACGGTGATACCATCCTGCGCTCTGCTCTTCGCAACGGCATTGGGTTCCCCTATGCCTGTAACGTCGGTTCCTGCGGCAACTGCAAGTTCACGTTGCTGGAGGGCGAAGTCAAACACCTGAGGGAAGATCCACCGGCACTGGGCAAACGGGACCTTGAACGCGGGCGCTACCTGGGATGCCAGGCGGTGCCCCAGGGCGACTGCCGGATCAAGATGCGTCCCAACGACGACTACGAACCCAAACACCGCCCTGTGCAGACTGCCGCGACGCTGCGCAGCCGTCATTCTCTGACGCATGATATTGAGGAATTCGAGTTTGACGTGGAAAAGCCGAATGGCTTTATTCCCGGCCAGTATGCTCTGCTGCATCTGCCGGGTGTAGAGGGCGGAAGAGCCTACTCCATGTGCAATCTGCCGGGTGATGGCAGCACCTGGTCGTTCCAGATCAAGAAAGTGCCGGGCGGCGAGGCCACCACAAAGCTGTTCGATGGCGTTCAGACCGGTGACACAATCAACATTGACGGCCCGTATGGCACGGCCTTCATTCAGGAAGATTCTCCGCGCGATATCGTCTGTATTGCCGGCGGTTCGGGTCTCTCCCCCATGATCTCTATTGCCCGCGCGGCAGCCGCTCACCCGGAACTGAAAAACCGGCGGCTGGATTTCATCTTCGGTGGGCGTACCAGCAAGGACATCTGCGGCGAGGACATTCTGAAAGAGCTGGAGGGCTTCGGTGACACCATTCACTTCCATGCGGCCATCTCCAACCCGGACGATGACGACGGTTCATGGACCGGGCCGACCGGGTTTGTGCATGACTTGGCCAAGGACGTACTGGGCGACGAACTGAAGAACCGTGAGATCTACTTCGCCGGTCCTCCAGCCATGGCGCAGGCCATGCAGGAAATGCTGTTCATGATGGAAGTCGACCTCGAGCACGTCCATTACGACGAGTTCTACTGATTAACGATGAACCCGCGCTACCCGGTGCGCTCTGCACTGGGTAGCACATTGTCACACACCCCTCTGGCCACAGCTCATTGCATCTGCTGACGGGGATGAAGGGGCATCGTCCAGCATCCTCACGGTATCTAGTGCTTCAAGTTCATGCAGCGCATGCATCAGGCTACCCGCAGTTGCCGTGAACACACCGTCCAGCTCAATACCCATTTGCCGCAGTGCTTGCGCCACCCAGGAGTTACAGGTCCGGGTGAGAACATAATCGCCACGTGCCTGATAAAACCGGCCGCTCACCGGCGATTCGCCGGAAGAGCGGATAAGATCGCCCGTCGAATCGACTGCAAAGCTGGCGCTCAGAAAATCCAGCAACGCGTCCAGTTGGTCCGGTCTGGCGCAGAGTTTCACGACACCGGCACCGGCCATAAAAGGCGCCGGGTTTGCGGGGAGTGTCCGAACGCGTATCACCGAGTCTGTGGGCCAGGCGACGGCACTCATCGCCAACCAGGGGTTTATGGCCCCGGCCTGATAGAAACCCTGATCACCCCAGCCCAGTTCAAGCCAGCCGTTGTCTTCAGACAAAAAATCCAACCCGGACGCGCGAACCACCAGACCGGTGTGCCAGCCATGGTGCACAACGTAGACAGCGTAGCGGCCATCGCCAATGAAAGGTGGCGGTGCTGAGGGGGTGGCCGGAAACCCGGCGCAGCCAGTCAGCAGTGCGCCGACCAGACTGGCCAGGAACAGCTTTACACTCATGGGGCCCTCCATTGACGGCCCCACAACCGCTGAGGCCGCCCCGATCAGGCGGTTTCGGCTTCGTCTTCAGCCGTTTCAGCCGGTTCATTCACCGCTGAAGTGCCCGTCGCGGCCGCCGGGTCCGGCGTACGGATCAGATGGTCAAACGCACTGAGCGCTGCCGTTGAGCCAGCTCCCATGGCGATCACGATCTGCTTGTAGGGCTCCGTGGTGACATCGCCGGCTGCGAACACACCGGGCATGGACGTGCCGCCGCGAGCATCAACTTCTACCTCACCGTACCGGTTGAGGGCAATGTCGCTGCCCTGCAACCATTCCGAGTTCGGTATCAGACCAATCTGCACAAAAATGCCTGCCACCGCAAGGTTGTGGCTTTCTCCGCTCCGGCGATCCGTATAGACAAGACCGTTTACTTTCTTGCCATCCCCCACTACTTCCGTCGTCTGGGCACTGCGAATAATCTCGACGTTAGGCAGTGACTCTGCCTTGCGTTGCAGTACATCGTCAGCCTTGAGTGTGTCGGCAAACTCCAGAACCGTCACGTGCTCGACAATGCCGGCAAGATCAATGGCTGCCTCTATACCCGAATTTCCGCCACCGACAACGGCAACCCGCTTACCCTTATAAAACGGCCCATCGCAGTGCGGGCAGTACGCCACACCCTTGTTGCGGTACTCCTGCTCCCCGGGAACCGATAACTCCCGCCAGCGCGCACCCGTCGCCAGAATCACCGACCGGCTGCGCAAGGTCGCCTCGCTGGCCAGATCCAGTTCGATGTAATTGCGCCGCCGGATCTGTGCCGCCTGCTGGTCGGTAATGATATCAACGTCGTAGTCGCGGACGTGCTGTTCCATCTGCGAGACCAGCTTCGGGCCTTCCGTATAAGGCATGGAAATCATGTTCTCGATGCCCAGGGTATCCGCCACCTGTCCGCCGAAACGCTCGGCAACCAGACCCGTGCGAATGCCTTTTCGCGCGGCATAGATGGCCGCCGCAGCGCCCGCAGGGCCGCCACCCACAACCAGTACATCGTAGGGCTCTTTCTCCTGCAACTGCGCTGCCTGCTTCTCACTGGCGCCCTGGTCCAGCTTACCGACTATATCCGCCAGACTCATGCGGCCCTGTCCGAACGGTTCACCGTTAAGGAAGACCGCGGGAACACCCATGACGCCGCGCTCTTCCACCTCGTCCTGAAACAGCCCGCCGTCGATCATGCTGTGTTGAATTTTCGGGTTAACCCGGGCCATCAGGTTCAGTGCCTGCACCACATCCGGGCAATTCTGGCACGACAGCGAAATGTAGGTTTCAAAACGGAATTCGCCCTTCAGCGCCCGTACCTGGTCCAGTAAAGCGGGATCCGCCTTTGACGGGTGGCCACCGGCCTGCAACAGTGCCAGAACCAGAGACGTAAATTCGTGCCCCATCGGAATGCCGGCAAAATTCACACGCGGCGCTTCCCCCGCGGGCGCAACACCCAGGTTCGGTTCACGGTCGGCGGATACGTGCCTGAGGGAAATCCGATCCGACATCTCGCTGATTTCCGTGGCCAGGCTCAGCAGTTCCTGTCCTTTATCGCTGTTCCCGGGTGACAGGCTCAACTCGATCGGTTGAGCAATGTGCCCCAGGTAACTGTCCAATTGGGATTTAATCTTTGAATCAAGCATGGCCTGTCCTTGTGGAAGGAGTTCGTCTCGAAAAAAGCCAAACGGGTTGCCCCGGAACCGGGGCAACCGCCATTAATGTGATAGGTCAGGTGATCAGATCTTGCCGACCAGATCCAGTGACGGCTCAAGCGTTTCTTCGCCTTCCTGCCACTTCGCAGGGCATACCTCACCCGGGTTGGCGCGAATGTACTGGGCAGCCTTGATCTTGCGCAGCAGCTCGGCTGCATCACGGCCGATACCACCGGCGTTGATTTCGACCAGCTGGATTTTGCCATCCGGATCGATCACGAACGTACCACGCTCGGCCAGGCCATCTTCCTCGATCATGACACCGAAGTTGCGGGTAATCGTGCCGGTCGGGTCACCGATCATGGGGTACTGGATCTTGTTGATGGTCTCCGAGCTGTCGTGCCACGCCTTGTGTGTGAAATGAGTGTCAGTTGACACGGAATAGATCTCAACGTCCCGCTTCTTGAACTCTTCGTAATGGTCAGCCAGGTCACCGAGCTCGGTGGGGCATACGAAGGTGAAATCAGCCGGGTAGAAGAAAACAACGGACCACTTGCCTTTCATATCCTCGTTGCTGACGGGAATGAACTCTCCGTCATGGAACGCGGTGGCGGTAAATGGCTTAACTTCTGCGTTGATATAAGATGACATTAACAGTCAGCTCCTTGAAGGTCGTGGTTAACAGGGGAAGTGTCCCGGCGTCATTGCCGGAAACAGGACGAATACTATAGATTAGCGTGGCAAAGGTTAATTACTCCTTACCTAGAGCCTTGATAGTTTCTCTTAATTGACTCTTCGGAAATCTTCCATATTCATGCTATCGCCAACCAACCGCTGTGGGGCCTTCAACCCGAAGTTCCCTTTGATGGATCTATCGGCCAATCTGCCGCGTCCACGGTGTGCAGCCCGACCGGTGATCGGGCGACACCGCCCCAACGGGCCACAAACTCTCCGTCTGGGTCAAACTGGGCAGCCTGTTTTTTCAGATTGAAATGTCGCCCACCACGCGCATCGGCGCCGACACCGGCAATGTACTGCCAGTTTCCCCAATTGCTGGCGACGTCATAATCGATCAGTTCCTGCTGAAACCAGGCGGCACCGAAGCGCCAGTCCAGGCCGAGCTCGTTGACCAGGGCGCTGGCCACAATCTGCCGGGCCCGGTTTGACAGATAGCCGGTCTCTCGCAGTTGGTTCATGGCAGCGTTAACCAACGGCCATTCAGTTGACCCGGCGCGCCAGGCCTCGTATCGGTGCGGATAGAAACTGGTGGCGGGGCCGACGTCGCTGATACCGTGGAACTGGAACAGGCGACTCCCATGATGACGGGCATACCAGAAGAAATACTCCCGCCAGAGGAGTTCGAACCAGAGCCAGTACGTGGAGTCGTTGCGTTGGCGGCTCTGCTCATACCGCTGAATCTCGACAGCGACATGAGCCGCCGACAGTGATCCGTTTGCCAGCCAGAAGCCCAGCCGGCTGGACGCCGTTGCATCGTCGAGCGCGTTGCGCGTTTCACGATACCGGGCGATTCGGTCTGACTCGAAAAGATAATGGCTCAATTGCGCTTGTCCGTTCGACTCTCCACCCCGGACAATCAGTTGGTTCCCCGCGCGAGGCGTCGGACACCGTACTCGACCGTCCTCTGGAAACCCGGGTGCAGGCGGCAGTTTGGTGGGCGCCGACACAGTCGGCCGGGCATACAGGCCCGCTTTTTCGATTCGACGCCTGAACGCCGAGAACGTCTCCGGCAACTCCTCGATCAACATGGGCAGGTCTGCCTGATGCAGCAGGCTCAGTGTCTCGACGGACTGAAAACAGGCGCCGGGCATCGCCCGTTGCAGGCGCTCCCACATGACGGCTTCTTCGGTACCGGGAACGACGCTGGTTACCACACGCTGCAGACCGTGCTCACGGCAAAGATCAGGCAGTGTTTTCACCGGGTCGCCGTACGCAATATGCAGGCGCTGCCCCAGTGCTCCGAGCGATTCTTCCAGCGCCATCAATGTCTCCCACAGGAACTGCCATCGCTTTTCGCCCATGGGTCGGGCCTGGAATCGCCCCTGTCGGAACCAGCGAGGCTCAACCACATACACGCACAGCAATTGCTCACTGCGGGCGGCGGCGAGCAGTGCCGGATTGTCCTGAACACGGAGATCGCGAGTGAGCCAGTATAGTGTATGCATTTCTGAAGCCGCGTTGCCTGGTCAAACCAGCGTACGCGTGCTTACCCGCAGATAGACCATGACACTGATGCGAAAAAACTGTCGATTCAGACCGCGTGATATCGCCGCTCCGGACGCCCAACCGTGCCATAGTTGACTTCCGCCTCCAGTTCCCCGGTGGACACCAGATATTCCAGGTAACGGCGCGCGGTCGTGCGCGACGCACCGATACACTGGCCCACATCCTCTGCGCTCCACGTTCCCCGGTCCAGCGCAACTGCCCGAATCTTGTCCAGCGTAATGCCATCAATGCCCTTGGGCAGGCGCTCTGCAGAACCGCTGGTTGCCTGTCCCTCGCCACCGGCATGCGGCAACAGGGCATCAACGGCTTTTTGTTCGACCTGATGCATACTGTCGAGCTTGTCGAGGTGCTGGCGGTAGTTGTCTATGGCTTCCTGCAGGCGTGAAAACACCAAAGGTTTCAGAATATAGTCAAACACGCCACCTCTGAGCGCGCTGCGCACGGTGTCAACCTCACGGGCAGCCGTTACCAGGATGACATCAGTGGCACTGTTGGCGGCACGCAGGTCTCGCAGCAGATCCAGGCCGTCGCCCTCCGGAAAATAGACATCCAGCAGCATCAGATCCGGCTGAAGCACTTCCACCAGATCGCGCGCCTCTTCCAGACTGTGTGCAATGCCCGTCAGTTCCACCGCCTCCAGTCGCTCGACGAACCGCCGCTGGATCTCGGCAATTTTAGGGTCATCCTCTACTATCAGCAGACTCAGCGTTCTCATTATTCTCTCCGTATACGCCCATTCTGCCCGGTGACTTGGCCAGATAAACCGTGAACCGCGAACCACCATGCGGAGCAGCGGCAAAGGTAATTGATCCACCCCAGCGCGTGACAAACTGCTTGACCAGATGCAGACCGATTCCATGATTCGCTTCCGCTTTACTGCTATACCCTCGTTCAAAAATTCGCTCGCGGTCACTGTCCGCAATGCCCGGCCCCTGGTCTTCCACCTCGAACACCAGGTCCCTGCCGAGGTCGGTCATGCTGAGGTGCACAATGCCGCCGTCCGGATTCGTCTCATGGGTCGCATCGAGGGCGTTATCAATCAGGTTACCCAGCATCATCACCAACTGGTCACGCGGCAGTGAATCCGGAATATCTGCCATGCGGCTGTCCGGATCTATCTCCAGAGTCAGTCCCATCTCACGCGCCCGGTTGTATTTCCCCAGCAGACATCCTGCCACCACCGGATCAGGTACCGCATCCAGCAGCAGGTGAATCAGCGCCTGGTGGTCTCGCACCTCATTGCCGATCAGCGCCAATGCCTCCTCACTGGCACCAATCTGGATCAACCCGGCGATGGTGTGCAATTTGTTGGAGTATTCATGCGTCTGACTGCGCAACGCATCCGCGTACTGCTGTATTCTCGTCAGCCTTCGACTGACCTGATCCAGCTCATCCCGAGGCCGGAAGCTGGACACAACACCGGTAATTTCACCGCCGGATCCCTGGCGCAGGGGAAGTCGATTCACGATCATGTGTCGGCCCTGCAGCCACACTTCCTGGTCGAATTGCGGCTCCCCCGTGTCGAGGAGTGACAGCATGTCACTTTCGGGCAGAACATCCGAGATATGGCGCCCCGCCAGCCGGGTATCCGGCGCCAGTCCCAGTGTTTCAATCGCCGTCCGGTTAAACGTCGTGATCAGGCCACCCCGGTTGATAGCTATGATTCCTTCACGCACGGACTGCAGCGTGGCATCGCGCTCCTCGAATAATCGGGCGATCTGGTCCGGCTCCAGACCGAATATCTCCCGCTTGAATCGGGAGGCAATGACAATGGCCGTGAACACACTGAACAACAGCATCAGTACCACGACACTGAGCAGCCCCAGATGATAACGCTGAATGGTCGCACTGACCTGATTCAGGGAATACCCGACCGACACGATACCGATGATCTCTCCGCCGGCCCCGTCAAATATGGGGGCTTTACCGCGCATGGACAGGCCCAGACTGCCGTGGGCCTTGTTGACGTACCCCTGCCCCTGCTCAAGAGCAATGCTGCCGTCATCGTCGTCATCGTCAGCCATAGAGTGGCCGATCTTCTCCGGATTGGGGTGTGCGAGGCGAATATTATACGCGTCACCTATGACGATAAACAGTGCCTCGTTGGTGTCTTCCAACTGCTCCCGAAGCGGTTGCAACCACTCGGTGTCGCGCTGTTTTACGCCCTCGATCACCCCTGGCATGGCCGCGATCGTGCGCGCCACTTTGAGCGCGCGCTCACCGATCTGATCATCGAGTGAATCAGCCAGGTAATACCAGGCAAACGCGCCGATCAGACCGGTCTGCAGGGCGCTGACCAGACCGAGGATCAGGATCATACGGGTTTTCAGTTTCAGCTTTCGCAGTACGCTTATCATCACGCCGGGCAGTATTGTTGTTCGACAGTTGATCCGGCCGGATCGCATCTGCTTCTGACAGCACGACACCGGAGCCGACCATGGGCGTTCTGGGCGCTACCTTAACGAATCGGAGTGTCAAACGCCCGTAAACATTATGAACAAAAAATGCGGAAAGTCCTTTAAAGGCAATACGTTCCTAAGGTTTTCCAAAGGCAGGATCGCTTCTAGTTTTGCTCATCACACCGGCAACGCGGTGTGCTCGACAACAACAAACGAGAGGCAAAATCATGAAGCTCAAGCAATCAATAACCGCTCTCACGGTCGGGGTCGGCCTGGCCGCCATTACACTGTCTGCTTCCGCATGGGACCCCTCGCGCAACGTGGAATGCATTGCGCCGGCTGACCCGGGTGGCGGCTGGGATTTCACCTGTCGCAGCGTTGGTGAAACCTTGCGCGATCTGGATATGGTACCCGGCAATGTCCGAACCACTAACATGGCAGGTGCCGGCGGTGGCGTCGCCTACGCTCACACAGTGAGCAAGCGCGGTGACGACAACAACCTGCTGGTCGCCGCGTCTACCGCCACAACCAGCCGGCTGGCGCAGCAACAGTTTCCGGGCATGACCTCCGACATGGTGAAATGGGTCGGCGCATTGGGTGCCGACTACGGCATTATCGCCGTCGGTCAGGATTCCGAGTATGACGACCTGAACGAACTCATGGACGCCTTGCAGGAAGACCAGCGTTCGGTCAAGTTCGCCGGTGGTAGCGCCAACGGTGGCTGGGACCACCTCAAGGTACTGATCGCGGCACGCGAAGCTGGTGTGGAGAACCTGCCCGAAATCGCCTACCTGTCGTACAACAACGGCGGCGAGGCTCTGAGCCAGGTAGTCGGTGGCCACGTTGACGCGTTTACCGGAGACATAAGCGAGGCTACCGGGTTCATGGACTCCGGTGACCTGCGTGTACTGGCGATCCTGTCCGAAGAGCGCCTGCCCGGCAAGTTCAGCCATATCCCGACGGCCCGCGAGCAGGGTATTGACGCGCTCGGTCCGAACTGGCGCGGCTTCTATATGCCCAAGTACGCCGACGAGGAAGCGAAGGACTACTGGGTCAATGCCATTGACGAGCTCTACGCCAGCGAGGAGTGGAAAGCGGTCATGCAGCGCAACGGGCTGATGCCGTTCCACCCGCCGGCAGATGAGTTCGAGTCGTTCGTGCAGAACCAGATCGATGACATTGAGACACTGTCTCGTGAAATAGGGCTGCTGCAATGACACTCAATGGCGACCGCGTTCTCGGGGTCTGCCTGATCGTCCTGGCCGTCGCGTACGGCTGGGGCGCTCAACAATGGCCGCCGCCGTTCGGCGGCCAGGAGGCCATTGGGCCGCAGACGTTCCCGACTATTCTTTCTGTGATTCTGGCGCTGTCCAGTCTGTACCTGATTTTTCGTCCGGATCCCGACCACCCATGGCCCGGCGGCAAAACAGCACTGGAGCTGATCTATGCCGTGCTCACACTGATCGCCTATGCATTCATGCTTGAGCCGATCGGCTTCATTCCCACAACCACAGCGGCCGTAGGGTTCCTGTGCTGGCGCATGGGCGCTCGCCTACGCCCCGCTCTGCTGACCGGGTTAATCAGTGCTGTAGTCGTGTTCTTTCTGTTCAATAACCTGCTGCAGCTCAGCCTGCCGGCAGGGATCCTGGCGTTACCGGAGGGCTGACCATGGAAACGCTCAACTTTCTGATGGACGGTTTTGCGGTAGCACTGACACCGCACAATCTGATGTTCGCCCTTCTGGGTGCATTCGTGGGTACACTGATCGGCGCACTGCCGGGCCTCGGCCCCGCCAATGGCGTCGCGATCCTGATACCGCTGGCCTTCACACTCGGGCTGGCACCGGACACCGCCCTGATACTGCTGACCGCCGTCTACGCCGGGGCCATGTATGGTGGTCGCATCTCGTCCATTCTGCTGAATATTCCCGGTGACGAGCCGGCCATGATGACCTGCCTCGACGGGTTTCCGATGGCACGCAAGGGAAAAGCGGCTGAAGCTCTGGCCATTTCAGCGATTGCCTCCTTCATGGGAGGCCTGATCGGCACGATCGGCCTGATCCTGCTGGCACCGATACTGGCGCGGTTTGCACTCACATTCGGCCCGGCCGAATACTTTGCCCTGTTCGTTCTGGCATTCGCCACACTGGGAGGTATTACCGGCAGGAATCCAATGAAAACCGTGGTGGCCGCCTGTTTGGGGATAATGCTGTCTACAGTAGGCATTGATATTGCAACCGGGACGCAGCGCTACACCTTCGGCGTGCTGAAGCTCTATGAAGGCATTGACTTCATTCTTGCAATCGTCGGCCTGTTTGCCATCTCGGAACTGCTGCTGTTTATCGAAGAAAAAGCCGGTGCCGGCCGCGAGAAGATTACCATGGGCAAACTGGCACTGAGCGTTCGCGACGTAGTAAGCACCATTCCCACCATGTTTCGCGGCGGTATCCTCGGGTTTATTTCAGGGGTTCTGCCGGGTGCCGGTGCATCACTGGGCAGCTTTATCAGCTATACGCTGGAAAAGCGCTATCTGGGCAAGCGAAGTCAGTTCGGTGACGGAGACCCGCGGGGTGTGGCAGCACCGGAGGCAGGCAACAACGGGGCGTCCAGCGGCGCACTGGTGCCCATGCTGACCCTGGGTGTTCCGGGAAGCGGCACCACTGCCGTGCTGCTGGCCATGCTCATTTCACTCAACATCACGCCCGGGCCGCTCATGTTTACGCAGAACGCCGACCTGGTGTGGGGCGTGATCGCCGCCCTGCTGATCGGTAACTTCCTCCTGCTGGTTCTCAACGTGCCACTGGTCGGTATTTTCGTAAAATTGCTGTCGGTGCCGCCCATGTATCTATTGCCACTGGTGACCATGGTCGCTTTCGTGGGGATTTACTCCATCAGCCACAGCCCGTTTGATCTGTACTTCATGGTCGCATTCGGTGTTGCCGGCTATGTACTGCGCAAACTGGAAATGCCGCTCGTACCCATTATTCTCGGGTTGCTGCTGGGTCCGGAAATGGAGAAGAATCTGGGCCATGCCATGGTGCTGTCAGATGGCGACTGGTCCATTCTCTGGGGCACGCCTCTGGCGCTCGGCCTCTGGATTGTCGCCGGCATTGGTTTGCTGCTGCCCTACCTCGTCGGCCCGATTCTGCGCCGGCGTATGCGTCAGGCGGTGTCAGAGAACGAACTCAGCGACTGACGACGGGACATTCCGCCCCCCGGTATCGCCTGACAGTGCGTTATACTTCTCACAGGTGGCATAGAGGAGTTCATATGATGTATTGGGAAGCCGGTTGGGGCGGCCATGGTATCGGCATGCTGGTCGCATTTGCAGTGCTGCTTCTGCCGTTCTGGCGAATTACCACGAAAGCCGGTTATTCCGGCTTCTGGAGCCTGCTTATGTTCGTGCCGTTCGTGAACCTGCTGTTTCTGTATATCCTGGCATTCTCTCGCTGGCCGGCTTTGCGTCGTCGCAGGCGGGATGACTGACCGGGCTGCCAGGTCCCCGTTATCGGGTTGTTTATGCTATGTTCCCGCCATTAACGATCAATGGTCCTTTACCTGACATGAGCAACCCCACCATTCGCCGGGCCCGCATCAATGATGTCCCTCAGATTCTTGCTTTTATCCGAGAGCTCGCCGATTACGAGCGCGAGCCCGACGCCGTGGAAGCGACCGAGTCAGACATCGAGCAAGCGCTGTTTGGCGCTGGTTCCACCACCCACTGCCTGATCGCAGAAACCCCGGAAGGCGCGGTTGGCTTTGCGCTTTATTTCTATAATTTCTCCACCTGGACCGGCAAACGCGGCATATACCTTGAAGACCTCTACGTAACACCGGAGGCCCGCGGCCGCGGAGCAGGCAAGGCGCTACTGGTCGCTTTGGCCAGAAAAACTGTTGAGGAAGGGTGTCGACGTTTCGAGTGGAGCGTGCTGAACTGGAATACGCCGTCAATTGAATTCTATGAGTCACTTGGAGCGCGTCCCATGACGGAATGGATCGGCTACCGAGTGGATGGAGACGCATTGGCACGACTGGCGGCGAACGAGTAGTGCCCGTTCGCCGCTCACACGCGTTGCGCACCTAGAGGGCGCTCAATAACGGCTGGATGCTATCTGGCCTGAACCCGAAATACTCCGCGCGATCAGAGCGTTTGACAACATACCGGGCATTGTCAGTATCCGTACGCTCACCAATTGCCAGGGTTATGCCCTCGCTCTCGCTCATCATCAGTTGGATGGTGTGCAGCGGATCCGACAGACCATATTCGGGGCGTTCCTCCTCTCCCAACAGAGTGTCAAACTGCCAGGACCCGAGTGCATCCAGAATGGGATCGACCTCCGCATTCGGCCGCTTTTCACCATTAACGACAACCGACTCGACCGCATCTGGCGCTATCTGAAGCACCGTCTTATCGCGCCACGCGCTGGCCTCATCGGGGACCTCAAACGTAGCGAGTTCAACATCCCAGATGGCGTCCTCGGCCGCTACCCGCACCTGACTCCGGTTGCGGCCTGCCGATTCCCCGACATACAGGGTCTGTGTGTCTCCAGATTCGAGCGTCAGCTCAACCCGCCGCTGGAAGTCGTCGTCCGCCACACGAAACCGTGCTCGAGCCCCCTCCGATGTAGCTGTTGGCACCGAAGGAGCCTCCAGCCCGGACAATGTTTCCAGCAACTGAGTCACCCGGGTTTCGCTGGCAGTAAAGCCATTGGCCGATGCCAATGCCCAGCCGTTTTCCTGCCTTTCAAGTGTCACCCGATTGTCACCCGTACCAGTGATCTCGACGACCTCTACGTTCCGTGGATCAAAGCTCAGTAATGGGCCTTCCGCTCGGTCAGGTGCTCCAACTGGTCGGTCAACCGCCCAAAGGCTTATGGCCAGACCAGACTGGACGACCAGAAGCACGGAAAGCCACTTCAACAATCGAGTCATATCACACCTCCGCCAGAATTCGTTGGTAACGCACCCGATCCGATATACGTACTCGGTGTCGCCAGAACGCCAGCAGCCCCATCGCCAGAACGGCCATGCCGTAATTGAGCGCCTCCCAGAACTGCCTTTGCGCGGGAGTCAATGGCTCGAGTGTGCGCGCCAGCTCGGTTTTTCCCCTGAGTGCCAACAGGGCCGGGTCGCCGAGAGACCAGTCGATGGCGTTCTGAAGGAAGTGAATCGGCTGACGGTAAGCGGTATTCATCCCCACCGATGTCAGGTCCAGCGCCGTATCACTGGCAATTGAGCGACTACCTACAACCAAAAGTTTTGCGCCGTCCGGAGACTGTTGTATCACACCGGAAAAACGCGGATCCGTGGCGCCGTCATCTTCGCCGGACTCACTGGCAGACGGCTCGCTATCCGAAGATTCCCCTTGCGGAGCAGCGACCAGCGGCGACTCCCGATCCTGGTAATAGGACTCGAACGTGCCAGTCACTGCAACCGCGAGCAGTTGCGGCCCTGTTTCCGAGTCATCGGCTTCTGGGAACCCTCGCTCCGGGTATGTCTCAAAATCCGGAAGCAGATCGGTGCCGTCGTGAGTCCAGCTGTTCGACGAAGACCGCAACAGCTCGGTGGCTGTCAGGGAGCCGTCTTGCGGCATATCAACAGACACCGGCGACACCCAGTTCATGGTCAACTGGTTCAGGCCCGACGTGATCGGGTGTTCCGGGTTGATTGACGCCCCACGCAGATCCGGGAAATGCGGATATGGCAACTGCTGGTATTCCCGCATTTGCAGACCGCCGACCGTTCGCGTTCGTGGCACCGGCAAGGTGGCGCTCCGGGTGTCCAGAACGAAGGTGTTCCGGATGGAAACCCCGTAATGTGTCAGCCAGTCGGTAATCCCTGATTCCACTGGCGTGGCCGACAATGACTGGCCAAACGATGGCTCGAAGGGCGAGGTCGCCAGAACCACGCTGCCACCCTGCATCAGAAATTGGTCAATGGCGAATTGTTGCTTGTCCGTCAATTCTTTGGGGGCCATAACCATTAACAGGTCAGCATCAGATGGTACGCGCCCATTTCGCAGTTGAGTGCGGATTACACGCTGATTGGCCCGGAGGGCATCTTCCAACTGAGAAAACTGAGGTCCGGCCGGCGGCCGCTGCAAGCGCATACGAGGCGCCGGTGACTCGGGCGCAACCAGCGCGATGGTCTGTGTAGCACCCGGGGCAAGACGCTGCACCGTATTTTCCAATGCGCGCGTCCAGTCACTGGCCGCCAGCGTGTCTACGGGTGGCACTGGAACCGATTGTCCGTTGGCTTCGACCATTAGGTGGAACCAGAATGGTTGAGTATTGAACAACCCGGCCACTTGAGGCTGAAGCCCATGGTCCTCCTGGAGAATTGCGGCTAACTCGCCACCCCCCGCCGCAGGATTCACAATATTGGCCTGTACGTTCGGAGACTGCTCAGCATAGTTACGCAGGGAATTGACAAGTGAGTCCCGGAGAGTGCGAAGCGATTCCGGTAACTGCTCTGCCGGTGAAAAATAGCCATTCAACGTAACCGGGTCGTTAAAGGGCGCGAACAGATCTCCGCCACCTTGATACGATCGCATGACGCTGCGAATCGCGCGGGTAATTGAATACTCCGGATTGCTAAGCGCTACCTCAGTTCGCTGGCTCGCCGAACCGCGCAGTTGGATTAGATCCTGGTATCCCAGGGTTTCCTGCTGGTCTCCGTAGGCAATCGCAATATCAAAATAAGAGTTCACGATTGACGACTGATTCCGGTCAGCCGTCTGAAATGGAACCGGCCGGATACCATATTGACTGGCCGCTTCAGCCTCTGCCTCGGGGCTTGTTGTAGGGTCCACGATTTCTACCTGAACACGATCACCGCCCAGCACATCATAGGCCGCCAGCAAGTCCTGCAACCGCGGCACCATTGGCTGCAACAGCGGGTGCGTGCGATTGGAAAAAAATCCCTTTATCAGCAGAGGTTCCTGCAGCCCGGACAACTGCGTTTCCGTTGCCTCACTCAGCGTATACCGGTTATCTGCCGTCAAATCGATGCGCAACCCGCCTATCGGCGCCAGCCAGACATTTGCAAGAACCAGGTTTGCTGCGACCAGACCCGTGACCCACCGCCACTGTTGGTGGCCGGATCCGCCCGGGTTACCAGCCCACCGCAACGACTGCAACTGGTATATATTCAGTGCCAGAAACACCCCGGTTAGGCTCAGGTAATAGACTACGTCACGCAGGTCCAGCACACCCCGGGCAATGGAGTCGAATCGGGACCCGGTCCCCAGAGCCGACAGCCATCTTCCTATGTCCCGCCCCACGAGGTCTGTCAGTACATTCGCACCGATCAGGTAGAAGGCTCCGCCCACCAGCGCCGTGAGGATCAGTGCCACCACCGGGTTATCGGTGCGGGCACTAAGCGTCAACCCGATGGCAATATAGGCGCCAGCCAGGAACAACGTGGCAATATACCCGCCGATCACCGGGCCCCAGTCAAGCGGGCCCAACCAGCTTACCGTCAGAGGCAACGGTATTGTCATCAGCACCGCCAGCATGACCAGCCCCAGTGTTGCGGCAAATTTCCCCAGAACAAGTGGCCAGATTCCAACTGGCGACGTCAGCAACGATTCCAGCGTTCCCGCGCGTCGCTCCTCAGACCAACTGCGCATGGTCAGGGCCGCCACCAGGAAAATAAGGAGAAGTGGCAACCACTGAAACAATGGCCGCACATCCGCAATATTTCGTGCGAAAAACCCTTCTACCCAGAACACGGCGAAGAGGGAAACAGCAAGAAAAGCGCCCACAAACAGATACGCTGTCGGTGAACTAAAGAAGCCGCGAAACTCCTTCCGAATCACCGCACGAATGGACAGCATCTGTGTCTCTGACTGTCGTTCGTTCATGCGGCCTCCTCCTTTTCGACAATCGTTTGGCCTGCCACCTGCGCAAATGTAGACTCCAGATCGTGGCGAATAGGTGTGAGCGCCTGCAAAGCCAGCCCCGCCTCAACAATGGCGTGGGATATCGCGGCTCCCGAGCTTGCCGGAGCCAGCACCTCAAAATGGCTTCCCATATCATCGTCGCCGAGATGGGTGACTTCGGAAACGACTTCGACCTTACTCAGTACGTCCTCGGGGTCCGCGTCACCGGCAACCACAACAGAAAACCCGTCCGAACGTTGCAGATCCATCAATGGCGAATCAACCACCACTTCGCCGGCACGCAAGATAAGAACCCGCTCACACACCGCCTCAACTTCCTGCAATATGTGCGTGGAAATCACGACTGTGGCAGATTTCGCCAGGTCCCGGATCAGCGTGCGCATCTGGCGGATCTGCGTCGGGTCGAGGCCGTTCGTCGGTTCATCAAGAATGATAATATCGGGGCTGTGGAGGATTGCCTGGGCGACCCCGACCCGCTGGCGATACCCGCGCGACAGTGTGTGAATCGGGTCCATTGCTTTATCTTTAAGGTCGGTTCGTCGCAGAGCGTCAGCAATAGCACGTTGCCGATTTGCCATCGGCACCTTGCGCAGCGCAGCCTGGTACTCCAGGTAATCGATCACCGTCATTTCAGGCCAGACCGGGCAGTTCTCGGGCAGGTATCCGATTCGGGCCTGAATGGCTCGGGTATCAGGCCCCATGTTCAACCCGTCGACTTCGATCTCACCGTCAGTCGGCTCGAGGTAACCTGTCAGCATTTTCATGATCGTGGTTTTTCCCGCACCGTTATGGCCGAGTAGCCCAACCACTTCTCCTGACTGAATGCTGAAGGCGGCGTTATGGACCGCTGTCAAATCGCCGTAGCAGCGCGTCAAGGACGAGACACGGATCATTGCTTTCTCCTTTTTCTGAGAAGGAACCAATATGTTCAACCCACCACTGAAGGCGAGACAACAATAAGAAAAATTAGCGGCAGGCTCTATCAATATCGTGTAATGATTCAGGCTCTGGGTAGGGAGTTGATAGCCCTGCTCTGACAGCAATCCTGCAACGGTGAGTTGTCGTATGTAAGTCGGGTATTAATTTCCGACAGTGATTATTATGAAAAATCAGCACCGTGGAATAACAGGTAACAAGCAGGACCTGCCCGCCAAAACTTGCCTAAACTGCGGTCGACCGTTCACCTGGCGAAAAAAATGGGCCCGTGACTGGCATCAGGTCCGCTATTGCAGTGAGCGGTGCCGCCGAACCGGAGGGAAGTCACCATCGAACTGCGGCTGATTCTGGGCGACCAACTCAATGCCGGGCACAGCTGGTTTCGATCGGTTGATCAGGACGTGCTCTTCATCCTTGCCGAGTTACCTCAGGAACTCGGTTATGTGCGCCACCATCGCCAAAAGGTACTGGCATTTCTGGGTGCCATGCACCGGTTCGCCGGGGCACTGTCTGAGGCCGGCCACCGCGTCCGCCTGCTGACGCTTGATGAGACGGCTGACGCAAACAGTCTGCCCGCGTTGATGAACCGATTGATCACCGAAACCGGCGCCACGGGTGTGCGCTATCTGGCGCCCGATGAATACAGGCTGGACAGACAGCTTGCCGAGTGGGCTCAGTCCGCGCCTGTCACCGTCACCATGCAGGACAGTGAGCACTTCATTACACCGCGGGATGCCTGGGCTCGTTACCCGCACTCCCGCATGGAGTTCTTTTACCGCGCCTTGCGGCGTGAGCATCAGGTCTTGCTGACGCCCGATGGAAGACCGGAAGGCGGCCAGTGGAATTTCGACCAGGACAACCGGGAAAAGCTGCCGAAAGACGCAATATGGCCGGCGCCACTCAGTTTCCACCACGACCTGAGCGAATTGAACGCCCGGATTGAACGTCACGGTGTGGATATGTTCGGTGACGCTGACCCGCACGATGTGCCCTGGCCATTGACGCGCCAGCAATCCCGAGCATTACTGGAGCACTTTCTGAGCGAATGCCTCCCTTTGTTCGGGCGTTATCAGGATGCCATGACCCATCGAGGCTGGAGTCTCTACCACAGCCGATTGTCATTCAGCCTGAACACGAAGATGCTGCACCCCATGGAGGTCATTCGGGCCGCCGAGACTCACTGGCGCCACAACCCGGGCACTATCACAATCGCCCAGGTCGAAGGGTTCATTCGTCAGATTCTGGGCTGGCGGGAATTCGTGCGCGCGCTCTACTGGGCGCACATGCCGGACTACGCATCACACAATGAGCTGGGTGCCGATCGATCGCTGCCCGACTTCTTCTGGACCGGTGAAACCGATATGGCCTGCCTGAGCCACAGTATCGGGCAATCGCTGGAGCACGCCTACGCCCACCATATCCAGCGGCTGATGGTGATCGGCAATTACGCCATGCTTCTGGGCGTGCACCCCGACGAGGTCGACACCTGGTACCTGGGCGTGTATGTCGATGCCATCGAATGGGTGGAAATGCCCAATACGCGTGGTATGAGCCAATACGCGGACGGGGGCCTCATCGCCAGCAAACCCTATGCCGCATCAGGTCAGTATATCAACAAGATGAGCGACTACTGTCGCGATTGCCCCTACGATGTGCGCAAGAAATCCGGCCCCGGCAGTTGCCCCTTCAACAGCCTGTATTGGCACTTTCTCCATCGCAACCGGGAAATGCTCGGGGAAAACCCACGTATGAAGCTGGTATACGCCAATTGGGACCGCCAGCCAAATGATCGGCGCCAGGCGATTCTTGATTGGGCGGCGACCCTCCTGAAGTCATAATGAACTGTCGGCGCCGTGTTCACGTATGCCAACACCGATAACTACCATGGATGAACTGTATGACCTTTCACCGCTTGTTTTCAGCCGCTCTGCTCACGTTGACCGCGCCGTTAGCCGGTAGCTGGACGTTCACTGCAGAGACTGGCCCACTCGGTTTCAGTTACAACGACGCCCAGATTCCGAATGACAACTCAGGCGATCGCTTCGACCTGATGAACCTGACGGGTGCCGGACCCGTGCCCTATGTTCGCTTGAATCTCGAAAAGACATTCAACGAGCGCCATACGGTGCGTGCGCTGTATGCGCCTGTTTCTATTGAAGGCACCGGTGAGCTGCCCGAGGCCACAGACTTTGCGGGCGAGACCTTTACTGCCAATTCACCGGTCACAGCGCGCTACACCTTCAACACCTACCGGCTCACCTATCGGTACGAATTCCACCGATCGCCGGAATGGCAGCTCGGCACTGGTGTAACTGCTCTCGTCCGGGACGCCAATATACGGCTGGAGCAGAATGGCACCGTCGCCGATGACCCGAACCTCGGATTCGTGCCGTTACTGCATTTCAATGCGGTACGCCAGTTCAGCGCTGGCTGGTCTGCAGAGTTTGATATCGACACGCTGGCCAGTCCGCAGGGCCGGGCAACTGATGCCGCCCTGCTTGCCCGGTATGAACAGAATGACTGGCTGCGCTGGCGTGCGGGGTATCGTACACTGGAAGGCGGTGGCGATGCCGGCAGCGTCTACACCTTTGCCTGGCTCCATTATGGCCTGCTCGGCGTCGACGTCACCTGGTAAATCTCGCGACCTCCGGTCGCTCCTACACACTCTGACACCAGGGGCTGCACAAGGCTGCGATTCGCGACCCGTGGTCGCGCCCACAGGACCCCGAACGACATGGCGAACACCGCAACCATCCGCAAAGCACGGTTACAGATCGCCGACATGGATCGGCATTACTATCAGAGCCATGCACTGACCCTGGCCCAGCATCCCTCGGAAACCGATGCGCGGCTCGCCGTCCGGATGCTGGCGTTCATCTTCAATGCATCAGACAACCTGTCCTTCACGGCCGACCTGAGCAGCGACGACTTCGAACCGGAATTGGCGGAACGCACCCTGACCGGCGAGATCACCACCTGGATTGCCTTTGGCACGCCGGATGAAAAATGGCTGCGCAAGGCAGCAAACCATGCCCGGCAGGTAAAGCTTTATGCCTATGGTGACCGCTCGGTGTCAGTCTGGTGGAAACAGCAGGAGAGCGCCCTGCAGCGTTACCGCAACCTCAGCGTTTACCAGTTAATGGACGATCAGATTGCCGCAGTAGCAGCCGACGTACAGCGCACCATGGACTGGCAGTGCAATATAAGCGACGGCCAGCTCATGCTGACCAGCGGTAATACGACGACCACCGTTGAACCCATTGCCTTGCGCAACTGACAGGCGACAGTACCGATTCAGCCAGCCTGATTCACACACTGGACAGGTAAGCTACACTCCACGGACACCGTCAGAAGGAAACCATCGTTATGCAATATCAACGTCTTGGCAACACCGGGTTGCTGGTGTCTGACCTGTGTCTCGGCACCATGTTGTTCGGCGAGGGCTGGAGCCGTTCAACCCCGGAGCGTGAGGCTATCAAACAGGTACACCGTTTTCAGGACGCCGGCGGTAATTACATCGATACCGCCAATGCGTACGCGCACGGCCGATCAGAGGAAATTGTTGCCCGGGCGCTGAACGGCCAGCGGCGGGAAGACACCTTGATTGCCACCAAGGTTCGATTCCCCGACCGTGAACAGCCCGGTCCCAATGACCAGGGCCTGTCTCGTCATCAGATACTCACCGCCTGCGAAGACAGCCTGCGGCGACTGAAAACCGACTACATCGACCTGTATTACCTGCACAATTGGGACCCGCTGACGCCCATGGAAGAATCGCTACGGGCCATGGACGATCTGGTCACCCAGGGCAAGATACGCTACATCGGCGTCTCGAACTGGCGCGCCTGGCGCGTGGCGCAGGCGCTGGGCGTGTCGGAGCTGCGTGGCTGGCATCGGTTTGTGGCAGCTCAGTACCAATACAGCCTGGTACAACGGGACATCGATTACGAATTCGATGAGCTGTGTCGGGACCAGAACCTCGGGCTGCACCCCTGGGGGCCGCTGGGTGGGGGCTTCCTGTCCGGAAAATACAGCCCTGACCAGGCACCGACTGAAGGCCGGGCAGCCACGTCACCGGAAGAATGGCCGGAAAGCTGGAACAACCGCAATCGCCCACAGAATTGGGAGATTCTGCGTGCGGTAGACGATATCGCCAAAGCCCGCGGTGCCACCCACGCCCAGATTTCCCTCGCCTGGCTGCGGGCCCGTCCCACTGTCTGTTCCGTCATTCTCGGCGCCCGTACGCTGGAGCAACTGGAAGACAACCTGGGTGCGGCGGAGCTTGACCTCACCGATGATGAAATCACGAGGCTGAACGAGGTGTCTCAACCGCCGGCACTCTACCCCTACTCGGTCGTTGACGGGCCGGCGTGGCGGACCGAGAACACGTAACAACCTACGTAGGCGATACCGGCCCCACGAGGCCGATTCCGAAGGTGAGTCTGCAGAAATCGCGGACTTACCTCGACTTTGGGCTGCAGGGCTGGCAACACTGACTCACGCGGCCCATTTTCTTCCATTCGCTGCGAATGATATGACAAGCTCAAAAACGTTGTCGCATTTTTCCTTGAACGCGACTCTGTCATAGCTCTCCGGCAAATCCTGATCCAATACCTCTTCGATAGCCGACTTTACAGCCCGTTGCGTCTGCCCATCCTTCCACCAGTCCTGCACCAGAACATTCGGGTGGCCTTCCAGTAACCGAATGATCAGATCCTTCGCCGCCAGCTTCACCTTCTGTTCCTCGGCCTTCGAGAGCCGATCTTTCTTCAAGAGGTCATAGATTTCCAGCTCATCTTCAGTCAGACCCTCACGGATATGGCGTTCTGATTCCTCTCTCAGGTTGCCAACATACTGAACAAGGTCTTCGTAATAGGCATCCGCAGAGGAGCTACCGGAGTTATAGTTGTCGATTATTTCCTGCAACCGCTGGGCAAAATCAGTGCGCGTATGGTTTTGGTCCAGAAGCTGCTGTAATTTGTCTTCGATAAATGCGCGCAGGTCCGCGATTTCAATGTGCTTATACTCGGCTTTCCTGAAATCTTCCCGCAGCTTCTCGTAGTTGATTGTGCTCAGATCCCAGCCTTGCCCTTTCTGAACGATCTCGTATTCCGCGCGGTGCTCCTTGATGTTAAAAGCCTCGGCATTGTCCACTACCACACTCTCATCAAGCAGCTCTGAGATCTTCCGACTGATCTCATCAATATCGGCCTGGTCCACCAGTGCATCCACTACGCCTCGTAGGTACTGGATCGCGGCGATACGCTGGTTATCATGCTTTTGAAATATCTCCGGCTTGCACGCCTCGTACAGCGCCGTCACAGTGTTCTCATACACGTTGAACTGTTTGCGCCAGTCTTCCTGGCTCAAAAGGATATCCGCGGCCTGGTTGAAGAAGCCGATATTTTTGAAGGTATCCTGCTTTTCAAACACTGTGTTCAACTCGATATCACGCTCTCGGCAGAACTGAAATGTCTGGCTCACCGCATCATCGAGTAATTTGAAGAGTTCGAACTTTTCCTGAACCGGCTGCTCTTCACCATCCGCGCCCTGGGCATAATCTTTCAATGCTTTGCGCATATTTCGGAACACGTTGTAGTAATCGACGATTTCGCCGTTTTTCTTCTCGACCAGGTCACCGCTGTGGCCTTTGATGCGATATGACGCTACCCGGTTAGCCCGAGCAATGGTCTGCATCAGGGTGTGGCCCTTCATGGGCTTATCGAGGTACAGCGTGGATACGGTGGGCGCATCGAAACCCGTTAGCCACATGGCGCACACGAACACCAACTGCAACGGATGCTCCGGGTCTTTGAAGTTGTACTCCACGTCATGCATATGTTCATCAAGCTGTTCCAGGCGCTTGATGTGTGGCTTGATATCCAGCCCCTGCTTTTCGAATTTCTCCTCATCCGCTTTCGGATCACTTATCACTACGGCCATGTCGACAGTTTTCATGTAATCCCGGATCTTCCTGAAGCGGGCCTTCTCAACGTCGTTGGTCGACTCTTTGATGAGCTTCAGCAGGCGTTTCTGTTCGTCTTTCCAGTGCTGCTGCACCTTGTCGAACATTCGCACGGCCGTGAACTTGTCCAGTGTGATGACCATTCCCTTGCCGAGATAACCACGGCGGGGGAAGTGGTACACGATGTCGCGGGCGATGGTATCAAGGCGATCATCCCGCTTGATCACTTCCAATTCCCGAGCGTACTTTTTCTCCAGCTTTTCCTGCTGGGCGTCGTCCAGGTCTTCATCCTCCAGTAGCTCGTAGAACTCATCACCCAGGTCGTCGTTCTGGATCAGAACCTTCGGCACACGTTTCTCATAAAACAGCGGCACAGTCGCGTTGTCTTCCATCGCCTGCTGGAAGTTGTACTCGGACACATAATCGCCAAACCAGTTGTTGGTCTTGCGGTCACGCCCTAGCAGCGGCGTACCGGTGAACGCCAGGAAGTGAGCGCCTGTCAGGCCTGCCCGCATATTTTCCGCCAGGTTCTTGTACTGGGTGCGGTGAGCCTCATCCACCATCACTATGATCTCCCGGTTTTCCGTTTCGGGGTCAAACAGTCGCGGGTATTTGCGCCCTTTGTCGTACCGGAACTTCTGGATCAGGGTGAACACCACCTTCTTGTTCTGCCCCAGGAACTTGCGCATTTCCTCGGCGTTGGCTGGTTGTGCGGCATCTGCTTTCTGTACCGTTTCGGTGTTCAGAAAATTCCGGTAGATCTGACCGTCCAAGTCCTGCCGGTCGGTCACCACCACGAAACTGAAGTTGCCCGTGGCTTTGCGGAAAATTTTGCGAGCGTAGAAAATCATCGAAAAGCTCTTGCCCGACCCCTGGGTGTGCCAGAAAACTCCGAGTTTTCCTTCGTGCTCGCGGCGATTCAGGAAACGGTTGTAAGCGTTGTTGACACCCAGGAACTGGTGATTCTGGGCGATAATCTTGGTTTCGCCTTTGTGGAAAAGGATAAAGTTCTCAACATAGTCCAGAAGACGTGATTTATTGCACAAGCCATCCGCTACATGCTCCAGGCTGGTGGCCTGCTCAGTAATATCCCTGCGATTGACCGATTCGCTCTCGTTCTCCACCCGGAACCAGTTAAAGAAATGCTCCCAGCCGGCAGTAAAACTACCCACCCGGGTTTCCAGGGCATTGGACAACATGCAGAAGGCATTGCAGTGGAACAATTGGGGGATATCGTGCCGGTAACTGCGCAGGTTATCCTCGAAGGCATTGCGCAGACGCACGCTGGAGTTTTTCAGCTCGATAAAGACCAAGGGCAACCCGTTGACGTACAGGATTACATCGGGGCGACGGTAGGCAGCTTTAGGAGCCTGGCCTACGGATTTGATCCATAGCTGGGAGACCGCCAGCCACCGGTTCTGTCTCGGGTCGTCAAAATGGACCAGCCGGACTTTGTCATGCTGTTTAATGCCCCGCTCATCATCAAACTGAACCGGCACGCCATCCCGGATCAAGTCATACAGTTCCCGATTGGCAGCAATCGGGGACATGGCCCCACGCCGGTTCATCACCCGCTCGATCGCTTCGTCGATCTTGTTTTCAGGAATACCGGGATTCAGATGGAGGCAGGCGGTTTTGAGTTCGACCGGAAAAATCACATCCCGCTTATCAGCACGATGTGAACCATCGTTCAGGTCTTCCGGTTGTGAGGTATAGCAATCCAGCACATTGAAACCGTGAATGTGCTGCAAGCGCTGCAACAGCGCCTGCTCGATGTTGTCTTCCGAAATAAAATTAGCCATCGGCCTGCCAACTCCATGGACCGGGTGGATGCCAGACTGCCCTTGTGCCGCCAGTGGCTTTGCCCGCCATCACCGGCCCGAGTAACTCAACCACCGCCTCTACAACTTCTGAAAATGCCTCAGGCACGTGGTCCTGGCCAAGGCGTTTTCGGAAAGCCTGCCATTGCGGCTGTTTACTGTCCATAAAGTCAGCAGAAAACGGACTGGTTTCAGGAATTTCCGTTCCGCGTTTTTCAATAGTGCGCTCAACTGCCCCCTTAAGGTTATCCAGGCGGAATCTGTGCAGGCGGGACAGCAGCCAGATGTCATAAAAGTCCTTCATTCGGCTATTCAGGGCGCCCAGATTAACCATCGCCTGAAACTTCTCGGCAATAGACGATTCCGGTGTATAGCATTTGATGCGTGCGGCAGGAAATTCCAGCAAGGTTGGATAATCCAACCAGGACGGAAACGGATATACAGGGTCGCCAAAGCCGATATCCAGTTGCATCCGAGTTCGGGTAGTGCCGAGAAAGCCGATGAACGTCACTCGCACCCCTTGGTAGTCAGCCTGTTCGGCGATGGTTTCTGCGCTCAATGTACTCGGATCGAAATACAACCCATCGTCGATCACCTCGGTATCAATAATGTCCCGCATCTGGGCCAAAATCGCTTCCGGTTGGTTACTGGTTCTGCCCAGCAAGTCGATATCCATACTCGGACGGCTGGCAGGTACCTCCATAGCCCACAACAGTAATGCACCCTTTAGCGTAAAATGACGACCATCGGCTGACTTGCTGAGCCGAAATAAAAAGCGCTCCATGGCGTAATGCTGCACCAGTTCCTGAAAAGGACGTTTTTCTTCTCTGGACTTATTCAGCAGTTTCTGGCGAACGGACGCGGCGATGTTTTTGGCCATCGTGATCTCCTTTCACTCTGGTTATTCCATTGATGGGCTGATTCCCTTCACAGCCTGGCTTCGACGAAGGGTGCCATTACATTGGCTACCCGACAGATTCCAGCGTATTCCATAAGTTTCCCGGGCTGGAAGGTTTTCCGGGTGCGATAAAGCTCCAGCCCTTCTAGTACCACATCCATTCCGACGCGGTTCCGGAATTTGAAACAGTCCGCCAGGGTTTTCTCCGGACAATAGACGTTCATGGTAATGCCATCCACGTCTACCTGCTCAACACCTGCACTGAAAGCCCGCCCGGAGAGCCGGTACCCAGTCACGGGCGGGTAATCGAGAGCCGGAACGCGGGAGTCACGCGCCACGGCCAAATGTACGTGATGAGGAATTTGCGTGGTGATGCCATGCCAATCGAGGGCGGAAATCAGGCAAAGTACGGCTTTTGGGAAACGGGTGGCGGCGGCCAGCAGGTCCGGGTTTTCAATGGGCGGCAGGTCCGCAAGCCGGTACAGACCACGGCTGACCGGCTCAATCAGCCCCTCGTCCCGGAGCTGATAGAGCTGGTACCGGTTAAAGCCCCAGGCCAGCGCTTCACTCAGGCGCAGCTGGCCGCCGTGCCGACGAAACAGGGTTTGAAGTTGTACCCGGGAAGATCGGGCAGAGCCGGAGTCAGACAAACTGTCACCACTTATTGACATCTGGTGACAGTTTGTCTGATTAATATTGAGAGTTCAAGCGGCGGCTTCGTCGGCGTTGTCCAACTGGTCGCTCTGCATGGAAGCCGGAAACTGGATATCCAGGTTTTCGACGGAGAGTTTGCCGGAGATCAGGCGGGGGAGGAGTTGTTTTTTAGTCTGCTCCAGTTTCCGGTTCTGTTCGGCCAAACTTTCCATTTGTTTGAACATCGGAGACACCAGTTCATCGAATTTTTCGATCACACCTTGGTCCGGAGACAGGATCTCAATTTTTTTAAATGTAGACTTGATCAGCTCAGGAAAAGTCGCGCCACCCGACAACATTTCAAAATGGGGTTTTGCAGCTTTAAGCCAATGGTACAGATAGGTAAGTGGGTACTGTTCATTCGGAATACAGGTGATAAAACCCTGATTGGTACAGGCAGGTTTCGTATTGATGCCAATCGCTCCGATTGTTGCGCGGCTTGTCATCATTACCGAATAAGCCGGAAACAGTTTAGCGGAGCTTCGCCGGAGACCTTCTTCGTTACATTGATATTCTGAGCTCGCC
The DNA here is from genome assembly GCA_965602035.1 of Natronospirillum sp. Lineage (GTDB taxonomy): Bacteria > Pseudomonadota > Gammaproteobacteria > Pseudomonadales > Natronospirillaceae > Natronospirillum. The sequence continues at coordinate 148,453 of OZ271919.1, read as the reverse complement.
ATAAACAACGAGTTTGATTTAGTGATATCCGAAGGCGTATACCAATCGATATCACCGTTACGCCAGAAACTGTCGTTGTCTTTCGATGGGGTGCCGCCGCCAGTGAAGTCGAATGCTTCTGCTATTTTCTGATACATCCAACTAGCGGGCTGCCCCTTCTCGAACTCTGCCCCCTGCCACCCCGGAAACCTGAACCGCACGAACCACTCGCGGTAGATTTCCTCGGCCATGTTTTCCAGCAGGGTGATACGGCGTTTGTTGTTTTCGATTAGGTCATCGTAGCGACACAAAACTGCGGCTATCTTTTTCTGAGTGTCCAATGGAACTCTCGGTATCGGCCACTGTTCCAGTACCGCCATATCAAGCTTTTTCGTACCGTGGGCTGCTTCAGAAGCGGAATCTCTAATCGGGTTAGATTGCGATTTGAGATAGTAATATATAAAGGTGCGGTCAAACTCATCACAGAGTATGACCGCTTTTACATCCTGATTAAACGCCATATCCCTCATGGCCATAGAGACACGGAACTCTTTGGCAAGCGACATGCCTCTCACAACGATGAATGAGGTACCTTTCGGAACCAGCCGACTACCCGCCACGGCGCCCTCTTCCGTTAATGCATACTCAGTGGTATGTATGCGCTCGGATGTCATCTCTCCAGAAGTAACCCAGGGAATCCGGCCGTTCCAATAGTTCTCAGTGCTTTTATTGGGCGTGCCACCTGAGAGAAATTTCACTACTGATCCTAGGCTGGTAAGTGGCCAATGTCTGCCAGTCAATGTGCTCATGCATCATCTCCGCACAACTCGTCAAGGCTACTTACGATATCGCGAGCAAGTACATCTGCCATTCCTGAAAGCTCACGCAACTGAATTTTCATTTCCGACAAATCTGAGAGAAATTCTTCTTCTGTCTTCCCATCCTCTTCAATGACAACTCCCACATACCTCCCCGGATTCAGGGAATAATCCTGCTCTTTCACTTCCTCCGTAGTAGCCAGTTTGCAAAGGCCCGTCACATCCTCGTACTCGGCATTCGGGAAGCGCTCCTGGAGCCAGTGAATATGCTGGTAGTAAGCCTCCGCACTGCGAACTTCCTTGTGCAGTTCTTCCAGCGCCTTTTTCAGACGGCGGGCGTTGCGGTCGGTGGTGGTGCGCTTGCCTGCTTGCCTGGCTTCCTCCGCTCTGGCCTTTTCGTGGTGGCGCACCACTTTGTCCAGCTGTTTCAGGCCGGCGTGCAGGTGTTGGAAGAAGGGATCAAACTTCGCTCTCAGTGTCTGCTGTTCGCGGTTGGCCGCTTCGATGGCCTCCGGGGTGGTCAGGTGCAGGTCGGCAGTTTGGGTGTATGCATCGCTGGCCTGCATCAGGGCTTTCAGGCCCTGCCACTGGCTGACCAGTTCACCCACGGCCTGTTTGCCCTGGGTGTCGTCCAGCACGTCCAGTAACTGCTCGCTGACCGGTTCCACTTTTTCACGGTTGGCCAGCAACTGCTCCATGCCTTTTCGGAAATAGCTGTCGATCAGCCTGATAAAGTCCGCCCGCTGCCCCTTGTGCAGTTTGCTAATGATGGCGATGTTCTGAACTTGTTCCTCACTGAACTCGCGGTGAGTTTTATCGATAACCGAAAAGATGTTGCGGGCATCGATGAACAGTATACGGTCGTCCTGCTTTTTCTTGTCGAAGAACCAGAGGGTGGCGGGCAAGGTGACCGTGTAGAACATGTTGGACGGCAGGGTGAGCATGCCGTAGATCAGGTTGTTCTCAATCAGGGTCTGGCGAATGTCCGCCTCGCTGTGGCGTGCATCTGAGGCAGAGTTCGCCATCACCAAAGCCGCCCGGCCGCTATCAGGCGTGTTGTTCTTCAGGGAGGTGGCAAACAGGTTGATCCACAGGTAGTTGGCGTTGGGGACAGTTTCCTTACCCTTTTCGCTGGCTTTGGCCTTGGTTTTCTTGCGCGGCAGGCCGTAAGTATTAAAACGGGGATCATCCTCCACCGACGCCACGGGCACGTCGTCCACGTTGAACGGCGGATTGGCCATCACAAAGTCGAATTTTCCAAAGCCGTCAAAGGGGTTTTCGGTGTAGCTGTTGGCCTGGCGAATCTCGCCCCGAAGGCCGTTAACCGCCAGGTTCATCTTGGCCAGCTTGACGGTATCCAGAGTCTTTTCCTGACCATAGACGTAAAGTTGATCTTCATCGTGGGCCTCGCCCAGTTCGTCCAGCTTCTTGCGGTGACGTTCCACGAATTGCTGAGACTGTACAAACATCCCGGCCGATCCACAGGCTGGGTCGTATACCGTGCCATGGTGCGGTTCGATGATTTCAACCATCAGTTTGACCACCGAGGTGGGCGTGAAGAACTCACCACCTTTCTGGCCTTCACTCAGGGCAAACTTGCCCAGGAAGAACTCATAGATCTTGCCGAAGATGTCGCCACTGGCATCCGCCGGGATGTTCGAGAAATTCTTCAGCAATTCCGCCAGCAGTGTGTTGCTGGTTCGGGTCAGGGCAAAGTACTCGTCCTTGGGCAGGATGCCGTCCAGCTCAGGCTTATATTCCTCTATGGCTTCCATCGCCTGCTTGATCTTTCGTGCCAGGTCTTCCTGCTCCGGCAGACCCAGAAGGTAGTGGTAGCGGGCATGGTCCGGGAGGTAGAAGCCGCATTTCTGGATAGCAATTTCGGAGATCGGCTTTTCCCTCCGGGTGCCTCTGAATTCCGAGAACGCTTTAGTTATGTCCGGCTCGGCACGCTTGTATTTGTTGTCCGCGAACTTCAGGAAGATCAGCCCCAACACCGGCGTCGCGTATTCACTGGACTTGAGATCGGAGTTGGCCCGCAGGTTATCGGCGGCTGACCAGAGATCATCTTCCAGTTGTCTGAGCTGATCGCTGTTCATGGCAAGTCAGAGATTCCTCGATAAATGTTCGGGCGACTCTAAACAAAAGTTCAGCAAAACAACAGAACATCAACGCCGGTGGCCCACAGGTGCAATGTTAACGTATATTGGCCACCCGGTTTCCAAGGACATTGTTGTTCCCATGACGTTTGAGACCATTCGCATTCGCGGCGCCCGCCAGAACAACCTGCGCAATCTGGACCTCGACATTCCGCTCGGTGAAATGGTGGTGGTCACAGGGGTCAGCGGCTCGGGCAAGTCCACCCTGGCATTCGACACCATTTACGCCGAGGGTCAGCGCCGCTACGTGGAAACCTTCTCGGCCTATGCCCGCCAGTTTCTGGACCGCATGGACAAGCCGGCGGTGGACAGTATTGACGGTATACCCCCGGCCATCGCTATAGAACAGAGCAACACGGTTCGCACCTCCCGCTCAACCGTGGGCACCATGACCGAGCTGAATGATTACCTGAAGCTGCTCTTCGCCCGGCTGGCGCGACTCTTTTGCTACAGCTGCGGCCGCGAAGTCGCTCGTGACTCGGCACAAAGCATAATTGACGCTCTTTACCGGGACTGGGCCGATGACCAACGGCTGATGGTCTGCATGCCGGTATTCGTCCCGGAAAAACTTTCCGACGATGAAGTGCTGAAGTTACTGAACCAGCAGGGCTATGCCCGTATCCATAAACGGGAGGGTCGACGCGTTGAAGTGGTGCAGGACCGGCTCCGCCTGAACAGCGAAAACCGGGGCCGACTGACCGAGGCGGTCGAGACCGCTCTGCACTACGGCAAAGGCCACGTGCTGGTGTACCCCATGGACGTTGACCGCAACACCGGCACTCCGGCCCGGTTTTCCAGCCACCATCATTGTCCCCATTGTGATATTGACTACCCGGACCCCACGCCGAGCCAGTTTTCGTTCAACTCGCCCATTGGTGCCTGCGAAAGCTGCCGGGGGTTTGGCCGCATCATCGGTGTGGATTGGGGCCTGGTCATTCCCAATGATCGGTTGTCACTCGCAGAGGGCGCGATCAAGCCGATTCAGACGCCCTCCTTCCGGGAAGTTCAGGACGACCTCATCCGCCATGCTCGCCGAAGCGGCATTCCTGCGGACAAACCCTGGGCAGAGCTGTCTGATGTTCAGAAAGACTGGGTAATCAACGGCGAAGGCAGTTGGGAATCCGGCCAGTGGTATGGTGTGCGGGAGTTCTTTGACTGGCTCGAAAGCAAGGCCTACAAGATGCATATCCGGGTCCTGCTCTCAAAATACCGCGCCTATACACCCTGCGGCGACTGCGGTGGAGCCCGGCTCAAGCCCGACGCCCTGTGGTGGCGGGTGGGCAACCGGCCGGCCGCCGACGCGGCGCTTGGCGGCCGTGCCCGTTTTATACCTCAGGGTAACAGGTTGGCGGCAAATACCTTTCAGCAACTGCCCGGCCTGAACATCGGCGATGTCATGCAGTTGCCGCTGGCTCCGCTGGCAGATTTTTTTACCGCGCTTGACGACGAACAAAGTGATGCACCGACACGACTGCTGCTTGAGGAGATCCGTTCGCGCCTCGGCTATCTGTGTGAAGTGGGCCTGGAGTACCTGACACTCGACCGGCAGTCCCGCACCCTGAGCGGTGGTGAGGTACAGCGTATCAACCTCACAACGGCGCTTGGTACCTCTCTTGTGAATACCCTGTTTGTGCTTGATGAGCCCAGTACGGGCCTGCACCCGCGGGATATTGAGCGGCTTGTCGGGGTATTGCACCGTCTGCGCGATGCCGGCAACTCATTGCTGGTGGTCGAACATGACCCGCAGGTCATTCTGGCCGCGGACCGCATTCTTGATATCGGGCCCGGACCGGGCCGAAACGGTGGCAACATCGAATTCTTCGGCCGGCCACAGGCTCTGCTCGAAAAAACGGACAACCTCACGGCGCGTTACCTCAGTGGGCAGGAGGCCATTTCGGCGTCCGCGAGTATCAGCGCCACGGGCGAGCCGGTGGCACCCCCTGCATGTCTTGTCATAGAAGGTGCCCGTGAACATAACCTGAAGAACATCGATGTCCGGATCCCGCTGGGGCAACTGGTTTGTCTGACCGGTGTCAGCGGTTCGGGCAAATCGACCCTGATGCGTCAGGTACTGTACCCCGGCATTCTTCGCCACCTCGGGGAACAGACCGAGGCACCGGGTGATCACGACCGGATTACCGGGCTCGAAGCGATCGACCGGGTGGTGCTGGTGGACCAGAGCCCAATCGGCAAGACAACACGCTCTACGCCTGCGACCTACGTCGGGGCGTTCGATGCATTACGCAAGCTGTTCGTCGCCACTCCGCTGGCAAAGGAACGCGGCTACACACCGGGCACCTTCAGTTTTAACTCGGGGAAGGGGCGCTGCCCGACCTGCCAGGGTAATGGCTTCGAACATGTCGAGATGCAGTTTCTGAGCGATGTCTACCTGCGTTGCCCGGATTGCGACGGGCGCCGATTCCGCGACGAGATTCTGGACATCAAAGTCCTGCCGGATGGCGACGATACAGCACAGGCATTGTCTATTGCCGACATTCTGGAGATGACGGTTTCCGAGGCCCTGGCGGCCTTCCGCCGGCAAAACGAAGTACAGCGGCGCCTTCAGCCCCTGGCTGACGTCGGCCTGGGATACGTGCAACTGGGCCAGGCAGTGCCCACGTTGAGCGGCGGTGAAGCACAGCGACTGAAACTTGCCGGCCACCTGGCGGCGACGCAGGGGCGAGAAAAGGACCATATCCTGTTTCTGTTCGACGAACCCACAACCGGGCTTCACTTTGCCGACATTGCCACCCTGATGGGCGCATTCCGGCAACTCCAGGCGGCCGGCCATTCCCTGGTAGTCATCGAACACAACCTTGATGTGATTCGCACCGCAGACTGGGTGATCGACATTGGCCCCGAAGGCGGAGACGCCGGCGGTGAGCTGCTTGCCGAAGGCACGCCGCAGCAGTTGATTTCCGAGTCCGACAGCTTCACCGCGCGGGCGTTGCGTGACTACGACAAATCCCTGCGGTCAGTCCCTGTTGTCACCGAGTCACAACCGAGGGCAGCCAAACCGACCGGAACAGGTTTGATCAGCGTGCATCATGCCCGGGAACACAACCTCAAAAACATCGATGTCACCATTCCGAGGGACAAACTCACTGTAATCTCGGGGGTGAGCGGCAGCGGCAAAAGCACCCTCGCGTTTGACCTTATCTTCGGCGAGGGCCAGCGCCGGTATCTGGAGTCACTGAATGCCTATGCCCGCCAGTTTGTGCAGCCGGCATCGCGGCCGGATGTCGACGCGATCTATGGCATACCGCCTTCCGTGGCGATTGAGCAGCGAACCAGCCGCGGAGGCCGCAAGAGCACCCTGGCCACGCTGACCGAGATCTATCACTACCTGCGTCTGCTCTATGTCAAGCTGGGCACCCAGTTCTGCCCCGACTGTGATGTACCTATTGAACCCCAGACGCGTGAAGCGATTCTGGCGCGCATCTTCAGTGACTACCGGGGTCACTCAGTGCGATTACTGGCCCCCATGGTAGTGGCAAGAAAGGGTATCTACCGGGAACTGGCCGAATGGTCAGCCGGGCGAGGTGTGGAATTCCTGCGCGTTGACGGCGAATACCAGCCCACTGCCGACTGGCCGCAACTGGACCGCTATCGCGAACACAACATCGAACTGCCCGTTTCGGAGCTTACCGTCGAGCCGCAGCAGACGAACGCGCTGGAGACCGCACTGGACCAGGCGCTGAGCCTGAGCAATGGCATTGTCATCTTGGCGCCCGTCAGCGTTGAAAAATCGGGCAGACCCACTCCGGAGGAACGGCTCTTTTCCACAGAACGAGCCTGCCCGTCCTGCGGCAACGGGTTTGATGAGCTGGACCCGAGACTGTTCTCCTACAACTCCAAACACGGGTGGTGCCCGTCCTGTTACGGAACCGGGCAGGTGCTCAAGGGTTTTGACGCGGAACAGACCGGTGAGGAGTCCACGTGGCAACCCGAGGACGAAGACAGCATCGAGCAGATATGCACCACCTGCGATGGCCAGCGGCTGAACCGTACGGCCTTGTCGGTGCGTTTCCGCGACCGCTCGATTGCCCGATTGGCTTCGCTACCCGTGGACGACGCGGAGCATTGGGCCAGAACACTGAGCCTGCAGCCCCATGAAGAAGCCATTGCCCGCGACCTGATGGCGGAAATGCTCAGTCGGCTGCAGTTTCTGCAGAAAGTAGGGCTCAACTACCTCAGCCTTGATCGTGCGGCACCCACCCTCAGTGGCGGCGAAGCGCAGCGCATACGGCTGGCCGCGCAACTGGGCTCAAGCCTGCAGGGGGTCTGCTATGTACTGGACGAACCGACCATCGGGTTGCATACACGTGACAACAGGCGGCTCATCGAAACCCTGCGCGAGCTGCAGAGTCAGGGCAATACGGTCGTGGTGGTCGAACACGACGAGGACACCATTCGCGAGGCTGATCATGTCATCGATATCGGCCCCAACGCCGGGGTAAACGGTGGCGAAATTGTGGTGACCGGTACCGTGGATGACATCATGCGCTGCAAGCGCTCGCTCACGGGCCGGATGCTGGCCAGCCCCCTGCGCCACCCGCTACCGGGGCTCCGTAACCCCGAACTCAGGAAGCTTTGGGAACCGGAGTCTCTGAGTGTTTCAGGGGCAACGCAGAACAACCTGAAAAATCTGAATGTCCGCATCCCGCTTCGTCAGTTGGTGGGTGTTACCGGTGTCAGCGGGAGCGGCAAGAGCACACTGATTCGCAACGTGCTCTACCCCAACCTGAAACAGGCCATTGCGGCCCGCCGGGACCGACGTAAATCACGCCCTGTATGGGAGGGCGTGAAAGACATTACCGGCTGGGAAGGTATTCACCGGGTACTCGAGGTCGACCAGACACCGATCGGCAAAACGCCCCGCTCCTGCCCGGCTACCTACATCGGCATCTGGGACACCATTCGAAAGCTGTTCGCGGGCACCGTAGATGCGCGGCTGCGCGGGTATAGCCCGGCACGCTTTTCCTTCAACGCCGGAGATGGCCGCTGTGCCGCCTGCGGCGGGCAGGGTGAACAGAAGATCGAAATGAACTTCCTGCCCGATGTACGTGTTCCCTGTGACGTCTGCCATGGCTGGCGCTTCAACGAAGAAACACTGAGCGTCACTTATAAAGGCAAACACATTGGCGACGTGCTTGCTATGAACATTGACGAGGCGGTCGACTTCTTCGCCCCCATCACGAAAGTTCATCATGCGCTGCGGCTGCTGCAGGACGTAGGCCTTGGCTATCTGACACTCGGGCAGCAGAGCCCCACGTTAAGCGGCGGCGAAGCACAGCGCATCAAGCTGGTGGCGGAGTTGAGCAAAGCCAATATGACGCCTGAAGACAATAAAGGGCGCCGGGCCCAGCATAATCTGTATGTGCTCGACGAACCCACTGTCGGGCTGCATATGGCCGACGTAGACAAGCTTCTGCATGTGCTGCACCGGCTGGTGGATGCCGGCAACACGGTTCTGGTGATCGAACACAACCTCGATGTTATCGCGGAAGCGGACTGGGTGATCGATCTGGGCCCCGAAGGCGGCAGCCGGGGTGGCAGGGTAATCGCTCAGGGGTTGCCGAAAACACTGACGAAACGCACGCGGTCATACACCGGGCGGTTTCTGGCTGAGATTCTTTAACGCACATCGCGCCCTTCGGACGCTCCTACGGCGCATGCAGGAACTGCCGGAGACTGCGATTTCGCGCCCTTCGGACGCTCCTACGACGCATGCAGGAACTGCCGGAGACTGCGATTTCGCGCCCTTTGGCCTGCTCCTACGAATTCTCATCCGTGCAGGAGCTGCCGGAGGCTGCGATGTCGTCATGCCGATTCAGATCCAGAATCAAGGCCGAGGTATCGGAACGGCCATGCCCACGCGCCTGCAGCCGCGCATAAGCCTGATCCACAGTCTCTGTCATTGGTAGTGGCAGGTTATAGCGTCGTGCTTCTTCCATGGCAAAGCCGAGGTCCTTGCGCATCCAGTCAATGGCGAACCCGAAGTCGAATTTTTCCTCCGACATGGTGATTGCCCGGTTTTCCATCTGCCAGGATCCGGCAGCGCCATGTTTCAGCGTGTTCACAAGGTCCGGAATATTCAGCCCGGCTTTTTCCGCCAGCCGAAGGCCCTCACTGAGGCCCTGTAAAACACCGGCGATACAGACCTGGTTCACCATCTTGGCGCGTTGCCCCTGGCCGGCAACACCCAGTCGGGTCACGTTGGCGGAATACGCCTCAAGCATGGGGCGAATTCGGGTAAAGGTGAGTTCGTCGCCGCCGCACATAACAGTGAGCCTGCCGTTCTCGGCACCGGCCTGACCGCCCGACACCGGCGCGTCGAGAAACCCGACATGCTGCGCCCTGCAGGCCTCGGCCAGTTCCTCTGCCAGCAATGCAGAGGTGGTTGTGTGGTCCACCAGTACTGCCCCAGCCCGCAGACTCTGCAGAACGCCATTTTCTCCGTAAACCACAGAGCGTACATCGTCGTCGTTGCCCACGCAGATCAGGGCAACGTCTGCGTTTTCGGCCGCCTCTGCCGGCGTCGCGCAAGCGTCACCCTCGTTCTCTCTGGTCCAGTATTCGGCTCTCGCCCGGGTCCGGTTGTAAACCCGGACCCGATGCCCCTGACTGCTGAGGTGACCGGCCATGGGAAACCCCATTACACCGAGCCCGATAAATGCCACGTTCATTATCACCATTCCTCCTAATGCCCCACCGTCCGATACCGGGGTCGGGCAGGCACTCAGTTGCCGATACGGTACTCAAACAATCGGTCATCAAATACTACCCTGCCTGCTATGTCTGCCATGTCCTCAAGCGGTTCGGGGTAACTCCAGGCCGCATCGTGATAGGTTTTACCATCCATAATCAGATCGTAATACCTGGCATCCCCCTTGAACGGACAATGGGTTCTCGTATTCGACACTGACAGTCTACCGCTGACTATAGCCTCACACGGTAAATACTGCCGGGACGGGTAACCGGTCTCACTAAGCTCGATCGCATCCCTTGTGTCGGCGATTGTCTCGGTGCCGATACGCACGGTCACCCGTTGGCCATGGCGATGCAGTTCTATGCGGTCTGAATCGGTCTGTGCCATGATATCCTCTCGCTCATGTCGGGTATGTTTATCCAAAGATTGCATCCACAAATGTAGCCAAGGAATGCTTTTTGTGCCGAGGGAGTCATCAGAGAATTGAAGCTACCCACTACCCCGCCCGTGTTTCAGTCCTCGTTTGTGGCGTCAGTTGTTATGGCTGGTCCAGAAGGGCGAAGGCCTCTGCCGTAAGGTTGCGGGAGCCTGACTCGGTGATCAGTATATTGTCTTCCCACCGAACACCACCCCAGGGAGCCAGCTCTTCGACCAATGCCATATCCACACCGTGGTCCGGGATATCCTGGTCCATCCGCCTCAGCAGCATCGGAATAAAGTAGAGGCCGGGCTCGATTGTCAATACCATGCCGGCGCTCAGCGTGCGGGTGAGTCGCAGCGCCGGGTAATCGGGATCGGGTACCGTAATGCCGGATTCATCCTGCTGGTGACCACCGGTGTCATGCACCTGCAGCCCAAGCAAGTGCCCGAGTCCGTGCGGGAAAAACACGCCTGGAATCCCCTTCTCCACCTGTTCACTGGCCGGCAGCCGACAGATTTCATGGGTATAGAGAATATCCGCAATACCGGACACGGCCCGGCGATGGAGTTCCGGCATTGAAACACCTGGCATTGCCTGCTGCACCAGACGCCCGGACAGGGCCGCTACCGCAGCACGCAGCGCTTCAAATCGACCGGAACTCGTTGTGTGGGTGCGGGTGATATCGCTCGCATACCCGTTTACCCGGGCCCCTGCGTCAATCAACAGCGTCCGGTGTTCCCCCGGAGGATCAAACCGGCGCCTCTCGTAGTGCAATGTGGCAGCCGCATCGTTCAGAGCCACAATGCCCGGGTAAGGCTCGGTGCTTTCCAACTGCCTACTGGCGCGGAGAAATTCCCGATAGATGCCAGCTTCCGAATCGCGGAGTCTGAAAGCGTTCGCTGCGGCAAGGTGTCCGCCCACACCGAGTTCGGTGGCAGCAACCATGCAGTCCAGCTCAAACCCGGTTTTCCATGCCCGCTCAAAGCGCAGCCTTGTCATCACCGCGGCCGGCTCCAGCACGATGGACGAAGCATCCAGCCCGGGATCCGGCCCGACCCAGGCCGTATACAAACCGTTCAGCCGCACGCGGATCCACGAAAACGGCGACTCAGCCGCCTGGATTTCCCAGTGACGCGTCCATTCACCGCTCGGTTCTGCGGGGCTGAGGTGCCAGAAGTCGGCACGCGACGGCCAGATCAATACCGGGCGATGACCCGGCCGGTAAATGATCAGTGTACCCGGCGCTGGTTCATACGGCAGCCACTGCTGTGCAAATGCCCGCGGAGAATAGGGGTAGGTCTGGTCATCATCCGGGATCGTTACCTTGTCGCCGGCACTGAGTACAACCTGATCAAAATCGGTCGCGGCCAGAGCATGGTCGAATCGGCGACGAAGTGTATCCAGGTGGTCAGCGTATGCGTTCAGATTCATTGAAACCTCGCGTTCAGAATCGACCCTTTAATGCAGCGCAGAAATTCGGGTTCAGGGCGTGCGGAATGCTGCGATTTCGCGGCCCTAGGCGCACTCCTACAGATCCGACGCAACCGCTTCGGTCTCTCCCGCCGGATACATCGTTTTCAGGTCCGCTACCGGCTGAATCTGCAGATCATGAGGAATCAGCGGGTTCTGCAGGTGTCTGAAGTCGCTGTGAGGCAAAGAGCGGTCCAGCCACGCGGGCATCAAGTCTTCGGACAGCATCAATGGCACCGATTTCTGGTGAATGTGTCGGGTTTTCTCATGCCCGGGGAGTGTCACAATGGACACGGCGTACTGATACCCATCGTCGATCTCATAGGCCTTGGCCATGCCACCCAGGCGAATCGCACGGCCATCGCTGCGCACGAACAGGTGGGGCCTGCGGTCATGCCATTCCACGAACCCGGTTGCAGGAACGACCACTCGAAACGAACGCGGGGGCATGGTATGGATGGAACGGCCCGTCCCTGTGACCTTATCGATACGGCTGTTGAACGACGCCAGTTTCTGGTTGGGTTCCCAGTGATCACCCTTTCGGTCCATCGCCAGCCACCAGGTAGCTGAGCGGCCGACCCACTGCCCGTTGCGGCCCAGCGCCAGAAACGGCACCTTGTCAGTCGGCCGGAAAACCGCCAGCATTTCTTGGTCCGGCGCATCGAACAGGGAAAACGGGGCAGGCCCACCGTCCAACATGAAATCGCCAATATCATCCTGTGAGACGATGCCGAAATGCTCCCTCAGTGACGCTGATTGTTGCAGAAAATACGCTCCGCACACCGGGGACACCTCTCATTGCCAGCGTGACACGCAGTCAGTACGATTCATCTTATGACATTTGATTCCAGACAGCAGCCCCCCGCCGGCCGGAAACCGGAAGTGGGTCAAGGCGCGGCCCTCCGGGAAACCCTGGTTCTGCAACGGAAAAGACGTCCGGAACAGGACGCGCGGAGTTGCGTCGCCATCCGGTCTGGAGCCACCGATGGCTGACAAATTCTCCAACGTGCCCCATCGCTACCGCCTGGCGCTGGCACTCACCGCCCTGATGTCGTTGCTGGCACTGGTGCTGGGTGTTCTCGCTTACCAGTTCGCGGCTACCCACACCCGAACCCTGATCGAAAGCGAGATCGCCAACACCGCGTTCCAGATGGCGGACAAGCTCGACCGCAGCATGGAGGCCCGCATCAATGAAGTACGGCTCATTGAAAGTACCGTCAGACCACCCTCAGACGCTGACCTGGCCCAGTATCGACGGCACCTCGAAGAGCTGCAGTCCAATTACAGCGTAGTCTCCTGGATCGGGCTCATGGATACGCAAGGAGTCGTAAGGGCGGGAACCGGCGGCATACTTGAGGGCCGGGATATCAGCCATCGGCCCGTATTTCAACAGGGACAGCAATCGTTGTGGATCGGCGATGTCCATGACGCCGAATTGCTCTCCGCGCTGTTACCCAACCCATCGGGCGAGCCGATCAAGTTCGTTGATATAGCCACACCGATCCAGAGAGCCGACGGCAATCCAGCCGGCGTGCTCGCCGTTCACCTGAGCTGGGAATGGGCCTTTCAGATCGAGGACACCATGCTCCGCCCGGAAAGCCGTCGACGGGGAATCGAGTTGCTCGTGGTTGCCCGCGACAACACGGTACTGCTCGGACCGCGTGACATGATCGGCACAAGTATTCCGCTGTCTGCGATGACGTCCGGCATGGCAGGCACGACGGTAACTGACTGGCCGAACGGTCGCCGTTATCTGACCGGCTGGGCCGCCAGCGATGGTGAGGGTCGGTTCGAGGGTCTGGGGTGGACAGTACTGGCTCGGGTGCCCGAGGCGACGGCTTTTCAGCCAATCGGTCGACTGCAGTGGACCATCAGCCTGACCGGTATCGGGCTGGCTCTGGCGGCAGCGCTGCTGGGCCTGTGGGTGATCAACCGGATGTCTTCACCGCTGGTCAGGCTCGCCCGGGCGGCCGACCGCATTCGCAGCGGGAGCGATGCGCGTATTCCTGTTGAAACGAGTTCTCCGGAACTGCGGCAACTGTCCGTGTCCTTGCAGAACATGGTGGAACGTCTTTCCTCTCAGAAAATTGAAATCGATGCGCTGCACGGCCAGGTTCATACCGACGCCCTGACCGGCCTGCCCAACCGTGCCTACCTCAACGCCTGGCTCGACCGGCAGGTGCAGCAGGCCGGCCAGTCCGGCCGTCAGATTGCCGTATTGTTCATGGATCTCGACGGCTTCAAATCGGTCAACGACGAACTGGGACATCACGCTGGCGATCAGATTCTCGTTGAAGCCGCTCGCCGTCTGAAGCATGCACTCAGGCCAGAAGACCTCGCGGCCCGCCTGGGCGGCGACGAATTCATTGTGGCGGTCGCGCTCTCGGAAGGCACGACGCGGACGGCTCTTACAGAGTTGTGCGAGCGTCTGCTCAGTGCATTGCATGAGCCTATTTCCTTGTCCGATGGTCAGACGCTTCAGGTCGGTTGCAGTATCGGTGTGTCAGTCTGGACTGGCCGAGAGGTCAGTATACAGACCGTGGTACGCCAGGCGGACACCGCGCTGTACCGGGTAAAGCGTACCGCGAAAGGCCGGTTTGAGTTTTTCAGCAACAATGACACCATCACGTAACGCCTGTGCACTGTCATATGGCTTTCCGGATTTGACAAGACAACAGCGGCGCAATACTTTACGGAACACCGTTCCCCATTAAGGAATCCGCAATGCCGCGCCTCAGAAACTGCCACAACATCCATGATCTGCGGGCTGCAGCCCGCAGCCGCCTGCCTCGGGGCGTGTTCGAGTACCTGGACCGTGGCACAGAGGATGAAGTGGCACTGGGGTATAACAGGGGAGCTTATGACCGGCTAAAACTGCTGCCCCGGGCGTTCCGGGATCTCCGGGACATGGATCTGTCCGGGCAATTCTTCGGCAAAAAATCCGCCCTGCCGTTGGCGATCTCCCCGACCGGGGTTGCGGGGCTATGCTGGTACGAGGGCGAACTTGCGCTGGCTCGTGCAGCGGCCAGCGCCGGCATTCCGTTCACGCTGGCAACGGGATCGATTACGGCACTGGAAAAAGTCGCCGCCCAAGCCGGCGGCACGTTGTGGTTCCAGCTCTACATGTGGCAGGAAGAAGATCTGTCGTTCCAGTTGATCGATCGGGCCCGCGACGCGGGCTATGAGGCGCTGGTCGTCACTGTTGACATCGGGCTCGGCAATAACCGGGAATACAATCAGAAGAACGGCTTCAGCATTCCATTCAAGCCGAGCGTACGGTCGGTACTTGATGTCGCCCGGCACCCCGAATGGATGTTCAATGTATGGGGCAGGTATCTGCTCTCCAGCGGCATGCCCCGGCACGAGAACTATCCACCCCAGTACCAGCACCGCGTAACAGCCGGTGCCAAAGTCAAAAAGCCCAAACGGCATGACAATATGACAGCGGAGGTAATCAGCCGGATCCGTGCCCACTGGCCACACAAGCTGATTATCAAGGGGCTGATGTCACCGGAGGACGCCGCAGAGGCCGTTCGGCTCGGGGCGGATGCCATCATCGTGTCAAATCACGGAGGCCGTAACCTCGACAGCACCGTCGCGGCCATCGATATGCTGCCCGCGATTGTATCGGCGGTGGACGGCCGTGCGGAAGTCTACATTGACAGTGGTATCCGCCGCGGCAGTGATATCGTGAAAGCACTGGCGCGGGGCGCCGATGGAGCCATGATCGGCCGCGCGACCCTGTATGGCGTAGCCACTGCCGGCCAGGCCGGCGCAGAGCATGCAATCGGTCTGTTGAGCGAGGAAATGCGCAAGACCATGGGGTATCTTGGGTGCACCCATCCCGGTGATCTGGGGCCGCATGTCTTCGGCCCCACCCCCGGTTCAGCCTGACTACAGCGGCCAGTCTCGCCGCCGCAGTCCTTTTTGCGCCCTAGCGGGCCTGGGTCACCACGTCCACCAGTACGGACCGTTTTTCCGTTTTGACAATCGCCAGCGCTTCTTCCAGCGCGGGGCGAATGTCATCCAGCTTTTCGATCGGGCCGATACCCTTCACGCCCATGGACTCGGCCAGCGATGCAAAGTCCACCGCCGGGTTCACAATGGTCGTACCGATACCCGTAGTTTCGACCGAACGGCCACGGTGCTCGGCGAGCCGGATCTGATGCTCCTCCGAGTTGTAGTAGGAGCGGTTGTTGAACATGACAATAAGTGCCGGCAGATCATGGTGTGCCAGCGTCCAGAGGCCACCCGGCGTGAACAACAGGTCGCCATCCGACTGAATATCAACGACCAGCTTACCGGTATCACGGTGCGCCAGACACGCGCCGATCGTCGCACCAATACCGTAGCCCAGGCCGCCGCCACCGGACGAACCCAGATACTGACGCGGTTCAGTCATCTGGAATATCTTGTTGACCCACCCCTTCATATTGCCATTTGCCAGCACAAAGTCTTCATCCTGAATAACCGACCAGAGCTCTGCGGCCAGCGCCGATGTGGCAACGGGTGACTCGGACCGCTTTGCCTGCGCCGTATCCGCCCATTTCCTGCGCAGCCGGTCATGCCATTCGGACACGGTCTGGAACCGTCCTTTGAGCGCGTCCACGCCTTTTTCGCGCAGCGACTGAACCAGCGCCGGCAACAGAACGGCGGTATCGGCGAGAATGTTCATCTCCGCCGGATGCAGACGCTGAAAGTCGGTTGACCAGGACGCCGTTGCATAGTCCGCCAGGCTGACGTTGAACACTCGACAATCAGACGGGATAACCGATTCGGTCGTGCGTTTTGTACGCTCAATGCGGGACAACGCGCCGAACAGATCCTTCATATCCAGCGCCAGCACGAGATCCGCCTTGGCGAGGACATTGAAATCGTCGCCGGTCAGGTTCATCGGGTGTTCCGTGGACATGTTGAACCGGCTGCCCAGATCCAGTACCGGGATCGCCCAGGTCTCGGCCAGCTCTGCGAGGGCGTGGAAGGCGACATCAGAGCGGGCGGTGTAATCGGCCATGATGACCGGCCATTCCGCGCCTGCGAGCGCATCCGTCAGGCTGGCCAGGGCCTCGCCGGACGGCCCCGGTGGGGTTCCCGGCGCATAGGCTTTCGGGTCCGGCGGGTCAAGCAATGCCGGGCAGCGGGCGATGTCGTCCTGACTCACCGCCATCTCCTGCAATTGTGCATCGAAACAGACATAAACCGGTCCCGCAGGTTCGGTTACCGCCAGCCGGTGAGCCCGGTAAATGGAATCACTCAGGCCCTCCAGCGAGGCTGGCTGATCATCCCATTTCACGAAATCCCGAACCAGGTTGCCCTGTACCAGGGCCGTATGGAGCCAATCGGACCCGGGCCGGCGCTTTTCAATCTGCATCGGCCCGGTGCCACCGAAAAGCATCATGGGTGCCTTGCCGCACCAGGCATCATAGATCGCCATGGTGGCGTGCTGCAGCCCCACCACATTATGGATGGCCGCAGCCATGATGTCGCCGGACGCCTTTGCATAACCATGTGCGATATCGACCGATATCTCTTCGTGCGTACAGGTAATCAACTCAGGCATTCTGCTGCGCGGGTGATTGATCAGCGAATCATGCAGTCCGCGGAACGAAGCGCCAGGGTTGAGGGCCACAAAGGGAATATCCAGCCGTGCGATCAGCTCGGCCATCAGGTCAGACCCGTACCAGTTATTATCGGTTTCTGTCATATGTGAATGTCTCCAGACTCATCGGGCAGCTGATTCTTGTAGCCCGCAATTGAACTCGGATGCGGGCCTTTTCCGTTCTTGTTGGCCGCCATCACGTCATACTCTTGGAATTTATACCATGTTGTTCCTCTATACAGAACTTCATTCCATTTTTATTCATTTACCAATTGACAGTCCCGCGGCCCCGATATAGCTTAAAAAGAACGTCGTTCCACATGACGGATTGAGCAGCGCAGCTCACAAGAATAATCCGCGCGTTCAAGGAGGACTGAATGCAAGCCAGACAGAACCAGTGGCGGCCGGGTAATGGCAAGCGTCAACCCGCCCGGCTCATGGAGCCCGTCGTTGACCCCGCAGGCTGGTACCCGAATGACCTCGACCCTCAAGACTGGATCTATTTCCTGAATGACACCGAAATCCGGGAAGTGCTCGATGCCGTTGACACACTCGAGCGAGACGGTGTTGAGCTGAAAGATATTGCGCCCCGAAATTTTCCCCTGCCGACTCTGGGACCATCGCTTCAGGCCATTCGCGACGACGTCATGCTGGGTCGGGGCTTCAGTCTGGTACGGGGCCTGCCGACGAAGGGCCGGTCGACCTGGCAGATGGCGGCGGCTTTTCTGGGGATGGGCAGCCATCTCGGCAGTGCACGATCACAGAACAAGCATGGTCACCTGCTCGGCCATGTGAAAAACCTCGGCGGTGACTACGCCAAAGTCCGCGGTTACATGACCCCCCAGGCTATGGCCTTTCACTGCGACAGTGCGGACATTCTGTCACTCTGTTGCCTGCACCCCGCGAAATCCGGCGGCGAGCACCGTATCTGCAGTTCGGTGACGCTTTATAACGAAATGCTCAAAAAGCGGCCGGATCTTGTGAAGGAACTGACGTTCCGGTTTTATCTCGCGCGTAAGGGCCCGATTCCGCCCGGCGAGAAAGACCCCTGGGAACGCCTGCCGATATTCAGCGTCACCGATGGCTACTTCGCCGCCCGCGGCATCAGCGCCCATATGGCCAAGGGCCAGAAAATTCCGGGCGTTCCGAAATATACGCCCGCACAGGAAGAGGCCATTGACCTGTTCCGTTCGACCGCTAAAGAGCTCGCTCTGGACATCGATTTTCAGCCCGGTGACGTGTCCTATGTCACCAACCACACCCTGCTGCACTCGCGCACGGCTTTCGAGGACTGGCCGGACCCGGGACCAAAGCGGCACCTGTTGCGCCTGTGGCTGTCCACTGGCATGAGACCGGTGCACGAGGACATCGCCTACATGTTGAAAGGCGTTCCTATTGAAGGGAATGCTGACCCGACACCACTGGAGGTGACCCTCGACTGACATCGCCGTTGCGGCAGAAGCCCGGAACGGCATGTAACCCTGAAACAAGCAAGAGGAACGCTTAATGACAACAAGAACAATAGCACGGAAACTGTGCCTGTTGTCTGCCATGGCCATCGGGTTATCCGGGTCACTGCAGGCATCCGACCATGATGTCGCGTCGTTTTACGACGGCAAAACCGTCATATTGTCCGTCGGCTATTCGGCCGGTGGCGGCTATGACCTGTATGCCAGAACGGTTGCCCGCCACCTTGGCAAGCACATTCCCGGTGAGCCAAACGTGGCCGTGAGGAATGTTCCCGGGGCCGGTTCGCTGGTTCTCATGAATCAGTTGGCCAACTCAATGCCGGCCGATGGACTGAACATCGCCTCGGTCGGTTCCGGCATTGCCTTTGAGCCGCTGTTCGAGAACGAACAGGCCGCTTTTGATGTCTTCGAAGTGAACTGGCTCGCCAATATTCTGGAAACGACCTCAACGGCCGGTATGGTGCACAAGAACAGCGGCATCGAAAGCTGGGAACAGCTGAAAACCGAAACCGTCACGTTCGGTGCTACCAGCACCACCTCCAATACAGGCATTATTCCAACCGCCATTGCCGACCTGATGGACCTGAACATCAACGTGATTACCGGTTACCCCGGCCAGAGCGAAGTGTTCCTGGCCATGGAGCGCGGTGAGGTACAGGGCATCGGAAGTTACTTTCTGCCCAGTATGAAAGCCAACAACCCGCAGTTCCTCGAACCTGACAGTGACTACCGTATTATTTACCAGTTGGGCCTGCAGAAAGACCCGGCGATCCCGGATGTTCCACTGGTCTCGGAAATGGCGACGACTGATCTGCAGCGTGCGGCTGCCGATGTGCTGGCAACACGACTCACGTTCGGTCGTCCCTATGCCGCACCGCCGGGAGTACCCGAGGAGCGGGTCGCTGCGCTGCGTCAGGCCATGCAGGACCTGCTGAACGATCCGGAGTTTCTGGACGATGCGGCAAACCAGAACATGCAGGTTGATTATACGAGCCCTGAGCGCCTGCAGCAGTTCTATCGCAATGCCTATGACTCCAGCCCGGAAGTCATCCAGACGGTTATTGAACTGCTCTGACGCAACACCATCCGACGGCAGGCTGTCTGCCGTCGGATCACTCGCTCGATGGCGATGGACGGATACCTGATGAAAGCAAACCGAGTGACCACAGAAGCCGCCGGGACTGACCAGGCGGACGCAACAACCGGCAGTGTTCTGGATACCACCATACGTCAGTTTCTGGATGAACATGGCCCGGAAAAACCCCAACTATTCCAATTGAAAACCCGACTACCGGTAAAGGGTCGTGGCTCTGCCCTGATGGCGGCGACTGATCGGATGTGGGTAACGCTGAAAACCTATGCCGAGGGCGGTGAGAACACACTGCATGCCCACCCGAACGAGGACCATGTATTCATCGTCATGCAGGGAAGAGCCACCTTCTATGGCCCCGATGATGAGAGTGTGACCTTTGAAAAACATGAAGGCATCATGCTGCCACACGGCTGTAAGTACTATTTTTTGGCCGAGCCGGGCGAGCCGCTGGTATTGCTCCGGATCGGCTGTGTCTACGATGCTGCAAAGACTCCCTGGGGCCGCGTTGGCCGCGACGGCAAGCCGCTGAAGGCCGTCAGTAAAGAAAACCGGAATGACGACACCGAATTCGGGGACGCCTACTTCGAGTAAGTGACCTGCGCCCGGGTCAGGGAACAACCCGGGCGATTCTCCAGGGCTACAGACGGAACCTGGACACCAGTTGATTCAACGTCTCTGCCAGTCGCGCCAGCTCCTGACTGGACGCACTGGTCTGCTCAGCGCCCGCAGCGGTCTGCGACGCCAGGTCGCGGATGGTCACCAGGTTGTTATCCACCTCTCGCGCCACGTTGGTCTGTTGCTCGGCGGCACTGGCAGACGACGCGTTCCGTTCATTCAGATCAGAGATACGCTCAGCGATCTTGTCCAGGGCTTCCCCGGCATCGCGACCAGCCTGGAGTGTCGTCTGAGCACTTTCGCTGCTCTCACGCATGGATTTCACAGCCGATTCAGTGCCTGATTCCACGGCGGCGATGATGTCTTCAATTTCCCGGGTCGATTCAGCGGTTCGTTGAGCCAGGCCACGAACCTCATCAGCGACCACCGCAAATCCGCGTCCGTGCTCGCCGGCTCGAGCCGCCTCAATGGCGGCGTTCAGCGCCAACAAATTGGTCTGCTCGGCAATGGTCCGGATAACGTCCAGTACCGAGCCCACATCCGACACACGCTTTGCCAGCGTGTCTGTACTCTCGGCATTTTCCCGGATGTCGGTAACCAGCGAATCGATCGCCGATACCGTTCTCTGGACCAGAGTCAGGCCCTCTCGTGTCAGGCCGTCGACTTCCTCGCTGATTTTCGAGCTGGCTACCACATTGTCTGCCACTTCTTCGATCGACGCCGTCAGTTCGGTGACCGCGGATGCTGCCTGCTCTAGCTCTTCACTCTGCTTTTGCTGGCTCTCATTGGTCTCATTGGTCACCGCACTCAACTCTTCGGATGAGGACGCCAACTGATCCGAAGATTGTGCGATATCCTGAATCGCCTGACGCAGATTCAACTGCATACTGGACAGGGAACGCAGCAACTCAGCAGCCTCGTCCTTCCCGGAAACCGTAAACTCCTGCGAGAGATCGTTGTCGGAAATCTGCCTCGCCACGCCAACGGCCTGGCGAATCGGCCCGACAATACTGCGGATCAATAACCAGGCACCCAGACTGGCAATAATGGTGATTACGATCAACGCGGTTACGGTACTGGCGCGCGCCAGTTCATAGTCGGCCTGTGCGGACCGATTGGTATCCTCAATCCGTTCCTCCTGAAACGACACCAGGTCATTGAGCTGCTGCGTGATCATGCCGGCGAAGGGTGCCATCTCGAATTCGAGCATGTCGATTGCGCCCTGATAGTCCGCCTGGGAAACCAATCGCCTCAACTCTGGAGTCAGCGCCCGGTATCCGGAAATGTTGTTCAACGCGCCATTAAGCATGGAGCGAGCTTCCTCCGCACGGATCAGATCTTCATACCGGGATACCGCCTGGTCGAATTCGCTCTCGGCCTGGTCATAGGCTGACTGATATCGTTGCTGCGTGTCCGCGTCACGAGCCGACGCGAGGTTGGCGTTCTGTACACGCATCTGCAGGAAGTAGCTGTTCATATCATTGATCGCCTTCAGGCTCGGCGTTCGATGGTCCGCAATGTTGCTGATGTCCTCATTGAGAAGACTCATGCGGAAGATTGCGAAGATACCCATGGCGATCATCAGGCCAATGATCATACCGAGAATGGCACTCAGACGAGCGGCAATAGAAAACTGGCGCATCATGCGAACGAACTCCGAAATGAATTAGGGCGCGATTCGCCTGAGCAACATGGCGCCCAGGCGCAGGGGCTACTATTATATCGCTAACCTTACGATTTTCTTGAAGGTTTTTATCGAACGCGCCAGAAAAAGTTCACAATACTGAGGGTCGGTTGCCGCCGATTCTCTTCACAGGGAACCGTTGCTTTCTAATCGATCGGGATCCTAGTAATGTTCTCAGACAGGGGAAACACAGCGGGTGACCCGGTCGCCTGCCACCGTGATCCTTCACCGACAGGAGCCTGACCATGTCACAGATACAGAAATACACTCCGGGCTGGCGCGTTCTTCACTGGCTGATGGCGCTTATGATCATCGTCACTATCCCCATCGGGCTGTGGATGACGGCGCGGGCAGAGGCGAATGTCTGGGGAGCTCTGACCAATGCCCTGTACAGTTCTCACAAGGCGATCGGCTTCACCATCCTGTTGCTGATGATTGTACGGATTACGCTGAAAGTGTCCGTCGGCGCACCGCCCTACCCACCTGAATTGCCACGCCCCCTGCAACTGGCGGCGAAAAGTCTGCACCACCTGATGTATGTCCTGCTGGTGCTGACGCCCCTGTTCGGCTGGGCCGGGGTTACCGCGTTTCCCGCGCTGGTGACACTGGGTGGTTATCATCTGCCCGCCATGCCGTTTGTACCGGTCAACGAGGAGCTTGCCGGTCGACTATTCGCCATTCATGGCACACTGGCCATGATTCTGACGGTGCTTATAATCGGCCATATTGGGGCTGCTTTTCGCCATATGATCCGTAAGGATGGAATTTTCCGTCGTATGCTTTAGACGCCCGGTACGGGTGCGATTGGTCATTGAGCGCGGACCGGCAGGTGGCAAGAAACGCCTGCCTCTGCGCCATAATCGCCGGTGACCGGTCTTCTTCGGGAATACGCAGCAAACCGAGGCGGTGTGTCCAGTTTGCGGCATACTCGCTACCGCTCAGGGCCGATAGCGGAATGGCCAGAACCAGCCCCACGATAATCGGCATCATCCAGATCAGCAGATCGGTCGACAGCCAGATCAACAGCCCGGTCGCCATTAACCCCAGCACTGTATGAATGCGGTGCCGGGCAAGCAACAGGCGCCAGTTGACCCGGTTGACGCGGCGTTTCTGAGCCGACCAGCCAGAATCGTGACCGCGCACAATTTCCCAGAGATGCCGGCTGTGAATCAGCATCAGAATGGGTGCATGCAGAACCGAAAACACGAGTTCGATGAGCGCACTGAGCAGGAACCGCAACCGGCTCTTCAGGCCATATAGGTGGTGGCTGACTAACCCGCCGACCAGCCCGATCAACTTGGGCAACAGGAGCAGGCCCATGGTCACACCGAACAGCGCGTACATGCGGTCCATATCGTAGGCCGGTAGCTGCTCAGCCAGCACGCCCTGATTCAGTTGCAGCGCAAATCGCGTGCTCAACACCAGGCCTGCTGCCACCATCAGCAACCACAGCAGGGACGTCAGGTAGTTCATGACGCCCATCAGCATGTGCACCCGGTTCTGCCAGCGGATACCACGCGCGGTAACCACGGCCATATGCTGCACATTACCCTGCGCCCAGCGCCGGTCGCGAACTGCGGTGTCGAGCAGTGTCGGCGGACATTCCTCCCAGGAGTTTGCGAGGGCCGGCAACATCCGCACCGACCAGCCTGCACGGCGGATCAGGGCTGCTTCCACAAAATCGTGGGAGCGAATTTCTCCACCGAAAGGCTTGGGGCCTGACAGCGCCGGCAGACCGGCGGATTCAGCGAATGCCCGGATACGAATAATGGCGTTGTGACCCCAGTAATTACCTCCCTCACCCTGCCAGGCGCTGAGCCCTCGGGCAAAGACCGGCCCATAGGCGAAGCCCGCAAACTGCTGAAGCCGCGCAAAGAGCGTGCTGCCCCCGAATTGGCGCGGCAATGTCTGCAGAATACCGGCCGCAGAGTCAGCGTCCATTTCGCGCACCAGGGTAGCCAGGGTGTCTCCCGCCATCAGGCTGTCGGCATCCAGCACGACCATGTAGTCGTAGGCGCGGCCCCAGCGGTTTATAAAGTCACGGATATTCCCGGCTTTACGGTCCGTATTCCGGTCACGACGCCGGTACCATACCGGCATGACGCCGGCCAGCGTATCGCGCAGAAACTCTACCGCCGCCCGCTCATCCGGAATGATGTCCGGGTCGTTGGTGTCTGAGATCACAAATATCTCAAAATGCTCCTGCAGTCCCATGCGACCCAGCTCGTCGCCCATAGCAGCGAGGGACGCACAGGCACTGACAGCATCTTCGTTGTAGATCGGCATGAGCAGGACCGTTCTACCCTGCAGAGGCGCCGCCGGATCGGCGTGATAACGACTCCGACCTGAGAGCAGACCAGCCACAGCAGCCGTCGCGGATAGCGAAATCCAGCCAAACGTCACGGTGAACAGGCCCAGAAGCAGCCACATAAGGGCGCTTTGCAGCAACGCGACCGGAGAGGATGTATCAACCGCCTCTGCCAGCGGCACAACCAGGCTCATCTGATACGCCGCCAGCACGGTCAGGGCCAGACTGCCACCAAAGGTGATCACACGAGCCAGCCACGCATGCGTCTCGGATCTGACCGAATGCGATCGGGGCTGTTCCGACAGCACCTGGGTCGGCATCGGCAGTGGTGTGGTGGGCGGTGTCAGCGTGCGCAACGTCGTCATTGCGACCACCGATACAGCCAGGTTTCACCCCAGGGCTGTCCATCGACATTCAGCGTGACGCGCAGCTCAGACAGGTCGGCATCGACATTGTTGAACCGGACATACGCGCGATAATACCCGGTAGGCTCAACCAACGTGCCACTGACACCGGTGATTTCGCCAGCGCTGGCCGTTGCCTGAATCTGGACTTTCTGAGGGTCGGCCTGCACATCCGGTATCGTATCGCCGTCGCTGTAGTCAATCACGAATACCAGGTCGTCACTGTCCAGCGCCGCGCCAGCTGCTGTGTCCACAACACGCCCGGGTTGCTTCGCGCCCGGTGCGCTCTTGCCCCAGTACAGGGTGTACCGGAACCGGTAGTCCTCTCCTGCCTGCAGGCCGCCCGCCGGCTGCCAGTAGGCCACGATGTTGTCCTGGTATTCCACGTTTGTGGGAATTTCAACCAGTTCAACGTGGCCGGGCCCCCATGTTCCCTGAGGCTCAATCCACAGAGACGGCCGTTTGTCGTACCGGGCCTCATGATCATTGAACTGATCAAACGCCTGGTGGCGCTGCATCAGACCGAAGCCTGCCGGAACGTCCTGCCCCGCACCGAACGCGGACACCTGCAACCGGTTCGGATTCGCCAGTGGCCGCCAGACTCGTTCACCATTGGCCTGGCGAATGCTGAGACCACCGGAATCGTGGACCGACGCCCGATAATCGTTGAAATTACCCCTATTGGTCGCATCAAACATGAACATGGAGGTAAGCGGCGCGATGCCGATTCGTTCCCGGTCGCGGCGCGGGTACAGGCTGGCATCGACATCCATGCGCGTTGGGTCACCGGGCCAGACCGTGAAGCGATAGGCACCGGTCACTGACGGGCTGTCCAGAAGCGCGTGTATGATGATTTCCCCGGCATCCGGGCCCGGTTGTTCGATCCAGAAATCCGAGAATCGCGGGAACTCCTCTCCCCCCGGACCTACCGTGTTTACGGCGAGACCGCGTGCTGACAGCCCATAAAACTGATCCCTTCCCACGGCCCGGAAATAGCTGGCACCGAGGAAAACCAGAAATTCCTCAATGCGTTCTGCTGTATTGATCGGATAATGCACACGGAAACCGGCATAGCCCCCGGCTTCAAATTCCACGGGATCGGTGCCGCTGCCGGCGTAACTGAATAATTCCGTGGAGAAGTCGAGCCGTCGAGCGGATTTGTCATCGACGAGATGAACACCGACCGGTGTTGTGTGAAGAAAACCGGGGTGAAACAGCTGCAACTGGAAATGCGTCGCCGCATCCCGCCAGACTGCGGCCTCAGGATCGAACACAATTCGCCGGTATTGGTCGTACGTGAGCTGGCGCAGCGGGTTACTCTCCGCCATGACGTCCGCCTGATAGTCACGGGTAGCCAGCTCCTGTGCGTGCGCGCGCAGCCAGGCGTGGCTGAATGGTACGGCGGTGTTGTCCAACTGGGGTAGGGCGACCGCGCTCTGCATAGCTAACAGAACCATCAGCACCAGCACCGCGCACAGCCGCCCTACGGCACGGAGTTGCCGTTGCTGCGAGTCCGCTCGGATAGGCATAGATTTATCGATCAGTAACGGGCTTGAGCGCCAGGAAGTGATCCATACGCTCGGCTTTGGTCAGAAGGTAGTCCGCGTTATCGGTATTGGCAGCCACTTCCAGCGACACACGCTCTGCCACCGTCATTCCTGCCTCTTCGAGCGCACTGATCTTGGCCGGATTGTTGGTGATAAGCCGCACCGAGTTCACGCCCAGGTCCTCCAGCATCAATGCCGCCAGCGTGTAGTCGCGTTCATCGGCCTCATGGCCCAGCATGAGGTTGGCATCAACCGTATCGAAGCCCTGGTCCTGCAGATTATAGGCACGCAGTTTGTCCAAAAGGCCAATACCACGGCCCTCCTGGCGCATATACAGAACCACGCCCGTCCCCGCTTTCGCGACCATGGCAAGCGAACGGTCGAGTTGTTCACCGCAGTCGCAGCGCCGTGAACCCAATACATCACCGGTAAAACATTCGGAATGAACACGCACCAATACCGAGTCGGCGTGGGCGACATCACCCATGATCAGTGCGAGGTGCTCTTTATCGTCCAGCGTATTGGCATAGAAGCAGAGCTGGAATTCCCCGTGTTCCGTCGGAATCCGGGTGGAGGTCATACGGGTCACTTCAGGCATGGACATTTCACACTCAGAATGCTGTTATCTCAAATTCACCTTTGTCCGGGTTAAAACCACGACATACCCGGACACTCTGAAATCTATTACGGGCATCTCCCGGGAAAGGATCAGCTATCGAATGAATATCGATTCATTATACGTCGTATACCCCGGCGACCTGAACACACCGACTGGCGGCTATCGCTACGATCGGCGCCTGATCTCTGAACTGCAACGCCTTGGAACCCGAATCGAGCCGGTTGCGCTCTCCGATACCTTTCCCTTTCCCGACAGCGAGGCAGTTCAGGCCGCGCACGAGGCCTTCATGCGCATTCCCGACGGCGCTATCGTCATTGTAGACGGTCTCGCACTCGGCGTGCTCGACACGCTGGCTGAAGCGCAATCCGCGCGACTGAACCTGATCGCGCTGTGCCACCACCCGCTGGCACTGGAATCAGGCCTTGATCCGGCGCAGCAGAGGCGGTTCCATCAATCCGAACAGCGGGCCCTCAGGGCGGTTCGTACCGTGGTGGTGACGAGCCATCATACCCGACAGATTCTCATCGACCAGTTTGAACTGCGAAAAGAACAGGTAACGGTGGCCCTGCCGGGGAATGACCGGGTTCCTTTTTCACCCTGCAACGGGCAACCGCCGCGCCTGCTTACCGTAGCGTCGCTGACCCGCCGTAAAGGCCATGATGTGTTAATAGACGCCCTCGCGTCGCTGGCTGATGTCCCCTGGCAGGCCCGGTTTATCGGCAGCCCGGATCTCGATCCGGCCTGGAGTAGTGGGCTCCGCGAACAGATTGTGCATCGGGATCTGCAGCACCGGATTGAACTGGTGGGCGCAACCGACAAACTGGACATCGAATTCCAAGAGGCCGATATTTTTGTACTTCCGTCCCGTTTTGAAGGGTATGGCATGGTGTTCGCCGAAGCGCTCGCTGCAGGCCTGCCCATCGTTGGCGCGCGGGCCGGCGCAGTGCCCGATGTTGTGCCTGAGTCAGCGGGAATACTCGTACCACCCGATAACCCGACCGCACTGTCGGACGCTCTCCGGTCACTGCTCAACAGCGAAGAGCATCGTCGGGCTCTTCAGCGCGGGGCGCGGGAAGCCGCACACCAACTGCCGACATGGACTGATACTGCGACGCGGGTACTCAGGCTCGCCAAGAGTCTGAAAGACAAATAGCCCGGCACTAGTCGGTAACGACCTCTTGCCCTAGAGAGAAAGCTTCAATAAACCGATTACGGACCCGATCCATACGCCATACCGGCGCGTTCGCATCGGGCAGGAGACCGGGCTGCCACTGCCAGCCCTCAATGGCCTCGATAACGTTGGCGTCATGCGCGATGAGATGCACAGGCACATCCCGGTTCTCCGGGTCTCCGGAAATCCAGGGGGCAGCCGGGTGGTCTCCCAGCACCAGAAACACCGTGTCTTCATGGCCGAACTGCTCTATGTAGGAAACCACGGTCTCCAGCATGTATTCGATCGAGCGCCGGTAATACCGCCGGATCGTTTCGGTATCGCTCCAGACTTCGCCCGGGCTGGGCCCGCTCTGTGCCTGATCATTGAAGATGCGGCCATCGCCGACCTCGTCCCAGGGCACCAGCTCGGCGGTGGGTGTCCACGGCGCATGCGATGAAATCAACGCAAGTTCCGCCATGACCGGTGGCCGGTCCTCCCCGGCCAGCTCCCGCCTGTGCAGGGCGGACCAGACGTATTGATCCGGCATGGTCACCCAATTGAAGGGCAGTCCTTCGTAGCCGAAGTTGTGGGCATTGTAGATCTGGTCATAGCCATAGTACGCGCCCTCGGGCCACGCCAGGCTGATCCCGGGCATGGCGGCGACCGTGCGCCAGCCGGCATCCCGGAACAACTGGTTGAGGGTAGCCCGCTCACTGACCATAAGGCTCTTGTAACGGGTTTCGCTGTCGACCCAGGCGCCGGAGAGCAAGGACGCGTGCGACAGCCAGCTCAACCCGCCCACTGTCGGCGCGGTCAGAAAGGCGCTGCGCATACTGGCGCCATCGGCAGCGAGTCTCTCCTGGGCACGACTGAGGGTCTCTGTTATGGGGCCGACAAACGGCTCATTTTCCAGCAGCGCCCGGCCATAGGATTCGGCAAAAACCACGAATACATCCTTACCCTCAAGCCCCGAAAAAAGGGTCTCAGCTGGAAGTTCGGCGGCCGGGTCATCTTCAACACTCTCGGCAAATGCCCGGATATCCTGGATGCTGTAGACCGTATCACGCACGTGCGTTTCCAGTTGCTCCCAGGCATAGGCCTCCGCTTTCGGCCAGCCGCCATTGTTCAGAAGCACCCAGACCACCAGCACCGCACTGAGCGATATCGCAGACGACCAGGGAGCGGACTTCAGGGCTCGCTGGATTCGCCCAAGCACCAAAAATGAAAACCACCATAGAAGAGCCACCAGCACTACAATCGCCACCCCGACCAGCGCTGCCGCGAATTGGCCGAACACGCCGGTTAGAAGTCGGCTACCATCGGCCAGCAGGTGCCCATCAAAAATGGGATTGAACCGGCGGGCGAAGATTTCATAGGTGACCAGATCCGCGCCCCGGAGCAACAACCCCAGGCCCAGCAATAGGGCCAGGCTGATCCGGGTGACCGACCCCAGGCGACCGGGGAGCAACAGCAGCAGGCCGATCACCATAAACTCCAGGGGGAAAAACAGATAGGCCTGCTCCGCAATCCAGGCAAGCCGGTTGGGTAACGTCAGCGCGACCAGCAGAGCCAGAAAGGCGAGGAGTGTAATCAGGCGCTGTAATAACAGGCTGTGGCGCATGCGAAAAACCCGGAAAAATATAGAGAACCGCAACAGGGTACGCTTTCTTCCAAGGTTCAGACTGCCGCCGGGTGAAAGTCCAGTGCCTTGACCGGACATTTCCAACAAATGCGGCCTTCCGACACCACTGCCGTCATTGGCAAGCTCGTAGCTGCACCCATCCAGGATTCCCGCTACTATGTAGAGCAGATACTCAGAGCCAGCAATCTGGCCGGAAGGTGCGTCATGCAGACATTGGCACTGATACTGGCGGTCACCGCTGTGATCCTGTTCCTGGTAATTCGCCGACAAGGCGGATCGTCCCAGCGATCCGGACCAGAAGCTCCCCGGCAGCCATCCTATCAACCGGCACAGACATCTCTGGAACAACCGCCTCACGAACCAAAAGCGTCATTCCCCGAACTGGACCCGACAGTAATAGCGACTCAGACTGGCTGGTTCCGCGAGCCCATCCCCGGCTGGCTTACCGAAGCACTCCAGGCCAGCGAAAGTCAGTTTCGTATTGCTCAGGTTCGGGGCCGAGGCGATCCAGTAGACAAGGAAACCAAGAAGGCCCTTGGCATGAGGGCCAATACCCGACTGGGCACAGAGTATCTGGCAGCATTGACGGAAAAGGGTAAGCGCGAAGCCGCCCAGACCGCGATACCCCGGATCCGACAGCGGGCATTCCGGAATGCGGCGAACGCCGCAACGATCGAGCAGGCACAGGCCATAGACGGTGCGACGCTTACCATCACCTACTCGGATGAAGCACAACCCTGCCAGGCCGTTCGGGAATGGAGCAGTAACGGCGGCAAGGCGTTTCAGCCAAACCACGCACCGGCACTGCCGATTACCGGGTGTGATTCAGATGAGTGCAAATGCTTGTTAGCGGTGATCCCCGAGTAACCTACTCTTGGTTCGGAGAACACGCCGCATTACAACCAACGAAAAAAGGCAGCCGATTGGCTGCCTTTTCAGAATCTGGAGCGGGAACGGGATTCGATCACGCCATGTAATGGACGCCGTGTAACGGGCGCGGCCCCAACCAAAATAGCGGGGTCGCGAACGTTGCTGTACCCTCAACGAAAAAAGGCAGCCGATTGGCTGCCTTTTCAGAATCTGGAGCGGGAAACGAGATTCGAACTCGCGACCCCAACCTTGGCAAGGTTGTGCTCTACCAGCTGAGCTATTCCCGCAATGGCGTCCCCTAGGGGACTCGAACCCCTGTTACCGCCGTGAAAGGGCGGTGTCCTAGGCCACTAGACGAAGGGGACGCAACCTTCGTTGTGTGCATCTTTCGATGCGTGTCTCCTCGCGAAGACGGGGCGTATATTACCAACGTCGCCTCGAAATGCAAATACTTTTTCCGCAATCGAATCAAGGTTTTAACAGCCGCGTCAGGCGACGCTGAATTTCTTCAGCACCGCCAGACTCCACGGGCTCACTCAGTGGAAGACCGAGATATCGAACAGGGTAGTTGTTCCTGAGACTTCATTGCCTACCGCCAGCATCGGACGGCCAGAAGGGCTGTCCACTGCGGGGATAAACGTAATATCTTCCGGACCAAGGTCACCGGCCGCACCTGACTCAATATCGTCCTGAGACGCCAGCAAATCGCGGGTGTTCAGGTAACTCACAAAAGTTGGGCTCTGCGGATTGCTGACGTTGAAAACGACAATACCTCCCATACGTTCAAGCCCGACAAACGCAAATTGAGCGCCATCGATCACACCGACTTCGACCGCTTCGGGCTCAGGGCCCTTGTCGTCGGAGCGGTTGTCGAACGCATTCTCATCGTTGGTGGTATTGAACATGGCCGGGTGACGTTGCGCGGTAATCTGCTCAAGTTGGCTGCCGCTGTCCCAGATCTGCTCTCCGGCTTCGTTCCAGATAGCCACTGAACGTGCACCGTAGCTGTAGAGAGTGCTGTACACGCAGACACTTTCAACATGGGCCACCACGTCATCGGCGGAGTCACGTGGCGCTGACGGCTGGCACTCGTCGGGGTTTGCCATACCCAGGGTGGTCGTGATGTTCAGCCGGCCCAGGTTCTCATCCTGCTGTAACCACTCCGCGTCGGGGAAGGCATCCGGGTCCAGCTGGAGGTCTGCCACTCGGGCTTCTTCGGTGAAAGCGTCGTAGTCGCGGGCATCCCCTTCATTTGCCGTGATGTAGTACGTCTGACCATTCACAACATAGCTTTTCATGGCATCCGGCTGGTACATGCCCATGACCGGCCAGTTGCGGATATTGATACGGTCATCCCGGTTGCTGGCGTCCAGCTCATTGCCGATGATCCGATGGTCCTTGAAACCCAACGGCAGAATGTCAGTGACGGTCGCGCGTGCAATGTCCACGACGGCAACGGCGTTGTTTTCCTGGAGGGCGACCCAGGCTGTGCGGTCATCGGCGGAAACCGCGATGTATTCCGGCTCCAGATCCTGAGCCACCGAGGCACCGGGCCCGAAGATTCGGACACCGCTGGCGGCCAGTTCGTTCGCGCGGCTATTGAACGCCCGGAAATCCGCAGTCCGCACACGGGCGTTGGCTAACCCGCGACGCAGGTCGATAATGGTTACGGAACCCTCGGGGTCGTTCTGATAGTCGCTGGAGGGCTCCCCCTCGTTCGCCACCAGCAAGTAGTCTCCGGACGCTGTAAATGTCAGCATGTCTGGCAATGCACCGGTGTCGAATTCCGCCGCCTTGCGTAGTGTACGACTGTTATAGACAACTACCTTGCCGGCACTCTGTGTGTTCTCCGCCTCGATGGCGACCGCTACCATGTCACCGTGAATGGCCACACTGTTGGCCGCCGCGCCTTCCGCCGAGGCATCCAGTGTATCCGTCAGCACGGGGTTGGTTGGATCAGCAATCGACAGAACATCCACCGTTGCGGCATTGGAGTTGACCACGAACAAGCGCTGACCGGCGGCGTCGTACTTGACGATTTCGGCAGCCGCCTCGTCAAATACGTCGCCTGCTGGCATGTAGCGGCCAAGGACAGACAGTTCCAGAAACGGGGACGCCATAATCGGTGCGCTGAGTGTCGCGCCGGCAACGGCGCCCACCAGTGTGAGCTTTCGGAAAGAGTTTTTCATGAGGGTATCTCCGCAGGTTGAGGACTGACAATCCATCAACCTAGCGGCGGTCTGTGACAGTTTGTGGTCCGATAAATGACAAGTTGGCGACAGTGGGTTGCGCGTCGGAATGATCGCGCACAGCTTGCGTTTCAGCTAATCAGCCACAACTCGGGCGGCCCTGGCCAGCTCCGATTGCAAAAAGTTGGGCCTCCAGCAACTCGGCCAGACCAAGTGGAACGCGAAGCCGGAATGTGACCGTGTCGGTGAATTCACGCTCGACGATCTGAATGTCAGTATCTGTCAGCCAACGCTCCAGCCGATCCGCACCGGCGTAGTCCAGAAATACCGTCATCTCCTTTGCTGGCAGGTTCTGCTCTGTGGTAACAACGTCGAGGACCTTGTTTGTAGCGTCCGCATAGGCGCGGCCAAGCCCGCCCTTCCCCAGTTTGGTACCGCCGAAATAACGAATCACGACCACACCGACTTCTCCGACTACACTATGCAGCAGTGCAGTGAGCATAGGTTGGCCGGCGGTGCCGTGGGGTTCACCGTCGTCGCTCAGGCCCACCTGATTGCTGTCACCCGGGGCACCTGCAACAAACGCCCAGCAGTAGTGGCTGGCTTTTGGGTATTGTGATCGGCAGAGTTCAACGAGGGCGTCCATATCGGCGCGGGACCGCACACGGTCAGCCACCGCAATGAACCGGCTTTTTTCAACCACTATTTCGGTATGGGTTCGCGAGGCGGGAATTCGGTAACCGTCTGAGTCCAAACCTTACACTCCGTGGTATTTAATCGCGACCAAGACGCCGTGAAACGGGTCGCTCCTACACCCAAGACGTAGGAGCTGCCGCAGGCTGCGAAATCGCGGCGTCCCGCTGCTCTTACACACAAGAGGTTCAATCGGGGAAGACGCCAGCGATGAATTCCGGGTTGATGAGGCTTTCAGTCTGGTTGTAGCGCAGGCGCTCGCCAGAGGCCATAACATGAATGTCCCCACCCGCTGCCAGCAGTATGGCGTGACCGGCGGCGGTGTCCCATTCACTGGTTGCGCCATGTCGAGGGTACAGGTCAGCTTTTCCTTCGGCGATACGGCAGAGCTTCAGGGAGCTGCCGAGCGGCACGACTTCGGCATCCGGATAGTCGCGCAGGAATTCCTGGAATCTGGTGCTCTGGTGGGATCGGCTTGCCAGAATACGCCAGCCGGTGTCTGAGCCCGGGGGCTGAGCCGCATGCAGTGTCGCCAAATCACCGCCATGTGTATCGCTGCGTTTGGCCTTGCCGCTCTTCGGACCACCGGCATAGGTCAACCCGAGCGCCGGTGCATGAACCACACCCCAGACCGGTTCACCGTTTTCAATAAGAGCGATGTTTACCGTGAACTCGTCATTTCGGTGAATGAACTCTTTCGTGCCGTCGAGGGGGTCAACGAGCCAGTAGCGTTGCCACTGGTTCCGTTCTGACCAGGGTATATCCGCGCTTTCTTCGGAGAGTACCGGGGTGTCCGGGGTGAACTTCGCCAGTTCGTCGATGATCAGCCGATTCGCCGCCAGGTCGGCTTCGGTAACCGGACTGTGATCGGCCTTTTCACGAATGCCAAAATCATCGCGCTGGTACACCTCCATGATGAGGCGACCGGCGTGTTCGGCGAGCTGGATAATTTCCCCGTACATGCGCGCAGGTTAGCACAGGCAGGTACGGGGCGGAATGGTTAGTCCAATTGCTGTTCAGGTGCTGCGACTACGCCCTCAGCTTTCTCACCTTCACCGTTTTCTAGGTTAAACGAACCTGTAAAGAGCGGAGAGTAGTCATTGTTTCCTACCATGAACCCTTTTAGTTGACCTTCTGACACTGACTCGCCATCAATTGCATCCTGCAGTCCTACGGTTACTCGGCCATTAGAAAACTGCGCTCCTGGCTTTTCAACCATATTCCAGCTTGGTAAGCCATTGCCTGAGAGCTGTAAACCAGCGCTCTCGACATTGCCGCCTTGGCTGACAGACATGGAAAAGGATCCTGTGGCACCATCAGCCTGGCTGTACCTCATTCCGTTGTGGGATGCATCAAGGAAGCCCGGGCCATTTAGACTGGCGGTGAACTCAATTGATTGAGCAAACTGGAAATCCGTGTCAACTATGCCAAACAACTGCCACGCGCTATCCGGATTCAATGTGGTTGATGGATTAACAATGGATGAGTCTGTTAGAAACTCAATAGTCTGGTTTTCCGAATCCCAGTAAGACCAGGACGCAGAGAATCCAATACTCCCGCCATCTTCTCCACTATTTTCAGGCGGCTGTTGTGTCGAAAATATATCACCAGAGCCCGCAATCCAGATCTCAGGCACCGACCCGCCCTGAGAGAAGTTGTATTTCCAGGTACCGATTTGGTCCGGCAACCCAACAGGATCTTGAGCCAAGCTATCATCGCTATACAGCGCAAGCGATGGGAACGCGATGGCTGCGATATAATCAATAATGGCGGTTTGTTGACCGGAGTCCAAGTCTCCGAAGCTAATCTCCTCATTCAGGAGGTCCGAATAGAAATCGGGTTCAGCAAGCGTAGAGTTCAACGCATATCCCACAAACGGAGCGTCATTTTCGCTGTGTGAAACGATATGGTACAAGCTTCCCGTTGTACCAGACGGATACGCGGCGTTAGCCTCGGCAAGCCTCTGATCGGACCCATCATTTGCTGGAGGAGCCGGAAGAATAGGATTGCCAGTATCACCATCCCCTGTACCGGAATCGCCGTCACCATCGCCGGAGCCCTCATCATCTGAGCCTTGCCCCTGTCCCGGGAAGTCTTCATCATCGAACGGGAAATCGCCTTCGCCGTCATCATCTTCAAACGGCAGATTCGGGGTGGTGCCACCGCCCGCATTTCCGGGACCGGTTGGCGGTCCACTACCGAAGCCACCGCCGGCGGCCAGGCCGGGGATTTCCCATTCATCTTCCTCGCTCTCACTACCAGTCAGACCCGGCGGTATACCGCCCGGTGGCCCTCCACCGGCACCAGCGCCGCCTGCGAGACCGGGCGCATTGCCTGAGTTGCCGGGGCCTTCGCCGTCTTCATCGTCGGTATTGGCAACAGCCGAGTTTTCATTGGCGTTTTCCTGAGCGGTTTCTGAGGCATTCTCTGCAGCATTGTCACCGCCTTCATCGTTGCCTTCGCCCTGCTCGCTTTCGTTTTCGCCGTCGGTGCCTTCGCCATTTTCAGATTCGTCAGCCTCTCCGCTTTCTTCGGATTCTTCACTCTGGCCTTCTCCTTCGCCTTCGCTTTCCTCTTCGCCTTCTTCTTCCTCTTCTTCAGCAGGCACTTCTTCCTCCAGCGCTTCGCGCAGAGAGGGCGGCGGCGTAAGCAAGCCCTGCGGCGGGCCGTCACCCTGAGCCTGGGCAAACTGGAACGCCTGCTCCGGCCCCACCAGAATTTCGGTGCCGCCGGATCTCAGCGCAATTGTGCCGTCATTGACGGCCGTAAAAGAGGTGTTCTGGTCAGCAATGGACTGGGCATCGTAGTTGGTGCCCCGTATACCGATACTGGCGTTGGTGGTGCGAAGTTCGTAGGCGTCCGGGTCATTCTGGCCCAGTGAACCAGTGAGGGTGCTTATGGTGCCATTGACCAGGTTCATCAGTACTTCGCGGTCTTCCGATTCCGGATCCGCGGACTCGCCATATACCTGAAGGCTCAGGTTCGTATTGCTACGTAAATCCAGCAGCGCATCGTCCACCATGCGAACCTGCAACCGGCTCTGGGCCCCGGTGATCAGCGTTTCACCCAGCATCACCTCACTGCGCCGGCGCAGTTCACGCTGTTCGCCTTCGGTTGACTCGGCGATAGCATCGCCCCGGGCCATGATGACAGTACCAATGGTGGTGGCTGCAGCTAACGATGGCCAAAAAAGGCAGACCAGCAGGATCAATCCCGCCAGCGTGGCATTCCGTTTCCAGTGATGTGGACGCATGCGCTGCATGATGCTGCCTCCTGACCCGGCTACCAGAGCAGGGCCGCGCTGAATTGTGCCGTCAGCCCGGAGTTGTCATAGTAAGAATGTGTGCTTGATAGATCAGTATAACCCAGACTACCCCGGGTATAGAGCCAGGATTGTGGTAACCAGGTCACAAAACCGGAAATTCCGTACTGGGTTTCAACTCGGTCTTCATTGTATTGGCCATCCGTATTTGGTTGATCGCCGGTGTAGGTAATCTGAGTCCAGCTCGGCTCCAAGCCCGTGCTCAATTGGGGGGTCAATGAAAACTGCGCTCGATAACGGGCACCGAACCGGTAAAGGTCCTCTGCCTCCGCATCGCTATTCTCACTCGAGGAGCCCGTCTTGAGGTGATAATTCTGGGTAAAACTCGCCTGCAGCCTGTGCTGAAGCCTCCCGGTGGCTACATCTATTGACGGCACAACTCGCCCCCGCAAACGCGGTGTGGTCGATGTATTCAAGGCCAGAGAAGGATTGACGTTCAAATTGAGCCTTACGACCTGGGTCGGGATCCAGCCCCAGTCTGCCGAGCCGGAAATACTCTGTTGATCCCAACCAACTTCTATTTGATACCTATTGCTCCGAGTCCCTTCCTCATAGGTTCTGAAATAACGAAGAAAGACGTCTGGTGTCACCTCCGGGTCGTCATTGTCGGGGTCGGCATAAACGGTCTGTACCCGGGCGCCAAAACCGGTGCTAAGAAAGTTCGAACGGCGCCGTTCACGCTGAATGTCGATTTGACCCGAAAGTTGAGTTACTTGCCGGTCTTCTGGTTCCGACGAGAAGCCACTGACAACTAAGGTCTCTCCCTCAGCGAACTGAGCATTATACGCCGCCCCCACACTGAACGACCCACTCCAGGTCCGGTTAGCTTCACGTTCCGCCTCATCGATGGCCGTCAGGAAACGGTTGATATTGGCCTGCACGTTTTCCGGTGGCTCGGATGCCAGTACACGCTGAAACTGATTCCGGGCGTCTTCCCAGCGCTCTAGTTCGAAGTAGGCACGACCGAGTTCCAGCCGGACGCGACCGGCGTCGGGTTCCGACAGCAGTACACGCTCAAGTGGGTATACGGCCGCAGCGGCATCGCCGGTGTTGATCAGCGCGATACCATAGTATTGGTCGAACTCGGGTTCGCCCTCACGCTCATGACGAATGAGGTTGGCGATGCGCAACGCTTCACCCCAGTTGCCGTCGCGGGTGGCATTGCGCAGGCCGGCCAACGACTCTTCGTAGTCGGGCTGAGTGGTCTCTTCGGCAGCGCCGTCTGACTCGGACGCCTCCGATGTATTGGCGTCTCCCTCGCCATTTTCCTGGCTCAATGCAGGGGAGCCAATGGAAAACGACAGCATCAGGGCCAGCAATGCCACAGGGTATTGAGGCTTCGAATCCATGTTGATGCCGGTGTTGTGATTCTGCTTACACAAACTAGTTCAAATTTGGTGTAAATGAAAGGGGTGGCCAATCGCAGCCTGCGGACGCTGTGTAACTTCGGTTACTTTAGAAATCGCAGCGTTCCGCAGCTCCTATGGCTCCGGGGCGATGACGTCGCGAGGGTGTTCCAGTGAAATACGCCCGAGCTGGCCGGCACGAAATTCATTGAGAACGATCTCGCTGGCACGGTGTAGGTCGAGTTCACTGTCGCGAATACAACCGCGGCGTTCGGCTATGGCTTCCAGGGTCTCCGGAGCGTCGGATTCAGCAACCTGATATCGTTTTGACAGCGCGCCTGGGTAGGCTCCCAGAAGGTAACCTGTCAGGTAGAGCGCCACATCGGTGAATTCCATGGCAGTCGACCGAATAGCGCCGCTGGCAGCGAGCCGGTAGCCCGCGAGCTCCGATTCCGGTGACGGCTGCATGATACCGGGTGTGTCCAGTAGCTGAAAAAACCGCCCGGCGGCTATCTTCTGCTGATGTTTGGTGACCGCCGGCTCGTTACCGGTTCGTGCGACTTTTTTCCCCGCCAGTGCATTGATGAGTGTGGACTTACCCACGTTGGGAATACCGGCGATGAGCGCCCGCACCGGCTTGCCAGGGATTCCCCGCTTCGGCACCAACTGACGGCAACGGTCCGGGATATCTTTCAGCCGTTGTTTCTGCCCGGTGTGCGTGGCGTAGGCCCCGCCATTACCAAGCTCATTGAAATAAGTTACCCAGGCCTTTGTGGTTTTATTGTCGGCCAGATCCGCCTTGTTCAGGATACGCAGCACCGGTTTTTCGCCCCGAATCTCCGCCAGTAGCGCATTGCTGCTGGCGTGCGGCAGACGCGCATCAAGTACTTCGATCATTACGTCCACCTGCGGCATGATTTCCCGGATTTTTCTCTGGGCCTTGTGCATGTGGCCCGGGTACCAGTGAATCTGCACGCGCTACTCCTGCTCTGCTGCGGCCATTTGCGGGGAGCCGGAGTGTATCGCAAGTGCGGCTTTGAGTCCTTCCAGAATGGCCCGTTCCGCATCGAGCTCGCCGGCTCTGGATGCGCCACCGATGGTATGGGTCGGTACACGGGAATGGGCCAGGTCGCGTGCGAGTGCATCCACGCTGACCTGGCCGGCGCAGACAACCACCTGATCCACGGCGATGCATTCCGGCTCGTCACTGTCTCCCCGCATGATCCAAAGCCCGTGGTCATCAATTCGTTGGTATTGCACGCCGGCAACATGCTCTACGCCGAGGCGGCGTAGTTCGGCCCGGTGAATCCAGCCCGTGGTCTTGCCCAGACTCTTGCCGGGCTTGTCGGTGGAACGCTGGCAGAGGTAAATGCGCCTGGGCTGCGAATGCATCCGGGGAGGCTGCAGGCCGCCCGGATGTTGGGCCCGGGCATCGATACCCCAATGCTCAAGAAATGCTCCGACCGGATTGTCCGGAGCCAGACCGGCATGCAGCAGATAGGTGCTGACATCAAAGCCGATACCGCCGGCACCGATGACGGCCACACGTGGCTCCGGGGTCACTATGCCGCTGAGCAGCTGTTCATAGGAGGTCACCATGGGATGATCCAGACCGGGGATGTCCGGTTTGCGGGGCGTCACGCCCGTGGCGATGACCACAGCATCGGGCTGCGTGGCCAGAATGTCGGCGGTGGCCGGAGCGCTGCGCAGCCGGATATCCACGCCCAGATCCACCAGGCGTTGACGGTAGTAGGATAGCGTATAACGGTAATCTTCCTTGCCGGGTATGCGCTGTGCCAGCAGAAACTGGCCACCGAGTTCGGCGCTCTTTTCGTGAAGAATCACCGTATGGCCTCGCTCCGCGAGCTCCAGCGCGGCCGACAGCCCGGCCACCCCGCCACCGACGACGACAGCCCGCCGGGGCTGTGTGGTCGGTTCAGCGGGGTAGATCATCTCCCGGGCGGCGTAAGGGTTGACCAGGCAACTCGCCGCTTCACCTTCAAAAATGTGGTCCAGGCAGCCCTGATTACACCCGATGCAGGTGTTGATGCGTGCATCGTCGCCCGCCATCGCCTTGCGGCCCCACTGTGGGTCTGCCAGCCAGGGGCGCGCCATGGTTACCAGGTCAGCGACCCCTTCATACAGCAGCTGTTCAGCCTGTTCGGGCCGATTGATGCGGTTAGTGACCGCTACCGGACATTGAACCACCGACTTGAGCCTGGCCGTGGCTTCGCGGAACGCGGCGGGGGGCACCATAGAGGCAATGGTGGGCACTCGGCTCTCATGCCAGCCGATACCGGAGTTAAGGCAGTCTGCGCCCGCCGCCTCAAGCTTGACGGCCAGCGATTCAATTTCCGGCCACTCCGTGCCATTGGGCACCAGATCCAACAGTGAAATACGGAAAATGACCGTGAACGACTCGGATACAGCCTTTTTCACCGCAGCCACGATTTCGAGTGGCAATCGCTGCCGGTTTTCGGCATTGCCACCCCAGCGATCAGTACGCTGGTTCAGCGCCGGGGACGTGAACTGGTTGATGAAGTAGCCTTCTGAGCCCATGATTTCGACCCCGTCGTAACCCGCTTCCTCGGCCAGGGCGGCAGCATGGGCGAAGCCGTCTATTTCGGCCTGTATACCGGCTTCATCCAGAGCTTTTGGTGCAAAGGGCGAAATGGGAGCCTGGTCGGCCATGGAGCTGACAATTTCCGGGTGAAATCCATAGCGACCGGTATGAAGCAACTGCAGACAAATCCGTCCGCCGGCGTCATGCACCGCCTCGGTGATAACCCGGTGCGCCTGCGCGTCCTTCGGTTCAAGAATTGCTGCGCCATCTTTCAGGGCGCGGCCAGTCGGCGTTGGTGAGACCCCGCCGGTGATGATCAGCCCGGCACCCCCTTCCACCCTCTGGCGGAAGTACTCGGCCAGGGCGGGAAAGTGTCTGGGGTTTTCTTCCAGGCCGGTATGCATGGAGCCCATGATCAACCGGTTTTCTACTGCCATGCGGCCGATGTTGAGAGGGGCGGACAAGAGCGGGTAGGCCATAGGTTCAGCTCCGGCACAATCCTTGGGTTAATGCGCGCAGCCTAGCACTTGACGGGAAAAGTAAGAAGCAGGAATGGCGGACCGGACGGGACTCGAACCCGCGACCTCCGGCGTGACAGGCCGGCATTCTAACCAGCTGAACTACCGGTCCGCGTCGCAATGAGCCCGTACAGGTACGCACTCGGTGTCACAAAGAGGAAGCTGAAGCGAAACAGAGATGGCGGACCGGACGGGACTCGAACCCGCGACCTCCGGCGTGACAGGCCGGCATTCTAACCAGCTGAACTACCGGTCCGCAATCGATGGTGGGTGTGAACGGGATCGAACCGCTGACCCTCGGCTTGTAAGGCCGATGCTCTCCCAACTGAGCTACACACCCACAGTTTACGAGATGCTGGACCAGTCCTGCTGACCACCCCCCGAAAACGTGAGGCGCATTGTAATTGATTTTCCGGGGTTGTCAAACGGTGAGGCGCTGTTTTTTCTTTAAATCCGGGGGTTTAGATAAGTAGGGTCAATCGGTTAATCGCGACCTCCGGTTGCTCCTACAGGAGCCTGTGGTGCGACATCAATCGCGGCCGTCGGTCGTTCCAGGGGGCTCATTTGTAGGAGCGTCCGCAGGGCGCGATAACGGGGCGCTGAACGGATGGCGAACGTGCGTGCGTTCATAGAGCGGGTAGTCCGGGTACTCGGCAAAAAAATCCGCCAGCCGGAACCGGCGCAGCAGGTCTTCGTTGTGGCGCTGGCGGCGCTCCTTGGACAGATCCAGCCTCTGAAAACGCAGTTGGTGCAGGCAGTCGGGGCAGGCTGAAACCGCCTTCTCTTCGCCGAACAGGTGCGCAATGGCGTCGTCCGTGCTTACCACCGTACCCGACGCAAATTTTGCCGCTTCCCGGCAACGTGTCACATGAATACGCTGATTCACCAGCAGCGCCACCCGGGAATTCCGATAGGCCAGCGTATGATCACCCAGGTGCCACAGGTCGGAAGGCGTCACGGTTATGCCTTCCGTCTGCAGCTGGAGCCTGGCTTCCCCGGTCAGGTGACGGGCCGGGTCAAAGGCTTCGAAATACCCGAGTCGATCTGCGCCCATGCGCTCGCGCAGCGTATTGAACGCCTCGAACTCCCGAAAATCCGGTAACTCCATCAGCCGGCCTCTTCAAGGATGGCTTCAATACGCTGGTCGGCGTCTGTGACCACGCGGAACTCAACACGCCGGCTGGCCGCTTCGTCCTCCTCGCCTTCGGGACCGGTTATCAGCCGGGACGACGACAGACCATTGGCCGTCAGATTGGCACGCAACCACGGGCGCTCTTCGTCCAATGCTTCCAGATCCAGCAGGTAGGCCACCGTTTCGCGCGTGCGGGCCTGGCTCAACTCCATATTCAGAATGTAGGCCTCGTCTTCAGTGACACCGCCCCATGCTGAGGACGTATGCCCCTCGACACGGAGTTCAGCAATGTCGTCCCGGTATTTCGGCTGATACAGAATGTCGATATAGCGAGGGAAGAAGTCACTGAGTATATCCGTGAAGGCCGGCTGCAGGCCTGTCTCACCCCGGTCGAACAGCAGATCCGGCCGACTGAAGCGGAAGGTCAGGTCTTCATCGAGTTCCGCGCCCCAGGCATCGAGGTCGCTCTCGAATTCTGACAGAAGATCTTCGTAGAGCTCGAGGCGCAGGCGCTCATAGAGCAGTGCAATGTCTGTGACCGTGCGGCGTTCCCGCTCCGCGTTGACCATGAAGAACACCGAGACCAGCAGAAACACCATCATCAGACCTGCCATCAGGTCACTGACCGACATCCAGTGCTCTTCGTTCTCCTGCTCGAGCTCCGTCATCCTCGCGCGGCCCTCTTTTGCCCGCCTCCGCTGGTGGTTCTCGGCTGGCTGGTTTCCGCCATTTCAATCAGATGCTGCAACCGTTCCGTCAGCGGCCGGTAGTCGTTGACGAACTTCTCGGACAACGCCGTGAGCTGGTAACCGAAGGTCTGCAGCGATTGTGTGAGCTGATCCTGTAACGCCTCATCCAGGCGGGCCAATTGCTCTTCGGATCGGGTCAATGCCCGATCCGTCTGGTTGCGGATTCGCTCGTGCACGTTTTCCGCGCCTGTTGCCAGATCGGTCGCCATGCGCTCCGTGGTTTCCACCCACTGGCGGCCGGTCTGGTCAATGACCTTCGCCATCCGGGCGTCATGCTGCTC
This sequence comes from Natronospirillum sp., assembly GCA_965602035.1. GTDB lineage: Bacteria > Pseudomonadota > Gammaproteobacteria > Pseudomonadales > Natronospirillaceae > Natronospirillum. The sequence goes on along the minus strand of OZ271919.1, from coordinate 105,098 downwards.
CAACACTTCCGCCAATCCCTGCGTGAGCGAGTGGATGCGTTTTTCGAGGTCGGGCAGCCCTTTCTGAGCGTTCTGTACCATACCCGACATGGACTCGAGATACCGTGCCAGTTGATCACTCTGCTGGTTAAGTCCGGTCAACAGTGACTCCATACCACTGGCCACCTGGCTGAACGATTCCGTCTGGGTCATCAGGCGTTCGTAGGATTCTGTTGCTTTGCCCATTTGCTGCGTCGCCCGATCGAGCTCGCCCACGAGCGTTTTCACGTTGGCCTGATGGGCTTCCTGCCACTCCTGAAGACGGCTGACCGACTGGTTCAGTTGACGGAAATTATCACCGTATTGCACTTCGATGCGGTCATTGAATTCAGAAATGATTTCGCGGATGGCTGCCGACAGCGCTTCAGTGTTGGCCTGCACCATGTCACGTTGGTGGTCGGCCAACTGCTGCGTGGTTCGTTCGCTGCTCGCCACCAGCGCGTCCAGACGGGATTCGGTTCGCTGGGTCTGGTCTTCAACGGCTGCAATGAGCGCTTCGACCGTATTGTCGGAGCTCTGGCGCCGAGGCCGACGCATGTCGGACACGGAATAGCGCAGCTTGATGCTGAGCGCGCCGGTCAGGCCGGCAATGGAAGTCCAGAAGGCGATCCGCAGCCCATCAAGGAGAGCCGGCACACTGGCTTCGATCTCGGCACTGTCAAACTGGTAGAGACCCAGCGCCACGCCGATAAATGTCCCGAAAATACCGAGCGTGGTCAGAATCGACGGCGCCTGCGATGACACCGACTGCGAGCGCGGCAGGCTGTGGAAGTAGAGCGTGAGCAGCACAATCAGGCCGATTATGCCGCCCGCGAGCCATATCATCATCGTTCGGGCCCTCTGCACACAGGCTGATCACAGACAGTCACAGCCTGAAACAGGGCGAGCCGCACTCTGCCCGTTTCACCTGACTGCCGGTTCAGCCCAGGAAGCTCAGCATAACCCCGGCCGCAATGGCTGAACCGATGACCCCGGCCACATTGGGGCCCATGGCATGCATGAGCAGGAAGTTCTGGTTGTTCGCCTGCAGGCCGACCTTGTTGCTGACGCGGGCCGCCATGGGCACCGCAGAAACCCCCGCTGAACCGATCAACGGGTTGATCTTGGTGGAGGACATCGTATTCATCAGTTTGGCCATCAGCACGCCGGCCGCTGTACCTGCTGCAAAGGCTACAATGCCCAGTGCCAGAATGCCAAAGGTTTCCAGATTGAGAAACGATTCCGCACTCAACTTGGACCCGACGCCGAGGCCGAGGAAGATCGTCACGATATTGATCAGCGCATTCTGGGCGGTATCGCTCAGCCGATCCACCACACCGCATTCACGCATGAGGTTGCCGAAACAGAACATGCCGAGCAGCGGCGCGGCGCTGGGCAGGAACATGGCGACCAGCACCAGCAGCATGATCGGGAAGACGATCCGCTCAAGCTTACCCACCGGCCGTAGCTGTTTCATTTCAATACGCCGCTCTTCCGCGGAGGTCAGCGCTTTCATGATCGGCGGCTGAATGATGGGTACCATGGCCATGTAGGAGTAGGCCGCCACAGCGACAGCGCCAAGAATTTCAGGCGCGAGCTGACTGGCCACGTAAATCGAGGTGGGCCCGTCGGCACCACCGATTATGCCGATCGTCGCGGCCTGAGCCAGGGAATAGGTAAACCACCCGGTTTCGTTCAGCAGCAACGCCCCGATGACGGTACCGAATATACCAACCTGCGCGGCCGCACCGAGCAACAGGGTTTTCGGGTTGGCCAGCATGGGCCCGAAATCCGTCATTGCGCCTACACCCATGAAAATGATCAGGGGGAAGACGCCGGTTTCGATACCCATAGTAAAAATGTAATACAGCAGGCCGCCGGGCGATAGCATCTCACCGGCTTCACTGTATATGGGGGCGGCGTACATGCCGGCACCCGGAATGTTCACCAGAATGGCGCCCACCCCGATCGGCAGAAGCAGCAAGGGCTCAAACCGACGGGCAACGGCCAGGTAAATAAGCCCGAGGCCGATCAGAATCATGACCGCCTGGCCAACGGTCAGGTTGGCAATGCCCGAATCCAGTAGCAGTGTATTCAGTTTATCCATGAGGTCGGCTCCTTAATATTCCAGCAACGTGTCGCCGGAATTCACCGAGTCACCTTCACGTATCAGCACACGACTCACCGTGCCACTGCGCTGTGCCTTGACCTCCGTTTCCATCTTCATGGCCTCGAGCACAATCACCGTGTCACCCTCTTCCACGCTGTCACCTTCGTTGACCAGAATCTTGAAAATGTTTCCGGTCAGTGGGGCAGCCAGAGGCTCACCGCCACCCGACGGTGCGGCATCGGACGCGGGAGCCTGAACCGCCGATGGATCACCGCCTTCGGCGACGTCCGCCTCGTATGTCTTGCCGTTCATGACCACGCTCACCTTACCTTCACCGCTGACGGTTGCCACATAGCTACGGCCATCAAGGGTGATAGTGTACGTGCTGTCTTCAACCTGGCTTTCACCGGTCGTGGACACGGCTTTCGGAGCCGGCTCAAAAGCGTCGGGGTTGCCACGATTCTTGAGGTATTTCAGCCCGATCTGCGGGAAAAGCGCATAGGTAAGCACGTCGTCGACCTTGTCATCGGCAAGGTCGAAGCCCTCGTCGTTGGAGAGCTTTTCGAGCTCTTCAGTCAGCCGGTCCATTTCATCGTCAATCAGATCTGCCGGCCGGCAGGTAATAGGCTCAGCACCTTCCAGCACACGGTCCTGGAGCTCTTTGTTGAAGGCCGACGGTGCCGCGCCGTATTCACCGCGCAGTATACCGGACGTTTCCTTCGAGATGCTCTTGTAGCGCTCTCCGGTCAGCACATTGAGAACAGCCTGCGTGCCCACTATCTGTGACGTCGGGGTTACCAGAGGAATGTAGCCCAGGTCTTCCCGCACCCGAGGAATCTCGTTGAGAACGTCATCGAATTTGTCGCCAGCACCCTGCTCCTTGAGCTGGCTTTCCATATTGGTCAGCATGCCGCCCGGCACCTGAGCAATCAGAATCCGCGAATCCACGCCTCGGAGCGCACCTTCAAAGTCCGCGTATTTCTTACGCACATTGCGGAAGTAGGCCGCGATCTCTTCCAGCAACTCGATATCCAGGCCCGGGTCTCTGTCAGTGCCGCGCAGGGTCGCCACAATGGATTCCGTCGGCGAATGGCCATAGGTCATGGACATGGAGGAGATGGCCGTGTCCACGTGATCGATACCCGCCTCAATAGCCTTGAGAATAGTCATGGAAGACAGGCCCGCCGTGGCGTGGCAGTGGAGCTGCACCGGGATGGACAGTGCGGCTTTCAGTTCCTTGACCAGGTTGTAGGAGTCGTAAGGCGTCAGAATGCCCGACATGTCCTTGATGGCCAGTGAGTCGGCGCCCATGTCCTCGATCTGGCGCGCCAGATCCACCCAGGATTCACGGGTGTGCACCGGTGATGTGGTGTACGAGATGGTGCCCTGAGCGTGTTTACCCTGCTTGCTTACCGCTTCCATGGCGCGCTTCAGGTTGCGCGGGTCGTTCATGGCATCAAAGACCCGGAAGACGTCTACGCCGTTCTCGGCCGCGCGTTCAACAAAACGGTCCACCACGTCGTCGGCATAGTGACGATAGCCGAGCAGGTTCTGCCCACGCAGCAGCATCTGCTGACGCGTGTTGGGCATGGCTCGCTTGAGCTCCCGGATACGCACCCAGGGGTCTTCACCCAGATACCGGATACAGGCATCAAAGGTGGCGCCGCCCCAGGATTCCACCGACCAGTAGCCGACCTGATCCAGTTTTTCAGCAATGGGCAGCATGTCGTCTAGGCGCAGGCGCGTCGCGAACAGCGACTGGTGCGCATCACGCAGAACGACATCAGTGATTTTCACAGGATTTTTTGCACTCATGTGATGACAGTCCTATCTGGCGAGCGATCCGTTGATACGTAAGTGTTGTCTCAGCGGGAACGTCTGTGTGCGGCGTAAGCCGCCGCCGCAACTGCAGCAACAGCGTCCGGCTGGCTCCCGGCACGACCGCCGTTCCGGGCTCCCGGGCCATTCGGGACCGGGGTTTCGGGCACCTTGAACCGGCCCACGACAGCCGACATCAGGCTCGTGCCGAAAATCAGAACGACCAGGAACACGAAGACCGTTCCCATTCCGAGTATCAGCAGTTGAACGCCTTCCTGCAGCATAGTCGACATGAACAGACACCTCGTTCTTGAAAGTCGGTAACGCGGAATTTCCCCACGCAAAACATTGTCACTTTACCCAACGATGACAGGGTCCGCAAGAAAACAACGCAATCACGTTTTTCTGTCACCATTGATAACTTGTGATTATTAATTGATATATAGCGGCTATATGCTGCCATTTTCTGGAAAAATGCAGCATAAGTTCAAAAAATTGAATCAGGTTGGCCCCAGGAATTATGTAATTTTATTACAAAAAACCGGCAGAATGAGTCACCGGCGATTCAACAGGGTGGGAAAACAACAGAGAGTGGGAGAGGTGGCGCGCCCGGGAGGATTCGAACCTCCGACCGCCTGGTTCGTAGCCAGGTACTCTATCCAGCTGAGCTACGGGCGCGTGCTGATACCGGCTAATCACCGGGTGGACTTTGCGATGAATCAATGGCGCGCCCGGGAGGATTCGAACCTCCGACCGCCTGGTTCGTAGCCAGGTACTCTATCCAGCTGAGCTACGGGCGCGAAGCGTTGGCGGAGAGAGAGGGATTCGAACCCTCGAAGGGATTTCTCCCTTACACCCTTAGCAGGGGCGCGCCTTCAGCCACTCGGCCACCTCTCCGCAACACGCGGCGCATCATACCACGCCGATTGAAAAATTAAAGGCTGATTTGGGAATTCCTTGAGAATCAGCGACATGGAAATCAATTCTGCCGACCGGTCTATTTCGCAGCCGTTGGACGCCGTGTAACGGCAGCTCCTTCAATCTGAATTCCATATAGCGGCCTTCCGCCGCTTCTGCATCAACTGTGGTCGTCCTCCGGCTCATCCAGTTCCGTCTGAATGCGCTGGTAAATCTCTTCACGGTGTACGGCAACATCTTTGGGGGCGTTCACGCCTATCCGGACCTGATTGCCCTTGACGCCCAGAACCGTCACTGTAACCTCATCGCCGATCATAAGCGTCTCACCAACGCGGCGGGTCAGTATCAACATAGTGGAGTCTCTCCTTTCATCGGATTCTTTCCTGAAACCTCACCCGGCAGGGCCGATGTGAACATTCCATTTTATTGGCTTTTCTGGGGTGTCCCGGTGAGCACGGATACCGGCTCACGTCTGAACTCCATAACTCCGGTTGCGGCTATACCGGAATTGAAACGCAGAATAACCGTTTTAGTCGCTTTCTTCTACTGCGTCCAGCTCAAACGCCGCGTGCAACGCCCGAACGGCCAGTTCCAGGTACTTTTCCTGAATCACTACCGAGATCTTGATCTCGGAGGTGGAAATCAACTGGATGTTGATCGACTCGGCCGCAAGCGCATCGAACATACGGGATGCCACCCCGGCATGTGACCGCATGCCCACGCCCACGATCGATACCTTGGCGATATGATCGTCTGCCAGCACCTCACGGGCACCAAGGTCTTCACGGATGGTTTCGAGAATATCACCGGTGCGCCGGAAATCGTTACGGTGCACGGTGAAGGTAAAGTCGGTATTCCCTTCCTCGGAGATATTCTGGACGATCATATCGACTTCGATATTCGCCGCGCTGATCGGCCCCAGAATGCGGGAGGCGACGCCAGGCAGATCCGGCACGCCCATGACTGTCAGCTTGCTTTCATCCCGGTTGAATGCAATGCCCGAGATCAATGGCTGTTCCATCGTGTCTTCATCCTCAAAGGTAATCAAAGTGCCGTCACCCTCTTTGAAGGACGACAGCACGCGCAATGGCACATTGAATTTGCCCGCAAATTCCACGGCGCGTATCTGCAGCACCTTTGAGCCCAGACTGGCCATTTCCAGCATTTCCTCAAAGGTGATCCGGTCCATGCGACGGGCATTGGGTACCACTCGGGGGTCTGTTGTATAGACGCCGTCGACATCGGTATAGATCTGACACTCATCGGCATCGAGGGCCGCTGCCAGCGCTACGCCCGTGGTATCAGAGCCGCCGCGGCCAAGCGTGGTAATATTTCGGTCGTCGTCGATGCCCTGGAAGCCGGCAACGACGGCGACATGGCCCTGCTTCAGGGTCGATCGAAGCCCTTCCGTATCAATGTGCTGAATTCGTGCTTTGGTGTGCGCCTGGTCGGTATGAATGCCGGCCTGCCAACCCGTATAGGACCTGGCAGGGAAACCGCGCTTCTCCAGCGCCATGGTCAGCAATGCAATGGTGACCTGCTCTCCGGTCGCCAGCAACGCATCCAGTTCTCTGGGAGACGGCTCAGGCGCGATGTCGTGCGCCAGTGCCAGCAACCGGTTGGTCTCTCCGGACATTGCGGAGACTACCACCACAATGTCATCGCCCCGCTCACGAAAGGCAGCCACCTTATCGGCGACCGCTTCGATACGCTCGATACTTCCGACGGAAGTACCCCCGAACTTCTGTACTAATAATGCCATGAAAGCTGTCTCTTCAGCCGGAGCAACTGCAGTGCCCCGATAATATCCCTGTAACGCCCCGGTCGCAGATCAGGCAGCAACGCCTTTGCTGACCCAATCGCGGGCCGACTGTATGGCCTCATCAATCGCCGCCACGTTCTTGCCGCCGGCCATTGCCATATCCGGTTTGCCGCCGCCCTTACCATCAACCGCCTGAGCCGCGGCATTCACCAGATCACCGGCGCGGTACTGGTCGGTGAGATCCCGCGTCACTCCGGCTGCAAGCTGAACCTTGCCATTCAGTTCCGCAACAAGCAGCACAAGGCCAGTGCCGAGCTTGTTCTTGAGCTGATCCACCATTTCGCGCATGGCGCGCGCATCAGGTACATCCACCCGGGCCGCCACCAGTTTCACATTGCCGATCGTTTCCGCCTGGCCGGCCAGGTCTCCGCCTGCTTTCGATGCCAGCTTGCTCTGCAGCCGCTCCAGTTCCTTTTCCAGCTCACGCTGACGGCTCAGCAATCCGGACAGTTTACCGGTGACCTCTTCCGGCTTCGCCTTCAATTGGTCACTGACACTGATCAACTGCGCCATCATGCGATCCACGAAACTGTGCGCTCTCGGGCCCACAACTGCTTCCACGCGGCGCACGCCAGAGGATATACCCTGCTCCGAGACAATCTTCAACAGGCTGATATCCCCTGTACGACGAACATGGGTTCCCCCACACAGTTCAACGGAAAAGTCGTCGGAGCCCATTGTCAGCACACGCACGACATCGTCATATTTTTCACCGAAGAGCGCGACTGCCCCGCGTTCGCGCGCCTGTTCCAACGGCATGATCTCGGTCTGGACCGGCGTATTTGCCAGAATCTGCTGGTTCACCAGTTCTTCGATCTGCTCCCATTCCCGGCGTGTCAACGCTTTGGGGTGAGCGAAGTCGAAACGCAGACGCTCGTCCGTTACCAGCGACCCCTTCTGCTGGACATGGTCGCCGAGCACTTCCCGCAACGCCGCATGCAGCAGATGCGTTGCGCTGTGATGCAGTGCTGTCAGGTGTCGCTTCTGACTGTCCACAAAGCTGCCCACGGTGTCTCCGACCCTGAGTTCACCCTGGGTGAGCTCGCCGATATGTAAATGCGCCTTGCCCTGCTTCTGGCAGTCGGTGACGTCGAACAACGCGGTTTCGCCCCGCAATTGGCCGGTGTCGCCGACCTGCCCACCGGACTCCGCATAGAATGACGTTTCATCCAGAACAACGATTGCGGATTGACCGGCAGTAATTGACTCAACCGGTCGACCTTCCACGAACAGTTCAGAAACACGCCCGGTTACAGACAGCAGGTCGTAACCCTGGAATTCCGTTTCTGAGTCCACGCGAGTCAGGGCCGAAAGGTCCATTCCGAACTGACTGGCCTCGCGCGCCTGCGCACGCTGCTGCTCCATGGCGGCATCAAAGCCTTCCATATCAAGCGTCAGATCACGTTCGCGGGCTATATCGGCGGTCAGGTCCACCGGGAAGCCGTAGGTGTCATACAATGTGAAGACGGTCTCCCCCGGAATGACCGTGCCAGACAGATCGGCAATGGCTTTTTCCAGAATGCGCATGCCGTGGTCCAGTGTTCTGGAAAACTGCTCTTCCTCCTGCAGCAGGGTTTCTTCTACGCGCGGGGCTTCCCGCGTCAATTCCGGATAGGCATCACCCATCTCGGCGACCAGCGGCTGGACCAGCTTGTGGAAAAAAGGCCCGGTAGCGCCCAGCTTGTTGCCGTGGCGCACGGCACGCCGAATGATCCGGCGCAATACGTAACCGCGCCCTTCATTGCCGGGCAACACACCGTCGGTGATCAGAAACGCGCAGCTGCGAATGTGGTCAGCGACCACGCGCAGCGACGGGTTGTCGCTGTCCGCGCTTCCGGTGACAGTTGCCACCGCCTTCATCAGGTTGCGAAACAGGTCAATTTCATAGTTGGCATGCACGCCCTGAAGAATCGCCGCCAGGCGCTCGAGCCCCATACCGGTATCAACACTGGGCGCCGGGAGGTCTTCCATGGTGCCGTCGGCGTGCCGGTTGTACTGCATGAAGACGACGTTCCAGATCTCAATGAACCGGTCACCGTCTTCTTCCGGCGTTCCGGGCGGGCCACCCCAGTATTCTTCACCATGGTCATAGAACACTTCCGTGCAGGGGCCGCAGGGACCGGTATCACCCATCTGCCAGAAGTTGTCCGACGCATAACGGGCGCCCTTGTTGTCACCGATGCGAATAATACGGTCTTCAGGCAAACCGATATCGCGATGCCAGATGTTGAATGCATCATCATCCTCGGCGTAAACCGTCACCAGCAGGCGCTCACTGGGCAGGCCCAGCTCTTCTTTGAGGAATGTCCACGCGTACTGAATGGCGTCCGCCTTGAAATAATCGCCGAAACTGAAGTTGCCCAGCATTTCGAAAAAGGTGTGGTGCCGTGCTGTGTACCCCACATTTTCCAGGTCGTTGTGTTTGCCGCCGGCGCGGACACAGCGCTGGGATGTCGTGGCCCGCACATAGTCCCGCTTCTCCTGCCCGAGAAACGTTTCCTTGAACTGGTTCATACCCGCGTTGGTGAACAGCAGAGTGGGGTCGTTATGTGGCACAAGGCTGGAGCTGGGAACCACTTCGTGCCCATTGCGCGCAAAAAAATCGAGGAATCGCTGCCGTATTTCAGCCGTCTTCATGCATCCACACTCATTACCTGATGAACAGGCCGTAATGGTACATTGAGGGAGGGTTTTGCGGCAACGCGTGGGGTGCCCATTACCCACTGATACGATACACCCGTGCCCGGCATTGCCACCGGACCAATGAGACTGTCCGGCGCGTTACCCCACCGGCTGGCCCGGTTGCTCGGCTTCCTCAGGATAAATCAGGTACAGAATACCCACACCGGCCTTGCAGCCACCATTGACCACACCCAGCAGAATCAGTGGCCAGCCGGCCTGCCACCCAAGTACCAGACCGAACGCGACGTTCGACATGTCCTTGGCAAAAAAGATCAGCACCATGGGCAATGACATGGCGCCGGTACACCTGGCTGCCACAATTTTCCGGATCTGCTGAACGCCACCCTGCAACATGACCAGCGACGCCACCACAGCCAGAACCTCGGAGGTAAGGCGCCCGACCGCGCTGACTTCATCGCGAAAGCCCATGGCCACAAACGCCGACACCAGTGCGAGGCTGGCAACGACAAAGGGCATGCGCTGCGATAACGCCATACGGTCACGAAAAATTTCCAGCAACACCAGCCAGGTAGCCAGAGCCGCAAACAACCGGGTACCGAAGATATACCAGTCGATGCCGGGCAGCATGATGCTGTAAAGAAGGAAGGCGTAAAAACCGAAGAAGCTGGAGAAAAAGCCGTTGACTGACAGGGACTGGGTGGCGTACCCGGACGCGCCTCCACCGGGCTGCACCTTGCGTCGGGCATGCACCTTTCGTATCTGCGCCAGAAGCCCCCACAGACACCCCACAAACAGCAGGGAACTGATGGAACCAACGACGTTGTAGAGCAGCATGGCGAGGTCCTTTTGGTATACCAAAATCGACCGCCAGTGTAGCGCCAGACGCCATCAAGAACAAACCTCACTGAATGAGGGAGGTTGCACCCGAGAAAAATACAGGTTTGGTATACCCAATTGAATGCCCGGCCAGACCACCGGTTTTCAGGCTGACTTTCCTACTGCTGGAAGTCGATATGTTCCCAGTCAAAACCACGCTGATTCATGAATCGCAGGCGCTTCGCCTTTTCACGGTCATCGACCGGCGGGGTGCTGCCGAACTTCCGGGCCGCAACCTCCGATGCAAGCTCCGGCCAGTCGTACTGAGCCATTAGCGGGCCAGCGAGGTCATCGCCGACTCCCCGCTGCATCAGTTCGAACTGAATCTTGCGTGGCCCCTGCCCACGGCTGACCCGAAGCCGAATGTAACCTTCCGCGAAGCGCTGATCACTCTGCAGCCCTTCATCTGCCAACCGCTCGATCGTGCCCTGAATCTCATCGGCCTCGACATCCGGAAACGACCGGTGCAGGCGTTCACCGAGCTCCCGTCGGCTGTATTCCCGGCGGGCCAGAAGATCCATAGCCTTGTGCCGCAACGTCATTGCCATAGTACGGGAACGGGGTCAGCTATTATCTGAAGCGCTTGCTTTTGCCTCTGCACCTTCGGGCTTACCGTCATCCCCGGCCGCCGCTTCAGCCCCTTTGGCATTATTCGCCAGGTCACCCAGATAATGGGCACGAATCGCGGTTTCCACTTCGTCAGCCACCTCGGGATTCGATTCAAGGTACTTGGCGGCATTGGCTTTGCCCTGGCCGATCTTGTCGCCCTTGTAGCTGTACCAGGCGCCCGCCTTGTCAATCAGCCCCAGTTTCACGCCAAGATCAATCACTTCACCCATGCGATAGATACCGCGGTTGTAGAGCACCTGAAACTCCGCCTGGCGGAAGGGCGGTGCCACCTTGTTCTTCACCACCTTAACCCGGGTCTCGCTGCCAACCACTTCGTCGCCCTCTTTCACGGTGCCGATACGGCGAATGTCCAGGCGGACCGACGAGTAGAATTTGAGCGCATTGCCGCCGGTGGTGGTTTCCGGCGACCCGAACATAACGCCGATCTTCATGCGGATCTGGTTGATAAAGACCACCAGACAATTGGCGTTCTTGATATTGCCTGTAATCTTGCGCAGCGCCTGCGACATCAGGCGCGCCTGCAGGCCGACGTGCTGGTCGCCCATATCGCCCTCGATTTCCGCTTTGGGCGTCAGCGCTGCCACGGAGTCAACCACAATGACGTCGACCGCATTGGAGCGCACCAGCATGTCAGCGATTTCCAGAGCCTGCTCACCGGTGTCTGGTTGTGAAACCAGCAGGTCGTCCACGTTGACGCCCAGCTTGTCTGCGTAGCTCGGATCCAGAGCGTGCTCTGCGTCAATGAACGCACAGGTGCCGCCGGATTTCTGAGCTTCCGCAATGACCTGCAATGTCAGGGTCGTCTTGCCCGACGACTCAGGCCCATACACCTCAACAACCCGACCCTTCGGCAGGCCACCGATGCCCAGTGCGATATCCAGACCCAGAGAACCGGTGGAAATCGCGGGGACGCGCACTCTGCCCTGTTCTCCCAGCCGCATGACCGAGCCTTTGCCAAACTGTCGTTCGATCTGACCCAGCGCGGCTTCAAGCGCTTTGCTACGATTTTCAGTCATTGCGGTGTGTACCTTCCATTCGTTCGTGCTGCGAGCACAGAATACTGTATGAATAGACAGTAGTCTGCCACAGTTGATGACCCGGATCAATTGTCCGGCGAGTTAATTCCTGCAGGCGCTGCCGAAGGCTGTGATTCGCGACCAGGACGCCCGGTAACGGGCCGCTCCTACGATTCCGTGCCGCTTTTATCGCGGCCTTCGGTTGCTCTGCGGGTGAGGCCGGACAGCGCTTCGATCACCGTCGCCCAGCGCACCTCGTTACGGTTACCGTCAAACCGGTGTAACCGCGACCATACGCCTTGCGGGCCGGCCCAGGCAATCCACACCGTGCCCACCGGCTTATCGTCGCTGCCGCCGTCCGGCCCGGCGACACCCGTCACCCCGACGCCATACGCCGTTCCGAACGCAGACCGTGCTCCCTGCGCCATGGCTTCAGCTACAGGTTGAGACACGGCACCGTTACGCTCCAGCGTGTCAGATGGCACGCCGAGCAGCCGTATTTTGGCATCATTGCTGTAGGCCACTATACCCCCGGGGAACCAGGCCGAGCTGCCCGGTCGGTCTGTGCAGCACTTGGCTATCCAGCCTCCGGTGCAGGACTCAGCGGTGGCCAGGGTCGCATTCTGCGACATCAAGGTTTCAATAACCTGCGTCAGCACGGGGGTCAAATGGTCCGCACTCATGAGCCTGTACCTTTGTGTGGACGGGAATGAATACATGGGATCGATCTGCTCTGCTAACATACGGCACCCAGGTCAAACCATGCAAGACAGAAGGAACCCCGGATGTCGCAGCCGCAGCATACCCCCATGATGCAGCAATACCTTCGGATCAAGGCCGAGCACCCGAACGACCTGCTGTTCTATCGTATGGGCGACTTTTACGAGCTGTTCTTTGACGATGCGGACCGCGCAGCCCGGCTGCTCGATATCACGCTGACAGCTCGCGGGCAGAGCGCCGGCAAACCCATTCCCATGGCCGGCGTACCCTACCATTCGGCTGAGAACTATATTGCGCGGCTGGTACAGTCCGGCTGCTCTATTGCGATCTGTGAGCAGACCAGCGACCCGGCAACCAGCAAGGGCCCGGTGGACCGCGAAGTCGTCCGGGTGATTACGCCCGGTACGCTGACGGATGAGGCTTTTCTCGATGCCGGCCGTGATAACCTGCTGGCGGCATTACTGCCCGGGGAACCCTTCGGCCTCGCCTATCTCGACCTGAGCACGGGGCACTTCAGCGTGCAGGAGTTGTCGGATGCGGACGAAGTCAACGCCGAACTGGAACGCCTGCGGCCGGCTGAGCTGCTCCTGCCTGACACTGCGGACTGGGCCAACACGGCAGGCGCCCGTGTACAGACCCGGCCGATCTGGCAATTCGATCATGATACCGCCCGGCGGCTGCTCAACCGCCAGTTCGGAACGCGCGACCTGGCGGGATTCGGTGTCGACAGCCTGAACGCGGCGGTAGCGGCCGCCGGAGCACTGCTCGAGTATGCCCGGGATACGCAGCGCACGGAACTGGCGCACATCCGGCGCCTGCACCTGGAGCAACACGACGCCGCCATTCTGATGGACCCGGCATCGCGACAGAATCTGGAAATTGACCGCAACCTTCAGGGCGGTGATTCCCATACCCTGAATGCGGTGGTCAATCATGCCCGCACGGCCATGGGGCGTCGCCTGTTGAGGCGCTGGCTGAACCGCCCACTGCGCGACCGGTCGACGCTGGAATCCAGACTGGATTTTCAGGAGTCATTGCGGGCCGGGGCGCTGACCTCGGAGCTTCTGAACGCCATCGACCCCATTGGCGACCTGGAACGTATTCTCAGCCGTATCGCGCTGCGCTCTGCTCGGCCTCGGGACCTGACCCGGCTGTGCGATTCGCTGCGTCAGGCGCCGGCAATCAAGGCCATTCTGAGCGGGCTCGACCTGCCGCTCGCGCATCACCTGAACGACGCATTGAGCGATCACCAGGCCCATGTTGCACTGCTGACTCGTGCCCTCGAGGAAAACCCGCCCGTAGTTCTCCGTGACGGTGGCGTCATTGCCAGCGGCTACAGTGATGAACTCGATGAGCTGCGTGAACTCAGCCAGGGTGCCGGTAACCTGCTCACGGAGCTGGAGCAGCGTGAGCGCGAAGCCACCGGGATCAGCACGCTGAAAGTCAGTTACAACAAGGTGCACGGCTTTTACATTGAGGTAAGCAAGGCACAGGCGGACAAGGTGCCGGCCCACTATTTGAGGCGCCAGACGCTCAAGAACGCGGAGCGCTATATAGTGGAAGAACTCAAGCAGCACGAGGACAAGGTGCTGAGCAGCAAGAGCCGAGCGCTTGCCCTGGAAAAACGCTTATACGACGACCTGCTGGAACAGCTGGCCGGCGATCTGGACAGTCTGCAGCAGAGCGCGGCGGCCATGGCTGAAGCAGACGTGCTGGCCAGCCTCACGGAACGTGCCGATGCGCTGGGCTGGACGCGTCCGGAACTGACATCAGAACCGGAACTGGACATTCGTTCGGGGCGCCATCCGGTGGTGGAGTCAACGGTCAGCGACCCGTTTGTTCCCAACGACCTGACATTCGATAAGGATCACCGGATGTGGGTGGTCACCGGGCCGAACATGGGCGGCAAGTCCACATTCATGCGCCAGAGCGCCCTGATTGTCATTCTTGCTCACATTGGCAGCCATGTGCCGGCTGAGTCAGCTCGGGTCGGCGATATTGACCGTATTTTCACACGTATGGGCAGCAGCGACGACATTGCCGGCGGTCGCTCTACCTTTATGGTGGAGATGACCGAAACCGCCAATATTCTGCACAATGCGACGGCCTCCAGCCTGGTTCTCATGGACGAGATCGGCCGCGGCACATCGACGTTCGACGGAGTCTCCATCGCCTGGGCGGCTGCCGAGGCAATCGCGCGCGACAACCGCTCACTGTGCCTGTTTGCCACCCACTATTTCGAACTCACCGCGCTTGCCGAACAGCTCGACGGTGTCGGCAACCTGCACCTGAACGCGGCTGAGCATGGCGACCGCGTTGTCTTTCTGCATCAGGTGTTACCAGGACCGGCCAGCCAGAGTTACGGCATTCAGGTGGCCCGGCTGGCCGGTGTACCGGCCGCTGTGCTGGAGACGGCGCGCGAACGCCTGTACCGCCTCGAGAACCAGTCGCATGAGCGCCCGGAGCCCCTGCCGGGTATCCGCGACACCGCTCCGGCTCAGGGAGATCTTTTCGTAGCGGCGCCAAGCCGCCTGGAGCGGGAACTCCAGTCATTGGACCTTGATACCATGACTCCGCGTGATGCCCTGAATTGGCTTTATAATAATAAGGAATAAGGAATCAGGGAAAAGCCATTTTACTGACCAGAGCCGGGCGACTAGAATGACCCGCTGAATCACGACAGAACGGCGGTCTCTGCACCGGAATCGGGGCATTGGCGGCCAGACTATAATCAGGAGACGAGCGGCTATGGCCTTTGTGGTACTGGATAACTGCATCAAGTGCAAATACACGGATTGCGTGGAAGTCTGTCCGGTGGACTGTTTTTACGAAGGGCCCAACTTCCTGGTTATTCATCCGGATGAATGCATCGACTGCGCCCTGTGCGAGCCTGAGTGCCCGGCGGAGGCGATTGTTTCAGAAGACGAAGTGCCCGACGATCAGCAGCAGTTTATTGAGCTGAACGCCGAACTGGCGGAAGTGTGGCCGAACATCACCGAGCAGAAAGCGGCACCAGCAGATGCCGACGACTGGAACGGTGTGCCCAACAAGTTGGAGCACCTGGAGAAGTAGGAGCTGCCGCCAGGCCGCGATGCGATAGTCGCGAGGTTCCGTTGCTCCTAAAGGTGAACGCTATTCGCTGAAAAGTGAATTGGCAGAAAGGCCCTGCTGCTCCATGATCTGGCGCAGGCGGCGCAGGGCTTCAACCTGTATCTGTCGCACCCGCTCCCGGGTCAGACCGATCTCCTCTCCGACTTCTTCCAGAGTACTGGCTTCATACCCCCGCAGCCCGAAACGGCGTACCACCACTTCACGCTGCTTGTCGTTAAGCTCTTCCAGCCAGAGATTGATACTGGCCTTCAGATCATCGCTCTGCAGCCGCCCTTCCGGATCCGCCCGGTCATTCTCATCGGCAATGGTTTCAACGAGCGATTTCTCGGAGTTCACCGACATGGGTGTATCGATCGAACCAACCCGCTCATTGAGCCCGAGCATCTTTTTGACGTCTTCGACGGGCTTGTCGAGCTGCTGCGCAATTTCCTCCGCCGTCGGCTCATGGTCGAGTCGCTGGGTCAGTTCCCGCGCGGCCCGGAGATACACATTGAGCTCCTTGACCACATGAATCGGCAGGCGAATCGTGCGGGTGTTGTTCATGATAGCCCGCTCGATGGTCTGGCGAATCCACCAGGTAGCATAGGTGGAAAACCGGAAACCGCGATCAGGGTCAAATTTCTCGACGGCCCGTATCAGCCCCAGGTTGCCCTCTTCGATCAGGTCCAGCAACGGCAGGCCACGGTTCAGGTAGCGCCTGGCAATCTTGACCACCAGACGGAGGTTGCTCTCGATCATGCGCTTGCGCCCGGCATCATCACCGCTTTGCGCCAGGCGCGCATAATGCTTTTCTTCATCGGCGGTCAGCAGAGGAGAAAACCCGATTTCATTCAGGTACATCTGGGTGGCATCCAGCGTTTTCTGGTAACTCACCTGGACGGTATCAGCATGCACCGGGTCGAGGCCTTCCAGCTCCTCGTCGATCAATTCTTCGGGCTCTTCCGGTGACGCGCTCTGAATTTCCGATTCCTGCTGGTCGTTTTCCGGATCAATCGATCCCGTGTCGCTCTGTCTGTCTCGCGCCATAGACCTGACTCCTTGTTCTTATTATGGGGTCCGTTGTCAAACTGACAATGGTGTCGCTTCTGATACAGATCCGAAGTCAGTCAGGCAGATAGCTCAAAGGATTCACCGGTTTGCCTTCCGACCGAATCTCGAAATGCAGCAGTGCGGTCTCACCACGGGTACCGACGCGGGCAATAACATCGCCCTGATTCACCCTGTCCTGCTCTGACACGGCGATCTGGTCGGTAAACGCATAGGCACTGAGCATTCGTCCCGAATGTTCCAGTATGATGAGGTTGCCGTAGCCGCGCAACCCATCGCCGGCGTAAACCACCGTACCGTCGGCCGAAGCCTGAATGGCTGTTCCGGCACTGGCTCCGATATCGATTCCCTTGGAGCCGGAAGGGCCTTGCGAGAACGACCGCAGAATATCGCCGCGTACCGGCCATATCCATGCGCCGGGCGCCGGGGCAGATTCCTCTTGCCGACCGCTGCCCGATGTCGCCGCGGTCGGCGCGGAAGCAGAGGGCGTCGCACCGGGGCTGGTCTCTTGCCGCGCGGGCGGCGTCTGGCCGGCGGCCGTCGTAGAGTTATCGGCTACAGTCGCACGGGTATCGATTTGCTGCCCGGGTACAATCAGGTAGGGCGGATCTATCCCGTTGGCCCGTGCAAGCTCCCGAAAATCACGCGAGTAACGGAAAGCAATGGAATAGAGCGTATCGCCTCTCTCTACGGTATAGATATCCGGAAGATTTTCAGGATCACTGGCAGGTGGCGCCCGGTCAGGCTCGGTGGCAGGGCGCTGTGGCTGTGAACGCTCAGCGTCGCTCTGACGGCCGCTGTCCCGATCGGACCGGTCAGCGTCGCTCCGCGCCGGTTCGCGCACCGGAAGATCTTCCAGCGCTATGAAATTCGGGTTGTTGACACATCCTGTGATCAGCATTACGCCGACCAGACAGGCGCCACGCAACCAGTTGCCGCTATGCATGCGCGCGCGACCAACGGGTAACGCCGACATAAACAGCTCCTCCCGCCAAAACCGAAACAAGACCGCCCACCAGCGCAACAGGCTCAGCCGGCCAAGTCGGCAACCACACTCCCGAGGCGATAGCCTCCGGATTCTGCCAGGGCCAGAGCCTGGGGAGAGCGCCAATGATTACCCCAAGCAATGCGGCCATAGTGACGTTATGCCAGCCGGCGAGCAACCAGCGAATCAACCGGGAAAAAACCAGTACGCCCAGGATACAGCCCCCGGCCACACTGCCCAGTATCCACCATTCCAACTGGCGGATGGCATCCAGCACCGGCACATAAAGGCCCATCATGAGGAGAAGCAGACTTCCGGAAATACCCGGGAGTAGCATCGCGGTAATGGCGATAGCGCCACCGATAAAATAGGCAAGCGGAACCTGAGGCAACTGAACGGCGGTGCCCGCCAGCGTAAGGAGTGCCAGGGCGATACCCGCGAGGCCCGCAACCACTGCGGATCGGTTCCAGTTGACCTGTGAACGCAGATCGATCACGGCGCCGGTGAGCAGGCCCAGAAACACGCCCCAGAGGGCATATGGCGCAGCCGAGAGTACCCAGTGGACGATATGACTCATGGCAAGCAAAGCCAGAGCGATACCGGCACCGAGCGTCAGCAGGAAGGCTCCGTCGATATATCTCCAGGCCCCCAGCCACTGCCGCTGCAACAGGCGACGGATCAGTGGCCAGCCAAACGCAGCCAGGGCCTGAATCAACCGATCGTAAATGCCCGTAACCAGTGCCATGGTGCCACCGGAAACCCCGGGCACCATGTCCGCCATCCCCATCAGAATACCGCGCCACAGCCAACCGATCAGATTGGGAGTTTTCTCTGCCTCCCGGTGCTCAGACAACTGCGATGGGCTCGTCATCGGTTCAGCGTCTCTGTTGATGACGAATGGCTGGCGCTATTGCCCCTACCCTCATTGACCAGCGGCACAAAACGCACTGCATCCAGAATCTGCGTATCCCATTCATCACCGTTGCGGGTAATACAATAAAGGTGTTGATCGTTCTCAGGGCCAACGGGGATCAGCAGGACGCCCCCCTCCGGATTTAACTGTGTATAGAGTGCTTCGGGTACCGTTTCCGGAGCGGCAGCACAGAGAATGCCATCGTAGGGCGCATGATCGGGCCAGCCCCAGTGTCCGTCAGACAGGTGAAAACGAATCCCGGTCAGACCGAGCTCACGACACCGCCGACGCGCCTTCTCCTGCAGCGGTTCGAGCCGTTCAACCGTAAAGAGATTTTCCACCAGTGGTGCGAGCACGGTGGTCTGGTAGCCGGACCCCGTGCCGATTTCCAGCACTTTCTGCAGCCCCCCGGGAGGCGCATGCATACGCAACAGAGACGTCATGGTAGCGACAATCAGGCTGCTGGACAGGGTCTGACCCAGTCCGATCGGCACCGGGCCATCATCGTAGACCCGATGAGCCAGCGCTTCATCAACGAACAGATGCCGTGGTACCCGACCCATGACGGCCAGTACTTCCTCATCATCAATGCCACGCTCGCGCAGGCGCTCGATCATGCGTCGGCGGGTACGCTCTGATGTCATACCGATGCCGCGCAACTGCTGGTCATTGTAGCGACTGCTCATAACCTCGAATTCCGACCGTCTGAATTATTCCCATGGCCCAAGCGTTGCCAGCACAGCGGTTGCAAAAGTACCCGCCGGAAGTGCAAAACTGAGCCACCAGTCTCTGCCCTGATTCTGCCACTCTATTGCCCTGACGAACAGTTGATTACTGCGCCTGTCCCCCCGGACCCGACGTTGCTGCAGCCGATACACCCAATCAGAGTGCGGTGCCAGGGCATAATTTTCCCAGTCCGTCGCCCGACATTCCGGTTGTTCGCCGGTACCCGGCAACCAGGTCGTCGGGTTCAGCTCGCCGGAACACAGCAGACCCCGCAGGCGGTCATCCAGGTCAACGGGGGCAGGAAACCCGGCCCGCGTGCCACGCCACTGCAGCCAGTCTCCGGCAACGACAGAGCGCCAGTTGCCTGCGTCTGTTTTCATCGCCAGTGCCCGATTGAACAATGCGCTGCGCAGTGCAGAAAGCTGCCAACCGCGTTCTGCCGATTCCCGTGACCATTCGAAGGCGTCCGAAGGCATCTGCCAGGGTCGTGTGTCGCCGCTGCCGAACCGCTGCGGGCCGAAGAAATTCGGCACCCCCTGACGCCGGATCGATTCCAGGCGGGCCTCTATGGCCGCATGCTCACCGGACACGTCACGCAGCCGAATCTGAAAATGATTGTGGCGATGAGTGCCGCGCTGCAGCTTGCGACGCTGCCAGGCAGACTTGAGCACACGATACTCGGCATGTGACGGTGGCTCCGGATAATCGCCGTTCAGGGAGCGATGAAGGCCCGGCAACCAGACACTGAACCATTGCCGGGTCAGCGCATGGCGGTCTTTCTGCCCGCTGAACCCGACATCGCGCCGGCGCCGACCGAAATGACCCGCCAGTTGGCCCGCCACCCAGGCGGTGTTGGCGCCACGCTTTTCAACCCACAGCCACAGGTGCTCCCGCTGCCCATCAGGTACCTGCTGCTCGAGCTCCGGCAGGGCCAGGTCTTCAGTGACCTGGAAATCCTCTGGTTCCGCTTTCAGTCGCGCGTGCCAGACCGGCGGGAAATCTCTCAGCAGCCCGGTCGGTGTGCCGCCCATCGGCAGAAAGTCTGACCAGTGTGTTGTGGTCACAATGACCTCAACAGCACGACAGCGTGTGTCGCCATGCCCTCTTTCTGACCAATCGGCCCAAGCCGTTCCATGGTCGTGGCCTTGATGTTCACATCCTCGGGTCGCAATGCCGTCAGTTCCGCCAGGCGCTGCCGCATGGCCGGTTTCCAGGGGCTCAGACGCGGCACCTCGGCCACTATGGTCAGGTCAATATTGGCCACCCGGTAACCGACTCCCGCGGCCAGTTCAAGCGCATGTTGCAACAGGCGATCGCCCGGCGCGCCTGCCCACTGCGGATCCGAGTCCGGAAAGTGATCGCCCAGGTCGCCCTGCCCTGCCGCGCCTAACACTGCATCGGTAACCGCATGCAGCACCACATCGCCATCCGAATGAGCGACCAGGGGTTGCTCAACCGGCACTGCTATGCCGCAGAGCATCTGACGGAAATCTCCGGGCGCACCCGTGTTGAACCGGTGTATATCGAAACCATGCCCTACGCGCCAGTCAGTCATCGTGTGTCAACACCCATTCCATCAGCGACCGGTCCTCCGGCACCGTCAGTTTGACATTGCTCCAGTGCCCCTCAACGAGCTGCACCCGGAAACCGGCAGCCGCCATGGCACCGGCCTCATCCGTAACGGTATTGCCTTCGTGCCGCGCGGCCAGCAGCGTAGTCAGCAACGAATCGAGCGGAAAGCACTGGGGGGTCTGCGCCTGCCAGACCGTCCGCCGGTCAATGGTTCCCGCCACCGCGTTGCCGTCTGCACTGGCATGGAGTGTGTCGCGCGCGGCAACCGCCAACAGGCCGCCGTCCCTGGCACGGCGACATTTGGCCATCAGGCGGGCGACGTCCGATGTTCGAACGCCCGGGCGCGCCGCATCATGCACCAGTACCCAGTCATCCGGTGACGCACCGGCGGCAGTGAGAGCCTCGAGACCGGCGATCACCGAATCCACCCGGTCAGCGCCACCGGTTGTTTCCAGAACCGGAGCCGGCAATGTCTGCCGGATTTCCGGCCAGAATGAATCACCGGGGCCTACGACGACCATGATTCCAGCCTGTTCGGGCCACCGGGACACGCGCTCAAGCGTATGCAGGAGCAATGGCTTACCCGACAGTGGCTCATATTGCTTGGGGCGTTCCGCGCCGAACCGCTGACCGACGCCGGCGGCAGGTATCAGAGTCCAGAATCGGGGCTGCCCCGATGATGCGGTTTTCATTCGTCTTCCGGGTCCACAAACAGGTAGAGGGTCTCATTGTCGCGAACCCGCCCCAGACGCTCACGAATCTGCTCTTCCATGGCGCCTGACTCCTCCGGGTTGCGCAGAGCTTCCACTTCTGCCTGCAATTGCTCATTCGCCTGGCGCTGCGCTTCCACTTCTGCCTGCAGCCGGTCCAGTCGTGCTTCCAGCTCGCGCACTTCGGACAGGCTGTTATGACCAACCCACAAACGGTATTGCAGGTACCCGAGAGCCAGTATCAATACCAGGATAAGTGCTTTCTTCATGCGTCCGGCTGCCCGTTACAAGTCACCCACTGACGGCGCGCAGTGTAGCAGATTCTGGTGTGCTAGGCCCGGCGCATCCGCCACCATGCCAGCAGCGCCGTACCGCCGGTTAGTGCACCCAGGCCCAGGGTTGCCAGCGTGGCTCGCACCGGGTCCCCACTCATTGCCTCTGCACCGAACCAGGCAATAACGGCACTTGCGGGTAGAATCCCTGCCAGCGTTGCAATGGCGAACCGCCAGAAGCTCAATGCGCTCAGGCCGGCCGCGTAGCTGATCAGGTCGAAAGAAACGAACGGCAACAGGCGGCTGACGAAGACGGTAACCATCAGATGGTTCTGGGAGCCCAGCAGGCCCTGATCCACTCGCGGCCCCAACCAGCGCCTAATCGGTCGGTAACCCAGCCAGCGTGCGAGACCGAACGCAATGAGGGCACCCAGCTCCGCACCGAGGGTTATCAGCAACGTGCCGGTGCCGACGCCGTAGGCGGCTCCGGCCGCCAGACCGATGGGCGCGCTGGGGATGGGACTGGCGACGATCGCCAGTGTGATCAGGCCAACGATCAACAGCGGGCCCCACCAGCCGGCCTGCTCCACCCAGACTGCCACCTGATCCCGATTGACCGAGCCCAGCCATTCCGCCAGCAAACCCGTCTGCCAAAATACGACAAGGCCCACCAGAAGCAGTGCCAGTACGGCGACCCGAGCCAGAAGCTTATGATCAGACGGGTGCAATCAGGCGTCCCCTCCCGGTAATATCAGGGCGTATCGCGGCCTTCGTCCGCTCCTAAGTGCAGGAGCTGCGGAACGCTGCGATAATCACGGCCTTCGTCCGCTTCTACGTGTAGGAGCTGCGGAACCCTGCGATAATCGCGGCCTTCGTATGCACCTGCAACAAGGGGCAGGAACCCGGACTGGCCGATCACCCCTGGCCCTTGATTTCCTTCAGGCCATTGTAGACCGCCTTGCTGCCGAGCTGCTCTTCGATACGAAGCAGACGGTTATACTTGGCGACGCGGTCAGAACGGCACAGGGACCCTGTCTTGATCTGGCCGGCTGCGGTACCGACTGCCAGATCGGCAATGGTGGTGTCTTCTGTCTCGCCGGACCGGTGTGAAATAACCGCCGTATAGCCGGCATCCTTGGCCATTTTTATGGCATCCAGCGTTTCAGACAGAGAACCGATCTGGTTGAACTTGATCAGAATCGAGTTGCCGATGCCCTTCTCAATGCCTTCGCGGAAAATACGGGTATTGGTTACGAACAGGTCATCACCCACCAGTTGAACCTTATCGCCGATGAGGTCGGTGAGGACTTTCCAGCCATCCCAGTCGCTCTCGTCCAGACCGTCCTCAATGGATACAACCGGGTAACGGCGGCTCAGGTCAGCCAGGTATTCTGAAAAGCCTTTGGCATCATAGGTCTTGCCTTCACCGGACAGTGAATACTTGCCATCCTTATAGAACTCGGACGCCGCGCAATCGAGTGCCAGCGTTACCTGCTTGCCCAGCGAATAGCCTGCCTTGCCGACCGCTTCGCCGATCACGCTCAGCGCTGCCTCGTTGGATTCAAGGTTGGGCGCAAAACCACCTTCATCGCCAACCGCCGTAGCGAGCTTGCGAGCACCGAGTTCTTTTTTCAGGGCATGGAAGATCTCGGCGCCACAGCGCAGCGCCTCGCGGAAGCTGTCAAAGCCAACCGGCTGGACCATGAACTCCTGGATATCCACATTGTTGTCGGCGTGCTCACCGCCGTTGAGGATATTCATCATGGGCACCGGCATATTGAACTGGCCCGGGGTCCCGTTGATTTCAGCAATATACTGATAAAGCTCCATGCCGCGATCGGCTGCTGCCGCCTTGGCCGTCGCCAGAGACACCGCCAGGATCGCGTTGGCACCCAGGCTGGCTTTGTTGTCTGTGCCGTCCAGGTCGAGCATGAGCTGATCAATGGCGCGTTGATCCCCGGCATCTTTGCCGGCCAGCGCGTCACGAATAGCGCCGTTGATGTTGCTCACTGCCCGGGTGACGCCCTTGCCGAGGTAACGGTTTTTGTCACCATCACGCAGCTCGAGTGCTTCCCGTGAGCCAGTGCTGGCTCCGGAGGGCGCACAGGCGGATCCGATCGTTCCGGTGTCCAGAATAACGTCCGCTTCCACGGTCGGGTTACCACGTGAATCGAGCACTTCCCGTGCCTTGATGTCTTTTATCGTAGCCATGCGAGTGTTCTCCGTATCAATTGTGACGGGCCCGAGCAGACGATTCGGGCCTCAGTGGCGTAATCGTCTGTAATTTTCCTACACTTTGCGCCCCGTTTAAACCCCGATTCTGTTATTCGGTTACAGTCGCGGACTGCAGCAAGCCATTATCCTCGGCATAAGCGGTCGCTGCCGCTATAAACCCGGAAAACAGACCATGGCCGTCGCGCGGGGTGCTGGTGAATTCCGGGTGGAACTGACAGGCGACAAACCACGGATGGTCCGGAATTTCGATGACTTCCACCAGGTTGTCGTCAGCGCTGCGCCCGGCGATGCGCAGGCCATACTTCTCAAGCTGAGGTACGTAATGATCATTCACCTCGTAACGGTGCCGGTGGCGCTCGATAATGCGCGTATCACCGTAACAGGCCGCGGTAAGTGAGCCTTCGATCAGGTTGCATCCCTGTGCGCCCAGGCGCATGGTACCGCCGAGATCAGACTTTTCATCCCGTTCCACCTTGCGACCGTCCGATTCGATCCATTCGGTGATCAGGCCGACCACCGGGTGACGTGCCTGCCGGTCAAATTCGGTGGAATGCGCGCCCTCAAGCCCGGCCATATGTCGGGCAAATTCGATAACGGCCACCTGCATGCCCAGGCAGATGCCAAGATACGGAATATTCTGTTCGCGGGCATGCTGAACCGCGGCAATCTTGCCCTCTACTCCCCGGTAGCCGAAGCCTCCCGGCACCAGAATCGCCGAAACACCGGCGAGCGGA
Organism: Natronospirillum sp.; assembly: GCA_965602035.1. Taxonomy (GTDB): domain Bacteria; phylum Pseudomonadota; class Gammaproteobacteria; order Pseudomonadales; family Natronospirillaceae; genus Natronospirillum. The sequence goes on along the minus strand of OZ271919.1, from coordinate 80,222 downwards.
TCTGTCCCCTGATCTTCAATTTCCTCGGCATCGACAAACCGGACCTCAACCCGGGTACGGCTGCGGATACCCGCATGATCAATGGCCTCCAGCAGCGACTTGTAGGCGTCTGCGAGCTCCATGTATTTGCCGACCATGGCAATCGTGATCTGACGCTGCGGGTGAAGCTTTCGATCAGCGACGTCTTCCCACTCCCGAAGATCAGCAGGCGGACAGTCGAGCCCGAACCGCTCGACCACGATGTCGTCAAGGTGCGCCTGGCACAGCATCATGGGAATGCGGTAGATGGTGTCGGCATCCGGCAGCGGAATAACCGCTCGCTCTTCGACGTTGGTGAACAGTGCAATTTTCTTGAGCGCCGCGCGGTCTATCTCGACCTCGGAGCGACACAGCAGGATGTCGGGCTGCAGACCGATGGTGCGCAGTTCCTTGACCGAGTGCTGGGTCGGCTTGGTCTTGATTTCGCCGGCGGTGGCGATATAGGGAACCAGGGTCAGGTGCATGGACAGGGCGCGTCGGTTCCCGAGTTCTACCTTCAGCTGACGCACCGCCTCCAGAAACGGCAACGATTCAATGTCACCCACGGTGCCGCCGATTTCCACAAGCGCGACGTCCGCGTTGCCGGCGCCTTCTATGACCCGGCGCTTGATTTCATCGGTGATGTGAGGGATCACCTGGACCGTACCACCCAGATAGTCTCCACGACGCTCCTTCTTCAACACGTGCTGGTAAACCCGCCCCGTGGTGAAGTTGTTGTGCTGCGTCATGGTGGTGCGGATAAAACGCTCGTAGTGGCCGAGGTCCAGGTCGGTTTCCGCTCCATCGTGGGTGACAAACACCTCCCCGTGCTGGAACGGACTCATGGTGCCGGGGTCGACGTTGATGTAGGGGTCCAGTTTGAGCATGGTGACCTTGAGGCCCCGCGCTTCAAGAATGGCGGCGAGCGACGCAGAGGCGATTCCCTTGCCCAGGGAAGACACCACCCCTCCGGTGACAAATACGTAGCGTGTCATGGTAAGCCCATCTTGCTGAATGAATCACTTTACGGACTCCGAGCGCAACACGCCGGAATATACAGCGGTAAAGTGGACAGTGTAATCGGCATGATCGGTGAGACGACATCCCGAACAAGTGCCGATCAAGATGGGCGATAACCATACCACAGCATTCAGGGCGCTGTCTGGAGAAATTCAATCCTTTGTGTAGTGGCACCGGTCATCTGCTACGGGCCCGGCAACCACTCCAGAAACAGGCCGTTGCCGTCATCAGGCGTTTCCGCCCAGCCCTGCTCTGCCCACAGGCCGGCTGCGGCGATCGGTTGGCCGTCACCAAGCAGAAACGGCACACGTTGCCGCCACCAGGGGGGTATACCCCGCTCCTGATACAACCGTTTGAGGTCTCGGCTGTGCACTCGCCCGACCGGGTGTGCACGCTGGCCGGGCCGACCGGGTGCAATGGTCAGCCGGGCGCCGGACAACCGGGTCCGGTCAAGGGCTACCGGCGAACAATTCAACCCTGCCAGCGACCGGGGCTCCCCGGGATCATCGGTAAGCCGAATCCGGCCAATGCCGACCAGGCTCAGTGAGCCACCAATGCAGATGTCCTGCTCGGTCAGCACCGGGGTATCCGCCAGCCACTCCGGCACCTTGTACAGCGCGCCATCGAAATGACGGATCCATTCACGCCCCTGAGGCCCCAGCACCGGCACGGCGAGATTGCCGGAAACAGGCTGGCGGGCTGTCTGCTCGAACAGCGACCGCAACTGATCGCCTGATACCGGCCGCATATCAGTGAGCGCGAGCCAGCGTTGCAGTCGGGTCAGCCCCTGGGCACGTGTCACTCCATGAACTGAGCTCAGCGGTAGCTCCCCGTGTCGGCCGATAGATACGGCAACCTGGCGGTCAGCCTTTTTACCGGCTCGGGCCTGCAGGTCGGCAACGGCTGCACGGGAGCGATCAAGGCCGGCCAATGCGGAAGGCCAGCGAGCAATCAACCGCGGCAGGATGTCATGACGCAGAAAATTGCGATCGTGCGCCAGCGACTCGTTACTCGGGTCTTCGATCCAGTTCAGGGGCCAATCCCGGGCAACCCCTTCCAGCTCGGCACGGGGCTGATTCAGCCATGGCCGAATCAGGAGACCCTTGCCCAGTGCCCGGCATGCAGGCATGCCAGCCAATTCATCGACGCTGCTGCCACGCACGAGGCGGAACAGGAATTGCTCCACGTTATCGTTCAGGTGATGACCGACCAACAGACAGCCACCCGGTTCAAGGCTGCGCTCAAACACACGGTACCGGGCCTCGCGCGCTCTGGCTTCCAGGTTGCTGCCGGGCTCGACAGCGACACGTTCCGAGCGGAACGACACGCCGAAGCGTCGGGCTAACGCCGCGCAGTCGCGTTCCCAGGCATCCGCATCGGGGTGAAGGCCATGGTGGACATGCAGGGCTGTTACCGGTGTGCCGAGCTGGGCCGCGCAGGCCAGGAGAAGGGTGGAATCGAGCCCACCCGACAGAGCAACCCACAGGTGTTTGTTGCCCCGATCGGCAACCGATTCCGCAATGAGCTCGATCAGGTGGCGAGCTGATGCGGGCGGGTCAGATCCCAATGGTAACGACATTTGTAACGATCACCCCGCCAATAGAGTTCACTGGCAAACGGTACTCGGACCTCATCGATATAGGTGGCACCGATCAACTCGCACGTTCGGCGCGACGCGAGATTATCCGGGTTGCAGGTTATCCAGAGGCTGTCCATATGATGGAGCCGCGCAACGACCTGCAACACCAGGCAGGCGCGCGCCGCATACCGGTAGCCGCGGTGCGACTGGTGGATATGGTATCCGAGCTGACCCCCATACTGACGCAGGTAGCGGGTTTCCCCGAGTCGCAGGTCAATTTCCCCGATTACGGCTGACGTGCGCAGCGAGACAATACTGAACAGCAGCGCCGGAACGCCGTCCATGGCCGACCGGCCCTGCAGCGTTCTACGATGGCGCAGCTCAATGATGCCATCATTGAGCCCGGTCAGTTCCTCAACCGGAGGAGTGCCCGCCACCGTCATTTGTGACCGGCCCTAACCGAAATTTCCGAAGGACATGAGCCGCTGGTACCGGTTCTCGAGCAGGTTGCCCATCGACAATTGCTGCAGCTCTCCCAGTTCCTGTACCAGCGCCTGCTTGAGCTTGGTGCTCATCAGGTCCAGATCCCGATGCGCGCCGCCCAGTGGTTCCTGGATCACCGTATCGACCAGGCCCAGTTCCCGGAGCCTCTCCGCGGTAATACCCATGGCCTCGGCGGCCTCAGCGGCTTTCTCGGATGTCTTGAACAGAATCGACGCACAGCCTTCCGGTGAGATCACCGAGTAGGTGGAATATTGCAGCATGTTCAGATGATCGCCGACACCGATGGCCAGTGCGCCACCCGAGCCGCCCTCACCGATTACTGTATTGATGATCGGTGTACGCAGGCCGGACATCTTTTGCAGATTAAAGGCAATGGCTTCACTCTGGCCACGTTCTTCCGCCCCGATGCCCGGGTACGCGCCCGCGGTGTCGATGAAAGTCAGCACCGGCATTCGGAACCGCTCTGCGGTTTCCATCAGGCGCAGCGCCTTGCGGTAGCCCTCGGGCATGGGCGAACCGAAATTCCGCTTTACCTTCTCCTGCACGGACCGGCCTTTCTGTTGACCGATGACCATGACCGGCTGGCCGTCCAGGCGGGCGGTGCCACCGATGATGGCACCATCATCGCCGAAATGCCGGTCACCATGCATTTCGTCGAATTCCGTGAAAATCCGCGCGAAGTACTCAAGGGAGTTCGGGCGCTGGGGGTGTCGGGCCAGTTGCGAGACCTGCCAGGCCGACAGGTTGCTGAAAATGTTCTCCGTCAGTTTCACCGTCTGATTACGGAGTTTGTCCACCTGATCGGTAATGTTCAGTTCGTGGTCGTTACCGACCAGTCGAAGTTCCTCTATCTTGGCTTCCAGCTCCGCTATGGGCTGTTCAAAGTCGAGATAATTAGGGTTCATGCAAGTGCCGTCCTGTCTTCTGTCTGTCTATGAGCCTAGCTTCTCGCATCAGGCTTGGCAACGCCGCCGGGGAAACTCAGTATTGTACGTAGCGCAAAACTAGTAACGCAACGACACGGCATCGGCACCAAGCGTCTGGCGCAGTTGGTGCAGGCAATGATCATCCGGGCAGATCCGATAGGCATCTCCGAGCTGCATTTCGCCATGCCCCTCCGCATTCGCCACACGAACCAGTACGGGCACGCCCGGCCTCGATTCGTCCCCGGGCTGGATCAGTAATGGCCGCAGGGCGCCGGAAAGGCGTTGTGCAGCGCCGTTCTGAAGGGCCTCGGTGTCCACCACCAGGGCACGGGCATAGCCGGCCCGGGCCGCCTCTATGGACTGCATGTCGCGAACCGTGATCCGTTGCGCCTTGCGGTATTCATTCCAACTGACCTCGGCTCGTATGACGACGATTTCATCGACACGTAACAGGGGCTCCCAGGCCGGATCGATATCACCGAAGAGTCCGACTTCCACCCGTGCGGTGCGGTCATCGAGCGTGACAAACGCCATGTCCTTGCCCTGCTTTGACTTCATCCGGCGTACATCCAGTACCAGACCCGCCAGCGTCTGCTCCTCCTGCTGTTCTGTGATGTCCGACAACCGACTGCTCACCATTCGGTGAAGATCGCTTTCATATTCATCGATGGGGTGTCCGGTAAGATACAGCCCCAGGGTCTCTTTTTCGCCCTGGAGCCGTTCCCGCAACGGCCACTCCACGGCATCCCGGTAAGGCGCAAAGTGATCTTCGCTGTCACCGGCCTGGATGTCACCGAACAGGTCGATTATGCCGGCTGCCTGGTTTTCCCGCTGCTGCTCGGCGGCCTGCATCGCGGCGGGAAGCGCCAGTATCAGGGCTGACCGACCGGGACCCAACTGATCCAGAGCACCGGATTTGATCAGGGCTTCCAGCACACGGCGGCCGAGCCGGCGCAGATTGACCCGGGCACAGAAGTCGAACAGGTCCCGGAAAGCGCCCTTGCCATCGCGCCGCGCTTCCACGATTGCGGCTACAGGGCCTTCGCCGACGCCCTTGACGGCCCCCAGACCGAATACGATTTCATCGTCGTCGTTCACCGTGAACATGTATTCGCCGGCGTTTACATCGGGTGGCAGCACGGTGACGCCGAGCTCGCGGCATTCTTCCAGAAAGATGACGATCTTGTCCGTATTGTCCAGTTCCGATGACATGGTGGCGGCCATGAACTGGGCCGGGTAATGGGCTTTCAGCCACAGCGTCTGGTAGGACACCAGTGCGTAGGCAGCGGAGTGGGACTTGTTGAACCCGTAACCAGCGAACTTTTCGACCAGATCAAAAATGTGTGCGGCCAGCTCCGGATCAATGCCCTTTTCGGCCGCGCCATCGGCAAAGATCCGGCGCTGCTTCTCCATTTCCTCGGGCTTTTTCTTGCCCATGGCGCGGCGCAGCAGATCGGCACCACCCAGCGTGTAGCCGGCCAGGGTCTGCGCAATCTGCATGACCTGCTCCTGGTACACGATAATGCCGTAGGTCGACTCGAGAATCGGCCGCAGGGAGTCATGCTGATAGTTCACGTCGGGAAAGGAAACCGCTTCGCGCTTGTGCTTCCGGTTGATGAAGTTGTCGACCATGCCGGAGTCGAGCGGACCGGGCCGGAACAGCGCCACCAACGCAATCATTTCCTCGAGATTGTCAGGCTGGAGCTTGCGGATAAGCCCCTTCATGCCGCGACTTTCCAACTGGAATACCGCCGTGGTCTGCGCCCGATTGAGCATTTCAAAGGATCGTGCGTCGTCCTGCGGGATCTGGGTGATGTCGATCGGGGCTTCGCCGTGCCCGGCACGGCGGGCGTTGATCATGTCCAGTGCCCAGTCGATGATCGTTAGCGTACGCAGCCCGAGGAAGTCGAATTTCACCAGTCCGGCAGACTCGACATCGTTCTTGTCGAATTGGGTGAGCAACCCGGAACCGTCCGGCTCACAGAGCAGCGGTGAAAAATCAGTCAGTCGGGTCGGTGCTATGACGACGCCACCCGCATGCTTTCCGGTCTGACGGGTAATACCTTCGAGTTTCATCGCCATTTCCCAGATTTCCTGGGCTTCGTCGTCCTGCTCGATGAAATCGGCGAGCTCCGGCACTTCCTCCAGTGCCTTGGTCAGGGTCATGCCTGGTGTACCGGGAATCATTTTGGAAATCCGGTCACCGAGCCCATAACTCTTGCCCTGCACCCTGGCGACATCACGCACCACAGCTTTCGCGGCGAGAGTACCGAAAGTTACAATCTGGGATACCGCTTCTCGCCCGTAGCGGCCAGCCACATAGTTGATGACCTGATCCCGCTTCTCCATGCAGAAATCGACATCGAAATCGGGCATGGAGACCCGCTCCGGGTTGAGAAAACGCTCAAACAGCAGGTCGTATTTGATCGGGTCAAGATCCGTGATCTTCTGGGCGTAGGCCACCAGCGAACCGGCGCCGGAGCCCCGACCGGGCCCGACCGGAATGCCCTGGTCCTTGGCCCACTGAATGAAGTCCATCACGATCAGGAAATAGCCGGGGAAACCCATCTGCAGGATGATATCCAGCTCGAACCGCAACCGGTCTTGGTACCGTGTCCGCAGTGCCGCAAAGTCATCGGCGGTGGTGTCGAAATCCGCTGCGAGGCGCTCATCCAGCCCTTCGTAGGAGACCTTGTGGAAATACATGCCGAGGCGCAGGTTCTTGGCATAGTCCGGGTCAGCTTCCCGCCCTGCCCAATTTTCCGCCATGGCGGAAGCCACCGCCTCACGGACTGTGTCGAGCGTGAATTCGCTGTCCGGCGAGTTGTCGCGGAAAAACGGGTCCTGCTCCAGATCGTCCGGAATCGGGTATTCAGGCAGGTAGTAATGACCGAGCTCAATGTCGACATTGCAGCGCCGGGCAATGGTCACGCTGTTGCGCAGCGCCGATGGCAGGTCATGGAAGAGCTCCGCCATCTCCTCCGACGTTTTGAGATACTGGTGCTCGGAAAACCGGTGACTGCGGCGGGGATCATCAAGCACGACGCTTTCGTTGATACAGACGCGCGCCTCGTGAGCCTCGAAGTCGGTGGCTTCCAGAAACATGACGTCGTTCGTGGCAACGACCGGCACATTGAATGTCTGAGCCAGCGACACGGCACCGGCCACCTGTTCGTCATCACCGGGGCGCCCGGTACGGTGCAGTTCGAGGTAATAACGCCCCGGGAAATGCGCGAGCCACCATTTCAGCCGTGACTCGGCCTGCTCTTCATTACCGCGCAGCAACGCCTGCCCGACGTCCCCATAGTTGGCACCGGACAGGGCTATCAGTCCCTCACCCATGTGGGACAGCCACTCCATGCGCACAACCGGCCGGTCATTGATCTGGTTTTCCTGCCACGCACGGGAAATGATCCGGATGAGATTCCGGTAGCCCTCATTGTTCATGCACAGAAACGGCTGCCGGTATGGCTGGTCCGATTGATCGGGGTTTTCCAGCCACAGATCAGCACCGATGATCGGCTTGATACCGTTCGACAATGCATTCGAATAAAACTTGACCCACCCGAAGCCGTTATTCTGATCGGTGATCGCCAGAGCCGGCATACTCTGCTCACCCGCAGAGCGCAGCAGTGGTTTGATGCGGTTGAGGCCATCGACCAGGGAATATTCGGTGTGCACCCTCAGGTGTACGAACGGTTCAGTCATTATTCGAGATCCAGTTGATAATTGCTGTCAATCGATGCCCCGACACTACCGGCGACCGCGCGCACCGGGGCAAAACTCCGCCGGTGCTCGGGGCAGGGGCCGATGGCCTGCAGAGCCGCCCGGTGTGACGCGGTAGGGTACCCCTTGTTGGCCGCCAGGTCATAACCAGGATAAGCCCGGTCGAGAGCAGCCATATGCGCGTCCCGCTCTACTTTCGCCAGAATGGACGCGGCAGCGATCGCGGAATGGCGATGGTCCCCTCGCACTATGGCGACAGCCCGGTCGCCCCAGCCGTGGGGGACGCGATTTCCGTCAACCAGAATATGGTCAGGCAATGCGGAAAGCTGCTTCAGGGCCCTGTGCATGGCCATGTGGCTGGCGCGCAGTATATTGTACCGGTCTATTTCCTGGACGGAACACCAGGCCACGGCCCAACAGGTCGCCTGGTCCCGGATGAGTTCTGCCAGTGTCTCCCGGCGCGCGGCAGACAGTACCTTTGAATCATCCAGCCCGGTAATGGGCCGGGTCGGATCAAGCCAGACCGCCGCCGCAGTAACCGGCCCGCACAGGGGCCCGCGTCCGACTTCATCGACACCGACGGTCAGCCCTATCGGGTAGTCATCATCGAGCTCAGCCATGATCATTCACCAGTGATCGGATGGCAGTGGCGGCTGATCGGTCCGCGTCCCGGTCCAGCATGTGATGCAACTGCCTGAAATCGGACACCATGCGTTGCCGTTCGGAGGAATCCGGGGTCAGCAATGGCAGCAGTGCCTGCTCCAGTGCCTCCGGGGTCACCGCCTGCTGTAACAGTTCCGGCACAACGGTCTCACGAGCGAGAATATTGGGCAAAGCCACCCAGGGCGTGCGAACCAGCTTCTTGCCCAGCCAGTACGTGAGCGCATTGAAGCGGTAACCGACCACCATCGGCTTTTTCAGCAGCGCTGCTTCCAGCGTCGCGGTACCGCTGGCAACCAGAACCGCCGTCGACGCGCCCATAACGGTATGGCTCTGACCGGCTACCAGACGAATCCAGCCTTCGTCTTCCGGGTCCAGCATTGCCTCAAGTTCCTGACGTCTCGCGTCACTGGCGGCGGGCACGAGCACCGTTAGCGCCGGCAGCCGCGCTTTCAGCCGCCGTGCCGCCGCGATGAAATCCGGCCCGAGGTGTCTGATTTCAGCGGCTCGGCTTCCCGGCAACAGCGCCAGAACCGGGCCCATGCACTGTTCTGCAGTGAGGCTGAGTGCTCGCTGATAGGCTGCGACATCGGGTTCATGCGGAAGCCGGCTGGCCATTGGATGACCAACGCATACCTCGGGCACCCCGTGCGCCCGATAGAAATCACTCTCGAACGGAAACAGCGTGAGCATCAGGTCGACGCTGGCCCGAATACCCCGGATACGGCCCTGCCGCCAGGCCCAGACAGACGGGCTCACATAGTGCGCCGTTGACAGACCACGTTCACGCAACCGACGTGCCAGAGGCAGGTTAAAATCCGGCGAGTCTATACCGAGGAAGAGGTCCGGTTGCCAGGCGAGCGTCCGGTTCAGCAGATCGCGGCGAAGCCGAAGCAGGTCCGGCAGGTGCCGTATTACCTCGAACAGCCCCATAACGGCCATCCGCTCCTGATCTGCCCAGGAAACCAGGCCCGCGGACTGCATACCGACACCCCCGACACCGGCCACTTCGACCGGACCGTACTGCTGCAACGCGGTGATAAGGCCGGCACCGAGCTGATCGCCGGACGCCTCGCCCGCTACCATCACAATTCTGAGTGGTCTGCCGAGATCGGAGTCAGCCACAATGCGCCTCAGCGGATTATGCCGCGGCCGGAGCCCCGCAGGCTTTGCCGGAACAGAGCAAGTGCCGGGTCAGACATGTCGCCCAGCCGGGCTTCTGCTTCATCCAGTGTGAAACCGCGTCGATAGACGGTCTTGTAGGCGCGCTGCAGTGCGCGGACCGTGTCCTGGCTGAACCCACGCCGTTTCAGCCCTTCGCTGTTAATGGTATAGGGTTTGGCAGGATTGCCCTGGGCAGTGACAAAGGCCGGAAGATCCTTGAACAACACCGTACCCGCCCCGGTCAGGGAATGGGCGCCGACGTGGCAGAACTGATGCACGAGCGTCGCACCGCCGAGAATGGCAAAATCACCAAGCCGGACATGGCCGGCAATCTGGGTACTGTTGGCGACAATCACGTCATCGCCGATATCGCAATCGTGAGCGACATGGACATAGGCCATGAACAGGCCACGCGAGCCAACCCGGGTAACGGCACGATCCTGAACGGTGCCACGCTGCATGGTCACACATTCGCGGATGACATTGTCATCGCCGATCAGCAATTCGGTGGGCTCTCCCCGGTATTTCTTGTCCTGGCATTCTTCACCGATGGACGCAAACTGGAAGATGCGATTTCGCCGCCCGATCGTCGTTGGGCCACGTATTACCACATGAGGGCCTATTTCACAGTCATCACCGATCGACACATCGCCTTCAATCACCGAATAGGGGCCGATACGGACGTTGTCTCCGAGCTGCACCGACGCGTCGATGATGGCGGTTTCGTGAATCACGCGTTACACCTTGCGCTCTGCGCACATGATATCCGCGCTGCAGGCGAGCTTTCCCTCAACACTGGCCTTACAGGCCATTTTGTATATGCCCCGCTTGCCGCCGACGATCTCCAGCTCGAGATCAAGACGATCACCCGGCACCACTGAGCGCTTGAAGCGCACATTGTCGACACCGGCGAACAGGTATAGATACCCGTCATCATAGCGGTTACCAGACGCGGCAAAACCGAGAATGGCACCCAGTTGGGCCAGCGCCTCGAGGATCAGCACACCCGGCATAATGGCATTGCCGGGGAAATGACCATTGAAGAAATCTTCGTTACCGCTGACGTTCTTGTACCCCCGGATAAACCGACTGTCCTCAAGTTCCGTCACCCGATCGACCAGCAGGAACGGGTATCTGTGCGGTATGAGTTGCTTTATCTGTTGATGATCCAGAGGTAACTGAAGCGCCATTGTCGATTCCTTATTCCTGTGCCTGAAGCGGGGCGGCGGTTCTGGAGACGCATCAGTGTGAGTCGGTACCCCGCGCCAGCCGCCTGACAGTCTCTGCCAGCGATCCGAGCTGTTTCAGCCTGGCTACCATGCGGCGCCAGTCCCGGGCTGGCTGAGCCGGGATACCGGATGCATAGACTCCCGGTTCATCCAGATTACCGGTTACCATCGCCTGACCATGTAACTGGACATCATCGTGTATTCGGATGTGCCCGGCAATACCAACCTGCCCTCCGGCCAACACTCTTGCCCCCAGCTTCGCCGAACCGGCAATGCCGACCTGGCCGGCCAGTGCACTGCCCGCCCCTACGTGAACATTATGCGCGATATGAACCAGGTTATCGATGATGACGTCCGATTCGATCACCGTATTGTCGATTGAGCCGCAATCTATCGTGCAGTTCGCACCGATCTCCACACGATCACCAATAACGACTCGACCCAACTGGGCAATTTTTTCCCAGCCGCCCGGGACCGGCGCGTAGCCGAACCCGTCGGAACCGATGACCGTTCCCGACTGTACCAGGCAGTCGCTGCCGATACGCGTTCCGGGGCACAGCGTGACATTGGGTCGCAGCTCGGTGCGCGGGCCGATGTCTGTCGAGCGGCCCAGATAACAACCTGCGCCGACAACCACATCGTCGCCAATGACGGCGCCCGCTTCAATAATGGCATGAGGGCCAACCGTCACGCGGGCGCCCAAAGTCGCCTCCGGGTCTATGACGGCGCTATCATGTATGCCACCCGTTGCTCTGAACGGGACCGCCCATACACGTGACAGAACGGCATAGGCCGCATAGGGGTCCGCAGCCAACAACGCGGGGCCCCCGAATGCAGCTTTTTCCGCCAACGCCGGTGTCAGAATCAAGGCCCCCTGATCACCGGATGGCATATCGGCCGGGCGTTTCCCGGCCGCAACAAAGGCCAGAGCCCCCGGCGCAAGCTGGTCAAGGGGGACCAGCCGGTTTACCGTGTAATCACCACTGCCGAGCACCTCCAGACCGAATCGGTCTGCCAGCTCGCTCAGCCGGAAGCCTTCTCCGCTGGTTTTTACCGAGTCTGATCCCATGTGCTGCTCCGCGATACCGGGCTTCCCCAGACTGTTATTCATTCGCTGTTGCGTCGTTGAACCGCTGCAGAGCCTCTTCGGTCAGATCAAGATCCGGGTTGGCGTATAACACTTCCGACGATGACAGCAGCAAATCAATATTACGCTCTTCCACCATCGATTCCAGAATTCCCGTTACCGTGCTCTCGTATTGCTGAACGAACTGCTGGCGGCGCTGCTGTTGCGCATTCTGGAGCTGGCTCACCAACTGTTGCCGGTTCTGCAATTGCTGCTGAATCCGGGCCTGAAGGGAATTGGCTTCCTCCTCCGACATCAGGGCGGAATCCGTTTCAGCACGCTGCCGTAACTCGGTGATTTCCTGCTCAAGCTGTTGGATCTGCTGTTCCTGACCACTGAACTGGTCACGAAGCTCGTTGCTGGCCTGCTGCGCCGCGTTGCTGCCGAACAGCACACGTTCCTGATTCACAATCGCAATCACATCCTGGCTGAACGCCAGCGGCGTGGCTACAGCGAGCAGGGTTGCCAGCACGATACGGTTTAAGGTTTCAACCATCAGAAGTTACTCCAGAAGGTGAATTTGAATGTTTCTACGTCATCACCCGGCTGCTCCAGCACGGGCCGTGCATAAATGAACCGGAGCGGCAACAGGGGTATGGGCCGCCACACCACGTCCACGCCGACAGACGCACGGAATCTGTCCAGAGGCACACCACCATTGGCATCGAATGCGAGGCCGGTATCTGCAAACAGCGCGGTTCTGAACACCGACTGGTCCCGCGCAATCGGCGTCGGAATCAGCAATTCGGCACCCGTGCTGAGCAGGCTGTTGCCACCGATCGGTCGCGGTGTTATCGGCGGCGTGTCTTCATACTCTCCCAGCGGGCTCACCGACTGCTCACGGAACCCGCGCACCGTGCCCGGCCCACCCGCATAGAAATTGCGGTAGAACGGCAACGTGTCGTCGTCCCCGTAGCCACTGCCGTATCCGGCCTGGCCCAGCCAGCGGAATGCGAAGCCGTCCAGCCCTGTCGGCCAGACCCGGCTACCCTGATAGGTCAGCCGGTAATAGCTCAGGTCGCTGCCCGGCAGTGTCAGCGACAGGGCAACGCGATGGCGCTGGCCTTCGGTGGCGTAAAAGCTGCCAATCTGGTCGTTGTAGCTCCAGGCGAGTTCACTGGTCCAGTCACCGTAGCTGTTACCGTTGGCACTGGCAAACGACGTTACCTGATCCGGCGGGTAACTACCCAGATACAGATCATTCTGGGTATAACCAATGCCGAGACTGAGCCGGCTGTTATCGGTCAGCGGCGCACCCAGCGCGAATTCCCCGCCCCAGCGGTCAATACCGTAGGTCGCCACGCTGCGGTCCAGCCAGTTGGTGCGCTCATAGAAAGCGGTCAGGTCACGGCTGATACCGCCCTGGGTGAAATACGGGTCAGTATGTTCCAGGTTGAAGCGGCTGCTGTCCTGCCCGAACTGGCTACTAAGTGAAATGCTTTTGCCCGTACCGAGGAAGTTTTCCTGAGAGAATTCAATGGCGCTGAATATCCCGACACCCGGCTGGAACCCGAGTGACGCCTGTATGTTCCCGCTTTCGTCTTCAACCACCGAGAATTCCAGATCGATCTGGTCGGCCGACCCGCCGACCCGCTGCTGGTCCACCTGCACCTGGCTGAAGAAACCGAGCTGCTGTAAGCGCCGCCGGGAAGCAGCAATATCGTCGCGACGGGCAAGACCGCCCTCAACCACCCGCATTTCCCGCCGAAGTACTTCATCAAGGGTGCCCTGGTTGCCCGTGAATGAAATAGTGCGCACAGTCACCTGGGGGCCGGGCCGAACGACCAGTTGCAGGTCAACGGTCAACGCCTCGTCATCAATGGTGACCCGCGGCTCTGCTTCGGCAAACAGATAGCCATCATTGCCCAGTATGGTGAGAATTTCGTCCTGGGTATCAACCAGCTCTGAACGGTTGAACCAGGTGTCCTCCACCGGGCGCACCGCCGCACGGATTTCCTCCTCAAATCCGGCGAATTGCCCTGAGACTGAAACGGCGCCCCAGCGATAGCGCCGGCCCTCGTTGATTTCCGTCAACAGATGGACACCCGTCAGATCGGGCTCAAGCGACACATGGCTGTTTTCAAGCCCGAAGCGCACGTAGCCACGGTCCAGGTAGAAACTGTTGATGGTTTCCAGGTCACCGGCGTAGGCCTGACGGTTGTACTCGTACCGGCGACGGAACAATTGCAGCGGGTCCCCAGTGCGCCGCGGGCGTAACTGGGTGTCAGCGAGAATCTCATCGGCCGGAAACGTCTCATTGCCCCGTAACTCAATGGAACGGATTGCCGCTGCCTGCCCTTCCTGAATATCAATCACCACGGCCACCCTGTTCTGCGGCAACGGATCCACGGAAACATCAACCCGGGCATTGTAACGGCCCTGAAGTGCATACTGACTTTCCAGCTCGCGGCGTATTACCGACAGAACCGACGCCCGATAAGATTGGCCTTCCACTACATCCAGGCTCTCCAGCGCCTGATCAATCGCCTGATCCGGGATGCGCTCATTACCGTTCACGGTCACCCGGTCTATGGTAGGAAATTCGGTGACCACGAACCGCACGCGCCGGGCATCACGATCGGTATAGACTTCAATATCGCGGAACAGTCGGGTTTCGTAGAGCGCACGGATACTGTCGGGAATGGAGAACGCGCCGGTGGCCACAATATCGCCGTCCTCATTTTCGCTCACGCCACTGAGCGAGTTGAGAAATGCAGCGGTGGATACTCGCCTGAGCCCGCTGACCGTCAGGTCATACCCCGCCAACCCCGTCTCACTGTCCGGCGTCACCGGGAGGGAGACCTCCGGCTCCGGGGACGACGGAACATCAAGGGTCTGAGCAGATCCAGGCAGCGCGGTGAGGCCGACCAGGACGAGCGACATCAGCACCGCAGGCCGCATAATCGATGAGCGCAATGTTGAACCAATCGGCGTGACAGACGCTTTCAATGTATTTCCCTTATTTGCAGTCGCACACGCCGTGTGCGGATTACGACGGATGCTGTCAGGCACCACGAGGCATCAATCAGAGGCGATTAAAATCGTTGGCGAAGGCGATCACCATAACCCCGATCAGCAGGGCGATGCCAATCTGCACACCAATCGCCTGGGCACGTTCAGACAAAGGCCTGCCGCGCACAATTTCGACGAGATAATACAGGATGTGGCCGCCGTCCAAAACGGGGATCGGCAATAAGTTCAGGACACCGAGGCTGATGCTCAGCAGTCCGAGGAAACTGAGAAATGCCGCCAGACCGAATGACGCCGAGTCACTGGCCACCTGGGCAATGGAAACCGGTCCGCTGAGATTTTCGACGGAGGCACGCCCGGTCACCATCTTGGTAAGAAATTCAAGCGTCAGTCCGGTCGTCATGGTGATTTCGTTCATTGCCACACCGATAGCGCCGATGGGGCCATGGCGAACCTGCGTCTGGAACCGCTCCGGGTTCTCGAGGGGCGGAGCGTAAACGCCCGCGCGGCCAAAGGCATTGCCTTCCGGCCCGGCCACCGACTCGGGGGTCAGTGTAACCTGCTGCGTGCGCCCTGCCCGCTCAACCGTGAGAGTAATCGACTCCCCGGGGGCATTACGGATCCGCGTTACCCATTCATTCCAGCCATCCACCGGCTCGCCATTCACCGCCGACACCCGGTCGCCCGCCTGCAGGCCCGCGCGTTCGGCCGGACTGCCGGGCTGCACATCACCCACCTGCGCAGGCAATTCCGGACGCCAGGCGGTCAGGCCCAGTGCCTGCATCGGGTTGGGATCCTGAACGCGGGACAGCCAGCGGTTTATCGGCTGTCCAACGGTGGCGACCTGCCCGGAGTCGGTACGCAGGGTAAGTTCAATGGTTCCGGTCTCGCCGAGGCGCTCCAGCAGCGCCAGTTGCACATTGCGCCAGTCGGAAACCGACTGTCCGTCGACGGCGATAATTTCGCCGGGGGCGTCCGGCCAGGCCCCCTGCCAGCTTTCCGTATTGGCCGGCGGCTCAACCCAGGGCCGCGTTTCGGTGGTACCGATCATGCCAACCAGCCAGAACACGGCAAAGGCGAGAAGAAAATTGGCGGCCGGACCGGCTGCCGCGATGGCAATGCGCTTCTGCGGCGATTGATTGCCGTGTGCCCTGTGCTTCAATTCCTCAGGCACCGACCCGTCCCGCTCATCGAGCATCTTGACGTAGCCACCCAACGGTATGGGCGCAACGGCAAACTCTGTTCCTTCCCGGTTGGTCCGGCTGAACAGGGGCTTGCCGAAGCCGATGGAAAACCGGACAACGTGCACCCCACACCAACGCGCTACCCAATAGTGACCAGCTTCATGAATGCCGATCAGGAGACTGAGTGTGAGCACGAAAATAAGAACGGTGGTCATACGGTCGACGACTTCCAGGCTTCAATGCACTCTTCTGCCACACGGCGAGCGTGATTGTCCACTGCCATTACGTGATCCAGACTTTCCACCGGCTGGGCAGCCAATCGATTCAGTACCGATTCATTCACCCGGGCGATATCCGTAAAGCCGATGAGATGGTCAAGAAAGGCCGCATTGGCGACCTCATTGGCCGCATTGAGGATGGCCGGGCCTGTCCCCCCTGCTGCCATCGCCTCTCTTGCCAGACGGAGGCAGGGGAAACGCACTTCGTCCGGCGGCTCAAACTGCAGGTCGGCCAGTGTCGTAAAATCAAGCGCCTCGACGCCGGCGTCTATGCGATCCGGCCAGGCTAGCCCGTAGGCGATCGGCGTGCGCATGTCGGCAGCACCCAACTGGGCAATCACTGACCCGTCCACATAGCGCACCATGGAATGAATGACGCTCTGCGGGTGTACAACCACTTCGATGGATTCCGGTGGAAGATCAAAGAGCCAGCAGGCCTCTATCAGCTCCAGCCCCTTGTTCATCAGGGTGGCAGAGTCCACCGAGATCTTGCGGCCCATGGTCCAGTTGGGGTGGGCGCAGGCCTCATCCGGCGTGACCGTAGCCAGCGCCTCGGCACTCAATGTCCGACAGGGCCCGCCGGAGGCTGTCAGCAGAATCGAAGAAACGGTACTGTCCGGCCGGCCGCCTGGCAGACATTGAAAAATTGCGTTGTGTTCACTGTCGATCGGCAGGAGCGTAGCTCCGTTTCGCGCAACTGCGGTCATGAACAGGGCACCGCCGACGACCAGGCTTTCCTTGTTGGCCAACAGTACTTTCTTGCCGGCTTCCGCCGCCGCCAGCGACGGCCGTAACCCGGCGGCACCGACGATAGCCGCCATAACGAGATCGCACTCCGGATGAGCCGCCACCTCGCACAGGGCCTCGGGCCCTACAAGCACCTCTACCGGATGCCGTACACGGTCCAACAGTGCCCGGCGCCCGTCGGCATCGGGAACGACCACATATCGTGGCCGGAACCGGTCGGACTGGGCCGCGAGCCGCGCAATATTGGACTGCCCGGTCAGCGCAAAAACCTGATAGCGATCAGGGTGCCGCGCCACCACATCCAGGGTACTGGTGCCGATACTGCCCGTGGATCCGAGTACCGTCAGTAGTTGACTGCCGGCCGGGCTACTGGCGAGCGAGTGCTTATGGGACATCTGCCGGGCACCTCCTCACAGGGCCGGCCACAGGCTCAGATAGGCGGCCATGACCGGCGCCGCCGCACACATACTGTCGATCCGGTCCAATATGCCACCGTGTCCGGGCAACAGGGTACCACTGTCTTTGCACCCCTGAGTGCGCTTGGCGAGGCTCTCGACCAGATCTCCGACAATGGACGCCATGACCACCAGCCCTGCCAGCAGAGCCAACAGGGCGACCTCTGCCCAACCCGACAGGGTATCCGGAAACAGTACCCCCACCAGTGCAAGGGCGAGCAGTGACGCACCGATCAAGCCACCGGCAACGCCCTCCCAGGTCTTTCCCGGGCTGACTGCCGGTGCCAGCTTGTGCCTGCCGAACCGCCGACCGGCATAGTAGGCGCCGATGTCAGCCCCCCAGACGATCAGCATAAGTAACAGCACCAGCCAGTGCCCGGCGGGTTCCGCCCGCAGGCCATAGAACCCGAGCCACATGGAACCGAGAATCAGCAGGCCCATCAGGAGCCGGGCCCGCCGGCGCTGTACGGCCCATCGGGACCGGGGGTAGGTAACAACCAGCACCAGACCGGCAAGCCAGCAAAGCGCGCCACCGACCAGGAGCGCCCGCAACGGTACCTGAGGCATTTGCACCAGCGCGTAGAGCGCCAGCAACAGAATCAGCACGGCGATCGTATAGACGATACGGAATGGCCCGGTAGCCAGCCCCGACAAGCGGCCCCACTCCCACGCGCCGAGCAACGCGATCGCCCCGATAAACACGGCGAACCAGGCCAGGGGGAGCAGAAAGATCCCCCCCAACATGACAGGGATCAGCACCAGCGCAGTTGTGACTCGTGGTCCCAACGTCATAGTGACCTCACATGGCCGGCGGCCGAGCGCCCACCGAACCGCCGTTGCCGGCGGCCGAAACTGGCAAAAGCCTCAAACAGGTGCTCGGCGCCGAAATCGGGCCACAGGACAGGACTGAAATAGAGTTCGGTATAGGCAAATTGCCAGAGCAGGAAATTGCTGAGCCGGCATTCGCCTGCGGTGCGGATACAGAGGTCCGGATCCGGAAGGTCGCTGAGCGCTGTCCTGGCGTGCAGCGCGGACTCATCCACATCATCCGGTGTGACACGGCCCTCAGCGACATCCCGCGCCAGTGACTGTGCAGCCTGTGCGATATCCCAGCGACCGCCATAGTTGGCCGCCACCACGACCCACATGCCCTGGTTGTCTGCTGTACGGGCTTCAGCCTCGGCAATACTGCGCTGAATAGACGCGGGAAAGCCGGAACGGTCACCGATCACCCTGAGCCGCAGGTCATTGCGCGCCAGTTTGTCGATTTCCTTGGTCAGCGCCCAGGAGAACAGTTCCAGCAGGCCACTGACTTCATCCTGTGGACGCCGCCAGTTCTCACTGCTGAACGCAAAGAGTGTCAGCACGTCCACGCCAGCGCGTGCACAACCCTCCACGACCAGTTGCAGGGCGCGCACGCCGGCCTTGTGACCGGCAACCCCCGTCATCTGCTTCTGACGGGCCCACCGGTTGTTGCCATCCATAATGACAGCGACATGGCGCGGAATGGTCGGCAGGTCCGCAAACCGGGACCAGTCGAATTCAGCGGCCATCAGACTTTGAGCAGTTCCGCTTCTTTCTCTTCCAGCAGATCATCAATCTGCTTGATAAAGCGGTCAGTCAGTTTCTGGACAGCGTCTTCCGCCGAGCGGGCGTCGTCCTCGGTGATTTCCTTTTCGCGCAGCAGTTCCTTGATGTCATTGTTCGCATCGCGGCGAGCGTTACGAACCGAGATACGGCAGTTTTCAGCCTCATGCCGCGCCTGCTTTATGTAGCCCTTACGGGTTTCCTCGGTAAGCTGCGGCATGACAACCCGAATATTGTTCCCGGCTGTGGACGGATTAAAACCGAGATCACTTTTGAGAATGGCCTTCTCGACAACCGGTACCATACTGCCTTCCCAGGGCACAATGCTGAGGGTGCGGCCATCCTCCACCGATATGTTCGCCACCTGCTTCAGCGGCGTTTCCGCTCCGTAGTAGTCGACGTAGACGCCGTCGAGAATCGACGGATTCGCCCGACCGGTCCGAATCTTCTTGAACGCCTGGCCGAGTGCGTCAGTCGCATTCTGCATCGACTTTCCGGCGTCAGCCTGAATATCATCCAGCATTGGTTTTTTCCTCTTCGATCAGCGTACCTTCGTTTTCACCCACCACCAGACGGACCAGTGAACCGTGCTGATTCATGTCGAATACCCGGACCGGCATGCACTGATCGCGCACCAGACAGATGGCCGTCAGATCCATTACGCCGAGCTGCTTGTCCAGCACTTCCTGATAAGTCAGGCGATCATATTTCCGGGCTTCAGGATCTTTTTTCGGATCCGCGCTGTATACACCGTCGACATTGGTCGCTTTAAGCACGATATCGGCGTCGATTTCAATGCCGCGCAGACAGGCAGCGGAATCTGTTGTGAAAAACGGATTACCCGTCCCCGCCGAAAAAATGACAACATCTGATTGATTAAGATAACGCACTGCCGTGCGTCGATCATAGTGCTCGACAATGCCGCTCATGGGGATAGCACTCATGACCCGCGTGCGAATATTCGCCCGTTCCAGCGCATCACGCATGGCCAGTGCATTCATGACCGTGGCCAGCATCCCCATGTGGTCGCCGGTCACCCGGTCGAGGCCGGCCGCGCTCAGTTCCTGGCCACGGAACAGGTTGCCGCCGCCGATCACCAGGCCGACCTGTACTCCGATGCCAACCAACTGCCCAATCTCCAGAGCCATCCGGTCCAGTACTTTCGGGTCGATACCGAACCCCTGCTTCCCCGCCAGCGCTTCGCCGCTGAGTTTCAGTAGAATCCGCTTATAGCGGGACGAGGAGGCAATTTTCGCAGGCATGTTATTCCCCGGAGCAAATTGAACGGCGCGTGCACGACTGGTCAGTGTAGCGGTGTCGCCGGGCCAGAGCCAGCCCGGCGTTCAGGCGCCTCAGAGGCCGGCCTGCGCTTTCACCTCAGCGGCAAAATCGACTTCTTCCTTCTCGATGCCCTCGCCGACTTCAAAACGGACGAAATCAACGATCTCGGCGTCTGCTTTCTTCGCGAGGTCACCGACCTTCACATCCGGGTCTTTCACGAATGGCTGCTCAGTAAGACTGATCTCGGCCAGGTACTTCCGGATACGCCCCTGTACCATCTTCTCGACGATTTCGGCCGGTTTGCCAGAGGACTCGGACTGGGCACGAACCACTTCCTTCTCGCGTTCCAGCACGTCCTGCGGAACGGAGTCAGGCGTTACATACTGCGGGTTAATCGCGGCAATGTGCATCGCCACGTCCCGGGCCAGATCCTCGGTACCACCGTTCAGTTGTACCAGGACGCCGATCTTGCCGCCGTGTACGTAGCCCGAAAACACCGAGCCGGCCTCGCCGCCAAGGAAAGCGACACGACGTACAGTGATGTTTTCACCGATTTTCTGGACCAGGGCCTGGCGCGCTTCTTCGAGCTCACCATTCATCAGGGCCTCGACATCGCTCTGGCCGTCAGCGAGGGCTTTGTCCGCCACGCGATCAGCAAACGCAAGGAAATTGTCGTCCCGCGCTACAAAGTCGGTTTCGCAGTTTACTTCCAGAATCAACGCTGACGTTGAATCATCAGCAATACGTGTGATCGCAACCCCTTCAGCCGCAGTACGACCCGCTTTCTTTGCCGCTTTCAGGCCGCTTGATTTGCGCAGGTTGTCGATGGCCACTTCAATATCGCCATCCGCTTCAACCAGTGCTTTTTTGCATTCCATCATGCCAAGGCCAGTGCGCTCACGCAGTTCCTTGACCATGCTTGCAGAGATATTCGCCATGAGAAATTCCTCGAATTCCGGGTTGAGACAAAACCGGGCGCCCGGGCGCCCGGCGACTCGAATCTGGGATGGCCGGCCTGAGCAGCCGGCCGGATGTTATGCGCCTTTTTCGTCAGCCGGCGCTGCGGATTCTTCCGGCTCGGTCGCTACTCCGGAAGCGGCGCTCTCGTCCACCTCAACGAACTCGTCTTCGGGACCGGCGGTCGCCTGACGACCGGCGGCAACTGCGTCGGCCACGGATGTGACGTAGATCTCGATGGCACGGATTGCGTCGTCGTTGCCGGGAATAACGTAGTCGACACCATCCGGATCACTGTTGGTGTCCACAATGCCGATAACCGGGATGCCAAGCTTGTTGGCTTCCGTGATGGCGATGCGTTCGTGGTCTACATCGACAACGAACAGCGCGTCCGGCAGGCCGCCCATGTCCTTGATACCACCGATAGACAGCTCCAGCTTGTCCATCTCACGCTGGCGCATCAGGCTCTCTTTCTTGGTCAGCTTGTCCAGCGTGCCATCGTTCTGTTGCGCCTCAAGGTCGCGGAGCCGACGGATCGACTGACGAATTGTCTTGTAGTTGGTCAGCATGCCACCGAGCCAGCGGTGCGTCACATAGGGCATGCCAACTCGTGATGCTTCGCGCTTGACGATTTCGCTTGCTGCACGCTTGGTGCCCACAAACAGCACTTTACGGTTATTGGCGCCGAGGTTCTCGAGATGCGTCAAGGCGTCATTGAACAGCGGCAGCGTCTTCTCAAGGTTGATGATGTGAATCTTGTTACGCGAACCAAAGATGTATTCGCTCATTTTCGGGTTCCAGAAACGCGCCTGGTGACCGAAGTGAACACCTGCCTTGAGCAGGTCTCGCATTGTTACAGACATGATTTTCCTCAAACAGTTTGGGTTAAGCCTCCGAAGCGGCCCAACGCGCCAACTTCCCCAGCATTGAGTCTGCGAGAAGCACCCGGCCACGCTTTTTACCGCTTCGTGTGAATTTCCGGCCAGTGTAACCCGGTCCGGAGCGCGCGCTTTATACCACAGGCACGGTTTCAGATAAAGGTTTTAGCGCTCTCATGCGCAGAGTCGGTGACGAGCGGCCGCGTCACTCGCCCGGCGCCCAGGCCTGGGTAATCGGGTAGCGGCGGTCCCGGCCGAACCCGCGGGGTGTGACACGCACACCCTCGGGCGCCTGGCGACGCTTGTACTCGTTGCGATCGATCAGCCGGATCACCTGTTCGACGTCCTCTGCACGGAACCCTGCCGCGACAATCGCTTCGGCGCTCTCGTCACGTTCAACATACCGTTCAATGATTGCATCCAGAACATCGTACCCAGGCAGGCTGTCCTCATCTTTCTGGTCGGGTGCCAGCTCCGCGCTCGGTGGCCGCGTTATGACCCGCTCCGGAATCACGGGGCTGATGGAATTCCGGTAGCGCGCCAGCTCGAACACCCATTGTTTGGGCACATCCTTGAGCGCGTTGTAGCCACCGCACATGTCACCGTAAAGCGTTGCATAACCCACGGCCAGCTCGCTCTTGTTACCCGTCGTCAGCACCATCCAGCCCTGTCGGTTGGACAGTGCCATCAACAGAAGGCCACGGATCCGCGCCTGCAGATTCTGCTCGGTAAGATCGGGCGGCTGATCGCCGAACACCGGTGCCAGCGTCGACATGGCTGCGTCATACACCGCCTCAATCGGTAATTGCTGATAGTCGACGCCCAGCTTTTCCGCCTCCTCGGCCGCATCGGCGCGGCTGATATCGGAGGTATAGCGAAACGGCATCATGACGGCCAGAACCCGGTCCGCGCCAAGGGCGTCAACCGCAATGGCAAGGCTCAATCCGGAATCAATACCTCCGGATAATCCCAGTACGACACCCCGAAACCCGTTGCGATTGACGTACCCGGCCAACCCCTGAACCAGGGCCTTGTAGAGTCCTGCCGTCCGTTCGGGCCATTCCACCATGGGGGCATCGGGCGCGCTGAGGCCTGCCTCTGGCTGCCATTGAACGGACAGTTGAGCGGCCTCGAAACAGGGCGCCCGGGCGACCAGCCGACCGCCGGCATCCACTGCCATGGAGCCCCCCTCAAACACGAGTTCGTCCTGTGCCGAGTTGGCGTTGACGTACAGAATAGCCAGCTGGTGAGCCTCGGCCTGCTGGCGCACATGGGCCAAACGCTCTTCGGCCCGGCCAATGTAGTAGGGAGATGCGTTCAGTGTCAGCACGAGGCCGACGCCCGCATCGCGGTAGCGCTGCAGTACGTCGTCGAACCAGATGTCTTCGCAGACTGCCACCCCGATCGGGCAGCCGTCGCAATCCCAGACCGGCGTATCGTGACCCACCACAAAATATCGATGCTCATCAAACACCTGATAATTGGGAAGGTGATGTTTGGCGTATCGCAGCTTTACAGACCCGTGGTCAATGACCACAGCGCCATTGTGCAACCCAGTGTCACTGCGCCACGGCAGCCCGATCACCAGCGCCACCGGGAGGTTCGCCGCGCAGATCTGATCCAGGGCCCGCCCGATCCGCAGATCCAGACTCGGCCTGAGCAGGAGATCCTCCGGTGGATACCCGGTCAGCGTCAGTTCAGGAAACACCAGGATGCGAACCCCACGGGAAGCCGCCTCTCTGCCCCGCTCAAGCACCCGCTCCGCGTTGCCGGGAATATCCCCGACGGGGAATTCGTCCTGCACCAGCTCAATCGCCAGGCCAGCCGCTTTCATACTGATCTCCATGAAGCGCATTGTCTGAAAGTGCTGCACTGACCTCAGGGGTCAGCTGAACACCATGCCGGGGCGCGATTATACCGGGGAGCGAGGCGGTTTGTCCGCCTCCGCGTTAATCTTGTCGCTGCTGATTGCGCAGGAAGTGCGAGCCATGAGGAAGAGTCGGGAGTTGCCTCCACCGCGGCTGACGGGGATGTCACTGGTCGAATGTCTGGTCATACTCGCAATGACCGGAGCGCTCATGGCCGCGGCTGTACCCCGGCTTGCCGGGCTCGGCGCCCACCTCTCGGTTTATCAGACGCAGATCCGACTGACCGGTGTTATCGAGCGCGCTCGATTCCTCGCCATTCACACAGGGCTACCGGTGACGCTATGCCCCATCGGCGGGGATGGGGGGTGCAGCACTGACTGGCATCGGCCGTTGGCGGTCTTTTTCGACCCGTCGGGCCGTTATCGCCCGGGCGACGATCCAGTGAGTCGCTCATCGGAGCCGGCAACGGATCAGCCCGTATACCTTATTATGAGGCCGAGCTGGCGCCGCGCGCTGCATTTTCAGCCGGACGGTACCGCACCCGGTATGCAGGGGCACCTGGCATTCTGCACAGACACAAACGCCGCCAGTGCCGGTCGGCTGGTGTTCAGCTCCGGAGGCAGAACAAGATACGTTCGCGGCGACCCGGACCAACGGGGTTGTCGTCCGTAATTCCCGGTCACCGAATCTGACGCACAGCCGGCCCTCTCACAATGGGTGATTCCGCAGTCGGCGCCGCCGGCCAGACCAACTCCCACTCCGATTGCACAACATGACGCGGCCATCCACCCACCTCCCCCGCCCAGACGGTGAAGCCAATACGCTCGCTGCACGCCTGTGCCCCGGAGGCGTCCGCTGACCCGACAACGCGCTGGGGGCAGGCCGGGCCCGACGCCGACCATTGGGTGAACAGCGCAGCGGTGCCGGGCTCCACCCGAAGTCCGGACTGCGCCAGTGAGCTTACGGGGGCCATGGGGCCCAGCACGCCGGATCGGGCCGGCTCAATACTCAGAGGGTCAGTTGTCATACTTTGCTGTGCATCGAGGAGCACGGCCGGCACCGCACCCCGGCTCTGATCGTCAAGCGAAGCGGTTGGCGCGAGTTGAGCCTGCTCCGAAACGCGCTGCCAGACCACTCCCAGCAGGCCGCTGACGATAGCCAGCGTCACCATTACTGTGGGCAATATGGCGCCCGCATTTTTTTCCCGTGACAACGACCTCAAAGCCGGCTCCCGTACCCGTCAGGCAGAACCACCGAGGTACTGTGGGCCCGGACCACGGATGGTCTGTCGGTGGTCACCTCTGTAGCGCCCCGAAATGATCGAACGCTATGGTGGGTGCTGCCACCGGGGACCGGTTCGGACACCACCAGTTCGATATAGACGCCCTCTGCGGGCGTCTGCTCGGTTAAGGAATCGGCAGTCTGCCAATGCGTTGATTGCGTCGCACTGACAGCGAATCGGAAATTCATGGCAACAACACCGGATACGATCTCCTGTCGCCTGCCTGGCTCGGGTAAAACCTGTTGCCTGAAGAGCGCCGGCCGGCCGGCAATATTCGTCGCCAGATAATAGACGTCGGCACTGGACAGCACCGACTCACAGACGCTACCGGCTGAGGCAACATGTTGACCGATCCAGAGAACATCATTGCCACCCAGTCTGTCATTGGTCATATCATCGGCAACGCCCGACAAATGGGCCGGCCATGCCAGATCACCCGCTTGCGGGCGCCAGTTGGCACCGCCTATCAAGGGGTCGAAAAGTGCCGACGGGTCCTGGCATTGCCAGTGCCCGTCGCGACGCAGCACGGAGCGGAGATGAGACAGCGCGACATGGCCATTGTTGTCAGCCGTCAGCCGCGCATCGACCGCGCTCACCGTCTCTATGGCCGGCAGGGCAAACCGGAACAGCGCAGCAATGACAATACTGCCTATCAATATCGCGGCCAACAGTTCCGGCAAGCTGAACCCGGCCGACCGTTGCTTCCGTTTCATACCTCCGGCTCGGGTGCGGTCGCGGTGCCCGTGGTACTGACGGGCCGGTTCACGCAAGTCACGGCCGCCAGCGCCAGTATCGGTCCAGGGTACGCCTGCTGCCTGCAGCGTCGGAAGGATTGCCGGAGCGGGCTGCGTGGGCGCGTGGCCAATCGACCGACAGCCGCAGGGTGTTCGCCGCTGCGTCTACACGCCCGCGATGCTCGGGCAGAAAACAGGAGAGGTGCTGTGACCAGTCCTCGATGACGGATGCCACAGATGTATCCAATGGCTGCCTCGTCACCGGACAACCCGGCTGTGGGGTACCGTTGGCAGAGGTCCACTCTACCGAAACCGGTTGCGCCGGCGGCCCCATAAGTTGCAACCGGGCATTCAGCGCTTCCGACTGCCAGTAAAGCATTACCTGACGCGAGTAAAGGCGTTCCTGGAGGATTATCTGATGGACCATCGCCAGTGCACCCAGCCCACCCAGAGAAAGGAGTGCGGTGGCCACGACAACCTCTGGCAGTGCCGCGCCGCAACACCTGTGTAGATTTCGCATCGCGCCTCCCTGCGCTTTCGGTCAATCGTCTAGACGTTGCGGGCGGGTATTCTCAACCCCTTCGGCAGACTGAACACAACGTTCTCTTCAATCCCTGCCTGCTGGGTGACCGAGCCGGCACCCAACTGACGCAGGCGCTCGACCACATCGCTCACCAACACTTCGGGTGCAGAGGCACCGGCGGTCACTCCGATTGCCCGCCTGTCTGTCACCCATGCAGGGTCAATATCGTCTGCGCCATCAATCAGGTGGGCCGGACAGCCCATTCGCTCGGCCAGTTCCCGCAACCGGTTGGAATTGGAGCTGTTCGGTGACCCCACAACCAGCAGCAGGTCACATTCCTCCGCCAGATTCTTCACGGCGTCCTGGCGATTCTGGGTGGCATAGCAGATGTCGTCTTTCCGGGGGCCGGCTATTGCGGGGAACCGTTCACGCAATGCGGAAATTATTCGGGCGGTATCATCCATCGACAGCGTGGTCTGGGTAACATAGGCGAGCCGATCAGGGTCTCTGATCCGCAGGTGCCGGACATCGTCCTCGGATTCCACCAGGTACATTGCCCCGCCATTGCTCTCGTCGAACTGCCCCATGGTGCCTTCAACCTCGGGATGGCCGGCATGACCGATCAGGATGCACTCCATGCCTTCCCGGCTGTATTTCGCCACTTCCATATGGACTTTTGTTACCAGTGGGCAGGTGGCATCGAATACATTCAGGTCACGGTTGGCAGCTTCCATCTGAACAGCACGGCTGACCCCGTGCGCCGAGAAAATCACCAATTGGCCATCGGGCACCTCGTGCAGCTCGTCAACAAACACGGCGCCCCGGTTGCGCAGGTCTTCCACCACATAGCGGTTATGCACCACTTCGTGACGGACATACACCGGGGCTCCGTAGAGCTCCAGAGCCCGTTCCACGATATCGATCGCACGATCGACGCCAGCGCAGAAGCCACGCGGGCTGGCAAGCCGAATGCCTGCATGTTGGGGCTCTGTGGTGTGCACGATGCCGTCCGGAGTACCTGCTGACATGATACCTATGCCTCCTGCGGCGGCGGGTTCACCGCGATAATGTTCACTGAAAACACGATCGCCTTGCCCGCCAGCGGATGATTGAAATCAACGGTAACATAATCGCCCTCCAGCTCCGCAACCACGCCCGGAAGCTCTGCCCCGGAAGCGTCTGCAAACGATACAACGACTCCCGGTTCAACCGGATAATCCGCTCCGAACTGATGGCGCCGAAAACGCTGTATATTGTCTTCCAGATGCGGTCCGAAAGCTTCCTCCGCAGGGACAGTTACTGATTTTTCATCCCCGGGTTCAAGACCGATCAGTTGTGCTTCAAATCCCGGCAGCAGGCTTTCGTCGCCCATCACAAACGTGGCGGGTGACCCGTCAAAATTGCTGTCAATGACCTCCCCGGAGGCCAATTGCAACGAGAAATGAAGAGTAACCTGACTGTTGTTCGTAATCTGTGCCATAGCGATTCCGGGTTACCGATTATTGTGGGATCGGCTCGTGATGACTGCGTCGGCAATCAGCAGGATTGCACCGCACGTGATGGCCATATCCGCTACATTGAAGGCAGGAAACGTCGCTCCCCGCCAGTGAAGCAGGATAAAGTCTTCCACATAGCCGAACCGGAGCCTGTCGATGAGGTTGCCCAGGGCGCCGCCCAGCAACAGCATCAGGGTCAGAGCCATTCGCTGCTCACCGGCTCTCAGGCGCCACAGCCAGATGACAAGCACGATGCTCGCCACCATGGCGACGCCCGACAGAAACCAGCGCTGCCAGCCACTGGCACCCGCCAGAAAACTGAATGCTGCCCCGCGATTATGGGTGTATATCAGATCAATCACGGGCAAAACGGGCACCCGCTGACCCAGCATCAGTGCTTCGCTCACCCAGGCTTTGGTCAGCTGGTCCAGCGCAACAACCACCAGGGCCAGACACAGCCAGGCCGAGCGCCGGGACAAGGTGCGTTCCACCGGCGTCATCAGGCAAATTCCCGGTGCTCGCCACCACCTGCTACGTTTTCAACACAACGGCCGCACAGTTCCGGGTGGTCTGCATGGGTGCCGACATCCGCTCGATGATGCCAGCAGCGCGCACACTTGGCGTCAGTAGCAGCAAACGCTTCAATGCGCAGACCGTCAATACCGGTGTCCGATGCACTGTCCGGCGCCTCCGCAAGCGGACGGATTTCAGCGCCCGAGGTAATGAGTACAAAGCGCAGCTCATCCCCCAGCCGCGCCAGTGATTCCGCCATGTCGGGCCGGGCATACAGTACCACCGTGGCGCCCAGGCTGCCGCCCTTCAGACCGTCAGCACGCATCTGTTCCAGTACCTTGTTCGTGCCCTCCTTGGCCTGCATGGCTGTTTCCCAGAAATCGTCGCCGAGGGATTCTTCGTCGGCCAGCAGCGGCAGGTCGTCGTACCAGACATTCAGGAACACGGATTCTGACTTCTCGCCTGGCATATGCTCCCAGAGCTCCTCTGCCGTAAAGCTGAGAATAGGGGCAATCCAGCGCACCATGGCCTGCAGGATATGGTACAACGCCGTCTGGGCGCTCCGACGGGCCAGGGAGTCCGCCTGCGTCGTGTACTGACGATCCTTGATGATATCCAGGTAGAACCCGCCCAGCTCGAGGACACAGAAATTGTGCACGCGCTGGTAGATGTTCAGGAACTGATAGTTGCTGTACTGCGTATTGATATCGTCCTGAAGCTGACGAGCCCGATGCACCATCCAGCGGTCGAGCGCCAGCATGTCCTGATGGGGAACGCGATCCATTGCCGGATCAAAACCGCTCATGTTGGCGAGCATGAACCGGCTGGTGTTCCGGATTCGGCGGTACGCATCACCGGTGCGCTTGATTATGTCCTCGGAGCAGGTGATGTCACCCGAGTAATCCGTCGAGGCGATCCACAGGCGCAGTACGTCAGCGCCCATCCGGTCGTTGATGTCCTTCGGATCGACCACATTGCCCAGAGATTTGGACATTTTGTGGCCTGTTGGGTCCACCGTGAATCCGTGTGTGAGTACCTGACGGTACGGTGGCTTATGATTGATCGCTATACCGGTCTTCAACGACGACTGAAACCAGCCCCGGTGCTGATCCGAGCCTTCAAGGTACATGTCGGCCGGGTATTCGCCCAGCTCCGGGCGATGCTTCAGAACGGAGTAATGGGTCACACCCGAATCAAACCAGACGTCGAGCGTGTCAGTGACCTTCTCATAATCACGACCTTCTTCTCCCAGCAGGTCCTCCGGCTTGAGGTCCCACCAGGCTTCCATTCCCTCTTTCTCGACGCGCTGAGCCACCTGTTCAATCAGCTCAGGCGACCTGGGATGAATCTCACCAGTAGAGCGATGTGTGAACAGACAGATCGGCACACCCCAGGTACGTTGACGCGAGATACACCAGTCCGGGCTCTGCTCCATCATGGCCTGCATGCGGTTCTGGCCCCATGAGGGCACCCAGCGAATTCCCGGGATCGCTTCCAGTGCTTCGCGCTTGAGACCGTTCTGTTCCATCGAAATGAACCATTGGGGCGTGGCTCGATAGATCAGCGGTGTTTTGGTGCGCCAGCAGTGTGCATACTGATGGCGAATTTCCTCATGCGCCAGCAGCGTGCCTGCTTCCTGAAGTCGCTCGATCACCAGCGGGTCCACTTTGTAGACGTGAACCCCGGCGAAATACTCCACCCAATCGCGGAACAATCCGTCATCAGTCATAGGATTGATGGTATCGATGCCATAGCGGCGACAGATCTCGAAATCATCCATGCCATGATCAGGGGCTGTGTGAACGCAGCCGGTACCGGCGTCAAGCGTCACATGGTCACCCACCAGCACCGGCACATTACGGTCATAGATCGGGTGCCTGAGAGTCAGGCCATCGAGCGCTTCACCCTGCACGCGTGCCAGAATCTCATAATCGGTCCAGCCGACCCGTTCGGCCACTGACTCCACCAATTCCGTTGCAATGACATGGCACTTATCATCGGCCTGCACCAGCGCATACTCGAGCTCGCGTCCCAGAGAAACGGCCAGACTGGACGGAATGGTCCAGGGCGTCGTTGTCCAGATATCGACCGACGCCGCGGCCGGTGCGGGAACGCCGAATACTTCGCCGAGTTTAGCGGTCTCCACAACCGGATAAGCGACGTCGATGGCCTGTGAGGTTTTTTCCTGATATTCCACTTCCGCCTCAGCCAGCGCCGAGCTACCGACAACGCTCCAGTAAACCGGCTTGAAGCCCTTGTGCAAATGACCATTCTCGATAATCCGGCCCAGAGCGCGAATGATGTTCGCCTCCACCCGGATGTCCATGGTGAGGTAGGGATGTTCCCAGTCACCAAACACACCAAGTCGGCGAAACGCCGTGCGCTGGCCGTCGATCTGCTCCTGGGCATAATCCCGGCAACGCTGCCGGAAGGTCTTGTGGTCCACCTTGTCACCGGCACGGCCGATCATGGTTTCGACCTTGTGTTCAATCGGCAGCCCGTGACAGTCCCAGCCCGGCACATAGGGTGCGTCATAACCCATAAAGCCCCGGGATTTGACGATAATGTCCTTCAACACCTTGTTGACGGCATGTCCGATATGGATATCCCCGTTGGCATAGGGCGGGCCGTCGTGCAGTACAAATTTGGGCTTGCCTTGCGAAAACTCGCGGATTTTCCGGTACAGCCCCATTGTCTCCCACTGCCTGACCCGCTCAGGCTCCCGCTTGGGCAGATTGCCGCGCATCGGAAAGTCTGTAGCTGGCAGGTTCAGTGTCGCTTTGTAATCACTCATGGTGGTTTGTCGGATCCTCTGTCTCGAATGCCGTTCGGGCGTTGTCGATGTCGCTGGCAATCTGATTCCGGAGTTCGTCCAGTGACGCAAATTTCACCGCCGGGCGAACACGCTCAATAAATTCCACCTGGATGTGGCAACCATAAAGGCTCGGTTTCCCGTCCAGCAGGTGCACTTCCAGCCAGGGGCCAAGTTCCGGAAAACTCGGCTTGACGCCAACGTTGGCAATACCCCTGTGGCGCCTGCCATCTCCTTCCACACGAACGCGCACCCGGTACACGCCCTCGACCGCCCGTTGATGGTGGCTCAACCGGACATTCGCAGTGGGAAAACCGAGTTCGCGCCCGAGCTGCTGACCATAAACCACGGTACCGCTCATGCAATAGGGCCGGCCCAGCAGCGCTTCCGCCCGGGCAAAATCACTGTTCATCAGGGCATCGCGAATTGCCGTGCTGCTGATTCTCTGCTCACCCGCCAGGAAGGAGTCCGTACCCTCCGCCGTAAAGCCGTACCGTGGTCCCAGCTCCTGCAGCAGGGACAGGTCACCGGAGCGCTTTGCGCCAAAGCGGAAATCGTCTCCCACAACGACGTGCCGGGCACCGAGTCCATCAGCCAGGCATTCTTCGACGAAGGCCTCGGGTGTTTCATCCGCCAGCGCACGATCAAAGCGCTTCACCCATACCCAGTCGATGCCCAGCTCGCGCAGGCGCATCACCTTGTCACGCAGTGAGGATAGGCGCGGCGGCGCCTTGTCTCCCAGGAAAAATTCTTTCGGCTGGGGCTCGAACAGCACTACCGCCGTTTCCAACTGGCGGCGACGGGCACAGGTCAGCAACCCCTGAAGTAACTGCTGATGTCCCAGATGCACCCCGTCGAAATTGCCGACCGTCACCACAGTCGCCCTGGATGGTCGGGAATGGGGGAAATTGCCACGCAGTAACTTCACAGCCATCTCGTCGCTAAAAGGTCCGGTATTATAACGATCGTGCCCGCTACAGGCTACCGCTCAGGTCGCGGATCCGCCAACCGGAGACGACCAGCACCAGCGCATACAATGTCAACCCGAGGCTTACCAGCCCGGCAAGGGCAAGCGCGCGTATGCTGATTAACTGGTCGAGCCACCAGCCGGGAGCTGGCGCTAACCAGGCGAGCACTCCGGCCATCATCAATGTGGCCATAAAAATACCCATCGTCCGGCGCTCACGCAGCAGCGCCCCGGGACTGAAAAGCCGATCGCGGACGAGGTAGGCGGCGAGAAGTCCGGCATTCAGCCAGGCCGACATGGACGTTGCCAGTGCGAGTCCGACATGCTCGAGTGGCCAGATAAGGATCAGGTTGAACACCATATTGGCGACCAGCGCCGCTGTGGCGATCCGGACCGGTGTGCGCATATTCTGACGACTGAAAAAACCGGGCGCCAGCACCTTGATCAGCATGAACGCGGTGAGGCCAAGCGTATAGGCCCGCAGGCTGGCAGCGCTCCGCTCGATATCGTATGGCGTCATGGCGCCATGGTAAAACAGGGTTGCCAGTATCGGTTCGGCCAGAACCCAAAGGGCCGCTGCGGCAGGAATGCCCAGCAACAGTACCATGCGGACCGCCCAGTTGAGCCCGTTGCGGAACCCAACGGTATCTTCCTGCGCCGATAACGCCGACAGGCTCGGGAGCACCACGGTGCCGATTGCGATGCCGATAACTCCCAGCGGCAATTCAGTCAGACGGTCCGAATAATACAGCCAGGCGACACTTCCGCCCTCCAGCCAGGATGCAAGCACTGTGTCCAGCAGGAGATTGATCTGACTGACGCTAACCGCCAGCATAGCCGGCGCCATCAGACGCAGTATTTTCTGCACGCCCGGATGCCGCCATTCCCAGACCGGTGTCGGCAGCAAGGACAGCCGATGAAGGAATGGCACCTGGAAAAGCAATTGCACCGCGCCTGCGATGAGCACACCCCAGGCCAGGGCATGGGCAGCGGACGGCGCGTGGGGCGTCAGGCCGATTGCCGCACCGATCAGACACAGATTCAACAGCACCGGCGTCAGCGCCGGCACTGCATAACGACCATAGGTATTAAGGATACTGCCGGCAAATGCGGTCAGCGAGATAAACCCGAGATAGGGGAACGTCAGGCGAATAAGCTCGGTCGTTAGTGCCAGCTTGTCCGGATACTGATGAAAGCCGGACGCGAACGCCCAGGTAATGGCGGGCGCAGCGACCCACGCACCCACGCAGACCAGCAGCAGTGTCGCTCCGAGCGCGGCGGCCACCCGGTTGACGAGATGCTGGACAGCAGCGATACCGCCGGATTCGCGGTACTCGGCCAGTACCGGTACAAACGCCTGGGCAAACGCGCCCTCGGCAAACAGGCGACGGAAAAAATTCGGGATCCGAAAGGCGACATAGAACGCGTCCGCACTGTTGGTGGCGCCAAGGAATATCGCCATCACAATGTCGCGCACGAGGCCCAGCACCCGCGACAACAGGGTGCCGGTACTCACTACCAGTGAATTTCTCAACCAGGCCGACTGTGCCATGCGTCAACGGTTACCGGGAATTGCAAATGCTGCGCGGATTCTACGGGAATTCGAAGGGCCTGTCTTGACTGCCGGAACCCCGACAAAGCAACGCTGTGCGGCTCTCCGCCGACAGGGCAACCTGATTGTTGAAGACGGCCTGAGCGCCAGTCAGGGGGTTTGACATGGTCGACGCCGCGTCTTATTATCGCGCGTCCCGAATATTCAGAGCAGATATATCAACAGGAGCGCTCTACTGTGGCAAATAACCCCGGATCTCGTAAACGCGCACGCCAGACGATCAATCGGCGTGCACATAACGCCAGTCTGCGCTCAATGGTTCGCACCTATGTGAAGAAAGTGGTCGCGCAGATCAAGACTGGCGACTACGAGGGTGCCCAGAAAGCACTGGCAGCAGCGCAACCCCGCCTCGACGGAATGGCCCGCAAGGGGATCATTTCCAGAAACAAGGCGTCGCGTACCATGAGCCGTCTGAACCAGCAGGTAAAAGCTCTCAAGCAGAGCGCCTGAATGGTCTGAAACGCGTCAGGGGCATTCCGGCACAGGAACCCCTGACGTTGTGCACTACCTCTCGTTTCCTCTCAAGCCCGGTTTTCCCGCCATTGACATGACCGTAGATGGGTCGGCCAGTTGCGGCATCGGGAAATAGCGGTTCACAAAGTCTGCCTGTGGTACCGGCTCACTGAAAAGATACCCCTGATACACGATATTCTCGTATTGTGTCAGCCAGCGAGCCTGGTCGTTCAGTTCCACCCCTTCTGCCACCACTCTCATGCCCGTGTTCCGAGCGATGATAAGCAGAGAATACACCATCGCTGCGTCGCGCTGATTCACCGTAATATCCTGAATAAATGACTTGTCGATTTTCATGGTGTCAACCGGAAGCTGTTTCAGGTAGTTGAGCGAACTGTATCCCGTGCCGAAATCGTCGAGCGCAAAAGAAATACCCAATGATTTCAATGCCCGGATTTTCTGAACCGCCTCGTCGATGTTGTGCAGCGCCGCTCCTTCCGTGATCTCGAATTCAAAACAACTGCCAGAAAGTTGAAAGCGCGACAGCGACCGGGAGACGAAAGGCACAAAATCCGGCTGAAAGAACTCCTGTGCCGTGAAGTTCAGAGCCAGGCGCGGACCACCCTGGCCCCAGAACTGTCGGGTATCACTGACAAATTCGCACGCGGTCTCCACCAGGTGGCGTCCCACCTCAACCATCAGGTTGGAGCTTTCCAGAAAACTCATGAAGCTGTCCGGTGCCAGCAACCCGCGCTCGGGGTGTCGCCACCGCAAGAGCGCCTCAGCTCCGGCGAGCCGTCGGTTTCTGCCGTGAATCAGCGGTTGCAGGTAAAAACAGAACTCCCTGTTTCGCAGCGCCCGGCGTAACTCGCTCTCCAACTGGACGAGGCGGGAGTCTTCCCGGGCCATTTCGGCAGCGAAAAACACCGCCCGGTTCTTGCCCTGGTGTTTTGCCCGGTACATTGCGGTGTCGGCGAACCGCAACATGTCGTTGGGATCCTGACCTGCTTCCGGATAGGCCACCATGCCCAGGCTTATGCCGAGTGTAAATTCCTGACGCCCCAGACTGATCGGCTCGGATACCTTATTGATTAACCGGCGTGCCAGTATTGACGCGGCCTTTTCGGCACTGGCCCTGTCCTGCCCGAGGTCCGGAGCACTGAGAGTGAACTCATCTCCGCCCAGGCGTGCCAGCGTATCGGTTTCCCGGATCACCTCCTGCATCCGCTCGGCGATAATGGCAAGCATGTTGTCGCCGGAGGCATGATTCATCGTATCGTTGACTCGTTTGAAGTCATCCACGTCGATGAACATGAGAACACCATAGGTGCCGTTGCGACGACACCGGCGAAGATCCATGTCCAGGCGATCGAGTACCAGATTACGGTTGGGCAGGCCAGTCAGGGTATCGTAGTAGGCCATGCGCTCGACGCCTGCCTCTGCTCGGGCAAGCTCTGTAATGTCGCTGGCAACGGTGAGAACACTGGGCTTACCGTCGTAGACAAAGGGTGTCCGGCTGATTTGCATGACATGGTCCTGGCCTGCCGCATCCGTCAGGGAATCTTTCTGGAATACCATTCGGTGGCCACCGGCGCGAACGCTGTAGAGCTCATTGGCAATGAGTGCACTCTGCTGTGAATCGACCCGGCTGTGCAGTTCCACATAATCCAGGCCCGCCAGCGCATCGACAGAACTGCCGTAGAATTCCGCCAGTTCGTGGTTCAGAAAGAGCAATCGGTTTTTCTCATCAACGGCGAACACATGATTGGGGCTGACATCAAGTATCAGGTGAATCTGCCGTTCCCGCTCCAGCAACGACTGTTGTTTGTTCACCATGGCGGCAATAAACTCATTGGTTGCCCTGACAATGTGCCCCAGCTCATCACGCTCGTGGCCGGGCGAAGACACGATCCACTGCTCATGCGGGGAGTTGGTATTGATGGCGGCGATCTGGCGTGCCAGATCCACCGTTGGAGCGGTAACACGGCGATGAGCAACCAGCGTGAGTACCAGGCCCAGGATCACGCTCCATACCAACCCCGCAACGAAGACGATCAGACTGCGCTGCAGAAAGGGCTCCATCGCCCCCCTATAGCTGACCTGCAGACTCAGCTCGCCGAGGTACGCGCTACCGGCCCGAACGTCAAACCGATAGACCGGCAATTCCGGCAGCCATGTCGCATACCAGGGTTCATTGCCCGCCCTCGCCTCTCTGGACAGGTAATCGGCGACGTTATCGCCATTTGGTCCTGCCAGGCGCGCCATGCGCCAGAGTTCAGTGTGCTGAAGGGATTCCAGTATCCGCTGGGCCTGCAGGCCATCATTGCTCTGAAGTGCGATACTGAGTGGGAGCTGATTGATGCGGTAGACTTCCGCAGCGACACTGCCAAGCTCCGCGCGCTCGGCACGCCAGTCGAGAAGCACCAGCAAGCACGCGCCCAGAAACCCGGCGATGAGCGCAACCGCAAGCACCGACCCGGCCAGCCGGAAGGCGATTCGCTGAAAATAATCAATACTCATTGTCACACCCGTTCTACGCCATAGCACGTCACTCGACGCGGACTAATGTGTATTACGAGTGTCCCGGTGCCATAGCACTGAGGCGTTGAATGCACTCAACGAGCGTCAGCAGTCTCTCCCTGAAGGCGGCATCTAATAGTTGTTGTAGTCTTTACAGTCTGACAGCTTCGCGGACCGTGTCAACGGCGCAGGCTGTTCGCTACCCTCTATGATTCACCCATCCATTGGCGTGACGTCTACGGCAACGAACAGCATCACCGAGCGCCATAGCGTCAGCCCGGCCCAGAACATGATGATTGAGGCCGGCAGCAGAATGGTCAGTTGCGTCAGGGTAAACGGCAGTATCAGGAACGCCAGCGCCCAGAGCAGGATGCCCTGCCACAACAGGCGGACGCCGCCACGCGCCACCGGGTGTCGGGTTCGCCAGAAGAGCCAGACTGCCCAAAGACCGGCAACCACCCAGAGAAACAGAGTGAATACGCCCACAAAGTAGAGCGCCAGCATCAGCTTGAGCTCCGTGTCGGTGCTGATTTTCATGGCGGTGCCTCCGGTAGTTCAGCGTCTGTCAGCCGGTCCGATTCCCGGGAGTTCTGCCTGCTCGCGAAAATGATTCTTGGCTTCCACCCAGTAATACTCCAGTGTATCCAGGGTGACATCCTGAACCCGTTCTCCGCGCTCGCGCAGCGCTTCCTCAATGTATGCGAAGCGCTGTTCGAACTTGCGATTGGTACGGCGCAGCGCACGCTCCGGGTCAATGTGAAGGTGCCGCGCAAGGTTCACCACACTGAACAACACATCACCCAGCTCTTCCTCAAGCGCATCGGCGTCATTCAACCGCTCTGCTTCCCTGAGCTCTGTCATCTCGCCTTCAAGCATGTGCCAGACCGGTTCGGTGCGGTCCCAGTCAAAACCGACGCGCGCGGCGCGCTTCTGGAGCTTGCCTGCACGCTGCACGGCGGGCAGCGCCACGGGTACGTCATCGAGTGCACCGGCCTGACCGCGTGACGCTTTCTCTTCGGACTTGATTGACTCCCAGCTCCTGGCCACATCGTTTCTGTCAAGACGACTGTTGTCAGTACGGTCAGCAAGACGCCCGTCAGGAAACACGTGCGGATGACGGCGCACGAGCTTTGCGGTCAGTTCATCCACCACAGCCCGGAAATCAAAGTCGCCCCGCTCTTCTGCCATTCGGGCGTAGAAGATGACCTGAAACAACAGGTCTCCGAGTTCCTCCCGAAAATGCGTCCAGTCTGCCCGCTCAATGGTGTCGATCACCTCGTACACCTCTTCCAGAGTATGCGGAACAATGGATTCGAATGTCTGTTCCAGATCCCAGGGGCACCCACCCTTCGGGTCGCGCAGACGCGCCATCAGGTAAACGAGATCGTCAATGTCGTACATGCTTCGAGCCTTTGTCATTGGCAGTCTCCGGCGCCGCGCGCAACTGATCGGCTGATCGGCGACACTCTACTATGTTCGGGATGCGCTCGATATGACTGAGCACCCGGCTCAGGCGCTTCAGACCGTCCATTTCCACCGTGAGCCGGATTCGCGCCAGATGCTCCGACTGGTCTGATTGCGTATTGGCAGTCAGCACGTTCACGCCGTCACTGGCAAGCACTGTCATAATATCGCGCAACAGGCCGGTGCGGTCGTAGGCTTCGATGATCAGTTCCACCGGATATGCATGCGATGCCTCTCGGCCCCAGCTTACCTCGATAATCCGTTCCGGCTCGACACTGCGAAGCTGCAGCAGGTTTACACAGTCTTCTCGGTGTACTGATACGCCCCGTCCCTGCGTGATATAACCGACAATCGCGTCCCCCGGGACCGGCTTGCAACACCCGGCCATGCTGGTCATCAGGTTGCCGACACCGAGGATATTGAGGTCTTCATCCGCCGGCCCGGTATCCCGCGGTGCCCGCGTCGGAATTTCAGTGAGCTCCTCGCGTGGCCGCTGCTGGCGCTCCAGTGCATGCACCGCCTGCATCAGCTTGATATCACCGGCGCCGATTCCGGCAAACATTTCATCGGCGGACTTCAGTTTCAGTTCGCGAGCCAGATCATCGTAGGAAGGGGCCGACAGACCGAAGCGTTTGATCTCTCGCTGCAGGGCCTGCTTGCCATCCGCGATATTCTGTTCCCGGTCCTGCGCCTTGAACCAGGCACCAATGCGTGCCCGTGCCCGCGACGTGGTTACATACCGCAGGTCCGGGTTCAGCCAGTCCCGGCTTGGCCGATGCTTGGCACCGGTCAGAATTTCCACCTGATCACCTATCTGCAGGGCATGGTTCAATGGCACCATTCGGCCATTGACCTTTGCACCGCGGCAGGCGTGGCCGACTTCCGTATGAACCCGGTAAGCAAAATCGAGCGGCGTGGCACCAGTCGGCATGTCGACAATATGGCCTTCCGGCGTCAGCACATAAATACGGTCATTGGTGACCTCGTGCTCGACGCCCTCAAGATTCTCATCAACCGCTGCCAACTCATCGTGCCATTCAAGCACCTGGCGCAGCCAGGCCATTTTTTCTTCATAACCCTGGCTGGCCGACCGCACATCGGTACCTTTGTAACGCCAGTGTGCGCACACCCCCAGCTCTGCGTCCTCATGCATCTGGTGGGTACGTATCTGAACTTCAACCACCTTGCCTTCGGGCCCGATTACCGCCGTGTGCAATGAACGATAACCGTTGGGTTTGGGTGAGGCGATGTAATCATCAAACTCCTTGGCGATATTCCGCCACAGCGAGTGAACGATCCCGAGCACGCTGTAGCAGTCCCGGACTTCCGGCACCAGAATCCTGACCGCCCGGATGTCATAAACCTGAGAAAAACCGATGTTCTTGCGCTGCATTTTGCGCCAGATCGAGTAGATATGTTTAACCCGGCCGTGGACCTCACCCTCGATACCGGCATCGCGTAATCGATTCTCGAGTTCCTCGGTCAGCTTCCGGACATACTCTTCGCGTGCGAGCCGCTTTTCGTCCAGAAGCCCGGCAATTTTCTTGTATTCGATCGGGTACAGGTAGCGAAACGACAGGTCTTCGAGCTCCCACTTGACATGACCCACCCCCAGCCGGTGGGCCAGCGGTGCGTACACATCAAAGACCTCGCGGGCCACCCGGTATTTTTTGGCGGCCGGTGCGTTTTTCACGGCCCGTATGGCACAGGTACGCTCGGCGATCTTGATCAGTGCCACCCGCACATCATTGATCATGGCCACCAGCATGCGCCGGACGCTTTCCGCCTGAGACCCGTTCTGCCCCAGTACATTCTTGCGACCGCCACGGTGTTTTTGCTGAATCGCTGCCATGCGCAGCACACCGTCAACCAGTCGGCCTACCGGTGGCCCGAACTGATCACGCACGGTTTCCAGAGGTAGTTTGCCTTCGCGCACGCTGCGATACAGGATGGCAGCTTCAAGCGTCTCCTGTTCCATATGGAGATCGGCGAGGATTTCCGCCATTTCCAGGCCGGTCCGGAAACTGCTGGTGCCTTCCGCCCAGATGTTCTCGGCAGCGATCGCTTCCTCTTCCGCCCGGCGGGCGATCCGGCAGGCGCGAAGCAATTCGTCCTCATCCAGCAGCACCGTTTTCTCACGCAGTCGCTGGATCCACGCTTCCAGATTGACATTCCCGTCCATGGAGATCGGCTGGTCGTCTCGAACTTTCACCATGCCATCAGCTTCCTGAAAACACGCCCGTCGACAGATAACGGTCGCCGCGGTCACAGATTATGGCCACAATTACGGCATTACTTACCGTCTCAGACAGCCGCAAAGCCGCTGATACAGAGCCTCCTGAAGACACACCACAGAAAATACCTTCCTCTGAGGCCAGTCGGCGCATTGTTGTTTCCGCTTCCTGCTGTGAAATATCCATTATGGTGTCGACCCGACTGCGGTCAAAGATTTTGGGCAGGTAGGCTTCCGGCCAACGCCGGATTCCGGGAATCTGCGATCCGTCATCGGGTTGCAGCCCGACGATCTGAATAGCCGGGTTCTTCTCCTTGAGAAACTGTGAAGTCCCCATGATCGTGCCGGTTGTGCCCATGGAACTGATGAAATGCGTAATGGTACCCCGCGTCTGCTGCCAGATTTCAGGGCCGGTACCGCGATAATGGGACAACGGGTTGTCCGGGTTCGCAAACTGGTTGAGAACAACACCCTCGCCCCGCTCCGCCATGCGGTCGGCCAGATCCCGGGCACCTTCCATGCCCTCTGCCTGACTGACGAGAACCAGCTCGGCGCCGAATGCGGCCATGGAGGCCTTGCGCTCTTCACTCATATGGTCCGGCATGATGAGCTTCATCCGGTAGCCCTTGATCGCCGCTGCCATCGCGAGTGCAATACCGGTATTGCCACTCGTTGCCTCAATGAGCGTGTCGCCGGGCCGGATTTCCCCGCGTCGCTCCGCCTCCTGTATCATCGACAGCGCCGGCCGGTCTTTTACGGAGCCCGCCGGGTTGTTGCCCTCGAGCTTGACCAGAATGGTGTTGCTGGTTTCGCCCGGCAGTCGCTGCAGCCGCACCAGGGGCGTGTTGCCGACGAAATCTTCGATGGTTGGGTAATCGGTGTCCACGATGGCCGCTCCGGATCGGTTTCAAACCGTGATTTTTAATGCCGCGTAGTCTAACGCGTGATCCGACATAGTGTAATAACCTATACTCCCCATACCGGAAACTGAGAAGGATAGCCCGGGACATGCCCTACCGGCTGGACAAGCGTCTGCTTCAGATTTCGCTGATACCGGCGATGGTATTCTGTGCGGGACTTTTGCTTTTTTTTACGTTTCTGATGCATTCCCGCGCCAGTAGCGCGTTCGTGGAACAAACCCGGGCCGATGCGGAAATGCTCGCGGTGGCCATGGTGCTACCGGTACGAAATGGTGCCACGGACGCACTGGATCCGGTTCTGCGCCAGGCGCTGACCTTACCCAACGCCCGTGGCATACGTGTGTTCGATACCGAAGGCAATGTCCTGGCCAGCCGTGGCCGGGTTATGGACCCGACCCAGGGCTCCTCTGTGCCTGCCACGGCGGTAACTGAGCGGGTGGGAAACTGGCAGCGCATAACCGTGCCGCTGCGTCTTCCGGAATGGAGCACCTCCGGCCAGCCCGCAGCGGGTTGGCTGCAGATCGATTTCAGCCGCAATAATCTGACGCTTGAACTGTATCGGCAGGCGACGATTGCCGGCGTAATGGGGCTGATCGGTCTGGCGATAGTCTGGGTGGTGGTACTGCTCGCCGGACGCCGGGTGACAGAGCCTGTACGCGAGCTACAGGAAACCATGAGTCGACTCGCCGACGGTGACCTTGATGCGCGATTTGTAGCACGCCAGGGCGCCTGGGAGGGTATCGGGGATCAGTTGAACCACCTGGGCGAATCGCTGCAGCAGGCCCATCAGGAAATGCAGAGCAGTATTGATCAGGCCACCCAGGATCTGCGCGAGACTCTCGAAACGCTGGAAATACAGAACATCGAACTGAGCACGGCGCGCCGCCAGGCCGTTGAGGCGGGCGAAGCCAAGAGTCAGTTCCTGGCCAATATGAGCCATGAAATCCGCACACCGCTGAACGGCATTCTCGGCTTCATCGACCTGCTGGATACAACACACCTGTCAGCCAAACAGCGCGACTATGTGCGCACCATACAGCGCTCGGCCGAAAGCCTGCTGGCAATCATCAACGATGTGCTCGATGTGATGAAACTCGACGCCGGAAAGCTGACCCTTGAGCACCGCAGCCTCAATATACTCGATCTGGTCGAGGATGTGCTCGACATGCTGGCGCCGACGGCCCAGGAGAAGGACCTAGAGCTGGTCGCCATGGTCTATGACGATGTGCCGAGGCTCCTGCTGGGCGACCCGCTGCGGGTCCGGCAGGTTTTGATCAATCTGGTCAGCAATGCAATCAAATTCACTGATCGTGGCCATGTGGCGGTGCGGGTAGCGCTGGAGGATGAGGATCACCGGATCGCCCGGCTGCGCATTGCCGTGGAAGACACGGGGCGGGGCATTGCTGCGGAAAAGCAGGCACACCTGTTTCAGGCGTTCAGCCAGGCTGACGCTTCCACGACCCGAAAATTCGGGGGGTCCGGGCTTGGCCTTCTGATCTGCCAGCGGCTGGTCAAACGGATGGGCGGCCGGATTGAACTGGAAAGCACTATTGGAGCGGGTTCCACATTCAGCGTACTGGTTGATCTGGAACTGGACACGCAGACACCTCTGGAACCCGATACCGACGACCAGATACCCCCGGACACCCATATTCTGCTGTGTGAGCCGCATCCTATTACCGGTCTTGTGCTGTATCACCGGTTTAAATCCTGGGGCTGTCCAGTTGCACGGATCAGTCCCGATGACACCCCGGCACTACCGGAAGGCTGGCCACCTTCCGCCCGCAGCCTGGCGGTAGTCACGTTCCAGCCGGGGCGAACGGACTGGCTTCACCAGTTGATAGACGCCTGTCTCTACGCCGGCATTCCGGTATTGTTGCTGGCACGACTGCATGAAGGTGGCCCCGAACTGCGCGCGCTCGAGTCTTCGGTCGCGGTACTGGCAACCAAACCGCTGCGCAATCGCAAGCTGATTTCTGCCTGTCAGAAAGCGCTCGACTCGGGCCAGGCGGGTGACTCTGCCCGAAAACCGCCGGAGCTGCCCGATGCCGCACCGCCCAAGGTGTTGTTGGTCGACGACAATGCCGTTAACCGGCGACTGGTTCGTACCTTTCTGGAAAACATGCAGATTCAGCCCGTTGAGGCCAGTGATGGCAGTGAAGCACTCGAGGCCGTGAGCCGAACGCGTTTTGACCTGGTGCTGATGGATCTGCAGATGCCAACCATGGACGGAACGACAGCTACGCGGGAAATCCGGCGTCACGAGGCAGACGGTGAGCGCCTGCCCATAGTCGCACTGACCGCTCAGGTCATGTCAGACGAGCGAGAGCCATTGCGGGACAGCGGCTTCAGTGATGTGCTGACCAAACCGGTTAGCGAGCGCCAGCTTGCAGCCTTGCTGGAGCGCTGGACCGGCGAACGCCGAAAACAGGCAGTGTCTGCCCTGTCCCGGCAGTCGGAATCCGGTCCGGTGGACCCCGGGCTGGCAGTGGCTCGTGCCGGCGGTCAAGTGGACCTGGCCGCCGATATGCTCGACGGTCTGGTTCAGGAGATTCAGACCGCACAAGCTGAATGGCCCGGACTCGGACCCAGGGAACTGGCACCACGGGTCCACGCGTTGCTGGGTGTCACCCGCTACTGCGGCACACCGTGTCTGGAAGACCGATTACGGCAAATGGAGCGGGCACTCCGCGCGGCTCCCGCGGAGCCACCCGAAGCCGAATTCGCGGCTGTTCTTGAATCGATGGACGCGGTTGAACGCTGGTGCCGGGACCACGATCCAGTGCGTGAACTGGCAACAGGCAGCGGAAACCGGTCAGACTGATTACTGCAGAATCACCACGGCAAACGCATAGTCCCCGTCATCGGTGATACTCAGCAAGGCGTCAGTTGCCCCCATTGCCCGGAGCCGGTGTGCCGCAGCACCGGAAAGGTGCAGCAACGGTGCGCCCAGGTCATTATTGCTGACGTGGATCTGATGAAAGCCGACACCCCAGCGGATTCCGGTACCCAGCGC
Organism: Natronospirillum sp.; assembly: GCA_965602035.1. Lineage (GTDB taxonomy): Bacteria > Pseudomonadota > Gammaproteobacteria > Pseudomonadales > Natronospirillaceae > Natronospirillum. The sequence goes on along the minus strand of OZ271919.1, from coordinate 35,520 downwards.
CTTCGCCGCTGCCTCCTTCGCCGCCCACCGACACGCCACGTATCGGTTTGTGCCACCACGTTCAGCCCAATCGACGAGTTCCCTCGGTGTGAGAATCCGTTGCGCGAAGCGGTCGCCATGACGTTCCAGAACGCGCTCGATTCGACTGATTCGAACGACATCGGAACCCAGCCCACGGATCATTGAGGCACCTCCGGCCCGGTGGGCCTCAGCAGCTCGCGGGCTCGCAGCGGGCGGCCGCCAAGTTGATGTGCCAGCGCCTGCCTCAGTATCTTGCGGATCAGCAGGCGCAATCGCTCTTCCGTAAACTGCCGCTGTGCCATGGCCTGAATCTCCTGGCCCGTCACCACGTTGCTACTGCCAGGGGTGCCAGACAGGATGAACTGGTTGACCCCGTCAAACCGATACCCCTGGTTCGACTGTATCGGGCTTCCATTGGCGTCCCGCTCAAAATCAGGCGCCTGCCCGAGCGACTGCAACAGGCTCAGTTCGAAATAGCGAAGATAGGGCTCCGGGTCGTCACTGTGCTGCAAGGCTCGCAGAGCGGCATAGTAGCTGCCAAAAAGTGCGGGTTCCGATACATCTCTGGGTGCCAGATGGCCACAGAGTTCATTGAGATACAGGCCGAGAAAACTGGCTCGGCCGCTCAGTCGCAGTACGGATCCGGCAAACTGCGCATCGCGCAGCAACACCAGCGAGTGGCCATTGGAAAGGTGGCAGGCATAGGGCTGAAAGAGGTAGATCGCTGTGCGGTCCCGCCAGAGCGCCGTTATCTGGCCACGTGAAGCCGTCAGCAGTCGCACCAGCCAGGAGGATTCCCGGTAGGGCTGGCGCTGAAGGACAAAGGCGTTCGCCTCCGGCCACGCGATCATTCTTCCGCGTACCCCAGGCTGCGCAGCGCACGCAGGTCATCCGACCAGCCGGCCTTCACCCTTACCCACAGATTGAGCATGACCCGTGCTTCCAGTAGCGCTTCCAGGTCCTTGCGGGCATCGGACCCTATGCGCTTGAGCTTCTGGCCCTGCTGCCCGATAACGATCCGTTTCTGGCCATCCCGCTCCACGAGAATCAACGCGTGAATGTGGCAGACGGGCCCATCAAACCGGAACGATTCAATTTCCACCGCCGCCGAATAGGGGAGCTCGTCGCCGAGTTGGCGCATCAGCTTTTCCCGGATGATTTCGGCTGTCATGAACCGGACGGAACGATCCGTAATCTGGTCCTCGTCAAAGTGATGCGTTCCGGCGGGCATACGGGCCAACAACCACTCTCGCAGCTCTTTCACATGAAGGCCCCGTGATGCCGATACCGGGAATATGCCTTCAAACTGTCCCTGTTTGTTCCTTGCCTCCATGAACGGCAGCAATGCGTTCTTGTTGGCTACCTGATCGACCTTGTTGATCACCAGCGCAACCGGCACTTTCTGCCGGTCAAGCGTATCGAGTACCCATTGGTCCTCTTCGGTCCACTCGAGGCGTTCGACCAGAAACAGCACAAGGTCGACGCCCTGAAGCGCAGTCAGCGCCGTCCGGTTCATAAGCTGGTTCATGGCAGACGGTTCGTCGCGGTGCAGACCGGGTGTATCCAGAAACGCTATCTGTACGGGCGGTTCGGTCAGCACGCCCGTTATGCGGTGACGTGTCGTCTGTGGTTTACGGGAGGTAATGCTGATCTTCTGATTCAGCATGTGGTTCAGCAATGTGGACTTGCCCACATTCGGCCGGCCAACCAGCGTTACCACGCCAAATCGGCTGGATTGGTCTTCTGCGGCTTCACTCACGCTATTCCTCCTCGCCGAGCGCGGCCAGTGTCGCCGCCGCAGCCTGCTGTTCAGCGCCTCTGCGGCTACCATCTGTCGCGGTTATCGCCTGATCAAGGCCCGCGACCTGACAGGATACGGTAAAAGTCTGTGAGTGCGCTTCACCACTCACATTCTCAACCGTATAGACGGGTAAGGGTTTATTCTGCCCCTGCAGCAGTTCCTGCAGCCGTGTTTTGGGATCCTTGCGCACGGTCTGGGGTTCAGCAACCACCAGCCGCGCAGCCCACCACTCGCGGATACAGGATTGTGCCGCCTCCAGGCCACCATCACGACTGATGGCGCCGATCAGAGCTTCCACCCCGTCGGCCAGAATTGAGGCGCGGTCATGGCCGCCGCTTTTCAGCTCACCCGTACCCAGTCGAAGCCATTGACCCAGCTCAAATTCACGGGCTATTTCGGCCAGTGTGTCTCCCTTGACCAGCGCGGCACGCATGCGGCTAAGCTCGCCCTCGCTGGCACGCGGGAACTGCTCATACAACGCCTGCGCGATGGTGCAGTTGAGAATGGCATCGCCCAGGAATTCGAGGCGCTCATTGTTGCGTCGCCCCACACTGCGGTGCGTCAACGCCAACTCAAGCAGGTTGACGTGTCGGAATTGATACCCTACACGCTGCTGTAACAGTCCGAGTTCTGCCATGCGCGTCCTGATTATTCGATTGAACCGAAGCGACTGAATGACGGGAGACTGAACAGCGACGGCCAGTACATCCAGCGAAGAACGGCCTGGCCCTGAAGCGCGCCGTCGTCCACGAACGGTGTCGTGCCGTACTGTCGGGCCCAGAAACGACTATCGAGTGAGTTGTCCCGATTGTCCCCCATCACAAAGTAGTGACCCTCCGGCACTGTTGCTTCCAGCGGTGGCCAGTTCGGCACCATGCTGTTCTCCGTCAGGTAGACATCGTAGGTGTGACCGTTCAGTGTTTCCTCGTAGCGCCCGATCACCCGACCATCTTCCCGAAACCGCTCTACGCGGGTTCGCGGCACCGTCTCGCCGTTCACACGCAGCTCACGTGTCTGATAATTGTAGTAGACGCGGTCACCCCCCGTGGCAATGACCCGTTTGATATAGTTCTGGGTGTCCTGATGCGGCGGAGTGAATACCATCACATCACCGGCCTCCGGGTCACCGATGTCCACCAGTTCGTTTTTCAGCACCGGCACGCGAAGGCCATAGGTGAACTTGTTGACCAGCAGGAAATCGCCCACAACCAGCGTGGGGCGCATGGATTCTGACGGTATCTGATAGGGCTCGAACAGGAATGATCGAAGCACGACAACCACCGCCAGCACCGGGAAAAAACTGCGCGCATACTCAACCACAGTGCTGTCGTCGCGCATCGCAACGGACGACTCATTGCCAGTGGCTGCCCGCAACGAGCGGCGATACGGCCTGAGCAAAAGTCGGTCGAGCACCACCACCAGCCCGGCAAACAGCGTGCCGAGAATCAGCAGCAGTGCAAGGTCACGGCTTTCCTGAATGGCGGTATATATAAGGCCCACAATAAGCGGCAGACCAAGCACCTGGGACGGATAGCGCCACCAGGGCCGATTCAGGGCGTCACCCGAGGCGGCAGCGCCCGACGTGGCGCGCTGCAACTGGCGACGTTCCAGCCAGAACAGATCCACCAGCCAGAATACGGCGAGTGCCAGCAAACCCCAGGCAAACAGAATAAACACAGACACCCCCTATCCCTTCAGTTATCGGCCTTCAGGACGGCGAGAAACGCATCCTGCGGAATCTCAACACTACCCACCTGTTTCATGCGCTTCTTGCCCTGTTTCTGCTTCTCCAGCAGTTTCTTTTTCCGCGTGACATCGCCGCCATAGCACTTGGCGGTCACGTTCTTGCGCAGAGCCTTCACTGTGGTGCGGGCAACAACCTGTCGGCCAATGGCCGCCTGAATCGCCACATCAAACATCTGCCGCGGGATCAGTTCCTTCATCTTCTCGCACAGGGCACGCCCCCGGGACTGGACCTGATCCCGGTGCATGATAACCGCCAGCGCATCCACCCGGTCGCCATTGACCAGGATGTCCAGCCGCACCAGTGGCTCGGCCTGGTATCGATCAAAGGCAAAGTCGAGGGAAGCAAACCCGCGTGTGACCGATTTCAGCCGGTCAAAGAAATCCATGACCACTTCATGCATCGGCATGTCGTAGATTACATTGACCTGTGAGCCGGTAAACTGCAGATCTACCTGGTTGCCGCGTTTTTCCGTGCACAGTGTAATTACATTGCCCAGATAATCCTGAGGCACCAGAATATTGACGCGCACTATGGGCTCACGAATCTCTTCTATGGCACCCGGATCCGGGAGTCGAGACGGGTTGTCGATATAGAGCACTTCGCCATCGGATTTGACGACCTCAAATACCACCGTCGGAGCGGTGGTGATAAGGTCCAGGTCATACTCCCGCTCCAGCCGCTCCTGGATGATCTCCATGTGCAGCATTCCCAGGAAGCCGCAGCGGAAACCGAAGCCCAGTGCGTCAGAGCTTTCAGGTTCATAGAATAATGAGGCATCGTTCAGGCTGAGTTTTTCCAGCGCATCCCGGAAGTCTTCATAGTCATCCGCATTGACGGTGAACAGGCCCGAGTAGACCTGCGGCTTTACCTTGCGGAAGCCCGGCAACTGAGGCACATCCGGTGACTTGGCGTGAGTGATCGTATCGCCGACTGGCGCGCCGTGTATATCCTTGATACCGGCCATCACATAACCCACTTCACCGGCTTTCAACTCCGGGCAGGCTGTGGGCTTGGGGTTGTAGTAGCCGAGGTCATCCACCACATGCGTGCGGCCGGTGCTCTTGATCAGAATCTTGTCGCCCTTGCGCAGGCGCCCATGGCGAATACGGATCAGCGAAACCACTCCGACGTAGTTATCGAACCAGGAGTCGATAATCAGTGCCTGCAGATCGCCCTCAATTTCACCGACCGGTGCCGGCACCCGTTTCACCAGTTCTTCGAGGACTTCTTCCACGCCTACACCGCTCTTGGCACTACAGCGAACGGCATCCAGCGCCTCGAGACCAATGATATCCTCGATCTCCTGAGCCACCCGATCCGGCTCGGCGGCCGGCAGGTCGATCTTGTTCAGCACCGGGATAACTTCCAGGTCCTGTTCGATGGCGGTGTAACAGTTCGCGACCGATTGAGCTTCAACACCCTGAGCCGCATCAACCACCAGCAGCGCGCCCTCACAGGCAGCCAGCGAGCGCGACACCTCGTAACTGAAATCCACGTGCCCGGGCGTATCGATGAAATTGAGCTGGTATTGCTGACCATCGCGCGCATTGTAGAACAGGGTAACGCTGTGCGCCTTGATCGTGATTCCGCGCTCCCGCTCGAGATCCATGCTGTCCAGGACCTGCTCAGCCATTTCGCGATCGGTCAGCCCACCACAAACCTGAATGAACCGGTCTGCCAGGGTCGATTTACCATGATCAATATGCGCAATAATGCTGAAGTTACGGATGTGCGACAGCGGATTCGAATCTCCACTCACAGATGTTTACCTTTTCCTCTGGTCAACGGGGATGTGCCTGATGAGGTGGGGATTCTACTGAAACAGGGGGGAAATGGCTATGCGAACCGGGATGGCGCAAGCGCGCCATCCCGGAGACACCGGCTCAGAGCGCAACAGCAATGAACCGGCTGACGCCGTCGCGCACGATACGTACGGCGATGCGGCGATTTTCAGGCAGTCCGGCCACCACCTCTTCAAAATCCTCAGTGGACTCAATGAACTGGCCATGGATCATGGTGATGATGTCGCCCTGGCGAAATCCGGCTGTCTCCGCCGGATCACCAACGACTTCAGTCACCACTACACCCCGATCGCCCAGTTCCGAGGCTTCCTGCTCGCTGAGCGCCCGCACTTCGAGGTTCAGGCGATTCACAGCCGGCGCCTGCTCCGGATCTGCGCCGTTCTGACCCATCATAGTGGGTTCCTGCTCAGGTAACTCACCCACCGTCAGCGGTACGGTTATTTCGTCACCGTTGCGCAGCACGGTCAGGTCCACTTCACTTCCCGGCGGTGTTGCCCCTACGAGTGGCGCGAGATCGGAGAAGCGCATAATTTCCTGACCGTCGAATTCGAGAATCAGATCCCCGGGACGTAACCCGGCCTCGGCTGCCGGCGTGCCTTCATATACCTGGACGACCAGTGCACCGATCGGCCGGTCCAGCCCGAACGACTGCGCCAGATCCGGGTCCTCGTTGTAACTGTCGTCCATGGCGATACCGAGCCAACCACGGGACACACTGCCTTCGTCACGCAGTTGCGCAACAATGTCGGTGACCAGATTCGAGGGCACGGAGAACGACAGGCCCATGAACCCACCGGACCGGGTGTAGATCTGCGAATTCACGCCGACCACTTCACCGTCTGAATTGAAAAGTGGGCCACCGGAGTTACCCGGGTTAATGGCCACATCCGACTGAATAAACGGCACATACCGTTCACCGAGGCTGCGCCCCTTCGCACTGACAATACCGGCGGTCACGGAATAATCCATACCAAACGGCGCACCGATCGCGAGCACCCACTCGCCAACACTCAGTTCATCGGAATCACCGAACTCGGCCGCTGGCAACCCGGTGGCATCGACTTTCAGCAGCGCGATGTCAGATTGCTCATCCGTACCGACAATCTCGGCCGGGAAAATCTGGTTTTCGATTGTCCGTACACGGATATCGGTCGCTTCCGCGATCACATGGTGATTAGTGACGATGTAGCCGTCGGAAGAGATGATGAAGCCGGAACCCTGAGACTGCCGCGGCTGGCGCTGCTGCGGACCCGGGCCGCCCGGGAACTGATCACCGAAGAAATAGCGGTAAAGCTCAGGCATCTGGCGTTCGAACTGCTCCATTTGCCGCTGTCGCTGCTCCGGTCGCTCGGCCTGAGCCTCAATGCGCACCACACTGGGTGCGTTGTCCCTCGCCAGATCGGAAAAATCCGGCACGCCCTGAGCGAAAGAGAACCCGCTCAAGAGGGCCAGTATTAATATCATGCCCAGCGATCGCGCTGCGTATTGCATGTCATACCTCCAGGGTCACAAAATTCGGTGGCGCACTGCTCGGTGGCGCACCGCTCGGTGGCGCACTGCGCCTGTCAGGACTGTTAAATGGGATCAGGCCAGGTTAATGCAACATTCCCATCCGGGGTTTTACAGCGCTTTTACCGCAATTCGTGCGCCTGGCTCAGAGGCCTGCGGCATGCGCTCCAGAGCAGTAAGCTGCACCGGCAGACCCCAGCTTGCCAGACGCCTGCGCGCCAGAATGAAGCCCAGCAGCCCACCACCGACAGCACCTGTGATGGCCGCCCAGTCGGTACCGGCCAGCACGTGCGCGGATACCGCACCCGCAACAATGAAGAGCGTCGGCACCAGATACAACAGAACCGTTGCACGCAGCAGATCCTGCTCCCGCATGTTCAGCGTCACCCGGTCTCCGACTCGGGGCTCCGGTGTCAGACGTTCCTGAAGCGGTATCCACAGCCGGTTCGCGTTGATGCTCTGTCCGAACACGCGCGCCAGCAGTGACTGGCCGCAACCACCACGCGCGGAGCAGGAACCGCAGGTACTGCGGCTTACCGTTTCGACTTCGAGTGCACTTGCCCGCACACCCGTAACAGTCGCCAGCTCTTTGATCATAAGACACCCTCTGCACGGTTTGTCTCAATGATAGCGCGCAACGACCGCATTCAAAAACCATGCGCTCATTTTTGCGCAGACTTTGCAGGCCGGTATACTGCAACTTTATGAATGATCGGCTGGTCGCACATGAATCTTGAAAAACAGTTTGACGTACTGATCCTCGGCAGCGGGGCTGCCGGCATGACTGCTGCATTGAGCCTCCCACGGCACCTGAACATTGCATTGGTCAGTAAAGGCGACCTCGACGCTGGCAGTACGCCCTGGGCTCAGGGTGGCGTGGCGGCCGTGCTCGAAGAAGGCGACACGATCGAGAATCATGTCAGGGACACGGAAACAGCGGGTGCCGGTCTCTGCCACAGGACGGCCGTAGAATTCACGATCAGCCACAGTGCGGAGGCCATTCACTGGCTGCTCGACCTTGGAGTACCGTTTACACGGGACAGTGCGCAGGCACTGGGTTATCACCTGACACGGGAGGGCGGGCACAGTCACCGACGTATTCTGCACGCAGCAGATGCCACAGGGTCAGCGATTGCCTCAACGCTGCTGGCACGCGTGCAGCAGTCGGAAAACATTACCTGCCTGTCCCACCATACCGCCGTGGATCTGATCACATCCGACAAACTCGGCCTTGGCGGTGAAAACCGCAGCCTGGGCGCCTATCTGTTCAACGAAACCGACGACCATGTGCTCACCTGTCGTGCCGACCACACCATTCTGGCTACCGGAGGCGCCAGCAAGGTCTACATGTATACCAGTAACCCGGACGGCGCCACCGGTGACGGTATAGCAATGGCCTGGCGTGCCGGCTGCCGACTCGCCAACATGGAATTCAATCAGTTTCACCCAACCTGCCTGTACCATCCGCACGCCAAGTCCTTTCTGATTTCCGAGGCAGTACGCGGTGAGGGCGGGCGCCTTCTGCTACCGGATGGCTCCGCGTTTATGCACCGGTTCGACGAGCGTGCAGAACTGGCGCCGAGGGATATCGTGGCGCGCGCGATTGACCATGAGATGAAGCGACTGGGCGCTGACCACCTGTACCTGGACATAAGCCACAGGCCAGCGGCTTTCATCCGGGAGCATTTTCCGACCATTCTGGAGCGGTGCCAGTCGTACGGCATCGACATCACCCGGCAACCAATCCCGATCGTTCCCGCTGCGCATTACTCCTGTGGTGGCATCATCACGGACGAACATGGACGGACTGACCTGGCCAACCTGTATGCCATAGGCGAATGTGCGCACACCGGACTGCATGGTGCCAACCGTCTGGCCAGTAATTCACTGCTCGAATGCCTGGTCTACGGACAGTCGGCAGCACGTTATATTGCCGGTCATCCCATACAGGCCGATGCAGCCCCGATTCCGCCCTGGGATGAGAGCCGTGTAACCGATTCGGACGAAGATGTAGTGCTGTCACACAACTGGGATGAAGTGCGGCGTTTCATGTGGGACTATGTGGGTATCGTACGATCCAGCAAGCGGCTGTTGCGGGCCCGACACCGTGTGGAGTTGCTGCAGTCCGAAATTCACGAGTTCTACAGCAACTATCGCATTTCCAATGATCTTCTGGAGTTGAGAAACCTGGTCGCCATTGCCGAGGCGATAATCGAGTCCGCTATTCTGCGCCGGGAAAGCCGGGGGCTTCACTACACGCTGGACTTTCCATCGAGTCTACCCAGAGCGACCGACACGATTCTCGCCGGCAAACCGCGCAATCAGACACAGACGGCGCCAATGGTCCGGTGACATTTCATCACAAAATATCCAGTGACGCCTGCCATAAGGGACACGAAAGCCGATAATGCCGGGAAAACGAACCCAGTCAGCGCACCGGACCGGAGCATTCCGGCGCGGCGACCAGCGCACTGACCCGCCGCGCGCGATCACGTGCCCTTCCTCGCTCCGCAGTGTCCGCATAGCAGACCATGCCAGCATGAGCAGCGGAATCTCCGTCAGAAGGATTACCCGAGGGCTCTCGGTATAGCCACCAACATGCACGACGGACCAGCCAAGCGCGATGAAAAAACCAGCCGCGGCTACTCTGCCCCAGGCCCGGTAACGCGTACGCCAGTGCCGCCGCACGCGCAACCGTGAATCAACTCGGTGACGCCTGCTCGCCGGCATAATCGAGAATCAGTCGGATGATACGCTTAAGCCCGGGCTCCGTCGCCGCAACCCGCTCCATGAGCAGGTTGTACATATCCTGATCTTCCATTTTCAGAAAGGCTTCGTAGAGCAGTTGGTCCTCTGTACTCAACTCCGGGTAGCGGTTCTGAAGAAACGGGACCAACAACAGGTCCAGCTCTCTCATGCCGCGCCGGCTATGCCAGAATAAACGGTTGAAATGTGCCTGATCAGCCATAATATCATCCACTCGAAAGGGAAGCGTTCGACCCAAGCGTGACCTGAATCTCAAGGGTCAATGAGTTTAACCGACTGACCTGCCTCACACCATCCGGCCAAGGTTCAGTTGGGTCAAATGGTTGCACCATCGAGTACCAACAGCGAGGAATCGCGGAACATGACGGCGCTGGCCAATGAAGAGCGCGCGATACTGGATATCTCCGGCAGTCAGGCCCGGCAGTTGCTGCATGGCCAGTGTACGGCCGACGTTCAGACCCTGAAACCCGGACAGTGGACACTGGGTGCATTGGCGACCCATCAGGGCCGCCTGTACAGCAGCTTTTACTGCCTATGCCTGACGGAAGAGCAGTTCTGGCTGGTCCTGCCTCAACGCCAGCTCGAAAACATGCTTGGGCGGTTCAGCAGGTACGCCGCCTTCTTCAAGGCGGACCTGACCGACGTAACGAAACAATGGCAGATGTCTGCCCCGGCACCTGATCCGTCCGTGACGGATCAGACGGTGACGGCCTCACCGGACGAGGTCACCTTGTCGATTCCTCACGGCGGTATAAGGCTGCGTTGGTCGCACACGGACGCCGCAACAGCGCCACCGGAAGAAGGCCTGGTGGCACTGGCTCAGGCCGAAATTGCGGCGGGTATCGTATGGATTACACCGGAACTGAACGAGCAGTATCTGCCACAGTCACTGGCGTGGGATCTGCTGGGCGGCGTGAGCTTCCGCAAAGGCTGTTACACAGGTCAGGAAGTTATTGCCCGGCTGCATTACAAGGGCGCGACCAAGCGCCGTTTGGCCCGCGTTTCCGGCGCCGGGCCGGCTCCCGGACTGGGAACCCGGGTCATCGATGCAGACCGCGACAAACCCGCCGGCGAGGTGGTTCGCGCTGTAAGCGTAGGGCCGGGTTGGCAGGGCCTGGCCGTGCTCAAATGGCCGGGCGCCGATATGGATTTGCCGCCACTCGCTGTCAATGGGCAGCCGGTCGAGGTGGGTTCGCCGGTTGAATAAACCGGCTCCCTCATTCGCTCCGGGCGTCCGCCTCCAGTTTTCCCAGCAACTGCAGAGCCTCTTCGCGGCTGTTACCGCAGGTCAGATACTCGGCCTGAAAATCGCCGCACACAGACGGCCGCTCCGGTTTTCCGAACAGCGCACAGTCCAGGTGCTCCGTCAGGTGGATGCAGGGCACACCCGCAGGCTTACCGTGTGGCATGCCCGGAATAGGGCTGGAAATCGACGGTGCAATGCAGCATGCACCACACCCGCGCCTGCATGTCATCATTTCTGTCATAAAGGTAAGATATCGATCCCTGTGCTTGTCTGGAGACCGCGCACTCTATGAATTTGTATTATCGAACGCAAGGTGACGGTGACCCCGTGATCATCCTTCACGGGCTGTTCGGAGACAGCCTCAACTGGGCCGGTGTGGCACGGCTGCTGCAAGACGATTACCGGCTGATCCTCCCCGATATGCGTAATCATGGCCGATCACCCCATGACAACGATGATTGTTCCTATTCGGCCATGGCCGAGGATGTGTTGGCCCTGATGGACCGGTTATCTATAGAGAAAGCGCATCTCATCGGCCACAGCATGGGCGGCAAGGCCGCCATGACATTGGCATTAAGGCACCCGGACCGGGTGCGGTCACTGACCGTGGTGGATATCGCGCCGAAACAGTACCCCCCGCGGCATGACGATGTTTTCAATGGAATCAAGACAGTGGCCGACGCCCGGCCCGAATCAAGACAGGAAGCCGAACGTATTCTGGCCGAGTGGATAACGACGGACGCCATCAGAACGTTTATCCTGAAAAACTTTGTGCGCGGCGGGTCGGGCTTTGAATGGCGCCTCAACTGGCAGGCGCTCTACAACCACTACGACCAGCTAACCGACTTCCCGGAGTCAGGTAACCAGTATACCGGGCCGGTTCAATTTCTGATCGGCGGCGCGTCAGATTACGTGGCCGACAGCGACCGGGGCCTGATTGAGCAGTTGTTCCCTGCTGCGAAAGGCCGCATCGTCGGTGGCAGCGGCCACTGGCTGCACGCCGAAAAGCCTGAACAGACGGCGCGCTGGATCCGGGAGTTCCTCAGCTCGGCCGATTAGGCGGTATGCCCGGGCCTCTGCGGGCAGAAAACAGAGGCCCGGGGACACGCCCCGGCTATCAGCTGTCAGCAGGCTTGTCGAGCCGGATCGGCGCCGGTGGTGCGGAGCCGTCCTTGTCCTGCCCGAAGTAGAGCGTCATGTGCGGGAACGGAATCTCGATACCCGCTGCGTCCAGATGGCGCTTGACCAGCCGGTTATAGGCCCGCCCGATCGCCCACTGTGTGCCGGCGGCGGCCTTGATGCGCACACGCACATTCACTGAACTGTCGGCCAGGGCCGTAACACCATGGACTTCCAGTTCGTCGTCGAGAATGTTCGGGCGATGGGTTTCGTCCTGTTTGAGCTCTTCGAACGCCGCCTTGAGGTGTTCGATCACCTCATCCGTATCTTCCCGATAGGCTACGCCATAAACCCCTACATGGTACGCGAAGCCACGCATGAAGTTGGACACGGTATCGACAGAAGAGAACGGGATAATATGGTACGTACCATTCAGATCCCGAATCGAGAGTGACCGAACAGTCAGCTTTTCGGCAGTGCCCGTTATGCCACCGGCTGTTACGACATCGCCGGCGTTGATCGCGTTTTCCATCTGAATAAAAATGCCGGTTATGATGTCCTGAACCAGCTTCTGGGAACCGAAGCCGATTGCCAGGCCGAGCACACCGGCACCGGCGATAAGCGGCCCGATATTGATACCGATTTCCGCCAGTACGATCATCATCGTCATGATGATGATGGCAACCATAATGGCATTACGGAAAATTGTGAGGAGCGTTTTTTCCCGCGCTGTCGGTTCACCTTCACCCGTATCCGGGCTGAGCCGGAATTCAACCCAACTGGCCAGGACAATCCAGAGCCCTTTGGCGGCCGCCAGTACCAACCCGACCGTGATGGCTGTGAGTATCAATGCGGAGCCAGCGTCCGAGGCAAGCCAGGAACCGAAATTAAACAGGCCCCAGGCGTCGAGCACCGCGCCGATCACCGCCAGCAGTATGACGACATCCAGCACTTTCAGAACAGTCGGAACAAAGCTGCCCAGGCGTTCATCCAGCATGGGAAATCGGGCCCGAACGTCATCACTGAGAAAATGCGGCCGGCGTAGCAACTGATTCAACAGAGCCGCAAGCAGAATGCCGACGGCGATGGAAATTACCATCTGTGCCGTTGACTGCAGCATGACAGGCAATGCGTCCTCGGGGCGCGAGAGCACGACAAGGCCCAGCGCCAGGAAATAACCAATAGCGAGCACATGCCAGACACGAGCCAATAGCTTGTATCCGAAGCCGGCAACCGACGACTCGGCATTGGCTGCCGCTTCGCGGAACTGATCGCCGACGCTGGTGCGATTCTGCATGATGACTGTAACTGCATAAATGAACGACACCAGCACAACCACAAAGGTGGCGCCGCGACCGAGTGCCAGCGAAACACTGTCATTGAGTACGGGAACGACCAGCAACAGGCCGTAACCGATGAAAGTGCTCAGCCGGGCCAGCCAGGCGTACCAGTAGGCCGCATTTTCCGCACCCATGGGCAGCAGCCGCAGGGCATCGTCGCGGGCCGCAAACAGCACACGAAGCGCCAGTTTGAACAGCTCAATAAACAGAAATGCATTCAGGAACAAAGCCGCAAACGTGCTGGTGGCTTCCGTCAGGCTGCCCATCAGCGCTACTGCCACATAGCCTGCTAACCAGGCAGCGAGAATCACCAGAGCGTCGAACAGCGTCGCCCAGATCACGGCGCCCGCCCGTCGCAGCAGTGTGGCGTTGGTCGCCATATCAGCGGCACGCCGAAAAACCGGACGCGCCATGCCACGAAAGACACCTACCGCGACCAGGGTCACCGCACCGACGATCAGCAGGCCGATCAGACCGCTCACGAAGTCAGCCAGCACAAAATCCGACCGCTCACTGTTGAGCGCCATCAGTGCGTTCACTGCCGCAACGCCATCGTTCAGAATGCCCTGTGCAATATTCTGCGTTGCCCCTGCAAGCGTCTGTGAGAATGAGGCCGGTGCCTCGGCTTCAGCGGCCAGACCTTCGGGCAGACTCCCCGCTGCGCCGCGGAGTTCCTCTATCAACTGGGCTCGCGCCGCATCATCCTGAAGAATATCCGCCAGTTGCTGCGATGGTGAGGGCCCCTCCTGAGCCAAAGTCCCCGTGCTGGCCAGGGCAACAAGCAGCATTCCCGCCAGCCGCTGCCATACCTGTGTCAGGTGTAATCCCACTATTACTTCCTCCAACTGATCCGTGGTTAGTCTGTAACGGCCTGCCTTCTGCACCGGCCGGCGAGGTCAGGAAGATGTCCTGCCCTCTTTCTGCTCACGTTGCATACATGTTTTCAGCCCTGAGCGGATCAACCGGCCGTACAGAATCCGGAAGATCACTGCGGCGGCCGCCAGACCCAGGAACAAGGTAACGAACCCCAGCGTCTGGCCAAAGCCGAACTGCACCTGGCCTATCAGGACAATAGCGAAGCCGACGCTGAGACTGATCAGAAAATACAGTGCACCAGCGCCGGTACGGCGCTGGCTGACAAATACCTCATACCGTGCGCGTTCAAGCCACTGCTTCTGTTCCTCGCGCGGCAACCCGCGGAGTTCCGGAAAGCGATTGATCAACCCGAGCATGACTGCTCCGTTCCATGCTGTGAAAGCCGACACTATACAACACGAGGTTTCACGGCGCGAAATCGTGGCAATCATTCCGTGCAAAAAGGCTTGATCCTGTCGCGATCTGGCACTAGTTTCTGAACAGACTGAACTCTCCGGTCTGCTTTATGACTCGGTGAGAGACAATATTTGTCTGCCATGCCAGCTTACCCGGCCCGGCCGCCCAGAATGTCGGCCGGGCAGGTAGCCACAATCCCGAAAAAGCAAGGGAGCCCTTGATGCCAGGTAACCGAGCAAACATGCTTCGCCAGAACAACGCCCGCGAGCGCACTATGGAGGTTATTGATACCCAGTCCGGCGGCGATGTCAGCCGCATTGTGGTAAGCGGTATCGAACAATTGCCCGGCGCGACGGTACTCGAGAAAATGCGCTATCTGCAGGAGCATGGGGATGGCCTGCGCCGATTGTTGCTCTCCGAGCCTTATGGCGACCCGGCCATGTCCGTGGACCTGATCGTAGAGCCGTCACACCCGGAAGCCCAGGCGGGCTATATCATCATGGAGGCCATGGGCTACCCGTTGTATTCAGGGTCGAACACCATCTGCACAGCCACAGCCGTGCTGGAGAGTGGCCTGGTTCCGATGCAGGAAGGCGAACAGGAGGTCGTGCTTGAATCCCCGGCCGGGCTGGCACGGGTCCGCACCGTGAACCGTAACGGCCGGGTGGTGTCTGCTACTACCAAAGGGGAGCCGGCCTATGTGCATCAGCGTGGACTGACCGCCGAGGTCCCCAATTACGGATCCGTGCCCTACGACATTGTCTGGAGCGGTGCCTTCTTCGCGCTGGTTGACGCCAGCCGGCTCGGTTTTGAGCTGGTCGCGGACGAAATGATTGCGCTCGCCGCCTTCGGGGATGCATTCGTGCGCACGGTGCGCCCGGAATTCCGGGCGGAACACCCGGAGCTCGGCGATGTGGGCCCGCTGCCGTTTGCTCATTTCACCAGCCCGGTAGAGCAGGTTGAGGGCAATGGTTTCCGCTCGCGATCAGCGACCTATGTTCACCCGGGTGTGATATGCCGCAGCCCGACCGGCACGGGCACATCAGCGCGGCTGGCTTTGATGTACGAACAGGGCCTGATCCGCGATGGCCAATGGCTGGAGACGGTCTCGCCCCGTAACAGCTCATTCCGCGGCACCGTTCTCGGCAAAGCCCGTGTAGGTGAGCATCAGGCACTGGACAGCGATATTACGGGCCGGGCCTGGACACTGGCGCATTCGCGCATCAGTGTGGACCTGGATGACCCGCTGGTGGACACTTCGGATCTGGCCCATCTGTTCGGACTCGACGATTGAAGCTCAGCGCTGCTCAGGCTCGTTGCCGTCACCACCGAGCGCCCTGTACAACTGCTGTGCGTCGGTGATACGGCGAATCTGCTGGAACAGCGTCTCAGCGCCCCGGTACTGCCGGCGCAGATAGCCCAACCACTGCTTGATGCGCCCTGGCATATAGCGCTGGCGGCCCGCTTCCAGATCGGTGGCGGCCAGCCGGCACAGCGCTCCTCTGGTATCGTCCCAACCCCAGGGCCTGGCGCCCTGTTTCAGCACAGCGCCCAGATTGGGCAGAGACAGCGCTCCTCGCCCTACCATGATGTCGGCCACCCCGGTCACGGCACGACAGCGTTGATAGTCCTGCATGCTCCAGACCTCGCCATTGGCAACAACCGGAACCGACACGGCTGCCTGAATCTCGGGGATACACTCCCAATACGCCGGCGGCCGGTAACTGTCTGCCCGGGTGCGTGCGTGCACAGTGATCAGACCCGCGCCACCGGCCTCGAGTGCCCGGGCATTGTCGACCATGTGGCAGCGGTCATTGAAGCCAAGGCGCATTTTTGCCGACACCGGTTCATGGGCCGGCACGGCGGCGCGCACGGCACGGACAATCTGATACAGGGTTTCCGGTTCGTCGAGGAGAATCGCCCCACCACGACTCTTGTTCACCGTCTTGGCCGGGCAGCCGAAGTTGAGGTCCACGCCGTGGGAGCCGAGCGCGACAGCACGCTGTGCGTTCAAAGCAAGCGCTTCCGGGTTCTGCCCGAGTAATTGCAGGCGCAGCGGCACCCCACTCGGTGTGTGCCCGGCATTTTCCCGCAGCTCCGGGCACAGCCTGTGGAATACCCTGGACGGCAACAGCTCATCCACCACGCGGAGAAATTCGGTAACACAGAGGTCGAACGGACCGGCCGATGTGATCAGCGCCCGCATCGTCGCATCCATAACGCCTTCCATGGGCGCGAGCCATAACAGCCCCGGCGTTGCCGACTCAGAAATCCTTGTGGTCATACCGGTGCAGTTCGTCCAGCAGCTCGGAAAGTTGTTCCCGGCCTTCACGGGTCAGGACATACCCGCGGATATTGCGGCCGTACGTATCGTCCAGAAACTCGCAGCGCTGGCGTACGTCCTCCAGAAATTCATCATGGCGCACCGGGATCGAGAGAAACGTCCGCCATTCGAGATCACTGGCCTTGCCGTCCAGAACCCGCTCAAACAGACGAATCATGCTGTCGCGGGTAGTTCTGTACATGGGGCTTCGCTCCATGCGGATAAACAGTAACGCGAAGCCAAACAGGAACAGGGTTACCAGTGCAATGAGGATCAGCAGTCCCGACATGTCAGTCCGTCCGCTGGTCGACCCAGCGCCGGGCATTGCGGAACATGGTCATCCAGGGGCTGTCTTCGCCCCATTCTGCCGGCGCCCAGGAATTGGTGATCGACCGAAACGCCCGCTCCGGATGCGGCATCATGATGGTAACGCGCCCATCTGCCGAACTCAGCCCAGTAATGCCCTCGGGAGAACCGTTCGGATTGAAGGGATACTGGGACGTTAGGCGCCCACGGTTATCAACATAACGCAGTGCCACCATGCCTGCGGCGGTTTCCGGCCCACCCGCGGCGAAGTCGGCCCTGCCTTCCCCGTGCGCTACCGGTACCGGAAAACGTGAGCCGGCCATACCAGCCAGCAATAAAGAGGGGCTGTCCTGCACCTCTACCATGACAGTGCGTGCTTCAAACTGCTCACTTTCGTTGCGCACGAAGTGCGGCCAATGCTCTGTTCCGGGAATAAGCTCGCACAGATTGGCCAACATCTGACACCCATTGCACACCCCCAGAGTGAATGTATCCGCACGCTCAAAGAACTGTTGAAAGGCCTCACGTGCGTTCTGGTTAAACAGGATAGACTTTGCCCACCCCTCGCCGGCACCCAGGACATCGCCGTAGGAGAAACCGCCGCAGGCCACAAGACCGTCATAGCCCGAAAGATCGTCCCGCCCCGAGAGAATGTCACTCATGTGAACATCAACGGCGACAAACCCGGCTCGATCAAAGGCTGCAGCCATTTCAACATGGCCGTTGACGCCCTGTTCGCGCAGCACGGCGACTCGAGGCCGTGAACCCGGTTCGGGTTCGTCGGCGTGCTCTGTCAAGTCAAAGGTCAGGTGAGCATGCAGGCCAGGGTCTTCATGGTCCAGCCAGCGATCGAATTCAGACTTCGCGCACTCGGTGTTGTCGCGCAATTCCTGCATCCGGTAGCTGGTTTCCCACCACCATCGTAACGCCTGTGACCGCTCCACCGTGAGAACCGCCTCACCACGCGATGTGACCTGCAACCGGTCACTCTGGTTGAGTGTGCCGATCGGAATGACATAATCACCGATACCGTGGCGCGCCACTTCCGTCAAGACGGCCTCCAGGTCAGACTCCCGAACCTGCACCACCGCCCCCGGCTCCTCGCTGAACAGAATGCCCGGGATACCGGTCACGCTGTACTGGGACTTTTCCTGGGCCGCGTCCAGTTCAATATCGACGCCGGTTTTTCCGGCAAAGGCCATTTCCGCCAGTGTCGCAAACAGACCACCGTCTGACCGGTCATGGTATGCCAGCAACAACTGGCGCGACAGCAGCGACTGGATTGCGCTGAAAAACATCTTCAGGTCTTCCGCGTAATCGAGATCCGCGGGTGTGTGACCGGTCCCACCATACACCTGTGCCAGCGCCGAGCCCCCCAGCCGGTTCCGACCATGCCCGAGGTCCACCAGCAACAGCCGGGTCGGCCCCTGATCGGTACGCAGTTGGGGCGTGGCCGCCGTGCGGACATCAGGCACCGGAGCAAACCCGGTCGCCACCAGCGACACCGGAGACACAACGGACCGGTCCGAATTCTCTTCCTGCCAGACCGTCTTCATGGACATGGAGTCCTTGCCCACCGGTATGGTGATGCCAAGCTGTGGGCAGAGCTCGAGGCCCACGCTGCGAACGGTATCGTAGAGGGCCTGATCTTCTCCCGGATGACCGGCAGCTGCCATCCAGTTGGCGCTGATCCGTATATCGCCCAGCCGCCGCAGGCCGACACTGGCCATATTGGTAACAACTTCGGCAATGGCCAGCCGGCCAGATGCAGCCGGGTCCAGCACAGCGACGGGGGTACGCTCACCCACGGCCATCGCCTCACCGGTATAGCCCCGGTACCCGGTGGCAGTTATTGCGGCGTCGGAAACCGGCATCTGCCAGGGCCCGACCATCTGGTCACGCACCACGGTCCCGGTAATTGAACGATCGCCAATGGTGATCAGGAAGCTCTTGCTGGCAACGGCGGGCAGCCGCAATACGCGCTCTGCCATCTCCGCGAGTGGTGCGTCCGGCAGCGACTTCTGCTGTGGCCGCTCCGCACGCTCAAAAGCCCGATGCATCTTGGGCGGCTTACCCAGCAATACGCTCAATGGCATATCGACCGGGTTTCCGCCAAGCTGGCGATCACTGACGCTCAGTTGGCCATCGTCGGTTGTTTCGCCCACCACGGCCATCGGGCATCGCTCACGTTCGCACATGGACTCAAAATCAGCCATTCTTTCCGGGCCGACCGCCAGCACGTAACGTTCCTGGGATTCATTGCTCCAGATAGCGAGCGGCGACATGCCGGGCTCATCACTTGGAATATCACGCAGCTCAATACGGCCACCACAGCCCCCGTCATTGATCAGCTCCGGCAGCGCGTTCGACAGCCCACCCGCACCGACATCGTGGATAAAGAGAATCGGGTTGTTGGCGCCCATCTGCCAGCACCGGTCAATGACTTCCTGGCACCGTCGTTCCATTTCCGGGTTGCCGCGTTGCACGGAAGCGAAGTCGAGCTCCGCCTGGGCAGTGCCTGAAGACACAGAAGAGGCAGCACCGCCACCCAGGCCGATCTGCATGGCAGGACCGCCCAGAACAATCAGTTTTGCACCCGATGGCACGGCATCCCATTGTTTGTCTACGTGCTCGGCTTTGATGTTCCCGTAACCACCCGCGATCATGATGGGCTTGTGGTATCCCCAGACACAGGGTCCGTCAATTCCGGGCGCTGTCACTTCGAACGTGCGAAAGTAGCCGGCAAGATTCGGCCGGCCGAACTCGTTATTGAACGCTGCGCCGCCCAACGGCCCATCGAGCATGATATCCAGCGGCGCGCTCATGCGCTCAGGCCGCCCGTACTCTGTTTCCCAGGGCTGCACGTAGCCCGGTATATGCAGGTTGCTGACGGTAAACCCCGTCATACCGGCTTTCGGTTTGGCTCCGAGACCCGTCGCCCCCTCATCACGAATTTCACCGCCCGAGCCGGTGGCCGCGCCCGGAAAAGGGGAAATGGCCGTGGGGTGGTTGTGCGTTTCGACTTTCATCAGAATATGCACAGGTTCTTCAGACCACCGGTATTCCGCGCTCTCTGGCGCCGGGTAGTAGCGGCCGGCCCGGAAGCCCTCGACTACCGCCGAATTATCGCGGTAAGCAGAGAGCACGCCATCCGGTGTGCATTCGTGGGTATAACGAATCATCTGAAACAGTGAATGCGACTGTAGCTCGCCATTTACCGTCCAACTGGCGTTGAAGATCTTGTGCCGACAGTGTTCGGAATTGGCCTGAGCGAACATCATCAGCTCAACATCCGTCGGGTTGCGCCTGAGTTCGGCAAAGCTGGTGACAAGGTAGTCAATTTCATCATCGGCGAGCGCCAGCCCCATTCGCTCGTTGGCTTCTTCCAGTGCCGGTCGGCCGCCCGCGGACAGGTCGACAGTCTCCAGCGGCACCGGTTCAGAGGTAGTGAACAGCGCATCCGCCTCGTGCCATTGCTGCACAATCACTTCGATCATCCGGTCGTGCAGCGCCGGGGCAATCGCCTCTCTGTCGGTATGAGACAGTGGCTCTGACGCTGACACATACCAGGCCACACCGCGTTCGAGACGGCGCACCTGTGTGAGCCCGCAGTTGTGTGCGATATCGGTTGCCTTGGACGACCAGGGAGAAATGGTGCCGGGCCGCGGGATCACCAGCATGAGTTCACCGCTGACCTGGGTCGGACGGGCCAGACGGGGTCCATAGGTAAGCAGCCGGTCAAGCAGCCGCTCCTGATCGGGCTTCAGGTCGTCCTGCAGATCAGCAAAGTGAACAAACTCCGCGTAGACACCCTCAACATGCGGGCACCGCGCCTGCACAGCCTCCAGTAAACGCTGTGCACGGAATTCTGACAGTGCGGGGGCGCCGCGAAGTCGCTTCATAATTGTCCAGCCTCACATATCTCGCCGCATTGATCTCGGGCGCGTATAATACTGGAAGACGGGTAAGTTTTCATTGTCTATGGTGCCATTGTTCCTGCAGCCTCCGTATCGCCACACCGCGCTCTGGATCGTGGCGCTGACCGGGCTCGTACTTTTCTTCCTGTTGGGGTTTTCCCGGGCGACACACCTTGATTCCGTGCTCCGCGAAGAACGGCTTCGGGTGGTCGTTCTGGAGGACCCGCGGCATATCAACGTTGGCCAGGACAGGTTCACAACCGCTCTGATCGATGGCTTCGCGACGCACCTCGGCGTACAGCTTCACATCCAGACGGTGCCGGACTATTCCGAGTTGGTCCGCGCGCTCGAACTGGGGTTTGCGGACCTGGCGGCCGGCGGACTGATTTCGGCAGCGACATCGCCGAATCTTGAATTTTCCGAACCGTTCATGACCGTGGTGCCGCAAGTCGTATCCTCGCGCGGAAACGCTATTGAGCAGTCAGAGATTTCAGACTACCAAGGCGCCGTGAGAGCGGACTCACCGTTGACCCGTGCGCTCGACGGCGAGCTACCGGAAACCGTAGTATCAATCGCAGGCACCACCGACGAGGTACTCAGCGAGCTGGAAAGCGAATCCATGGATTATGCCGTGATCGATTCCAGCGACTATGCCTTTTACCGACCGTACTTCCCGGGGCTGCGACACAATTTTGATCTGACCGAAGAACAGCCCGTTGGCTGGGCATTTCATGCCCGTGAAGATGGCACACTGCGCGAAGCAGCCAACGCGTTCATCAATGAATGGGAAGCCAGTGGCCAGCTTGAAGTGGTGCGGGACCAGTATTTCGGCCACCTGCGCGAATTCGATTATGTGGGAGTACGGCGGTTTGAGCGCCATGTCGAGAGTCGATTGCCTGCGCTGGAAGATCTGTTCAGATCAGCGGCAGCGGAAAATGGCATCGACTGGCGGCTGCTGGCCGCTCAGGGCTACCAGGAATCGCACTGGGAGCCGGATGCAATTTCACCGACCGGCGTTCGGGGCATTATGATGCTGACTCTGCCCACCGCCGGTGACCTGGGCATCTCCAACCGGCTGGACCCGGAGCAGAGTATTAATGGCGGTGCCCGATATCTGGCAGACTTGCGCGAACGGGTACCGGAATCCGTGACAGAGCCCGATCGCACCTGGTACGCACTGGCGGCCTACAACGTCGGCATGGGGCATTTGATGGATGCCATGCGCATCGCAGAAGCCCTTGATATGCCATCGAATTACTGGACTGACCTGCGTGAGATACTTCCCCGATTGCGCGACCCGGATTATTATCGATTCACCCGCTATGGCTTTGCGCGCGGCGAAGAGCCGGTGATCTACGTACAGAATATTCGCCGCTATTACGACCTGTTACGCTGGATGTTCCCGACAGAAGAAGAGAGTGAGACCGACATGCCCGGATTGCAGCCTGAGTCACCCAGCTTTTCATTACCGTCGCTGATCTGACGCGCTGGCGTGCTGTCCAGACGACAGTTATTACTGGGTCTTCTGTCGGGAGCTGCCGGCCTTGCCTGCCCGACCCTGGCCATGCGGCTCGATACAGACCGCGTGCTCGAAGTCGCTGGCAGTGACTATGGGGAGGCCTCCGTTTTTGCGGCGCGTGAGTGGCTTTCGTTGCTGGAATCGCTCGGTTCAGAGCCAGCGCGGCAACAAATGGAAGCGGTAAACCGTTTCTTCAACGAGTGGGTGGCCTGGCAGGACGATACCCGGGTCTGGGGCGAAGAAGACTACTGGGCTACACCGCTCGAAACTCTCGCAGCGGCAGCCGGAGACTGTGAAGACTTCAGCATAGCAAAGTATGTCAGCCTCAGGCTTCTGGGAGTGGCCAATGCGAATCTGCGCCTGATCTACGTCAATGCAAGATTGCCTGAAGGCAATCAGGCACACATGGTACTGGGGCACTATGAGACGCCTGCATCCATTCCCCTGGTTCTGGACAACATACGCACCGATATTTTGCCGGCTTCACAGCGCAACGATCTGTTACCGGTATTCAGTTTCAACAGCGAAGGCATCTGGGTAGGCGGGCAGGCCCGCTCTGCCGGCGACCCCACTGCCCGCCTCTCGCGCTGGCGGGATGTGCTGCGACGCCTGCAACTCGAGGGAATCACACCATGATTACGGACAGCGTGTTCAACTGGCAGCCGACGGTCCGGATCAAATTCGACGCGGCGCAATGGCCGCACTGGGAGGTCTTGCCATGTCGCTGATAAAGCAATTATGGATCGGCATTGCACTTTTGATGGTACTGGCGTTCGGCGGCAGTGCGATCGTGTCGACGCTGTCGGCAAAAACCTATCTGCAGCAGCAACTGCAGCTCAAAGACAGCGACAACGCCACAGCGCTGGCGCTGTCCATGTCACAGATGGAAAAAGACCTGGTGACTCTGGAACTGTTGATTGCTGCCCAGTTCGACGCTGGCCACTACCAGTTCATCAGGCTGTTGGATACTGGCGGAAATGTACTGGTCGACCGGACGTTCGAGGGTGATACCAGGGTGTCATCACCGGACTGGTTCGCTGCTCTGATTCCAATCACCACACAGCCGGCGAGCGCCGTAATTCAGGACGGTTGGGGCCAGTTCGGGCGCATAGAGCTGCAGAGCCACACGGGCTATGCCATAGACAGCCTCTGGCAGGGCACCGTGCGCCTGCTGCAATGGTTTGCCGCCACGGGACTGCTTGCCGGCATCGCCGGCACGGTATTGATCCGGACCATCGCAAAGCCTCTCAATGTCGTAGTAGCACAGGCTGAAGCACTGGGTGATCGTCGGTTCACCCTCTCCGACGAGCCACGAACTCGGGAGTTCCGTCAGCTGGTGACCGCCATGAACCGCCTTACCGGCCGCATTCGGGAGATGCTTGACAAGGAGGCTCGGCAACTTGATTCGCTGCGACGCCGACTTCAGCAGGATGAACTGACCGGGCTGCTCAATCGCGAGCATTTCATGCATGCGTTCAATGAGCTGCTGGGCACCGACAGCCACAGCGGAGGAGGAACACTGATTCTGGTGCGGGTCATGCATTTGCAGGCGCTGAATCAGGTGCTGGGTCGAAAGCAGGCCGACGCCTTGCTGCAGGCTCTCGGCGGGACGCTGATGACAATGCGTGATGCTCGGGGTGGCGCAGCCGCCGGTCGACTGAACGGCACCGATTTTGCGCTGGTTTTTCCCGGTCGATACGATGCGGCAGCAGCAATTGATGAATTGCGCCAGGCTCTCACCGGTCTGCGCAGTGACTACCCGGATGGTGACCTGCAGATACCGGTTGCCGTTGACCATTTCGATGACACGGCTGAGCGTGCCGCCGTTATGGTGCAGATCGACGGCGCACTGGCACAGGCCGAGCAGTCTGGCCAGGCGCTGGCACTGGTTGAAGTGAGCACCAGTGAGCGGGATCAGCCACCTCACCAGTCACTTGAGGACTGGCGCGATGTTCTGGTGCCTGCACTGAACAGTGGCGCGGTGCAGTCCGCCGATTACCCGGTGATAGCACTAGAGAGCGCCGAGGTGGTGCAGATTGAGCACCCCGCCCGAATGGCGCTCGACAACGAAGTACGCCCGGCCAGTTATTTCGTTCCCTGGCTTGCCCGGCTCGACATGCTGCCCGCGCTTGATCTCGCCATACTGCAGGTGGTACTCGAACAGTTGCAGAGCGAAGCAGCCGCGGGCACGGCCGAACGACACGCCATCAATCTGTCTGCCGATACGCTGGGAGACCCCCTTGCCCAATCTGACATACTGGCGTTACTGGATCAGGCACCACAATGGTGCGACAGACTGGCATTTGAATTTCCTGAATTCAGCGCTGTTCGTGCCGCTGAAACTTTCAACGTATTCTGCCGGCAGCTTCGATCACGCGGGTGTCAGGTAGGGTTGGAACACTGCGGTGCCGACTTCACGCACATGGACTCATTGCATGACCTCGGTCTGGATTACATAAAGCTGGATCCGACACAATTGGCCGGTATCCTGTCTGACCCAACGCAACAGCAGTTTGTTCGCGGTCTTTGCACGCTGGGCCATTCCCTCGGTATAACCATGATCGCCCAGGGTATTCGCAACCGGGATGTGCTGACGACGCTCGCCGATATCGGTATAGACGCGGCGACGGGCCCGGGAATCCCGGATTGAGCACGGGCGCCCCTGGCATTAATCGAAGTGCGAGGTCCGGTCAGAACCCCAGCACTTCATCGTCGTCCAGAATATCAATAGCACGAGACTGGTTGCGCATCGCCTGACGCTGGTTCAGTTTCTGCTGCGCCGGGCGCGGCAAATCGGTGAACCGGAAGACCTGCCGATCGACGAGCAACTCGATCACATCCTCCATGACACGTGCCATTTCCAGGTCAGATGCCGCCATGGCGGCCGGTGCCCCCAGACCGAGGTTTCGCAGGAAATCCTCGACCGCGCTGTCGTCTCCGGAAACCGGTTCATCGATCCCGGGCAGCGGCTCCGCGCTGATCGCCACAATTTCGCCGTTCTCATTCTTCTTGATGTACATCCGACCCTGCCCCGTTTACTGATCAATCAGAAACTGTGAGTTCTTGAGTAACTGTTCCAACGCGTCATTGTCCATTGTACCGGCATCAATACCGTGCAGGACGAAACTGTGATCTGCTTCACCCAGATTACTGCCATTGTCGTCGAAGTTTCCGGTTCGGCTGATATGAACAATGGTGTCTTCGCCTTCCTGTGTTGTCTGGATAAAGTGACTCAGATTCTCTTCTTCCGAGCCCAGCAAGTCTTCGACCATTAGTATCTCGTCATCTTCTGAGCTTCTGCCCAGACCACTCTCCGTGTCAATGTTATCGCTGTCAGAACTTGTAGTTTCTCCGTCACTGTCTCCATCAAGCGGGATTGCCATTCCTCCCAGCAGGTCTGCCAGTGAGTCATCTTCAAGCTCGAAGTCATTGCCATTATTGACATTTACAGCGTCAGAAACGTCACTTCGATTACCTGACTCGTCAATCGCAACGGCGGTGATTGTGCCGGTTGTGGTGACAGGCAGAGTCGCGTCAAGCTCCCATTCCCGCTCATCAATGTCTTCATCGGCTTCAACCGTCGCCGTGCCAATGAGTTCGTCATTGAAATAGACCTCTACAGTGCTGCCCTGGGGGGCGATGCCTTCGATTTCGACCGACTTTTGCCATGGGGATTCCGGCAGCTCACCGCCGCCTTTCACGATTTCATCGCCGACAACCACGGCATCGAAGTTATTGATGGTCATCTGCTTGCCGTTAACGCTCAACTGGCCTGAAAGTACCCCGTTGTTGTCATTGAGACTCGACACATTGACGTCGGCATCACTGCCCAGGTACAGCACATCGAATCCCTGCCCGGCATTGAAGGAGGCGTTCTTGACGTTGCCGTCGTGCAATACCACCACATTGTCATTGTTCCCATTCAGGTTAACGTTCACGTTGTGAAGGTTGCCCGTCACAACAAAGAACGATTCACCCTCGGCAAGATTGAACGATGAGTTGTTGATGTTCTTGTAGATATGCTGGTCGCTGTCGCCACCATGATTGTTGCCATTGGCGTTTGAATCACCCGGGCCATTGTAGTTGCCGTTGTTGAAATTGCGCGCGTCGTCGGCGTCGTAAACCTTCCCGTCATAGACGAACTGGAGGTCGTCATCGAATTCCACTTCAGTGATGATGGGCTGCACGGGAGCGTCTGACGGCTCTGTCGTGGCCTGGCGCTCCCAGCTCACTGTGCCGGCAGAGGCCGCAGTATTGCCATCCTTGCCCGTCGCAGAGACCGAGTAGTCAAGCTCACCAGGCTCCAGACCGGACAGATCGACTTCCGGCATCGTTAACGTTTGAGCATCCGTGGCATTAACCTGAACACTGGTTGAATTTCCCTGCTCATCAGAAACAGTCAGTTGAAGCGTAGAGCCGAATGCAATATTGGCAAGGGCTACGGTTACGCTGAGGGTCGCTGTCGACAGGGGCACTGTCTCACCGTAACTGAACGTATGCGACCCGGCAGCTTTCGTCGCTGACCCTCCATCCCAGTTCAGAACGTGAGTACCTGACTGCGTACTGGTAACAAACAGATCAGAGTTCGCCGGAACAGTGAAAGCATCAGCAGAGCCGTTACCGTATGCGCTGAGCGACACATCCAGTTCGTCCTCAGTGCCGTTGCGCAGACGCCAGACGGTGTACGTTTCGCCGTCGTCACCGGTGAGTACACCCATTGATGTCAGATTGATGCCATCGGCGCTGGTCGCCAGGGCAAATTCTGACTGCGGAGACGCTGCCAGCGCTTCATCCAGAGGAACTTCAACAGAACCGGACTCATCAATTTCGAAGTCAGTTACCGTGATAGACCCAGTGGATACAGAGCCATCTCCGCCGGGTGAGTCTCCGGCGGACAGGTCATACGACAGCGTATCCACAGACACCATGCCGTTCGGGTCAGTCGCGGTAGCGGTGATCTCACCGGTATCCGATGCGACCTGATCCAATACGGCTGCCCATTGACCATTGCCATCTGCGGTAATCGTAGCCAGCACGTTGCCATCTTCGTCCGAAAGAACGACTTCGGCGCCCGGTTCTGAGGTTCCGGTGACTTCAATGCCGCGGAAGCCAACATTGGTACCGTGCTGGTCATTGGCGTAATAGGCTACATTCCAGCCGGTTTCCACGCCTTCCGAGTCAATAATCAGGGAGACGGTGTTGCCATTCTCTGTCTGACCGGAAAGGACGACGATATCGCGGTCGCCGCCCTGGGCATCAACCTGATCGGAGCGTGTAACCGTAGCTTCGATCTCGCGGGTCTGCCAGCCACCATTGGCCCATTCCTGCCAGGTTACCTGGTAGGTATCACCCTCCGACATCAGATAGGTGTCATTGCTGCCATCGGTGCTGATCAGCTCAAGGTTGCGTGTCCAGTTGGACTCGAACCAGTTGGGCGACAGGGTCTGATTGTCGTCCTGTGTGTCTACCGCGTTGCTGACGACAGCAAAGTTGTCGTTGTCCAGGGAGCCCCAGACCTGGGCGATGATGTCGGTGGCGCCACCAACCGAAGCAGCAGAAATTGCGCTAATTTCAACCTCTTCCACCGCATCCAGCGCGGCGCTGTTGTCCTGGGCCGTGACGGCGTCGCCGTTGTTGTCGGTGGCAGCCGCATCGATGGTCAGCGGACCGTCGGTCAGGGTGCTCACGTCCACGCCGGTCACGCTGTACTCGCCGTTGGCATCCACGGTGGCCGTGGCGGTCACGGTGTTTCCGTTCTGGTCGGTGATCGTCAGGTTGACGGTCTCACCGTCACCCACGTCGGTGCTGCTACCGCTGAGGGCCACGGTTTGTGCCGCGTCATCCACGGTGACGGTGTCGACGGTCAGATCGCCCGCGGTCGCAGTGGACGTGAGCACCCTGACCGACGGTCCGCTGACCATCGATGCGGCTGCCACCGACAACAACGGCGACGCCGTCACGGCCCAGGACAACAGCGCCGCGCTGGATGCGACCGCGGGCGATCTGACCGTCGACACCGTCACCGTGGATGACGCGGCACAAACCGTGGCCCTCAGCGGTAGCAGCACCGACGTGGGTGACGGTGAGACCGTCAACCTGACGATCACCGACCAGAACGGAAACACCGTGACCGCCACGGCCACCGTGGATGCCAACGGCGAGTACAGCGTGACCGGCGTGGACGTGAGCACCCTGACCGACGGTCCGCTGACCATCGATGCGGCTGCCACCGACAACAACGGCGACGCCGTCACGGCCCAGGACAACAGCGCCGCGCTGGATGCGACCGCGGGCGATCTGACCGTCGACACCGTCACCGTGGATGACGCGGCACAAACCGTGGCCCTCAGCGGTAGCAGCACCGACGTGGGTGACGGTGAGACCGTCAACCTGACGATCACCGACCAGAACGGAAACACCGTGACCGCCACGGCCACCGTGGATGCCAACGGCGAGTACAGCGTGACCGGCGTGGACGTGAGCACCCTGACCGACGGTCCGCTGACCATCGATGCGGCTGCCACCGACAACAACGGCGACGCCGTCACGGCCCAGGACAACAGCGCCGCGCTGGATGCGACCGCGGGCGATCTGACCGTCGACACCGTCACCGTGGATGACGCGGCACAAACCGTGGCCCTCAGCGGTAGCAGCACCGACGTGGGTGACGGTGAGACCGTCAACCTGACGATCACCGACCAGAACGGAAACACCGTGACCGCCACGGCCACCGTGGATGCCAACGGCGAGTACAGCGTGACCGGCGTGGACGTGAGCACCCTGACCGACGGTCCGCTGACCATCGATGCGGCTGCCACCGACAACAACGGCGACGCCGTCACGGCCCAGGACAACAGCGCCGCGCTGGATGCGACCGCGGGCGATCTGACCGTCGACACCGTCACCGTGGATGACGCGGCACAAACCGTGGCCCTCAGCGGTAGCAGCACCGACGTGGGTGACGGTGAGACCGTCAACCTGACGATCACCGACCAGAACGGAAACACCGTGACCGCCACGGCCACCGTGGATGCCAACGGCGAGTACAGCGTGACCGGCGTGGACGTGAGCACCCTGACCGACGGTCCGCTGACCATCGATGCGGCTGCCACCGACAACAACGGCGACGCCGTCACGGCCCAGGACAACAGCGCCGCGCTGGATGCGACCGCGGGCGATCTGACCGTCGACACCGTCACCGTGGATGACGCGGCACAAACCGTGGCCCTCAGCGGTAGCAGCACCGACGTGGGTGACGGTGAGACCGTCAACCTGACGATCACCGACCAGAACGGAAACACCGTGACCGCCACGGCCACCGTGGATGCCAACGGCGAGTACAGCGTGACCGGCGTGGACGTGAGCACCCTGACCGACGGTCCGCTGACCATCGATGCGGCTGCCACCGACAACAACGGCGACGCCGTCACGGCCCAGGACAACAGCGCCGCGCTGGATGCGACCGCGGGCGATCTGACCGTCGACACCGTCACCGTGGATGACGCGGCACAAACCGTGGCCCTCAGCGGTAGCAGCACCGACGTGGGTGACGGTGAGACCGTCAACCTGACGATCACCGACCAGAACGGAAACACCGTGACCGCCACGGCCACCGTGGATGCCAACGGCGAGTACAGCGTGACCGGCGTGGACGTGAGCACCCTGACCGACGGTCCGCTGACCATCGATGCGGCTGCCACCGACAACAACGGCGACGCCGTCACGGCCCAGGACAACAGCGCCGCGCTGGATGCGACCGCGGGCGATCTGACCGTCGACACCGTCACCGTGGATGACGCGGCACAAACCGTGGCCCTCAGCGGTAGCAGCACCGACGTGGGTGACGGTGAGACCGTCAACCTGACGATCACCGACCAGAACGGAAACACCGTGACCGCCACGGCCACCGTGGATGCCAACGGCGAGTACAGCGTGACCGGCGTGGACGTGAGCACCCTGACCGACGGTCCGCTGACCATCGATGCGGCTGCCACCGACAACAACGGCGACGCCGTCACGGCCCAGGACAACAGCGCCGCGCTGGATGCGACCGCGGGCGATCTGACCGTCGACACCGTCACCGTGGATGACGCGGCACAAACCGTGGCCCTCAGCGGTAGCAGCACCGACGTGGGTGACGGTGAGACCGTCAACCTGACGATCACCGACCAGAACGGAAACACCGTGACCGCCACGGCCACCGTGGATGCCAACGGCGAGTACAGCGTGACCGGCGTGGACGTGAGCACCCTGACCGACGGTCCGCTGACCATCGATGCGGCTGCCACCGACAACAACGGCGACGCCGTCACGGCCCAGGACAACAGCGCCGCGCTGGATGCGACCGCGGGCGATCTGACCGTCGACACCGTCACCGTGGATGACGCGGCACAAACCGTGGCCCTCAGCGGTAGCAGCACCGACGTGGGTGACGGTGAGACCGTCAACCTGACGATCACCGACCAGAACGGAAACACCGTGACCGCCACGGCCACCGTGGATGCCAACGGCGAGTACAGCGTGACCGGCGTGGACGTGAGCACCCTGACCGACGGTCCGCTGACCATCGATGCGGCTGCCACCGACAACAACGGCGACGCCGTCACGGCCCAGGACAACAGCGCCGCGCTGGATGCGACCGCGGGCGATCTGACCGTCGACACCGTCACCGTGGATGACGCGGCACAAACCGTGGCCCTCAGCGGTAGCAGCACCGACGTGGGTGACGGTGAGACCGTCAACCTGACGATCACCGACCAGAACGGAAACACCGTGACCGCCACGGCCACCGTGGATGCCAACGGCGAGTACAGCGTGACCGGCGTGGGTGACGGTGTCGACGGTCAGATCGCCCGCGGTCGCATCCAGCGCGGCGCTGTTGTCCTGGGCCGTGACGGCGTCGCCGTTGTTGTCGGTGGCAGCCGCATCGATGGTCAGCGGACCGTCGGTCAGGGTGCTCACGTCCACGCCGGTCACGCTGTACTCGCCGTTGGCATCCACGGTGGCCGTGGCGGTCACGGTGTTTCCGTTCTGGTCGGTGATCGTCAGGTTGACGGTCTCACCGTCACCCACGTCGGTGCTGCTACCGCTGAGGGCCACGGTTTGTGCCGCGTCATCCACGGTGACGGTGTCGACGGTCAGATCGCCCGCGGTCGCATCCAGCGCGGCGCTGTTGTCCTGGGCCGTGACGGCGTCGCCGTTGTTGTCGGTGGCAGCCGCATCGATGGTCAGCGGACCGTCGGTCAGGGTGCTCACGTCCACGCCGGTCACGCTGTACTCGCCGTTGGCATCCACGGTGGCCGTGGCGGTCACGGTGTTTCCGTTCTGGTCGGTGATCGTCAGGTTGACGGTCTCACCGTCACCCACGTCGGTGCTGCTACCGCTGAGGGCCACGGTTTGTGCCGCGTCATCCACGGTGACGGTGTCGACGGTCAGATCGCCCGCGGTCGCATCCAGCGCGGCGCTGTTGTCCTGGGCCGTGACGGCGTCGCCGTTGTTGTCGGTGGCAGCCGCATCGATGGTCAGCGGACCGTCGGTCAGGGTGCTCACGTCCACGCCGGTCACGCTGTACTCGCCGTTGGCATCCACGGTGGCCGTGGCGGTCACGGTGTTTCCGTTCTGGTCGGTGATCGTCAGGTTGACGGTCTCACCGTCACCCACGTCGGTGCTGCTACCGCTGAGGGCCACGGTTTGTGCCGCGTCATCCACGGTGACGGTGTCGACGGTCAGATCGCCCGCGGTCGCATCCAGCGCGGCGCTGTTGTCCTGGGCCGTGACGGCGTCGCCGTTGTTGTCGGTGGCAGCCGCATCGATGGTCAGCGGACCGTCGGTCAGGGTGCTCACGTCCACGCCGGTCACGCTGTACTCGCCGTTGGCATCCACGGTGGCCGTGGCGGTCACGGTGTTTCCGTTCTGGTCGGTGATCGTCAGGTTGACGGTCTCACCGTCACCCACGTCGGTGCTGCTACCGCTGAGGGCCACGGTTTGTGCCGCGTCATCCACGGTGACGGTGTCGACGGTCAGATCGCCCGCGGTCGCATCCAGCGCGGCGCTGTTGTCCTGGGCCGTGACGGCGTCGCCGTTGTTGTCGGTGGCAGCCGCATCGATGGTCAGCGGACCGTCGGTCAGGGTGCTCACGTCCACGCCGGTCACGCTGTACTCGCCGTTGGCATCCACGGTGGCCGTGGCGGTCACGGTGTTTCCGTTCTGGTCGGTGATCGTCAGGTTGACGGTCTCACCGTCACCCACGTCGGTGCTGCTACCGCTGAGGGCCACGGTTTGTGCCGCGTCATCCACGGTGACGGTGTCGACGGTCAGATCGCCCGCGGTCGCATCCAGCGCGGCGCTGTTGTCCTGGGCCGTGACGGCGTCGCCGTTGTTGTCGGTGGCAGCCGCATCGATGGTCAGCGGACCGTCGGTCAGGGTGCTCACGTCCACGCCGGTCACGCTGTACTCGCCGTTGGCATCCACGGTGGCCGTGGCGGTCACGGTGTTTCCGTTCTGGTCGGTGATCGTCAGGTTGACGGTCTCACCGTCACCCACGTCGGTGCTGCTACCGCTGAGGGCCACGGTTTGTGCCGCGTCATCCACGGTGACGGTGTCGACGGTCAGATCGCCCGCGGTCGCATCCAGCGCGGCGCTGTTGTCCTGGGCCGTGACGGCGTCGCCGTTGTTGTCGGTGGCAGCCGCATCGATGGTCAGCGGACCGTCGGTCAGGGTGCTCACGTCCACGCCGGTCACGCTGTACTCGCCGTTGGCATCCACGGTGGCCGTGGCGGTCACGGTGTTTCCGTTCTGGTCGGTGATCGTCAGGTTGACGGTCTCACCGTCACCCACGTCGGTGCTGCTACCGCTGAGGGCCACGGTTTGTGCCGCGTCATCCACGGTGACGGTGTCGACGGTCAGATCGCCCGCGGTCGCATCCAGCGCGGCGCTGTTGTCCTGGGCCGTGACGGCGTCGCCGTTGTTGTCGGTGGCAGCCGCATCGATGGTCAGCGGACCGTCGGTCAGGGTGCTCACGTCCACGCCGGTCACGCTGTACTCGCCGTTGGCATCCACGGTGGCCGTGGCGGTCACGGTGTTTCCGTTCTGGTCGGTGATCGTCAGGTTGACGGTCTCACCGTCACCCACGTCGGTGCTGCTACCGCTGAGGGCCACGGTTTGTGCCGCGTCATCCACGGTGACGGTGTCGACGGTCAGATCGCCCGCGGTCGCATCCAGCGCGGCGCTGTTGTCCTGGGCCGTGACGGCGTCGCCGTTGTTGTCGGTGGCAGCCGCATCGATGGTCAGCGGACCGTCGGTCAGGGTGCTCACGTCCACGCCGGTCACGCTGTACTCGCCGTTGGCATCCACGGTGGCCGTGGCGGTCACGGTGTTTCCGTTCTGGTCGGTGATCGTCAGGTTGACGGTCTCACCGTCACCCACGTCGGTGCTGCTACCGCTGAGGGCCACGGTTTGTGCCGCGTCATCCACGGTGACGGTGTCGACGGTCAGATCGCCCGCGGTCGCATCCAGCGCGGCGCTGTTGTCCTGGGCCGTGACGGCGTCGCCGTTGTTGTCGGTGGCAGCCGCATCGATGGTCAGCGGACCGTCGGTCAGGGTGCTCACGTCCACGCCGGTCACGCTGTACTCGCCGTTGGCATCCACGGTGGCCGTGGCGGTCACGGTGTTTCCGTTCTGGTCGGTGATCGTCAGGTTGACGGTCTCACCGTCACCCACGTCGGTGCTGCTACCGCTGAGGGCCACGGTTTGTGCCGCGTCATCCACGGTGACGGTGTCGACGGTCAGATCGCCCGCGGTCGCATCCAGCGCGGCGCTGTTGTCCTGGGCCGTGACGGCGTCGCCGTTGTTGTCGGTGGCAGCCGCATCGATGGTCAGCGGACCGTCGGTCAGGGTGCTCACGTCCACGCCGGTCACGCTGTACTCGCCGTTGGCATCCACGGTGGCCGTGGCGGTCACGGTGTTTCCGTTCTGGTCGGTGATCGTCAGGTTGACGGTCTCACCGTCACCCACGTCGGTGCTGCTACCGCTGAGGGCCACGGTTTGTGCCGCGTCATCCACGGTGACGGTGTCGACGGTCAGATCGCCCGCGGTCGCATCCAGCGCGGCGCTGTTGTCCTGGGCCGTGACGGCGTCGCCGTTGTTGTCGGTGGCAGCCGCATCGATGGTCAGCGGACCGTCGGTCAGGGTGCTCACGTCCACGCCGGTCACGCTGTACTCGCCGTTGGCATCCACGGTGGCCGTGGCGGTCACGGTGTTTCCGTTCTGGTCGGTGATCGTCAGGTTGACGGTCTCACCGTCACCCACGTCGGTGCTGCTACCGCTGAGGGCCACGGTTTGTGACACCGTGACCGCCACGGCCACCGTGGATGCCAACGGCGAGTACAGCGTGACCGGCGTGGACGTGAGCACCCTGACCGACGGTCCGCTGACCATCGATGCGGCTGCCACCGACAACAACGGCGACGCCGTCACGGCCCAGGACAACAGCGCCGCGCTGGATGCGACCGCGGGCGATCTGACCGTCGACACCGTCACCGTGGATGACGCGGCACAAACCGTGGCCCTCAGCGGTAGCAGCACCGACGTGGGTGACGGTGAGACCGTCAACCTGACGATCACCGACCAGAACGGAAACACCGTGACCGCCACGGCCACCGTGGATGCCAACGGCGAGTACAGCGTGACCGGCGTGGACGTGAGCACCCTGACCGACGGTCCGCTGACCATCGATGCGGCTGCCACCGACAACAACGGCGACGCCGTCACGGCCCAGGACAACAGCGCCGCGCTGGATGCGACCGCGGGCGATCTGACCGTCGACACCGTCACC